>JAFRNC010000006.1 GCA_017430365.1 Bacteroidales bacterium | reverse complement strand
TGCCGTTTTTGTGTGGATGCTAGCGTAAATTCAAAAAAGTGGCTTAAAAGCATGTAAATGTGAGAAAAATTTCGTAAATTGAATATGGGAAGTGCCCCGAAAACCTCAGTTTTCCGGCACTTTTCGCTTTTGGAAGTGGCACAATCCATCAAAAAAGCAAAACCGAAAAAAAGTCAAACCCCAAAATGAAGATAAGTTCAACCTTTAAAAACAGTAATTGATATGAGTACAACAAAATCCATCGAAGGGCTCTTGGAGAAGCCCGTCTACATGATGACCGGGGAGGAGTATCTCGAGCTCACGCACTACGCGCTGGCGAACTCCCCGACCGCTGCTAACCGTCCCGCTCAGGCGGGCCAGAAAGCCCTGGGCGTTCACGCCCTGGCTGTGGAGCTCGGATGCTCCGATTCTACTATTTACGCGCTGATGCGCGCGCCGCGCGAGGAGGACGGTTCGGCCGAGGGCGGCGGGGTCCTCAAGACCGCCATCGTCTCCCGCATCGGACGACGGATCGTCTTCGACGTCGACAAGGCCCGCAAGCTGGCGGACGAGTATCAGTCTATGCGGAAATAGGGATGTCCGACTTCGTCGTCTATGAATGGATGTTAGGGAAAGAGCTCGACTTGAATAAGTGTGAGCTGGTCATTCTTGGGCTGGTATTCTCATACAGTCGGAAAGGGATGACCATGTATAAGAGTGAGCAATCTCTTGCGGATTACGCAGGCGTTACCAAGAGGACAGTCTGCACGGCCATAAAGAATTTGATGGACCGGGGATTGATTGTTCGCAATGAGGAGAGGCGTCCGAAATATCGAACCTATGAATACACGGTCAGCGATGAAGTCATGCGGAAGTATCTCTATAAGGATGGTGAAAATATTTCACCGACATCGGTGAAAAAATTACACCAAGAGCAGGGAAAGTTTTTCACTGCCGATGGCGAAAAAACTTCACCCTATAATAAAGTGGATAACGCTATAAATAGCTATAAGTATAAAGAAGAAACCAATCTGATTAAAAGAAAAAGAAATGGAACAGCAATTAATCCTTCGCTTGAAGTCGGAAATGTTGAAGACTTCCTTCAGTCCTAAAAGGATAACCAAATTACCCGAAAAGTTGGACGGGCTTAGCACAGAAGAACTCACGGAAATCCTGACGGTCCTGTATCAAGGCGTCGTCGAAGATCGCGGGAATGTGTTCAGGGACATCAACGAAACGGAGATGGCCAACAACATCGAAGCCGTAGCCAAATGGATGATCGGCTCCAGATTGAACACCAGCTTGCTCCTACAAGGAACTCCCGGATCCGGAAAGACCTCGCTCATGAACGCGTTGTATTCCCTGTATCATTACTACTATGGCGGCAGCACGTACAAGTGCACTGCCAAGATGATCAATGATAACTATCAGTCCAAACTTGACAAGGAGCGCTCCTTCTATGATGAATTCAAGAAGGCGGACTACCTCTTTCTGGATGACCTGGGGACAGAACCTGACAAGTTCAAGGATTACGGAGTTGACTATACCCCGATACCGGAACTCATTTATGAGCGGTACGAGAAACAGCGTGTCACCGTTATCTCGACGAACCTCTCCGATTCAATGCTGATGTCAAGATATGGAAAACGGGTCATTGACAGGTTTGATGAGATGTGTCAGAAAATCGTTTTCCTGGCTCCCTCTTATCGTAAACAGAAAGCGGCAGCCCAGGACGACTGACGGGAGCAAACCGCTCCCGTCTCAGTTAGCGAGAAATACCAATGTCGGACAATTCGCGAGGCGGCTTGTCCAACAATGGCTCCTGAACGCTCGCAAGCTCGCATTGATTTGAATGGCAAAGGATTATGAAGAAACAGAAGAAAAGGCCGGAAGATTTGCCCCGGCGCACCCTGCACCTGGACGCCCGGGTCACGCAGGAAGAGTACGAGCAAGTGAGGCAGCGCGCCGAAGAATGTGGCATGACCGTCAGCAAATACACCCGGAAGTGTACACTCGGCCACCAGCCAAAGTACCACCTGACCGAGCAGGAAATTGAAGCGTATAACCAGATCGGTGATGCCCGCGGGGACATCGTCCAATTCTTCAACATGTTCAACAGCCTCAAGGCAGAGGAGCGGCAGCCCCTCTTCAGTAGTGCCATCTTCATGCGCACGTGGATTGAGCAACTCACCAAGCTCGCTACGGAGTTGCAAAACATCCTCAACAAAAGAAAAGAGTAAGCCATGATCGCAAAAGCAAAGGTGATTTCGCACGGCAGCACTGCCGTCAATTACTCGGCCAAGAAAAAACTGGTCGATGTCCTCCAGTTTCACCTTCTCCCGGAGGGAATCTCATCCGCTGCTGTCTGGTCGCGGATGATGACCCTTCAGGAACAGTTCCGTGGGAAACTGAATCTGCACCGGCCCTTGGAGCTCACCTCCATACGGATCGAAGTCTCCCCGGCCAGGGAAGAAAGCGTCGGTTGGACCCTGGATGACTGGCGGAAACTGGCGGATGACTTCGTCCGAACATTCGATGCCATCGACCTTTCGGAAAAGGCCAAGCGCAAGAGCGCAAAAGCCACGAACCTCCGGAACTCCCAGTACGTCGTCTCGCTGCACCGCGACAGCAAAAGCGGGATCCTGCACCTTCACATCAACGCCAACCGGATCGACATGGACGGGAACGTCAATGACGCCCATTTCCTTTTTGAACGGGCGAGGATGGCCGCCAATGCGGTTACGAAGGAGCGGGGCTGGGTGCAGGCCGAGACCAAACGGCTGCAGAACATCAAGAGATATGGGGACGACTGTATCGACGCCCTGAAGAGGATGAAGCGCTTTTCCTGGGAAGAATACGAGAGCCTACTCAAAGAGAAGGGGCACAGTCTTGTCTTCAAACGCGACAGTGATGGCAAGGTCCGGGGCTACACCGTCGGCCGGGGCAAGGTCCTGTACAAGTCCTCCGATCTCGGGCATAACAGAGGCCTCACCCCTTCCCGTATTGTCGATACCTGGAAGCGATTGCATCATAGCGAGATACAACAGAAGCCGACGCCAAAACCGGCGGCACATGCCCCAGCCGCGACAGCTGGGGCACAAGTCAGCCGACCGGAGCCCCAACCGGTCAAGCCGGAGCCCAAGGTCACCAAACCGGAGCCGAAGAAGATCCATCTGGAGATTCCCGTGGATTCCCGGAGGTACGCCATTGACATCCCCGAAGAAATTTATCACCTCATCATGGCTGAAGCAAAGGCTCCGGATCCGGCGGATTGCTTGTGGACAGAATTGAAGGATGTCCAGCATACCGCTCTCCTTCTTTTCGCTGGGATGGTAAATGAGGCTACGACCATCGCCCAGAACTGCGGCGGTGGCAGCTCGGCTACTGACGGCTGGGGTAAGAAACCTGATGACGACAGGGAATGGGCTCGTGAATGTCTGCGCCGGGCCCATGACCTTCATTTGAGGAGTCGCGGACGAGGTAGAGGAAGGCACTAAAATGAGCAACGACAAAAAAGTACAGGCATCCCGTAATCCTTTCGCGGAGATGCTGAATGAAATCCATGAGGATAACGAACTGCGCAAGGAGTCAACTAGCCTGGAGAAGCAGATAGATCAACTTCGCAGCGTAATCTGGACCCTTGAAGAAGATCAAGTGACGGTGATTCAGGCATCGGCAGATTTGGATGACCAACTGAACTCGATCATTGAGACATCCTGGGTCATCGAATGGACGCTGGATGATACCCGGGAACTCTTGGAAAAACTCGAAGGGAAGAAGTTCACCGTTCAACTTGATGACCAATCCATCGAGGTAGTCAAAGGTATGCACAGCGACTTCTTCGCTAATGAGAAGAAGCTTATCGAGGAGTCGCACCAGAAGATGGAGAAGATGCTGTCTCAGCATCGGGAAAAACTGAAGAGAATAAAGGACGGGGAGAGCGTCTGGCTCTCCTTCAAGGCATGGGTATGGGCAATCGTATTATTCGAGGTCCTACTGTTGCTGTCTGGCGTCGTGGTATATTTTTGTGCGAAAGCGAAGTTCATGTAGGCCTTTTGTTGACGAACTCGCCCTCCCGGTTCTTTGGAAGGCATAATCGTCAGCATTCTAACTGCCTGTAGCACACTTGCTACGTCTTATCAGTTCTGGCACCACTTTATCTTGGAAGTCGATTCTATCTAAAGATATTAATGTAAGTATTCAAGTATTCCGGATATAATTGGCAAAACAATCAGCAACAAAAAACGGATGAAAACACTTTCAGTCAGACAACCTTGGGCGTCACTGCTTAGCTCAGGTGTAAAGGACGTTGAGAACCGCATATGGGCACCTTCAAATGATCTCATCGGCAAGCGGATTCTTATCCATGCCTCATCAGTGAAGATTCCAAAGAGCTTTTTCGACACCATCCCATTTGAGTGGTGCTCTGCAATAGCAAATGCTACACGCTACGGCTGGATTCCAAACAACGATGATGCTCCTCTTGGCAGTATCATCGGATATGCGACCCTAGTAGGCAGCGCAAGGTCTACTGATTCCCTTTGGGATGGGGGAGAAGGCCAGATTAAATGGATCTTTACCGATCCATTCGTCTTTGACGAGCCGATTCCATGCAAGGGGAAACTGGGCCTGTTCGATTACCCTCTTGAAGAGGATAACCTTCCAAAGGCACACAAGGCGATTGCCTTTAAGCCATATCTTAATGGGACAGAGGCTGTATTCCCAGTGGAAGATTCCCTAATAGATGAACTTGATGGAATGCCTGGTCCATATTACGATGTGACCATGGAAAATGTAAACGATTTCTTTGATCCATCTGTCGAGGACAGTTACGTTTCAAAGAATGTACAGACAATTCGTTTGGTCAGTCCTTTTCGGACCGTAATCCATGAAGTCGAATCAGTAGAAACATTCCCTGACTCCTATCAGGATACCGGTGAGCCAATCTTCTACACATCGTTGGGAGGAGAGGATTTCGTGAAACTTATGATGTGCTTCGTCTTGAAGCGCTAGACACGGAAACGGAAAAAAGGGGAGGCTGTTTAGAACGGTCTCCCCAGTTTTTTATATGATTGTATAATCAGCAGCATAAAAGCGATACTTGTCTGATCGGTCTGTATTTGTGCTCAATTTGTTAATGATGATTTTGTCTCCCTCGCTGACAGGTGCCTTAACCTTGTTCTTTGTCCCTCTTGGATTCAGTTTTATAAAATCTCCAACATGCCAGATGTTATTGACATAATCTTTTTCAACAATGCAAACTTTTGTGGGGTTTCCGTCTGAATCACGAACGCAGTAATTCACTAATCGTACGCAGCGCTTTTTGTTTTCTTCGACTTCGCTGTGATTGTTGATATACTCGGCAGAAAACTGGATGAAATCGCAGAGGTTCAGAAGTGCTGAAAACTTATAGAGAGGGGTCTTGATTCCACTTTCATATTCGTTCAGTTTGTGGTTTATATCTATGACATCCTCACCAGTCACCCTATATCCGTCGTGTTTGCATTTCTGTGTGTAGTTGAGCGAGGTATCCATGAGAGTGGTCATAAGAGCAGGAAGGACGGGCCCTCGGGAGTCAAAGACTCCCATAGGGTTCTTTTGTCCAAGAATATTGTCAGGCTTCTCTCCGCAGAGGTACTTCATCGCATCGGTGATGTTGATCTCGCTGAGTTTGTTCCCTGCTGCCTTGAAGCATTCCCTAGGAATCAGTCCGGCCTCATAATAACGTTTGCAAATATATTCGATGATATCCCTCATTTCCTCGGGCCCCGGGCATTCGCTCCTGTGTGCATCAAAGGAAAGCGCCTTCAGAAATAGCATCAGTGTATTCTTGTATTCATCGCTGAAATGCAGGACGTCGGCAGCGTCAAGGACATCAGCATACATGTTCTTAATCTGCCGTTCTTCAAGTTTTGAAGACTCTAATTTGATATAATCTATCAAATCCCTGTATGGATCGAAGATAGGGCTTTTGGTTTTCGGGTCGTTCTTTTTGATGAGCATCAGCCATGGATACTGATTTTTCAGTTCTTTCACCTTTTGGTCATCGATGTATGCCGTATAAATACAGCAAGGAATCTTCTTGTCCCGTTTGTATTCCTGAATGGCTGACAACATATCGTATACTCCTCCGGTATCACCGTCAGTCACATCTCCTTCTCTGGTGCCACGAGCATCCAGAATTATGAAATCGATATCCTTCCAGTTACTGTGAAGATATGTCATTCCCTCGTTTGAGTTCAAGGCCTTTACAATCTGTATTCCCTCATCCTGACAGTTATCAATGAGGTTGTCATCTGGGCGGTCATCCACCCAAAGGGTGTGTATCTTCTTTGCGCTATTCATGGTAGTATGGAAGTATTACTCTGATTGTTGTCTGAACATCAAACATTTTGTAGACACCTTCTGGGTTAACATGACATTCGCCGCCGTAAAACTTTGCCATATCACAGACAAAAGCTCCACCAGTGCCTGTATTCTGATGCTTCCCCGCCTTCCCTTCCGGGCTGGCATATAGGTCGTCATCAACACCTTTGTCCATCGGAGTTCCATTGTTGATGAAGTCTATGACAATCCTATCACTTTCCCTGTCATATGAAAGCATAATCTGGACTCTGTAGTCATTTCTAGATGGGTCGTCCTTAAAGCCATGACCCTCCGCATTCTGCCTGATACAATGGATGGCACTGTCAAATGCATCCTGATTCATCAGACAAATCAGTTTCATGTCAGGGTCAATAGTCGTTCTATCAATAGTCAGACCTATCTCATATCCGTCAGGATGTGAGGTGGCTATGTACATGTCGAAATAATCCAGAAGATCCAGAGGACTTCCTTGACCGAATATATCTTTCTCTCCGAGTCTGTCAAGCATGCCATTGATCCCCTTCATACTGTCCTCTATCATGTACATCTGACGGTATACTTCTTCCTTGCGGCGGAAGTCTGCCTCATTTCTGATGATTCTGTATATGCGGTTGAAGCTGTTCCCGATCTGGTACATGTAGTGCCCCATTTCATGCCTCTTGTATCCGATTGCCCTATCATACTTTGCATTGGCAGTATCGAACTCACGGCGCATTGCGTCAATTTCTCTTTTGAGAGGATTGGCATCCATCTCCCGCTCATGGACAAAAGCCCTTTGCTCGTCGATGTCATTGATGATGTCAACATAGCTTTCAAGTATCTCCGCTTCCGTGATAATAGGAAGGCTTGCACCGTAGTCCCGGAACTCGGTCGTGCTGATGATGTATACGAGATAGCCCAGGTCAATATGATCCTGGTCAACCTTAAAGGCATGACAACTGGACGGTCCGATGTAAACCGGTGAGGTAGGGCTGGCTTCCACGTAAGCGAACTGAACCTTAGGCTTGATTCCCCCTATGATCAGAGCTGGGTGTACAACCTTGTGGAATGCTCCAGCAGTTTCCGGAGTAGGGAGGCCTGCCCGTCTAACCAATTTCTTATTAGCCCTTTCCAGACGTTCCTGAAGGTCGGCTATTCTTGCTTTGAACTGCTCCAACGTATCCAACCTGGCCCTGAGTTTCATTTCAACTATGTCGTCGCTCCGCGTGAGTTCAAGTTCACTGCTCTGCTTCTTCAGGTTCTCCAGTCTCGTATATGCCTCTTTTTCTCGCGTATAAAGACGATCGTATATTGCATTTGGAATAACACCGTCTGCCCCCGATCTGTCAAACTCTGAACGGATGTCATCCAGCTCCTTTACAGTTTGCATGATTTCAGAGTCGAGAACTGCTTTCTGTTTCAGCAGTATCTCTCTTCTTCTCATTGCTTCCTCTGCCGCCGCAGAGTGTATCATATCGACTTCTTCCTGAGCCGCTTTGTATTTGGCACTAAGTTCGGCGAGTTCAGATTCCAACAGTCTCACTTCCGCCACGCTTTTCTCGATCTCTTCATTTTGACGTTCTTTGAGATCCATCATCTTGATGTCATTCTGACTCTTGTGGAATGAGAACGGATCATTTGAAAGGTCGGAGAGAGTGACGCATCTGATTTGTCCCGAGACATATTCCTTCCGCCCCGTGGGTATGATGAAGGATTTGAGTTGGCGCTTGCTGTGGCCAGGCTCAAGTATATAAGGAACGTCGTCCTCGTACTTTGCAGGGTGCCAGGAATAACCTCTCTCACGAATCCTATCAAGACTGACAGGGATGGAATAGTTCTCATTGCCCATCAGTTTCAAGATTCCCTTCGTGTCAAGTTTCTCTTGCTTGATACATTTGGTGGCATTGAGGAAATGTGCCGGCCGATGTTCATCCTTCTCCAGGATAATGATTGCTGTTTGTATTCTGGAGTAATGCTGGAACACCTTCATCGGAAGGGTTATGACATTTGCAAGCCATCCTTCCTCAGTGAGTCTCTTTCTAATCTCGGCAGATTTTCCTCCTCTGTTTAAGAAACTGACAGGAACGATGGCAACCATCCTTCCACTCTCCATGAGAAAAACGTCTGTTCTGGAAAGTATGAAATCATCTATAGGAACAGACCTGCCATCATTTTCGGTAACGGAATACCTTAGGGGCAAAGTCGTGATTACATTTGGATACGCTATATGGATCATGTCGCTTTCCAGTTGAAACGGAACAGTTTCACAATACCATTCCCTTGAAGGGCTTCCTGCCATCAAGAGTCGGATCAGTCCAATGCCCCAAGACTCGCGGGATGTAGCATTGCCGACGTATCCGTCCCCGAGTTTAAGCATCTCGCCGTACTTAGCCGTTCCGCCAAACGGATTGAAGACCACGCGTTCTGGGTGTAGAAGTTCGATGACAAGTTCCCGAAGCTCTTTGGGTTCGTTAAGAGTTTCATTGCCCCCAGCCTGGTCAATCACGTCCAACCATTTGTTCAAGGCGTTACGGAATGCTGATTTCGGAAGCTTTGCGGCCTGGATTCTTTCGATCCTCTCTCCGAGTTTCTTATCCCTGCCGATGTATACGAAGTTGTCCCACGCTTCGCTGAGGGCTGAAACGATCTGGTCGTAATAACGGCAGTTCCTGTCTGACGGATCGGGGGTATAAATCCCGTTTTGGAATTTCCTGCCATGTGCCAGGCAAATGATCAGAGCCATGCTATATGCCACGGTCTTCCTGTCGCAACCACGTGCCTGCTCCGCGATTAGGTCCAATTCTCTTTCAAGATTGAATGTGCTGTCTGTATGCTGAGTCTTTTCCATGTTATCCCAAAGTTAGGATTATTTTTTGATTCTAATTATACTATGATCCGTTGATCATAAAAGGCCATAGTATCCGCAACTGTCAAGTAGTTTTGTGAAGCGTTTCTTGCAGTCATGAGAACGCTTCTGAATGGAGCCGATGCTGCACCCCATCTTTTTCGATATCTCTTTGAAAGGTAGTCCGAGCCCCCGGAGTTCAATCATGATCTGGTCTTCTTTGGGAAGCATCATTATTCGAGACTTTATTAGGGACTCCCTGAAGGCTGCGATCGACTGCTCTTCCTTTGCCTCGAGATCGTTTTTCATTGCATTCTCTTCAAGTTCTTTCTTGAAGACTTCATGGTTGACTCTCCATCCCTCCTCTTCATTCCAGTTTTCCTCGATCCTTGTTGTCATGGTAGCTTTTTTCGCGGCAACCATACATGCCTTTAGAGCGCTGCTGTATCCGCACTTGTTCGCGTATGAAATGCCACCCGTGCAATCATTGACATGGAGGAGAGCATTGAGGACTGCATCTGACATTGCATCCTCGAAATCCTCCTTCTTGAGGCGGAGTGGGTGATATTTATTCAGCCCTTTCGCCGTTCCAATGCGGGCAGCATTACATACTGCAATCATCCTCTCTTCCTGTTCATTCTTTGCAGTGGTTGCACTGAACTGAGTAGCGTAGAAATTTCTTCCTTCCATTGTTTTCAGTTTTGGTTAATAAATAATAGTAGGAAGATACTTCTCTCAGGCAGAAACCCTTGCCTGAGAGATACGTACGCAACGGGCACTTGCCTGAGTTCGACCAATGCCTTTATATATGAAATCGTCGGAGTTGATTCCGTCGAAACGGTGAGAATCATGAGCCCTCTTAATAAGGGCATGGATTGCCTTTGACTTATCGCCGAAAGCGAACTCGTTGATGAAACTGTTGCGAACTGCTGCGCCGGAGTTTTTGAGAGTCTTCATTGTGTCTCGTTTTTTGGTTTGATAAAAAAGGAGACGCAACTGCTCACGCTAGTTTCGAGTGCAAAGATGAGTCATTATTTCATCATTGCAAAACTATTTTCAGTTATAATCGAAGAAATATGGCAGTTTTGGGTATATTTTTGAAAAAAACATGCAGTGGAAGTGCAACTAACCCTTGTGTTGAGCCAAAATCCTTCTAAGACGGGCGATGTGTTCATCGCGGACTGCCTGTGGGCTCACCACTTCTACATGCTCGAATTGGCACAAAGTTGCATAGAGTTCTGGGTTAGGACGCACGTCTATAGTTATTGTCTTGCTCTCCTCATCTGAAACCTGAGATGTATGCAAGGGCTTTGTCAGAAGCCTGTTCCAGTCATAGTCATCATTGACTTTGAGGGTGATGTGTTCAACCTTTGTACGGGGAATCCTCGTGACTCCTATTATGTCATCAAAATAATGGGTGAAATCAATGTCGTTCACCCTAGGTCTGTAGCCCATGGAGAATCGGGTCATATCAACCTTTTTGTCGAGGATTCTGTCTACAGCCAGATTTTGTATGATACCGGTAGTGCCATCCCTGTGGATGAAGTCATAGTTCCATCCGAAGAGGAACCATCGGCTGTTGTACTGCTTGAGGAAATAAGGCTGGAAGAGGAACCTTGTTTCTTCATTATATCTTGCCTTATATGTTATTCTGATTGCCCAGCCATGCCGGATGTAGTTGAAATAGGTGCTCAGTTGGTCGAAGCCTGTGAGTTGCTCGTTACTCTCAACGGAGAAGACCTGACTCGAGCGGCCATCTGAACCAATGCGTTTCTTTAAGGTTTCAGCAGCTTTCTTGACATAGGGGAGCCCAACGAGTGATTCCAGTAGCCAGATCGCCTGGTTGAAGTCCCCGTAGTCTTCGTCCATCAGTCTATCGCCATGTATGTTTTTGGTGCCTTCGGCGTAGCTGAAACGCGTGACACGGCGGTCTTTCTCATCCTTTGTGGCGATAATCTCCACACCGTATATCGCGTGCATGTCATCCATATCATAGAGAACCTGCCTGTTCTTAACGGTTACGCCTTCGCATCCAGGGGTTTCGCTCAGACGCTTGTTGCATGCGTCAACCAACTCGGAAATGGTGTATCCTTTCCGGGATGTGAGGCACTCATTGATGACCTCAAAGCGGAGTATTGCGTTCTTGTTTATCATTATCTAAACAATACAAATATAGTGTGTTGCTCTGAAATATTACATTCTTCTTCGCGATTATCTTAATAAATAAAAGTATAATGTATGCCTAAAAAAAGTTCGAAGAAAATGTAAGTTTTTTGTTATTTCGGATACTCTTGTTCAGAAAAAACGGAAGAAAATGCACAAGGAAGAACTTAAACTCTTACGCGAGTTGATTGTGGCCCAAGATGTCTCGAAACTGTCAGAAAACACCGAAAACTTTCGGGGTGCGGATATTATAGTATCCGATGATCCTGAGTGCCCGTCATCGAATGGATGGAGCGATTACATCCGGGTAATAACTCCGTTCTGCACAGAAGTGAGTTGGCTGATTTTACAGCTTAAGAATATCTTCCGAGAGGAACTCGACTTCGTGAACAAATATCATTTCTACGGAGCCATGGCAGAAGCTGCGAACACTGCCATTAAGAAAGATAGCAACAACCGGAACGCCGTTCTCGTCGCCATGATTGAGCGAGCGGAAACCATTGAAATCTAAACAAAAAAGAACAATAGATGAAAGAGATCAAATGTCCGAATTGCGGTAGTGTGCTTACCGTAAACGATGCTGACTATGCATCAATCGTCAGCCAGGTCAAGAATGCTGAATTCAATGAAGAGATTGAACGCCGAATGGCCGAGATATCTGAAATGAAGGATGCGGAACAGAAAGCCTCCATGGCAGAGGCGGACAAGTCATTCAACCTGAAGTTGAACGAGAAGCAACAGGCCATCACGGAGAAGGACAATGAAATTGCCCGTCTGAAGGATCAGATCACGGGCCTCCAGAACAGCATGGATCTTGAGATTAAGGCTGCTGTATCCGACAAGGAACAGGAGATAACTTCCCTCAAAGCAGTAATAGGGCAGAATGCCAGCAAACTCAAGATTGCAATTCTTGAAGAGCAGCAGAAAGCAAAGGATGCCCTACAGAGGAAGGATGTGGAGATCTCCGAACTAAAGGCACAGGCCAGGCTTGACAAATCAGAGGCAGAGGTCCGCGAGAATGGCATCAAGGAGCAGTACGAGGATAAACTGAAGCGTTCTCAAGAGCTGGTTGACTATTACAAGGATTTGAAGTCCAGAATGTCGACAAAAATGGTAGGGGAGACCCTTGAAATCCATTGCAGTACGGAGTTTAACACGAAGTTACGCCCGTACCTTCCGAACTCCTATTTCGAGAAGGACAACGACGCTTCCGGAGGAAGCAAGGGAGACTTCGTATTCCGCGACTACGAAGATGGTACCGAGTACATCTCCATCATGTTCGAAATGAAGAACGAAATGGATGAGACGGCTACCAAACACCGAAACGAGGATTTCTTCAAGAAGCTCGATGCCGATAGGACGGAAAAGAATTGCGAATACGCAGTGCTGGTGTCACTCCTGGAGCCCGATAGCGAGTACTATAATAACGGCATCGTCGATGTCTCATACAGATACGAGAAGATGTATGTCGTGCGCCCTCAGTTCTTCGTCCCGCTTATCACCCTGCTCGTGCAAGCCGCAAAGAAGAGCATTGAGTATCAGCGCCAGCTGGTAATCGCAAAAAGTCAGTCGATCGACGTGACAAACTTTGAGAACGCACTTCTCGATTTCAAGGACAAGTTTGGAAGAAACTACCGGCTCGCCAGTGAAAAGTTCCGGAAAGCTATCGAGGAGATTGACAAGTCCATTGATCATCTCCAGAAGATCAAGGATGCGCTCCTCGGCTCTGAGAACAACCTCAGGCTTGCCAATGACAAGGCAGAGGACCTGACAATAAAGAAATTGACGCGCGGTAATCCCACGATGAAGTCAAAGTTCGATGAAGCACGACAGAAGGACAGTCCGAGTCTCAATGCTGAGAAACCGGATGATGCATAACATAATAGATGCACCTCTGTTTAAGAGCATTGCCGTGGGCAGGGCCTTTGGCTCTCTTCCAAGGCCCTGGCTGTGGCTCTAGTAGTATTCGAGATTCTGTTGGTTATGGTTGGCGTAGTGGTTTATTATTGGGCGAAATCGAAGTTTACATAAGGGTTTCGGCAAACCACTTATATGTGATAATTGGTATGCATTATTTCGTTTTATAGAGAAATGTATTACGAAGTTAAAAAAAGAATCGTTACCTTTAACTTTTCAATTATAGCTGATATAAAAAAGTCAACATAGTGCCATAAATGGGTAAAATTATAGACTATGTAGCAAGAGTGTGCATTCTTACGATATTGACCCCCATTCTTATGATGTTGACCCCCTCGAAGAGGGCAGGGCTTTCAAAGAGCAGTCTCTGTTTGCTTGCAAACAGGCAGCAGCGTAGCTGCAAAGATATTACTTTTTCTTTCTCATCGACTCTCCTTGGAGAGCGATTTTATGGGAAGAGTTAATAAGTCTGTCCATGATTGCATCGGCAATGGTCTTCTCCGTGATTACATCATACCACTTTTCGTAGGGAAGTTGAGATGCAATGATGGTTGTCTTCTTTCCGATTCTGTCTTCGAGTATTTCCAAGAGCATAAGGCTGGTTTTGTGGTCGAGGACCTCGAGTCCAAAGTCGTCTATGATGAACACGTCTTTCTTTTCGATCTTGGACATCTCTTTGATGTAGGACCCATCCGCCCTGGAGATGCGAAGAAGTGTGAAGAGTTTCTGGGCATTCCTGTACAGGACTTTCTTCCCTTTCAAACAGGCCTGATGCCCGAGTGCCGTGGCAATGTAGCTCTTGCCTACGCCGGTGGCCCCGGTGATGATGACATTCTCGGCCCGGTCGATATATGAGCAGTCGGCAAGTCTCATGATGAGGTTCTTGTCCAGCTTTCGTCCCGGGCTGTAGTCGATGTTGTCAATGAAGGCTTGATAACGGAAGGCCGCGTTGTTCAGGCAGCGTTCGATCTTCTGGTTCTCACGGTATTCCCACTCGGATTGGACCAGGAGTTCGACCAGCTCGTCCGCTGTAAGGTTGTCATTCCGTACGTTGCTCATGATGCCCTTCAGAGTGGCTTCCATGCCCCACAGGTGCATCTGGTTCAGTTTGTTGAGTGTTGATTGGTTCATTGTCGTTGCTGTTATTTGTTTGACATGATTTCTTCTTTGCCGCGGATGTTGCCATGTTCCGGAAGGGATACTTCCACGTCCTCTTCCAACCATAGCCGTTCAGTCCGGTTGGTGAGCGTGTTCTTGATGAACGTGTAGTTCACCGCACCGACCTTTAGGCCGAGTCTGCAGGCATCGATGAGGCGGTCGTTACCATGACGCTTGCCGAGTGCAAGGACTCCCATGCATGACTTGTAGAGTTGCTCAGGATACTCCTTCCTGGCCAGGATCATCTCTATGTAGGCTTTCACGTCAACGGAGATATCCGCAGCCATCTTGACGAACTTGTCCCCGTTCCATTCGCTGTATGCCCGGTGTGTGGATGGCAGGTGGTCCGGGATGGTCGTGTACTTGAACCGGGCATAGTCGCGCAGATGGTAGGCTATCTGAGTCCCCTTCAGATATATTCGCACCTCATGGCTGTTGTAGCAGATTTTCACCTTCTCGCCGATGTAGCGGAACGGGACACTGTAGTAGTGACAGTCCTCGGTCAACTGCACGTGGCAGTTCTTCATCACGGCCCCCATCCTGAACTGCATGATCTCAAACGGGTGTTCCGGCAGGGGCTTGAGCGTGGCCATCTCCTCTTCAAAGAGGTCCTTCCTGCTGAACGGACGTCCTTGGAAGTGGCGCTCGTTCAGGAGCCTCAGCGGCTCTTTGATGGCAGCGTTGATTTCATCTATCGAGAAGAACGTCATGTTGCGCAGCGGGGCGAAGATCTGCTGGTAGACAATCTGGACATGACGTTCCACTATGGACTTGTCCTTCGGTTTCCGGACACGCGCCGGCAGCACGCCCGTGTCATAATGATGTGCCATCTTTACCAAGAGGGCATTTATTTCAGCCTCGTATTTATCCGCCGTCTTTACCGCGCTCTTGAGGTTGTCCGGCACCAGTACCTGCGGAACACCGCCGTAGTATTCCAGCGCATGCCGGAGGCTCTCTGCAAAGCACTCCTGGGCTTGGCTGGGGCTGGCTTCGACATAAGTGTATTCGCTGTAGCCCAGCGATGTAAGGAAGATTTCTGCATCCTTCACCTCCCCGGTAGAACGGTCTACATACGGGATCTTTTTCCCGGTATAGTCAATGTAGAGTTTGTCCCCGGGCTTGTGCTCTATGTGCATGCTCACATCCACGGTCTCCGCACGTTCGCGGTAGAGTTTGCAGAACTGGGGATAACTGTAGCCGTCAGGATTGGAAAGGCGATACTCGTTCCATAGCAGGAACTTCGTTACACCAATCTTGCCGAGCTCGCCGTCTGCGTTTTTGAAGGCGTCCTCCAACTTATCAAGGCGGTCGTCTTCTTCCGGCTTCTTGGATGTGAAGAACCCCTCAAGTTCCTCCTCGGGACGAGTCAACAGCTCCTCATAGGTCAGCCCCTTTGACGCAATAATCGCCCGGTACGCTTTTACCGTATTGCGGGCACAGCCCAGCGCCGCGGAGATATGCTTGGTGCCATATCCCTGATTGAGCATCAGTACAATTGAATGAACATCTTTCATTTCGATCCGTTTTCCTGCCATGTCTGTTCGTGTTTGAGATTCTCTCAAACTTAGCAAACTTTGACGGATTGGATCTCTGAAAGCCGGGGGTCAACTTCGTAATTATCATCATACTGACCCCCACAGACTCACTTCTATGAGGGGGTCAATATCATGAGAATAGGGGGTCAAGATGATAATTGTAGGGGGTCAGCTTGGATAATATTGCACAGCAAGAGAAACACAGGGTAAACCATTCAGGTCGTACAAGTATTGTTTTGACACGGTGGAAATGCCTCATGTTCTCTATGAAGAGCAAGAGAGTTCGTATACTCCCTTAAAGGATTATGCAGAGAACATGCATGATCCGAACTCTCGTGATATAAGACCTCTTGCGATAAGTTGTATGAATAGTGAACCGTTGTTCCGTTTTTTTCTTGATGGTTCACGAAAGGTCTACAAGGTAGATGATATTCAATACGATAATAAAGTATATCCCGTAGTCAGTGGTCAGATTGCTGTTGCATGCTGCGAAAGAGTGATGAATGACGATAACACTTTTAGCTCTTTCAAGCATTTTGACGAAGAAGTTTATTCCGTACTTTGCCTTCCGGTGAAGGCGAATATGGAGGGTGTTGACAACAACCTGTTTTTTAACAATCTATGTAAAAAGATTCAAGAAAAAACCGCGTATAGGCAAGGGACTAACTTAAAGAAAGTGTTGTATTACCCTACTCAGATACAAGGGAAAGAAACTCTTGAAAATAAAGCGATAGCAAAGATCCAAGACGATATGATCGAGTGTGAGAAGAGTATCGTCGCTAGACTTACTGCAAAACACCTTCTTACACAAGATCACTACTTGATTAAGGACGGCTCTATACAGTACAAGCCGATGAAGACCGGAGACTTTAAGGAAATCGCGAAAATTCGAAGTAATTACCAGCATGTCATAGGTGTCTCGAAGTCTTTCAATCCAAACCTAATGAAAGACAAAAAGGGGCAAAGCAACGCTGGCGAAATTGCTCGTTTACCTTTATTCCATCGTACTCCGGCTTTTCTCTGGCAGCCAGGAGAAGAGTTAGGAAATGTTAATTTTGCCATTTGGTATGTTCGGATTCGGGATACACGTTTCACCGCGACCCCGTATTCTGGGATAGTCAAAATAGAGAAAATGCTGATGACGGGTTCAGAGCACGAAAATGGATTGTCAAGTGATGAAATAGACTTGATAACAGCTAACATTATCAATGAAAGGAATCCGGTATGCTATGGGAATGATGCTCGATGGGCAAACCACCTATACCCCGTTTATTTAACAGAGAGCTATTGTAAGAGCCGCTTTATGAGTGACCCATATTTTATTAATTTATTCTGATAGAAATGGAAAAGATCGGGAGAATCATCGCAACAGAAAAACAACCGTCGACAATTGAGTATTTCACTTTCTGGACAGACAAAGACTTCAAATTAAAGCCTTTTGATGTCGTCGTAGTCGACCATATTCAAGACTCCAAAACTTATGGTGTTGTTGAAGAGATTTCTCATATGACGGACTCTCCTAGCGCTTTAGCCGGGTTTATTTCAAGCGATTTCGGTAATGTAGATGCTCAAAGCTACACGCAACGTATAGGAATGAATTATGTGAAGTGTAAAGTTGTTGGGAATACCGATAACATTTATATCCCGGTTCAGGAAGGACGTCATGTGTATTTGGCTGATGAACAGCAAATAAAAGCTGCGCTTGGTTTAGATAAGGTTGAAAACGCACTCCCTGCAGGGTATATTGATATGTATGAGGGAACAAATAAAACTATTATCCCGGTTAATTTCAATTCACATTTCCTCATCGGACCAGAGGGTGCGCACTTAAATATATCTGGTATTTCTGGCCTCGCTTCAAAGACCTCGTATGCGATGTTCCTTATGAAAGCCATTCAAGATAAGGCGATGAAAGAGAAGAACGAATCCGTTGCTTTTATTATGATGAACGTTAAAGGAACAGACCTCCTTTCGATTGATCAGAAGAATGGCCGTACTAAAGAACTCGAAGAGATCCAACCGGTATATGAGCTGTTAGGATTGGAGATGGAGCCATTTAAGCAAGTTAAATACTTTTATCCTTATTCCAAGGACAAGACAGATTATACCTACGAAAAGGTATCAAGAATTAATGAGAGGATCTCAGTGGGGCAGGCGGCACAGTACAAATATCTTTTTGAAACCACGGAGGACAAAGAATGTCTTGATCTTCTTTTTGCAAATGTAGATGACCCGAATGACACCATTGAGTCTATCATCAATTATATCATAGCGGGAAGTGGCAAGTTCAATGGAGTTGAAACCTGGTCCGATTTCCAGATGGCTTTAAAGGAGCAGGCGAATCCTACGGAGAGGGCATCGTCAGGGAAGGAGATTTCCGTTTTGAGCTGGCGCAAATTCTATCGTCTTTTCAATAAAAGCTATCAGAAGAATAAGCAGATGTTTACAAATGGTTTGGGGGATACGGGTGTTAGACTTCGCGACCAGATAGCTCAAATACAAAAGAACGATGTTTTTGTAGTTGATGTCGCTAAGTTAGATGAAGAATCTCAAGGCTTTGTTTTTGGCGATGTTATGAGAGCCGTTTATAATCTTAAGCTTGGTGCGACCGATCGACCCGATGAAGACATCCCCGAGCGTGTTATTATCTTTATTGATGAGCTTAATAAATATGCTTCTAACGACGTACCGAAATCTTCGCCAATCCTGCACAGTTTACTTGACATAACAGAAAGAGGCCGTTCTCTTGGCATCGTACTTTTTGGTGCTGAGCAGTTTGTAAGCGATATTCATAAACGAGTTAAAGGAAATTGCGCCACTCAGGCATTTGGGCGAACGAATTCCATCGAGATTTCTAAACCCGACTTTGGCTTTGTCCCCTCTGTATATAAAACAATGTTGACCCGGTTAAAGCAAGGCGAGTATATTATTCAGAATCCTGTGTTCCGGTCAATGCTTAACATTAAATTCCCTAAACCTATCTATAAATACTACGAATAGTTATGGCAGATAGTCACGAGTATATTGCGTCCCTTGATGATGTAAAGATTGGCAAGAATGTTTTGGAATCTTTGACCCGAAGCGCCTATGACGATTGCCGTTGCATTTTAAGAGAATATGTTCAAAACGCGGCAGACCAAATAGATATTGCTCGCGAGCAGAATCTTTCAGAAGGGAATTCATATGGTGTTTACATCAATATTTCTCCGGAAACTCGAAGGATTGAAATAGAGGACAATGCGACAGGCGTGGAAGCGAGTGAAGTCTTGCCTGTTTTAAGAAATGTTGCCTGCTCAAATAAAAAACGTGGAAAACAAAAGGGATTCCGTGGGATAGGCCGCCTGGGCGGTCTGGGATATTGCTCTACACTAACATTTATTACCTCGTTTAAGGGCGAAGACGTCCGCAGTATTTTAAAATGGAACGCTGATGAAATGTCCCGGATTATTGACGATGAATCTGATGAGAGTAGTGCAAGTGATGTTGTTTCTCGAGTGACCTCTCATAGTACAGAAAAGGAAAAACCGGACCTGCATTACTTCAAGATTATAATGGAGGATGTTTCGGACAGGAGACTCTTGGACGCTGGAAATATCCGCGATTATCTTAGTATGGTAGCACCGGTAGATATTGCCAATACATTTAAGCCCTTCAAGGATGAGATAAAAAGATTCATGAAGGAAAATAACCTTGTAGTGGACACTTATGATGTTTATGTAAATGGCGAACAAATCTACAAGCCATATACTCGTTCGATTTATGACGAAAACGGTGCCGAGATTGACAAAATCTATAAGGTGGTCCCTTTCATCAGAAACGATAGCTTAGGAAATCCTTTCTATTGGGGATGGTACGGTGTATCTAAGCTGGAAGGAATGCTGAAGTTTAAGAACCTTGCCAGGGGAATACGGCTACGGTGTAAAAATATTCAACTCGGTGACGAAGGAAACTGCAGACGTTTTTTGCCCGGGAAACAAGATCAAAGATTCAGCGATTATTTCTTTGGAGAGATACACACACTTTCGGAATTGCTGATTCCAGATATGGATAGGAATTATCTTCGCGTGGACGATGCAAGGACAGAGTTTGAGGCGTTGGCTAGGAAGGATTTTGCCACCCTGAAGAATCTTTGTTATGAGGCCTCTGGATACAAGAGCGATTATAAAAAAATACTGACGGCTCAAGAGAAAGGGAAGAAGCTTGAAGAGAAAAAGAAGAACAAAGAGTTTGCAAGCAAAGAAGAGCTGGCTAAAGCCCAGGATGAGTTTGAAAAATCCAAAAAACTAGCCGAGTCTGCAGAAAAGAGTATAGCTAAGAGAAAGCAAAATCTTCAAACAGAAAACTCTCCTCTTGCTGGTGTCATTGATACATCGTATGACCCTACTCCTATTTCTCTTTCTGCAGTGGTCTCTGGTTTTGGGCCAAAACCAGAAGAGAAGCCTTCAGAGATAAAAGACTCCGCCGGAGATGAGGAATACGGTTGCCTTCGCACATCGAAGCCAATTTATAAGAGATTTAACAAAAGTACTCTTGCAGTAATAAATGCTGTTTATAAAGTGATAGGTGACGTTCTCCCTATGGAGAATATGAGAGAAGCACTTATCTCAAAGATTGAAGCGGAAATAACCAAATGAACAGAAGAGTTCTTCTATTAGAGCCGAACTATAAGAATAAGTTTCCTCCTATAGGATTAATGAAGCTTGCCACTTATTTTAAAATGAGAGGCGATGATGTTGTGTTCTATAAAGGAGATCTTAAAGAATTTGTTATTAGGAATATTACAGAAGAGTGTGTTGAAAAGCTAATTAGCATCGATGATCAAGTAGATTGGAAGTTGCGGGCTGATAGAATCTTTTTGTTTCTAAAAAGTCGAAAAAGGGAGGATTTAGAACGGATTGGGATTGACGACTCCTGTTACGCCATCTTAATTTACCCTTGGCTAGATTACTACAAAAACTTTTTTTGGAAGGGAGAATGGAAGAAGAATCCTCGTTGGGATTGGGTTGGAGTGACCACATTATTTACTTTTTATTGGGATATTACTATTGAGACGATTGAATTCGCCAAGCTGTTAGTAAAGGATCTCAAGAACCTGATGGTGGGAGGGGTTCTCGCTTCAATTCAGCCGGAAGAAATAGAAAAAGCGACGGGCATTAAGCCACATCAAGGAATCTTATGCACCACGGTACATAATGCTCAACCTGGCCAAACACCAGACATTGATCCGGACAACGAGTACATCATTGATGAACTCCCTTTGGATTATTCTATCTTGGATGAAATAGATTATGTATATCCTGACCACAACGCATATTATAGTTATTCAACGAGAGGTTGTATTCGAAGATGTCCTTTTTGCGCCGTCCCTATTCTTGAGCCGAAGTACTCAGATTATCTGCCGCTACATGATAGAATAATGAGAATCAAGCGGTTGTATGGGGAGCAGCAGAATCTTTTATTGATGGATAATAATGTTTTGGCATCCAAAGAACTACCAAGTATCATTGAGGATATTAAATCATGTGGTTTCACAAATGATAGTAAGTTCTTTGAGCCAGATCAGTACTATATTACAATCCGAAATCTGAGAGCAAAGCTAAATGACCGGGCGTACATTAGAAAAGGATATAAGCTTTTGGCTGAACTAAATGAAAGCAAAGTATTGAAAGAATCTGAACGAGAAGAAGTGTATGCCCTAAGAGAGAAATATGGATTGCTCCATCCAGAAACATGCACAAAAAAAGCTTTAATTGGATCATACATAGATTTTAATAAATTCTATGACATCATTAAAGCAAAGAAACGTTCAATAGGTCGTAACCGTTATGTTGACTTTAATCAGGGCGTTGACGCACGTTTGTTCACAGAAGAGATTGTTAAGCTTCTTTCGGATATCCCCGTTCGACCCTTACGTATTGCCTTTGATAACATAAAGACAGAGAAAGCATATACAAAGGCTCTAACGTTAAGTGTTCAACAGGGCATGAAAGATTTCTCAAATTATCTTCTCTATAACTTTGAAGACGAGCCTATCGATTTGTATCGAAGGTTGAGGATTAATGTTGATTTATGTGAGAAACTTAATGTTAGTATTTATTCTTTTCCGATGAAATATCACCCTATACGGGGGGAACATAGTCATGATAGAGATTTTATCGGTACTCATTGGAACAGAAAATATATACGAGCGGTCCAGGCTATTCTTAATGCGACCAAAGGTAAAATTGGACGAGGTGTGTCCTTTTTCGAAAAGGCTTTTGGTGCAACGGAAGAGGAGTACATGGAACTATTGATTATGCCTGAGACGTTCATCATTTTTAGATTCTTCTTTGAGCACCTTGGCTACACTCAAGCCTGGCGGGACGCATATAATAATTTGTCAGAAGAGGAAAAATCAGAAATACTGCCACTCATTTTTCGGAACGATTTCAATCAAATTGAGTTGCTTACAAACAAACCTCGATTATTAAATGTCCTGAAGTATTACAAGAATTACCGGAGCGACATTGCGGATCATAATTCTGATTTATATAAGTTAAAGCAAGAATTCGACTCAAAAAGATGATTTTGGGAAGAAAGAGAACAGCAATCTGTCATGGGGGAAGTATAATCCCGATGCCCCCGGTCACTCCATCCTTCGCCGAAAGTTGCCCGCCTGCGAGCAACTTTTTTAATCGTGAAATCTCGACTTTTGGGATATTTTTTGGGATACTTTTTACTAAAAATGCCCTGCAGAGCGTTCTGCAGGGCATTTCGGCGGAGAGGACGATACTGGAAAACCATCCGTGCACAAACGCCTTTACCCGCACAGTCAGTCGGGATGGTATCTCAGGGATACTTTGTATTTGGGACGGCCGCGGAAGTCGGTGTAGCTGTAGATTTCATCGACTTCGACACGGCCCTGTTCGTGCATTTCGTACAGTTCGGGGAAGTGCTCCTGAAGTATGGCTTCGATGGCTTCATGGTCGGTGATGACCACGGCGCCGCGAGGCGGCACGATGCCGCATGATGAAACTGTGCCGGCCGTCAGGACGGCGGCCATCACAAGCGTCATTATGCGGTTCCTCGCTTTCATACTGGACTAGATCTCCTTCCCCTGCAGGTAGACCTGCCTGATGAAGGGGGAGTGGTGCAGGTAGGGAATCTTGGTCAGGTTCCAGCCAGGGCGGGTCAGGATCAGGTCGGCGCGTTTGCCGACGGTGACCGAGCCGGCCACGTCGCTCACGCCCATGGCGCAGGCGCTGTTGAGTGTGACGGCGTTGAATGCCTGGGTGGGGGTGAGGCGCATCCTGATGCATCCCAGGGCCCAGATGAAACGCATGTCGCCCGAGGGCGAGGAGCCGGGGTTGTAGTCCGAGGCCAGGGCGACGCCAAGTCCGGAGTTGATGTACTCTTTCGCGGGCCCGTCGGGGATACGGAGGAAGAATGCCGATCCGGGCAGGAACGTGGGCATGGTCGATGAGCCGCGCAGCGCCTCTATCTCGGCCGCTCCGGAATTCTCCAGATGGTCGACCGAAAGCGCTCCGTATTTGACGCCTACCTGCACGCCGCCGCTGACTGCCAGCTGGTTGGCGTGGATCTTGGGGCGGAGTCCGCAGCGCAGTCCGGCTTCCATCACGCGGGCGGCATCTTCTACAGTGAAGAATCCCTTCTCGCAGAATATGTCCACGAAATCGGCATATCGGGCGGCGTCGGGCATCATCCGGCAGACGGCTTCCACATAATCTTCGTGGGTATAGCCGCGCCCGACCGCGTGTGCTCCGAGGAAGGTGCTCTTGACCAGGGCGGGGGAGACCGCCTTGATGCGGTCGATCACGCGCAGCATCTTTAGCTCGTCCACGGGATTGAGTCCGTATCCGCTCTTTATCTCGATCGATCCGGTACCCTGCGCGATCATTTCATTGACGCGCTCCATCGACTGGCTGAACAGGTCGTCTTCCGATGTCCTGTGCAGCAGGTCGGCGGAGTTGAGGATACCGCCGCCGCGGGCGGCTATCTCTCCGTAGGAGAGTCCGTTGATCTTGTCGAGGAATTCCCCGTCGCGGCATCCGGCATAGACGATGTGGGTGTGGCTGTCGCAGAAGGCGGGCATCAGCATCCCGCCTTCGCAGTCGACCACGTCTTCGGCATCATCCGGTGCCGGCGAAGCCGCATCGCCGAAAGCGGCGATGCGGCCCTTGTCGACCAGCAGCCATGCGTCGGAAAGGGTTTCGACATGGTCCATGTCAGCGCCTTCCTTGCGCAGCATACCCTCGGGAACGATTCCTGCCAGGGTGCCTATCCGCGTGAAGAGTCTGCGCATGGCCTAGATATACTGATTGTTCCTGATGAACTCCGTGGCGTTCATGATGAGCGGATGCATGTAGGTGTCCACGTCGATGAAGGGGACGACGGTCCGGAAATCGGCGTGGATGCGTTCCAGCAGCGGCGAGGTGTGGGCGGGGCGGCGGAACTCAAGTGCCTGGGCGGCATTGAACAGTTCGATCGCCAGCACGGTCTCGACATTGTCAACTATACGCACCAGTTTGGTGGCGGAGTTGGCGCCCATGCTCACGTGGTCCTCCTGCCCGTTCGAAGAAGGGACGGAGTCGCACGATGCGGGCCAGCAGAGTCCCTTGTTCTGGCTCACGATCGATGCGGCGGTGTACTGCGGGATCATGAAACCGCTGTTGAGGCCGGGGTTGGGTGCCAGATAGCGGGGCAGTCCGCGGTAGCCGTGTATAAGCAGATATACACGCCTTTCCGAGATGCTGGCAAGTTCCGACAGGGCGATGGCCATGGTGTCCATGGGGATGGCGATGGGTTCGCCGTGGAAGTTGCCGGCCGAGATCACCATGTCCTCGTCGGGGAATACGTTGGGGTTGTCGGTGACGCCGTTGATCTCATTCTCTATTACCCACTGTACATAGACGAGATTGTCTTTCACCGCGCCGTGCACCTGGGGGATGCAGCGGAACGAGTAGGGGTCCTGTACGTGCTCCTTGGGCCTGCGGATCAGCTCGCTGCCCTCGAGGACATTGAGGAACCTTTCCGCGGTAGCCAGCTGCCCCTTGTGGGGACGTATGCGGTGGCTGAGCGGTAGGAAGGGCTCGATACGGCCGTCGTAGGCCTCGAGCGACATTGCGCCGATAAGGTCGGCCCATTTCGAAAGGCGTTTGGCCTGGAGGAGCGACCAGATCGCATGTGCGCTCATGAACTGGGTGCCGTTGAGCAGGGCGAGGCCCTCTTTCGACTGGAGCCGGATGGGCTCCCATCCCAGTTCCTTCCAGACTTCGGCGGCGGGGCGCTCCTTTCCCTTGTAGAGCACTTCGCCCATACCGATGATGGGGAGGCTGAGATGCGCGAGGGGAGCGAGGTCGCCGGATGCGCCGAGCGAGCCCTGCTGGTATACTACCGGCAGGACGTCGTTGTTGTACATGTCTATGATCCTCTGTACGGTGATCAGCTGTGCGCCGGAATGACCGTAGGAGAGCGACTGTGCCTTGAGCAGGAGCATCAGGCGGACGATTGCGGGACGCACTTTCTCGCCGGTGCCGCAGGCGTGCGACATCACGAGGTTGTGCTGGAGCTGCGAAAGGTCTTCGGCAGGGATAGTGACGTTGTAGAGTGAGCCGAATCCGGTGGTGATGCCGTAGACCGGCCTTCCGATGTCCTCCATTTTGGTGTCGAGGTAGTGGCGGCATTTCTCGATGGCCGCTACGGCCTCATCTGACAGGGCGAGTTTCTCGCCCGACTCTATTATCTGCTGGACCCGCTCCAGCGTGAGATGATCGTGGGATATATAATGCATGACTATTTATTCAAGACAGATTCAATCAATTTTTCGTCGGCGATGTTGGGGAGGGTGACGCGCAGGCCGGGAGTGCGTTCCATTTCGCGGCGTATGGCCTCCATGGCGCCTTCGTTGCGCGCCCAGCTGCGGCGGGCGATTCCGTTGTTCACATCCCAGAAGAGCATCTCCCTGATGTGGCGGGCGGAGTCGTCCGATCCGTCTATCACCATGCCGAAGCCGCCGTTGATGACTTCGCCCCAGCCGACGCCGCCACCGTTGTGGATGGAGACCCAGGTTGCGCCGCGGAAACCGTCGCCAATGACATTCTGGATCGCCATGTCGGCAGTGAACTGTGAGCCGTCGTATATATTGGATGTTTCGCGGAACGGCGAGTCGGTGCCGGATACGTCGTGATGGTCGCGTCCCAGTACGATGGGGGCCGTGATCTCACCCTTGCGGATGGCTTCGTTGAAAGCGAGCGCTATCTTGGTGCGGCCTTCGCAGTCGGCGTAGAGGATACGGGCCTGCGAGCCCACGACGAGATGGTTGCGTCCGGCTTCCTCGATCCAGCGTATATTGTCGAGCATCTGTCCGCGGATGGAATCGGGAGCGGTCGCGGCGCATTCGCGGAGCACCTTCACTGCAAGGGCGTCGCTCTTGGCGAGGTCTTCGGGATCCTGGCTCATGCAGACCCAGCGGAACGGACCGAATCCGTAGTCGAAGTAGAAGGGACCCATGATGTCCTGGACATATGAAGGATAGCGGAACTTGTCGCCGATCATTATATCTGCTCCTGCACGCGAACTCTGCAGCAGGAAGGCGTTGCCGTAGTCGAAGAAATACATTCCCTTGGCCGAGAGTTTGTTGATTGCTGCAACCTGACGGCGCAGGGACGCCTGGACGGCTTCCTTGAACCTTTCGGGTTCATCGGCCATCATGCGCTGGGATTCCTCGAACGAATAGCCGACGGGATAGTATCCTCCGGCCCAGGGGTTGTGGAGGGAGGTCTGGTCCGACCCGAGGTCGACGTGCATGTCTTCTGCGGCAAGGCGTTCCCAGAGGTCCACCACGTTGCCCACATAAGCCAGTGATACCACTTCCTTGGCAGCTACGGCCTTGCGGATGCGGGCGATGAGTTCGTCGAGGTCTTCGTGGAGTTCGTCCACCCAGCCCTGGTCGTAGCGTTTCCGCGCTGCGAGCGGGTTGATCTCGGCCGTGACGCTGACAACGCCGGCGATATTGCCCGCCTTGGGCTGTGCGCCCGACATGCCGCCGAGGCCGGCGGTCACGAAGAGCACGCCTCCGCGGTCGTCGCCGTCGAGGCCGCGCTTGCGGAGCTGCATGCGGGCTGCGTTCATCACCGTGATGGTGGTGCCGTGCACGATGCCCTGGGGCCCGATGTACATATAGGAGCCGGCCGTCATCTGGCCGTACTGCGATACGCCGAGGGCGTTGAATTTCTCCCAGTGGTCGGGCTTGGAGTAGTTGGGGATGACCATGCCGTTGGTTACGATCACGCGGGGAGCGTCCTTGTGGGACGGGAAGAGTCCCATGGGGAAGCCCGAATACATGGCGAGCGTCTGCTCCTCAGTCATGGTGGCCAGGTACTGCATGGCAAGACGGTACTGGGCCCAGTTCTGGAACACCGCGCCGTTGCCGCCGTAGGTGATCAGTTCGTGGGGATGCTGTGCCACGCGGGGGTCCAGGTTGTTCTGGATCATGGCCATGATTGCGGCCGCCTGCCTGCATTTTGCGGGATACTCGTCGATGGGGCGGGCGTACATTTCATATGTGGGACGCAGCCGGTACATGTAGATGCGGCCGTAGGTCTCGAGTTCATGCGCGAATTCCGGCGCGAGCACCGCATGGTGCTTTTTGGGGAAATAGCGGAGGGCGTTTTTGATCGCCAGGACTTTTTCTTCGGGCGTGAGGATATCCTTGCGCTTTGGCGCGTGGCTCACGGTAGTGTCATAGGGGCGGGGTTCCGGCAGGATGTCGGGTATCCCGGCCAGAATATCTTCCTGGAAAGCGTTCATGTCCTTATCCGTTGATATGACCGTTGACTTTTTCGAGGACTTGTGCCTCAAGGGCTTCAGCCTCTTTCAGTATCTCGGCTGCACGTGCGATCAGCGGTTCGGCCGGAGTCTTGTCTTTCAGGCCGGAGGCGTTGATGCGGACGTTCAGTTCGGCTCCGCGGCAGGCGGCCCTGGCTGCAAGCGCACCCACGCCGGCGTCGGAAGCGGAAGCGGGATTGCCTTTCTCCGCCATGGCCAGCAGGAGGGGGAAGGCCTTGAGCGAAGCTTCCATCGTCTTCAAGGGGACTGAAGCTGCATAGAGGGTTGCCTCTTCGATTGCGGCGGCACGGGCTGCCTTCTCCTCATCGGTGCCCTTGGGCATTCCGAAGCAGGCCATGATGCGGTCGAATGCCGCAGTGTCTTCGTCGACCAGGTCGAGAAGCTCTTTCATTACGGCCTGTCCCTGTTCTGCGATGTCGGAGAACTCTTTCCAGCGGTCGTCCCATCCGCGTTTGTGCGACGACAGGTTGGCGACCATCGTTCCGAGTGCGGAAGCTAGGGCTCCCATGTATGCGGAGATCGATCCGCCGCCGGGAGCGGGCGATTCGGAAGCGGTCTCTTTGGCGAATCCTTCGACGGACATGCGTACCAGACGGTGCTTTGCGGCTTCCTCGGCCTCGTCCTGCATGAGGTATTCGATGACCTTCTCCTTGGGATTGAAAGGCTTGAGGTCGTCGAGCGACATCGACTTGACGGCTATCTTGAGGATTTCGCTCTCGTCGATGCCGAGGGAACGCTGCTGTTTGGCCAGATAGAATTTGCCCGCCTCGATGAGCACTTTCTTCGGCACGAGGCCGACGATTTCAGCGCCGGTGACGCGGAGCCCGCGTGCGGCTGCGGCGCGTGAGACCTCTTCATATGCCACATGGAGCGGCGTGGCGTCGATGTCCGTGATGTTCATCGAGACCTGTGCGATGCCGTATTCGTCGATATACCAGCCGATGGCCTTGCATCCCTTCAGCGTGCCGGGAATCCAGAGCTGTTCGCCTTTCTCGTCCTTGAGCAGTTTGCCAGTGAGCGAGCCGCCCTCGCGGGCCTTGCGTCCCTTCTCGCGCACGTCGAAAGCGATGGCCATCGCGCGGCGGGTGGAGGTGGTGTTGAGGTTGTAGTTCACCGCCACCAGGAAGTTGCGGGCACCCACGTTCGTGGCGCCGCTGCGGGCGGCGGTTTCGGTGAAGGTGTCGGGTCCGAAGTCCGGACGGCGGGCGGGATCGGCAATCTTCTCGGGAAGAGCCTCGTATTCGCCGGCGCGGCAGACAGCCAGGTTCTTGCGCTCAGGCTTGAAGGCTGCGGCCTCATAGCAGTAGCAGGGGATGCCCAATTCATCAAAAAGGCGCTTCGCCAGCTCTCTCGCCAGGGAAGCGCACTCTTCGAGCGTGATGCCCGCCACGGGGATCAGCGGAAGCACGTCCGTCGCACCCGAGCGGGGATGGGCTCCGTGGTGGTGTCGCATGTCGATGAGTTCCTGGGCCTTGGCTGCTCCCTGGAAAGCGGCTTCGCATACTGCGGCAGGTTCGCCCACGAAGGTTACCACTGTACGGTTAGTCGCGAATCCGGGATCCACGTCGAGGACCTTGACACCCTCGACTGCGGCGATAGCGGCCACTATGCCGTCGATGACTGATTTATCGCGCCCCTCGCTGTAGTTGGGGACGCACTCTACAATTTGTTTCATATAGATGCTGATATGTAATGATTCGTTTGATATTTGATCAAATATCAAAGATACGAATTAATCTGAAATTACGGAATAAGGCTCCCGGAATTTCCGGGTGACAGCAGCTTATTTTCCTTCCGCAGGCAACCAGACGGCATACTGGCCGTGGACCCGGCGTTCACGGCCTTCCAGTGCCGGGACGTTGAACGATGACGGAGCTATCAGGACCCCGTCTTCGGGGAGGGGTTCACCTTTCCCGGCCACCGTCACCTGACGTCCCAGATAGACATCCATGTTCTCAGGACGGCGCACCTGCCATACATATACCTTTTCCCCTTCAGGAACCTCTCTGCACAGGGCGCGGTATCCGATATAGTCGTTCGCCCCGGGAGTGAGGGGGGATATCGCGAGAAGAAACAGCAATATCGAGAATGAGAGGGGACGGATGCTGTCCAGCTCGCGTTCCCTCCGCAGTGCCTGTGCGGCGGTCATGATTCCTCCGCATATCAGCAGCGTTCCCGCGATGACCAGCAGGGGCGATCTGGCGAAGCCGTAGGGCTCCAGGGAAGGGAATCTGTCGAAAGTGATGAACCCGGCAACCAGTGCGATCCCGGTCATCGCCATCAGTATGGCGGGTACCGCGACAGCCCAGTCCATCCATCTCTTCCATCCGGTCCGCTTCACATAAAGCGGGAGAAGATAGGTCACGAACGGGAAAATGGGCAGCAGATATATCGGCAGCTTGCCGCTGGAGCAGCTGAGCATGACCAGGGTCGCGAAGAAGGCGCAGCGGAAGAGTTTCTCGGTGCTTTCGGCATCAGTCGCGGGCGCGGCAGTCCCGTCCCTTTTCACCAGCGAAGCTATGGCCGCCGGAACAGTGAGCAGGCACCAGGGCAAGAGTACGGGCAGGAGTACGGTCAGATAGTACCAGAACGGGCGTTTGTGGTGGAACGCGTTGACAGTACGCTCCACGGTCTGGTGGAAGAGGAGATTGTGGAGATATTCATTTCCTCCCTCAAGCCATGCGAAAGTGAACCACACGGCGCAGCAACCTCCCACGAGAAGCAGGAATCGCCAGCCCAGGAAACGGAACGCGTGCATGCGTGGATGGTCTTTCGCACGCCTCCTGCAAGAAAGGATATATGTGAGGATTACCACCGGAGGCATCAGTATCCCGACCGGACCCTTCGTGAAAAGTGCCAGGAATGTATAGAGCGCGAACAGCCAGGGCCGGTCGCGGTGCCATGACCACAGGGCCAGGACGATGAACATCGTCATCAGCATGTCCATCCTGAGGAAGACGGTAAGCCCCAGCCAGTAGAACGTCGTCATCAGCATCAGCGCCATAGTGGAGCGCCGTTTCGGAGTGGCGTCCGAAACGTTTCCGAAGGCCCAGCGGTCCATCACGAAGGCTGTCACAACCGCCGGAATGAACGAAAAGAGGGAGAGGATGAAGACACTGTGCCGTCCGAAAACCAGACGGCACAGCATTATGATCCAGAAATACAGCGGGGGCTTGTCGGCGTAGGGTTCGCCGTGGTTGGCGAAGGCGAAGAGGTGGCTGTCCTGAAGCGCTTCATCGGCGATGCTCAGATACCGGAGTTCGTTCGAGGGGGTGACGTCGCGGAGGGCCATGACGGGTGAGAGGCACAGCAGCGCCAGAACCATTACCGCCCCGACCGGGTATCTCTCGAACAGCCTCTTCATCGGCGATCACTTCACGGGGCTACTGCACGAAACCCGCGAAGTAGCCTGAGAAGAAGACGTTGGTTATCAGGTAGCCGATAATGGTCGACACCGTGACGCATATCAATCCCGGCATCATGAAACTGTGGTTCAGCAGGTACTTGCCTATGACAGTGGTTCCTGACCGGTCGAAGTTGACCGTTGCGATGTCGGAAGGATAATTGGGGATGAAGAAGTATCCGTATACGCTGGGAAGCACGCCGAGCAGTACGGGCCCCGCGATGCCGAGTTCATAGGCCAGGGGAAGCATAGCCACGACCACGGCGCCCTGCGAGTTGATCAGCACCGAAACGATGAAGAAGACGAAGGCTATGGCCCAGGGATAGCTGGTCACCAGTCCGGCGAGCATCGACTTCATCTCTTCGAGGTAGTTGCCGAAATAGGTGTCGGCCAGCCATGCGATGCCGTAGATCGCTACGACGGCGACCATTCCCGACTGCCATACCGCGCCGGCCACGGCTTTCTTGGGCGAGGCCTTGCAGAACATGATGTTGGCGGCTGCGGCCATCAGCATTATGATCTGGATGCAGATGTTCATCTTGGGAAGTTCGATGGCCTGCGCCACGGTGCGGCCGTCGGACATGTGGATCATCTGGCAGAATGCGAAAGCCACGATGATGAGCAGCGATCCGAGGAAGACGAAAACCGAAGCCTTGGCTTCCTTGGTGATGACCTTGTCGAGGGTGGTGGCGGTGTTGCCGTACATGTAGTGATACTGCTCGGGATCGGATTTCCTCATGATGAAGTCCGGATCCTTGTCCAGGTCCTTGCCGCGTTTGTACGATGCCAGTGCGGCGCACATGAGGCCGCAGATGCAGGCGGGGATGGTGACCATCAGCACCTGGGGAATCGTGACCATGTATCCGTTGGCGTTGGAAATCGTGACGAACGCCACGACGGCGGCAGCGATGGGGGAGCAGGTGATACCCACCTGCGAAGCGATCGAAGACACTGCGCAGGGACGCTCGGGCCTGATGTTCTTCTTGAGCGCGATGTCGCAGATGATGGGCATCACGGTATAGACTACGTGCCCCGTTCCCACCAGCACGGTGAGGAAGAAGGTCACGAGGGGGCCCAGGAAGGTGATGTGATCGGGATGCTTGCGCAGCATCTTTTCGGCTATCTGGATCATCCAGTCCATACCTCCGGACGCCTGCAGGGTACCTGCGCACGTGACGGCGGCTATTATGATATAGATGACATCGGTGGGCGGGGTTCCCGGCTTCAGGCCGAAGCCGAAAACCAGGATGGCGAGACCGATGCCCGATATTGCGCCGAGCGCCAGCGAACCGTAGCGCGATCCGACGTAGAGAGCCGCCAGCACGATCAGCAGCTCAATGATCATAGTAAAAGTCATGGAGTTATAGTTTCAGATGTTATTGAACCATAAAATTAAGGATTTCCGGGCGGAAAAGCAATTTTAATCGTGTTCCCCGAGCCATTGGGCGAGGATGCGGCAGTAATCTTCGTGGCGGTCGACGAAGCACATGTGCCTTGATCCCTCCATCAGCTCCCATCGGCTTCCCGCTATCCCTTCGTGCATCGTACCGGCAACTTTCGGGGTGGAGAGATCCTCCGACCCGCTGAAAATTAGGCAAGGGTTCCTGATCTCCCCGAGCCTTTCCGTGTACTCGAAATTGCCGAGCGTCCCGGTCGGAACATATTCGTTGGGTCCCCATCCGTAGACGTACGACTCGCTGCCTGCGCGTTTGGGACGCCTGACGCATTCGGGGGAATTCTCATCGATGCTGGCGCAGTGGAGGGTCATGTAATGGTCGTTCGCTTTCAGGTAATCGGGATCGCTCCATCCACCGGTCTCTTCGGCCTTCCGTATGGCCTCGCGTTCGTTCTCCGGCATCATCCCGATGAGACGGTGCTGCTCCTTCGCCCAAAGCGTTGCGGAGGAGAGGGTGCTCGAGAGGATGGCGGACTTTATGCCTTCAGGCTGTTTCTCGATGAGATAGGCGATGATCAGCATTCCGCCCCACGACTGTCCCAGGATGTGCAGCTGGTCGAGATGCAGATGCCTGCGGAGGGCGATGAGTTCGTTCATCCAGGTCTCCATGGTCCACAGTTCGGGATGTCCGTCCAGATATGAATTGCCGCAGCCTATCTGGTCGTAGGATATGACCTGACGGCCGGTGTCGGCTATGCGGTCGAGCACTTCGAAATAGTTGTGGGTGCTGCCGGGGCCGCCGTGAAGCAGGAGGAGCGGTTTCTTTTCTTCAGACGGTTCTCCGACGATGCGGTAATAGGTCTTGTGGCCCAGATAGGGCATATAGCCTTCTTCGATTCTCATGAGGTGATTATTTAACAACTAACCCTAAAGGTAGGAAAAATTCATTAATTTTACGGCCTGATAATTGTTTTTACTATAGGAAACCATTAGACTCAAGAAGATATGAAACGTATTCTTGCTGCCCTTGTGATTGCGGTTTTCTCGCTTCCGGTGTTTGCCCAGGACTTTCCTGCGGGCATTCCCAATGAGATTTGCGAAGTCGAACAGGATGATCACACCTACTCGATCTTCTCCCTCAAGGACGAAGACGGGTTTGTCGGTTATTATCTGAATGTGGGCCGTGTCTTCAATCTCCTGGAAATTTCGAAAGGCAATGATACCTTTTTCAGCCTGGACCATGTCGACCAGACTTTCCTGTTGATGGGCACGACCGCCGAAGAAGCTCTCGATTATCTGGAGTCGCTTCTGGAATTGGTCGATGAGGACACAGGAGTTTCCAGACAATTCCCCTGCAGGACGGTCGCCGGTTTCAACAAGTTGTCCGGAATCAATATGGCGACCTGCATAGTGACAAAACGCTTCCTGCAGAGCAAGCGCCTTTGCTTCGTTTTCTCGAACGGACACCGCACGGCTGAAGCCGACCTTACCAGATCGGCCATCAAGTCGCTCCGCTGGAGTTTCAAACTGAGCGAAAAGATCCATTCCGACAACTAGACCGGCGTGCCGGGTTGCCGGGCTGCCGGGCTGCAAACTGCAGCGGAAAACTGCGGTTTTCAGTTTTCTATGTGCAGGACGAGATACTCGGACCGGCTGCCTATACGTATCTTCGCGCCCCATATTCCCAGGCCGGAACTGACGTAGTAGCGGGTTCTGCCGCGCGTGTGATGTCCCCAGGCCTTTTCGTAGATCAGGTCCGTTGCCCAGGAGACGGGCCAAATCTGCCCGTGGTGGGTGTGGCCGCTGAACTGGAAATCTATTCCCGCCTCCTCAGCCTCCTCCAGATGGTAGGGCTGATGGTCCAGAAGGATGGTGAAGCCCTGAAGGGAGCCGGCATAGGCCGACAGGGGCTTCCTGTCGGGATTGGTGCGGTCGTCGCGTCCTATTATAGTCAGGCCGTCAAATTTGAACACGCTGTCCCGCAGCAGCTTGATCCCGGCATCTTAAAAGAACCGCTTCGCTCCCTCGAAATCGCTGTAGTATTCGTGGTTTCCGGGGATAGTCCAGACGGGGGCCGTGATACGGCGGAACTCTGCCGCATAGTCCCCTTCCAGGATGGGCCTTACGCTGCGGTCTACTATGTCTCCCCCAAACAGCACCAGGTCGGGATGTTCGGCGTTGATCAGCTCTACCCATCGGGCGATTTCCGGGCGGCGGTTGTGATAACCCACATGCAGGTCGCTCGCCAGTACGATTGTCAGAGGCTTCTCAAGCGGCTTTTCCGTCCTGACGGTCAGTTCTTCACGGTATTTATGCCTGTAATGGATGTTGCCGGCAATCATCAGGACTGCGACAATGCACGCTATCGATAACAGACCGGCCTGACTGTCAGCCAAAAACCTTTTGGGAAGGATGTGGCATAGTGCGGCGGCGTCGGCCGCTATGAAAATGATGAACATGTACAGGCAGGCTATCATCCACGGAAGCCCGACTTCATACAGTATGGTGGCGGTTTTGACTGGGAACCGTTCAGTCATTCCGAAACCGACAAACGCAAGGCCCATCCAGAGGACGAAAGCCAAAGTCACGGCCAGCTTATACGGCCATCCTCCGGGTGTGATGCGCCACAGATGCCATATCACATATCCCAGGGTAAGGGCGAAAACGGCGAGGATTACGATGAACCGTGTTCTCATGGAACTAGCTGAATTCCCGCTGGAACGGCAGCAGATTCCCCTCCGGATTATGCCGCAGGCCGGTCTTGTAACCGTCGAGGATAGCGAAATCTATGAGGCGGTAACGGCCCTTGAACTCATCTTCCACGATGACCTGGTGGAACAATTTTGCGATGTGGGCCGGGGGATTCCTGAAGGCGCCGCAGCCCATGGCGGAGAGCACGAGTGAATCGTGGCCGTGCGCCAGGCCGATGCGGAAAATCGTACGCATCTTGTCAAGCGTGATCCCGGCCTCTTCGGGGTACATCATCCCGTCCATTCCGATCCTCGGCCCGCTGAGAGCCGCTACCGAGATGACGGGGATGTTGTATGTCTTCTCCTCCAGCTGCGAGCCGGTGTTCTCCGGCCCGCGGAAAAACGTCACGATCCCGCTGTACACGCCGCCGAAACGCTCGTCCATGGGATACTGGTCCCCGCGGTTCACGAGTCCCAGGTCCGGATACTGCCGCACGCGTGAGCGTGAGAACTGATACAGCGAGAGGATCAGATTGCTCCGCCGGCACAGATTCTCCTCCTGCGCTCCGGACCCGTATTCCACGAGTCCCCCCGGCACATGAAGGTCCGCCAGATTGAGCATCGCCGGATTATAACCCGCATCGATCAGCTCTATCGCCGCCAGCACGCAGTCCTTGTCCTCGACACGTACTTCCGTAGCGACGGGAGCCGGCCCCGCGCCGGGTACTTTGAAAGGTTCACTGTACATAGTGGCCGCATCCATCACCTCCTGCACTGCAGGAAGCAGCACCCTGTGCTTGTCGGGAGCGAGATACCATCCCTGCCGCAACACGGCGAGGGTGGAGTTGAAGATTTCGATTCGAAGATGGTGTTTGTCTGTCATAGTCAGTACAAATTTAGCAAAAAAAACCGTACCCATCTCTAAATGTGCCTGGGACAGTGCATTATCTGGCCGTACAGTGCGCAATTTGTGGAATTTCAGTATATTTGCGGTCTAATCTTTTGGCTATGATGAAGAGGTCTACAAACAGCTCAATGCTGAAAAGGTTCCTGATGTAGCTGGCGGCGACGACGGTCTCTATCATACTGATGACTTTCGGAACTACGGCTATCATTGACCGTAAGAAGCAGCAGGCCGAGAAGCGTGAGATGGTGATGATGATAATGTATGATATGCGGGAATCATTGAAGGAAATCGAGCAGTGCGATGAGGAATTGATCGCATTCTTCGACCTTCAGGTGTATGCACTCGCTCATCCGGAAGAATTCTACGAGAAAACCAATGCTTTTTATACACATCTTCCTTTTCTTTCATACACCACAACGACGGAAAATATCTTCAAATCCAATATAGAAACGGTCAGTACCATAGGAAACATCCTCTTTGTCGAGACCGTATCATCCTTATACGAAAAACGAAGCAACTACAGGACGGAAGTCGTGGATCGTTTTCAACAGGAGGCTTGGGGTGCCGTCAAAGATTATGAGAGCCTGGCGGATTTCAATTCTTCATCCTTACTATATATCAGCCAAATGTATCTGATGACCATGCAGAAGGATTTCGAGCAATGCAAGATCATGATGAAAATCAAAGATGAAGAACTGGATGTGTTCAGCCGGGAGCGGAAGAATCTTGAGGAAGCCGTACGGAAAGAAAGCGCTATAGAAGAAATAAGTACATTCGCTGAAGAACGGCAGCAACGGGAAAGGCGGTTTATGGAAGCCCTGGAAGAAGGCAAGAAATCACTTAAATAGTATTATGTATATGAAATCCTCAACGATTTTAATGCTGACGCTTGCGGCCGCTTTTGCGTTCGCCTGCTCAGGAAATGGTGTGAAGTATGACATCACGGGTAAAAACGCCCCGGAAGACGGAGTGTCCGTGTATCTGTTGGACCGTATCACTTCCGAGCCCATTGACAGCGCGGTGGTAACCGACGGTGCTTTCAAGATGAAAGGGAAGGCGGACAAAGATGCATTCCTTTCGGTCAGTTTCAAAGATGCCGAATGGTATTTTCCGTTTTTCAATGACGGCAAACCCGTGATTCTGAACCTTGCCGACAGTACCCTGACCGGTTCTGCTCTCAATACCAAACTGTCGGAATTGGACAAGATGGATTCCGCTCAGTTCAGTGACTTCAACGGTTTTCTCCGGGCATATCTGTCGCTGCCCAAGGAAGAACAGGAGGCCCAGGAAGCGGAGTTCATACGGGAGTATGAGAAACGTCTCGAGAAGTATGGAGACTTCTATGTGGACGTGGTCGAAAAGAATCTGGACAACCTCATTCCTGCCGTTTTCATTTCAAACGTCCACACACTTGCCGGCGAGGAGAAGTTCGAGGAACTCATGTCTTCCGGCGCACTGTTTACGAAACATCCTTACGTCCAGGACCTCAAGCGTAAGCTTGACGAGGCCGGAGCTGAGGAGAAAGCACAGGCGGATCAGAAAAATGCCTTCATCGGGAAGAAATTCCTCGATCTCGAGGAAGCGGCTCCTGACGGGAAAATGCACAAACTCAGTGAGTATGCCGGTCAGGGCAAATGGGTCCTGGTCGATTTCTGGGCCTCATGGTGCGGCCCCTGCAAGGCCGAAATGCCCAACGTGGTGGCAGCCTACAAGAAATATCACGGGAAAGGCTTCGAGATTGTCGGCGTGTCCTTCGACAAGGAGAAGGAACCTTGGGTGAAAGCCATCACCGAATGGGAAATGCCGTGGATTCACCTGTCCGACCTGAAATACTGGGACAATGCGGCCCATGATATCTATTCGGTCAATGCCATTCCCGACAACCTGTTGATCGATCCGGAAGGAACCATCGTCGCCCGCGGCCTCCGCGGTTCCGACCTGGAAGCCAAACTGGCTTCGGTTTTCGAATAATCGGATTCGTCCGCGAAGACCATCATAAATCACGGCCCGGTTCTTTTCGAATCGGGCCGTGTGCTTTTCCGGCAGGTGGTCACTCTGGCTGAGTGCTAATGCTCCCAGATTACCAGGTCGCGGTCAATCCCGACTTTGCGGACTTCACCGCTGCGGCCGGTGATATAATAGAATCGGGCGATACGGTCGCCGACGACGTCCTTGAACGCTTTCTTGATCCGTGAAAGGCTGACGTTGAGCCCGTTGCCGAAGGGGTCGACGAGCTTACCGACACTTTCACGTATCTTCCTGGTGTCGTCGCGGCCGGTGATGCCGGAATAAATGTGGAGGATCTCGTCTTCGTGGTCGTGGAGTTCCTTCAGCCTTGCTCCCTCCGGGTGGCGGAGGAAATAGAAATACAGCGCCTTGGTGAGATCGTCCATCTTCACTTCCTGATTGTTGAAATCGGTCAGGAATAAGCGGCTGGCCGTTGTGATATTCAGGCGGCTGAGCTTGACCTTGTAGCCGAGGAGGATCTGCATGTCCTCGATGGTGATTCCGAACTCGCGCTCAATCTTCGCCCATGCATCCAGTATGGCCTGGACGCGGGGATCCGGGGCCTCTTCCTTTTCTTCCCTGTCGCCTTCTTCCCTGTCGCCGCAAACGGAGAAACAGATTTCGTCATGGAATGGTATATCAAACGCGATGTTCGGATGTCCCGGCCGGGCCTCCTTTCTGGAACGGCGCCTCTCTTGCTCTTGGGAATGGGAGTAATACTCATACACCATCGGTTCGTCCAGGGATTCGGATGCGGCATGGAAGTACAGATTGCCGTGAAACCTGTACAGGAAGCCCGTCTGTCCGTCCAGGCCGGCGAGTTCCTGGACATATCGGTACATATCCCCGGCTGAGACAACAGAATCTTCACCGGGAAACAGATATCGGCGGAGTTCAGGAGTGAGGGATGATACAATGTCTGCGAGGTGTGTACACCCCGTCGTTCCCAACCGTATTGCGGGGTCGGGACTGACAAACAAGACAGTCCCTTCCTTCAGGAAAGGGACCGGCAGATCTATTCGCCTGTCTTTTTCGTGATGCATATCGTGGAACTGGTATGCAAATATAACGAATTATGCATCATTCTGGGCCGGGCTGTCGAACAGCATGTCGAAGAATCCCGGTTCCTTTTTGCGCGCTACTCCTTCCGACATCTTCCTGTTGACCTCCCTGAAACGGACACTCATCATAAGCATGCCTTCAGGGGAAGCATCATAGTTCAGTGCATTTGAAATGTTCAGGTCCCTTGCCACCTCAATGGCATCCTGATTCGCGCCGATATAGGCGAACACCCAACCCTTTTCGCGCAGCCTGCCTACAAGCGATTTGACTGTCTTTCCGGAATACTCTTCAGATGAGTTCTCGAAGCCGTCGGTAATAATCGTAGCCATCACCTTGTCATTTTCTTCGACAAGCCCTTCAAGCCGGTTGAGAGTCTGGCCCATCGCATCGTAGAGCGGAGTGCATCCGCCGGGGCGGTAGTCTTTCTCGGTGAAATCCTCGATATCGTTGATGGGCACACGGTCGCGGCGGGTCTTGATCCCCTTGATCCCGTTGCCTTCGAAAGTGACGATAGTCACGTTGTGCTGCTGGTCGCCATGCTCCTCCTGGTTCTTCCGTATTCCAACGAGCACTTCATTGATGCTCTGAAGGGTCTCCTTGTAAATGGACGACATGCTCCCGCTCTCGTCCAGAATGATAACGTTGTAGATGTTCATGGTGCGATGTGTTTTTGAATTACACCGCAAATATACCGGCCCCTCGCCCCGAGGCCAAATACCTGCAAGGCTTGCATTGCTTTGGGTGGATAATTGCGATGGATTACATTTGCCAAAAATGATGAAGCCGTATGATATACATAGAAAGAATAAAGCTTCCATCGCTGGATCGAGATTATACGCCACCATCCCGGGAATTTGACTTCCTTAATAGTACGCACAAGTCTGCATATCCATTTCATGTGCTTTCTTTTAGAGGTCTGTTTGAAGTGGTTTTCGACGATGTAACGATCATAACCGTCGGCAATGGAACCGGAAAAAGCACTTTGCTTAATATCATTGCCCAAAAACTCAAGTTAAGACGGCCGACACCTTTCAACAATAGCGAGTATTTTGACAGATATTTAAAACTCTGCAGGATAGATTTAAGTTCAACCGCACATCAATTATCGGCAGGGATTAATGAATACGGACGAATCATCTCCAGCGATGAGGTCTTTGATTATATGATTGAGACGCGGCTAAAGAATGACGAGATTGACGAGCGAAGGAAAACAATAGTTGCAGATGTTGAACGGATGCGTGATGATGAAATGCCAGATCATATCGACTTAGAAGATCCGGAGAGCATACGAGCGTACCTTCATCAGTGTGAAGTGAAGAAAAAGGCGAGATCAAAATACATAAAAGATCACCTTGGATTCAACATATCAGAATTCAAACGGTGAAAACGCCTTCAAGTTCTTTACTGAGGCCATCAATTCATATGGTCTATATCTTCTTGACGAGCCTGAGAATTCACTTTCCGCTGAAAGGCAAATAGACTTGTCGGGATGGATTGCAAGTATGGCCCATTATGAAAGATGCCAATTCATCATCTCCACTCATTCACCGTTCATTATGTCCACCCCGGGAGCCAGACTATATAATCTTGATGTATATCCAGCACGAGTGATGCCATGGACGGACGTCGCTTCAGTCAAGGTCTACTATGATTTTTTCTTAGATCATGAAGCTGAATTTGAAAAAAAGTAAACAAGAGTATATTATAGCATTGAAAATGGCGCACATAAGAATCCCTACGGATGAAGAATACATCAACGACTTCCACAAGAAGTGGAACGAAGCCTGTATGAGGGAGCGCGAACGAACCCAGTCGATGCGCTTTTCTCACGAATATGCGAAGGCGCAGTCGGACCGTCTCGAAAAACATTGCAGGATGAGCGAAGAAGAATACAGGAATAAGGTACTTGAGACCGGAAAAGATGAAAGACCTCGTAATAAAGCAGAAGGAATCCCGACGGTTCGCGCTGATCGGGCTACTCCCGGCACTACTACATCTTGACAGATTCCTTCTTTGGGCCGTCAGAAAGGTGCCGCAACATCCAATCAATTACCCTTGGGTTTTGACGACCTGGTGCAAAGGTATGGGAAGGATAATTAGTGACCAAATACCTGCAAGGCTTGCAGTAATTCGGATACAACTATTATTTCAGATACATTTACATTGACAGCATTCGAAACGGCAGACGGTTGATGTTCTTCCCCGGAAGACACGGACTCGGTTTCGGATGCTGTTTTACAATTGAGAGCCAAGTCCCAGAACACCCTGTCTGTTTTGTGAAAAGGTGCAATTATTGCAAAATACACTATCTTTGCAAAGCGTGATTGTGGCCATGCCCTTGCACGTTCCCATACGCTCTCGTTTACCGAATCGGATCGTAGTTCCGAATAGAGGTGGAACGAGAGTTTTTTGTTGTACCTTTGCAACGCTCCTAATGGAGAAGGGGCGTGTCACGCTTCGGGCGGCTCGCACCGCTTGTTCACCCTCGCAGCGATGCGGGGGTGTCCATAAAAAAGTCCAGCCATACGGAACAGGTCACAACCTGGCTATGCCGGACAACGCAATGATGCGCTCAACGTATAGTTACAATTTTTTTTGAAAATACATTAAGGGGTATGCAACCGACCTTCGGGCCGCGGGTCCCCTCAGCCTTTAAGTGCAAACGATGCGGTTTGTAGTGCCGCAGGGTCACTGCACAAAACCTTTGATGGTGGGTAGTAATTCCAGCCCCTGCGATTCAAGGTTTTTTTCGTATATATATGGTTTCTCTTTCGTGCAATAGAGAAAACCACCAAGAATAGAAAACGATTGGGGAATATTCTTCCGCGCCCAATTCGCGGATATATCCCCAATCGTCAAATAGAAAATGCTTGTTAGTTTATCAGCATGGAGGCTCTTTCGTCCTCAACTGACATAACCTCAAAAAGCATTTTTCTGTTTTCAAATCCCAAACCACTTGCAACTCTCCGCACCAATCGCGGAATCCACAGGTAGTTCAGGACATCATTCTGATTGCAAAGATAGTTGTTTTCCAACTCTTGCCCCAAAAAATCAATTTCGAGGTTAGAGCATCTAAAACACAAAATAACAGTGTCCTCGACAATACGATGGACACTGCCGAGACCCTGATGGGCAAGGGGAATGACACTTCTGGAATCGAATAAAAGACAGCCGACAGTCACCTTTCTGCTCGTCGGAATGCCTTAATTTTTGTCTTGCGACACTTCTCGACAGGCGCAATTCCTGCCAATATCTGCAAGACAAAGTCACCCCATTTCAAATAGCATCCTTTTCAATTCAAACGATGAGTATGCCTGCCCTTCCGGCGGGTTGATGCAGGGAACTGCTTCCCCCTCTACGTCTATCACACCTCGAGACATTGAACCGATTGCTCATCGTATAGCCACTGTATCTCCCCGGATTCCTTCTCAGCAGGCAAGGGACTCTTATACGCGTGGGGATAATTGTGCCCCTGCAACGGGGAATGCACTTACCGGAAACAAAGATGACACATTGCAGATACGATAACAAATTCCTGCAAGACTTGCAGGAAAAGGCGGGGGAGTGTGAAGGATCACAGCATAGCGGTTGACCTGCTTGTGCTCAAAGTGAAATTCGTTGTCCCTGTTAAATCGGGCTTGGCTGCCTGTGGGGGCTGTTGTTGTGGACAATGCCACCTTATCCGGGGCGTTGTCCACGACGATAGTGCTCATACCGAGATACAGCGCCATTCTGCCGGGACAACGAATTTCGGGTTGGGCTTTTGTCGTGCCTGAACAATTTACTGGCTGACTGTTCGAGGGCTGGCCTCCAGCCGTCGACAGGTAGGGATTTTCGCGAAGACCAACAAGCACGAAGCCGAGGCTTCGGCCGCGCGATAGCGCGAGGGGTTCGGGGATGTGCCCCGGTAAACACAAGTGCCGACAGGCACCTCAAAAACAAAAGCGAAGCCCGTTAAGGCTTCGCTTGTTTTTTGAGGTGCCTAGCGGAATTGAACCGCTCTACCTGGTTTTGCAGACCAGTGCCTAACCTCCCGGCCCAGGCACCAAGGGACTACAAAGGTATGTAATTTTTTTGATATCCCAACTTTTTTTATTTCAGCGCCCGGGAAATCATGGGGACGACCGCGGTCTTGCGGCTGAGATTCCTTGCGGAATGGCATATGCCGGGCCGGACCGACGGGCCGAAAGCCTTCTCTGCGATATCACGTGCCCGCCCTGATGGATCGTAATAGAGGATGTATGTTCCCCTCCCGATGTCGACTTTGGCGAATATCATATCCTCTCCCTGTTCAACCATGGTTTCCGGCATGATGCGGAGCATCCTGTCCAGGAACTCTTCGGCCGGCACGGAGGGATCGCCGTCGATGCTGGCTATGCCTATGGCGAGCCCTTCGATGCGGTACCGCTTGTAATTGGCGAGGAAAATCTCCCTGTCGCTCATCCCTGAGATGTCATGTGCGGCCCGGTCCATCCCGGCAAAAACCGTTGAAAGATATTCATCGGTCATTCCCAGACGGTCGGCAAGGGCAGAGCGCACTGCCACGTCCATGGCGGTCGTGGTGCCTTTGGCCAGGTTCCTGGTGTCGGAGATGATTCCGGCCAGGAGCACCCTGGCGGTTTCGTCGGATATGCTGATTCCGAACTCTAAAAAGGAATGATATACTATCGTGCAGGTCGAACCCACAGGCATTGCCTTGTAGAGCATGAGGTTGGTCTCCCGGATGTCGCCGACCCCGTGGTGGTCAATGACCTGCAGCAGCCGCGCCTGTCCGGCACCTTCTACGGCCTGGGCATATTCGGAGTGATCCATGAGGATGAGCCGGGTGCCAGGCGCTACTGAACAAACCACTTCGGGCAGAGGCAGGTTCCATAGTCCCGCTATGAACTTGGTTTCCCGGTTGACATTTCCGGCGGCCTTCGCCACGCAGTCATGTCCCATGGCGCGCATGAGTCCTGCATACGCCACGGCTGAACATATCGAGTCGGTATCGGGAGTCCTGTGCCCGATGACCAGTGCGGTGCCTCCGCCCCAGTCGAGCGCATCGATCGCTGCGGAATAGCCGGGAATGGACATTGAAGATGGTTTGTTGTCGGGATTGTTCATGACTTTGGCATTTCGGATTCGAAGATGAGTCGCCGGCTGTCGGCGGGATGGCGGAAACTCAGGTAGGCGGCGTGCAGCATTAGGCGGCCAGGCCCCGCTATCCCTGCTGTCCCTGCTGTCCCCGCAGTCCCCGCAGTCCCTGCCGAAGGCGAGAGTCTTTCGCCGCCGTAGAGCCGGTCGCCTAGGATCGGCCGGCCGAGGCCTTCGGGATGTGCACAGTGAACCCTGAGCTGATGGGTACGGCCGGTGTAGGGGATGAGTCTGACAAACAGGGCCCCGTCCGGATTCCTGACGGATAGTATCTCGTATTCGGTAACCGCCGGCTTCCCATGTTCGCGGTCCGCCATCTGCCGGGGTCTGTCGTACCAGTCCGGGGCGAGGGGCAGGGATATTTTTCCCTTGTCGCCGGGAGCAAGCACGGGGGATCCCGGAGCCGCTTCCCCTGATATCCAGGCTAGATATGCCTTGGAAACCTCGCGTTTTTCAAACTGCTGTTGCATAATCCTTTGCGAGTCTGCCGACTTGGCAAAGACCATCAGTCCGGATGTATCCATGTCGAGCCTGTGGCAAGAGAAAACCGGTGTGCCGCAATACGATGAGAGCCATTCCTGGAGGGAGGTCCTTGGCTCCACACCGGGAACCGGCCGCCCCGGAACGGCCAGCATTCCGGCAGGCTTTTCGGCCACGATCAGGCCGGAGTCTTCATAGCGCACGACCGGATCGGAAAACTCCCAGTGGGCGTCGCTCTCGAGGGGATTGGGCTCGACGTCGAGTCCCTGCATCATGTATGACAGCAGCGGACCGCATTTTCCGGTGCATGCGGGATAGAATGCGCCGTGGCGGCGTACCTCGCGTACCGGCGGCGCACCATACCAGAACTCTCCGATGGCAATCGGTTCGAGATTGTGAGAGAGCGCATATTGGAGCAGTTTCGGGGCGGCGCAGTCGCCAGTTCCTCCCGGTGGGACAAGGCCGCGGTCTGCGAAAATCTGCCTTATGGATTTGCGCTCGCCCCGCCCGTTCAGCACCACGTATTGTTCGAAAAGCCATTCCTGCAGCCGCCTCGATTCTTCAGGAGACGAACTGCGTATGTCTTCAGGAGACCAGGCGAATATGGGGGGCACGAAGCCTTCCACGAAATGGCTGCCGCCCGCCAGGCCGGAAAAGGCGTAGAGGAAGAGATGCCCGGTCAAGCCGGGCATGACGGCAGATGTCGGGCCGGGCATGGCACATTCAAGCACGCCGAGCATCTTCCCTTCGGCAAAAAGTGCGTGCAGTGAGGGCGTGGCGTCGATGCGCGCGATCAGCTCGCGTGATGCCTGCACTATCGCCGGGGAGGGGGAGTAGCAGAAAGGATTATTCAACATGGAGTACCAGCCCCTTGAGGTAAGCTCCTTCGGGATGATATATGTTGACGGCGTGGTCTGCCGGCTGGTTCATCCTGTCGATGATGCGGACGCGGCGTCCGGTCTCCGCGGCGGCGCTGAATACCGCCAGGGCGAAGGCCTCGCGGTCTACCACCTGCGAACAGCTGAAGGTGAATACCAGGCCTCCGGGAGCGACGGCGCTGATGGCGGCGGCGTTGAGCCTCTGGTAGGCGCGGAGCGCGTTGCCCAGTGCTCCGCGGTGTTTTGCGAATGCCGGCGGATCGACTATCATCAGGTCGTAGGCGTCTTTAGGGGCTTCCTTGACGAAATCGATGGCGTCGCAGCAGAGCGCGCGATGGGGAGCGTCAGGCCCGAAGTTGAGGGCGATGTTGCGTTCTACCAGGTCTACGGCACGGGCCGAACTGTCCACGGAATCGACTGAGAAAGCGCCTCCCGCAAGGGCATAAACGCTGAAGCCGCCGGTATAGCAGAAGAGATTGAGCACGCGCTTTCCACGTGCATATTTTTCCACCAGGGCACGGTTCTCCCGCTGGTCGAGGAAGAAACCGGTTTTCTGTCCCGTCTCCCAGTCAACGAGGAACTTATGTCCGTTTTCCAGGACTGTGCAGGGACATAGTTTCCCCGCTCCGGATGCCTGCCAGAGATATCCGTCCCCGAGATCGAGGCCTGCCTTGAAGGGGGCGGTTCCGGAGCTCTTGTCATATACGCCAAGGAGGGAATCTCCGTAGATTTCCCTGAGTGCGGCCGCTATATCTTTCCGGGAAAGGAACATTCCGGCAGAATGCGCCTGCATCACGCATACCCCGTTATACCAGTCGATGACCAGGCCGGGAAGGCCGTCGCCTTCGCCGTGGACGAGACGGTAGCAGCTGGTGGTTGCGGAACCGGCAAGCGCGAAAGTGCGGCGCGCATCCAGGCAGCGCTGGAGCCGTTCTTTCCAGAAAGCGGCGTCAGGTCCTCCTGCGGGCATGTCGTCGGCGAAACTGAGGACACGCACGGCTATGGAACCTATCTGGTAGTGTCCCCAGCCGAGGAACTCTTTCCTCGCCGAATAGACTGCGACCGGGTCGCCTTCGGCAGGGTCGGGGCCTTCGATTCCGGCGATTGCTCCGGAGAATACCCAGGGATGGAACCGCAGCAGCGATTCCTCGCGTCCTTTTTTGAGATATAGCCTTGTCATATCATTGTCTGGCGCCCGTCTTCGCATCCTTGGGAGCGGCGAGCAGGGCCTTGTACATTTTCACGCAGATCCAGGCATCAGTTGCAGCGTACAGCAGCTGCGCCTCGGAGAGGGGCTGAGCCTCCCAGTTCGAGCACTGCTGCGCCTTCGACACTTTGCAGCCGAGGATGATGGCGGCCATTTTACGCACGCTCTTCTCCTTGATACCGTATTCGTCGCCGAAGGACTGCAGGTCCATGAACCTGTGGGGCTCGAAATGGCAGTAGTGCTGGAGTCCTCTGATATCTTCGCCGACGGCCGCCCCGATCTTGGTTATGTAGGGGTTCGACATTATGTCGGCGATTTCCTGCGGAAGGCCCAGTTCCTGAAGCCTGAAAAGGAAGGCTTCGGTTTCGCTGGAGAGCTGCAGGAGCGCTGTATGATGGCGTGGCTGGTTTGCCTGGAAAACCGGCTTGGTTTCGGTATCGAATCCGACCAGGCGCTGCGCGCCGAGATGCTCGATAGCATGGTCGAGTTCAGGTCCGGGGGCGGTGATGACGGTTATCTTGCCAGGGAAGGCGGCAAGGTCCATCTGGTCTATTTCCTGGGGCGTAATGGTTTCTTTGAACATCCGGTCTATTTGAGGGAGGGCGCGATCAGGGCATACGAATAGGGGAGCCTCTCTTCAATCCGCTTGAGATTGTTTTCGTCGATATTATCGAGCGAGAAAGGCACCTGCTTGGTGGTCTGCTCTTCGGTCCCGGTCTTGCGGCCGTATTTGTAGTCGTAGGTAAGCAGTCCTTCACCGGTGAGGCAGGTATCCACGAGCAGGTTGCTGGGCACCGATATGTAGGCTTCGACCTTGGTGGGAGTGATGCGGTAAGCCAGGTTGCCGTCGGCGCGGAGCGTGTTGTAGCATTCGATTGCCGTATAGACCGCCGGATCGATGAAAGTGATCTCGTCGGCGATCAGGTCGCGATATGGATAGCGTCCGTCTTCGCGGTACTCCCTGAGTTCCGCGAGGGTTTCGTTGAGGGTTTCGAGGTAGAAAGGATAATGGGTGCAGCCGAGGATGATGGCCCTGATCTGAGTGCCGCTGCCGCTCTGGCGGTGGCGTTCGAGGAGGGAGACCATGTTGAATCGTGCGTAGTTCTCGGCGCTGTTGAGCTGCAGGGATGCATATCCTCCGCCAGGGCTGCGCCTTGCCAGGACTTTGTTGTCGCTGAAGTCGAAATTGTAGGCCCCGAGCAGTTCCTGGCTGATGCTGCCTTCAGCCTCACCAAGCACGGGGCCGCGGTAGCTGCTCCGGGGAGCGAACAGCAAGGGGTTGACGTAGTCGGGGTCGGAGTCGACGGCTTCGGCAAAACCGTATCCGGGCTGGTTTATGATATCGATCTGGGTGGTGATCCCGCGGGAGGCGAGTTCTTCACGCAGTGTGCGCTCATAAGCGCCCGACGCAATGGTGCCGGGGGTTGCGAGTACTCCGATCGCGAACGGTTTTTCATCTCCCTTGAGCTGCAGTTCGTCGAGTGTGGCGGAGACTCCGGCATTGATTACCCCGATCACTTTCACTCCTGTTCCGGTCTGTTCTACCATCGATTTGATGAGGTCCAGGCCGTATGCGGTAGCGGTGTTGCAGGCCACGACTATGATCTTGGCGCGGGGCTTCAATCCTGTCGGGGTCTCCTCGATGGGGTTGGAGAAATAGTCGTCGTCCATCAGGAAGAGTGCGTCCTTTACGACGAGTTCCTTCAGGTACTCGTTGTTGCCCTCGGCATTGTAGTTGCCGTAGGGCATGTTGGCCTGGTCTGCCAGATATACGAAGTGCTCGCCGGCGAAGTCGAGAATGCTGTCGCGGCCCTCCCTTCCGGTGATGTTGTCGAAGCGGTCGAGGCTGAGCAGTTTCTCCAGGACGGTCAGTCCGCCTGTTCCCGAATCGAATACGCCTATGGGGAGATTGCGCATCTCGTCGGGGTATTCGTCGAATTCGACATAGAAATTCGAGGCCGTGTCGAAGAGTGCCTTGTTGACAACCGCCATGTTGTCGACGGGCATCTCCTGTTTACGGCAAGCTGCCTGGAGGAAAGCCAGTAGGATTAGTGCTGCCAATAGCCCGGTGAGAGTGAACCTGCGCTGCATAATTTTGTTTTTAGATTGCAAAATTACTAAATTTGTGAGATATAAAAGTAATCGGGTATGAAATTGCGTTTATTGACTCTCCTGATGCTCATTCCCTTGACGGGAATGGGCCAGAACCGCGTCCAGAATTACATCAATCAGCAGATGAAGAGCGACTCGCTCCTTATCAACGCAGTAGTGGGAATCCTGGCGGTGGACCCCGCCGGCAATGAGATCGCTTCCTGGAATCCTGACATGCCGCTTCTTACCGCCTCCACCATGAAGACGATCACCACCGGTCTCGGCTACGAGGTGCTCGGCCCCGATTACCGCTTCTCCACCCGTATCGCCTATGACGGGAAGATAGAGAAAGGGATACTTCACGGCAACCTCTATATTGTCGGCGGCGCAGATCCCACACTCGGTTCCCGTGACACGATAGCGGAGCCGATCGATACAGTCTTCGCAGTATGGGCACAGGCAATCAAGAAGGCGGGCATCCGCAGAATCGAGGGCAGGATAGTAGGCGACGACCGCATCTACGAAGAAGAGAATATCCCTTCGAGTTGGTCTTACGGCAATATCGGATACGACTACGGCAGCGGAACCTCCGGACTCTCTTTCTGTGAGAATCTTACATATTTCCAGATTTATGCCGGGGCTGAGGTCGGCGATCCCGCAGTCATCACCCCTCTCGGACCGTTCTCTCCCTACATGACCTTCATCAACGAGGTGACCACCGGCCCCAAGGGCGACGGCGACGGCACTGAGTATTATGCGTCCAGCATAACCCCGATAGGCAAATTCGTCGGTACATACGGCATCGACGCCAAGCCGCGCACACTCGTTCAGTCGAACAAATACGGACCTGCCACCTGCGCCTCGGAGTTCGCCGCGTATCTGCGCGAAAGGGGAGTGGGTTGCAAGGGTGTCGGAGACATCCGCTCCATGCGCAGCGAATATGCCGTTCCCGCCCAGAAAGACCTCGTCTATATCGCCGAGACTTTCTCGCCCGAACTGCGCCGTATCGTGAAAGTGACCAACACCATCAGCAACAACTTCTTCGCCGAGACCATTTTCAAGATGGTGGGCAAGACCCTGATAGAGCGCAAGACCGGAGAGGAGTGCATGGAAGTCTCCTACGGCCAGGCGCAGCGTGCAATCAAGGAGTATCTGAAGGAGAGGGGAGTCTCTACTTACGGCTACACCCAGGAAGACGGCAGCGGCCTCTCCCGCCAGAATTATGTCTCGCCGCGGTTCTTCACGAACTTCTATTCCATGATGAAGGACAGCGACAATTTCAAGGAATATCTTTCCAGTTTCCCGGGACCCGGCCGTCCCGGTACGCTTCAGACCGTCCTCCGCAACGCCGACCCGGATCTGAAGAAGACCATCTACGCCAAGAGCGGCTCCCTCTCGAGCGTCCGCTGCTATGCCGGTTATGTCGATTCCAAGCGCGGGCTCATCCGCTTCGCGATCCTGGTGAACAATTACGACTGCCCGACCAGCAAGGTTCAGCCCAAGATAGAGGGTTTCCTCGAGGAGCTGGCCAAATATGGAGACAAACAATAACAATCCATAATCACAAAGTATAATGCTTACATTATCCAAAAAGGCGCAGGCCATGCCCGCCTCCCCGATCCGCAAGCTCGTCCCCTTCGCCGACGCAGCCAAGAAACGTGGTATCAAAGTCTATCACCTCAATATCGGTCAGCCTGACATCGAATCTCCCAAGGAGGCTCTCGATGCGGTCAAGAACAACGATCTCAAGGTGGTGGCCTATGCCAAGTCCGGCGGCAACGATTCGTTGCGCGAAGGCCTTGCCAAATACTACAAGAGGATCGGCATCGATGTCGAAGCAGCCGATATCAACATCACTAACGGCGGCAGCGAGGCCCTTCAGATCGCCCTCTCGGTAACTTGCGACCCCGACGACGAAGTGATCGTATTCGAGCCGTTCTATACCAATTACAACTCCTTCGCTCTCCAGAACGACGTGAAGCTGGTGCCTATCACCACCCACATCGAGGACGGATTCGCACTTCCCCCGATGAGCGAGGTCGAGAAGCACATCACCCCCAAGACCAAGGGCGTGGTGATATGCAACCCCGGCAACCCGACCGGATGCCTCTACACCAAGGAAGCCCTGCTGGAACTGGGCGAGATCGCCAAGAAGTACGGCCTCTTCATTTTTGCCGACGAGGTTTACCGCGAGTTCTGCTACACCGACGCCCCGCATTTCTCCTGCATGCACATTCCCGGACTGGAGCAGAACGTCATCCTGCTCGACTCCGTATCGAAACGCTACAGCCTCTGCGGCGCGCGCATCGGTTATCTGGTCTCCCGCAACAAGGAGGTCATGGCCGCCGTCATGCGCTACGCCCAGGCACGTCTCTGCTCACCTTCCTACGGACAGATCGCCGCGGAAGGCGCACTTGACGCTCCTGCATCCTATTTCAAGGCTGTCCGTGACGAGTACATACACCGCCGCGACGTGCTGATCGACGGTCTGCAGAAGATGAAAGGCGTGGTGGCTCCCCGCCCGATGGGTGCGTTCTACGCCGCCGCCCAGCTCCCGGTCGACGATTCCGAGAAGTTCGCCAAATGGCTGCTCGAAGAGTTCAGCTACAACGGCGAGACCGTGATGGTCGCCCCGATGGCCGGATTCTACGCCACCCCCGGTCTGGGCCGCAATCAGATCCGTCTGGCCTATGTGCTCAAGGAAGAAGACCTCAGGCATGCCCTCGTATGCCTGGAGAAGGCTCTCGAGACCTATCCGGGACGTACGGAATAATCGTCATCCAGGTATTAGGAGTGGCCGGACTTTTCGTCCCGGCCACTCTTTTTTTGTCCGTAAGGAATTGGATAAAACGGATTTTTTTTGTAATTTTCGAAATTAAAACGAGTCGTTAAATTTTACAACCAACACTTTCATATGCCGATGAAAAAAACTGTTTTTTCAAAGGGCCTGTTGTTGCTGGCGGCGTTGCTGCTGGCGTTTCAGGCTCTGGCCGTTCCGGGAGGACAGGACTTCCGGAACTCGGTTTCCGGTACGGTTGTGGACACCCAGAACGAGCCTCTCATAGGGGTGACTGTCCACAACGACGTGTCGGGACAGTACACTACGACCGGCGTGGACGGCAGTTATACGATTGCTGCCCGCTCCGGTGACAAACTGACGTTCACATACATCGGAATGGTGACCCAGACGGTGGACGTGGCCGGCAGGAGCGTCATCAACATCATCATGGCCAATGACGCCGAGTTCCTGGAGGAGACCATCGTGGTCGGTTACGGTACCGCCAAGAAGATCAGCTCCGTGGTCGGCGCCTCCACGCTGGTGAAGTCTGACGCATTCACGAAGATTCCTGCGGCGAGCGCCGGCGATGCCCTCCAGGGCAAGGTGGCGGGCCTTCAGGTCTATACAAGTTCCGGTGAACCGAGCGCTTCGGTGTCGATGCGTCTGCGCGGTGTCAACTCGATCAATGCATCCAACACGCCTCTGTTCATCCTCGACGGCACCCCTGTGGATGTGGCCATATTCACGGCCCTGAACCCGAACGATATCGAGAACGTGACGGTCATGAAGGACGCATCATCTACCGCCATCTACGGTTCCCGTGCTGCCAACGGCGTCGTGTACATCACCACCAAGAAGGGTGTCGGCGAGAAGCCTACCGTGACGGTCAGCGGATCGTACGGTATCTCGAATCTGGCCCAGTTCCCTATGCCGCTCATGAACGCGGAGGAGTGGTTCGCTTTCCGTGAACTGGCCGATCCGAGCCTCAAGGGTAACGCCCAGTTCCAGGAGCTCAAGGACTTCCGCCTGAAGAACCACATCGAGACCGACTGGCGCAAGTGGATACTGCAGGAGAACGCTCCGACATGGAAAGCCGACCTGAGCGTTTCGGGCCGCAGCCAGCGCAGCGACTATTACATCTCGCTGGGCGCATTCGACCGCAAGGGTATCGAGCCTTTCTCCGACATGGAGCGCTATTCGATCCGTTCGAACGTCAACAGCAAGATTGCCGAGTGGCTCAAGATCGGCATCAATTTGAACCTCACATGGCAGTCGCATCACACGGCCGGCTACTCGACCACCAGCACGGGTTACTACAACCCGATGAATATCGTGGCTTGGGGTCTTCCGTACGCGACGCCTTATGAGATCATAACGGATGCCAGCGGCAACTTCGTCGGTTACGGCGACGAGCCGGACTATATCACCGACCTCGGCATGTGGAACTATTTCCGCCGCATGGAGGCCCAGCCTACAAAGCGGCAGACCGCCCGCCTGAACGGCAACCTCTATCAGGAAATCACTCCTTTCAAGGGTTTCACCCTGCGTGCAGTGCAGGCGATCGAGGGCTCGGACTACCGTTACACCGGCAAGGTGCTTCCGAACAAGATCAACCTTGCGACCGTGACTGAAGAGTCGTTCGAACGTTTCTACCGCCTGACCTCCACCAATACCGCCGAGTACAAGTTCTCCATCGCGAAGAACAACAACTTCGTGCTGCTGGCGGGACATGAGTCGATCTACTCCAACGACACCTATTTCTCCACCTGGACGAACGGACAGACCGACGAACGCCTGACTAACGTCAACCACGGCACCCAGGCCAACCTTCCTTCCTACACATTCTCCGAAGTGGCCTACAACTCCTTCTTCTCCCGCCTTTCCTATGACTATGCAGACAAGTATTTCCTCGACCTGACCTACCGTATCGACGGTTCCTCGCTCTTCGGCGCGAACCGCCGCTACGCCAGTTTCTGGTCGGCCGGCGTGATGTGGAACATAGGCAAGGAGAAGTTTATCCAGGATATCGGCTGGATCGACAACCTTCAGCTGAAGGCTTCCTACGGTACCATGGGTAACTCCGGCATCAGCAACTACCTGGCCTACGGTCTGACCTCCACCGGACGTCTCTATGACAACCAGACTTCATGGTATCTTTCCTCGCTTAGCAATCCGAACCTGACCTGGGAGACCCTGGAGGCGCTCAATGTCGGTCTCAACGGCCGCCTGTTCAACAGGGTTAACTTCAACGTCGAGTTCTACAACAAGAATACGAAGGATATGCTGATGTATATCCCGTACTCCTACATCTCCGGCTTTTCCGGCGGTTGGGGCAACGTGGGTTCGATGCGCAACCGCGGTGTCGACGTTGAACTGAAGGTCGATGTTATCAATGAACGCGACGTCTATCTGGGACTCGGATTCAATATGAACTACAACAAGAACGTCATCACCGAACTCTATGACGGCCGCGACGAATTCGTGGACGGCAGTTCGGGACTGAAGTTCCAGGTGGGACACGCATACGGCGAGTTCTTCCTCGTAGACTTCGCCGGTGTGGATCCGGCCAACGGTAAGTCGCTCTGGCGCAATGCCGACGGCACCCTGACCGATACCTACACTGAAAGCAACGCCGTGTTCCTCGGCAAGAACCGTTTCGCCCCCTGGTCGGGCGGCGCCTCGGTCGATGCCAGCTGGAAGGGCCTTTCATTCAATGCAACCTTCTCCGGCGTGTTCGGCAAGTACATGGAGAACTACGACCGTTACTTCGTGGAGAACCCCGCATTCGCCGACGAGTCGAACATGACCAAGAGGATGATGAACATCTGGACGACTCCCGGACAGATCACCGATATCCCGAAGGCGGGTGAGGCGGTCCGCCACGACAGCCGTTTCATCGACAACGCTTCGTTCGTACGTCTGAAGAATGTCCAGATCTCCTATGAATTCCCCCGGAAACTGATGCAGCGCACCGGCTTCCTGGGCGGCGCGAAAATCTATGTGTCCGGCCGAAACCTGCTGACCTTTACAAGGTACACGGGTTGGGACCCGGAGATCGACGCCATTACGGCCATGGGTAACTATCCGAACACGAAGCAGTATGTCTTCGGTGTTGAGTTGACTTTCTAAACAAGGAGGATTCAGTATGAAAAAGATATTATTCAGCCTATGCGCCCTCGCAATGATGTTCGTGACGGCTTGCAACCTCGACCTGAAACCTACGAGCTCGATCTCGACCGATGAAGCCCTGAGGTCGATGGACGACGCCCAGAAACTCCGTCGGGACATATACATCACGATGCGGAACAGCCTGACCTCCGGAGCCCCGGTGTATCTGATGGAACTGATGTCCGATTCGTTCCACGGTTCGATCACCTACGGCAACCGCAACGGTGAATATTACAAGTGGGAGATGCGTTCCACCTTCGGCAATGTCGAGTCCATCTGGGAAAGCTCTTACTATCTCGTGATGCTCGCCAACTTCCTTGAAGGCGGAATCCCCGCCCTGCAGGCGGAATCCACGGCTGCCGAGAAAGCTCAGTACGACGTGATCCTGGGCGAATGCGCCTTTGCCAAAGCCTATTCCATGTTCATCCTTGCCGAGCTTTTCTGCAAGAATTATTCTTCCAGCGCCTCGTCCGATTACGGTGTGATGCTGTCGGATGCGACCTTTCCCTCTCCGAGTGACCAGTCCAGTTATGTCGGCCGCAGCACGCTGGCAGAGACATATGATTACATCGAGAGGAATCTGGCGAAAGCCGAGCAGCTCCTCGCTTCGGTCCCCGGTTCCGAAGGTTCGATTTACCTGACTGCCGATGCCGTGAAGGCCATGCAGGCCCGCGTTGCGCTGACCAAGGGCGATTATGCCAAGGCGGCCTCGCTGGCAGCGGCTCTTGCGGACAGCGGCCGCTACGCGCTGCTCAGCACCCAGGAAGATTTCAATGCCCTTTGGACCAACGACAGCGGCAAGGAATGCATCACCCAGTTCTGGTCGAGCATCCTTTCCAATGCCAGCACCAATGACTACGGCTACATCCAGTATACGGGCGGACTGTATGCCCCGAACTACATCCCCGAGAAGTGGATCGTCGATTCCTACGACAAGTCCGACCTCCGCTTCACGACCTGGTTCCGCAAGACGCAGGTCAATCTGGGCAATTTCTCCGGCAATGTCTATCTCTGTTTCAAGTTCCCCGGCAACCCGGAACTCATGTCTTCGACAGGCGCTTCGACCTATACCCATAAGATCAAGCCGTTCCGTATCGCCGAGCAGTACCTGATCGCCGCAGAGGGATATGCGATGTCCGGCCAGGCCGAACAGGCCTGCACCTATCTGAACCGTCTCCGTGCCAGCCGTATCCCCGGCTATGCCGACCGCCACTACACGGGCGATGAACTCATGGCCCAGATCAAACTGGAACGTGCACGCGAACTTTACGGTGAAGGCTTCCGTTTCAAAGACCTCAAGCGCTGGAACCAGGGCTTCGCCCGCAGCGAGGCGCAGGACAAGAACCTGGTCATAGATGCGGGCAGTTCCTACACCGAACTGATGAAGCGCGAGGCGTCCGATCCGTTCTTCGTGTGGCCTATCCCCCAGGCGGAAATCGATTCCAACCCGCAGATACGCGGACAGCAGAATCCTGGTTATTAACAGCGAAAAAAGACCGATATGAAAAAGTTACTTGTATCTGTTTCAATAATTATTGCGGGTCTCTTTGCGCTTGTATCCTGCGAACAGACCAGTTATCTCTATACCCCGACCAACGAGTGCCTGACTTTCGATTCCAACGGAGGCGCATGGCTCTTCACGGATGAACCCGTGATCGAATTCCAGCTCGTCAGGGGTGCGATTTCCACCGACCTGTCGGTAGAACTCCGTCTGGAGGGCGACCCGATGTTCTCCCTTGAGACTCCATCGACGGTGAGATTCGCTCCCGGCGAATCCACATCCACAGTCCGGGTCGGATATGACGCGGATCAGGCCGAGGCAGGGGAGTCCTACAGTTTCACCGTCTCGTTCGACGAGTCGAAAGTATCGCCGGCCGGCTATAACGTTTTCTCCGGCAAGTTGTCGATGCCTGGCGGCGACGACTCCGAATTCACCGACTACGCCACCGTCGAATTCTATCAGGGCAAGATGAACAGCTCCGTCAACCTCTACGACGAGAAGTACGCCACGCTCCAGGTATCCAAGTATGACAAGACCAAGTACCGTATCCGCAACGCGATGAACTCGGGCATCGACCTCGATTTCACGCTTGCATCCGACGGTGTGGTCTATTTGCTCAACGAGACTACGGAGTGCCCGTATGACGGCGAGCAGTACATCAAGATCCCGAGCACCATCGAGTACGAAGGCGAACTGGTCACATTCTGGATCGATCCCAACCCGAAGTACAACAAGGTGGACGCCAACATAGGTACCGGCGAGTACACCATGGACATGACACCTGACGGCGGTACGTCGATCACCTGGTATGTCTGGATGGAGACGCCTGAACGCGGCATCCTGACCTTCGGCGACGGCGACGACGGCTGGTGGAGGATGTATTACGACGTCATCAACCTGAATCCCCGTCCGAACCCCGACGCCGACTTCATGAGGCTCGGCAAGGTGGAGTTCTATCAGGGCAAGATGAATTCGAGCGTCACTTCCGAGAAGGTGTTGCATTCGCTCCTGCTTGTTAACAAGTACGACGCGACCCGCTACCGTATCAAGAATGCGATGAACTCGGATATCGACCTCGACTTCACGCTTGCATCAGACGGTGTGGTCCATCTGCTCAACGAGACTACGGAATGCCCGTACGACGGCGAGCAGTACATCAAGATCCCGAGCACCATCATCTATGAGGGCGAACCCGTCACCTTCTGGATCGATCCCAATCCGAAGTACAACAAGGTGGACGCCAATATAGGTACGGGTCCGTACACCATGGACATGACGCCCGACGGCGGTACGTCGATTACCTGGTATGTCTGGATGGAAACGCCTTCACGCGGCATCCTGACTTTCAGTGACGACGACGACGGCTGGTGGAGGATGTATTACGACGTAACCGAAGTCTATTATTAAAGATGGGAAGGATAGTCGCTCATTTCTGGGCGGTCTGCCTGCTGCTGGCGGCGCTCCTTTCCTGCACCCCTCAAAGTGAACGATATCTCTGCAACTACAGGGTTGCGGAGATATCGACCACCGACAGCACCGTCCTGGCCGGTTTCGCGGCCAGGAACGGTCTGTCGGACGGTGTCCACCGCGACCTGATGAGCCACTGCCTCGTCCTGGACAAGGGGGGTGAGAAGATATGCATCATCTCCAACGACCTGATGGAGGTGGGTATCGAGACTGCCGACGAGATCCGCAAGGCTATCTCCGAGAAGTCCGGACTGCCCATGGACCATATCCTGATGCACTGTATCCATACCCACTCCGCGCCCCGTACCGGGGGCTGGTGCGCTGAAGAAGGTCAGCCCAATCATGCTTATGCCCAGAAGGTGCGCAGGGTGGTGGTTGAGAATGCCGTGGCTGCTATCGCCGACGACGCGTCGTTCGTTCCCTTCGAGATGGAGTTCGGACATGGTACGAGCGACATCAACTACAACCGCTGCGACAAGGACGGGTTCTGCAACAAGGACGCGTATGTGCTGCGGCTGGTCGACCGCAGGGGAAAGCCCATCGTATCGCTGGTAAATTATTCCTGCCACCCCGTGAGCCTTGGCCCCGGCAGTTACAAGGTATCGACAGATTTCCCCGGATTCTCATGCGATTCGCTTTCGAAGGCATGGGGCGGCGAGGTGGTCCATTTTACCTCCGCCAGCGGCAATGCCGACCCTGCCTACGGCATAAAGAAGGATGTGGAGGCTGCGGAGCGGAACGGCTGGCAGCTGGCCACCGACCTGAAGGACATCTCTTTCGAAAAAATCCCTTTCGACGGGAGTTATGTCCTGAAGACGAGCCGCATCGACCTGCCCTACAGGGCCGATACCATTACTGTAGACCTTATCCGCAAGCATGTCGCGGAGGTCACTTCATGGAAGAACCCTGTCTCCGATTCCTGGGTTGACGACGTCAACTACTGGGCGAAGTATACGATCGAGGATATCGAGGCCGGTCTGGTCGAGAACACCCTTCCGTTCTACGTCGAGGCGGTCAACCTGGGCGGCGTCATCCTCTTCTTCACCCAGGGCGAGCCGTTCATGGAGTATCAGGTGGCCCTTCGGGAGCGTTTCCCGGACACGCCACTGCTCTTTATCGCCTACACCAACGGCCAGAACTCATATCTGCCGAGCAAGACGGCCTTCGAGGACACTACCGGCAAGTACGACTATGAGGTCAAGCAGATGCACGTCTATATCGGCGCACCTTATCCGCTGTCGGAACGTATGCCTGACGTCTATCTGGATGGCATTACCGACATCGTGGAAGAGGCGCTCGGCCATGATGGAGGCGGGCTTACCTCGATGATTATTCCCAAGCCCCGGCGCTATGAAGGCGCCGAGGGCTTTTTCACTTTCGGAAAACGGAGTTCCGTGGCCGTCGAGGCCTCGGAACCCCTCTTCCGGGAGGTGGCCGGCGATATCGCCGCGACATTGAAGATTCCATTCGCCGAAACCGGCGACATTGTGATACGGCAGGTCGACGGTCTCGGGACCGAAGCCTACCGGCTGACCGTGACCCCACAGGGGGTAGTTATAGAAGCTTCCGCCCCAAACGGGGCGTTTTACGGCACCAGGAGCCTGCTGCAGATGCTCCCCCCGGATGCCCTGACACGTGGCGCGCGTAGCGCCGCCATTCCATGCTGCAGCATAGACGACGCTCCCGCGATGGAGTACAGGGCCATCATGGCCGACGTTGCCCGTCATTTCCAGGACAAGGAAGAGATCGAGAAAGTAATCGACATCCTTGCCCTCCACAAGATCAATACTTTCCACTGGCACCTGACAGACGACCAGGGCTGGCGGATTGAAAGCAAGAAATATCCCCTCCTGGTGAAAGCCGGGCCCTATTATACACAGGAAGATATGCGGGAGGTGGTGGAATATGCCCGCCGCCGTTACGTCACCGTTGTTCCGGAGGTCGAACTCCCGGGACACGCACTGGCCGCCCTTTCGGCCTATCCGGTCTTTTCCTATCATCCCGATTCCACGATCTCCATTGCGACTGACCTCGGCATCTACGATGAGATATTCTGTCCGAGCGATACCACGTTACGCTTTTTCACGGATCTGTTCGAAGAACTGTTCGACATCTTCCCTTCAAAATACTATCACATAGGCGGTGACGAATGTCCCCCCGATGACGGCAGCCAGGCCGCATTCATCGTCCGCATCAGCGAGTTCCTGCAGGCGCACGGCAAGGAGGTGATAGCATGGGACGAGGTGGTGGACCGCGGTGCCACGCCGGGTACGATCGCGCTCTCATACCGCGGACATGCGCCGGGGAAAAAGGCGCTGGATCTGGGTATGCGAACGGTTTTCACGCCGAACCGCTGGTGCTATCTGGACTATTACCAGGAGGAGGGTGACGGTTTTCCTTCACAGCCGTATTTCCTGCCTCTCTCCAAGGTCTACAATTATTATCCGATAAGCGATACGGTAGCCCTCTCCGTCCGCCCGAGGATACTCGGGGTTGAGGGGTGCCTCTGGACGGAATTCGTGGAGAGCCCGGAGCATTTCGAGCACATGCTCTTCCCTAGGGCGCTGGCGCTCGCCGAGACGGGCTGGACTCCCAAGCATGACCGTGATTACGCGGATTTCTGCACGAGGCTCGTCACCGACCTGGAACGGCTCGACCTGAAGAAGGTGAATTACAGCCGCGCTTTTGAAAACGTGCTCTTCATGCACGATGATTTCGATGGGGACAAGTACGACGACACCTGCCTGAACCTTCAGGCCGACATGCCCGGTACTGAGATACGGTTCACTGTCGACGGCTCAGTCCCGACCCGGAATTCGCTGCTGTATCAGGGCCCTTCGGTGAAGATCGAACCCGGTATGACCGTCCGGGCGCAGGGATTCGACCGCAGCACGGGCAGGAAGGTGGGAAAAATGGCGGAGAAGACGTTCGGGATTGCCGGGCTGCTGCCCCAGCCTGAAAAGGTGGATGTCCGAAAGGGGAGTTTCCGCCTTAGTCCATCAACGGCAGTGACGTCCGGAGAAGACACCACATTTGCCGGAGTTGTCCGCTACCTCACCGGCAGGGTGGACCTGAAAGTGGCGGACAATCTTCCTGTCAGGAATTATATAAGCTTCCGTCTCTCAGACAGAGTGCCTAAGGAAGGCTATGTGATGGAGGTCCGTCCCGAAGGCATAACGATTACCAGCTCAGCGCCCAACGGGGCGTTCTACGCCATACAGACATTGTTCCAGATGATGCCGGACGCCGTCTATTCCGGACGTTTCTCAGGGAGTGCCGATATTCCCTGCTGCCGGATAGAAGACGCCCCGAGGTTCCCGTACAGGGGCATGCATCTCGATGTCTGCAGCCATTTCTTCGATGTCGGTTTCATAAAGAAATACCTCGACGACATGGCCATGCACAAGTTCAACGTCTTCCATTGGCATCTGACGGAAGACCAGGGCTGGCGCATTGAGATCAGGAAATATCCCCGGCTTACCGAAAAGGGTTCGGTCCGGCCGTATACCGTGGTCGGCGACCTGCATTCCCCGATCAATGACGGGACTCCCTACGGAGGCTTCTATACCCAGGATGAGATAAGGGAAATCGTGCGGTATGCCGCTGAGCGGTTCATAACCGTCCTTCCCGAGATCGAGATGCCCGGCCATGCCCGTGCTGCGATCACGTGTTTCCCCGAGTTGAGCTGCTTCCCTGAAGAAGAACACTCGCTTGCGACCAAGTGGGGAGTCTTCCGTGACGTCTATTGCCCGAGGGAGGAAACTTTCTCGTTCCTGGAGGACGTGCTCACGGAGGTCATGGAACTGTTCCCTTCGCCCCTCATACATATCGGCGGCGACGAGTGCCCGAAGTACAATTGGGAGCGCAGCGAATTCTGCCAGCAACTGATGCGACGTGAAGGCCTTAAGAACGAAGAGGAGTTGCAGAGCTGGTTCATAAGCCGCATCGAGCGCTTCGTAAACAGCAAAGGCCGCAATATCATCGGCTGGGACGAGATACTACAGGGCGGCCTTGCCCCGAACGCGGCGGTGATGTCCTGGCTGGGGGAGCAGGGGGGCATAGCGGCTGCGCGCCAGCACCACAACGTGGTGATGTGCCCCTATCAGCGTTACTATCTGGATTATTATCAGGTCGATCCGACGGAAGACTTCATTTCGATGGGACATCTTGTCCCCCTGAAGGTGGTCTATGATTACGAACCCGTTCCTGCCGTCCTCACGGAGGAGGAACAGCAGTATATCATAGGCGTCGAAGGTACCGTATGGACCGAATATATAAAGACGCCGGAACGTGCGGAGTATATGGCTTTCCCGCGTGCCCTCGCCATTGCAGAAGCCGGATGGACGCAGGGTCACGGGAAGGATTTCGAAGGATTCGTGAAGAGGATGGAGAGGCACTTCTCCCGTCTGGACGCCGCAGGCGTCAACTATTGCAGGAATTGGAATGTAACTACATATCAGGATGAGACTTACGGAACAGCCTTCTAAGTACGACAACTTGGAAAAGAAATCCGTGATGGAGATAATCACGGACATCAACAACGAAGACAAGACGGTGGCCTATGCCATCGAAAAGGTGCTGCCCGACCTCGAGCGGCTGATCACTGCAATCGAAAAACAACTTCGCGCCGGCGGCCGCATGTTCTATGTGGGCTGCGGCACCGGAGGACGGCTGTCCGTCCTCGATGTGGTGGAACTCCCCAATACCTACGGCATCGATCCGGAGCAGATCCAGTCGGTGCTGGCGGGAGGGGTCGAGAATCTGGTCCTGGCGCTCGAAGAGGCCGAGGACGATATCGAGGAGGGATGGCGCACCCTTGTGGAGAAACATCATGTAACGCCGAAAGACATCGTGGTAGGCATCTCCGCCAGCGGTACTACTCCATATGTGCTCCATACCCTGAGGCATTGCCGCGAGAACGGGATTCCGACCGGCAGTTTCGTCAACAATCCCCAGTCGCCCATTTCGGAGTATTCCGACTACCCGGTTGAGGTGATCACAGGTACGGAATACGTGACGGGCAGTACCAGGATGAAGGCGGGAACCTCCCAGAAGATGATCTGCGACATGATAAGCACCACGGTCCTCATCCGTCTCGGGCGGATCGAGGGCAACCGCATGGTCAACGTGCGCCTGATCAACGACAAGGTGGTCGACCGCTCAGTGAGGATGTTCATGGAGCGCAATCCTTCCATAACCGATTATGATTATGTTAAGGAGATAATAGTCAAGACAGGAACAGTCAAGAAAGCGGAGGCATATCTCAAGGAAAAAGGGGAATTATGATCCTGATAGCAGACAGCGGGGCCACCACCACGACATGGTGTGCGCTGGACCGCGGAGCGGTAGTGGCCGGTTTTGAAAGCGAAGGCTACAACCCCAACTACATCACGTTGGATTATATGGTGGCGGATATCCGGAAGGCCCTGCCTGAAGGATTCGACCCGTCTGCGGTGGACCATGTATACTTCTACGGAGCCGGCGTAACCGAACTCCAGTATGGCTTCGTACGGGAAGCGGTGGCCCGGGTCATGCCGTATGCCGAAACTTTCGTGGCAATGGACCTGCTCGCATCGGCCAGGGCGCTCCTCGGACGTAAGGCCGGGTTTGCCGCGATCCTGGGCACCGGAACCAACAGTTGCCTTTACGACGGGGAGAAGATCACGCTCAACATCGATTCCCTCGGATTCATCCTCGGCGACGAGGGGAGCGGTGCCTATATGGGGAAGCGGATGCTGGTCGATTATGTCCGCGGGCGGATTCCCGTGGATGCGCGCCGCGTCATAGCTGCGGAAGTGCCTTACAACGGTGACGAGATAATCGACATAATTTATACGAAACCCTTCCCGAACCGTTTCTGCGGACAGTACGGCCGGCTTATCCACGACCATCTCGACCTTCCATATTTCCGCGGCCTTGCCGAGGATTCATTCTGCCAGTTCTTCGAGCAGATAGTTTCGCTCTATCCGGACTACAAGTCATATGAGTTCAATTGCGTGGGTTCGGTCGGATGGTATTTCCAGGATATCCTGAAACCCGTGGTGGAGCGTTACGGTATGCGTGTTGGCACCCTGCTCCGCACTCCGATGGAAGGGCTTGTAAAATTCCATATGGAGGAATAGCCCATGAAAAGAGTCCTTTTATTACTGATGCTGGCAATCGGGACGGCATTCCTTCAGGAAGCATCTGCCTGCACTACTGCCATTGTTTCGGCAGAAGCGAGCGCCAGCGGCCGGCCGCTTCTCTGGAAGCAGCGTGACGCCGACAATATCCACAATGTACTCTGTCACATCAAAGGAGGCAAATATGCCTATACTGCGGTATTCGGGGCGTCCGACCTTGTCGTCCGGTCATATGGCGGAGTCAACGAAGCCGGTTTCGCCATCATAAACAATGCTTCCTACAATCTTGCCGAACAGGATTATGAGGAGTGGTCCAACAGCAAGGTGATTTCGGCGGCTCTTGCTTCCTGTCGTACGCTGGCGGAATTCGAGAAGTTGCTTGAGGAGTGGCCGCGTCCCCGTGCCGTAGAGGCCAATTTCGGCGTGATAGACGCTTTCGGCGGGGCTGCATATTTCGAGGTCGGCGATACGAAGGTGACGCGTTTTGACGTGGAACCGGGCGGCTGGCTCGTCCGCACCAATTTTTCCCTTTCGGGAAGGGATGGGGAAGGATCGGGCATGGCCCGTTATGAGACCGCGGAATATCTCATGTCGAACCACAAGGGCAAGTTCACGCCCGAATTCCTGATCGACGGTCTGGGACGCAGTTTCTACAACCGGGAACTGGGTGCCGATATGAGCCTGATTTCTCCCAATGGAGTTGCCGTGGACCTGGATTTCATTCCCAGGACATCTACGGCTTCCAGTATCTGCATCGAAGGAGTTCCTGAAGGTGGCAAGGCTTCATCGTCCGTCATCTGGACGGCCATAGGCTATACTCCCGGATGCTATGCCGTTCCGGTCTGGGTTGCTGCAGGCGGGGAGATACCTTCATTCCTGCTTCCCGGTCCTGAAGGCGCTTCCGCTCCGGCAAACCTCCTCGCCGTGGACCTGCTGCGCCATGTGCACCCGTCAGACCGCGATGCCGCTGACAAGTATATCGATTTCGGACTGCTGCGTCCGGTCATGAAGGCCGTGCGCAACGCCGAGGCGGAAGAGTTCAGGCTTGGCCGTGAACTTGACAGGCAGATGCAGCGGAAGGGGTTCGACCGCAAGGCCGTGCGCAGATTCAACGCTGATGCCGAATCCCGTTTCGATCGGTTCCGCCAGGATATGGGCAAATACCTGGAAGGAGCTGCTCCTGTTAAACAGGAAGAGGAACACGCCATCACTCCGGAAATGCTCGCACGTCTCTCCGAGGGAGCGCGTGACGTCGCACAGCGCACGGGGGGGCGTTTCCTGACTCAGGATATCTACAAGGCGGCGCTCGACGCATCAGTGGCCGCCGCTATGGACACATCCTGCACCATTTTCGTACCGAGCCGGGGAATCACGGACCAGGACGAGTCGGGGCGCTGCTGGCTCTTCTCCACTCTCAATATCCTCAGGGCGGAGATGATCGCCAGGTACGACATGGGGCCTTTCCAGTTCTCCCAGACTTTCGGCCAGTTCTACGATATCCTGGAAAAGTCCAACCGCTGTCTTGAAAATGTCATAGGACATCGCGGCGAGCCTATGGAAAGCCGTTACAACACATGGCTGTTCAACAAGCCGATAGGGGACGGGGGCCATTTCTCAAACGCCGCCCACATCATCGCTAAATACGGCATGGTGCCACAGGAGGTGATGCCGGAGCGTTTCAGCAGCACCGACAACGTCTCGCTCATGAAGACCGTGACGAGACTTCTCCGCCGTTACGGACTTCTGCTCCGCGAGGCGGATGAAGAAGATATCCCTGCCGTGAAGGAGCAGGCCCTTTCGGACATTTACAGGCTGCTTGTCGCCACATTGGGTGAGCCGCCGCGCAGTTTCGAATGGACCCTGCGCGACAATGCGGGAAATGCTCTCTCGACTGCCGTGTATACTCCTGAATCTTTCCGCGATGCCTTCCTACTCCACGACATGGAGCGGGACTACGCAATCCTGATGGACGATCCGACACTTCCATATTACAGGATGTACGAAGTGGCGGAAAGCCGCAATTGCTACGAATATGCCAACTGGCGCTTCCTCAATGTCCCGATGGACGTGATACGCCGCGCCGGGGTCGCTTCGCTTGCCTCCGGACGGCGCTTCTATATCTCCGCTGACACGATGCATGACTACCTTATGACGGAGGGTATCTACGATACCGCACTTTTCCCTCTGGACTCGCTTCTGGGAATCAATACCTCGATGGACAAGGAGGCCCTGGTCAGGAGCACCGAGACCCGGTCGGTCCACGCAATAGCGGTCGCGGGCGTGAAACTTGACCTCCGGGGTGAACCTGTGAAATGGGTTATCGAGAACAGCTACGGCCTTGTGCGCGGCTGGGGAGGATATGTGGCCGCGACCGATGAATGGCTCTGCAAATACCTCTACCGCTTTGTCTGCGAGAAACGTTTCCTGGACAAGTCGGTTCTCGATCTCATGGACGGGCCCGTTGAGACGCTCCCAGCCTGGTATCCGAATTATTGATGAAATAGTTGCTTATGAATATGAAAATCCGACTCATTCCACTGCTGATACTGCTCGTCGTATTCCCCGCCTGCGGCAGGCAGACGGTCCAGAAACCGGAACCGCTGATCCACGCCACTTATTCTGCCTATTCCCGGCTTGTTCCGGAAGAATTGTGCGTCGAACAGCTCAAGAACTATCAGTATTATTATTTCCAGGCCATGCCAGACTGGTCGGCCGAGGAGTTCGACGAGCCTCTGGAAACAGTCCTGCGTGACAAGGTGGACAGTCACCGTTACAGCGACAAGGCCCAGAAAACGATAGACAAGTATATAAGTGTCATCCACGAGGCCGGGAACAGGATATATCTCTCATTTTCGGGCAGCAGCTTCATCAAGATCGCCGAGGATCCCCACCGGCGCGCCAACTTCGCCGTCTATATGGCCGCCATAGCCCGCCATCACGGTTTCGACGGTGTGGAGCTTGACTGGGAAGGGACCGTAACGAAGGAACTGCACCTGTCCCTGATGCAGGGTATACGTGCGGCGCTCGACAGCCTGGGCGGGATAGACGGCCGCCGCTACGGCCTGACCACAGCCCTGAACAGTGAACACAATTATTCGCAGGAAGAGGCTGACGCCCTTTCGGAATGTGCCGACTGGGTGAATATCATGTATTACGACATGGGTGGAGGCTGGTGGGGGAAGTGCGGTACGCACAATACCCCCCTGCCGGACATAAAGGCCAATTACGAGGCCAACTGGAGTCGTTTCGACCCGAAAAAGATCCATTTCGGCCTTGCCAGCTACGGCTATTACTATGAAGGTCTCGCCCCCGGCGAGACTCCTCCTGAAGGTGAACGTCTTTCCGATCACGCCCGCGACTTTTTCTATCCCGAACTTCCTTCGCTCCTGAAGGCGGGCTGGACTGAGGAGTGGGACGAAGAGGCGCAGTGCCCTTATTACTTCGCTCCCGACCGCTCGGCTTTCGTTTCTGCCGACAATGCCCGTTCCATCGCCGCAAAAATGGACTGGGTGGAGCAGATGGGTTTCGGAGGCGTCTTCTGGTGGGAATACCACTGCGATTATATCCGTTCCGAAGGCCGCCATCTGTTGATGGACTGCATAGAGGAGCCGGCTCCGCCCATGTTCTGGACCTGGATGGAAGAGGAAGACGGACGCGACATGGAACTTGCTTTCGCCCATATGGAGGAGGCAGGCCTTGATGCAGTGATGCTGCACGCCACCAGCGAGGAAGCGTACAGACGCTATATAGAGATGGCGCACCGCCACGGCATAGCCGTCTATGCCTGGCTGTGGACGCTCAAGCCTCCTTATGAGAACCGTGCCGAACTTCTGGAGGCGCATCACGACTGGTTCGATGTGAACCGGAAAGGGGAGAGCCTCTCCGACCACAAGGCTTACGTCAATTCCTACAAGTTCCTGAATCCGGCCGTGCCCGAGGTGCAGGACTATATGGTGCAGCAGGTCCGCTCCCTGTGCGCCATCGAGGGCATAGAAGGCATCTGTCTCGACTATTGCCGTCTCGTCGACTGCGTCCTGCCCATATCGCTGTCCTACATCTACGGCATCCTGCAGGACGGGGAAGTCAGGCCGGAATATGATTTCGGATACCATCCTGCAATGATTGCCCGTTTCAAGTCGCAGTATGGTTATGATCCCCGCAGCCGCAAGGATCCTTCCAGGGATTCACTCTGGTGCAGGTTCCGTTGCGATGTGGTCACCGAGGTGGCAAACCTCATGGCGCACGAGGCCCATGCCGCCGGCAAGAAAGTGATGGCTTCTCCGTTCGCCACGGAGAAGGTAGCCGAGTTCATGGTGTTCCAGCGTTTCCATGACTGGGACCTCGATTATGTGTTCCCCATGGTCTACACCGACTTTTACACTCAGGACCCTGCCTTCGCCTATGATGCGACTGTGATGAACAACCGTGACAAGAGTCCGCTGACCACCCTTTTCTGCGGACTCGATACCGAACTGGGCGGACCGGCCGAAGCGATTTTTGAGAAGATGGACAATGCGTTCAGGGCGGGGGCGCAGGGCATTTCCCTCTATACCAGCGAGGGGATGACCTCGCCTGAACTCAGGAAACGCTTCAAGGCCTACGCCGACAGCATGCGCAACGTACGGGCTGAAAACGGCGGCCGCGTGCCGTTCACACCCGTTTCGGAAGCGGACCTGGATCTGTTCGCCCACGAGGGCCTGACCGCGAATGTCAGGAATGCCATCCAGCGCCTTATCGCGGGAGATCCGCTTCACGCGGAAACTGTCAACGGGATGGCGCCGGCCATTACGGACAAAGTCTACCCTGCATTGGATCCCGGGCCGTTTGAAGAGGCCGGAAGTACCGACCGCATGACCCGTTACCATGTGACCGACCGCGCTACCGGAAAGTCGTTCGAAGTGTTGTTCATACATGTCGGCGACGTGATCTGGGGATGGGACGTAAGGCCTTTGGAGGATTGACATGCGGATAAGGTTGCTTGTTATGATGTTGATCGCCGCCTCCGTCCTGACCTCATGCCAGGATCCGGGTGACGGCCCCCGTTTCCTGACTCCCGAAGAGATCGAGAAATACAAGCAGGAACAGACTGTCAAAATAGAGAAGTATGTGGAATTCCGTCAGGGGGACTGCCCGGTGATCCTCACCGTCCCTCACGGCGGTACAGTGACGGAGTCGTTCCTGACTCTGCGCAACACTTCCAACTGTCCGGATCCCGATTTCGCGACGGACCTCGACTATAATACCAGGGAACTGGCCGACGAGATCGACAAGGCCTTCTACCAACAGACTGGACACCATCCATATATGGTCATCGCGCTGATCAAGCGCAATCACGTCGATTTCAACAGGAAGAGGGAATACGCCATTCCCGCAGGCGACGGCAATGTGGGCAAGATTTACGATGCCTACCATGGATACGTAGCGAATGCCCGTGCCGAGGTCACTGAACTGTTTGGGCACGGGCTGCTGCTCGACATCCACGGACAAAGCCACTCCGATGACATAGAACTGGGCTATCTGCTCCCGCCTTCAATCCTTGATTACTCCGATGCCACGCTCGACGGCGGCTCATACGCCGCATCTTCCAGCATCCCGCATCTTGTCCGCGCCAACAAGGCCGGACGATCTTTCTCCCGGATGCTCCGTGGGGAAGATTCATTCGGCGCATTTGTCCATCGCAACGGCCTTGAGTGCGTTCCGCGTCCCGGCTACCCTTCGCCCGGCAATAATCCGTACTTCTATGGCGGCTATACGACCCGCATCTATGGCTCATATGGCGGCGGTGTCGTTGACGCCATCCAGTGCGAATTCCGCTACTCCTACCGCGACACGCAGTCCGAACGCCTGCGCTGCGCCGCCGCATTCGCGAAAGCCATCGACGAATTTACCCGCGCGGTTTGGTAGAATTATTTTGCATGTATCGGATATTTGTGTATCTTTGCAACCCTAAAACATTGGTTAGAAAACCGTTAAGCCAGTGATTAAGAGATAGTTGAGTCTATCCGCTTACGGTTATAAATTTTTTAAAATTTATTTTATGTACGCAATCGTAGACATTGCAGGACAACAGTTCAAAGTGGAAGCTGGCAAGCAGATCTTCGTCAACCGTCAGGCTGCCGAGGTCGGAGCCTCGCTCTCTTTCGACAAGGTGTTGCTTCTCGACAACGAGGGTGACGTCAAAGTCGGTGCTCCTTACATCGAGGGTGCAGCCGTCCAGGCTACCGTCGTTGAGCACTGCAAAGCAGACAAGGTGATCATTTTCAAGAAGGAGCGCCGCAAGGGCTACCAGAAGAAGAACGGTCATCGCCAGTATTTGACCCGCCTCAAGATCGAGGGAATTGCTTAATCTAAAAACAGGAACAAGTTATGGCACACAAAAAAGGTGTAGGTAGTTCTAAGAACGGCCGTGAATCACAGAGCAAACGTTTGGGCGTCAAATTGTTCGGTGGCCAGTATTGCAAAGCCGGCAATATCCTCGTTCGTCAGAGGGGTACCGTCCACAATCCGGGTGAGAACGTAGGCATGGGCAAAGACCATACTCTTTATGCCCTCGTCGACGGTGTTGTCACCTTCAAGAAGAAAATGGGTGTCAAGTCGTACGTGTCGGTTGTCCCGATGCCGAAAGCGGAAGCCTAGTTCCTTGGGAACCGGAATAAAAAAGCGGAGATCTTCGAGGTCTCCGCTTTTTTTTGTTCCTGTTATAGATACTATTGCTGTTTCAGGTCCTTGGCTACAGCCTTGAGCCAGCGCTCGCGGAACTTGGGATGGAGGGGGGAGGCGGGGATGCCTCTGCCGTTGCCGTTGTCGAGGAACTCGCCGTTTTCGTCGACCTGCTTGACATTGCCGTCCATGTATTTGACCAGCATCCTGTCGCCGAAATTCTTCCACTGGTCGAACAGGTTCTGTGCGCGTTTGTTGGAGAACTCGGTCAGGGCCGAGACGGCCTGTGCGCGGTTGCCGGCTTCCAGCATCTTCAGGGCCTTGGCGTCCATATCCCTGACCAGTTCCTGGCTCTCGTTCTCGAACCGGTCGATGGCGCTGCGAAGTTCGGGGGCGACGCGGTCATAGAAAAGATAGGCCAGATGGGTGGTGCGGTTGAAGAGCCAGAAGGCCGAGGTGTCGCTCCAGGTCATCATATTGCCGTTGCCTACCGCATAGCTTTGAGGAACCCGCCGGGTGCATACGTAGATGGGAGTCAGCGCACTGGTGGCGGAATCGTCGACGCCGAACCAGTTGAGGGCTCCGATCTCGTCGGGAAGCCAGCCGCGGGACTGGGCTACGAACCAGAATCCGGTCTGCTGGGTACCGGCGGAACGCTCGAACTCATATTCCTTGCCGTCCACTTCGAATCCCATGGGACGCCAGCGATAGGGGCGGCGGAATTCGCCGGCACCGACATCTTCACTGAAATCGAAGGGTGTGCCTTCGAAATGGTCGCGTTGTGCGTCTGCCACATCCTTGACAGTCAGTTTCTTTTTCGGGCGTATGGAGAGAGGCATCTTGTTGGCCGGATTGGAACCTGCCGCGAAGTCGATGTAACGGTTGGCGTCGAAATTGTCGCCGCCAAGGATGCGGAAGGCGGCCCAGGTGCGGGTCTCGCAGCCGCGGAGGGTCTCGTAGCTTGCGGGAGCATAGGCGTCGCAGAAGCTGAATTCCGCGTCGCTTCCCTTGAAGAATCCCATCTTGCGGGCAAACGAGATCACGTCGGGAGCATAGATGCAGTTTTCAGGGTCGTTGAGGGGGAAGTGGTGGATGCGGCTGCAGTTGGCGTGTGCAGCGATCTCTCCGTCGGGTATGCGTATTGCCACCCAGACAGCCCCTTTCTCGGCGCCTTTGCCGATGATTTCCATCATCCAGCACTCTTCGGTGTCGGCGATGGAGAAGGTCTCACCCTCGGAGGCATATCCGTATTCTGCAAGCAGCTTGCCGATGGTGGCGATGGCTTCGCGGGCTGTACGGGTGCGCTGGAGGGTAAGATAGATGAGAGAGCCGTAATCGATCAGGCCGCCGGGATTGGTGAGTCCTTCACGGCCGCCGAAGGTGGTCTCGCCGATTATGAGCTGATGCTCGTTGATGTTGCCTGTCACCTGGAAAGTGTGACTGACCTGGGGAATGCGCCCGAGATAGCGTCCGCTGTCCCAGTCGTAGATATCTGTCATGGAACCTGCCGGCCAGTCGGCGGCGGGCCAGTAGTAAAGTTCGCCGTAGAGTTGATGGGAATCAGCGAGATAACTGACCATGCAGGAGCCGTCTGCCGAAGCTCCCTTGGTTACGATGATGTTCGTGCAGGCCGGAGACTTGACGGTTGAAGCCAGCAGTCCGGCGGCGAGCAGGGTAAGGAGGAGGATTCGTTTCATGTTGATTCAGGTTGGATAGGCAAATTTACGAAAAACATAGCATGTTTTTTTCTATATTTGCGAGATTATTAAATGAATAAGACAGATGTTAACTCTCAAACTTCTCCGCGAAAATCCCGAATTCGTCATCGAAAGGCTGCAGGTCAAGCATTTCGATGCGAAAGACATTGTATATGAAATACTTGACATGGACCGTCGCCGCCGTGCCGCCCAGACTTCCCTCGACGCATGCCTGGCACAGCAGAAATCAAAGGCTGCTGAGATCGGCGGGCTGATGAAGCAGGGACGCCGCGAAGAGGCGGAGACTGCGAAGAAAGCGGTCGCCGAACTCAAGGAAAAATCCAGGGAGCTGGAGCAGGAGATGGCAGAATGCGAGCAGAAACAGCAGTCTCTGGTGGTGCTTCTTCCCAACCTCCCCTGCGCCCTCGTCCCTGAGGGCAGGACTGCCGAAGACAATCTCGTAGTAAAGATGGGCGGCCCCGAGCCCCATCTGCCTGAGCATGCGCTTCCGCACTGGGAACTTGTCAAGAACCTCGACATCATTGATTTCGACCTCGGCGTCAAGCTTACCGGGGCCGGTTTCCCGGTCTATAAGGGCAAGGGCGCCAAGATCCAGCGTGCCTTGATCTCCTGGTTCCTCGAAAAGAATACCGATGCCGGTTACCTGGAATATCAGCCTCCGTATATGGTCAATGCCGATTCCGGTTTCGGAACCGGCCAGCTCCCCGACAAGGAGGGACAGATGTATTTCGCTCCCCTCGACGGTTTCTACATGATCCCGACCGCGGAGGTACCCGTGACCAACATCTACCGCGACGTGATTCTCAAGAAAGAGGATTTCCCCGTGAAGATGACGGCCTACACTCCCTGCTGGCGCCGCGAGGCCGGTTCTTACGGCAAGGACGTGCGCGGACTGAACCGTCTGCACCAGTTCGACAAGGTGGAGATCGTGCGTCTCGAGCTTCCCGAGAATTCCTATGCCGCGCTTGACGAGATGGTCGCGCATGTGGAGACTCTCGTGCAGGGCCTCGGCCTTCCTTACCGCATCCTGCGGCTCTGCGGCGGTGACATGAGTTTCACATCCGCAATCACCTACGACTTCGAGGTCTTCTCCGCAGCCCAGCAGCGCTGGCTGGAAGTAAGTTCCGTATCGAACTTCGAATCCTACCAGGCCAACCGCCTCAAGCTCCGCTACAAGGACGAGAACGGCCGCACGCAGTTGGCACACACGCTCAACGGCAGCTCGCTTGCGCTTCCGCGTATCCTGGCCACCATCATCGAGAATTACCAGACCGCCGACGGCCACATCGTGGTTCCCGAGGTGCTCCGCAAATACACGGGATTCGATATCATCTGATGGGGGAGCGGCAGCGGATCATAATGGGAATAGACCCCGGAACCAATATCCTTGGTTACGGGGTCATTCTTGTTGACCGGAAGAGCGTCCATTATGTGGACATGGGAGTGATAGATCTCCGTAAGGAGAAAGACCACTTCATGAAGCTCAGCCGCATTTTCGAGGGAGTCGGTGCGCTGCTGGAGAGGTATGCCCCCGACGACCTGGCCGTAGAGGCTCCTTTCTATGGAAAGAATATCCAGTCGATGCTGAAGCTGGGAAGGGCGCAGGGTGCGGCGATAGCCGCGGGACTCCACAGGCAGATCCCGGTTTTCGAGTATGCTCCGCGCAAGGTAAAGATGGCCATAACGGGCAGGGGCGATGCTTCGAAAGAGCAGGTGAAGCTGCTGATGGAGAAGACCCTCCATACCACTTTCGACAGCAAATTCCTGGATGCTTCCGATGCGCTGGCGATAGCGATGTGCCATTTCTATCAGTTGACAAGCCCTCTTGTGGACACGGCATCCTCCCGCAACTGGAAATCCTTCATAGAGGCCCATCCCGGCCGCGTCAGCGAGGGTTCGGCCGCCGCAAAAAAAGATTAAAAAGTTCATTCCGCCATTTAACTTTTTCCCGCGGCGACAGTCTAAGAATCGGTTTTTTTATTTCGGAAATAGTATTTATATGAGATATAGGTTTTTCAAGGCAGCTTTCATGATGCTGCTCTTCGTATGCGGAGCCTTGAACGCGCAGGCTCAGAATTTCAATCTTAAAATCAAACTTGTGGACAAAGGCAGCGGTGAACCTGTCGGTTATGCTACCGTTGCCGTTACTCCCGAAGGCAAGACGGACGTGCTGAAGTATACCCAGAGCGACGGAAACGGAGCTGCAGAGATAAAGGGTATTCCCGCCGGCAAGTACAAGGTCTCGGCCATGCTCATGGGCTACGACAATTTCGAGGAGACTGTGGAAATCAACAGGAACGTAGACCTCGGAACCAAGCAGATGTCGGTTCAGGCCAGTTTCCTCGAAGGTGCGACGGTCACCGATGTCGGCAACCCCATTACCGTAAAGAAGGATACCATCACCCATAACGTTACCCTGATCAAATCGGGCGACAACGACGTCCTCGAGGACCTTCTCAGGAAGCTTCCCGGTGTCGAGGTCTCATCCGACGGTACCATCACCGCCAACGGCAAGACCATCAGCAAGATCCAGGTGGAGGGCAAGCAGTTCTTCCTCGACGACCCCTCGATCGCCAGCAAGAACCTTCCGGCCAACATCATCGAACGCATCAGCGTTGTCGACAAGAAATCCGAGCAGGCCGAGTTCACCGGCATCGACGATGGTGAGGAAGAGACCGTGCTCGACCTCGGTATCCGCAAGGGCATGATGAACGGCTGGTTCGGCAACCTTATGGGAGGAGGCGGATATGACCTTCAGGGCCAGGGAGCGATCAACGATCTCCGCTATCAGGCGGCCGGAATGGTGGCCAATTTCTCGAATACCAAGCAGCTGGCATTCATAGGCAATGCCAACAATACTAACAACCGCGGTTTCAACGACATGGCTGCCGGAGCCATGGGCGGTATGCGCGGCGGCGGAATGCGTGGCGGCATGGGCGGCGGCGGATTCGGCGGCAACGGTATCTCCAGTTCCTACATGGCCGGCCTGAACGGCGGTTACACATGGAAAGACAATTCCGAGATCGTCGGCAACGCCATGTTCAACGGCAACGAACGCTATGTCGAGGAGAAGACCGCCAGGGAAACTTACGACAAAAACGGCGGTCCCACTACCTATTCATATGATTCGGGCAATACTACGACCAGCACTTACGGTGTACGTGCGGGAGCGAGGGCGGACTGGAAGATATCCAAAACCGCTTCTCTGCTCTTCGAACCCAACTTCAATATCGGATGGGGCGGTTTCCGCGATACCAGCGCTTTCTCCACGGACCGCGGCCTTGACGGCGTGATCCGCAAGGTCAACGACGGTAACAGCCTGTCGTTCGGCGAAAGCGACAGCCAGCGCGCCAACGGCCGATTGCTCTGGCGCCAGCGCCTCGGCAAGCCCGGCCGCACCCTGTCGGTCAACGCCAGGTACAGCATGAGCAACGACAAGATGGAAGGCTACAACCAGTCGGTGACCAATGCCTACACCTACATAGGTGAAAGCGGAGTGACCGGGGATCCCGTCTATTGGGAAACGGCATCCATAATCGACCAGATGTACCGGACCACTTCCAAATCGATGAGTGCGAACGGCCGTATCTCCTACACCGAACCCCTCGGCAAGAATTTCTACCTCGAGGCAAACTATTCTTACAATTACAGCAAGAATTCCTCCGTCAAGAATACCTATGATAAAGGTGTGGGCGGATACAACGTGGAGAACATCGAATACACCAGCGACATTTCCAACGAGGTACACCGCCAGAACGCCGGTTTCAACTTGCGCAAGCAGGAAGAGAAATACAATTTCACCGTAGGCGCCAGTGTCCAGCCCCAGACGACCCACAACAAGACCGTCCGCGGCCTGAACGCCCTTGACACTACCCTGAAGGTGTTCAACTGGTCGCCGAATGCCCGTATAGACCTGAATTTCAGTGATTATACGACTCTCCGCATTAATTATCGCGGACAGAGTTCCCAGCCCAGCCTCACCCAGATGATGCCGGTTCCGGACAACTCGAACCCCCAGAGGGTGACCCTCGGTAACCTCGGCCTCAACCCTTCCTTCTCGCACAACTTCTCCATGCGGTTCAACAATACGAACATGAAGACATACGCGTCGTTCAATGCAAACATGAACCTCTCGTACCGTGTCAACAATATAGTGAACGCCAGCTGGATCAACGAGAGGGGTGTCACCTACACGGTTCCCATGAACAACGACAAGGGTGCCTGGTCGGCCGGAACCTTCATCATGTTCAACACTCCGATCGCCAAGAGCCGCTTTACCATAATGTCGTTCACCAACGCCAACTACTCGACCGGCGTCTCGCTCGTGGGTGACAGCACCATCGACGGAATGGACGAGAGCTCGTATCTGAACCTTGCCAACTATACCCAGAACCAGAACCAGAACGTGTCCGTAGGCGAGAACATGCGCCTGACCTACCGCGACGACATCGTAGAGGCTTCAGTCGGCGGCGGTACCCGTTATTCCCGCACTTTCTATTCCATCAACGCCAACAACAAGCCGGCTACCTGGACCAGCAATGTGGATGCACGCTTCATCGCCAAGATCCCGGATGTGCTCAATATCTCGACCGACGCCCGCTACTCGTTCTACAACGGCTACAATGCCGGTTTCAACGACCCTACGCTGGTTTGGAACGCCGAACTGAGCAAGCAGATTTTCAAGAACCGTTTCACCCTTGCCGTCAAGATGTATGACATCCTGAACCAGTCCAGGAACACCTATCGCAGGACTACTGACAACTACGTCCAGGATACTCAGAACAATACGCTTGGCCGCTACTTCATGGTCAGCCTTACATACCGTTTCGGTACATTCGGAGGTCAGCGCGGCGGAATGAGAGGCCCCGGCGGTCAAGGCGGTCCCGGCGGCCCTGGCGGACGTCCCGGTTTCGGCGGCGGCCCCGGACGCAGGTTCTAGGAATGGTCAGAGGGTTTCGTCCTCTTCTTCGAGGGTGTTCGAACCCGCATAGCGCCTCCATTTTTCGAGGAGGGCAGTCATATCGGAAGGGATTTCGCTGTCAAACGAAATCTCTTTCTTTGTATGCGGATGTATGAAGCCCAGGGTCTTGGCATGGAGTGCCTGCCGGGGACAGATCCTGAAACAGTTGTCGATGAACTGTTTGTACTTGGTATAGAGCGTACCCTTCAGAATCCGGTCGCCGCCATAGCGCGCATCGTTGAAGAGGGGATGGCCGATGTGGTTCATGTGGACACGGATCTGGTGCGTCCGCCCGGTTTCCAGCACGCATTCGACTAAGGTGACATATCCCAGTCTCTCCAGCACACGGAAATGGGTGACGGCCCTTTTCCCCTGTGCGGGATCGCCGCAGACTTTGAAGCGCAGGCGGTCGTTCGGATCGCGTCCTATGTTTGCGTCTATTGTGCCGCTGTCTTCGGTTATGTTTCCCCAGACCAGCGCCTGGTAGCGCCGCTCTATGGTATGGTGGAAAAACTGGCGCGCCAGGTCTATCTGCGCGGCGTCGTTCTTGGCGACCACCAGCAGCCCCGATGTGTCCTTGTCGATCCGGTGTACCAGCAGCCCCATCCTTTCGTCCCCGTCGGGGTCGGGGGTGCGCCCGAGATACCATGCGAGGGCATTGACAAGGGTACCGGAGTAATTGCCATGGCCAGGGTGTACCACCAGGCCCGCGGGCTTGTTGATGACCATGAGGTCGTCGTCCTCGTAAACTATGTCGAGCGGGATTGGCTCAGGTTTTATCTCTATGCCCCTTCGCTGGTAAGGCATCATCAGGGTGATGACGTCGAGGGGTTTCACCTTGTAGTTCGACTTGACCACCCTGTCGTTGACGCGGACATACTCCGCGTCTATGGCCAGCTGGACACGGTTGCGCGAAGTGTCCTGCAGATGGTCGGCCAGATACTTGTCGATGCGCAGCAGGGCCTGTCCGCGGTCGACGACCATGCGGAAATGTTCATACATTTCCTGCTGCTCATCTTCTTCGAGCAGGATATCTCCGTTTTCCACGTCGCTCATCGGGCGGCGATCTTGGACTGGCTGGTGGTGAGTTTGAGGTGGATGGTGGTTCCCATGGCGGCGGGAGCACCTACGTGGTAGGCAGGTGTTTGCTGGTATACCACGGCGCTGAGGGTGTCCTGATATGTGGTTACGGTTTCGTCATATGAGACGTTGCCGAGGTTCAGGGAATTCTCGAATATGTTGTCGCGGGCCACGGGGAGGGTGAAACCGATGAGGTAGGGGATATAGGTCTCATTCTCGTCCGGGGAGAGTCCCAGCAGCAGGTCGACAGGGCTCTCGGCTTCCACTTCCGTACCGGGTGCGACATAGCGTCCCTTGATGAACTGGTCGAGAACGTTGTTGGTCGCCAGGTCCTCGCGATAGGCCAGTTTGCCGACCGTCAGCCCGCTGGCAAGGATTTCGGTCTTGGCCTGCCTGAGGGAATAGCCCACCAGATTGGGCATCTTGACCATCTTGGTCTGGCTGGAATTGATGGTGAGTTTCACCATGCGGCCCTTCTTGACCTTGCTTCCGGCAGCGGGGTTCTGGGAGAAGACAAAGCCCTTCTCCATGCGTTTCACATAGACGGAGTCGATGACTTCAGTCTTGATGTCGTAACGTCTGGCCACGAGTTTTGCATCGGCCACGGACATGTTGGTCATGTCGGGGACGGTGATTACCTTGTTGTGGCGGGTGATGGCCTTCAGGCACAATTGGGTAACTATGAGCAGTGCGGCGAAGAAGGCGATCGCCAGAACGATATTGCGTATGATCCAACGCGAGGTCGGTTTATTATCTTTGTCAACTTCCATAATCCCCAAAGTTAAGAAATAATTTTATAAAAACTGTCTCTTTCAACAGCTTTCCAGCCGGAGGCGAGGGCCCGAGCCTTGAGTTCGGCCACTGACAGCGACGGATTGCGCTCTTCAGCTCCGGCAAGGGAGTATATGCGGGTGGAGTCGTTGATGGTGCCGTCCATGTCGTCGGCGCCCCATGACATCGCCTCCATCGCCAGATCCTTGCCGAGCATCGGCCAGTAAGCCTTTATGTGCGGGATATTGTCGAGGGCTATCCTTGAAATGGCGAATGTGCGCAGCACTTCATCCCCGGATACTTCCCCGAGTCCGGAGAGGGAATTGCCTGCAGAGCGGAACTTGAGTGGGATGAAGGCATTGAATCCTCCGGTTTCCTGTTGCAGCTTCCTCAGCTCGAGCAGGTGGTCTATCCTGTCGGTGCGGCTCTCGATGTGACCGAACAGCATGGTGCAGTTGGTGGGAATGCCTTTGCTATGGGCGGTCCTGTGTATTTCGAGCCATCGCTCGCCGCTCGCTTTGTCCGGACAGATTTTCTCCCTCACGCCTGGGGAGAAAATCTCTGCACCGCCTCCCGGCATGGTCTGCAGGCCCGCCCGGGAAAGTGTTTCCAGACAATCCTGGACGGATATGCCGTTGTAACGGCACATGTCGTCGATCTCGACGGCGGTATATGCCTTTATCGTGACAGGCCTTTCCGCGCTCTGTCTTTCGTCGGCGAAGGCCCTGACCTCCTGTATTATCCCCAGATAATAGCCGAAATCCTTGTCGGGATGAACGCTTCCCACTACATGTATCTCGGTCATTCCCGGCTCGAACTTGGCCTCGCAGTATGGCCTTATCTCATCGAGCGACATGCTCCATGCGCCGGGGGAGGATGCGTCGTCGCGCCTGTATGAGCAGAACCGGCACCTGTGGGCGCATATGTTGGAGGGTTCGATGTGGAAATTGCGGTTGTACCAGAGCAGGTCGCCGTTTATACGCCTGCGTACGGCCGTTGCGGCCTCCTGAAGGACGGGGAGGGGTGCGTCGTATAGTTCCAGCAGTTCTTTCCTGGTCATGGCTCAAAGGTACAAAAAAAGAATGACCTCATGAAGGTCATCCTTTTTTGTGTCGTGCGACGCGTCGTTCCTACCAGAGATCCTCGGAAGAGACGGTCAGCTTCTTGCGGCCGTGGCGACGGCGCGCAGCAAGGACGCGACGTCCGTTGGGCGTGGACATTCTTTCACGGAAACCGTGTTTGTTGCGTCTTTTGCGCTGTGAAGGTTGAAATGTGCGTTTCATATCGGTTGATTTTTATTTCAATTTTGGGAACGCAAAGGTAATGCTTTTCCTTTAATAAACAAATTTTTTATCGCGATATGACGACAATCTTCTTTTCTTCGAACCACGGGTCTGAAAACCAGTTGGAAACGGGCACCTGCATGAACTTCGCGGGATCGATCCGGCAACGTTTCGCACAGGTGGCGATCTCATCGTCGAGATTGCCTCCCTTCAGGTAGAATATGGCTTTGGAATACTTCCCCCTGACCCATGGGAGGAAGGTCGACAGTTCTGCGACTGCACGCGAAACCACATAGTCGAAACTGCCTTCGAGCGATTCCGCGCGGCCGTTGAAGCACGTCACGTTGTCAAGGCCCAGGTCTTCGGCGACAGCAGCGGCCACCTTTATCTTTTTGCCTATGGAATCGCATAGGGTGAACCGGCATTCCGGGAAGAGTACGGCGAGGGGGATTCCCGGAAAGCCTCCGCCGGTGCCGACGTCGAGGATTGTGCTTCCCTTCGGAAAATCAATCAATTTGGCTATGGAAAGGGAGTGGAGGACATGGTGCGTCCGGAAATTGTCCATATCCTTGCGGGATATGACATTGATGCGGGAGTTCCAATCCCGGTACAGCCCCTCCATCGCATCGAATCTCTCCTGCTGGAGGGCGGTCAGCGCGGGGAACAGGTCAGTCAGCTTTTCCATCGGCAGGGTTCTCCACCATTTTTTCGAGCATTCCGCGCGCCCTGTTTATCCTTGTCTTGACCGTACCGAGCGGCAGTGACAGTTCGCGTGCTATGTCCTCGTATGCATAATCCTTGATGAAACGCATCTCCGCAACTTCGCGGTAGCCCTTTGGCAGGGACTGGATGCCGGAAATGAGTTCCCTGACGGCCTGGTCGATTATCAGGTCCTCTTCCGGGGTACTGCCTGCAAGGACGTCCATGGCTTCGCGTTCCTCATGGATGGGGACTGAGTTTATCGTCGCCTTGCTCCTTCGGATATGGTCGATCGCCTCGTTCTGGGCTATGTTGTAGAGCCAGGTCGAGAATGCGTAGCGCGAATTGTAGCTGTCGATTTTCATGAATGCTTTCTCGAAGCTGCGCTGGCAGATGTCTTCGGCGTCCTCGACCACTGACACATATTTCATGATGTGTGAGATCAGGGCGCTGCGGTATTTCTCCAGCAGCAGCGAAAAGGCGCCCTGGTCTTTCTGGAGCGCCATCTCCACGAGGGTGCGGTCCTCGATGTCAGTGCGCTTCACGCCAGTTTTTGCCATAGTTGCATTCGGTGATGAGGGGGACGGAGAGACGGCAGACGTTCTCCATCTCCTGTTTGACTATCGATACGATCCGGTCGCGTTCGTCTGAGACCACGTCGAAAACGAGTTCGTCGTGTACCTGGAGTACCATCCGGCTCCTGAGTCCTTCCGAGTCCAGCCTCCGGCTCACGGCTATCATGGCCAGTTTGATGATGTCGGCAGCGCTTCCCTGGATAGGGGCGTTGATTGCGTTGCGTTCGGCAAGGCCGCGCGCCACGGCGTTCTTGCTGTTGATGTCGGGGAGGAATCTCTTGCGGCCGAAAATGGTTTCTACATATCCCTTTTCGCGGGCTTCGGAGATGACCCTGTCCATGTAGGCTTTTACTCCGGGATAACTCCTGAAATACTCTTCGATGAAGTTCCTGGCCTCGACCCGGGAGATGCCCATGCGTTGAGAGAGTCCGAAGGCGGATATGCCGTAGATGATGCCGAAATTGGCCACCTTGGCATGCCTGCGCTGTTCGGCCGTCACCTCTTCGGGGGCTACATGGTAAATGCGGGCTGCGGTGGCGCGGTGTACGTCGGCGCCGTGGGCGAATCCTTCCACCAGATGGGGGTCGCCGCTGAGATGGGCCATGAGCCGGAGCTCTATCTGGGAATAGTCGGCCGAGACTATCCATCCTTCGGGATCGCTGGGGACGAAGGCCTCGCGGATCTTCATTCCCCTCTCCGTGCGGATGGGTATGTTCTGGAGGTTGGGCTTGAGGCTGCTCAGCCGCCCGGTTGCCGTGAGGGCCTGTGTGAATGTCGTGTGGACCTTGCCGGTTGAGGGATTGATCATTCCGGGCAGGGGGTCTATGTAGGTCGAGAGCAGTTTCTTTACCGCGCGGAACTCCAGTATCTTGCCAATTATTGGATGGCGGTCCGCCATCTCGCTCAGCGTCTCCTCGTCGGTGGGGTAGCTGTCGCGTTTTTTCTTGACGCGGGGGTTGAGGTCCAGTTTCTCATAGAGCACCACTCCGATCTGGCGCGGGGAAGAGAGGTTCAGGGTCGGTTCACCCGCAAGTTCGCGGGCCTCCTGCTCTATCTGCAGAAGTTCTTTCGACAGCATCCGGCTGTACTGGCCGAGCATGACGGGGTCTATCTTGACTCCTTCAGCCTCCATCCGTGCCAGTATGCCGATCAGCGGCATCTCGATACGGGTATATAAATCCCAGAGGCGCTGTTCCTGCAGTTCGGTACGCAGGAATGGCTCGATCAGACCGGCTGCGACACACTCCCTGCCCGCAGACTTGTCGTCGAAGTCGAAAAGCATCATCTGGCCGTCCGAACCGCTTTCTTCCAGGGTGACTCCGAGATAATGCGAGGCGAGCATCTCCAGTTTGTGGCTTCTTTCGGGATTCAGCAGGTAGTGCATGATCTCGATGTCGAATAGGTCGCCGGAGAGCGCGGTATTCTTCAGCCCGAAACCGCATTTGGCGACGGAAGGGTCCGAAAGCAGCGGGGCGGCTTCCTCGAAGGAGAGGGAGCAGTATCTGTTTCCCGAAGCCAGGACTACCCGGTCGGAGAGACGGACTGCGACCTTCCCCTTGCTGCGGGCCTCTCCGATTATTTCCGGAGCGGGGGCGGGGATACTCTCGAGTTTTCCCAGTCCCGCGGATACGGGCCCGCCTTCCAGATTGACCAGGCCCCGCAGGGAATTGAATTCGTAATGGTCGAAGAGCCTTGATACGGCTGATCCGTCGGGTTGGCCGACGCGGAGATCCTCCTCGCTGACTTCGATGTCCACATCGGTCTTGACGGTCACCAGGAGTTTGCTCAGCGCCAGATGTGGCAGAGCATCTGTAAAAGCCTGCCTCTGCTTCGGCGGGAGTTCGTCCAGATGCTCCTCGATGCCTTCCAGACTGCCGTATTTTGCAACGAGTTTGCGCGCCCCGACTTCGCCTACGCCGTCTACTCCCTTGACGTTGTCGGCCGCGTCGCCCCAGATGGCAAGTATGTCGATTATCTGGAGAGGGTCGGAAATGCCATATCTGGCACATATCTCGTTTTTGGAGATGATTTCGTTCTCGGAACCGGATTTGCCCGGCTTGTACTGGAAGATGTGGTCGTCAACTATCTGGCCCAGGTCCTTGTCCGGAGTGACCATGAAAACGTCGCAGTCGTCGCCTGCGAAGCGTCGGGCCAGGGTGCCCAGGACGTCGTCGGCTTCGAATCCGGGTTTCATGAGTACGGGGATGTCGAGCGCCCGGACGATTTCAGTCAGGGGCTCGAGGGCTGCCTTCACCAGTTCCGGAGTGGCGGTCCTTGTCGCCTTGTATTCCGGATACAGTTCGTGACGGAATGTCTTTGCCGGAGGGTCGAACAGTACGGCAAGGTGGGTGGGCTGCTCACGGGCGATCAGGTCGAGCAGATACTTCGTGAATCCGAAGAGGATGGAAGTGTCCTCGCCCTTGGAATTGATCATCGGCCTGCGCAGGAATGCGTAGTACATCCGGAAGATGAGGGAGTGGCCGTCGATCAGGTAAAGGTTCTTCATAACTTGCAATTATAATGCTTTTTTCCCGTTTCACCAAATCAAAAAATCAGGTGAAAAAAATGTCAAATATTAGGAGTTGTCCTTTCGATTTGTTATATTTGCAATACATCTGAAACAATTGTTAAAGAATATGGATATCACCCCCCTTCTTTCGAAAAACGCTTTGAACATGCGCCGCTCGCAGATCCGCGACCTTCTCAGCGTAGCCACCCGTCCTGAAATCATCTCATTCGCCGGAGGTTTCCCCAGCCCGGAGACATTCCCGCTGGAAGATCTCAAGAAGATCATGCAGGAAGTGCTCGATACCGAAGGCGCCGCCGCCCTGCAGTATGGCAGCACGGAGGGCGTAAAGTCGCTGCGCGAGGAGATTTCGCGCCTCTACAAGCGGGACGAGAACCTTGACGTTCCCGTGGAGAATATAACGATCACCACTGCGTCGCAGCAGGCTCTCGACCTTATCTGCCGGATTTTCATCGATCCGGGCGATGTCATCGTCTGCGGACTGCCGACCTACCTGGCCGCTCTCCAGTCAGTGTGGTCATATCAGGGTCAGCCTTACGGCCTGCGCCACAACGACGGCCTGGCGGAAGCATGCAACGTACTCTGCGCTACCGGCAAGAAGCCCAAGTTCATCTATTCGATTCCCGACTTCCAGAATCCCTCGGGCGAGACCATGACCCTCGAGGAACGCAAATATGTGGTCAAAGTGGCCCGCAAGTACGACCTGATCATCGTTGAGGACACGCCGTACAAGAACATCCGTTTCTCCGGAGAGACGCTGCCTTCAATGTATTCCATGGCACCCGAGCGCGTAATAATGGTGGGCACCTTCTCTAAGACCTTCGTCCCCGGCTTCCGCCTCGGATGGATCGTGGCGAACCACGACGTCATTGAGCGCATCATAGTGGCAAAGCAGTCGTCCGACCTCTGCACCCCGGTCTTCAACCAGATGGTTGCGGCCAAATATCTGTCTTCCGGCGCCTATGACGTGAACCTTAAGAAGACCTGCGCCCTCTACAAACGCAAGAAGGACGTTATGGTCAGCGCATTCGAGGAATTCATGCCGAAGGGTGTCACCTGGACCAACCCGGACGGCGGCCTGTTCCTCTTCCTGAAACTCCCCGAGGAGCTCGACACGAGGGAACTCTTCTCGATTGCCATTCAGGAGAACGTGGCCTTCGTCATCGGCGAGGCGTTCCACAGCGACGGTTCCGGAAAGAACACGATGCGACTCAACTTCTCATTCGCAAGCGACGATAAGATCCGTGAAGGCGTAAGGCGCCTTGCCGCCGCCATCCGCCAGCTTTACAAGCACTACGATATGTCGGAAGATTAGATCATGCCGGCGATGTTGGTGGTGAAGAGTTTCACCGCCATCGCCAGGAGGATTATTCCGAATACCTTGCGGAGTATGTAGATTACGGTTGGGCCGAGCACTCGCTCGACCCAATCTACGTATTTGAGCACAAAGAAGACCACCACCATGTTCAGGGCGATGGCCACGATGATGTTCTGCATCGCATACTCTGCACGCATTGAGATCAGCGTCGTCAGCACGCCTGCACCCGCTATCAGGGGGAAAATGATCGGGACGACGTTGGCCGCGGATGCCGGGCCGTCGTTCTTTATTATCTCCCGTCCGAGGGTCATCTCCATGCCGTAGATGAAGATGATGATGGCGCCGGCCACTGCGAACGAATTGATTTCCACTCCGAAAAGGGAGAGGAGGCCTTCTCCCGCGAATAGGAAGGCCACCAGGATGACGAATGATATCAGCGAGACCTTCAGCGGCCCTACCTTGGCCCCCTTGCTCCGGAGGTCGATGATGATGGGAAGTGACCCCGTGATGTCTATGATGGCGAAAAGCACGATGAATGCGCTGACGATCTCTTTGAAGCTGAAACTCATATCCTGAACGTTTTGTGCCGCAAAAATACAATATTTTTCTAACTTTGTGATTTGGCTGAAGCAGGCCCCGGCATATGCCGGTATTGACGGAAATCATTAAACCAAACAATAACACATGAGAAAGAAAATCGTTGCCGGCAACTGGAAGATGAACACCAGCATTGCCGAAGGAGTGGAACTCGCAAAAGGAATCGTTGCCAAAGTGAATGAAATCTCTAAGGGTGTCTCGCTTATCGTAGCCCCTCCGTTCACCCACCTGACCTCCGTGGCGGAGGTGCTCAAGGACAGCCCCGTCGCCCTGTCTGCCCAGAATTGCGCCGACCAGCCTAAAGGTGCCTTTACCGGTGAAGTGGCCGCCTCTATGCTCAAGGACGCCGGATGCACCTACACGATCCTCGGCCACTCCGAGCGCCGCCAGTACTACGGCGAGAATTCCGAGAAACTCGTCAGGAAGATGGCCCTGGCCTTCGAGAACGGCCTGAAAGTGATCTTCTGCGTCGGCGAGAAACTTGAGGAGCGCAACGAAGGCCGCCATTTCGACGTGGTGGCATCCCAGATTTCAGAGGTCCTCTTCGGCCTTACGCCCAAGCAGATGGCCCATGTCATCATCGCCTACGAACCCGTATGGGCTATCGGTACCGGTGTCACCGCCACCAGCGAGCAGGCACAGGAAATCCATGCGTTCATCCGCAAGACCCTTGCCGCCCATTTCGGCGATGATGTCGCTGACAACACCACGATCCTCTACGGCGGCAGCTGCAAGCCTTCCAATGCGAAGGAACTTTTCGCATGCCCCGACATCGACGGCGGCCTTATCGGCGGAGCCTCCCTGAAGGTCGACGATTTTATCGGCATAGCGCAATCATTCTAGCCGCAGTTGCGGCTTGACCCAACGTCATTCCCGGCTTGACCGGGAATCTGTCATGGATTACATAGCTGTACATATCAAAATCGAGCCCTTCAGCGAAGAATGGGCGGAAATAGTCGAAGCCGGGATCGTTGACCTCGGCTTCGACAGTTTCACGGTCGAGGATCCTTTCCTTAACGCTTACATTCCTAAGGACCTTTTCTCGGAACCCAATCTCAAGACCGTCCTCAGCGGCTTCACCGGATTCGGCTTCAAACTGTCCCATACGGTCGAACTCGTAAGGGAGCAGAACTGGAACGCAGTCTGGGAGAGCGATTTCGAACCCGTCGTTGTAGGAGGCGAGGTGACGGTAAGGGCGACATATCACAAGGATCTTCCCAAGACGCGTATCAATGTCGTCATAGATCCCCAGATGAGTTTCGGCAGCGGCCATCACCAGACCACTACCATGATGATCGAACAACTGCTCGTTATGCGCAGGAAACTGAAGGGGAAGGCAGTTCTCGACATGGGTTGCGGAACAGGCATCCTGGCCATAGTCGCGGCAAAACTCGGAGCGTCGGTCCCTGTCCATGCCGTGGACATCGATCCCCGTTGCTGCCGTTCGACCATCGCCAACGCCCGCCGGAACCGGGTTCCCCACAAAATAATCACCGTTTGCGGCGATGCATCAGTCCTGATCCGCGGACAATACGACTGTGTCCTGGCCAACATCAACCGCAATATCCTCCTCTCTGACATGGGCTCTTATGTACGTGCGCTCAAGCCGCAGGGAGGCTACATCCTGCTCAGCGGCTTCTATACCGCCGACATTCCGATGCTCCTTGAGGCGGCAGGGAAACTCGGCCTCTCGGAAGTCTCCAGGCGTGAACGGGATGACTGGGCCCTGCTGGCCCTCAAAACCCGGGTGCAGGCAGAGTCCCGTTGAGTGTCTGATATACGGTACGCCTGAGGTCGCCGGCAGTGTTGTCCCCGTTGTATGCCCAGTACATGGCTCCCTTCAGTCCCAGCTCAAGTGCATACAGGGACTTTATGCGCAGGGATTTCTCATCATCGAAACCGTAAGCGAACTCCCCGGTTGCATCTTCCGTCAGGTAGGGGACCTGTGAGACGCTGTGCCAGTGATAGGTATAATCCGGAAGGAGATGTGCTTTGGTTACATCTACACCCCGCGGGAAGCCCTGCTTTCCTCTTCCGTAGAAAGGAAGGCCCATTACCAGCTTCTGGGGCGGGATCCCTTTATCCAGATGTGCCTGTATGCACTCGGAGACGGACATGGAACCGGGCTCCAGGATGTCGGAGGGGAAAAGCGGAGCATTGTGGTAAGGGGCGTTGCCCAAGTCATAAGACATCACGTTGGTCCAGTCGATATATGCGTCCAGGGCATCGAAATCGTAGAATTTTCCTGATCCCGCCGTCGCGTGAGTGAGCAGTTTGTCCGGCCCTATTGCCGCACGGATGTCACGCATCAGCAGCGTATAATTGTCGATGTCGTTTTCCGAAGCTGAGATTTCGGCAACGTCCTCGCCCGGGTATTCCCAGTCGATGTCGATGCCGTCAAGGCCGAATTCGTCCACGACCCGCCGGCAATCTTTGGCGAATGCGGTGCGGAGTTTTTCTTCCGCACACATTTCACTGAAATTGCCGCTGCCCCAGCCTCCGATTGAAAGGAGGATCCTGACGTGGGGGAAGTTGCGTTTTATGCGTGTCAGACGGCGCAGTTCTTCAGGCTGGTCAAGCCTGACTCCGTTGAAACTGTCGTTTACGTGTCCGAAGGCGTAGTTGATGTGCGTCAGATATGTGGCGTCCGGAAGATCGTTCATCCGGAACACATAGGCCAGCACGATTTTTTCGTCCGGGTCTCCGTGCCTGGTCCCCAGTTCTTCCTGGGAAGGTCCCTTACCGGTGCAGGCTGCGAGGCATGATAATGCCGCGGCAAGATAGAAAAAGCATTTGCGCATGACGGTTATTATTTATCAAAAGGATTTCCGGCCGGGTCAAGGGAAACTATCCACTGCAGGGCATTGATGAACAGAAGCTGTTCGGTGGCGTCGGAGAACTGCTCGTCGCCATGCCCCATGTTTATGTAGATCATACGGTAGTTGCGGTTGGTCCATACTACAGGGAAATCTCCGCCATAGACGATATCCTTCAGGCCAATAGGATAGTTCCGGGGAGAAAGGGATACAAGCACTTCGATGTCTGGATTCTCCCTCGGCTCAGGCGTCCATTGGTAGAACTCGGTGGCCGGAGCCACGAAGGAATCCGGAAGGTTGCGTGTGACTGGGTGGTCCCTGCGGTCCAGTTCGAGAAGAGCGGGCTGCGGAGGCCAGTTGTTGCACTTGAATACGCCGCCGCCAAGGAATTTCACGAACCAGGGCCACTCCGTGCGTATGTCATTGTATGCTGCGGCATGAAATCCTATCCAGCCGCCGCCGTTTTCCATGTAGCGTTCAAAGAGCGGACGGGCGTCGCGGGAAGGGGAGGCGTTGAGCGCGATGATTACACTGTATTCCTCTAGCTGCTCTTCAGTGAATGCTCCCAGATTCTGGGTAGAATCGACGATGAACCCTTCGCCGACGGTCTGTTTCCTGAAAAAAGCTATCGCCTGGTGGTCAAACTGCACATGCGCTTCCTCGGCGGTGTCGTCATACAGCAGCAGCGCCTTGAAGCGCGGACCGCCCTTGGCGTAGTTGGTTTCCCTGTATGTATTATTATCGACTGGTCCGGCGGACGGCCGGCCACAGGCTGTCAGGGTCAATATCAGCAAAAACAGCAGTGATCTTTTCATGGATTAGGTTTTTACAAAGATAATTATTCCGTAACTTTGATACATGCTTAAAACACGAAAATTCTGGTTGTTTCCAGGCCTTTTCTTCCTGATTGCCTGTGCAGTCAATCTTTATGGATGTATAACCGGCAACCTGCAGGTGGAACGATATGTCAAAGGGGCCCTCATGCCCCTGCTTGCCCTGACGGGATTGGCATGGCTGGCTCCGCGCCAGTTTGACAAATGGGTCGTGGCTACGCTCCTGCTCGCCCAGCTTTTCGGCTGGGCCGGGGATTCCCTGCTGATGGGAAGCGGGTTCGTCTGGTTCGCTTCGGGAATAGGCGCATTCCTTCTGGGGCACATCTGCTATATATGCATTTTTTCGCGTACACTCAGGGGACTCCGTCCTGTCGTCTGGATCCTGGCCGTTGCGGTTATGGCGGCCATCCTTGTTTCCATGGTCCTGGCCATCGGCATAAGCGGCGCCCTCCTGGCTCCGATGGTCGTTTACGGAGCTGCACTGCTCGTCATTTCATTCTGCGGATTGTGCGGTATAATCCGGCGTCAAGCTCCTTCCGGACCGGTTTGGTGGATGGTCTTATGCGGAGGCCTGCTCTTCGTGATTTCCGACGGACTTATAGCCATGAGGACATTCGGAATGGCGGACTTTGCCCTGCGAGGATTTACGATAATGTCGACATATCTTGTCGCCCAGTCACTTCTCTGTGCCGCAGCCGTGCGGATAGCTTCTGAATCATGAATATGAGAAAGACATTTTCCATCCTTTTCTGCCTCTTCTGTACTATGGCTCCGCTGGCCGGGCAGGATACGCTCAAACAAGCTCCGGAGCGCACTTTCACAATCAAACCGAGCCACTGGACCCGTGGGGAATACCGTGCGGGCGCCCTGCCTGCCGAAAACGGTTCTGGCGAAGCCATGTTCCTGATGAGCAGCACCATGGTGCAGTTGGATTTTGCACAGAAAGGACTGGAGATCCGCTTTGCACCCAAGTTCTTCGGTGTCTGGGGCTCTAGTTCCAGCGGCGGCATCGGCGTCGACGAGGCATGGTTCGGCCTCAGAAGCCGGGGCGGACTGTTCCTCAGGATCGGCCACCAGAAACTCGCCTACGATGACGAACGTATTATCGGCGCCAACGACTGGGCCATGGTCGCAAGCACCCACGATCTGTTGAAAGCGGGATATGACGGGGAAAAGCATAAGATCCATCTGCTCGTGGCATTCAACCAGAACGACGAGAACATAAACGGTGGCACCTATTATGCCAACGGTGCTCAGCCATACAAGATGATGCAGACGCTCTGGTACCATTTCGATCCGTTCCCGCAGTGGGGCAATTCGCTTCTCTTCATAAACACGGGAATGCAGAATCCAAGCGACCCGGCGGAGAACGTGAACGAATACCAGCAGTTGTTCGGAGTGTTTTCCGACTGGCATCCCGCGAATTTCAGCGTACAGGCTTCATACTACAGGCAGACCGGCCGCAATGAGTACTCTCTGCCGATCAATGCCTGGATGACGAGCGCCGAGGCCGCCTGGCGTATAAACCCCGCCTGGCGTATCAATACCGGATATTTCTACATGAGCGGAGACGAGTATTTCTTTGTTCCTTTTGCCGGTGCTATAGGAATGGCCCTCAAGACTGAAGTCAGGGGGTTCAATCCCATCTTCGGATCACACCATAAGTTCTATGGTGCCATGGACTTTTTCTACGTCACGACTTATTACGGAGGCAATACCCCGGGTTTGCAGGACTTCCATGCCGGTGGTAAATGGACCCCTTCAAAGAGTTTTGATTTGAATGCGGCGTATCACTTGCTGGCCACCAGTGTCCCGGTTGATGATCTGCCTCTGACGATGGGACATGAATTGGAACTCACCGCATCTTGGAACATAATGAAAAATGTAAGCCTGCAGGCCGGTTACTCTTTCATGAAAGGGACTGAAACCATGGAGCGCCTCAAGCGGACAGGCGACAAAAACAACCTTCACTGGGGATGGCTGATGTTCGTAGTAAACCCGGAATTCTTTTCCATCAATCTGCATAAATGAACCAAAGTCTATGAGAAAACTGATTACCGTCGTGATGCTCCTGGTATGTTTCGTGGCAGGAGCCCAGCAATACGATGTATTGGAACAAGTCCGGGCAGACTGGCGCAAGGCATCCGGAATGGAGGGACCTCACCGCTTTGACGCGCCGGCGCTCACCACGGCCCCCAAGGGCTACAAGCCATTCTACATCAGCCACTATGGCCGTCACGGGTCACGTTATGCGTGGGATTCCAAGACATATTCCCTGCTGCATACCATCCTGTCAACCGCCCATGACGAAGGGGCGCTGACGCCGCTGGGCGAAAGCTTTCACGACAATTTCGAAGATTTCTATCAGATTCCCCTCATCAATACGGGCGACCTGGTACCGCTGGGGTGGGAACAGCACAAGCGGATTGCGGAATGGGTGTACGACAGTTTTCCTGAAGTTTTCAAAAAAGCCCGCCACATCGACGCCATCGTCTCCACTTCGCCGCGAAGCATCGTGAGCATGAGTTCGTTCTGCTTGAGCCTCAAGGAAAAGAATCCGAAACTGGATTTCTACCAGAGTTCCACCCATACGGGATTGTCCGTAGTGACTCCTACAAGTGCACCCGCAGCCATCAGGCGGACGTTCAAGGAAGATGATATCTCCCACATTGAGAGTGTCGCCCATTTCAACCAGCGGTTCATCGATTATGACGGCATTATCGGGCGGTTTTTCAAAGATCCTTCTTATCCTTCCCGTTTCGAAGGTGGCCGCACGGCTTTCATTACACAGCTCACATCGCTTATCGGCGGCTATCACAATTACGAGGACAGGCCGCTTTTCGACAGTCTGGTCACAAGCGACCAGAGGCTCAATCTCTGGGAGGCTTCCAACTATTATTCCTATCATGTTGACCTGACGGCACGCTATCAGAACATCCCCCTGCTGGAAGACATCATCGCTAAGGCTGAAAGCGCTTTCAACAATCCCGCACAGGCCGCCGACCTGCGCTTCGGACACGACTATGTCTTCGAAGCCTTCATGTGCCTGATCAATGCGAACGGTTGCGGGACCGTGCCCGAAAAGGCGTCCGAAGTGAAATACTGGTTCCAGAACTACAACATACCGATGGCCGCCACCGTTCTGTTCGTATTCTACCGAAACCGACAGGGAGACATCCTCTTCAAGGTGGTCCAGAACGAAGCCGAAGTCACGCTGCCGCAGCTCACACCAGTCACCGGACCTTACTATCGTTGGTCCGACTTCACCGCCTGGGCCCGCTCGATGATGTCCGCCCATCCTGAGATCAAATAGCTTCCGACAATCCCGTCTCCAGGCTGCTGTCCATGCAGCCGGTGGCCCGGCAGGTAAAACCGTTCCGCTATGAGGACGCTGTAGAGCCCCATACATGCGCAAACTGCGGCCGGTCTTACGAAGGAGACTTCTGTCCCGTATGCGGACAGAAGAATGATGTGGGGCGTGTGAGCTGGAAATCCGTCGGACAGGAGTTGATCAAGATCTGGGGCATGGAGTCCCGCTCCCTGTTGTCGTCCATCCTACAGCTTCTGGGGCGCCCCGGTGGTTCGGGGGCAGTGCCCCCGTGTAGAAGTCGCCATCAGGCGACCGCCGTAGGCCGGTAGGGAATACCACCAATGGACGCAAGCGCCATCAGGCGCTAGCGGAGACCGGGCAGAGAGGGCCTGAGGAATAGCAAGGTCGGAGCGAGGGGGTTTACTCCCTTCGGTCGTGCTCTCGCCTGCGGCTCGGGTGGGGGCAGTGCCCCCGTGTAGAAGTCGCCATCAGGCGACCGCCGGAGGCCGGCCGATACCACCGATGGACGCAAGCGCCAGCAGGCGCTAGCGGAGACCGGACAGGGAGGGCTTGAGGAATAGCAAGGTCGGAGCGAGGGGGTTCGGGGGCAGTGCCCCCGGTATAATCCCGGTATAATAAGGTACGGGTGAAGGGACTCGAACCCTTACGCCTTTCGGCACCAGATCCTAAGTCTGGCTTGGCTACCAATTACAACACACCCGCGTGATGTCGTCGTTTCGACACTGCAAAGGTAAACAAAATGCCGATTCGCTCATCTTTCTCTTGCTTCAATCTCCGCCGATATGCGTCAATTCCGGCCATATTGCATTCCATTTAGCCATGATACTTTTCCGTTCCATTCAAATAATGGGTAATTTTGTTTGATAATCATGAAGATATAATAACGGTTTCCATGGAAATTTTTGTTACGAAACAGGACGATGTTACGACGGCGCGCCTCGTAGGCCGTCTTGATACTCAGGCATCCCAGGAGATGAACAGTGTTTTCACCGAACTGCAGGAATCTGCAGGAGAGACCGTAGTCCTCGACTGCAAGGAGATGGACTATATCTCCAGCTCCGGGCTCCGCTTATTTCTCTCGCTGAGGAAAGCTGCTTCCGTCAAGGGCGGCAGGGTCATCGTGCGGGATATCACCAGTGATATCAGGAATGTTTTCATGATGACAGGATTCCTGAATCTGTTCGAGATCGAATGATTCCGCTCTCCATTTTCTCTGTCAATCTGCTGTCGGACAACCTGCTCCTGCTGGTTTCCATCCTCGTTTTTTTCGGCATACTGGTGACCAAGGCCGGTCGGCGCCTGGGGGCTCCTTCGCTGCTTCTTTTCCTGCTGCTTGGTATGGCTGTCGGTGCAGACGGCCTGGGCTTGAAGTTCGAGGACTACGAGATCGCCGAATCGATAGGTCACTTCGCGATGACCATCATCCTCTTCACGGGCGGACTTGAGACTTCGCTGGCCGAGACGCGGCCGGTAATGAAACAGAGTATCATCCTTTCGACCCTCGGCCTTTTCCTCACCGTCATTTTCACGGGCGGATTCATATACCTGATCGCCCCGCATTTCGCAGGTTTTGCCGTGGCTTCGGTTCTGGGATGTTTCCTGCTTGCAGCTATCATGAGCTCGACCGATTCCACTTCGGTCTTTTCCGTCCTTCGTGGCAAGCGCCTGCATCTTCGCGAGCATCTCGGTCCCCTGCTTGAGCTGGAATCCGGAAGCAACGACCCTATGGCATATGTGCTCACGATCATTCTGGTACAGGTTCTTACCGTTGCAAAGAATTCGGCTGCAGGGCCGTGGGAGCTCTTCTGGGACGGGCTTTGGGTTTTCCTGCTCCAGGTCGTGGTCGGCTTTGCGATAGGTTTCGGAGTCGGATACGGCTCGAGGTGGATCCTGAAAAAGATACATCTCGACAATGCTTCTCTCTATTCGATACTGGTCCTCAGCATAGGCTTTTTCGCAAACGGTTTCGCATCGCTTCTTCACGGCAACGGCCTCCTTGCACTCTATGTCGCGGCGATCCTTATCGGCAACAAAGCTGAAGTGCCGCATAAACGGGACGTGCTCAAGTTCTTCGACGGAATCACATGGCTCATGCAACTGCTGATGTTCCTGATGCTGGGGTTGCTAGCAAGACCGTCTCAGATGCTTCCCGTCGCGGTTCCGGCGCTCCTCATAGGACTTTTCATGATGTTTGTCGCCCGGCCGGCGAGCGTCCTGCTATGCCTTGCCCCTTTCCGCAAGATGTCTTTCAAAGCAAAGGTGCTGGTCTCCTGGGTCGGTCTCAAGGGCTCCGGCCCGATATTGTTCGCACTCTGCCCGGTCGTCGCGGGTCTGGAGGGGGCATCCGTGACATTCAACCTCGTGGTTTTCATCGCTCTGCTTTCCCTGCTGGCAAAGGGCATGACCTTCACCCGTACGGCCAAGTTCCTGAAACTGAGTTATGACGAGGATCCCGAAGTCGAATCATTCGGAATGGAGATTCCCGAGGAGATGGGAATGCTGCGCGACCATACGGTATCTGCCGAGGACCTGAAGAGAGGCGCGACTCTTAGGGACCTCAATCTCCCTCACGGTATCAGGGTGGTCATGGTGCGGCGGGACGGGCGTTTCCTTGTGCCGCATGGCAGCATGGTGCTGATGGAAGGGGATCACCTGGTCATATTGATGGGCGAGTCTGACGACTGATAGCGGTATTCCGACGGCGTCATCCCCATCCTTTCCTTGAAAACTGTCTGGAACGTGCGCCGGGCGCTGAACCCGGAGTCCTGGCTTATGCTGTCAATGGTGTACCAGGGCCTCTTCCTGAGAAGCCTGCAGGCGGTCTCTATCCGTTTGGCCGTGATATATGATGATACGCTCCCGTATCGGCTTCCCCTCATGGCCGCCGCCAGGCGCCGCTGGGGGATCCCGGTCTCCTTCGATAAGAGTTTGAGATTGATTCCTTTCCTGAGGTGCAGATGCGTCTCTTCTACGCGTCTGTCCAGCCACCGTATCAGCTCATCGTCCGGCATCTTGTTGAAAGGTACCTTTTTGTTCAACCGCAAGTCCCTGAATTCCACGACCATTTCGTAATCGAGCGCCTTCACTATCCTTTCCACTGTTTCCGGACTTCCCAGCATGCCGCGTTCCATTCGGGAAATCTGGGATTTGTTCATCCCGGCAAGCTTTCCGACCTGCTCCTGTGTCAATCCTCTCTTTTTGCGGAGAGTTTTCAGGAATGAGAATCTTTCCATTTTGCAACAGTTTCCGCAAATATCGCAAAAGTTTAATATAAATGCAACTGTTGCTTTATTTCCTTCTGTGAACTATTATCATTATCTTTGAAATATGAAAAGAACAGCAATGATTACCGGCGCCACCAGCGGGATCGGCGCCGCATGCGCCCGGAAATTCGCGGGCGCCGGATACCGTGTCATCATCACAGCCCGCCGCGCCGGGCAGCTTGCCGCAATGGCCGGTGAAATCGAAAAGGAATTCGGGGTCGAAGCGTTGCCGCTCCCGTTCGACGTACGCGACCGCGAAGAGGTGAAGCGTGCACTGGATTCCCTTCCTGCAGCCTGGCGTGAGATCGACGTGCTCGTCAACAACGCCGGACTGGCGCTCGGCCTGGAGCCGGAGTATGCCGGGGATTTCAACGACTGGGAAACGATGATTGACACCAATGTCAAGGGTCTTCTCTACATGACCCGTCTCGTGGTCCCCGGGATGGTGGAACGCATGAAGGGCCACGTCATTAATATCGGTTCTGTCGCCGGTGACGCCGCTTATGCAGGCGGAGCTGTCTACTGCGCCACTAAGGCGGCAGTCAAGATCCTTTCGGACGGCCTCCGCATCGACCTTGCACATACCCCTGTACGCGTTACTAACCTGAAGCCCGGCCTTGTAGAGACAAATTTCAGCAACGTTCGTTTCCACGGTGACACCGAGCGCGCCTCGAATGTCTACAAGGGTATACAACCCCTTACCGGCGACGATATCGCAGACGTGGCACTGTACGCCGCCCAGGCTCCGGCACACGTGCAGATAGCCGAAGTGCTCATACTTGCCACCCACCAGGCGAGCGGCAGCGTCATCTGCCGGAACTAGAGCAGGAAGAACATCGCTACGCCCAGCATGGAAATGGTCACGCCGAGGATCTCCTTCGGCTTGACCTTTTGTTTGTGTATCAGTGCGTAGGGGAGAATGATCAGTACGGGGGTGAGGGCCATCAGCGTCGAGGCGATCCCGGCACGGGCATATTGTACCGCCATGAGCGAGAGCGAGACTCCGAGTACCGGTCCGAAGATGGTGGTGAGGACCGCATATCGCACTCCTTTGTGCTCCTTACGCGTCATTTCGACGAAATTCCTTCCCTGCTTCAGGACGAGGAGCATTACCACGAATCCCAGCCCGCCGACCAGCGCTCGTATCATAGTCGCTGCGAACGGCATCATGTTTCCCATGTCGGCGTCCGGCGGCAGAGCCGCTTCATAGTGCTGCATGCCCACTTTGCTCAGGACGAGTCCGACGCCCTGTCCGGCTCCGGCTCCCAGTCCAAGCAATATTCCCTTGAGCGGAAGCGTGAAATGGACTTTCTGTCCCTGTCCCTTGGCGAGAATTGAAATGGCGATACCTGAAATTGTGACAATCATAGCGAGTATTGAACGCCATGAAAGCGTTTCTCCCAGCATGGCCCATCCTGCGATTGCGGCCATGGGCGGGGCCAGGGTCATGAAAAGCTGTCCGAACCTGGCGCCGATGACAAGGTAGGAATTGAAGAGGCAGTAGTCCCCGAAAATGTAGCCGACCAACGCGGAAAGCGCCAGCCAGAACCAGGTCGCCCCGTCTGCATAACGGGGGTAGGGGCTGCCGATTGTCACCCATAGGATAAGTGCTAAAAAGAGCGATCCCAAGGTCAGGCGGATGACGTTGACGTTGAGGGACCCCAGTCTGTGACTTGCCTCGTCGGCAAAAAGCGCCGTCGCGGTCCAGGAGACCGCGACGACAAGAGAGATGATTTCGCCTAAATGTGCCATTCCGGCACAAAGGTAATCAGAAAAAGGTACAATGTTACTTCAGGTACTCGATTTTGGAGCCGCGGGCGGCTTCTCCCCTTATTTTCGCATCCATATCCCTGACCCGGAGGGTGGAAACTCCTGAAAGTTCATAGGTCATCTCCCCGGTCACTTCGAGCCGTGCCTTGGATGCACCGGAAAGCTCGACGTCGGCTATGGCAGTCTTTCCCTTCACCTCAAACTTGGAAGCCCCGCTTACTTCCAGTTCGAGCAGCCTGATGTCTTTGTGGACCGTCACGTCCGACGAGCCGCTGACCCCGACTTCCGCTTTGTCGAAACCGCCTGACAAGTTTGCCTTGGAGGCTCCCGAACAATCGATTTCGAGTCCATCCGCATTTCCTGTGAGCTGGAGTTTTGACGCTCCGGACATGTCGATGTCAAATGAGCGGAAATCAGCTTCTATCTCGGCTTTTGAGGCGCCGCTCATGTTGAGCGTAAGCTGTCCCCGGCTGGCGGCCTGGAGTGATTCAAGTTTGCTGGCCCCGCTGAGTACAATCCGCAGGGATTCGCCGTCAGCAAGCGCCGGAGTCCCCTGTGCAATGAGAGCCGTTGCCCCGGACATGTTCAATGAAAGGAGCTTGGGCATAGTGACACTGGCGCTGAGCCGTCCGTCCTCGTCGTTCAGTCTGCGCTGGATATTCTTGGGCAGATTATGCAGGCCGATCCGGACTTTGCCTTCCCGGCAATTGACATCGAGATAGGGCTCGATGTAATCCGGCACTTCGACTTCGACGGACCATGCGTCCGCAAAGCGGAGATCCACCTTGAAAATATGGGATACTGAAAGGGCGGTGAAATCCCGGAAGTCGTAATTCTGACGGTAAAGGTTCTTCGCATTTTCAGGCTCTGCCTGGGCTGAGAACAGTGAGGCGGAAAGTACCGCCAGGAAAAGGATCATTCTTTTCATAATGCTGTTATTTAATATTACTGGTTTCATTGAGTTTCTGAGCTTCGTCGAGTATGCCGCCGTAATAGTCCTTGAGGATGGCTGTCTTTTTCCTGTCGGACATTTCGTCGGGGAGCTGGTCGTAGAGCGGCACTGTCTCGTCCGTGAGTTCATGGAGTAGGGACTCCCAGTCGATGGAATCGTCTTTGCCGGTATTGCCTGCAAGCAGACGGTACAGGTCGCCCACCTGCTCCAGATAGGCACTGTATACCGATTCGGGTGTGTGTGAGTGACGGAAATGCGAGCCCCGTCCCATGCCGGCCCAGAATACGAGTGCGAGCATGGCCGCAATGGAGGCCGTGCGGAAGACGATGCGGCGGACGCGCAGTCCCGGATAGTGCCTGTCGAGCTTTGACTCGAAGCGCGCCAGATGGCCGTCAGGGATTTCGTAAATGTCAAATCTGTTTTTCATCTTCTTTCAGCATTTCAATCAGTTTCTGTTTCCCGCGCAGGAAGTGCGAGCGCAGGGTTGCTTCTTTAAGTCCCGTATAGGCGGCGATTTCCTGGTAGTCGAGCCCTTCCACGAGGACGAGTGTGACCGCCAGGCGATAGGGCTCGGGCAGGCGCCTGACCGCCTCGAGAATCCGGTCTGCGCCGATCCCGTCGGGAATGTCGTTTTCCGGTTCCGTCCCCATGGAAGAGGTTTCGGCGGCATATTCCTGGAGGAAGGCTTTCTCCCTCTGCTGCTTCCGCAGCCTGTCGATCGAGGCCCGTATGCAGGTCCGCGCCAGCCAGGCGGAGACCTGTTCCGGCAGCAGCGGACTCAGGGGGCTCGATACGTATTTCAGGATGGTGTCCTGCATCACCTCCTCAGCGTCTTCCGGGCTGAGCAGGATCCGGTAACTCATGTTGTACAGCCTGCGGCTGTGGATCCGGTAGAAGGTGATGATCTCTTTTCTTGTCATTCTGTCTATAAGACGCCGTAAAAATGGCTTTGTTGCAATTATGGTGGTACAAAGTTACTTTTTTGTCGTATCTTTGCCGCCGAGTGGCGGGGGAGTCCCGCCGCAAGTGTGCTTGGTACCACTATAAAAACAAGAGAAAATGTCTGAAAATCAAGTTCAAGGACAGAAAGGCCTGTCCGTTGTCTATGTCTGGCTGGCAGTGACGTTCTGCGTCTGCCTCGTCGTCTCGAATCTTTTCGTCCCCCGCCTCTGGCAGGTCGGTAAACTTCCGCTGCAGCTTTCGGGAGCTGTAATAGTTTTCCCCGTATCCTATATAATCAATGACCTCCTGACGGAAGTCTACGGCTACAGGAAAGCCATGCTTGTCATCTGGATGGGTTTCGTGCTCAGCGCTTTCGTCGCTGTCGCCGCACAGCTCGTGAGCTGGCTTCCGGCGCCGATATATCCTGAGAACCAGGAAGTCGCCACCAGTTTCAACCGCCTCTTCGGCCTGATTACCCGAACGACCGTCTCTTCGCTTCTGGCTTTCATACTCGGTTCCCAGATCAATGCCTGGGTGATGTCCAGGATGAAGGTCGCGACCAAGGGCAAGGGCTTCGGCTGGCGTGCCATTCTGTCGACGATAGCCGGAGAACTGTCCGACTCCGTCATATTCTATCCACTGGCGTTCGCGGGAGTCATGCCTGCGAAAGCCATATTTTCCATTATCCTTACGCAGGTTACGGTCAAGACCCTCTATGAGATCGTGATCCTGCCCCTGACGAGCCTGTTGGCCCGTAGGCTCAAGCGCTCCGAAGGAATCGACACTTACGATTACAATATCTCTTACAACCCTTTTATTAAAAAATTGGATTAGTCCATGGAAAACGACAGGAAGAAGGAGGGGCTCAGCGCCCTCGGCCGCGAAACGGCATACCCTTTCGACTATAACCCCCAAGTTCTGGAAGCCTTCAACAACCTGAATCCCGACAACGACTACTGGGTGCGCTTCAACTGCCCCGAGTTCACGACCCTTTGCCCCATCACCGGCCAGCCTGACTTCGCCGAAATACGTATTTCATACATTCCCGACGTGAAGATGGTTGAGAGCAAGTCCCTCAAACTCTATCTGGGAAGCTTCCGCAATCACGGCGGCTTCCATGAGGATACGGTCAATACTATCATGAAGGATCTGATCAGACTGATGGATCCCAAGTATATCGAGGTGACCGGTTTCTTCACGCCACGCGGAGGTATTTCCATCTATCCATACGCAAATTACGGCCGTCCCGGGACACGCTTCGAATCCCTGGCCGAAAAGCGTTTCGAAATGCACGAATAGCGGATCTGCAAGCAAGATTTTTAGTATAATTGCATTTATATTGAAAAATCAGAGACAAAGAGATATGAAAAGAGTTCTTGCGTTTTCACTGTTTTGCCTGGTCGCCCTTTCTTTGGCTTCATGCAACATCTGGGGCGATGACGGAAAGGTTCCCGACGGAACGCTCTATTACACGGATTGCCCGCTTTGGATATACTTCGTGGATGAAAACGGAAATGACAGGCTCGACCTTGACAGCCTGTACAATCTTCCCACCGCCTTCCAGGTGCAGGTTCCCAAAAGCACCCGCATGTCGGCAGTGCATGATTTCCAGAAGGTGACTTACGATGACGTGGAGTACATAATGTACAACAACACCACCAATTTCCTCCGTTTGGACTCAGAGTCCGGTCTGATCGCGTTCCAGTCCTATCTTTGGGGCAAGACCCCCCAGAAGGAGTTCACCACATACATGTATCATGGCGACGATGAGTTCACCCTCAAGGTTACTTTCCAATACCTTACACAGGAAAATGACGGGGTGCAATGGGGAGTCAAGATTACGTCCGTCCTCCTGAACGACACCGAGGTGTTCCAGGGAAACGAAAAAGGGAAGGTTTTTGTAGTAAAACCTTCCCAGGGTGACATTTCCGTCCGGGTGGACGGGATGTAGTTTCTAGCGGACCTTCACCACCGCGTTCATTCCGACCGTAATGGCCTCCTCATTCATGGGAATGAGGTTGTGCCTGCGCGGCGGAAGTGATTTCTTGAGCCCCTTGATGACATTGTCCATGGTGACCACGGGTTTCATCTTGAGATAGGCGCCCAGGACGACCATGTTGTAGGCCTTGGCGTTGCCGAGTTTCGCGGCTTCTTCCACTGCATCGATGCGGCAGATGGTGATGTCGTCCCTTTCGGGGTGACGGGTGATTCCGTTGGTGTCGTAGATGAGCAGTCCGCCGGGTTTCACCTGTTTCTCGAATTTGTCCATCGACTGCTGGTTGAGGATGATGGCGGTGTCGAATTTGCTGAGGATGGGCGAGCTGATCTTGTTGTCGCTCAGGACCACGCTTACGTTGCACGTGCCGCCGCGCATCTCCGGACCATAGGAAGGAAGCCAGGAGACCTCCTGGTCCTGCATGATGCCGCCGTAGGCGAGGATCTTGCCCATAGAGAGGACGCCCTGTCCTCCGAATCCTGCTATGATTATTTCTTCTTTCATGGTTTACTGGTTTTAAAATCCTATCTGTCCTTCATGTCGCCGAGCGGGTAGAAGGGGAACATGTGCTCTTCCATCCATTTGTTGGCTTCCACGGGCGGAATCTTCCAGCCGGAGTTGCAGGTGCTGACAACCTCCACGAAGGAGGTGCCCTTCTTCATCATGGAGTTCTCGAACGCCTTGCGGATGGCGGCTTTGGTCTTGCGGACCGCGGCGGGATTCTGGACGCTCTGGCGGGTGACGTAGCACGTGCCTTCGAGCTGTGCAAGGAGTTCGGTGATCTTGAGGGGGTAGCCGTTGAGTTCTGCCTTGCGGCCATAGGGAGTGGTGGCGGTCACCTGGCCGAGAAGGGTGGTCGGGGCCATCTGTCCGCCGGTCATTCCGTAGATCGCGTTGTTGATGAAGATGATGACGATATTTTCTCCACGGTTGCATGCGTGCATGGTTTCGGCGGTACCGATGGATGCGAGGTCGCCGTCGCCCTGGTACGTGAAGACGTATTTGTCGGGGTTGAGGCGCTTGATGGCTGTCGCCAGGGCCGGAGCGCGGCCGTGGGCGGCTTCCTGCCAGTCGATGTCAAGATAGTTGTAGGCGAAGACCGAGCAGCCTACCGGGCTGACGCCGATCGTCTTGTCCTGTATGTCCATCTCCTCGATGACCTGGGCCACCAGTTTGTGGACCACGCCGTGGGAGCAACCAGGACAATAGTGCATGATGTTGTCGGTCAGGACCGACGATTTGCCGTAAACCTTGTTTTCGGGCTTGATTATGTCTTTGATATCCATAGTCCTGATTATTTGATGAATTTAAGGAATGCTTCGTAGATTTCGTCGGGATTGGGCACCACGCCGCCCTGGCGGCCGTAGAATCCTACGGGAACGCGGCCGTTGGCCACGAGGCGGACGTCTTCGACCATCTGGCCGGAGTTGAGCTCGACCGACATGATGCTCTTGAGCTGGGGAACGAGTGCGTCGATGGGTTTCTTGGGGAACGGGAAGAGGGTGATGGGCCTCAGGAGGCCGAGTTTGATGCCGTTTTCACGTGCCATGTCGACCACGTTCTCGCAGATGCGGGACATGCAGCCGAAGGCTACGATCAGGTGCTCCGCATCCTCAGTCTTGTAGGTGCTGTAGCGTACTTCCTTCTCTTCGATCTCGGCATATTTCTTCTGGAGCTTGATATTGAAGTTCTCCATTACGACAGGATCGAGGGCGAGCGAGGTGATGACGTTGCGCTCGCGGGTCTTGGGCTTTCCGAGGGTGGCCCAGGAGTCGCAGAGGGCGCGTACCTCCTCATCCGTGCGGCGGGGCTTGGAGGGGCGGAATTCCACTTTCTCCATCATCTGTCCGATGACGCCGTCCGCAAGGATCATGGCAGGGTTGCGATACTTGAACGCGAGTTCGAATGCTTCGTCCACGAAGTCGTACATGTCCTGTACGGAAGCCGGGGCAAGGACTATGAGCCTGTAGTCGCCGTGGCCGCCGCCCTTGGTGGCTTGGAAATAGTCGCCCTGGCTGGGCTGGATGGTTCCGAGTCCCGGGCCGCCGCGCATGACGTTGACCACGAGGCAGGGAAGCTCGCTGCCTGCCAGATAGGTGAGGCCTTCGCACATGAGGCTGATGCCCGGGCTGCTGGAAGATGTCATGACCTTCTTGCCGCAGCCGGCACCGCCATAGACCATGTTGATGGAAGCGGTTTCGCTTTCAGCCTGGAGGACGACCATTCCGGTGGTCTCCCAGGGTTTCTCCTTCATCAGGGTTTCCATCACTTCTGACTGGGGAGTGATCGGGTAGCCGAAATAGCCGTCGGCGCCGCAGTTGATGGCTGCATAGGCGATGGCCTCGTTACCTTTCATCAATACTTTGTCTGCCATATTGTCGATGATTTAGATTTTTACTCGATAGACGGTGATTACGGAGTCCGGACATACGGTTGCGCAGCTGGCGCAGCCGGTACATTTGTCCGGTTCTACCATTTGGAGGAAATTGTAGCCTTTGCTGTTGACCTCATGCGAGAGCGCAATGACTCCGAACGGGCAGTTGACCACGCAGACGCTGCATCCCTTGCATTTCTCCGTGTCAACGACGATAGTACCTTTTACAGCCATGTTGTTTCGGTGTTTTGAATTATTGTTTTGGTTGGATTTTCCTGTGTTTATTTTGCAAATATAATTAAAAGCGGTGAATTTTTCAATACCTTAAATGAAAATGGATATAAGTCCGTCCGGCTTTTATTTTTGTAATGAAGCCGGGATTTGATAACTTGCAACAAAATCGTACGGGTATGGAGAATTCATTTTACAACATGGAACTCGCACAGTTCAGGGAACTGTTCGCGGAAGGCCGGCTTACCGGACTTGGTGAAGACCTCTGCATCATCGACGTGCGGAACGAGGATATGGCGCCGAGGCTCCAGACGCCGGTGCGACTGGACGCCTATCTGGCGGTTTTCTGTATCAGCGGAAGGATCCGTTTCAGCATAAATATGAAGGAATTCACCATGGAGGAAGACGACCTCGCGCTCATGGTTCCCGGATACATCGGACAGGTTTTGGATGCCGGTGCTGCCATGGAAAACGGGCTTCACTATGTGATTGTGGGGATCAGCCGGCGGTATCTTTCCACGCTGCATCTCGACCTGAACAGGATATTCGCCGAAGGAAGGCTCCTGCTCGACAATCCGTGTGTCAGATTGACCTCCCAGGAGAAGGAGATAGCGCACCGTTACCTGGAACTGGGGGAGACAATCCTCGGTTCCGATCTTCCGAGCAGGAGGGAGTGTGTGGGAATGCTGATTTCTTCGCTCTTCTCCCTGTCGGAGGGCGTGTTCGACAGCAGGCTGGAACTTGCCCGCCATAATGCGGCGAGAAGTATGAGCCGTGCCGAAGAGGTATTCAACAAATTCCTGCAGCTGCTTGCCGACCACCATACGAAGGAGCGCAGCGCGGGCTTCTATGCCGATAAACTCTGCCTGAGCCCCAAGTATTTCTCAAAACTGGTGAAGTCTGCCAGCGGACGTAGCGCCCCCGAGTGGATCGACACATATGTGATACTTGAGGCAAAGAATTATCTGAAATATTCCGACATGTCGGTCAAGCAGATAGTCTACCAGCTCAATTTTCCCGACCAGCCCACATTCACCAAGTATTTCAAGGCGCATACCGGGATGACGCCCGCACAGTTCCGGAAAGGATAGGGCGGGGGATTCCGCTACCTGGAACTGAACACCAGGATCGTCATTGCGGCGAGGAGGATAAGCAGGGCAAGGCCCTTGGACTTAAGATTCTTCTCCTTGAACAGTATGGCTCCGAAGATGAACGTGATTATGACCGAACTGCGGCGCAGCATGGAAACCACGGACAGCATCGAACCGGAACTGTGGAGCGAAAGGAAATAGAGGAAATCGGATGCCGTGATGAAAAGCGCTATGAGCCATATGGCCCAGTCGTGCTTGTACGGCTGGTAGTATTTCCGGTGCATGAAGCGGCCGAACAGCACGATCGCCGCCATGATGAACGCGATGTAGAAATTACACCATCCCTGTACGAACATGGGCTCCATCGAAGCCATGAGGTGCTTGTCCATCAGGGCGCTGATCACTCCGGTTATGACGGCGACCCACATGCAGAAAATCCATTTGTTGCGGACGAAATCGACCCCTTCCTTCTTGCTGGTATGGCCAAGGAGCCATAGCGCGAACATGGCGACTATGATCGCCACCCACTGCCAGGTGTTAAGGTGTTCTCCGAAAATCAGTATCGACCCGATCAGGACGAATACGGGCCTGGATGCCTTGATAGTGCCCGCCGTAGTTATGGGCAGGTTCTTGAGTCCCATCAGGCCGGTGATCCAGGACACGGAGACGATGGAGGCCTTCAGCAGCACAAGCAGGTGGTCGCGGAGGCTGCCCCGGGAAACGTCGAACACCGTCCCTTCAAACCAGCCCGTACTGAAAGCCGAAGCTATGATGAAAGGTGATAGCAGGACGGTAGACAATGCCGTCGCATAAAGGAGGATGTGAAGTACGTCGTTGCGGGTAGATGCCTGTTTTTTGAAAACGTCGTAGATGCCCAGCAGAATGGCGGATCCGACCGCTGCCCAAAGCCACATGACAGAGTGAATTTAGAGTTCTTCTTCAGTTTTGCAATATTTCTTGATGACGCCGTACGCGTCCTGTATTCCCAGTTCACCGGCCGTGCTCAGGTCGATGCAGCCTTTTTCCCGGTCCTTGAGATAGATCAGGACAAGTCCGCGGTTATAGTAAGCTTCGCCGATATAGGGATAGAGGTCGATAGCGCGGGTGTATTGCACGATCGCCTCCGGAAGATCGTTGGAGAGGCAGTAAAGGTTGCCCAGATTGTAGTAGGTGTAGGGGAAGGAGGGATTGAGTTCGGCAGCCCTGGTCATGTCATGTATGGCCGGCGTGTAGTCGTAGTTGTGCTTCACCTGGTCCTGGACCCTGGTCCTGACGGTGTTGGCGTTGTCGAGGGTCAGGACCTGCACGTTGTTCTCCATCGAGGCGATGAAGTCGATCATCTCCGCCTGGAGAGCCCCCCTGTTTATGTAGTAGAAGAATGTTTCGGGTGATTTGGAAATCGCCTCGTCGTAGCATACGAGCGCGGTGTTGAACTGGTTGTTCTCCGATTCCACGAGCGCTTTTGCGAAAAGGTTGTCGCTGGAGCGGCTGGCCCTGAGCGAGCGCTCGACTTCTTCCCTGACCCTGGCGCCGTTGCGGATGGAACCTTTGGCCGCGGAAGCGAATTTTACAGCGAGGGGACTTCTGGCAATGAAGGCGTCCAGCACGGCATCCTCGAATTTGTGGGCTATCGAAGAATAGCCGCTTACGCTGTCGGCCGGATGCACCTTATAGAGGGGTTTCAGCCTGATGTCGACATCGCGGTACTGCAGCAGCTCATTGTCGAAATCCTTCTTTGCGAATTCGGCGTCGAGGGCTAGCAGGTGGTCGTATTTCCTTGTGGTGTCGGCGAATGCCGCATGGCCGGTGGAATCGGCGGTCATCGCCTGGTATTCCCTGACCTTGCGCTGCGCTATGTCGTAGTCCTGTTTGGCGGAGGTGTACTGCCCGAGCTGGCTCTTGGCAAAGGAGCGGTTCAAATAGGCCTTGGCGAAGTCGGGATACAGGTTTATCGCCTGGGAATAGTCGTCCATGGCATCGCGGTAGCGTCCAAGTTCCATGAAGACCGCTGCCCGGTTGAAATATGCCAGCACGTTGTTGGGATTGATGTTGAGCACCCTGTCGTAGTCATCCAGGGCAGAGGCGTAATCTCCAACCTGTGCGTAGATCAACGCCCTGTTGTAGAGTGTCAGCGCGTTTCCCGGATCTTCTTCAAGCACCCTGTTTAGGTCGTCCATAGCGCCCCTGATGTCCTTTTTCTCGTATTTGAGGATGGCGCGGTTGAAGAATGCGTAAGTGTTGGTGCTGTCCAGCCTCAGAGCAATGTCCAGGTCTTCTATTGCCTCTCCGGCCCGCTCCTGCATCGCATAGACCCTGGAGCGCCGTATGTATCCTTCGGGGTCGAAGCGGTTTAATGATATGGCTTTGTTGTAGTCGTTCAGCGCCTTGGTGGTGTCGCCCAGGAACAGATAGCATGCCCCCCTGTTGAGGTATGCGCTTCCCTCGCGCGGCATCTTGCGTATGAACGTGTTGAAGTCGTGTATGGCCTTCTGGAACTGCTGGGACAGGAAATAGGTGACCCCCCGGCTGAAATAGAGGTCGGTATAGCTTGGCCGCAGGTCCACCGCCTCCTCCAGATCCTTGAGCGCCTGGTCGTATTTGCCGATGCGGCTCAGGGTAATCGCCCGGTAATGGTAAGCGGGAGTGTAGATTGGGTTGAAATGGAGGGTGCGGTCGAAGTCCCTCTGGGCCCCGACGTAGTCTCCGAGATTGTATTTCGCTATTCCACGGAAGAAATAGGCTTCATAAACCGTGCTGTCGAGCATCGAGAGGATGTTGAAGCTCTCGATGGCCTGGGCATATTTCCCGTCAATCAGCGACTGGCGGCCGCTATAATAGAAGTGGTCGAGGTCGTATTGGGCGAAAGCGCTCCAAATAGGGGCGAATGTAAGCGCCAGGAAAATGAGGCCCTTTTTGAACATCATCGCAAAAATACTATTTTTGCATTTCATTTGAAACTAAATGAGGAAAAGTTGTGCCATACTGCTCTTTGCGGCGATTTTTCTTTCCTGCGCCCTTCCGGCCGCGGCCCAGAACCTCCGCCAGTATGAGAATACGGTCTCCACGGCCGACATGGAGAGGGTCCTCTCTTATCTTGCAGATGACATGACAGAGGGACGTGCTTCCGGCACTGCAGGGAAGTATATGGCAGAGCATTTCCTGGTCAGCCGGTTCCGTTCCCTGGGACTCAAGCCGTGGGACTGGGCATATACCCAGAGTTTCCGTTTCAAGGATTCCATAGCGATACGCAATGTCGTGGGGTTGATTCCAGCCTCCGTCCAGTCGGACGAATACATCATTATCGGCGCGCATTACGACCATCTGGGGAAATTGGGCCATACCGTGTATCCCGGTGCCGACGACAATGCATCGGGCGTCACAGCACTGGTTTCCCTGGCAAGGATGTTCTCGGCCATGAGGGCTGACGGCAAAGGACCCCGCAAGAACCTTGTTTTCGTGGCTTTCGACGGCAAGGAACTGGACATGGCCGGCAGCCGCTATTTCGTCAGGCATATGGGCATCCCGGCGTCGCGGATTACCGCGATGGTCAATCTGGACATGCTCGGAACGGACCTCGTTCCGCCGCGCAGGAACAGGGAGTATCTTTTCGCGATAGGCGAGAACAGCCTTCCCTCATCCTACCGTGGATATCTTGCCGGCATATGTTCCAAAGCCCAGTACAAACTCGATCTCGACCTGACCTTCTACGGCAGCCGTGATTTCTACAGGATGATGCTCGAGACAAGCGACCAGTATCCTTTCACACGTGCCGGTATACCCGCCATCCTCTTCACTTCGGCTTTCCACGAACATACCTACAAGAAAAGCGACCGTCCGGAGATCATCGACTATGAACTTCTCCGGAAACGGACCCTCGTCATATTCAATTTCATAAACCGCCTCTGCGCTGAAAACTGATTTTTCGCGGCACATGAAACCCAGATACGAGATACTCGACGGCCTGCGCGGAGTCGCGGCCCTCATGGTGCTGTGTTACCACATAGGTGAAGGATTCGCAACTTCGCCCGTCGACCAGGCATGCAACCACGGTTACCTTGCGGTAGATTTTTTCTTCATCCTTTCCGGATTCGTGATGGGCTATGCCTATGACGACCGCTGGAAGGAGATGGGGGTCGGCGGCTTTTTCCGCCGCCGGCTCATCAGGCTCCATCCCATGGTGGTCCTTGCCGCAGTCGTCGGACTGGTCTCATTCATAATACAGGGCCGTGTCAAATGGGACGGAACGCCGGTGGGGTGGGGAGCCGTCGCGGGCGCGTTCCTGCTTGGCGCCCTGCTGCTTCCCCTGCGCCCCTCTTCGCCCTTTGAAGTCCGTGGCAACGGGGAGATGTTTCCGCTCAACGGACCGAGCTGGTCGCTCTTTTTCGAATACATAGGCAATATAATGTACGCCATTCTGCTGCGCAGGATGAGTACCAGGGTGCTCAGGATATGGACCATAGTCATGGGCGCCGGTCTTGCGGCTTTCGCCGTCCTGGACTGCTCTGGCAGCTACAATATCGGGGTGGGCTGGACCATGGCCGGCAACAATCTCTGGGGAGGCCTCCTTCGAATGACCTTCTCATATTCTGCAGGCCTGCTGATGGCCCGGAGCGCTGCTTCAGCCCCCGGTGTATCACCCTCCTCCGGGCGGCCTGTAAAGGGCGCTTTCTGGATGTGTTCGGCGATACTGGTAGTGCTGATGGCCATGCCCTATGCAGGACGCGGACCTGAACCTTCCTGGACGAACGGACTCTATGATTCGCTCTGCGTGCTGGTCTTTTTCCCGCTTGTGCTCAGGCTGGGAGCTTCCGGAACCGCTTCCGGAGGAGGCCGTTTCTGCTCTTTCATAGGGAAGATATCCTATCCTCTTTATATAATACACTATCCGCTCATGTACCTCTTTTATTCCCATGTCTGGAAACACGGCCTTACCTTCGCGGAAGCGTGGCCTCTGGCTCTCTGCACGGTGACCCTGGCGGTCATCCTGGCATTCGCAGCCCTCAAACTCTATGATGAACCCGTCCGCGCCCGCCTGTCACGCATGCATCTGCGCCCCGGGGGAGCTTCTCTGATGGCATTGCTCGTAATGCTTCTCAGCCTGTCCTCATGCGGCAAAAAGGAAGAAAGGGTCGTGCTGGAGACCACGATGGGGACGATAGAACTCAAATTGTATGACGAGACACCTCTCCACAGCGAGAATTTCCGTTCACTCGTCAAGGAGGGAGCATTCGATTCCCTGCTGTTCCACAGGGTGATACAGGACTTCATGATCCAGGGCGGGGACCCCGATTCGAAAAACGCCGCTCCCGGAGTCCTTCTCGGAGAAGGTGACCGTCCGTATACCGTGGCTCCTGAATTCAGGCTGGATCAGGGGATATTCCATCGCCGCGGCGTACTGGCAGCCGCCCGTGAGGGTGACGACGTCAATCCCGAACGCCGCAGCTCGGCCATGCAGTTCTACATCGTCTGGGGAAAGATTTTCGACGACGAAGGCCTTGACAGAATGCAGGAGAGACTCGATGCCCGTACAGGCGGACAGGTGAAACTCACCGAAGAGATGCGCCAGGTCTACAAGACCGTCGGCGGAACACCGCACCTTGACGGACAGTACACGGTTTTCGGTGAGGTTACAGGCGGTCTCGACGTAGTCGATGCCATCCAGAAAGTCGAAACCGACGATAACGACCGTCCCCTGACCGACGTCAGGATCGTGAGGGCGTATATCAGGTAGTTTCTGCTGTTGCTGCGGGTTTTTGAGGGTTTCTGCGGGTTTTTGCGGGTTTTTGAGGTCCGGCCGGCCTCGCCGCCGTTTTTCCGCTGCGCCGGTCCATTTATGCGAAAAACCTCCAGCCTTGTCGGCCGGAGGTTTTTCTCGTAGGGACGATCGGATTCGAACCGATGACCTCTTCAATGTGACTGAAGCGCTCTAAACCAGCTGAGCTACGCCCCTGTTTCCCTTTCGGGACTGCAAAGATGCGAATTTTTTTCGAAAGTCCGCATCTTTTTCGCTAATTTTGTCAAAACGGGACTGATTATCATGGAAGAACCCATAATCAACGCACACAATAAGGAGGAGTATCCTCCGATGCATACATGCGAACACATACTGAACGCCACGATGGTGCGTATGTTCGGCTGTCCCAGGTCTCGCAACGCCCACATTGAACGCAAGAAGTCCAAGTGCGATTATCTCCTTCAGGAAGCCCCATCTCCGGAGCAGGTGGATGATATAGTTAGGAAGGTCAACGAGGTGATCGCCTCCAATCTGGATGTCAATATCTCATTTATGACGCATGAAGATGCGGCCGCAATCGTTGACTTGAGCAAGTTGCCGGAAAATGCTTCTGAAATGCTCCGGATAGTCAGGGTAGGTGATTACGACGCCTGTGCGTGCGCCGGCGCCCATGTAAGGAATACCTCCGAGATCGGTACTTTCGAGATCCTGAGCCATGACTTCGACGGGAGTCGCTGGCGGGTCCGCTGGCGCGTCAAGTAATAAATAATCATTCGGTATCCGTGGAAGAGAGGCGGGCCGCCGGAGGCCGGTACTTTTGCAAGTTCAGTTCGAATATGCACACAGTTCGGATAGGCAAAAGTACTAAGGCCGGGAGGCGCAGGGTTCGGGGCGGAGCCCCGGTAAAAAAACGAGAGCGGTAGACGGGGCACGATCCCGCGACCTTCGGCTTGGGAAGCCAACGCTCTACCAACTGAGCTACTACCGCGTATCGTTTGCAAAGGTATCAAATTATTTGCAATATGAAAAGATTATTTGCTGCTATAGGAATCTGCACAACGCTGATACTTCTGACAGGTTGTCCTTGGAAAGCCGAGGCGCGCAAGGGCGTTAGACTCATGACATACAATGTCGGGGCCTTTGGCAAGGAGCTGGAAGACAGCGCTCCCATGATTGCCGCGATGATCTCCGAACTTGGCGCCGAGACCGTAGGGCTCAACGAACTTGACAGTTGCAACCGCAGGCACGGAATCAATCAGGCCACTCACCTTGCCGACTGCCTGGGAAACCCTTGGCGGGGCGTTTTCGGCAGGGCCATGGCCTATGCCGGAGGGGCTTATGGCAACGGGATAGTATCCCGGAGCAAGATAATCCGCCATTTCATAATACCTCTTCCTAAATGTGAAGGCAGCGAGCCGAGGGTGTGTGTCGTGGTCGAGACGCGGCGTTACGTGTTCGCTGTATGCCATCTCGACCATATCGGGAAGAAAGCGAGACTGGAACAGGCACGCGTGATGACCGCCGAACTTGAACGGAGGTATGGCGGCAGCCGGAAGCCTGTGTTTCTGGCAGGCGATTTCAACGATACTCCGGATTCTTCCGTAATCCGTCAGCTTTCGCACAAATGGACGCTTCTATCGCCACTCGGCGACACATACTCTGCCAAGGAGCCCCACATGTGCATCGACTATTTCTTCCTGCTCCATAATGGAGCGCGAGTCCGCGTCACGGGCGGCGATATCTGCACCAGTTTCGTTTCTGGGGACGTGCAGGTCGCGTCAGACCATCTTCCGGTTTATATCGACGTGGAGTTTTAGCCGGCAACATCCATTCAGTTTTGCGGGACATCGGTATGAGTCATCCGGCCAGGGCTGTCATAATATGGCTGCCTTGGGATTTGCCTTTTACGGGAATTATCCCTATCTTTATAAATTATTACCTATACTTGGATGAAAAACTATTTCGCTGTCATTTTCGCTTCACTCGCCCTGCTTTCGGCAAGTTGCCACAAGCCGGTGCCTGAGCCGGAGCCAGAACCTGAACCCGTGCCTGCCGCGTTCTCCAAAGGCGCGGACGTCAGTTGGCTTACCCAGATGGAAAAGGAGGGATGCCGTTTCTACGATGCATCCGGTAAGGAAACCGAGTGTATGGCTCTCCTCAAGAACCTTGGAATGAACGCCATACGCCTCCGCGTATGGGTTGATCCGGAGGGCGGATGGTGCGGCCTTGACGATGTCCTGGTAAAGGCGCGCAGGGCGCAGGCGCTTGGAATGCGCCTGATGGTAGATTTCCATTACAGCGACTGGTGGGCCGATCCGGGTAAGCAGAACAAGCCGGCGGCATGGAAGAATCTTGACCTGGAAGGATTGAAGAAGGCGGTGGCCGACCATACGACGGATGTGCTTACGGCTCTCAAGGGTGCCGGCATCACTCCTGAATGGATTCAGATAGGAAACGAGACCACGGGCGGAATGCTGTGGCCCGACGGCCAGAATTATGACTCTTTCGTCAAATATGTCCAGCTCCACAATTCCGGTTACGATGCCGCAAAGGCGGTTTTCCCTGCATCAAAGGTGATGGTCCACGTTGACAACGGCTGGAAGTGGTCGACGCTTGACTGGTTCTTCAAGGCGTTTTCAGCGCAGGGTGCCAGATATGACCTGATCGGTCTCTCACTCTATCCCGAGAAAGGCAACTGGAAGCAGTACACCGACCAGACCCTCGACAATATCGTCAGGCTCCATTCGCAATACGGTAAGGAAAGCATCATCTGTGAAACCGGAATGGAATGGACCGAAGCGGAGACTTGCCGCACTTTCCTGACCGATCTTATAGCACGTTCCAAGGCTGACGGCAGCCACTGCACAGGCGTGCTGTATTGGGAGCCTGAAGGCTATCATGCCTGGAGCAAATATTCGAAGGCCGCATTCGACAATGGCGGCAAGCCTACCGTAGCACTGGACGCATTCAAGGATTGACGGATATCACCTATGAAAAGAATTATCACCTGTTCATTAATAGCAATTGTGTTCGCAGCGCTTTCTTCATGCGGCACTTCTGAAGATAATCCGCGCAGCGAAACCCTCCTGACGGAGTGGGAATTCAGCCGTGACAGCATTTCGTGGAGCAATGTCACCATACCGCACGACTGGGCAATAGAAGGCCCTTTCGACAGGTCGAATGACCTGCAGGCTGTCCAGGTAACCCAGAACTTCGAAGACGGGGTTACCGAGCATACCGGCCGTACCGGAGGACTTCCCTATATGGGCAAGGGATGGTACAGGACGACTTTCGACCTGCCCGGATTCAGTTCCGGCAGCGAAGCCGTCTCCCTCGTTTTCGACGGGGCGATGAGCAATGCCCGCGTAAAGGTCAACGGCCGTTTCGTTATAGAATGGCCCCTCGGATACAATTCTTTCCATGCTGATGTGACGGAGTTTCTCAATCCTGACGGAAAGGGGAATCTGCTGGAGGTCAGTCTGGAGAACCTGCCTTTTTCATCACGCTGGTATCCTGGCGCGGGATTGTACCGCAATGTACATCTTGTAAGGACCAATCCGGTCCACATCCCTGTCTGGGGGACATGCGTGACGACCCCTGTGGTTTCGGCGGATTCCGCTTCGGTAAAACTGCAGATATCCATTGAAGGATGCGTGCCCGGACTGAGGGCCAGGAGCAAGATATTCAATCCAGACGGCAAGGTGGTGGCAGTTTCGGATACACCCGCCTCCGCAATGCTGGTGCAGGACTTCCGGGTGATGGAGCCCGATCTTTGGTCTCCGGAGACACCTTACCTCTACCGCGCGGTCACTCAGGTCTATGGCGATGACGGCATGCTCGATGAATATACCACCACTTTCGGAATCCGCTCCCTGAAACTTGTCCCTGACGAAGGCTTTTATCTCAACGGGGTGCACCGGAAGATCCAGGGAGTCTGCAATCATCATGACCTCGGCCCGCTGGGCGCCGCGGTCAACCGTGCCGCATTGCGCCATCAGCTCGCCCTTCTGAAGGACATGGGGTGCGATGCTATCCGTACATCCCACAACATGCCCGCTCCCGAGCTGGTGGAACTGTGTGACGAGATGGGCTTCATGATGATGGTCGAGGCGTTCGATGAATGGGACATCGCCAAATGCGAGAACGGATATCATCTCTATTTCGACGAGTGGGCCGAACGTGACATGGTGAACATGATACGGCATTACCGCAACCACCCATCCGTCATTATGTGGGGCATCGGCAACGAGGTCCCGACTCAATGCGCAGATGAAGGCTACAAGGTGGCGGCTTTCCTTCAGGATATCTGTCACCGCGAAGATCCCACACGTCTGGTTACGGCCGGCATGGACAGGGCAGATTGCGTGGTTCGCAACGGTTTCGCCGGCCTGCTCGATATTGTGGGATTCAATTATCGTACACACAAATACCTCGAGGCTTATGAGACGCTTCCCCAGAAACTGCTGCTAGGATCGGAGACTGCATCTACTGTCAGTTCCCGCGGCGTCTACAAACTGCCTGCGGAATTGAAATCGGGAGCGATGTATCCCGACAACCAATGCTCTTCTTACGATCTGGAGTACTGCTGGTGGTCCAACATACCCGACGTGGATTTCTCCATGATGGACGATTACCCCTGGACTATAGGGCAGTTCGTATGGACTGGATTCGACTATCTGGGTGAACCTACACCATACGATGTGGACGCCTGGCCCAGCCACAGTTCCTATTTCGGAATATTCGACCTCGCTTCGCTTCCCAAGGACCGCTTCTGGCTCTACAGGTCCCAGTGGCGCAAGGATGCCCCGACACTGCATCTGCTTCCCCACTGGAATTGGGAAGGCAGGGAAGGGGAGAAGGTCCCCGTGGTATGCTATACCAGTTATCCCTGTGCCGAACTCTTCGTGAACGGAGTATCACAGGGGGTCTGCCGTTTCGATCCCTCTGACCTGCTGAAGCGCTACCGTCTTGTCTGGCCCGATGTGGTTTACGCTCCTGGCTCGATCGAGGTCGTGGCATACGATGCCACCGGCCGTGAGGCGGCCCGGGAAAAGATAAGCACTGCCGGTAATCCCTGCCGTATCGAGCTGTCGGCTGACAGGACGGCTCTGGATGCAGACGGACTCGACCTTGCCTATGTGACTGTGCGTATCGTAGACGCTGAAGGCAATCTCTGTCCCAGGGCGGCTGATCCGGTTTCATTCTCCGTATCCGGAGCCGGCAGTTATCTTGCCGCCGCAAACGGCGACGCCACCTGTCTTGTTCCTTTCCAGTCTGCGGAGATGCCGGCCTTCAGCGGCCAGCTTACAGCCATCGTAAAGGCCTCTGCCGAGCCGGGGACGGCGACCCTGACGGCTTCAGCCCCGGGCCTTGAAACCGCCACGTTGAAAATCAAAGTGAAATAACAATTATAAATCAAGCTATGATCGACAAAAAATTACTAAAGGACAGCTACGTTCTCCATTTCGGAGATGCTGAACCGCGCTTTTTCTGCGCACCCGGACGCATCAACATCATCGGTGAGCATACCGACTACAACGGCGGCTTCGTGCTGCCCGGCGCCGTGGACAAGGCCATAACCATGGCCATACTCCCCAACGGCAGCGAATATGTCAACCTGATTTCCGTCGACCATGACGATGCCGCCCTTTTCTTCCGCATCGGCGGTCCCCAGCCCAAGGAGCAATGGGCTTCATATTTCTACGGCGTCATCGAGGAGATGCGCAAGCGTGGGGCGACTGTGGGAGGCTTCAACGCCGTATTCGGAGGCGATGTGCCCCTCGGAGCCGGCATGTCCTCTTCCGCCGCACTTGAATCCTGCATCGGTACTGCACTCAACACTCTCTTCGATCTGAAATTCACCAAGCAGGAACTCGCCAAGATAGGCCAGATGACCGAGCATAATTACATCGGTGTACGCTGCGGCATCATGGACCAGTTCGCCTCGATTTTCGGCCGGAAAGGCCACGTCGTCCGCCTCGATTGCCGCAGCCTTGAGTACCAGCTCGTCCCCTTCAATCCCAAGGGCATAGAGATCGTACTTATCGACACCATGGTCAAACACCTGCTGGCATCTTCCGAATACAATGTACGCCGTTCCCAGTGCGAAGAAGGTGTGGCGGTAGTGAAAAAATACCTCCCCGAAGTGGAACTGCTGCGCGACGTCACCATGGAGGAACTCGAAGCGCACCGCTCCGAACTCGACCCTGTTTCCTTCAAGCGCTGCTCATTCGTCATCAATGAGAACAAACGTCTGATGGATGCATGCGCGGCCATGGAAAAAGGCGACTTCGAAGAGGTCGGCCGGCTGATTTATGCCACGCATGACGGTCTGAGCAAGGAGTACGGTGTGAGCTGCCCCGAACTCGATTTCATCGTGGACATCGCACGGGAACACAAGAGTGTCCTGGGCGCCCGCATGATGGGCGGCGGTTTCGGCGGATGCGTCATCGCCCTCGTCAGGAAAGAAGGAGTGGCCGACTACATCGACGACGTAAAGAAGAAGTATCAGGTGAAATTCGACAAGGATCCACGTGTGATCGAAGTGGAAATCGCCGACGGAGCCAGGGAGTGCTAGACCATGATCGATCCCGAAGCCATCAAACTCTACAGCATCGTCAATGCTGACGGTTCCGAGGTAATCCTTTCCAACCTTGGCGCCGGAATAGTGTCCATAGTTGTTCCTGACAGATACGGCCGCCTTGCCGACGTTGTTCTCGGATACAGGAATCCGGAGGATTATTACGGCGACGGACCGTGCATGGGCAAGATTCCGGGCCGTTATGCCAACCGGATCGCCGCCGGCCGCTTCTCCCTCGGGGGCAGGGAGTACTCCCTGTCGATAAACAACGGACCCAACCATCTTCACGGAGGTCCTGGCGACGAATGCTTCGCCAACCGCATATGGCAGGCTGAAGAAACTCCCGAAGGGGTCAGGTTCACGCTTGACAGCCCTGACGGTGACGCCGGTTATCCCGGGGCGCTTCATGTCGAGGCTCTCTATTCATGGAGCGAGGACCATAAACTGACACTGAAGTTGACAGCCACCTCTGATGCCGAAACTATCGTCAATCTCACGAATCACGCCTATTTCAACCTCAAGGGCGAGGCGGCGGGTGATGTCACTTCGCACAGGCTCAAGCTTTTCGCTTCACGCTACCTTCCGACAGATGAGTCGCTGATACCGGCAGGCGCTCCCGCACCCGTTGCAGGGACTCCTATGGATTTCACGCTTCCAAAGGAGATAGGCACCGACCTTAAGGCAGACTTCCCGGCCCTCATTTACGGCAAGGGGTATGACAACTGCTTCGTGGTTGACGATTGGAAGGAAGGGATCGTACGGCCGGTGGCCGAACTCACCGAAGAGAGTTCCGGCAGGCGGCTGCTTGTCATGACCGACGCCCCCGGAATCCAGGTCTATACCGGCAACTGGCTCGCCGGATGCCCCGTTTCCAAGAGCGGGAAGGAGTATCAGGATTATGACGGCGTGGCACTGGAGTGCCAGGCCTTTCCCGACTCTCCCAACCGGCCGGACTTCCCGTTCAGGAGCCTGTGTCCGGGCGATACTTACAGGAATACGATTATTTTCGCATTTGAATGAGCGCAAGCCGCTTCATAGCGTCGAGACTCTCTGCGGGAGAAGACAGGCTCAGCCGTACCAGCAACACCATTGCCTGGGTTTCGGTGTGCCTGAGCATAGCCATCATGATTATTGCCATCGCCGTGGTCGCGGGTTTCAAACAGGAAATCCGCGGCCGGGCGACGGGTTTCATGGGCTCGGTCATGCTGGTGCAGCCCGGGCAGTCCCCTGTCAACGAGCTGTATCCCTTCTCCGAGAATCTCTCATACCGCGAAAAGCTGCTCTCCGATCCGGGCGTTACCGGCATTTCGGGCGTCGCCTGGCGATCCGGACTCATCAAGACCGAGGACAATATCGACGGTCTCTATTTCAAGGGAATAGATTCTCTTTACGACCGGTCCTTCTTCTCCGCGTGCCTGGTCGAAGGTGAAGTGCCTGACTACCGCGGCCGCATCTCTAATGACGTACTGCTGTCGCGTGCAACGGCATCCAGAATGGGTTTCTCCGTAGGCGATCCGGTCGTTGTCTATTTCATAGGCGACGAGGTGAAGGTGCGCAAATTCAACTTGTGCGGTGTTTTCGAGGCCGGACTGGAGGATATAGACAACAGGATGGCGGTGGCCGACCGACGCCAGATACAGCGGCTTAACGGCTGGGCTTCAGACGAGGTTTCCTCGATAGAGATACGGACCGGCGACGGCACTTCCGTCGAGCGCATGAGTGAATTGGTGGAGGAGACGGTTTTCTCTTCCATGCAGGAGGATGACCGGGCCCTATTCGTAACGAACGTCAAGAAAATGTACGGCCATCTTTTTGACTGGCTCTCCCTGCTCGATTTCAATGTGCTGATGATACTGGCGCTCATGGTCGCCGTAGCAGGTTTCAACATGATTTCGGCACTCCTCATCATCCTTTTCGAGAAGATATCGACTATCGGCCTGCTCAAGGCCCTGGGCATGACTTCCCGTCAGGTCAGCAGGGTATTCCTTCTCCGTGCAGGTGCTTTGGTCGGGAAGGGGATGCTGTGGGGGAATGTCATCGGTATCGCACTGTGCCTGATACAGAAATATACCAGGGTGTTCAAGCTTGATCCGGCCAATTATTTTGTCAGCGCCGTTCCGATCCGGCTTCAGGCCGGAAATATCATTCTCCTGAATGTGGTGGCCGCTCTTCTCATGATGGCCATCATATCCCTTTCGGCACGCTTCGTCTCACGCGTGTCTCCAGACAGGACCATGCGGGTTGAGTAGCCGCTTATCCGCAGGTCAGTCGATAATCTGCTTATATAGATCGAAAGTCTGTTCCACCGCCTCGATATAGGCGGGGGTTATGTTGCTGTATCTTCGGAATATCACCGCGACATCATCCCAGTTGTCCGGATTCAGGCCTGCTTCGGAGGTCTCTGCGCGGCGTTTGGCGAGAGTACCGCCGCCGACATTGTAGGATGCAAGCGCGAAACGTATCACGTTGACCGAATCGAGCCCCTCTTTCCTGAAATCGCGGATGAGGTCGTCGAAAAGCATGGTCCCGAGTTTGATGTTGGTGTCCGGATCGAACAGGTCGTCAGTCGGAATGCCGTATGAATCGGCGGTCACGTCCATCACCTGCATCAGCCCCTTCGCCTCCATGGGCGAAAGTGCGTCCATGTTGTACTGCGACTCTTGGAAAATGATGGCAGACAGCAGCCGCCAGTCGATGCCGACGCGTTTCGCATGGAGTTTGACCAGGTCGTCATAGGGGGAGAGGCTCTGCACACGCCCTCCTGCGAGCATGGACCGCAGATATGCTGAGTTGTATGTGCGGAAATACCGCCTCGTGATCTCCTTGAAGAATGATTCGCCCTGGAAGCGGGTGTACCAGTAGTTTATTGCGTTGTTGAGCGCCGTATTCCTGCGCGATACGGCCCAGACTATGTCATCCTTGACAGGCTGGGATAAGAGCACGGAATCGCGCAATCCTTCAGGTATGGAATCTTTCGAATTGAATACCACTATCGCCAGACTGTCTTCCATCAGTTTTTGCCAGCATTCATCGGCCTGCTGCGGGGGAAGTATCCTCATGTAGCTGCCGTTGTTGTCACCGAAGGCACCGAGGAGTTCATAGTTGAAGCCTACGGCCTTCCGGGTCGATTCCATGCCGTCGGAGGCAATTGCACACCTGAGGGTGTCGGCGGGAAAGCGGTAGCCTATCGCGTTGTCATGCTTCCGTATTTCCAACAGATACAGGTGCAGGCCGAGGATGGCGAGCAGACAGAATACAATGCGGAATATGCGGGAGAGTGACATGGCCTGCCGCGGTGTTTACCTGACATAGAACGGCCAGAGGATACCGAACTTGAAACCCGTACCGGGCTTGATATAGTGGTATGCCGAGAAATAGTCGGTCGAGGGCCATCCGAGGAATGCGTTGGTGTATTTCACGTAGATACATGCCTGCTTCCACTGGATATTTGCGAATATGTCGAGATAGGGGACGTTGCCTATGAGTTCGCGCGTCTGCAGATGGAACTGGCCTATGTCGGGACTGTATGAGGGTGCGTACCATGCAGTGTTGGCGATGCCGTTGACACCGATCTGCATGTTCATCACATCCTTGACCACGTCGATGTCGAAATACCAGCGCAGGTTGAGGGTCAGTTTCGGCAGTGGCAGCACATCTTCGGCAGAACTGATCTGGAAGAGGGCCTGGTTGTCGAAATGAAGCCTCCACAGGGTGAAATCCTTGTGGAGGTATGCGCTCATGATGCTGACCGGAGCGGCGTGCTGGCGTATCACGGCGGTGGAGTCGTAGTACATCATGTTCGCCACCAGGGCATATCCGAACGAGGCGTCAAGCCGCCATTTCGGGATGGACAATTCGGCTTCGAGAGTGTTCTTGGACACTTTTCCGAAATCATTGTCCCACTGATGGTGATTCATCACTATGTGCTGCTCGAATGGATGGGGGGTCCTTAGGCCTGCGTGGAACTTGCCGGTAAGGTGGATTCCCTTGTCTATGGGATAGACGGAGAGCCTGAGATTCGCATTGATGTCGAAATCGAACATCCTTGCCCCGGCATAATAGTAGTCGGCGTCCGCGTTCCACGCCAGATATTTCCTCAACTGGCCGGAGGCTCCGCCATAAACGTACAGGTTGTGCTGGGTGGAGTATTTGCGTCCGGTCAGATAGTCCTTCGGGTCGAAGGCGTAGGTCGACAGGATCTGGTAACCGATACCGGCGTTTACCTTGGCCAGCATCGCGTCCGGAGCGAAAGGCTGGAGCTTGATGTAGAACCTGTTCTCGAAATTGCGCACCGCCATCTCGTCGGAACTGTTGGTTTCGTGGAGATGGAAATTGTTGTGATAGAAGCCGCGCGCGACGGTGTCGTCCAGGGCTATCTGGTCAGTGTATATCTTGCTGTATGTCGTGAACTCGCCGCTGTGTCCCAGATGTGCCATGGTGCCTTCACCCAGGGCAAGTGAATCCCTGTCCTTCCGGAAGAAGTTCATGGGTACGGCCAGGGACTGGTGGATGAACCAGCTGCGGCGCTTGTAGGTGTTGGCGGCTTTGTTGAGCGTCACTTCAATCGACTTCGACTCGACAGACGTGTCGCGGATCCAGAAGGAATCCCTGATGCCTCCATTCTCGTTGCGTATCACGCGTTGCCTTACGGTTCCGAAATTGGCGAAATAACGCTTGCCTATGTAGTTGCCGATGATGGTGGTGGTCCGGTGGTCGGTCTCTTCATTCATGAGCATGCCCCTGGAACCCAGCCGCCGGTATCCGAGCGTGAAGTTGAAGGAGGGGGTGATGTTCTGTGTCGAGAGCAGCTTGAGGTTGGATTCCTCCATCTTTTTGTTCGCGAAGGGCGTGCCCCAGTAAGCCAGTTCCGTGTAGGGAGTCTTGGTGTTGTACTGCAGAACTGTCTCGTCGGTTTCGCTGTCACCGATGTATGGCGTGAACATCGGGGCGTCCGGAGTCTCCTCGCGGCGGAACCAGTTGTGGTACAGGGTGGCAGAACCGGAAGTTCCGAGCGATGTGCCGCTGATGTCCTTCTTCATCATGGGCTGCTCGTAGAAATTTGAGTTGGCCGTGGTGTCAAGTCCCTTTTCATGCCACTCGTTGAACTTGGCGTCGCTGTTCCATACCAGGATGCGTCGGTAATATACGGAGTCGGGAACGACAAACGTCTCCAGCACGCGCGGCCGTTCAGCCTTGATGCTGTCGCGCTCTTCCCTGCGAAGTTTCCTCTTCAGGCGCTTTATGTCAGACGTGTCCGGCAGCCTGAGAGCGACCGAATCGTAGTAAGCGGTTGTGAGTGAATCGAGGCAGGGGAGGGTCATGGTATCGAGCTGCCCCCAGAATACGTTGTCGAGCGAGTCGTAGAGGTTCTGCCGCCTGAGAGAATCCGCCATCGCAGCCAATGTGGCGGAATCCGGTACGGGTACTGTGTCGCGGCTGACAGAATCCGCCGCAATCGTGCCGTTGGCCACGCTGTCACGGACCGTCGTGTCGCGAGCACCGGCCCTGTTCAGCAACGTATCCTGGAGCATCCTGAAATAGGGGCTCCGTTCACGCCCGGACGCGGGGCCGGACATGAACGGAAGCAGCGCGATAATGGCGCAGGTAAGGATGGTCAGGATACGCTTTCCCCTCATCGGTGCTTGGATTATACAATCTTCACGCCAATCCTGGCGAGTTCGTTGAGGGTGCGGTTGTGCCCGTCGCGGTCGATGTAGGCCAGGCCTTCTTCCTGCAGGAATACATTATATCCAGCCTTCACCAGGTCGAAGCAGGTCTCACGTATGCAGTACTCGGTAGCTATGCCGCTGACCAGTACGTTTTTAGTCAGGTAGTTGTTGAGCTCTATGCCTTCGCTGTCGTGGCTTTCGAAACCGGAATACTGCTCTTTCTTGGGATTGACCCCCTTGAAAAACATGTTCTTGCGGGACGGGCGATGGTCCGGTTTCTCCACTTTTGTGTAGAAATCCTGGTGGATTTCCCCGCCATGGGTCTGCATCACGCAGTGCGGGGGCCAGGGACCGCCCTGCTCCTTGAACGAACAGTGATTGACAGGATGGTGGTCCATGACGTAGAGCACCTGGTCGTTCGGGTAGCGGTTGATGATCTCCACGCACTTGGCTACCGCCTTTTCGGCGTTGGCACAGGCCATTGAACCGTCGATGAAATCGTAGAGCATGTCGACCACCACATGGGTGAAACGTTTGGCCGCCGGGCCGCCCTCCTGCTCCTGCATGATGTTGATCTGGTGGATGAGGCGGTTGATCAGCCTCATCTTAAGGTCGTACAGGTCATCCGAGATATCCACCTTGTAGTAGTGGGGATTGATGATACGGGTCTGGGTGTCGTTGAACGAGGCGAGGTTGGCCTTGTAGTAGTCGCGCTTCTCGAAAATCGTGCGGGTGTCTTCGAATATCTTTCCGTTGTCGTAGACCAGGGTCTGGAGGGGCTTGGAAGTGTAGGAACCTGCCGGGAACGTCGTATACTTGGTCTCGTCGTTCTCATCGGTGATGTGGAGCTCTTCGGAGTTCTCGATTATCTTTGCGAAGGAGTCGCCGCGGAGGCAGGTGACATCGGCCTTGAACTTGCCCTCCTGAATGATGCGGTAAGTGACCTGGAATCCCGGGTTGATCAGTTTGACTTTATCCTCGCTCCTCTTGAGGATGGGCTCGTCGTCTACCTGTACCAGTTTATACACATTTCCGAAGCAGGGATTGTGCTTGCTGGTGGCTATGGCGTCGCCTACGCCGTAACTGTCGATACGGGCTCCCTGCTTTTCGAGGTCCGAAATGATGTATTCGTCCAGCGAATTGGTGGCGAATATCTTGCAGTTCTTCAGCCCGGCCGCGTCGAGCATCTCACGGCATTTCACCGAGAGATATGCGAGGTCGCCGCTGTCGAGGCGGATGCCGTAGCCCTGGGGATAGCTGTCATCGATTCCGTTGGCCTTGAATGCCTTGATGGCGTTCTTGACTCCGCATTTGAGGGTGTCGAAGGTATCGACAAGGAGTATGAGCCCTTCTCCGCGATGGGTCTTGATATAAGTGTCGAAGGCCTTGTATTCGCCTTCTATTGAGCAGCCGAATGATGTCGTGTAGCTGTGGGCCATCGTTCCGCTCGATTCGAATCCGAATTCCACCCCGGTAAGAATGTTCGAAGTGCTGGCGCATCCGCCTATGAATGCAGCCTTGGCGCCGTATTCCGCGGCCCATGGCCCATGCGCACGGCGCGACCCGAACTCGCTCACGGGATGGGACGCAGCCCTCGTCACACGGGAGGCCTTGGTGGCGATGGCCATCTGGTGGTTCATTATGCAGAGGAGCGGGGTCTCGAGAACCTGGGCTTCGATGATGGGGCCGACTATGGTTATGATCGGCTCCTTGGGGAAGGCTATCTCGCCCTCCTTCATTGCATACACTTTTCCGGTGAACTTCATTCCGGCCAGATACTCGCGGAAGGGGCGGTATTCCTCTCCAGGAAGGAATTTCTCGAAGAAGCTTATATCCTCGCTTCCGAGGCCGGCAATCATCTGCAGGGCCTCCCTAATGCCGCTTACCACGGCCCAGTTGTTATTGTCGGGAGCCTTGCGGAAGAAAAGGTTGAACACTGCGATGCGGTCTTTCATTCCGTTGTCGAAGAAAGACTTTCCCATCGTATACTGGTATTTGTCTGAGCAATAGGAGATATTGAGCATGGTTTTATCCAAATATGGTTTCATTGTTGCGGGCCAGCTGACGGACCTTCTCCAACTGGGATTCCGACAGCTGGAATCCGGTGAAGCGGTCTATCTGCTGCCTTGAGTGGACGTCGGTGCCTGTGAAACTGTACATGTCGTGGTCGAGCAGCCAGTGGACGATGCCGAGTGAAGCCTCTCCGTATGCGCCCGACAGCGACATGATATTGAGTTGGAGTTTGCACCCCGCATCGAAGAAATCCCGGAGTTCTTCCACTCCTTTCTTTTTGTCGTACTTTTTCTGGTAGAAAACGTAACGCTCCGGATGGGCAAGGACAGGCTGGAACCCGTCCATCTGGAGATTGAAGATGGTGTCCTTTATCTCGCGGCTGCGCTGGTAATAGGACATTTCGATGAGGATATGCTTCCCGTCAGGCCAGCATAAGCGGTCGGGGGAAGCCTCGAAAAACTCATCGACCATATACTCCGACGCCAGGTGGAACTTCATCCCGCTCCTGATTTCCTCGGGGAGGGAAGGGATGAAATCCATGAAACGTGTACCGAGGTCTTCGGCACTGTTGGGGAACATGGTCCTTGAGACATGGGGAGTGAGGATCACCTTGCGGACACCCAGCCGCTGCAGTTCAGTGAGTATGGCCACTGATTCATCCAGGCTTTGCGATCCGTCGTCGACACCCGGCAGGATATGACAATGGACATCGGCGGTAAGGCCGATGTCCATGAAAGAGTAGGTTTTTTTCTTCTTGAAAAAGAGCATGGTCTATTTGGTTTCAGGCTCGGGATTCTCTACTTTACCGACCTTTTTCTTGTCGCCGTAGCCATATCCGTAGCCGTAGCCGTACTTGTTGTTGCCATATCCGTAGTGGCCGTAGCCGTAACCGTAGTGGTATCCGTACGAACGGGCTTTGATATCAACTCCGTTAAGTACGATGTAAACGTTCTTGAGTTTCTTATCCCGTGCCAGTTCGTCGAGGTCTTCGATGAAGTGGAGGTCACATACGCCGGCCCTGAGCATGAAGATATTAGCATCCACATAACGGTTGAAGGTAGTGGCGTCGGCTACCGGCAGGAAAGGCGAACTGTCGAACAGAATGTAATCGTATCCCATTCCTTTGAGCATCTCAACAACTCTCTCCATGCGGTCGGATTCGATTAATTCGGAGGGATTCGGAGGGATTGCGCCGGCGGGAAGGACGTCAAGTGTAGGAACTCCATTGCAACCGTGCTTGATTGATGCGGCAAGATCGTCGGTCCTGCCTACGAGATAGGGGACTATGCCTTCGTTGTGCCCCTGGTGGATTCCGAATATCTTGGCTAGCTGGGGTTTGCGCAGGTCGATACCGACGAGCAGTACCTTGAATCCGGTGTGTGCGATGGACAACGCCAGGTTGGAAGATATGTAGGATTTTCCTTCACCAGGAACGCTGGATGTAATCTGGAATACCTTGTGACCGAGATAACGGACGTTTGAACGAAGGATTCGTATGGTCTCTTCGAACGGCTCGCGTCCGGTGACCTTCATCAACTCGCCGGGATGTTCGGATATTGGAATTGATGCGAGTATGGGTATGTCGGTGCGCTGTGTGATGTCAAGTTTGCCTTCCACCTTGGACTTGAGGGCCTGGCGGAGGAAGAATACCGCCGGGGGAATGATAAGACCCAAAAGCAGGGCAAGCAGATAGATCAACTTGCGGTTCGGAGAAGTTGCGATGGCGGTATTACGAGCCGAATCGATGATTTTGCAGCGGTCCGTAATGGCATAAAGCGATATCAGCGCCTCTTCTTTCTTCTGTTGGAGCAGGATATAGAGAGGTTCCTTTACCTGCTGCTGGCGGCCGAAACGGGAAAGCTCAAGCTGCTGCGTAGGCATTGCGGAGAGACGTCCCTTGGACTGGCGGAGTTTTGCGTTGATGTTGCTGCGCTGGAGATTGAAAGATTTTTCCTGGTTGCGGACCGAGGTCACGATGTTGGAGAGCAGTTCCTGCAACTGATTGTCGGACTGGATTACGAGGGGGTTGGATTCACTGGAACTGGCCACCATCCTGTTGCGTTCCATAAGCAGGTTGTTGAACTGGTTGATGGTGCTGTTCAGTCCGACGTCGGTGATGCCGATGTTGGCGGGGATAAGCACGAGGCCGTTATCCATCTGGTTGATATACTCCTTGATTATGTTCAGTAACTCAATCTGGACATTAATGGAGTTGAGCTGCTCCTCGTATTTGGCGTCGGACGACAGGGTCATCTGCGACTGCGATGAGATGTCGACCACGGTATTGGAACGGCGGTAATTCTCATATCTGTCTTCAATGGCGCCCAGTTCATCCTCTATGAGTTCTAGGCGTTCGGTGAGGAAGTCGATGGTGTTGTTGACGGCACGGCTGCTGAACTCCCTGGCGTCGTCATTGTATTTTTCAATTAGACAGTTGACTATTGCTTCCGCACGTTTTGGGTTTATGTCGTTATATGTAATGTTTATTATATCAGAATGGTAGTTGGACCTGAGCTGGCCAGTGACTGAAAGATTTTTCCGCAACGCTTTGGTGGTATTGTATGAAGGCTCCATTGCAATGAGGTAGGTGTCTCCGGTCTCGAACTTGTTCAGATGCGTCTTGTCAATAATAATATTGTGATCGCTGACGCTGAACTCTTCGCCGAACTTGTAAACCTTGTCTTCAAACGGGTATTTGTTGCCTTTTACTATCAGTTTGTTGATCTTGAATGAAACGGAATCCGTAGGGGTGAAGGCCAGTTCGGCCCTGGGGGGATTGCTGTAATTCTCGGTAGAGTCGATCAGTACCCGGAAGGGATTGTTCGAGTAGAATATGAGATCCTTTACGGGGCGCTTCTTGGAGTAGGTATAGTTGAGCCCGAATTCCTCCACTACGCGTTGCATGATGGTCTGGGACTTGAGTATGTCGATTTCATTCGCCAGATAACCGTTCTGGATACCGGAAATCATATCCGAGATGTTGATCATGTCGGACCTGCCCTTGTTGACCAGCATGATCTTGGCGTTTGCCGTATACTGTGTGCGGGTGGCCTTATTGTAGCACCAGGCGATAATGAGGCATGCGGCTACGGATGCGAGGATGATCCAGCGCATTCCCCAGACGACATTGAGTATTTTCTTCAGGTCGATGGAGGATTCATCCTCCCGCAAGCGGTTCGAATAATTGTTTTCCTGCATGGTATTATCTTGAAGGGAGTCTGATGATGAAGAATGTCGCGACCGTTACCAGGGTCGAGAGAGTGCTTAGGATGACGGACCATAGACCGGTAGGAGTCGTTCCGCTGGCGATACGTTTGGCGCTCTGGGGGACGTAGATGACGTCGTTCTGGTGCAGATAGAAAAGCTCCGAATTCAGTATGTCGCTCTGGGTCAGGTTGATGGTGTAATGGGTCTGCTTTCCGTTCTCGTCGCGGATGAGCAGGATGTCGTCGCGTTCGGCGGTAAGTTTGAGATCGCCGGCCATACCGAGTGCCTGAAGGACGGTCACCCTTTCGCTGGGCATTGTGTAGGTGCCCGGATGGTTGACTTCTCCGAGAACTGTGATGCGGTAGTTGAGGAATGAGACCGAAACCACCGGATCCTTGACCAAGCCCCTCTCAGTCAGGAGGTTCGTGATGTGGTTGACCAGCTCGGTCCGGCGCATGCCCTCAACCTTTATGCGCCCGAGTCCCGGCATGTCGATGCAGCCTTCCGAATCGACCAGATAAGGGATGATGTTGCTGGCGCCGCTGCCGCTGCCCGTGACATTACCGCTTGAGTTGTAATAGAGAGTGAAATTGTAGGGAACTACCACGCTCTTGTCCGGGCCGGAGATTATGATCTGCAGCTTGTCGTCTTTCATGATGACCGGCTGGTATTCGGCATCGATCTTCTGGGGAGTGACCTGGTCGATGTCCTGGAAATAGAGAATCTCTTTCGGGGAGGTACACCCGGAAAGGACGCCCAGAACCGACCATGCAAGCATGACCAGCACGAGCACCGTTTTCATGGAATGATTCATATGGTTCTGTTTAAATTTCTTATATCCGATAATTTACAAATATAATGATTATTCCGGAACTGTGCAATCCAACTCCGATAATTTGCCGACGTCGTGCAGTTCGAGGCCAGGCATTACGGCGGCCCTGATCCTGTGGGTCCTGCATATCGACAGATAGAAATCCACTATGGGGAATTTCTCAGGCATGGGACGCATAAGGGGAAAGATGGCCGGAGAGATGCAGTGGATTCCAGAGAAGGCGAGTCTGGTGCACTTGTCAGGGTCGATTCCGGGCCATGGACTGCGGACCTCGCCGGTGAGTATGTTTGTCCAACCTACAAGCAGCCCGTCATCGTCGAAAAGGAAATAGCGCGCGGTTTCCCGGTCGCTTACCAGTATGGTGGCGAGGTCGCCTTCCCGGTGCTGACGCCTGAACCAGGCGAGATCGAGGTTCGAGAGTATGTCCACATTGTGGACCAGGAAAGGATCGGGACCGTCCAGAAACGGTTCTGCGTGCCTGATGCCGCCGCCGGTCTCGCGCAGAAGGTCGGTCTCGTCTGAGAACGAGACTTTCACTCCGAAGTTGTCGCGGGATGCCACGTAATCGCGTATCATTCCGGCGAAGTGGTGGACATTGATCACTATGTCATCGTATCCCGCAGCGATCAGTTTGGTAATCACCCTGTCCAGCAGGGGCTTTCCCCCGACGGGGACGAGCGCCTTGGGCATGGTGTCGGTAAGTGGCTTCAGGCGTGTGCCGAGCCCTGCCGCGAAAATCAGTGCTTTCATGCGGTCAGAACTCTTTTTCGATGTCAAGTTCCCTGTGGGTGACCCTCACCTTGATGCTGAATTTGTTGGCGAGGTGCTCGGCAAGGTGTTCGGCACAATACACCGAGCGGTGCTGGCCTCCGGTACATCCGAAGCTGACCATGAGATGGGTGAACTTGCGTTCGATGAATCTCTGAACGTGTGCGTCTACCAGATCGTATGCGTGTTCGAGGAAACCCAGCACTCCGCCGTCATCTTCCATGAACTTGATGACCTCGGGATCCATGCCGGTGAAATGCTTGTAATGCTCGTATTTGCCGGGATTTTCCAGTCCGCGGCAGTCGAATACATATCCGCCTCCGTTGCCGCTGGAGTCGTTCGGGATCCCTTTCTTGTATGCGAAACTGAATATGTCCACCTCGAGTCCCAAATCCTGGCTCATGTCGGAGAACTGTTTCATCCTGGTCAGTTCGCCGAGCAGCCGGGTGAGGTAGGGGTACTCGGTGAAAGGCTCCTTGAGCAGGCGCCTGAGGTTCTCCATTGCGAACGGCACGCTCTGCAGGAAATGCGGTTTCTTCTCGAAATAACCGCGGAAGCCGTAGGCTCCCAGGACCTGGAGGGTGCGGAAAAGGACGAAGTGTCGCAGCGTGCCCAGGAATTCAGCACGGGAGATGGGCATGTAACTCTTGAGAGCGTCCAGATAGGCGTCGATCAACTCCATCTTGAAATCCTCGGAGTAGGCCGCCTTTGCCTGCCAGATGAATGAGGCCACATCGTAGTATATCGGACCTTTGCGGCCGCCCTGGAAGTCGATGAAATACGGCTCTCCGTACTTTATCATCACGTTCCGGGCCTGGAAGTCGCGGTAGAGGAATGTGTCGGACATGCTGCACATCAGCACATCTGACATGGTCCTGAAATCCTTGTCCAGTTCTATCTCGCTGAACTCTAGACCCGTGGCCTTGAGGAAGCAGTATTTGAAGTAGTTCTGGTCGAACGAAATCATCCGCTCGTCGAATTCCGGCTGGGGGAAGCACACCGAAAAGTCGAGTCCCTTCGCACCTTCGAACTGTATTTTCGGGAGGGCACGGACGGCCTTGGTGATGAGGGCCTTTTCTGCGGGAGAGTATGCACCCTTCTCGCGTCCTTCGGCCACGAGGCTGAAGAGGGTGTCGTTGCCGAGGTCTTCCTGCAGATAGCAGGTGAAATCGTCGCTGTGCGCCAGCACCGTGGGTACGTTCAGCCCTTTCTCCTTGAAGTGGCATGCCATCTTCCAGAAGGCGATGTTCTCGGGGACCGAAGTCCCTCGCGCGCCGATCAGGGTGACGTCGTCTCCCGTGATGCGGAAATAGCGCCGGTTGCTGCCGGAGGAGGGGAGTTCTTCTATATTGCGGGCGTTCTGCCCGGTATAGCGTTCAAACAGTAGTCGTATGGGATCCATGTCTTGTCTTTAGTTAATCTTACAAAGATAAGAAATAAATCCGTCATTCCCAATGTCGCGGCTAGCTGTTTTCCCCATGCCATCCTACTGTATGCACGAGGGTGATTTCCTGCGACGGGGCGAGACCCATCCTGGTTGCGAGATCGCCCTTGGGAACCATTGCGCGAACCACTGACCCCAGCCCGGCCGAAGCGCAGAAGAGATAGATATTCTGGGAGATGAAGCCGGTATCTACATAAATGGTTTCGATTACGCCGCGGTCGGTTTTGCCCGTTATCTTCGAGGTGTCGGCCACGAACACGATCTCGGCGGCTGCGCTGCCCACGTAATCCTGCGAACCGGATGCGGCCCTCAGGTCTTCGCCGTTGACGAATGTAAGGCCGTTGTGTTCCGCGTCGTAGAGGAAGCAGCCTTCCGGTAGCAGGACGTATAGCGAAGTCTCCTGCCTGTTGTGTGATGACGGGGCGCTCCGGCGCCTGGGAGAAATCTGGCCGAATCCGGCCCATAGAAGGTCGGAGAGCAGTTGAAGGTCGGCATGGGCCTGCAGGTTGAAGCGGCGCTGGCTGAAAACCCTTGAAGAACGGCGTGATGCGATGGCTTCGCAAAGGGGCATTCCGCCGGTACGCACGGGCTCTGGAAGAATGATGTCTTGCATGTCAGTATAGGCTGATGAAAAATGTTACGATGAATGGCACGGCTACGGTCAGGACGAATCCGTGATAGACGGAGACCGCGGCATATGCATTGCCGCTGTTCGCCACGACTGCAGGAAGTGTGGTGTCCATGGATGTCGCACCTCCGGCAGAGATTACGGAAAAGGGGCCGAAACCCTTGCGTATCAGCGGTGCGAAGAGCAGTGTGAGAAGCTCGCGGAGAAGGTTCGCCGCAAGGGCTATCGTGGCTATGAAAGGCCCGCGGGCTTCGTCGAGGAATACGCTCGAGAGGGAGTAGTAACCGAAACCGGAACTTACGGCGGCGGTGTCGAGCAGGGTTACGGGCGGCGTACTGTAAATGAGTTCCACCAGAAACCAGGCGGCAAGGCCGCCGAGCAGCGAACCCACTACGGTATACAGCGGGAGAAGCAGTGAACTGAGCGGGATTTCCTTTACCGTGCGGAAAAAGGTCTCATCCATGCCGAGGCCGAGACCTACGCAGAAAAGCAGGAGATAGAGGCCCCATGTGGTGATATCCCCCAGCGGAAGGCCTTCAGGCATGAATCCGGCAACCGCCACTATCACCCCTGCGATGAAGCATCCTACTATGATCAGGCTGTCACGCACCGTGCTCCTCCTTTTTGCGGCGTGTAAGGAACTTTGTCAGCGTGACGCTGCCCAGAAGGGTGCATACGGCAACAAGAAGGGCAATCAGCCCCATGGAGGGGAGATTGCCCAGAAGTTGCCTGTTCGATCCGATCTCAAGGCCCAGGATAAAGAGCAGCAGGCAGATCGAAACCAGGGTTATCACTCCTGTGGGCAGTTTGACCCGTCCCTGCAGCAGCAGGCCGGCGAGGAATCCGCCCAACAGGATGAGAATGGTTATGAGCACGGATCAGTCCACCTTCGGACCGGCTGCCACGAGGGCGCGGCCGGCTTCGTTGTACTCGTACTTCTTGAAGTTCTTGACGAAACGTCCTGCAAGGTCCCTTGCCTTCTCTTCCCACTGCTTGGGATCGGAATAGGTGTCGCGGGGATCGAGGATGTGGGGATCCACTCCCTCAAGCTGCGTAGGAACCTCGAAGTCGAAGAACGGGATCTTCTTGGTGGGTGCCTTGTCGATGCTGTGGTCGAGGATGGCGTCGATGATTCCGCGGGTGTCCTTGATCGAGATGCGCTTGCCCGTACCGTTCCAGCCGGTGTTCACGAGGTATGCCTTGGCGCCGCTCTTCTCCATGTGGCGGACGAGTTCCTCTGCATATTTGGTCGGGTGCAGTTCGAGGAAAGCCTGGCCGAAGCATGCGGAGAAGGTCGGGGTCGGCTCGGTGATGCCGCGCTCGGTACCGGCCAGTTTGGCGGTGAAGCCGGAGAGGAAGTAATACTTCGTCTGCTCGGGGGTGAGGATGCTTACCGGAGGCAGTACGCCGAATGCGTCTGCGCTGAGGAAGATCACCTGCTTGGCGGCGGGACCTGCGCTGGCGGGGCGCACGATCTTGTTGATGTGATAGATAGGATAGCTTACGCGTGTGTTCTCGGTGACGCTCTTGTCGGCGAAGTCGATCTTGCCGCAGTCGTCTACGGTGACGTTCTCGAGGAGCGCGTCGCGGCGGATGGCTCCGTAGATGTCGGGTTCAGCTTCCTTGTCGAGGTTGATGACCTTGGCATAGCAGCCGCCCTCGAGGTTGAAGACTCCCTTGTCATCCCAGCCGTGCTCGTCGTCGCCGATGAGAAGGCGCTTGGGATCGGTGGAGAGGGTGGTCTTGCCGGTGCCGGAAAGGCCGAAGAAGATGGCGGTGTTCTCGCCCTTCATGTCGGTGTTGGCCGAGCAGTGCATCGAAGCGATGCCCTTGAGGGGGAGGTAGTAGTTCATCATGGAGAACATGCCTTTCTTCATCTCGCCTCCGTACCAGGTGTTGAGGATAACCTGCTCGCGGCTGGTAACGTTGAATGCGACGGCGGTGTCGCTGCGGAGACCGAGTTCCTTGTAGTTGTCAACCTTGGCCTTGGAAGCGCAGTAGACCACGAAATCGGGTTCCTGGTCGAATTCGGCTTGGTTCTGGGGACGGATGAACATGTTGGTCACGAAGTGTGCCTGCCATGCGACCTCGACGAAGAAACGCACTTTCATGCGGGTGTCGTGGTTGGTGCCGCAGAATCCGTCGACGACGAAGAGGCGCTTGCCGGAAAGCTGCTTGAGGGCCATCTCCTTGAGAACTCCCCAGACCTCTTCCGACATTTTGTGGTTGTCGTTTGGGTAGCCTTCGGTTGTCCACCAGATCTCGCCGGGGGCACCTTCCTTGCTGGTCTCGTCATAGACGATGTATTTGTCTTTGGGGCTGCGGCCGGTGAAGACGCCGGTCATCACGTTGATGGCGCCGAGCTCGGTGACTACGCCCTTGTCGTATCCTTCAAGGCCGGGTTTGGTCTCTTCGTTGTAAAGAACTTCGTAAGTGGGGTTGTACAGTACCTCGGGGGTGTCGAGGATACCGTATTTCTTGAGATTGATGTTAACGGGCATAATTTAGTATTATTAAATGATTTTTATGTGTTTTTCCATTGTCTGCAGAAGAGGAAAAACCCCTTCTTCGCCAATTTGCAAAGGTAATCTTTTTCCTTTTCGACGCGCGATTCACATGCAAAAAATATTCCACTATTTATCAACAGCTACGGTGCCTTTCAAAGCCCTTGGAACGACGCTCCTGTCCTGTCGGTTAAAGAGCATTGACTTTTAATTAAAAATATTGTATATTTGAAATTTGAATCAAGTACAAACGTTGTTTTTTATCGCTATGAACGAAAATCGGCCGACGATCATAGATTTCGTCGAAAAGTACACCCACCAGTTTGCCAATAACGTCTATCTTCGTGAGAAGGTCGACGGGGTATGGAAAGAGATAACCCAGGAAGAGACAAGGGAGGCGGCGCACAGGATTGCCGCCGGCCTCATGTCGCTCGGCGTAAAGAAGGGCGACAAGATCGCCCTCCTTTCAGAAAGCCGCGCCATGTGGATCCTCGCCGAACTCGGCGCCATGTATGCCGGTGCGGTTGACGTACCTTTGTCTGTCAATCTGGGTGAGGGAAGGGATCTGCTGTTCCGCATACACCATTCCGACACGGAGTGGATAATGGTCTCAGCCAACCAATTGAAGAAGATCCGGGAGATTATCGCTGAGTGCCCCCGGGTAAAGAAAGTGATGGTTTTCGATGATACGGCATTCAATGTGGACGGCCTGATGGAAGGCGAGATGCGCATGTCGGAGGTGATGGAGATGGGAGACGCTTTCCTGGAAAAGAACAGTCAGGAACTCGTAGACCGCTACACATCCATAGGCCCCGACGACTATGCGAACATCAGCTACACCTCCGGCACCACCGCCGACCCGAAGGGCATTCTCCTGACCCACCGGAACTATACCGCCAACGTGGCCCAGGGCAATTCCGTAATCACTATCGGTGAAGGTGAAGTAATGCTCATCATACTTCCTCTCGACCACTGTTTCGCCCATGTGGCCGGAATGTACACCATGATGTTCTACGGCGGCAGCATCGCCTTCGTTCCGATAGGCCGCAACGCCCTCGCCACCCTCAAGAATGTACCGGCTGCCATACGGGAGACAAGGCCTCATGTGATGCTCTCGGTCCCCGCTCTCGCGCGCAATTTCAAGAAGAATATAGAGAACGGCATCAAGGCCAAGGGCCCCAAGGTCGAAAAACTCTTCAATTTCGCGGTAAAGAACGCCATTGCATACAATAAGGAGTATTACAATCGCGGCGGTCTGGACGTATGCTGGCGCAAGCCCCTGATGTGGCTGTTCGACAAACTGATTTTCAAGAACGTGCGTGAGAGCTTCGGCGGCAGGATGAAGTTCTTCGTGGGAGGCGGCGCACTGCTCGACATCGAGCTGCAGCGCTTTTTCTGCGCCGTGGGCATGCCCATGTTCCAGGGATACGGCCTTACCGAGGCCACCCCGATCATATGCGCCAATTCCACCGGTCACGCCATATTCGGATCGTCCGGCCGCATAGTCCGGCCTATGGACTGCAAGATATGCGACGAGCAGGGAAACGAGGTCCCGGTCGGAACCAAGGGTGAGATCGTCATACGCGGTGAAAACGTCATGGCAGGTTACTGGAAGAACCCGAAAGCGACCGCCGATACCGTGGTCGACGGCTGGCTCCATACCGGCGACATGGGCTACATCTGTCCCTGGGATACCGATTTCCTCTATGTGGTAGGCCGCTTCAAGAGCCTGCTGATCTCCTCCGACGGCGAGAAGTATTCTCCCGAAGGGTTCGAGGACAGTCTCCCCGAAGTTTCGAAATACGTTTCCCAGGTCGTGCTCCACAACAACCAGGATCCGTATACTATGGTGCTCATCGTGCCTGAGAAGGAAGCTCTCGCCGAAATGGTCAAGAAGCAGGGACTGGATCCGGCAAGCCGCGAAGGCAAGGTCGCGATGCTCAAGCAGATACAGTCCGAGATTGATTCCTACCGCAAGGGAGGGGCCCATTATGGCCTGTTCCCCGAAAGGTGGCTTCCCGCCGCGGTGGTGATATGCGACGAACCATTCACGATCGCCAACCGGATGATGAACTCTACCATGAAGATTGTCCGCGGAAAGGTCGAGGAGCACTATGCCGACCGCATAGCATACTCCTTCACCCCCGAAGGGAAACAGCTTCTGAACGAAAAGAATATCGCTTCCATCTGACGCTTGCCCGGGGATCATGTCGGAGCAGATGCTGGAGATACTGGGGAAATACTGGGGCTACGACAGTTTCAGGCCGATGCAGGAGGAGATCATCTCCGAGGCGCTGGCCGGTAACGACGTGCTTGCCATACTTCCGACAGGCGGCGGCAAGTCCGTCTGTTTCCAGGTGCCGGCCATGATGAAGGAAGGCGTATGCCTTGTCGTATCGCCCCTTGTCGCACTGATGAAAGACCAGGTCCAGAACCTGCTGGACCGCGGTATCCAGGCCCTCGCCGTCCACTCCGGAATGACATACCGGGAGATAGACATCGCCCTGGACAATGCCGTTTACGGCAATTACAAATTCCTCTATGTCTCGCCCGAGCGTCTCCGTACCGACCTTTTCAAGGCCCGTCTGGCACGCATGGACATCAGTCTGCTCGTGGTGGACGAGGCACATTGCATATCGCAGTGGGGCCATGACTTCCGTCCGGATTACCTTGAGATAGCCTCGGTAAGACAGATCCTGGGACCGGATGTCCCCGTGGTCGCCCTTACCGCCACGGCCACGCCGCAGGTGGCCCGTGAAATCATGGAACGCCTCGGATTCCGGAAGGAGAATCTGCTTACAGGCGATTTCTCGCGTCCGAATCTTTCCTGCCTCTTCCGTATGACGGAAGACAAGATGGGCCGTCTGCTCCGCGTGTGCCAGGGAGTGGAAGGAAGCGGGATAGTCTATGTTTCCCGGCGTAAGGGGGCGGAGGAGATAGCGGCATTCCTGCAGCGCCACGGTGTTTCGGCCGAAGGCTATCATGCCGGGATGGAGAAGGATGCCCGTTCGCGTATCCAGGACGCCTGGAAGAGCGGCGGGATCCGTGTCATCGTATCCACCAATGCCTTCGGGATGGGCATTGACAAGCCGGACGTCCGTTTCGTCTGCCATTTCGACATGCCCGCTTCCCTCGAAGCCTATTTCCAGGAAGCAGGGCGTGCGGGTCGTGACGGGAAGGAAGCCTATGCCGTGCTTCTATGGAACAAATCCGATATTCTGAGGCAGCGCCAGACTCTACGCAGTTCTTATCCTTCCCTTGATTATATACGCGACATCTACCAGAAGGTATTCGTTTTCCTGGGATTCGCCTACGAGGAAGGGAAGGGCGCTTCCGCAAAATTCGAGATAGAGAAATTCGCACAGCGTTTCAGGCTGAACGCACGTTCCGCCTATTATGCTGTCAAGTATCTTGAGGCGGCCGGCTACTGGACCCTCACGGAGACCCTGCAGGTCCCTTCGCGGATCCAGTTCACGGTGTCCCGCGACGACCTTTACCGGGTCCAGCTGGGCAGCGAGGATACCGACCGTTTCGTGAAACTGCTCCTTCGCATGTATCCCGGCCTGTTTACATTATATGTCCCGATAGACGAGGAGAAGATCGCGCGTGCGGGGCGGTATGCTCCGGGTGTTGTGGGCGAGTATCTGAAGCAGCTGTCCAGGAGGCAGCTGCTGAAATACATCCCTGCAATCAACGCCCCCATGCTTTGCCTGCATTACGAGCGCCTGTACGAGAAGAACCTCAGGCTTCCCAGGAACGAGTATGACGAAAGATACGGCCGCAGCAGCGCACGGCTCGAGGCGCTGATATCCCTGGTCGGTAATGATTCCGAATGCCGCTGGCAGCAGATGTACCGCTACTTCGGACAGGAGGGCGGTGTCCCGTGCGGGAAATGCGATGTATGCCTGTCGCATCGCCGGTAAGGCTTCCGGCCCTGTTTCTGCCACAATGTCAGTCCCGGGGGCAGTGGCACAATCTTCGTTAATGTTGAAGCGTCGGTGCGACTGTGCATCGGCGCTTTGGATTTGAATAACGAAAAAAATAAGGAGAATAAAAACATGGGAAAAATCATTGGAATCGACCTCGGTACTACGAATTCATGCGTAGCGGTCATGGAAGGCAACGAGCCTACCGTCATCATCAACAGTGAAGGCAAGCGTACGACCCCTTCGGTCGTTGCATTCGCAGACAACGGAGAGAGGAAAATCGGCGACCCTGCAAAACGGCAGGCAATCACCAATCCCCTCAAGACCATCTTCTCTATCAAACGTTTCATGGGCGAGACCTATGACCGCGTGACCCGCGAGGCTGAACGCGTAAGTTACAAGGTCGTCCGCGGTGACAACAACACCCCGCGCGTGGACATCGACGGCAAACTCTATTCGCCGCAGGAGATCAGCGCAATGGTGCTTCAGAAGATGAAGAAGACCGCCGAGGATTACCTCGGCCAGGAGGTGAAGGAAGCCGTAATCACCGTGCCGGCATACTTCAGCGACTCCCAGCGCCAGGCAACCAAGGAGGCGGGTGAAATCGCCGGCCTGAATGTGAAGCGAATCATCAACGAGCCGACTGCAGCCGCACTGGCTTACGGTCTGGACAAGAAGAACAAGGATATGAAGGTCGCGGTCTTCGATCTCGGCGGCGGTACTTTCGATATCTCGATCCTGGAACTCGGCGACGGAGTCTTCGAAGTCAAGTCTACCAACGGTGACACCCACCTGGGCGGCGACGATTTCGACCACAAGGTCATCGACTGGCTTGCCGAGGAGTTCCGCTCCGAAAACGGCATCGACCTGCGTCAGGACCCGATGGCGCTCCAGCGCCTGAAGGAAGCCGCCGAAAAGGCCAAGATCGAACTTTCCAACCAGACATCGACAGAGATCAATCTGCCTTACATCACGGCGGTCGGCGGCGTGCCCAAGCACCTCGTCAAGACCCTGACCCGCGCGAAGTTCGAGCAGCTCTGCGACAGCCTTATCCAGTCGACCATCGAGCCGTGCCGCAAGGCTCTGCGTGACGCAGGCCTCCAGCCGTCCGATATCGACGAAGTGCTTCTCGTCGGCGGTTCGACCCGTATCCCAGCAGTCCAGCAGATCGTGGAGAAGTTCTTCGGCAAGGCTCCCAACAAGGGCGTCAATCCCGACGAAGTCGTGGCGGTCGGCGCTTCCATCCAGGGCGGTGTCCTGGCCGGCGATGTCAAGGATGTCCTGCTTCTCGATGTTACCCCGCTTTCCCTCGGTATCGAGACCCTGGGCGGCGTGATGACGAAACTTATCGACGCCAACACCACCATCCCGACCCGCAAGAGCGAAATCTTCTCGACCGCTTCCGACAACCAGCCGTCAGTAGAGATCCACGTGCTCCAGGGCGAACGTTCCATGGCACGCGACAACAAGACGATCGGACGCTTCAACCTTGACGGCATCACTCCCGCTCCCCGCGGAGTCCCGCAGATCGAAGTATCGTTCGACATAGATGCGAACGGCATCCTGAATGTCTCTGCGCGCGACAAGGCTACCGGCAAGGAACAGAAGATCCGCATCGAGGCTTCGTCCGGTCTTTCCGACGCCGAAATCAAGCGTATGCGTGACGAGGCGAAGGCCAACGAGGCGGCCGACAAGGCGGAGAAGGAGAGGATCGACAAGATCAACGGAGCCGATGCCCTCATCTTCCAGAGCGAGAAGAACCTCAAGGAGTATGGCGACAAGATCCCGACCGACAAGAAGGGTGCCATCGAGAACGCCCTCGGCCAGCTCAAGGAGGCCCACAAGAGCCAGAACATTGCCGACATCGAACGTGCAACCGAAGCCCTGAACAACGCATGGCATGCCGCCAGCGAAGACATGGCCCGCGCCGCACAGCAGCAGGGTCCCCAGGGTAACCCCGGCGCCGGTTTCGGCGGACAGCAGGGCCCTCAGGACAACGGCGGACACTCCGACAACAACGGCCCGGAGGATGTCGACTACGAGGAAGTGAAATAAATTGAGTATATTTGCGGTATGGTTTACCGCGAATTGAGTGAAGTGGAATCCGGCGACCTTTCTCGCCGGATTCTTTTTGAAGACAACCACCTCCTGATTCTTAACAAGAGGGTGGGGGAAATCGTGCAGGGTGACAAGACCGGCGACGAGCCGCTGAGCGAAACGCTCAAGGCTTTCATTGCGCAAAGGGATTCCAAGCCCGGTCATGTCTTCATCGGCGTTCCCCACCGGCTTGACCGTCCAGTCAGCGGGGTGGCGGTTTTCGCAAAGACGTCCAAGTGCCTTGAAAGGCTCAATGTCATGTTCCGTGATGGGGACGTACACAAGGTATATTGGGCGCTCTGCTGTTCCAGGCCCGAACCTGCGGAAGGAGAACTGGTCCACTGGATTACACGGAACGAAAAGATGAACAAGAGTTTCGCGTCCGACCGCGAAAAGGACGGTGCGAAGATCGCCAGACTGCGCTACCGCCTGCTGCGCGATACGGAGCGCTACCATCTCGTCGAAGTGGAACTCCTTACAGGCCGTCACCATCAGATCCGCTGCCAGCTCTCGGCGGTGGGATGTCCCATCAAGGGCGACCTTAAATACGGCGCGCCGCGTTCCAACCGTGACGGCGGCATTTCCCTCCATGCGCGGAGGATCACTTTCATCCATCCTGTCCGGAAGGAGGAGATATGCGTCGAGGCCCCCGTGGACTGGACTGAATTGAGCTGATGTTTTAAGGCGCTCTTAGCCATATTTTTGCTATATTTGCAAAATTATGGCAGCATTCGACAATCTATATGCCGGCAGGGTCGCGCAGGTGCGCGATTTCGGCTATGATGCGGTGATCATCTCGGGCACCGATCCCCACAGCAGCGAATATCCCGCTCCACGTTGGAAACAGGTGGAGTGGACGAGCGGATTCACCGGCGAGGCCGGCGACCTGGTGGTGACTCAGGATCACGCGGGACTTTGGACCGATACACGTTACTTCATCCAGGCAAACCTGCAGCTTGCCGGCACGGGCATAGAACTGCACAAGACACGTATTCCCGGTGAAGTGCTGATTCCTGAATGGCTTTCCGGCCATTTCACGAATAAACCTGTCAGGATTGCCTTCGACGGCCTCTGCCAGAGCGTAGGTGCAGTTAAGGAACTTGACGATGCTCTCCGCAAGTCGTACGGCCTGGGCGGATATGAACTGATAGACCGTCCCGACATGTTGAGCGAACTTTGGAACGACAGGCCTGCAGTTCCCCATTCTCCCGTGGAGTGGCTCGACGAGAAGAGCGTAGGGGAGAGCCGCAAGGAGAAATTCGCCTGGCTTCGCGGAGAAATGCGCAAGGCGGGTTGCGGCTCCATGTTCCTTACTTCCCTTGACGAGATAGCATGGATGCTGAATGTGCGCGGAAGCGACATAGACTACAATCCTTATGTCATTTCCTTCCTCCTGGTAACCCCCCAGAACGTGATCTGGTTCGTCAGGAATGTGTCCGAGGTCCCTTCTCCGGAGGGTATCATCACTGCCGACTACGGGGTTCTGGAAGATGCGCTTGAAGACCGTCGCGATGAGTGCGGCGCCATCTATATCGACCCGTCCACCCTCAATTACCATACTTACAAACTTATACGCAAGTTCTTCGCCGAGAGTGAGATAGTGTTCGGACCCTCGCCCGTCATACTGCGCAAGGCCGTCAAGAACAAGAAGGAACTCGAGGGGTTCAGGCGCGCCTTCATCGAGGACGGAGTAGCTGTGGAGAATTTCCTCTACTGGCTTGAGACTTCGGTCCAGGGCGGAGCGCGGATCACCGAATGGGAGGCATCCGAGAAACTGACTTCCCTGAGGGCACAGATAGAAGGCTATCGTGGAAACAGCTTTGAGAATATCTCGGCTTATGGTGCGAACGCCGCCCTCCCGCACTACAGCACGCCCCGTGAAGGTTCGGCCGAAATCAAGCCGCGCGGATTATATCTCGTGGATTCGGGAGGCCAGTACACTTTCGGTACGACCGACATAACCCGTACTGTCCCCATGGGCCGCTGCAGCCGTCTTGAGAAGGAAGATTACACCCTGGTCCTCAAGGGAATGATCGACCTGACGCTGGCCGTGTTCCCCGAGGGTACCGCCGGCTGCCAGATCGACGCCATTTCCCGCCGTCCCCTATGGGCAGCCCGCAGGAACTTCGGCCATGGCACGGGGCACGGCATAGGTTTCTATCTGGGCGTCCATGAAGGGCCGCAGAGCATACGTCAGAATTTCAACCCCCAGCCGATGCTTCCGGGGATGGTTTCTTCAAATGAACCCGGACTGTACCGCGAGGGGAAACACGGCGTGCGGCACGAGAATGTGGTGCTCTGCCGTGAGGAGGGCAAGAGCGAATTCGGATCTTTCCTCAGTTTCGAGACACTGACCTGCTGTCACATAGACACTTCTATCGTAGTGAAGAAATTGCTCAACAAGAGTGAATGGGACTGGCTGAAGGCTTATAACAGGGTGGTCTACAGGATGCTCAAGAACAGGCTTGCGCCCGAGGTGGCACGCTGGCTCAAGAAAAAATGCAGATAAACATAACTGATGAAAAAACTTACCATTACCCTTATGCTGCTCCTCGCAGCGGCACCCTGCCTCTTAAAGGCCTCTGCCCAAGAGAAGCCCTGGATGAAATACATAACCCCCTCGGGATATTATCAGGCCGGTTTCAGTTTCACTGATGCCGGTGATAACACTTTCTATATCAAGCGTGCACGAATCGCTTTAAACGGCGATCTGTATAAGGGGAAGTTCGGGAAGTTCGAGTACAAGGTGCAGGCGGAGCTGGCCGGTTCCCCGAAACTGGTGGACTATTTCGTGAAATGGACTGTCCGCGACGAGTTCGGTATCCAGCTGGGTCAGTTCAAGACCCCGCTGACCTACGAGAATTCCGAATGCCCTCCGCTTAAACTCGAGTTCATCGATTATTCGCTGCTTGTCCAGCGTTTCGCCAGGATGAGCACTTCCGACCTTACGGGAATCAGCGCGTCAGGCCGTGAACTCGGTTTCCAGTTCTACGGCAAGATGCTGCCGATGTCGGACGGCCACAGGCTGATAAGCTACAATGTCGGCCTGTTCAACGGCTGCGGACTTAACAGGAACGATGACGACCGTCTGAAGAACTTCATGGCACGCGTGATCATATGGCCTTTGAAGGATCTGAGTATTTCCGGCTCGTATGAGCGCCGTATCGGATACATGAAGGAGGTTCCGATCTACAATGACTACGATTACCGTGTGCTCGACCACTACGGAGCCTGTGTGTCTTACGACAGCAAGATAGGCTGGTTACGTACGGAATACATGGCAGGCCATATAAACGGCTGGCGTGCTGAAGGCGCTTACGTGTCTGCCGGTTACAAGATTACTCCGACCTTGAATTTCGGTGCACGCTACGATTATTTCACGACCAATTCGCGCGAACTGGGTCACGACCAGCAGTACATAACGGTCGGTGCCAGCTGGTATCCTTTCTCACGGCTCCGCCTGCAGTTGAATTATATGCACAAGCAGGAACCCGACCACAGCGTCACGCATCTGGTGAACTTCATGACGTCGATCATCCTTTAGGCTGTTGACACTTACGGCAAAGGTATCGTTTCTAAAACCTACGCGCCTTCGGCGCTATCCCTCCCAAGCAAGCTTGGGCCCCTCCCATTCACAGAACCATGGGCGGTTATGGGTTTTAGAAACGATACCTTTACCGTAAGAAGGCTAGCGGGCGGCGATGCACTCGACCTCTACGAGCGCCCCCTTGGGGAGGGTTTTGACGGCTACAGCGGAGCGGGCGGGGAAGGGCTCGCTGAAGAACTGCGCGTAAACCTCGTTCATAGCGGCGAAGTCGCCCATGTCGGCCAGGAAAACAGTTGTCTTGACGACGTTGGAAAGCCCGAGTCCTGCGGCTTCCAGGATGGCTTTGGCATTTGTCAGGGACTGGCGTGTTTGCTCCTGTACGCCTCCTTCCGGGAATGCGCCGGTGGCGGGATCTATGGGGAGCTGGCCTGATACGAAAACAAGGCCCGTGCCGCTGTCGATGGCCTGGCTGTAAGGTCCGATGGCGGCCGGGGCGTTCTGGGTGTCGATTCTCTGTTTCATGGTGTTATCTTTGGTTGATTGTGAACAGCAGGATGCAAGCAGCATTGCCGATATACAACTTGCGGCGAGGATTCTGAAAAGGGTTTGCATAAGCGGTTAGATCTTGAGTTTGATATGTATCTTTCCAAACAGCCATGTGAGGCCGATGATGATGAATGAAAAGGCCAGCGCCTTGAGCAGGCCAGGAATCCCGTCGGTAAGGGCGGCCGGCCAGCTCAGGCCGAAGAGGCTCTGTACAGCATACCAGATGTAGGGAATCGTGTAGCAGGTAAGCGTTGCGGTCCCTGCCGGTGATATGGGCTGTGCCCACTTTGTCCAGCCGCGGATATCTGTTATGAGATGAAGCACGGCGAATGCGGCGAGGAAGATCGCCAGGCAGAAGAAAGCCCATGTAGGGGTGGCCTGTATCTTGGAAATGATCCAGAAGCGGTGGCTCAGTATGCCGAGCAGGAGCATGGCCAGGGCGATTGCGCAGCAAGTGGTGAAAAACACCTTGGGCTTGTCACCATAGCGGATTATCAGGAGCGAGGTGAAAAGACCGGTGGCGCAAAGCGCCGGATGGGTCCATCCGCCAGGCCAGAATCCGAGTATGAGCGCACGGCTGGAGAAATCTGAAGGAATCGCGTGGGAACTGTTGAGCACGCAGAGCAGAAGGGTAAGGAGCCAGAATACGGTCACCTTCCTGAAATCCCCCTTCAGGAAAAGGAAGGCCAGGGCACAGGGCAGATATGCCCATCCGATTAGACCGAGAATGCCCCACCAACCATGCCTGAAAGGCATTCCGTGCAAATCCTTGTATATGACGAGTCCGGCCAGCAGTACGATGCCGAGAGCCTGGAGCAGGATTGTCCAGAGCGGTTTGCGACCATCATCGCCTTTGGGGTATACATTCCATACCAGGAAGAAACCTGTCACAGAGAGGAGGGTAAGAACGGGACTGGAGAGCCCGCCCTCGACTCCCCTGAAATTCATGGCGAAGATTCCCATTACAATCAGCGCAAGTGTCCGTACCAGGATATGCCCCAATACATTGACCTGCGAATCGCCTTTCCGGTAACGGTTTCCGATGGCGAAGGGGATGGAGAGTCCGACGCAGAAGAGGAAGGCGGGGAATACCAGGTCTGAAAAACCGAGCATGTCCTCGTCGGCTGCAGCATGGTGCATCCAGTGCGGAATGCCGCTCATTCCGGCAAAGTCGTTGACGAAAAGCATCATCAGCATCGTCAGGGCGCGGAATATGTCTATGGAGGCAATACGTTTCATTATCTTATCCTGTTGGAGTGGTAGCCTGCCGGAAGTCCTCCTGCGCCGACCGGAAGCGTGCCGCGGGCGCTGCCGCGCTCCGTCATGGCCCTGGCGGCGGCGATATTGTTGTACCGGGTATCGGAATAACCGATTATAAACGTTTTGAAACGCTTAAAACCGGATAATTTGTCCAGGTCATAAGGGTTACCGAGGTAGAATCCGTGCAGGCGGTGCTTGCCGGCCCATGAGGCGATACGTTCGAACTTTTCGGGGGCGATGGCGGCGAATCGCTGCGGACCGCCGCTGCGGGGAACCGGCGCACCGGAGTGGATGCCCACGATCACGTCGCGATATCCGCGGAGAAGGGCGCCTACGCTGTCTATCTGTGCGGGAGTGGCGTCCGCGGGCAGGTCGAAGCGGGTGACGCGTCCGTGACGGGCGATTTCTTCTTCGAAACATCCGCTTTCAGGAGTGACGGCATTGAAAGCTACATATGCCACCCGGGGACGTTTGCTGAATGCCAGGTGCCGGTGTAGCTGTATGGGTCTGCGGAGCCGTCCCTGGACGACTGTCATCGACCTGTCACAGATTGTCTGGATCAATTCATCCGTTTCGGGACGGGAGGTTATGCCATTCAGTGCGGTTGTGTCGACGTAAGGGGAGTATCCGGGACTGAGCATTCCTGACCGGCGTTTCAGTTCCAGGACCTTGCGGACACGGGCGTCGAGGCCGGCCTCATCGAGTTCCCCGTTTTTGAACGCCTTGTCTAGTTCGTCAATCGTCCCTTCGGCGTCCTGCGGCATCAGGAGTATGTCCGCGCCGGCCTTGTATGCAGCCAACGCGGCGCTGCCGCCGGTGGCTACGCCTTTCATTCCCAGGGCGTCGGTGATTATTATGCCGTCATAGCCGAGTTCGTCCCGCAGGAGCCCGGTGACTATCGGCCGGGAAATCGATGCTGGGGTGCCGGTGCTGTCGAGTGCGGGAACATCCAGGTGTCCGACCATGACCATCGCGGTGCCTTCGGCGATAAGGCGCCTGAACGGATTCAGTTCGATGGAATCGAGCCTTGAACGGTCGAAGGGGAGTACCGGAAGGCCCTTGTGGGAATCGACGTCGGTGTCGCCGTGGCCGGGGAAGTGCTTTGCAGACCCCCATACTCCGGCGCCCTGCATTCCACGCAGATAGGCGGCCGCGAGGGCTGCGACACGTTCGGGCCGTTCTCCGAACGAACGGGTATTGATCACGGGGTTGGCCGGGTTGTTGTTTACGTCGGCGACCGGGGCGAAGTTCACCCGGATATTGATGTCGCGGAGTTCTTCGCCTATTGCGCGTCCTGCCTTTTCGACGAGCGCTTCGTCGTCAAGCGCACCCAGTTGCATGGCCCTCGGGAACGCGGAAAACTCGTAGAAACGCATCGCGGCGCCCCACTCTCCGTCGATGGAGACAAACATGGGGATGCTGGCGTGGCTCTGCAACTCATTGACAAGCTGCATGGTGGGAGCAAGTATGTCGTCCATTACTATGATTCCGCCCAGGCCTTCACGCACCAGTTTCAGGTGCCGGTCGGTCGCGGTCGGCCCTTCATATGTGCCGACTTCTTCGAATATTATCTGGGCTATCTTTTCACGCCGGGACATATTGCCGAGCAGGGAATCGACATCTGCGGCTATTGCGGTGGCAGCGCTCATCAACAGTAGAAAAAGAAGAAAGATATTCCGTCTCATATTTACAAATGTAGTAAAAAATGCTTGATCCGGCAAGAATCCATGGAGCGCCGGAAAATGGAAAAGGCGCCTCCCGGGCGCCTTTTCCATTGATTGTCTTAGCGTTTATGCCTTGCCGTTCGAGCCGAGGACATTGATGATCTTGTGCTTGTAGAGCTTGACCATCTCGTCGCGGGCGGGGCCCAGGTACTTGCGGGGGTCGAATTCACCGGGTTTGTCGACGAAGACCTTGCGGATGGCGGCGGTCATCGCCAGACGGGAGTCGGAGTCGATGTTGATCTTGCAGACAGCGCTCTTGGACGCCTTGCGGAGCTGCTCCTCGGGGATGCCGACAGCATCGGGGAGTTTTCCGCCGTGGGTGTTGATGATATCGACATATTCCTGAGGCACGGAAGAAGAGCCGTGGAGAACGATGGGGAAGCCGGGGAGCTTCTTCTCGATCTGCTTGAGGACGTCGAATGCGAGCGGCGGCGGGACGAGCTTGCCGGTCTTGGGATCGCGGGTGCACTGTTCGGGTTTGAACTTGTAAGCGCCGTGCGAAGTTCCGATGGAGATGGCGAGGGAGTCGCAACCGGTCTTGGTTACGAAATCGATCACCTCTTCGGGCTTGGTATAGTGCGATTCTTCAGCGGCCACTTCGTCTTCCACTCCGGAGAGGACGCCGAGTTCGGCCTCTACGGTCACGCCATAGCGGTGTGCATAGCGGACAACCTTCTTGGTGAGGGCGACATTCTCGTCGTAGGGGAGTGCGCTGCCGTCTATCATCACGGAAGAGAAACCGGTCTGTACGCAGCTCTTGCAGACTTCGTAGCTGTCGCCGTGGTCGAGGTGCAGCACGATCTGGGGACGGCGCCAGCCGAGTTCCTTTGCGTACTGTACGGCGCCTTCAGCCATGTAGCGGAGAAGGGTCTGGTTGGCATAGTTGCGGGCGCCCTTGGAGACCTGGAGGATGACAGGCGATTTCGTCTCAGCGGCGGCCTTGATGATGGCCTGCAGCTGTTCCATGTTGTTGAAGTTGAATGCGGGGATTGCGTAACCGCCTTTGACTGCCTTGGCGAACATCTCTTTGGTGTTGACAAGGCCCAAATCTTTGTAAGAAACCATAGTATCGAAATTAAAAATAACTATCTGGCGGAAATGAAAAAATCTTTTCGTCCGCAAATATAGGGAAATTCAGCAATAATGGTTAAATTTGCTAACTGCAAATTCGAAAAAAATCAATGGGAAAAGTTGTCATCGTCTCGGCGCCTTCCGGATCTGGAAAGACGACCGTAGTCAACCATCTTCTGGAATCGTTCGATTGTTTCGCCTTTTCGGTTTCCGCCACGACCCGCGCTCCGCGCGGCACGGAAAAGGACGGCGAAGCCTATTATTTCATAACTGAAGAGGAATTCCGCCGCCGCATCGAGGCGGATGCTTTCGTGGAGCACGAGCAGGTGTACAAGGGGGTTTACTACGGAACCCTCAAATCAGAGGTCGAACGTATATGGGGGGACGGCAAGGTCATCCTTTTCGATGTCGATGTCAAGGGAGGGGTGAACCTGAAGAAATATTTCGGGAAAGACGCTCTTTCCATCTTCGTCAAGGCTCCTTCAATCAAGGAGATACGCCGCAGGCTCGAGAAGAGGGGCACCGATTCCCAAGAGTTCATCGAGGAGCGCGTGCGCAAGGCCAGGATCGAGATGATGTACCAGCCCAAGTTCGACTATATCCTGCTGAACGACGATCTCTCCGTCTGTCTGGCGGATGCCGACCGTGTGGTGGGAGCATTCGTCAATTCCTGAAAGACCCACGACACGATGTGTTTCCGCATTCGCAGGAAAAGAAGAGATAAGGTGGCCCTTCTGTTCGGGTCTTTCAACCCGATACACGAGGGCCATCTGGCAATCCTGCGCTATCTGCTTGAAAAGACCGACGCTTCGGAAGTCAGGCTGGTTGTCTCGCCCCAGAGCCCTTTCAAGAAGGGACAGGGGCTGGTGGACAATGCCGGAAAGCGCCTGGCCGATGCGAGGGAAGCCATTTCGGACTCCGGTCTGGCGGTGACGGTCTCGGACGTGGAATTCCATCTCCCCGAGCCGTGGTATACTATCGATACCCTCCGCTTCCTGCAGGAGCAGGAACCCGGAAAGGAATTCGTACTGGTCATGGGAGGAGACAATATCGCGACACTGGAGCGCTGGCGCAAGGGTGACGAGATCCTACGTGACTTCGAGGTCTGGGTCTATCCCCGCCCGGGAACCGATGCCGCTCCGATCGTCAGCCGCCTGAACTCCGGCGGCGCCTGCAAGGGCGTCACCCTTTTCGCGGAAGCGCCGCAGAATCCGATTTCCTCCACGGAGATCAGGAACAGGATCGGGGGGAACAAATAAAAAAAGAGCACGTCAAACGTGCTCCTTGTAGCGCTACCGGGATTCGAACCCGGATTTCAGCCTTGAGAGGGCCGCGAACTAAACCCTTATTCGATAGCGCCGTCCCGAATTGGACTGCAAATGTAAGTCAAAGTCTTCAATGTTCCAAATTATTTCGCACTTTTCCTCCTGCCTGCGAGTATGACGCCAAGCAGGATGGCCGTGGAGCCTATAGCTGCCGTAAGAGTCAGCCTCTCCCCCAGGAACAGGGCGGCCGTTATCAGTGTGAAGACCGGATTGAGATAGACATAATTGGTGCAGGTGACATTTCCCAGGCGGGCCATAACCAGATTCCATACGATGAAACAGGCAAGTGATGCCACCAGTCCAAGGAAAAGCAGGTTTCCCCACACGGACGGACGGGCCAGGACGCTCATGTCGAAAACCGTATCTGAATGCAGCAGGAAGGGGATGATGGTCAGCAGTCCGTAGAAGAAGACCTTGCGGGTGGCGAAAACGGCTCCGTACTCTTCGGTCATCTGCCCCATGAAGAGACTGTAACTTGCCCAGCAGAGTGCCGCGCCGACAGCCAGGAGATCACCCTCCAGCGAGAACTCGAACCTGGAACCGTCGAAGATTACCAGGGCCATCCCGGTCAGGGCGAGGATGGTGCCGCCGATCAGGGGAAACCCCACATGTACGGGTTCGAGTCCCTGTGCGAACCTGCCATGGAACAATCTGCGGAACAACAGGGTGAAGAGAGCCGTCAGAACCGGAGTGCTGCAGACCAGGAATGCCACATTCGTGGCCTGGGTGTATGCCAGTGCCGTGTTCTCTGTCAGGAAATAGAACGATCCGCCGGTGATCCCGAGAAAGATGAAAACCAATTCGTCCGCGAAGCTCCGGCTCCAGAGGGGCTGCCTTCCGCGACGCGGGATGGCCAGGCACCAGATACCTGCATAGGCCAGTATGAAGCGTATGGCAAAAATCTCCGCCGGCCGGAGGCCGGCCCCGATCAGCACTTTCGTACTGACGAACGTGACACCCCATACCGCTACAACGGCCAGGGCAAGGAGATGATAGAAGAAACGTGTACGTGCCATGGAGTCGCAAATATAGACAAATCTTTGGCTTTCCTGCCAATTTGTCCATCTTTTCACGGTGGCAGGTATTTTGATTATCTTTGTGTCCGGAAAAAGAAAGCATTATGGATATGGAAAAAGAAAAAACAGATAATATTGAAAATCAAACTCCGGCCCCGGAGGAAAGCCCCGTGAATCCCCATCCTGAAGAGAAGGAAAGGGACCGCAAGAAACGCAAGATAGCCGAACAGGCAGAGAAGATAAGGGAGCAGGAGGAGAAAATAAAGAAGATGACCGAAGAGACGGAACGCCTCAAGGAGGCCGTGGCCGATGCCAGGGACCAGTATATCCGTCTTCAGGCAGAGTGGGACAATTACCGCCGCCGCACCGCCAAGGAGCGCCTCGAACTTATCGACAATGCCGGAAAGGATATCCTTTCAGGTTTCCTGCCCGTACTGGACGACTGCCAGAGAGCCATGCAGGTGCTGCGCGAATCAGATGCCGCCGCGGCTGCGGTGGAGGGAACGGAACTGATTTACAACAAACTCACCGGCTATCTGAAGCAGAAGGGAGTGGAAAGGATCGAGGCGATGGGAGCGGAGTTCGACACCGACTATCACGAGGCAGTGGCACGGTTCCCGGTGGAAGATCCTGAAAAGAAGAACAAGGTGATCGACGTCACCCAGGAGGGCTATACCCTTAACGGCAATGTCATCCGCTACTCGAAGGTGGTGGTCGGAATCTGAGGAGGATAATCTATGGCAGAAAAAAGGGATTATTACGAAGTACTCGGCGTTGACAAGAATGCCAGCGCGGAGGAGATAAAGAAAGCTTATCGCAAGAAGGCGATCCAGTACCATCCTGACAAGAATCCGGGCGACAAGGAAGCCGAGGAGAAATTCAAGGAGGCTGCCGAGGCCTACGATGTATTGAGCGATCCCCAGAAAAAGGCCCGTTACGACCAGTTCGGCCATGCCGGAATGGCAGGCCAGGGCGGTTTCAGCGGCGGGGGATTCTCGATGGAGGACATCTTCTCGCAGTTCGGCGACATATTCGGTGGCGCATTCGGCGGCGGCTTCGGCGGTTTCGGCGGTTTCGGCGGAAATTCCAGGAGCGGCGGCCGCCGCGTAGCCCGAGGCAGCGATATCCGTATCAAGGTGAAACTGGGCCTTGCCGATATAGTCAAAGGCGTTGAGAAGACCGTGAAGATCAACAAGATGGTCACGTGCCCCGACTGCCACGGGAAGGGGGCTGTCTCAGAAGCGGACATCAAGACCTGCGACCATTGCCATGGTACAGGCGTGGTGACCAAGATCGCCAACACTTTCATCGGGCAGATGCAGACTTCGTCGCCCTGCCCCTATTGCGGAGGCAAGGGAACGAAGATCACCAATCCCTGTCGCAAATGCAGCGGGACCGGGCTGGTGAAGAACGCCGAGGAAATCACCTTCAAGATTCCGGCCGGAGTCCAGGAAGGTATGCAGCTCACCATACAGGGCAAGGGCAATGCCGCCCCCGACGGAGGTGTTGCCGGAAACCTGCTGGTGCTCATAGAGGAGGAGCCCCAGAAGGAGGGAGGTCTGCAGCGTGACGGGAACGACCTCGTCTATACGCTCAACCTTTCCATCCCCGATGCGATTCTGGGCTGTTCAGTAGAGATACCCTACATCGACAGCAAGCTGAAAATCAAGGTGGATCCCGGCACCCAGCCTGGCAAGATACTGAAACTCAGGGGTAAGGGCATTCCTGAAGTCAATGGTTACGGCTGCGGCGACTACCTTATCTACGTACAGGTATATGTTCCCAAGCGCCTCGACAGGAAGGAGAAGGAGATAGTGGAAGGCTGGCGCAATTCATCCACGTTCACTCCGAAGTCATGAAGAGGTTTACGGCACTGGCTGTCGCAATTGTCATGGGCATTTGCACGTGGGCACAGGAGCGGGCCATAAGGCCGCTCGACGTGCCCATGTCTTTTTCCGGGACTTACGGCGAACTCCGTCACGACCATTTCCACAGCGGACTTGACTGGAGCGTAGGCGGGAAGCAGGGCGATCCCATCCATGCGATAAAGAGCGGATACATATCCCGGGTGACAGTCTCTCCCTGGGGATACGGCAACGGAATATATGTGACCCACCCGGACGGAACCACCTCTGTTTACGGACATATGCAGGGCTTCACCGAAGCGATTGCCCGCCTGGTGGAGGAGGAGCAGTATGCAAATGAGAGTTTCAATGTCAATCTCCTTTTCGGACCGGACGATTTTCCCGTCAGACAGGGGGATGTGATAGGCAGGGTGGGAAATACCGGCTCGTCGTTCGGACCTCACCTGCATCTTGAGATACGGGACACAGAGAGCGATGTATCAATGAACAGCATCTCGCATGGAGTATATAAACCCGTTGACAAGAGCACCCCGTTTTTCCACAGGGTGTGTTTCTACGGGCTGAGCGAAGATCCCGTGGAGGGCAGCTGGCGGATCCACAACTTCAGGAATCCTTCGTCGGTAAGGGATACCGTCCGCCTGCCGCACCGCAGTTATGTGGCGATGGATGTCACCGACCGGCAGGAGGGTACAGCATCGAAACTTGCCGTGGAGGAATATCGCGTCCTGCTCGACGATACGCTTCTTTTTTCTTTCAAGGTTGGCGACATGCCATCCGCCAGGGGACGATATATCAAATCGCTGATCGAGTTCGGCGAGAGCCGCAGCGGCGGACGCGACATGGTCAAGAGCCGGGTGGATCCGAACAATCTTCTCCTGGACAGGATCGAATGCCATAACGACGGCGTTATAGTACTGGACGACGATGGCGTGCATTCCCTTCGCCTTGAAGCGGTGGACGAGCATGGCAACAGGGCGGTCCTGCGCTACAGGGTGCGCCGTGATGACGGAATCAGGCCTCCGGAACGTGACACCACAGTCTCATCCTCTCCCTGGATATGGTTCACCCAGAACGGCGTCACCGACGGGTCGATGGCTTATTTCCTGCCCGCCGGGGCGCTCTACAACAATATCAATTTCACCTGGAGGAAGGTGGCGGGACCTGACCCTTCGCGCGGAATCGTTTCCGACGTCTGGGAAATCGGTTCGCCCGACATCCCTCTGCAAATGTCAGGGGAACTTGAAATAGAGGCCGATATCCCGGAAGGCCTTGAGGAGAAGGCTTATATGGCCAGGTACGGAAAGACGCTCGCGAGTTCCGGCGTCCAGGTCGGATTCGGAACCTATTGCGTGGCGGTAGATACGGTTCCTCCGACAATGACATTTCTCGGGAACAAAGGGGAAATCGTAAGTGGCAGCACGATCCGGATACGTGTGGCCGACGACGCTTCCGGAGTCGCTTCCGCCCGCGTCGAGATTGACGGGAAATGGTATCTCTCGATGCTCAAGGGCGATGTCATCTCCCTTGAACTGAAGGAGAACCGCCTGAAACGCGGGAAACACGAAATCAATGTGACGGTAACCGATATTTGCGGCAATGAAGCCAGTGAGACAAGGACATTTTCATATTGACGTCATAGGACTGATGTCCGGGACTTCACTTGACGGACTTGACATCTGCTGCGTCTCGTTCGATTACGACGGGAAGTGGAATTACAGGATAGTCAAGGCCGAGAGCGAAGAATATCCCGATTCTCTCCGCGACAGGCTCGCATCGGCGCAGGGAATGAGCGCACGGGAGTATGCGCTGCTTCACTCCGATTACGGACTCTATCTGGGCGGACGTGTCAAGTCGTTCGTCGAACGCAACGGCCTGAAGGTGGACCTTGTCGCTTCACACGGGCAGACAGTGTTCCATCAGCCTTCGATCCGCTTCACATCCCAGATCGGTTCCGGAGCGGGGATCGCTGCAGTTTCGGGAATCGACACCGTCTGCGATTTCCGTACGACCGACGTCGCCCTGGGTGGCCAGGGCGCACCGCTCGTGCCCATAGGCGATTCGGTGCTGTTCGGAGACTACGATTATTGCCTGAATCTCGGGGGGTTCTCCAACATATCTTTCGAATCCGGCGGGAAACGGCTTGCATACGACATATCACCGGTCAATTATGTACTCAATCACTATGCCTCGCTGCTCGGTTTCAGATATGACCGCGACGGGGAGAACGCACGCGGCGGAAAGATATGCCCCGGATTGCTCGACCGTCTCAACGCCCTTCCTTTCTATGTGAAAGAAGGGCCGAAATCGCTGGGAAGGGAATGGGTGGAGGAGGAGGTGTATCCGCTCATCGATTCATTCGGACTTCCTGTGGAAGACGTGCTGGCCACTTTCGTGGAGCATGTGGCCGTCCAGACCGGCAGGCATGTCCGCGGCGGCCGCGTCCTAGTCACTGGAGGCGGTGCGCGCAACGTTTTTCTGGTGGAGCGCATGCGGCATCACGCCCCCCAGGCGGAGTATGTCGTCCCGGACACGCTTACAATAGATTTCAAGGAGGCACTCATTTTCGCCCTGCTCGGCGCACTTTATGCCGCCGATGTTCCAAACTGCCTCTCCACGGTTACCGGCGCCTCGCGCGACAATATCGGGGGCTGCCTCTACAAAGGAAACAAATACACGACAGGAATATGAAGAAGATTGCATGGATCATCGTTGCGGTGCTGTGCCTTGGCGCATGCGCTGAAAAGAGTCCCGATCCGGTCGCCCAGGCGATCGTGGCAGAAATGACCAAGGGTATAGACCAGCCCTGCGATATCAAGGTGGAAAACCTGCGCAAGGTCGACTCCACTGATTTCGCTACAGAATTCAAGCGTCGTATCGAGATATACGGCATACGCCTCGACCAGAACACGGTACGTTTCGAGAAATACATTAAGGAGGGTAAAAAGAACAACGCCTCCAAAATGTTCAAGGAACTGACCCACGATACCAAGGTATTCAACGAACTGGTCGCGATGAAGGAGATGATGGGCGACGATACCTTGAAGACCGCATATTACGACTACTCCTTCACATATGGCGGCAAGATCGGCAATCAGAAAGTCACACCCAAGTCGGCTTTCGCGACCGTCACCCCAGACGGCAGGGTCCTCACTTATTCCGCCGATATCAAAGACCTCCACAAGGCAACCGGTATCGTGATACCCGGTTACCAGGAACTGCTTGACAGTCTAAAGGAAGACTCCGGGGAGTAGGCGCGATTTAGATTTTGTTTTTTTTCTGCTAACGATTAACTTTGTAGTATGTTCGTTCGCAGGAAGATAAACAAATCCGGATCAATCAGCATCTATGTCGTGGACAAGAGCCGCGGCAGGTATGACACCGTAAAGTCATTCGGAGCCGTGGCCACTTCGGCCGAGGCTGACTTGTTGGAGAACAAGGCCAGGCAGTATATCCGTGAACTTACCGGCGAACTGGAGATGCAGTTCGGTGAGATGGACGAGGCGCAGCTGGAAGCCTATGCTGCCACTCTCGACGGCGGCCGTATCGAACTGGCCGGACCGGAACTGCTCTACGGTGAATTATTCGACCGTCTTGGTTTGCAGTCAGGGGCTGGGGAGGGCGACCCCCTTCTTTTCCGGCACATGGTAATCTGCCGGCTTTTCAATCCGGGCAGCAAACTCCGGACATCCGGCTATGTCAACCGTTATCTCGGCACCGTTCCCGATGCATTCTCCATCTACAGGTGCCTCGACTCACTGCATCTGACCGACTATCCTTCGCATGATGCGGAGGCCGCCTCATGCCATCTTTTCCAACTCCTGTTCGAGTCTCCGGTCAAGGTTGACGGTGAGATTCCGGCGAAGGCCAGGGGACCTAAGCCCCGGCAGCCCCGTATCGGGATTGCTCTGCTTCTGGCTTCCGACGGCATGCCTGTCGCGTGCCGCATCCCTTTGAAAAGCCAGCTCTCCAAGGATCGCCGTGGAGCGACCCTGGACAGATTCGCCAGGAAATATGGCGCTTCCGGCCGGGTACCTGTTTCCGAAGATACCGGCTCCCTGCGTGAGGCTTTCCGTATGAACAGGCTCGACCTTCAGGTTCGTCCGTACCGCCGCAGGGCCAAAGGCCGCGTCGAGGGGCACCTGTGCGTCTGCCTGGCCGCACTTGCGGTACAGACCGAATTGGAGCGGCTTCTCCGCGAGGACGGATCCGGCATCACCCTGGAACAGGTACGTGAAGAGGCGGCCAGGATGTTCAGGCTGAATTACGTGTCGCCCTACACCGGCCGCCCCAAATCAGTGCTTCTCCCAATGAATTCCTTGCAGCAGAAGCTCTACGGTCTGATCCACCCGGTCTCCCAGGATCAGAAATACTTATAGAACAAGGCTATCGATTCCATCCCCTTGAAGAGCTGGTCGAGGAGATAGCTCTCGTTGGGCGAGTGTATGAAATCGCGCTCGAGTCCGAAACCCATCAGCAGCGGGTCGGCTTTGAGGGCACGCTGCATCTCTGCCAGGATGGCGATGCTTCCGCCGCCGCGGCTGGGAACCGGCTCGATGCCGTAGACTTCGCCCACGGCCCTTGAAGCGGCCTTGTAAGCCTTTGAGGAAATGGGGATGAGGAATCCGTCGCCGCCGTGCTTCTCCTCGACTTCGACAGTCACCCCCTTGGGCGCGATGGCCTTGAAATGTTTCGCGAAGAGACGCGCTATTTTCTTGGAGTCCTGGTTGGGGACCAGGCGCATCGATATCTTGGCATGGGCGACGCTTGGTATGACGGTCTTGGAACCTTCGCCGGTATAGCCTCCCCATATGCCGTTCACGTCGAGACAGGGACGGATACCGACGCGTTCGAGGGTGGTGTAGCCCTTCTCGCCCGTCAGCGCCTTCACTCCGATGTTTTCCATGTATTCCTTTGCGTCGTAAGGTGCGCGTCCGAGCATGCGGCGGTCCTTGCGGCTGAGTTCCACGACATCGTCGTAGAATCCCTTGACGGTGATGTGGCCGTTTTCGTCGATGAGGGAGGCTATCATCTTGCAGAGGGTGTTGATCGGGTTGAAAACGCCTCCTCCGTAGTGTCCGGAGTGGAGGTCCTTGTTCGGTCCGGTGACTTTCACCTCCATGTACGTGATGCCGCGCATGCCGCAGTTGATGGAAGGGATCTTCTCGTTGAGCATCGTGGTGTCGGACACAAGGATGATATCGCATGCAAGAAGTTTCCTGTGGGTCCTGATCCATTTGGAGAGGGCCTCGGATCCCATCTCCTCCTCACCTTCGAAGATGAATTTGATGTTGTGGCGGAGCTTGCCTTCGCGCACCAGGTACTCGAATGCCTTGATGTGCATGAAAGTCTGGCCTTTGTCGTCGTTGGCACCGCGCGCATAAATTGCGCCGTCGCGGATTTCGGGTTCGAACGGATCGGACTTCCACAGATTCAGGGGATCGACCGGCATCACGTCATAGTGGCCGTACACGAGGATGGTAGGGGCGGAGGGGTCGAACTTCTTCTCGCCGAAGACAACAGGATGGCCCGTGGTTGGATAGACCGCCGCCCGGTCAGCTCCGGCTTCCTTCAGCAGTTCGACCAGCCTTTCGGCGCAGCGGACCATGTCGTTTTTGTGTGCGGATTCGGAACTGACGGATGGAATGCGGAGCAGGGAGAACAGTTCTTCCAGAAAACGCTCCCTGTTGTTTTCAATGTATTGTTTCATAGTGAATTTGTTTGCTGTTTCCTACAAATATAGCTATTTTTTTTATAACTTTGCACCCCTTATAAGGAGATATTAATCCTGAAATAGCAAATAAGATATATGAAAGTAACGAAAAATCAGATTGACGACCTCAACATGACCGTCAACATCGCCCTCGGAAAGGACGATTGGACCGAACCCAGAAAGAAGAAACTCAACGAATACCGCCGCAACGCCGACATCCGCGGATTCCGCCGCGGCATGGCTCCGATGTCCCTGATAGAGAGGATTCACGGAGGCCAGGCCCTGGCCGAGGTCGTGAACACGCTGGTCACAGACGAACTCAACAAGTTCATCGAGGAGAACAAACTCAACGTCCTGGGAGAACCGCTCCCCAGCGAGAAGCAGTCCGACAACGACTGGGACAACCCCGACACCTTCTCGTTCGATTTCGACCTTGCGGTCGCTCCTGAACTGACAGTCACGGTCACATCCGAGGACAAGATCCCGTTCTATACCGTAAACGCAACTCCCGAGGCCGTCGCCGACTACCGTCACGGCCTGCTCAAGCAGTTCGGCCAGCTCGAGAGCGCCGAAGTCTCCGGGGAAGACGATTTCGTCATCGCCGATTTCGTCAGCGGAGAGCAGAAGATCGAGGGCGCCTATGTCGCCATGCGCAGCATGTCGGACGAAGTGAAAAAGGATTTCGTCGGGCTCCGCAAGGATGACACCAGGGAAGTCGACATCGTGAAGAGCTTCCCCAACGAGGCCGACCGCGCCGCAATGTTCCATGTGAAGAAAGAGGAACTCGAAACCCTTCCCGTCATGTGGACGATGACCGTGAAGGATGTCAAGACATTCGTCGACGCCCCTCTGACCCAGGCTACCTTCGACCAGATTTTCGGCGAGGGCAATTGCAAGGACGAGGCTGAATTCGACGCTAAAGTGAAGGAACGCCTCCAGGAAGAGTATTCCCGCGAGAGCGACTACCGCTTCATGATCGACGCCAAGGAGTATCTTCTCAACAAGGCCGCGATCCAGCTTCCCGACGCATTCATGAAACGCTGGATCAAATATGCCAACGGCGACAAGTTCACCATGGAGCAGATCGAGGCAGAGTATGATCTCTTCGCCAAGGATTTCCGCTGGAACATGATCCGCACCAAGATCATGAAGGACCAGGACCTGAAGGTCGCCAAGGAAGACCTGATGAAACAGGCTATGTCCATGGCATCCTATCAGTTCGCGATGTACGGGATGCAGAACGTGCCCGAGGAGCATCTCACCCGTTATGCCGAGCAGCTGCTCTCCGACCGTCAGCAGGCCGACCGTATCCTCGAGAAGGTTGAGGACGACATCGCCCTGACCTGGGTGCGCAAGACCGCGACCATCGAAAACAAGAGCGTCTCCCTCGAGGAGATGCGCGAACTCACGAAATAAAGTCAAAAATTCTTTGCCGTCATGACAGAATTCGAGAAATACGCCATACACGGCCGCGGCATCAGCTCACTCAGCCTGCACAGGTTCAATTCGCTCCATGCGAGTTACATGAACCCCATGATCATCGAGGAACGCCAGCTCAATGTCGCCCAGATGGATGTTTTCAGCCGCCTGATGATGGACCGTATCATTTTCCTGGGCTGTCCCGTCAACGACGACGTGGCCAATATCATCCAGGCCCAGCTCCTCTTCCTGGAGAGCAACGACCCGAAGGCCGACATCATGCTCTACATCAATTCTCCCGGCGGAGTGGTCTATTCCGGACTTGGAATCTACGACACGATGCAGACCATCCAGCCTGACGTTGCCACGATATGCACGGGCATGGCGGCCTCCATGGCTTCGATACTGCTGGCTGCCGGAGCGCAGGGAAAGCGTTCCGCGCTGCCTCACTCCCGCGTGATGATCCATCAGCCCATGGGCGGCGCGGAAGGCCAGGCTTCGGAGATGGAGATAACGGTGCGCGAGATAGTCAAACTTAAGCGGGAACTATACCAGATCCTCTGCGACCATACGGGCAAGACCATGGAGCAGATAGTGAAGGATGCGGACCGCGATTTCTGGATGACAGCCGAAGAAGCCGTCAAATATGGAATGGTTGACCGCATCGTTGAAAAGAACAAGCATGGCAAAGAATAACGATAACCATAATCACGGAGAGGGCGCAGATCACTGCGCCTTCTGTGGTCGTGGGCAGGACGAAGTCGAGCTGCTGATTTCGGCCGGCGACGTCTCCATATGCTCCGACTGCGCAAGGATGGCATACGAATATGCCAAGGAAGCCCTCAATTCCGGTGAGGAACATATCCGCACGAACGGCAAGATAGTGGGGGAGAGCCGCCTGTACAAACCTGCCGAAATCAAATCGTTCCTCGACGAATATGTCATCGGTCAGGACGAGGCGAAACGTTTCCTCGCCGTGGCTGTCTACAACCACTACAAGAGGATAAACCTCAAGGAGGACCTGATAGAGAAATCCAACATCCTCATGGTCGGTCCTACCGGTACCGGCAAGACCCTCCTTGCGCGTACCATCGCAAAGATGCTGAACGTACCGTTCGCCATAGTCGACGCAACCGTGCTTACCGAAGCCGGCTATGTCGGAGAGGATGTCGAGAGCATCCTGACCCGGCTTCTCCAGGACGCCGACTACGATGTCTCCAAAGCGGAGAAGGGAATCGTATTCATCGACGAGATCGACAAGATCGCCCGCAAGAGCGACAATCCTTCCATCACGCGCGACGTCTCGGGCGAGGGTGTACAGCAGGCACTGCTTAAAATCCTGGAAGGAAGTATAGTGAACGTGCCTCCGCAGGGGGGACGCAAGCATCCCGAGCAGCGGATGATCGCTGTCAATACCGAGAACATCCTTTTCATCTGCGGCGGCGCCTTCGAGGGCATCGACCGTTATATCGCGCAGCGTCTCAATACCCAGGTGATCGGCTACGGCGCACGCAAGCAGCATGAGGCCATAGATACCGACAACCTCGTCCAGTATGTAGCTCCCCAGGACCTGCGCTCCTACGGCCTGATTCCCGAGATAATCGGCCGCCTTCCGGTACTGTGCCATCTCGACCCGCTCGACCGTCCCACCCTCCTGGCTATCCTCACCCGTCCGAAGAACGCCCTGGTCAAACAGTACCAGGAGCTCTTCGCCCTTGACGGCATAAAACTCAAGATCAAGCCGGAGGTGCTGGAGTTCATAGTCGACACTTCCATCCAGTACAAGCTCGGGGCGCGCGGGCTGCGTTCCATATGCGAGGCCATCATGACCGACGCGATGTTCGACGCGCCCACCAGCAAGAAAAAATCATTGACCATCACTCTTCCGTATGCGAAGGAAAAAGTAGAAAAATTCGCGGGAAGGATGATAGGACTCAAATAGACTTTTCTTCACACCTAATCTTTTTTCCACATAATGAAAATCAACTCAGCCGATGCTCTAGAAGGCATCCGACGGAAAGCGGCCAAAGCGCTGTCCGTCAGAGAGACCAACAAGCGCTCCGGTACGGTGGCCCCTTGCGGTCTTGACCTCGGTACTCCGCACATCCAGATTCTGTGCTGCGGCGGTACCGGCTGCAAGGCTTCCGAAAGTGCCAGGATCGTAGAGAACTTCCACGCGTCGCTCCAGGAACACGGTATCACCGACAAGGTGGACGTGATCGTGACCGGATGTTTCGGTTTCTGCGAGAAGGGCCCGATCGTAAAGATCATGCCCGACAACACCTTCTACACTTCCGTACGTCCCGTGGACGTGGAGGAGATAGTCAAGTCTCACATCATTGGCGGCAACCGTGTCGAACGGCTGCTCTACCTCGATCCGGGAACCGGACGGCATGTCAATGACTCCAAGCACATGAACTTCTACCGCAAGCAGATGCGCGTTGCGCTCCGCAACTGCGGCGTAATCAATCCCGAGGACATACGCGAGTACATAGCCCGCTACGGATACCGGGCACTCGCGGAGAGCCTCAAGCGCGACAGCCAGGATGTCCTCGACGACATCAAGGCTTCCGGCCTTCGCGGCCGCGGCGGCGCAGGTTTCCCGACCGGTACGAAGTGGGAGATAGCCCGTAAGTTCAAGGCGGAGGATAAATATGTCGTCTGCAATGCTGACGAGGGTGACCCCGGTGCCTTCATGGACCGTTCCATAATGGAAGGCGACCCCAACTCCATCGTCGAGGCCATGACCATCTGCGGTTACTGCATCGAAGCGCACCACGGCCTTATCTATATCCGCGCCGAGTATCCCCTTGCGGTGGAGCGTCTCAGGATTGCGATCGCGCAGGCCCGTGAATACGGCCTGCTCGGAAAGGACATCCTCGGTTCCGGATTCGATTTCGACATCGAGATCCGCTACGGCGCAGGTGCATTCGTCTGCGGCGAGGAAACGGCACTGATCCACTCCATGGAAGGCAAGCGCGGCGAGCCGACGCTCAAGCCGCCGTTCCCTGCGGAAGCCGGCTACATGGGCAAGCCGACCAACGTGAACAATGTCGAGACCCTGGCGAATATCCCGGTGATCCTTACCAGGGGACCCAAGTGGTTCTCCTCCATCGGCACTGAGAAGTCGAAGGGTACCAAGGTGTTCGCGCTTGCCGGCAAGATCAACAATGTAGGCCTCATCGAGGTTCCCATGGGAACGACCCTCCGCGAAATCATCTACGACATCGGCGGCGGAGTAAAGAACGGCAAGAAATTCAAGGCCGTCCAGACCGGCGGTCCTTCCGGCGGCTGCCTGACCGAGAAGCACCTCGACATCCCCATCGATTACGAGAGCCTTACGGCTGCCGGATCGATGATGGGCTCCGGCGGCATGATAGTCATGGACGAGGACGACTGCATGGTGTCAGTGGCCAAGTTCTATCTCGAATTCACCGTGGGTGAGTCCTGCGGTAAGTGCACGCCCTGCCGCATAGGCAACAAGCGCATGCTCGAGATACTTACCCGCATCACCGAGGGCAAGGGCGAGATGGCCGACCTGGACATGCTCCAGAACCTGGCCACCGTCATCAAGGATTCCGCACTCTGCGGACTTGGACAGACCTCTCCGAATCCCGTGCTCTCAACTCTCGCCAATTTCCGCGATGAATACGTGGAGCACGTGCGTGCGCACAAGTGCCGCGCTAAGAAATGCAAGGCGCTGCTCACCTATACCATCGATCCCCAGCGCTGCAAGGGCTGCTCCGCATGCGCCAAGTCCTGCCCTGCGCAGGCCATCATGGGCGAGAGCCGCAAGCCGCACGTCATCAATCCCTATGTATGCATCCGTTGCGGCATGTGCGTATCGCGCTGCCATTTCGGTGCCATTTCCGTAATTTAATTGAAGCATCATGGACAAAACGATAAAACTTACCATAGACCGGATTCCGGTGTGCGTGGCACCCGGAACGACCATCCTCGATGCTGCGGAATCTGTCGGCATCGCAATCCCCACGCTCTGCCACATCGACCTTAAAGGCACATGTGTGAAGAACAACCCCGCATCCTGCCGCATATGCGTCGTGGAGGTGGAGGGCAGGCGCAACCTTGCCCCTTCATGCGCCACCGTATGTACTGAAGGGATGGTGGTTTACACCAATTCCGCAAGGGTGATCCGCGCCCGGAAGACCATCGCGGAACTCATGCTTTCCGACCACCCCAACGACTGCCTCACCTGCCCGAAGTGCAGCGACTGCGAACTGCAGCGCCTCGTGATGCGTTTCAACATCCGCCAGATGCCCTTCACTGGAGGCGAACAGTCCACACGCAAGAAAGAAGTAACCGCCGCCATTACCCGCAACATGGACAAGTGCATCCTCTGCCGCCGTTGCGAGAGCGTCTGCAACAACGTCCAGTCTGTCGGTGTCCTCGGCGCAGTCCGCCGCGGTTTCGACACTACGATCGCTCCGACCTTCGACCGCATGTTCAAGGATACCGACTGTACCTATTGCGGACAGTGCGTTGCAGTCTGCCCGACAGGCGCCCTGACCGAACGTGACAATACGGACAGGCTGATGGACGACCTTTGCGATCCCAACAAGATCGTCATCGCCCAGCCCGCTCCTGCAGTCCGCGTGGCTCTAGGTGAAGAGTTCGGAATGGAGCCCGGAAGCATCGTGACCGGCAAGATGGTCACTGCCCTCAAGTATCTGGGCTTTACCAAGGTGTTCGATACCGATTTCGCCGCCGACCTCACCATCATGGAGGAGGGCGCCGAGATCCTCAAGCGCCTGAAGGCCTTCCTCGCCGGCGACAAGGATGTCAAGCTCCCGATCATGACCTCCTGCTGCCCGGCATGGGTCAATTTCTTCGAGCACAACTATCCTGACCTGCTGGATTATCCTTCGTCGGCCAAGTCGCCGGCCCAGATGTTCGGTGCGATCGCCAAGACATGGTGGTGCGAGAAACGGAGCATCAATCCCAAGAAGGTGGTGGTCGTTTCGATCATGCCCTGCCTTGCCAAGAAGTATGAATGCGAGCGCGAGGAATTCGCTCCGGACGGCAGTCCCGACGTGGATTACTCGATCTCCACACGTGAGCTGGCCCGTCTCATCAAGCGCGCAAACATCCGTTTCCCCGAGCTTCCCGACAGCGAATTCGACTCTCCCATGGGCGAATCCACCGGCGCCGGCGCCATCTTCGGAGCCACCGGCGGCGTCATGGAGGCGGCTTTGCGTACCGTATATGAAGTATATACGGGCAAGGAACTTCCCAAACTCGAATTCACCGAAGTGCGCGGTTTCGAGGGCATCAAAGAGGCCGTAATCGACCTCAACGGTTTCCCTCTCAAGGTCTGCGTCGCCCATACCCTCAGCAATGCCCGTATCCTGATGGACCGGCTGCGCAAGGGAGAGCTCGACTACCATGTCGTGGAGGTGATGGCATGCCCCGGCGGCTGCATCGGCGGTGCCGGCCAGCCTTACCACCATGGCCATATCGAGATCCTGAAAGCCCGTTCCGCGGCCATCTACCGCGAAGACGAGGGCAAGGCGATACGCCTGAGCCACAAGAACCCCGATATCATCAAACTGTATGAAGAATATCTCGGCGAACCTCTGGGCGAACGCTCCGAGCAGCTGCTTCACACACATTACTTCAACAAACAGATCAAGTAGTCATGAGTGAGATGAAATTATCCTGCGAGGCCATCCGCCAGGTTGAGGAGGTCTGCGAAAAGTTCAATAACGATCCCGGGGAACTCATTGCCATCCTGCACGAGTGCCAGTCCAGGCTCGGATACCTTCCCGAACCCGTACAGCGCATCGTGGCGAATAAACTCGGCATTCCTGCGTCGAAAGTTTACGGTGTAGTGACGTTCTACTCGTTCTTCACCATGACGCCCAAGGGCAAATATCCGATCTCCGTGTGCCTTGGAACTGCGTGCTATGTGCGCGGAGCAGACAAGCTGCTTGAAGAGTTCAAACGCGTGCTGGGCATCGAAGTGGGTGAGACGACCCCTGACGGCAAGTTCTCCCTCGACTGCCTGCGCTGCGTGGGAGCCTGCGGCCTTGCGCCGGTGGCGACTATAGGCGAAAAGGTCTATGGACGTCTCAATCCGGCCGACATCAGGAAGATTGTCGACGAGTTCGCGAGCCGGGAATAACGATCCTGTCCAGCATCCCCTGGAGATAAGCCAGGGCCATGCCGTAATTGGTCATAGGCACTCCGACCAGGAGTGCCTTTCTTGTTCTCGCCCGGACGATGCCGCGCGGGGCGACGCAGGCGCCGCAATGGATTATCAGGTCGTATGCTGTCAGGTCTTCAGGGAAGTCGTTCCCCGCGGCGATATCCGTGCGGAGTCCCTCTCCGGCTCTTTTCCTGAGGAGGGCTGGGATTTTGACCCGGCCTATGTCTTCGGTGTCGGGGACGTGGGTGCAGGCTTCTGCAATAAGCACCCTGGAGTGCGGGCCGAGGCTTCCGATGGCACGGGCTCCCTCGATGAATGCGTCGACGTCGCCTTTTGCGGCTGCCAGCAGTATGGAGAAAGAGGTGAGGGGAGCCCCGGCGGGAATAGTACGGTCGACAATGCCGAAAACCTGGGAGTCCGTGATGGTCAGCGCCGGCAGTCCTTTCAGCGTGGCCAGGGCTGCCGGCATCGACTGGGGTGTGCAGCATAGAGGTGTGCAGCCCCTGTCGAGCAACTCCCGGATGACCTGCACCTGGGGAAGGATAAGACGTCCTTTGGGCGCTTCGCTGTCCTGCGGCATGACCAGCAGGACTGTGTCGCCTTCTGAAACCAGGTCTCCCGTGAGAAAACGTTCTTCTTCCTGGGGAATGGCTTCCTTGATACGCTGCAGAAGTGATTCTACAGTCTCGCCCCGTGTGTAGCGGATAACGGGGATATTGGCGCGTGAAGCCAATGCCCCGAAGTCAGAGATTTTCTCTTCCGTGTCCTGTGACACGGGCAGGACCTCGACAGCGACGTCGGTCTCGTCGAGGACTGCCAGGGTGAGGCGCAGGCGTTCTGGTCCCAGGATACCGGTATCATCGAGACCGGCCGTGTCTGTCAGGACGCAGGGACCCAGGCCGGGAAGTTCTATCGGTTTCCTTACCGGGTCGGTTGTGGTGCCAGGTACATCGCTTACCAGTGACACCCGCTGGCCTGCGATGGCGTTGACCAGTGTCGATTTGCCGCTGTTCGTCGGTCCGAAGAATGATATGTGCAGACGTTCCATAATTTATTTTTAAAGCATTGCCTGTATCTCTTTCAAGACTACGGCCCCTTTGGGGCCTATCCCTCCCAAAGCAGGCTTTGGGCCCCTCCCACTCACGGCTGCGTGGGCGCAGACGGTCTTGAAAGAGATATAGGCAATGCTTTTCATGATCAATGCTCAGAATCTGAAATCGCGCTCGCCGGCGGCTATGCGGCCGAGGCGTTCGATGGTCTTCTCGCGGACGCGGCCTTCGGGAATGTTATTCAGCGACGCCTCTATCAGCCGTTCGCCTGCGGCGCGCGTCTCGGGAGAAGCGTAGTCCATGAGGTATTCCTTGAGCGTCATAAGGGCGTTGGGAGTGCAGCAATAGCTGATTTTTCCGCTCTTGCATAGGGACATGAACCGGTCGCCGGTCCGGCCTTCCCTGTAGCATGCCGTGCAGAAACTGGGGATATGGTTCTGTTCCAGAAGCCATCTTACGACGTCGTCCAGCGGCCTGGTGTCGGCCACGTCGAACTGCGCGGTCTCATCGTGACGCTCCTCTGTGGTGTAACCGCCCACGCTGGTACGTGAACCGCCGCTTATCTGGGATACGCCGCAATGGAGCAGCTCCTCCCTCATCCTGGCCGATTCCCGGGTGGAAATGATCATGCCCGTATAAGGTGCGGCTACGCGAAGGACGGCGACGATCTTTCGGAAGATCGAGTCGGGGAGGGCGTCGGGGAAACTGTCGAGGGAGACGTCGTCAGCAGGGCAGATGCGCGGCATACTGATGGTATGTGGGCCGACTCCGAAACGCGCTTCAAGATGCTCTGCGTGCATGAGCAGGGCGGCGAGTTCATAGCGGTATCCTCCCAATCCGAACAGGACGCCCACTCCGACATCGTCGCAGCCGCCTTCCTGGGCACGGTCCATGGCTTCCGTGTGCCAGGTGTAGTTGCTCTTGGGCCCTGTCGGATGGAGCGCCTCGTACTGCTTGCGGTTATATGTCTCCTGGAAGAGGATATAGGTGCCGATACCCGCTTTTTTGAGTTTCCTGTACGATTCGACATCTGTCGCGGCGATGTTGACGTTCACGCGACGGATGGAGTTCCCGCCTTCGCTGACGGAATAGATGGTGCGGATCGAGTCGAGTATGTACTCGAGGGGATTGTGGAGAGGGTCTTCTCCGGCCTCGACCGCCAGGCGCTTGTGGCCGGTGCGTATGAGTGCGCGCACTTCTTCGGCGATTTCTTCCTGCGACAGTTTCTTCCGCGGGATGGAGCGGTTCTTTGCGTGGTACGGGCAGTAGATGCAGCCGTTTACGCAGTAATTGGAAAGATATAGGGGAGCGAACAGCACTATGCGGTTGCCGTAGAATCTGTGCTTGATTTCGCCGGCCAGTTGATAGAGTTTCTCTTCGAGGTCGGGATCGTTGCAGTCCAGCAGGATTGCCGCCTCGCGGTGGCTCAGCCCCTTGCAGAGGGCCGCCTTATTCAGGATTTCCTCTACGCGCCGGTGGTTCGCGCTTTCGCGTGAAGCTTCCGCCAGGGTCTCGAGGACTTCCGCGTGGTCGATGAATTCATCGGCATGGATTGAAGAAGGGTTATACATGATATCCTATTTTATCCAGTTCTTTGATAAGTAAGTTCAATGTTTCGGCAGCTTCCGCCCCGGGACGGCTCTTTCCCTCATACAGCGAATATTCCTCCCGGACTGTCACGGGAGTGAAATTTGGCATAACCACGTTTGCCCCTGCCAGTATTCCGGCGGTCCGGCCGTCAGGCATGAGGGTGGCGAGGGCGGTAGTGGCGGGAATCCATGCCTGCGGCAGCATTAGCCTGAGGATGGAGTAGATGCGGAGCGTGAGTTCCGGACTGCCTGCCGGGAAATGCCCGAGGGGAGTGGCGTGGTGCGGAATGAAGGGGCCCGTGCCTATCATTTCCGGCTTGAACGACTCGATCAGGCGTATGTCGGAGATCAGGTCACCGGTCGTCTGCCATGGGCTGCCGACCATCATTCCCAGGCCGGTCAGATATCCGAGCGAGCGCAGTTCCCTGAGACAGGCGAGCCGGTTTTCCAACTTCATGGATGCAGGGTGGAGCCGTGCATAATGCACCGGATCAGCCGTTTCATGTCTCAGGAGATAACGGTTTGCGCCGCTGCGCCGGAGGAGCCGGAAGGTATCGGGCGGAAGTTCTCCCAGCGACAGTGTGATCGCAGCCTCAGGCCATGAAGCCCGGATTTCAGCCACGATGGGTGCGAGCGCCACGGCTCCGTTTGGATTCTCTCCGCCCTGGAGCACGAAAGTCTTGACCCCCAGACGCCACGCATTGTCACAACATTCCAGTATGGTTTCGCGTGGAAGGGAGTAGCGGCGGATATCCCGGTTGCTTTTGCGTATGCCGCAATAGAGGCAGTCGTTCCTGCATTTATTGCTCCACTCGATGAGCGCGCGGAGCCATATTACGCGTCCGAACTGTTCCGTCGCCACTTCCCTGGCATTGCGGTGCAGTTCCTCCACTAAGCTATCGTCACCGGTTTCCAACAGATCCCGGAGACCTTCGTCATCGAGCGTTTTCCGCTCTCTCAGTTCATCAGCCAGGCTGCCCATATTCACCGGGCGGACATACGGTTCCTCCTGCCGGACGGTTACTGGACGGTTGTGTCGTCGGCAGGTACTTCTTCCGCCCCGGCGGTCTCTTCAACCACCGCACTTCCTTCATCGACCACTTCCTCAACCGGCTCGGCCGGCTTCTCCTTGTGGTAGGGCAGACCGATGCATTTGAGGTTGTCCGTGAAATAGAGGCCGAGTCCGGCGACTACCAGGATTCCAATCAGCCAGCACCAGAATTTGCGCCAGGCCGCCTTGCGGCGGGCGACGGGATCCACAGCGGTGAGCTTCGGGAATACCGCCAGTTTGGTAAGGCTCTTGGCGAACTTGCCCCTCACGAAGGAGGCTGCGTTGATGGCCCATCCGTTGGCGTTGAGGACCGGGCCCAGGTCACGCCTGCGCAGTTTCCGCCAGGCTATGAATACCGCGGGAAGCGAGATGACGAGCATCAGGGCGACGATCAGTACGATCCACTGCCACCATGCAAGGCTCTTCAGGGTGGCGACAATGGCGGTGACGACACCGGTCACTGCCGCGATGGCGATGGTGATACCGGCGATCTTGCCGATGTCGAACGGCGCGGCCTTGGTGGCGGCTTCAGCACCGGCGGCCGGAGCCGTAGTGGCGCTTTGAGTTATGTTGCTAAGAGTGCCTTCTCCCTTGGCCGCCTTGTCGGAGGCCACTTTGCCGATTTTGTCGGATATCCAGCGCGCCGCTTTCTTGTAGGGCGACCAGAATGCCTGGCGCAGGGAGAGGGGATTGTCAACGATGCTCGTGACGACTGCACTCCAGTCGTTCCCGTCACAGTCGTAGAACACTGCGTTTTTGCCAGGGCGGATTCCTTCCACGTCGCCGTCGGTCAGGACTGCCGCTATATTCATGGCCTTGCCCATCTTCTCGCTCTTGCATGCACAATAAAGGATATACATGCCGCTGAGCGATGAAATATCGGGATTGGGCCCGTCCACACGGATGCAGAGGTCCGTTGAACGCTGGTCGATATACAGGCGGCCGGCCTGGAAAATGGCCTTCCGATCGTCCTCATAGAAGTCGGCCAGGACCACATAATTGTTCAGGAAATCATAGAAATTGTGATACAGGCGGAGCAGTTTGTCCACCGCTTCTATCGAAAGGGCTTCCTCTTCGAGGGCCTTGTCGGATTCGACGAGTTTCAGGAGGTCCGCTTTCCGGTCGGCTTTCAGGAGCTCCCTTACCTTGTCGATACCCAGACCTTCAACTGCGGCGCCCTTCTTCTCACCCAGCCATGCGGTATACGGGGCGAATTTGCCGACGATTTCCGTCCATTCAGCCTCGGTGAGTGTCGTCGTGCCTTCATCCAGCACAAGTGCGCGCATCGCGTCCACCGCTGCCTTCCAGGCAGGGTTGACGGCATCGAGCGGCAGCACACAGTCGGCCTTGGGCTTTGCCAGGGGCTCTTCGCCGATTGCGGAAGAGGCAAGGGCCAGGTTGCCGTCGATGGCCTTGATTTTCTCCACTGAGACATCCACGGCCGGGGCGGTGCCTGCGTCGAAGCCGATGAGTTTGCAGCGCATGAAATAGTCGGCAACCTTGTCTTTCAGGGCATCGACGGCCGCCAGTGCGTCGGCGGTTTTGTCACCGAAGGGGAAAACGTCCTTCGTGCCGGCGTCCTGCCATGCGGCGTACTCTGCGAGGGCGGTATAGAAGGCTTCTATGTGTTCGGCCGTCACGCCATCCACCCCGCTGCGGTCCATGGCTTTGCCGATTGTCTCGATGATGGTTGTGACCAGGGCGGCAAGCGCCTCGTCATCAGCGCTGGCCGGAGTGATGATGCCGTCACCGTTGAACTTGGTGTCTGCGAAAATCTTCACATTATCGGCAGTGTCTTCCAGCGCGATGCTGTCTTTTTCAAGCCCGAGATTCTTGAGGATCTGTTTGGCGGAGGCAAGCAGTTTCGCGCCGTCGGGATTCTCCTCATTGAATGCAGAGAACTGTATTTCGGTCCCACGGGTCAGGAGAAGCCCCGGGTCTTTCAGGATACCTGTCAGCCACTGGGCACATGCGATTACTTCGTCGACGCGGATGTTTCCGTCGTGGTCGGAGTCGAGGAGGTCGAGGGTCTTCTGGTCGAATTCAAGATTGCGGGTCGGACAACTCAGGACTGTCCACAGTTTGCGGTCCAGTTCGCCGAGGTGTGCGATGTCGGCTCCGGAAGTGATTTTTACGCGTACGGTTCCGCCGACGGATGTAAAGGTCCAGGGGTAAGAGGTCTTTTCCATATGATGTTCGGTTTTTATTTCTTCTTTCAACCTATAAAGATACGATTAAATTTTGAGAAAGAAAAGCCTCCGAATCGCTATCTTTGCAAACATAAAGCGAAACATCCCCTCCGCATTATTCCCGACATATGCAAACCTTCTTCATCATACTCCTCATCCTCCTGGGCCTCGGCCTCATCGCGATGATCGTAAGTTTCGTGCTGGCTCTGGTCCATTCGGACGAAAAGGAGGAGGGGCACGAATAGGACCATAAACAAAAAACCTACTCAGAGTGATTCTGAATAGGTTTTCTTTTGTATTTGTACCCCCAACCGATTCTGCCGGTGATCCGTTTTTCCCTATTCGTCTAATCTTTAAATTGCGGCTACGGCCTGGAAAGGATTAATTCATTATTGTCTTCCGGATTGACTGTCACAGACAACGTAGTTTCAAGGATGATGGTACCTTCCCCGTAGGTAAATGTGATTGTAGTGATTCCGTTTTCGCCGGTAACGATGTTTTTCCATTCTTTATCGCCATCAGAAATAGTGAGAACCACATCATCTTCGTTAATAGTCATATTCAACAAGTCGGGAATGGTCCATATATCGCCATGACCCCAGTTGTCAAATACAAGTCCTTCCGTCACTTTGAGGAGTAATTCCACATTGTAGACATTCTCGATGTACTCCCAAGAATCGTATTCACTGTTGCAGAGCAGGATATCGATGCCGTCACCGCCGTCAATGTTGTCATCGGAAGAGAAAAGGATGATATCCACGCCTTCACCACCGCATAGATAGTCGTTGCCTTCACCACCGGAGAGGATGTCATCTCCGCTGCCGCCAAAGATGAAGTCGTCACCTATATTTCCATACAGCTTATCGTTACCTCCAAGGCCAAACAGCATGTCATCGCCAATGCCGCCGAATAATATGTCGTCCCCGTCGCTTTCATTTTCCAGACTATTCAGCTCTTCATTGAGTGAAGCGATCTCCATTGAGTGTATGAACGTCTTCACATTTTCAACACTATAATACTTTAATTGAAATCCTGTCCAGCCGAGAATGCCGTTGGCCGATGTGTCGCCGAAGAGGACGTCATTGTTGCCCTGGCCGAAGAGGATATCATTGTCCCCGCCGCCGACAAGCAGGTCGGCATCGTCCAGGGAATCGTCGGTATTAGGATCCGTCCGGCTGTTGTCCCAGCCGGGCCAGTTGCTTACAACAGTAAAGGGATTATTAAAGATATAATCTAGGATATCATTGTCGGTAAGAGACTCCGCTGGGGTACCAGTGGCCGATTCGACTTTTTTTTCCATGCCGGGTATACCGGCGTCGCCGAATAGTATGTCTCTGCCGTCCATTGTCATTTTAAGGCCTACGGGATACATTTTTCCGACTGAGATATCCTTGCCTGTCACGCACTTTTCGTAGACATTCCCGTCATTGGTGACGGCATAAAAGCGGATGGTCCGTCTGTTGTAAGTGGTCAGCATGGCCACATAGACGGGACCGGCTGCAGGATTGCGCACAACGTTGTAGGTATGCACGCCGTCGTTTACGATCAGTTTGGAGATGGTGCTTGTAATGTCCGATCCGTCGGCATCCTTTATTGTGAATTTACATATGGCAAGCAGGTTTTCAAGTGTCGTATTTTCGGGAAGTCTGGCCTCATTGGTTAAACTGCCATCGAAGTAGCAGAGATCGAGACCGTCGGAAAGGCTCTCAAGCGTGCCGTCCTGCGTGTCGAGGGCTTTGAGACTAAAGGTCCCCCATCCCTCATAAGAATCAATGCGGGGATTTTCCCCAATGTCATATCCGTCATCACTCGCCATCGCAGCGGGATAGACGTAACGCACGCCAGTGCCTGGTTGTGGTTTCTTCAGGGTTACGGTGAACAGGGCGGTCTTTCCGCCGTCACTTATATCGTCGGCGGTCAGAGCCAGGGTCACTGCCTTATGAGTGTCGTCCAGTGAATCCGTATAAAAAATGGCAATCTGGTCACCGACGGCAAAGGTTTTCACGCCGCCAGCATCCAGCGCCTTGGTGGTGGCGTCGAAACTTACTCTGGTTGTCAGGGTAACGCTGTTGCCGTCCTGAGGCAGTGGAGTTGTCTCCAGTTCCTCATTGATGACGCTGCACCCAGATATAAATGCGCCTGCAAGGAGAAGGGCGGCAATAATCAGAATCTTGTTTGTGTGTTTCATGGCTCTCTTTGTTTCATGGGTGAATTACCAGTCTTCCTCCTCTTGGAGTTCGTAGTCCTGCAGGGAGCTTCTTCTCGTACTCACGCAAAGGAAACCCTCGCAGCAAAGTTCCAGGGTCTCTGACGCCGGAGCAACATACATTTTTTTGATTCTCTTTTCCATATGGCAATCTGATTAATTCATGATAATAAAGGCCTTTCCGGCTTCGGCTCGGTTTCGGCTACATCGGGTATTGCTAATATCTTCCGTAGTGTGTCCTGACCTTTTCAACTTTGCCAACGCGTTGTCGTTTACAGTACTTCCCCTCGGTCAGGGTTTTTGTTTTGGAAAAGAAAGCAGGCATCCATTTAGCGGATAGGTGCCTGCTCCGTCAGACTGGACCTTCTGCTTTTTGCACTCAATCTTGATTTTGAAGGTTTTACGCGCGTTCATATTACAAAGTTATAAAAATGGTACCAAAATAACAACGCAAGTAGTACCAAAATAGAGTACTGATAATAACCTTGTTTCTACCTCATTCTGACAGGGGAGTAAAACAAAAAACCTATCCAGATTGTGTTCTGAATAGGTTTTGCTTGGTAACTTGTACCCCCTCAGGGGCTCGAACCCTGGACCCCAACATTAAGAGTGTCGTGCTCTACCAACTGAGCTAAGGAGGTGTCCCTTCCGTTTGGGACTGCAAATGTAGAAACTTTTTTTCTTCTTGCAAAATATTTATGACTAATTTATCGTCGTTTTTTCTTAGATTTGAAAAAACAAATGTAAATAACCTGAATATATGAAACGCTGGAGTCTCCTGTTACTTGCCTTCTTTTCCGTACTGGCGGTGAAGGCGCAATCCTACGAATACGGAAAACTTCCCTGCTCGGACGGCGACACGCTCCTTTACCGTTACCTCACCCCCGAAAACCCGGAGAAGTCCGCACGATATCCCCTTGTCCTGTATCTGCACACTTCCGGTGAACGCGGCAACGACAACGAAGGGACCATTTTCGGGGCCCAGATGTTCCTGAACCCCTGCAACCGTGAGGATTATCCCTGCTTCGTCATTGTGCCGCAATGTCCGGAGAACCATACCTGGGCGTTCGACGTTAGCCCCGACTCCTACGATTTCCCGAAAGACTACCCTGAGAGCAAGATCATGAAGGAGGTGATGGAACTTGTACATCTGTTCCTCCAACGTCCCGACGTGGATCCTGACAGGGTGTATATCTATGGAATGTCGATGGGCGGGATCGGCGCTTTCGACGCGGTCGCACGCCATCCTGATATCTTCGCCGCCGCTGTCCCCATCTGCGGAGACATCAATCCGGACAGGCTCGGAAAGTTCGAGGGAGTGTCGTTCAGCCTTTACCACGGTGACAGCGACCTCGCCGTCCCCGTTTCAGGTTCCAGGGATGCATACCGTGCCCTGAAGGCTGCTGGTGCGGATGTACGCTACCATGAGTTTCCCGGGTGCGGCCATGTATGCTGGTGGAAAGCCTTCGAGATGCCTGATTTCATGGAGTGGATGTTCTCGAAAAGCAAAGCGAAAGCCCGGTGACAAGCCGGATCAGCTCAGTTTGTCCCCATTCATCGAAATCAGGAACTCTTCGTTGTCGCGCGTCTTCTCGAGACGGCTCTTCATGAATTCCATGGCTTCGAGCGACGTCATGTCAGCCAGATGGTTGCGAAGTATCCAGACGCGGTTGACGTATTCCGGATCGTAGAGGAGATCGTCACGGCGGGTCGAACTGAGCGTCACGTCGACGGCAGGGAAGATGCGGCGGTTGGAGAGCTTGCGGTCGAGCTGGAGCTCCAGGTTGCCGGTACCCTTGAATTCCTCGAAGATCACGTCGTCCATCTTAGACCCGGTTTCTGTAAGGGCCGTGGCGAGGATCGTCAGCGAACCGCCTCCTTCAATGTTGCGGGCAGCTCCGAAGAAGCGCTTCGGCTTGTGGAGGGCGTTGGCATCGACACCGCCTGAGAGCACCTTGCCCGAAGCGGGCTGCACGGTATTGAACGCACGGGCGAGACGGGTGATGGAGTCTAGCAGGATCACGACGTCGTGTCCGCATTCCACGAGGCGCTTGGCCTTTTCCAGAACCATGCTGGCGACCTTCACGTGGTGGTCGGCCGGTTCGTCGAAGGTGGAGGCGATGACTTCGGCCTTGACGCTGCGCTGCATGTCGGTGACCTCCTCAGGGCGCTCGTCGATGAGGAGCACTATCATGTATACCTCGGGATGGTTGTCGGCGATGGCGTTGGCTATGTCTTTAAGGAGCACGGTCTTGCCGGTCTTGGGCTGAGCGACGATAAGACCTCTCTGACCCTTTCCTATGGGAGTGAAGAGATCGACCACCCTGACGGAGATGTTGGAATTGTGACCATGGCCGGTCAGGTTGAATTTCTCGTTGGGGAAGAGGGGGGTGAGGAAATCGAACGGGACTCTGTCGCGTATGAATTCCGGAGAACGTCCGTTTATCTTCGTTATTTTCACCAGGGGGAAATACTTGTCGCCCTCGCGCGGGGGACGGATTTCGCCCAGGATGGTGTCGCCGGTCTTGAGGGCGTACATCTTGATCTGGCTCTGCGAGACGTAAATGTCGTCGGGAGAGTTCAGGTAGTTGTAATCTGACGAACGGAGGAATCCGTAGCCGTCGGGCATTATCTCCAGCACACCGGTGGCTTCAACTATGCCTTCGAATTCAATCCTGGGCTGCTTGTGCTGCTGCTGTTGCTGTTGTTGCTGCTGCTGTTTCGGCTGTTTCTGCTGGGGTTGTTCCTGCTGGCGCTGCTGCTGTTCCGGCTGTTGTGCCTGCGGTCTTTGCTGGGGCAGCTGAGCCGGCTGCGGCTGTTGCGGCTGCTGAGTCTGTTGGGCCTGAGGCTGCTGAGCAGGTTCAGGCCTGTTCTCACCCTGAGCGGGAGCGGGCTGGTCGTTCTTTATCCTGGGGCGCTTCTTTGATGTCTGCTTGGCTTCGCCGACGGATTCATTGCGCTCCTTGCGCTCTTTGGGCTCCTTGTTCTCGGATTTCTCACCGTTTCCGGGAACGGAGGGCTCTTCTGGCTTGGCCTGGGTTTCCGCGGCTGGAACGGCAGGTTTCTCCTCGGCCGGGGCCGAGTTCTTGCGCGGACGTCCACGCTTGCGCTTTTCAGTCGCCGGAGCCGGACTTTCCTGGACCGGAGTTTCGGCGGCCGCAGCGTTGACTGCGGGAGCCGGATCGGCAGGAGCGTTTTCCTGGTTGCCGCTTTTCTTTGTATTTTTCTTGCGCTGCTTCTTTACCGGGGATTCCTTGCTCTGTATCGCCTGTTCGTCGAGGATGGAGTATACGAGGGTTTCCTTGTCAAGCGATTCCGGCTTGCGCACACTGAGTTCTTTTGCGATTGCAACAAGCTCTTCTTTGCTCTTGTTGCTGAGTTCTATGATATCAAACATTCTATTAAATTGGAGAACCGGATTCCGCGGGAGAGGACGGGCCGGTCGATTTTTGACAATGCAAATATAGGAATAAAAAACTATTTATCCCAATAACTGGCTGATTTCTTGAATTGCAACAGGTCGCTCAGCGCCGAGGCTTTCGCAGCGATGCGGAAACTCCAGCTCTCCCATTGGCCGGTAGGGACCCATGATACCGTGATTGCGAAACAGTGCAGGTCGTATGTCGCGTTGATCTGGGTCGTGGTAAGCTGCATCTTCGTCAGGTCGAAGCCCGTATTGAAAGAGAAATTCATGGCCTTGGTCAGCCTGAGCTGTCCTGACATACTCAGGGTCTGGACGTGGCTGTGCTGTGTCTGAAGCCTTTCGTTGGCGTACTGGTAGGTACGGGAATAGGAGTAATTGTAGTTGAAGTTCAGCGACCAGGGAATCTCCGGGTTGAGATAATATACCCAGCCGCCGGGAATATATTCTCCCGTGATCGGGTGATAATAGATCCTGGCATAGTCGGACTGGCTGTTGCCGCCACCGCCCTGGGCGTCTTTGTGGCCGTCATTTCCCTTGTACTTGCCATCTCCATTGATAGAATAGGAGATGGAGGCGCTGGCGTTTGTAAGGCGCGCAAGGCGGCCGGTCTTGAGGACGTTGAACTTGTTGATGCGGCGTCCTTCACCGTCGATCGCGTATGGATCGAGCGACATGTTGCCGTTGATGCCGAGTTTGCCGAAAATGGTGGTACTTGCCGTCACGCTGATCAGGGAGAGCCTCATCGAGTCGGCCAGGAAGTTATAGCTGCCGTTGATGTTGAGCTGGTCTAGCAGTTTTATCTTCTCGTATTTGTCCTTGGGATTATCGGGCTCCTGTGCCAGCGGGTCGGTGCTCTTCAGGACTTTCGCCTCCAGGTTGTTGGCGAACCCGAATGACAGCGATGCGTTCCTCCCGGTTCCCGGAGGGGCATATAGCTGGCCGGCGAAACGGTTGTAATCTATGGTCTGGACCACGCCGTCCTTGTCGGTATAAGTATAGGAGGTGTATCCGTTAGCCTTGGTCGCCAGGTTCGGGCTGAGCGAGAAACTGAGCGAAGGGGTGATCATGTGCCTTATCGCCTGAAGCTTGCTCCTCTTGCCGAAATTGAACATACCGTAGATACGGGTGTTCATCGAGATGCCTCCGGAATAGGTCTGCGTTACCCCGAATGTGCTGAACTGGTCGGACCACAGGGTTTCGACCTTGCCGGTCTCTTCATTGTATTGCTTGTACTGATCCCTGAAGAACCAGTTCATGCCGTAGCTCACGCTGGGGGTGAACTGAAGGTATTTGAACAGCGTGAATCCCGGCAGGCCGATCGAGAAGTTGTGGTTTACGCCGTTCTGCATCCGGTTGAGCATCGACTTGCTCATCTCGAACTCGCTCGCCTTGAATGCCACCTTGTTCTGCATGGTGGCTCCGTAGGTGAAGGAAATCTGCTCGTAGAAGCGTTCCTTTCCGACCCTGTTCTTGCGCTTGAAGGGGTAGAAGCGGTTGACGTTGAAGGTGATATTCGGGAGGGTGAACGAGTACGAACTGTCCCTTGAGTTCTGGTTGTGCAGCATGTTGACCGACAGCGAGATTCCGCTCCAAGTCTTCGAGTAGGAGATGGAAGATGAAGCCTGGTTCTGCAAGGCCTCGTTCACGCTGGTGGAGTTGTAGCGGTTGTTCGACGGGCTGGAGAAATTCACCGAAGCGCGGAACACCGTGCCGGGGCGTGCCTTGGCGTCCTGGTTATGGTTCCATGTCACGCCGAAGTTCTTCGACTGGGAGAAGGAGTCCGAATCGCGCTCCCCGGTGATGTCGTTGGAATAGTTGAGGGCAAGGGAGCCGTCGAAGGCGTATCTTTTCTTGTAACGGGAGGTGAGACGGGCGGCCCAGGATCCATAGGTGTATATGTCTCCGGTAAGGGCGAGGTCCAGGTAATCACCGATTACAAAGGAATAGCCGAAGTCGCGGAGATACAGACCGCGGGCGTTCTCCTCACCGTAGGTGGGGATCAGGACGCCGCTGGCCCGGTCAGGCTTTTCGGGGACGAAGCCGAAAGGGATGATGAACGGAAGCGGCACGTCGGCAACCACCGCGTAGGCGGGGCCGAACATGGTCTTCTGCTTTGGACCGGTCATTACCTTGGCGGCGGTCATTTTCAGGTAATAATGCGGGTGCTCCGCATCGCAGACCGTGTATTTTCCTCCTGAGATGTTGATAGACTGGTCGGGCATCATCTTCAGTTTGTCTCCCACCAGTTTGCCCTCTTCCTGCTGAGTGGCCATATTCTTGATCTTGGCCTTCCTCGTCTGGAAATTGTAGAAGACCTCGTCCATTTCATAGCTCTTGCCTCCGGTGGTCATGACGGGCCGGCCGGTGACCTCGCCGGTGATGGTGTCGAGCGAGCCCTTGGCATACACGACGTTGAGTTTCGTGTTGTATGACATGTAGTCGGCCTTGAGTTCCATGTCCTGGTACTTGGCCGTGACGTCGCCGAAGTAGTATATTATATTCCGCTCGATGTCCTCCAGGACGGAATCCCGTGCGGCTGAGAATGCGGGGCGGTCTATGGCGCCCTTGGGCTGTACGAACAGCGTGTCCGCCGTTGCTGTGGAATCGTTCGGCGAGGCGGAAGCCATGAGGGAATCGGGAACCGGAGGAACCACCCGCAGGGAATCGGGGATACGGGAAATCGCCAGGAGCGAATCCGGTTCCTGCGCAATCGCGTGGCGGTTGCCGGCGGTAAGCAGGAGTGTCAGGAGCAGAATCCCCTTCAGGAGTTGTCGGAACGATATTCTTATATTTTGCAAAACAAATTTCGTATATTTGCAGAAAGGCAAAATTAATAATTTTTCAGCAACTAACATGCCATCCAGCTTAAATATGGTTTTCCGGAAGGCCGCTTTCCCGGCCCTGGCGCTCATCCTGATGCTGGTCCCGCTGCTCGCTCCGGCACGTGACAACAGCGTACGGCTCAGGACGGTAGTTATAGACGCGGGCCACGGCGGCCACGATCCCGGCGCCATATCGAAGAGTACCAAACTGAAGGAAAAAGATATAAACCTTGACATCGCGCTCCGGCTCGGTGCCCGTATAGAGAAGGAGTTTCCCGACGTAAAGGTGATATACACGCGCAATAAGGACCGTTTCGTGGAACTTGCCGAGAGAGGGAACATAGCAAACCGGAACCACGCGGACCTGTTCATTTCGATACATGTCAATTCTGCCAAAAGCACTGCCGCGGCCGGTACGGAGACCTTCGTGATGGGTACCGACAAGAGCCAGTCCAACATGGAGGTGTGCAAGCGTGAGAATTCAGTGATCCTGCTGGAAGACGACTACACCACGACTTACGAGGGTTTCGATCCCGACAATCCGGAATCATATATCATTTTCAACCTGATGCAGAACGCCCATTTCGAGCAGAGCATCGCCTTCGCCTCGATGGTCCAGAAACAGTTTTCCGAAAACGGGCCTATCAAGAAGAGCAGGGGAGTGAGGCAGGCTCCGCTCATGGTCCTCTGGAGGACGACTATGCCGTCGGTCCTGATCGAGGTTGGTTTCCTTTCCAATACTTCCGACAGGAACATCATGGTTCAGGAGAGCAACCGGCAGAAAATAGCATACGACATTTTCCGGGCATTTTCTGAGTTCAAGGCGCAATATGATTCCGACGGCACGGCTACCGCACCCGCCGCTCCTTCCAAAGCTTCGGAATCCGCGGCTTCCCCTGAAAAGAAGGTGGAACCATCCGGTACTTCGGACGGCCCGCATTACGAAATCCAGATCCTGGCCACGACCAGGAAACTGAAAAACGACTCTCCCGAGCTCAAGGGAATGAAACAGGTCCGAGCCCGTTTTATCAACGGAATGTATAAGTATTCTGTTGGTAACTTTTCCACGAAAGAGGAGGCGGCAAGGCATCTTTCCGAAGTCAAGAAGAAGTTTTCCGGGGCCTTCGTCGTCTCCGTTGACGATTAAAAACATTCTTTGATTTTTCCTTGCGCTGATAAGTTAATCAACGTCAGCGCAGTATACGTTTTCAATACTTGTAAATTGTTGATAATCAAGGGAAAACAAAAGTCAGAAAATTTTATTATTGATTCTTAGGGAGTTGCGTATTTTTCAAAAAAAACAACAAAAAAAAGTTTTTTTTTCCACTGTTTTTTCCCCAATTTTGTTGTCGAAAAACCTGAACATGACTCCCGATAACCAGATAACCGTTTGGACCCGCTGCCTTGAGATTCTGAGGGACAATCTTCCCGAAGATTCCTTCAAGACATGGTTCGGACCCATCAAGCCGATCTCCCTCGAAGACCAGCGTCTCACGATCGAGGTCCCTTCCGATTTCTGGCGGGAGTACATAGAGGAACATTTCATCGGACTGCTCGGCAAGGTCCTCCGCCGTGAGATCGGTCCCGCCGCTTCACTGGTCTATAAAGTGAAGATACTCGACGATATTTTCATCGAGCAGCGTCCGAAGGGCGGCAGGGTACGCAACGCCGAGCTGCCCATTCCTGACGCGGGAGAGCATTATACCGGCAGCGTCTATGCGATTCCCGGAATCCGCAAGCTCAATATCGAGCCCTGCCTCAATCCAATCTACAATTTCGAGAATTTCATAGAAGGAAGCTGCAACCGTCTCGGCCGCTCCGCCGGACTGAGCATTGCCGCCAATCCTGGCAGGAGCACCTTCAATCCTCTTTTTATTTACGGAGGTCCAGGGCTCGGCAAGACCCATCTCGCCCAGGCGATAGGCATAGCTGTCAAGGAACGTTTCCCCGAGAAGGTGGTCCTCTACGTCAACGCCAACACTTTCCAGAATCAATACATGAACGCCGCCTGCACGGCCAAGAGCGCCAACAACGGCAACAAGGTGGCTGATTTCCTGCGCTTCTACCAGCTCATCGACGTGCTGATAATCGACGACGTGCAGGAATTCGCCGAGAAGAAGGGAACGCAGGGGGCATTCTTCCACATTTTCAATTATCTCCACCAGAGCGGGAAGCAGCTTATCCTGACCTCCGACAAACCTCCGGTGGACCTGCAGGGACTTGACCAGCGTCTCCTTTCGAGGTTCAAGTGGGGCCTTTCAGCCGAACTGCTTCCGCCCGCCTACGAGACCCGCCTGGCAATCCTGCAATCCAAGTGCGCCCGCGAAGGTGTCGTAATTTCCGACGAGGTCCTTTCATTCGTGGCCAAGAGCGTGAAGAGCAATATCCGTGAACTTGAAGGCATACTCTTCTCGCTGATAGCCAACGCCACCTTCAACAAGCAGGAGATCACCCTCGACCTTGCAAGGCGTCTGGTCGACAAGATCGTCACGGATCCCAAGTGCGAGATCACGGTCGGGAAGATCCAGGAGGCAGTATGCAGCTATTTCGGCATATCCGACGAAATCTTCCTTTCCAAGACCCGCAAGCGCGAGATCGTGCAGGCCCGCCAGATCGCCATGTACCTGAGCAGGAACCTGACGAAGACTTCCCTCTCTTCGATCGGGGCCCAGCTGGGCGGCAAGGACCACGCCACGGTGCTTCACGCCTGCAATACGGTCAACGACCTGATGGACACCGACCGCAGTTTCCGTGGTTTCGTCCACGACATCGAGCGCGCCCTCAATTCCTCGGAATAGGGGGGCTTTCCCGCTACGGCATCTATCTCTTTAATATATGGATACCGAAAAAGTACTGAATTTTTTCCGCGAGATCACCAAGATCCCGCGTGAATCTGGTCATGAAGAGCAGATTGTAGCCTATTTGCAGAAATTCGCCGCCGACAGGGGGCTCGAGTGCAAGACCGACAGGGTCGGCAATGTCATGATTGCCCGTCCTGCGTCGAAAGGCTATGAAGGACGCCCCACAGTAGTGCTGCAGGGCCATACCGATATGGTTTGTGAAAAGAAGGCCGGCTCGGACTTCGATTTCTCCAAGGATCCCATAAAATATGTGATCGAAGACGGCTGGATGATCGCCCACGACACCACCCTCGGCGCAGACAACGGCATAGGAGTGGCGGCGGCCTTGGCCGTACTGGACGATGACGGCATCGAACATCCAAGGGTCGAATGTCTTTTCACAGTATCCGAGGAAACCGGACTCGACGGCGCGCGTGCAGTCAAGAAAGGTTTTATCACAGGCAAGACCCTCATCAATCTCGACGACGAGGACGAGGGATATTTCTGTGTCGGATGCGCAGGCGGAATGGATACCGTCGGTACGTTTACCTACAGGGAGAAAAAACTGGTTCCCGGTGCGGTTGTCACGAAGTTCTCGATTGCAGGCGGCAAGGGGGGGCACAGCGGTGACGACATCGACAAGGGCCGTATCAACGGCGTGCAGCAGGTGGCCCGTTTCGTGAACGAGGCATGGCAGTACAATGTCGACCTCTGCAGCATAGCGGCCGGCAACAAGCGTAATGCGATCGCCCGAGGCGGCGAGGTCGTCCTTGCAATCCCTTCCAGGAACGAGGAGAAAGTTGTCGCCCTCTTCAATGATTTCGCGGCCCGTCTCAAGGCCGAATTCTCTGTGACCGATCCGGGCCTCACATTCGCAGCCGAGCCTCTGGCCTGGAAGGGTGGAGCGGTCGACCGCGGTACCGCAAGGCGTCTGGTTTCGGCCCTTGTCTCCATACCCCACGGGGTCATGGCGATGAGCGCCGATATCCCCGGACTTGTCGAGACCTCGACCAACCTTGCATCTGTCAAAATGGCGGAGCACAACCGCATAGTCGTCGGAACCATGCAGCGCAGTTCCGTCAACAGCCAGCGCATTTTCCTCTCGCAGAGGATCGCCGCCGTTTTCGGACTTGCCGGTGCCGAGGTGAAGCATTCTGACGGATATCCGGGCTGGAAACCGAACATGAATTCACGCATCAAGGATGTCTGCGTCGCTTCATACAAGCGTCTTTTCGGCCGCGAACCCGTAGTAAGGGCCATACATGCCGGACTGGAGTGCGGACTCTTCACCGAGAAGTTCCCCGATATGGACATGATAGCATTCGGTCCTACCCTCAGGGGAGTCCATGCTCCCGGCGAGAGGCTTGATCTGGCTTCGCTCGACCGGTTCTGGGCCGTATTGCTCGATGTATTAAAGAACATCTGACCATGCCCAGAGTCATAGCACCTTCAATGCTTTCGGCCGATTTCGGCAATCTCCATAGGGACTGCCGCATGGTCAACAGGAGTGCGGCGGGATGGTTCCATCTCGACGTCATGGACGGTATTTTCGTCCCCAACATCTCCTTCGGTTTCCCCGTCTGCAAAGCTATCGCCGAGGTTGCCGAAAAACCGATGGACGCCCATCTGATGATAGTCGAACCCTGGCGCTACATCGAACGTTTTGCGGCACTTGGGGTTAAGTACCTGAGCGTTCATTTTGAGGCTTGTAACGACCGTCATCTCAAGGAATGCATCGCATTGATCCGCGGTTGCGGAATGGGTGCCGGAGTGGCCGTGAATCCCGAGACTCCGGCCGAGGTCCTGATACCTTTCCTGCGTGAGATAGACTATGTGGTGGTGATGGGCGTGCATCCCGGATACAGCGGCCAGAAATACATTCCCGAGACTACCGAGAAGGTGGGTGTCCTTGCCGAGATGATAGCCGGAGCCGAAGCCGACTGCTTCATCGAAGTGGACGGCGGCGTTAGCACCGCCAACATCGCGGAACTTGAAAGGCTCGGCGCCGGTGTATTCGTAGCCGGTTCGGCGACATTCTCGTCCGAGGATCCCAAGGCGGCTATCCGCGCCCTGCTCGAGGCTGAATGATGTATTTTATCTCTTTGAACCCGTAGGCGTGTATAGTGCCGTCACGGTGTTCAAGCATCAGGCGGGCCTCCGTGTCAATGCCCAGTATCCGGGCTTCGATGCGGAGGCCCGTCCTTTTTTCGGCCGGGACCTCCGAGGCCGGCATCTCCTCGAACAAATGCCATTCTCCCCTGCGGTAGAGGTTCTCCAGGTACATGGCGTCAAAACCGTTACGCGCATAGGGTGAGTCGAGACGGTCGCAATAGCTGAAGAGGAACTTGAGGAACAGGGGTAGTTCTTCCCTGACGTCATACGTTTTGCCTGTCAACAGCGACATGGACGTGGGATTGGGAAGGGAAGGGTCGAATGTCTTCTGGTTCATATTCAGGCCTATTCCTGCGACGGCGGAGCCCACCGTGCCGTCATCCGCAAGATAATTCTCTATCAGGGTGCCGCAAATCTTGCAGTCCCCTGCATATATGTCGTTGGGCCATTTTATGCCGGCTTCGATTTCTTTTGAGCGCAGATAGTCGACCAGGGAGAGCGCCGTCACCTGTGAGAGGATGAACTGTTCCCGGACCGGGAGGCCGGCAGGTTTCAGCAATACTGAAAAGGTCAGGTTCTCACCGGCCTTGCTTTCCCATCTGTTTCCTTTCTGTCCCCGTCCCGCTGTCTGGAAGACGGCAGCGTATACTGTCCTGTCGGGCAGGCCGGCCCTGTCGGCCGCGAGTCTTGTATTTGTCGAATCTACCGAGTCAAACCACGTGATGGAATCTGCCATATTTTCAGTAAAAAGCCTTGTGGCTGATTTTTTGCAATAATATTGTATATTTGTATTTTGCAAAGATAATTCAATTTTGATGAAGATGAAGAGTGAAGTCGGCGTGATCGCCGAAGCAATGCTGGAGAAAAAAGCCAGGGACGTTGTTTCCCTGGACCTTACGCGCATAGGGACCGCAATCGCGGACCATTTTGTCATCTGCAATGCGGATTCCACCACCCAGGTGGTCGCCATTTCCGATTATGTCGAGGAAATGATGGAGAAAGAGTGCGGCAGGAGCGTGCTGCGCAAGCAGGGACGGGAGAACGCATTCTGGATAATCTTGGATTACAGCGATATAGTCGTTCATATATTCCTGACTGACCAGCGCATGTTCTACAGGCTCGAGGAGTTGTGGGCAGATGCAGTCAAAACCACTTATACCGATAACCAGGAGTGATGGAACTTAGGAATAAAGGCTCACAGGGGCCGCAGGACGGCGGACCCCGCAAGACCCGCCAGCCGAGAAGGGGATTCAACTGGTTTTCCCTCGTCTATCTTTTCCTCCTGCTTGGACTGGCCTACATGTGGTCGTCCACAGGTACCGCCGACCCTCTCAAGAAAGAGTGGATCGAGGTGAAGGAGGGTCTCCTCGTCAGCGGAGACGTGGACAAACTCGTCTATGTAAGGAACGAGCACAAGGGTGAGATCTTCCTGAAACAGTCGTCTCTCGACAAATACAAGAATCTTTACGGAGGAAGGGAGCCGAAGGGAGGTCCCCATTTCTATTTCCTCGTTTCGGACAAGTTCGACGCTGAGAACCAGCTCGATGAACTTGTGGAGAGCCTTCCGGAGGAGAACCGTTTCAAGGTGGTCGTGGAAGAGCACAAGAGCTACTGGGGCCCCATCATCGAATGGCTGATCTTCCCGCTCATGCTTCTGTTCATGTTCTTCCTGTTCATGCGCCCCATGCGCAACATGGGCGGCGGGGGAGCCGGAGGCGGCATATTCAATGTCGGCAAGTCCCAGGCGAAGCTCTACGAGAAGTCCAACAATGTGAAGGTGACATTCAAGGATGTCGCCGGCATGGAAGAGGCCAAGGTCGAGGTGAAGGAGATAGTGGATTTCCTCAAGAATCCCAAGAAATATACCGCTTTGGGCGGAAAGATCCCGAAGGGCGCACTTCTGGTCGGCCCTCCCGGTACAGGCAAGACCCTCCTGGCCAAGGCTGTGGCCGGTGAGGCGGAGGTCCCTTTCTTCTCCATGTCCGGCTCCGATTTCGTGGAGATGTTCGTGGGCGTCGGCGCTTCCCGTGTCCGCGACCTTTTCCGCCAGGCGAAGGAGAAAGCTCCCTGCATAGTGTTCATAGACGAGATCGACGCCGTAGGACGCGCACGCAGCAAGAATGCGGGATTCACATCCAATGATGAGCGGGAGAATACCCTGAACCAGCTGCTTACCGAGATGGACGGTTTCGGGTCCAATTCCGGAGTCATCATCCTTGCGGCGACCAACCGCGCCGATATCCTTGACAAGGCTCTTATGCGTGCCGGCCGTTTCGACCGCCAGATCCATGTCGACCTTCCCGAACTGAAGGAGCGGCTCGAGATTTTCAAGGTCCATCTCCGCAACATCAAACTCGCCCCCGGATTCCAGATGGATTTCCTTGCCAAACAGACCCCGGGTTTCAGCGGCGCGGACATAGCCAACGTATGCAACGAGGCCGCCCTGATAGCAGCCCGCAAAAACAAGAATGAGGTTGAGAAACAGGACTTCCTCGATGCCATCGACCGTATCGTAGGCGGCCTCGAGCGCAAGAGCAAGATAATTACTCCCGAGGAGAAGAATACCATAGCCCATCACGAGGCCGGCCATGCGACTGTGAGCTGGCTGCTGCCGAATGCCAATCCTCTGCTCAAGGTGACCATAATCCCCCGCGGGCAGAGCCTCGGAGCAGCCTGGTATCTGCCTGAAGAAAGGCAGCTCACCACTACCGAGCAGATGATGGATGAGATGGCCGCAACCATAGGCGGCCGGGTGGCGGAGGAGATTGTAAACGGAAGGATTTCCACAGGAGCGCTCAGCGACCTCGAAAAACTGACCAAGCAGGCATATGCCATGGTCTCATATTTCGGCATGAGCGAAAAGGTGGGCAACATCTCGTTCTACGACTCCACGGGCAGCCGTGACATGGCATTCACCAAGCCTTACAGCGAAAAGACCGCCGAATTGATAGACGAGGAGGTGAAACGCCTCATCGAGCAGGCTCATGCCACCGCCATGGAGGTACTGACGACCAACCGTGAGGGCTTCGAGCGTCTTGCCAAGTTGCTTCTCGAGAGGGAAGTGGTCTTCTCGGAAGACCTGGAGGCGATATTCGGTCCCCGCAAGGGCGGCATAGATCCCAACAAGATGCTGCGCGAGGACAGCGAACCCGAAAAGGAGGCTTAGCATGGATTTCAGGAAACTGGCGACACGTATAGGCGGCGGGATCCTTTTCCTCGTCGTGGTCGTGGGATGTACCCTTTTCCCATGGGGCTTCCTGGCGCTCAGTTGTCTTGTCTCATGCGGACTGTCGGTAGAGTTCTACCGGATGACGGTGGAACGCCGCTTTTTCAAGGAAGAGGCCTGTGTCATACTCGCCATAGTGGCCGCCGTCATCCTGCTTTTCTTCCATTTCCAGTGTGGAATCGAGTTGAAGTGGATGCTCCTCGCGCTGCTTCCGGTGGTTGCCGCCTCGGTATTCCTCCTCTTCGACGGGGCGAAGGAACACGATTTTCCGACAGCGGTCTATTTCCCCCTCGTATATATCCTGCCCGGCATGCTTTCCGCCCTGGCGGTTCTCTATCCCGGAGGCGGCAATTTTGAATGGCGCCTGCTCCTGGGAATCATGGTGTTGCTGTGGCTGAATGACATAGGAGCCTATGTAGTGGGAATGTCTTTCGGTCAACGCCCCGACAGCCGTAAACTCTTCCCTGCACTCTCTCCCAAGAAATCGTGGATAGGCGTGGCGGGAGGTACGGTTTTCACTTTTCTTGCCGCGTGGGCTGTTTCTGCCACTTTCGGCGGGACCGTCCTTCCTTTGCTTCACTGGATGGCCCTCGCGCTGATCGTTTCGGTATTCGGGGTCATGGGCGACCTCTTCGAGTCTCTGATCAAACGCCATGCAAGCGTCAAGGATGCTGGCAATCTGATCCCTGGTCACGGCGGCCTGCTCGACCGCTTCGACGACGTTGTCTTCGTCCTCCCGGTCATAGTCGTATACCTTAAACTTCTGTCACTCATATGAAACTGGACAAGAATACCTATGGGACGGTAGCCCTTATCTACGTGCTCAGCGCCGCAGCCATTGTCCTGCTGGTCTGCCTCGTGGACCAGTGGTGGATAAAATGGCCGCTGGTATTCGTCCTGTTGTGGCTTTGCGGATGGCAGACTTTTTTCCATATGGTCCCTGACCGTAAACCGGTGGGATCGGACCATATCGTTTCGTCGGTTTCCGACGGCAAGGTTGTATTGGTTGAGCCCTGTTTCGAGAAAGTCTTCCTGAACCGCGAGTCGATCATGATTTCGGTCTACATGGATTTCTGGGATATACACGCCAATTTCTGGCCTCTGACCGGTACGGTGTCTTTCGCCCGGTATTATCCCGGGAAACACCTGCTTGCCTTCAAACCCAAGGCCTCTGAGGAAAACGAGCATTTCTGCACCGTTATCCGCAACGACGAGGGAAAGGAAGTGCTCTTCAAGCAACTTGCAGGAGGCTTTGCGCGCCGTATTGTATGTTACGCCAAACCCGGATTGGAAGTCGAGGCCGGACGTCAGTGCGGCATAATCAAATTCGGTTCAAGGATTGACTACTATCTTCCCGCCGATGCGAAAGTGCTGGTAAAGGTAGGGGAGAAAGTGAATGCCGTGAGCAGTATAATAGCGGAAATATAATGGAAAACATCCTCACCACACTGCGCCAGTTCGCCCTCAAGGCCGGCCGTGTCGCCGCCAGGCAGGCGCTCCGTCTCTTCTATGTACTCAAGGAAGGAGATCTTTCTTCCACAGAAAGGGTTTTGGTATATGCGGCCCTGGTCTATGTGCTGATTCCCGGCGACATTCTGCCCCGCAGGATATTCCATGTCATCGGCCTCATGGATGACGCAGCCGCGGTCGCCTATGTCGTGAGCAAAGTCAGTAAGAAACTGACCCCGGCCATAGAACAGCACGTCGAGATGAAACTCGACGAATGGTTCGGGTATCAGGTATCCGATACCCGGTAATTATCCTTTCAGTTTGAGAATGCGCCCCAGGGCTTCGTCAACGATGCTCCGGGGACATCCTACGTTGAGCCGTACGAAACCTTCTCCGCCGGTTCCGTAGGATGCGCCGTTGTTGACCAGTATGCCGGCGTCGTCCTGGAACCAGGAGATCAGTTTTTCCTGGCTGAGGTTTTTCGCCCTGCAGTCCAGCCATACGAGGAAGGATGCCTCCGGCCTGACCGCGGTTATTCCGAGGTCGTTTTCCCTGAAGAACTGCTCCACGCGGAGTATGTTGCCTTCCAGATACCTGATCAGGTCGTTCAGCCATACGGGTTCGTGATTGTAGGCTGCTATTGTGGCTATGACCGACAGCACCGAGGCCTCGGCTAGTTTCGCATTCTGGAGTCCGTCCACGTAGCGTTTCCTCAATTCCGGGTTTGGAATTATGCACCATGCCGTTGCTGCCAGTCCGGCGAAGTTGAAAGATTTGGTAGGGCTGCCGAACATGATGCCTATTCGGGCCGCGGTTTCGCTGATGCTGCAGAAGGGGAGATGCTTCTTCCCGAATAGGGGCATGTCGGAATGTATCTCGTCCGATACGACCAGGACTCCGTGGCGTGCGCAGATCTCAGCAAGTTCTTCCAGCGTCTCACGTGGCCAGAGTATGCCGACAGGGTTGTGGGGGTTGCACAGTACAAGTATCTTCGTGCGTTCGTCGAACAGGCGTTCGAGCCCTTCGAGGTCCATCCTGTAACGGCCGTTCTCGTATATGAGGGGATTCTCGACGGGCACGCGGCCAAGCCGTTGGGCATAGCGGAAGAACGGGTCATATACCGGTGTCTGGACGATTATTTTGTCGCCGGGTTCGGTGAAGGTCAGGTAGGCCTGGTTTATCGAGGCGATGACACCGGGGCAGAAACTGATCCAGTCGCGCTCGACATTGAAGCCGTTACGGCTCCGCTGCCAGTCCCGGACGGAATCCTGGAAATCGTCCGGCATGGAGGTGTAACCGATGATGTCCCGGTCGATGCGCTCCCTCAGGGCGGCGCTTACGGCGGGATCAGTCTTGAAATCCATGTCGGCGATCCACATTGCAAGCTGTCCCTCCTTGGCGCGGCCGTATTTTATGCTCCATGTCCCGGACCTGTCGAGGACTTCGTCGAAGTTCCAGCCCGGGGTCTTGGGCTCCTGTTTGCAGGATGAGAGGAGTCCGCCTAGCGCACCTGCCGGAATGAGGGTGGTGGCACCTGCGGCCGCCATGCCTTTAATGAAGGAACGTCTTTTCATTTTTATATGCTATTTAGTCCAAATATAATGATTTCTCGGGAATTATCCTCTACAGGAGACCGAAATCTATGCTGCGTGCCATCAGGCAGCCGCCGATTACTCCCGCATTTTCGCCAAGGCGTGCGATACGGATCACGGTGTCCTGGCTGACCTGATTGAGTACGTGTTTGTTGACGGCTGTCTTGAGAGGTTGGAGCAGGTAGTCGCCCGTGGCGGCCAGTTCCCCTCCGACGACAAGGGTCTCCGGATTGAAGATGTTGATCATGCTGGCAATCTGAACCCCGAGCAGACTGCCGATTTCTTCTATCACTTCTATACAGAGCGGATCCTCGCGTCGGACCGCATCTGTAATCTCCTCAAGAGTCAGGGGGATATCGGATGAGAGTACCCGCTCCGAGAGGATAGAGGACTCGCCCCTGCGGATGCGTTCAAGGATCTTCCGGCGGAGCGCCTGCCCCGACACCTCTGTTTCGAGGCATCCCTTTTTGCCGCAGCGGCAGAGGATCCCGTTGTCGAAGGCATGGATGTGGCCGAATTCACCGGAGTAGCCGGACTTGCCGAAATACGGGCGTCCTCCCAGAATCAGGCCGCTGCCGAGTCCCCAGTTGACGTTTACATAAATGAAGTCCCTTTCGCCGTTGCCGCATCCTTTCAGGTATTCGGCATAAGTCATGGCGTGGGTGTCGTTGCTTATGCTTGCCGGGTGGCCGAACTGTTCGGAGAATATTTCAGCGAGGGGACGGTCTGTGAAATTGAAGTTGGTGTAGCTGTAGCCGGTGATGCGGTTGATGCGCCCGGGGATGTTGACGCAGAAGCGGCGGATCCGGGGAAGGTACTGCGGGATACGTCCCATCAGGGCCCTGACGATGTCACAGAGCGTGTGAAGGGCGGCAGGCGTGTTTTCAAGTTTGTACGCGACATTGGTGCGTTCCCGCACCATGTTGCCCGCCATATCCATCAGACCGAGGCTTACGTATTTGTCGTTGAGGTCGATGCCGCCGTAGTAACCTGCATCGGGCTCCAGGGAGTACAGCCGGGGTTTGCGTCCGCTTCCGGTTTCGATTTTGCCGGTGTCACGTACCAGGCCTTCCTGTTGCAGGGCCGTGATTTCCTTAGTTGCTGTGCCTATGCTGACACTGAGATAATCCGCCAGTTCCGGCAGGGTCGCACCTCCTTTTTCGATGAGCCGTGCTACGATCCTTCTCCCGTTCTTTTCCATTAGTTTATTGATTTTTAGACAAATATAATTGATTTTTGAATTAAGTGGTAAAATTATTACCATATACTTCAAATTTGAATTAATGCGGAATGAATTTTTCAAAAATTTTCAAAAAGCGGATTTGTTTTTTGAAATATAAACTTATCTTTGTAGGCAAAGTTGGAATTATGCTGGAAAAACTCAAAAGCGCAAAGGGATATCCGTGGGTGGTGGTCGGCCTTCTCTGGGTCGTCGCATTGCTCAATTATATGGACCGGCAGATGCTCTCCACAATGCAGGAGGCGATGAAGGCCGATATAGTGGAACTTCAGAAAGCCGAAGCCTTCGGCGCCCTGATGGCGGTATTTCTGTGGGTTTATGCAGTCCTGAGTCCTTTCGCCGGAATGGTGGCGGACCGTCTCAGCCGCAAATGGCTGATCGTAGGCTCGCTGATCGTCTGGTCCGCCGTTACCTTCCTGATGGGCTATGCCGAGAATTTCCGGACCCTTTATGCGCTTCGCGCCCTGATGGGCATCAGCGAGGCTCTCTACATCCCTTCGGCGCTGTCGCTCATCGCCGACTGGCATGAAGGCAGATCGCGCAGCCTCGCCGTGGGGGTCCACATGACCGGACTTTATGTCGGCCAGGCAATAGGCGGTTTCGGAGCCATACTCGCCGCCGCGCTTTCCTGGCGTCTGACTTTCCACTGGTTCGGCATAATAGGCGTGGTATACGGCATTATCCTGATAGTCTTCCTTCACGAGAATCCCGGGCATGAAGCGGCTCCGGCTCAACGTATCTCCGACAGACCGGTGAAAAAGGAATCAATCTTCAAAGGTCTCGGGGTGGTGCTCGGCACCTGGGCGTTCTGGGTCATCCTTATCTATTTCGCCGTGCCTTCGCTGCCGGGCTGGGCTACCAAGAACTGGCTGCCCACACTTTTCCGCGACAACCTCGGCATCTCGCCGGAAAGGGCCGGTATAATATCCACCCTGACAATCGCAGCCGCATCGTTCGTCGGCGTGATTCTGGGCGGACGCCTCTCCGACAACTGGGTCAGGAAGAACATACGCGGCCGTGTCTACACCGGCGCCATAGGCCTCGGACTGACTGTACCGGCGCTCATCCTGCTGGGACTTGGCCACAGCATGGTGCCACTCATCGCGGCAGGCCTGCTCTTCGGCGTCGGCTACGGCTTGTTCGATGCCAACAACATGCCTATCCTCTGCCAGTTCATCTCCTCGAAATATCGCGCCACGGCTTACGGTATCATGAACATGACCGGTGTGGCCATGGGAGCCCTGGTAACGACACTTCTTGGCCGCTGGAAAGACCACGGGGTCAGCCTCGGAGTGAGCTTCGCCGTGCTCGGCTGCATCGTCATCGCCGCCCTTGCCATGCAGCTCATTTTCCTCAAGCCCAAAACCGACAATATGGAATAATATATATCATGAAAAAAATCATCGGACTTATCGACGCACCGTTCACCCCGTTCCTTCCGAACGGCGACGTCAACTACGAACCCATCCCGGCCTATGCTGCGATGCTCAAGAAAAACGGCCTCACCGGCGTATTCATCAACGGATCTTCGGGTGAGGGCTACATGCTTACGACTGAAGAGCGCATCAAGCTCGCTGAAACCTGGATCAAATACGCTCCCGGGGAATTCAAGGTGATCGTGCACGTGGGCAGCTGCTGCGTACGCGATTCGCGCAGGCTCGCCGAGCACGCCCAGGCGATAGGAGCCTGGGGCATCGGCGCAATGGCTCCGCCCTTCCCGAAGATCGGGCGCATCGAGGAACTCTGCAAGTACATAGAGGAAATCGCCTGCGGCGCTCCTGACCTGCCGTTCTATTACTACCACATTCCGGCTTTCAACGGCGCTTTCCTGCCGATGACAGACCTGCTGCCAGCCCTCGACGGCCGAGTGCCCAACTTCGCCGGCATCAAGTATACATTCGAAAGCCTCTACGAGTACAACCAGTGCCGCCGTTACAAGGACGGCCGGTTCGACATGCTTCACGGCCAGGACGAGACCATTCTCGCCTCCATGGCGCTCGGCGGAGCCCGCGGCGGCATCTGCGGTACTTCCAATTATAACGGCCGTTGCCTGGTGGGCATCCAGGATGCCTTCTATGCCGGGGATATGGAAAGGGCCCGCGAACTCCAGAACTACGCCCAGGACGTCATCGACGTCATCTGCCACTTCCGCGGAAACATTGTTGGAGGCAAGCGCATAATGAAGCTCATCGGACTGGACCTCGGTCCCAACCGCACTCCTTTCCGCAATGTCACCGACGACGAGGAGAAACAGCTCCGTGCCGAACTCGAAGCCATCGATTTCTTCAATCACTGCAACATTCTTTGACGATGGACGCCGACCTATATTTGAAAGAGTGGGCTGAGCGTTACCGCAAAGACCTTGTCGACGACATCCTGCCGTTCTGGATGAAGCATGGCCTGGACCGCGTACATGGCGGAGTCTATACCTGCCTCGACCGCGACGGAACCATAATGGACACCACCAAGTCCGTGTGGTTTCAGGGACGCTTCGGCTTTACTGCCGCCTTCGCCTACAACAATGTGGAGAAGAATCCCGAATGGCTTGAGGCGTCGAAAAGCTGCATCGATTTCATTGAAGCGCACTGCTTCGCCCCCGACGGCCACATGTATTTCGAAGTGACGGAGGATGGGGTAGGGCTGCGCAAGCGCCGTTATGTATTCTCCGAGTCTTTTGCGGCCATCGCAATGAGCGAATATGCCCTTGCATCCGGAGACATGTCATATGCGGGAAAGGCGCTTGAACTGTTCAAAAGCATGCAGCGCTTCCTCGCCGAGCCGGGTTTCCTGCCCGCCAAGTACGAGCCGGTCATGAAGACTCGGGGACACTCCATCACCATGATTCTCGTGAACACGGCCGCCTGCATACGAAAGGCCATATCCGATCCCTGCCTGGACGCACAGATCGACCGTTCCATCACTGCCCTTCGCAAATACTTCATGCATCCTGAATACAAATGCCTGCTTGAGACCGTCGGGCCGGACGGCGAGTTCATCGATACCCTGAACGGACGCACGATCAATCCGGGCCACTGCATCGAGACCGCCTGGTTCCTGCTCGAAGAGTCGAAACACCGCGGCTGGGACAAAGCCCTTACGGATATGGCCCTTACCATTTTCGACTGGTCATGGGACTGGGGCTGGGACGATGAATTCGGCGGCCTGCTCAATTTCCGGGACTGCAAGGGTTTCCCTAATCAGGACTACTCGCAGGATATGAAGTTCTGGTGGCCGCACTGCGAGGCCATCATATGCACCCTATATGCCTATGAGGCCACCGGTGATGAAAAGTATCTCGAACTCCACAGGCGCGTCAGCGAATGGACCTACTCCCATTTCCCCGACGCCGTGTGCGGCGAATGGTACGGCTATCTGCACCGTGACGGCACTCCCGCACATCACGCCAAGGGCAATCTGTTCAAAGGCCCCTTCCACATCCCCAGGATGATGGTCCAGGCCAGGAAACTTTGTCTGGAAATCACAGGAAACCAATAACACACCAAACAACATTAACTTAAAATCTATTCTATGTTCCATCAAAAACTATCAAACCTCAAACGGTTTATGTTTGCTGCAATGGCGATGCTGGCCCTGTCGGTATCGGCCTTCGCACAGAATGTGACCGTCACCGGCAAGGTGGTGGACAGCAACAATGAACCGATTATCGGTGCTTATGTCGTGCTGGTGGGAACGACCGTAGGCACGTCGACCGACATCGACGGTGCTTACAGCCTGTCCGTCCCCGCGAGCGGCACCCTGAAGTTTACCTGCATCGGTTACAAGGATCTGGAGGTGCTCGTATCGAGCCGTTCCGTGATAGACGTAACCCTTACCGAGGATAATGAGATGCTCGCCGAGACCGTGGTAACGGCTTACGGCGGCCGTCAGCTCCGCTCCAAGGTTACGAACTCGATCGCGTCCGTGAAAGAGGAGACCCTCGCTTCCGGTATGCACACAAACCCTGCACAGGCCCTTTCCGGTGCTGTGGCCGGTTTGCGTGTGTCGCAGACTTCCGGTGACCCCGGTGCCACTCCGAGCATAGTCCTCCGCGGCGGAACATCTCTCAACGGTACGGGTTCCCCCCTGATCATCGTGGACGGTGCCCAGCGCTCCAGCCTCAGTGACATCAACCCCAACGACATCGAATCGATGGAGGTCCTCAAGGATGCCGGCGCCACGGCCATCTACGGTGCCCGTGCGGCAAACGGGGTCATCCTCGTAACGACAAAGCGCGGCAAGGAAGGCCACAGCGCGATAAACGTACGTGCAAAACTGTCGGCCAACTATTTCTGGACGCCGTATGAGTTCCTTCCTTCCGATGAATACCTGTATTATATGCGTCTGTCTTACAAGCGCGGCGCCGAGGTGGCCAAACTGTCCGACGGCTCCTGGCGCGGTTTCGCCAACATGTCTTCACTCACAGGCGTGCAGCCCTATGGTACCGGCAACATGTATTGGGATGCTGACGGGAATGTACTTGACGGCCGGGTGAACAGCCGTGCCCTGTGGGGAGTGTTCGACAACGCTTCAGGACAGTACAGTTCACTGCTTTCCGATTCCCGCTGGGGAAAGATGACCGACCCCGTCACCGGCCATGAACTCGTATTCTGGCAGGGAGAGACCGTTTCCGACATCAACTTCAAGTCACCGGCCCTCTCGCAGGACTACGGCATCGACTTCCAGGGAGGCAATGACAAGGGCAGCTACTATGCTTCAATCGGATACAACCACTCCGAAGGCAACGCCCTCGACAATGACTACAACCGCCTTTCCTTCGTGTTCAACGGTGACTACAAGATCAGGACATGGCTCAAGTCGAGTTCTTCGTTCAATTTCTCGCACAACACATGGACTCCGATCAAGAACGGCAACAGCCATCGCAACTATTTCGCCCGAGCCCTCTCGCTTCCTCCGACCTTCCGCGTCTATAATGCCGACGGCGAGTACAACCCCAGCCCCCGCGGCAATATCCAGGACGCTGCCGTCGGTCTTTCGAACCCGTACCGTACCTATGATTACAATACGGACAAGTTCAACATGAACCAGGAGTTTACCATTATCTTCGCTCCCTGGCTCAACTTCAGGGCAAGTGCCAGCTGGTACTATGAAGATACAAAGCAGGAGTACTTCATGAAGGACTATCTCCGCGGACCTAACAACTGGTATCGTTCCCGTGAATCATATGACTACTATCAGCGCAACCTGAACCAGACCTATACGGGCATATTGAACTTCAATAAGTCTTTCGGCCTGCATACGGTTTCCGCGATGCTCGGTACTGAATTCCTCGACCAGGGTACCAAGGGCTTCGACGCCTACGGCTACAACGCCCCGACAGACGAGTTCCAGGATCTGGCATATGCGGCCAAGGATACGCGCGACATCGACTCCTGGCACAGCCAGAACCGCGTCCTCTCGTTCTTCTCCAAGATCGATTACGACTACGATGCAAAATATCTGCTTTCGGTCGTCGCCCGTTATGACGGCTACTCGCGTCTCGCCAAGCAGAACCGCTGGGGCTTCTTCCCGGGCGTTTCCGCAGGTTGGGTATTCTCGAAAGAAGATTTCATGGAAAGTGCACGCGACGTGATCTCGTTCGCCAAGCTGCGTGTATCCTACGGTGCCAACGGTAACCTCGACAACGTTATCGGTACCTATACCGTGCAGGGCGCCTACGGCTCCCAGACCGAGTATAACGGCCAGAAGACCATCCTCCTGAGCACCCTTCCCGTACCTGCCCTCCTTTGGGAGAAATCCTGGACTTTCGAGACAGGTATCGACCTGAGTTTCTTCGAGAACAGACTGAATACGAATTTCACATTCTACAACCGCCATACTTCCGACAAGATCGCAAGCATCACCGTTCCCAGTCATACCGGCGTAACCGGCATCACTTCAAACAACGGTGAGATCCGCAACCGCGGTCTCGAATTCGAAATCAACTGGCGCGCCGTCAATACGCAGGACTGGAAAGTCAATCTGACTCTCAATGGCGCCTACAACCGCAACAAGATCATCAAGCTCCCTTATAACGGCCTCGATAACAACCGGCAGAGCGCTTTCCAGTGTTACGATCCCAATACCGGCAAACTGATCTGGGTAGGCGGCTATCAGGAAGGGCAGGAGCCCGGTGACCTTTACGGTTTCGTCGCTGAAGGTATCTATCGCGACTACAGCGAGATTCCCGGAGAACTGGTCGACCAGTCCACCGCAGGTTGGGCTTCATCTTCCATCTGGCTCTACGGCCCGGCCGCATGGGAACGTCTTACCGATGCTGAGAAGAAGGGAGCCCTCCCTGTGCAGCCCGGTGACGTCAAGTGGAAAGATGTCAACGGTGACGGCATAATCGACAACTACGACCGCGTCAAACTCGGCAATTCCGTTCCCAAGTGGACCGGCGGTTTCGTCGCCAACGCGGCGTGGAAAGGCCTTGCCCTTACCGCCCGTTTCGACTATGCGCTCGGACACACTGTGTTCGACGGTGTGACCCCCTGGTTCATGGGTAACATGCAGGGAACCTTCAACACCCTCGTCCAGACACGCGAGTCCTTCAATCCTGATACGAAGGAAGGCAAATACCCGATGTATTATTGGGCGGACCAGCTGGGCAAGCGCAACTACTATCACGACAATACGTCGATGTTTACCTATAACGCATCTTACCTGGCTTTCCGTGAAGTCACCCTCAGCTACGACATTCCCAAGTCAATCGTCGGCAAGATCAACATGGAACGCCTTAACATCTTCGTTACCGGCCAGAATCTCGGCTATCTCACCAGGGCCAAACTCCTGTGCTCTCCCGAGTACGGCGCAGACAACTGGGGCGCATACTCACTGCCGCGCACGATCATTTTCGGTACGAACATCACCTTCTAATCACAATCCAGAGACATCATGAAATAGTTTTTTGCATATATCGCCATGGCAGGACTGTTGTTCCTGGGTGGCTGCGACATCCTGGATCTGGCTCCTATCGACTACTCCGCTTCCGGAAGTTACTGGAAGAATGAATCGCAAGTTCAAAGTGAATACTATGGCCTGCTTACACATATGCGCGGCATGTATTCCTATCCTTTCGTGCTCGGTGAAGTCCGTGGCGGCACGCTCAAGCAGAACGCCACTATCGAAGGCGTGTCCACTTCCTACCAGACCATAGCCCGTAATGCCATCAACAAGGATGACACGGGTGTCACCAACTGGGCCGGCTACTACAGCCGTCTTCTCCAGGTCAACAATTTCATCGAACAGGTCAGCGGCAACTGCGATTTCCTGACTGAAACCAGCAGGAACTATTATCTGGCCCGTGCCTATGGCATCCGCGCCTATTACTACTTCATGCTCTACCGCACTTACGGCGGTGTCCCGCTTGAGCAGGACGTGGTGCTGTTCCGGACCACCCAGCTTGAGGAGTACTACAAGGCCCGTTCAGGCGCAGCCGAGGTGATGCAGTTCCTCAAGGACGAGATCGGCCGTTCTGAAGCCGCTTTCGGCACCGACCGCACCATCGACCGTCACGCATGGAGCTATTATGCCACCGAGATGCTGAAAGCCCAGATCTACATGTGGGCCGCCAAGGTGACAACAGACGACGGAATCGCAAAGCACAATGCGACCGGCAATGCCGACCTGAATACCGCAAAGGCCGCGCTCCAGAATGTGCTGAGCGGCCCGTTCGAACTTCTGTCCGACTACGCCTCGATTTTCAGCGCTTCCAACAAGGGCAACAGGGAGGAGATCTTCGCCCTGTACTTCAGCAAGGACGAGACCACCAATGCCGGTACCCAGTTCGTGTATCAGGCGGCCATCTGGTGCAACTCGTTCTATGACGAGAATGGCAATATCCTGGGCGACCCGCTCGACCTCAAAGGCGGCGGCATGCACCGTGACGAATATATCGAGTCGTTCGTGAAGGCGTTCGACAAGGAGGACCAGAGGCGAGCGGCAACTTTCCACGAGTGCTACTCCTCGCCGGATCCGGCCAACCGTACCTTCGGATCCGCCATGCTCAAATATATGGGTCATGCGGAAGGTTCCAACCGCTACTACGACTCCGATGTCATCATTTTCCGCTATTCCGACGCGGTCCTTATGATGGCTGAGGTCGAGAACGGCCTTGGTAACTATGCCGCGGCCGCGAATTACATCAACCAGATCCGCCAGCGCGCATACCAGGGCGTGAACACTCCCATGTTCCCGGTATCCGATTTCGCCACTACGGAACTCGCGATCCTCCGCGAGCGTGACAAGGAATTCGTGGGCGAGGGAAGCCGCTGGTTCGATCTGATCCGAATGCACGACGCTTCCGGCCAGCCGCTGGCCTTCTCCGCCGCTGCGGCATATCCCGAGACACTCGGGGGCACTGCAACTCCGGTCCTCTCCAGCAGCCAGGCATATAAGCTCCTGTGGCCTATCGACGTCAACGTGCTCAACGGTGACCCTCTCATTTTCGAGCAGCAGAATCCCGGCTATTGATATAAATAGCATAAATGAGTTTTTAGGTTGGAAGGGCGGCTCGGATGCCGCCCTTCTTTTCAGGCCAGGGCCGGCTGGGATACTCCTTCGCAGCGGCTGTGTGCTTGCAGGAGTGAAGCGGTTTTTATAAATTTGAAGAATGGATAATCAGATTTCTCATTGTATGAAAAGATATTTCATAATTATCGCCGCGGTGCTTTCGGCGCTGCTTCTGACGGCTGCCCGTCCCGCCGGCAAAACGGTCCGCGTGGCATGTATAGGTGACAGCATCACCTACGGTATGACCCTGGAGGACCGGGAGACCGAATCCTATCCCGCCAGGTTGCAGCAGATGCTCGGCGACAGTTATGTCGTGGGGAATTTCGGCAAGAACGGCGCGACTCTGCTGCGTCACGGACACCGGCCCTATATGGAGCAGGAGGAATTCCGCGCCGCAATGCAGTGGCCGGCCGATATCATTGTCATGCATTTGGGAATCAACGATACCGACCCGCGGAACTGGCCGAACTACCGGGATGAATTCGTGGGCGACTACCTTGCGCTGATAGATTCCCTCAAGACTGTCAGTCCGGACGCGCGCCTGATTATCGCCCTCATGACGCCACTTGCTGACCGCCACTGGCGTTTCCAGTCCGGGACCAAGCAGTGGCATGACGAGATACAGGAGTCGATAAAGGTGGTGGCTGAACTTTCCGGAGCCGAACTCATAGATTTCCATACGCCTCTCTATCCTTATCCGCAGCACATTCCCGATGCGGTCCACCCTGACGCATTCGGCGCAAAACAGCTCGCCAGGACGGTGTTTCAGGAGATTACTGGTGATTATGGCGGATTGCAGCTCTCCGAACTGTATACCGACAATATGGTGCTGCAGCGGGATGTGCCGCTGGACATACATGGTACTGCCGATGCCGGCGAAGAAGTTACTGTCCGGCTGGGCAGGGAAGTTCGGAAGGCGTTTGCGGGCAGGAACGGCCGTTGGAGCGTCGTTTTCGACCCCATGGCTGCGACGACAGGAATAAAACTGACTGTCTCCACCCGCGACCGCAAGTTTTCTTTCAGCAATGTAGCCGTGGGGGAGGTCTGGCTCTGCAGCGGGCAGTCAAATATGGAGTTCATGCTGAAAGAGACTGTCTCTCCGGAATCGGTTATAGCATCTGCCGGTGACTCCGACCTGCGCTTGTACGACATGAAGGCACGCTGGCGAACCGACAACGTGGCCTGGCCTGCATCTGCACTCGACAGTGTGGACAATCTTGACTATTTCAAGGAAACTGTCTGGACTGTCAGTTCACCTGCAGCGGCCCGCGACTTCTCTGCAGTCGGCTATTGGTTCGGGCGGATGCTGCGCGATTCCCTGCAGGTGCCCGTAGGCCTGATCTGCAATGCAGTAGGAGGATCGACATGCGAGTCATGGATCGACAGGAATACCCTTGAGGTAGAGTTTCCCAAGATTCTCGAGAACTGGCTCGGAAATGATTTCATCCAGGACTGGGCGCGCGGAAGGGCGAAAAAGAACCTTGAAAACCGTACAGGCAAAAGTGACCGCCATCCTTATCAGCCGTGTTATCTGTTCGAAGCAGGCATCCTGCCGCTCGACCGGTATCCCGTCAGGGGCGTAATCTGGTATCAGGGGGAATCGAACGCACACAACTATGCTGCTCACGAAAAGTTGTTCGGCCTGCTTGTCGACAGCTGGCGGGATTATTGGGCACAGCCCCGGATGCCATTCTACTATGTCCAGCTGTCAAGTCTGAACAGGCCTTCGTGGCCGTGGTTCCGCGACAGCCAGAGACGTCTTCTGGCTGCCCGTCCCGGGCTCGGAATGGCGGTCACCTCCGATCTCGGCGATCCGGCTGACGTACATTACAAAGAAAAACGGCCTGTCGGACTCCGGCTTGCCCGGTGGGCGTTGCATGACACATATGGTTTCTCGGGTGTAGTACCGTCCGGTCCGCTGGTACGCAGTGCAGTTGCTGACGGCGAGCGTGTTGTAGTTTCGTTCGATTATGCATGCGGCCTTTCAGCAGGTGATACTTCAGGTATGCGTATCAATCCGATTGTCGGCTTCGAAGTCGCAGAATACGAAGGCTGCTTCCATCCGGCCAAGGCCGAAATAGCGGGGGAGACGATAATACTGACCTGTCCCGAAGTGAAACATCCCAGGATCGTACGCTACGCATGGGAACCCTATACCCGTGCCAATCTCTATAATGGCGCAGGTCTTCCGGCGTCCACCTTCCGGGTCCAAGCCGATGGGCTGGAGGGTAAGTAGTTTATTAATAATCAGAAATATAGCCTCCATACAAAAATGAGACGATTCATATTATCAGTTGCCGCTTCCGCCTTGCTTCTGGCCGCCGATGCCTTTGCTGCGGACACGCTCTTCGTCCGCGAAAAACAGGTTCCTGTCCTGATAGAGCGTGAAGACAATGTGCTTTTCGAACTCAAACTCACCGCCACTTCGGCGCAGCGGCTGGACGAGGTCGTGCTTGACCTCGGACCACAGACCAATGTCAAACATATCCGTGCCATAAAGCTCTATTATGGCGGCACTGAAACCAGGACTTCCAGAAAGGATGCTTTCCATCCCATAGATTATATCTCATCGATGGATCCCGGGAACACGCTGAAGGCCAACCCTTCGTATTCCATCTGCAAATCAAGGGTCCGCAGGCCTGGTTCCCATTTGGTACTCAAAGCGGAGCAGCCGCTTTTCCCCGGTATCAATTATTTCTGGATCAGCGTCGAGATGAAACATCGAAAGGCCAGGCTTGCCGATGTGGTCACCGCCACCCTGAGCGGTGCTGTCGTAGACGGTACCCCTGCCGCTGTCGCGACCGTATCGCCTAAGGGAATCGTCCATCGTATGGGCGTCGGGGTCCGCAAAGCGGGTGACGACGGCAGCAAGGCGTACCGCATCCCCGGTCTGGTGACGACCAACAAAGGGACCCTTCTGGCAGTCTATGACGTGCGTTATAACAACAGCAAGGACCTTCAGGAGCATATCGATATAGGCCTGAGCCGTTCAACGGACGGAGGCCGTACGTGGGAGAAGATGCGTCGTCCTATATCTTTCGGGGAATGGGGCGGCCTGCCGCAGGCACAGAACGGGGCGGGGGATCCCGCCATCCTGGTTGACAGGGAAACGGGTGATGCCTGGATTGCCTCGATATGGACACACGGCATGGGCGTGGCAACGGCGTGGTGGAGCACGGTCCCTGGTATCTCACCCGACTATACCGCCCAGCTGGTTATGGTGAAAAGTTCGGATGACGGCAAGACCTGGAGCCGGCCTGTCAGCGTGACTCCGCAGATCAAGGATTCTACCTGGGCGTTTTTCTTCCAGGGGCCTGGCCGGGGCATCACGACTTCCGACGGCACAATAGTCTTTGCAAGCCAGTATACCGAATTTGATGCCGGCCGGACGCCGCACGCCGGAATCATCTACAGCAAGGACCATGGCAGGACGTGGAATCGCCATGTAGCCGCAAAGGACTCCACTACAGAAGCGCAGGTGGCAGAATTGTCCGACGGCACCCTTATGCTGAACATGCGCGACAACAGGGGCGGCTCCCGCTCCATCGCCACCACCCAGGACCTCGGCCGCACCTGGACCGAGCATCCGACTTCACGCAGCGCCCTGCGCGAACCGGTCTGCATGGCTTCGCTGATTTCGGTCAAAGCGGAGGAGAATGTGCTGGGACGGCACATCCTGCTCTTCTCGAATCCCGATACCGTACGTGGCCGGAACCATATCACCATAAAAGCTTCGCTTGATGACGGCATGACTTGGAAAGAGGCCGATCAGGTTCTGCTCGACGAAGATGAAGGCTGGGGCTATTCCTGCCTTACGATGGTGGATCCGGAGACTGTCGGCATCCTGTATGAGTCCTCTGTCGCCCATATGACATTCCAGACCGTTCCCCTTAGAGATATAGTCAAAGAATTGTGATGAAACCTGTCGCAAGGTTCCTGCTGATATCATTCCTGCTGCTGATAACGATACCGTCAGCCAATGCCGGTGTGGAAGACCTGCTGCCGCGGCCCAAGCAGGTGGAAGCCGGCAGGGGAACGGTACACCCGCGTCATGTGCGGGTGCGTTATGTGAAGAAGATTCCGGGAGTTGAACGCAATGCGGACGAAGCTTACCGGATCCATGTGACCCGTCTGGGGATCCGCATAGACGCCATTACCGACCATGGCGTCTGGAATGCCCGCCAGACTCTCGCCCAGCTCGCCGATGAGAACGGCGACATTCCGCGCTGCACAATTACCGACTGGCCTTCGTTCCGGATCCGCGGATTCATGCAGGATGTCGGCAGGCGTTATATCTCACTTGATGAACTCAAGCGTGAGATAGACAATCTGTCAAGGTTCAAGGTCAATGTTTTCCACTGGCACCTGACGGAGAATCAGGCATGGCGTTTGGAGATCAGGGCTTTCCCCCAGCTGACCTCCCCCGGGTCGATGATACGCCAGCCGGGCTGTTTTTATACTCAGGATGAAGTGCGCGAACTGGTAGCCTTCTGCCGCGAGCGTCATGTTACGCTCATCCCGGAGATAGATATACCGGGCCACAGCGCCGCATTCGAACGGGCGATGGGATTCGGGATGCAGACTCCTGAGGGCAAGGCCGCGCTGAAGACCATATTCGAAGAAGTCTGCGCTCTTTTCGACGTGCCGTATATCCATATAGGTTCCGACGAGGTCCGTTTCACCGATCAGGAACTGGTACCCGGAATCGTAGCCTTGATACGTTCGAAAGGTAAGAAGGTCGTTTCGTGGAATCCGGGTTGGAACTACCGGCCCGGCGAGATCGACATGACCCAGTTGTGGAGTTACCGCGGCAAGGCGCAGCCGGGTATTCCGGCGATAGACTGCCGGCTTCACTACATCAACCATTTCGATACCTATGGCGACATCGTGGCTTTATATACCAGCACGATCTGTGGAGAAAAGGAGGGAAGCGAAGACATAGCAGGCAGCATCGTGGCTGTATGGAACGACCGCGACCTGCCCGACGAAAGGCAGATAGTCGTGCAGAACAATTTCTATCCCTCCGCTGTCGCCCTTGCGTCACGGGCCTGGCAGGGTGGGGGATATCAGTACTTCGACGATTTCGGCACATGCCTCCCGGTAGATCCCATGCATCCGGCAACCAGGGATTTCGCGGATTTCGAGCGGCGGCTCGTACATGCTCTGGAAAGATTGCCTGAGAATGCGCCCCATGTCTATATCCCCCAGGCGGATGTGCTGTGGCAGATATCTGACTCATATTCCAACGAGGGCGACCTTGGACGCGCTTTCAAACCGGAAGAAGCGTTGGCCCAGGAGGATCCCTGGACATATCTGTGTTCACTGCAAGCGGGCCAGGCGCGTGGCAACGGTGTCTATTTCCGCCATGTCTGGGGGCCGGGAACGGTGGCGGGCTATTTCAAGGATCCGCAGCCTTACCGTACCGTATATGCCTGGCGACGCATATGGTCGGATCGCAGGCGGCTGGCCCGACTGCGTTTCGAGACCCAGAATTACAGCCGTTCCGAACGTGACCAGGCCCCTCCGCAGGGAGAATGGGACTGGCGTGGAAGCCGCATATGGTTCAACGGGGTAGCCTTGATTCCGCCTGTCTGGGTCGGAGATTCGGGCACTGTCGGCTGGGAGACCCCTTTCGGCAACGAGAATTGTTCCGGACGCTATCCCATGAACGTGCAGTTGGATGAGGGATGGAACTGGGTACTGCTCAAGCTTCCCGTAGGGGAGTTCACTACCCCGGAAGTACGTCTGGTGAAATGGATGTTTACATTCGCTATAGAAATATGAAAATCCTGAAAATCATGAGAAATATATTCCTTGCCGCTTGCGGATTCGCCGCAGCGGCCTGTAACGGCACTGATAAAGTGCAGGTCACTCCGCTCCACGGATTTCCCTGTGACGAAGAAGGCATAGCCAAAGGTGTATCAGCTTGTTATGCGGGATTGATCGACGGCCGGCTTGTGATGGCCGGCGGATGCAATTTTCCCGGGCTTCCGCCCCGACTCGGCGGCGCGAAAAAGTATTACGACGGAATCTATACTGCCCGGTTGAGCGGTGATACCGCGCTTGTATGGCGCAAGGTCGGCAGATTGCCTTTTCCGGCCGCCTATGGCGTAAGCGTCACGACTCCAGAGGGAATTATATGCATCGGCGGGAACAATGCCGGGGGACAACTCGATACGGTGTTCCGTATCCGGCTGGTTGAAGACGATGCGGTCCTTGACCCTCTTCCTTCCCTTCCGGCAGGTATGGACAATTTCACCGGCGCATATGCCGGAGGCAGGATTATAGTCGCGGGGGGCGCTTATGACGGTAAGGCTGACCGCAAGGCTTTGTTCCTCGACTTCGGGAATCTGGAAAAAGGCTGGCAGCCGCTTCCCGATTTCCCTGGACCGCGCCGCACGCAGCCTGTTTCAGCACTTTTCGAAAAGGACGGGGAATACACCTTCTACCTTTGGGGCGGTTTTGCAGGAGCTACCGACGGCGATCCTGTCACCCTTTCGGTGGACGGCTTGAAATATGAGACGGCGACGGGCCGCTGGACGGCTGTCGCCGGGCCGAAGGACGCCGAAGGTATAGACATCAGCCTCGGAGGCGGGGCGGCTGCAGTACTTGGCGGGGACAAGGTTGTGGCGACCGGCGGTGTGGACAAGGATATCTTCTACAATGCCCTTGTCAAATTGCCGGAAGGCTACTTTGAACATGATCCGGAATGGTTCAAATTCGGCCGCAACATACTGGTCTTCGATCCTTCGACGGAGACCTGGTCAGTCGCTGCCAACAGTGGTGAGACAGCAAGGGCAGGGGCCGCGCTGGTTGGAGACGGCAGGATTTTCGCCAATATCTGCGGTGAACTGATGCCGGGCGTACGCAGCCCGCAAGTCACGCTGATTACTTTCCCTGCGAGGTAACGGTCAATATCTGACCGTTACCGTCTTCGGGGAAGCGGCCGGATGCTCCGGCAGTTCGATGACAGCTTCACGGGCGTCAGGGTTGTAAGTGCTCATGAGTACGGTTCCATCCATCATGACGGAGGCGGGATTGCGGTCCAGGCCACCCAGAACCAGTGTCAGCCTGCGGGTGGCAGGCATGCCGCTGTAGGCGCCCTGCCGTGCCCCGATGGTGACGGTCAGTCCGCTGGACGAACCTTTCCGTGTTATGCGGGTGTTGGCAAACTGGGTGGGATAAGCCTGACTGGTCTCATCGTCCTCATAATAGATACATGATCCTTCCCCTTTTCCGGGAGCAAGGTAGAGGCGGAGCGCGTTACTCTTGTGCTGCAGGTCCTGGATTCCGGTTTCAGCCATCGGAATGATGCTGCCGGCCTTCACGAACCAGGCATTCTGTGCGATTGTGTAGGTGAGATGCTGCACGGTTCCTCCGCGAAGCATCTTGTGGTGCGCCATGTCGTACCAGTCGTTGCCTGCGGGGAGCCAGACGTCACGGCGGGCAAGACCGGTAGTGCTGTCCACCGGTTCGCAGACCGTTGCAGCCAGGATATCGTCGCCGAAGAAATACTCCTGGTTCCAGGTATAGGCCTCCTCCTTTTCGGGATACTCATAATAGAGCGGGCGGCATATGGAGATTCCGGTGTCATAGGCCTTGCGTGCCATTCCGTAGATGTAGGGACTCAAGGCATAGCGGAGTTCCAGGGCATCCCGCATATACTGGAAATGGGTGTCGAATACCCAGAAGCGACGTTCCAGAATTGACGACGAGGTGCTGTGCGTCTTGAATATGGGTGAGAATACGCCGTACTGGAGCCATCTCGTGTAGAGTTCGGGATCGGTCGGAACCTCTTCCCTCTGCATATGGCCGCCAAGGTCGTGCCCCCAATAACCGTAAAGCACGTTCGACGCCGTCGAGGTGAACCATGGCAGGAAGCCGAGCACTTCCCATTTGATGAAAGTGTCGCCCGAGAAACCGAGCTGATAGCGATGGCTGCCCAGCCCGCCCCAGCGGTGGTAGATCATGGGACGTTCAGCCTCTTCCGGAGCGACGCCGCGGTTGCGCCTTACCTTGTCGTTGAAGAAAGTGTGGTTTAACCAGAAGGTATTGCTCAGTCCGGGAACGTATTTGCTCTGTTTCCACTGTTGCCAGTCCAGCCACCAGAAATCTACACCCTGCCTCTCCAGAGGATGGATGACGCTGTTGAAATAGGCATCCGCCCATTCCCTCTGGTCGATCCGGAAGGGGACAGGCGCATGATAGCCGTTGTCCTTGACATATCCCTCGGGACCGTCATAGTCATTTGTACGGGAAAGATAGTCGGCCACGAATACCGGATATACATCCTCACGCACACCTATCCCGGAGGCGGGATGGAGGTTGAGCGCGGTCTTGAGATTCATGGAGTGGATCTCTTTCAGCATGCCCTCAGGGTCCGCGATGAGGTCGCGGTTCCAGGTATAGCCTGTCCAGCCGATGCCCTGTCCGAACTCGTCCCGCCCGTAACGCTTGGCTGCGCCCTGCCAGGTTTCGTGCCAGTCCATGTCGATGACCATGATGTCGATCGGCAGGTTACGGCTGCGGAACTCTTTTGCCAGACCGATGAATTCATCGTCCGTGTATGCCCAGTAGCGGCTCCACCAATAGCCGAAGACGAACTTCGGAGGGAGCGGGACCGCACCGGCGACTTTCGCATAGTCGGCAAGGGCTCTTTTGTAGTCGTGCCCGTATGCGAAGATATAAAGGTCCTGGACACCGGTCTCGGGACGGACTGAAACCCATTCTTTCCAGTCGCTGTCATCCCTGACATAAATATGCCGGGAACTTTCGTCCACTATGGACCATCCGTCCCTTGACAGGATGCCCTGTTCCATAGGGTCGCTGTAATTTATGTGGTCAGGGCCGGAGCAGCCGTCGAGGGTACGGGCAGTTCCCATGAGGTTGCCGGATGCATCCATGCCGGGATGCCATGTGACGGTTTTGCCGTTCATGCGGAATGAAACCTTGAGGTTGCCGGCCGAGAACGGTCCGTCTTCCTGCCGGTATGACAGGGTTAATGCTGATGTCCTGATTGACAGTTCGCCGCCACGTCGCTGGACCTTGAATTCAGGGACCGGCAGGTTCCGGTTGACGATGGCCAGGGTGGCGTGGTCCTCGAATCGGCCAGAGGGAGACCATTCCATGCGGATCAGACGGTCGGTAAGGACGGTGAAGCGGGCGTTTCCGGCTGTGACAATGGCATCCGGCCGGGCTACGGGGTCGTAAGATTGGGCGACAACCACACTGGCCGTCAGCATGGCGACGGCCAAAAGGGAAACAAGTCGTTTCATAATATGGAAGAGCGGGGCGCTATTTCTTCTTGAAGAGCGATACGATCCAAAGCAGCACGCAGGCGCCGATGACGGCAGTCAGAAGGACGCCCCAGAACGTGCCCCAGAAAGCGGATTTGACGCCGATCCAGTTCAGCAGGTTGCCGCCGATAAAGCCGCCGATGACGCCGATGATGAGGTTCAGCAGAAATCCGGAACCCGAGCCTTTAACGATTTTCCCTGCAAGGAAACCGGCCAGGGCGCCGATGATGATACTGACGAGGATGGAGGTGAGGTTCATAACTGTTTGAGTTTTTTATCATTCCAAATATACGTATATTTCCTTACATTTGTCTGGTTGAAAACAGAAAAAATGAAACGTATATTTCCAATTCTGTCCGCCATCCTCTTTCTGGGCGTGACAGTCTATGCACAGTCCTATACTCCTTCCCCTGAAAACCTCCGTCAGAGGGCTGAGTTCCAGCAGCATCGTCTCGGCATTTTCCTTCATTGGGGTATCTACGCGACCTATGCCCAGGGAGAATGGTATCTTCAGAATTCAGGGATCGACAACGCCTCATATGCCGTAGCGGCACAGAGTTTCAATCCGGTGAAATTCGATGCGGATTCGTGGGTCCGGGCATTCCGTGACGCCGGCGCCGGCTATATTACATTCACTTCCCGTCACCACGACGGCTTCTCGATGTTCAAGACGGTTACGTCGGACTACAACATAGTGGACGGCACCCCTTTTGGCCGCGACGTCGTGGGAGAGTTGGCGAAGGCCTGCGCCGACGGCGGCTTACGGTTCCATCTCTATTATTCTACGCTCGACTGGATGCGCGAGGACTATCCTCAGGGCCGTACCGGCCTGCGCACCGGACGCAGGGGCGACAGGCAGGATTACGAATCGTATTTCTCGTTCATGAAGACTCAGGTCAGGGAATTGATCACGCAGTATCCTAATCTCGCGGCACTGTGGTTCGACGGCATATGGGACCACGACCGGGATCCGGATTTCGACTGGAGGATGCCCGAGTTCTATGAATACATACACAGCCTCAAGCCTGAACTCCTGATAGGGAACAATCATCATCTCCTTCCCTTCGACGGGGAAGATTTCCAGATGTTCGAGCGCGACCTGCCGGGTGAGAACAAGGCTGGCCTATCGGGCCAGGATATCAGTTCCCTGCCGCTCGAAATGTGCCAGACCATGAACGGCGCATGGGGCTACCGCATCGCGGACACGGACTACAAGAGCGTGAAGGAACTGGTGCATCTGCTGGTCAGGGCGGCAGCCAAGAATTCCAATCTGCTGCTCAATATCGGCCCTATGCCGAACGGTGAACTTCCGCCCCAGTCGCTGGACCTCCTTGCCGGGATAGGGAAGTGGATGCACTCTCACTCGGTCTCGGTGGACGGAACCACGTCAACCTCCATTCCCGAGCAGCCGTGGGGCGTGACGACGCAGGACGGGAATGCACTCTTCCTGCATATCCTTTCTCCGGAAAGGATACCTTCCAGGGATGGCCTATGCAAATTGGCGGTCCCTCTTGCGAAAGGCATGGAACCGGCACGCAAAGGAGCCGTCTCCCTGCTGGTTTCGGGGGATAAACTGGATTATGAGGTTTCCAGGGACGGTTTCCTGACGCTTACGCTGCCGGTATCAGTATTCGAGGATATCGATACGGTAATCCGGGTTCTGTTCTGAAACGCGGTGTGAGGTGCCCAGACGGGCTTCGACCACATTGATGATATAGTCGCCGGCCTTTTCGGCTTCGTTGACCAGATCCATGTAGATGCTGCCGCTGTCGTAACCGTAGATATGGTCGTCCAGGTTGCGAAGGTTCTGCTCCTTGAGACGTTCGCGGCAGGCGTCTATCTGTGACTCGATATCTTCGGAAGGACGGAAGTCGAAGTCCTCGCGGCGGCCGTTGAGCATCTCCAGCATTCGCTCGCCGGCTTTCTGGGCGAGTGCCAGCATCTCCTTGATGCCGGATTCCTGCTCCGTGGTGAAGTTGATCTTCGCTTCGTGTTTGCGCCTTATGACGCGGGCCATGTTGAAACCGGCGTCTCCGATGCTCTCCAGTTCCCCGATCTGGCGCAGCATGGCACGGATCTTCTCCTTGGTCTCGTCGCTGAGATGGGCTTCGCCGACCTGTCCGAGATACTTGCCGATTTCGTTCTCCATGTTGTCGCTGATCTGCTCGTATTTCTGGATGCGGTCGAACAGTTTCTTGAATTCGGTTTCGTCGTTCGTCCTGTACAGATCCCTTACCATCGTCGACATCCGCATCATCCTTTCACCGAATACGGCAATCTCCTTCTGAGCCTGAAGCACCGAGATTTCAGGCGTCTTCATAAGACCGCCGCGTATATACTTGAGACGGAACTCTTCTTCTTCCTCGCTCTGCTTGGGACGTATGATACGGCACACCAGTTTCTCGATCTGGGGGATGAACCAGATGAGGATCATGGTGTTGGTGACGTTGAATGCGGTATGGAACGTTGCCAGGGCAAACGAGAGCTGGGCGGGTTCCTGCATTTCAGCAGAGGGATCCATGCCGACTATGCGGCAGACGAGCCGCACGAACGGGAAGAAGCAGCAGAGGATCCAGACAACGCCGAATACATTGAAGAAAAGGTGGGCGGCCGCGGCCCTGCGGGCCTGCGTGTTGGCCGACATGGCGGCGATGTTGGCGGTCAGGGTCGTACCGATGTTTTCACCCATGACCAATGCAATGCCCTGGAAGATGTCGATCACGCCTGTGGAGCACAATACCATGGTTATGGCCATGATTGCGGCGGATGACTGGGCGATGAACGTCAGTATGGTGCCGACAAGCAGGAACAGCAGTATTGTCAGATAGCTGCCCGAATCGAAAGAGTCGAAGAATTTGACGACGGATGCGTTGTGCGCCAGGTCCATTTCGACGCCCGTGACACGAAGCATGCCCAAGGCGAAGAGCAGGAACGAAAGACCGAAAAGGAAATCTCCGAGATAGCGGTGCTTTCCGAGCTGGATCAGGATGATGGCTACGAGGAAAACAGGCCAGACAAGGTTGGTCACATCGAACGAGAAGCCGGCCGACATGATCCATGCCGAAAGTGTGGTGCCGATGTTGGCGCCCATGATGATGGAGATTGCCTGGGACAGGGTGAGGAGGGCGGCGTTGACGAACGAAACCGTCATGACAGTGGTCGCTGCGGATGACTGGACGGCGACAGTGACCAAGGCGCCTGTTGCTACACCTGTGAAACGGTTGGTGGTCATTGCTCCGAGAAGGTGTCGTAACTGGGGGCCAGCCATTTTCTGGAGTGCCTCGCTCATTACCTTCATTCCGTACATCAGCAGGGCGATCGATCCCAGCAGTTTCAGTGCAATCAACATATTTCGGCAATTTAGTCTACAAAAATACGGCAACTATTCGAAAAATACAATAGACTCTTTTTACGATGCCGTATAAAACGACCTCCCGGCATTAGCAAAGTACTAAGGCCGGGAGGCGCGGGGTTTACTCCCTTCGGTCGTGCTCTCGCCTGTGGCTCGGGTGGGGCGGAGCCCCGGTATAGAAGTCGCCATCAGGCGACCGCCGGAGGCCGGTACTTTGCTGACCTCTGCCGATAAATGCACGTCTCCCGGCATTAGCAAAGTACTAAGGCCGGGAGGCGCGGGGTTCGGGGCGGAGCCCCGGTAAAATTATGCCTGTTCGATGGCACCCATCGGGCAGACGCCGGCGCAGGTTCCGCAGTCGACGCATGCGTTGGGGTCAATCTTGTAGATGTCGCCGGCGGAGATGGCTCCTACCGGGCACTCATCGATGCAGGTGCCGCAAGCAGCGCAGTTTTCAGTGATTTTGTAAGCCATTTTATAAAAGTTTAAGTGTTGATGTTGTCGAAAACGTTGGCAAAGATAATACCAAATTTAAAATATCCGATCAATAACCGAAAATTTCGTCGGTCGTGACTTGTTTGATCTTGCCGTATTTTTCCAGCGCCTTGAGGTCGAGGTCGCCCTTGCGGCCGAGGATGCCGATGGTGTACGGCTTGTCCTTGACATATTCCTGCTGGAATTTGATCACGTCGTCGAGGGTGAGGGCGGGGACTTTCTCGTAGATGACCTTGTTGAGGTCATAGTCGAGGCCGCGCTTCTGGGCGGCGAGGTACGAAGCCAGGACGTTGCCCTTGACGGTGCGGGCGGTGCGGAGGTTCGAGATCAACGACTCCTTGGCGATGTTGAAGGCGTTCTCGGAGACAGGCATGTTGTTGATGATATCGTCGAAGGCGCTCAGGGCGTCGATCAACTTGTCGTTCTGGGTACCGATGGAGTAGGTGAAAAGCGACGGGTGGTCCAGGTCGGCCGGAATCGAGTAGTTGGCGCGGGCGCTGTAGGCGAGTCCGCGGGCTTCGCGGATCTCCTGGAAGACGATGGAGTTCATGCCGCCGCCGAAGTACTCGTTGTAGAGACGTATGATCGGCGCGGTTTCTACGCTGAACGGAAGTTCTGTGTTATAGTAGGCCTGGAGGGTGAGCTGGTTGGCGTCGTAGGGAGCCAGGACGACTTGATTCTCTTTCGTCGGCAGGTAGGCGAAAGGATCGCCCTTGACCACGGGGTTGAGTTTCCCGGGAATCTGGTGATACTTGTTGACTACGTCGACGATTTCATTTTCGCCGAGCGGACCGTAGTAGAGCACCTTGTGCTCATTGTCGAAAATGTGGTGGATCTTCTCTATCAGGGCCTCGTCGCCAAGCTGCATCAGTTCGGCGGAAGAGAGGACGTTGGTCTGCGGGTTCTTAGGACCATACATGGCGTAGGCCGACATCTGCTGGGCGTTGCTGCGCTGGTTGAGCTTGGCGTTGCGGCGCTCGTAGAGGGTATTGAACTTAAGCATTTGCAGGGCCTCGGGGTTGGCTTTCGCGTGGGCGATGACCTTCTCGGCCAGCTGCATTGCCTCTTCCATATTCTCGGCAAGGCCGCTCACCGTCACCTGGGTCTCTTCCCCGGAGCAGCTGACGTACATGCTGCAGGCCAGTTTGTAGAAGGCTTTCTGCACTTCTTCCGGGGTCATGTCATCGGTGCCCAGGAAATTGAGGTAGTTGGCGGCGAAAGGCATCACCTTGTCAGCATAGCTGCCGGTCTCGAAGTAGTAGGACAGCTGGAAGGTGCCGTTGCTCACGTTCTTCTTGTAGAGCACGGGGATGTCGTTCTTCGCGCTGAGGATCGACATATCCTTCTTGTAATCCACGAACACGGGCTCGATGGGCGTGACAGTCGAGGCCTGGAGATCGCGCAGGAACTGGCTGGAAGCGTCGCGGTTCATCATGATCGGGGTGATGGCCGGCTTGGCGATGCGGGTGTCGGTCGGATCGGGCTGCTCGAGTTTGTTGATCTGAACGTAGTTGTCCTTGAAATGTTCGTTGGCGAAAGCCACGATATCCTCTTTGGTGATCTTGGAAAGGTCGTCGATTTCATGGACGAAGTCTTTCCATTCTATGTCGTTGATGAAGCAGTTCACTTCGGCGCTCACCAGGAAACGGGAGCGGTCGCACTGCTGCATGAACTGGAGCTTGGCGTTGTTGATGATGGCGGTCAGCAGGTCGGCGTCGAATTCGCCTTTCTTGACCTTCTCGATCTCAGCGAGGGCGATCTGCTTGACTTCTTCCAGGCTCTGGCCCTGCAGCGGCTCGGCCATCACCACGAAAGCCGAGTAGTCGGCCATTGTCTCGGACAAGGCGTACATGCTGAGGACCTTCTGCTGCTGGTTTACATCGAGGTCGATCAGACCGGCCTTGCCGTTGGTCAGGATGGAACTGATCAGGTCGATGTATTTGGCTTCGGGGCTGTTGGCACCCGGGAAGCGCCAGGCGAGGAGGAGGTTTGGCGATTCAAGGCCGAGGACGTCCTTCACCACCGGGGCGGTGATGGGGTCTTCCGGTTCGAATTCCATCTTCTTGAGGTCCTTGTTGGGCTTCAGCGGGCCGAAGTACTTGTCGATGACCTTGATGGCCTCATCGGGATTGAAATCGCCGGCAAGGCAGACTGCCATGTTGTTGGGCACGTACCACTGGTCGTGGTATTTCTTCACGTTGGTGATCGACGGGTTCTTGAGGTGGTCACCCCAGCCGATGACGGGAGTGTGGTACGGGTGTTTCGGGAACAGGGCGGCGAAGGCCGCTTCCTGGACTTTCTCCTGATCCATCACCGCGTACATGTTGTACTCCTCGTAGATCGTCTCCAGCTCGGTGTGGAAGCCGCGGAGAACGACGTTCTCGAAGCGGTCGGCCTGGATCTTGGCCCAGTTCTCCAGCTGGTTGGAAGGGATGTTCTCGGTATAGCAGGTCACGTCGTTGCTGGTGTAGGCGTTGGTGCCGCGGCCGCCGATAGCCGCCATCGCCTTGTCGTACTCGTTGGGGATGAAGATCTTGGAGGCTTCATACGAAATGGAGTCGATCTGGTGGTAGATGGCTTTGCGCTGTTCGGGATCGGTGGTCTTGCGATAGACCTCGAAGAGTTCCTCGATCTGGTTGAGGAGCGGCTCCTCCTTGGCGTAGTCCGTCGTGCCGAGCTGTTTCGTGCCCTTGAACATCAGGTGCTCGAAATAGTGGGCGAGACCGGTGGTTTCCTGGGGATCGTTCTTGCTGCCGACCTTGACGGCGACATGGGCGTCGATCCTCGGTTCGTCCTTGTTGACGATCATATAGACTTTGAGTCCGTTGTCCAGAGTGTAAATACGTGCCCCCGTGGGGTCGTCCTTGACGGTTTCGTATTTGTACTTGCTGCATGAAGCCGCAGCGAATACGAGAACCGCCATCATGATCCAGATTGAAATGCGTTTCATAAGTTGGCTCGATTTATGTAATTTTGGACAAAAGTAATCAAACAAATGGTATCTTTGCACAAATAATTTGAAAATGAAAAAAGTATTCATGATATTGGCTTCGCTCGCGTTTTCCTGCGCGGCTCTCTTCGCACAGGAAGAGTCTTTTTACAAGGAAGCCGACGTTATACGTTTCGACAAGAAGGTCCACGATTTCGGTGACGTTCTGATTGCCGAAGGCCCTGTCAGTTGCATTTTCACATTCACCAACACCGGCACGCAGCCGCTGGTGATCCACAATGTCATCTCCTCGTGCGGTTGCACCACGCCGGAATGGACCAAGGAACCTGTCCGTCCGGGCGCCACCGGAACCATCCAGGCCACTTTCAGCAACGACCAGGGCCCCTTCCCGTTCGAGAAGACTCTTACCGTATATGTCGGTGTAGGACGCTCCAGCCTCGACCGTCCCGTGGTGCTGAGGCTCCGCGGTGTCTCGCATGACCAGAAGAAAGACCTCGACGAACTCTTCACGACCAGGATAGGGAGCCTCGGAATACGCAAGACCGAGACGTCGATCGGCTACATCGACCAGGGAGTCGTGAAGTCCGACCAGATGCAGGTTGCAAACCTTTCCAAGAGCGATCTGACGGTTGAAACGGCATCGGCCACCCCCGGGCTTACGATTACCGTGACCCCCAACCCGATCCCGGCCCGCAGCATGGCCAGACTGTCATATGCTGTCAATCCTGCGGCGATGGGCCGTACCGCGTGGGGAAAGCAGAAGTTCGACGCATCGTTCAAGCTCAATGGCAGAAGCTACACTGACAAATTGACAATCACGGGTGTCATAAAGGACAATTTCGAGAAACTCACGAAGGCCGAGATCGAGAGGGCGGGAATACCCGTCATCGACCGCAGCTATTTCGAGTTCGGAGAGATTAAGAAAGGCGCGACCGTTACGGCCACGTACAGCATACGCAACAAGGGGAAGAGCCCGCTTGTGATCCATCACACCGAAGGGCAGGGGACCGCCTCCACGGTCTTGACAGGGATGCCCCTGACCATCAAGCCCGGCGGCAAGGCCGATATCAAGGTCAAGTTCGATTCCTCCTCTCTCGACTATACCGGAGAGGTTATCGAAGTGCTCACCGTCATAACCGACGCGCCCACCAAACCCATTTTCAATCTGTTCATTACAGGAAACGTCAAATAACCGTATGGAAATAGACAAGGATCATCAGGGCGATTTCTTCGATGACTACCACAACGAAGATACCAGCCTGATCATTAACAAAGGGGTGAAACAACCCCCGATAGTCAATCCTTACCTCAAGAAAGTTTTCAAGAAACGTCCGTCGATAATGACGGCGGACGAATATATGGAAGGCATACAGCGCGGCGACACCACCGTGCTGAGTCAGGCGATCACGCTGGTTGAGAGCTCGCTGCCGCAGCACCGTGCCGTGGCGCAGCAGATCATCCAGCGCTGCCAGATCATATCCAATGAAAAGGAGACCATGCGGATCGGCATCACCGGAGTGCCCGGAGCAGGAAAGAGCACCTTTATCGAGGCGTTCGGCTCATATCTTACATCCGAGGGGCACAGGCTGGCCGTCCTGGCAATCGACCCCAGTTCGGAAAAGAGCAAGGGAAGCATCCTCGGCGACAAGACACGCATGGAGACCCTCTGCCACGATCCCAACGCCTTCATCCGTCCCAGCCCGAGCGCAGGCTCGCTGGGAGGCGTTGCACGCAAGACCCGCGAGACCATCCTGCTCTGCGAGGCCGCGGGTTTCGACGTGGTGTTCATAGAGACCGTGGGCGTAGGACAGAGCGAGACCGCAGTCCATTCGATGAGCGACTTCTTCCTGCTGCTCATGCTCTCCGGAGCCGGAGACGACCTGCAGGGAATCAAGCGCGGCATCATGGAAATGTCCGACCTTATCGCCATCACAAAGGCCGACGGGACGAATGTGGAAAAGGCCCAGATGGCCAGGGCTCTCTATTCCAACGCACTGCATCTGTTCCCTCCGACCGAGTCGACCTGGGTTCCGACCGCTGTGACATCGTCGGCGGTGACCAAGGAAGGACTTCCCGAGATTCTCAAGAAGATCGAGGACTATTTCGCACTCGTCAAGGGGAACGGCTACTATCACAAGAAGCGCCGCGAACAGTCGCGCTACTGGATGTATGAAAGCATCAACGAGAGCCTCAAGAACATGTTCTATGAGGATGAGCGCATTGAAAAACTGATGCCCGAATATGAGGCTGCCGTCCTTCGCGGCGACCTGGAATCGTTCTCCGCGGCTACTGAACTGATTGACAAATACCAGGGAAAACTGTAAGATTAACATAGTAAGATTTTTATAAGAGAAATGGCTAACTTTCTGAAGAAACTGTTCGGAACCAAGGCGGACCGCGACATAAGGGAAATTAATCCGACCCTGAAACTGGTCCTTGCGGAATTTGACCGCGTCGACCGTCTCAGCGACGATGACCTGCGCGGCGAGAGCGCACGCTTGAAGGAGAAGGTCCGCGCCTATACGGCAGCGGAGGAAGAGAAGGTGTCGAAGATACGGGAGCAGCTCTCCGATCCGGAGATGGAGGTCGCCCTGAAGGAGAAACTCGCCACCGAACTTGACGAACTCGTAAAGACTATAGACAAGAAAATAGAAGAGGTGCTGAACGATGTACTTCCCACGGCTTTCGCCATCGTGAAGTCCACCGCACGCCGCTTCAAGGAGAATGAAAGGATCAAGGTAAAGGCTACCGATTTCGACCGCGACCTCAGCGCAAGCCACGACTTCGTAAACGTGGACGGGGAATATGCCATATGGCGCAACTCCTGGATGGCCGGCGGGAACATGATTACATGGGACATGGTCCATTATGATGTCCAGCTGATCGGCGGTATCGTGCTCCATCAGGGGAAGATCGCGGAGATGGCCACCGGAGAAGGCAAGACCCTTGTCGCGACCCTTCCCGTATTCCTTAACGCCCTGGCAGGGAAAGGCGTGCACGTAGTGACCGTCAACGACTACCTGTCCAAACGAGACTCGGAGTGGATGGGCCCCCTCTATATGTTCCACGGCCTAAGTGTCGACTGCATCGACAAACACCAGCCCAGCACTGACGCCCGCAAGTCCGCGTACCAGGCCGACATCACCTTCGGTACCAACAACGAATTCGGCTTCGATTACCTGCGCGACAACATGGCCATCAATCCCAAGGACCTTGTGCAGCGCAAACATCATTTCGCCATCGTGGACGAGGTCGACTCCGTGCTCATTGACGATGCCCGTACCCCTCTCATCATTTCCGGTCCGGTCGAAAAGGCGGGCGATGAGACATTCATCCAATATAAGCCGTACGTGGAGCGTCTCTACAACGCCCAGAAGAATTTCGTCAACCAGACGCTCAACGAGGCGAAGAAACTCATTGCCGCCGGAGAGATAAACGACAAGGGCGAGATCCTGCTGCTCCGCGCACACAAGGGTCTTCCCAAGTATCAGCCGCTGATCAAATACCTCAGCGAGCCCGGCATCAAACAGATCCTGCAGAACGCCGAGAGCAAGATCATCCGCGCCGCATTCCAGGACAAGGACATCGAGCAGCGCGTGGTAACCAACGAACTCTTCTTCGTCATCGACGAGCAGCAGCGCACCGTAGAGCTTACCGACAAGGGTAACGAGGTGCTGGCTCAGGCAGTCGGAGACAAGGACTTCTTCCTCATGCCCCGTCTCGGTGACGAGGTTGCCCGAATCGAGAAAGGCGAGGGAAGCGCGGAAGAAAAGCAGCGCCTCAAGGACGAACTTTACGCCAACTACTCCCTCAAGGCCGAGCGAATGCATACCGTGGACCAGCTCCTCAAGGCATACGCGATGTTCGCCAAGGACGTGGACTACGTCATCATCGACGGCAAGATCAAGATTGTCGACGAAGGAACCGGCCGTATCATGGAGGGACGCCGCTGGAGCGACGGCCTCCACCAGGCCGTAGAAGCAAAGGAAAACGTTAAGGTAGAGGCTGCTACCCAGACATTTGCGACCATTACCCTCCAGAACTACTTCCGTATGTATCACAAGCTCTCCGGCATGACCGGTACCGCCGAGACCGAGGCCAAGGAGTTCTGGGACATATACAAGCTCGACGTGGTCGTAATCCCTACGAACCGTCCGGTCATACGCGACGACATGAACGACTTGATCTACAAGACCAAGAAGAGCAAGTACGCCGCCGTCATAGACAGGATACAGCAATATATCTCACAGGGACGTCCGGTGCTCGTGGGCACCACATCCGTGGAGATATCCGAGCTGCTCAGCCGCATGCTCAAGATCCGCGGCATAAAGCATCAGGTCCTGAATGCCAAGCAGCACGCACGCGAGGCCGAGATCGTGGCGCACGCAGGCGAACCTTCCACCGTAACCATCGCAACCAACATGGCCGGCCGTGGTACCGATATCAAGCTGACTCCCGAAGTAAAGGCTGCGGGCGGCCTTGCGATCATAGGCACGGAACGACATGACAGCCGCCGCGTCGACCGCCAGCTGCGAGGCCGAAGCGGACGTCAGGGTGACCCGGGAAGCTCCGTCTTCTATGTGTCGCTCGAGGACGACCTGATGCGTATCTTCGGCAGCGAGCGTATATCCGGGATAGTCGACAGGATGAACATGCCCGACGACGAGGCCCTGGAAGCATCCATGCTCTCGAAAGCCATCGAGCGTGCGCAGCGCAAGGTCGAGGAGAACGACTTCGGCACCCGTAAGCGCCTGGTGGACTATGACGACGTGATGAACAATCAGCGCGAGGTCGTCTACTCGAAGCGCCGCAGCGCCCTTACCGGCGAACGCATCGACGTCGACGTGCTCAATATGGCCACCGACTACTGCGAGATGTTCGTCGACCAGAACAAGGACCTCGACTACGAAGGTTTCTGCGAGGCGCTTCGCCAGACTCTTTCGGTCGAGCCAGACTTCGACGCACAGTTCTATGAGCGGGCGAAGAAAGACCAGTTGGTGGAGAAACTCCAGAAGACCATACTCGAAGTCCAGCAGCGCCGTTTCGACGCACTCGTCGAACGTGCCTGGCCTATCATCAAATACGTCTATGAGACCAAGCGCATGTTTTACCAGAACATCGCCATCCCCGTGTCGGACGGAAAGATGGTCTATACTGTCCTCGTTGACCTCAGGAAAGCTTATGAGACCAAGGGCAGGGAACTGGTACGCGCGGTTGAGAAAACCATCACGCTCCGTGTCATCGACGACTACTGGAAGAACCATCTCCGCGAGATGGACGATCTGAAGCAGTCGGTACAGAATGCGGCATACGAGCAGAAAGACCCTATCGTTGTCTACAAGACCGAGAGTTACGGCCTCTTCATAACGATGCTCGAAAACCTCAGCAAGGACGTGCTCGCGTTCCTGCTCCGCGCCCAGATTTTCCTCCGCCAGGAGCAGCAGCCCGAGGATGTAGTGACCGAAGGCCATGAAAAGCGTTCCGACATGAGCCGGATGCAGACCAGCCGTCCGGACCTTCTCACCAACAGCTCCGAGCCCAAGACACAGGCTCCGATCCATGTCGAGAAGAAGGTCGGCCGAAACGACCCGTGCCCTTGCGGCAGCGGCAAGAAATACAAGAACTGCCACGGACGCGAAGCATAGCGCCCGTGGCAGTTCATTGCTGCTTTTCCTTCAATCAGTTTTTCATCTTTTCGGCGAGGACTTTTTCGAGCTCGTCGCGGTTCATATTGCCGTCAAGGCATATGAAAGTCGTCTCTTCACCGTCGACCGCTATCATCACGAAACCCTTGACGATCGCTTCGGTACCCACGGTGAACATCCTGACCGTCTCACCTGAATCCTTTGCCTCCATCAGCAATTCGTAGTTGCCGCTTGATATGAATCTCTCGGCGTCGGCCTTGAGCCGGGCGTTGATGCCCGGGTTCTCGCTGTCAATGATGTACAGCCCGGTGAGAGAGCGGATGATTGGAGAAAGGTCGATGTCGTCTCCTTCCACCTTCAGGTCCGGGATCTTTCCTATCATCCTGAACATCGCAGGGGAGATGTAGACGGCACTCACGCCGTCCTCATCGGAATACTTCTGGTATATGCTTTTACCGTTCTGGGCGAAAGTAGCAGCCGAGACGAGCAGCAGGGCTGCGATTATAAATATGCGTTTCATTTTCCGTTGATTTTTCTGATTATTTCGATGGGTTTTCCGGCAGTGCCCCCGGCCTCTTCAGCCATTCCGACGCCCAGGGCCATCTTGTCGGATATTTTCTGGAATGTGGCTTCCACTTGAGCATAGGCAAGGTAGGGATCGTCGAAAGTGTCCTTGGGCGAATGTCTGCCGCTCAAGGGTATGGCGACCACTGCCGCAGTGGCTGCCGCGGCGGCCATCGCAGCGTAGGGGAGCCAGCGCAGCTTTCCTCCGGACTTCTGTCTTTCGAGCATGGCCTTGGCGGCGATGGCGCCCTTGATCCGTCCTTCCAGGTCTGAAGGGACTGAGGTCACCTCCTGAAGGGCTGCGGACTCCAGTTGCTCCGGATCCATCTTCTCTATTTCTTCGATCGTTTTCATGCCTTTGTCTTTATTTTTGACCGTGCCTGCGAAAGCAATACACGGCAGGTAAGGTAATTGATCCCTGTCTTGCGGGAGATCTCATCGTATGAGAGGCCGTCCACAGCACGGAGGACGAGTACCTGCCTCTGCCTTTCCGGAAGGGCCTTCACCGCTTCGAGGACCTTTTCGAGCCGGGTCCTGGAGTCTATTTCATCATCCTGGGGCTGCTGTATTCCGGTTTCTGGCAAGCGTTCCGGAAATGTGAGATGCCGGGCTTTCCTTATCCGGTCGAGGCAGATGTTCTTGAGGATCCTGATGCAGTATGCCTTGGGCTGCCTTATCCCGTCGAGGCTGTCCCTCGATTCCCAGAGCTTCAGGTAAAGTTCCTGGACGGCGTCCTCGGCCTCCGGCCCCAATTCGAGTATGTACCGGGCAATCCGGTAGAGGGTGTCCGCAAGCGGAAGGAATTCGCTATGGAACCGGGAGTCAGTCATTGGAGGCTATCTTGGCAACGGCGTCCATGGAAATGGAACCGAAGATACATATAAGGGCGCAGTCGGAAGGCGTGTATAGTACAAAGTCCTTCACGCTGTCGGCGGATTCGTCCACAACACCGTAAATCCTCATTTTGTCGCCTCCGTCACTGGCTTCCATTAATACTTCCGAACCAGAGAGCATGCGGTTGAGCCTGCTGGTGATCCTCGACTTGTCGTATTCCGAGCAATCCTCGAAATCGAAGACTGCGACCCCGTTGACGCCTTTCATCAGGCGCAGGGCATCCCTGACGTCGGGATCGCCCACGGCGGCTACGCGCATCACGCCCCTGAGCGCTCCGGTTGCAATCCTGCCGAGCCTCACGACTTCCACTCCGTCATAATGCCGGCATTCCGAAATGAAGGAGGTTATGCGGGATTTGGAGACTCTCTTCCCGGGAGTCGAAGCCATTGCGGCTACGGGGATAAGGATACAAATTATAAGCAGTAAGCGTTTCATGTCAGTTTGAATTAAGTCCGGCCGCATCGAGTGCGCGCTATCCGTGCGACCCGATAACAAGACGCACAGCTCCCGCTTTTGTTAATGATTTTTTTTCTGATCAGATATGGATCGCCTCGCCGTGGACGGCGGCAGCCGCCTCCATGACTGCTTCGCTCATCGTGGGGTGGGGGAACATCGATCCTGCAAGTTGTCTGGCGGTTATTCCCAGATTGCGTGCTGCGACGATGCCGCCGACCATCTCGGACACGTTGTCTCCTACCAGATGCGCGCCGAGGACTTTGTCGGTAGCAGCATCGACGACTAGTTTCACGAATCCGTCGCGTGCTCCGGCGGCGGTCGCCTTGCCGGAAGCCGTGAACGGGAATTTGCCGATGCGGTATTCGATACCGAGTTCCTTGGCCTTGCGCTCGGTCATGCCGACGGAAGCCACTTCAGGAGTGATGTATGTGCAACCGGGAATGTTGTCGTAGTTCACGGGGTCGGGGTTGAGCCCGGCGATAGCTTCCACGCAGCAGATGGCCTCGGCGGAAGCCACGTGTGCGAGGGCGGGAGTGGCTATGATGTCGCCGATGGCATAAACGCCTTCGGCTTTGGTCCTGAAGAATGTGTCCACCGGAACCTTGCCGCGGTTGAGTTCGATGCCGATTTCCTCGAGACCCAGGTTCTCCGTGTTGGGACGGACGCCGACGGCGGAAAGGACCTTTTCAGCCTCCACGGTCTCTTCTCCCTTCCGGGTCTCGACGGTCAGGCGGCAGAGTTCGCCTGTAGTGTCGACACTCTTGACGGAAGATGATACCATGACCTTGATTCCGGCTTTCCTGAATGAACGGCTGATCTGGGCGCAGGTATCGTCATCCTCTATCGGGAGAACGCGGTCCATGAATTCAATGATGGTAACCTCCACGCCGAGAGAACGGTAGAAGAAGGCGAATTCGCTGCCTATGGCGCCGCTTCCGATAACGGCAAGCGACTTGGGAAGGCTTTCGGGAACGAGGGCCTGGTAATAGCACCATATCTTTTCGCCGTCGATCGGGGCGAAAGGAAGTTCGGCCGGATGGGAGCCCGTAGCCAGGATGATGTGTTCCGCGTCATATACGGTAGTCGCGCCCTGCATGTCCATCACGCTGACCTGTTTGCCGGGCAGAACCCTGCCTGTCCCCTTGAGGACGGTGACCTTGTTCTTCTTGAAAAGGTATTCGACGCCTTTGTTCATAGTGGCGGAAACGCCGCGGCTGCGGGCGACGATAGCTGCCAGGTCGGGTTTGACGTTATCGGCGGCAAATCCGTATTCAGCTCCGCGCTCCGCATAGTGGAGGGCCTGCGCGCTTTTGAGCAGGGCTTTTGTGGGGATGCATCCCCAGTTGAGGCATATGCCTCCCAGTTCGCTGCGTTCGACTACTGCTGTATTGAATCCGAGCTGTGCTGAACGGATGGCGGCTACGTAGCCTCCCGGGCCCGCGCCGATGACGATCACATCATATTTCATGGCTTGCTGTATCTTGGGTTATCGTATGGTACGTCTTATATTGTATTTATTGCGTTCACTGGCATTGCGGGCTATCATCTCCCCGAGGAATCCTGTCAGGAAAAGCTGGGCGCCGAGTATTACGGCGACAAGGGCGAGATAGAACAGCGGCTGGTCGGCGACGGGACGGAAATAGGCCCCGTGAGCCTGGGCGACCAGTTTGTCGATGATCAACCATATGGCTATGACGGCGCCGACAAGGAATGTCAGGGTGCCTATGCCGCCGAACAGATGCATGGGCTTCTTCCCGAATCTCTGCAGGAACCATATTGAGAGCAGGTCGAGGAAACCGTGGATGAAGCGGTTCAAGCCGAATTTGCTCTTTCCGTATTTGCGGGCCTGGTGATGTACGACCTTTTCCCCGATCTTGTCAAAACCGGCCTGCTTGGCCAGATAGGGGATGAACCGGTGCATTTCCCCGTATACTTCGATATTCTTGACAACTTCGTTCCTGTAGGCTTTCAGGCCGCAGTTCATGTCATGCAGCTTTATGCCCGTAACCTTGCGGGCGGTGGCGTTGTAAAGTTTCGAAGGGAGATTCTTAGTGGCCACGTTGTCGTAGCGTTTCTTTTTCCAGCCGGAAACCAGGTCGTAGCCTTCCTCGCGTATCATGCGCATCATCTCGGGAATCTCTTCCGGAGAATCCTGAAGGTCCGCATCCATGGTCACGACAATGTCGCCCCGGGCGGCCTCGAAGCCGCAATACAGGGCTGCCGATTTGCCGTAATTGCGGCGGAATCCGATGGCGCGGATGACGGGGTATTTCTCCGCCAGGCCGGTGATGACTTCCCATGAACGGTCCCGGCTGCCGTCGTCGACCATGATTATTTCGTATTCATATCCCAGCGGGGTGATCGTCCGGTCGATCCATTCGACCAGTTCGGGAAGGGACTCTTCTTCGTTGAAAAGCGAAATGACTATCGAGAGGTCCATGCGCTAGAAATTGAAATCGTCGTTGTTCTGCTTCATCTCCTCCTCGGTGAATACGCTCTTGCGCCTGGACGGAGCTGAGAGTATGGCGCTGAATATGAGGCCCAACAGCGCACACCAGATGAAGGTGCTGATGCAGTTGATCTGGGAGTAGTTGTCCTCCATCTTCAACATCATGTCCGAGAAGTTGTCAGGAAGCATGCCGCCCATCTGGTCAAGGCCGGCGTACATCTGCTCGAAAGCCTCTGCAACTGCTCCGGGGAAGAGGAACTGGTATTCCACGAATGCCCACACTGCGCAGACCAGGGATGAGAGTGTACAGACTATCACACCGTATCCGAAGGTGGATTCGTCAGGATGCTCCTTGCCATAGCGTTTCATTATGACATTGAGGAGCCAGATGCTGCCACCGAATTTGACGATCCAGAGCAGGGCCCCAAGGATTGAATTCTTCGTCAGGAAAGTGAGTGTCGATACCACGACCGTGACTGCCGCCAGTATCAGGCCGTCCTTTGCGGCAAGGCTCCACTTGGAGTCGCCTGGATTAACTGTCTGTTCCAAGGTAGGATTCGTTTATCAATTTTGGCAAAGTTAAGAAATAAATCGTCTTTGCCCTTCTTTTTGCTAAATTTGCCTTGGATTTTGTACTCTGAAGACATGGAAAACGGAAAAGGCTTTTATCTCTACGGAATGCATCCCGTGACCGAAGCTGTGCGGCAGGGACGCAGGTTTGAAAAGGTGCTCCTCAGGAAGGGAATGGAGGGGGAGCAGTTCCGCACACTGATGGAGGAACTTTCGGCACGGGAAATCCCTTATCAGTTCGTTCCTTCGGAGAAATTGGGTTCCATAGTCAGGGGTGCCCATCAGGGGGTCATCGCCTTCCTGGCCCAGATTGATTATGTCCCTTTCGAGGAGATGGTCGAAGGATCGCTTTCCCGCAAGGCCAATCCGCTGTTCATAGTCCTGGACGGAGTCAGCGACGTCCGTAATCTGGGTGCGATAGCAAGGAGCGCGGAGTGCGCAGGTGTAGACGGCATCGTAGTGCCGGCCAAAGGCAGCGCCTCCATCAACGCCGACGCAGTCAAGGCATCCGCCGGCGCCCTTCTCCGTGTTCCTGTCGCCCGTGTTCCCAATCTCAGGGCGGCTCTCTACTATTTCCGTGATTCCGAGTTCCAGATCGTCGCCGCCAGCGAGAAGGCTGAAGACGAAATGTACGATGTGAATTTCAGGAAATCCACCGCCATAGTGATGGGCTCCGAGGGAAAGGGAATATCCGAACCTGTGCTCGGCCTCTGCACCGTGGGCGCGAGGATCCCCATGGCCGGCCTGACAGGATCGCTCAATGTTTCCGTCGCCGCTGCGGTAATCCTCTACGAGGCGGTGCGCCAGAGAAAGTGACGGATTTGCATTATTCATTTATATTGCCTAAATTTAGGGCATAATAGAGTTTTTTTAGAGTAAAATAAGCGTACAGACATGAAAAAATTCGGAATTGTGCTGGCAGCCCTGCTTCTGTCAGTCCTTATCGCGGACGCACGTACCGTAAAAAAAGTGTATGATATCGACGATTTCACCGGCATCAATGCCACCAGCGCCTTCGAGGTCGTGCTGGAACATTCCGACGAATACCGTGTGGAAATTGAAATATCCGAAGAATTCCTTCCCTTCCTCCTTGTCAAGAACCGCGGCGGCGTGCTCGAGATCAAATTCACGCGCCTTCCTTTCCGCCTCAAGCAGAAAAACCGCAACAAAATTGTAAGGGCGCTCATCAAGATGCCCACGCTGACATATGTCACTCTGTCCGGAGCTTCCTCGCTGATCAGCAACGACCAGTTTACCAGCCCCATGGAAAAGTTGACGATCGACCTCAGCGGCGGCAGCGAGATCAAGAACCTCAACGCTAAGAGTCCCGAGGCGGATATCCGTCTCACCGGTGCTTCCAAGGCGGTGCTCAGCATACGTTCGGGTGAGATCGGAGTCGAACTCGGCGGCGCTTCCAGACTCGACATCCAGGGGGATTGCAATTTCCTCGATGCCAAGATTGCCGGTGCCTCGCGCCTGACGGCCAACGAACTCGATACCGAAGATGTGAGCGTTGTGGCGAAAGGCGCTTCGACGGCGGACGTACTTCCCACGAAGTCTCTCCGGGTCGAACTTTCCGGCGCTTCAAAGTGCCGCTATTTCGGCGACTACGAGGATCTCAAGATCATGACCGAAAAGATAGCGGGAGCTTCAACCCTCAAGCGGGGCAACTAACGCAGACAGGAGGTGCCTATGATGTTCCTGCTAGATTCCCACTGCGACGCTCCTCTGATGCTTGCCAAGGGAGCCGATTTCGGCCGGCGGGTTGAACAGGGATACACCCCCGGCAAGTTTCCGATAACACATGTGGATTTCCGGCGGATGAAAAAGGGCGGTGTCAACGGCTCTTTCTTCGCCATCTATACTTCCAACGCCCTCCAGCCCGACGCGGCTACACGGAGGGCGCTCGAACTGATATCCAGGGTATATGACGCCGTCGAACGAAATCTGGATCTGGTCAGCCTCACGACGACTCCCTCGCAGGCCAGGCGCAACGCCCGGAACGGCCTGATATCCATATTCATGGGGATGGAGAACGGGGCGCCCATCCAGAAGGACCTCTCCATGCTGAGGATGTTCCGGAGGCTGGGAATAACCTACATGACCCTGACCCACGCACGCAGTAATGAAATTTGCGATTCATGCACATCCCCCGAACCCCGCTGGCACGGTGTCAGCCCTTTCGGACGCGAGGTGATCGCTGAGATGAACCGTCTGGGGATGATGATCGACGTTTCGCACATATCCGACGAGTCGTTCTGGGACGTGCTGAAGTACTCGAAAGCCCCTGTGGTCGCAACCCACTCCTGCTGCAGGGCGTTGAACGTCCATCCGCGCAACATGACCGATGAAATGATAAGCGCCATGGCTGAGCGGGGAGGGGTGATCCAGATAAATTTCTATCCCTCGTTCCTCGACAGCGACTATAATGCGAAGGTTTCGGAACTCATCGACGTTGAAGAGGTTACGCAGGTGGAGTGGCTAAAGGATCCTTCCGATCCCGCGCTTCAGGAGCGCATGCGTGCCGCCGTGGAGGCGATGAACGCCGTACCCCGTCCTTCCTACAGGAAAATAGTGGACCATATCGACCACGTAGTACAACTCGTGGGAGTCAGGCATGTCGGCCTGGGCAGCGATTTCGACGGCATTGAAACCTGCCCTGACGGCCTTGAAGACATTTCCCGCATGCAGAAGATCATCATCGAACTTCGCAGACGCGGCTATTCTGAATCAGACATCCGCCTTATAGCCGGAGGCAATTTCCTCAGGGTGATGGAAACTGTCCAGCAGATGGCGGATTGAGATCAATAACATCCCTTGTCATGAAACGATTGTTCACCGCATTGCTGGCAGCACTCGCGCTGTCGGCCTGCACCCGGGATTTCCGGGGCCCGTTCCGCCTGACAGACCTTCAGGTGGATTATATGACCAACCCCATGGGTATCGACACTCCGAGTCCGCGTTTCAGCTGGAAAATGGAGAGCCGCAAGTATGCCCAGAGCCAGGCCTCGTACAGGATAGTCGTTTCCGAGCTTCCCTCTGGCGTGTGCGTATGGGATTCCGGAACCGTGCCTTCCGGAAAATCCGTGGGCATAGATTATGGCGGCGAAGCGCTCAAGCCTTGTACTCGGTACCAGTGGACCGTAGAAGTCAGCGGCAGCGGGGAACACACGTCCAGGGCGTCGTCATGGTTCGAGACCGGCCTGATGGGGAGCGGATGGTCGGATGCGCAGTGGATATCCGGCGGGCAGCCGCATTTCTCCAAGTATCGTTCCGGATACAACATAGGATTCGACCTGCTTCTGCCCACTGAGAGTTACGAGGCTGATTTCCTCTTCGGATATGTGGATGAGAATAATTATGTGAGAATGCAGTTGAGGCGTGAGAAGGCGGCTCCTGTATTCGCGCTCTGGCACATGACCGACGGGACTATGACATGCGACTACGAGAAGCCGCTCAAAGGGATGTTCCGTCCTGCGACAGGCGATATCGCCGCGGCTGTCAGGCTGCAGGTCCAGGCACATGATTATGCCAAGGGATACATGATCCTTCCGTCGGTCAACGGCAAGCCCCTGGAGAAAGAACCGGTCTCGATCCGGCCTTATGACGCGGAGGAGTGGAAACCGTTCAGCCGTTTCAACAGGATAGCGTTTTCCCAGCCCGAGGGCAGTCCCGCCACATTCTCCGGACTTGAAATAGGCGAGGATACGTGGCACACGACTCTCTATGAAAGTGATGAAGAATTTCAGGTTGCAGGCGGGGAGACCCTCGTCAAGTCCCCAGCCGAAGAGAGCGGTGCTCCAATGCTGCGGAAGAGTTTCGACGTGAGGAAGGATCTCGTTTCCGCGAGACTCTATACGACAGCCCGCGGTATTTACGAATACGAAGTCAACGGACGGAAGATGGCCGACGACTGGTTCAATCCGGGTTCGTCTGACTACCGCTACAGGATATTCTACAATACATACGATATAACTCCTTTCCTCCACAAGGGTACCAATGCGGTCGGAGCGATGCTCGGTGCCGGATGGTATTCCGATTTCACCGGTTATGCGACCGCCTGGCAGGACCAGTTCGGAACCGGACTCTCGCTGCTGGCCAAGATAGTTCTCAGCTATTCCGACGGCACCAGCGAAGTTATCGTATCCGACGGCTCCTGGAAGGCATTCAACGGAGGCCCGGTCATCAGTGACAGCTTCCAGAACGGCGAGGATTATGATGCCCGGCGCGAGGTCCAGGGATGGAGCGAGGCCCGTTACGACGATTCCTCATGGGCATATGCCACTGTGGCAGAGGCCCTTCCCGACAGCGTCACTATTTGCTCCTACACGGGTTCTCCCGTGCGCAACCATATAGTTCTCAAGGCTGTATCGGTTTCTGAACCTGAACCCGGAGTATATGTCTATGACATGGGACAGAACATGGTCGGGGTTCCGCGTATCAGGCTCAGCGGCGAGCGAGGCAAGGAACTGACATTCCGCTACGGTGAAATGACCTATCCGGAAGTGCTGCCCGAGGATCCGCTTCCCCCGCTGACATCCGAAATTTATGAAGCGCGCAAGGGTTATGTTTATACCGACAATTACCGCGGCGCCCTCTCGACGGACCACTATATCATGAAAGGCGGCGGGCCGGAAACTTTCCAGCCCAGATTCACTTTCCACGGATACCGTTACATAGAAATCCACGGTCTGGACAAACCCCTGCTTCCCGGGGAAGTGGAAGGTGTGGTGCTGGAATCCGTGGGCGACCAGCTCAGTGGATTCGAGACTTCCGACGCGGATGTCAACCGCCTCTACGAGAACATCGTATGGGGCCAGCGCGGCAATTTCCTCTCCATACCGACCGACTGCCCCCAGCGTGACGAGCGCATGGGCTGGATGGGAGACGCTCAGGTTTTCGTGCGGAGCGCAACGTACAATATGAACGTGGATCCGTTCTTCACGCGCTGGTTCCAGTCCGTCAGGGACATCCAGGGAGAAGACGGCAGCTACTGCGACTTCGTCCCCAAGGTGGGACTTCCTCCTCACGGCTCTTCGAAGGGCGGGGGAGCTATGGGCTGGATGGAGGCCGGAATCATAATCCCCTGGCAGATCTATCTGCAGTACGGGGACATAGGTTTCGTACGCGGACACTATCCTTCGATGGTGGCCTATATGGAGTTCCTGCAGAAACGTGCGGTAGGTGACATACAGCCGGGAAGCGGCTACGGCGACTGGGTTGCCGTGGAACATACCAACTCGCCTCTGACCAATACTGCATATTACGGCTATGACGCCATGCTGATGGAGAAAATGGCCGCGGCGCTTGGAAAGGATGAAGACGCTGCCCGCTGGCACGCACTCTACGAGCGGATCAAGGCGGCATTCAACAGGGAGTTCGTCGGTCCGGACGGAATAACTAAAGAGTCGAAGAATGTGCCGCCCTATTTCGAGTGGATAGCCGGCGGTTCGGACAATACCTTCAAGGCCAATACCCAGACTTCATATGTGGTCCCGCTGCAGGCCGACCTTTTCGATGCTCAGCATAAGCCCCTGGCCGTACAGAATCTCGTGGAAAATGTGGCTTCGCACGGATATACCCTTACAACGGGATTCATCGGCACCCCGTACCTCAACCTTGTCCTCTCGCGCAACGGTTTCGACAATGTGGCATACCAGCTCTTCGAGCAGCGCGCCTATCCGTCATGGCTCTACCCTGTGCTTCAGGGAGCCACCACAATGTGGGAGAGGTGGAATTCCTATACCATCAAGAGAGGTTTCGGCCCGGTCGACATGAACTCGTTCAACCACTATTCCTTCGGGGCCATAGAGGAGTGGATGTTCTCATACATGCTTGGAATCCAGCCCGTGGAGGATGATCCGGGTTACCACTCGTTCGTGCTCTCGCCCCGTGTCGGCGGATCGTTCGAATTCGTGCGCGGACATTACGACTCCGTGTACGGGCGCATAGAGAGCGGCTGGAAGCGGCTGGAAGACGGCAGCGTGCAGTTCGACTTCACCGTGCCTGCAAACACTTCTGCGTCGCTGATCCTGCCGGTGGAAGAGGATTCCGAAGTGGAAGTCCGGACCGGACGGGAGCATGCGGCGGCAGGGGACAATCCCGGCTGCTTCGAACTGCCTTCGGGAAAATACTGTTTCGTGGTGCGGTGACCTTCCCGGCTCAGACGAGCGAGAGGGCGACTTCCATCATCTGTGTGAAATTCGTGCGGCGTTCCTCTGCCGTCGTGACCTCTCCGGTCAGGATGTGGTCTGATATGGTGCATATGGCAAGCGCACGCTTGCCGGCACGGGCTGCGTTCATATAGAGTGCCGAAGCCTCCATTTCAACCGCGAGCACTCCCATCTTGACCCAGCGGTCGGTTTGCGGATTGTCGGAATAGAAAGCATCCGACGAGAGTATGTTGCCCACCTTGTACCTGAATCCGCGTTTTTCGCATGTCTCCACGGCGGCGCGGAGGAGATCGAAATTGGCGATGGGGGCGAAGGTGCCGGGCAGTCCGAACTGGGCTCCATAGTTGGAATCAGTGCAGGCACCCATGGCTATCACGAGGTCTCCGAGTTTGAGGTCCAGATTATAGGATCCGGCCGAACCTATCCTGACAATGGTGTTCACGCCATAGAAATTGAAAAGCTCGTAGGTATAGATTCCTATCGATGGAATTCCCATGCCGTGGCCCATCACGCTCACGCGCTTGCCCTGGTAGGTGCCGGTGTAGCCCAGCATCCCGCGCACGTTGTTGAACTGTACGGGATTCTCCAGGTAGTTTTCCGCCATGAATTTTGCCCTCAGCGGATCGCCTGCCATGAGGACAGTCTCGGCTATTTCGCCATACTGCGCCCCGATATGGGGAGTGGGTGTCTGTGCCATATGCTTGTCTGTTTTTCTGTTACAAATATAGCAATATCTGCTATCTTTGTAAAAAAAGGGATTCACGATAATGACAGATACTGCTGTAAGGGAACGCCTGGCCGCTTTGGCTGACAAATATGAAACATCCGGTTTCCTTCCCGGCGACCCGTCCTGGTTCATGCATCAGGTCGAGGGCATTGCCAATCAGGAAGCAACCGCTTTCGTGGCCTCCAGCCTGAGTTACGGCCGGAGGGACCAGTTCATGCCCCGGATGGACTGGCTGCTCGAACGTTCGGGGGGAGAGATGGATGCCTGGATCCGTTCCGGAAACTTCTCCTCCGACCTGGCAGAGAAAGATCCGAGCTGTTTCTACCGCTTGTTCACACGGGGCGACATGCACTCTTTCCTCATGCGCTACCGCTCTCTGCTGCTGGAATCCGGAACCCTGGGCGGATATCTCCGCTTCGTGGTCAAGGCCGGGACGGGGATTGATGCCGTCGCTGCGATCTGCGCATATTTCGGCTCCTGCAGCAGTGCTTCCATTATACCCAAAGACACACAGTCCGCATGCAAGCGTGTCTGCATGTTCCTCCGCTGGATGGTGCGCGACTCATCGCCGGTAGACCTGGGCCTCTGGTCGGAGTTCATCGACAAAAGGACCCTGATAATGCCGCTCGATACCCATGTCCTGCAGATGGCTGCAAAATTCGGGCTGCTGAGCGGGAGGAATGCCTCGATGTCAGCAGCCCGGAAATTGACGGCGGTTCTGGCCGGAATCTTTCCCGACGACCCCCTGAAAGGTGATTTCGCCCTGTTCGGGGCCGGAGTCGCGGGAGAGGAATAGACTGTCGTCAGCCCAGCAGTTCTTCGCTGCGCTTGATGAAATTGCTCAGGGCCTTGCCCTTAAGCATATTGTTGGAAAGCAGTGCCAGGTCGACGACCTGATTGAGAAGCGTGTTGTCGGCAGTCATAGCCTTCACTCCGGTTTCTCCCATAATCTTGCGGATGACCCGGTTCTCGGCATTTACCGTAATGTTGTAGGTATCGGGAAGTTCACCGTAGAAATTCATTCCTCCGCCCAGCGCTGCCATGTCGCGGTAACGGCGCATGAATTCGCTCTGGGTGATGACGATGGGAGCATTCTCCTCACCGAGGTTCTCCACCTTGACTTCATACTTGTTCTCTTTGGGAAGGATTTCCTCAAAGACTCCCGTCACATATTTCGCATCCTCTTCCGAAATTTCGAACTTGGTCCTTTCCTCTTTCTCGACGAGGCGGTCGATGGCGTCTGCATCCACTCTCTTGAAGGAAGCATCCTTCAGCTTGTTTTCGAGCAGTCCCACGAAATGTGCGTCGAGAGGGCAGTCGAAGACCAGTACGTCGTAACCTTTCGCCCTTGCGGCCTCCACATACTGATACTGGGCAACAGGATCGGTGCAGTAGAGATAGACGACTTTCTTGTCCTTGTTCGTCTGCGCCTCCTTGATCTTTTCGGCGTATTCGTCGTACTTGAAATACTTGCCTTCGGTATTCTTGAGCAGGGCGAACTTCATGGCGCGCTCGCAGAATTTCTCGTCGGTGAGCATTCCGTACTCGATGAAAAGTTTCAGGTTGTCCCACTTCTGTTCGAACTCCTCCTTCTTGTTTTTGGCAATCTCATCGAGACGGTCGGCAACCTTGCGGGTGATGTAGGTGGATATTTTCTTTACGTTGGCGTCTTCCTGCAGATAGCTGCGCGAGACGTTCAGCGGGATGTCGGGCGAATCGATCACGCCGTGGAGCAAGGTGAGGAACTCGGGGACGATGTTCTCTACCGAATCGGTTACGAACATCTGGTTGCAGTACAGCTGGATCTTGTTGCGGGTGACCTCCAGACGGTCCTTTATCTTGGGGAAATAGAGGATACCGGTCAGGTTGAAGGGGTAGTCCACGTTCAGATGGATGTGGAACAGCGGATCCTCCTGCATCGGATAGAGCTTGTTGTAGAATGTCAGGTAGTCTTCGTCCTTCAGGTCGGCGGGTTTGCGGGTCCAGAGAGGCTCGGTATCGTTTATGATATTGTCCTTGTCGGTATCGACATATTTGCCGTCCTTCCATTCCTTCTGCTTGCCCATGCATACCGGTACAGGCATGAACTTGCAATACTTGCCCAGCAGAGCGCCCATTTTCGCCTCCGTGGCGAATTCTTCGCTGTCAGCGTCGAGGAAGAGGGTTACGGTGGTTCCGCGGTCTTCCTTCGCGCATTCAGTCATTGTGAAATCGGGCTCGCCGCTGCACTCCCATTTCACGGCCTTTGCGCCCTCTTTCCACGAGAGGGTCTCGATCCGCACCTTCTGGGAGACCATGAAAGCCGAATAGAACCCGAGGCCGAAATGGCCTATGATGTTGCCTGCCTTGTCCTTGTATTTCTCTAGGAACTCGCCTGCGGAAGAAAACGCTATCTGGTTGATATACTTGTCCACCTCTTCTTCCGTCATGCCGATGCCGCGGTCGGTGATCTTTATGGTCTTTGCCTTGTCATCCACGTCGACGTGGACGGTAAGGTCGCCGAGCTCTCCCTTGAATTCGCCGGTTCCGGCAATCGCCTTGAGCTTCTGTGTGGCGTCAACCGCGTTGGCTACAAGCTCGCGGATGAAGATGTCGTGGTCTGAATACAGAAATTTTTTGATGACCGGAAAGATATTTTCCGTGGTCACGCCGATTTTTCCCTTAGTCATAGTATCGATTTTTAATATTTTTCAGTTCTGCGCAGTGAAAAATCAAAAAAGATACCATCGCGCACATGCCGACATTTTGTCAGTTTTTTTGAAAACGGATCAAAAAGCCGCATTTCCGGGCTGCATAATTTGCATTTTCCGCCGTTTTCCCGGGATGCTGGAAAGTTTGAACGAGAAAGGATTCGGGACTTTTTCCCGATACTCCCGCGCATTAGATTTGCCCCCGAAAACACGGACACGGCAAAATGAAACATCGCATCGTTCTGGCAATCGGGCTGCTTCTGGCGACATCGCTTTCAGCGCAGGAGTTCTCCCTCTCCACCAATATCCTGGACTGGGCGAACCTCGGTACGGCCAATATCCAGGCCGGCATCTCTTTCAGCCGCCATTTCACGCTTCATGCGGGCGGTCGCTACAATAATTGGGATTTCGGCTCGGTAGAGAGAGGCAATCCTTTCCAGAACAGGGCCAGGACTGCATCACTCGGAGTCAGGTACTGGCCATGGAACGTATACTCCTCGTGGTGGTGCGGTATGCGTGCGCAGGTGGAGGAGTACAACCGCGGCGGCATGCTTAAAAAGATGGAGACTGAAGAGGGGATTGCTGCCGGCATCGGGCTGGCCTTCGGCTACAGCCGCATGATCACCGACCATTGGAACATCGATTTCGGCCTTGGAATGTGGGGAGGTACCGCAAGATATTCCCGATACAGGTGTCCCAGATGCGGGCGCCTGCTGTCGTCTGGCGACGGCACGCCTGTCAGGGATGTCGCCAAATGGTTCCTGCTGCCTTCCGGCGAAACACAGATATCACTCACATATGTATTCTGAAATCATGAAAAGCCGTAAAACGATACCGATTTGCTTTCTGGCTCTAGCTGTCGCCGTTTCATGCGGTACGGCCAGGAAGGAGGCGCAACTGCGTGAAAGGATGGTGTCGGCATCGCTGGCCCTGCCTGATTCCTATTCGGGCCGGCTTCCGGATATCGGGATTCCTGAGGTAAGACAGAATGAGGTCGCCCGTGAAGAAGAGGACGGGCGCGATGTTATAGTGATGAATGCGCTGCGTGATGAGGCAAGCGGTGAAATGGTTGCCAACGAAACCCTCGAGGCCGCCAGGGTGACAGCAAGGTTCCGTAACGTGGCGGAGCGCCATGGCAGGGTCGATCTTGCATTCCAGATCATAGTGCCGTCCTCTATGCAGGACAGCCGCTGGCAGGTGCGGTTCCATCCGACAATGGAGATGCTGGGGGAAGTGATTCCGCTCGATGACATTTTCATAACCGGCAAGGAGTACAGGAAAGCTCAACTGCGCGGCTATCAGCAATATGAAAGGTTCCTGCGCTCCATAGTCACCGACTCCACCCGTTTCATCGACATGCACCAGCTGGAGATATTCATCCAGCGGAATATTCCCGGGCTGTACGCACTCCGTCGCGACAGCTCCGCCGTTTCGGACGAGAAATTCGCGTCGATATACGGCGTTACCGAGCGGGATGCCGTCGAATACTATACTTATGGTGTCCTGGCCAGGCGCAATGAACGCAGGATACGGGATAAGGACAAGATGTTCCGCCGTTATGTCAAGGCTCCGTTGCAGCATGAACGTCTGAGGCTCGATACGGTCATGGTGAACGGAGCCGGCGACCTGGTCTACGATTATGTCCAGACAATTGATACGCGTCCCGCTCTCCGCAAGGTGGATATCCGGCTTTCAGGCGAAGTATGCGAGCAGGACAGGGTGGTCTACAGGGCTCCTGAAAGCGACCCTCTGACTTTCTATATCAGTTCTCTCAGCTCATTCGTGGACGGGAGGAACCGATACCTCGACCGTGTCATCTCGCGTCGCGTTGACCGTCAGGAAGAGGCCTACCTCATTTTTCCCGTAGGCGATGATTCGGTAAGGGAGGACCTGGGGGAGAACGGGGTCGAGATATGCCGCATAAAGTCGGCTCTCGACGCTCTTCTGGACAACAGGGAATTCGACCTTGACAGCATAGTCGTTACCGCAAATGCATCACCCGAAGGGAACTACCGTTCGAACGGCGACCTGTCGGCCCGCCGCGGAAGGAGTGTAGGACGATATTTCGGTGCGTACATGCGGAGGTATGCCGATTCCACCGGGAAGCCGGTGCCTTATATCCCGTTCATAAACCACTCCGTTCCGGAGAACTGGGAAGGATTGGACAGCATGGTAGGGAAGGACAGGTTCCTTACCGATGAACAGAAGGCCAGGTACCGGGAGCTGAGGGACGAACCGGATCCGGACAGGAGGGAGGCGGCCCTGCGGGGAGAAGAATCCTACCCCTACCTGCTGGAAGTGATTTATCCGCAGTTGCGCAGTGTCGTCTTCCATTTCCGACTCCATCGCCGGGATATGGTCAAGGATACGGTGCATACCACGGTTCTTGATTCTGCATATATGGCCGGGGTTGACGCAATCAGGGACCGGGACTACAAGCTTGCACTTGACCTTCTCCGTCCTTACGAGGATTACAATACCGCAATAGCCTACTGCTGCCTTGACTATAACAGGCGCGCCCTTTCCATCCTGGAAACCGAGCCGGAGAGCCCGGAAGTCAATTATCTGCTCGCCCTGCTCTATTCGCGGGAAGGTGATGACCGCAAGGCTTTGGAATTCTACAGGGCTGCGTGTACCGGAGACAGGACATTTGTACACAGGGGCAATCTAGATCCTGAGATCAGCGGCCTTATCCGGAAATATGGCTTGAACAGGGATGACAATTAACAGTTGACCGTTATGAAACGTTTTTTATTTGTGACCGGCGCACTCCTTGCCGCAGCCATTGGCTGTGACAGGGAGCCCTGCGCCACCTGCACTGAAAATCTTCCGACACACAGGGTAGAACTCGAGCTGGGCGGAAGCGCCCTGGGAACGAAGGTTAGCGGGGCGACAGACTTGTCTGAGAGCAATGTCGGATATTGCACTTTATATCTTTTCGACCGTGGCGGCTCACTGGTGGACTGCTTTCTCTCGGACGACGGACGCTTCGATTTCATGGTCACGGACAGGACATACGACTTCGTGGCCGTTGCCAACAAGCGCGACCTGCCGATGTCCGGGATAACCAAATCCGAGCTGCTTGCATGCCGTACCACACTCTCTGAAAACGGGAATGGGAATTTCGTGATGGCCGGATGCCTGGACGGTCATATTATAAGATCTGATGAAAAGATTACCGTTGAGGTTTCAAGGATTGTAGCCAAAGTGACCCTGTCGGTCACGACATGCTTCCCTGAAACATCGCACTACGGGCCTCTGCTAATAGAGGATATCTATCTGACAAATGTTCCGGGAGAGAACGATCTGGCGGTCAGCGATACCCTTCCGGATGCCGGTGCTGTCTGGTACAACCGTCTCGACCTCGAAACGCCTGCCCCCTCCGGACTGTCGCCGGACATGCTCTACGGACATATAGGGAAAGAACTTGCGGCCAGGGACAGTATGTATGCAGGGTTGAGTTTCTATCCCTATCCCAACTCGTCGGAGGACGACAGGGATACCACGGAATGGAGCTGCCGCCGTACCCGCCTCGTGGTACGCGCCGTACTCGCAGGCAGGACCACTTACTATCCCGTCACATTCGCGAGGATATGTCCGAATACCCACTATCACGTGAAGATGCAAATCTCCGGTTTCGGGGTCGACCATCCTGAAAACAATCCAGACGACCATGGAACACTGGACCTGAAAGTGTCGGTCGATCCGTGGGAGGAAGGATTTACATATGAAGCTGAAATATGATGCATAATTCTAAGAATCATGAAACGTAAAGTATTGATTTTCACGATGATGGTGCTGCTTATTGCGTCTTGTGGCACCAACCTTTCACCTGAACTCGCCGGCGGTCTTTCGCTGGTGGTAACCGACGGCGCTTCCGGCACCAAGTCGACTGCGTCTCCCGACCTGACTGAACTCCCGTACGAGAAAGCGGTCAACACGCTTCAAGTCTTCATTTTCGAAGGACAGACCCTCTTCAAATACCAGAAGCTGGATCTCTCATCAACTGAGCTGCCATTTACCGTGAACTATCCCGATATAAAGGCAGGGAGCTATTCCATCCACGTAGTCGCCAATGCCCCCGACATAGAAGACATAGCGACCGAAGATGAATTGGCGGGGAGGGAGGTGGCCCTGCAGCAGTGCCGTCTTGAGGAATCTGAAGGATTCGTAATGGAGGGGAGCGTCTCAGTGACGGTTGCAAGCGGCAAGACGGTGACGGCCGAGGTACCGGTCAGACGTTTCGCTGCCAGGATCCGACTGGTCTCTGTCGAGAACAGGGTCCCGGAATCGTATTCCGGCTCCGGTGCGATATATGTAAAAGGCGTATTCCTTGCAAATGCGCTGGGCTCCTGGAATATGGCAGGTTCCGGCCCCGCGACGGAATGGGTGAATCTCGGAGGCCGGACGGCCGGACACGAGTCTTCGCTCACCGGTAGTGATTTCATCTCCTCCGAGAGCCAGGTAAATCCATCTTCCTGCAAGAAACAGGTGTTCCGGAGCATTGAGACCACTTTGGACAATAAAGCGGTTGATTCGTTTCCGGACTGTTGCCTCTATACCTTCCCGAATTCCGTGACGGTCGACCATACCGGCAATACCGCTTCTGCTGAAAGCGGGGCTTTCACGAGGCTCGTTGTACTTGCGACTGTCAACGGTGAGGACTGGTGGTACCCCGTCACGCTGTTCAATGACGGGGCCGGACCTTTGCGGAACAGTTCCAGTGACGTGAAACTGACGATTACGGGCACGGGATCCGACGACCCTAATGAACCTGTGGGCCGGGGGAGCGTAACGGCATCTATAACCGTAGTCTCCTGGGAAGACGGAACCGTTTACGAAGAGGTCATCTGATCCGCAATGTGATGGGACGGAAAATGAGGTTGGCGGCTGGATTGTCCTTGCTGTTATTTGCTTCGGCAGGCTGCACGGTCCTTGAGGACCGCACGCCGTGTCCGTGCTACCTGGATATCGATTACCGCAAGGTTCTGGAATCGGGGTTCATGGAAACCGAGGCCGGCAGGGTCGAGGTTATACTGCTGCCGCAGGAGGGGGGATGGTGCGGGAATCATCCCCTCTCGGATTGCCCCGAATTGGAGGAAGTGACCGTCGTAAAATCGCAGCTTCAAGCTGTTGCGGCGGTCCATTCCCGCCCCGGGACGATGTTTGCGGGAGGCTCGACGGAAGTCAGATTCGCTCCCGGGAACCAGATAGATTCCATCTTCATCCACACATCTGAAGTGGACTGCTCCGGAGAGGACTCACACTGCCTGCTTGAACCACGCAAGCAGTTTTCCACCCTCTTTTTCAGTGACGAAGAGGGTGGTGCGATATGCAGGGAGTACAATATGGTGATCCGCGGGACCACATGCGGCTTCGATGCCGCTGATTGTTCACCAATAGAAGGGGAGTATCTCTATACGGTCCAGGAGTACGACGCCCGCGGCCTTATAAGCGTACGGATTCCGCGCCAGATACGTGATGACCTGATGCTTGAATTCTGGGACAAGGATGACCATCTGAAACGTTTCTCTTGTCCGGTCGGAAAATGGATTTTCGATGCCGGTTACGATCCCGGGGCGGAAGAGCTGTCCGATTATTCGCTGCGTGTCGATTTCCGCCAGGCCCTTCTGTATCTGAGGGTTTCGGACTGGGAGGAGGAGTATGTGTACAAGCTGTTCGAATAGACATATAACAGACTAAACTGTTGATTGATGAATCGTTTACGAGTCGGCCGGAGGATAGTGATGCTTATCCTGATTCCGGCGTTATGTTTGATTTCATGCCAGGCGGATAATCCGGGGGATTCATCTGCCGTAGGAAATCGCAAAGGCGGCAGGGTGACTTTCTCGCCGTATGTGGAGCCTGCCGTTGGATACGGTTCCACGAAAAGCGCCTTTGCCGGTGATACTTCGTGTGTCGCCGATTACAATCTGCTGCTTTTCAGTGACGGCTTGCTGGCAGCCAAATATTATGTCGATTCCGGCAAGGATATGGAATTCGAGGCCGTATCCGGCAAAAAGTATGAATACTTCTGCGTGGCAAATGTGGGTGACGTCATCCGGGATTTCGTGGTTGGAGTAACTTCCGTATCGTCGATGCCGGAATGGCGCATCACCGCTGATGTCGACGGGACGGAGGCTTTGCCGATGGCCATGCATGATACCGCCGGGCCTTTCTCGCGCGATGAGATCCGTGCCGGGGTGCATATCGGGATAGGGCTTGTCCGGCTTGTCGCGCGGTTTGACTTCTCGGTCGATGTCTCCGGTCTGGACCGTTATGGTTTCCGTGCGGAAAGACTTTCCATATGCGGCCCTTCGTCAGTCACTCCTTTTTCGGAGTCCCGGGCTTCATCAGTCGCGGTCAGGAGCGACTATGCGGTCGAAAGTGATATCGATCGTATCAACAGGGGGCTCGTTACCTCCTATTATCCGTTTGAAAACATGTATGGAAATCTTCTCGGATCCAATATGGATCCCTGGAATAAGGTGCCGTCAGGTATTTCCGAATCGGACCATCCAACCTTCCTGGAACTGGAGGGTGTGGCGGGATTGAACGGTGGCAGTTCCCGCTATATGCCTGTCAAATACCGATTCTATCTTGGCGGGGACGCCACTTCCAATTTCGACGTCAAACGAAATACCGTGCTCTCTGTCAGGCTTGTACTGACTGATTCCGGAATAGAGCGCGATGAACCTTCCTGGAAGGTGGAAAAAGGGGAGATTGTGGACAACCGTATCCTCGAGAGTCTCGAAATAACTCCCTCCTCGCTCTACCTTCCCGGCTGCGGAGAAGAGGCGGCAGGAGGCATAGGCTATATCAATAATGCAGTGCCCAATGACAGGCATTTCAAGTTGACTGCCTTATTCGACGACGGATCGTCTGAAGATGTCACAGCCTCTGACGGAACGGAATGGACAAGTGCCAGGCCTCTGCTTTATAAAGAGGGAGTGTACTGGCATCTGCTGAATGCAGTGCCCCTGTCGTCCGCTTCTGACCCCGGACTTGTCAGGATATACCGCGGTTTCGGAACTGACCTCTACCACACGACTTTCCGGATGGGCCCGGGCGAAGAAAACCTGTTTTTGCTTGCAGAGGGTCTTATGGTTACTGAGACGACTCCCCAGCTGTTCTTTTCAGCGTCATACACTTTCAATGGTAAGAGACTCACGGTTCCGGTATACGGAACGCTGGTCAATTTGGCACGTCCTCTGGCGGTTACCATCGACCCCACTTCCGTGGAGGTATACGCCGGGGGGCATGATGCGTGTTTTACGGCAACGGCCGAATACGACGACGGAACAGTGGAAAACATTTCGGACCGTGCGGCCTGGACTGCGGAAGGCCTGGTAACCAGCCTGGGCGGAGGACGCTTCCTTTCCGGAGACGATACCGGAGATACTAAAGTCCATGCTTCTATCACTTCAGGCGGTGTGACCGTGACCGGGGAGGCGGCTCTTACCGTGCTGCCGCGTCAGCTGACCTCCGTTCTGCTTCAGTGTGATTCCGGTTCCGGATGGAAAGAGGATGTCGAACTGGAAGTGAATCTGGGCTCATCCCAGAAATGGCGTATCATAGCTGTCTATGATAATGGAGACCGGGAAGCTATTAACGACGGTTTCATTCTTTCAAGTTCTTCGCCTTCTACTGTCTCGGTAGACGGCCTTCAGACCCATGCGCTGGCTGTCGGAAGCGCCGAAATAAGGGCTTCATATTCCGGTATGGTGAGTGCCGTCGTAAGGCTTGATGTCCAGGACCATAATTATGAATGGCGCCTGGCAATAATTCCCCGGGACCATGTGGCCGAATCTGACGGATCGGTTGCTTTCAGTGCATCATTCATCACTTTCGACAACGGTATCGAGACGGGGTACGAGGACGTGAGCGACGATTGCACATGGTCGCTTTCTCCAAATCTCTCTTCGGTTGCCAGGTTTGAGGGCACGTGTTTCCTCAAAGCCGAAAATCGCGGTCCGGACGCAGTAAAAGGGACCGTTTACGCTACTTATAATTACGACGGGGAAGAGTACGGAGATGAGACGGGATTGACAGTACTTGCACCTTTCACGCCTGAATTCAGCGTCGATGCTTCATCCCTTGAGTGGAACTATGATGAGCAGGGGCCTTCGGCGGCCATTGAGGTTTCTGTCGCCGGTAATGTGCCGTGGAAAGCTGAAATCATTGCAGGCGGCTCCGGTTTCGTATGCTCGCCGGAATCGGGTGAGGGTAACGGCATCGTGTCGGTCTATCCTTCCGGAACGAATGAGGGCTCCGGATCCATAACTGGAAAACTGCTGATATCCTGTGCCGAGCACGATTTCGAGGCAGAAGTGAATCTTCTTCAACATCCGTTCTATGAGCTCAAGGGGAATCCTGTAATCTACTACGGCTTGGGCATCGAGCCGGCCGAATCGTCGATATCCGTCGGGGAGACCCGCAGTTACCAGGCGACTCTGTATTATTACCGTGATGAAGCCATGACAGACTGCTTCTTCTCTGAGACCACGCTTACTACACTGCTGGCATATTGGAGCAGTAGCGACGAATCTGTGGCAGTCATGCGTGACCGATACGGCCGTGCAGCTGCTGAAGGTATCGGCTGTTTCAATGCAGTCGGAGCAAATGGGAGCGGAACGGATGGATACCGCGAGACTACCATTACCGTCATTCCGATTTGGACCGTATTCCTTTCAGCTTCCGCAAACCTCCGCGTATATGATTCTTCCGGCAGCAATGAATACAGGCTTGAAGTATCGGTCAATCCTTCACATATCTCCTCGCACGGCACTGCATCGGCGCGCGCACTTCTGCAGGAAAGCGGCGACGGAGGGAGGACCTGGAGCGCTGGCGTGGACGTGACATCTTCCACGGCGTGGGAAAGCGGCGATGGCGAAATCATTTCCGTGTCCGGCGACGGAACCGTAAGTGCACATAATACCGGAACCGGGCAGAAGAGCGTGCGGATAACGGGTACATATGCGCTCGTGTCTCCTGCCGTCAGCGGTCATGCCGACATTCTCGTAGACGGCGGTTCCGGAGAAGAGTTCCTGTCCGTGTCTCCTGAATCGCTGGAATGGGATTGGGACGAATCAGGTACGGGATCCGGCAAGACGATAACCGTCACATCCAATACGGACTGGGACGTATCGGTCCCGGAAGGATTCGCAGCGTCCCCTCTTTCGGGAAGCGGAAACGGCAGGGTGACCGTTTATCCGGTTGGAAACAACAGTGGCTCCAGGGACCTGGAAGGCGTGATGGTGATATCTGCGAGCGGCGTCGCTTCGCGCAGTGTATCCCTTGTCCAAAGGCGCAATCCGGGTACATCACCGGCACTCGTCTCGATAGATTTCGACAGAAGCCACTATGATCTTGTGCGGATAGAATCGGGCGGGGTTACCACTTCAGCTCCTTTCAGCCTGACCGCTACATACGACGACGGCTCTGTCAGGGATGTCACTTCCGAGGCGACCTATTCCGGCGGAGGAATGATCGACGTCGATTCCGGAGCCGGCATTCTGACGGCGACGGGTGAGTGCTCCGGAAAAACCATCAGGGGATACTTCGGAGGGAAGAAAGCTGCGGCGACATATTCGGCCGAGGATATCGAGATTCCCGTATCATTCAGCGGCTTCCATTTCGAAAGCCAGGACAATGAGAATCTGGAATTCATAATAGAAGGAATCGAGATTTCACTCAGGAAAGTATTGTCGGGCACGGTCTGGAATGAAGACGTGACGGAGGACGTGTCCCTCAGTGTAGACGGTCCTTTCGGATTCGACGGCTACGAGGCCGGACGGGGGCTGCTGTTCCATTTCCGCTCCGCAGGAAGCGGGACGATCACATTTACCTGTTCATATAACGGGATCGAGGTCGGACGTACCATGCGCGTCAATTGCTCCGAGAGCGGCCACGTGACCGGATCATGGAAATAAGCGATGATAATTTGACGCGTTGAAACCAAAAAACATTAACTTTGTGTCATAAGCTATTTACTAAAAATCAAACTGCTATGTGCGAAGAGAATGTCAAGGATCCCCGCGATCTCAATGGCGACGGCAAAGTGACCGTCTCTGAAAAGATTCAGTACAAAGTCAATCAGGCCAAGGAAAAACTGGATGTCGCAATCGACGAGGCCAAGGAAGATGCAAAGGAACTCTATGCCAAGGCATCGGAAAAAGCTAAGGAATTCGGCGGCAAAGCTTCCGTGAAGGCCAAGGAACTTGGCGGAAAGGCGGCCGAGAAAGCAAGGGAACTCGGCGACAAAGCCAAGGATGTATATGCAGACGCTTCGGCCAAGGCCAAAGCCAAGATTGACGAGATCAAGGAAAAGAAACAGGCATAGCCCGTTTCCATCACCTGCCGTAGATGAGGGTGACTTGAAAGTCAGTTGACTTCGGTCACCCTCTTTTGACAATCCAATGCTGATAATCATGAAAAGAATAATCTGGATACTTGCCCTGGCCGCAGCGCTGACTGCCGCATGCAAGGGCGACAAACCCCAAGAATCCACGCCTGTCGATACCCCGGAGGCCATTGAGACTCCGGAAACGACTCCGGTTGCCGCGACTGCTCCAGTCCGCATGGAAGATATCCCCTTTGACGAACTGTTTTCGGTCTTTTCGGTTTTCGGAGACAATATCATGAGCGACCTGTTCGCCTCCAAGGTTGCGAAAGAACAGATCAAGGACGAGCTCCGTGAAGGATATGCCTCGAGCCGGGAGTTCAATGGCAATGCCTGCAATTCATTGGCATACGCCTTTAATGTCGAAGGCTGTTACGACGGCTTCCTGATGGGCTGCTGGAAATACGATGCAGACGGCCATCTTCTGGTTCTGCTTGACGAGGAGGGCGGATGCGATGTCAACAGTACGAAATATATCCGTGCATACGACTATGATCCTGCCACCAGGCAGGCGCACGAAGTGGATTTCCCGCTCAATCCGCAGCCGAAGCCTGACGATTTTGAAGATCTCATCAGACTGGCGGGCTGCCTTGACATACCGTCGATCCGTAACGCCATGCGTGACCGTATCTATAATTATTCGTTCTCTCCCGAAGGAGTGACTGTCTATCTGAACATTACGGATGAATGGGAGCCTGCGGGCAACTGCGGTTTCCAGCTGTTCTATCGCTGGAACGGCAGTGAATTCGTCCGCGACAGGTCGGTCCCGTTCCCGTGCATCCACAGCGAAGGTTTCGCCATGATCAAACTCGGCGAGCCTATGCCCGCAACTGATTTCGACTATGATCCCCTGGACTATGACATCCGTTATTCCGATGAAGGGGCACTCTGGCTTGTCAACCGTGACGGCGCACGCGTCCTGGAGGTTCAGTTGGACGGCGAAGATGTTGAATCCGTGGAAGTCTTCGATCCCCGATACAGCGTGCAGCTGGGTTGCTACTGGCTCAGCAAGGACAGGTTGTGCGTGGGAAGCAGGATTGCGGATTACGTGGACTTCTCGGAGGAAGACTCACCGGCAGTATGGCTCTACAGCGACGGGACGGTCAGCCTCGACAAAGACTGTTACTATTCCATCCTGTCACTCCGTACGACTTCTTCCGCCCTTGAAGGCAAAGTGCCGGCCGTTCCGGGTACGGAAGTGAAGGTCAGGGTTGAGAATCCCAAATTCAAGCCTGCGGCCACGGTCAAATCAATCGTGATTTCGCGGAAACATCAGGGGGAGTAGGGCTCCTTACAGTTCGTCGTTTTCGGTCCGGGCGATTATTTCGTTCTGGAGTTGGGCCGTCATGTCGTTGAAATAGTCGGAGTAGCCGGCTACGCGCACAAGCAGGTCGCGGTATTCGTCGGGATGCTTCTGGGCGTCGAGCAGTGTCTCCGTATCTACGATGTTGAACTGGATATGGTGTCCTCCGAGCCTGAAATACTCCCGTATGAGGCTGCCGAGTTTACGCACTTCCGACTCTCCCGCAAGAAGGGAGGGGACGAAGCGTACGTTCAGCAGCGTGCCTCCGCTGAGCGTCTGGTCGAGTTTTCCGAGAGAGCGGATCACGGCCGTCGGGCCGTGGACATCCGATCCGTGGGCGGGGGAGGTTCCGTCGCTTATGGCGAAATGTGCGAACCGGCCGTTGACCGATGCCCCGCATACCTGGCCGAAATAATTGTGGCAGGTGGTTGAAAGCATGTTGAGGCACGTTTTTCCTCCGCGGGTGTTCGGCCTGCCTTCTATCGCCTTGACGAGGTCGTTGTAAACGCTCACTGCAATGGTGTCGGCATAGGTGTCGTCGTTGCCGAAGAAAGGCGTGTGGTTGCGGATATAGAGCCGCATCTTCTCGTCTCCCTTGAAGTTGCGGGCAACCGCTCCCAGTATTTCGTCCATAGAATAACGCTTCTCCTCGAACACATGCTTTTTCAGGGTCGAGAGGCAGTCGGTTATGGTGCCCAGCCCCGTGCACTGTATGTAGGTGGTATTGTAGCGCGCCCCTCCGCTGTAGTAGTCGCGTCCCTTTTCGATGCAGTCGTCTATGTAGAGGCTCAGGAAAGTGGCGGGAGCATAGAGCGAGAACATCCGCTCTATGTAGTTGTTGACCGACAGCTTGAGGTTGACGAAATACTCCATCTGTTTCTTCCAGGCCCCGTAGAGTTCCTCGAAAGATTTGAAAGAACGCGGATCTCCTGTGCGGAGCCCCAGCATCTTGCCGGTTTCAGGGTCAAAGCCGTCGTTGAGGGTGATTTCAAGTATCTTCGGGGTATTGAGGTAGCCCGTGAGCAGATAGGCCTCCTTGCCGAATGCTCCGACTTCTATGCAGCCTGAACATCCTCCTTCACGGGCGTCTTCGAGGCTCTTTCCCTGGCGGACAAGTTCCCTGATATAGGTGTCGGGATTGAAGACTGAGGGGTAGCCGTTGCCCTGGCGTATCACTTTTATGCTTTCGTGAAGGAATTCGTCGGGAGTGTTTTCGGCTATATGGACCGACAGCCCGGGCTGAAGCTCGTGAAGTTCCTCCTGGATCTCGAGGATCATGTAGGAGAGTTCGTTGACTCCGCTGCGTCCCTCGCGGTCCACGCCGCCGATGTTGATGTTGGTGAAGTCATTGTAAGTGCCTGATTCGCGGGCGGTAATTCCCACCTTTGGAGGCGCGGGCTGGTTGTTGAATTTTATCCAGAGGCAACAGAGCAGTTCCTTGGCGCTTTCGCGGGTGAGGGTTCCGTCTTCAATGCCTTTTTTGTAGAAAGGATATAGATGCTGGTCGATATGGCCGGGATTCATGCTGTCCCATCCGTTGAGCTCCGTCACCGTACCAAGGTGAACGAACCAGTACATCTGGATCGCTTCCCAGAGGTCTCGCGGGGCGTGGGCAGGGACGCGGCGGCATACTGAGGCTATCTTTTCCAGTTCCGCTCTCCTCACGGGATCGCTCTCCTTGCCGGCCATTTCTTCGGCAAGGGCTGCGTGACGTTCGGCGAACAGTATGGCTGCATCGCACGAAATGGCCATCGCCTCCAGTTCCTGCTGCTTGTCGGTCGCCTCGGGATCGTTGATATAGTCGAGGGCGGCAATGCGCTCTTCTATCTTCTTTTTGAGGTCGAGAAGTCCGGTGTGATACATTTTCCCGTCCATGGCGGTGTGGCCTGCGGCTCGCTGCTCCATGAATTCGGTGAAGACACCTGCATGGTAAGCTTCCACCCACTCCTTCGAAACATGGTTGAAAATGCGCTCACGCTGGGTCTTGCCTTTCCAATAGGGGATCACCTCACGTTCGTAGGTGTCTATGTCTTCCTGGCTGATACGGTATGTCTGGAGTTCGCGGGAATCAAGCACGTGGAGATCTTCGACACTGTGGCAGGTTAACTCGGGAAAAGTGGGAACCGCCTTGGGGCGGGGCCCGCGCTCTCCGACTATGAGTTCGTTAGGACCGATGTATATGCTTTTCCTGGCGCATATCTCGTAAAAGTTCTTCGCGCGGAGCACGGGAACGGGATACTTGCCGTAATTTTCCTTATAGAATTCGGTTTCGATGAGGGCCCTTTCAATCGAGAGGGTAGCGGGGGTTTCAACGCTTTCCTTGCGGAGCCGTCTGATGCGGTCGTTCATTCCCCCGTCATTTTCGGGATGCTTGATATGGAAATTCATTGTCAAAGATCTTTTTTCGGATAAAGTGCCTCCCACCATGAGGGATCGTCCTTGAGGTATTTCGCGAACCATGCGAAGATGGTCTCCTGCCACTTCAGCCGCTTGTCATACTGGAGTATGTGGTGGTCCTGGTCCCTGACGGCCACGAATGCGGTTTCGCGTCCCAGGAGCTTGAGGGCCGTGAACATCTGGATGCTCTCGCCCACGGGGACGTTGTGGTCGGCGGTGCCGTGCAGGAACAGTATGGGGGTGTGGACCTTGTCGGCGTTGAAGAGCGGGCTCTGGCGGATGAACAGGTCGCTTGCGTTCCAGGGATAGTTGTGCGCGGTCGAGACCTCGCAGTAGGAGTAGCCCCAGTAGCCCTCGCCCCAGTAACTGGTGATGTCGCTGATTCCGGCATGGCTGACCGCCGTGGCGAAGATGTCGGTCACGGTGATGAGGTATTGCGACATGAAGCCGCCGAACGAGGCCCCGATACAACCGATCCTTTCGGGATTTACGAAACTGTGTTCCTTGCAGAACTGCTTCACTCCTTCGATTATGTCGTCCGCTCCGAATTCACCCCATGTGTTGACGTGCCTTGCGGCGAACTCCTGGCCGAATCCCGTGGCTCCGGAAGGCTGGACGATGTATACCACGTAGTCCATGGCTGCGTATACCGGATGGGGGTAACGACTCTCGAAATTGCGCCCGGTAGGCGAACAACCGCCGTAATAGTTGACTATCATGGGATATTTCTTCGAAGGGTCGAAGTGGGGCGGCAGGTAGTAGCGGCCATAGATTGTCTCGCCCCTGGAATTACGGTAGTTCCATTCATGCACCTCGCCCAGGGTGACGTCCTTGAGCAGTCCGGCTGAACTGTCTTCCAGCAGTTCCTGCTTTTTCCCTTTCAGCTCGAGAAGCCAGCAGCGCATGGAGTTGGAGGCTCCTTCGCCCACATATGCGATCCGTCCTCCGGCGCAGCTGAAAGCGCTCACCATATCTTCCCTGGGCTCCAGGTCACGCACCCTGCCGCTCTTCGGATCGAGACTGTAGAGGCTGACGCGGTCGCGGTCCTCTGCGGAGAAATAGATCATCCCGTCGTCTTTCGACCAGGTGAATGAGCCGACCGACTGGGTTATCCTGTCTGTGAGTGGCGTCACTTTCCCGGATGCGATGTCATAGAGATAAAGGACCTGGTATATCATGCTGGAGACCTGTCCGGGCTTGATGTGCTCGCCGATACGGTCGAAAGCCTCGGGGGAGGCTCTTACCAGCAGTTTCCTGCCGTCTGGTGAGAAGCACATGGTCTCGAGGAATTCCGCACCGTGCATGAGGGTGTCGATCCTGCGCGTTCCCAGGTCCATGACCATGACATCCGTCACGGTTGTGGGGCGTTTCTCCAGCCTGGAGCGTGAAGATGTGAGGAGAAGTTTCTTCCCGTCGGAGGATATGTCGCTCAGATATGCCGATCTCGGACCGAGGTTGAGCTTGGCGGAGATGCCGGTAGAGAGGTCGAGTATCGAGACGGTATTGCGGTCCCTCCATCCGGGCTGGCGGTCTTCCGGTTCGAGGATTTCGAAGACGTCGGGATCTTCCTTCGGGCCCTCTTCGGTGTTCTGGAGTACTATGAAGTCCTCGGTGGGGCTTACGGTCATCCAGCCTTCGGGTACGGATTTTACGAGGAGTTCCTTGCGGAGTGTAACCGGATCCATCCTGAAGAGGTCCCCGTCTTCGCGGACAAGGAGTGCGTCGCTCTTCGGCATCCATTCGGGTGAACCGCTGTCGAAACGGGTGATTTCCCGGTTGGAAGCGGTTTCCCGCAGAATGCTGTAGCGGCGGGTGCGGGTCCCTTCGGTATCGGTGAAACGGAGTAGGGCATATTTGCCGCTGGGGGAGAGTTCGACTCCGCTCACGCGGTTGCCGTTGAGTATGTCGTAGATGGTGATGTCCCTCTTGTCTGAAGCTGAGGTGCGGACGGGTCGGGCGGTGTCGAAAGTCACGCTTATAGAATCGGCGGATCCGGCCCCGGCCAGATAGAGGATACGGAATTCGTGGGGATACGGATTCAGGCTGAGTCTGCCGTCAGACTCTTTCCCGTCAATCCAGAGTTTGTAAGGGACTTTGGTGTCTATATCGATTCTGCCTTTGATGTAGGATCCGGTTTCAGTTCGGAAGGTGAGGATTCCTGCCGATGGCATGGCATCCAAGGAGGGGAGAATATCTCCGTCCCATTGGCTGAAGGTCTGGCCTTCAGATAGTTTCACATCGGATATTGCAGTTTCCCCGTCTACGGAGAAGGGGCCGGCAAGACGGAATTGCCTTACCCTGGTCAGCTCCTGGGCCGGAAGCGCGACTGAGGCGAAAAGGGCGGCCAGGGGAAGGATCGTGCTTAAAAATCGTTTCATGGTCCTGGTTTTATTTCGACGACTAATTTAACATTAATTCGTCGCTTTCAATACAAAATTTGTAATTTCGTCGCGCAAATGGACAAGTTTGGAAATGCCTTTCATATTTGACATAAAACGCTATGCCATTCACGACGGACCGGGCATCCGGACGACCCTTTTCCTGAAGGGATGCCCTCTGCGCTGCGTATGGTGCCATAATCCGGAAAGCTGGAGCCCGTCGCCGCGCAAGCTCTATAAGAAAGGCAAATGCATAGGCTGCCGCACATGCGTGGAGATATGCCCGCACCATGCGCTGGAACTCACTCCCGAAGGCATCCGTACCGATGAGAGCCTCTGCACGCTTTGCGGGGCCTGCACACGCGAATGTCCTTCCGGTGCCCTGGAGATGAGCGGCAGGGAGTGGAGCATTGATGAGATACTGGAAGAATTGGGGAAGGAACGCAGCCTCATGGAACGGAGCGGGGGCGGGGTGACCATCTGCGGCGGAGAGCCTCTGATGCATCCATCTTTCCTGTTGGAACTGTTGGACGAGCTTGGCCGTAGCGGTTACCACCGTGCAGTAGATACTTCTCTCTATGCTTCCGAAGAGTCCGTGCGGAAGGTCGCGGAGCGATGTGAACTCATGCTTGTGGACCTGAAGATGATGGACAGCGCCCTGCACGAGCGTTTCACCGGTGTCCCCAACGGACCCATCCTAGACAATATACGGCTCATATCCTCTCTCGGAAGCCGGTTTTTCATACGTATTCCCCTGATAGACGGCGTGAATTCCGATCCGGAAAACATAGGGGAATCCGCGCGTTTCCTTGCATCGCTTCCAAATCGTCCGGAAGAGGTGGACCTGCTGCCTTACCACGACATAGGAAAGGGAAAGCACGAACGTATGGGTACAGTCTACAATCCTGAAGGAATTCCCATGGCCGCACCTTCAAAAGAGGTTCAGGAACGATGCCTCGGTATTTTCGCATCACTTGGTCTCAAAGCACAGATCGGGGGGTAGGGAATCCGTGGTATTGATGAATAAATATTGTGATTATGAATAAGTTTGTCAATCGATTGAAGGGACTGGCCGTGTTGCTGCCTTTCCTAGCTCTTGTTTCATGCACTGCCGGAAGGCCTTCACCTACCGGCGAATCGGTTCCCGACCTGGGATGGCTGTTCCTCGGGAAGGGGCCTTACACTCTGGAGACCAAGGTCAAAGCCGCTCCCGGCCCGGCTGATCTGCAGCTTGTAACGGACCTTTCGCTCATGGCTGAAACACCTGATATCGTGCTTTCACGGAAAGTTACCGTGGCTCCCGACAGCACGGTCAAAGTGAAACTCGGCAGACTCAAGCCCGGATTCTACGAGGTCCGCCTTCGTGATTCCATTAGATGGAACATCGGGGTAAGGCCCGACGAGGTGGTCAGCCTCCCTGATGCCCAGCCCGATTTCGATGCATTCTGGGAGAGCACCATTTCCGAACTTGACGCCATCCCGATGGAACCGGAGCTTACCACTGTGCCGGAATACTCCAACGAAAACCGGACGTGCTACGAGGTCCGCTACTCCTCGCTCGGCGGAGCCGTTTCCGGCGGAATTCTTTCCGTACCTGCCGCGGAAGGACGTTATCCCGTATGTATCGTGTACATGGGATATGGGGCGGAGCCATATTATTTCGATCCCTCGACTGCGCCTGACCGCATACTCTATCTGGTCAGTGTGCGTGACCAGGGCATTTTCAAGGCAGGCCAGGACCGCTGGATCGACCGCGGCCTTTCCTCGAAGGAATCGTTCTATTACCGCGGAGCATTCGCCGATGCCAAGCGTGCGGTCGATTTCGTCGCTTCTCTCGAAAAGGCGGACCCTGAACGTATAGTCTCTTTCGGAGAGAGCCAGGGAGGTGCCCTTACTTCTGTAGCAGCCGCCCTTGACGGCCGTATAAAGGCCATAGCTCCTTCCGTTCCTTTCCTTGGCGACTACCGGGACTATGCCCGTATAGTGTGGTGGCCTGTACACGAAGTGTTTGAACAGGCCGATTCTGAGTCGATAGCACGTGAGGACCTCTTCACTATGCTGTCATATTTCGACGTGAAGAATTTCGCTCAGCGCATCAAATGTCCTGTCTATATGGCATTCGGCCTGCAGGACCCGACATGTCCGCCCCATACGAATTTCTCGATATATAACAATCTGGGTACCAGCGATAAGCGCTTCTATTGCGTACCAGAATGCGGACATGCCATGTGGGAGGTCCCGGCATGGGATGCGGAAAGGGAACGCTTTTTGTCGTCAGCGATGGGTATCAACAAATAGGATTTGAAACATGGGATCTGCGAAATGGATAGCCGGTTTTCTCGGATGGGCGGCTTTCGGACCGATAGGAGGACTGTTGGGCTTTCTGTTCGGAGCTTACGTCGACCGTAACTTCGATGCCGTGAAAACCATTTTCGGCACCGGGGAGGAAGCCGACGGTACATGGCAGCGAACCACCGGTTCGCGCGGCTATACCCCGGGCGAACAGCGCAACAGTTTCATGGTAAGTCTTCTGGTGCTTTCTTCCGCAGTCATCAAGGCCGACGGAAAGGTTACGCAGCAGGAACTCAACCATGTCAGGGAGTTCATCCGCCAGAATTTCGGCGACAATGCCGTGGACGAGGCGATGAGGGTCCTGGAAGGACTCAACCGCCAGAATGTGGATCTCTATTCAGTCGGCGGGCAGATAGCCGACAACATGAACTACTCCCAGCGCCTGCAGCTGTTCCATTATCTGGCGCAGATAGCGATGGCGGACGGGGATTTCAGCAAGTCTGAGAAAGACGTGCTGGACACCATATCCGTTGCCATCAGGCTCATCCGTTCCGACGCCCAGTCTGTGATCTCGATGTATTACAGGGAGGCTGATTCTGCATACAAGATCCTCGAAATTTCCCCTGACGCGACCGACGAGGAGGTAAAGAGCGCCTACAGGCGCATGGCCATGAAGAACCATCCCGACAAGGTTGCAACACTCGGTCCCGAAGTCCAGAAAGCCGCGGCCGAGAAATTCCGCAAGATACAGGAGGCTTACGAGACCATCAAGAAGGAGAGGGGGATGAATTGACGGAAATTTCTCATCTTCCCGCGCTTGAGATTGTTCCCGAGGTAAACCGAAGTATCCGGGAAAATGCCGCTGTTGTCATTACGGCCCCGCCCGGAGCCGGCAAATCCACTCTGCTTCCGCTGGCCATACTCGAATCGCTTCCTTCCGGAAAGACCATAATGCTCGAGCCTCGGCGCATCGCGGCGCGTCAGATTGCTTCGCGCATGGCCTCGCTGCTCGGTGAAGAGGTCGGTGACAGCGTGGGTTACCGCATCCGTTTCGAAAAGAGGGTGAGCCGGAAAAGCAGGGTGGAGGTTGTGACGGAAGGAATCCTGACCAGGATGCTGGTGGAGGATCCTTCGCTCGAAGGAGTGGCGGCCGTCATATTCGACGAATTCCATGAAAGGAGTCTTCAAACTGATTTGGCTCTCGCTCTCTGCCGTGAGGTACAGGAGGTTCTGCGCCCGGACCTCAAGCTTGTGCTGATGTCGGCCACTTTAGATTCCGGCGAATTGGGCGCTGCTCTCGGGGCCCCTGTCATCTCATGCGGCGGTAAGTTGTTTCCCGTGGAGATGCGGTATTCCGGCAATGCCACTCCCGACAATGTCGTGGACGAGGTTACGCGTGCGGTACTCACCGCACACCGTGAATGCGGGGGGGATATACTGGTGTTCCTTCCGGGTGAGGCTGAGATCCGCCGATGCGCCGACATGCTCGAAGGAAGGCTCGGCATGACGCGCCTCTGCCCGCTGTACGGCATGCTGTCCATTGAAGAGCAGCGCAGGGCGATCGCCCCGAGCGCTCCGGGCGAAAGGAAAGTGGTACTTGCAACGCCTATAGCCGAGACCTCGCTTACTATCGAGGGGGTACGTGTCGTAGTTGACTCCGGTCTTTTCCGCAAGCCAGTGTTCGATGCGAGGACTTCGCTGGAACATCTCGAAACGCTGCGGATAAGCCGCGACATGGCAGTCCAGCGCGCCGGACGTGCAGGCCGCGTCGCTCCCGGCACATGTTTCCGCCTCTGGTCCATGGGAGAGGAAGAACGGATGAAAGCAATGCGGGTCCCGGAGATACTTGAGGCCGACCTCTCGCCCGTGCTGCTTCAGATCGCGGCATGGGGGGAGAGCCGTCCCGAGAGGCTTCCTTGGCTTGTCATGCCCCCAGAACAGGCAGTGAAGGCCGCTAAGAAACTACTCGTGTCACTTGGAGCGACAGATGAGGACGGGAGGATCTCTGCCCGCGGATTGGAAATGGCTGCGCTTCCCTGTCATCCGCGGGTTGCCCGGATGATGCTCATGGCGGGAAATGACAGTGAAAAAGCGCTTGCCGCCGACATCGCCGCACTTCTGGAGGAGAAGGATCCTTTGTCCGATGTCGCGGATGCGGGCATAGACCTGAGGATAAAGGCTCTTCGCGATGCCCGTGCCGTCCGCAGATGCGGTCAGTGGAGCAGGATATCCCGCATCGCGGAGCAATACCGGCGCATGACCGGCGTGGATGAAGACAACGGGCCGTTTTCGGCTTATGATGCCGGCGCGCTCATCGCCGCAGCATATCCTGAAAGGATTGCAAGGGTGTGGAAAGAGGGCGACGGGCGCTACGTCCTTTCAGGAGGAGATCTGGTGGCAGTCGGAGGAGAAAGCGCCCTTTCTGCTTCCGAATGGCTTGCCGTTGCCAGCGTCCATACGCGCAGCGGAGGTGTAGGGAGGGTGTTCCTTGCCGCTCCGGTCGATCCCGGCGATCTGAAGCAGTTTGCGCGGGAACGTGACAATATCTCCTGGGACAGCAAATCGGGATGCGTTGTGGCGCGGAAGGAATGGAGGATCGGGGTACATCTCCTGGAGTGGAAAGCGGTTCCGGACTGCAGCCGTGAAACCATGCTAAGCGTGGTGGCGGGAGCGGCCAGGAAGGAAGGCCTCTCGATGTTTGATTTTTCCGGCGACTGTGAGAATCTTCAGAGGAGGGTCGCAGCGGTGGCGGAGTGGCATCCCGAACTGGATTTGCCTGATCTTTCCACATCCGCCGTACTTGAGAAGACGGACGTATGGCTGCCTTTGTACGCCGGAAAGGAACTGAATGTTTCCAGACTTCGAAAAATCGATATGTGCGCGGTCATATGGGGGATGCTCACGTATGAACAGCAGACGGCCGTAGAGAGATTTGCCCCATCTCAAGTAACGGTTCCGACAGGAAGTCGGATACACTTGGAATACAGGTCGGGAGCGGAGGCTCCAGTATTGCGTGTACGGTTGCAGGAATGCTTCGGACTGGTCGATACTCCCGCTGTCGACGAAGGTCGCCGTCCGGTACTGATGGAACTGCTTTCACCCGGTTTCAAGCCGGTCCAGCTGACACGTGACCTCCGCAGTTTCTGGAGCGGTACATATCATGAGGTGCGGAAGGAACTCAGACGCCGTTATCCCAAACATTCCTGGCCCGACGACCCGCTCTCCGCCGATCCGGTGAGGGGTGTAAAAAGACCGCATAAACCATGAAAGCCACGGAATCTTTCTTGAAGGAGCGTTTCGCCCTTTTCAATGAGATGATATTCGGAGGCAGGCTTCCGGATATCCCGCTCGTCATATCCGATGCGGCCTCATATCTCGGGATGTTCTGCTACAGGACACGCACCCATCTTTTCGGGAAAAAGACACATTATGACCTGAAGATACGCATCAGTTCCAGGCTTGACCTTCCTGAGAGCGAGATAGAAGACACGCTGATACACGAAATGATCCATTACTGGATCCTGCACAACAATATCCGTGATACATCCAGGCACGGTAAGGTGTTCCGCTCGATGATGTCGGACATCAACGGCAGGTACGGCCGCCACATAACGGTCTCTCACCGTGCCACGAAGGAGCAGCGTGAGGCCGCGCTTGACAAGCGGCCGCGCCAGCGCGTGCTGGCTATCCTGCTGTTCAGGGATGGCAGGGAAGGGGTGAAATTGCTGCCATGCATACCTGCCCGTGTCAAGGCATATGACAGGGCTCTGAGGCGCAGCGGGAAGATAGCCGATATAGAATATTACACTGTGTCCGACCCGTGGTTCAACCGTTTTCCTACATCCTCCGCTTTCAATGTGATTATTACTGATATAAACGAAGTTCGAAGACACATAAGTTCATCGGGAAATTAGTATATTTGCCCCATGGACAGAAGAGGTTTTATCAAGGCTTCGGCACTCGCCGGAGTCTCTTTCATGCTTGACTGGGAAAAAGCCTTCGCTCTTGGGAAGAGCGACAAGGCTGTCTCGAAGCCATGGAAGGGGTGGAAACAAGGCCATTTCCAAGTGCATTCCATCTATACGGATGAATCCATGACTGTAAGAAGCGTCATGCGTTTTGAGGCCGACCGTCTGGAATAAGACTTTTTATGAAACCGGTCAAAGAAATAATGAGTTCCCGTTCCCTGGAAGTGCGGCGTCGCGCTTTTGCCATCTGGCAGAAGGCGGGGTACAATCCGTGGGAAAAACCCGGGAGTCCCGAAAAAAGGAAAAGGAAGAAATCCGGCGATTTTTACAAAGGAGCTTTCGACAGCATTCCATTCCTGAACGATGACGCCAAGCGCACATTCAGCCATCTCATGCTGCGTCCCGGGTATATGATACGGGACTATATCGGAGGAGCACACGACCGTTACCTCGCTCCTCTGACCTCCCTGATCGTTTTCTATGCATTCTTCGCCCTCGTGGCTGCAGTGCTGAAGCCCGTGCAGCACAAGGCGGATGCCGGTTCCTGGATCAATGCGGAAATCCGGACCGACTCGACGGCAGCCCAGTCTTCCGCCGAACTTTATCTCAAGGGTATAACGCGGATTGTACAGAAGGGATACATATACCTCCATCTTGACCAGTTTCCGGAAGCGGTCAAGACCCAGAGGGAGTCTTCGCTGGCTGCTCTGGAAGCAACGCTCCGCAGTCAGGGGATACCTCTCTTCATTACCGAGTTCCTGTTCCTGTGGCTGGCCATGTCAATGGCTTTGCGCCGTCATCGCCTGGGTATGTCCGCTTGTGCCGCGGCATCCGCATACGTGTTGTGCCAGTTCAGTTTCTTCATGCTCTTTGCAGTCCTCCTGACATGGGGCAGGTCTTCTTCAATCAGCATTCTGCTTATGTTTTCCCTGCTGGTGCTGGACTATCACCAATGGCTGAGTATAGAATGGCGTAAGAGTATCCTGACCGCACTGAGGACGGGAGTATTCTACGGTGTCATTTATGCCGCAGTTATATTGCTGATAAGCGTAGTCACCATTGTACTGGCTTATTTCACCACTCCCGGGCTGAACGCAGCCGTTTCCTGAAATCATTAACAATCAATATAATAAGTCGTGAAAAAAGTTTTAGTCATCGTTTCGGTGCTCGCCATGTTGTTCTGCGGCGGCACAGCAAAGGCCCAGGTCTCCGAATCTGCGGAATGGGCCTCAAAGATCAAGGCCGAAGGTCTTGGCAATTCCAAGGTCGAGGAGATCTCTCAGTACATGACCGACTTCATGGGCTCCAGGCTCACCGCTTCCCGGCAGAAACGCCGTGCGGATTCACTGGTCATCGTCAAGCTCAAGGAACTGGGCTTCTCAAATCCCCGCTCCGTATTCGCCATGGAATTCACCCGCGGGGGATGGGATGTCGTGAAGACCTATGCCGCCATGACCACCCCTTACTACTGCGCATTCTCCGTCAATCCAAGGGCATGGTCGGGAAGTACCAAAGGACTTGTCAAAGGCGAGTGCATCGTCTTCGACGTCAAATCCAAGGAGGACCTGGAGAAATACCGCGGAAAGGTCGCCGGCAAGATACTGCTGATGCCTTCCACGCAGTCATATGACATCAGGTTCGAGCCTCTTGCATCCCGTTATACCGATGAGGAACTGGCTGCACTGACTGATGACAACCGTGCCAATCCACGCGGTGGCCGCTATGGCAGGATGAACGTCGATTACCGCGCCCTGATGGAACTCCGCCAGATGATGGCTGATTTCTATGCCACTGAGAAACCTCTCTGCATCGTCAACGGAAGCGGTTCCTTCAACGTGCCCGGCAGTTCCGGCGTCAATTACAAGGTCGGTGATCCCGAGCCCGTTCCCGAAATTGCAATGCCTCTGGAAGACCACGGACGTATGGTGAGGCTGATAGAGAAAGGACAGAAGGTCGAGATGGAACTGGAACTCATCAACCGTTTCACTGACGACCGTGAAGTGCGCAATATCTACGCCGAGATTCCCGGCACCGATCCCAAACTCAAAGACGAGATCGTGCTGCTCGGCGGGCACTTCGACTCCTGGCACGGCGGCACCGGCGCTGCCGACAACGCTTCCGGCTGCATCGTGATGATGGAAGCCATGCGCATCCTCAAGGATCTGGGATTCAAACCCAAGCGTACTATCCGCCTGGCTCTCTGGGGCGGTGAGGAGCAGGGCCTCTATGGCTCACGCGGCTATATGGAACAATATCTCTACAAGGACCAGAAGAAGCTTCCCGGATTCGACAAGTTCGCCCTCTATCTCAACATGGACAACGGTTCCGGCCGTTTCCGCGGAATCTATCTCGAACGCAACGACGCAGCTGCCGAATTTTTCGAGGCCTGGATGAAGTACATCGAATCCCTGGGATTCAAGTATCTCTCGCCCCGCACTACCGGCGGCACCGATCATCAGACCTTCACCCGTGTCGGCCTTCCGGCTTACCAGTTCATCCAGGACGAACTCGAGTATGGCCGTACCTACCACACGATAATGGATACTTACGAGCGTCTCTCGCAGGCTGACCTCAAGGTCGACGCCACGATCGTGGCTTGGCTTGCTGCCTGCGCCGCCAACGATCCCGGCCGCATTCCCGTATATCCCGCAGTAAACCTCAACCAGCAAAGGCCTTTCTGATAACAAAAGGGTATGAAGTTTAAATCTTTCCTCCTCTGCCTGGCGCTTGCCGCCGTTTCCTGCGGGCAGGCACCACGCAACAATTCCGAAATCCCAGTCTATCTTGATGACGCCCAGCCCATCGAGGCCAGGGTGGAAGATGCTTTTTCGCGTATGACCCTCGACGAGAAGATCGCGATTGTCCATGCGCAGTCAAAATTCAGTTCTCCCGGAGTACCGCGCCTGGGCATTCCGGAAGTCTGGTGTACCGACGGCCCCCACGGCATCCGTGCCGAGGTCCTCTGGGATGAATGGGACCAGGCGGGATGGACCAACGACTCCATTACTGCATTCCCGGCGCTCAGCGGCCTTGCCGCTACATGGGACCGTGACCTCTCCCGGCTCTACGGAAAGAATATCGGCGAAGAGGCCAGGTACCGTAACAAGACAGTCCTTCTGGGCCCCGGCGTGAACATCTACCGTTTCCCGCTCAACGGCCGCAATTTCGAGTATATGGGCGAGGATCCCTATCTCGCAGGCGAGATGGTGGTGCCCTATGTGGAGGGCGTGCAGTCCAACGGAGTGGCTGTGTGCGTTAAGCATTATGCACTGAACAACAGTGAAGTGAACCGGCATGTAGCCAATACCATCGTGGACGACCGCACCCTTTATGAGATTTACCTGCCGGCATTCAAGGCTGCGGTGCAGAAAGGTCATGCCTGGTCTGTTATGGCTGCCTACAATCTCTATAACGGGGAGCACCTCTGCTCCAACGAAGTACTTCTGGACAAGATACTTCGCGGAGAATGGGGCTTCGACGGCGTGGTCATCAGCGACTGGGGCGGAGTCCACAACACGCTCCAGACCGCCCGTCACGGCGTGGACCTCGAGTACGGCTCATGGACCGACGGCCTTGTCATGGGCAAGACCAACGCGTATGACATCTATTACCTTGCCGCACCTTACAGAGAGGCGATTGAGAAGGGCGAAATCGGAACTGACGAGCTTGATGCACGCGTCAAGCGTATCCTGCGCATGATTTTCCGGACTTCGATGGACCGCACCCGCCCGTTCGGCAGCCAGACTTCTCCTGAACATTATGCCGCGGCCCGGAAGATCGGTGCCGAGTCCATAGTGCTCCTCAAGAACGACGGCGGCCTGCTTCCCATGTCTAATCCCCGGAAAATCGTCGTAGTGGGCGAGAATGCGGTCAAGATGATGACTGTGGGAGGAGGTTCTTCTTCCCTGAAGGCGAAACTTGAGGTTTCCCCGCTAGACGGCATCAAAGCCCGCTATCCCGATGCGGAGGTCGTATGGGAGCGCGGATATGTGGGTGATGTCGGTGGAGAGTACAACGGTGTTTCCACCGGACAGGATCTCCGCGAAAGCCGCAATGCGGCGACCTTGATCGCCGATGCCGTAAAAGCTGCGCAAGGTGCGGACTATGTGATCTTTATCGGGGGACTCAACAAGGCGGACCGTCAGGACTCTGAAGGCCTGGACCGCGTCCAGTACGGCCTTCCATACGGTCAGGACGCCGTGATCGAGGCGCTTGCCGCAGCGACCGGCAAATTGGTCGTAGTCAATATTTCCGGAAACGCTGTGGCGATGCCGTGGAAGGATAAAGTGCCCGCAATTGTCCAGGACTGGTATCTGGGCACACAGGCCGGCCATTCTCTCGCCGATGTCCTTTCCGGTGACGTCAACCCGTCAGGCCATCTGCCGTTCACCATTCCTGTCTCTTACGCCGACAATCCTGTCCAGACCGAGCGGCAGTATCCCGGTATCCTCAGGGACGGCACCATTGACGGAATGCCTGTGATGGACATGGAATACACCGAGGGCATATATGTCGGTTACCGCTGGTACGACCTTCACGGCGGTGTCCTCTTCCCGTTCGGCCACGGCCTCAGCTATACCACCTTCGAATTCGGCGAGCCCCGTCTGAGCAAGAATTCGATGCAGGAAAATGGTACGCTGACGGTAACCGTACCAGTGAAGAACACCGGCGCGGTGAAAGGTGCTGAAGTCGTCCAGCTCTATATCGCTGACGCGGAAGCCTCAGTCGACCGTCCGGTGAAGGAACTCAAGGGATTCGCGAAGATTATGCTCGAACCCGGACAGAAAGCCGACGTATCTTTCACGATCGACAAAGATGCGTTGAGCTACTTTGATGCCGAAAAGCATGCCTGGACGGCGGAGAAGGGCGTTTTCAAGGCTATGGTCGGGGCATCCGCACAGGACATCCGCGGAACCGCGGAGTTCGAGCTGAAATAAAGGCTGCCGGAGGGCCTAATATCTCTCCAGCCTGCCGAAATCGCTCCATCCGCCCTGCATCCTGCCTTCGCGGCAGTCGATTATGAATTTGTTCAATGTTTTCCAGGCGTACTCCGTGCGCCTGGTTTTTTCATAATGCTGTATCCGGTCGACTTTGATGCGACGGTAGTTCTCAGGAAAAGAGCGGTAGTTTTTCCAGGCCTTGCGGTCGGCCTTGATGGCGTCTGTAACCCATTTTTCGAAGACAAAACGTGAAGGGTCCAGATCGGGGGCGACCGCCAGCCCGGCCGGAGTCATTTCTCCCAGTTTGACCAGGCGGCGGCAGCGTTCTATATTCTGTTCGCACCAGTTGCCGCCTTTCCGCCTCGGTGTGAAATGCTGGACCGGTTTCCCGTCATCTATTCGCTTCATCGTGCTGTCGATCCATCCGAAGCAAAGTGCGACCTCCACGGCATCGATATAGCCCACAACCCCCGGAAACGGCTCTTTCGCCCGGTTGACGCGCAGCCAGAAATCGCTCGTCGTGTCGTGATTCGCCAGGTACCAGCTATACAGTTCCCCGCGTGTATGTATGTCCAGCAGGTTGGTTACTTCCATGTTTGTTTTCGTCGCAATCAGCCCAAAGATAGTGAATTCTGACGGGCTGGCAAATTTTGACTATATTTGTATACCGAACAGAAAGTACAGGATATGCACGATGTTACATTGATAAGCGACCGGGTGGAAGACGGGATCAGGAGGGCTTCGTTCCTGACCTGCGATGCCGTATGCTCTTCCCGGATAGACATTGAAATGGATGGCAAAGTCATCCTGAAGGTGCAGTATACGGACGGCTGCCACGGCAACACGCAGGGGGTGGCGGCCTTATGCGCCGGCAGGAATATAGATGAGGTCATAGACCGTCTGGAAGGCATCGATTGTGAAGGCCGTGGAACAAGCTGCCCGGATCAGTTGTCCAGGGCCTTGAAATACCTGAAATGACAATGGACATCGCAAAGGCATTTGAAGCGGCTCTGCGCAGGAAGATTGAGAAAGGATGGGAAAAGATATATGTCGTGGTGGATATCCACGACACCATCCTCCGGGCATGCTACGAGAGCGAGGAGACATACGACTTCCTGCCCTATGCGAAGCCGGCGCTCCAGCTTATGTCGAACAGGGACGACATCTGCCTGATCCTCTGGAGCGGATGTTATCCGGAACGGCTTGAAGCATACCGCCGGCGCTTTGCCATGGAGGGTATCCATTTCGATTACGTGAACGAGAATTCCGAGGTGGGCAATACCTCTTTCCAGAATTTCGATTCCAAACTATATTTCAATGTAGGCATAGACGACAAGTTCGGATTCGATCCCGAAACTGATTGGGTGAGGGTGATCGAAGCTGTCGCACAGGAACAATAGGCAATGGAAACCGAATTGATAACCGAGGCATATCTCCGCGGGAGACTTCTCTACCGCGAGAACGGAAGCCATAAGGGCGACTATGGCCATCTTCTGCTTGTATGCGGTTGCCAGACGATGCCAGGTGCCGCAGTGCTGGCCACGGGTGCCGCCCTCAGGTCCGGTTGCGGACTCGTGACGCTCCACTCGACGGGGCGCGCGTTGCAGGCGGTGGTGAACCGTTTTCCTTCAGCCATTCTCTCGGAAGATCCCGGACCTTGTATCGGCACAGTCCCCGTCTCACTTGAGAAATACAGTGCCATTGTGGTCGGGCCGGGTCTGGGGCAGGCTCCCGGGACACTGGAAGTCCTTTCAAAGCTGCTATTTTCAGCCAACCGGGCAGGCATACCCATGCTTCTTGACGCAGACGCCCTGAATCTGCTTGCCGCACATCCGGCTCTTTGGAGCGGGATTCCCCGTGGTTCCATACTTACACCTCATCTGGGAGAACTGAGGCGGCTTGTCGCATGGAATGATGAAGAAGGAAAGGAAGCCGCGGTGCGCAGTATTTGCCGGGACAGCGGCTGCACTGTCGTGGTGAAAGGCTATCACAGCCGGGTGTATCTGCCGGGAGGGGAATGCCTGGTCAATACGACCGGCAATCCCGGTATGGCCAAGGGGGGCAGCGGCGATGTCCTCAGCGGATTGGCCGGCGGTCTGCTTGCCCGGGGATACGCTTCTACAGATGCCGCCGCTTTGGGAGTCTGGATCCATGGATATGCAGGCGACCGCCTTGCTTCCGAACGGACAGCCGAAGCGTACGACAGCAGTGATATCATCGATTTCCTTTGGACCGGTTTCAAGCAATTATATTAAATACAAACGATATGCGTAAACTGATTCTTTTCCTGTCCGGCCTTGTGCTGGCTCTGGGCGCTGCAGCCCAGAACCCGACTGTAGTAGATCTTTCCGTGACCCGCCACGGACCTGAACACGGTTCCCTGCTGATTATCGGCGGCGGCAGGATGACCGATGTATTATGGGACAGTTTCTTCGAACTCGCCGGAGGCTCCGACTCCCGCATCGTCGTCATCACCAATGCGTCCGCCCCGGAAGACACCAGTTATTTCTCCACCATACGTGCCATTTCCAATCGTATCGGAAAGGACAGGGTTTCCCGCATGCATCTGACGACCATCGACGAGGCCAATGATGAAAAGAACCTCAAGGAACTGCGCCGTGCTACGGGTGTCTTCATCACCGGAGGCAGGCAATGGCGTATCGCGGAGGTATATCTCAATACGAAGGTACATCGTGAATTGTTCGCCCTGCTCTCCAGGGGCGGAGTCATAGCCGGGACTTCCGCAGGTGCCAGCATCCAGGGATCGCTGCTTTGGCGTGGCGATACCAGGGGGGCGCAGCACCTGATCGGCGACCATACGCAGGGGCTGGGATTCCTGAAACTCTCCGCTATCGACCAGCATATCCTTGTCCGCAACCGCCAGCATGACCTGGACGCTTTTATAAAGGCCGCCCCTGAGTTCATCGGCATCGGCATTGACGAATCCACTGCCATAGTCGTTAAAGGAGATGAATTCGAAGTGATAGGCAAATCGTATGTGGCCGTGCATCAGGCGGGAAGGGAACGCTTTTTCTTCCTCCGCCCGGGACAGCGTTACGACCTCAAGGAGCATAAACCTATAAGCCCCCAGAGGCAGGCAAACTAGACTGTAGATGGAAAGGACAGTAAGGAAAGCGGTGCCCGCGGACATTGCCGCGATCATGGATGTCATGGCAGCGGCAAAGAAGATCATGTGGGATTCAGGCAACCTGCACCAGTGGGGTGAAGGATATCCTTCTGAAGAGATCATTTATGCGGACATGGAAAAGGACGGCGCTTTTGTTATCGAGGATGACGGAAGGATAGTTGCCTATTTCGCGTTCCTGCCATCGCCGGAACCGACGTACGAAAAAATCTATGAGGGGGCATGGCCGGATGCGGATTTGCCGTATCATGTCATCCACCGCATCGCGAGTTATCCCGACGTACACGGAATCTTCAGAACCGTCATCGATTTCTGCTCCTCAAAGGACCCTGTCATCCGTATTGACACTCACCGCGACAACCTGATCATGCAGCACAATATCCTGAAACATGGTTTCACTTACTGCGGAATAATATACGTGCTTTCCGGTACGGAGCGGCTTGCGTACAGCAGGCGTTTTCATTGATCATCCTCTTGTTTTATGAATGATATACACATTTTCCGGGGATCGTTGCTCTCCGCTATTCTGCTCGGCATCCATCTGCTTATTATTTCTTCCTGCTCGGATCAGCCGCGTGAGGAGCATTTGTCAGACTATGTATCCACCCTCGTAGGGACACAGAGCGACCGCTCGTTCTCGACGGGCAATACTTATCCTGCCGTGGCGCTTCCCTGGGGAATGAACTTCTGGACGCCTGTGACCGCGGAGCGCGAGAATGACGGATGGGCCTATCAGTACGGCAAACTCCGCATAACCGGCTTCAAGCAGACACACCAGCCGTCCCCCTGGATCAACGATTACGGGGCCTTCTCCATAATTCCGTATACGGGAGATGATCCTTCCGGAAGCTTTTTTTCGCACAAAAGCGAGATAGCGAGGCCGTATTATTACCGGGTTTATCTTGCTGACTACGACATTACCGTGGAGATTGCTCCCACCGAACGCGCGGCGGTCATGCGCATAACTTTCCCTGAAAGCGAAAACTCGTGCATAGCCGTCAATCCTTTCGCCGGCGGGGAAGTAAACGCGGACGGCACGGGCGTCAGCGGATTCAGCGTACAGAACCACGGGGGCGTGCCCGAAGGTTTCCGCAACTATTTCGTGATAAAAGGCGATGCACCTCTATTGGAAAAGTTCAAGACTGGACGCGGCCGGGTCGTGACGCTGTATATGTCATCTTCTTTCATCTCCGGAGAGCAGGCTCTCCTCAATCTGGAGGAAGTGTCCGGCCGCAGTTTCGATGAAATCAAGGATGCCGCACAGGCGCGCTGGGATGAGGTGCTGGGGAGGATCCGCGTCAGCGGGGGCAGTGAAGACCAGATGCGGACTTTCTACTCATGTCTGTACCGCAGCACTCTTTTCCCACGGAAGTTCTACGAATTGGACAGGGATGGCAACCCCATACACTACAGTCCGTACAGTGGCAGGGTGGAACCCGGATATCTCTATACCGACACGGGCTTCTGGGATACTTTCCGTGCGCTTTTCCCGCTTCTGAATCTTGTGTATCCCGACGTCAATGCCGAGATCCAGGCCGGTCTGGCGAATATAGCCCGAGAGAACGATTTCCTTCCCGAATGGGCTTCCCCCGGCCACAGGAACTGCATGGTGGGCAACAACTCCGCCGCGGTTGTGGCCGATGCCGCCGTCCAGGGTCTGATATCACGCGAAGATCTGGAAGTACTCTACAGGGCCCTTGTCCACGGGACGGAAAACGTGCATCCTGCGGTCGGATCTTCCGGAAGGAAAGGATACGAATACTACAACAGTCTGGGCTATATCCCGTACGACGTAGGCATCAATGAGAGTGTGGCCCGTACCCTGGAATACGCATATGATGACTGGTGCATATCAAAGATTGCCGAAATGCTGGACCGTCCTCAGGAAGAAAAAGACCTTTATCTTTCGCGTTCAGATAACTGGCGCAATGTATTCGACAGCGGATCGCTGCTTATGCGCGGGCGAAATGCCGACGGCAGTTTCCAGGAGCCGTTCAATCCCTACAAGTGGGGAGACGCCTTCACGGAAGGCAATGCATGGCACTATACATGGAGCGTGTTCCATGATGTTCCGGGATTGATAGAGGCCATGGGCGGTGAATACTGTTTCGTCAGCATGCTCGATTCAGTATTCACGGTGCCTCCCGTTTATGACGACAGTTATTATGGCTACCGCATACATGAGATCACCGAGATGCAGGTGGCCGATATGGGAAACTATGCACATGGCAATCAGCCGGCCCAGCATATGCTGTACCTTTACGACTGGACATCACAGCCGTGGAAGGGCCAGGTCCGCATACGAGAGACTATGGACCGGCTGTACAGCGCCCGTCCGGACGGTTACTGCGGTGACGAGGACAATGGCCAGACATCGGCTTGGTATGTCTTTTCAGCACTCGGTTTCTATCCAGTGTGCCCCGCGAGCGGACAGTACGCCATAGGTACTCCGCTTTTCCCGAAGGCCGAAGTAACGCTCCAGGGCGGAAGGAAACTGGTGGTAACCGCTTCCGGCCCCGGCCCGGTGTACCGCAAGGTACGTCTTGACGGGAAGATGCTCAAGGATAATTTCCTCGACGTGGAGGACTTGAAACGCGGCGCTAAACTGGTTTTCTCCTTACCGAGCGGAGCAGGTAAAGGACCGGGAATATCTCGAGACGGCCGATAATCATTTCGAACATGCTCGTAAACTTTTCATATGGGAAAGACATTCCATTCCAGACACGAGTTCAGGAAACTGGTCAAAGATATGGGTATCAGCGCCGCAAAGGCGATGGCATCCAGACATCCCGGCGGTACGCGGGCCAAGGGGCTCAGGAAAATGGCTCCGGAAAAGATCCATATATCGGACGACAGGAACCGGTTCGGTGACGCTTATGAAAAGAGTTCCAGGATGAGGCGGATGAGACGGTATGTCAAGCATGCCGCCAGACAATCCGCAAGGCTTTCCAAAGTGGAGGAGAATCTGTAAATTTGTACCGTAAAACGTTTTAGGTTGGATTAAGTGATATGCGCATCGATTTTTCAGATATCAAGGGAGTCCGTGTGGGAAACGCCCAGGACGATAAGGCAGCCACCGGCGTCACAGTGTTCAGGTTTACCACGCCCGGAAGGGCGGCCGTGGAGGTTTTCGGAGGCGGACCCGCCTCCCGCGAGACAGAAACCATCGCCACGGAACGGAGTCATCCCCTGAATGCATTGGTCTTTTCCGGCGGCTCAGCCTACGGCCTTGCCGCATCTGACGGCGTGATGCGCTGCCTTGAATCACACGGCATAGGATACGATACAGGCATCGCTGTCGTACCCATTGTCTGCCAGAGTTGCATCTACGACCTGGGATATGGCAGCTTTGCAGTCCGTCCCGATGCAGGAATGGGATACGAGGCATGCGAAGCCAGTTTCTCCGGCAATGACCCCCGAAGCGGCAACGTGGGCGCCGGAACGGGCGCCACGGTAGGGAAGGCCGCAGGAATGGGGCAGTCACAGAAATCCGGTATAGGCTATTCCGCTATGCAGTTGGGGAAACTCCAGGTTGGTGTGGCGGTCGTCCTCAACAGCTACGGTGATATCTATTTCGCCGGAAAGAAGATAGCTGGCATGCGCACTCCGGACCACAATGCTTTTGCTGATTCATACGAAACACTTCTGCAGACTACCGGCGACAATCTCTTTACCAGTACTACCAACACGACGCTTGCCGCGGTTTTTACGAATGGGGATTTCACACCGGCCGAACTGAAGCATCTGGCGCAAATGGCCTCTGCCGGGATGGCCCGCAGCATCAATCCCGCGTTCACAACCGCCGACGGGGATACGGTTTATGCTGTTTCCGTAGGTGAGGAAGGTGAAAAAGTCGCCGCCAGTATTGATGTTGCAGGAGCATTGGCTGCAACGCTCCTCGAGGAGGCCATAGCCGACGCCGTCAGCACGGTTGTGGTATGATGAGATGTTGACAGTTAAAGTTTGCGGCCGGCTTTCTTGAGCATGCGCTTTACCTTGCGGTTGCGCTTGGCCAGCCATTCCTCTATCATCTCGTTTTCTGCCTCAGGCGTGCCGGGAACGAGCTTCTTGCGCTTTCTCCCATGGAAAAACCGGAGATAAGTACCTATATGGCGGCGCTTCTTTTCGTGGTATATCGCATCGAAAGGCATCAGGACTCCCGTGTCCTCGATGTTATGCATCAGCCGGTTTACTGCCGTGCCGAACATCATCATCTGTGAGGTGATGGAAAGATAGGCGGTCATGTTCGGCGGGATATTGACCCCTCTCAATTTTGCGGCTCCTTTCAGCAATTTGTAATCCTCCGCCGGATCGTCCTTGTTGATGACCAGATCCATCAATTCGGGATCGGAATCGGGCATGACCGCCTGGTCGTCCCAGGGACGGACGAGTTCATCCTTGTCTTCGTAATGTTTCCAGAGGAAGCGGTAGATCAGATCCCTGATTATATGGTCATAAGAGGGATAGATCGTGATCTTTCCGAAGAAATAGAGCAGATCCGGGTTTTTCATCAGGACCGCTACAATTCCATCCCAAAGGTTGTCCAGCGCAAAGATGGACCTTGTGCCGTCCAGGGAAGGAACCACGAAATTGCGTCCCAGTTCCATGACGTGGGGCAGGTATTCATCGATGAACTTTTTGGAAAAATGGAATTGATGTGAACTCGCCAGCATGGGCTGGCCTTTCTCGTCGAAAACGGCATCGGAGCCCAGGATGAAGCGGTAGCCGCCGATGATGGCCTCCGAGTCCGGATCCCAGACAATCAGTTGCTTGTAGGGCTTCTCCATCTTGTCGTATTCATCCAGGTCAATTTCTTCGCCCGTGGAACCTCCGGCCTGCCGGAAAGTCAGCTCGCGCAGCCTTCCGATTTCGGTGACGATATTGGGGGAGTCATGCCAGGTGACTATGTAAAGCTCATTGTGCCCCTTGTTGGTGTCTTCCAGTTTTTTGGACGGGGTGAGTTCGGCTTTGATAAGCTCGACGGGTACGGGATCGATGATTTTTTTCATATGGAGGGGGGGGGTCATTCTAAACTGGAGGGCCAGGGGTTGGATATTATGCCTGCCATGTCGAGCATTGACTTGTGGGCAAGGTCGCGCATGCGTGCCGCCTCTTCTTTCCTCGGCGCCTTGGGATCGGGTATGATGGGATCGCCTACATGGATTGTAAGCAGCGGTTCGTCCTTGCCGAAGATCCTGCGCCATCCCGTGCGTGGACGGAACGAGATTACCATCGGGATGACGGGCAGGGAATACCTGTAGGCCATATTGAAGGCACCTGTCTTGAACGGCCTGAGAGGGGCGTAGAATTTCCAGCTACAGCTTTCCGGGAATATGTGTATCCACTTGCCGCGCTCATGGAGTTCATTCATGGCCTGATTGAATTTGATAAGTCCGCCGTAATCCTCCGGTATCGGTATGCCGCCCACATATTTCATCTTGAATCCGTCCTTCCCGTTGAAAGGCTGGGCGTACATCGGTATCCATGCCATGCGGAAGCGCATCGCCTGCAACACGCAGACCATATCCCATCTGTGCACGTGATTGCAGACGGTCATGACACCTCCGGCGAAGAGCTTCCGGTTACGCCTTATCTTTTCACGCCCTTCTATCCTGAGGCCGAAACGGATCCGGTTCAAGGGGAAAGCGACGAGCCAGACGATGAGATATACCAGAGTATGCAGAAAATTGAATTTTAGGGACTTGTCGAGATATGGATAAGTCCCGTCAAAATTGATATCCTTGTTCTTCCCGCGTATCGGAGCCATCCTTGTAAAAGGATTGTCCCCTGAGAAATCCTCGAGCGGTTCAGGGACATATACCCCGTCGCTTACCCTGAAGTTCCTGTACGCCGGGCCGAATGATGAATAGTCCTTTGACATAATGACCGTTGATTGAAAAACTATCGGGTAACACGCCGGAATACGATAGGTGACCTGCTCATGTCCGCAGCCCTGTCAACCCAGCCTTCAAGCTCAAGACTGTCGCCGTCATCATATATTTTCGCCCTCATTGCCTGGCCTTCAGGTTTCGATTGGGAAGCATCGTAACTGTAGGTCAAGTCGCCATTCCTCCAGAATCCGTCATCGACAGTGAACCCTGTATCGTACTTATAGATGGTCAATTGGAGCTCGGATCCGCTATTTGAGTCTACCGTGTATACGAATGAATGGGAAAACTGCCTGTTATAAAGCAGGTAGCCCGTGCCGTCACCGCGGAAAACCCAGGTGACGTTGTTGATTCCAAAAGTTATGGCGGCGCTTTTCGAGATTCCGGACCAGCGTCCCACCACCGGAGAGTTCCTGTCCTTTTCAGGGACACCGTATTTGGAATCGCCATTTTTATTCCTGTACGGATCGGACGAGATATTGTACCAGGGATAGGTTACGAAATAGAAACTCCGGTCGAAGACACGGCTGAAACCGCTCCGCGACCTTGCGGTATATTCAATGGTGTCGCCCGCGGCGAAGCAGCAGATATAGGAATAATTGTGATAAGAAGCACCGTCCGTCTGATAGTTCGTCAGGTAGTAAGTGAAGGGATCCAGGGAGACTTCCTGCCTGCCGTTCTTGAAAGACTTGACACTGCGCAGATAACCGGTGCCGTCCTTATCGAAGTGGCAAACTTCCGTCAGTGAGAAGGGGAGGCCGGAGTACAGGTCGACCTGGTCATCGATTTCGGTATCGTGATGCAGGTGAGTCCAGTCGGACTGCCATGTGCCTTCAAGGAGATTCGGCGCACCTTCGGCGCTTTTCACTAACTCGGGATTGATTATCAGAACGCAGTTCACTTCGCTGACTTCCTGGAGGAATCCCAGGTAGGCTTCAAAAGTGGCAAAACGGATATTCTCACCGGATTGCCTGAAAACCCCTGTAATATCGTCATGAACAGCGCAGATAAGATGATAGACCGTTTCTCCCTTCCATTTCATCCTGTATACCTGCGTCGGGGAGGACAGGCCGTACGACTTGACGGTTTCCTTCAAACCGCCAGGCAGACTCTGGAAGGGAACATGGTTCACTGGGACCGCCCAGCTTATATAACCCACTTCCTGATAGAGGCTCGTAATGTCCATGAGCCGCAAAGTCATGTTGCGGACCTCGAGGTAGAAAGTGCCTATGGGCTCACCGTAGGATTCAGGCTCCGGCGGAGGGTCTCCGCCGCCATTTATCTCTATCGGTCCGCAACCTGCAGACAGAGCCGCCATGCAGGACAGACACAGTATCAGTAACCGATTCATTGCAGTATTGGATTAACGCTATACAAAGATACATTATTGTACGGATTTCTGGCATTATTTGGTTATATTTGGACCAGATTCCCGTAACAAAACCGTTATGCAAAGACGAGATTTCCTGAAAACGGCCCTGACTGCTTCCGCGGCCGTGGGGCTTTCGCCTGTCCTGAAAGGCTGGGTGCCGGTCCACAACTGGACCGGTTTTGATTTCGGCCCGGGACCTGCTGTCCGCGACCGCCTGTACCAAGGCCCGTTCGGCTGCTACGAGCCGGACAATTTCTATGGCGGCTGGTGCTATCAGTCAACACAGCCCGGAAAACAGCAGATCAACTGTATGGGCATGGGTATGGTCACGTATATTTCCGGCGATTTCGGATCTCCTGCGGTGCCCGGAAAAACCCTGGAAGAGATCATTGACGGCCTTTTCCGCTTCCCGCTCGGCACCAAAGTGTACATCCGTCCCAACTGGCGCCACATCCAGAAACGGGAAGGGAAGCTTGAATTCGACGATTACTGGAAGATCACGATGGAGAAGTCGCTCCAGTATGGCAAGCGTGTGGGCATCCGGGTGATGCTCAACAATCCGGACATCCTGGAGAACGCACTACCGGATTATGTGTTGAAAAAGGTGCCCCTGCACAAGTTGAAAGGCTCCTGGACCGGGAACCCTTCGCAGGTCAGATATCAGCACGAACACCTTCAGCCCGAATACAACGACTACCTGCTCGGCTATTTCGAGGAAATGCAGAATCTGCTGGCGGAAAAGTACAACGGAGGCCCGGAAATCGAGATGGTCGACACCAACCATTTCGGACTGTGGGGCGAGGGCCATGCGTGGCCGTACGACGGGCATAACTTCCCGTCACGTAAGGATGCGGAGGAGACTCTTCTGAAACTATATGAGATCCAGCAGAAAGCCTGGACCAAGGTGCCTCTTGTCACCAATGTCCAGCCGGATTACAACAGGGTAGGCCATTCATCGGTCATCGACCGTTCCGTCCGTGACGGGAACTGGCTGCGCCGCGATTCCATCCTCGTACAGAATGAGTGTATCGACGCGCTCAGCAACCGTCCTGCCTGGGTGGCCAATTTCTGCGAAGGCGCGATGAGCTCAGGCAACGGAACCGACTACCCGGTCGATGCCGACGGATTCTCCAGGGGGGACGTCATCATTTCCCATGTGAAGGATCTCAAGGCGAACTACTATTCCCTCTGGACCTTCCATGCCATCAATCCCGACAACCTGTGGGCATATTACAGGAAATTCCCTGATGCGCTGGACGATCTCAGCCGTTGTATAGGTTTCCGGGTACGCCCGTCCTGGATATGGCGTTCCTCGGACGGAGAGGGACACGAGAACCTTATTTTCGGCATGGTCAACGACGGTATCGCGGGTGTGCCAGGAGTACTTCGCCTGACCGTGTTCACGGATGACGGGAGCGTCGAGGCCGGCGGATGCCTGGATGCCGGTTTCCCGCATCCCAAAGGCATACGTGAAGCGATGATCACCCTGCCCAAGGGTGTGTCTGCCGACAGCGGCCGCCTGAAGCTCAAGGCGGAAATCGAAGTGAAAGGCGTGCGCTATCCGGTGCCCATCGCCGCGGCCCACGCGGTAAACCCCGACGGGTCCCTCAACATCATCAAAAACGTAAACGGATAATGAAGCGAAGGGATTTCATAAAAGCCGGACTGGCGGCCGGAGCCGCCGTCGGTATCGCACCGGACCTGCTTGGTTGGGTGCCTCAGCATAATTGGTATAAATACGATTTCGGCCCCGGGCCAGCGGTCCGTGACCGACTCTATCAAGGCCCTTTCCCTTCCTACGCGCCGGAGGACTATTTCGGCGAGGAGCCGGAAGTGGTCCAGTATACGATGCCCGGTAAGCAGTTGCTCAACGCTTTCGGCATGGGCATGACCACATACATTTCAGGAGATTACGGAGCACCCCATGTGCCGGGTGAATCACTCGAGACGACCATAGACAAACTGTTCCGTTTCCCTCTTGGAACCAAGGTGCATATACGTCCAAATTGGCGCCATATCCAGAAGAAAGCCGGCAAACTCGATTTCGACGACTATTGGAAGATCACGATGGACAAGGCGGCCCAGTATGGGAAGCGGGTCTGTTTCAGGGTGATGCTCAACAATCCCGACACTCTCGAAGACGCGCTGCCGGACTATGTCCTGAAAAAAGTTCCGCTCGACCATCTCAAGGGAGAATGGAAGGGCGATCCGTCCCAGCCGCGTTTCCAGCACGGTCACTACCAGCCGCGCTACAACGAATACCTGATAGGGTATTTCGAGGAGATGCAGCACCTGATGGCCGACAAATACAACGGAAGTCCGCTCATCGAGTTCGTGGATACCCACATGTTCGGCTTCTGGGGCGAAGGCCACGCCTGGCCATATGAAGGGCATAATTTCCCGAACCGGAAAGCGGCCGAGGACACTTTCCTCAGGCTCTATGAGATACAGCAGGCCGCATGGACCAAGGTCCCCCTGGTGACAAATGTCCAGCCCGACCACAGCGGAGTGGGCAATTCAGCACTCGTGGACCGTTCGGTCCGCGACCACAACTGGCTGCGCCGAGACACGATACTCGTGGACAGTGAAAGCATAGAGCAGCTGTGCAACCGTCCCGCCTGGACTGCGGCTTTCGTGGAGTGCGCGATGACCCGGGGGGACGCATCCACAATCCGTCTCGATCCTTACGGACGTCCTGCCGGGGACGATGTCATACTCCATGCCAAGGACGCGGGCGCGAACTATTATTCCCTCTGGAGTTTCCACAGTATTTGCGCCGAGAACCTTGAGGCATATTACAGCAGGTATCCGGAGGCACTGGATGACCTGGCAAGCTGCATCGGGTACCGCGTGCGTCCGTCGTTCATCTGGCACGGAAAGGATAAGGAGGACCTGGATTTCCTGATAATCGGCATGACCAATGACGGGATTGCCGGAGTACCGGGTGTACTTCGGCTGACCCTGTTCACCGATGACGGGGAGGTGCATGTCAGCGGCTGTCTGGACGCCGGTTATCCCGATGTGGAGGGTGTCCGCTCGGGGATGATGTACCTGCCGAAAGGATTCGACTGGAACTGCGGCAGGCTCAAGCTCAAGGCGGAGCTGGAAGTCAAGGGTGTCCTGTATCCCGTTCCATTTGCCGTGGCAGGGCCACTCAATCCGGACGGCTCGCTGACAATAAGGAAGAACAACCGTTAATCGATCATATTCAGTATTGCCATGAACATATCCATCCGCAAATTGTTCCTTTTGCTGCTCCTGGCCTTTATGCCCGGCACAGTCCTTTTCGCCCAGGAAGACCATCAGTGGGCAAAAAATGATGTCCTTTCCGATCCCACGAGGTGGGGAGGGACCTTCGGTATGTATCCTGAGGGACAGCCCCTCCCGCCGCGCCCTCCCAAAGGGTACAAACCTTTCTATATCAGCCATATGGGCCGTCATGGCGCGAGGTTCGTCGACGGGTCGGATTTCTATCCGAAAATGTACGGGATATGGAAGACCGCTGACGAAAAGGGACAGTTGACCCCTGAGGGAAAGAAGTTCTTCGAGGCATTTGCCGAAGTGTATCCTCGCATGCTCTATCATGAAGGGATCCTTACCATGAAGGGCCAGCGGCAGCACCGGCAGATTGCCGGACAGATTTTCCGGAACTATCCCGAAATCTTCAAGGGGAAAACCTATCTGGTTGCGTTGTCGACCGAGTCCTCGCGGGTCATCGTGAGCATGCTCTGCTGTCTGGATGAACTGTCCGACCTGGACCGTGACCTCACTATCCAGGTGGATTACGGCCGCCCGTATTATTCCATGCTCATTCCGGAGAGCCATTCCAACCCGGATTACAAACCCATGGAACCCTTCACGGAAGAGGCCATAGGCAAGTACGAACGCTTTGCCAAGGCCGTTTTCGATGAAGACGGAGTCATAGGACGCTGGTTCACTTCGACGGAAGGTATCGGACTGGACCGCGAGTCTTTCATGTACGACATGATGCAACTTGTCTCTGATTGCAGCAACCTCGATTTCCCTGTTCCCGCTGCGCTTACGGATGTGTTTACGCCGGAGGAGAAATATGCCATCTGGCGGGTCCAGAACTATAGCGACTACATGTATACCGGCGTTGCGCCCGGAGTGGACCGCCGCCGTTTCCTGGAGATGTCAGTTGCCGCCAAGGATATAATAGACCGCTTCGAGGAGGACCTGGACAACGGTGTCTCCATCCGTATGCGTTTCTCTCATGACACTGCCCTGGCACCGCTGATTTCCTATCTCGGAGTGAACGGGATGGATGCGATGATTTCGGACCCGTACGATGTCGAAAAGGTATGGCGGAGTTATGACATTCCCATGGCCTGCAACTTTCAGCTTGTGTTCTTCCGCAGCCGTAAGGCTCCCGACGAGATTCTCGTTCAGGCGCTGCTGAACGGTTTCTGTGCGACCCTGCCGCTTCCCGAAGTCGCTCCCGGCTTCTACCGCTGGAGCGATTTCAAGGCCAGATTCGGCGAAATAGCCATTTAAGTAAGCTATGAGGAATGAGGAAGAGTTCCGGAAGAACTGTACGATTGACCAGTATCTCGGTATTAAGTATTTATACGACGTGCCGATGGACGGTTTCCGACAACGGACATTTCATCACCGCTCCATATCATGCCGGCCAGGCCATGTCGAATCTCATGACCTCTTCTCTGCCGGTCATTTCCGTTTCAGCGCCGGCCCGGACGCTGTTGAGCGTGACGGACGACGAAGCCCCGGCACATCATTTTTTCCTCAGATTCTCAAAATTCTAGATCATGAAAAGGACCTTTATCCTGGCCTTGGGTCTGTTCTTCCTGAGTACCGGTATTTTTGCCCAGGAGCGTGTGTTCAGCATGCTCCCCGGAGAAAAGTGGTGGGGCGCCGTCACGGACCTGGGTGTCCGTATGCCTTTCGACGCCTCCACGGAAATGGCATTTGACCTGGCCCGCCAGAATTTCAACAACCATACGACGCCTCTTTTCATCTCCGACAAGGGCCGTTATATCTGGTGTGACTCTTCATTCGCCGTCTCCATTTCCGGCGGTAAAATCCGGATTACGCCTCATCATGGCGGCTCCGTAACCAGCGTCGATGCAGGTACGAACCTCCGTGAGGCTTTTCTCGCCGCCTCTTCTGCCCATTTTCCGCCCAGCGGGACAATCCCGCCGGAGATGTTTCTCAATAAGCCGCAGTACAACACCTGGATAGAACTGGTATATGACCAGAATCAGGCGGACGTGCTGAAATACGCGCACGCAATCGTGGACAACGGTTTCCCTCCCGGAATCCTGATGATCGACGACAACTGGCAGAAATATTATGGAAGTACGGAGTTCCGTCCGGACCGTTTCCCGGATCCTAAAGGAATGGTGGACGAACTCCATTCCCTTGGTTTCAAGGTAATGCTGTGGATATGTCCTTTCGTATCGCCTGACAGCCAGGAGTACAGGATGCTTCGCCGGAAAGGTTATCTTGTGATGGATGCCCGGCGCGACCGTCCCGCAATCCTCGACTGGTGGAACGGACTCAGCGCCTGCTACGACCTGAGCAATCCGGAAGCCTATGCCTATTTCAAGGGAACGCTGACCGCCTTGCAGGAGCAGTACGGGATTGACGGATTCAAGTTCGACGCCGGAGACCCGGAGCGGTATCTGGAGGAGGATACGCGTCCTTTCGACGGGAAATCCTTCGACACAAACCAGACGATGCTGTGGGCGAAACTTGGACTCGAGTTCCCTTACAATGAGTTCCGCGCCTGCTGGCGTATGGGCGGCGAGGCCCTGGTCCAGCGCCTCGGTGACAAGTCATATTCCTGGAAGGCGGTTTCGAGCCTTGTTCCGGACATGATTGCGGCAGGATTGCTCGGGCATATCTACACTTGCCCCGACATGATAGGCGGCGGGGAATTCGGCAGTTTCCGTAACCTGGACCAGTCCAGATTGGACCAGGAACTGATCGTCCGCTCCTGCGAGATCCACGCCATGATGCCGATGATGCAGTTCTCGGTAGCCCCCTGGCGTGTCCTGGACGCCGAGCATCTGGCCATCTGCCTGAAATATGCCAGACTGCATGAGGAACTGGGCCCTTATCTGGTGGAGCAGGCCAGGATCGGTGCAAAGACCGGTGAGCCCATCGTCCGCAGTATGGAGTATGCATTCCCCGGCCAGGGATTCGAGACCTGTACCGACCAGTACATGCTTGGTGACCGCTATCTGGTCGCCCCGATGATGACCCCCGGCAATTCACGCACGGTACATCTTCCTAAAGGCCGCTGGCAGGACGAGAACGGCAAGGTGTACAAGGGCGGAAAGACCTACGAGCTGGATGTCCCGCTCGACCGTGTACCCCGTTTCACGCGGAAATGACATGATCAGGTTTGCTTCAATCGCGGACATTGACGAAGTTGCGGCCATCTACGACCGTATCCATCAAAAGGAAAGGGAAGGCTTGATGCGTATCGGATGGTTGCCCGGCGTTTATCCGGTCAGGGCGACGGCTTTGGATGCCCTGAGGCGCAACGATCTCTTCGTCTGCGAACTGGGCGGAAGGATTGTGGCATCTGCGATCATCAATAAGACCCAGGTCCCCGTATATGTGAAGGGGTCCTGGGCATTTCCTGCTCAGGATGGCGAGGTAATGGTCCTGCATACTTTGACCGTGGATCCAGACTGCACTAGACGGGGGATAGGTCGCAGTTTCGTGGATTTCTACGAAAACTACGCGCTTGAGGAGGGTTGCACTGTCGTGCGGTTGGATACCAACGCGGTCAACGGCGTCGCCCGTAAGATGTACCCGTCACTGGGCTACCGTGAGGCAGGAATAGTTCCCTGTGTCTTCAATGGTATCCCTGACGTGAATCTCGTCCTGTTTGAGAAAAAACTGGGTTAGAAGTACGCGATGAATTCGGCGATCCGGTCGAGCCAGTTGTAACTGCCCGTACCCGGAGAAGATTTCTGCTGGAAGCAGTGTTCCCGCAGGGCTAGCGTGTGAAGTTCCGCGGGTATGCCCATTGCCCTCAGTTTCTCCCACACTTTGACTGAGTTCATGGAGGCATCCCCGTCCGCATCGCCATGTATCATGAGCATGGGAGCCGTATCTGGATCGAATGTGAATTCAGGGGCGAGTACTGCGGAATCGTCGTTGCCGCCCGTCGTGTTGCAGTCGTCCAATCCGTCGGTCAACAGGTATGCCGGATAGATGCCGATTCCCCATTGAACGCGGCAGGAGAGGGTGTCTATGCCGTCGACGGGCAGATAGCTCCTGTGCCGCGACGATGTTACGCCCATCAAGGTGAGGTGTCCCCCCGCAGACGAACCCATTATGCCGATTTTCCCGGGGTCCAGGCCGCGGGCGGCCGCTTCGCTCCTGACGATGCGTATGGCGCGCTGCAGGTCCTGCCATGCGCTTGTGTGTTTGGCAAGCCCCTCGGGCCTTGGAGTACGGTATTTCAAGGTGACGACGGTGATGCCTTTTTCGTTCAGGTAGCGCCGCGCCGGGGCGACTTCGAAACTGTCAGGACTGTTTCCCTCATACGATCCGCCGGAATAGATGATCTGGATGGCATCGCTCGTACGCTCTTTGGGAATGAACCATTCGAGGTATGGGACGCACTGGTTTTCACGGAAATCGGGGGTCTTGCCTTCCGGCCAGACAGGTTCCTTGTCGTACAGGACTTTACGTATGTTGTCACGTGAACGGTCCATGATGTCGACTTCCGGTCCGACCGGTCCGAGGAACCCCATCTGTGTCATGAATTCGATTCCGCGCCAGAATCCGAAAGCCCCATGTCCGCGGAATGGATACAGGTGCAGTTCGGCGGGGATGTCCATCCTGCGCAATTGCCTGTAAAACAATGTGGAACCGTTCGGGGAATATGGGTCCAGTTCTCCGTGGTGCAGGCTTACCGGACAGGTCTTGGCATCGAAAGGGAAGACTGGACTCAATGCCACGTCCGTGCCGTATCCATCCCTGGTTGCAGGGATTCCGGCCTCTCCGTCGGTAGTGGCGTAGGCAGGTGCGTTGGCTATCGCCCAGTTTATATGGCAAGGAATTGAATCGAGTCTGTCCACGGGTTTGTATGTCCGGGTCAGGGAACCCGTGGCCAGCAGCAATGCCAGATGTGAGCCGGCCGACATGGAAATCACCCCGATCTTTTCCGGGTCGAAGCCCCGCTTTGCCGCCTCGCTGCGCACCAGTCGGACCGCCCGCTGACCGTCTTCCCATGCTGTTTGGTAGATGGGAAGTCCCTCGGGACGGGGTGTCCTGTAGACGAAGTTCACGCATTGTATGCCCAGTCTGGTCAGTTCGTCCCGCCAGTATTTGATGAGGCCTACGTCACAACAGTTCATGTATGAACCGCCGGAAATGAGTATCATGCAGACATCTTTCTTCACTGAATCTTCAGGTGCCATGAACCACTCCAGGTAGGGGATGCGGAACGCATCGGGATTGAAACCGGGCGTCTCGACCTCGTCGGTCATCGCTGCAATCTGGAAAGCCTGCATATCCGGCATGCGTCCTTCCGGCCATATGTACTCCCGTTGCTGCGCGAACAACGGGAGGCAGACAGTTACTGACAGGATAAATAGAAAGCGTTTCATCGGAGCGGTCGTTTTATCTGCAGTGACGGTAGAGGAACTCGTATATGCGGCGGGTGATCCAGTCGGCGCCCAGATTGTGGGAATAGCCGGGAATGTAAAGCTGCTCGAAGTCCTTGTTGTGTTTTATGAGTTCGGAGACGACCTGCAGGGTGGAGGCAGGGTCCACATTGTCGTCGATTTCCCCGTTGATAAGCATCAGTTTCCCTTCCAAGCGCCAGGCGTTGTCTACGTTCGAGTTTTCACCGTACCACGGGCCGATGGGGTAGCCCATCCACTGCTCGTTCCACCATATCTTGTCCATCCTGTTGTCGTGGCAGCCGCACAGCGCAACGGCCACTTTGTAGAATTCCGGATGGAAGAGCAGGGCCGCCATTGCGTTCTGGCCGCCCGCGGAGTAGCCGTAGATGCCGACCTTGTCGAGATTCATGTACTTGTATTTCTTCGCGGCTGCCTGCATCCATAGAATGCGGTCCGGGAAGCCGGCATCCTTGAGATTGCGAAAGGCAACGTCCTGGAAAGACTTCGACCGGTTGTCCGTGCCCATTCCGTCGATGGTCACCACAATGAAACCGAGTTCCAGAAGACGGTAGAATCTCGGCGGATAGGCCATGAAACTCTTGTCCACGTGAGAATCGTGGGGACCGGCGTAAATATACTCGACGACCGGGTACTTCTTCTTTGGATTGAATTTGAAGGGGCGGTAGATTGTGCCCCATATGTCCGTGACGCCGTCACGTCCTTTTGCAGTGAATACTTCGGGCATCGTGAAGCCTTCCTTGAGTACTTCCGAAATGTCCTGTTTCTGTATAACACTCAGGACTCTTCCGTCCCCTGCGTCGCGCAGTACGGTGGTGGCGGGGAGGTCAGGCCGTGAATAGCAGTCCACGAATGTTGAGAATTCCTTGTTGAAATACACCGTGTGGTTGGCGTTCTCAGGAGTGAGGTCAGTCACCTTGCCGGTCTTGATATCTATCCGTATGAGATGCTTGTTGTAAGGGTCTTCTCCCTGTGATGCCGATATGCCGTTTGCGTTTGCCAGGATGAAGCCTCTTTCCTCGTCCACATGGTGTATTTCGCGGACATTCCACTCTCCGCGGGTGAGCTGATCCGTCTGGAGAGTATATGTGTCTATCATGTACAGATGCCTCCAGTCATCACGCTCGGAGATCCAGAGGCAGTGCTTTCCGTCCTTGAAGAAATAGCGCCACAGGTCGTAATAATAGACGAATGTGTCGGTTTCTTCCCTGGCCAGGGTACGTACTTTGCCGGAAGTCGCGTCCACGGCTGCAAGTTCATACAACTGGTGCCCGCGCCGGTTATACTCGTAGGTGAAATAGCGGGAATCCGGGGACCAGCGACCCAGTATGAGGAAATACTGGTCCATCGGAATGCCGCGGTCGAGCGGGATCGCTTTCCCGGTCTCTACGTCGAACAATGCCGGTACGCTCTGCGGCAGCCTGTCGCCGGGCTTTGCGTAATCCAGGTAGCGGTAACTGGGCTGGATCTGATCCTCGGGGCGGGACTGGCGGAGTATGATCTGGCGCTCCGGAAATACCTGTTTCTTAAGGGCGGATAGCTTCTTCGAATCAAGCGACCACCGGATTTCGACATATGCGTCGCCCTCGGTCCCGTCGAAACTGAGCTGGCAGGCTTCGCTGCCGTCAGCCTTGCTCACCCATACGTTCCGGTCCTTTACGAAGGCAACCTTCAAACTGTCCGGGGAAACGACCCGGACCTCCTTGCGCACGGCATACTGGCTTTCATCGGAAGGATCGTAATATGCGGTCCGGCTCTTTGACGCAGCTTCTTCGTAAGCTGCCTTGTCGATAGGTTCTTTCTTTGTACCTGTCACGCGATACCAGGCCTCGCCGCCAGGTTCGTTGGTTGAGTAAACGAAAGTGTCGCTATCCGTCCATACCGGTCGGATAGCACCGTAATACAGCCTTGGTCCGAACTTGACGGAGAACTCGGTCGCCGGATATACCTTGTCGAAATCCTGTGCGGATCCACTGAAACAAATCAGAACCGCCGCGGCTGCGGCAAACAAGTATTTCTTCATAATGTCGCATTTATCAATCCATAAAGATAACAAAAAAGGATAAACTTTATTATTGCGCCCGCTTTTGCTAAATTTGTATGCAAAGTATGCCAGAGCCATGAAAATCGTTTTCCTCGATGCTGCCACCATGGGTGACGCCGACATGTCTGAAATATCAGCCCAGGGCGCGTTCGTGTGCTATCCTTCATCTACACCGGAACAGGCGCGGGAACGGGTGTCGGACGCAGATGTCGCACTGATCAACAAGATTATTGTCGACAAAGAGTTCCTGGACGCCGCCCCGAAACTGAAACTGATCTGCGAAGCGGGTACGGGAATCAACAATATTGATGTGGATCTTTGCAGGGAGCGGGGGGTGGCGGTCCGCAACGTCGCAGCATACTCTACTGAATCGGTGGCACAGACAGCATGGATGCATATCCTGAATCTGGCCGGAAGAGCCTTCCATTATGACGATTATATCCGCAGCGGGGAATACAGTGCAGGGACTATCCATGTCGATGCGGCGCATCCCTTCACCGAGCTTGCCGGCAAGACTCTCGGAATCGTCGGGATGGGAGCCATAGGCCGTAAGGTCGCCGGAATTGCAGAGGCTTTCGGGATGAATGTGATTTATTATTCCACATCCGGCACGTCACACTGCAAGGATTATCCATCGGTCAGCCTTGACGGACTGCTCCGCAGATCCGATGTCGTGAGTATACACGCTCCCTACAACGAACGTACGGCAGGCCTGATTGACTACGAAGGATTGTGCAAGATGAAACCTACGGCGTTCCTGGTGAATACCGGAAGGGGAGGGATTGCGGTTGAGGAAGATATAGTACGGGCAATCGACGGACAGATCATAGCCGGAGCAGGCATAGACGTTTTCGTAAAGGAACCCCTTGCTGCCGACCATCCTTTCATGAACTGCAAATACCCCGAGCGCCTCCGACTGACTCCCCACATAGCCTGGTACAGCCGGGAAGCGCGCGCACGCCTCGCTCACGGGATGGCGGAGAACATCAGGCTGTTTTTTAGTTGATTACATAGTATCTGATTATGAATGTAGAGAGTATTTCCGATCTGGACCGCACCTTGGGGTGCATGGTCGGCGGCGCAGTAGGTGACGCTCTGGGTTATCCCGTCGAATTCCAGAGCTGGCCGGCCATTGCAAGGCATTATGGCAGCAGTGGGATTACCCGTTATGAAATCGACAGTCGCGGACTTGCGCTTATTTCCGATGATACCCAGATGACGCTGTTCACTGCGGCAGGCTTGCTTCTGGGCATGACACGGGGATATATGCGGGGCATTATGGGGCGTTTCGATGAATACTGCCGGCACGCATATATCGACTGGCTCCATACTCAGGAGTGGCGTTCCCGTAAGGAAGGGGCACGCGTGGTCTCGTGGCTGATGAATGTACCGGAGTTGTATTCCCGCCGCGCGCCCGGTAATACTTGTATTACCGCCCTGAAGACCCTGGAAGTGGGGAAGGAGGTCCATAATGATAGCTGCGGATGTGGGGGAGTGATGCGTACTGCACCAATCGCACTTATCAGCTATCTCCATGATTATAGGGGCAATTGCAATAAGGTCGCGGCGCAGGTGGCGCGCCTTACGCACCTTCATCCGCTGGGATTCCTGCCCTCTGTGGTCCTTAACGATATCCTGATGCAGATACTTGGTGGAAAAGCCTGTGACTCCGAAAGCCTTCACCGTGCCGTGCTCGTTGCGGCAGGCCGCTTGCCATCCGTCATGTCGGAAGATGATGACGGGAAGAGTTACGGAACGCTATGGCCCCGTCACGTCGTCCAGCTGCAGGAGATTCTCGCCAAAGCCATCGACCTGGCCCATACCGACATACCTGATCATGAGGCCATAGAATCAATTGGCGGTGGATGGACTGGCCACGAGGCCCTGGCGATCGCAGTATACAGCGCAGTCAAGCATGCGGACAGTTTCGAAGACGCAATAATCTCGGCCGTCAACCACTCCGGTGACAGCGATTCGACGGGCGCCATCTGCGGTAATATCGTCGGGTGTCTTCTCGGGCGGAATTCTATTCCGGCATGCTATACTGAAAAGCTGGAACTTCTCGATGTCATCGAAGAGATGGCACATGATCTCTACACAGGATGCATTATCGGCGAATACGAACGCTGCGATACCCCGGAAAAGCGCCGCTGGGAGAAGAAGTATTGCTATTTTGAGTGGCCGAAAGGGGAGGAGTAATCCGTATAGCGGGCAGGTCGATTTTCAGATAATCTGGTCTAAGCGGGATTGGCTTTCCTTCTCGCCGGCAGCCCTTCTTATGTGTGGTTTGCAGAAACAAATTCGAGCTTCACATGAAACCCTTCAGATTGTTGTCGCGGCTTACAGGTTGCTATTCAGATTCCAGTTGGCTGACTGAATGGTGGATGGTCTTCTGGGTCGCTTCGTTGGCATATTTTTCCACGTCATGGACGAAACGAGGGTTGTGTGTGATGCAGACGGGGCCGTTGAGACAGCCGCCGTCGCAGGCCATTCCTTCGAAAAAGTTTTCGGTCGCTTTCCCTAACTTGAGTTTCAGCAGGTTGGCACGGCATTCGTCTATGCCGTTCATCGACACCGGCTTGATGCCATCCACGCCCAGATCGCGGGCAACGTCGGCAATACCTTGGGTGATGCCGCCTGATTTCGAGAAGATGCGCCCGTAATAGGAAGCATCGTCCAGCGGCGTATCTTCCAGCTTTGTGGCGTCGATGTCAAAGGCATCGCAGAAGGCCTGCAACTCCTCGAACGACATGACGCTGTCTATGAGGCCGCCGGTCTTTTCCAAGCGATATTCCATCTTTTTCGAGGTGCAAGGGCCTATGAAGACGATCTTGGCCGCAGGATCCGCTTTCTTGATGAGTCTTGCCGTCTCGACCATCGGGGAAACGGAACTTGAGATATGGGGTGCCAGTTCAGGGAAGAACTTCTCTACGAACATCACGAACGACGGGCAACAAGATGTGGTGAGAAGCTTTTTCTCTTCCCATTCCTTCGCCTCACGATAGAGCGTGATGTCAGCGCCCATGGCAGCTTCGACTACCTTATAGAAACCCAGCGACCTGATTGCAGTGACCACCTGGGTGATTCGTGTGACGCGACATTGGCTGAAGAAAGAGGGCGCCAGGACGGCATACACTTTATATCTTGTATTGTTCCTGGATTTTTTCAGGATGTCGATGATGTCGAGAATCAGGGACTTGTCAGTTATGGCTCCAAACGGGCACTTGTAAACGCACGCACCGCAGGAAATGCACTTGCTGTTGTCGATGCGCGCCTTTTTGTCTTCGCCGATGGAAATGGCTTTCACCTTGCAGCTGACCATGCAGGGACGATGTTGCATGATGATGGCGGAATAGGGGCATGCCTGGGTGCACTTGCCGCATTCGACGCATTTGCTCTTGTCAACGGTAGCCCTATGGTTGACGATGGAGATGGCATCTTTGGGGCATACTCCCTGGCAGCTGTGTACCATACAGCCACGGCAGGCAGGCGTTACATAGATGCCATCGATTGGGCATTCATCGCACGCGCTGTCAATCACTTCGATGACATTGGGATTGTCCTTATGGCCACCCATCGCCATCAGGACACGGTCCTGGATGATTGCGCGTTCCTTGTAGATGCAGCAGCGCGTCTCTGCTTTCGGGCCGGGACTGAGCAGGGCCGGTATCTCCATATAGGCATTCTCCAGCCCGCCTTCATAGGCACGCCGGATCACCTCTATCAGAACTTTGTACTTACTATATTGAACGTCGGTATCAAATACTCGGTTGGTATCCATGATCAGTGATGTTGGAAATAATCTGTAAAGATACACAATTATCCCGAAAAAGCAGCCGGAAGACGGTTTTGATGCTTTTGGCCCTTATCTGATTTAATATGCAGGATGGGTATCACTATCTAAAACCATGGATTGTGCTCGCCCGCAAGGGGGCTGCGCATTCCCTGGCCTACGGCCTGCGTCTTGGTCAAAGTTTTGAAAATAGGGCCGGCCAAGGCCACCCCTTCCTTTTTTGCGCGAATGCCACCTTACGAGAGCAAGCTCTCGACGGCGGCATCCGCACAAAAAAAGAGGAACTTGCTAGCAAGTTCCTCTTTTTCAAAACTTTGTGACTCCCACGGGATTCAAACCCATAACCTTCTGATCCGTAGTCAGATGCTCTATTCAGTTGAGCTAGGGAGCCAGTATGGAGTCCTACTCTGCGGCGGTTGCCACGGGAGCGGTAGCTCTCTTTTTCTCCTTGATCCTGGCTTTCTTGCCGGTCAGGCCTCTGAGGTAGAAGATACGTGCGCGACGGACCTTACCAACCTTGTTTACTTCAATCGAGTCGATGAAAGGGGAGTTGAAAGGGAAAATACGCTCCACTCCGATTCCGTTCGACATCTTGCGTACGGTGAACGTCTTGGAAATGCCGGCGCCGCGTTTCTGGATCACGATGCCGCGGAATTTCTGGATACGTTCTTTGCTCTCGCCTTTGGCGGAATCTTCCTTGATCTTGTAAGCGACGGTGATGGTGTCACCGGCCTTGAATTCAGGGAAATTTTTCTGTTCTTGTGCCAGCGCGTCGCAGGCAACTTTCATTAAATCCATGTTCTCTATAAACTTTTTAGTGCAACGTTGCTGGATTTCTTCTGATCACTTTCGCAAGAGGTTGCTTCGTTTTCGGGACTGCAAATGTACGAATTATTTTCGCCCGTGCAACTTTTTTTTGTTTTTTTATTCGATTATTGACGGAATTTGCCCTACTATCCTTATTTTTACATCTGAAAAGTCCCACACAATTAGCCTGAACCCGATTATGCGTAAACTATCCGTCCTTCTCTTCTGCCTTGCCCTGGCTTTGGGTGCGGCCGCCCAGGAACCCGTGGCATTGGATTATTTCCTTCCGGACACCTGCAATTATGACAAGAACATACCCACGCCCTCTTCCGTCCTCGGCTTCGAAGTCGGGGAGTACCAGATCACCCCTGAACAGGGCGTGGCATATATCAAGGCGCTTGCCGCGGCTTCCGACCGGGTGTTGTTGCGCCAGTACGGCTGGACGCACGAGCGGAGGCCGCTTTATCTCCTCATTATCTCCACGGAAGACAACATCCGCAATATCGACCGCATCAAGTCCGAGCACGACCTGCTGAGCGACCCCTCTGCCGACGGGAAGACAAGCGGACCGGTCTTCAACTGGTTCGGCAACAGCATTCATGGGAACGAGACGAGCGGATTCAACGCATCCCTGCTGCTGGCCTATCACCTGGCGGCGGCACGTACGCCATATACAGATAAAGTGCTGGAAAACAATATTGTCCTGATCGACCCCATGATCAATCCCGACGGTATCGGCCGTTTCACGGAATGGGTCAATTCGCATCGGAGTGCCGTTCCCAACCCGGACAATCAGGAGATCGAGCATACCGAGACATGGCCGGGCGGGCGTTCCAATCATTATTGGTTTGACCTCAACCGCGACTGGATCAACCAGACCCAGCCCGAATCGCGCTATCGCGCTGAAGCGATGCTAGACTGGAAGCCCAATATCTATACTTGCGCGCACGAGCAGGGCTCTGAGGCCAATTACCACTTCTCTCCCGGCGAACCAACTCGCTGGCATCCGCTGATTACCGAGGAGTGCAGGGACTTCATTCGGCGGCTGGCCCGCGACTACTACGCTCCCGCATTCGACAGGCAGGGCATGATGTATTTTTCCGGAGAAGTGTATGACGACTATTTCCCGGGGCGCGGCCGCGAATATCTTGATTTCTTCGGCGGCATCGCCCTGCTCTGGGAGGAACAGAGTTCCCGCGGCTTCCTTCGCAACACTGCCAACGGGATGCTTTCATTCCCAATGACCATACACAACCAACTCACGACGGAACTGGCTACCCTGCAGGGAGCGACAGATATGCGTGAAGAGTTGCTGGAATATCAGAAGCGTTTCTACCGGACGACTTCCAAGGAGGGCTCGGGCTACTATGTCTTCGGCACTTCCTGCGACGCCGCATCTGCGTACCGGCTTGCCGAACTCGTTTCGCGGAACGGAGTCGATATCTACCGTCTTGGCAGGAAACTTACGGCGGGCGGGCATACGTTCGTGCCTGATTCCGCTTATGTGGTACCTGTGCGGCAGGCCCGGCACCGTATGGTCGAGATTATCTTTGAGATCCGTAAGCAATATTCGGACAGCCTGTCCTATGACATCACCGGCTGGACCCTGCCCATGTCGTTCAATCTTCCGTATGCGAAAGTGGATGCGGCAGTCCAGGGAGAAAAGTTCCACTATTCCGAACCCATGCCGTCAGGTACTTTCAAGCGCGCTTCCTACGCTTATGCGTTTGAATGGAGCGGCTTTTACGCTCCCCGCGCGCTTTACCGCCTCCTCTCGGCCGGCGTATTCGCCAGGGTATCACAGGACGGTTTCCTGACTGGCGGAAAGGCATTCGACCGGGGAACTGTCGTCGTACCGCTCGGCGCGGCTTACCAGTCACTGCCACAGGATAAGATCCATGCCCTTATGGAGCAGATAGCGAAAGAAGACGGCGTGGATGTATATGCGCTTGACAGCGGTTTTACCTCCGGACATAATATCGGCAGCGGTACTTTCGCTACGGTGCGTCTCCCGCGCGTGGCTGTCATCGGAGGCCCGGAAGCCGCATCGGTTGCCGTAGGAGGTTTATGGCATCTGATGGACCAGCATTACAGGATACCTCTGAGCATCCTGCCTTCGGACGGGATGGCGGGACTCGATCTGGATAAGTACAATGTACTCTTTGTCACTTCCGGGCACTCATCCTTGAGCGCTTCTGCCGTTTCGAGAATCCGTACGTGGGTGGAGCGGGGAGGAACCCTGGTTACGCTTGAACAGGGCTGCAATTTCCTCCGCCGCCTGGGTCTCGACGGCCTGGCGGCCAAGCCGAATCCAATCGATACGGACATCCCTTACGGAAAGATCTCGGTTGCCACACGGGCCCAGAGCATCAATGGCGTAATCCTTGAGGCGGGATTGGACCTTACCCATCCTTTGGGATGGGGCTACAAAGCCGACAGACTGCCGGTTTTCAAGAACAATAATATCATACTTGAGCCATTGCAGAGCCGGCTGCGTACACCGCTGATCCATTCCGACCCGGTCCTGCTTTCGGGCAATCTGCTTCCTCGTATTCAGGACAAACTGGCCGGCTCGCCCGTCGCCGTGTTGACCGCGATGGGCCGCGGAAGGATCATAAGCCTGACGATAGACCCTAATTTCCGTGCAATCTGGTATGGAACGGGCAAGCTGACCGCTAATGCCATTTTCTGGCCCGAGCTAGTCAGCTCCATCTCCATGAGGTAGGGGCTATTCGAAACGGATCTCGCCGAAATACTGCGGGGTATGGAAGTTGGGTTTCGGACTGCCGACGGGATTCCAGCTCAGGAAATGGGGGACAGCCGTGTCGTCTCCGCACTTGTAGAAATTGGCTTTGACGGTACGTCCGCTGAAATTGGTAAGATCAAGGTCTGTCTGGGCGTATAGCCTTTTGGGAATGGCTATCGTGAGCGTCCATTCCTGTGGTCCTTCCAGGGTTCCGAAGGCTTCGCTGCCGAGAGTGGATTCGCGGCGGATCTGGCTGATGATTTCGTCTCCGCAACGATAGCGCGGCCCTCCGAGCGGCCCGTAATCGAATGTTCCGTGGCCGACGCAGTTCATCTCCAGATTGTAATAAGACTGGTCACGGTCGGAAGGGATCATGAAGAACTCGACACAGTCGTCGGTATAGGGTCTGGATCCGGCATCATAGCCGAACATTGCCCTCGCACCGTTCTCCTTGACGTGGAACTGCAGATAAATCTCGTTCTCAGAGTGCATTATCCTGAATTCCACCTCGGGCTTATAGGGATATTCCGGCCAGTTTACCTTGTCGATGGAATTCCATTCGATTCCGGCCTCGACGAATTTGGCCTTGACTTCTCCGATGCCCGGTTCGGGGGTGGAGAAGGCGACTTTTGTAACAATAAGGGTCATGAGCAGCAGTTTCATGTCACAAATTTAGCGTTTTTTACATATTTTTCATATATTTGTAAGATGAAATAGAAATCATTAAACAATCAATCATACTAAAAACGTTATCTGATTTTTATGAAAAGAGTTTATCGTTTCGGAGGCAAGGAAGCTGAAGGCAATGGCCAGATGCGCAATCTCCTCGGCGGCAAGGGAGCGAACCTTGCCGAAATGTGCACTTTGGGAATTCCCGTCCCTGCAGGATTCACCATCACCACTGAATGCTGCACCGAGTATTATGCACTCGGCGGCGGATATACCGAAGAACTGAAGCTCGACGTAGCAGAGGCCCTCAAGGCCACTGAGGCTATCATGGGCAAGAAGTTCGGTGATCCGAAGAACCCGCTGCTCGTCAGCTGCCGTTCCGGCGCGCGCAGTTCTATGCCCGGCATGATGGATACCATCCTGAACATCGGCCTCTGCTCCGCCACGATTCCCGGCATGATTGAGAAGACACAGAACCCCCGTTTCGTTTACGACGCTTACCGCCGCCTCATCATGATGTATTCGGATGTCGTGATGGAGAAGGCCGAAGGCATCGAGCCCGAGGATGGCAAGGCTATCCGCCAGCAGCTCGACAAGATGATGGAAGACCTCAAGGAGGAAAAGGGCTACAAGTCCGATACCGAAATCACCGCTGAAGAGCTCAAGGATCTCGCCGAGCGTTTCAAGGTACGCATCAAGGAGGTTCTCGGCGTCGACTTCCCCGATACCGCTGAAGCACAGCTCTGGGGTTCCATCGGCGGTGTCTTCAAATCCTGGAACGGCAAACGCGCCATCAAGTACCGCCAGATCGAGGGCATTCCCGATGACTGGGGAACGGCCGTCAACGTCCAGTCCATGGTGTTCGGCAATATGGGTGAGACCTCCGCTACCGGCGTGGCCTTCTCCCGCAACCCCGCCAACGGTGACAACAAGTTCTACGGAGAATGGCTGATCAACGCCCAGGGCGAAGATGTCGTGGCCGGTATCCGCACCCCGAACCCGCTGAACAACGCCACCAAGAGCCCCCAGAACGCTCATCTGAAGTCTCTCGAAGACGCTATGCCCGAAGTTTACAAAGAACTTGACGACATCCGCAGCCTGCTCGAGAAACACTTCAATGACATGCAGGACATCGAGTTCACCATCCAGGAAGGCAAACTCTGGATGCTGCAGTGCCGTATCGGCAAGCGCACCGGCCTCGCCGCCCTGAACATGGCCATGGATATGCTCGAAGAGGGCATGATAGACGAGAAGACCGCTGTGATGCGCGTTTCTCCCGCCCAGCTCGACGAAATCCTTCACCCGATCCTGGACCCCGCTTCCGAGAAGAAGGCTACCGTGGTCGCCCATGGTCTTCCGGCTTCTCCGGGCGGTGCCGTAGGTACCATCGTTTTCACCAATGCCGACGCCGTAAAGGCCGCCGCGGCCAAGAAGAAAGTCATCCTCGTCCGTGAAGAGACCTCTCCCGAAGATGTCGAAGGCATGCGCGCCGCTGCCGGTATCCTTACGCAGAAAGGCGGTATGACTTCGCACGCGGCTCTCGTGGCCCGCGGCTGGGGCAAGTGCTGCATCGTAGGCTGCGAGGACATGAAGATCAACCTCGAGAAGAAAGAGGTCTGGTTCGCAGGTTCCGACAAGAAGTACCATGAAGGTGATTACTTCTCGCTGAACGGTGCCAAGGGCGCTGTCTATGCCGACAGGATCGAGACCATGGACGCTTCCGACAACCCCCGTTTCGTGAAGTTCATGGCTATCGCCGACAAATACCGCAAGATGGGTGTCCGCACCAACGCCGACAACCCCGAGGATACCGCCCGCGCCCTGAGTTTCGGAGCGGAAGGCATCGGCCTGTTCCGCATCGAGCACATGTTCTATGGAAAGAACTCCGAGACTCCGCTCGGAAAGCTCCGCAAGATGATCCTCTCCAAGACCGACGACGAGCGCCGCGCCGCCCTCAAGGAACTGGAACCGTATATCAAGGCATCCGTGAAGGGCACCATGAAGGTCATGGACGGCAAGCCCGTCACCTTCCGCCTGCTCGACCCGCCGTTGCATGAATTCGTGCCGCAGACCGAAGACAAGAAGGCCGAACTCGCCGAGGAACTCCACATTACCAAGCGTGATATCGAGAAACGCGGCGAAAGCCTCCACGAGGTCAACCCTATGATGGGTCACCGCGGTGTCCGTCTCCACATCACCTATCCTATGATTTCCGAGACGCAGTTCCGCGCCATCTTCACCGCAGCCATCGAACTCAAGAAGGAAGGCCATCACCCGATGCCTGAGATCATGATTCCCGTGACCATCTCCGAACGTGAGCTCCGCTTCCAGAAAGCTATCTGCGAGCGTGTCCGCGCAGAGGTGGAGGCTCTCCTCAACGACCATGTCGACTACAAGTTCGGCACCATGATCGAAATTCCCCGTGCAGCCCTGACCGCCGACCGCATGGCCAGGACCGCAGAGTTCTTCTCCTTCGGTACCAACGACCTCACGCAGATGACCTTCGGCTTCAGCCGTGACGACGTCAGCACCTTCATGGGCGACTATCTCGGCAACAAGATCCTGGACAGCGACCCGTTCAAGACCCTCGATGTCAAGGCTGTCGGCAAGCTCGTGGATTATGCTGTCAAGGCCGGCCGTTCGACCCGCGAAGGCCTGAAGTGCGGTATCTGCGGCGAACACGGCGGCGATCCCGCTTCCGTGAAATTCTGCCACAAGATCGGCCTCAACTATGTCTCCTGCTCGCCGTTCCGCGTGCCTATCGCACGTCTCGCCGCCGCGCAGGCTGCAATCGAGGACGAGAAATAGTCTATCCTGAATCCGAGCCCTTCCGCGAGGAGCGGAAGGGCTTTTTTTGTAACATGAAACTGATACAGAACCTTATAGTCGCGCTCAAGGGTTTCTTCATGGGCGCCGCCAACGTGGTGCCGGGAGTGTCCGGCGGAACGGTCGCCCTTATAACGGGCATCTACAAGGAGATCATCGAGGCTCTCAACAGCCTGATGGAGAAAGATACGTGGAAGGCTCTCCTGAAAGGGGATTTCAAGGGCTTCTGGAAACAGGTCCACGGGACGTTCCTCCTGTGGCTTGCCATCGGCGTCGTGCTCAGCGTCTTCTCGCTCGCCAAGCTGATGACATATGTGCTCGAGCATTTTCCCGTACAGACCTGGGCGTTTTTCTTCGGATTGATCGTTGCCTCCGCCATCCTGATGTTCAAAGATATAAAAGGGTGGGGGATCAAGGAGATACTCTTCACTCTCGCCGGCGTGGCCCTCGGCCTTATTGTATGTACACTCTCTCCCACGGAGACTCCCGACAACTGGTTCTTCATTTTCCTGTGCGGCGCCATCGCCGTATGCACAATGATCCTTCCCGGCATCTCGGGCAGTTTTATCCTGGTGATCATGGGCAAGTACGACTACATCATGCAGGCGGTCGCCGACCTGGACTGGCCCGTCCTCATCATTTTCGCCATCGGATGCATAGTCGGCATCCTCGCCTTCTCCAAGTTCCTGCACTGGCTGCTCGGACGTTTCGAAAAGCAGACCATGCTTGTTCTGCTCGGTTTCGTACTCGGTTCGCTCGTGAAGGTGTGGCCATGGGCCAATGAGAGCGTAAAAGCCCTTCCCGAGCCCCATTACGGAGCTGCGGCGCTCTGGTGCGTTCTCGGAATCGCCCTTGTCCTGGTAATAGAGTGGCTGGCCGCTCGCGGAACGGAACCGCGCAAAGACTGACGGCAGCAAGAATTATAGCTTTTTTTACAGATTAAACTCCCATCATTTGAAAACCATGAAGCATATTTTCCCATTGTTCGCCTTTGCCCTGGCAGCGCTTGTATCCTGCGGTGGAAATAACGGTGAGCCTGTCAATGTATCGGTTGTCCCCAATCCCGTATCTATAGAGTACGGTGGCCGGGGCTTGAAAATGAAACAGGCAGGCTGGATTCCCGCCGTCCGCACTTCCATTGATTCCGGACTTGCCGCTGAAGAGTATATACTCGACACTCGGAAAGGCAAGGTGGTCATAAAGGGCGGCTCCGATGCCGGTGTCTTCTGGGGGATGCAGACCTTATATCAGATACTTGCCCAGGTTGAGAACAAGGGACTCGACCGTATCCCGGGCGTACTGATCAAGGACAAACCCGCATTCAGTTATCGTGGCGCGCATCTCGACTGCTGCCGGCATTTCTTTTCGGTAGAGGAGGTGAAGACGTACATCGACATGCTCGCCCTGCACAAGATCAACGTGTTCCACTGGCACCTGACCGAGGACCAGGGATGGAGGGCTGAGATCAAGCGCTATCCCAAACTGACTGAAATCGGTTCGGTCCGTTCCGAGACACTTGTCGGTCATTATGGCTCCGATGAGTATGACGGAACGCCTTACGGAGGTTTCTATACCCAGGATGAGATGCGTGACGTCGTGGCTTATGCCGCAGAGCGCTTCATTACCGTAATCCCCGAGATCGAAATGCCCGGCCATGCTTCCGCAGCGCTGGCAAGTTATCCAGAACTCGGCTGCCGCGGAGCCGGTTATCCCTATAAGGTTCAGACGACATGGGGAGTCTTCCCCGAGGTATTCTGCGCCGGCAATCCCGAGACCGTCACTTTCCTTGAGAACGTTCTTGATGAGATCTGCGACATATTCCCTTCGGAATACATACATATCGGCGGTGACGAAGCCCCGCGCGACGAGTGGGAGAAGTGCCCCAAGTGCCAGGCGCTGATGAAGGAGAAAGGTTTCACCCGTGAGGCCGAACTCCAGAGCTATCTGATCACTACAATCGAGAAATATCTGGCCGGCAAGGGCCGCAAAATCATCGGATGGGACGAGATCCTCGACGGCGGCGTATCGCAGAGCGCGACGGTCATGTCGTGGCGCGGTGCAAAGGGCGGCATAGAGGCCGCCAAGATGGGTAATGATGTGATCATGACCCCCAACAGCCACTTCTATCTCGATTATTACCAGACCGGAAACCCGAAGGAGAACGGCGAACCGCTCGGCATCGGCGGCAATCTCCCGCTCAGGAAATGCTATTCATTCGATCCGTTCGACCAGCTTAATGATGAAGAGAAGGCACACATCAAGGGAATCCAGGCCAATATGTGGACTGAATACGTGGCTACTTTCGACCACGTGCAGCATATGACGCTGCCCAGACTGGCGGCCCTGGCCGAAGTCGCCTGGAGCAACGACAACCGCACGGACTACGACGGTTTCGTGGACCGCATCATCACCGGCCTGATGCCCATCTACAACACCCGTGGCTACAACTACGCAGGATACGCTTTCAAGGACATAGAGTAATTTGGAATAATGACTCCAAAAGAAGTGAGGGAATACCTCAAGGAACTGATAGACAGGCTCTCGGTATGCCTTACCTATGCAGGTGAGGACATAGAAGATTTCATCTGGGTCCTCGACCAGGACGAGAAGGACGGCAGGGCGCCTGCCGACGTCAACGGACTCCGCGACATCTACCGCAAACTCAAGGAGCAGTATGAGGCGGATTCCGATGACCTCAAGAGGGGACTCGAGCCGCTTGACTGCCTTGACATCGCCGTACATCTCGTGGAGATGTACCAGTCCATGTACGACTATCTGATGTCCGGAGACGAGGCCGACTATACTGGTGAGCCGGTAGGTGAAACTGCCGGCAAGCCCCGCCTCGGTCCCCGCGACGCGGATTTCAGCGCCATGTACGAACTCTTCAAGAAGAACAAGGACTTGCCCAGCTGATCTGTTTCTTGATTAAGCGGGACAAAATAATCAGGAGTCAGGCTTGGCCTGGCTCCTGATTATCTTTTCTCTGTGATTCCGCCGGGATTCGAACCCGGGACCCACAGCTTAGAAGGCTGTTGCTCTATCCAGCTGAGCTACGGAACCATGCCTATTGATAACAGGCACTCTCAAAGCAACCGCAAAGATAGCAATCTTTCCGGAATTACGTTCAGCAAGAGATGCATGTGGGGGAAATTTAATTTGGAAATAATAGAATTTTGGTTATCTTTGATCCGGGTTCGTAATTGTTTTGATTATGAAGATGAAGGTAAAACAGGTCATCGACCTGTTGGAGGCGAATGGATGGCATTATATCGGGACGAAAGGTGACCATCACAAGTTTTATAAAGAGGGAGCAAGGCGACCCATAATCGTAGCGGGAAAGAGGAACGATGACCTTGCAGAAGGAACGGTACTTTCCATCCTCCGTGAGGCTGGACTTAAATAGAGTAGAACTATGCATGAATTAAAAGCCACAATTGAAAGCCTGGAACACAATTATTCGGCTTATATCCCGGAGCTTGACGGAGTAGTGGCCACAGGCTCGACGATCTCGGAAGTCAAGGCGAATCTCATTGATGCGCTGGATGATTTCGTGGAGTTCTGTACGGAGAAGAGATGTGAGATACCTGGGGTTCTGAAAGGGGAGTATGGAATTACATTCACTATGGATGTCAAGAGCCTGCTTTCAATGTATGAAGGTATTTTTACGAAAGCCGGGCTTGAGAGGCTTACGGGCATAAACCAAAAGCAGCTATGGCACTATGCCAATGGGAAGTCCGTACCTCGCAGGGCGCAGATACTGAAAATCGAAAATGCACTGCATCGTCTCGGGAACGAATTGATTTCCTTGCGCTTATAACAGCATTTCAATCCTTTCCAGGAAAGAACGGAAACGCTTTCTTGTAGTACGGTCGGAAGGGGTCTTCGATCACTACGCTTGCGGAGGAAGAGGAGCAGGCCACGAAATATCCGACTGCGTAGCCGCCGGTAATATTGGTCGGACAGTTCGCCGGCTGGGACTGCAGCATGGGCACGGCGGCTCCTACACTGCTTGAAATAAAACCTGTGTAGAAAGTGAAATACTCCTTGGGGACCGAATAGACGTTCAATGTGAACACATCTCCGGTTTCCAGGAATTTGCCGCAGTCTCCGTACTGTTTGCGTGTCGCTGCCGTCTGGTAGAGCGTGGTTATAGGGAAGCAGACGACTTTCTGTCCGTTGAAATACTTGTCATCCATCACGAGGGAGAGCCCCAGGGGGAAAACTGCATCGTTCAGTTTGGCGCTGACATAATAGTAGCTTGGCTCGGGTTTGTCCTGACCCCATACCGCGACACTCCACAGGCTGTCCGCCTGCATGCTCGCTTTGCCCATATACATGTAATCTACCGCGGTTACGTCGAATCCGGGCTCTTCCATCTTTGATGTGGCTTCGTAATGGTTGCGCTCACCTCCGACGACGGCATCGATTGATAATCTGTACGTGTTGCCGGGAGAGCCGTGAAATCCTTCCGGCCCGATGTAGCATCCGCTGCCCGAGGGGGACTCTATGAATTGGTAAACATCCTTACCGTCGCTTACCGACACTTCTGCCCCCGATACTACGGGCGGCTGTTCCTTCTCGAAATAGTCGATAGATTCAGTCAGCACGACCCGCTGCGGCTGGTCGGCGTGGTCGGTTATCATCGCTTCGACCACAAGATAGCTCCTGTCCATGCTCCGCGTATGGACATCCACTTCCTCACTGCATCCCGAAACCAGGGCGATGCAGGCAAATATAAGCACTGACAGTACTCTTTTATCAGAAATAAACATTGTAGGATATCGACGGGATAATGGTGAACAGATATACTTTCATGGCCAGCGGACGTTCCTGCAGTTTGCTGTAGAGGAATGCCAGAGACCATGCATTGTGACGCGAATAGGCGTTATAGAACGAGAAGTTCCATTCGCTGCCCCAGGGCTTTCCTTCCGCTCTCCTCTTGCTTTTCAGGGTCAGTGAGAGGTCCATCCTGTGATAATCCGGCAGGGAGTCTTCATTCCTCGACGAATAGATCGAAGCATAGGATCCTCCGTATACGAACCTTCCTACGGGGAAGGTGGTCGGAGCACCGCTGTAGAACACCCAGTCGGCCGAAGCGGAAACCCGGCGGGAGAAATCATAGGACAATACGAAATTGATGGAGTGCTCGTGGTTCAGCGGCGAGCGGTAAGGCTTACCGTCATTCAGCTCCGGAATATCGTAGATGGCACGCGACCAAGTATAAGATATCCATCCGCCGAAACGGTCGAAATCGTAGCGTAGCATCAGTTCCGTGCCGAAAGAATACGAGGTGCCGAAACGCAGCAGCCTTTCACGCTCGGCATCGTCGAACACAAAACCCGGATTCTCCTTGAAATCCATCGTGTTCTTGTTGTTCTTGTAGAAACCCTCTACGGACAGTTCCAGCGCCTGGTTAGCAAAGAGCGCATTGAGTCCGGCCGAAAACTGGTCGGAACGCTGCGGCTCGATGTTCGGAGACGCCATGAACCAGGCATCCACGGGACTGCCTGAAATGCTTATGGGCACCTGCTGAATATATTGGAATGAACGGGAGTAGGCAGCTTTAAGCGAGAAATCGGGGCTGACGGAGAATGAAGCGGAGATGCGCGGTTCAAATCCTATGTCGGTTTTGATCACTTTTCCCTTGCTGAATCCTATGGTCCTGGTCAGTTCATGGGTCTGGGGGTCATAATACCGCTGGTCAGCTTCTCCGAGCGTAGAGAACGAGGACAGCCGGAAACCATAGCGCAGGGTCAGTTTGCCTATCTTCTGCTCATTCTGCGCATAGACCGATGGCATCGCACCGTAGCTCTGGGGCATGTGCAGCGCCTGCACGATGGATTCTTCGTCTGAAGGGGTGACATCTCCCGGGTCCATCCTGAAATATGCTGCGTTTATCCCGGCCTTAACGGTATTGTTGGGATTGATATACCAGGTTATTCCGGCCTTGATGCCAGATTCGCGTATGGCTGTAAGGTAGTTGAAACTCGTGCTGCTCATTTCGCAGTCAAGTCCGGCGTTGTACCGGGAATTGTACAGGGATGCGTTGAAAAACACTTTCGGCGAGAATTCATGGCTCCAGTGGAGTGTCTGGGTGTTGTTCGCAAAGCTGAACTTCATCAGGTCGAGGTCGAAATCTTCCATCGACATGCCGAAGACATCCTTTCCGCTGAAAGCGCTCAGGTAGACACGGTCTTTCGTCCCTGCCACCCAGCTCAGCTTGCCATTGAGGTCATAGAAGTACATCTGGGTGTTTTTCGGAATCTTGTCTCCGAACAGGGGGAAGAATATATCCATGTATGTCCTTCTGCCTGCAAGCATGAATGACAGTTTATCTTTGATGAGAGGCCCCTCGACGGCAATCTTTGAGGTAATCAGGCCGATCGAGAAGTCACCTTTGAATTCATTGTTGTTTCCGTCACGCGTGCTGACGTCGAGCACCGAAGAAAGCCTTCCGCCGAAGTTGGCGGGGAAATCCCCCTTGTACAATTGGGCGTTCTTGACGACATCGCCGTTGAACATCGACATGAAGCCCAGGAAGTGGCCGGAATTATAGAGCGGAGCCCCGTCCATAAGCACGAGATTCTGGTCGATGCCGCCACCACGCACGCTGAAACCCGTGGATCCTTCGCTCGGAGTCTGGACTCCCGGCATCATCTGGATGACCCTTATCACGTCGGCTTCTCCCATCAGCGCAGGGAGTTTGCGTATCACATCGCCCGATACGGTCTCTTTTCCGAGTTGCGGCAGGGTCAACTGTTCCCGTTTGCTTTTTGAGAACACCCTTGCGGCTTCCAGCGTCACATGATCTTCCTCAAGTTCGAAATCGTGTTTGAATGAGGCGGTTGGGTTGATTTTTATCTCGGCGGTGACATAGCCTGCGTATGAACACTTGATTACCTGCTCCTTCCGGTCGACCTGAAGGGAATAGAAACCGTAATTGTTTGCGGAAACGCCGGCTGACAGGTCTTCAGTAAAAACCACCGCGCCGATAAGCGGCTCACCGCTCGAAGCCTCCTTGACATACCCTGACATGACGACCTTCTGTGCCGCGGACGGCATGACAACTGACAGAAGTGTCAGGAATACCATTGCTATTTTCACTGAATAATTCATCGCCGCTACTATGTTGCAAGAATGACGCCATGACCGTTTTTTTGTTATATTTGCAAATAATCAACCCCCAAGAACCAATAAATTCTTTCCCTATGAGTAAATACATCCTGGCACTGGACCAGGGGACCAGTTCCTCCCGTGCCATTGTCTTCGACCATGGAGGCAACATATGCTCCACGGCCCAGATGGAATTCACCCAGTATTTCCCGAAACCGGGGTGGGTGGAGCACGATCCCATGGAGATATGGTCTTCGGAGGCGGCGGTAGTCGCAGAGGCCATCTCCCGAATCGGAATCGGCGGCAAGGAGATAGCCGCAATAGGTATCACAAACCAGCGCGAGACCACCATAGTGTGGGATGCGGAGACCGGGCAGCCGGTCTATAATGCCATCGTCTGGCAGGACCGCCGCACTTCTTCTTTCTGCGACGAACTCAAGGAGAGGGGACTTGTCGACAAGATCCGCGAGAAGACCGGCCTTATAATTGACGCATATTTCTCCGGGACGAAGATCAAATGGATCCTCGACAATGTAGAAGGCGCACGCGAGAAAGCCGAGGCGGGGAAGCTCCGTTTCGGAACCGTCGACTGCTGGCTCGTCTGGCAGCTTACCCGCGGGACCGTCCATGTAACCGACGTCTCGAACGCCTCGAGGACAATGCTCTTCAATATCAACACGCTGCAATGGGACCAGGAATTGCTCGACCTGCTCGGCATCCCGGCATCGATGATGCCGTCCGTCCGTTCTTCTTCCGAGGTTTACGGTTATACGAAGACCACCATCTTCGCCCACGAAGTTCCCATCGCCGGTATCGCCGGCGACCAGCAGGCTGCCCTCTTCGGCCAGATGTGCACCGTTCCGGGCTCGGTCAAGAATACTTACGGTACCGGTTGCTTCCTTCTGATGAATACAGGAACCAAGCCCATCCTCTCCAGGAACAACCTTCTCACCACTGTCGCATGGAAGATAGGGGATACAGTCAATTATGCGCTGGAGGGCTCCATTTTCGTCGGCGGCTCTGTAGTCCAGTGGCTGCGCGACGGACTGGGAATCATCAGGTCCTCTTCCGAAATCGAAGCGCTGGCCGCTTCAGTCCCGGACAACGGAGGAGTATATTTCGTTCCTGCGCTGACAGGAATGGGAGCCCCGTATTGGGACCAGTACGCCCATGGCGTAATATGCGGCCTGACACGCGGCACCACGGCAGCCCACATCGCACGTGCCGCACTTGAGGGAATAGCCTTCCAGACCATGGATATCGTGGGCGCCATGGAGCGCGACGCAGGGGTCCGCCTCGCAGAACTCAAGGTCGACGGCGGTGCTTCACGCAACAACCTGATGATGCAGTTCCAGGCCGATGTGCTCGGAACGTCGGTAATACGTCCCGAGGTGACTGAGACTACTGCCATGGGCGCCTGCTATCTGGCCGGACTTGCCGTCGGGTATTGGGATTCCCTCGAAGAGATCCGCCGCCAGTGGAAGGCGGAGCGCACCTTCACTCCTTCGGATGCGGATGTAGAGCCGCTCAAGAAGGGATGGGCCGATGCTATATCGAGGACTGTTTCCGCAGACAAACAATAATTTTAGATATGACTGAATATATTTTTGAATTTATCGGCACGCTGGTTCTCGTGCTGCTCGGCGACGGAGTATGCGCCGCCACCTCACTCAATTTCTCGAAAGCAAAGGGAGCAGGATGGGTGGTAATCACACTTGGATGGGGATTCGCCGTCATGACGGGCGTCCTGATCGCAGGACCGGTATCAGGAGCGCATCTCAACCCGGCCGTAACCCTCGGCCTCGCCATTGCCGGCTCATTCAAATGGAGCATGGTTTTCGGATATATCGTGGCCCAGATGCTGGGAGGTTTCCTGGGCGCCATCCTGGTCTGGTTGTTCTATAAGGACCATTACAAAGCCACCAAGGACCAGCCTGACACTATTCTCGGCACTTTCTGCACTATGCCGGCCATCAACAATCCCTGGCGCAACTTCTTCAGCGAGACCGTGGCGACCTGCCTGCTCGTATTCGTTATTCTCGCCCTCGGAACCAACGGCAATGCCTTCACGTTCGGCAAAGTCACCGCTTCCTCCGGCGCTCTCGGTTCATTCCCTGTGACATGTGTGATCATGTCGATAGGTATGTCGCTCGGCGGTGCTACTGGATATGCGCTCAATCCCGCGCGTGACCTGAGCCCGCGATGCGCTCACGCAGTGCTGCCTATCGAAGGGAAACGCGACAGCGCCTGGTCCTACAGCTGGGTGCCCGTCGCCGGCCCGATGGTGGGTGCAGCCCTTGCCGCAGGTCTTTTCCTGTGGGTATTCTAGTTTAACGGATCAGTTAAAGGATAAGATCGATCTCCGGCCCTATTTGTGGACCGGAGATTTTTCTTCTTTATATGTCAGTCCCATGAAAAGGATAGCCAGGATGCAGGCGAGGATCAGCAGTGCGAAAGTCCAGCCCCATCCTGCCCGCTGGGCCACAAGCCCTATTATCGTGTTGGCAAGCAGGAAGGTTCCGAAGAAGTATCCGAAGAAACCGGTGAGGCCGGCGGCCGTACCGGCGGCGTTCTTCGGGGCGAGGTCGAGTGCCTGTACGCCGATCAGCATCACGGGGCCGTAGATGAAGAATCCGATTCCGATGAGGCAGATGATGACTACGGTAAGATTGTCGATAAATGCCCAGTAGAGGGCGACGAATACCAGGACCAGCGCCATGAATATCATCGTCGGAAGCGCCCGTTTTCCATGGAACAGTTTATCTGACAGCCAGCCGCAGAGCAGGGTGCCCGGAATGGCGGCGAACTCATATGCGAAATATGCCCAGCCTGCACTCTTCAGATCGATGCCCTTCTCGGTCAGGATGGTCGGCGCCCAGTCGAGGCAGCCGTAGCGTACCATGTAGACGAACGCGTTCGCCAGGGCTATGTACCAGAGGAACTTGTTGTTGAGTACGTGGTGGAAGAATATCTCCTTGGCGGTGAGCGTCGTCTCGTGCTTCTCGGAGTAGTTCTTCGGATAATCGTTGCGCCATGCTTCAACGGAAGGGAGGCCGCATGACTGGGGCGTGTCGCGCAGCAGGATCCAGGCCAATAGTGCTATGAACAGTGCCACTGCCGCGGGGAATGCGAAGGTTCCGATCAGGAAATATAGTTCGGTATGTGAACCGTAGAACCAACTGCCGAACCATACTGCGCCGTAAGTGGCCATGGGCCCGACGAGGGCGCCGCCCACATTGTGCGCGCAGTTCCAAATGCTCATCATCGTGCCGCGTTCGCCGGGGGAGAACCAATGGGTCATTACACGTCCGCAGGGAGGCCATCCCATTCCATTGAACCAGCCGACAAGGGCGTTGAGCACACCCATGACCAGGATTGCCAGGCCTTTGCGCTCAGCGCCTATGGCCTGGATTGGCACTATCATGAAGCACATGGAGATTGCCGTAAGTACAAGGCCCAGGGGCAGGAATGCCCTTGCGTTCGAACGGTCCGATACGCTGCCCATCAGGAATTTGGAGAGGGCGTATGCGGCGGCGTTGAGACCCAGCACGAAACCCAGCTCCGTCTTGTGGAAACCGAGCGGAGCCATGGCCGGAATGGCCATCGAGAGGTTTTTCCTAACAAGATAGAATCCGGCGTATCCGATGAATGCGCCGATGAATACCTGCAATCTCAGGCGTTTGTATTTCGCGTCGGCCTCGGGGCCGGTCTCAGCCGGTTTGTATGGCGGCTGTTTCAGGAATTTCAACATTACCGTACCGTTTCAATGAGTATGTCGGGATAATTGGATATGATGGCTTCGACACCGCATTCTACAAGCCGTTTCATCTCTGCCGGGTCATCGACCGTCCAGGGGACGACGCCGATGCCGTGCGAATGGCACCACTTCACGTTTTCAGGGGTGACGACGCTGGATTCAGGGCTCCACCATTGCGGGGTGAAGTCCAGGTTCCCCAGCAGTTTCTCTATATCACCTCCGTCATAATCTTCGGTCAGGTAGGAGAGGGTCAGCTGCGGCCATTTCCCGTGCATGTAGTTCAGTGCGCGGGTGTCGAAGCACTGTACGATCAGCCGGTCGCCCAGATCCTTTGACAGCAGCAGAGGGATGCAGGTGTCGCAGAATGTCCTGTAGTCGGGCCAGAGGGTGCCTTCACCATCTCCCGGCCACGATTTGATCTCTATGTTGTAGTTGACAGGAGTTTTTGCATAGCTCTCGGTGAAGTCGATAAGATCACCCGCGAGCGGCTTGACTTCGGCGATCTTTTTCTGCCCCGGCCAGCGGTCGACCGGCCTGAGGCCGACGTCATATTTGACGATGCTGTCGTATGGCATCGTGTAGAGATACTCCTTTGGGTCGTTTTCCATTATCAGTGTGCCGTCGGGGCGTGTGGCGTAGCGTGGATGGAAATAGTTGTCGTGTGACACGACGACCTGGCCGTCAGCGGAAAGCTGGAGGTCGAATTCCAGGGTATTCACTCCCAGGTCAAGGGCGTTCTGCATGGCGCTGCGCGTGTTTTCCGGCATAAGGCCGGCGCCTCCGCGGTGCGCCTGCACATCTATGGACGGTTTTCGGCCGCAGGCATAGATGCCTGCGACGGCGATAAGGCAAAGTATCAGGTATTTTTTCATAGTATGAACGGTTAATCTGCCAATGCCTCGGCCAGGATGCTGATCGGGTTCAGGACCTGATAGCCGGTCGACATTTCAATCTGCCATTTGCAAGTCTCGCAGTCGCACGCCACTATGTCGGGATTGACCGAGCGGATCTGTGAGAATAATGCTTCTCCGACTGCCTGTGAGGATTCGTAATTCTCTTTCTTGAAGCCGTATGTTCCGGCAATTCCGCAGCAGGCGGAGTCCAGTAGGGTGAATTCGATTCCGGGTATCATCCGGAGGAGTTTTTCAGAGAATACGCCCCAACCCAGTTTTTCCATGTGGCAGGGAGTATGATAGGCTATTCTCTTGTGGTAATCCTCGCGGAATTTCAGGGTGGCGCCTTTCTCGAGGCGCTCGAAGATGTAGCGCGACGCCATCACAATGGAATCGCGTATGTCTGAATTGTCGACTCCGAGCAGGTTCGGATACTCTTCACGAAGGGTAAGGACGCAGCTCGAGGAAGTTGCGACCACCTTGAGTTTCTTGTCCACCGCCGCCTTGCGGATGACGGAGACGTTGTGCGTGGCGTGTTTCCTGGCATCATCCGACATACCGTTCGTGATAAGGGCTATGCCGCAGCATTTCTCTTTCTCGAGAAGTTGTACGCCGGTGTCCAGGGCGTTGAGCACCTTGACCAGATCCTTGCCGAGAGCCGGATTGTTGTAGTTCACATAACATCCGTGGAAATAGGCGACCTGTTCCGGAAATGCGGCCTGTTCCCGGCTCCGCCTCCGCAGCCAGGCCTCGAAACTCCTGCCGCTGTATTTTGGGAATGTCCTGTGACGGTCGATCTTGAGAGTCGCGTCCAGTGCGGCCTTCGTGATGCCGAGGCCGGTGATGCCGTTCACTATCGGGGCGAAGGGACGTGCGAGGGATCCCATGAAATCGGTCGAGGCGAGAATGCGGTCGCGCAGTTTCGGCTTCGATTTGTCGTAGCGGATGCGGGCGGACTGTATCAGGTCGGCCACTTTAACATCGGATGGACAGGCCACTTCGCAGCGCTTGCAGTTCATGCAGTATTTCAGTGCATAATTAAAGAAAAAAGGATCCTTGAGGCGGAGCCTTTCTCCGTCAGGACCAGCTTGTTTCGGCCCCGGATACAGGGGGTTGACCTGCAGGACCGGGCAGTATGCCGTGCATACAGTACACTTCATGCACTCTTCGAAATTGTGCCTGCTTTCTGTTATTTCCTGAAGCTTCATCTCTTTCCTGTTTTAAGGATTTCATCGACAGCCGCAAGTGCGCTGCGTATCGCAAGTCCGGCACCGCTTCCCAGTTCGGGACGTGTGCCGCCGAGAATGGAACCCACGGCGAAAAGGTTCTCCATCATTTCGCCTCCGGCGATTGCCCGGAGGGAGGAGTCGGTCCGGACTCCGTATCCCATATACGGCTGGTCTTTCATGAAGTCGGGATCGTACCAGTCGTTTCTGTCAGAGGCAAATTCGACATCGAGTCCGAATACTGGTTCAAGTATCTGGAATGGATTGGATTTCATCCCCTTGGAGAAAAATCCCCCTGATGCCAGTATGAAATTGTCCGCTTCCAGATAGTGGCTGTCCAGATTCTTCGTCACTATGCTGTGGACCGTTCCCTTGTGGACATGGGCGGACAATGCCTCGTCGCCGGCGAGATATGTTCCTCCAAGGGTTTCGTATCGCCGCTTGAGAAGCCGCTGGGTGCGGATTCCCGGCACGGAAGGAGGCATGGTACCGGCAAAAACCACCTTGGCCGGTATCTCCCGGCGGATCTTTCCTGGCACTGAAATATCCTGGAATCCGAATATCTGCGGCAGGATGACGGCATCTTCATCTTTCAGGAGGACGCGTATTTCGCGCACGGCGCTCTCCCATACCCTGTCCAGGATAGGGGCGATCTGGACTGAGCGCATCTCCCCGGCGCTCTGACGGAATGTGTCGAGTTCAGGAAGACTGAAGTTCCGAAGACGGCACTGGATGCCTTTTTTCTCCAGCCCCTCCGCCAGGAATGATCCGAAGAAATCCTGATAACCAGTGACTCCGACAATCAGAGCTTTCCTGGCGAAATGTGAAGTAGGGAATATGCTGACGTCGTCAAGGGAAAGTGCGGCTTCACGGAAAGTTCCGAGAGGCATCAGGCGGACCCCTTCGCTATAGTGGATCCCGATCCCCGCCTCGGAGAACAGTTCCGCGATCCGGGGTGCCGGTTCCCGGAGAGATTCGAAGCTTCCGGAAAAGAAATGCAGTGCATTCTGTCCGGTGCTGATGATGGCGGTACTGAGCCCTTCCTTTTGCAGGCTGATGCCGGCAACAAGACCGGCAAGTCCGCCGCCTATGATGACGGAGTTGAATTTCATAATCCCAAAACGTGTTTGTAAACCCACTGAGTGTATTCGGCTTCGCGCATGGTATCACCCCAGCCGATGGGGAAGTTTCCTTTCCAGCGCTCGCGCATGAAGTCGACCAGGTCACCCCGTTCCCTCTCCACACATCCGTGCGCCTTTGCGAGAAGTCCGGCCGCCCGGCAGGCGCAAAACTCACCCTGGCAGGTACCCATGCCCACACGGGTTCTGCGCCTGAGGTCGGTGAGGGAAGATACTTCCAGACGGTCGATCGCATCGTTGATTTCTCCTACTGAAACCTCTTCGCATTCGCAGATCAGCGCTTCGTCGCTCCGGTCCCCGGTCCTTATCCTCGAGGCGCTTGTACCCATTCTTGCCGCAGCGGCTTTCTGTGCCATTGAGGGTTTTTCCCATATCTTCCGGGCAACCGCCTCGTAGGATCTTTCTTCAGAACCAGGCAGCGGTGTTTCCGCAGTCCTGCACGGTTTGTCAACATTGAGTTTGCGGCATACGGCATCGGTCGCCATTTCGGCCATCAGGCGGTATGTCATCAGTTTGCCGCCAGTGATGGTGATGAATCCCTTCAGTCCGTCACGTGTCTCGTGATCCAGACAGACGATACCGCGAGAGATATTGCGCCCGGAGGGATCGTTGTCGGCGCTGACAAGCGGGCGCACTCCGGCGTATGCCCTGAGGATACGGGTGGAGGAGAGGGAAGGGGCGAGCTTCGCTCCTTCGGTTATGAGAAGGGTTACTTCGTCGGGAGTTACGGCTACATGGTCGCATTCTTCGAAAGGTATGCGCGTAGATGTCGTACCTATTACGCATACCGTATCGCCGGGGACAAGGATGTCTGCATTGGATGGTTTGCGGCACCGGTTGATCACCATATTGTTCACGCGGTGTGCGAAGATAAGGAGAGCGCCCTTGGCCGGGAACATCCCTACCTTGACACCTGCAAGTTCGGCTATGTGCTGGCCCCAGATGCCGCAGGCATTGACTATTACGGGAGCCCGGAACTCCTCGCATTCTCCGGATATCCTGTTGCGTGTACGTACCCCACAGATGGCATCGCCTTCACGGATGAACCCAGTCACTTCCGAGTGGAGACGAACCTGGCCTCCGTGGAGTTTGGCGTCCAGCATGTTGGCTGCGCAGAGGCGGAAGGGATCCACGCTGCCGTCGGGGACCCTCACTGCACCTATCAGGTCGGGATTGACTGAAGGCTCCAGACGCCGTGCGAGGTCCGGGTCGATTATCTCGGCACCTATCCCGGCCTTGCGGCATGAATCGACGAAAACCTGCTGATAGCTCAGGTCGTCCTCCGGGAGCGTGATGAAAAGCCCGTCGGTTTCGTCGATGCAGTGTGAAGCTATGCGCTTCAGTATCATGTTTTCCTTGATGCACTCCTCGGCCGATTCCGCGTCGTTCACGGCATATCGCGCCCCGGAATGGAGCAGCCCGTGATTACGCCCGGTAGCGCCGGTGGCGATGTCGGACCGTTCTATCAGCAGCGTGCGGAGACCGCGCATGGCACAGTCGCGCTGCGTACCTGCTCCTGTGATTCCGCCACCGATTATGATGACGTCATATTCATTTGCGTTCATTGTTGCGTATTCGATAAATGCAAATTTACAAAACTTCGTTATCTTTGTGGAGAGAAAACCCGATAAACAGTATATTCTTCTATGAAAACTCTCTTGAAAACTGTCGCATTGTTAGTGATTGCCCTCTCCCTGAGCGGCTGTCTCGCCGGCAAATATATGTGTAATTACGCCCTGCTCCCGGAGCCTCACGGCGTGGCCGATATCGAGAGGACCCAGCATAAGGCTGACTCGCTGCTTCCCGGCAGTATGGCCTGGTATAACACCCTGCACGATGCCGGCGTCCTCCGCGACACCACTATGACCGGACTGAACGGATACCGTGTCCACGCCGTATACGCTCCTGCGGCCGATCCCGCCAATGCCAACGGAACCGCTGTCGTGGTCCACGGGTACGGCGACAATCACTACGTCTTCCTCTATCTGGTACGCATGTACCGTGACGAACTGAACTACAATGTGATGGTGCCCGATCTCCAGTATCACGGCTATTCCGAAGGACGCGCCGTCCAGATGGGATGGTTTGACCGCCTGGATGTTGAAAAATGGGCTGAGATGGCCCACGATATCTTCAAGGATGACTTCATGGTCGTCCACGGTGTATCCATGGGAGCGGCCACAGTCATGATGATGAGCGGCGACGAACTGCCGGAATATGTCACCTGCTTCGTGGAGGATTGCGGCTATACCTCCGCATGGGACCAGTTCGCCTCGAATCTGAAAGAAAGCTTCCATCTTCCTCCGTTCCCCGTACTCAACAGCGCAAGTATCGTCTGCAAGAACCGTTACGGCTGGTCTTTCAAGGAAGCCTCTTCTGTCAAACAGCTGGCCAAGTGTGAGCGGCCGATGCTGTTCATCCACGGAGACGCCGACGATTTCGTCCCGTTCTCCCACCTGCAGAAGAATTACGATGCAAAGACGAAGGGATACAAGGAGATGTGGGTCGCTGAAGGTGCCGTCCACGCCAATGCCTTCGCGAAGCACCCTGAAGAATACAAACAGCATGTCCGCGACTACCTCGCAAGGGTGCGCGAAATGACAGGCAAATAGAAAGCGATGAGACGGGGCTTCCATGTGCTTTTCTGGCTGACTCTAGCATCCGTTCAGCCTGCTGCCGCCCAGAGGACAGAAACCGTCCCTTTCGGCGATTTCGAGCACTGGACCGTCCGCCACATAAAAGAATCCGCCATACTGGGCGGTGAAACCAAGACTTTATATGTCCTAGGCCCTGATGCCGTCATAGACGGAAACAGGGCCTATGATTATAGTAATACCATCTGGGCGTCTTCAAATGCCTATGCCCGGGTTTCCGGAATTACGAAGACCAGTGTCACGGTGGTGCCGGAAGACGGACCCGACGGCAAATGTGCGAAACTTTCCACCGGATTCGCGTCGTGCCGCGTCGCAGGGCTTGTAGAAATAAGCGTCCTGGCTTCGGGCTCGCTTTATTGGGGCAGGATGCTCGAACCTATCACGGGCGTAAGGAATCCATACGGGTTCATGGACTGGGGCATACCTTTCAACAGGCGCCCGCAGGCGCTTGTACTGGACTACAGGTCTGAACTGCCTGCCACCGGGATGCTTACGAAAGGCACCACTTTCAGCCATCAGCAGTTCCCGGGAGAGGATCCCTGCCTGGTGACGCTCCTTCTCCAGCACAGATGGGAAGACGGGCAGGGAAATGTCCATGCGAAAAGGGTAGGGACGGCAGCATATCTGATTTCATCCACTTCCAAAGGTTGGGTGAAGGGCTTCAGGATTCCCGTCATATATGGCGATGCCCGCAAATCGCATTCCTATAACTCTGGCATGGCTCTCTACGAAGGCAGGCTTACTCTCTACACTGTCAACAGCAAAGGGAAGCGCGTGCCTATCATCGAGGAGTGGGGCGATGCCGACACTCCTGTTACCCATGCGATACTCAGCATAACGGCGGGCAGTAAGGGGGCTTTTATCGGCGAGCCCGGCAATACCCTGTGGGTGGACAATGTCCGCCTTGAATATCCTTAGAATTGACGATGAATGCGCTGGTCACTGGAGGGAGTTCCGGAATGGGACTCGAATTCGCCCGGCAACTCGCCGGACGGGGTTATTCCCTGATAATAGTCAGCAACAGGGAGGAAGAATTGAACTCCGTCCAAAAATCGCTGAGTCAGGAGTTTCCCGTCGATGTCATCGCCCGTTATCAGGATCTCGCCAAACCGGATGCCGCTGACAGGCTGTTCGAATGGTGTATGCACGATATCGGGATACTGCCCGACATAGTGGTCAACAATGCCGGAATGTTTTTCTTCAAGGAACTTGGAACCGCGGATCTGGGGAGGGTGCAGGCGATGATGAATCTGCATATGACGACCGTGACGCGGATATGCCTGCTGTTCGGAGAGGCCATGAAGGAAAGGGGGAGCGGCAGGCTTCTCATAGTTTCGTCGATGGCGGCCCGGATTCCGGCACCAGGCATTACCGTTTATTCGGCCACAAAGGCGTATCTGAGAAGTTTCGGCCGGTCACTGTCCTATGAACTCAAACCGTATGGAGTTACTGTAACGACGGTGTGCCCGGCCGCCATTGCGACGCCCCTTTACCGCCTTGACGACAAGAAATTGCGTCTGGGTGTAAGGGTAGGACTTATACGCACTCCTCAATGGCTTGTCAGACGTGCCCTGAAAGCGATGTTCCGCGGGAGGCGCATGATAAGTCCGGCTTTCATGAATGTCTATCTGCCTCTGCTGATTGCGCTTCTGCCGGGACCCCTGGTCGCTTTCCTGTGGAAAAGGCTTAAACAGTAAGGACAAATTCGGACAGAATGACTATCTTTGTAAAAATGAATCTGATGCCGGTATCCATAGAGTCATTCAACCTGTTCCTGATTATTATGGCCATCGTTGCCGTGGTGGTTTTCGTGGCCCTTTATTTCGTCGACGCCGGATACGGAAAATTCTACTCTCCAAGGTGGGGTCATTCACTTGACAACCATCTCGGATGGTTCCTGATGGAGGTGCCGGTCTTCATAGCCATGTTGCTGCTATGGTGGTTTTCAGACCGCAGGAGCGACCCGGTAAGGCTGGTTTTCCTGCTGTTGTTCGAACTTCATTATTTCCACAGATCGTTCATTTTTCCCCGCCAGCTCCGGGGACACAGCCGTATGCCCGTCTCCATTATCCTGATGGGGGCGGTATTCAATACTCTCAATGCATTGATGCAGGGAGGCTGGATTTTCTATCTTTCACCGGCGGAACGCTACCCGGTTTCCTGGCTGGTATCCCTTCCATTTCTGGCGGGAACAGCCATATTCCTGGCGGGAATGTTCATCAACATCCAGTCCGACGGAATAATCCGGAATCTCCGCAAACCCGGCGACACCGCCCATTATCTTCCCAAGGACGGAATGTTCCGCTATGTCACGAGCGCCAACTATTTCGGGGAGTTCATGGAATGGACCGGTTTCGCACTGCTGACATGGTCCTGGTCCGGAGCCGTCTTCGCGTTATGGACTTTCGCCAACCTCGGTCCCCGCGCCGCAAGGATTTACGACCTGTACAGCAAGGAATTCCCCGACGAACTCGATACGGCGAAGGTCAAGCGCATTCTTCCTTTCATATACTGATATGCCTGACAATTTCATACATTCTCCGATATTCACTCCTGTAAAGATCGGCCCGGTCACCCTGCGGAACCGTGTGATACGTTCCGCCGCGTTCGAGAACATGGCCTATGGCAACAAACCTTCCCGGGACCTCTATGACTACCATGTCGCAGTCGCGCGGGGAGGGGTAGGAATGACTACGCTCGCATATGCATCCGTGTCGCGCAGCGGCCTGTCGTTCGACGGCCAGCTCTGGATGAGGCCCGAAATCGTTCCGGAACTGAGGAGGATTACGGACGCCGTCCACGAGGCCGGTGCCAAGTGCTCGATACAACTGGGGCATTGCGGGAATATGACTCACCGCGCAACCTGTGGCTGCATGCCTGTCGGAGCTTCCGGCGGATTCAATCTCTACTCTCCCACTTTCATGAGAAGATTGAGGAGAGACGAGATAGACTGCCTGGTGGAAGATTTCGGAAAAGCCGTGGACCTTGCCCGGCAAGCCGGTTTCGACTGCGTCGAGATTCACGCCGGCCACGGCTACCTTATCAGCCAGTTCCTGTCTCCGTATACCAATCACAGGCACGATGAGTACGGAGGCTCCCTCGAGAACCGCATGCGGTTCATGCGGCGGGTAATCGGATGCGTCATGGAGCATGCCGGAAACGATATGGGGGTGCTTGTGAAAATGAATATGCACGACGGATTCCGTCGCGGCATGCAGAGGAAGGAGTGTCTTGAAGTGGCCCGTGAACTCGAAAGGCTGGGTGTCCACGCCATTGTCCTCTCTGCCGGATTCGTAAGCAAGGCCCCGATGGAAGTAATGCGCGGGGCCATGCCGATAAAGACTCTGGCCCATTACATGGATATGCGCAGATTCTGGTGGCTGAAGGCCATGGTCCGTCTTTTCGGTCATAAGATCATACCTACGGTGCCGTATCGGGACGGATACTTCCTGGAAGATGCAAAGGAGTTCCGGGCTGCCGTAAAACTGCCTCTGGTCTATGTGGGCGGACTGACATCCCGCAAAATAATGGAGGAGGTCCTGGATTCGGGTTTCGATGCGCTGCAGATGGCGCGTGCACTGGTAAGGGACACTTCCTTCGTGAACAAACTGCATACGGGAGAAGTTGAACGGAGCGAATGCGGCCATTCCAACTATTGCATAGGCAGGATGTACACTCTGGAGATGAAATGCCACAGCTGCATATCCAATCTGCCGGACAATCTGAGCCGTGAGGTCGAGAGTGCAGAAAAACGTTGGTAATGAAGGTCTGGACAGTCATAACCGGTGCTTCGGGAAGCATGGGCTCCGAAGCGGTAACGGCACTTGCCTCTGAAGGACGGCCGGTCATAATGGCGTGCCGCAATATTGAAAAGGCAGCCTCGGTCAGGGAGAGTGTCCTTGCCAAAGTTCAAGGCGCTGATATCGAGATCAGGAAACTCGATCTGGCGTCGCTGCAATCGGTCCGGGAGTTCGCCTCCGGTTTCTGCCCCGGTTCAATCTCTGCACTTTTCAACAATGCAGGTATCATTGCCCGGCGCTACTCGGTGGGTGAAAATGGTTTCGAACAGACATTCGCCGTCAACTACTTCGGCCCATGGCTTCTCACCAACTTGCTCGTACCTTGTCTTACTGACGGGGCATCCGTCGTAAATATGATATCGCTGACCTGCAGGTTTGTCCGTATCGACGAAAGATCCCTTATGCCAAGTGAAAGCGATTTCAGCCAGTTGGGAACCTATGCCAGGGCCAAACGCGCGCTTCTGTCCTTTTCGATGGAACTGGCGCGCAGGTATCCGGGATTGAAGGTAAATCTGGCCGATCCCGGAATTGTCGCCTCCAACATGATAGATCTCGGACATTGGTACGACCCTCTGGCGGATTTGATTTTCAAACCTTTGTGCAAGAAGCCCGAAACCGGCGTCAAGCCGGCGCTCCGCGCTTTGACATCGGTGGAGGGCGATCTTTATTTTGTAGGGAACAAAAGCCGGAGAATACCCCGGCGATATGTCGATCCGGAACTGGACGCGGGAATCTGGAAAGAGACGGAGCGCCTTACCTCTTTTTGAACGAGGCGATATTGAGAACAAGATAGTAGGTGAGGATCAGGAATATGCTGAGGCTCACCGTGACGTACCACGGTCCCTTGATCTCCCTGATGACGCATGCCACTACCAGCACCAGGCTGCCTGTGATAAAGGCTTTCAGCTGCCCCGTCATCTTCTTGAGAGAGAACATGGGGAATTCGCATACGAGCAGGAAAGAGAAAAGCAGTGCCAGCACCGGGATGAACCATACCGTACCCATCATGGTGTGGAGGAATCCGTCAGTATAGAAAGAGTAGACAGACAGGGGTACCAGCAAAAGGGCACAGCCGGAAGTGGCGAGCCCGAGGAAACTGGTGGTCTGGCGCGTGTCTATATTGAATTTAGCCAGCCTGAGAGCCGATGCGGCGGTAATGAGGAAGGGTAGCCAGCGCAGAACCGGAATCTCCGGGTTGGCGATGCCGTACCAGGAATAGAGGCAGATGGAAGGGACCAGGCCGAAACTGACCAGGTCGGCAAGTGAATCCAGCTCTTTGCCTATTTCCGAATATGCTTTGAGGGCCCTTGCAGAGAAGCCGTCGAAAAAGTCGAAGACTTCGGAAGCGATGAGGAAGATGAGGACGGCGGAAAAATGGCCGCGGACCGCAAACAAAACCCCTGCGCAACCTGATAACAGGTTGCACAGGGTAAGCAGATTGGGGATGTGCTTCTTCATCAGAGGCCCATCTTCTTGCGGATGTCCTTGGGAATCGCGTCCTTGTGGACCATGATGCTGATGGAACGCATCTGGATGTAGGCGCGGGACATGTAGAGATAACCCTTCATCTCAGGATTGCGGTCTTCTCCCCAGGAGTTCTTGGTCTTGTAGAACAGATTGCCGTTCTGGTCCTTGAAGAGGCCGGTGAGATGCATGAGATGGTCGTCCACGGTCTTGAAGGTTTCAAAATCCTTCTGACGGACTTCCTGGGTCACGACGCGGTCGGGGAAAACTTTCTCCAACTTGACCGCTTCGGTGAAATCCTCGGGGTTGGGGCAGATAGCGACGCCGCGGTTGTGGTTGAACTCGCCGCTGGTAAGGTCGCCGTCCCATGCCACGGTATAACCATTCTTGAGAGCATTGTCGATGATCTCCATGAAGTCATCGAGCGGAACGTTCCAGAGCAGGGCGTGGTCCCAGTTGTCGGGGATCTCGAGGGGAACCTGCTGGTAGAACGGATGGTGGCTGAAGCTGGTCAGCTCGATGTAGTTGCTCATGTCGTCCAGGCCGAGCATCTTGGCAAAACTGGTGGGAGTGTAACTCTTGCCCTTGTATTCGAAGGTCTCGGGTACTTCGCCGAGATAGATGTCGAAGAGGCTCTTGACGAGTTTGTGGTACTCGGGGCTGAGGTTCTTGAGGTTTACCGAAACGTCGGCGATGCCCTTCAGGTAAGCGGAGAGTTCACCATGGTTGTGGGTCTCTGAACCGTAGTTGATGCCGTTGTAGACGCTCTCGGGCACTATTCCGTATTTCGCTATCGACTTGGTGGCGAGGTGGGCGATGGAGCCGGGGCCGATGTTGCCGCGGCCGCGACGGAGATAGTTGTCGAAAATGCGGTCGCTGTAGTTGTTGCGGACAACGAACATTTCGGAGAGGTCGTATTCACCCTTGCCCTGACGGAGCAGTTCGGCCTCGAGGAAGGAGATGGTGGCAAAGCACCAGCAGGTGCCGGTGCGGGCCTGATTCTTGACCGGGGTCACTTTGATGTCCTTGACGGGCGTGAAAGTGTAGATGGTCTGGGTCTGGGCAAAAGCGGCGGTACACATCACCGCGGCCATTGCAATGATAAAGATGCGTTTCATTTATTTGATGCCGAGTTTCTTCTGAATATCTTTCGGAATGGCGTCCTTGTGGACCATGAAATCCATGGTCTTGTAGCGGACATAGGCTTCGGAGACATACCAGAGGCCCTTGTATTTGCCGGTCTCACCCCAGGAGTTCTTCACCATATAGTACTTGTTGCCGTTCTGGTCCTTGGCGATGCCGTAAATCTGCATGCCGTGGTCGTCGGTGGTGTTCTTCTCCTCGTAGCCCTGCTGGCGGAGTTCAGGGGTGATGGTGAGTTCGGGAACTGGTTTGTTGAATGTGGGACGCTGGCCGGCAGTTGCCGCACCGACCCAGCGGGCCTGGTCGGAACCTGCCTGCTCGGCCTGCTTCTGGATGGCATCCATGTCGGGTACGATTCCGATGCCGTCGCGGGTAAAGCCCGTTTCGCTCACGTCAGATGCCCATGCAACGGTGTAGCCGTTATTGATGGCATTGTCAATGATGGCCATCATGTCTTCGAGCGGAATGTTGTATGCCTGCTCCCAGCGCCAGTTGTCGGCGACTTCCACGGGATGCTTCTCGTAGTAGGAGAGATGGGTCCAGGAGGTGAAGTCGATGTAGTTAGAGAGGTCGACGTTCAGGGATGCGAAGTAGCTCTTCGGAGTGTATTCCTTGCCCTTGTAGGTGAATTTCTCGGGGATGGGGCCGAGATATGCGGCGAGGATGCCCTCGAGACCTGCATGCCATGCGGTGCTGAGCTTGCGGTTCGGGTTCCTGAGAATACCGTCCATGTAGCCTTTGAGGCCGGCGATGAGTTCGCCGTGCTGATGGCGGTCGGTACCGTAGTTCAGGCCGGGCATGACATCGTTGGGAACGATACCGTAGTCTCTCAGGACATAGATCAGGTCACCGAATGAACTTCCCTGCGCGAAGTTCAGCGCACCGTCGACACGGATATATTTCGTAGCCTTGTCAGCATAGGCGTGCGAGACGACGAACATCTCGGAGAGGTCGGGATAGTCGGCTTCCTTCAGCTTGTTGATGCGGATGGCCTCGGATTCGATGAAGGAGAGGGAGGAGAAGCACCAGCAGGTACCGGTACTTGCCTGGTTCTTTACGGAAGTGATGGGCAATTCCTTGACTACCGTGAATTTGAAGCCTTCACCTTTATCTTCCGGTTTGGGCATGGGACCGTTGGGCTGAGCTGCTGCTACAAGGCAGACCAGTGCTGCAGCCATGGAGAGGAGTCTTTTCATAACAATAATGAGGTTTTGTTGTGTATTATCTTTCCAATCCACAAATTTAAACAATTGCCTTCGGAATTCCAATACTGACAAAATGGCACATTATCGCGATTGGTCGTCTTTTTGAATCCAAATCCAGTACAAATCGAAAACAAAAAGGAGGTTAAAGATATGAACAAAGAGAACATTGAACTGCTGAACAGGTACGCGGTCAACCTGAACGAGCGTGCCCGGAGCGGCAAACTCGATCCCGTCATCGGACGTGACGACGAGATCCGCCGGGTGCTGCAGATCCTTAGCCGCCGTACCAAGAACAATCCTATCCTGGTAGGTGAACCGGGTGTGGGTAAAACTGCCATTTCCGAGGGCATCGCCCAGAGGATAGTCAACGGGGACGTACCTGAAAACCTTAAGAGCAAGGATATCTATTCGCTGGACATGGGTGCGCTGATTGCCGGCGCCAAATACCAGGGCGAATTCGAAGAGCGCCTGAAAGGTGTAGTCAAAGCCGTTACGGAGAGTGACGGACAGATCATCCTTTTCATCGACGAAATCCATACGCTTGTCGGTGCAGGCCGATCGAGCGGCGCCATGGATGCCGCCAATATACTTAAACCGGCCCTTGCGCGCGGGGAACTGAGAGCGATCGGTTCGACCACCCTCGACGAATACCAGAAGTATTTCGAGACCGACAAGGCACTTGAGCGCCGTTTCCAGATGGTAATGGTCGACGAGCCTTCTGTCGCCGAGTCGATATCCATCCTGAGGGGCCTGAAAGAAAAATATGAGAATCACCACAGGGTGAGGATTGAAGACGATGCTATCATCGCAGCCGTGGAACTGTCGCACCGCTATATTACTAACCGTTTCCTTCCCGACAAGGCCATCGACCTGGTCGACGAAGCCGCTTCCAAGCTCCGGCTCGAGATGAACTCCGTGCCTGAGTGCATAGACGAACTCAACCGGAGGATCAAGCAGCTTGAAATCGAGAAAGAGGCCGTGAAGCGGGAAGGTGAGTCACCGAAGCTCAAGTCCATAATGGAGGAACTCGAGAAGGCACGCGTTGAACGCGATGCCCTGAACAAGCAGTGGGACAGCGAAAAAGGTATCCTGAAAGCCATCCAGGAGAACCGCCAGGCAATCGAGGAATACCGCATTGAGGCAGATGCCGCCGAACGCCGCGGCGATTACGGCCGCGTCGCAGAGTTGCGTTACGGAAAGATCGCCGACGCACAGAAGCAGATAGAGGAGCTCGAGAAGAAGAAGGCGGAGAATCCCGACCCGATAATGAATGAGGCTGTTACAGACGAGGATATCGCTGAAGTCGTCGCCAAATGGACAGGAATACCTGTAAACAAGATGTTGCAGAGCGAACGCGAAAAGCTGCTCCACATCGAAGAGGTCCTTCACAAAAGGGTCATCGGTCAGGACGAAGCCATCGCTGCCGTCTCCAACGCCGTCCGCAGGAGCCGTGCAGGCCTTCAGAACGAGAAACGCCCCATAGGCAGTTTCCTCTTCCTGGGAACTACGGGCGTGGGCAAGACGGAACTCGCGAAGGCCCTGGCCGAGTATCTGTTCAATGACGAGAACATGATGACCAGGATCGACATGAGCGAGTATCAGGAACGCCACACTGTCAGCCGCCTAGTCGGTGCGCCTCCGGGATATGTGGGATACGATGAAGGCGGGCAGCTCACCGAGGCCGTAAGGCGCAAGCCGTATTCGGTTATCCTGCTCGATGAAATCGAGAAGGCGCATCCGGATGTGTTCAACGTCCTGCTGCAGGTGCTTGACGACGGCCGTCTGACCGACAACAAGGGCCGTACCGTAGACTTCAAGAATACGATCCTGATAATGACGTCGAACCTGAGGCCTGACCTTGTCAAGGAGAGTTTCCGTCCGGAATTCATCAACCGTATCGACGAAATCATCACCTTCCATGAGCTGACTCCTTCCGACATCCGTCAGATAGTGTTGCTGCAGATCGGGCAGCTCAAGGAGAAAATGTCCTCGATGGGCATAACGATCGGTTTTACCGAAGAGTTCATCGACTACCTCAGCAGCAAGGGATATGATCCCGCCTATGGCGCACGTCCCGTGAAGCGGGTGCTCCAGAAGGAACTGATTGACGAGCTGGCCAAAAAACTGCTTGACGGCACGCTTTCCCGCGACAGCGCGATTACGGCGACTTTCCGCGACGGACAGCTTGAACTGTCCTGAAAGGGACGACAGAACCACATGGACGCCGTCTTCGTAGGACTGAAATTACTGATATCTAATTGATTATGGATAACCGAGTGAGCGATCATGCGCACTCGGTTTTTTGTATTTGGTTGGTTGCCAGATCTTTCGAGCCGCTGACCGCTGAAGCTCAGGCTATGAAAACATTAGCTTGGAATTGAAAACGATTTAGTAACTTCGCGGCGCAAAAGAAAACTAGCGATAATGGCGATACAAATCATTCTGTTGATTGCCGGTCTTGCCCTGGTACTTATAGGTGCCGAGGCTCTGATTGACGGCGCATCCGGTCTGGCGCGGCGATGGGGAGTCAGCGAATTCGTAATAGGCCTTACGGTCGTGGCGCTCGGGACATCCGCTCCGGAAATGGTGGTCAGTTTCATCTCCGCTTTCGAACATAATTCGGACATGGCTGTCGGCAACATCATCGGTTCCAACATATTCAATACGGCACTCATTCTCGGACTTTCAGCGGTGATAGCTCCGGTCGCCATCACCCGCAGCAATCTCAGGCGTGACATTCCTGTCAATATCGGCATCACGGTGCTTCTGATTGTCCTCGGTCTGAAAAAGACTTTGTTCGGAATCGGCGAGAACGGGCTAAGCCGCGTGGAAGGTATTGTTTTCCTGGCGCTCTTCATCTGGTATATGATTTCCTCGTTCGTCCACGACAAGGAGAATCTGGCGGCTCAGGAATCAGGGAACGATGGAAAGGATGCGAAGATTCCCGGAGTATTCAGGTCTATAGTGTTCCTCATAGCCGGAATTGCGGCATTGGTTTTCGGCGGACGCCTTTTCGTCGACCATGCACAGGTAATCGCCCATATGGCGGGACTGAGCGACAAGTTCATCGCCATCACCGTCCTGGCCGCCGGGACATCCCTGCCTGAACTCGCCACCAGCTGCGTCGCGGCCGCGAAGGGAAAGGGACAGTTGGCACTGGGAAACATCCTGGGTTCCAATACATCCAATATCCTGCTCATTCTCGGCGGGTCCGCAGTGATTACTCCGCTGAATATGGCCAATATCGATTATATGGATTATACGGCCGTGCTGATGTGCGCCCTCAGCCTTGTGATATTCTCCTGGACGGGATTGAAGAACAAGATCGACCGCCTGGAAGGAATCATCCTGGTCCTGATACAGGCCGTGTATTTCGCATACCTGTTCCTGATGAAATAGAATGTCTTTCTGGGAGGTCATCTTCATTGCCATCGGAGTATCGATGGACGCGTTCGCAGTCTCGATAGGGAAGGGACTGGGTGCGCCCCGCGCATCGTGGCGCGAAGCCCTCACGGTAGGCCTGTGGTTCGGGGGATTCCAGGCATTGATGCCGGTAATAGGATATCTTCTCGGCATCAGTTTCGCCGATATGGTGACCAAGGTCGATCACTGGATCGCCTTCGGTCTCCTGCTCATGATTGGCGGCAACATGATCCTGGAAGCTCTGAATGACGAAGAAAACCCATCACATGCCGACAGTTCATTCGGTTTCAGGACCATGCTGTTCCTTGCGGTGGCCACCAGCATCGATGCTCTGGCTGTAGGCATATCATTCGCTTTCCTCGGGACGGATCTATGGAGTTCTATCGCGCTGATCGGTGTCACCACATTCCTTTTCTCCGCCGTCGGACTGCTGATCGGGAAAAAGGTGGGTGAGAGGTTTCACAAAGGTGCCGAAATCCTCGGAGGGGTGATCCTGATAATCATCGGCCTCAAGATCCTTATAGAACACCTTTTCTTCCAGTAGGCCCGGCGGCCATCCCCTCAAGTTCGTCTATCAGTGCGCATTTGAGGGAACGCTCTATCCAGTACATGAACCGCGTGGCGGGGAAACGCCGCTCGAACTGACGGGCACGCACATACAGCGGTGTGCCGTCGGCTATGTCGTGCCAGATGTCCATGAATACGAAATCCGGATTTATGTCGCTCATCCGATGCTCGAGATAGTCGAATGCATCGCATTGTACGACAGATATTTTATCTTTTACACAAAACTGTGGTAGAAGTTCTGACACGAACAGTTCGATGACGGTGGGGTCGCGCTCGACGACAGTCATTGAGACCACATCCGGCTTGAGGGCGGCCATATAGGCGAAGTATCCCAAACCGAGTCCGAACGTCACGACCCTGCCCGATGCCGCATCGATTGCGGCTTGCGAGCTTTCGATTTCGCTCGGCTTGATGGACATCCATTCCCGGCCGTCCTGCATTACGGAAAGATACCGGAACTCCTCCGGAAAATAACCCAGGGCCGGAATCTGCCTCAAGTCGTCAGACAGGATAAGGTCGTCGCGAAGAAACAGTTCGTACGGGCGGTACGCCTGATACGAGAACATCCAGTTTCCGGATTTATGTTCAGATGCATTGATGTCCCGGTAATAGGGATTGTTCCGGTAAACCGAAGGGTCCAGACGCTTCAAACCCGGAACCAGATAATAGTCCAGAATCAGCCTGTCTTCGGCTGAGGAGTCGTCGTCGAGACCCATCTGCATAGCAAGCAGCGATGCATATACCGTTTCTTCGTCAATCTCTCCGCCGCACTCGGTAACTGTTTCATGCACCATCCCGGGGGTGACGGCAGAGGGTTTTTCGTTCAGATAGTCGGCGACAAGCCAGCCGGCGCGATGGTTAAGCTTCCGGATATCCATTGACTATTACCATCTTCTCGCATTCGACCCGCTCTCCGGCCAGCCAGATGAAATCGCCCGCAATGAACTTGAAATCAGGCTTCGGACTCATCAGCGACATGCCGTCGCGTTCCACTCCCACCACCATGCAGCCCTTCTGACGCATTGAGGTGTCGCGAAGCACTTTTCCGTCGAGATAGGACCCTTTCTGTATTTCGAAGATATCGAGTACGAAATCGTCGGTCTCGTAGGAGTCGCCGTGGCTTTCCATCTCTGCGGTCATGTCTTCCACGAACTTCTTGACCTCTTCCTGCGTGCCGATCGCCAGAACTTCGTCATAGGGATAGATATATTCTTCCGGAGAAGGTACGAGTATGCGCCTGCTGCCGCGTATCACTTTAGCTATGTTGACGCCGTATTTCTGGCGGAAAGGTATATCCTTCAACTGTTTGCCCGCATAATCCGAATTTGGGGAGATTGTAACGGTCTCAGCTGCCACGTCATGCCCCTTCATCTTCGAGCGGACGCTGGTAGCTATGGGGGAGCGCTTGCGCTCATATTCCTCTTTCTGGTTAAGGTTGGTGATGAACCGCTCCTCGAGTACGGTGAATTGATGGACCGACCTTCGGGCCAGGATGAAGAATATTATGCCGGCCAGGATGATGAGCAGCAGGCTCCAGTAGGATAGGGAATAGTGAAGCAGGACAGCCGCGATCACGAATGCGACGGCTATGAATATCCTGAGGAATACAAGGGAAAGGATGGGCCATTTGTTGCTGTCCTTCTCCTTCATCAGCCTTACCGCCGATTTCTTGATTGAACCGCCGTTGACGGCAAGTCCATAGAGGAACGGTGCCATTATGAGAAGAGTGATGGCAAGGGCGACTCCGTTGTGAAGGGAGGCCTTCCAATCGGGGAAGAGGGAAGTGATGAGTTTGTCCAGGTATAGTTTCGACCCGAGGAAAATGGCCACCAGAATGACGCTGTAGAGCACCACGCGGAGTCCGTAACCTGTGAGAAGCTCTTTCCATTCGCTCTTCTCTGCAGCGGTGGACCGCGTCGAGACATCCGGCGAGGGGTCGAGTTTGGCCAGCAATCCGACCGGCAGTTTCTTGTATAGGAAATTGCATACCGGTGTCGCGGCCTTGATCATGTATGGAGTGGTGAAGGTCGTAATTACAGAAACGGCGATGATGACAGGGTATATGAATCCGCGCATCACCCCGAGGCTCACGCCCAGGCCGGCGATGATGAAGGAGAACTCACCCAGCTGCGCGAGGCTGAAACCGGTGTGGACTGCGGTGTTGAGTCCACGGCCGGAGACCAGTGCGCCGAGGGATCCGAAAACAGTCATTCCGAATACTGTCACGAGGGTGAGTATTAGTATAGGAAGCCAGTGCTCCGCGATGACTTTCGGGTCGACCATCATACCGACGGAAACGAAGAATATGGCACCGAAAAGGTCCTTGATGCTGACCACGAGCTTGCCGATATGCTCTCCCTCGATCGTCTCGGAAAGGATAGAACCCATGACGAAGGCTCCGAGTGCCGAAGAGAATCCGGCGAAACTGGCGAGAGATACCATGCCGAAGCACAGACCTATGGCCACCAGCAGGAGGATCTCATCGTTCAGATACTTACGCGCCCACTTGAGGAAGGAAGGGATCACGTATATGCCGACCAGGAACCAGAGTATCAGGAAGAAGAGAAGTTTGGCCAGTCCCATCAGCATTTCGCCGCCGGCGAATTTGTTGGCTGTCGCAATGGTAGTCAGCAAGACCATCAGGACGACGGCTATAAGGTCTTCCACGACCAGTGTCCCGAATACCAGGGTGGCGTATGATTTGTTTTTCAGACCGAGGTCGGAATAGGCCTTTATGATGATCGTGGTGGACGACATGGACATCAGGCCGCCCAGAAAGATGGCTTCCATGGAACTCCATCCCATTGCATGGCCGGCCACGTTGCCCATGACGAACATGCCGACGCAGACGCAGCCGGCAGTGATCAGGGCACTGCTGCCTACCTTGATAAGTTTCTTGAAACTGAACTCAAGTCCCAGGGCGAACAGGAGGAATATGATACCGATCTCCGACCATTGCTCCACCGACTCCGTGCTGGAGATGCCGAAAAGGCCGAGATGCGGTCCCACTATGAAACCTGCGACAATATATCCCAAGATGAGCGGCTGTTTCAGCGCTTTGGATATAATGGTAAACAATCCCGCGGCGATAAGTATCACGGCAAGGTCCTTTACCAGATTGAGTTCTTCTGACATTTTAGCTCAATTTCGTTAGTACAGTCAGGCGAAGTTAACAAAAAGATGCTAAATTTGTATCAGAATAGACCAATTATGAGAAAATCGTTAATCTGCGTTTTCCTCCTGCTGCTGGCCGCCGCCACGGGCCGCTCCCAGAGTTTCACTGAATGGCAGGATCCCCGAATCAATTCATTCAACCGTCTTCCGATGCACAGCACCTTCCTTGCCGAAGAGTCCCAGATAATACCTCTCTCCGGCAGTTGGAATTTCCGCTGGGTCCGCAGCGCAGACCAGCGCCCCGAAGGATTCTGGCTTCCCGATTACGTGGACGCCGCATGGAGCAAGATGGTTATTCCCGGAGTCTGGGAACTCAACGGATTCGGCGACCCGGTCTATGTGAACATCGGTTACGCCTGGAACGGACGTTACAAGAGCCAGCCGCCAGTCGTTCCCACTGAGAACAACCACGTCGGTTCGTACCGCAAATATATCCAGATACCCACGGAATGGAAGGGCCAGCAGATAATTGCACATTTCGGATCGGTCACCTCGTGCATCTATCTGTGGGTCAACGGGAAATATGTGGGCTACAGCGAGGACAGCAAGCTGGACTGCGAATTCGACCTGACCGAATACCTGCAGCCCGGCAAAAGCAATCTCATCGCTTTCCAGGTTTCCCGCTGGTGCGACGGTACATACCTGGAGGACCAGGATTTCTTCCGTTTCAGCGGAATCGCCCGCGACTGCTACCTTTACACCCGCCCCGTAAAGCATTTTGAAGATGTCGCCTTCACTCCGGAGCTTGATGACAATCTTCGCGACGGAACCCTTGCGGTCAATGTGACAGTCTCGGAGTACAAGCGAACCCGCGTAGAGATGGAACTTACAGATGCCGATGGCAACCAGGTGGCAAATCCCGTCAAAGCTTCCGGAGCTTTCGTGAGCGGCCGGTTGTATGTCGATAATCCACGCAAGTGGAGCGCCGAGGATCCGTATCTTTACAAACTTACCACAAGGCTCTACGACGGAAAGAAACTCGTTCAGACGCTTCATTTCGATGTCGGTTTCAGAAAGGTTGAAATAGTGGGCTCCGACCTGCTGGTCAACGGAAAGCGCGTGCTCATCAAGGGCGTCAACCGCCATGAACTCGACCCTGACGGCGGTTATGTGGTCTCCCGCGAGCGCATGGAACAGGATATCAGGCTGATGAAGCAGTTCAACATAAATGCGGTGCGTACATGCCACTATCCTGACGATCCCTACTGGTATGAACTGTGTGACAAATACGGCATCTACATGGTTGCCGAGGCAAACATCGAATCGCACGGCATGGGCTATGGTGAAAGGACGCTCGCGCGCGACACCGCCTATACCCAGGCCCATCTCGAGCGCAACCTCCGCAACGTGGTCCGCAACTTCAACCACCCGTCGATAATCATATGGTCGCTGGGCAACGAGGCTGGTTACGGCCCTAATTTCGAGGCCGCTTACGATCTCGTGCGTTCTCTTGACAGCAGCCGCCCCATCCAGTACGAACAGGCGAGATATGACGGCAAGACCGACATTTTCTGCCCGATGTACGCCAGCCACGAATATATCAGGAAATACAGCGACGATCCTTCCAGGACGAAACCCCTGATCCAATGCGAATATGCCCACGCCATGGGAAATTCCGAAGGCGGATTCAAGGAGTACTGGGACATCATCCGTAACTCTCCCAAACTCCAGGGAGGTTTCATCTGGGATTTCGTCGATCAGTCCATACACTGGAATAATAACCGCGGGAAGAAATTCTACGCCTACGGCGGCGATTTCAACCGCCATGACCCGAGCGACCAGAACTTCTGCGACAACGGTCTTGTCAATCCCGACCGCAAACCCAATCCCCATATGTCCGAGGTCGCCTACTTCTACCAGGATATATGGAGCGAGCTCAAGGAACCGAACAATCTCGAGATATACAACGAGTTCTTCTTCCGCGACCTTTCCAACTACAGGCTTTCCTGGGAACTCCTCCGCAATGGCGAACCCCAGGGCAGCGGAGTGGTTGAAGACATAAACGTCGGACCTCAGGGCCGCCGCATGGTGGAGATTCCTTACGGCGACATCGACGGATCGGCAGAGTGGCTCCTGAATCTCTCATATTCACTCAAGAACCAGGACGGACTTCTTGAAAAAGGCCATGTGGCCGCGCGCCAGCAGATTGCCCTCAATGAGTTCGAATGGACCATGCGCCCGCTGCGCAGCGCCGTGCGGCCAGCCATCAACAACAATGCGGCCCACCAGTTTACCGTTTGCGGTCCCAAAGGCAATTTCGAAATCGTTTTCTCTGTCGACGACGGTTCGATACTCCAGTACCGCGCAGGAGGGAGGGACCTCCTCAAGAGCGGCGAGACAATAAGGCCCAATTTCTGGAGGGCCCCGACCGACAATGACTTCGGAGCATCCCTGCAGCAGAAGATGTCGATGTGGAAAAAGCCCAAACTCAGTTATTACAGCCTTTCGCAATTCGACAAGGATAAACTGCAGGTCATCCGCATCGAGTACAAGGTCGGAGGTACTGACGCAATTCTCAGCATGGAATACCGCATCAACGACGAAGGCGCAATAGAGATTACCGAGACACTTGTGCCCGGGAAGAACCGCGACCTGCCCGACCTCTTCAGGTTCGGAGTCCAGATTCCCATGCCCAGGTCCTTCGAGAATATCGAGTATTACGGCCGCGGGCCTATCGAGAATTATATCGACCGTAATACATCCACATTCCTCGGACGATGGAAACAAACTGTCACCGAACAGTTCTATCCTTATATCAAACCCCAGGAGAACGGGAACAAGACCGACATCCGCTGGCTCAGGATAACCGACGGTTCAGGACACGGCTTCGAATTCGTGGCCGAAGAGCCCTTCTCGGCCTCGGCTCTGCACTACCGCATCGAGACCCTCGACGACGGGGAGTCAAAGCGCAACCGCCACTCGGAACTCCTGAAGGAGGATGACGTGACCAATCTCCTGCTTGACTGGAAGCAGATGGGCCTCGGATGCGAGAACAGCTGGGGAGCGCTGCCTCTTCCTGAACACCGCATACCTTACGGTGATTTCCGCTTCCACTTCATCATCCGTCCCATCTGATACCATCCGTAACGAAAAATGTCTTTCCAATCTTTCACACTTGACGCTTCGACCGACGACCTGAAACTCTTCTGCCTTATGTCAACGCCGGAGGGGAATCTTCTGGGGGAACAGCCCCGCGCTGTCGTCCAGTTTGTCCACGGAATGTGCGAACACAAGGAACGCTATATGCCGTTGATGGAGTTCCTTTCGTCCAAAGGCCTCATTTGTGTGATACACGACCACCGCGGCCATGGTGAGTCAGTCAAAAGCCCCGAAGATCTCGGATACATGTACGAAGGGGGATGGCAGGCGCTTGTGGAAGACATACGGGTGGTGAACGACTGGATACATGACAGATTCCCATCGCTCAAGGTCGTGCTTTACGGTCACAGCATGGGCTCGATGGCAGTACGCTCCTTCCTCAAACGATACGATGACCGGATTTCAGCACTTATCGTGTGCGGTTGCCCGGTTGATAATCCCGCAAAGGGGGTGGGGAAGGCGATGGCATGGTGCTTCGGCCGCAGGAAGGGCTGGCACTACCGGCCCAGGCTGCTGCAGAAGATGTCGTTCGGAGCATACAACAAGCCCTTCGCAGGTGAAGGATGGCCTGCCGCCTGGGTCTGCTCCGACCCGGAAGTGCTGAAAGCCTATCACGAAGACCCGTTGTGCCAGTACATATTTACGGCGAACGGTTTCTACAATCTCCTCGGCCTGATGCAGGACTGCTACAGCCACAAGGGTTGGGAAGTGAAGAATCCGGGCATCCACATCCATTTCATGTCCGGAGAACAGGATCCCTGCCGCGGCAGAGATTCGAAGTTCCGCAATGCGGTAAGACTCCTGCCCGAGGTGGGCTATCACAACGTCACGGCCCAGGTCTATCCGCTCATGCGCCATGAAATCCATAACGAGACGCGTCGCGAACGTGTCTGGGACGACATGCTCAATTTCATCGACAACGAAATATCAGAATAAGCCATGCTGAGGATCTACTGCAAGAACTCCAGGAGTTACAAGAATTTCAACGAAGGAACGACTCTCGAGGAGATGCTCCCCGAATTCGAATTCGAGCGTCCTTTCCCCATTGTCTCGGCCAAGGTCAACAATGTTTCCCAGGGACTCCGCTTCAGGGTATACAACAACCGCGACATAGAATTCCTCGACATGCGTGACCCCAGCGGGCGCAGGGTGTACAGCAGGTCCCTCTGCTTCCTTCTCTGCAAGGCGGCGGAAGACGTCTTCCCCCAGTCGAAGATGGAGGTCAAGCATCCCATTTCGAACGGCTATTTCTGCGATCTGCACAAGGCTGACGCAAGCGCAATTACCGCCGGTGACGTGCAGAAGATAAAGGAGAGGATGCAGGAGATAATTGACAGGAACGTACCTTTCCACCGCCGTGAGGTACGCCTAGAAGAAGCCATCGAAATATTCCGCCGCGAAGGGTATGACGACAAAGTCCGTCTACTCGAGACAAGCGGCCAGCCATATGTGGACTATTATATGCTTGGCGATACCGTGGACTATTATTACGGACGGCTTCTCCCGTCTGCCGGATACATCCAGGTCTGGGATATAATACCATATCACAACGGCATCCTCCTGCGCGTTCCCGACCGCTACAATCCTTCGGTATTGCCTCCGTTCGTGGATCAGCCCAAGACATTCGAAGTCTTTTCCGAGGACCTGAAGTGGAACAGGATAATGAACCTGAGGAATGCCGGCGACGTGAACCATGTATGCCTCGAGGGCGGAGCCTCCGACCTGATACAGATTTCCGAGGCTCTCCAGGAAAAGAAGCTTGTCCAGATAGCGGAAGAGATTGAACGCCGCTACAACGATCCCGTCAGTCCGGTGCGTATTGTCCTGATAACCGGTCCTTCGAGCAGCGGCAAGACAACAGTCACCCGCCGCCTGAGCGTCCAGCTCAAAGCATGCGGGCTCCGCCCGATATCGTTCTCGACGGACGATTATTTCGTCAACCGCGTCGAAACTCCCAAGTTGCCTGACGGCAGTTACGATTTCGACAATTTCGAGACGGTTGACCATCGTGCCCTTGAGCAGGACGTTATAAGGCTCCTTCGCGGGGAAGTGGTCGACATGCCCGAATTCAATTTCGTGACAGGACGCCGCGAATACAACGGAAAGCATCTCCAGATGAAGCCGGGCCGGGTGCTGCTCATCGAAGGCATCCATGCCCTCAATCCGCAGCTTATCCCCCAGGTCCCTCAGGAAAGCACTTTCAAGATTTTCATTTCCACGCTTACGAGCATTGCCCTGGACGACCATAACTGGGTGCCCACGAGCGACAACAGGCTTCTCCGCCGCATTGTCAGGGATTACAACAAGGGCGCTTTCTCCGCGCGTGAAACCATCAACCAGTGGAGCAATGTGCGCAAGGCCGAAGAGCAGTGGATATATCCGTATCAGGAGAATGCCGACGTAATGTTCAACTCCGCATATCTGGTCGAATTCGCGGTGCTTCACACTCACGCGGAACTGATACTCCGCACCGTCCCGAAGAATTGCCCGGAATACAGCGAGGCGCACCGCCTGCTGAAATTCATACATTATTTCATACCTGTCTCCGACAAGGAGGTACCGCCCACATCACTGCTGAGGGCCTTTATCGGAGGAGGCAGCATGTAGCGTGACTACTTGGAGCCACGCTTGAGCCAATGCTCCTTAAGCCATTCACGCACAGGTAGGTCATATATCTTGTACAATCCGCGTGCGATAATGATCGCGACTATGAAAAGGCCCGCTGCGGCACAGATGTGCTGCCATAGCGGTGCGTCCTGGTTCCTTGCCGCCCAGTCCATCTGGAGATAGATGAGAGGGTAGTGGGTGATATAGATCGGGAAGGAAATTTCCCCTAGCCATCTGCATACTGCCGTGCTCTTTGCTCCGGCAGTAACAGAGCCTGCCCCGGTCAGTACGATGAGAGGGAACAGTATGAGTATGCTCACGGCCTGGAACATTCCGTCGGGAACACCTTGTTTGCCGCCGATGCAGGGGAATGCAAGTATTACGACAATCGCGAGGGCGCACCACCAGAAGCCTCCTTTTATGCGTATCGGAGAACCGCTGGGATTGTCCTGGGTGCGGTGTGAAGGCAGGATGCGCGATATCAGAAGGCCGCTGAGGAAAGGATACAGCAGGCGGGTGAAGCCGATATAAATCTGCTCTCCGTCAAGTGACCATCCTCCTATAACATTGTAGTGCGCACCCTTAGGGAAAAGTCCGAAGACGTCCCAGCCCATGGTCAGGTCGAGAGTGAAGAATGCGCAGACTATGCAGAGAATTACGAGCCCGGCTTTTGGGAGGTGCCTGAATATCAGGGCATACAGGATGTTCCCTATATATTCGAATGTCAGGGTCCAGGTTGGTCCGTCGAGGGAGTTCATCTCGTTCCAGCCGCGGATGTCAAGTCCTTTTCCGCAGGGAATCATGAGAAGGCCCATGACTATGCAGAGGGCGAACTTCCATCCTTCCACTTCCCTGGTCAGGGGGAAGGCGGCGGGGGAGAAAAAGAAGAGCGCTGCGCCTATGACGGTTCCCATTATAACCATCGGATGCAGACGCGTCAGACGGCGCTTGAAGAAACCCCAGGTAGTCATCCTGTCCCATCGGTCATCATATGCGTAACCTATCACGAAACCGCTGAGGACAAAGAAGAAATCAACTGCGAGATAGCCGTGGTTTATAATCTGGTAGGCTGGCCCTCTGGAGTATGTTTCAAAAAGGTGGAACATGACCACCATGAGTGCGGCTACGCCCCGAAGCCCGTCAAGTATTTCGTAACGGGGCTTGGATTCCAGGAATACGTTCTTTTTATTCGCCATGTCAAGAGTATCTCAATCGTTTATATCCATTTCTCTCCGTCCGATGAGGACCGATAATCTTATAAGAAGTTGGAGTATTTGATACAAAGATAAATAAAAGAGTTTATTCGGAATGATCTTTGTATCTTTGCACCCCGATTGTAAAGCTGAAAAATGAAAAAAATCCTGATTCTCTTATCCCTTTTCCTTTGCCTGGCCAATGCAGGCGCACAGGAACTGAAGTGTTCGTTCGTACAAAGCAAGACCATCAAAGCCACCCATAAGGTGATTCCCGGTGAAGGGAACATCACTTTCACCGCTCCCGACCACCTCGAGATGAATTATTCCGTTCCCGAAGGCGATTACCTGATTATCGAGGGCAACGAGCTTCGCAGCTGCGTCAAGGGCAAGACCATTACCATTGATACATCCAAAAACGCCCTCATGCGCAAAATGCGCAATACCCTCCTGAATTGCATCAACGGAGAATACGAGAAAGCGGCTGAAGAGAACGACGCCGTCCTGATGGTGGATGAGAAAGGGGGAGTGAAGACCGTCTCGATGATGGCCCGCAAATTGAAGCCCAGCGGCTATTCCCAGATTGTCATTGATTATAACAAAAAGGGACTTCCCGTCCGCATGGTTCTGGACGAGTTTACAGGTATTTCTACCGAGTATACTTTCAAATACTAGATCTGAGTTCCCTCCTTCTCGAGATAGGTCACCACATCCCCGACAGTCTTGAAAGTTGCAAGGGCCTTGTCGGGGATGAATATACCGTACTGGTCCTCGAGACGCATCAGGAGCTGGAGAATATCCAGCGAGTCCGCACCGAGATCTTTCTTGATCTGAGCTTCGGGGACCACTCTTTCAGGGCTTACCCTCAACTGCTTGGCCAGGGTGGCCCTGACTTTATCATACATAGTTTCCATCACTCTTCATAGTGTTCGTAGCGGGCGGCGGCTTCTTCTATTTTCCCGGAGAGGTGGCTGGTTTCCATCCGGTAAGCCTGTTCGATGCATTTCTCCACAGCCACGGCCTTGCTGCTGCCATGGCCTTTGACGACCACCTTGGATGTGCCCAGGAGAACGCTCCCGCCATAATTCTGATAATTCATGAATTCTTTCTCCTCCTGGAACATACGTTTCATCAGGAGCGCACCGAGCTTGTAGAGGGTGCGGGAGAATATGTCTTTCTTGAGTTTCTTCAGCAGCTCAAGCGCCGTCCCTTCCGTTGTCTTGACAAGCACGTTTCCGGAAAACCCGTCGGCCACCACGACATCGTAGGAACCGGACAGCAGATCCCTGCTTTCCATGTTGCCGACGAAATTGACCTCCGGCGTCTCCTTGAGAAGCGCGTAAGTCTCCTTTCTGAGATCGTCGCCCTTTTCAGCTTCTTTCCCTACATTGAGAAGCGCGGTACGTGGCGATTGCACGCCATATACTTCCTGCATGTAGAGGCTTGCCATGATGGCGAACTGTCTCAGTAGCGCCGGCGTAACTTCGACGTTCGCCCCGCTGTCGCATATACCCACAAGACCTCCGTCCATGGTAGGGAGGATAGGGCAGAAGGCGGGACGGATGATACCGGGGATTCGGCCCAGCCGCACCAAGGCTCCGGTAACCAGCGCACCCGTTGAACCGGTCGACACCATTCCCGCGATATCGTCGTCATCGCGGAGCATGATAATGGCCTTCATCATAGAGCTGTTGCGCTTCAGGCGGACGACGTCGGTAGGCTTCTCGTCGCAGCCGATGATTTCCGGCGCATGGACAATATCGAGCCGGGAGGAATCGTAATGCTTACCTTCAAGTTCTTTCTTGAGAACGGTCTCGTCGCCCGTAAGTATGAGATGCAGGTCAGGATTCCCGGCCAGCGCGGCCAGGGAACCTTCCACCTGTGCCTGAGGCGAATGGTCGCCGCCGAAGCAGTCTATCAGCAGTTTGATCATTTGAGTTTCTTTATATATGAACGGTAACGTTTGACCTCTTCCTTCTTGAAGCGCTTCCACTGGTTCAGTATGGCCCAGTTGTCTTCCAGATTCAGATTGGTGTCTGCAAAGCGAAGTCCAGGGTTGTCACGAAGCATCTTCATTACTTCAGCCGAAAAGACCGCCGAGACTCCGCGGTTCAGATACTCGGGATCCACTCCTATGAGGCACAGGTCTATGGCATCCGGTTTCCTCAATGCCCTCAGCAGACGTATCGCCGTTTTAGGGGTCAGACGACCGCTTCCTCCTGCAAGGGCGTTGGCAAGTGATGGGAATGTAAGGCCGAAACAGACGATCTTTTCATTCTCGTCGAGAATGACCGCCACATATTTGGGGTTGATGACAAGCCGGAAATTGTCGATCATCAGTTTCTTCATGCCCTCGGTAAAGGGAACGGTTCCGTAGAGACCTTCATATGATTTGTCTATCAGGTCGAAGAAACCGTCTGCGTAGCGTTTAAGGAAATCGGATCCGCTTTTGGAAGGGCCAAAATGGAGTTTGTAGCGTCTGAATATGAATTTTGACAACTGCTCCAGTTCTTCCAGCGCTTCGGGACTCTCGGCACCATACAGTCTGAAGCCGAGCCAGTCGACTTCCTTTTCGTAGCCCAGCCGTTCTATATGGTCCTTATAGTATGGGGCATTGTAATTTTCCTCGAAAGTGGCCTGCTGGTCGAAGCCTTCGACAAGAAGTCCTTCGCGCTCGAGATCAGAGAAACTCAATGGGCCGCAGACTGTGTCCATACCGCGCTCCGACGCCCATCGTTCGGCAGCTCCGAAAAGGGCCCTGGAGACCTCGAAATCATCGATGACGTCAAAACGGGTGAATCTGGCGCGTTTCTCACCGTTCTTCTCATTGGCGGCCTTCTGGATTATGGCCTGGATGCGGCCGGCCACCTTACCGTCCTTATAAGCTATGAAACACTCGAAATCGCAGCAGTCCCTGTACACGAAGTCGGAACGGAATATCTTCCTCTCGTCCATGTACAACGGCGGAACAAAACACTTATTCCCTGAATATAGATCCAGGGGGAAATTGAGGAATGCCCTGCGCTCCCTTGACGTTTCAACTTTCTTTACGGTTATCATCCTACCTGTGTTTTGCATGGAAACAGACCCCGACACCGTTTGGACCGGCATGGCTGCCGGCGGTGGGGTTCGTTACGACATATTCTATCGGGAAATTATCTCCGAAGCGCTCCCGAATCAGATTTCCGACCTCCCGGGCAAGCTCGGGAGCATCGGTATGGCCGATGACGAAACGGTGGGAGCGGAAGTCGTCGCCAAGGTCGGCCACCTGCTGCACAAGGTGTTCCATCGCCTTGATGCGCCCTTTCTCCTTGCCGCAGGAGACCATCTTGCCCTCAGCGGACATGTAGATGATGGGACGGATTCCGATGAGCGTCCCCATGGTGGCGGCAAGACCGCTTACACGGCCGCTGCGGCGGAAAAACTTGAGGTCATCGGCGAAGAAATACATTGCGAACCGGTCCACTTCGTTCCCGGCCCATTCCAGGACCTCGGTCAGGCTCTTTCCTGCCTTGAACAGATCGCCGACTTCACGGGCGATGGTATAACTGATCGTAGTGATGCCTTTGGTGTCTATCTCGTGGAAACTGCGCCCGGGGTATTTGGCTTTGAGCTGCGCCACAGCATGGTCCATGGCATCGAAAGTATTGGTCATGGCACGCGAGAAGTGGACGTAGAGGATGTCATTGCCGGCGGCGAATTCGGGTTCGAAATATTCCATGTACCGTTCGGTCGAGATGGCGCTTGTAGTAGGGAGGACGCCGCTGCGGAGAAGGTCGTAGAATTTCCTGGAGTCGAATTCGTCGAAATCAACGTAAGGGTAGACGGTCTTGGCGTCTACGCTGTAGGGCATGCTGATCAGGCGGTAGCCGTATTCCTTTGCGATTGCGGGGGTGATGTCGGTATCGGTGTCGGTGAAAAGGGTAAGCATATCGGTCATGGGTTTTAGAACAGGACGATAATATATTCGTAGACCGGCTGTCCGCCGGGTTTAAGTATCACTTCGCTGCGGGGATATTGTCGGGCCAGTGCTTCCACGGCTTGGCCTGGTTCGGCGGTGCCGCTTCCCTGGAAAACGAGGATGACGTCGTGGGAACCGGCGTCGAGGGCTCCGGCCAGCGAAACCAGAGCGTTTTCAGGACTCTCTCCGGATGAAACTATTTCCTTGCCGCTGATTCCGACGAATTCACCTTCTCGGACATCTCCGCTGTCACGTATGGCACGGGAGACGAGTCCTGTCACCACCTCACCGGCTGCTTCGGTCATAACCGCTTCGATTTCATCCGGATTCCCGCTCTCAGTATCGAGATTTGCCAGGGCATAATAGCCTTCTCCAAGGGTCTTGCAAGGGATTACACGTATATCGGATCCTTTGTACATTCCGGCCGCCTGTCTGGCAGTCAGGAGTATGTTTGAATTGTCGGGGAGGACAAAAACAGTATCGGCATTGACCCTGTCGAATGCGTCGAGGAAACTCTGTACGGGAGGATTCATTGTCTGACCTCCTTCGATAACCTGGTCTGCACCGAGTTCCTTGAAAGTCTCAACGAGCCCTTCGCCCGAGGCGACAGCCACGACCCCGTAAGCCTTGCGGCTCTTCCGGAAACGCTCGTCCATGTGGTTCTCATGATGCTGGAGCGTCATGTTCTCGATCTTGACGGTCAGGTATTCTCCATACTGCTGGCAATGATTCAGGATATCACCCGGAGTGTGGGTATGGACATGTACCTTGATTATCGAGCCGTCCCTGAAAAATACAAGCGACTCGCCGTGCGAAGCAAGCCATTCTGACATAACCGTTTCGTCGAAAGAATCGAGGTCGACTTTGCTTCGCTGCATGCGAAGCAGGAATTCGGTGCAATAACCGAATTCAAGGACGCTGTCTTCAGTAAAAGCGCTGATATCAACCGCTTGTGACGCGTTTGGTAGGGATTCTTCAATGAGCTGCACGGCTTCACCGTTGAACACGGCACGCATCCCTTCGATTATATACAGAAGGCCTGCACCTCCGCTGTCCACGACACCGGCTTTTTTCAGGACGTCCAGGAGTTCGGGCGTATGCTCAAGCGATTGTTCCATGGCCGTCACAAGCCGGTCAAGATACTCGCCAAGAGTGTTGCTCCCGGAAGCCGCATCCACGCCTTCGCGGAATACTGTCAGTATCGTGCCTTCAACAGGTTCGGATACGGCAAGATAGGATTCCCTTACACCGGACTGCATGGCTTTTGAAAACTCTTCCAATCCGGCTTCGGAAACACCTTCGACCCCCTTGGCAAAACCCGCGAAAATCCGGGAAAGTATGACGCCGGAATTGCCCCGGGCGCCCATAAGCATGGCATCAGACACATTGCGGGCCGCTTCTCCGAGGAAATTGCCCGCGGCCTTGCAGCCCGAAAAGATTGTCATGTACATATTGTCTCCGGTATCTCCGTCGGGTATCGGAAAGACATTCAGGTCATTGACGGCCTTGCGGCCTGTCCCCAGGCGGGCGGCCCCGCCGCGGACCATATCAAGGAATAAATGAGCGTCTATTCTGTCCATTTACGATTCTTTTGCACCGATTCCCTTCCTGAAATGCTTCCACTTGAGAAGCTGCCGGAATATGAACGGCTCGAGGGAATATGTGAGCAGGATGGTCGTCAGCATACCGATGACGGTGATAATGCCGATCGAGCGTATGGCGGGATGTCTGGCGAACACCAGCGAGAGAACGACTATAATCAATACAAGCGCCGAGAAGAATATGGCGACTTTGTGGAAATCCAGCATCTCCCGTTCTCCGGTCCTGGCCTCCTGAAGAAGCCCTTCCATCACGAATATGCTGTAGTCGACCCCGATGCCGAATATAAAGGTCGATATTACGATGTTGATCAAGTTGAATTCGAGTCCCAGTATGGCCATGAGCCCCTGCAGTACATACCAGCTCAGGAACATTGGAAGGAATGCCACAAGTGCCGTGAAGATGTTCCTGAAAGCTATGAGAAGGACGAGGAATACCAGCAGGGAGGATATCCACTGAGTGGTATTGAAATCGTCATGGACAATCTCCACCATGTCGCGGCAGTAGTAGAAAGGTTCCAGAACCAATGATCCCGGACCGTCAACCAGTGCGTCGGTTACAGCGTCGGTGTCTTCAGGAGAGAAGGCGACGGAAGTGAAGACCATGTACCTGCCGCTGTCCTGATACTCGACATAATTAGAAACCAGGTCCTCAGGGAAAACTCCGGCCTCGTAAAGATTTCCCGGTTCGTACTCGCCCTCGACCAGAGCCCCGAACGGAGCGAAAAGTCCGGGTTCCAACCCGTGCTTCCGGGCGGCAGACGCAATTTCGCGTTCAGCGCGTGCCTTTTTCTCCGGAGTCCAGAACGCATTCCAGGCGTCAATCCTTTCCTGCTGTTCCGAAGAGGAGATGAAAAGAAGCGAGGCGAGGGGAGAATAACCCTTGACGAGACCAGACTTGGAGAGGGAATCAAGGCGCTGCATAAGCAGATTGTTGTATGACAGCGCCACGTCGAGGTCTTCATCGTATGCGGCGAAATAAAGATCCGTGTATCCGCTGTTGTTCTTCTCCCAGTAGAGATCCTGACTCTCGGTAAGCAGAGGGTCGTCGAAATCCAGATTCCTCAGGTCACTGTCGAAACCGACCTTGTGGCTCAGCGCGGTGCCTGCTATGATTATCACTGCGAGGGCGCCAAGGATCCACTTGTTCCTGTCCCAAGGCAGGTCGTTGATCCTGTCAATGAGTTTGAATCCTTTGTACTTCCTGTATTTGACCTGTTCCGGCTTGAGGAAATGAGGCAGGAAGAAGAGGGTGAAGAATGTGTTTCCGATGAGGGCGAAAGCCGCGAAAAGTCCGAAATCGCTCAGAAGTTCGCTCTCGGTGAACAGAAGCCCTAGGAAAGCGCCGATGGTGGTGATGCATCCAAGCGTGACAGGAGTGGCTTCCTCACGGAGCATGCGTTCAACATCGCACACGAAATAATGGTGGATGACCACATGCAGGCAATAGCTGATGGCCACGCCCAGGACGATGGCTCCTAGCCCCAGGGCCATGAGGGACATGTAGCCTTTTATCCAGTAGATGCACGCGAGTGAAAAAGCGGTTCCGTAGACCACGGGGACTATCTGTTGCCAGATGAAAGTCAGGCTGTGGAAACTCAGGAAGAGTATGATGAGGATGAGCAGGAGTGAGATGCCTACGGTCATCACCAGGTCGCCTCTGATCGTGCCGGCATTGGATACGCTTCCCAGAGGGGTACCGTGCATCAGGACCCTGGCTTCAGGATGCTCCTCCTCGAAGGCCTTGCGTTCTTTCGTGAGTATCTTGTAGAACTTCCTGGCAGCCCGGGAATCGAGGGTGGGGAAACCGGGGGAGAGGAAAGCAAGGGCGACGCTCTTGTCAGGGCAGAAGAAATGTCCGTCATCTATCGTGAACCCTCCGGAAGAGCCGCCGTCCGACGGAAGGAGTTTACTCAGGAGTATGTCCCTCAATCCCAGCGGATCCATCGTGATTAGACCCGACACTTCTCCGGTCTCGTCTTCTTCAAAGAGTTCGAGATTGCGCCTCATGGCGTCGTCAACTGCTTCCGGTTCAAGCGCGGCCTCGAAAAGCGGATAGAAAGAAGTGTCGATGAAGGAGGGGAGATGCTCGAATCCGTAATCTATGGCTCCCAGCATCATTCCCATATCCAGGTTGTGCAGGATTCCGGTAATATAACGGCCAGAAGAATCTCTCTGAAGCAGCGATTCGCAGAATTCGTCCATGAGCAGCCCCATGGTGGCAGGGTCCAGCGGATTATCCGGATCCGATGATGTCAGCTGAAGGAAAACTTTGTCCTTGATGCCGATTTCTCCGAATGCAAGTTCATTGTCCGTGCTGGAGCGGGGAAGGAGTTTGACTATGTCTTCCTCGAAATGGAGTCTCATTCCGAAAGCGAGGAAAAGAATGAAACTTCCGACCAGCAAAATATAGAGAGCTGCCTTGTGCCGTTGGAAATAGCGATAAAGCGGTAAGAATATGCGATGCATTTAGCGTCAAATCTTCAAAAAAATCGGCCAAAATTACAACTTTTTTTGAAGAATAGGAAGCTCCCGCTCAATAAGTCTTATTTTTCGACATATTCCTCCTGCATAGCCCGTTAGACGGCCGTCAAACCACAGACCCATCAGCGCTTCTCCGTCACTGGCAAGCGTAATCCCGCCGATAGGTGAAATCCCATCCAAAGATACTGATAAATGAGTATCTTTGTGGAAATATGTCACGTGAGAAAGAGATATACAAAGTGACCCTTCTGGGTGGAGTGGCCAATCTGCTGCTGGTCGGCTTCAAATTCGTCGCCGGCACTGTCGGCCGTTCCGGCGCCATGCTTGCAGACGCCGTCCATTCTTTGTCTGACTTTGTCACTGACCTTGTGGTGCTGGTTTTCGTAGGAATAAGTTCCAAGCCACAGGACGAGTCGCACGATTTCGGGCACGGCAAGTTCGAAACGGTAGCAACGCTTTTCATAGGCCTCGGCCTTGCCGCTGCAGCTGTGGGGATCGTTGTGAACGGGGCCGGCAAACTCGCATCCTGGCTGCAGGGGGAGGACCTTCCGTCGCCGGGTAAAATAGCCCTTTGGGGCGCACTCGTTTCAATCCTGGTCAAGGAGATACTGTTCCAATATACCGTCCGCAAAGGCAGGAAACTGGATTCCAAGGCAGTCGTAGCCAACGCATGGCATCATCGTTCTGACGCCCTGTCTTCAATCGGCGCCGCCGTCGGTATAGCCGGAGCGATTTTCCTCGGGGAAAGATGGACAGTGCTTGATCCCCTGGCATCTATCGTAGTCGGCGCCATGCTCGTCAAAGTGGCATGGGACCTGCTCGGACCCAGTCTGGGAGAACTGACTGAACAGTCTCTTCCGAAAGATACGGAAAAGGAGATCCTAGATATCGTTCAGTCTGTAGCCGGGGTTTCCGACCCTCACAACCTGCGCACAAGGCGCATCGGCAACCATATTGCCGCTGAGATCCACATCCGTCTGGACGGTAGGCTTCCGCTTTCCGAGGCCCACGAGAAAGCTTCCGAAATTGAGCGTTTGTTCCAGAAACGTTTCGGGGAGGAATCCCATATCATCATCCATATGGAGCCGAAGGATTAGGCATTCCTTCCTGTCTTCCTGAGAAAAAAATTGATATCTTTGTTTTGTAAAGGAGATATAATCAATTATTTACAAAATATTCCCCATTATGAAAAAAACTGTCTGGTCAATCGTGGCCGTTTTCGCCACAGTTCTGGCTTTGTCGTCCTGCAAGGACAAAAGCAGCGATGTCATGCACATCGATTATGAAGAGTACACACTTGACAACGGTCTCAAGGTGGTGCTCCATGAAGATCACAGTGATCCTATCGTCGCCCAGGCCATCGCATTCCACGTCGGAAGCGCACGCGAGAAAGAAGGAAAGACGGGTTTTGCACACTTCTTCGAGCATATGCTTTTCCAGCGCTCCGAAAACCTCGCACGAAACGCTTTCTTCAACAAAATCGCCGACATGGGCGGCAATTTCAACGGAGGTACATCGAACGACTACACTATCTACTATGAGTGCGTACCCCGCGACGCCCTCGAGAAGATTCTGTGGATGGAATCCGACCGTATGGGCTTTTTCATCAACACCGTCACCCAGGGCGGTCTAGAGCGCGAAATCGATGTCATCTGCAACGAAAAGCGCCAGACCGAGGTTAACAACGCCTACGGTATGATGAACGACGTGATGTGCAAGAACTTCTTCCCGCAAAGGCACCCTTACAGCTGGACCGTGATAGGTGAGTTCGACGACATCAAGTCTGCGACAGTCGAAGACGTAAAGGAGTTCTACAGAAATTACTATGTCCCTTCAAACGCGACCCTCTGCATCGCCGGAGACTTCGACCCCAAGGAAGTCAAGTCTCTCATTGAAAAGTATTTCGCCGAGATTCCCAGCCATCCTGTCGACAAACCCGCCGTATGGGATGTGAAACTCGACGAGACAAAACAACTTTATTATGAGGATCAGTTCGCGAAAATGCCGGCAGTCAATATCGCCTGGTCCGCCGTGGCTGAAGGTCATGAGGACGAGGCCGCCATCGACGCTTTCTGCGACCTCTTCGGCCGTGGCAAGAACTCTCCGCTCTATAAGAATATCGTTGAGAAGAATCTCGCCCCCAGGGTTTCCGCAGGTAACAGGGCACGCGAAAGCGCAGGCCAGATCACAATCAATACGACCGCTTATCCGGGCGTGGACATCGACCTTATCATGGCGGCCATCGAGCAGGCCATGGCCGATTTCGAGGCGAATGGCGTAGATGAGGAGGAATTGGCTTCGCTGAAGGCGGAGAACGAGACTTCGGCTTACCGCAGGCTCGGCAGTGTGCTCGGCAAGGCCCAGATGCTTGCCCGGAGCAAGGAGTTCTACGGGAAGGCAGACAAGTTCATCGATGACATAGAAGCTTTCAACAAAGTTACGGCCGAGGATGTCATGAGGGTCTACAACAAATACGTGAAGGGCAAAAACTACGTCGCAGTAGTGGCTGTTCCCGAGAAACAGGTGGATCTTTCGATTGAGGGCAGCGTACCCGCGAAACTCGTCATGGAGGACCAGAGCAAACAGACAATGCGCAGCGTGGCCGGTGCTGTCGTCGACGATGATTACGAGCGCACTCCTTCCAAGATCGACCGCAGCATAGAGCCCGCATATCTGGCAAACGCCCCGCAGACCAGCATTCCGTCAATATGGAGAACCACTCTCTCCAACGGCATCAAGGTCGCAGGCATCTCCCAGAACGAGATTCCCATGGTCAACCTCACTATCGCCATAGACGGCGGTTCTCTCCTTGATCCTGCAGGGAAAAGGGGTACGGCTTCCATCAATGCCAGCATGATGAATGAGGGCACTTCGGAACATTCTGCCGTCGAACTCGAGCAGGCTCTGAGGAAACTCGGTGCCAGCGCGAGGGTGAGCAGCGGTACAAAGTCCACGAACATCAGTGTCAGCGCACTCTCAAAGAATCTTCCCGAAGTCATGGATATCGTCTACGAGATGATCACGAAGCCGAAATTCGACGAGGCCGCATTCAAACGTGCCGTGAAGATGGAGAAGTCATCTATACAGAGCGCCATGACAAGCATCACTGCGCTCGGCTCCAGGGCCGCCACCAAACTCTGGCTCGGCGACTGCATTTACACCGACTTCACGACCAACGAGAGCATCGATTCGATAACAATGGATGATATCAAGGCGTACTATGCCACACTCACTCCCAAAAACGCCCATGTCGACATCGCCGGGGACATCGACCTCCCGACCTTGAAGAAAGCCCTCGCAGTGCTTGAAGGATGGAGCGGCCCGGATGTCACGGTTCCCGAAATCAAGGTGGGTGACAGCGCGGCGCCTGGTACATACTTCATCGATTTCCCGGGCTCAAAGCAGTCATACATTTACATCATCGGTCCCGGTATGAAGATCAGCGATCCCGAGTATTACAAACTCGACGTACTCAATGAAAAACTCGGCGCCGGTTCCGCAGGCCGTCTCTTCGAGGTGCTCCGCCTCCAGAGAGGATATACCTACGGTGCAAGCTCCTCATTTACATCAAACCTCGAGACGGGCTACTTCCATGCCGCATCCAGCGTCCAGGGCAGTTCGACGAAGGAATCAGTAGCCTTGTTCAAGGAAATAATCAACAATTTCGGCAGCGAGTACGACCAGAAGAAACTCGATGGCGTCAAAGATGCCATGCTCAGGTCGAACGCTTCCGCATTCGAGACTTCCGCAAGTCTTGTGGGCACCCTCTCGAGAATCAGGAACTACAATCTTCCCGATGACTACGTTGCCAAGGAAGAGGCCGTTACTAAGGCAATGACCCTTGAGGACGTCAAAGCCAAGGCTGCCGAGTATCTAAATACCGACAACATGATCATTGTTGTCGTCGGTGATGCCGCCACCCAGCTAAAGAACCTCCCGGGCGCCAAGCTCATAAAGGCTATCTGATCGTTTTCAGTATCGACAAAAAAACCGGTCAATGATTATTTGGCCGGTTTTTTATTTACCATTCGGGGATGACAGCCATGACAAAACGTATGACCGCTTCGACATGCCCGCCGTCATTACCGTCTTTCGCGGTGTAACTGCCGGGGGCGACATTGTCAAGGAATTCTTTCATCGCCTTGAGATTGGAATATGGGACAGTGTCGTCCTGTCTCGAATGATACAGTATGATCCTTGTTCCTGCAGGAGGGACCCATCCCGAAGTCAGCGAATAGCGCCGGCATACATTCAGGATGGTGTGATATGCTTCTCCGGTCCCGGTCATGAATTCGTCATTCATGATGGCGGAAAGGTCATTGGTGCCCAGCTTGGCGTTGATCGCCCCGAGGCTGTATTTCTTGGACAGTATCCAGTCCCGCCAGTTGTCGAGAAGGCTTCCTTTGAAAAGGTCGTCATATCGGATGCCCAGCTGCTGCGACTCGTTCATGCTGACCACCGACATGGGAACGAAAGCGATGGCGTTGCGGAAAGTTCCCCTGGTGTATTCATTCCAGGTCAACTCGACGTCGAAAGGACTGCCTCCGCACATCACTTTCTCAAAACTTACGTGCAGTTCAGGATGCTTCGAAACATACTTGAGGTTGGCCATCGAATTGAATCCGCCCTGAGAGTAGCCGAAACTGTGCAGTTTATCCGGTATTCTGACTTTGCGGTCCTTCAGCAGCTGGACGGCGGCAAGGTATGCATCGATGTTGCCTCGCGCCGTGGTCTCAGCATCCAGATATGCCTGCGGACGGTCCGCACTGGCGCCGAAACCATAGTAATCCGGCATTACGATGGCATAGTTCTTCCATGCCAGGGCTCCCTCGAACTGGGCTCTGTTCGTGGGGCATTCCGCATTGGAGGCGATAGTGCCGTGATTTGTCAGGCAGATTCCGGTCAGGTCCCATGCGCCGTCCAATGCGGCGTCGGGGACATACAGAAGGGCTGACAGTTCTACGGGATAGCCCTGGGGGTCGGCGGAACGGTATGTAAAACTGATGGCCCTGGCCGGGTTGCTGCGGTCGGGGAATAGAATTGAGAGCATGGTTTGAACTCCCGACAGGTCATACCCCGTCTCATCCAGCAGTGCCTGCTGGCTGGCATAAGTCTTCTCTGCGGTTACATTGTAATAGCACCTGACAGCCGCCTCGCCGTCATGAAGCATAACCTGGAATACGGCTTCATCGGAACTGAATACTGAATCCGGGGCGATTGAACCGCTGTAAGCGGAATAACCGGAGGTGATGTATCCGGTACCTTCAGCCAGCGTGACACCGACGGCGGCACCCACGGTAAAAGCCCCTGTTATGTTGATGACCCTGCCTTCCGCCAGATATACATTATCGGGCTTTCCGTTTTCGCCGGTATTGTCGGCAGCCACAATGGCGCCGCTCATGTTCAGGGTACCTTCATTATAGATGGCGCCGCCATGTGCGGATTTGGAACCGGAGGCTCCCTGTCCGGCGCGGTTGCCGGAGAAAGTGACATTGCTGAGGGTAAGTGAGGCCCCGGCATCATTATAAACGGCACCTCCCGATACGGCGCTGCAGCCTGTAAAACTGACGTCATTTATTATGAGATCGCCCCGGTTGAGAATGGCGCCGCCCTCATCCGCGTGACCGTCCTTAATCGACCCCGGCCCATTAAGGGTCAGTAATTTGCCTTTGTCTACATAAAATATGCGGTTGCCGGTGTCATGGCCGGAGATGGAATGACCGTTCAGGTCAATTGTCAAAGAGCCGATGATCGTGACATAATCCGGGCCCATGAGTTTTAAGTCCCCGCCCAGAACTATCTCCGGTACTCCGGATGCGATGGCTGCTATGAGGTCGCCGTCGTTCATGGCGATGCAGTCCATTTTCACGCTTAACCCGTAATACTTCCCGTTCTCAAATGTCACACCTGTGTCAGTGTAGGAGCGGGGGACACCGTTACGGTCGACAGCGCTCAGGATCAGGGTTTCATTGCTGATTGCCGGGATGGCCACATAAATAACATCAGTCGCGGAAGCCGGTTTCACTGTGATGGTTGTACCTCCGGCAACAATTGTGAGATAGTTTACGCCCCCGGCGATGGCCGATCCGTCACTTTCCTGTAGAGTGAACTCAACGACAGCCTGACGGGATGCGAAGTCAGCCTGTGATGTCGTGGTGATATTGCCTTTCTTGACACTCTTCACCGTTACATCCGCAGTGGAATAATCGCAATGGGAAGCAATATACCTTAATGTACCATCCTGTTCCGAATAATCTGAATCCAGGAATCTGAGCGTAAGTATTTCGTCCGGCTTGACGATTCCGGAGAGCGTACCTTTCAGTGTCGTGGTTGCCCCATCTTCCCAGGCCATCAGATAGCCTTCAAGTTCAGCGTTCCTGGTCTTGTTATATACTGTGACCTTATCGCCCGCTTTCCATGTGGAATTGACAGTCCCATTGCCGCCCTTCCCGGCGACGATGGACATGGTATAGGTTTTTACCTTTGTATTGTCGGCATCGAACTCCTCCACACAACTTTGGAGGAGCATCAGTCCGGCCAGAAGAAGGAATAATAATGATTTCCTCAAGTTCATGGTTTAACGAATTCACACGGAATCCCTACAAGACATTTCCCACAATACCCCGGATCATTCTCGGCTCTTAAACTTGAAGCATATGTCCTGCATTCCTTGAGGTTGCGGAAATTCTCCAGCGTGATTGCCCCGGCGGGACAGCGATTTACGCACGCTCCGCAATGGATGCAGTTCTCATAAGGGTCTGTGTAACCGGAAGGGGTGGGTTCCAACTCGCAGTCCAGGATCATCGATGCGAGGACTCCGCCGCATCCTTTATCGGTAATAAGATGACGGTGCACGCCGAAGGTTCCCAGACCGGCGGCAAAAGCCACATGCCGGTTCGACCATGAAGTGGAATAGTGTACGTCCTCCTTGCCGCCGCTCATGACGGGGTGCTGTTCGATTTTGAAAGAGGGGTCTTTGGTAGGGATAAAGTATCTGATTCCTTGATTATCCAGTTCGGCAGTAAGACCTGAGATGAAGGCATCCAGGACTTTGCCGTGTTTTCCATATCCATAGTTCCATGCTTCGTTCGTGGGCGTTTTTGCCGCACGGTGCCTTGCCAGTATTTCCCCGGAGACAGGGAAGAAGAATACTACAACTGACTTGGCCTCAGGCATCCACTCCTTTGGTGCACGCCATTGGGATCCGATGACTTCATCCCGCCTGAAAGTTTCAAACAGGGGATTGTCGGCACTCGCAACGCCGACCAACGGCGCATCAAGGACAGGGACGACTACCTGTTCTCCGGGCAGGAGCACCGAATTGTCTTCCAACTGGGAAAACACCTTCTCTACAGATGCGATAAGCGCCCTGTTTTTTTCATTCCCTTTACGGTTCGTACAGGAGGTGAGGATACCCAGCGGGTGGACAGCCAACGCTATTGAGCCTAAACCGGCGACTTTCAGGAATTGCCTTCTGCTTAACATGGTTTCGAGAGATATGTATAGACAAATATATATTAAATTTCTGAAAAACAATAATTTTAGAAGTGATTCGCTGACATGCGAAAAACATCCGGCTAAAACATCCTGACGATAAAAGTGAAGAATTATAAAAATATCGCTTGCGATATAAAAATAAAGTCGTATATTTGCATCGTAAACGATATAAACAGTATGTACAATGGCAAAGATTTACGATTTGAAGGCTGTTTCCAATAAAGGCGCCGAAGTTGATTTCTCCCAGTTTGAAGGGAAAGTCCTTTTGATTGTCAATACCGCTTCCAAGTGCGGTTTTACTCCCCAGTATGACGGGCTGGAGGCACTCTACCAGAAATATAAGGACCAGGGCCTGGTCATTATCGGATTCCCCTGCGACCAGTTCGCGCACCAGGAACCGGGGAGTGACGAGCAGATAGCCGAGTTCTGCCGCATAAATCACGGCGTTACTTTCCCTCTCATGAAGAAAGTCGACGTCAACGGACCTGCCGAAGATCCGGTTTTCACTTATCTCAAAGCTGCCGCACCGACCGAGGAATACAAGGGCCTGAAAGCCAAAGCGACCCAGAAACTCCTGAAAACCCTCAGCAAGAGCGTTGAGAAGGAGAGCGACGTCCTCTGGAATTTCACCAAGTTCCTTGTCAACCGTGACGGAACCGTCGTAAAGCGTTTCGCTCCCGTAGCAGAGCCCGCTTCGTTCGAAAAGGACATCGAAGAAATGCTGTAATGGACGGACGATTCAGGCTGGACAACCAGCTTTGTTTCAGGCTTTACACCGCGTCACGCCTTATCACCCAGGCCTATCATCCGCTGCTTTCGGAATATGGCCTGACATATCCTCAGTATCTGGTTCTGCTGGTTCTGTGGGAGAAAGACGCACAGCCGGTGAACGACATCGCCAAACGGCTTATGCTGGAAACCAATACCGTCACTCCGCTGCTTAAAAGGATGGAGGCTGAAGGTATGCTGACACGTACCCAGGGTAAAGCCGATGCACGCCAGACGATCGTCACGCTTACGAAAAAGGGATACGGGCTGAAAGAAAAACTAAAGGAAGTCCCCGAGGCTGTCGGAAGTTCCGTTCTCTGCGAAAGCGTCACCCCTGAGACTGTGCCCGGACTGTTCGTCATGCTTGACGACATCATCCACAAACTGAAGGAAAAACCATCTAATACTCAATAAACCATGTTCATCCGCAGATTTCTTGTGATTGTCAGTGCTGCACTGTGCCTGCTTTCCTGCAGCAAAACCCCGACCATCTACGACTTCAAGGCCGAATCCAATGACGGAGCCGTAGTAAACTTCGCCGACTACAAGGGCAAAGTCCTGCTCGTAGTCAACACCGCCTCGAAATGCGGTTTCACACCGCAATATGACGGGCTGGAGAACCTCTATAAGAAATATCAGGACAAGGGCCTCGTGGTAATAGGTTTCCCTTGCGACCAGTTCGGTCATCAGGAGCCCGGTTCAAACGAGGAGATTGAAGAATTCTGCCGCGTCAACTACGGAGTGACCTTCCCCCTGATGGCGAAGTCCGATGTGAACGGCGAGAACGCCAATGCAATCTTCAAATGGCTCTATTCCGAGAAGCCTTTCGAAGGATTCGGCGACAGTGATACAGGCAAATTCATGGACGGAATGCTTTCGAGGAACAACCCAGAATACGCTTCCAACCCAGACATCAAGTGGAACTTCACCAAGTTCCTCGTGGACAGGAAGGGTAATGTGGTCGCCCGTTTCGAACCCGTCGTGGCACCTGAAGAACTGGCTGCCAGTATTGAAGCCCTGCTATAAATAGCGAGGATAAATTATTCTTCGTCAGGCTTTTGCCCATCGTGGGCCTTCCACATGCACTCCGTAATCCTCATGTCCGAGAAAACGGCCGTGAAGGAAGATTCCTCAGGGGAGCATGCATAAATGCCGAAACTGATTTCACCGGCGGCAGCGAACATATGGCAGATACGCATCTGGCTGAAGTTCGTGCCGTCGGTTGAACATTCTATGCAATAGTCGTCATCCCTGCGGGAGAAGCGGTACCACATAGTCTTGACGTCGGCGGGAATGGCAGTGGTCGCCCAGTCCGAATAACCGTTGTTGGTGGCGACGCTGCCGAGGTGCTGGAACTCTTCATTCTCGAATTCCACCGAACCCTTGAGCCAGTTTTCACTGTCCAGATACATCACGATGCCGCATTGGTCGAAACGCTGATGGCTCTGGGTGAAGTAGGTCTTAACTGTGAAGCTGAAGAACTTCTCGCGGGTCTTCATCTGCAGGACAGGGGCGTTGTCATTTCGGAAATGGTAGTATGTCCTCTGCCAAAGATCGGTATGAGGGGCTGTCGTAATTGTCACGATACCGTTTTCGGCAGTGGATCCGGCAGGTTCCCTGGTCCACTGCAGCTGGCCCGGGTCGATTTCGCCGCCATCGGAGAGGGCGGCGGCCACGCTGTCGAAGAATTCGGTGTCTTCTGTATTGCCTGCAGAATTGACGCATGCGGCAACGCAAAGGCTTATACCGATGATGAGGAGTTTTGAGATGTTTTTCATATGATTGATTTTAATTTCAGGGTAATGCCGGCCATGAACCAGAAACCGGGCTGTGGGATATCGCCGAAATCGTAGTATTCGCGGTCGAGCAGATTGTTGGCCCTGACGTAAATCTCCAAGAAGGGAAAATCATAGGAAATCTTCGAGTCAAGAAGCGAATATGGTTTGATAAGTTCGGAGCCTGTAGCCCTGTCGACGTACCTATAGGAGATATTGGCGGACAAACCCCTCCAGAGTCGGAAATCCGCCTGCGCTGTGACGCGGTGGCGGATGTATTCCATGGAATAGAGACTGCGGAATCCTTCTTCAGTGTCCTTGTCCTGGGAAATATGACTGTATCCCAGATTCACCGAGCGCAGCGGGAAACCGGGAATACCGGTCAATTCCGCTATGGAAAGCTGCAGGGTCGCCTCCTGTCCGAAGGTGTTGACTTCAGTATGGTTTACCGACATCCACGGGGCATTCTCCCCGGCACTCATGTCCTGTATCCAGTCGATGATATCACGTCCCTTATTATAGTAAACCGTCGCAACGGCCCGGACACCTCTGTCGAGATATTTCAAACCACCTTCAAATGCATGGAGTTTTTCTGCTTCCAGCGTCGGATCCGCAAGATGGCCGCCCACAGAATAGTAGAGCTCGGTAAAGGTGGGCATCCTGTACGAGGCATTGTAAGAGCCATAAATCCGCAGGGAGTTGGTGAGACGGAGATTCATTTCCACCCCGGGATAGAACTTCACTCCTTCGTTGTTTCCGGTGTTGCTGGCGGCAGTGACCCCCGCTGAAGCCGTAAAGCGGTCCAGTACGATGCTGTGTTCGACGAATGCGGTAAAAGCGGTCCTGCCGAGTCCGCGGACATAAACTCCTTCAGGATTGGACAGCGTTTCGCCCAGATTCGTACTGCGGATCGCTTCATGACGGGCACCGGCACCGAATGCGCTGCGTCCGAGACGGGAATCGAAATAAAAATGGAAATCCCCTCCGACAGTATTCGTCTTATGGTAATTGAAAGGATACATCTGAGGCTTCCCCCGGAACAACTCGAAACGGTCTTCTCCGTGATTCCAGTAAAGGGAAGGGGTGAAGTGCAAAAAGCCCTTGCCCTCGGACTTGATGGCGGCGAAAGTCTTGAAAGTATGCTCGAACTGGTCATCGAACCTGGCGCTGTAGAAGGTGCTGGATCCGAAATCTTTGCGGCTCATTCCGGCCTGCCACTGCAAAGTGCCGGCTGCCAGGTCGGCATTGCCGTGGTAAAAAGTCTTGAATGCCTTGAAATCGTTGTTCAGCCCGCCTTCTGAATTGCGGTTGAAGCCGTCCGAACGCTGATATCCCGCCGAAAGCATATTGAAAACGCGCCGGCCTTTCAGGGCGACAGACGCGTTGGCGTTGCCGTATTTGAATGACCCGCCCTCGAGATTCAGTGAAGCCGAACTCTCGCCGTCATATTTAGTGACAATGTTGACGGCTCCTATCATGGACGAAGCACCGTGGCCTCGGGCGGCAGGACCTTCAAGCACCTCGATATGGTCGATGTCGCTGAGATTGACGGGGAAATCAGCTGAATTGTGCCCTGTCTGAGGGTCGGAAATGTCTATTCCGTTGAGCAGGACCGCAATCTGGTTGTATGTGCCGCCGCGCATGCTGATATCGGTCTGCATGCCCATTGCCCCGCGCTGCCGCACATCCACACCCAGCGCGTACTTCAGCAGGTCGTTTATATTTTCAGCCGGGGCCGAGGCTATCGACATGCTGTCTATAAGAGTGACGGTGCGCGTGTTCTTGTGAAGGGGAACAGGCAGTTTTGATGCAGTGACCGAAACGCTGTCCAGCATATAATATGTCTGCGCATATGCCGCAGAAGCAGACAGAAGTGCAATGATGAAAACAAACGATATATAGAATTCCTTCATGCCCGGATTGATTTTGGGATTGCGAAGATAGCACTTATTTTTCAATCCGGGAAGGGGGAAAACGTGGTCCTACAGGTCTGGAGAGGCATTTTTAATTTGCCTGCGAAGCTCCTCATAATAGGCATGCCGCTTGGGATTCTCCGGAAACCAGCCGCGCAGCACGCGTTTTTCCTGCAGGAACATCTCGTGAATTCCCCAGAGACAGGAGAATGCGAAACCTCCGATGATAGTGGACAGTATGTCATTCTCGGTGAGGAGTGACAATGCACTGAAAGCCAGCCCGCATACGAGCCAGATCCACCAGCTGCGCTTTCCCAGATAGTATTCCATTTTTATGACCGCAGGATGGCATATTCCGATGCTGAAGAATACTGACGCCCCGACTATAATTCCGCTTAAATTCATAAATAATCTGTTATATCCCCGGATACTTATTTTTCCCTGACATGCTTTCCCGAGACATGGTCGAAACTGAGCTCGAGAATAGAAGCCCGCGGACCATTGCGCAAAATGTCATTTTCAATATCATACCCTTCAGGGAAATATTTGGCGCCTAGAGCGCGCAGGGAAGCGCCGATCTGTTCAGGATCGGTAACCTCTCGTATCCGTCCGAAGACAATCACGCTGGTGAAGCAATACCACCATTCGCCATCGTTCTTCACTGGTTCCGACAGTACGGTGAAGGAGACTTTGTCGTCAGCACGGACAGCGTCGATTTTGTGCCCTTCTTTCGCGCAGTGGAAATAAATCTTCCCGTCCAGAAAGACGAAATTCATCGGTATGCCGTAAGGATATCCGTTCTCCCCATGTACGGCAAGTATGCCGCGTGGAGCAGATTGGAGAACGGCAATGCACTCTTCCGGAGTGGCGGCCTGTTTTATTCTTCTGAGTGGTCTGAATTCAGCCATAATCATCATCTTTGAGCACAAAGATACAAACATCGCGCAGATAAAAGCGACATTCAGCAAATTTGTCAGTTAAACATACTATCCTGGCATGAAACGGACGATTCTCGCATTACTCCTCATCTTCGCAGCCTTTTTCCTTACGGAAGCGAGGGAATATCAGGTATATGGCCCGCAGGGCGGCAAGTTCTTCAACGCATGCTTCGATCCCGGGAATCCTCCTGAACACATCCGCTGTTGGGGTATCAAAAAACTGGGACGCGAATATCTTGTCGAGACCCAGAAACTTCAAATATACGAAACGGCGGCGGCATGATTACCCGACGCCGGGAAGAAGTCGTCAGGAATATGGTTTCATTCTTCAAGTCGATGTTCTCTACAGGTCGATGAGCGGCTTGATCTCTTTTTCGAAAATGTCGCGCGCTATGATCCTGTAGTGCGGATTGTAAGCATTGCCGAATGCATCGCTGTGGTGCATGATGAGGTCGCCCTTGGCAACATATGCGTCTATCATCTCCAGATCCTTTTCTGCATCCGGGATTTCGGGGAAATACTGGCGGATAACATCCTCTATCAACTTCCATTTGGCCACCCACTGTTCCGGAGTGGCACGTTTCCCCTCATTCGCGCTCCGTGCGAAAGCGTTGAGGTAAACTTCCTCACTGACAAGTCCGTTCAAAACGGCGGACAGGTCGACCCGGACATAATTGCCTTCATCGCCGACCGGACTGTACATGACCGCGGGAGCCTCATATCTGTTATTGTCAAGGTCCTCCCTGAAGGTACCGAGTTCCGACATAAGGTAGTTCCTTGCAGCCTGTGGGCTGGGGATGAGGTGTCCCGGCCCGAGATTGTCCTGGCAGAAACTCTTGTAGATGTCCTGCACGCGTGTCTGGGGATAGTCTTTCAACTGGCGCTCGATGGCGGCCTTCACATCCGCCGGTACAACATGCCCGAAAAGTCTTGCGGCATTGTCCGAGAATATGGCCTGCGGATCGAGACCATGGGCGGCAAGGCGGGATTCCAGCGCTTTTTTTGCACCGGTCAGGGCCGGCGCGGCGACATAGGGATAGTCGGAGCCATATAGAATGTGCGAAGGTTCGGTAATGGTAAGCAGCGATTCAATGGCATCGTCCGTCGCAGCTCCGGCAAGGTCGAAGTACAGGCGGGAGATGTTGGCGTCGACATCGACGGGCAGCATGTAGCCCTGAGAGACCATCACCGGAAGCAGACCTTTGAAACGGGGAAGTGCATTAGGGAGGAAAGAACCGCAATGGGGGACGACCACTTTCAGGTCGGGATAACGCACAAGGACATTGTGCGCCACCATATTGAGGATGGCACGAGTGGTCTCGGCAAGATATTCATAAGAGGCGAGTGGCACGGCCGCGACAAGTTTGTCATTGACTGCGGACGGCTTGTGCGGATGTGTGATGATCACCGCCTCCATGCTGTTCAGATATGCCATCAGCGGTTCCAGTTCCTTGTCGCCCAGGTACTGTCCGTAACTGTTGGAAGCCAGTTTGACCCCATCTGCTCCGAGCACTTCCAGTGCATATTTCGCTTCAGTGACGGCGGCATCCACATCGGGCAGGGGGAGAGCGGCGCAGAAAAGGAATCTGTCTGGATACCTGGCTTTCAATGCGGCTGCCTCTTCGTTGAATTTGCGGCAGATAGCGGCGGATTCGGCCGCATCACCGAAATACGGTTGCGGAGCGGGCATCGTCAGGACGGAAGTACGGATTCCCGCCGCATCCATGAATTCAAGGTGAGCCTCGGCATTCCAGGAAGGAATAGGATACAATTCATCCATTTCCATCCCGTGAGCCTTAACCGCTCCCATATATGATTCCGGAATCATGTGGCTGTGCACATCGATCTGAGCCACGGCATTTTCGCCGGAGTAATGGATATCGATGGTGGGCTGTGCGTTGCAATTACTGAAAATCAACATGAATAAGGAGCTGGCTATTAGAGTAATAACACTTCTTTTCATAGTAAATATGCTAGGACGTGGTTTTATCTCGGATTACAAACTTCCTGCCACCAGCGTATCAGAAACCGGATTCCGGCCGACAGGAGTCCGGGACCAAGCCCCATGTAGAACCAGGCGAAAAAGGGATCTGGTATGCCCGGAATATACTTGAACGCAATACCCAGGGAAATCATGAATGCTATAATGAGATATCCCTTCACGCTGAAAGTCTTATAAATGGGTTCCCTGGGGCCGGGAAGCGCCTTGATCCGTTCGGAATACTTTCTCACGACCCCGGTGAACATCATATAGAATCCCGCAAACACCAGTATGGACAGCGGAATCATCCACCGGAGTTTTCCTGGAGGGGTGGAGATATAGCGGCTGATGCCGGTTATCGAAATCTTAGTTCCGATAGCCGCCCACATAAGGCCGTTGACTGCCAGGAGATGTTCTTTACGGAGCATTACTTGAGAATCAGCCTGTACAGGAACAAATTTACTAAATCTTTGCTGTATGGAATCAAGGGAAATGGTTAATTTAGCGACATGTTTTCAGACTTGCTCAAATATGACCTCGGAACCGGGGCCGAAGCATTTTCTACCAGACGGGATTCGGAACTGCCGTATCCGGTAATACAGGGACATCAGGTGCATGATTGCAAGGTGGCAGTGATAGGCAGGCCAGGCATGACACGTGAGGAACTTGAAGGTTTCGATGCATTCGTGACGGAACTGCCGGGAGTCGCAATCGGTGTAAGGACTGCAGACTGTGTCCCGGTGCAGCTGTACGATCCGGTGAACAGAGTCGTAGCAGCTGTCCACTCCGGTTGGAAGGGAACCGTAAAACACATCTCCCAGAAAGCCATCGATGTGATGGTACGGGAGTTCCGCAGTAAGCCTGAGGACCTGCGTGCCGTCATCGGTCCCGGCATCGGCCCGGACAGTTTCCAGGTAGGAGAGGAGGTGGTCGGACAATTCAGGGACGCCGGTTTCCCAATAGGGCGGATATGGTCTTTCATGGGCGCCGGAGACGGTACGCCTATGTCGGGCGGACATCATATAGACCTTTTCGAAGCCAACCGGTGGCTTTTGGAAGAAACCGGGGTCAGCTCCTCGAATATACAAACGGCCATGATCGACACCTACACCGATCTTTCCTTCTTCTCCGCCCGCCGCGAAGGAGTACAATGCGGCAGAATCATCAATTCGATAAGACTCGTATAATTCTGTAGTTATTCAGATGACGCATTCCGCGAATCCTTGTGTTTATATGGCAGAAACGATTGAGTAACTTTGTGCATCAAGACAAAGAAGTGAGTGTATAAGGATTTGGATGAGCAGGCGCTGGCCAGGCACTGTTCGGAGCGCGACAGAATGGCGGAGGATGAACTGTATAGGAGATATGCAGATAGGGTGTACACGCTCTGCAGGCGTTATGTCGCTGACGGGGAAGAGGCGAAAGACCTGATGCTAGACACGCTCATACAGGCGCTTGACAAGATTGGAACTTACACGTATTCGGGAAAAGGCTCATTATATGGATGGATCCGTCGGATTGCCATCAATAAATCGATCAACCTGATCAGAAGGCGGCGCTGGCGGACGGTCCACATGGACTTATGGATTCAGGACAGCATCCCTGACCCGACAGAGGAAGAGATGGAAGCGATACCGAAGGAAAAGCTGCTGGAGTGGATCGCCGCTCTGCCGGAAATGAGAAGAGCCGTCTTCAATCTGTACTGTTTGGACGGTTACTCACATAAGGATATCGGCAAGATGCTTGGAATCAGCGAAACCGGATCGACCAGCATATTGGCCAAGGCGCGAAAACAACTGAAGGGACAGATAAAACAATATCTCAAGGAACAGGACAGATGAAAAAGTGGGAAGACATATTGAAGGACAAGGTGGAAGCGCCTGATGGCGCTCTGCCGGAAAGCGTCTTTGCCGAGTTCCATACCCGTCTGGACAGAGCGGCACATGTTGCGGCTTCGAAAAGTCACCAGCTGGTCTGGATTGTAGTTTCCGCCGTTGCCGCCGGACTTGCCGCCATATTGCTCCTTCATAAGTCCGCCGTCCCAGAAGAAGGAATCCGAAGCCTTCCGAAACCTCCTGCGCAGACAGCTGTGACCTCAGATCCGACAGCGATCACAGAGCCTGTCCGGGAAAAACCGCTCCTCGCAAAAGCCGTAATACCCAGGGCTGTTGAATATTCTGATGAAAAATCGCAGGAACCCGAAGCCATCGGCAATACCGGACCGGCAGTAGAAGAAAAAGAAGAAGCGACAGATCCCGCTGTTGATCCAGGGACAAATGAAGCCGATGCCGACGACAAACCTGTCATTTCAATCAATTCTCCCTTCCCGCCTGAAACCATCAACGCAGATAAAAAAAGCTTTACTGTCGGTCCTGCGTTGGGGGCTATTGCCGGAAGCGGGCTTGTGGCCGCAGTTCTGACTCCGCTTTTCGGCGGATTCGCCGAAATGGACGAAACCCATATAATCCAGGGGGATACCCAGCAAGGCAATGCCGACAACCCGGAACAACCCAGGGATGAAATAATTGGAGGTGCAGAACACGGTTTCCCGCTGAAAGCCGGCATCTCGACGAAAATACCTCTCTCCGACAGATTGAACTTGACCACGGGAATATATTATTCATTGTATTCCTCGACTTTCACATACTCTATTTCCGGCGAAAAGAAACAATACGCCCATTACCTGGGAGTCCCGGTACGCCTTGACTTCTTGCTGGCATCTACCGGATGGCTGGACATTTATGTCGGCGGCGGCATAGAAGGCGATTATTGCGTGGCTGCCACTCTCGCCGGGACCGGCATCAAAAAAGACGGCTTCAGCCTGTCCCTGACGGGTGCAGGCGGCCTTCAGCTGAATATCACCAAACATCTCGGTCTTTATGCCGAACCGCAGATCCTTTGGAACATCCCATCTGAAAGCCGCATCCTGGATACCTATCGCAGCAATAACCCGATAATGTTCTCGGCCGCTGCCGGCCTGAGGATCAACCTTGACAAATAAAAATGAAACGATTGATCATACTGTCATTGGCATTTCTGGCGAGCAATTTTGCCTACGCACAAAAAACCGTTATCCCCAAGCGATTGGAGAGCAATATCATGATCTGCGCAGGTCTGTTCGGTGAAACCGGCAACGGGGCGAACGATGTCTTTCCGGGCGCCGTGCTTCGCCTCTCTTATGGACTGGACATTCGGCTGGCAGAGAAATGGTCCGTTATGCCCGGCGCCGGAATACGCGCCCAACTCGGAGAGGTAAACCATATCGGATGGGTAGGCGGAGACCCGGATGGGATGTGCCTGGCAGATATCTTCTGCCAGGCACGCTGCCACTTTGAATACGATGGAGCACGGACTGTCCTCGGCATTGGGCCGCAATTGTCCTATATGACTGTTCCTGACACATATTACATCGACGCCGATCCGTCCGATCCCCGGAACGGCAGGGAAAAGTTCATGCGTTGGGATATCGGCCTCCAGCCGTCCATAGTTTTCCAGAGCGGGAAACATTGGCAGTGGGGTATCGAAGCCAGCGTCGGCCTGCGCAACATGCTGCGCCAATATCCGGAATACAACATATCCGGAAATGTCCATCTGCACAACCTGATGTTCGTCTTCGGCTGGAGATTCTAACCTTAGACAGACTCATCCCAGCACTACATCGAGCACCATCATCAGGACAAAACCAAGTGCGAAACCGATGGTGCCGATATTCGAGTGCTTTCCTTGGGAATACTCCGGAACCAGCTCTTCGACAACCACATACAGCATCGCGCCCGCGGCGAATGCCAGCATGTACGGCATTATTCCCAGGATGGAAGTGGCCAGCAGCAGGACCAGTGCGCCGCCGATCGGTTCCACGATTCCGCTCAATGCGCCTATTCCGAAAGCCTTCATGCGTGAGTTGCCTTCCGCTCTCAGAGGCATAGATATGATGGCTCCTTCAGGAACATTCTGGATGGCGATACCCAGCGACAAAGCAATAGCCCCGGCCATATTGAAATCGGCCGTCAGGGCACCTGCTATTGCAACGCCCACTGCCATTCCCTCGGGGAAATTGTGGATAGTGACGGCCAGCGCCAGCTTTGCGGTGCGTGACAGGCGGCTCTTGGGACCTTCCGGTCCACCTACGGGATGGATGTGCGGAGTTATATAGTCAATCAGCAGGAGAAATGCGAAGCCGCCGAGCAGACCGATGGCTGGCGGGATGACAGCCGATTTCCCGGTTCCCATCCCGATTGACGGAATGATCAGCGACCAGACTGAAGCCGCCACCATGACACCCGATGCGAACCCCAGCAGGACTTTCTGCAGTACAGGGCGCATTTCCCGTTTCATGAAAAAAACGAAAGCCGATCCCAGGGCGGTCCCCAGGAAAGGAATCAACAGGGCTATGATGACAGGACTCATTTTATTCGCCGCAAAGTTCGGAAATCTCCTGTTAATTTGGAATCCCCATTATTTGTTATATTTGCATCACGATAATATGGCAATGCGGTACACGGTTTCATTGAACAACATCCAGCTCAAGTCATCATTCGAGGTCAGGAAGAAAGACTTCGAGCGGGAGTTGGCTGCCATTCGCGAAGCGTATCCTGACAGCCTTGTATGGAACAGGACTATCAGGTCGCTCAAGAGGGAATGGGCCGTGCACAACGCATTCCATGCATTGGGGATCGTCCGGAAACAGACGGCGGATACCGACTTGAACTGGCCGCAGAGATGGTATTTCAGGATCGGCTATGCAATTGCCGGATTCCTTTTATGGCCTTTCATAAAATAGACCGTGTCTGCCGTCAGTCCGCGGCTCAGACATTTCCAAGATATACATGCCTAATTCCGTGTGACAGTGCTATATTCCTGGCTGCGAGAAGCGTTGCCGTGGGTGTGGGGTCCGGGGATGTCATCCTGTAACGGGGAAAGAACCGGCTCAAGTGGAGAGGTACGTCCTGCAAACCACTGTCCTCCATCCATTCACACAGGGCCGTAACTTGCCCGGAAGAATCGTTGAGCCCCGTCACAAGAAGATTCGTGATTTCGACGTGGATCCCTGCGGCCTTCATTTCGATGATGTTTTCGAGGACCGGAGCGAGAGTCGCTCCGCACCATTTCCGGTAAAAGCCGTCATCCATGGCTTTGATGTCGATGTTGGCGGCATCGAGATAGGGGAGTAATACCTTCAGCGGCTCCTTTTCGACATATCCTGCGGAGACAAGGATGTTCTTGAGGCCTCGTCCATGGGCAAGGACAGCCATATCATACATATACTCCCACCACGTAAAGGGTTCGGTATAAGTGTAAGCGATGGATGGCAGGCCCTGTCTGAAACACAAATCCACAGCCTCCTCCGGCGACAGGACATATCTGTCCGCATTCTCAGGAGCCGCCTGGGAGATGTCGCTGTTCTGGCACCACCGGCAAGAGAGATTACAGCCGGTACAGCTCAGCGAAAGGCATCGCGTCCCGGGCATGAAGTGGTTAAGGGGCTTCTTCTCCACGGGATCGTCCGCCACGGCGCAAGGCGTCCCATACGAAAGTGCCCATAACTTGCCTTCCCTGCACTCGCGGCTGCGGCATATTCCTCTTCTCCCTTCCTTGATAAAGCAGTGGTGGGGACAGAGGAGGCAACGCACGCCGTCCCCTTCGGCAGCATAGAACCTGGCCTCAATCATAATTCGGATTCCCTTACCACTTCTGCCTGATAGGTGTAAAGTTCGGCATCTTTCCAACCGTTCCAGCCGATGCCGGCCTTGTCCCGGGCGCAGTGGCCGAGGAACTCTTCAGTGGTCCAGCCTGTCTCTTCGGCCACCTGCGGCAGAAATGTCCCGTGGCGGGAGCCTTTTATCATATAAATACCGTCTCGGCCGAGTTTGAACTCCTCAAGGGATTTTATCTTCTTGAGAGGCGACAGCACCGAAACTTCAATTTCCACCTTGGAGACTTCGTTTCCCGACAGGGCGGGGAAGCGGGGGTCGGAGAATGCCGCACTTCCGGCCATTTCGCGGATTGTCCGGTTCAGGGTATCATCTGAAACGAACCTTCCGATGCAGCCGCGAAGCCTCCCGTCGATCGTGAGGGTAACGAAAACACCGTAACCTTTCTCCTTGAGAATACCGGCAGGTTCAGCGTCCCCTTCATACGGGATGTGGAGAGATGAGCAGATAGATGATCGTGCCGCAACTACCATGGCCTTCTTCTCTTCATCCGAGAAGTGGAAAAGGTGGTCGGTCTCCCCGGTTTTATCAGCATCGGTGAACACAATCGCATTGTATCCCACAACCCTGTCCTTATCACCGTAAGGGGAGTCGCCGGAATTGCGGTACATCACGTGTTCTGCCTTGAACCGCCTCCTTCCCTCGGCATCCATCATTGACAGGAGGACCGCAATGGCAGAAGCTCCGCAGGCGGCGGTGTCCTCACCAAGGTAGTTCTTCCCGTCTATCTGCCTCAACGCCTCGAGGAAGGATTCCAGTCCCCCGGCGGTAATCGCCTTTGCCAGACAGAGGTCGGATTTGCGGGCATATTCGTATGATGGATAATGGGAGAAATCCGAACTGATGACAAAGAGAATCCCTTCCGTGAAGTATGGCTGAAGGACAGCGGCTATTTCCTCGAGAATGTCCAGGTACTGCGTTCCTATCACCACGGGCACTATCGGGGGGACTTCATCGAATACTCTCTGAAGGAAGGGCAGCTGCACCTCAAGGCAATGCTCCCTGTCGTGGGCATCTGCCCGGAAGATGAATGTCCCTTTCCCTTCCCGGATAAGTTCACGGCCGAGTTCAGTGTCAATGGCGACCCTCCCCAGAGGTGTCTCGGCAGAGTTGTACAACGTGTCTACGCTTGCTCCCCGGAAACCCACCCTGTGGCTCGGGCCGATGATGAATATTCTCTTGTAAATTTGTCCTTTCGGGATACGGCTGAACGCTGACGCAGCCACCTCGCCACTGAAGACATATCCTGCATGAGGGACTATGAGCGCACGGGGTGCTGGCCCTTCAGCGAGGGGATGGAGCCATTCTCCTAGCATTGCGCCGAGTTCCTTCGGGGACGAAGGATAGAAAGAGCCCGCCACCGCAGGCCTTCTTACACTATGGGAACGGGTATTGACAGCCACGGCAACTACTCCGTAAACTTCTTCCCGGAGCCCCAAGCCTGGCCGACCACATCACCGATGGCGCGGTAAGTATTGGCCGCCGCATCGAACACAATGGGCTGGAGCTTGGCGAGATCCACTTTGCCGTCAGTGAGGATACTTCTGTCGGCACTCATGTTCACGACCTCTCCGACGAGGATCCCGTCACTCCAGCTGACAACCTTGCATTCCAGCGTGAGCGGATACTCGTTGATGATGGGAGCGTCCACATTAGGACTAGGGGTGACAGTGAAACCGACACGGGCTACTTTGTCCGGGACCTGGCTGCCGCTCACCAGACCGAAATAATCGGATTCGGCTACCGTGCGGACATCCGCGAAACTGACAGTGAAGGCACCGGTGAGTTCGATATTCTCCGTGGTCTTGTGCTTGGACAGGCTGATTACAATCTGGTTGTAGTCATATTGACCTGCCCATGCAGCCATCATCACGTCAGGTGTATGGTCTTTGTCCCATGTGGCGATCATCACGCAGGGCTGGGGAGTGGTCATGAGGGCGTGTTTTGGGCCGAAATTGGTGCGGCCGGCGACTTCTTTGAAAGATTCGTTGGTATTCATTTCTTCAGTGTTTTGTTCAGTAGTGTTCTTGCAGCCGGTAATCACAAGTGCCAGCGCGAGGAGAATGTAAATTGTCTTTTTCATTGTATGTTTAATAATCATCGTCTTATTATCCCATTCGGGCTTCATTAAGCGGATGCCCCCAGTCGACCCGGGCATCATGTTCTGCCGCAATGGTGTCAATCTCGCTTCGGAGTGACTGCAGGAAAGCGGCTTCGCGTTTTTTGGACCGGCGGCCGGGCGCATTGAAGATCTCTTTTTCGAAATAAGCGTCAAACGATACGCTGAAATCTTCCGGATCCCGGTGGGGGAAGAAGGAGACAGCCGCCTTGTAAGAAATTCTCCCGGCTTCCGAGTCAGAGATCAGCAGGACCAGCGCTCCCCGGCGTTCAACGCCGTTGAAAGTCGCCTGAGCTTCAAAATATTGGGAATACACATTCATTTCCATATGCTACAAATCAAAAGGAATCTCTCCCTTCATGAACAAAACGGCATTGCCGGTGATGAATACCCGCTCGCCTTCGATCCTCACCCGCAGTAAACCGCCGCGTGGAGAGAGTTGTTTGGCGACCATTTCGGTCTTTCCAAGTTTTCCGGCCCAGAAAGGCGTCAGATAAGTGTGGGCGCTGCCTGTAACGGGATCCTCGGGGACATTCAGTTTGGGATAGAAGCAACGGGAGACGAAATCGAATTCCTTGGAAACTGCAGTTATGATCAGTCCACGGCCCTCGATTTGACGCATCGCATCATAGTCCGGAACCATGGCGGCCAGATCTTCTTCCGACCCGACAACCACCATCATATCCCCGCCATCATAGAAAGCTTCCAGAGCGAGTCCGCCTGTAGCCGCAAGTATCTCTTCCGTCAAAGGAACGGCCTTGTATGCACCGGCAGGGAAATCCATCGTGTATCCGTATGCGCACGGTCTCACGATGAGTTCTCCACTCAGGGTATGGAAGTGCATCTCTTCTACGTCCTTGTCAATGAATCTGTGCAGGACGAATGAGGTCGCCAGGGTCGCATGGCCGCACAGTGCCACTTCTCCGCCGGGTGTGAACCATTTCAGGTCATAATCCCCCTTCCCGCGTTTCACTACGAAAGCCGTTTCTGAATAGTTGTTCTCTATGGCAATCGCCTGCATCAGATCCGGGGAAGGCATTTCACGACAGGGGAGTACTGCCGCCGGATTTCCGGCGAAGAGTCTGTCAGTGAAAGCGTCTGCGATGTATTGAATCATCATATCTGTATACTTTATATCAGAATGCGCGTTTTGTCCCTGTACTCCTTGTACCCCGGCTTGTTCTCAAGTTGACGCTTTTCCATCATGGGGATACTTATAAAAAGGAAGAGCGCGGTCATGGCGACAGGGGCGAGTATCAGCCAGTCAATTCCTCGGAATGAGGCGTACATAACCCAGACGCCCCACCACATCTGTACTTCTCCGAAATAGTTGGGATGACGTCCATGCTTCCAGAGCCCCACGTTGCAAACCTGCCCGGGGTTGGCGGCACGGAACCTGTGACTCTGCGTATCTGCTACAAGCTGGATGGTAGCCGAGGCTATGCACATCGCGAAACCCAGCCAGGTAAGGAGGTTAGCGCTGCCTGTGACCTCAAATAATCTGAGGCCCGGCACCATGCATGCGAAGACCAGGAGCGTGGGCATCATGTTCAGCCCGAAGAAATTGGTCAGTTGGAACAGGGTGGGAGAGAGCGTCTCCCTGTAACGGGTATAGCGCCAGTCTTCATGGGAAAGACCTTTGAAGGTCACCGCCCAGTTAGCTGTCAGGCGCATTCCCCAATACCATGTCGCAATCAGTAGAAGGATTACCGGGAGCGGGAGACATCCTTTATACGCGGCCCAGAGAGAGAACACCACCGGAGGCGCGACGCTCCAATATGGGTCGTATACCGATACATTCCCGTATATGAGACCGAAGGCCCATACGATAATGGTGGCAATGACATCCGATACAAGCAGGGCCCATGTCCCGGGCATCGACACACTCAGTTTCGCAAAGGCCAGAATACCTGCTGCGACGTCAATCGCGTATATGACGGCAATAATCGCTATGCTGGCAGCTTTTGAATAGTTCTTTCTCATCGACGGACAAAGATTCTGAATGCTAATATAGCACAATTAACCGGTTTTTGCGTAAATTTGATTTCAATAAATCGTGCATTATGACAATTGACTGGTTAGACGGATTCACAATCGAAGTGAGAATTGATGATGGTAAAACCGCAGTGATCTCAGCCAACAGGGAAGGTTTGCTCTCTTTGGCCATGCAGTTGACCGCCCTGGCAGACCAGGTTCCCGGCAGCCATATCCACTATGATGAATACAATTCTCTCGAAGATGGCTCCTCTGAAATGATAATCGTCAGGCAGCAATAAATTCATGCCGGATGGTCACACTCATCATCATATTGATAACCGTTGCGGTCAGCATCCTCTGTTTTACAGGGAGACTGGATATTAATGCACTGATGTTCAATGCCTATGACATCCGGCACAGGAAACAGTGGTACAGGATGTTCAGCTACGGCCTTGTCCATGGAGGCTGGGGGCATCTGATCTTCAATATACTTACCCTGTTCTTCTTCGGGAGGGTGGTGGAGCAGTATTTCCAGGCGGCATTCGGTCATACGCACGGCATCATCCTATATGTAGTACTCTATGTCAGCGCCATTGCCGTATCGACTGTCGGCGACCTCATCAAATACAAGGATGATTGCAGTTATAATGCAGTAGGGGCTTCCGGAGCGGTCTCAGCCGTACTTTTCGCGTCAATCCTTTTCGAGCCGAAGATGGGCATCTATATATACCTGATCCCGATTCCGGTTCCGGGTTACATCTTCGCGCCGCTTTACCTCCTGTATTGCTGGTATATGGCGAAGCGGAACATGGACAACATAGGACATACCGCACATTTCTGGGGTGCAGTCTACGGCTTGGCTTTTCCGCTGATCTGCCGCCCCGATATATTCTGGCATTTCCTATCGCAACTCGGAATAGCCATATGACGCTCGAATTCTTCAAGGACCCTCTGTCTGGCGGCCTTGCTTGTCTCCTTCCGGGGTAAGAGCATATCAAATGCGTGGGTGTTCCCGGGATAAACGTCCACTTTTGCATCCACACCGGCGGCCTGGAGGTTTTTCACATAAGTCAGCGTCTCGGCATAGAATGGTTCACCGTCAGCGACGAAAGTATAACAGGGCGGGAGATCGGAGTAGTCGGTCTCACGTGCTGGTGAGGCGTATTTGCTCACGGAATCCGTCCCATACATCTCCCCAAGGTAATGCTTCCAGCCCCAATGATTGCGTTTCGTATTCCATACTCGGCCGTGATTGTCCGCAGACGATTCGGTGTCCTCACAGTCCAGCATAGGATAGAGCGGCAGTTGCATTGCCACCGGGATGTCGCCCTTATCCCGTGCATAGAGACAGACTGCCGCGGCAATTCCTCCGCCGGCGCTTTCGCCGCCTACGACTATCCGGCTCCTGTCTATACCCAACGTATCCGCATTTCTATACATCCATTCCAGCGCGGCATAGCAGTCGTCCAGGGCGGCCGGGTATGGAGCCTTGCCCGCGAGGCGGTAGTTCGGACAAACGACAACGGCACCGCACTTCTCGGCAAGCATTTTCCCGCAGGACATGTCCAGCATGAACGATCCGCCCAGCATGTATCCTCCACCGTGAATCCACAGGACGCCTGGAGCGGGGCCATCGGCCTTCTTCGGCTGGAGGATCCTGGCCTTCATGTTTCCGGCAGCTGTTTCAATCCTGACTGTTTTTGACAAAAGGGTCTTTCCCCCGCCACTCAGGAGTGAAAGTAGCAACAGTATAATCGACAGTATCATAATACCCGGCAAAAATAATAAAAAAGTATTTTTGCTATTGGGGTTGTAATGCGCCTGGACGAAAAAGCCCGCATTTCTGACGGAAACATTAATGTGTGCTGTTTTTTTCACGCGGCATGGGGTTTTTGCGTATATTTGTCTCCTAAAGACAAGGTTTTTCAAAACCCTTAACCCGGAGGAACTATAATTGCCGTCGTTTAGGTCAATCAGGATTCTCACGCTGATTCTTGCCCTGTTTCTGACATTCCTGCAAGAAGACGTCCCCTATGCAAATTATTCCCAGATTCAGGAAGTTTGTTGGGAGGATGCAGATTGTGTTGAGGAAGAAGCCGTTATACGGACTCAACAGCAAGAACAGAAGCGGACACCGTTTTTTTCGGAATCAGTTTCCGAGGGTTTCCGCATCGAACCAATACTGAAAGAAAAAACCCAACCATCCCATTATTGTTTTGAAAAGCAGTGGCTTACCTGCAGAAGGCTTCGGTTGTAAGCCGGTTTCTTCTTCCCGAAGAAATCAAGTATTATTTTCAAAACACAATAAATGGATTTAACAGCAATCATTACGTCTTTGCTGGCACTTCTCGCAGGAATAGGTGTATTCCTGCTGGCGTGTCAGATGATGAGTTCGAATCTGGAAGCCGCGAGTTCAGAAAAACTGAAAGTCCTTTTCTCAAAAGCTTCCGGCAGCAAACTCCTGGGCGTCGGAATCGGCGCATTGGGCACAGCCGCCATCCAAAGTTCCGGCGCGACTACGGTCATGACTATCGGCTTCGTCAATGCCGGTATCATATCTCTAGCACAGGCTGCCACTATTATATATGGCGCGAACATCGGTACGACCATAACAGCTCAGATTGTTGCACTGGGTATGTTCGGCGGCAATTCAGTATCCGCCAGCGCGATATTCTCGGCCTTTGCCGGACTGGGGGCTTTCCTGGGCATATTCGCCAAGAAAAGCGGCGTCAAGACCCTTGGCGGCATACTCGCCGGGTTCGGCCTCCTGTTTGTCGGGCTTGAACTCATGAGCGGATCCATGCAATCGTTCGCCGCTCTGGAGGGTGTCAAGACTTTCCTGGCGGGAATCAGCAACCCGATTCTTCTTGTGGCAATCGGCGCTATTTTCACCGCCATCATTCAAAGTTCATCAGTTATGACTTCCATAGCACTGGCAATGGTCGTAACAGGACTGATCGGCATCGATCAGGGTATTTACCTTACCTTGGGTTCCAATATCGGATCATGCGTCGTTGCCCTTATCGCAGGCATAACCAGCGGCACCAATGCCAAACGGACAGCCCTTATACATCTGCTGTTCAATTGTTCCGGAGTGGTTTTCTTCATGCTGGTCGCCTGGTGTCTTGGGTGGGGCGGCATCTCGTACGGCAATCTGTTTGAAGAGATGTTTCCTTCAGCACCGCAGATGCAACTGGCGATGTTCCATACGTTCTTCAATGTAGCCACCGTGGGCCTTATGCTTCCACTTACCGGGATGCTGGTCCGTCTTGTGGAAAGAATGATTCCTGACAAACCGATCGGGCGGGATGAGGAGTTTACGCTAAGCTATGTGGACGATAATATGCTCAGGACGCCTCCTGTAGCGGTTGCCCAAGTCAAACGGGAAATTCTCCGCATGGCCGGAATCGCCCTGCAGAATGTTGACCGCAGTCTGGACATGGCTATGCATCTGGACTTTACCGAACGGAAACAGTTTGAACGGGATGAACTCCAACTGAACTATATCAACCGAGAGTTGGTCGGGTATGTCGTGCGTCTGAGTGCGAAGAGCGGTCTTGGAGAAAAGGACCGTATCTACTTGTCAGGCACATACAGAACAATCCGGGATTTGGAAAGGATTGGTGATTATGCGGAAAACATAGTAGAGTATGCCACCGCCCTCGAGTCTTCCCACCAGCAGTTTTCTGATGACGCGAAATATGAAATCAGTCAGCTGAAAGAACTTCTGCACCAGTTGTACGGGCACACCTTGGATGCCTATCAGAATGAGGATCTTGGGGAACTGGAAATTGCCAACGCTATCGAGGAGGAGATTGACGATTACACGAAGAGCATGGAAGAGGGGCACATCACAAGAATGGAAAAGGGTATCTGCACGGCATCTGTCGGAGCGCAGTACCTGGAACTGTCATCCAATGCGGAACGAATGGCCGACCACATGATCAACATCGCAAAAACTATCAAATCTTTACATGAGATAAAATCTTAAACAATGGGGAAAAGAGCAAAATGCTTATAATGATAATAACCTCTCTGCTCGTCCTTACAGGCATCATTTCCTTCAAGGATAAAGTCATAACCGTAGACAAGCTTCCCGATGCGGCCAGATCATTCATCGACAGGTTTTACCCCGAAGCCACTGTCTCCCATGTCAAAGAGGACTCGAAATTTTTTAAAACATCTTATGCTGTCCTTCTGCAAGACGGAAATGAAATCGAATTCAATTCAAAAGGAGAATGGAAGAGGGTAGACGGCGAACAGGCCGTCATACCTGCCGGATTGATTCCGGCTGATATTTCAGGTTATGTCCGAAACAGTTTTCCGGGACAGAATATAGTAAAGATCGGCAAAGAGACTTACGGTTACAAAATCGAACTGGCAAACGATCTGAAACTTAAGTTTGACAAGAAGGGGAAACTGATATCAATCGATAAGTGAGGCACGCAGGGCTGAATTCCTGAAACTGATGCCCTTTTTCTGTTGCAGCGCAAAAATAGGGGACGACTTATCCCTTATAAAAGATTCCACAAACCAGAGTAAGATATTCAGGTATGCGCCCGTCCTGACTCCACTTTATTTCAAGACCCAACAAATCCTCAGCTGTCTTGCTAATGTCAAAGCCTATAGCTTCAAGAGACGGCCTGACCTTATCGGGATGCCGACAGGGTTCTCCGGCAATCCTGGCACACGGAGCTCCGCCACAATAGGGGCAGTGACCGACAAAGCCATAGCTCCTTCCTTTCAGAACCCTCTCTGATTCCAGCAATTCTTCATTCAACTTGATGATTACCGGTTCCATCAATTCACCGGCAGCTTCAAGGGGAAGATTCTTATTATCCGGTGTTATCTTGACTCCCAGCAACCGTACCCTGTCATACATCTCCAACGCTGACAGAGGGTCTTCATCAAATGGGGGGCAACCATACCTGCGGCCATAGTTTCCGCATTGCTGACAGAGTTTGATGAAATAATCCGCATTCCGGAATTCGTCGATATAGGTTTTGGCATCAAGTTCCGCCGTATATCTTTCCGTCGTATATGTCATTGCCATACCCATCCTAAAGCGCGCGGAAGTGCACACTGTCCTCAACGCCCGTGGAAGACCGTACGGTGAATGTATTGCCGGAAGGACCGACGAAAAGACCCGGGAACTTCCATATTACTCCGGTAGGCTCACCCGAGCTATCTTTTGTGCACACCGGTTCGCCATCCTTCAGAAGCGTGAGAGACGGAGCATTGGAATATACCGTCAGGGTGAATCCGTTACCTTCAGGACGTGCTTCCAGACGGCGTCCCGTGATGTACACCGTTTCCTCCGCATGGTTCCACCAGGACTTGTAAAGATAGAAAACATCCTTCTTTGTCTGGCGGTCACGTGTCACCAGACCTTTATCGTTCATGTACAGACGGTTGGAATTATCTTTGTATTCCAATCCGTCCGAACTGTCCATGTAACCTTCCTTACGGTCGGCAACGGGGAAATCGAACAGAATCCAGAGGGATGTGAAATTGAGCCAGGGCATGCAGGCAATCTGCCTGGCATGGGCCTCATGCGAAAGATTTCCGTATTCTTCCATGTGGCGGGCATCATCAGCGTAACGGCGGATATCCTCCTCATTCCAGGTGTGGCAGAAGGGATTGATGCCCACGCCGTACTCGGATATGTTGGCTGGCCCCATCGTCTCCTTGATCTTGACCATATCCCCGGTTATTCCGGAGAAATCCCCGTAATTGTAATACCAGCCGTGGTAGCGGTTCTCGGAAAAATAATCGGCTTTGAGTTCAGTATAATAATCGCGGCCGAATACGCTGTCATCGGTCAGGCCCACAAAACGAGACGGATCCAGCGACTTTGCGTAGTCATAAAGGCGGGCACTTTCATCGACCACGCGACGGGCGTCCAGCGGACCCTGGAAACGGTCTGTATTTCCCCAGCTGTCAAGCTCGTTCCACATGCCCCAGAACACGATTGACGGATGGTTGTACAGATTCCGTATCATTTCATCCATCTGGGCATGGATATTCTCAAAATATGCATCAGATGCGCGGACACCGCAGATATTCACCCACGGTATTTCCGTCTGCACCACAATGCCCATGCGGTCGCAAAGCCTGAAGGCATAGTCATTGTGCGGATAATGCGCCAGACGCAGGAAATTGCAGCCCAGTTCCTTCACAATGGCATAATCTGCATCGATATCCGCATATGAAAGGGCTGATGCTTTCATATACATGTCCTGATGCATCGACACTCCGCGCAGGGGATAAGGCCGCCCGTTAAGGGAGAAGCCTTTCTCACGGTCTACGGAATAATAACGGAATCCTACTTCAGTAACGGCCCTGTCCCCTCCGGCCGTCAGTTCCACCGTATACAGATAAGGGTCTTCCAGACCGTTCCACAGATGCGGCTGAGCAAGGGAGAAACTGTGCAAGTACTCACCGGAAACATCCTTCTTTACATCAGTGTATACTGTTTTGCCGGCAGCGTCCTTCACCTCCAGGGCAACATCGGCTTTACCGCAGAGGAAAGCCCGGACAGTGGCATCGACCTTTGAATCATTCACTGCGTTCTGCTCAACGTGCATGCGGTAAATACCATAAGCCGCCGGATCGAAATACACCTTACCCGGCAGATACAGCCATGCAGGATTGTGCAAACCGCCGTTCTTGTTGAAGTCCGAACTCACCGGAATAAGATCAAGGTCTTCCGTATTGTCACACACCACTTCCACCAGGTTTTTCCCACTCTGTAGGAAGCCGGTCATGGGCACGGTAAAAGGGGTATAGCCCCCTTTATGCTCACAGGCCTTCTTCCCGTTCACATGCACAGTGGCCGCCTGTGCGGCTCCTTCGAAAATGAGAAAGGCGGGAGCCGCAGGGTCGGAAATTTCCACTGTTGTACGATAGGTGGCCTGCCCCCGGTAATAAGCCGCACTCTGCCCGTCGACGCAATTGTAGGAATGCGGGACGATGACATTTTCCCAGGAACTCCCGTCCTTGGAAAACTCCCACTCCGCAAGCGCTGACATCCCTTCCGGGATGTAACGCATGTTATCCGGCATTTGAGGCGCAGAACATGAGGCCATCAACAGGAACAGCAGCCCCACCGCCAAAACGGATCCCTGATTTCCGCCGGATGAGCACCACCGGGGCATTTTTGGCGAGGTCATTTTTGGCTCTGGAGGTAAGATTTGAAGAAGCGCCCCTGGGTGGTGGGGGTGAAATCCCAGTCACTGATTAGCATCGGGGCCCAACTCGTGTCGAAGCACCAGACAGTGAAGGAGATTCCCTTCTGTTCCAGATAGCGGGTGATATGTTCGCCGTATACGTCGGTGGAGATCACAGGAATATGGGCGCCCGTTTCATCCTCGAGACAGTATCCGATCTCAGTACATATGACAGGATAAGTGTCCGCTACGAAGCCGAAATCCTGCTCCCATTGCTCTTCCCAGGGTTCGGAACGTTTCATCGGGTAGGGGTGCGACACATATGCCACATTGGGACGGGCTACAGGTTCCGTTGCCACGGGAGTGAGATCATATGCCCAATTGAAGCCCGCACACAGGCATATTGCGTGAGGGTTGTATGTGCGGACAGTATCGATAATCTGCTCCTGAAGCGCTTTCCATTCGTTCCATGTGCAGGAGCCTACACCTTCCGCAGTCACGGTGGGCTCGTTGAACAACTCATAGAGCGCTACAGCAGGCTCATCCTTATAGCGCTGAGCGACGGTGCGCCAGAACCGGAAAGTCTCTTCTTTTGTGGTGTTATACATCGTAGAGGTGTAGAGTTCGTCTTTGAGATTGCCGATGGAATGCCAGTCCATTATGACATACATTCCATATTTTCTGGCCCATGAGATTCCCTGGTCAATCGCATCGAAAGTTTTATCCCATCCCAGAGAATTGAGGTTGGCCGGATGGACGGCGAAACGCACCACGTTGGCACCCCAGTCGGCAGCCGCGGCAAAATACCGTTCATTCCACTGTCCGTTACGGACCAGTTTCACCGGATCCGAGAAACACAGTCCGCGGAACACGATTTCATTACCTTGTGGATCTATGAATTTGTTTCCCCGCACTTTTACCCATGGGTCGCCGCCCGAGCAGGAAGATGTAAAAATGACGGCAATGACAGCGAACACGATGGCTGCAAACCTATTCTTATTCATATGGCTGATTGTTCTTTGATTACAAAGATAAGACACAGAAGAGTTTTACGCAACACCTCCCTGATCTGTTCTGTTTTACCGGAACGGATATGCAAAAAGCCCCGACATCCAATCACTGGGTCGGGGCTTAGGCTTTATCTCCCAAAAGGAGTTATTTCGCAGGTTCCCACTTGCAGCGGACAGGGGAGACGATGGCGCCTTCCTTCTTGAGTTCGGCGAAAGCCTTGTCCACTTCTTTGCGGTCGGCCCCGAGCGCCTTGGTCACATCACCGGCTGAGACAGGTTTTCCGGCATCGCGCATTGCTTTGAGTACTTGTTCTTTCATGGCTTCAGATATTGACGGTTGATAATGCCCCTTGGTCGGCTACGCCTACATTTGCTTGACAAGCCAGTTTTGTACGCCGATCATTTCGACCAGGTCGAGCTGCTCCTCGCTCCAGAAGAGATCTTCCTCTTCGTCAGCAAGATATGCTTTCATGATATCATAAGTGGTAGGGTCGTCCGTGAGGGATTCCATGCACTTGCGCAGAAGATCGACACCGGGAACCTGGATAGCCAGGTCGGCCTTGACATAGGCGACAGGGTCGCAGATAAGTTCGCGGCTTTTCTGACCTTCGGCCTTGACTTCGCCGCCAAGGTCGAGAATGCGGTCGACGAATTTCTCCACCCATCCCATTTCCTCAGTGTAATGCTCCACATACTTTTCACCCAGTTTGTTGAAGCCCTGGGATTTGAAGATCTGTCCCTGGAGTTTGTGAACGAATGCGCCTTCCGAAAGGTTGGTCACGAAGAATTGAAGCGCGTCTATAGTTTTCTTTTTGTCCATTTTTATATGTGTTTTAATTTAAGACAAAGATACACACTCTACTCCGTTCCTGGCATATCCCAAATGAGACAAAATTTGTTCGAAACGGAACAAATTGCTATTTTTGTATATGTACTCTCTGAAAGAAGCATGGATTATGATGCACGGGGCTGTTCCATTTGAAGGATGGGACGGCAGGATGTATTGTGGTCAAACGGATGCCGCCATAACTTTCCGGGCCAACAGGACTCAGGGATTCATGTCAGCATACACATTTACTTTGGTGCTGGAAGGGTGGCTGAATATCGCATATAACGGAAAGGAAATAACGCTGCGACATAACGACCTGTATGTGTACTCTCCAGGCATGGAAATCACAATCCTTTCGGCATCGGATGACTATAGCGGAATATGCCTGCTGGTCGATGAGCACATGGCCCTTGAGACGGATACTGTACGTGATATGGCCCTGATTGCATATCTGCCCATTATCCGGCTTCACGCGCCCGTTATCACGCTGGCGCCGGAAATGGCCGAGAGGCTCGGAAACAGGATGAAGGAGATCGCCGGTTATATCCAGTCGGCTAATACGCATAAATCGGCCATCGCCCAATATTTATACGCCATTTTCATCCTCGACTTTCAGAATGCACTTGAACAGGCAGTGATTTCCGAGAAAGTCCACAGACGGACGGAAGAGGTATTCATAGGCTTTATACGGCTCCTGCCGGACCATTTCGAAGAGCATCACGACATTGCTTTCTATGCCGATGCGCTGAACATATCCACGACCTATCTCTCCCGCGTCGTACGGCAGATTACGGGGCGTACAGTCATCGATTATGTGAATCAGTTCCTGGTAATGGAAGCGGCGTTTCTGCTGAGGACGACCAACCTGAGCATAGCCCAGATATCCGACCGACTCCACTTTTCCGACCAGGCATCACTAAGCAAATTCTTCTCCAGGCTCCAGGGGGTATCGCCGACGGTCTACAGGCGCCGTATTATTTAAGTCGGGGCAGGCTGTCATACAAAAAAACCTCCCCGAAAGGGGAGGCGGCTTTGGCAGTCGGCACGCGGTAGTAAGATGTACGCCGTAAAATGTACGCCTGTACGCTGTACTGAGCCGGACAATTCCGTTTTGGAAACGGCTCCGATTCCCGGTCACCTTAAGTGTGGTTGGACGTTTTTACCTCCCGTCCGGAGGTGCACCCGCCCTGCCAAGGCAATTCACTTCAAATCTGTCATCCAGTTTGCCTGCTGAAGCCGGGAATCAAGTTCCCTCAGATCCCGGGACAGGTCATCAACCTTCTTCTGGAGTGCGTTCACGTCGACGGTGCGGACGAACTTGATCTCATTGCGGGAGAAACGGTCGCTTCGGACATTGGCCGCCTCGAGCGTGGAACGGAGTGCGCCAAGATGCATCGTCATCACGTCCTTCTCCGCAATCATCTCCGTCAGGGTCCTGCCTTCCCATACGGTCTCCTGGTTAGTGCGGTTGATGCATACGATCATGTCCTTAAGCTGCCTCAGGGAGCCTTCGAGTTCCTTGAACAGATCATCCGGTTTTTCCGCAGGCTGGTCACCCTCCTGTACCTTTACGTTATTTGAAAGTCTGTCCCTCAACTGGGCGATACGCTTCTGCAGGTCCGCCCGCTGATTCAATGCTTCTGCAAGTTTCATATAGTGTGTTTGATGTTATAGTCCGCTATCGGTTCGACAAATATAGTGAAATAAAGCAGACAAATTGCATTCTTTCGCCCAACCGGTAATTCGGCAATAGCCATGAAAAAGACGACAGCCATGCGATTGGGGCCAATGGCAATCCAATCCTCCGCCGGAGAGATTGGCGGGAAGCAGGATTTTATGTAGATTTGTGCTCAATAAATCAAAATTCATGTATGAATAAAAAACAGATAGCCCAGACCGCCATCGGGGCCATTGCATTAGGTTTGATCGTATTCTGGCTCTTTTCTAAGGGTCCGGTCGCCGGCAAGGTCATAGGCATCATTGCCAATGCCCTGATACTTGCCAGCATGGTGATATCCTTCGTCGCGGAGGAGAAAAGGAAAAAAGATACCCGCTGAGTATGGCTTGCAATCCAGACTTTGTCCAATATATCATCGACCAGTGCTCAGGCGCCGGACAGATTGACGTGAAGAAGATGATGGGTGACTACTGCATTTATTGTGACGGCATCCTGTTCGGCCTCATTTGTGACAATAACTTATATGTCAAAGTGACTGAACCAGGCCGGACAGTACTCAGGGAGGTCGTCCTGAGACCGCCATACGACGGCGCCAGGGACTATTTCTACATCAGCGACGTCGATGACCGGGAATATCTGACCAAGTTGATTAAGATCACCTTGCCGGTTCTGATCAAAGCAAAAAAGAAATAGCGACAGATTATGAGCGACCCCGCCATGATAGCTGCAGGCCTGGCCCAAGGATCAAGTGAAGAGACGAATTGAACAAAAACATACAAAATCTGCGATATTGGTTAATATTGGGCAAAAAAGTGTTATGCATCATCCGCCGGAAAGCCATATTTTTGTAAAAAAAAGTAATGGAAAAAAACCGCCCCATCAATCGCAGAAAAGCACTCAAAGTGTTAGGTCTCGGCATGCTTGCCACCTGTGTTCCAGTTCTCTCGGCCTGCGGAAACGCAAAGAAAAGCAAGAACGGCCAGAAGAATAAACGACTGATATTTTACTTCTCCGCAACCGGAAACAGCCTTTTCGTTTCGAGGCAGATCGCAGGAGAAAATGGTACCTTACTGAGCATTTCCCAGGAGATACACAATGAGCATCCTGAGTATGAAGCAGAAGAAATCGGCTTTGTTTGCCCGGTCTACTGCTTTATTCCTCCGGCAATCGTCCAGGACTTCATCGCCCGTTCCACATTCAAGGCCGATTATTTCTTTACCGTCGGCACTTTCGGCGCCCATAGCACGATCTTTCCGGAATTCGTGGACAATCTGGCCAAGGAGAACGGTTTCCGGATGAACTATATCAACACGATCCAAATGGTCGATACCTATTTACCATACTTTGACGCAGCCAGGGAAATGGCTGACCAGAAAAACCAGTTGATTCCAGAGAAGATATCTGCCGTTCTCGCCGCCATCAACAAGCGCGAAAACTATATCCTTCCGGTCACAGACATGGACCGGATGATCTGCGAAGGATATTACCGATCCTCCGGGCGTGACCGCCAGCGGCCCACTGTCACCCATTCAGAAAAAATCGTGTTCGCCACGGATGCCTGCATCGGGTGCGGTGTTTGCACCTCGGTATGCCCGCATGGCTCCTGGAAAGTTGTCAACGGTCATTCAGTGGCTGAAGGAGAATGTGAAAACTGCCTGGCATGCGTCCACAACTGCCCGCAGAAAGCCATTTCAATAATCCCGACACCGCCGGAGCCGGAGGAACCGAACCGGAATGCCCGCTACCGTAACCCGAACGTAAGCCTTGCCGACCTGATCAAAGCGAACAGCCAGATTTGATTGATCTATGAAACCTTCACAAAACCCTATGTCAAAATCAAACAGATTCCTGCTGGCAGTTGTGTTATCCCTGCTCGGGGTCATAGCTGCCGCCCAGCCTCGGATGATGCATCCTCAGGGCCCTGCCAATGAGTTTTCAGTCATTGAAGGCACTTCTGTGCTCGTTTACAATTTATTGCCCGATCGAGACATACATTCCCGCGCCGGATTCGGACCTGCATTCTACATCTTTCCGGACGGCAAACTGAATAACCAGCAGGCCCTCGAACTGGCAGGGAAAATGAATCTTACAGGAATCGTAAAGGAATTGGGCGGGAGGATCATGGTCGTCAACCCTTCTTCTGACAAGTGGCAGAATCAGGATCTGGAGAACTTTTCGCGTCTGATCGGAATGGGAGGCCCGGCCACAAACATAAAAGTTATCGGAATCGGCTCAGGAGCCACCTTTTTAAACCGGCAACTGGCGGCGACGGACCTCACGGGCGCCATTGCCGGAATCGTTTCGATTGACGGCGAGCCCGGAAAAGTCTGTAAACTTCCGGTGCCCGCTTTCATCGGTGGCAAAAATGCCGCAAAGGCGGCAAAACCGTATCAGGCGGCAAGCCAATCCGCCCCGGAAGACCCGCTTCAGAAAGTTGTCGTTAACACTGATAGAAAAGCAACTCTGGAAACTCTCTTCGCAGAAGCTTGGGATAAAGTGCTGAGTGCCAACTATCGGTACAACAATCTCTTCCACACTTTTTACATGAGCCGTGGCATTGACAATCCGGAGGGTGTGAAAAACTTCGAACTGGTCTCCATCCCTCTGTTCGACAGATTGGGAATACAGCGCAATGTGGTAGAGTATCCCCTGGTAGACATGAATGCGCCCTCCAGACCGGAGAATCCGGAAAAATATCTCTGGTATGAGTATATTCCCAAACAGGCTCGGGACGCAGCCCCCGGCACAGTACCTCTGGTCGTGCTCCTCCACGGTCACGGCAACGATCCACGTACCCAGAGCGAAACGTCCGGTTTCCCGGAACTGGCCGCGGAAGAGGGTTTTATGGTCGTGGAAATGGAGTGGCAGGGAGGCAACGGATACGCTCCTATGGGTCTGGATGGAATAGAGGCGGTAATCAGCATACTGCGGCAGAAATATCCTCAGATCGACGGTTCGAGGATCTATGCGGAAGGACTGTCCGCCGGCGCCATGACCAGCAATATGCTCGGCGTCCGCAAATCCCATCTGTTCGCGGCTGTAGCGGGCCATTCAGGAGGCATATTCTCCGGGAATGGACTGGGCTACTATGCATACGGCAGCGAGCCCCTGATGAACGAAGCGATTCAGAAGAGGGGCCATGTGGAAGTTGGCTACTGTTCAGTCGTGGGTACTCACGACGATACGATCCGCTATTTCAACAAAGAAAACTGGGAGGGCAGTCCTTACCTGAATGTGTGGCGTATCTATGAGACGATCAATGGATTGCCTGTTACGGGGAATCTGGATTTCGATGTGGATCCGACCTTTGGATTCGCGCTTCGGGACAGGACAACCATCCATACCGGCAAGAGCGAAGACATAACCATAGAGTTCGGACAACTTTACAAGGGCGAGAAACCGATTATCCGCCTGATGGTAATAAACAATTACGGACATTGGAACTTCAAACCGGCCGCCCGTCTTATCTGGGACTTCTTCCGTCATTTTTCACGGGATACGGAGACGAAGGAACTTAGATACCTGTGATACATATGAGTATCCACCCGGATTCCGATTAGGCAGAACTGGGTGGACGGCGGCATACGCCAGATCAAAATGGCCGTACCTGAAGCCGATCTCTCAGCCGGAGTAGCCATCCAAGGAACTTCAGCAATCGAATAGCTGCCAAAGCCGGCCAGTTTAGCGGTTGTTGGATTATTGGGGTTTATTTATTAACTTGTCGGAAGAATTAATTCCAATAATCCGAACTACTATGAAGAAGCTTTTGTTTGCGGTTGTTATCGTCGGCCTGGCATTGTTTACATCCTGTGGAGTGTCACGCGTCAATCATACCGGAGATATCACAGGATCCATCTACGGCGTATGGGCTCTGGACTCCAAGGCAGTTGTTCCTTCAGGCTCAATCGGAAACGCGGCACGGAACCAGGTAGATTACTCCGGCGTACATTTCTATCTTTCCCTGAGCGAACCCCGCATCGCCCTTGCCAAGAAAGGAAGTTTCACGCAGTTCGACCTCAAAGATGTGGATGTCGACGGCTCCCAGTTCTCTTTCAACGCCTCCAGGAAGCTTATCAGTTTTACGAAGACACTCTGGCTCACTCAAGGTCTCCAATATGAAATGCGCCTTTCCGGAACATACAGAGTCCTTGAAATGACCCGCACGAAACTGGTTATCCAGAAAGAATCCATGGGATTCAAGACCATCTATTCCTTCCGGCGGTACAAATAGATACTACTCTATGCTTTTATACTGCTCGTCGGACACAGGCTCCAGCCACTCATTGGAAGAACCTTCCTGCACGTCAGTGTGATATGTAAGATGCTGGAACCAGCTGTCCTTTGCGGCACCATGCCAGTGTTTGGTTTCCGCCGGGATAGCGATAATAGTGCCCGGAGTCATGGGTACTGCAGGCTTTCCCCATTCCTGATACCATCCACGGCCGGCCACGCAGATCAGCACCTGCACCTGCTTGTGATGGATATGCCAATTGTTGCGGCAGCCGGGTTCGAAACTTACGTTGGCAAGGCCGCCGTCAAGCTGAGCAAGATAACTGTTTCCTGTAAAGAATTGTCCGTAAGGATTCAGGACACCCTTTGGCCATACAGAGAAATCCACGGTCTGCACACGGGTATCCGTATCGCCCATAACTGCTGCAAGTGCAGCACGGAGCCGCCCGGCTTCAGCAATGCCAACCTTCTCCTCCAGAAGTGCGGGAAGGGCACGGAGTTCCTGGTCGGTCACGCCCATATTACGAGCGCCGGAGACATGGGCGACGAGCTGGGGCTCGCAACCGGGCAGGGCAGATATAGCGCTTACAGTGACAATCTCACGGTCGGCGAACGAAAGATTATTGCGGGCAAAAATATCTCCGAACAGGTGGGCTTTCAGATAATAGTCCGTAGCCGGAACAAAGCCGTAGTTGAACGGCTGGCCACTGAGACGGGTCTGAACCTCGGTACCTTGCCTGAGGGCATCATAGTCTGCAGGAAGCGGGTCCGCATCTTTTCCGGGATCGTCCTGGATGCCATCTGCCTGCCTTTTGGCAAGCACCTTTTGAAGGGTTCCAAGGGCGTTGAGGGATCGCGGGAATCCTGTATAGGCATAAAGTTGCGAAAGTGCCTCTTTTGCCTCGCTGATGGTGAGGCCGTTCCCAAGAGCATCTGTCAGGGCCGCTTCCAATCCCGCCTGGTCTCCTCTGGCTTCCATGGCGGCGATGACGGCAAGTCCCTGCCGACGGGGGGTAAGTGAGTTGTCCATTGATTGTGCGTTCTTATCAGGTTGTGCATTCTGGGGCAGCGGATTGAACATCCGTACCTGGCGGCCGCCAAGTTTGTATTTTTCGCGCAATGCCGCAGCCTCCTTCATCATCGGAGAAGCATGGTAACGGTCCAGCGCTGCCTGGTCGGCCCATTCATCTATCAGGAGAAGACCTTCCGGATCATCGGTAGGGAAGAAGTAGTCGTAGCGGATACATCCTTCTACGGCGCGGATCCTGGCAGCTATGCCGCTATCTTCCATTTCTTTCACATATTTTTTTGCGGCACCTTTGGGCGCGCTGTAACGTATGTTGATGGTGAGTTGGGCGTTACAAGGGATTGCCATAATAAGTAATGCTATAATAGTAAAGTGTTTGATATATTTCATCTTTACGGTTGTTGTAATTGTTATTTTACTTTTATTCCAAGCGATTCAAGCCAGGTCTTCAACTGCTCCGAAGATTTCCCGTTGAGCCTGTCGCCGGTCTTCCAGTTGATGTCCTTATACGTGGATTTCAGTTCAGACGCAGCAGAGGAGATTCCGGTCGAGCCGGAAGTAATGAAAGGGATAACGGACTTCCCTTTGAAGGAATACGCATCCAGGAAGGAGAAGACCACCCTGGGCGCTTTCCCATACCAGATAGGGAATCCCAGCAGGACGATGTCATAACTATCGGCATTATCCAAGGTTTTCTTGATGGCCGGACGGGCGGATGCAGGACCATACTGCTCCTGATAGGCACGTGTGCTCTGGTCATAATAGTTGCTGTTCTCACTGCCATATGGCATTTCCGGCTCGATAAGATAAAGCGTTCCATTACTGAGTCCGGAAAGTGTAGTGGCGGCTGTTTTTGTGGTTCCGGTGAAGGAAAAGCAGGCGACCAGGACTTTGGCATCCTCCAGCTGAGTTTCCTGACCGTTTTCCTGTGATGTACCGGGCTGCTCTATGCCGCAGCCCGTGAGGGCTGTCAGCAATAAAAACAATAAATATAACGAATGCTTAAGACGTATCATATTATTCCATTGTATGTTCCCAGTCGCCATATATAGGCCCAGGTTCCAAGTGCTATTTTGCTCTCTTTCATGATGGTGTTATTTCTGGTACAAAGGTCGGGAGTTTGCTTCGGAACGGGGTTAACCGCTTTACGGATTTATTTACCACTTTTACGGAAATTGCGCGAAGTTTCCTATCTTAGCGCTATGGAAAAGGTTCTCCAGGTCCAAAGTGTCAATGATTATGCCCGGTATGTGGGCGCGCCCGTGCTGCATCCTCTGGTAAGTGTGGTGCACTATGACGAGTTGGAGCAGTGCCGCCACTGCCTGTGCGATTACAGGGTCTACGGCCTTTTCCTGATGGCGGAAAGTCCCTATACCATCCAGTATGGCGGAGGCAGCCACGAAGTGAAATCAGGCTCGCTGATGTGCGTGGCGCCCGGGCATAAGGGCGGTGTGACGGATAACGGGGAGATCATCCACATCAAAGGCTGGGTACTGCTCTTCCATCCGGACCTGTTACCGGGGACAACCCTGGAACGTCTCATCAAGGATTACCATTTCTTCTCCTACTATAGCAATGAATCGCTCCTTCCGACGCATGATGAGTGGCTCCGTCTGGAGCGGTGCATAGCCGCTATCCGCAAAGAACTCGTCGAATTTCCGGACGACCCTCATCTCAGGCGCATTGTTCTTTCATACATCTCGCTCCTGCTCGAACTTGCAGCCCGTTTCTACGAGCGTCAGTTCAAAGGGACCGGCATGGGCCGGGATGATTTCGGCAGAAAGATCGATTCCGTGCTGGAACGCTATTATGCAGAAGGTCGACAGCTCCTGCAAGGCATTCCCACCGTCCGTTATTGCGCCGGAGAACTCTGCCTTTCGCCAAACTATTTCGGAGACCTGGTCCGCACCCGTACAGGAGAAAGTGCCACACATTATATCCGGCGTTATCTGATGGAGAAGGCGAAAAGAATGATCCGTAAGGGGCAATCTGTCACGGAAGTATCCGATGCGTTGGGCTTCGAGTATCCCCAGCATTTTACCCGGATGTTCAAAAAGGAATACGGAATCACTCCGAGCTCAATACTCAATTGATCAGCCACGATACTCCGATACTCAGCACGTGGTAGCTGTTGAGATGCAAGAGGTCCAGATCGGTGGCGAAATCCAGTTGTACACGGCGTGAAACCAGACAGGTGAAACCGAATTCCGTCAAGTATTGATTGTCTCTGTCAGGATGGAGATAATTGTATCCCTCTATAAATGTGCCGATGCGCTCAGTTATATCGAGGTAGGCTCCAATCCCCAGGAACGCGGCAGGGGAGATATTCTGGCCGTCCCATTCTACACCGATGTTATAACCGATTCCGAACCTGTCGCTAAGGGAATGCTCAAACAAAAGAAGCACGGACGAAGCATGCCTTTCGGAAAGCAATGATTTAGTCCCGATACGCCTCGAGTTTAACTGGGCGAGCAAGGCGATAGAAGGCAGAAACCGTTCGCCTTCATAAAACCTCGCCTTGAATCCCACGCATAGTGGTCCAATGCCCACTGTGGGTTCCATATCCTTATCATAAATAAGATCGGCACCGACTCGGAGTTCAAAATTCCGGAAAAGACCATATCGGAGCAGTGTATTATTCAGGGTAAAGTTACGATACTCCCCGATAACCGCCTCATACGCGGCCCCTGTCTCCCACTGTATTTTTCTTTGCGGCATTATATCCGTCCCGGTCAACGCCCCGGGACGATCTGCGGAAATAGTCGGCAAATCTTCCTGCGCATAACATATTATGGAGGCAAAAAACAGCCACAACAGGCAAACTATCCGTTTATTCCAGAACCGTCCCATTCTAAAATCAATTACCGCACATAGTGCAAATATCGCAAAAATCAATAGGATTCACAACCTGTTCCCAAGCTGATGAGTTGGGGAAGAGAGTGTGCTCAATTCATAGATTCTATTCGGTGACACGAATGATTGCTCCTTCCGTGTCCCGGCTGTCGGGACCGATCATAATCTCGAAGTCCCCGGGCTCGCAGACCCACTGGAGGTCGTGGTTGTAGTAAGACAGGTACTCACAGGTGAGCGTGAAATCGACCCGGGCCGATGCGCCGGGTTCCAGGTGCACTTTCCGGAAACCTTTGAGTTCCTTGACCGGACGGGTGGAAGTGGCGTAGATGTCGTGGATATAAAGCTGGACAATCTCGTCACCGGCGCGGGAGCCGGTGTTGGTGACGGTCACGGAAGCAGTTACGGAGCCGTCCATCGGCATTTCAGACGCACTCAGCGTAATAGGGGAGTATGCATAAGTGGTGTAGCTGAGGCCGTAGCCGAAAGGATACAGCGGGGCGTTGATTTCGTCGATATAGCAGCTGACGAACTTCTGGTACGGCTTGTCATCGGGGTGCGGACGGCCGGTGTTTTTGTGGTTGTAATACAGTGGCAGTTGGCCCACATTGCGGGGGAAGGAAGTCGTAAGTTTCGCCGACGGGTTCACGTCGCCGAACAGGACATCGGCAATGGCATGACCGCCTTCGGAACCGGGACTCCATACATTCAGGATGGCATCCATTTCGGCATCTTCCCATGTGAGGGTAAGGGGGCGGCCGGTGACGAGTACCATCACAATCGGCTTACCTGTAGCTTTCAAGGCCTTCAGGAGCTCTTTCTGGGCATCGGGAATAGAAATGTCCGCGCGTGACGCCCCTTCACCGTTGAGGTTGGCAATCTCGCCCACGCAGGCGATGACAACATCGGCCTGCCGGGCCCTGGCAACTGCCTCGGAAATAAGCCGTTCCTGTGGCACGGTATGGATGTCAGGGGCCTGGTAGCCAGGCATGAATATCTTGTATAAGCCGAAGCGGACGGACTCTTCCAACTCTTTATCCTTGAAGAGCCAACTGCCTTCGGAATATGATGCCTTTGCGACCTCGGCGATGCCTTGATACGGGGTGATGCTTTCCCCATTGTGTTTGGACATGGACCAGGTTCCCGCCATCGCGGAGGCATCCCCGGCCAGCGGCCCCACCACGGCGATGCGCTGTTTCCTGGACAGCGGCAGGATACCGTTGTTCTTGAGGAGCACCATTGACTCCTGCGCAGCTTTGCGGGCGAAAGCAAGATGCTCGGGGGTATAGATTTCTTTCGACGCCCGGGAAGAATCCAGGTACTTGAACGGGTTCTCGAACAGGCCCAGCTTGTATTTCGCTTCAAGTATGCGGCGGCAGGCCCTGTCGATATCAGCCTCAGTCACACGTCCCTCCGCCAGGGACTTCTGGAGCGTACCCAAATAGCCGTCGGAATTCATGTCCATATCAAGCCCGGCCCGAAGGGAGCGGGCAGAAACCTCCTGGAGATCGCCGATGCCGTGGTTCACTTCCTCCGCGATGGCCGTGGCATCGGAAACGATGAAGCCGTCGAAGCCCCAATCTTTCCGCAGCAGGTCGTCCATCAGGTACTTGTTCATCGACGCAGGAATACCTTCGAACTCATTGAACGAAGACATATAGCTGCCTGCGCCGGCGACGGCGGCCTGCTGATACGGCCGCATATAGCCGTTCAAGGCCTCCTGGCGGCTCAGGAACACGGAATTGTAGTCCCGGCCGGCCTCCGCGCCACCGTACAGCGCGTAGTGCTTAACGCACACCATCACCTCATGGTCGTCAAAAACCCCGTTCGTGCCCTGGTAGCCGCGGACATAGGCCTTGGCAATCTCACCACCAAGATACGGGTCTTCACCGCCACCTTCCACGATCCGTCCCCAGCGCGCGTCCCGACAGATGTCTACCATCGGGCTGAACACCCAGTTGATGCCAGCAGCGGTCGCTTCCGTAGCGGCGATGCGGGCGGTCTGCTCGATGAGGTCCATGTTCCAGGAAGTGGACAAGGCCAGCGGCACGGGGAACACGGTCTGATAACCGTGGATGACGTCCATTCCGATAATGAGCGGAATGCCCGCCCCGGACTCCAGGGCAATCTTCTGGATGTCGCGGATGTATTCAGTATTGCCGGTTCCGTACACTCCGCCGAGCCGGCCAGCCCGCAGGAGTTTTACATTCTCGTCCTCCTCCGTCACACGGATGGCCGAAACGAAACCAGGCGCGGAATGCAGGTTCAACTGGCCGATCTTCTGTTCCAGGGTTATCCGGGACATAAGGTCGTCGATGTACTTGTCCATGTCGGACTTGGGGGTGCAGGCTGCCGCAAACAGCGCGGCGGCAAGGGTGATGATGATATATTTCAAGTTCATATTACAAAGATAATCTATAAAACCGAGGTGCATACCGGCTTTCTGTGTATTGTGAAGCAGTATTTCGGCTTTCCGCGTGTTTAATAAGAAAACAAGAACAATGATGAAGATACTGAGAACAATGATTTGCACGGCACTGCTGGTGGCAGGGCTGTACGGATGTGAAAAGATCGACGTGAATAAGTTGGAAGGCACCTGGACCGAACAATATGATCCGGCGGTGTTTGCGATGGACGGCTCCGTTGAATACACTTTTGACGGGAACGGCCACTACCATCTTCACGTTTATGATGCCTTGAGCGACAAATCGCACGACTACAGCGGCACGTATGCGATAGACCTTATCGACAAGGGAACCGTCACCATCAATCCGCAGATGTCAGACTACAGCAATGTCACATATAAGCTTGTGAAACTGACATCAAGGGAAATGGAGTGGCAGAAGGAAGGAACGACCTACTCCGTCGGTTCGTGGGGGTCCGACTACCGGCATTTCGTAAAATGCAAGTAAGCCACCTTTCGCGGTTATCCTCATCCCGGATATCAAGCATTAATTTCTATATTTGTATTCGATAAACCGGGATTTGTATTAACAGAGTGAAACTCTATGAAAACCACTCAGGACAAACTGGGTAGACAGAAGCATTTGCCGAACGTCATATCAATCCTGAGGATAGCAGGATCATTCAGCCTTCTGTTTTGCGATGTGAGGGGATGGCCATTCTGGACACTCTATGTACTATGCGGGCTCAGCGACATATCAGATGGATGGCTGGCAAGAAAACTCCACGCGGAGAGCAAAACCGGAGCCGCATTGGACAGTGTGTCCGACTTTCTGTTAGTGGCATGCAGCGCTGTGCGGCTGTTGCCGGTGGCGGCTATAGCCACGTTTGCTGCCGCTCAGGAGGGGCATATCATCAGAATAAAGTTATTGGTGTCGTGAAACAGGTTTTGGGATTATTTCTTGGCTTTGCCATTTTCATTCTTGGGATTCCGGCGTTGATGTGGCTGGTTTCCGGAAAACCGGCCTTTACGGATATTCCAACAGGTCGTCTATGTTTATCGGCGTTTATTGCAATTGCCGGACTCTCGCTCAGCGTGTGGAGTATCGAATATATGAAACGCGTAGGGAAAGGCAATCCTTTTGATGCGATGGGACACGAGGTGGCACCAAGGACCAAGCACCTGATGACGGACGGGCCATATAAACTGTCAAGGAATCCCATGCTGTCCGGAACCTACCTCTATTATGCCGGCATTGTCATTGCGTTATGGAGCTGGTGGGCGCTTCTGGTTTTTGCAGTAGTGGCCGGGATGATGATGTTTCAGGTCCGCTCGGAAGAGAAGCGCCTTGAGGAAGATTTCGGTGATGAATATCTTGAATATAAAGAGCGTACAAGCCGGTTTATAACTTTAAAGAAATGACTTTCAACACCTATGGCGGCCAGGGAAGTTCCAGCCTGTTTCTAATCCCCGGGCTTGGAGTATCTTACGAGATATTCCTGCCGCTTATTGACATCCTTAAAGACCGCTTCCATATCGTTGCGTCTGGAATTGACGGCTTTCTCCTTGGGAAGGAATCGGCCTTCACTTCTGTTGACGACCATTATCTCAGTTGTTGCTTTCATTCAGTTGGCGTTCGATCTTGTTCAGCGTGTCGAAGAAACGCTTCGTGGCGATTGGAGCTCCTAAAAAGAGTACGCCGACTGTGTTCCAGCCGAACATGTGCCACCAGGAGGTATGCGGTCGCTCGATACCCATCTCCACGGCCTTGGCCTTAAGTTCCTCTGCTATTCTCGCCATCCAGACGAGAGGATAAATGAAAAGGGTAGGGATGCCCAACAGGTACGCGACCCAGTATCGCTGAGTCCGTCGCCCGACGATATAGTCCAACTCGTCCTGCAGCCCGCTCAGCGGCATGTAGAAGAGGAAGAACAGTCCGGCCGTGCAGAAATCGATGAGGCCGAACCAGAACCCGGGGCGGTTGGTATGTTTGAATCTCATTCGGTCTGGAAAGATAAAATCTTCTCGATAGGCTTCTTTCCCTTAGCCAAATCATCGACCAACTTGTCTAGAATGCGGAGGTCACGCATCCGGGGATCCTCGATCGCTTCCACCCGGATACCGCAGATCCTGCCTTTGACATAGAACCGGGCGGGATTCATACGGGGCGCACCGTCCAGGAAGGCGCCGTAGGTAGAATCGCTATCCAGAAGAGCGACCAGTTCTTCTTTTGAATAGCCGGTTAGCCATTCGGTCACGGTGAAGACTTCATCTTCCGTCCGCCCCTTCCGCTGCGCCTTGGCGATGAGAAGAGGGAAGACTTTCGAAAACTTCATATCAAAGACATCCATATGCTATTTAGCGGTTTATGATGTTTTTTGATGGATGATTGCGCTTTTCCGCGGGCAATCAACTTGGTTTCAAAGGTAGGAATTTCTGGTCAATCTTTAGTGATAAAACAGGAAACCGATATAAACGCGGGGACCGTGCGGAAGGAGTTTTGACTCACTAATGGCGCATAGATGGTCAACCTTGAGGGTCAGGTGCATGGGCCCAGCCACAATGAAATCGCAGCCCACAAAGGGGTCAATGGCCATGAAGCCCTGCTTGTGATAACAGGTTCCGTCGACGGGCTCCCAGGCCGATGCGGGCTCTTCAAACATGAGGAGCGTTGTCATTGCGCCGCCTCCAAGCGTGAGGCCGGCATAAGGTTGGAACCGTCCTAAGACCGTATAGAAATTGGCCAGAATGCCTCCCCAGCCATACTTTAGATAACTACCGTTACTCTGCTGACTTAAAGTCGATACATAGCCTTCACTGCCAACCATGAAATGTCCCCCAAAGTGCAGGCGTATGACACCGCCAATGCCCAAAGGAGCCCCAGTCGCCTGATACCCGACCGCATCCAGATTGCCGGAAAGATAGCCAGTGTGTACCATCATGCCTCCATCGAAGCCGCGCAGAAGTTTATTTTCCTGGGCCGATACTGCCACTGCAATCAGCAGGCATATAGTCAAGGCAATCCGTTTCATAGCCGTCCTTTCATTTCTAGTCGACGAGCCTCGTAGTATTTGTGACGGGCGGGGTTCTCCGGAAACCAGCCACGGAGTACCCGTTTTTCCTGGAGGAACATCTCATGGATGCCCCAAAAGCATGAAAATGCAAAGCCACCGATAATTGTGGATAGCGTATCATTTTTCACGAATATGGAGAGAGCCGAAAACCCCAGCCCCGAAACAAGCCAGATCCACCAGCTTTGCTTTCCAAAGCGATATTCCAGTTTGATGACGGCAGGGTGGCAGATGCCTATGCTCAGGAACACTGCTGTCCCGACTATGATTCCGTTAAAGTTCATATCCACAGCTTTTTTGCAATGCAAAGATCGCTATAAGCCCCGAGATATTTTAGGCTGATAATGGAGGGAATTAGGATTATCCTTGCATCTTTTTTCGGAAGGCAGATGGTGTCATGCCCGTCTCTTTCTTGAAAAAGCGCGAAAAATAGGACTGATCTTCCACTCCGACGGAAGCTGCGATGTCAATGATGGAAAGGTTTGTGGACGAAAGCAGGCGCTTGGCACGTTGGATGCGGACAATGTCAATCCAGGCGCCGACACTGCGGCCAGTGAATCGTTTCATCAGCCGGCTCAGATAATTCTCGCTGATGCCTGCCTGGCCAGCATAGAAAGCAATGGTTCCGGGCATGCTGTCCGGATCGAATACGGACTCCAGGAAAGAACTGACGGCCGGAGGGATGGTTGCAGGAAGATTGGGCTTGATCCGCGAGAGAAGCAGGTCCAGCCCTTTCCCCACAAAACTGTTGTCTCCTCTCTCATATGCGATGGCGAGCATATTGAACAACTCAGAGACGAAGGCCCCTTCGTCGAACCAGAAGCCTTGGTGGAGTGGTGCGGACAAGAAGCGCAGCGGCTTGGAATCCGGCAGGATGGACGGTGCAAAACCGCCGGTATAACCAATTGCACTCCGGTAATACCGAATGGCGAACGGATGCTGCTGGGGAATCAGAAGAATTTGCCCCGGCTGGCACAGAAACGGAGTACCTTCCACATCCACAAGCACTTCACCGGAGATGACATAAATGAAGCCCACAAGCGGCAGTTGTGCCGCAGGCGTCTCGGCCGGCTTGTAATAACCGGCTGTGTCCATTCTTCTTATGAGGAACTGGCACGATGTATAGTCCGCATCCGGACTCCAGTGAGGCTTTGTTTCCATGTATGTTTGTCCCTCAGGATTGGCGGAACAAAGATAGTCAAATCCTCGGAATTCATCCGTTGCCTTGTCATGTGAAAACCGACCGTTTGTTTCCGGCACACAGGGAATACCGGGCTACCGGTTTATCGAACAAGTGACGGCGGTTTATTTGTATCTTTGTGTCGATAATTAGGGATTTGACCATTAAGATGGATTATATTTGGCACTATGAATCACCACTCGGTGGAATTACCCTCGGAAGTGACGGTACATCTCTTATCGGTCTCTGGTTTGATGGACAGATGCATTATGCCGATGTGCTTTCAGCAGAGCATGAAGAAAAACTAATCCCTGTATTCAAAGACACCTGCCGCTGGTTGGACATATATTTCAGCGGTAGCGAGCCTGGGTTCACGCCTCCTCTCGTCATGCGCGCCAGCCCGTTCCGCAAGACTGTATGGGAAATCATGCTGACGATTCCATACGGAAAGACAATGACTTATGGAGAGATAGCAAAACGGATCGTTGAACAGAAGGGCGTCGCCCGAATGGCCGCCCAGGCGGTTGGAGGAGCCGTGGGGCACAACTCAATATCGCTCATTATCCCTTGTCACAGGGTCGTAGGTGCTGATGGTTCACTTACCGGATATGCAGGAGGCATTGACAAGAAGGTCAATTTGCTTCGGATGGAAGGAGCGATGACAGATTGAATTCGGTTTTATCGGCATAACAATGCCCCAGTTCGATAGCGGCATCAAGCGAGAAACCGGGATGACTCCAAGTGAATACAGGGGAGGGTAGAAACCTTGCTGCTTTGCGTTGAAAGGCGTATCTTTGTATTAAGCTTACGTGTCAAGACGCATTATGCCCCAAAATATAGTAATCCGAGGTGCGAAAGCCCATAACCTCAAGAATCTGGACGTCGATATCCCTCTCGGGAAAATTGTCGGGATCGCCGGAGTGTCCGGATCTGGAAAATCATCCCTGGCCCTGGGCGTGCTGTACGCGGAAGGGTCCCGCCGCTATCTGGAATCCCTCTCCACGTACACCCGCCGCAGGATGACCCAGGCCTCGCGCGCCATGGCAGATGACGTCCGTTATGTGCCCGCGGCGCTGGCCCTTCATCAACGCCCCGGCGTGCCGGGAATCCGGAGCACTTTCGGGACCATGTCCGAGCTGCTGAACAGCCTGCGCCTGATGTTTTCCCGGCTCGCGAGCCATCGCTGCCCCAACGGTCATTATCTGGAACCCACGCTGGACGTCGCTGCCGAACAGCCGATTTTCTGCCCTGTCTGCGGAGAGCGTGTCTATGCGCCCGGAGCGGAGCAGTTGGCCTTCAACAGCGAAGGCGCCTGCCGCTGCTGTAGTGGCACGGGAATCGTGCGCACTGTAGATGAATCCACCTTGGTCCCGGACGAGTCGCTGACCATCGATGAAGGCGCCGTCGCTCCGTGGGGCTCGCTGATGTGGTCGCTGATGAAGGATATCGCCCGGGAGATGGGCGTCAGGACCGACGTGCCCTTCAGGGACCTCACGCCACAGGAAAAGGAAATCGTCTATCACGGCCCGGCCGAAAAGCGCCACATCATCTACAAGAACGAGAAGACCAACGGTTTTGCCGAGATGGACTTCACCTACTACAGTGCCGTTTACAGCGTGGAAAACGCCCTCTCCAAAGTCAAGGACGAGGCCGGAATGAAGCGCGTGGAGAAGTTCCTGAAAGAGGATGTCTGCCCGGAATGCGGCGGAACACGGCTGTCCGAGGCGGCACGGGCGCCGCTCCTGCGGGGAATCAATCTGGCCGATGCCTGCAAGATGACGCTCGTCGAACTCATCGAATGGGTCAAAGGCGTGCCGGCTTCGCTCCCAGAGCCGATGCGGCCGATGGCGGAGAGGATCTGCGAGTCCTTCCACGACACTGCCCGCCGCCTGGTGGACCTGGGACTGTCTTACCTGTCGCTTGACCGCGCCGCATCCACCCTTTCAACGGGAGAACGCCAGCGGGTACAGCTGGCCCGGGCGGTCCGCAACCGGACGACAGGTGTACTCTACGTACTGGACGAACCCTCCATCGGTCTGCATCCTTCAAATCTGGAAGGACTTAAGGGTGTGATGGATGACCTGGTCGCCGACGGCAATTCCGTGGTGCTGGTCGACCATGACACCCAGGTCCTGGCCCATTCGGACTGGGTGATCGAACTCGGACCCGGGGCGGGGGCGAAAGGCGGAAAAATAATCGCGCAAGGGACGGTCCGGCAGTTGGAGGCCGACCCCGCCTCCCGCATCGGTCCTTTCCTAAAAAGCCACCTGGAACCGAGGCCCCGGAGGAAGGATCTCTTCGACCTCGGCGGCATCCGGATGACCACTGGTACCATCCATACCGTGAAACCGCTTGAGGTTTCTTTCCCAAAAGGGCGTCTGACCGTCGTAACAGGCGTGTCCGGTTCCGGGAAGACGACCATGGTACTGGAGAGCCTGGTCCCCGGGCTGAAGGCGTGTCTGGAAGGACGCAAACTGCCTCCGCACATCGTAAGCCTTGATTATGAGGGTATCCGCCAGATCAAGCTGATCGACGCAACTCCTATCGGGATCAACGTGCGCTCGACGGTTGCCACCTATGCCAACATCCACGACGAACTCCGGAAAGTCTTTGCACGGAGTGAGGATGCCCGGATGGGAGGTTGGAAAGCGGGGGACTTCTCCTATAACACAGGAAAACTTCGCTGCCCCACATGTGACGGAACGGGCAGCATCAGCCTGGACGTTCAGTTCCTTCCTGACGTGGACATCCCGTGCCCGGACTGCCAAGGCTCCCGTTATTCTCGGGTGGCCTCGGAAATACGCCGGAAAGGCGGGCACAACTTGCCCGAACTGATGGCGATGAGCGTAGATGAGGCGCTGGAGGCCTGCAGTGACCTTTCACTGATAAAGGGACGGCTGCAAGTCCTTCACGACCTTGGACTCGGATATCTGACACTGGGCGAAGCGACCCCCAGCCTTTCCGGCGGAGAAGCCCAGCGCCTGAAACTCGCCAGCGAGATGGGTCGTGGGCAAGGGGATGCCGTCTTCGTATTTGACGAGCCCACCATAGGCCTGCATCCACTGGACGTAAAGACCCTGATGGCCGTATTCAAGCATCTGATTGACAACGGAGCCACGGTCATCGTCATCGAGCACGACCTGGACGTCATCCGCCAGGCCGACTATGTCATTGACATGGGGCCGGGCGGGGGAGTGCTGGGTGGCAGGATCGTCGCATCGGGAGCTCCTGCCGAAATTGCGGCCTGCCGGGAGAGCGTTACCGGGAAGTATCTGTAGAAGCAGCGTCTCTGCGCGGAGTGGCTATTTCCTGGAGAAGAGATAGTTGCTTCCAAATTCAGATAACTGATTTATAGATAGTTATGGTTTATCTAGGTTTTATTCATATGATAATCACTTCGCGATGCGAAATATTTAATATATTGATAATCAATTAGTTATGTATTTTGCAATAGAAATGTGGTACACAAAATACATCTCTTCTTGTCCATCTCTTTTGCTCTCACTCTTGCGAATTCGATTCTTTTTATTAATTTTGCAACAGCCGTAAAATTTACGGCTGTAAAATTTTGATGAAATGAGGTTTTATGACAGGGAAGAGCAGCTGAAGACACTGCGTGGAATGAGGGAATTATCGTATAATGATTATTCCCGATTGACGGTTGTCACCGGACGGAGACGAATAGGAAAAACGACTCTTATCAAGGAAGCTTTCAATGACGAGCCATATGTGTATCTATTCGTTGGCAGGAAAAGCGAAGCGGTTTTGTGTGGCGAGTTCTGCGAGGAGTATCAGGAGAAGACCGGTGGATTCGTCCCTCCGATGAGTGCTTTCCGCGACGTCTTCCGTTTCTTGATGGAGGAAGGAACGCGCCGGAAATACACGCTTGTCTTTGATGAATTTCAGAATTTCCTGGAGGTCAATCCATCCATATACAGCGATATTCAGAACTGGTGGGACAAGTACCAGAAGGAGAGCCATGTGAATATGGTCGTCAGCGGTTCCGTATATTCCTTGATGGAGAAACTCTTCAAAGACAGGAAGGAACCCCTTTATGGGAGGCAGGATTCAACCATCAAACTGCAGGCTTTTCCTACTTCAATCCTTAAACAAATCATGGAGGAAAACGCTCCAGGGTATTCCAACGACGATCTTTTAGCACTATATACATTCACTGGTGGCATCCCAAAATATGTGGAGTTGTTCATTGATGTGAAAGACACGACTTGCGGAAAGATGATTGCCAGAATCTGCAAGGAGGACTCCCCGTTGATAGAGGAGGGGAGGAAACTCCTCATCCAGGAATTTGGGAAGAAATATGCGACGTACTTCTCGATCCTTCAGGCGATATCGTTGGGGTATAACACCCAGGCTTCCATAGAACACTACCTGGGTGGAAAGAGTCTCGGCGGGCAATTATTAAAACTGGAAGAGACTTATGACCTCATCCGGAAAGTCAGGCCGATTTGGGCAAAGCCCAAAACCCAGACTGTAAGGTACGAGATCAGCGACATCTTCCTGCGTTTCTGGTTCCGCTATGTGGAGAAGAACCAGCGGCTTATCGAAATCGGTCAGTACCCGGCGCTGCGCAGAATAATGGAAGATGATTATGAGACCTATTCGGGTGACGTACTCGAGAGATACTTCAAGTTGAAACTCGTGGAGAGCTTTGAATACCGCGATATCGGAGGGTGGTGGGACCCGAAAGGATACATTGACAAGGAAGGAAACCACCAGCAGGCAGAACTGGACATCGTGGCCCTTCGTCTGAAAGAGAATATACTCGATGTGATAGAGGTAAAGCGCAATCCGGAGAAGTTCGATAAGAGGCTTCTTGAAGAAAAAACCGCGTACTTCTCTTCCAAGGAGAAGCAGGCCAGAAAGAACAAGATAGTGCTCTCAAGCCTCTCGATGGATGACATGTAACAGCACCGGATGGGTCAGAAAAAGAGGAAGAGATGATTTTGAACACCGGCGGGCGGACTGATACCGTCCAATACTACAACGAATGGCTATTGAACCGCTTCCGGGAGGGATATGTCCTGTCCCGTAACCCGCTGTTCCCGGAAATCGTGAATAGAATTGAACTCAGCCCGGAGACGCTGGATGTAGTGGTGTTCTGTTCCAAGGATTACAACCCCATTCTGCCGCGCCTCCACGAGATTTCCGACCGGTTCAACTGCTACTACCACTATACTATAACGGCTTACGGAAAGGACATCGAGCCGCGTGTGCCTTCCATTGTGGACAGTGTACGGACACTCAAAGCGTTGGCCGCCCAGGTGGGGCCGGAGAAAATTGCCTGGCGCTATGACCCGGTGCTGCTGACGGAGAAATACACCATTGAGCGCCATCTGGAAATCTTCGGCTGGATGGCCCGGGAACTGACGCCGTATGTTGACCGCTGCATTTTCTCCTTCGTGGAGATGTATAAGAAATTGGAGGTCAATATGCCGGAACTGAGGCCCATGTCGGAGCAGGACAAACGGACGCTTGCCCAAGGAATGGGCGCTATTGCCCGGAAATACGGCCTGTATCTCCAAACCTGCGCTACGAAGGAGGACTACGAGCCGTTCGGCATCCACCGGAGCGGCTGCATGACGGCGGAAAACTTCTCCAACGCATTGGGTATCCATTTCAAGAAAACGCCCCATCAAGGAAACCGCACCGGATGTCTTTGCATGGAGAGCAGGGGACTTGGGGACTACAACTCCTGCCCCAACGGTTGCCGCTATTGCTACGCAAACAAAGACCACGCAAAGGCTTTGCAGAACTATCTCACACACGATCCGAAATCTCCGCTGTTGCTGGGACATTTGCTGCCGACCGATACCGTCAAACCGCTGAAGCAGGAATCTTTCCTGTCGAAGGAACTCAGTTTGTTTGACTGAATGTTTTGAACAGATTATTTACGATTCGGTTTATTGTGGCACAGAATCGACTGTCTTTGTGCCCGGACCTACCGATAGGAAGGTTTCGGGCACAAAACAAGGCATTGTTGTGCCCGAATGGCCGCAGTGGAAACTTATTTCCCGATGCAGCAAGACATGAACTTCCCAACGTTATTTCTGCACACGATAAGGTGAACTGATTATCAATAAGTTACGATGGCGTTTTGTCACACGTGTGACAGAATACATGGTTTTTGTGACAAATACTGTGACAATCTTTTTCCCGAAAAGTTACGAATTACCGATAATACCCCAATATTTCGGGTTAAAGGAAAAATAAAGGCGCTTTTGTGGGCTCCGGAAATCTGTCGCAAAAAGGTGATTTCTCGATTCCCAGAAATCAGCACTTTTTTGTCTGAAACAATTCTTAGTTCGGGCCGCTTTGCAATGGCGTTCAAAGATTCACTTCACTTTAGTTTTCAGACTCTGTGTATGCTTGTTTAGTTTGATTGGTATATCTAATACATGAATCAATCTGGACTAGCAACGAGTCCTTTTTCTTCAACACGAGAAAACTCTTTGGTTAGGATGATAGATTGTGTCATGCACTTAGTCTCAGAATAATCGGTTCCAAAACCGATACTTATTCGTGCGGGAACCCCGTTTTCGGAGGTTATTTTTTACTATTCGCTGATTATTATTTTAGTGGCCAAGTTCAGGGGCATAAGTTGGCCAAATGGAAGAACGATTGTTGGCCGAATGGGGGAATTGGAAGGATTTTTTGTATATTTGTAGTAGCTTTAAAGGCGATACGATATGGAAAAAGTATATAAGAAAAGGATAGCAGATGGTCTGCTACAGCGCAAGTTAGCAGGAAAGGGAGCAGTCCTCATAGAGGGAGCTAAGTGGTGTGGGAAGACAACTACTGCAGAACAGATTGCCAAGAGCATCCTCTATATGTCAGAGACAGGGATGGTGGAGCAGAACATCAGGCTGGCATCACTGAATCCCAAATTGCTGTTGAGAGGGGAGAATCCTCGTCTTATTGATGAGTGGCAGATTGCTCCACAATTGTGGGATAGCGTGCGCTTTGAATCAGATCATGGTCCATTAGGCCAGTTTATTTTGACCGGATCCTCTGTCCCGGCAGATATGAGCAAAGTAATCCATTCCGGTACAGGTCGTATTGGATGGATCAAGATGCGCCCTATGAGCCTCTGGGAGTCGCATGAATCAACTGGTGAGGTTTCGCTTGCCGTACTTTTTACAGCACCTGATCAAGTTGGCGGCATAAATAAGATGGATATCGAACAGGTAGCATTCTTGACTTGTCGTGGAGGATGGCCTCTAGCAGTTGATATGGATCGAGAGATTGCTCTGGACCAAGCATTTGACTATATTGAGGCAGTGGAGAAGCGTGATATATCGAAGGTTGACGGAGTGGGACGTGACCCAGTACGTGTTCATCGTCTGTTACGATCTCTAGCAAGGAATCAAGGTAGCCAGGCTTCATTCGGAACGATTCGTGCTGACTTGGAGGCAAATGAGTCAGATACATTGTCTGAGGATACAATCTCATCGTACATCAAAGCGTTGAAGGAGATTTTTGTGGTTGAAGATAGCGAGGCTTGGAATCCAAATCTTCGAAGTAAAACTGCGATTCGGACGAGCGATACGCGGTATTTTACCGATCCTTCGATAGCCACCGCTGCACTTGGCATAGGACCTCAAGATCTTGTAAATGATTTGAATACTTTTGGTCTGGTTTTCGAGACGCTGGCTGTACGTGATTTGAGAGTATATGCGGAAGCGTTGAACGGGAAAGTGTATCATTTCCGTGATAAAAACGGCCTGGAGTGCGACGCAGTCATACACTTGAGGGATGGTCGGTACGGTTTAGTAGAGATCAAACTGGGTGGTGATGAACTAGTTGATGAGGGTTCGGAATCGCTTTTGAGGTTGGCCGGTAAAATTGACACAGAACGAATGAAGGCGCCATCATTTATGATGGTGCTGGTTGGTGTGGGGACTTATGCCTATAGACGTGAGGATGGGGTATATGTGGTGCCAATAGGATGTCTTAAGGACTAATGACAATGAGCGGATGGCTGATCGAGAAATAATAAGGAATCGAATGATAAACGAATTAGACTATAATGCCAAAGATACTCTTCATTTCATATTCGCATGATAGCGAACAGCACAAGAGCTGGGTGAAAAAATTTACCGATGATCTCGTTGCTCTTGGAGATTTCGAGATTCTATTGGATCAAAACCTACCTAAAGGCTTTCCGCTCACACGGTTCATGGAACAAGGTTTGGTGAATGCGGATAAGGTTTTAGTCATTGGCACGCCTCAATACAAACAGAAATCTGAAGCAGGCAAGGGCGTTGCATTTGAGGGTAGCATTATCAGTACAGAACTCATGCAGGATATCGACACATGCAAATATTATCCAATTTTGCGCTCAGGTACGTTCGAAACCTCATTTCCCGTCTCTCTTCAGGCCCGGGGCGGGGATGACTTATCCGATGATTCAAAGTATGATGAAATGATACGGATTGTTGCCGACTCTATTACTAATGAGAAGCCAATCCCTGCTGCATTGTTAAAATCAAATACTCAAGTTGATCTAAACCGAGAAGCTGTAGCGAAAGTATATCTTAGCCAGAACATCCTGTTTGAAACCTTTTGGGGCAGACCGAATGGGAATATTAATGGAATAGCCATTGGTGTTCAAATCACAAATATCAACAAAGAAGTACGGTATTTCAATCAGCCGACCTTCACTGTATCCGTACCCATCGAAGGAAAATCTGACACTTTCTTAATGTTGAATTCAGTTGTTCCGGTACATTTCCCCGTGAAACTTGAATTCGGCCAGCAGGTATCCGTGTCATATAAGTTAGTTCCAGGCAACATTGAAATGTTTGCCAGAATGGTTGATAATGATCCTGATGCTTCGATCAAAGCAATCGTAACTACCTCTTTAGGGGAAAGAATCGAATCAGAAGATTATAAATTGTCACAGATTGTGAAGAATCGTGAATTTGTGAGGTAGTATGGCCAAAATGAAAAAAACGATTCTGTCAAACTTATTTTCTTCAGAAATCGAGAGAAGTAATGTTATTTAATAGCGAATACTCCTCCTTCGGATACTATTTCTGCATTTCTGGCTCAAGGATGTAGTAGTCCCGTCCTTCTTCGCAGTCTGGAGATATTTCAAACGACAATCGGATTCTTGTTTTAACAGGGGTTATGCCGCTCATATCTCTTGGTTGGAATGGGACGTTTTGCATCATGTTCTTGATGCCGTTCATAAAGAAGTCTTGCCGCATCTTCCCCACAAACTTATACTTGTCCTGCGAACAGAATGGGATGATGAAGATGTAGGGTTCTCCGGCAATTATCATGATAGCCCAGCAATACGGAAGATCTTTTCCCACGTGCTTCCTTCGCATAATAATCATCGATGTGGTCTGCTTCCATGTTTTGCCTTCCGTGTTCACAGAGTAGTGCCAGATGGGTGGCAACCTGTGCTTGGTGATAGGCTCATTGATCCAGGCAATAGTGTCCTGAAAACACTTCAATTCCGAAGAATCCATAAGGCTCAGAGCGTATTTGCAGAAGCATTTGTATATATTCTGAGGCTTATATTGCAGGAACGGTTCATAATCTTTGTTTATGCCAGCAAGAATATTCTGAGGATCCTTGTTGTTAGGCATGTCCCGAAGGATGTATTTAATGGTGTCCAGACCTAGGGTGGCTCTGGTGCTTGTGTCGAGTTTCATCGTAAAACCATCTCCCTTGATTACTGGTATGCCGTTTTTCCCGGAAATGCCATGCAATAGCAGATGTGGCAACATCATCTGGACCAAATCCTGCTCAATGGATTCATTGAAACGCTTGTTGCATTCATCGCATTCTTCCAAACAGACCAATCCTTTGTTTCCAAGGGCTTCCGAGATGGCATGAGCCTTATGCTTAAAACTGACTTCCGGCATTTTCTTTCCGCAGAATCGGCAGACCCTCAAGCTCTTGTCATCGACACCGATGCGACGCCTGTCATCGCCTTTGTAAATCCGCACCTCATAATGCTCCCAAAGATAACTACCGATGCGATCCATGGTAGAGGGCTCCGGCGTGACTCCATTTATCTTGGCAAGCTGCGTGAGATAGATGTGGTACTCAAGCTCGTCCTCGATGTGCCCGGCAACAATCAAGAACATCTGCCCATTGGGGATTTCCTCAAGAAAGTGCTTGGCGCGATAACTCTTATCTCCAACAACATCCAATAGCTTAAGACGTTCTTTTAAGGCCTCCGTCATGACTTGGACTCTTTTGATCTCCCGGTTGTTGGCATCCCCATTTATTAAAGAAGCAAAGAGATCTATCTCTTTCTGCCTTCGGGCAAAGTCCATATGCAGGACGGGCTGGTGATTGGAGAGTCTGAAAATAGTAAACCTAATCATATACAAATGCGGATTAGACCCATCTGCAAAGATAGATGGATCTAATGAATTGGGGAAGAGAGATTGTCTAATTATTGTCCGCTTGTGGCGTTATTCCGGGATTTGTGGTGAGCAAGGGGTGAAAAGACACGCGAAATCAGAGATCGTCATGACAATCTAAATGAGTCCCTGAAGGTCCTAGTTAAGTGCGATCCGGATTATGTTAATTCTCGCGGATTTGCGACACCGACGGTCGCGCCGGCACTGTGGCTCCCGGGCGATTATGGCCCCTGGGGACGGTGGGGGACAAACCAGCAAAAGTCTGTGGCCGGCTTGTCCGGTCACAGTCTCTTGACCTTATTTCCTTTCTATGCGCGAAGCGCGGAGCGGAACGGCCGCGAGTCTCTGACCAGAGCGCTTCAGCGCGGCGGGAAGAGTCTCGCAGTGGAGCTGCCACAAGTGGAGTTCGGAGGGGCGCGACAGTGCCCCGGAGGACGGAACCAAAGCGAGTGAGCGCAGCTTTAGCGGAGCGAACTGGCTTTGACCGCTTTCCTATTGACTATCGCGCTGACGACCATGATTGGTATGCTTTCTTTGCCGCATCCATGTTCACCGTCAATCCTAATTTCTTCCGTTCGGCCAATAGTTGAGCGATTTTTTTTAGTTCCTGGTCACATTTTGGACATGTGCCGATGCATCCTTCACCTGATTTGGCACAAGGCTCCTCAGTAGATGAAATCCCATTTTCGACACAAATCAAGCGGCGTAGTTCCTTAAGCCGGTTGCACTTATTCTTCCCGTTCATCTTGTTCGCGAATTATATCCTCCTCGGGCTTAAGATCTCCCATCAAGTCGTCATACGGCCATTCTATATTAGGAAGACCCATCGTCATGTGAGGCTCATAAGGTTCATGCGTTTCAATGTATTTGAATGATTCCGCTTTAAGGCCCATTTCTGTTATGACCTTAATACTGGCTGCTTGATCCTCTTCTGTGTTATAATTCGGAATAAGAGGGATACGAACAATCACATTATCAGCGTATCCATTCTTCGCTAACCACTCAAGTGCAGTATATGCCATTGAGCCATCGCGACGAGTGTAGTCCAGGTATATCTGCGGATTCATATCTTTGATGTCCACATAGAATCTATCAACAAAAACGGCAAGTCTTTGTATATGTTCAAGTGGCACATTGAGACTGGTTTCCAACATGATGCTCCAATCTCCGCCTATATACTCGTAGAAATCTTCAATGAAGCGGCTTTGGAGAGCCGGTTCGCCTCCGCCGAATGTGATGCCACCTTGGGAAATGTCGAAGTACGGATCATCCACTTGAAGGAGATTATACAATTCCTCTACAGTAAAGTCCTTTTTGATCCCGCTTGACATCACCAGTTTATTGAGGCAATAGTCACAATTCAGAGGGCAGGAATCGAATAGCACCAGCGTTCGTATGCCAGGGCCATCGACATTATCCCTAAGTCGTTCTATTCCCATAATAGGGGCGGTACGCGGTTTTCTCTTAGGTCTCATATGTTCTATTCGTTATTATCATTGACGGTTACTATTTGTTCTTTTTGCCTTTGAGATACTCGATGTATCGGTCAAGGAACCCGAAGGATACATAATGCGCATCCGTGAAGCACCAGGAAAAGTCGTAGGCAAGCTCATCGTTGGACATCATTCGGAAGCACTTGGATCGCTCGACTTTCATCTTGTGGGATTCACCGTCGGGACTATAAATCCAGTTGTTCCTAATCCATAGACCGAGTGATTTAGTCTTTGCTATAGCCTCATCCGATCGCGGCGTCTCTATGAGTAGCTTCTTGTCCTCCTCAGTCACCATGGCGTCTATTCTTGCGAATGCATCTGCTTCAGTGACGGGGACATCGGTTGTAGGCTTGAAAATCTCCGGCCTGGGGCCAATTCTCGGAATAATCTTTTCAATTTCTTTATCAGCAATAATAGCGTCCAGCAGGTAATGGTTATCTTCCCACTCGCACTCATTACCCCAGTCCTGCATGAAGACTTGTTTATTGGCTATATAATAGTCCAGGAGCCCATAGTAGAATTTCCTGACGAATTCATTGACCGGCATTATGACGAAGGCAGGATCATAAGAATCCTCCCAATCTGCAGAGAAGGTGAACAATGCGATAGCCTTACATGATTCGCCTTCTTCCAAAAGGCCGATGAAATCGCAGGTGATTTCCTGGTCATATCGTTCGGCATCAAAATGAAACACCGTAGTTGTCGGCCATTCGTTCAATAGCGAGAGTAACCAGCGATTCAAAGCCTTGAAAGGTTCGTACACATCGCTCATATTGAAATAGTAGACCGATTCACCATCACGAAGCACCTCGACATCAAGCCAGCCGCATTCCGGACCTTCGAACTTGAACTCAACGTTGTCAATATTGACGTGATCTGCTTCTGATAACTCACGAAGTTTGTCGAAACGAGATTTCAGCTGAAGCGGAGAACGGTATGGCACAAGTTTGACTTTCTTACTCATTTGGTTTTACGTATTTGTTTCTTGACAATTATTCTCTTCTGGCCATTTATAGTGAGGGTGCTGCCGGTATTTCTCAATGAGTCGATACATAGTTTCGAAGGCAGCCCATCCAAATAATTGGGGAAGGTCCAAGTGATAGACGGTCTTCGATTTTCCTTTATCTTCCATATCCGAGTACAACATCGTTCCGAGGTAAGAACACTCAGCCCCGATATGATCATCAACCTGAAAACCGGACGGGAAAGGATCGGGCAACCATGCTGCTGGATTCGCTCCTTTTTGCAGTAGCGCCTGGGTTTCGTCGAAGTGAAACTTTGCCACCGCACAATAGAGGTCAATATCGATTTGTCGGACTCCGGCATCAAGCAACTCCTGCGTAGAATTGACCATAAGTTGATCTGCTGGCGTCTCGTCGGGGTCATCACAATAGAAATCATCGTGATACAACTGAAAGTCAATCGGGGTGAATTCGACTCCCAGACAATCTTTGAAGATCCGGATAATTTCATCATTGCGTTTACGGAATTCTATGGCTACCGGCTGATATTCCGGTTTCCAATCTTCCACTCGTGAAACCACGTCCCAGCATTGTGAAATACGCCATATGGGGAACGGTTTAGAAAAGTGTCCGACGTTCTCAAGCAAGGACATATTGAATTTGCCGTGATCCAGAAGCTCAAGCAGCTGGTCCGGCCTTGCATAGTAGACTGCAACTACAGCCTTATTCCCGATATATAACCCCATAGTGTTTCGATTATTATCTTATTTGGGGAGCGCGGAGGACTCGAACCTCTCCTCCCGTCGCACGTCCAGTTTGTTCCATATACACTGGCATCTGCGCTCCTTTTCGGAATTCAATCCTACGTTGATAGAATCAGTTCTGATTCTTGATATAGACAATCACTTCCACCTGCTGCTCCGGATGAACATCGGGAGTGATGCGCGTGATGCGAACCTCAAAGATGTCTTCCAAACCCATTTCCAGGTATTTGGAAATATCATGGTTGGAGCCACGCGGGATGAAGCCCAGTTTGTACTCTCCATAGTAGATTGCGACAGCATAAGGGTCGAAGGCATTATCGGCCTCTCGGACAAGATCCAGTTTGGTCCCAATCTTCAGGTGCTCGAAGGCCTCGCAGCCTTCCCAGTAGCCAAATCCAGCAATGTGAAAATTCGTCAGATGTACTTTCTTGACGGGTTTGTTCTCTTTTGTTCTCATAAGGCTTTGAATTAATGTGTTATACTTCTTCTTGTTCCTTTCTGAGTACAAAATAAAAATGAGGTTGCTCCAAAATGTGGGACAACCTCAAAAAAAAGAGAATTCTTTATTTGATGCAACTTCGCCATTGGACCTGGGACAAAGCTGTCATCATTCCCTCATAGTCCAAAGTCGGCAGAGACTTCTTGCCTGGAGCATAGCTGCAGTAGTTGGCTTTCTTATCCCATGAGACGGATACGAAGTTGTCCGGCCGCTTGCATCCTAAGAGGCAGGAAGGACTCTGAAAAGGCTTGCCTCCAGCCACCTCCGATAGTTGTTTGGCAGTGGGCGTATCTGAAAAACGCATCGGTATCAGGATGATTTGGTCCGGGCTCAGATAATCAGCAAGGCAGTCGAAGGCATTCCTTGCATTATCAATATCCGATGCCCTGACAAGCAGGTTGCACCCTGGCTTGATGCCGCATTTCTGAAGCATTCTACAATGTTGTAACACCATAGACAACTCAAGCCCATTTCCCGGATTGTGGAGAGATATGTGAATCTTATCCGGCTTATGTTTTGCGAGTGTCTCCCACGAAACTGAGCGCCCGAACCGTTTTCCATTGGTCGTAACGGAAAGATAACACCTGGGATACAAGGCATCGATGACTTTGAAGATTCCATCATATTCAAAAGGCTCGCCTCCGCCCAGAGAAACTGCCTTCACGCCGTGTGCTATGCAGTCAGACGCGAATGCAATTACCTCGTCCGGCGTCCATATTACGTTTCCTTCCTTCGTGCTATGATTATAGCAGAAGGGACACTGCTTGGAGCAGTAGTTCGACAGATCGATTGACAGCAACTCCATCTGTGGGTGATTTGATCTTAACAATAATCTGAATACTTTTGAGCCGCACCATCAGCGAGCATTTTTTTCATTTCATCTACCGGAATGATTAAAGGATAGAGCTTCCCCCGATATGGTAGTTTCGCCAACTCGAGAATCTTTGCTTTGAACTTCTTTTTATCACGGTACAAGAATACTGGATAACTATTCCCTTGAATGCAGATGACGTTATCATCTATCGAGTAAACCGTTGAAAGAATCTTCTCAACACCGCCCTTTAAAAGGATAACATTAGGCTTGAATTTATCAATAACTCTTTCCAGCCAGCCTCGACCTTGTTGATAATAGGTTGTCAAATTTTGCCGTAACCGTCTCCTGTAGTCATTGTCCCGTAGCTCATATCCTTCATCGGAGATACTGGGGAATTTAGGCATTAAAGAGACCTGAAGAGAATATCTAAACAGCTCATCGAGTGATGTTTTCATCTCGTAGTTGCGTGTCTCCACCGGCGAGTCAATAATCAGCACTGTAGGATACGCACATAACTGTGTTTCAGTGCATGATGTGCAGTTCCACCCACAACTCTTGCACCCATGAATGTTTGCTTCTGGACAGTACGGCGTAAAAGATTCCGGTAGAAGATCAGTCAAGACATATACACTCGAGCCATCTTCGAGTGGAATTTTACCATACTCGCAATCATATGCAATCATGCTTTCTCCTCCTGAAACATGGCAAGGTACGTGCTTCGCTATCTGGAGATATTCAATGTTATCAAAGCTTCCTGGAATTCTGATGATACGCGGGCGTAACTCCTCTGGCATCTGATGCAGTTTTACCGGATTATCCGGAGTATTCAGTTTCTTTGCCAGGAACTCTTCCCAATAAGGCTCCGCATAAAGATAATACGGGCATTGTTCCCACTCTTTCGTGAATACTACATCATCCTTCGATTTGTCATACTCGTCGTTAAGATAGAAATCGTTCATTTCGTAGACCTTAATGATAATCCCTTCGTCCAATAGCTTTTTTAGAGATGAACGAATCCTAACATGCCATTTGTTGTTACTTTCATATACGATAGCATCATCAATGCTTAAGTGGTAGAGATGAAGGTCCTCTGATATGCAATAAACCTCCTCACAATCCTTGCTCTTTGTCAGCGACAAGAATTCTTCTTTTCTGCCAGCGTCAATTTCGACAATAGCATCATACCACCACTTGTACTCATCTGGTTTTAAAGGTGAGGAGAGTAGCAATTTTAGTTGATCGGTAGATAAATTGACGGGAAAAACCTTCCTCTCTGACTTGACCCGGCTCTCATTGTCATATCCAAGGACCAAGGATGCTATACACTCCTCAGGGGTATCCCATGGAACCGGTCCGTTTTCATTCATGTCAAGGATAGCCACATTATCATTGTCATCCACCATATACCAGGCGGTTGACATGGAATGCGTTGCTGGATACTCTTTATTTAATAGCATAGGAATTCTTAATTAACAATAAACCGTTCGTCCAGGAATCTCCCTTTTATTGTCTCAGCCACTATGTCGGGAGAAATAATCTCTTTACCTCTTGGGTAAACAACATATCCTTCTGTCTTGGGAGATTTTTCATACGATAACCAAGGCTTATCTATGTTCTTGATATTCGGATCTGAAGGTGGAATCAATTCACCGTTCTCAAACTCTGGCATGCAGTATTCCCCGGTTACAATGTTTTTTGCAGAGATTTCCCCGGGAAACTCTATCCATTTGATTTTCACTTCCTTAATCAATCGAATAAGATCGTCGAGCGAAAGGGGGGCTGCGTGATTGCTGGGGTAGAAAACCGGCTTTTCGTCCTTACTCCACAAACTCTCGTACTTCTCGCCGTTTATGGTCTCAAAAGTCCATGCGTGAGATTCAAAACTGACGTAGTCTGCAATTTGGAAAGACTCTTCTTTATCGAAACAAACTGGGAGCCGAAGGGCTTTCTCTCTTTGTTGGTCGTTCAGCTGCGATTCCTTGAAAGGATGCTCTGGGATATTCTTTCGTTCCATCTTCCCATCTGAACCACCTTGATAAAAAAACATCGGGAGGTTCTTGGCGGCCGTCTCGCTGATGTTGAAGACATCTTCTTCTATTTCACAAGGCAGTACTCCTACTATTATCCCTTCGTCCACCAGCCGAAAGAAGTCTTCCTGCGTACCTCTGTGAATACTTAGCAGAAAAAGGTAGTCCGCTTCAGATACGACACAAAAATCTGAAAAGTCATCATCGAGTTCGCTGAACTCTTGCTTGACATGGGATGATTCCATTACACTTGTCTTGATGAATACATATCCCCACAAATCTTTGATGTCAAATTCCAAATTTGTTTTGGAAAGGATGTCTGTAATCTGCTCTTCATTGAGTGCGGTTGTGCCCTCTCCGTCAAAAATTCTGAGAGTATTCCCGAACGTTGCTTCTTCGATACTGACATCCGAAGGTGCATTTTCCGGCACAGGGCCATTCTCGTCAAAATTAATAACAGCAACATTCCCTGCTTCATCTATAGCGAACCAGGAGGTATCCATGGAGTGTGTGGCCGGGTATTCTTTTCCGTGCTTCATCATAATGATTGTCAGTTTTATGTGACAAAGAAACGTTATAGTCGTCCCAAATTATGGGACAGTCTAATAGATTCTACGGAAATAAACGCAATTATCTATTTGACAGACTCCAGATGCTTTTGCCAGAGGGCTTCTATCTTCTCTGCAACTTCAGGCGGGACCATAACCCCGGCCTTTCCTTTGGTCCAGATGATTTCCGGGATAACGTCAATCAAGACATTGGTCGTGAGAACCTTGTCAGATGTTGGTTTGATGACGGATTCCCAGTCCATTCCCATATAGTAAGTCTTGCGGCCTTGCCCTGACCAATCTTCATCCTCGAAGGGATCTGAGTTGAAGTGGCCTACACCGATGATTCCGGTAGGTTTTTCATAACCGACCTTCACGAAAATGAAGCGGTCGCCCTCATGAGCTTTCTCGTGCTCAATGATGCTCCAGTCAAAATCGTTAGGGGATCGGTCCCAGTCATCGTCCTCGGTCAGGACATCCTTTCCCTCCGGGAAATTGAATTCATCAAGGAAACGGTCGAGCTTATAGCTGGAGAAATATGGATTCCAATAAAGGAGAAAGGTTTTCATATGGGTCGGATTATTGGTTACTTGTATAGGTCTAAGGCTGCCTGGTGGAGGTTCTTGATCTCATCGGCCAGCCACTGGGGTTCCAGGATCTTTATGGCGGCGCCACGGGAGAGTAAAGGGCTGAAGAAATCAGCCGTGGGGCTGAGTGTGAGTTCGAAGTCGGAATATTCGTCGTCTTTTTCCACTTCAACCTGGCTGGCGTGGAGAGGTAGGTCACGGAGATAGTTTACTTCCCGGCCGAAGGCACGGATAACGACTTTCTCCACGGGGACTTCCGGGTCACGGACGATGCCGTAGCAGTCACTGAACCAGCCAGCAGGGTCGAAGTCTTTGGGATAGTCGAACTTTTCATCAGTCAGTTCCAGTGACACGATGCGGTCGAAGGCCAGAGTGAAGAGGTTGCCGGTGGGTTCCGGGAACTTGACCAGGCCGTACCAGCGCTTGTTGAACAAGCGAACGAAGAAAGGATCGAGCTTCATCGAGGTGTTGGAGGCCTCGGCGCCATACCGGCGATAATTCACGCGGATGCGAACGCCCTTCTTCATTGCATCGATGAACTTGTGCAAATGGTCGCCATCAGAAGGGATGCGTTCAAGCAGGATTCGATTATGCACACCCTTACTCTCGGATAGGACACTGTTGACCGACAATGTAGACAGCATCCAGTTCTGGATAGAATCCTCCTCCAATACCTCTTCGTTGTCGATATAGTACCTGAAACCGTCTTTCTTGTCGCATTCGATGATGACACCGAACATGTCCAGGATAGCATCCCGGTGCCGGTTAAAAGTGCTTCGGGCGATGGGAAGCCCTTCGCTCATTTCGGTCCTCAGCCACAACTGATTGATTTCATCAAGAGTCAAACGTCTCTTGCGGTGGATGATGTCTACCAGCCAAAGATATTGTTTGAAGAGGTCGTAGGTTTTCATACTCTCAAGAATGTAAGGCTTGTATGAGGTTCGCGCCTATCACGATGCGGTCTTCGGCATCGGCACCTTCGGTTTCGCTTTGTGGTATAGGTTCGACGGTCAAAGGATTATATGTCTTATCGTCTAAAACCTCATAAACGGTGTAGGAAGCATCATCGCAACTGATAGCCCGTTCTGTCCCAATAAGAAGCTTGTCTCCGTCGTGCTGGAAGGCGTAATTGCCAAGGTATAAATCGGGGTAATCTTCATGCAATGCATCATATAGTGTCTTCAGGAAGATATTGTAGTTCCATCCGTTGGTGCTCTTTTCCGTCGTCATCATAAGGATTTCACGAGACTTTTTCCCATTGATTCCATCTCCTGGCCATCTATACATTCCATATCGCCCAGGGCGCATAGACTGGTACTTGACGATGTAATACCGCCAATCAAGCAACGGGGACGAGTTCAGATAACCGTCGACGACTTTTTGGAGAACATCATCAGTTATGTTTTCGCTGCCGAGTAGAAGCTGGTTAAGGATCTGTTTCGTGTTCTCCATCTCTTCTTCGGCAGTATTGAACATATCTCTCCAAACCGTCTCTATTTTTGATGACCCTATCTGATAGCGCCAGCGAATAAACCGAGAATAATCGCCGGTCGCCAACAACGCTCGGTCAACCAGATCCCAATCGCATTCAAAGAGTTGTTTGAATCTGGGATACAGCTGAAGATTGTCGACACCCAAGATACGTATGGCACCATTCAGCAAACGATGATCTTCGGCCTCTCTCATCAGCAACTCCTCATCAGAATGGTTTTCAATCCATTCCTTTTTGCGGATTTCTTCTTTAAGTTGATTGATATTGAAACTCTTATCGGTTTCTTCAACCTTCCCTTCGACTATGATCGCTTCGGTCTGAGAGAGCAAGGTTTTCATACGGTCATCTCTCAATTCGAATTCCGATGCCCGTACCAGGTTGTTGACTATTCGAAGCCGTCTGACAAAATTATCTTTCGAAACTCTATCCTGGTCCCTGAGATAAAGGATGAACGCGTAAAGGAGAATTGTGCGTCCAATAGGGAAGCGCCTGATTCTCGCGCCTTGCATTTCGCCGTAAACATTGCAGCAATCGAGAAAAAGATTGGTCATCTTGCCCACTATCGACTTGTCCGGCGAGTGTTCGCCAGTTGTCAGATACTCTTCGAAGAACGAATCAATATTGAATCCGCACCAACAATCGAACATCTTTTCGACATAGCGCATATTCTCTCCTGCATCTGGATTGGTGGCACTAAACAGCGTCTGAACCATCTCAAACGGGTCTTCAATCAGAGGTGCCTCGTTCTTGTAGTTTATTATGTCGCAGATGAAATGGAAATATCGGATGAATTCATCATCAATGATTTCATTCTCGCCCTTGTATGGCCACAACATGTCCGTCCATGCCAGGTCTATTTTCTTGCTGATCCTTTCAGAGGTCTCCTTATCCACCAATTTCATAGCGCCTTCCAATTCGGCCTTGAAATGCTCAAACTGGGTGAGAGGCTTGCCCCTCGAATTCATTTTGATGTACAGCTCATCGGTTAATCCCATCTCTTTCAAGGGAAGGAAATAGAAGGAAATGTAACCTGCTTCAAGCTTTTCCCAGATGCCGGAAGTGCCTTTGAATTTGTCATGAATGGCATCTATCATCACCAGCATGGAAGCAATTGTCGGATCGCTTGTCCAGTCCATAGGAAACCACGATTGGTCAAGGATGTCTTCCGACAATTTTATTGTCTCAAAATTCGGAGGGAATTGAGCCAACTTCTTGCAGAATTCTCTGGCGCTATACCTTGTATCATACGAGAAACGATCGAGAAACGAACACTTCTCCGGAGACACGTTCTCATGCTTGCTTACATACCAGTGGAGGAGGAAAAGGGTCGTCAGTCGCTGCTGTCCATCCAACGGTATAAGATACCCGTCATCATTGATTTCTCCATATACAAAATCAAGGGTAATGGGAGCATCTTCCGTCAGCGCATGACGCAGTGCATCGAGGAAACGGGATCTGATACGACCGACTTCATCGTTCTCCCGCCCTTGAGCATAATCGCGCTGTATGATTGGAATATCGATGCCTTTGATGAAGATATCATCGTTCTCGGCAGGATTTGCCTCAAATATATCAATGAAAGTGTGTGGTGTCGCGTTCAGCATAATCAGAATGTTGTTTCGATGAGATTAAAATAAGGGCGCAAGATTTCTCCCATAGCAGTAGTATAGGCATCCCGGTCGGCGGAACTCCAATACTCAAACTGCGTGGCCGTCGAGTTGGTGTAGTATTTTAGGAAAACCATCTTGGTGCAGTAGGGGATAAAAGCTCCTTTCTTGTCAAGTTCAATAATCGCATCTCGCTTGACGGCAAAGACCGAGTTGTTCAGTTTTGAATTGATTTCTCGGGAAAGAAGAGCCATATTACTGATCAAATCAACATAGCGAGTATCGTCGTCTTCAGACAAGGCTGCAAACGCATCGGCGGCCATAGAGTCAAATTCAGCCTGAGTAACCAGATTCTTGTCTATAGCCTCCTGCATTCTGGAAATCAATCCTTCTTTGTCAAAGTCCTTACTGCTTTTCCGGACATAGTCGATATGGTTTTTCAGCCAGTCTATACGATTCTCCGTGGTTCTGAGGCCTTCTGACTGTTGCGCATGAATGTGCTCAAGACTCCACTCGGAAGTATTATACTGACTGAAAGGAAACCTTTGAGTTGATTGTGATACAATGATTGACTGAACATTAAACAAGAGCAAAAGCTTGCTAATCATTGCATAGTCCTTGTCGTAGCTCAGATCCTTATATGCTTTATCCGTACGGATTGAATCTGCGATGCTTTGATCCAGGACTGCCATGAAATCCTTCTTCCGCTTGTCTTTCGCTATTGAAAGAATGTCCGGCATTTCCTGGGCACCGGATGCAATTAAGTAGCCAATTTTGTGGTAATATAATGATTCAGTGTACCATTCCTTAAGTTGAAGGTATGCGTTCTGAATCATTAGCCATACTTTTTCTATACCTTCCTCCTTGATGAGCTGTTCGAAGTAGAAGAATGTATAAAAAGCCTCCTTCTCTTCTTTCTTCTTGCCCGACAAGAAATCAAACAACAACTCAATACGAGTCGGATACTTAATGGGATTTGTTCGGGTAAGAAAGAACCAGAACTCATCAGATTTTTCGTGAAGAGAGTGTTCGATTTCGTCCCACTGGATGGACATCTCTATCTGTTTCTGATGATTCTGTCCTGCTTCGCCGGCATTCATCAGGAAAAGGGCTTTAACCAGCTCAGCATTGGTGAGGGCAATCTTACCGATGTTAAGGCGTGCGAACAGGGCTATCGGATCTACATCTTCATTGACCTCATACCATATTACTTTGACGTTCTTATTCAGATAGCCGAACATATCATCTGCCGCCTCAATATCTTTGTTGTTCTTTGCGGCCAACGACTTGAACCAGTTGTCAATGGTGAGGTAAGCTTTACGGATGTAAAAGAAGTCGATATTGTTCTCGGCTCCTTCTGGAGTAATGTTTTCGAGGAACTCTGCCGTCTTTTCCCTCGTCTCGTAACTAAGAGTATATTGAATGTTGACTCTTGGCTTGTACTCCTTCTGGATATACTTCAGCAAAATCAGGAGAGTCGTCAAGCGCTGCTGTCCATCGATCAATTCAAACGTATCTTCGCCTTCAAGTCTCCTTACAACAATTGGCTGAAGGCAATACGGGTTGTTACCGTTGCTATAAATATCGTTTAGCATCGCCAAAACTTGAGACTCCTCCCAGCGGTAGCCCCTCTGATAGGATTTTATGACAAATTTGCCGGTTATCTCACCTACAAGTTTTGCGTTCAAATAAGCTGTACTTGACATGCTTTTCCTCCGTTATCGTTATTGTTGTCAACGTGTTACTTGCCACCACAATCTGCTCTTCCACATAAATAATCCATAACTGCAGGCCAATTCGGAAACTCGTCACTTCCGAATTGAATCCATTCGCCGTCGAAGCTCTCTGCGCCATGCTTCGGCCTATCATCGATCAAAAAATCTCCTTTGAGAAAATCTTTATGATGGGAAAGAATCAGGCGCTTGTGAAACACATCGTCGAAATACCTCGTTACCCATGCCACTTTATCGGCCCAGGCGGAAGGGTTCTTCCACGGTGCCGTGGAGAGGATGTAAACATCGAACTTCTCGGCTAACTGGTGTACGGCATCTATTGCCCCTGGCATCGGCTCCATCAAGGAAAAAATACCCGGCACTTCGTCCAACTTCCCGGCATATTCCTTAATGGTTTTCGCATCCAGCTTTGCTATGCCAGATGCGAAATCCACAAGGACATTGTCCATATCGAAGTACAGGCGTTTCATCAAGAGATGTCGTTTGGTTCTTATTGGAAGAATACAAATTTAATGTTTTTGCGCGAATTATGCTGCAGCACTACTTCTTATCCTTGTCGTAGTACTCCTCAGAGAACTTCTTGCGCATTTTTTTTCTATCTGACGGAGCCATGCCTGAAGGGCAGCAGGTGGCCATCTTGTCGTAGAACCGGCCCTGGGCGGCGTTCTCATTTTCGAACATCTCCTTCGTGCCTTCTGTTGTCTGTTCCCAAACGACAGTATTGGTAATGGAAATCGTGGTCGCCACCTTCACAACGTCTTCGCCAGCGCCAATGAAGGAGAACATCTAGCCGTCTTCCTTGCATTCGTCGATGAGTTTCTTGATGGCTGGGCCGGTCCACTCCTTGGATGAGTTTTCGTAACCGTCAGTAATGATAGTTACGAGGACGGCAGCATCTTCGATGTCCTTGATGTCAGCCTTGAGTTTCTTGACGGTCTTGCCAATGGCGTCAAAGAGCGGAGTGCAGCAGCAGGGCTCGTACTGCTTCTTGGTGAGTTTGTCGGCGTCCTTGATGGGCGTCTTGTCGTAGATCATATCGATTCCGCAGTCACAGAAAGCGGCCAGAGAGACGAAGTGGTCCTGGGTGTCCATGTGCTTCAACTGGGCGGCGCGAATGGTACCGAGGGTCTCATTGTAGCCGTCGATGGCTTCCTTGCGAATAGACTCCATAGAGCCAGATTTGTCGAGGATTACGAGGTTGAAAACCTGAGTTTTTTCGGTAGTGTTCTCTTGTTCCATTGCTTTGAGTGTTTTATTGGGTTTTGTTATTTCCGTGAGCAAAATTAAAGGTGTGTTGTCCCATTTTGCGGTACAAGACAAATAAACATGAAAAATTCTTCCTCTATACCCGAGAAGACTTTTCCGCACAATGAATAATTAAGGATATAAAGTCCTGTAACGCAAAGAAATTTATCAGCGAATATAATATCTAACCCTAATCACCACTGATGAAATGTAACGTCGTATCTTCATACTTTTCCAACTAATTACGTACTTATTTGCCAAATGCGACATGTGCCAAATCAAGAGTGAAAACCCAAAATATGGTGTATAATAAGGAGAAATAAGTCAAAATAATGGTACTTGTCCAGTATAATAAACTAGTTTAACGCTGTTGTACAACATTATTTGATGACAAGGGAGGAGAGTACCATTTTAAAACCGAGCGTTATGCGTGTTAACTTTCCAAAAACATTTCATAAATCAACGATTTTGGTAACTTTTCCGAGGAAGTGTGACAAAAATTTGTCACACATGGTAACATTGTGACAGAAAGTGTGACAAAACTGATGAAAACAAACAACACTCAAGCTAAATCCTGAAAACGCGAGACTAGCTAAAATCCTTTCCGAAAACAGTCGTTTTCAACTAGTTTCAGAATTTCAACTTAAGCCTTAATTAAGTCTTAACTAGCTGAGTGTCAAGATTTTACTTCCCGATGCATTTTCTGCAACTTATTGATAATCAATTAGTCACAGATACCGTGGTTCAAATATGGTTCAATTCCGGTCAAACTTTTCCGCAGTTTTCCAAATTCAGAAAGTGCAATAATTAGCGTTCTGGAAACCCTCATAAACATCTTCTAGGGTTCTGTAGGCATGTATTTGTTGCTATTATTATTGCAT
>JAFRNC010000005.1 GCA_017430365.1 Bacteroidales bacterium | reverse complement strand
CGATGAGAAAGAAAAAGTAATATCTTTGCAGCTACGCTGCTGCCTGTTTGCAAGCAAACAGAGACTGCTCTTTGAAAGCCCTGCCCTCTTCGAGGGGGTCAACATCATAAGAATGGGGGTCAATATCGTAAGAATGCACATTAACAGTGATATTAGGATCATTAATAATTGCAACTATTATTTTTGCATCCCCTTTGAGCCTTTTCCCTTTATTAATAATATAACTGATTATTCCTGTTTCGGAATCTCTTGTCAATTGAATACGGTTTTTAGTTCGCTCCTGCAATTGAGACAAAGCGTCATTACTGAGATTCCCTTTTATTACTAATTCCCTCCCGTTGTGATCTATAAACCTAATCGGATTCTCAGCACAATAACCATACCCATTCATTCCATAATACTTCTCCGCCATCGGATCCGGAACATTCCACCGGCCGATGCGGGGATCGTAGTGGCGTGCGCCGTAGTCGAGGGTGCCGAGATAGGATGTGCCGACGGTGTAGTCCTCAAGTTCCTTGCCGTTGTAGAGGTAGCGGTTGCCTGAGATGTTGCTGTCGCTGAACGCCAGGCCGAAGGGATAGTAATCCGTGGACTGGAGGACCGTTCCGCTTCCGTTTACGACCGAGCGGACATTGCCAAGATGGTCGGTAAGGTTGTACTGCGCTATTTAACTAATTGATTGTCGCGGTTTTGGTTGTTGGGTATTGTTAACTCCACTCAATTGCAAATTTGTAATTGTTTTATGGTATCTCTATTAAAGTAGTGCCGGCCATTTCGCCATATACTGGCGGCCTCGAAAACACTGGTTATTTATGCACACATTCATTGCTTTGCAGAAGAGTTTGGTTCCAGGTCTTTTGTATTCTCAAAGATGTCCGTTACAAAAAAAACTTTTGCAATCTCTTCCTTGTCGGTAAAGAAAGACTTTATTTCAGGTGCTATCCGCTGTAAATAATGATTGATATTAAAATTTGAACCAACAGATCTATAGTCTTCATGCCTTATGCTATTCCTATAGAAAAGAAACTCATTTGGAGGAAGATTAGACGAAATAGACAAACTATCTGTATAGGTATCATAAATGAATAACACTTTCAATGGTATCATTTCCATCTCCTGATTCTGGTAAAAAATCTGTTTACCTTGTTTTTCTGAAAGATGGATTAAATAGTTCTCAATAGAAGAATAATCCAGATTAAAAATGAATTTACCGGATGTATTAAAAGCTGAGGGCGGTATTGTCTCATATCTTGGCGCCAATTCGGGATATGTTTTTGGTGATTTTAACCACAAACATGGCGTGCCAATTACACAACTCCCCATATTATAATCAGGTAAATAAAAGAAAGCCGAATCATTAAAAGAAGCATAGATTACCTTAGTGTTGGATATTGTCTTAATGATATCATATCCACTCGCTTTTTCAACTTCAGAGAAATAATAATCATTCTCTTTACAATCTTTAATAAAAGAAAGGAGTTCTTCATAATCCTTTGGCATTGTATAATAAGATCTTGCATAATAACGAATGATCCAGTTAATTGGATAAAAATCATCAACCATATTTTCAATAGCCAAAGATCTGACATACTCCTTGTCATCGACATTCTTACCACATGATAGAAGTATAAGTAAAAGCGAAACAACAAAAAACCATCTCATAGCGTTATCTTTTGGGGAGGAATAAAGCTTTTACAGCTGAATGATACTTTTTTACATTCTCTTTGTCAAAAGAAATCTGTATTACATCATAACCTTTATCATTAGATATAACAAGAAAGAATCCCTGATATTTTTTTCCAAAAAAACCAGTTCGAATTGTTGGATAATTCTGTGGCGTTTTCTCTATGTGTAATCTACTATTCTCAGCATTATTGAGAACATGAAAAACGGTGCCTTCTTTATCCGACAGGAATTGTTCACCACCGTAAGTAAAATGATAATCTCCTGGCGAAATGCCAAAATAGAAATCACTTTTCTCTATCAGTTTCCCCTCGCTATAAGTACTAATTAACAAATCATCTATTTGTTTATATAGTTCTCCTTCTATCATTCTTTGCCCATTTTCATTTCTAGTATTGAGTATTTTACCAAATAAACTGTAATACACTCCTGTGCTTTGATCCAAATAACTATAACCCAAATCCGTATAGCCTTTTCGCTGAATTACTATATCTGTCAGTCGCCCCTCATAATATTCAAAACGTTTTACACCTTGTTCGTCTAAATACGAATACCAATTCTGTCCATCCGGATCTACAACCATAATCGGATTCTCAGCACAATAACCATACCCATTTATCCCATAATACTTCTCCGCCATCGGGTCCGGAACGGTCCACCGGCCGATGCGGGGATCGTAGTGGCGTGTGCCGTAGTCGAGTGTGCCGAGATAGGATGAGCCGACGGTGTAGTCATGGAACTACACATCCGCATAATCCTTAATACATACCGACTTTATTGTGCCTTATTCACTTCTCTAAATCATCACAAAACCATTGAATACCCAGAACAATTCTATCAACGTCACAATTATTAGTTTGACATGATTTTATCGCTAAGGATAGATCTTTTAGGTAACTATGACAAAGATCTGTTAAACTATTCTGAATCTGCAAAAAAGATTCAGTTTCTTTATTAAAAATGAACAAACTGTCTTGAGGCAATAAACGGGTCAAAGTTGTGATGGAATCGGTTGACATACAGTACGAAACGATTGACATATATGGCATTTTCTTTGGATAGGGAGTTTCTGTCAGGCCATCAAAATAAAAGCCATCATAATATATTCGAGAAGAATGATTTAACGAAATATTATTAATGAGCATCGAAAGATGATCATAATCGAATTCTTCTTCAAACAAGTACTCGCCATTATTACGGAAAGCCGATGGCATGAACTGATCATAAAAATCAAACTTGTATGGATTATACTCTTCTGGATGCATTATCCAATAAAACGGGGATCCTATTATGGAACAACCTATTCTATTTGAGTTTACGGTAGAAAACAGAAAGGCAGAGTCCGTATAATATGCATAGTCTATTCGACTTGACAATAAGTCATTTAAAGACATTCCATATCTGTTTTCAAATAAAACAAAATTTGTATCAACTGCTTTCCATTTTTCTGCGAATGAAATAATAGTTTCTTTGTCCTTGGGAAGAGCGTAGTAAGCTTTAACATAAAAAGATAATATTGGAGTAAACAAGGAAGGGCATTCATTTTCGATTGCCTTCTGCCTTATTCTTCCTTGTGTTTGTGGTGTACAAGATAAGGGTAGAAACACCATTAAAAATATAAGAAAGCGATTCATTGTTTGATAAAACTATTATCATAAATAACTTGTATATAGTTCTTAAATAAATTATTTAAGGCAGAATTGAATTTGGCATAATCCTCTTCACGGAACACAATTTGGATAGGATCATATGGTCGTTTTGTATCATTGTATAATACTAATTGATACCCCAACTCTGATGACTTATAATAGCCAGTTCGTTTACCAAATGTTTTAGGAGAAGGCATCTGCCCAATATGTAGAATACTATTCGTTTCATTGTTTAAGGCCTCAAACAAGCCGTATCCTTTGAAGTCTGCCCTTCCATATTGAAATTTATATGAGCCTTTAGGTATTTTAAAGTAAAAACTCACTCTTGCTCCATGCTTTTGAGAATAATCTTTTATCAAAAGTTCATCCAATTGTTGATAGAGCTTGTATTCAATGAAAGAATCATTGGAATTTGGTGCAGGAAGTATGTTTCCAAAAAGACTATAATATGATTTTGTTATTTGATCGACAAAACTAAACCCCATATCTGTATAACCTTTTTCCTTAATCTCTTCTGCTGTCAATTGACCCTGATAATAAGTGTACTTCCGCTCTCCATTTTCATCATAATACGAATACCAATTCTGGCCATCTGGATCAATCAACCTAATCGGATTTCCTGCACAATAACCATACCCGTTTATCCCATAATACTTCTCCGCCATCGGGTCCGGAACGGTCCACCGGCCGATGCGGGGATCGTAGTGGCGTGCACCATAGTCGAGTGTGCCGAGATAGGATGAGCCGACGGTGTAGTCCTCAAGTTCCTTGCCGTTGTAGAGGTAGCGGTTGCTTGAGATGTTGCTGTCGCTGAAGGCCAGGGTGGACTGGAGGACCGTTCCGCTTCCGTTTACGACCGAGCGGACGTTGCCAAGATGGTCGGTAAGGTTGTACTGCGCAGTGTAGTTCCCCGTCGAGGGATTCCTTGTCATCTGGCCGTTCGGCGTCAAGATGTAGTCGACGGCAAGGCTTGCATTGTACACGAACTCGCCGCTATAGTAGTTCTTGACGGTTCCGCCCTGCTTCACGGCCAGCTTGTTGCCCAGAGCGTCGTATATGTAGTCCACCGTTCCCGTATTGGAGGACGCCTTCATCTGCCGGGGCAGCTTCAGGGCGTTGTAGGTGACGCTGAGACCCCGCAGGCCGTCCGTCTTCATCGTGCCGTCGGCGTTGTAGGCGTACGACTTCTGCGAGCCGCCCACCGTCACCTTCCCCAGCCTGTTCGTACCGCTGGTGTAGGTGTAGGATAGCGTCTCCGCCCGGGCCCCGGTCCGCGCCATGCTTGTCAGATTGCCGTTCTTGTCGTATGCCGCCGTCTCGCCGTTGCCCCCGGAGTGAGTCCCCGAAGTCAAGCTGCCATAGGTGTCATAGGCATAGGCGTAGGTCTGGACCGTGCCTCCGGCCTCCTGGGCCGAAACGGGGAGAGCGCTGAACAGCAGGGATAGGAACAACATGAAAAGAGTGGTAGACAAATAGAGTGTTTTCATGATTGCCTAAGTTTTGGCGTTTCTAATCAATACTTCGGTAAATTGTGGCGTTCAGGAGCCGCAGGTTGGCGGACTGAACAACTCAAGAGGAGGAAGTGGGCACAAAGCCCGAGCAGGATGGCGGAGAAGGTACCCTTTTCCCGGGAATGGGACAGGGGGAATGTCACGATGACCTCAAAGAGGTTTGAGACAAATTTAAGTTATATTCTGAAAGTAAACAAATAAAAATGAAACTTTTTGTTTCGTTAGTGCTCGCAAATCATTACATTTTGAACATTCCACCGCTCACTGATGAACATATCAATATACCCCGGACCTATGCAGCAGCAGGGACCTTCGCCCATACATTCCTCCGTGCCGCGAGGGTCATATAGACCGACCTGACCACCAGATGGACGAAATAAGCGATGTAGAGCGCCTGTGCGCCGAAGCGCGGAGCGCAGATGTAGAATGAGGCCACGAACAATCCCGCCGAGAAGACCATGCATATCATAAGGCCGCGGGAGGCGGTGGCACCCACATAGATACCGTCCCATATGAATGCCACGCAACTTAGCACCGGCATCAGCAGCAGCCAGAAAAGATAGGGTTCGCTCGCCGCCTTGACTTCGGCGTTGTCGGTCAGGATTCCGATGATGGAGCGCGGGAAGACGGCGTAGGCCACTGTCGATATGACGCCGATCACGGCGCCCCAGATAAACACATACTTCACGGTCTCGTTGAGTGAAGTCCTGTTCCGTTCACCGATGAAACGGCCTGTCAGGGCCTCGCCGGCATAGGCGAAACCGTCCACGAAATAGGAATAGAGCAGCAGAAGGTGCATCATCACCGAACTTACAGCAAGTTCCACGTCGCCGAAACGGGCGGCGAAAATGGTGAAGCCTTCATAGACCACCAGCATGAGCATGGAGCGGACGAAAAGCTGGCTGTTTACAGAGAAGAAGCGTTTGAAATAGCGCCATCGCATGCTTTGCATTACGCTTGCGGAGCGGAGCATGTCGCGGTATTTGTGGCGCATGAGCAGGATCGCCAGCAGCAGTCCCGTCCACTGCGCGACAAGCGTTCCTGCCGCGACTCCGCTGATGCCCAGCGGCGTATGGAAAGAGAGGAACCAGCTCGCCCCCATATTGACCAGGTTCACCCACAGGTCGGTTATCATCGGATACATGGTGTTCTGCATCCCGATGAACCATCCCTTGAAGACGAAGAGCGACAGCGTGGCCGGTGCGGCCCATACCCTGATGAAGAAGTAGTTGCGGGCGATGACTTCCACTTCGGGGGAACAGTCCACCAGCATCAGCATGACCTCGGCGAAGAGCCATTGGATGGCCAGAACGAGGAGCGATGCGGCCAGCGCGGTAGCGATTCCCTGGGAGAAGGTGTCGATGGAAGCTTTCATGTCTCCCCTTCCGTAAGCCTGGGCCGTGATTCCGCCTGTCCCTACGCGCAGGAACCCCATGTTCCAGTAAAGCAGGTCGAAAAGCATGGTACCGATGGCGATGCCGCCTATCAGCGCCGCGTCGCCCAGATGGCCCGCGATGGCTGTATCAACGATGCCTACGAGTGGTACCGTGATATTGGCCAAGATGCTCGGAACGGCGAGCCGGACCACCTCACGGTTGATGGGATTGCGCAGAGCCATTATCTGTACTTGCGTTCCTCCTCCAACATCCCGAGATAGGATCCGTAGCGCTCGGGAGAAACCAGCCCGTCCTCCAGCGCCTGTTTCACCGCGCAGCCCGGTTCGTGGGTATGGGTGCAGGGTTTGAAGCGGCAGCCGTCCATTACGCGGAGCATCTCGGGAAAATAGGTGCTGAGTTCCTCGGGCTCGATGTCAACCAGTCCGAATCCGCGTATGCCCGGGGTGTCGATCACGAAGCCGCCGCCGGTGAGCGGATGCATCTCGTAGAAAGTGGTGGTGTGCTTACCCTGCAGGTGGCTCAGCGAGATCTCGCCGATTTTCGGATCGAGGGTCGGGTCGAGCGCCTTGAGCAGGGAGGATTTCCCCACGCCGGAAGTCCCGGAGAAGAGGGTAAGGCCGTCCCGGCAGAGCGACCGCACTGCCGCCAGGCCCGTCCCCATGCGGGCTGAAATCTCAAGCACTTCGTAGCCGGCATTGCGATAGAGATTCTTGAAACCGGCCAGCTGTTCCTGAAGTTCCGGTTCCGTATAGAGATCCACTTTGTTTATCAGGATGACCGGCCGTATGCCATAGGCCTCGCAAGTGACCAGGAAGCGGTCGACGAAGGCAAGTTTGGTCTCGGGCAGGATAATGGTGACGATCAGGAAAACCCTGTCGAGATTGGCTGCGATGATGTGGCTTTCGCGGCTCAGGTTTGTGGAACGGCGAATCAGATAATTCTTTCGCGGAAGTATGCGGGTGATGGTCCCGTCCTCGTACTCCACCCTGTCGCCGACTGCGACGGGGTTGGTGGCCTTGGAACCGGAAAGCCGGAGCCTGCCCCTTATCACCGCCGGAAACGGATCCCATTCCGGAAGGCGGGATAGCAGATAGTGGCTTCCCGTATGTTTGACGACCGTCGCTGTGCCTTTTTCCATGGACGCAAAGATAGCAATTTATACAAAATCCCTATCTTTGTACTACAAACTCCATGATATGTACACCCTCGAAGAGATCGACCACATCCTTACCAATTTCGCAAAACTCCGGAACATACGCCGCGAACCCGCGAACCTCTACGAGCCTCTCGATTACATGATGTCCATCGGCGGCAAACGGATCCGTCCCAAACTCTGCCTGCTCACTTACAATCTGATGAGCGACGACTTCCGCAATCCTATCGTCTTCCCGGCGATGGCGCTTGAGGTTTTCCACGAGTTCACACTCATCCACGACGACATCATGGACCGTTCGGACACGCGTCGCGGAAATCCGACCGTCTACAAGAAATGGAACGAGAATGTGGCCATACTGTCCGGCGACGCCATGTCGATCCTGTCGTACCAGTATCTGGCCCATGCTCCGGAAAAGGTTCTGCCTCAGGCGCTTGAACTCTTCTCCGCCACGGCGATGCAGGTGTGCGAGGGGCAGCAGTACGACATGGATTTCGAAGAGATGCCCTTCATCACGATGGAGGACTATCTCGGGATGATCGGCCTCAAGACCGCAGTCCTGCTCGCCTGCTCGGCGAAGCTCGGCGCGCTGATCGGCGGAGCCGCCCCCGAAGCATGCGACGCCCTCTACCGTTTCGGATACGAACTTGGGCTTGCATTCCAGATTACGGACGATTATCTCGACACTTTCGGCAACGAAAAGGTGTTCGGGAAGAAGATAGGCGGAGACATCACACACAACAAGAAGACCTGGCTGCTGGTGGAGTGCATCAGGCGCGCCGCAGGGGAGCAGAAAATGCAGCTGGAGCAGTTGATGCAACTCGGCGAAGAAGACCGGGAGGAGAAAGTCGAGGCAGTCCGCAATCTCTATGTGGAACTAGGCGTGAAGGAAGCCGCGGCCGCCGAAATCCTCGTCTATCACAGAAAAGCCCTGAAAGCCCTGGAAGAGGCCGGATTCGACGAAGAAAAGACCTCGGTCCTCAGGCAGTTCGCAGAAGAGATCATCCACCGTGAAAAATAGGCGTCTGGAAATAATGGCTCCGGCAGGCAATTTCGAATGCCTGCACGCCGCCCTGCAGGGCGGAGCCGACTCGGTCTATTTCGGAGTCGGCAGCCTCAACATGCGTTCGCACTCCGCAAACAACTTCAAGGCTGAAGATCTGGCGGAAGTCTGCGACATCTGCCGCAAGGCCGGGGTTAAAAGCTACCTCACCCTCAACATCACCCTTTACGACGAAGACCTGGAACCGATGCGGGAGACCCTGCTCGCCGCCCGCGAGGCCGGAATCACTGCAGTGATCGCCTCCGACATGGCGGCCATCGCGGAGGCCCGCCGCCTCGGGATCGAAGTGCACATCTCCACCCAGCTCAGCGTCTCGAACATCGAAAGCCTCCGGTTCTGGAGCCGGTTCGCAGATGTGGTGGTCCTGGCACGGGAACTCAATCTGAACCAGGTCAAGGCAATCAGCGAAGCTGTCAGGAATGAGGACCTCAGGGGTCCGTCCGGGAAGCCGCTGCAGATCGAGATGTTCTGCCACGGGGCGCTCTGCATGGCCATCTCCGGCAAGTGTTACCTGTCGCTCCACGAATACGGAGCCTCAGCCAACAGGGGCAGCTGCTATCAGGTCTGCCGCCACGCCTACGAGGTATCGGACGTGGAGACAGGATCGAAACTCCTGATAGACAACAAATACATAATGTCGCCCAAGGATCTGTGTACGATAGGTTTCCTCGACAGGATGGTGGAGGCCGGGGTGACGGTATTCAAGATCGAGGGACGCGCCCGCAGCGCCGAATATGTGAAAACGGTCACCAAGGCATATCGTGAGGCTGCCGATGCCATCGAAGAGGGTACTTTCTCCGAAGAACTTGCCGCATCGCTCAGGGAGAAACTCCTGACGGTATTCAACCGCGGATTCTGGGACGGCTACTACCAGGGCGCCAGGCTCGGCGAATGGAGCAATATCTACGGCAACCAGGCCACCCGCACGAAAACCTATCTGGGAAGGGTGACGGACTACTATGCCCGGCTGGGCGTGGCCGAAATCAAGATGGAAACCGGATCGTTCCGCCTGGGCGACCAGCTGCTTATCAGCGGCCCTACCACGGGAGTGGTCGAGACGGAGGTGTCGGAAATCCGTCTGGACGACAGCCACATACTGGAAGAGGCCGCCAAAGGTGACCTCTGTTCAGTTCCCGTTCCGGAAAAAGTCCGGAGGGGAGATAAGGTTTTCCTCTTCCGATAAGCGTCACGCCAGTACGGCGTGCAGCACGTCGAGGCTGCGGGCGTCGATCGTCGTGCCCAGATGGTAGGAGAGGTATTGCAGCATCTTGCGGGAGAAGGCCTGGCGCCGCTCGGCCGACAACGGAATCGCCATCGTTTCTGCAAAGGAGCTCCGCAGGATCTGCAGGAAGAGCGCCGCTTCCCCGCTCTCGAAGATGCCGGCCGGCTCGATGGTCTCGTCCGGCATAAATCCCATCTGCACCGCATAACTGACCAGGAACCAGAGATGGAAATTGGCAACGCTGCCTTCTTCCGCTTCCAGGAGGGAGATCACGCGGCTGAGCCAGTCGAAGAAATGCGGGTCCGACAGTTCATTGGTGAAACTCCGGTACAGCACCTCGCTGATGAACATAGCCAGCGAACTCTTGATGCGGCTGCCGCGGATGTCGCGGAGCGTCTGCGCCGGCTCCCATTCCCGCAGCATGCCCAGGGAACTTTTGGGCGAGGAGACACTCACGATGTCGAGCAGGCTGAGCGGGTGGAATGCCGCCACGGCATTTCCCCGCTTGATGCCGCGCACCATATAGCTGCAACGGCCCGACGTGGAATCGACCGTGTGGAGGATCAGCGCATGGTCGCTGTATTTCGTCAGGTGCAGGACGACTATCCGTGACGTTTCTGGAGATGGCATTGCAACATCCGCATGGCCTTTCCACGGTGGGAAAGAGCGTTCTTTTCTTCGATTGATATCTCGGCGAGGGTCACGTCGAGTCCGATTGGAACAAAAATTGAATCATAGCCGAAGCCTTGGACCCCTTCGCTTTCCTGCAAGGCGATGTGGCCCTCGCAAGTTCCTTCAAAGACCGTCAGCACCCCGTCTTCGATGAGCGAGACGACACAGCGGAAACGGGCCGTCCGCTTCTCGAAGGGAAGGCCGGCCAGTTCCGCCAGGACCCTGCGCCGGTTAGCGGCGGGATCCTTGTCCTCGCCGGCGTACCGGGCCGTGTGGACGCCCGGCGCCCCGCCGAGCGCGTCGATCTCAAGGCCGGTGTCGTCGGCGAAGCAGTCCTGCTGGAAGTAGTTCCAGACGGCGCAGGCCTTCTGGACGGAATTGCCGCGCAGAGTGTCGCAGGTTTCCGGCAGGTCGCCCGGCAGTCCCAGGGAAGCGGGGGTGAGCACACGGAAGGACGGACCGAGAATGGCCTGGGCCTCTTCCTGTTTATGGGGATTGTTGGTGGCAAAAAGGATGTTCATCGACGGATGTTTTGAAGAAGTAAAGATACAGATAAAATTGCTATTTTTGTAGGTTATATGTTCGCACAGATGAAAAGACAGATGAAACGGATGGCGGCTGCCCTCGTGCTGCTGCTGGGTGCCGCGACGGCTCCCGTGATGGCTCAGAGCCGGGATTTCAAGCTCGGACAGAGCCTGGAGGTGGAATATTCGGTTCTGAAGGAGATTGCGCAGTCGTATGTCGATACGGTCAATTTCGACAAGATGATCATTGCCGGCGTGCGGGCGATGCTCGCCACGCTCGATCCCTATACGGTGTATATCTCCGAGGAAGAAGGCGATGACTTCGAACTGCTGACCACCGGCAACTACGGCGGCGTGGGCGCGATCATCCGCAAGGCGCCCGGAGAAGGCGTCCGCATCATCGAACCCTACGAAAATTCGCCGGCGGCCAAGTACGGCCTCCTGCCGGGAGACACGATCATCGAGATCGACGGCAAGCCCGTCTATGACGAGACCTCCGAGCAGAGCTCCGGCCGGATGAAAGGCCAGCCCGGAACGGAAGTGAAGTTCAAGGTGGTCAAGGGCCGGACGAAAGACACGGTCGACGTCGTGGTGGTCCGCGAACGGATCCACGTCTCCGACATCGCCTATGCCGGCATCTACCGCGACGACATCGGATATATCCAGCTGAGCGGTTTCACGGCCAATATTTCGGAAGAATTCAAGGAGAACGTGCTCAAACTGAAGGAAGCCGGCGCCAAGCGCCTAGTCATCGACCTGCGCGACAACGGCGGCGGCGTGATGGACGAGGCCATCGAGATCGTCTCGCTCTTCGTCCCCAAAGGCACGCTCGTGGTATCCTCGAAGGGCCGGGTTGCCGAGATGAACCGGGAATACCGCACCACCTCCGCACCGGTCGATACCGCGATGCCGCTGCTGGTGATGGTCAACGGCAACTCCGCCTCCGCTTCCGAGATTACTGCAGGAGCGCTCCAGGATCTCGGCCGCGCGACCATTGCCGGTACCCGCTCTTTCGGCAAGGGTTTGATCCAGTCTATCAGGCCCATGCCCTACAACAGCCAGATGAAGGTGACCACGGGCAAATACTACACCCCCAGCGGCCGCTGCGTACAGGCCATAGACTACAGCAACCGGCACGAGGACGGTTCGCTCGACAAAGATGCGAACGGCGGCATTGCCCCTGACATCGAAGTCGCGGGCCATCCGTTCAGCCGGCCAACCGTCTCGCTGGTCTACTACGACATCATCGGCTCCTATGCCATCGAGTATTTCATCGCGCACGAAAACATCGACCGCGATTTCCACCTGACGGATGCCGAATACGAAGATTTCGTGAAATATGCCGCCACCCAGGATTTCGATGCGCGTACCGCTGCCCAGACCGCCCTTGACCAGCTTATCAAAGCCGCCAAGTCCGAGGATCTCTACGACAATTACAAGGACGAGATCGAGGCGCTGCAGAAGAAGGTCAATATGGACAAGGAGGCGGTGCTCAGGGCAAAGAAAGACGAGATCCTTCCTCTTGTGGAACAGGAGATCGTTACCTGCTACTATTTCAACAGGGCAAGCGTACCTGTTGCGCTCCGCTACGACAAACAGTTGAGCGGGGCGGTCGACAAGTGGCTGCAGCAATAGCCCGTCTGCCGCCGGCGTCCCGTTGACAGACTGTCAACTGTTTTGTAAGACTGTAAAGATGACTTTACAGTCTTTCTATTTTTCAAATTGCTGATTGTTAGCAGATTGCAAATTTGGCACAGGCCGTGATTCCAGGAAGGACAAACCAAACGGAATGTCAAACAATCAAAATCTGCTTACAATGAAACGTATTTTTATCCTTCTGACTGTGGCTCTTCTGAGCGTGATGAGTACAAATCTTGATGCCAAGGTGGTGCGAGGCTATGTCACGGACCCGTCCGGCCGGCCGGTGCAGGGCGTGAAGATGGTGGTCATTTGTGAAGATGTTTCCACAAAACCCTGCTATGCGTCCACGGACGCGGAGGGCTTCTTCTGGGTGACCGTTCCGGACGAGATGGACACCGCCGGCTTTGCCAGGGTTCTTTCCAAGAACGGAACACGGGTGATCTCGCACCAGGAGACCGGCCGCACGGTCCGGATTACCATCGAACCGAAACAGACGCCGGACCTCTCCGGCCGGCGTCTGGCCGACATAAGCGAGGTCCGCTAAGCGGGAAAGGCCCGCCTTCCAACTGCAGTGTCCCTCTCTTTAGCGCTGCAACGGACGCATCAGTAAATCAGCGACTTACATAAGTTGATCCCCCTCGTTTTGAGGGGGATCAACTTATGTAACTGCCTGTCAGTCAATTGTGTCCGTTGCAGCGCCAAGGCGGCCAGAAGGCCGACGAAAACTGACGAAAGCTGACGAAAGGCTAACGGTCGACGCCAAGAGCCTCGACGTCCAGCATCTGGGTCTTGGATATCCAGCGGCCGTCGGAGGTGCGGCCTTCAATCCGGAGAAAGTAGGGACCGTCGGCACGGTCTTCCGTCATGACGGTAATCTCCTTCGGAGAGGCGGCGCCGAGCCGGACCGACGGATTCCAATAGACAGTATTCCGGCGGTCGGGAAGCGACAATGTCCGCCGTCGGTCATATACCGGATTGTAGAACGCCTTCGGCCGCTGCCAGCCCAAGGGCATCGAGACAAGGGCATTGGTCTGACGCTTAAGTGATTCTGTACGGGAGCGCGCATTTCTCAATTCTGCCAGGACAATGCCGCCATACGATTTGGCGAGAAAGGCGTCCGAACTCAGATGCGTGGTCACGCTAAGTTTTTCGACTTCGTTGAGATAAATCATTTCGGCCATGGGCCAGTCTGTCAGAAACCCGTCGACATAAAGATATACCTTCAAATACTCTTCGCCGCCATGGCTGATGAAACCCGTCTTGTTGTTGATCATTTCTTCTCTCTGTTCGTCCCAGTGCAATGAGGGATTGGTCATCAGGATATAGGAGAAAAGGCTGAGGTTATCGTTCGGCTGAAGTTGCTCCCGTGTCTTGGTCATCGGCATCTCGCTGAATCCGAATGGAGTACGGACGCGAGGCGCAACTGCCTGAATGAATGTTGTACGGATCGTGTCATGCTGGGCATCGATTTGCGTGAAGGTATCCTGGTCCGACAGATCCGCGGTCTCCGGCACATCCGTCCGGAGACCAGTCGGACGGCGAAACGTGGATCGCCACGACAAGGAGGATACTTTCGGAAAGAAGTCCTTTGTCAATACGGGATAGTAGGGTTTCCGCGTGCCGCCTTTGTCCACCACGGTAATGAACACCGTCCCGTCAGGAAAATCAAGGCTATCCACAAAAAAACGGGCTTCCCGATTCACCGACATGACCTGTGAAAAGTCCAACTCAGGCGCCATCAGGGTCAGCGTGTAGTTGTGCGGTTTCCCGCCCAGGACACTCCGCACTTCACCCTGAAGCGACTGAGTCTCTTCCATCGGATACGTCACCTCCGTCACCGAAAGAAGGTCTTCATAATAGGTCCATCCCTGGATCATCAGCAGCAAATCGAGGTGGCTTTGCCGCGTCGACGCCGGAATCCGGCGGTCGAAATAGTAGTCCGGTGCTTCTATATCGCCGCATACCTCGCTCGAGAGCAGCATATAAGACGCAAGGTTTCCTTCCTGCTGAAACGGGCGGAACGCACCGCGGACTACTGAAACAGATACTTCTGCACTGTCAATCTGAGACCCGTCCGGACATGAAAGCTGAATTGACCACGTCTTGCGCGGCAGATAGTCCGGCGACGGGCAATTTACATCCAGGGCGGCCGTCAGCGCAGGATCGTCAACAAACACCGTACGCTCTGCAAGAACCTGTCCCGGGGTATCGGTCAATACGAACTTCTGCAGACCCGGATAAGATACGGGTACGCGCAGGCTACGCGACTCGTCTATCCTGCCCAGTACTGCACGGATACCGCCACGCCAGACTTCAAGTTGCACAGTCCTGCCCGTATGGTTCATAACCCGGACCGCAAAACTGTCGCCCGAGCGGCGGACCTGCATCGTGGCACCGTCGCGGCTTGCCTCCGGCAGGTCCCAACTCCCCGTGTCGCTGACAAGACGGTACATGCGGTCCTCCTCGGGCGTGAACCCGAACAGCCCCATACCTGCATGTTCGGTCCTGACATCGCAGATCAGCTCACCGCGGTCGTCTACCAGTTTCCCCGAAAAGCCGGCGCCGCTTCCATCGGGATTCATCACTTTGAATCCCATCGAAGCATAGTCACCGTTATAATAGCGGCCACCTTCCGGATAGAAACTCACGTCCAACGGACCTTCCGCTGCGGCAGCTGCAGGTTCCGTTCCGTCATAGACATCAATCCGCGCATGGAACATCCATTCCTCCGGCCAGTTCAACTGCCAACGCGCGTAAGCACGCAAAATGTATCGGCCGCCTTCCAGATTCTCCGGAAGATCCAGATAACCGGCAAAACCATCCTGGCTCATTCGGATTTTGTTTCGAAGCGCCGTCTCGCCGCTTTCACCGTCAAGCAGCTCCACATACAGAAAACGGCTCGTATCGGGGACCGGAGCGATACTTTCGACGTATCCTTTCATCCAGATCGTCTCTCCGGCCGCAAAGTAAGTCCTGTCCAGGTGCACGAACACTTTTTCCGGGGCATAGGCTACCTGTCCCCGCACACCCCAACCGAAAACCAGCAGGAATAAGAAACAGATCAGTATGTTTTTATTCTTTCCCATCACTCTACTTTGCTTACCGGCTAACGACGATGGCATTGGCGACGACGCGTTCGCCTTCGGCATCGAACTCGCGGTTGTCGGAAGGATGATTGACCACCTGTCCGCGTACTACCATCGTAGTCGAGCCGCCGCCGTCGAGATTGACGGCGTCACGGCAGCCCAGGGCCTCCATGACCTGCCGGAGTTCAAACATCGTGAGGCCTGCGGCCATGGCATTCCGGCCGTCAACCACGACCAGCAGCACCGTGCCGTCGGCACGCCGGCCGACCGCCGTACGGGGATTGCGCGTCGTGTTGAATTTATCCGCGACCATGGGTTCCTCCCTTCCGTCGATCATGAGCATGGGTCCCGTCGTCACCACATCTTCCGCGGCGATAATATGTTCCCAAGACCGCAGGTCGTCGCCCTTGAGCACGAACAGCCCCCCACGCCACACAGCCACGGCGCCTTTCTGGCGCGTACTGCGGCCGCTGCCCGGATTCTCGTAGGAATCGAGGGCGTTGGGAGAAACCTCAACCCCGTCGACACGGAGATAATTTGCCGATCCGTAAGGCTCCTTCATGTTGAAGAACGAACCGTTGACCGCCGCGACGGCTCCCCTGGCGTCAGCCAGGGCCGAGGTCTTTTCAAGTGTACGTTCGGCCGACGGGACGATGTCGAAACGCGCACCGGGAGCCACTTCGAGTACACAGAGATACTGGTTGGATCCGAACAGGTTCCCGTCGAAAGAAGCATGCATGAGAATTATACCATCCGCAACCTTCTCCCGGGTCCAGGCGCCGCCGGAGAGCAGCGAAGTGTTGTCCTGGGCCAGGATCGGCAGGCAAAAAACCATAACTGCGGCCACTGTCGCTACCAGATGCCCGGTCAAGCCGGGCATGACGTGCCCATGACCGAAAACATCCTTCAGTCTATTCGTCAACGAGTTCATAATCCAGAATCTTTTGTTCAAGGTTGGCCCGCAGCAGACGCACCTTCACCGGATCGCCCAGATGGAAAATCCTGCCGGAGGCCTTGCCGCGGGTTTCGTATTTCTCTTCGTCGAACTCGTACCAGTCGGTGCGGATGTCGCGGAGCGAAACCATGCCTTCGATCTTTGTGGGTTCGACCTCCACGTAAAGCCCCCATTCTGTCAGGCCGCTGATGTGTCCATCGAATTCCCGGCCTATCTTGTCCTGCATGAATTCCACCATCTTGTACTTGATGGATGCCCGTTCCGCGTCAGTAGCTATCTGCTCCCTTACGGAACTGTGCTCGCAGCAGTCCTCGTAATAGAGTTTGTCCTGCGAAGTGGCCCCGTCCATGTACATGGCAAGCAGCCGGTGGACCATCATGTCGGGATACCGGCGGATCGGGGAGGTGAAGTGGGTATAATACTGGAAGGCAAGGCCGTAGTGTCCCACATTGTCCGTAGAGTAGCGGGCGCGCGCCATGCTGCGCAGGGCCAGCAGCTGCAGCGCATTCTCCTCCGGTTTGCCTTTGGCCTCTTTCATCAGTTCGTTCAGAGCGCCTGCGGCTTCCTTGGGGTTGGACGTATCGCCCAGATTATGGCCGAAATTCTTGGCGAAATTGCGCAGGTTGTCGAGTTTCTCCGGGTCCGGATCCTCGTGTATACGATAGACGAAAGTCGGATTCTTGGCCTTGCACTTCTTCGTGGCGTATTCCGCCACGCAGCGGTTGGCCAGCAGCATGAACTCCTCGATCAGCCAGTTGCTCTCCTTGCTCTCTTTCTGCACCACATCTAGGGGTTTTCCCGTCTCGTCGACCAGGACCTTCATTTCGGGCCTCTCGAACGAGATGGCGCCCTTGTCGAAACGCTGCTTGCGCAGTATGGAGGCCAGGGAATACAGGTCGAGTATCTCGGCAGCCAGAGGCCCTTCCTTCGTCTCGATTATCTGCTGCGCCTGCTCATAGTCGAAACGATAGTCCGAATTGATGACTGTCCGCCCGAACCACTGATTGATCACCTTGGCCTTGGCATTCATCTCGAAAACCGCGCTGAAGGTAAGTTTGTCCTCTTTCGGACGCAGAGAGCAGAGTTTGTTGGACAATTTCTCTGGCAGCATCGGTATCGTACGGTCCACGAGATAAACCGACGTTCCGCGGGCAAAAGCCTCCTTGTCCACAGCAGATCCGGGTTTTACGTAATATGTCACGTCCGCGATGTGGACACCGACCTCCACATTGCCGTTTTCCAGTTTCCGGTATGAGATAGCATCGTCGAAATCCTTGGCGTCCGTCGGGTCGATTGTAAAGGTCGTGACTCCGCGGAAATCCTTGCGCCCCGCAAGGTCCTTCGCCGTGATCTCTTCAGAAATTTTGTCCGCAGCCTGTTCGACTTCCGGCTCGAAACGGTACGGGAGCTGATACTCGGCCAGGATGGCATGCATCTCGGTGTCGTTTTCGCCCGGCATTCCCAGGACGTCTACGATCCTGCCGACAGGCTCGGCGCTGCGTTTGGGCCAGTCCGTCACAAGGACGGCGACCTTCATGCCGTTGGCGGCCTTCTTGCCGCCGATTTCCGGCATCGGGTCCGGTGCGGACATGTCTATCTGGACGTCATAAGGCATGTTCCTGCCCTCCACTATGGCCCAGGCCTGCCTGCCACGCACCACCAGGACCCCTATGTGGGGTTTCGTGCTGCGACGGATGATCTTGACCACCTCCCCTTCAAGGCTGCGTCCCTTGTCCCCGGCCTGAAGCCGGCGCTTGGAGACAGCAATTTTTACGAAATCGCCGTTAAGGGCGAAGTGCAGCTTGCGCATGGGGATGAAGATATCGTCAGGGCGTCCTTCCACCTTCACGAAACCGAAACCGTCGCGCGAAAGCGAAACGATTCCCTCGAACTCTTCGATGCTCTTGGAACGACGTTCCGAAGTACGAACGGGCTCGGCTTCACCGCGGGCCAGCCGCTTAGCGCGCTTGAGCGCACCTTCCCGGACGGTTATTTTTCCCTTTTTCACCTTTTTGCGATTCGATGTTGCCATATATTCCTTATTTTTGCGCAATTCCAAGATAACAAATATACGAAAAATATGAACAAGAAAGTCCTTTTGATGATTCTGGACGGCTGGGGTGAAGGCCGTCACGACTATTCCAACGCCATCTTCACGCAGGGCGCCCCCCATATCGACGCGCTCCGCGAAAAATATCTGTTCAGCCACCTCCAGGCATGCGGAGAATATGTCGGACTTCCCGACGGACAGATGGGCAACTCGGAGGTCGGCCATATGAACCTCGGTGCCGGCCGCGTCGTTTATCAGGACCTGGTGAAAATCAATATCGCCTGCCGCGAACACAAACTCCTTGACAATCCCGAGATCAAGGCGGTCTTCGACTATGTCGCAGCCTCGGGCAAGAAACTCCATCTGATGGGCCTTACCTCCCACGGCGGTGTGCACTCCTCCCTCGACCATGTCTACGAGTTCCTGCGCGTCGCTGCGGAAAAGGGCCTCGACAAGGTATATGTCCACGCATTCATGGACGGCCGCGACACCGACCCGCGCAGCGGCCTCGGCTTCGTGACCGAACTTGAGGAAAAGATGGCTGAAACCACCGGAAAGGTCGCCACGGTCTGCGGACGTTTCTATGCCATGGACCGCGACAAGCGCTGGAACCGCATCAAGGAAGCCTACGACCTGCTGGTCGACGGCAAGGGAGCGGCTTTCACATCCGCAACCAAGGGCATCCAGGCCTCTTATGACGCCGACGTGACCGACGAGTTCATCAAACCCATCGTGGTGACCGACGAAGCCGGCGCTCCCGTGGCGAAGATCGAAGAGGGCGACGCCATCATCTTCTACAACTTCCGCAACGACCGCGCCCGCGAACTCACCACCGTCCTGACCCAGCAGGATATGCCGGAGGAAGGGATGCATACCATTCCCCTCTACTACTGCTGCCTGACCCCCTACGACGCCGCCTTCACCGGAGTCCACATCCTTTTCGACAAGGAACTGGTACAGGACACTCTCGGCGAAACCGTAGCCAAGGCCGGAAAACGCCAGCTGCGCATAGCGGAGACCGAGAAATACGCCCATGTGACCTTCTTCTTCAACGGCGGCCGCGAGACCCAGTTCGAAAACGAAGACCGTATCCTCGTGGCATCCCCCAAGGTCCCGACCTATGACATACTGCCTCAGATGAGCGCCCCCGAGGTAGCCGAGAAACTGATTGACGCCATCCGCAGCGAAAAGGAAGACCTCATCATCCTGAACTTCGCCAACGGCGACATGGTGGGACACACCGGAGTCTACAATTCGATCACCCGCGCAGTAGCCTGCATCGACAAACTGGTGGGCCGCGTAGTGGAAGAGGCCCTGGCCAAGGATTACGTGGTGCTTCTGACCGCCGACCACGGCAACGCCGACTTCGCAGTCAACGCCGACGGTACGCCCAATACGGCACACTCCCTCAACACCGTACAGTTCATCGTCATCGGCGCAGGCGAGGATGTCAAGACAGTAAAGGACGGCGCCCTGTGCAACGTCGCCCCGACCATCCTCAAGCTGATGGGCATCCCCCAGCCCGCCGCGATGACGGCCGAGCCCCTGATCTGAAATACCGGAGCGCTGCCCTGAACCCTGATCCTCCCGGCCTTAGAACTTTTTTCGCTGCAACGGACGCATCTGTCAGTCAGCAGATTACTGAAACTGATCCCCCTCAAAACAAGGGGGATCAGTTTGCATAAACGGCTCTGTATCAATTGTGTCCGTTGCAGAGGAAAATGGGGCGGGGCGGGAAGAAAGGAGGCGCTCGTTTTCTTGCGGCTTCAGGATATTTTCCTTAACTTGCCTTTCCTTTTCCAAAGATCCAGACCATGTCCTTCGTACACCTTCACGTCCACACCCAATATTCCATCCTGGACGGATTCTCAGATATCGGGAAACTTTTTGAACGGGCCCGCGAACTCGGGATGCCGGCCCTGGCCATCACCGACCACGGCAATATGTTCGGCGTGAAAGAGTTCTTCAAATACGCCTTCGACAAGGACAATCTCGACGAGAACAAACAGCCCATCGTAAAGCCGATCATAGGCTGCGAAGTCTATGTCACGCGTCACTACGACCATCACCTGAAGGACAACGACCACAGGAGATACTATCACCTCACCCTGCTCGCCAAGAATTACGAAGGATATCTGAACCTGATGAAGATATGCACCGAAGGGCACATCCACGGCATGTACTACAAGCCCCGCGTGTCGCATGAAGTGATAGAGCAGCACCACGGAAACCTGATCTGCTGCTCCGCCTGCCTTGCCGGTGAAATACCGCGGGACATCATGGACGGTAACATCGAGGCTGCCCGCGAGGCGATCCGCTGGCACAAGCGTGTCTTCGGAGATGACTACTATCTCGAGGTGATGAAGCACAAGACCGAAGTCCCCGGCCTGGACGACGACGTCTACCGCGCCCAGATGGAGGTCAATCCCGTGATTTTCAACCTGGCCCGTGAGGAAGGGGTGAAAGTGGTCGCCACGAACGACGTCCATTTCATCCGCAGGGAAGACGGTCCGGCGCACGACAGGCTGATCTGCCTTACCACGAACTCCGACATCGACGACCCCAAGCGGCTGCGCTACACCCAGCAGGAGTATCTGAAGTCAGAGGAGGAAATGGCCTCCCTCTTCCCCGAGCATCCCGAAGTGATAGGAAACACCCTCGAGGTGGCCGGCAAAGTGAGTGTCTACAAGATAGACCATGACTACATCCTTCCCAAATACAAGATCGACGAGTCATTCCTCCGGGACATAGACACTCATCTCGAACGCTACAAGGAGTTTATCGACGCGGGCAAAAACGACCCGAAGGGCAATTACCGGGGCGACGATTTCTGCAAGTCGGTGGCCTACCTGTGCCACCTCACTTATGAAGGAGCGAAGATACGTTACGGCGAAACCCTTACCGACGAGCAGTCGGAACGCATAGCGTTCGAATTGAAGACAATTTCGTCGATGGGTTTTCCCGACTACTTCCTCATCGTCCAGGATTACATCCGGGCCATGCGCAAACAGGGCTGGCTGGTCGGTCCCGGACGAGGCTCGGCCGCCGGGAGCGTAGTGGCCTACTGCCTGTGGATCACCAATCTCGACCCTATCAAGTACCAGCTTCTGTTCGAGCGCTTCCTCAATCCGGAACGCATCTCCATGCCGGATATAGACGTCGATTTCGAGAATCTTGAGGCGGCGCACCGCTATGTCGAACAGACCTACGGCGAAGACCATGTCTCCCGCGTCATCACTTTCGGAACCATGCTGGCCAAGGGCGCGATCAAGGATGTGGCGCGCATCAGCCATGTCTCGATCGACGAGTCTAACCGCCTTTCCAAGATGGTCCCCAACAGGCTCAGCGAAAGGGTGAAGAACGAAAAGGGTGAAACGGAGGAGAAAAGTGTCAAGATCACCCTCAAGAACTGCTTCCGCCTCGTCCCTGAGTTCAAGGAAGAATTCGCAAAGGAGCACAACGACCTTAACAAGGAGGTTCTCTCCTATGCTCAGCAACTTGAAGGAAGCGTGCGGCAGGTAGGAATGCACGCCTGCGCCACCATCATCGGTCCCGGCAACCTGAGCGACTATATTCCCATCTGCCTGTCCAAGGACAAGGATACCGGAAAGGATGTCTGGACCTCCCAGTACGACGGCCATTATATCGAAGAGTGCGGCCTGCTGAAGATGGACTTCCTCGGACTGAACACCCTTTCAATCATCCATAAGACCACAGACCTCATCAAGGAAGGCCACGGGATCGATATCGACATCGAGGCGATCCCCATCGACGACAAGGAGACCTACGAACTTTACGGCCGCGGAGACACCACTTCCATATTCCAGTTCGAATCGCCAGGCATGAAGGAGTGGCTGCAGAGGCTGCATCCGGAAAGGTTCGAGGACCTGATTGCAATGAACGCCCTCTACCGTCCCGGGCCGATGGACTACATTCCCGACTTCGTAGACCGCAAACTCGGGCTGAAACCCATCACCTACGACACGCCGGAAATGGAGGAGTACCTGCAGGACACCTATGGAATTACGGTGTACCAGGAGCAGGTGATGCTGCTCTCGCAGAAACTGGCCGGTTTCACCAAGGGCCAGGCCGACAAGCTCCGCAAGGCGATGGGCAAAAAGAAGATCAAGGAGATGGAGGAGCTGCGCGTCAAGTTCATGGACGGCGGAAAGGCCCACGGGCACGACAAGAAACTACTGAACAAGATATGGCAGGACTGGCGCGCCTTCGCGGAATATGCCTTCAACAAGTCGCACGCCACCTGTTACGCATGGGTAAGCTACCAGACCGCATGGCTGAAGGCCCACTATCCGGCCGAATTCTTCGCCGCCAACATGAGCTGCAATCTCGAGAACAGCGACGAAATCGCCAAGATCATGGATGACAGCCGCCGCTGGCAGATCCAGGTCCTGGGACCCGACATCAACGAGAGTTCCACGGAGTTCACCGTCAACAAGAAGGGTGACATCCGTTTCGGCATGGGCGGCATCAAAGGCGTGGGAACTAACGTGATCGACGCCGTCATAGCGGAAAGGAAACGCGGTGGGAACTTCAAGGGGATCTTCGATTTCATCGAGAGGATGCCGCTGGGGCTGATCAACCGAAGGGTCATGGAGTGCCTCATATATTCCGGCGCCTTCGACAGTTTCCCCGAACTGACCAGGGCCCAGTATTTCGCCCCCACGGGATCCGGGAAGGAAGACACCTACCTCGACGCCCTGCTCCGCTATGCCTCGAAATTCCAGAACGACTCGATGACGGCTTCGATGAGCCTCTTCGGGGAGATGGAAGAGCTGAAGCCCGTGCGCCCCGCCATCCCTCCGGCTGTGGACTACAGCGAAATGGAGTTCCTGAAGAAGGAAAAGGAATGTGTCGGAATGTACCTTTCCGCCCATCCGCTCGACAGGTTCAAATTCGAGATCGAACATTTCGCGACGGTCAACATCGCACGGCTCGACGAGATCGAGAGGACGATGCAGAATGACAAGTCCGTACAGGACAAGGAGTTCATCGTGGCCGGACTGGTATCGGAATGTGACGTGCGCTTCACGAAGAGCGGCAACAAGCAGTGGTGCCGTTTCACGCTGGAAGATTTTTCAGGAAGCCATTCCTTCTCGCTTTTCAGCAAGGACTACGAGAAGTTCATGAAATATATGCAGGCAAATACGCCCCTGCTGATGAAGTGCGCCACAAGGCAGCGGTACCGCAAGAAAGAGGAACAGGATTCCGGGCCGGTCTATGAACTGAGCATACAGGGGATGACGCTTCTCTCCAATACCAGGGATTTCATAAAGGAGTTCCATATAGAACTTCCGCTCGATCAATCCTCGCAGGAACTGCGCACGGCCTTCGTAAAGGAGTTGAAGCGCCATAAGGGCAATACCCAGCTGCATTTCGACCTGCTGTTCTCCCACGACGGTATCGACGACCGTCTCCCGATGTTCTCCACCAAGTATACCGTAGCCCCTGACTACGACCTTGTCGCCTTCCTGAAAAAACACAACCTCCGCCACCACATGGTGACGAAGGTTGAATTCTAGTTATCTCCGAATCGGAGGTACTACATCATTCCGCCCATACCCGGGTTCATCGGGGGCATTGCAGGCTGCTCTTCCTTGATGTCGGCCAGGGCGCATTCGGTGGTCAGGAACATGCCTGCCACGGAAGCGGCGTTCTGGAGGGCGACACGGACCACCTTGGTCGGGTCGATGACACCGGTCGAGAGCAGATTCTCGAACTTGTCGGTGCGGGCGTTGTAGCCGAAATCGGCCTTGCCTTCCTTCACCTTCTGGACGATCACACTGCCTTCCTTGCCGGCATTGGCCGCGATAATGCGGATAGGCTCCTCGATGGCGCGGGCCACGATGTGGATGCCCGTGGTCTCGTCGTCATTCTCACCCTTGACCTCGGCAAGGGCGGACTCTGCGCGCACGAGTGCGACACCGCCGCCGGGGATGATACCCTCTTCGACAGCTGCGCGGGTTGCGTTGAGCGCATCCTCGACGCGGTCTTTCTTCTCCTTCATCTCGACTTCGGAAGCTGCGCCCACATAGAGGACTGCCACGCCGCCGGCGAGTTTGCCAAGACGCTCCTGGAGTTTCTCGCGGTCATAGTCGCTGGTGGTTGTAGATATCTGCTTGCGGATCTGGGCGGCACGGTCTGCGATGGCTTCCTTGTCACCTGCTCCGTTGACGATGGTCGTGTTCTCCTTGTCGATGACGACCTTCTCGGCATGGCCGAGCATGTCGGGCGTAGCGTTCTCGAGCGTGAAGCCGCGCTCTTCCGAGACTACGATAGCACCTGTCAGGGTGGCGATATCCTGGAGCATCTCCTTGCGGCGGTCACCGAAGCCGGGCGCCTTGACGGCCGCAACCTTCAGCGTACCACGGAGTTTGTTGACCACGAGGGTGGTAAGGGCCTCGCCGTCGACGTCCTCGGCGATGATCAGCAGCGAACGGCCTTCACGGGCGATCGGTTCGAGGATCGGCATCAGGTCTTTCATCGTGGAGATCTTCTTGTCGGTGATGAGGATCTGGGGATCTTCAAGCACGGTCTCCATCTTGTCGGGGTTGGTCATGAAGTAAGCGGAGATGTAACCGCGGTCGAACTGCATGCCTTCCACGACCTTGACCTCGGTCTCGGTGCCCTTGGCCTCTTCGACGGTGATGACGCCGTCTTTCTTGACCTTGGCCATAGCGTCGGCAATCAGTTTGCCGATCTTCTCGTCGTTGTTGGCGGAGATGGTACCGACCTGCTCGATCTTCGAATAGTCGTCACCGACAGCCTGGCTCTGCTTCTTGAGGTTTTCAACGACCACTGCGACAGCCTTGTCAATGCCGCGTTTGAGGTCCATCGGGTTGGCGCCTGCTGCAACGTTCTTCAGGCCGACGTTGATAATGCTCTGTGCGAGGACGGTTGCGGTGGTGGTACCGTCACCGGCCTGGTCGTTGGTCTTGGAGGCGACTTCCTTGACCATCTGGGCACCCATGTTCTGGAAGCGGTCTTCCAGCTCGATCTCCTTGGCTACGGTAACACCGTCCTTGGTCACCTGCGGAGCGCCGAATTTCTTGTCGATGACGACGTTGCGGCCCTTGGGACCGAGAGTCACCTTAACTGCGTTGGCCAATGCATCGGCACCCTCTTTCATCAGGTTGCGTGCATCGATATCAAATTTGATCTCTTTTGCCATGATTATTCCCTCCTTTATTTAAGAACTGCAACCACGTCGCTCTGACGCATGATCAGATAATCCTTGCCGTCAACATTGATTTCGGTGCCGGCATATTTGCCATAGAGCACGGTGTCACCGACACACAGCTCCATAGGTTCGTCTTTCTTGCCGTTTCCGACGGCGATGACGGTACCCTGCTGAGGTTTCTCCTTCGCGGAATCCGGAATATACAATCCGCTTGCTGTCTTGGTCTCAGCCTCTTTGGCTTCAATCAGAACTCTGTCTGCTAATGGTTTGATGTTCATGATGGATATTTTTTACGTTTTATTGTTTATTTTTGCCCCAGGATACGGCAAATTAAATGCCAACCCCCTTATTATGACAAAATGTCATTTGGCCGCCCTGCTGGCACTCCTGATCATTGCCGGATGCAAACCTGACAAGGGACCCTCCCTCTCCGAGATGGGCTCCAGGTCGGACGCGTCCCGGCAGTCGCAATTCGAACAGTATATAGTCGATCTCCACTTCGTCCCCCTGGAAGTGGCCCTCGCGCGTCAGGACAGTCTCCTGAACGCATCGAAGACTGACAGCCTTGAATGGGCGACCGTGACAGCGCTGGAGGAGAAATATCTTCTGGATCCGAACAGCCCGTACCGCAACGAAGAACTCTATCTGCCTGTCGCCAGCCAAATGGCATCCTGCCCGCTGACATCCGAGTCCCAACGCGAGAGGGCCATCTGGCTGCTCCCCTTCCTCTCGCTAAACCGCATCGGAACTCCTGCTTCCGATTTCAGTTATATCACCCCTACCGGCAGGTCCAGGACCCTCTATCAGACCATTGATGCACGGAATCCGGCCCCCCGCCGCACGCTTCTCTTCTTCAGCAATCCCGGATGCCCGAACTGCAAGGAGATCACGGAATCCCTTTCCGGCGACCCGGCGATCGCAGAGCGCATCAAATCCGGGGAACTGCTGGTGGTGAATATCTATCCCGACGAAGACGTGCAGGCCTGGCTCGACTATCTTCCGAATTATCCCTCCGAATGGGTATGCGGTTATGATCCCGACCAGGTGCTGAAGAGCGACACGCTTTACTGGCTGCGTGCCATTCCGTCACTCTACCTGCTTGACGGGGACAAGGAGGTCATCCTCAAGGACGCCACGCTGCAGGTTTTGATGGCGACCCTGCGCACCTCGTTCTGAACCGGATCAATAGATTGCAAAAAGCGCCGAGCCGCTTCCAGTCATCGCGGCATAGATCGCCCCGCCTTCATAAAGCGCTTCCTTCGCCTCGGCAAGGGAGGGGTGGCGTGCGAAGACCGTCTCCTCGAAATCATTGACCAGAAGGCCTTTCCACTCTGAAAAGGGAAGCTTGACGATATCCTGTATACGGTGCAGGGGTTCGTGAGGCGTGATTCCCGAATAGGCTTCCCGGGTCGAAACGAAAACCGGCTGGGGATATATGCGCAAATCACGTCCTTCCAGCGAAAAATCTACCGGAGTCAGCATTTCGCCGCGGCCGCGGGCCATCATGGGACGGTTGAATATGAAAAAGGCGCAGTCGCTGCCAAGCTGCGCGGCAAGCGCGGCCAGTTCCTCCTTAGGGATCCTCAGCCCGAAAAGGGCGTCGAGCCCGGCGATTGTGAAGGCGGCGTCGGCCGAACCACCCCCGAGACCGGCCCCCATCGGTATATTCTTGTACAGATGTATTTCCACCGGCGGGATCCCGAATCTGTCATGCATCAGTTTCCAGGCCCTGGAACAGAGATTTTCCCCTTCTATCGAAGCATTGTACACATGCATTCCGAAAGTGTCGGAACGGACCAGTTCGAGGACGTCGCAGAGGGAAGGCACGGGGAGGAAGAGCGACTCGATGTCGTGGTACCCGTCGGAACGTTTTCTCAAGACATTGAGACCCAGATTGATTTTGGCGTTTGGAAAGAGCAGCATCGGATGGAAAGTCAAAACCTGTTACGAATTTACGCCAAAACGACGGTACCCCGACTGGCTTTTTTGCTTTTTTTCAACAAGACGACCAATAATAGCGCAAATTGCGTATTTTAACACTCAAATCGTGTGCTGACAGCGCGTGTTTTTTTCTACCTTTGTAAAAGTAGGAATTCCGGCCATGACCCGTCCGCAAAGAATCACAGACTTGTCAGTTTCGTTGCTGCTGCTGGTTGCAGCCACGGTTTTCTTTGCCGTATGGTATGCTTTCCATACCATCAACCTGGAACAATTGCAGCTGTTTGAAAACACATGGGCCTATTTCGCCGAAACCGTGTCCGTCCCCGGCGGTTTCTCCGATTATATCGGACGGTTCCTGACCCAGTTCTTCTACCACGCCTGGTCAGGCGCCATCATCCTCGCCATACTCCTGGTCCTGATCCGCATTCTCATGCGGCGGATATGTACGCGGAAGGATGCCGTCATCGGCGCGGCCACCTTCCTCCCTTCCATCATTCTGATGATGGTACTCTGCCTCCGTTTCCCCACGGTAAGCCTCCTGACCGCATTCTGCCTCACGCTTGCCGCGGCCCTCGCCGTCAAGGGAATCCGGTCCACAAGAACACGCCGCATCCTGACCCTCATCCTGATTCCGGTCCTGTATCTGCTGCTGGGCAGCCTCGTAATCCTTTTCGCCGCCATCGTCGCCATCCAGGAGCATAACCGGCGTTTCGCTGTCGTGGCCGTACTGCTGGCGATAGCATGTCCGGTGGTTGCAGGTCTGTTCTTCACTTATCCTTTGGGAAGGCTGTTCTACGGGCTGAGTTACTATAAAGTACACGTCCAGATGCCGGTGTGGCCATGGGTTGCCGCCCTGGCGGCGGCCGGTGTCGTCGCCCTTGCCGAAAGCCCGGTCCCGGCCGGCAAGGACCGGGCCTGGCGGGCCGCCTACGCAGCCGTCGTGCTGATTGCCGTCCCGGCTGTCATGCTATGCAGCAGCCGGAACGACGAGCAGATCCTGCGCTACAACAGCCTCGCCGGCAAGCGTGCCTGGAACCGCATCGTCACCGAAGCCACCCGCAGAGCCCCGAAGACCTATGGGGAAACCGCCTGCCTCAATCTCGCCCTCTGCAAGACGGGTCATCTGGGCGGCCACATGTTCGAGTTCCGGCAGGACGGCCTTGAAACGCTCCTGCCCAACGAAAACACCCCCCACCACGACGGACTCTCCACCGCGGAGATCTTCTACCAGCTTGGGATGGTAAACAACGCCCGGCGTTACTGCTTCGAGGCGCTCAACGCCATACCGGACTACCAGAACAGCGCCCCGGTCTTCAAGTTGCTTGCGGAAATCAGCCTGGTCAACGAAAATTTCGAAATGGCCCGGAAATATCTGACGGCGCTCAGCCATACCCTTTTCTACCGGCGATGGGCTGATGAGCGGATAGCCTTGCTGAAAGACCCTGCCGGTCCCTTCGTACCCGACGAATACATCCAGAAACGTTTTGAACGCTACAAAGGCGAAGACTATATCTTCGACTACAACAACGCCGACTCTTCGCTCCGGCAGTTGCTGGTCGAGCATCCTGGTAATATCACGGCCCTGAATTACCTGCTCGCCTGGAACCTTCTCCATAAATACACCGGCGAGTTCGTGGCGGCCTGCCCCTTCGAAGCCTTTACTTCGACAGTTCCCAAAGCCTGGCAGGAAGGATTCCTCCTCGACTGGAACCGCTCAGGATATCCCGCCGGCGATCTCCCGGAATTCATTACGCCGGCCATAGCCACGCGCTTCGAATCCTTTATCCGGGACTTCAACGCCAACGTACCCCTTGCTACGATGCAGAAGCAGTACGGTGACACTTACTGGTTTTATTATTTCTTCAAGTAAGCCATGCGCGTAAGAATTCCCATGTTCATACTGGTTTTGCTCACGGCCCTTTCCTGCGGACGCGGCATGCACGATCCCGTTTTCTCGGGAAGGACGCCCCGCATTTTCCCGGACTACCGGGACGTGACGATTCCCGCCACCATAGCGCCGCTCAACTTCACTATGGACAAGGCTGAACGTATCGATGTGACGCTCACTGGCGACGACGGTACCGTCCTGCACGTCTGCGGCCGGATGGCCCGTTTCCCACGTAAAGCATGGAAGAAACTGCTGCAAGCCAATGTGGGCGGAGCGATCCTGGTGGATGCGTACGGGTTCACCGAGGGACAGTGGATGCAGCACACCCCGTTCCACTTCTATGTCAGTGAGGATGACATCGACTACGGACTGGCCTACCGTCTCATCCTGCCTTCCTATGAGGGGATGGGTAAACTCGGCATCTACGAAAGGGACCTGTCGTCCTACCGGCAGAAGGAACTCATCAGCACCGAAGAGGTCAACGGCTGCATCAACTGCCACTCATTCAACCAGTGCGATCCCAAAAACCTGAGCCTTCATGTGCGGGGTTCTTACGGCGCTACACTGATCCGGCAACGGGCGGAACTGAAAGCCTTCAACACCAAGACTGACTCCACGATCTCTAGTTGCGTCTACCCGTACTGGCACCCTTCCGGCAACTTCATCGCATACTCCACCAACACCACCCGGCAGGGATTCTACCAACGGGCCGAGAATATCCTGGAAGTTTTCGACTATGCTTCCGACATCGTGGTCTACGACATCCGGAAGAACAGGCTCCTTTCGTGCCCCCTGCTGAAAAGCGAAGGCGCCTGGGAAACTTTCCCCGCTTTCTCCCCTGACGGCAGATCGCTCTATTTCTGCAGCGCCACACCCAAGGCCATCCCCCAGCAGCTGAATGAAATCCGCTACAACCTCTGCCGCATCGCCTTCGACCCTGAAAGCGGACGCTTCGGCGACAATGTCGACACGCTGGTCCTGGCCGCACCGGCCGGTTTCAGCGTTTCTTTCCCGCGTCCGTCTTTTGACGGAAAATACCTGATGTACACCGTCTCGGCGTTCGGCAATTTCACTGTCTGGCACAAAGACGCGGACTTGTGCCTGCTGGACCTGGCCACCGGCGAGTCACGGAACCTTGTGGAGGCGAACAGCCCTGATGCCGCGGACAGCTACCACAACTGGAGCAGCAACAACCGCTGGTTCGTATTCGGCAGCCGACGCGACGACGGGACCCATACCCGCGCCTATATCTGCCACATCGATGCGGACGGCGTGCCCGGCAAACCATTCCTGCTGCCCCAGAAGAATCCCCGCGTGTACTATGACACCATGCTTCGGAGTTTCAACATCCCCGAATTCATAACGGAACCCGTGCCCTTGAACAGCCACAAGGCCTGGAGGCTGCTCAAGCGGGGAAAGAAAGAACAGTTCAACTATGGAACGGATATCCCTTAAAAAGACCTTGTTCCCGGGCTTGTTCCCGGGCTTGTTCGCCCTGGCCATTTTTCTCTTCTTCCGGCTGGCATACCCCTACCACGTATACAACCAGGAGCAGTTCCAGCTCTTCCAGTTCACATGGCGCTATTTTGTCGAGACCCTGGCGGTTCCCGGCGGATTTGCCGACTGGTGCGGCCGTTTCCTGACCCAGTTCTTCTATTACTCCGCGGCGGGCAGCCTCATCCTTGCGCTGCTGATCGCTGCGATCCAGGCTGTTACGGCGAAGCTTGCCGGAAACCTGTCACCGCTCGGATACGCCCTGACATTCATACCGCCGGTCATACTGCTGATTTTCTTCTGCGACGCCGACGCCATGCCCTGCACGTTGGTGGCGGTACTGCTGTCGCTGCTCTGCGCCCTGGTTGTCATCCGCATCCGCCCTTCATTTCTTCGAAACTGCATCGCCGTCGTCGCTACCGCCCTTCTCTATTTCCTGCTGGGACCCCTTTCGGTCCTGTTCATCGTCGCCTGTTCAGTCCGCGAACGGAAATTGCTGCCGGGTCTCCTGATGGCGGCCGTTTTCGCCCTGTGCGTCGCATGCCTGCACAAGACGATGGGATATCCTTACTACAGGCTCCTGTACGGCATCAACTACTACCGGTTCCACCATCATCTGCCGGCATGGCCCTGGATTGCAGCTGCAGCCGAGGGGCTGATTCTGGCCGTTTCTCCGATGTTGAAACGGCAGAGCAAGGCATGGGAAGGGTCTGCAGCCTTCGCAGCGGTGATGGTTTCAGGCGCTCTGGGTATCTTCCTCTCCTATGACGACGAGATGGAAACCTATCTTAAATATGACTTCCTCACACGAAGGTTCCAGTGGAACGCCATCCTCGCAGAGGCCTTGAAAGACAATCCCCAAAAGCCTTTTGAGATGGCCAGCGTGAACCTGGCCCTTGTCAAGACGGGAAACGCCCACCGGATGTTCGACTTCTACCAGAACGGCCCGGACGGCCTGCTTCCCCCATACACCAACGACTACATCCACCCGCTGATCCCTTCAGAAGCTTATTTCCAGCTCGGGATGATCAATTCCTGCCAGCGCTATACCTTCGAGGCACAGGAACTGATCCCGGACTTCCAGAAGAGTGCCAGGGCCTACAAGCGGCTGGCGGAGACCAACCTGGTAAACGGGAACCACAAGGTTGCCGGAAAGTATCTGAAGACCCTCGAAAAAACGCTGTTTTACAGGGGATGGGCCAGGACCAGGATGGCGCTGTGCGGCAACGATGCGGCCGTCGATGCCGATCCGGGATACGGATACCTCCGGAGCGTCCGGCTGCACGACCACGACTTCCTCTTCAACCGGCAGGCCATGGAGACCATGCTGGGATATCTGGTCCAGGAGAATCCCGACAACCACATGGCGCTGGAATACCTGCTGGCATGGAACCTCCTCGACAAGAACCTGAAAGGGTTCGTACGCTTCTGTCCTTTCGAGGGATACCCGGGCGGCGTGCCGCGCTGTTATCAGGAAGCCTTCCTGCTGGACTTCGCCGACACGGCGCAAAGCCTGGATAATGTGCCGGCATTCATCGATCCGGCCGTAGTCGACTCGTTCAATCTCTTCATGCGGGAGCACGGTGGCGGAACACCGCCCGAGACTCTGGCCAGGCAGTTCGGCAACACCTATTGGTTCTATTATTTCTATCGACTGGGCGTATGAAAAAGAGCATCTTTCTCTATTTGCCGCTGCTGCTCGCCGTGCTTGCGTGCACCGGCAATCCTGACCGCTTCGAGCAGGCCGGCCGGCAGCCGGACATTTATCCCGACTACATCGGCGTAACCGTGCCTTCCACCATCGCGCCCCTCAACTTTGACATCGACGGCGCAGAGAAGGTAATCGCTTTTGTCGAAGGTGCGGACGGGAAGACGGTCAAGACATCCGGAAAGAGTGCCAATTTCCCTGTAAAGGCATGGCACAGGCTGCTCGACGCATCCCGGGGCGGGACGGTCAAGGTCACGGCGTGCGGAAAGTTTGACGGGAAATGGAAGCGCTTCGATCCGTTCGAAATCCATGTCAGCGAAGACGCCATCGACTTCGGCATCGCATACCGGCTCATCGCACCGGGTTACCAGTCTTTCTCCCACATCGGCATCTACGAAAGGGACCTGTCGTCGTTCGACGAGGTCTGCCTGATCGGCGGCAGGAACTTCGACGGCTGCGTCAACTGTCACTCTTTCAACCGCACCCGGCCCGAGTTCTTCAGCCTGCACGTGCGTGGCGAAAGAGGGGCGACTTTCATCATGAAGGACGGCAAGACCGCAGCCTACGACATGAAGACCGACTCCACGCTGGCAGCCTGCGTATATCCGAGCTGGCATCCCGACGGGAGATTCATCGCCTACTCCACCAACATCAACCGGCAGGGTTTCCACCAGCGCCCCGACAAAGTCCTGGAGGTCTACGACCTCAAGTCAGACCTGCAGGTGTACGACACAGAGAAAAACGTGCTGATCACCTCGCCGGAGGTGAAGGTGGACGGCGTTAACGAGAACATGCCGGCCTTCTCGGCCGACGGACGCGCCATTTACTTCACCTCCTGCACCGAACAGGAAATCCCCCGCAACGTGACGGAAGTCCGGTACAATCTCTGCCGCGTGGACTTCAACCCCGAGACGGGTGACATCGGGCACAAGGTGGATACGCTCGTTTTCGCCGAAGCGACGGGCAAGAGTGTTTCCTTCCCGAAACCCTCCTATGACGGCCGGTGGATCATGTACCAGCTGGCGGATTACGGCTGCTTCGGAGCCTGGCACCACGAATCGGATCTGTGGCTTCTCGACCTGCAGACCGGAGAGACACGGCCGCTCGACGGGGTGAACAGCGACGACGCCGAGAGTGCACACAGCTGGAGTTCCAATTCCCGCTGGTTCGTCTTCGGCAGCCGGCGGGACGACGGGCTCCATACCAGGGCATACATATGCCATATAGATGCTGACGGTGTGTGCGCGAAACCTTTCATGCTGCCCCAGAAGAGCCCGCGCGATTATTACGACAGCAGCTTCCGGTCATACAACGTGCCGGAATTCGTCGCAGGCAAGGTCGATTTCAACGGCGTTGACGCTGTACGCCTATATAACAGCGATAACCGGACTAAAGTTGGTTTCCGATGGTCAGACTCCTCTTTATAACCGATTTTACCGAATCGTTTGCATACGCCCTGCTGCGGGGCATCATCCGCTACTCCAATGAGACCGGGCAGTGGGTGGTGTGCCGGATGCCTCCGGCCTACAAACGGAGTCTTGGCCTCGCAGGCGTCATCAAATGGGCGAAGAAATGGGGTGCCGACGTGGTAATCGGCCAATTCGAGAAGTCCGACCCCGTGGAACAGTTCCGTCGCAATGGAATCGTGGCGTTCGCCCAGGACTACAAGGCCAAGTTCGACAACATTCCGAACATCACGGGCGACTACATCGAGACAGGCAGGATGGCGGCCAACCTCTATCTGCACAAAGGCTTCCGTAATTTCGCCTTTTTCGGATACCAGGACGTCTGCTGGTCCGACGAACGCTGCGCTGGTTTCCGCCGGCGGATTGAGGAAGCCGGACTCGGCGACCATTTCTACGTTTACGACAAGCAGATCATTGACAATCTCTGGTACTATGAGGCGGAGGATCTCAAGAAATGGCTGCTTTCTCTCCCGAAGCCTGTCGCCGTCATGGCGTGCGACGACAACCAGGGGAATGCGTTGATCGAAGCCTGCAACTCAGCCGGGGTGAAGATTCCGTCCGAACTTTCCATTATAGGTGTGGACAACGATGAGGTTATCTGCACGCTGTCCAATCCCACGCTCTCGAGTATCATGGTCGACATCGAACAGGGCGGCTATGAGACCGCCCAGATGGCGGTCCGGATGATCCAGGACCCTTCCTTCAAAGGCAGCGACATCACCCTCCAGCCAAAGCGTATCGTCCACCGGGTATCCACCTCCGCCTATGCCACGACCGACAAGGACGTGCTGACCGCGCTGCAGTTCATACGGCAGAACCTCAATAAGAAAATCACGGTCAGCGATGTGCTGGAGCAGGTTCCCCTCTCGCGTAGACTGCTGGAGGTCCGGTTCAAGAAAGTGCTCGGGGAATCCATCTACCAGTACATCTCCAAACAACGGATCGGCCGCTTCTCGGAACTGCTCCTCGAAACCAACGACGCCATCCAGGAAATCGCCTACAATATGGGCGAAGATGACGCTAAAAGTATCTGCCGAAGGTTCAAGGAGTTAAAAGGCTGTACCCCCTCGGAATGGCGCAGTCAAAAAAACGCAAATTGAGTATTTAAATACGCAAATTACACGTTTTTCTCCCTGTGTATTCAGTAATTTTGTATTGCTGAAACTGCAACTTTTTGACTGAAAACTATGAGATTAGGCATCGATATAGGAGGTACGAACATTGTTTCCGGCCTGTTCTGTGAAGACGGTCAGCTCGTCCGCATCTCCTCCGTCCGCTCCTTTGCCAGGGACGCCTCCCTGGAGAGTACCCTTCAGTCGCTGCAGGACCGGATCGGGGAATCCCTCACACCCGAAGTCAAATCCATCGGCATCGGGGTACCTTCCGCCCTCGACCGTGAAACGGGCGTCGTCTACAACGCCGTCAACATACCGTCCTGGAAGAACGTGCCGCTCAAACAGATCCTGGAAACGCATTTCCACGTTCCTGTCAGTCTGAACAACGATGCAAATTGCTTCGCACTCGGCGCCTACCGGCATTTCGCGGAACAGAAACCGCAGTCGCTTGTCGGTGTGACCCTGGGAACGGGCGTCGGCCTGGGCATCGTGATCGACGGAGAACTCTACAACGGCCACAACACCGGCGCCGGCGAAATCGGCTGTATCCGATATCTGGACGCCGATCTGGAAACATATTGCAGTTCGCCTTTCTTCACCCGGAAAGGCACCACCTGCAAACTGGCCGCCGAGGCTGCGGTTCAGGGCGATCCGCAGGCACTGGCGCTTTTCAATGAATTCGGCACCCACATCGGCAGCCTGGTCGCCACCATCCTCTACGCCTATGATCCCGAAATGCTCGTACTGGGCGGCGGTATCTCGAGGGCGTTCCCCTATTTCAAGGATAGCATGAAAACCTGCCTCGAAAAGGATTTCATTTATCCGGAATCATTAAAAAGAATCAAAATCCGTCAACTCGACAACGATGAAATCGCGCTTACCGGAGCGGCATTTTTACTATGAAAGTTTTTAGGTTAATGTTATTTTTGGTCATCGCCGTGATGGCGACGGCGGGCTGCGGCTCCTCCAGTGTCCGGCCGGGCGACAAGACGGCCCTTGGCGACGGCTGGACACTGCAATGCGCGGATGGCGGACAGATATACCGCGCCACTGTACCTTCGACAGTGGCCGGAGTCCTCTATGCAAACGGCGTCATTACCGACAGCGACTTTCTTGATGACAACTACCGGAACATCGACAGGACACAGTTCGACAAGCCCTGGACTTACACGAAACAGTTCTCCGGGAAAGGGATGGCGGGAAAACATGTTTTCCTCCAGTTTGACGGAATCGGCTACGCCGCCGACATATGCCTCAACGGCACGAAACTCCGGGCGAAAGACACCACTTTCGGTGTCTTCAACCGCTACACGCTGGATGTGACCGACCGCATCAAGCAGTCCAATAAACTGGAAGTCACGCTGGAAAGGGCCCGAAAGGGCGACCTCAACGTAGGTTACGTGGACTGGAATCCCCGTCCGGTCGACGAAAGCATGGGTCTCTGGCGCGACGTGACCCTTTCCGTCACAGGCGACGTACGGATGAGCGACAGTTTCGTCCGCCCGCAGGTGCGTGAGGACCTGGCAGCAGCAGATATGGCCGTAAGCACCGTGCTCACCAATCTGACTGACCGGGAAACAGAAGCCCTGTTCAAGGGTTGTTTCGAAAACGGTTCTTTCGAGGTTCCCGTCCGTCTGGCGCCGAATGAAAGCCGGGAGATTGTCGTTACTTCCGCCGAAGCCCCGGTTCTCCACGTCGACAATCCGCGATTGTGGTGGTGCTCCGGTCTCGGCTCCCCCGAACTGTATCATATGGACCTTCAGGTCGAGTGCCGGAACAGTGGCATTTCCGATGCGGACGCCATCACCTTCGGCATCCGGAACATCGAAGCCGGCCTCGACGAATACGGCCACAGGCAGTTCGTCCTGAACGGCCGCAAGATCCTGATCAAGGGTGCCGGCTGGACCGATGATATCTTCATGCGCGACACCCACGAAAGCATAGAGCGGCAGGTTTGTCTCGTAAAAGACATGAACCTCAATACGATCCGTTTCGAAAACATCTGGGGCAAAGACAGGTATGTCTACGACATGTGCGACAAATACGGCATTCTGGCCCTGGTGGGCTGGAGCTGCCAGTGGGAATGGGAAGACTATTGCGGTCTTCCCGAAACCGACGGCTTCGGCTGTATCGCCACGCCGGAGACCATGGACCTTGCTTTCTCCTATTTTGAAAACCAGGTCAAGTGGTTGCGCAACAACGTATCGGTCATCGGCTGGATGACCGGAAGCGACCGGCTCCCCCATCCGGACCTGGAGCCCCGCTACCTCGAAGCCTACGCCCGGCTCGACTACAGACCGTACATCGGATCGGCCAAAAGCCTGGTAAGCGAACTGTCAGGCCCCTCGGGCACTAAGATGGAAGGCCCCTACGAATACGTCGGGCCGGACTACTGGTATCTCGACACCCGTTGCGGCGGTGCATTCGGATTCAATACCGAAACGGGTATCGGCGCCAATCTTCCCCAGATCGAGTCGCTCCGCAAAATGGTCTCAGAAGACAAGATATGGCCCCCGGATGCCGCCATCGGCCGCCACGCCACTGCCTCCGGCTCCGCCATGAACAACACCCGCTATCTCGAAGCGACCATTGCATGTCTTTACGGCGAAGCAGCAGACCTGGAAGATTTCGTCCGGAAAGGGCACGCCGTGGACTACGACGGAACGCGGGCCATGTTCGAGGCCTTCCGTGCCAATCTTCCCAGGACAACCGGAATCGTCCAATGGATGCTCAATTCCGCATGGCCGTCGATCTATTGGCAGCTCTACGGCCACGACCTGGTGCCGACTGCCGGATATTACGGAACGAAGAAAGCCTGCGAACCCGTGCAGCTCATCTATAATATCAAAGACGCCTGCGTCTACGCCGTCAACGAAACGGGCAATCCCGTTACCGTCAAAGCTGCCTTCACGCTTCTCGATGCGGTCTCCAAACCCATGGCTGCAGAAAGCAGGACGGTCACGGTCTCAGACCGGGAACCGCTGAAGGTCTTCAATCTGGCCCGGTACAGAAACAGGGATTCCTTCCTCGCACTGAAGCTCGGGGATGCGGACGGGAAACCTTTGACCGATAATTTCTACTGCCTGCCGGCCCGTTGGAACACATACGATTGGGCGAAGGCCAACTGGTACCTGACGCCAATAGTCAAATATGCCGACATGCGCTTCGTCACGCGCCTGCCTGCCGCCAACGTCCGTTTCGAGACGGTCACGGACAATGACGGTTACCGGGTGACCGTCACCAATGACAGCGACGTGATCGCCTACCAGAATATCCTTACGCTCAAGGACGCGGCGGGCAACCTTATCGTCCCGGCTTACTGGAGCGACAATTTCTTCTCCCTGCTGCCCCACGAGACCAAAGAAGTGCTGTGCCGGACCGAAGGCGGCGCAACCGGAACCGTCGGACTCACCCACTGGAATCAATGAAACGCCTCATGAAACGAACCCTCTTTCTCCTTGCCTGCCTGCTGGCCGTCATCCCGCTATTCGCCCAGGACGACGCCCGTGCCTTACTGCGGGAGAATCCTGAACGGCTTGCGAACATCCATCACAGCTATGAGCCGCCGGCAGCGATTGTCGACACCCCTGTTCCCGAAGGATACGAACCCTTCTATATCAGCCACTACGGCCGTCACGGAAGCCGTTATCTGACTTCTATGCGCTCTGTCACCCGCGTCTCCAGCATCATGGATACTCTCGGCATGCTGGGATATCTGACAGAAGAGGGCAAGGTCCTCCGCGACGAACTGGACAGCCTTGCCCGGTTCCACGAAGGCCAGTCAGGCAACCTGACCACCAGGGGAGGACTGGAACACCAGGGCATCTCCCAAAGGATGTACGACCGCTTCCCCGACCTTTTCCATCAGAAGGAACGCAACCGGGTTGTGGCCGTTTCAAGTTCAAGCCAGCGCTGCATCCAGAGTCTGGCCAATTTCTCTCTAGTTCTTTCCGGCAACGCACCGCAGCTTCATTTCACAGTTTATGCCGGCGAGCGTTTCATGAGGTACCTTGCTCCTGGATCCAACATTCCCCTGAACGAATCGCATTTCACCATTTTCGACTCCGTTCTCGAGGAGCGGCTGGATCCGTCCAGGATCATGAACGCCTGGTTCACCGATCCGTGGTTCGCCGCACAGAACATGGGCAGCTACAAAGTCCGCAATTTCATCTACGATGTTTTCTATGCGGCAAATATCCTACAGTGCCTGAACATGGATTACGACGTACCCGACATTTACCGGCACTTTACGGAAGATGAACTTTACACGCTCTGGTATGTCGACGACATCGCCAATTACAACTATTTCGCCAATACCGTGGAGAATCTCAACCGTTACGACATCACCGGACAGCGGGTCCTGGTCGATATCGTGGAGAAAGCCGACGAGGCTGTCGCCGGCAACGACATCGCGGCCAACTTCCGCTTCGGCCATGACTCGGGACTGATGTCGCTCTGGACCTTCCTCCGCATGGAGGGGTGCGAGACACCCGGGCATATGGCCGAAGGGCCCGACCTGGGCTGGTACTGTTTCCGGGAAATGCCGATGGGTTCCAACCTGCAGATGGTATTCTACAAGAACAAGGCGGGCGATGTGATCGTCAAGATACTGCGCAATGAAGCCGAGACCGTCATTCCTTCACTCAAACCCTGGAAAGGGCCTTATTATAAATGGAAAGACCTGCGTGCACATTTCGGAAAGCTGCTGGCCATCGATTATACACACAGACAATCATTATAATCACATCTATCCATATAACCTATAAACAAACTCCTTATGAACTTTAAAAAATTCATTCTCATCCTGACCTGCCTGATCACGGCATCTGCCGCCTTTGCGCAGAGCATCCGTGTGACCGGACAGGTGAAAGATGCGCAGTCGGGTGAACCCGTCTCCTTTGTGACGGTCATCCAGCAAGGGACGGGCAATGCGGTATCCGCCGACGCAGAAGGCCGGTACGCCATCAACGTCCCCGTCAACGCATCACTCCGCTTCTCTTCGGTCGGTTATGACGAAGTCATAGTCGAAGTAGCCGGAAGAAACGTCGTGGACGTCGTCATGAACAGTGACAACGTCCTGGAAGAGGCCGTCGTCTCCGCCCTCGGCATCACCCGCGCGGCGAAATCCCTGACTTATGCAGAGCAGGTGGTTTCTTCCGACGAGATCGCCGGCAACCGCGCAGCCAACATGATCACATCCCTGGCCGGCAAGGCCTCCGGTGTGACGGTAACCCAGTCGGCGGCCGGTATGGGTGGTTCTGCGAAGATCTCCATCCGCGGTTTCCGTTCGGTCAACAGCGGCAACGAACCGCTCTACATCATCAACGGCGTGCCGATGAGCAGCTCCGCCGACGTCAGCGGTGACACCTACGGCTCGAGCGGTATGGCTTCCTTCGACAATGGTGACGGCATCGGCAACCTCAACCCCGACGATATCGAGAGCATCACCATCCTGAAGGGTGCTTCCGCTTCCGCCCTTTACGGTACCCAGGCCGCCAACGGCGTCATCCTGATCACCACAAAGAAGGGCGTCGCCGGCCAGACCCGCGTGACGTTCAACAGCACGACCAATTTCGAGAACCCCGTCTATAGGCACGAACTCCAGAACGCCTATGGACACGACGCTTCATGGAAGAGCTGGGGCTCGAAGGTAACCAACGGTGTGCTTGCGGCCGACAATTTCTTCGAGACGGCCCACACGCTCACCAACAGCCTCTCGGTCCAGAGCGGCAATGAGCGGAACCAGACTTACCTCTCCTATGGTAACACGACCGCCAACAGTATCCTGGGCAACAACAGCAAACTGAGCCGCCACAACATCACTTTCCGCAACACAACCAAGTTCGCGGAAAACCTGACGCTCGACGCTTCTGTCCAGTTCATCCGCCAGTACACCAAGAACCGTCCGACCACCGGCGGTCTGTATCACAACCCGGTGATGAGTGTGTACCATTTCCCGGTCGACCTCAATTTCAGCGAGTACAGGGAAAAATTCGAGGTTTATGACATGGACCGCAACCTGATGGTGCAGAACTGGTACAAACCGCTCACCGCCAACGACGACGAGAACCCGTACTGGATCACCAACCGCATCATCAGCGAGCAGTGGCGCGACCGCGCGATGGGTTCGCTCTCCCTCCGCTGGGACATCTCCCCCAAGGTTTACCTCCAGGCCCGTGCCAGCGCCGACTATTCTGCAAGACGCGAGTCCTATAAGGCCTACGCCACCACGACGCCCAGTGTCGTCCTCTCCGAGAACGGCCAGTACATCACGGGCAAACGCACCAGCATGACCGCCTATGCCGACTTCCTGGCCGGATACAAGGACAAATGGGGCGACTTCGGCTTCAACGCCACGATCGGTACGAGCATCAACTACGATGAAAGCACCAACACCACCATCAACTCCCGTTATGGCGGCGGTGAGCTCAAACTCGCAAACATCTTTACCGTCAACAACATGACGGTCCGCGGCACCGATGAAAGCTGGTATCGTGGCGAGTTGATCGGCGTCTTCGCTACGGCGACTCTCTCCTTCCGTGACTGGCTCTTCCTTGACGTGACCGGCCGTAACGACTGGTCTTCGACGCTTGCCTTCTCCCAGAGCTTCAAGACCGGCTTCTTCTATCCTTCCGCCGGTCTGTCCATCCTCCTGAACGAGGCCCTCAACATGCCTTCCTGGGTGGATCTGTTCAAAGTCAGGGCATCCTACGCCGTCGTGGGTAACGACCTGCCCAGCCGTGTCACCAACCCGCTCGGCTCCGTCGCCTACTCCGGTTCAGTCTCCTCCAACACCACGGCACCGTTCGGTACGCTGAAACCCGAGCTGTCTGCTTCGTTTGAGACCGGCTTCGACCTCCGTCTCTTCAACAACCGCCTGTCGTTCGATGTAGAGTACTACAAGACCAACACCCGCAACCAGCTGTTCTCGCTCGACGCGCCGGCCGGTTCCGGTTACTCGTCCTACTATGTGAACTCGGGTAACATCCAGAACCAGGGTATCGAGGCCACGGTTGGCATCGTCCCGGTGGAGACCCGCAATTTCGTATGGAAGAGCAGCATCAACCTCGGCTTGAACCGCAACAAGGTCATTTCACTGAACGATGATATCCAGACCTTCGTGATTTGCGATGCCACCAACCACGGTTATGCCCTCAAACTGACAGAAGGCGGTTCTTACGGCGACCTTTATGTCCGCCGCTTCGCCCGCGACGGCAGCGGCAACCTGCTGCTCGACGACAGCGGCCTGCCTTACAAGGAAAGCGGTGAATTCACCTACATCGGCAACACGGAACCCAGGCTGACCGCCGGCTGGAACAACAACTTCCAGATCGGAGGCTTCAATGTCAACTTCCTTATTGACGGCCGCTTCGGCGGTGTCGCCCTCGACGCCACCCAGGCCGACCTCGACGGTTGGGGAACTTCCGCCTACAGTGCCAAATGCCGTGAACAAGGTTTCGTGGAGTATGAAGGACACAAGTTCAACGACGTGCAGGCATTCTTCAGCCGCGTCGGCGGATTCGAAGGAATCAATGAATTCTATGTGTACGACGCCACGAACATCCGTCTCCGCGAGGCTTCCATCGGCTACTCGCTGCCCAAGAAGATCCTCGGCAATTTCTGCCAGGACCTGAGCATCTCGCTCGTCGGAAGAAACCTCCTGTTCTTCTACAAGAAGATTCCGTATGACCCCGATTCGCTCCTCGATACGGACGGCCACTTCGAAGGCTTCAGCTTCTACGGCATGCCGACCACCAGGTCGCTAGGTTTCAATATCAAGGTTACATTTTAATTAGAGGGCTACTACTATGAAATCTATATTCAAAGCATTTTTTGTAGCACTGGTTATCACCTTTGTGTTCTCTTCCTGTGCAAAATGGGAAGACTACAATACGAACCCCTTCGGCGTGACCGATGAGATGCTGGCTGCCGACTACAACAACATCGGCGCTTACTATCCGCAGATCATGCAGTCAGTGTACTACAACTACAACAACAGCAACTGGGAGTTCCAGTTGGTGCAGAACCTGACCGCCGACCTGTGGGCCGGATACTTCTCCAACGTGTCCGCCTTCCTCTCCAACGCCAACACGGGCAACCTTTTCATGGTTGACGGCTGGGTCGGCTTCGAGTGGGACGTTACTTACAAACGGGTGATGTCTCCTATTTTCAACTCCATCAAGCCACTGGCCGACAACGACCAGTACCGCCACTTCTATGCGCCCGCCCTGATCATGCAGGTCATGGCAATGAGCCGTCTGTGCGACTGCTACGGACCGTGCATCTACAGCAAGTATGGACAGAGCGCCACCGGCGGCAACTTCGAAAGCATGCAGGATTCCTACAATGCCTTCTTCGCCGACCTCGACATCGCAGTCAATGCCCTGGACAACTTCATCAAGACCACCGGCTCGACGACTTCAAACAACTTCAAGCGTTTCGACGACTGGTGCAATGGCGACTTCGCGAAATGGATCCGTTTCGCCAACTCGCTCCGCCTGCGCCTGGCCATGCATATCGTGAAAGTCGATCCTGCCAAGGCCAAGTCCGAAGCCCAGAAAGCCATCGGCAATTCCTACGGCCTGCTGAGCGGCAAGAGCGACGTGGTCACGATGCACGCATCCACCTGGCAGCACCCGCTCTACACTCTGTCTACCGCCTGGAACGACTGCTATATGGGTGCCGTCATCGAATCGTTCCTGACCGGCTATTCCGATCCTCGTGAAGGCAAGTACTTCGTGGAGACTTCCAATGCCGACTTCAAGGCCGCAGGCCGCAACTTCGCCAGTATCCGCATGGGTAACGACGCCCCCGGCAAGGGAGCCGAGATTCCGTATTCCCTCCTCTCCACCCAGAAGACCGACGCCGCTATCATCATGGTTCCGGCTGAAACGCAGTTCCTGCTCGCAGAAGCCGCCCTCCGCGGCTGGGTGAGTGGCTCTGCAAAGGAATTCTATGAGGCAGGCGTAAAAGAATCGTTCAACCAGTACGGTGTCGGCGGTGTCGACGACTACCTGGCCAGCAACGCCGTCCCGGCCGATTATGTCAACCCGCTCGAACCGAGCTGGAACATCTCGGCGGCCAACTTCCTGTCGCCCAAGTGGGATGAAAACGCTTCCAACGAAGTCAAACTCGAACGGATTATCGACCAGAAGTACCTTGCCATCTATCCGGACGGTTACGAGGCATGGACCGATCTTCGCCGTACGGGTTATCCGCGCCAGTATCCTGTCATCATCAATGCGAGCAGCGACCTGAAAAACGACGAAATCGTCCGCAGGTGCACATACCCGCAGAGTGCCATCAGCAGCGACGCGACCGGCTACCAGCAGGCTCTGAGCTTCCTCGGCGGGCCTGACAAAGCTTCAACCCGCCTGTGGTGGGATGTCGACAAGGGCAACTTCTGATAGTCCCGTATTTTTACTAACTTTGGGAGGCTGGCCCGGGCCAGCCTCCCCTTTTATCCACAAACCGTCATGTACCGAAAAGTCCTCCTGCTGGCCGTCTGTATCCTATGCGTAACGGCCGTTTCCGCCCAGGTCGATGAAGAGTTCCGCAAGGATATCATCGAATCGGGTTACGTACACAAGCCCCTGCGACTCCACGAAGACAAATCCGTAGAAACGGCCGGTCTGCAAAAAGAAGTACTCCATTCGGAACTCCTGTGCGGCATGGAAAGCCTCGAGGGCTGGACCCATGACGGCATCGGCACGATTTCGCTCACGACGGACCGTGCCGTGGAAGGGACGCACAGCCTACGGCTCGAATCCCCGTCGATGCCCGAAAAAATGCTCGGCTGGGGCCTTGGCCGCGGCACATGCCTGGCCGCCTTCGACCTGAAAGGCGCCGACTGGCGCCCCTACAACCGGCTGCGTTTCAGCATCTACCCCGAATGCGAAGGCGCACGTACGGTCTATCTGAACCTGTATCTTGAAAACGACGGCGAAGTGAAGGTTCCCGACCGCTTCGGACGCGAGGGCTACCATGAGATCAATCTCAAGAACAACCAGTGGAACGACTGCTATCTCGAGTTTACGGGGCTGGAGCGCGACAAGGTGTCGTATCTCAAATTCGCCATCGAGATATTCGGCAGGGAACTGACCATGGGCGACACCCTGCGCTTCGATGTGGACAACGTCCTGCTCGAAACAATCGCGGACCCCGAACCGGTCAAGGGCTGGAAACCCGCCGAAGGCCGCATCATCTTCTCGACCACCGGCTATACCACCGGGATGGAAAAAACGGCTGTCGTCACTGTCCCGGATGCCCGGAAATTCAGAATCATCAACGACAAAACCGGCCGGACGGCACTTCGCGGCAAGGTCAGGACCGTCAAGACGGCACTCGGCGAATACCGGATCATCGATTTTTCCAAACTCCGGAAACCCGGCCGGTATGTCATCAAGGTCGGCAAAACGACTACCTGGCCCTTCTACATCGACGATAATGTCTGGGACGACAGCGCCTGGAGGCTGGTGAACTTCATGTTCTGCGAACGCTGCGGATATCCTGTGCCAGGGCACCACGGCGAATGCCATGCCGACCTGCACGCCACTTACAAGGGTCAGGTCTATCCGCTCAACGGCGGCTGGCACGATGCGGGCGACATGTCACAGCAGACCGTCCAGAGCGCCGAGATTTCCTACGCTTTCTTCCAGGCGGCGCAGCGCGCCCGTGAAAAAGGCAACACGGACCTTTACAACCGGCTTATGGAAGAAGGGCTCTGGGGAATGGACTATGTGCTCCGCTCCCGCCTGGGCGACGGCTACCGGGCTATGTCCTGGGGCACGAATCTCTGGACAGACGGAATCCTGGATACGGAAGACGATGCCGGACGCCGCGAGATCCGCGTCCACAACGGCGCACTCGAAAACTTCCTTTTCGCCGGCATCGAAGCCTATACTTCGATGATCCTCCCGGACGATCCGGAGATGGCGGGCAATCTGCTCAAGGTGGCACGCGAAGACTATGATTTCGCACTGGCGCGCTTCAACGAAATGGGTTTTGCCGAGCTTTCGGAAATGAACCGGGCCGGCGGCCATACGCGCATGACCTCCGAAAGCCAGTATCACGCCAACATGTCGTGGGCTGCCAGCATGCTCTACAAGGCCACGGGCGAAAACCGCTATGCCGACGAGGCGGCCAGATTCATCGAATACACGCTGGAGTGCCAGCGCACCGAACCGGTGGGCGGCGGCCTGTGCGGTTTCTTCTACCGCGACAAGGACAGGAAGTCGACCGTACACTATAACCACCAGTCGCGCAGTTACGCCTACATGGAAGCGCTCGAGGCGCTGATCACCACCCAGCCTGAACACCCGGACAAGGCGCGCTGGATGGAAGCTGTACGGCTGTACGGCAATTATATGAAAGACCTTATGTCCTACATCGAACCTTACGGCATGATGCCCAGCGGCGTTTATCACAAGGACGAGGTGAAGGACAGTGCTAATTTTTATGCCTGGCAGGTCGGCATCCGCAGCGGCGCCGACGCCGACTACGCGGAGATGATGCGCAATGGCGTACAACTCGACGAAGAGCATTACCTGCGCAAATTCCCCGTCTGGTTCAGTTTCAAGGGCAACACCGCCTGCAGCCTCTCCGACGGCAAGGCCGCGGCCATCTGCGCCCGGCTTCTCAACGACCCGAAGCTCAGGCAGATTGCCGAAAAACAGTTGGAATGGGTTGTCGGCTACAATCCTTTCGGACAGTCACTGATATATGGGGAAGGCAGTAACTGGTGCCAGCTCTACAATGCGCTCCCCGGCGAAACCGTGGGTGAAATCCCCGTAGGAATGCAATCCTACTTCAATGAAGACCAGCCCTACTGGCCACAATTCAACACCGCCACTTACAAGGAGGTATGGGGCGGTACCGCCGTCAAATGGCTCATGCTCATCGCAGAATTCTGATGCCATGGTAAAGGAAAACACCCAGGGCCGCAATCTGGCCATCGACATGCTCCGGGCGCTGACAATGACGCTCATGATCTTCGTCAACGACTTCTGGAAAGTCCACGATGTACCGCAATGGATGGAACACGCCAAGCACGGCGTAGACTTCATGGGCCTTTCCGACTTCGTATATCCCGCTTTCCTGTTCTGCGTCGGTATGTCAGTCCCATATGCCATCGAAAACCGCTACCGCAAAGGTTACAGCGGGGAATCCACGGCCGGACACATCCTGATCCGGACACTTTCCCTGCTCATCATGGGCGCCTTCCTGGGCAACTCGGAAGCCCGTCTGGCACCAGACTTCACGCTCTACCGCATCGGAGTGTACTGGCTCGTGGCCGTGGCATCCTTCTTCCTGGTATGGAACGCCTATCCGAAAAACCCCTCGCGGCGGCAGTCCATCCTCTTCACCTGCCTGAAAATAGTCGGCGGCATCTGCCTACTCTTCCTGGCCCTGACCTACCGCAAGCCTGACGGGGGCGTCTTCGACACCTCGTTCAGCATTCTGGGCGGCATTGCCTGGACCTATCTCGTATCAGCCACCGTTTATTTTTTCTGCCGCGACAATCTCCGCAAGACCGTCCCAGTCTGGGCGGCGGTACTGGCCGTCTGCGTCCTTACGCAGCGGCTGCGGCCCGAACTCGGCGGCACGGCCATACTCGATTTTCCACGCCCCAATTTCCTTGAAGGGATGCTCCGCGTCCTGCACATCGGCAACGGAGGTGCGGTATTCCTCGCCCTGAGCGGTATGCTGGTCTCCGTGGTCACGGAGAAAATATCGGGCTTCCCGCAATGGAAACGGTCGGTCATCGGCATCTCCGCAACCGTGGCCGCCCTGCTGCTCGGCTTTATCACCCATAAATTCTGGATTGCCGCCAAACTGGGGCTCACGCTTCCCTGCTGCCTGTTCGTCTCGGCCATCGCCATCGCCGTATACACGTTGCTCCGTTTCCTCAACAGCAAGGGCCTGAGCGGCTGGTTCGCCGTCATCCGGCCCGCCGGCACGGCGACACTGACCACTTATATGATTCCGTACGTGTTTTACGGTTTCGCCGACATTACGGGCATCGTCCTGCCCGACTGGCTCACCCACAGTCCAATGTCCCTGGTAAACTGCTTCTGCTTCGCGCTGATAGTGGTGGCCGTCACCGGCATCCTGCAGAAACTGCATCTCAAGTTAAAAGTATAATATGAAATCTCCGCTTTCTTTCCTTTACAGCCTCGCTTTTGCCGTCATCGCGACATTCGTCCTGACCGGCAACACGCCGCCTCCCGGCATAACCGGTATTCCCGTTTCCGACAAGCTTTACAGCATCTCCACCGGACCGGGCGCAGACGCTTCGGTCTCCATAGGCATCAGCTGGGCTTGTGACACGAGTTTCAAACATACCTGCGTCCGGGTGACGGAACTTTCCGACACCGATTGGACCGGGGCCCGCGACGTCAAACCGCAGCAGGCAGAGCGCTTCACGGCCTTCCAGGGCTTTTCCTCCAAGGCGGCCGACAACAGCGACATTGTGGAAGATGCCGTCTTCACCAAACTCGGCGCCACCCTGACTGACCTGAAACCAGATACGGACTACAAATATGTCATCGTGGAAAAGAAAGGGGACAACGCTGTCGCGCGCAGTACCGAACACCGCTTCCGGACAGCCGGAGCGGAGCACTGGTCGGCCTGCATCATCTCCGACTTCCACAGTTACCCGCCTATCCCCACCAGACTCGAAGCCGCCATGGGCATGATCGACACCATGCAGCGTTTCGATCCATCTATTGACTGGGTCTTCAGTCCCGGTGACGTGGTTGCCTGGGGCGGCAGTTATTCGTTCTGGCGCCGGATGTTCGAGGAAGACAATTTCAACGAATTCCTCTGGGCCCGCGTAAACGGCAATCACGACAACTGGACACGGAATTCGATGGTTTCCCACGACTTCCCCGCGGAAAATCCGTTTTTCATCGGCACATCCTACTATCCGCAGAACGGTTATGAGGGACAGATGGGCATCTGCTACCGTTTCCGCTACGGGAACACGCTCTTCCTGATGCTCAATACCGAGAGGATGACCGCCGGTCCCGAATTCGAGGCCGCAGAGAAGTGGCTGCGCAGTTCCGTGGCCTTCGAACGGGGCTGTGCCAATCCACCGACATTCGTCGTGGTCTGCATGCACTATGAATGGTTCTACGGTACAAACGGCCGGAGCGGCCAGTATGCCCGATGGCACAGGATCTTCGACGAGTTGGGCGTAGACCTGGCCGTCGCCGGCAACAACCACGTCTACGTGCGCTCCCACGCCCTGTACGACGACAAGGTCACCGACGGCTCTTACGGCACGGTCTATATCCAGACAACGTCTTCCGACAATGACCGCGGCCGTAAATTCGACGAGGGTGCCATGGAAAACGCCGACAAGATCGCCTGCCGCTGGACGGAAGGAACGTATTCCGTGAGCGCCATCCATATGGACGTGACGCCCGAGCGGATAGCCCTTACGCTGATGGACCGCCACGGCAATCTGATCGACAGCACGCAGGTGCCCGCTAAGCCGCGCTCACAGGTCCAGGACAACCCCGTAACCTGCGGCCCCTGGGTGACGGATATGAGCGAAGACGCCTTCACCGTCCTGTGGACGACCGCCATGCCCTGCCAGGGCTGGGTGGAACTGGCCAACGGACGCCGGGTGTATGAGTATTATGCCGGAAGGAAACTTTTCGGAACGCTCCACACCGTCCGCGTCACCGGCCTTTCGCGCGGCTCGGACTACCGCTACCGGATCGGGAACCGGGTGGTCGACCCGCTTAACCCGAGGAGGCCGGCCTACGGCCGGGACATCTATTCCGGCGATTACTCGGTGACGACATTCGACCCCAACCGGAAGACCTGTCACTTCACCGTAATGAACGACGTCCATATGCGGCTCGACCACTATGCCGCACTTCTCGACGACATCGATACCGGCGACAATGATTTCCTGCTGCTCAACGGCGATATCATCTCGGCCGGCAACTGGACGGTCGACAGCCTGGTCAAATATGAGGTGGGACCGCTTGGGCCTTATGGCGCCAACCTGCCCGTCGTCTTCGCCCGCGGCAATCACGAAGGCCGCGGCAGCGGCGTCGCCTTGGTGGAGAAGATATTCCCGAAAGCGGAATCCGCGCCCTACTACTACACCTTACGCGAAGGCCCCGTCGCCTTCATCGTGCTGGATGCCGGAGAGACCGGCGCTGCCAACTCCCTTGCCCTGACCGGCGACAGGATTTACGAAGACTATCTGCGGGAACAGATGGCCTGGGCGGAAAAGGCCATGAACGAACCCGCGTTCCGCAAGGCTCCCGTCAAGATCTGCATCCTGCATGCGCCGATGATCGATCCCGGTATACCCGACGATTTCGTACCGCACACCTGGATGAACCACAATTTCGTGCCCCTTCTCAACAAGGCAGGTGTAGACCTGATGATCGGCGCCGACCTGCACGAATACCAGTACCACCCCGCCGGAACGATGAACAATTCGTTCCCTATCCTGGTCAACGACAGCGAGTCGCGGCTTGATGTCCGGGTGGAGCGCGGCCATATCTATGTAACCATTTATGACGAGGCCGGCAACGTCGTCGTCCCGACCCGAGATATACCAGTCAAATAAGCCATGAAAAAATTTATCCTGTCCCTTGCACTGGCCATGACGGCTTTGCTCTGCCTCTTCTCCTGCAGCGAGCGTAAAGCCGCGCCCTCCTATCCCCTTTTCTGGACCTGGCTCGACCTGCGTCCGAACACCGATTTCGAAGCTGCCTGCCAGAAAATGAACGATGCGGGCATCGACGGAGTTATGCTCAATGCCCCAACCCCCGATGACTACCGCCGGGTAATCCCCATCGCCCACGCGCACGGCATCCAGGTTTTTGCATGGCTCTGGACGATGAATCTCGAACATGACCGCACAAAGGTCCTTGCCGAGCATCCAGAATGGTTCAGCGTCAACAGGCTGGGCCGCAGCCTTGCCGATACCACGGCATATGTGGATCACTACAAGTTCCTTTGCCCGGCCTTGCCTGAAGTCCGGGAATATCTCAACGAAAAGGTGCGGGCCTACTGCAAGGTGGAAGGCCTGGACGGTATTGCGATCGACTACCACAGATTCGTCGACGTAGTGCTTCCGACCACATTGTGGCCCCGTTACGGCATTGTCCAGGACAGGGAGTATCCCGAATGGGACTTCGGGTATCATCCTGAGATGATCCGGATTTTCAAGGAAAAATACGGATACGATCCGATGGAACAGGATGATCCCTCCCAGGATGTTACCTGGCGCCAGTTCCGCTGCGACCAGATCTCGGAAGTGGCCAACCTGTTCGCTGCCACGGTCCACTCCTACGGAAAGGTGATGGCGGCATCTCCTTTCCCGACCCCGAAGATGGCTTCCAGGATGGTGCGCCAGGACTGGGGCAAGTGGGATCTCGACGTCGTCTTCCCGATGGTATATCACAATTACTATACTCTCGACCCCTCTTTCGCGTATGACTGCACGGCTGAGAACTATAACGACAAAAACCCGAAGACGACACTCTACTGCGGCCTGATGTACAGCGATGACATCACCGACTGCATGGACGAGGCCTTCAGGGCAGGCGCCCAGGGCATCTCCATTTTCACGGTGGAAAGCATCCGTACCCCGGAACAGTTGTCCCGTTTCAAGGCTTATACCGACAGTGTCCGCGCTGTCGTGGCGGCGAACGGCGGCCGTCTTCCGAAAGTCAAGGCTCCCGGCCGTGCCGATACGGACCCGTTCCACCATCCGGGCGTCATGGCGCAGATCGAGAAACGCATGCAGTATCTCATCGCCGGATTCGACTGGAACCAGCGTCGCCGGAGAGGCGAACCTCCGGTCCAGGTTCCCGAACTCGCTCCGCTTTCGCTCGGCGATTACACGTTCGTGGGCAGCCGTGACATCACCCGGATATATGAAGTGACCGACCAGGCGAGCGGTACGACCTTCCAGGTCACGTTCTATCTCTACGGCGATGTCATCTCAGGATGGGATGTCGTCAAGAAATTGCCCGAATAATCGTATCTTTGGGAAAAATTTCCCAAGATGCCCCGGACAGATATCGCTCAGATAGGCAAACAAGCCACGCTCGACCGTCTCTTTGACGGCAGCGGTTTCACCAATGAACACCCCCTTCCGGCCGCCGGCCGCGGAGCGGGGTGTTCCGCACATAAACTGATGCTCGAAGGCTGTGACTTCGACCTGGTCTACACGCCTCTCCGGCATCTGGGCTACAAAGCCGTGCTGAACGTGCTGGGCGAACTGTACGCCGCGCTGTACCAGCCCCATTCCCTCTCGGTCGTCCTCGGCCTGTCGAAGCGCTTCTGCTATGAAGACGTCGCTGCCCTGTGGGAAGGCGTACTTGCAGCGGTCCGCGAACACGGCGTGAAGCATCTGTCGCTTGAACTTGACCCGTCGGTCAACGGCCTGGCCATCGGCCTTGCCGCCTACGGCGTCCAGCAGAGGAAGGTGCTGGACCAACGGGCGGCAGTCAAGAGCCGCGACCTGATCTGCCTGAGCGGCCATCTGGGCGCAGCCTATATGGGCCTCCACGTCCTGGAACGCGAGAAGGTGGCTTTCACCGGAACCGGCGAACAGCCTGACCTGGCGCCCTACAAGGCCGTCCTGGCCAGCTATCTGAGCCCCGAAATCAAAGCCGATATGCTTTCCCGCTTCTCCGAGGCGGACGTCCTTCCTTCACGGGGTTATTTTCTGACTAAAGGCCTCGGCGAAGCCGTCATCCGGCTCACCCGCGACACGGGGCTTGGCGCAAAGGTCTATCTGGAGAAGATCCCCATCTCATCCCAGACCTTCGCGATGGCCGAAGAAATCGACATGGACGTCGTGACGGCGGCGATGAACGGCGGCGACGACTACAAGTTCCTTTTCGTGATTCCCCTGGAGAAACACGAGACCTTCCGCAAGGAGTTCCACGATTTCGAAATCATCGGACACCTCGCCCTGCCCGATGTGGGTCCGGTCCTGGTCACCCCCGAAGGAGCCGAACTCCCCATCCACGCGCAAGGATATTAAACCGGGGCTCCGGCCCAATTCCATGAAATAGTGTTATCTTTGCGGCGCGATGAAAGAGAGCGACAAAATTATAGCGGAGGTCACTTCCGGGGAATACGAACACGGTTTCGAGACCGTGGTGGAGCAGGATTTCATTCCGAAAGGACTCAACGAAGATATCATCCGGTTGATCTCCAGGAAGAAAGAGGAACCGGAGTGGCTTCTGGAATTCCGGCTCAAGGCTTTCCGCCAGTGGCAGAAGATGAAACTGCCGACATGGGCCCATCTCGATATACCTCCGATCGATTTCCAGGATATAGTCTATTACGCCGCGCCGAAGAAACCTTCGGAAAAGAAGGAGATAGATCCCGAAATCGAAAAGACTTTCGACAAACTGGGCATCCCGCTCCACGAACGTGGCGTGCTGAGCGGAACCGCCGTAGACGCCGTTTTCGACAGCGTTTCGGTCAAGACCACCTTCAGCGAGACCCTTGCCGAGAAGGGTATCATCTTCTGTTCCTTCTCGGAAGCCGTCAGGAACTATCCCCAACTGGTACGAAAGTATCTGGCGACGGTCGTCCCTGTCGCCGACAATTTCTACAGCGCCCTCAACAGCGCCGTATTCAGCGACGGATCGTTCTGCTACATCCCCAAGGGCGTGCGCTGCCCGATGGAACTCTCAAGTTACTTCCGCATCAACGCAAAAGGTACCGGACAGTTCGAGCGGACGCTTATAGTTGCCGACGAAGGGGCTTATCTCAGCTATCTGGAAGGATGCACCGCCCCGATGCGCGATGAATCGCAGCTCCACGCCGCTGTCGTGGAGATCATCGTGGAAAAAGATGCCGAAGTCAAGTACTCCACCGTCCAGAACTGGTATCCGGGCGATGCCCAGGGACGGGGCGGCATCTACAATTTCGTCACCAAGCGCGGCATATGCAAGGGCAACGGCAGCCGGCTTTTCTGGACCCAGGTCGAGACAGGCAGTGCCATCACCTGGAAATACCCGAGCACCATACTCAAGGGCGACAATTCCATCTCGGAGTTCTACAGCGTCGCCGTGACCAACAATTTCCAGCAGGCCGACACCGGAACCAAGATGATACACATAGGCCGGAACACCACGAGCCGCATCGTCAGCAAGGGCATCTCGGCCGGACGCAGCCAGAACAGCTACCGCGGCATGGTCAAGGTCCTGCCCGGAGCCGAAGGCGCCCGCAACCATTCCCAGTGCGACTCCCTGCTGCTGGGAGACAAGTGCGGTGCACATACATTCCCCGTCATAGAGTCGGACAATCAGAGCGCGACCATCGAGCACGAGGCCACCACATCCAAGATCAGTGAAGAGCAGCTCTTCTACTGCCGCCAGCGGGGAATCACAGAAGAAGATGCCGTAGGCCTGATCGTCAACGGATACGCAAAGGAAGTCCTTAACAAGCTCCCGATGGAATTCGCCGTCGAGGCACAGAAACTGCTGCAAGTCTCCCTGGAGGGGAGTATAGGATGACATTCAACTGGCTGGACCTCATATCTTCGCTTCTCGGCCTGACCTGCGTTTTCCTCGCAGGCCGTGGAAGCAAATACAATTTCTGGGTAGGCTATCTCTATACCGCCGCCCTCTTCTTCCTTTTCTGGCAGAAGAACCTGGCCGCTTCGCTGCTGCTGCAGCCGGTATCACTCGGCATCAACATTCTGGGACACTACCGCTGGACCCATCCCAAGGCCGATGAGACCAGTTCCGAAAAGAAGGGCGAACTGAAGGTCACGATGCTTTCATGGTTCGAACGCATACTCACCATAGTTATCGTCCTGGTCGTGGCCGCCCTGTGGGGATGGCTGCTCAGACGCCTCTTCCCCGCCGACCCCCACCCCTATCTCGATTCGTGCGTAACGATCCTGATACTGGTAGCCCAGTTCCTCAGCGCCCAGAAGAAATGGGACTGCTGGGTGGCATGGATAATAGTAAACATCACACAACTCATATTGCACCTGTCTGTCGGCAACATTTTCATGCCGATAGTGAGCGCACTTTATCTCGTCAACGGTATCGTCTCCCTGATCGGCTGGGAGAAGATGTATAGGAGAAAAGCATGATGAACACCCTGCTCAAAATAGAAAACCTTCACGCATCCGTCGCGGACAAGGAAATCCTGCGCGGCATCGACCTGGAAATCAAGGCCGGCGAGACCCACGCCATCATGGGACCCAACGGCTCCGGCAAAAGCACACTCTCCGCAGTCCTGGCCGGACGCGAAACTTTCACAGTAACCGAAGGATCCATCATCTACGACGGCCGCGACCTGCTGGCGATGGCGCCTGAAGAGCGCTCCTGGGCCGGCATTTTCCTGGGATTCCAGTATCCCGTGGAGATTCCCGGGGTGAGCAACGTCAACTTCATGAAGGCCGCCGTGAACGAACAGCGCAAGCAGCGCGGCCTCGAGCCTCTCGGAGCCGCCCAGTTCCTGAAACTGATGCGCGAGAAGATGTCCTATGTCGAGATGGACAGCAGTTTCTCAGGCCGCGGGGTCAACGTGGGTTTCTCGGGCGGAGAAAAGAAACGCAACGAGATTTTCCAGATGGCGATGCTGGAACCCAGGCTGGCCATCCTGGACGAGACCGATTCCGGCCTTGATGTCGACGCCCTGCGCATCGTCGCAACGGGTGTAAACAAAATGAAGCGTCCCGACAATGCCTTCATAGTCATCACCCACTACCAGCGCCTGCTCGACTATATCGTCCCCGACGTGATCCACGTTCTTTATAAGGGCCGCATCATCAAAACCGCAGGCAAGGAACTCGCACTGGAAATCGAAAAGAACGGATACGACCGCCTCATCCATGAAAATGAATAACCTCATCTACGCCCCGGCCCTCAAACAGGAATTCCGTTGCAGGGTTCCGCTGAGGGACGCCCGCCAGCTTTTCCTGGTGGACGGGTCTGTACAGGGCGCCGGTTCCCCGCTCGCCTTCCGGCTCGAGGACGGGGAGCAGATGGATAAGATGTTGCAGATCATCGGTGTCCGCAGCGAAGGAGGTCCGCAGGAACTTGAGTTCGAAGACACTTTCCACTTCGGAAAGGGATCGTCCGGAAAGATCATCCAGTGCGCCCACACTTTCTCGCTCGATCTTTTCAAGACCCGCGAAAAGGTCAGGATCACGCTTGAGGAAGGTGCCGCAGCGGAATTCGTGGTGATGCAGAACGAACACAACCGGGCCGTCCACGAAACCTCCTACGATATCTCGCTGGCAGCAGGAGCGGAGCTCAAAATGGTTTTCCTCTCCCTTCACGGCGGAGAGATCCTCAACCGCATCGACGTATCGCTTGACGGGGAAAACGCATCCTGCGAACTCGGCGGACTCTATCTGACCGACGGAGACCAGAGGATGGACTACGACATCCGGCTCACCCACAACGTCCCTTCATGCCGAAGCAACCAGTTATTCAAGGGAATCCTCGACGACAGGGGTAAAGCCCACTTCGACGGACTTATCAAGGTGGTTCCCGATGCTCAGAAGAGCGAGGCCTATCAGGCGAACCACAACCTGTTGATCAGTTCCGAGGCCAAGGCATATACCAAGCCCCAGCTCGAGATCTACGCCGACGACGTCAAATGCAGCCACGGTGCCACAATCGGCCGACTCAATCCGGACGAACTTTTCTACATGCGTACGCGCGGCATACCCATGGCGGAAGCGAAACTGCTCCAGCAGATGGCATTCGCCTACGAGGTCCTGGAGAAGATATCCTCGGATCAGTTGCGTGAAAGGATGCAGGTTCTGGTCGAAAAGAGGCTCCGGGGAGAGTTTTCTCGTTGTCAAAACTGCTCTAAAAATTGTTGCTAGGTCGAATTGCGGCTTTTGTTGCACATTTTTTCAGTATCCGGACGCAACATTCGGCCGGTCTCCCGCATCTATAGAGTGGTTTAGGTTTTAGTATATTATCATCAGAAGGGTGGCCCGTCGGGAGATCGGCCGCCCTTTTGTTGTCGGGGGCACTGCCCCCGAGCCCCCGCGCCTCCCGGCCTTAGTACTTTTGCCCATAATGGGCAAGGTCTGATTTCATGCTCGACACCTTGCCCATTGCATGAGCGTCAGAACACTGTGTATCTATGATCCTATGGGCAAGGTGTTGACTATATAATCGGACCTTGCCCGCTGACTTATTCCATCTGTGCTATTTCAGCGCGCCCATCCTCATTTTCGGCCATTTTTCGCTGCAACGGACGCAATTGATAATCAGTTGATTATGCAAGTTGATCCCCCTCGTTTTGAGGGGGATCAACTTGTGTAACTGCCTGTATGCCAGGTGCGTCCGTTGCAGCGAAAAAAAGCGCTGGAAGCACACCGAAGCACACGGAATGGGCGGCTGGGCCGGGCCCTATTCCCAGCGGCTCATGCGGCGGGTGAGAAGGGAGATCAGCCAGCCGATCAGGGCAACGCCGGCGATTATTATCAGGATATCCTTGAACTGGACCACGACGGGATATGCGTCGACTACGAAATTGCCGGGCATCTTCACTATTCCGAAGCGCTGTTGCGCAAGGCAGACGAGCAGTCCGGTCCCTACTCCGACTGCGATCCCGAACAGTGAAATCAGCCATCCTTCACGGACGAAGATCTGTCCCACCAGTTCGTCGCCCGCCCCCATCGCACGGAGAGTGGCGATGTCGTCGCGTTTCTCGATGATGAGCATTGACAGCGAACCGAATATGTTGAACGAGACTATCAGCATGACGAAGAGCAGGATAAGGTAGATCGCCACTTTCTCATACTTCAACAGTTTATACAGGGTCGTGTTCTGCTGCTGCCGGTCACGGACGACATAGCCTTCGCCAAGCGCATCCCGAATGTCGGACAGGATATCTCGCGAAGCGAGACCACGGCGGTTGAGTCCCGAAGGATTCAGGTATATCTCGCATCCCGATACCTCATCGTCGTATTCGAGCAGATCCCGCAGGGCGTCAAGCGGCATATACATGTATGTCTGGTCGAAATTCTGCTCCAGTGAGACGATTCCGGCGGTATTGAGTTTCACCTGCCGGAGCGAAGCGAGCGGATTGAGCAGGTCGACCGTGGCCGTCCGGCTCGGGAACCATGCCGTCAGCGGCTGTTGGAAGGCTGGCCGCGCCCCGAGTTCAAGGGCAACGATGCGGCCAAGGACGACCTGGTTGAGGTCGCCGTAGCTGAGGGAGAACTCCCCTTCGACCAGATGGTCCTTAAGACCGGTGATCCGTTCGTAAAGTGAATCCACCCCACGGGCCGTCACAACTTTGTTGCGGTCCCCGTACTGCACGAACACGCTTTCTTCCAGCACCCCGCAGACAGCCCTCACCCTCGGATCGTCTTTCAGGAAATCCAGACGGCCGGATGTCTGGAAGACTTTGCCTTCCGCCGGGGTCACGAGAACATCGGCGGTGTGCGAATCGTTGAGGTCGCGGACTATGGAGTCGAATCCGTTGTAGATGGAGAGGATTATCACAAGTGCGGCGCTGCCGACAGCGATACCGGCCGCAGATATGATCGAAATGATGTTGATCACATTGTGCGACTTCTTCGCGAACAGGTAGCGCCACGCTATGAACCGGGAGAGTTTCATTGAACCTGCCGGTTTCCTATTTCTTCAGCAGCTCGTCGATATGCTCCACGTAATCGAGGGAGTCGTCAAGGAAGAAGGAGAGTTCCGGCACGATGCGGAGCTGTTTCGCTACCCGGCGTCCCAGTTCCCCGCGCAGCCGGGAAGTCTCTTCTCCGAGCCGCTGCATGACCGCCTCCGCCTTGGAGGAGGGGAAAATGCTTACATAGACCTTGGCGAGTGCCAGGTCGGAAGTGATCTTCACGCCGCTCACCGTGAGCATGGCACCGTCGTATGCCGACATGCCGCGGGCGCGTATGATCTCGGCGAGATCCTTCTGGATCTGCCGCGCTACTTTCTGCTGTCTTGTGCTCTCGCTTTCCATGATAAATTCGCTATGCTCAGAATGTAAGGAGATAATAGTTCTTCTTCCCTTTCTGGACGAGGATGTATTTCCCGTCAAGGAGATTGTCTTCGGTCAGGACCATCGCCGCGTCGGAAACCTTCTCCTTGTTGATGCTCAGTCCGCCACCCTGCACGGTCTTGCGGCATTCGCCCTTGCTGGGGAAGATGTCGGTCTTTACGGCAAGCATTTCGGGAAGGTCGGCCGGAAGGGCCTCCTTCGGAAGGGAATAATGGGGAACGTTGGCGAAAACGGAGAGGAATGTGCGTTCGTCGAGCGCCTTGAGAGCCTCTACGGTACCTTTGCCGAAGAGCATCTGGGAAGCTGCGACGGCATTCTCGTAATCCTTTTCGCCATGGACCATGACCGTGACCTCTTTGGCCAGCAGTTTCTGGAGTTCGCGGCGCTCGGGAGCCTCGCGGTGTGCTGCGATGGCATTCTCGATGGTCTCGCGGTCAAGCATCGTGAAGATCTTGATGTAGCGCTCGGCGTCCTCGTCGGAGACATTGAGCCAGAACTGATAGAATTCGTAAGGGGATGTGCGCTCGGCGTCGAGCCACACGTTGCCTTTCTCCGTCTTTCCGAACTTGGTGCCGTCGGCCTTGCGGATAAGCGGGCAGGTCAGGGCGAACGCCTCGCCGCCGTCCATCCTGCGGATGAGCTCGGTACCCGTGGTGATGTTGCCCCACTGGTCGCTGCCTCCGAGCTGGAGGATGCAGCCGCGGTGTTTCCAGAGCCAGTAGAAATCATAGCCCTGCATGAGCTGGTAGCTGAATTCGGTGAAGGACATTCCCTCGCTCGAATCGCGGGAGAGGCGCTTCTTCACTGAATCCTTGGCCATCATGTAGTTGACGGTGATATGTTTGCCTATGTCGCGGATGAAGTTGATGAACGAATAGTCCTTCATCCAATCATAGTTGTTGACCAGTTCCGCCTTGTTGGGGGCGTCGGAATCAAAATCGAGGAAGCGGGCAAGCTGTGACTTGATGCATGCCACGTTATGGTTGAGAGTCTCCTCGTCGAGGAGATTGCGCTCCGCCGATTTCATGGAAGGGTCGCCGATCATGCCGGTGGCGCCGCCCACGAGGGCGAAGGGCTTGTGCCCGCAATTCTGGAAATGCTTGAGGATCATCACGCTCACCAGATGTCCGATATGGAGCGAATCGGCCGTCGGGTCGATTCCCACATAAGCGGCCTGGGGGCCTTCCATAAGTTTTTCTTCCGTTCCGGGCATGATATCCTGGATCATGCCCCTCCACTCAAGTTCCTTTACAAAATTCTTCATCTTCTTTGTTTGGTTTATCCCACTACCCATACCATCACGTGGTTGTCGAATACCTCGTAGCTGAGTTCGAATTCAAGCTCCGTTCCGTCCTTGTGGGTGAATGTCGCCTCTATCTCCCCTTCGTCACGGGGATTGAAGCGTTCGACCTCGATCTGCTCGGCGAAATCGACGCCGTTGACCGACATGCGCTTGTAGATGGCTTCCTTGGCGCACCAGTAGATGGCCAGCTGGAGATTCTTCTTGCGGTCATCCAGGTCTTCGAGCTCATCTTCGCTAAGGGCCTTCTTCTCCACTGCGGAGAAATCGCGGTCAAGGCATTCGATGTCGATGCCCAGATCCTCGTCGGGATGCAGGAGTATGGCTACGAAACGGTTGGTATGGGAGATGCTGATCTCCATCGCCGTGTTCTGAAGGTACGGCTTGCCGTTGTCATGGTGGCCCAGATAGAGCTTCTCAGGGAAAATCTCGTTGAGCAGGGCACGGGTCGCAAGCTTCTCCTTGCGGCGCGCCTCGCTGCGGGTGTACGAGAGGTCCTCCAGCTCGTTGTCAGGAACAGCCGTCGTGGCCATCAGCTCTTCCTCGGTTTCCGTAATCTCCCAGACATATATCCGGGCGTCATTGTCGAGTTCTTTTTTTAGGTATAGTGCCATATATCAATGGAAGAGTTTCCTGTCCGGCATTGCGGGCAGGGAGTCTTCATGGGTTGCGTTGTTATAGGGGGAACACCACGACGGCAGGGGCTCCTTTGAGGGGCTCCCGTCGGTATGTGCCTGACGACTCGGAGGTTCCACGGTGGTGTCTTATATGTTGGTTTCTGGTTGAGATATCAGGATTCGAACCTGAACAGACAGAACCAAAATCTGTAGTGCTACCATTACACCATATCTCAATACTGGGGCTTGCCCCGGACCCCTAGCTCCGGTCTTGATATCCCGCAGTTCAGGAGTACAAAACGCAAAGGTATTAATATTTTTACTAAAACAAAAATATGCTTATACGGCCTGGCGGGCAAAGGTCACCTCTGATTTTTGAAGAATTCCGTCATCAGGGCGGAGCAGTCGGAGGCCAGGACACCGGAGGTGACTTCGGTGCGGGGGTGCAGGAGCGAAGGTGAGAACAGGGTATATCCCCGTTTCGGATCGGGAGCGCCGTAGACCAGCCTGCCCAGCTGGGCCCATGCAAGGGCGGCGGCGCACATGGGGCACGGTTCCACCGTGACATAGAGGGTACAGTCGTTCAGATACTTCCCTCCTATGGCCTCGGCGGCCATTCCGATCAGCTGTATCTCGGCGTGGGCCGTCACGTCCGTAAGCCGCTCCGTAAGATTGTGCGCCCTGGCGATGATGCGTCCGCCGCACACGACGACGCCGCCGATCGGAACCTCCTTGTCGGCGCCCGCTGCGACCGCTTCGCGAAGGGCTTCCCTCATGAATTTCTCGTCATTCATTCTGCAGGAACCTCTTTTTCGAATCTCGACCTGTCGGGGAAACGTTTGGAAAGCGCATCGACAAGAGCCTTCCCGAAAGCGTCGCGTCTCTCGGGTTTCATATCCACATCATTGATGCACAGCAGTTTCCGCTTGGGTTCGGCGATAATCTTGGCAAGTCTTCCCGGAGATACCGCAGCCAGCGAGATATGCTGGTTGTCAATCCTGCGGTTGATCCCCCTGCCGCTGAGCAGGGCATAGTCGAGGAATACATACTGGTTCACGTTGCAGGCGTTGCGCACCGGGGTGATCGAGCGCAGGAGCTGCCCCGCGACCCTGGTGAAAAGCGATTCGCAGCAGCTGCGGAGCATCGGGGTGCAGGTGTGCTGCGGACGGAGGAAGAAATGGCTCTTCGGCAGCCCCAGGGCCTGGCGCGCCAGCACATAGGAACGGCGCGTCTGCTTCTTGAAATCGTTGCCGGCGAAATAGTGCCGGGCGAAGCCGGTGGCGGGACGCCCTCCCGGGAAGAAGTCTTCTTCGGAGCAGTTGAACATCGGGAAGATATCGTCGTTGAAGTACAGATAACGCTCCGACAGGCCGGGAATCCGGTGGAGGAACAGTTCTATGGTCGTGCTGTTGAACGTCGGAAGGAACGCAGCCGGGATGATTTCACGGTGAAGCACCACCTTGAGATTCTCCCGGTCCACCCATGCGGGAACCTGGCTTTCCCTTGAGACGACGAGAAAGACACGGTCGATGAAAGGCATGTGCCGCTCGATTCCGCGCAGCAGGAAAGGCAGGGTCTCCCACCCGCGGTACCGCCTTTCCACTACCGGACCGTGGACGGCAGTACGGTAATCCTGCTGCCAGAGAGGATCGCTTCCATCTACATATGTAATGACCGCATCCATGCAAATCAGTGCTGTTTCACAAAGATATACCATTTTTGCTTTCATTTCAAAACAACTTGTTATCATAAGGAACGGTTTTTGTCGTATCTTTGCGGCTTATGCGAAAAAAGGCTCTCATCCTGTCCATACTGCTGCTGGCTCTCTCCGTGCCGGCCGTCGCCCAATACTACCAGACGGGCAGCGCCCCGGCCGGTACCAGGTGGGCGAGGATCAGGAGCGCCCATTTCGACATGATATACCCGGTGGAGATCGATTCACTTGCCCGTGAATACGTCTATTCTTTCGAGAAGACACGTACCGCGACCCTTACGGGCCTCCACATCGACCCGCCGCGTATGCCGATGATCCTGCAGCCGTACGACATGTACAGCAACGGCATGGTCGCATGGGCTCCCAGGCGCATCGAGCTCTATACAACGCCTCTCGGCGACCCCCTCTACGCCCTCAACTGGGAGATGCAGCTCGCCGTCCATGAAGGACGCCACGTCGGGCAGATGGCACACTACACCAAAGGGCTTTTCCGTGTCCTCAACGTGATACTCGGAGAGCAGGGCAGCGCCGTCGGCATAGGTCTCCACCCAACCAAGGTACTTTTTGAAGGGGATGCCGTCCAGAACGAGACGGACCTTACCTCCGCAGGACGCGGCCGCGACCCGGAATTCCTCAAATATTTCAGGGCCGCTTTCGTGGCGGGCGACAACCGCAAATACGTGGACTGGCGCTACGGCTCTTTCCGCCGCTACTCACCCGGGAAGTATCCCCTGGGCTACCTGACACTGAGTTCCATGCGCGACATCTCCGGCAACTATTTCGCGGCCGGGGACATCATCGAGGAGAAGGCAAGGAACTGCTGGAAACTGTTCAACGTGTCCAGGAACGCCTACATCAAGGGCACCGGCCACAGCGGAGGCGAGAACTGGTGGCTTGCCGTCGCCCGTAACACCGAACTGTGGCAGTGGGAATACAAGCTGCGCGCCCCGTATACGCCTACGATTCCCCTCGTCGCAAGACGGGACAGGGTTTATGCCGAACTGTCGAATCCCGTTGAGCTTGGTGACGAAATCTTCGTTACCATGAAGGGGATGCAGTTCGAACGCCGCATCATGAGCATCGATTCGCTGGGACGCCGCCACTACCGCCGTCCGCTGTCCACTACCACCAGCACCCTGGTGGCTGACAGCGGGCATTCCATGCTGTTCTCCGAAATAGTGCCCGACCCGCGCTGGGAACACCGCAGCTGGTCGGTCATCCGGCGTTATGACGCGGAGACCAATTCCATGACGACACTGACAAGGCGCAGCCGGTATCTCAATCCGGCTCCCTCTGCAGGCAGGGATTCGATCCTTGCGGCGGAATATCCGGTGGAAGGCGGTTCCAACGTAGTAATACTCGACCGCGAAGGAAAACTGCTCGACAGGATCCCGGCCCCCGACAAGGGGCAGGTCACCGGAGTCGCACAGCTGAGAAACGACCTCTACGCCACGGTCGTGACCACTGAAGGAATAGGTATCTACCGCCATGACGGTTCCTGGCGCCGTGTCCTCGCTCCCCAGCCCAAGATGATACGCAACCTGCAGGCGGCGGGCGATTCCATCCTCTATTTCGTTTCCGATCTCGACGGCCTGAGCAATGTCTATGCCCTCGACCCGGGAAAAGAGGGGAGCATGGACGGCCTGATGCGGCTCACATCCGTCCGTTTCAGCGCCGAAGCGCCCTCTTTCACCGACGACGGAAAACTTCTTTTCGGAGATTACGACCATCTCGGATATCTTCCGGTCGCCGTCCCTTCCGATTCCCTGGAATGGAAGCAGGCCGATTTCAAACATCCATACATCAACGAACTGGCCGAGCGCAATGCCGAGCAGGCTTCTTCGAGGATCACCCCCGTCTCCGCCGAAGAAGATTCCCTGCTCCGCCGGGAAATCGAAAATCTGGAGAGCCGGCCCTACAGCAAAATCCTGCACGGCATACATGTCCATTCATGGGCCCCCTTCTATGCCAGCATCGACCGCCTGATGAATGACCTCGGCGGTTTCGACCTCAACCACTTCAGCAACTGGTACGAGTATGTCGCGCCCGGTGCCACCCTTGTCACGCAGAACGAACTCGGCACCCTGGTAGGTTCGGCCGGATATTCATACCATGATCATCACCACGGCGCCCACGCCTACCTGAATTACTCGGGCCTCTATCCGGTAATGGCCCTGGCTGTGGATTTCAACGGACGCAGCGCCACCTCATCCACGGTAGTATACAGGCCGGGAGGAGAATCCTCCATCCATCTCGACACCCTGTCGCGTCCTTCCCTGAATGTCAACGCACAGATTTCCATCCCCTTAAACTTCTCGAGGGGAGGCTGGGTAACCTCGCTCAGGCCCCAGATCAATTATGTGATGACCAACGATTCCTGGAAATACATGGAATACGGTGGAGATACCGGTTTCTCGAGTGAACGGTCGCAGATGCTGGTCGGCACGCTTCGCTTCATGACAAGGCTCGCCACCCCTACATCCAGACTGACCCCCAGGTTCGGATTCGGATTCCAGGTAAGCGCACGCATGAACCTCGGACACGGGATCGGCCGCAGGAGCGTCGGAGCTTTCGACACATGGATGTATCTCCCGGGATTCGGCAAGGAAGACGGTTTCAGGATCTCATATGCCCGCCAGTTCCAGCCGCAGGGAGCACTTTTCTACGGCACGGACTTCAATCTCGTGAAACGTCCCACCGGTTTTTCCAACGAGGTGTTCCTCAACTACCGAAGGGCGTCACTGCAGTATGCGCTGCCTATATATGCCGGCGACCTTGACGGAGGTTTCTTCTTCTATCTCAAGCGCCTCATCCTGATACCGTTCGTCGATTACGCCTACGACAAGGAGCATCCCGTCATCACAGGCAACCACATCGACCGCATAGTACCTACGCATTACCTCTCCTACGGCACATCGCTGATGGTGACGACGCGTCTGTTCCGCATAGGATCCGATCTCCAGTTCGGCGTACAGTACGCCCGTCCGCACCGCCCCGGAGACCACGGATCATTCCGCTTCGTCATGTCGACAGGACTCTAAGTCATGAAACTCAACGCATTCGACTATTTTCTCATCATCGGGACCACGGCGGTCAGCATCGCATCCTCGCTGCTGGGCGAAGGATGGGATACCCTCGGATTCATCGTGGCGGTTACGGGAATCGTAAACCTCGTGCTCTGCGCGAAAGGCAACATCTGGAACTATCTTTTCGGTATTATCTACAACGCCATCTATGTCTATATAGCATGGAAATCGCGGCTTTTCGCGGACTCTGCCATCTACCTGCTCTACTATCTGCCCATGCAGTTCGTGGGCTGGGTGCAGTGGAAGAAGAATCGCAATGAAGAGAGCGGCGCCGTAAACGCCGTCCATCTCACCCGCAGGACGGCAGTAGTGCTCGTCCTGGCGGCCGCAGTGCTGATCCCGCTCTTCGCATGGATACTTTCCAGGCCGGTCATCGGAGATTCGCAGCCCTGGCTGGATTCGGTCACCACGGTCATCTCGATCCTGGCCATGTATATGATGGTCAAGGCAATCGCCGAGCAGTGGTACATCTGGATAGTGCTGGATGCCGCGCAGGTCGTAAAATGGACCGTAGCCACCATCAGGGGAGAGGAGCATGCCGCCCTGATGCTGGTCATGTTCGCCTTCTTCCTGGCGAACGCCGTCTACGGCCTCATTCAATGGAACGGATTAGCGAAGCGAGCTTCGGACCGACAACCGCGGTAAGTTCCTCCAGCGGGGCCTCCTTGATGCGTTTCAGGCTCTTGAAATGACGGAGCAGCTTCTGCTCGGTCTTCTCGCCTACGCCGGGAATCGAACGCAGTGCGCTGACGGTCTGTTCCTTGCTGCGGCGGTTGCGGTGATGGGTTATGCCGAATCTGTGGGCCTCGTCGCGTATCTGCATCAGCACCCTGAGGGAAGATGAATTCCTGTCAAGGAAGAGCGGCAGCGGATCTCCGGGAACTATCACCTCTTCAAGTCTCTTCGCCAGGCCTACCGTGAAAATCCTGTCGGCTATGCCCAGTTCCATCAGGGCTTCAAGGGCGAAGCCCAGCTGGCCCCTTCCCCCGTCTATGACGACAAGCTGCGGGAGATCCTCACCTTCCGCCATGAGCCGCGAATAGCGGCGGTTCACCACCTCCTTCATCGAAGCGTAATCGTTGGCTCCTACAACGGTCTTGATATTGAAATGTCGGTAGTCCCGCTTGCTCGGGAGGCCGTCCCTGAATACCACGCAGGATGCCACGGGATTTGTTCCCTGGATGTTGGAGTTGTCGAAACACTCGATGTGGCGGGGCGGGACGGACATGCCGAGGTCTTTCTGAAGCTGTGCGACGACCTTCTCCGATTTCTCTATCCTCCGGGGAAGGGTCTTCTCCTTGAGCAGTTTGTAGGTCTCCATGTCCAGTATGCCGTGACCCACCACCTTCTCCCTTTCATGATGGGCTTCGAGCAGGGCGAGCCTCTCCTTCCATTCCTGCGCCTCCTCGAAACGCAGGTCGGCGGCGGCATCCTGCATCTTCGCCCGGCATTCGCCGACCAGAAGCCGTGTACGTCCGCTCAGAAGCGCCTTTATCTCAGTTATCTGCGCATCATATTCCTCCTGGGAAAAGAGTCCTTCGCACGGCCCGGCGCATTTCTCGAGATGGTAGTTCAGGCAGCAGCGCACCTTCCCGGACGCGATCTGTTCCGGGGTGAGGGGATGTGCGCATATCCTCAGCTTGTATAGCGAACCCATCAGGTCCAGGAGCCTGCGGGCATGCTGTACCGAAGCGTACGGACCGTAATAGAGGGAGCCGTCCTGCACATAGCGGCGGGTCAGCATTACCCTGGGAAAAGGTTCGTTGCGTATGCATATCCAGGGATAGGTCTTGTCATCCTTGAGGAGTATGTTGTAGTGCGGCTGGAGCTGCTTGATGAGATTGTTCTCAAGCAGCAGGGCATCCTCTTCCGTCTCGACAACGGTATAGTGCAGGTCCGCGATCCTCTCCACCAGCGCCCTGGTCTTGCGGTCCAGCTGCTCCGGGGGGCGGAAATACTGCGAGACGCGGCGCTTGAGGTCCTTGGCCTTTCCGACATATATCACTTTTCCGCCGCTGTCGAGATAGCGGTATACTCCCGGATCGTGGGGGAGATATTCTATTTTCTCTCTGAGATTCACTGAAAAGTATTAACTTTGTAAGTTAAACAGACTATTTTATGCCGAAAAAGATAAAAACAAAGATAATCAATAAATCCGACATTATGAAGGCCATCCACATGAGGGGGCCCATAGGTTGGATACTGGCTTCGCTGGCCATGTGGATCTTCGGATTCAACAAGGTAAACAAGACGAACGACCGCTGCAAACAATACAAGGGTCCGGAGTTCTCGGTCCATATCCTCAAGGAAATCGGCATCAAATATAATCTGAAGCCCCAGCAATACAACTACATCCCGCAGGACGGTCCCTTCATCGTGGTCTCCAACCACCCCATAGGATCGGCCGACGGAATGATACTCAACGCCGTCATCGGCACCATGCGTACGGATTTCAAGATCATGGCCAATTTCATACTTACCATGATCCCCTCCCTCAAGGATTCATTCTTCGCCGTCAATCCCTTCACCGATACCGTCTCAGGCCGCAGCAGCCTGACCGGAATCAGGATGGCGAAGGAGCATCTTGCCGCAGGCGGCAGCCTCGGCCTCTTCCCTGCGGGAGAAGTCTCCACCTATCAGCGTCCCAGCAACCGTACCTCGCTCAAGAAACACGTGACGGAGGACATCCCCTGGCCTACTTCGATGTTGAAACTCATACGCAACGCCAACGTCCCCGTCATCCCGGTTTATTTCGAAGCGGAAAACTCCAAATGGTTCCACTTCGTGGGCCGCATACACCCCATGCTCCGCACCATCAATCTGGCCAACGAGCTCTTCAACAAGAAAGGGAAGACCATCCCTATGCGCATCGGAAAGCCCGTGATGCCCAACGAGCTGGCGGAGTACCAGGACCTTGAGCAGCTGGGCGGTTACCTGCGTGGCCGCGTCTACGCGATGGAGGCCGAATTCAACAATCCCAACGAGGAACTGATGAAACCGCCGGAGCTCGTCACCCCCATTTCCCTGCCGCGCGACAAGAAAGCAGTGGTCAAGGAGTTCGACCGGCTGAAGAACAATGGCAAGAAGCTTTTCGACGTGGCCGCATACCAATGCTATCTGGCAGAATACGACGAGATTCCCATCGCCATGATCGAACTGGGCCGTCGCCGCGAGGAGGCCTTCAGGGCCACCGGTGAAGGAAGCAACCAGGCAATTGACGTGGACGACTACGACAAATACTACAAGCATCTCATACTCTGGGATGCCAAGCGCAAGCGCATCGCCGGCGGATACCGTCTCGGTATCGGTTCAGAGATTTTCGAGAAATACGGCGGAATCGAAGGCTTCTACACCAATTCGCTTTTCACTTACGCCAAATCGGCGGAAGACACCCTCCGCAAGACCATCGAGCTCGGACGTTCATTCGTCAGCTTGGAGTACCAGAAAGAGGCGCTTCCTTTGATGTTGCTGTTGAAGGGCCTGATGCACAGCTTGATGCGTTATCCCGATGCGGAGTATTTCATCGGTCCGGTGAGTATAAGCAATGCCTATCCGAAGTTCTACCAGAGCCTGATGGTATACTATCTGGAAAACAAGCACAGCGCCATGCTCCCCGAGAAATCGGCTGTCCCCACCACGCCGTTCGAGCCTGACTATATGAGGCTCAACCCCAGAGACCTGCTCAGGCACAAGATGGACAATTTCGAGAAGTTCGACCGCTTCCTGATGCGCATCTCGGACAACACCTACAGGATGCCGACGCTCGTGAAGAAATATATGAAGGTGAACGCCAGGATCATCACATTCAATGTGGACCCGCTCTTCAATTACAGCCTTGACGGACTCATCATCCTGCGCATCAAGGAGTATCCCCGCGCAGAAATCGTCTCGATGAGCAAGGATATCGAGAACATCAACGAGCGCGAGGCCATCATGAACCGCTTCGGTTATTCCTTGAAAGACTAGTTTTTTATAAGGCGTATGCGCCGGCAGTATATGCCTTGTAAAACAATGGCGCCCACGCCTCAGGGGGAGGGGCCCATTTATGGGAGGGTGGTTTTACAAGGCATATACTGCCTGCGGATAACAAGTCCGCATCAGCGGACCGCCGGAGGCCGGGAGGCGCGGGGTTCGGGGCGGAGCCCCGGTATAATAACTACGGTACGGGGTCGTAGCCGCTGCCGCCCCAGGGGGCGCAGCGGAGGATACGCTTTATCGCCAGCCAGCTGCCGCGGAACAGGCCGTGCTTCCGCAAAGCCTCGAGCGCATAATTGGAACAGGTGGGAGTGTAGCGGCACTGCCGCCCCATATAAGGCGACAGGATAATCTGGTAAAGCCTGATCAGCTTAACGGGCAGCCAGATCGTCCAGGATCTCAACGAGGCTTTTTTCGATTCGTTCATACTCCTCAACCTGCTTTCCCACATAATAGATAAAGACATCCAAAGATTTGTCACCCAACCGTGCACAGTTGAGACGCCATGCCTCGCGCACCCTGCGCTTGAGCAGGTTGCGCTTGACGGCACGCTTGAAGTTACGCTTTGGAACCGAAACCCCGAAATCGCCTTCACCCGCCTGAAAATGGACCTTCAGCGGATAGCGGAACACCACCTGCCCCGTTTTCAGCAGCGAAAGGATCCGGCGTTCGTTCATTCGCGGCCGGCGTTCTTTTCAAGATAATTGCTGAGAGCCTCCGCAATGGAGGGGGCTTCCGGCGAAGGAGCCTTGATCTCCACCTTCAGTCCGGCCTCTTCCATGGCCTTGGCCGTAGACGGTCCGTAGGTGGCGAAAATCAGGTCCTCCTGCTTGAAATCCGGATAGGATTCCTGCAGGGACCTTACGTCGCCGGGGCTGTAGCATGCCACGACCTGATAACCGTGAAGGTCGATGTCATGCAGGTCGTTGCTCACCGTCCTGACGAACACTGCGCTGCCGTGTTTCAGCTTTTCCTTGGTGAAAAGCTTGTGCACGTCGGGCTTGAGCTTGTCCGTACATGCGATCAGGAAATTCTCGCCGCGGTGCTTTGCGCCTATGGACTGCACCATCGAGGCGACGGTTCCAGCCCCGAAGAAAATCTTGCGCTTGCGATAGACGATATACTTCTGGAGATAAACCGCTATCGCCTCGCTCTGACAGAAATATTTCATCGTCTCGGGAACGGAGACGCGGGTCTGTTCACATATATGGAAGAATGAGTCGATGGCCATGCGGGATGTGAACACAATGGCCGTATAGTCCAGGATGGTGACCCTCTGCGCCACGAAATCGCGCACCGAGACACCTTCCACGCGGAAGAAAGGATGAAAATCAATCGTCAAACCCCACTTGGAAATCAAGTCGGTATAGGGAGAAGCACCGGCCGGTTCAGGCTGAGAGATGAGAACTCTTTTAATTTCCATTGATCAAAATATTAACTACCACACAAATCGGTAAAAAATTCAGGGCGCAAAGATACAAAACCCACAAAAAAGGAGAAAATCCTGTCGACAAAATTAAGGAAAAACTTCTGCGGGAATAGACAATAAAACCTATCCCCGCCACTACGGCCAGAAACCCGGCAAGCAGACCGCGCGGAGTTGCGGGGACGAGCCATCCGAGAATGCAGGCAATCAGGGAGACAAGCATCGCCATGATTGACACCGCATAGCCGGTTTTTTCCACGGAGCGCATGGCCCCCTGCCTGGAGCCGAGCCATCCGAGCAGCATGGAGGCGATCTTGCAGAAAAGCCAGAGCAGGACCAGAAGCGCAAGAGTCATGAAAAATCCTATCGAACTCACTCCCGCCACTACGAGCGTAAGGGCGTAGAATGGCAGCAGAAGCAGGAAAACCATGCGGACAGAATCGCACAGATAATTGTTTCCGAGCATTTCCTGTGTGCTGTTGAGCCCGCGGTACGAGGCGACTGAGCCCTGGATGGCGGCGATGAGCCGCGGATATAGGATCAGCAGTGCGATTCCGACGGCAAGAAGGAAAGCTAGTACATATGGATCGGGCATCGTTCTCACTTCAGTTCCCCCGCTTGGCCTCGTGGCCCATCTCTTTCAAAAGGGAAACCGCCTTGTCGCGGACGTCGCCCTGAATCAGGATCTCACCGTCCTTGACCGATCCCCCCGTGCCCAAACGTATCTTCAGCTGTTTGCCCAGCTCCTGAAGTTCATCCTCCCCGCCCGTGAAACCGGTAATCATGGTAACCTGCTTCCCGGCCCTCCTGCGGCGGTCGATCGATACCACGAAACGCTGCTTCCGGAATGCTGCGGCAGGGGCCTCAGCCGCCTCTTCAGCCTCAATGGAAGCGAGTTCGCCGCCGAACCTCCCCATCAGAATCTCTTTCCAGTCCTGTGGCATCGTCATGCAAATTTTTCGCAAAGTTAGAGATAAAACCTTTATCTTTGTTGTTTACACGAAAAAATCTCTCTAATGGATAAAAAACAGTTCAACAAGATCAACCGGATAATCGCCATCTGCGTCGCGGTGCTCGCATCGCTGGTCTATCTGGCCACCATAGAGCCTACCACGAGTTTCTGGGACTGCGGAGAATTCATAGCATCATCATATAAACTGGAAGTCGGCCATGCGCCGGGCAACATGGTTTTCAACCTGTTCGGACGCTTCTTCACCATGTTCACCGGGGCAGAACACGCTGCCGCCGCGGTCAATGCGATGAGCGCCCTCTGCTCCGGCTTCACCATCTTCTTCCTCTATCTGACGATAGTCCATTTCGGCCGCCGCATCAATGAGAAAAGGGGCAGGAACCTTACTGTCGCGGGAGCCGTGGCGCTATACGGGGCCGGACTCGTGGGCGCATTCGCCTACTGCTTCTCGGATACCTTCTGGTTCTCTGCCGTAGAGGGCGAGGTATACGCGATGTCCTCCCTGTTCACGGCGGTAGTTTTCTGGGCCGCGCTCAAATGGGAGGAAGAGGCCGGACAGCCCTATGCCAACCGCTGGCTGATCCTGATCTGTTTCCTGATGGGCCTATCCATCGGCGTCCATCTGCTGAACCTATTGACCGTCCCCGCGATCGTCTTCCTCTGCTATTACAAGATGCAGGATAAGCCCGTTCCCCTATGGAAAGCTTTCCTCGTCCTGGTCGTTTCCGGCCTGATCCTGGCCGTGGTCCTCTTCGGCATCATCCCCTATCTGCCCAGGATCGCCGCCCTGTTCGACCGCATATTCGTCAACGGTTTCGGAGCGAAATTCGATGTGGGAGCCGCTGTCTTCATGGTCATCTTCATGGCCCTGTGCTTCATGCTCCTCCGTATCTTCAGGACAAAGGACAAGGCCCTGGCCCACACCATAACGCTGATGGTGACCTCCATCGTGCTGGGTTACTCCCTCTTCACCGTTACGGTTATCCGTTCGAGCGCCGGAACCCCGATGAACGAATACCAGCCCGACAACCCCTACACCCTCATACGCTATCTCGGACGCGAACAGTACGGTTCAAACCCCATTCTATACGGCCAGGCTTTCACCTCGCCCTATGAAGTGGAGGAGAAGCCATATTATACTCCCCTTGACGGGAAGTATTTCAAGGCGCTCAATATCGACGCGACCTTCCCCTCTTCCACCAAGATGCTCTTCCCGAGGATGTGGAACGGTTTCGACGACAAGTTCAAGGAATACTACAAAACCTATATCACAAAATACAATCCGCGACGCGCGACTATATACGGACAGCCCTACAATTTCCAGATGCCCTCGATGAAGGACAACCTGAAATTCTTCTTCGACTATCAGGTCAACCACATGTATGTACGCTATTTCATGTGGAATTTCGTGGGCAGGCAGAACGATTTCCATGCGATGCTGCCAGGCGACCTGACCAGCGGCAACTGGGAAAGCGGTATCGGTTTCATCGACCGCGCCAGGCTCGGCGACCAGAGCATAGGCCCCGACATCGTTGTCAACAACAGGAGCAAGAACCATTACTTCTTCCTGCCGCTTATCCTCGGACTCATAGGTTTCTTCTTTCAGCTGAAACACGACCCCCGCAACAGCTGGGTGACCGGGCTGCTGTTCCTGCTGACAGGACTCGCCATAGTCGTCTACCTCAACCAGACTCCTTACCAGGTACGTGAACGCGATTATGCCTATGCGGGATCATTCTATGTCTTCGCCCTCTGGATCGGTCTGGGCGTCCTTGCGCTGCAGGACTGGCTGGAGAAACTGACCCGCAAGGAGAACGGCATGCCCGCCGCAGCGGTCGCCGTTGCCCTCGGCCTTATAGTCCCCGTGCTCATGGGGTGCCAGAACTGGGACGACCACGACCGCAGCGGCCGCTACACCGCACGCGACATGGCCTACAACCACCTCATCGGATGTGCGCCGAACTCACTCCTGATCACACACGGAGACAATGACACCTTCCCTCTCTGGTACGCCCAGGAGGTGGAAGGGGTCCGGACCGACGTACGCATCGTCAATTCGTCGCTGCTCGGCACCGACTGGTACATCGACCAGATGAAGTGCAAGTTCTACGACTCCGAGCCGCTGAACATTTCGATACCGCGCAGCCAGTATCTCTACGGTACCAACGATTTCTGCCCCGTGATCGACAAGGTCGAACGCCCGGTTCCCGCCTCGGAAGCGATCCGCATTTTCAAGGACAGCCGCTACACCGACAGGGGACAGGACTATATCCTCCAGCACAAACTGGTGGTTCCGGTCAACAGGGAGAACGCCCTCCGCAGCGGAATTATCAAAGAAGAGGACGAAGAATATGTCCAGGATTCCATCCTCCTGAACATCAGCGGCAACACCATCACGAAGTTCGACCTGATACTGCTCGACATACTGGCCAACTACGACTGGTCGCGCCCTATCTATTTCGTATCGCTCCACGAATCGAAGCTTGGACTCGAGCCCTGGCTGCAGTTCGACGGTTTCACCTACAAGCTGGTCCCGTTCCTCAACGACTCCGACGAACGTGAAGCCACGATGGACGCCGACGGCCTCTACGACAGGATAATGAATACCTACAGGTTCGATTCGCTCGCCGACACGACGATGCACGTAGACTATCAGAACATCTACACGTTCAGCGCAGTCGTCCCCATGCGCGACATCTTCGCCACCGCCGCCAACGCCCTACTGGCCAAAGGAGAGAAAGAAAAGGCTGAAGATGTGCTCGACAAATGCGTGGCCGTGATGCCACAGCGCAATTTCCCCTACAACGTGTCGCTGCTCAGGGGCATGAACGAATGGTCGGTGTTGACCATGGTGGAGGCCTATTTCAGGCTGGGCAAGCCCGAAAAAGCCATTGCGGTGGGAGACAGGATGGCCGAAGAGACGATCCAGCACATGTTGTGGTACAGTACCCCCATAGGCCCCGGCAAGGATGATGTACTCAGCAAGAAGCTGGGTGACGATTCAGCGTCGACCTTCATCGTACTGCTCGACCTCTACCGCCGCTACGACCAGAGAGAAGCCGCAGACCGCCTCGAGCAGATGCTCAAGGACGCATAAGCGTTGGTTTATTTGACAATATGAACTTCCTCGGTAATTACTTTTACCGAGGATTCTTTTTTGCGGGCCTTGGAAACGGAGAGGGGACTGCCGTCCTCGAAGGCGATGACGAAGGCCGTGGGGAAAACCTTCTTCACCTGGGAAAGGGCCTGCTCGGCTTCGGCATACGTACGGAACAGCCCCGCCGCGCTGAGCATCTTTCCTGAACGCTGCTTGTGTACATACACCGGGCTGACCCCTTTAAGTTGCCTTATGGTTGGCTTTCCGCTGGATACGAACATCTGGATCTGATAGACAAGTCCGGACGGAAGCCTGTTGACCGCCGCGAATGATCCTTCCCCACCCACCTTGAAGCTTTCGTCGGTCTTCTCCACGGGTGTCTCGAACGGCATCGACGGAATCCTGCCCGGGGTGAGTTTCCTGAAGGGATATCCGTCGTCAGGGACAGTTACGGCAAGGCGGGAAAGACGCTCCGCCTCTTCGGGGGAAACGCGTGAAAAAACCGGAACCTCCTGCTTCAGCACGTATATCACCACAGAATCCGCACCGCAGTCCCTGTTGGATGCGAAGATGCTGTAGCGGCCGTCGGGAGTGTCGCAGAAAAGCAGGTCGTCCTCTTTTGAATTGAAAGGAACGCCCATATTGCGCACCTTGCCCCAGGTCTTGCGGTCGGGATCCCAGGCAGCGACGTATATGTCGTAACCGCCCATCCCGAACAGCCCGTCGGAGCAGAAATAGAGTCTCTTCCCGTCCGGCGACAGCATCGGGAAGCATTCGTCTCCCGGGGAAACCGCATCCGCACTGACAGCTTCGGGTACCCTCCACAGACCGCCTTCTTCCAGAACGCTCCAGCAGACATCCCTGTCCCCTGCTTCGTTGATATGGGAAAAATAGAGCCGCTGCGTCTCATCCGGATACCAGTTTTCGTCGGAAGCCCAGCTTCCGCCGGTCAGATGGCCGTACCAGAGATGGAATTCGCCGCGGGGCACCCGCTTCGTGGCCACGACAGTCGGACGGGCGGCGCTTTCGGTCAGGACCTGGCGGTTTTCCGCCTCTATACGCCCCTGATATGACTGGGCATGAAGCAACACGGTCAGTGTCAACGTCCCCAGAAAGGTCAAAATCAATCGTTTCATCGGGTTCGTGCAGTTTTTTCGACAACAAATTTAGCCAAATCCTTTAGATATTAGGAAAAAAGTGTAATTTTGCAGGCTACTTTCGAATAAAAGCGTATTTGATAATTAATTAAATAACAGGTTTTTTATGCAAAGCAAAGGTGCCATTACATTTGTGGCCATTCTCATCGGCTTGGCCTGTGTGTTCCAGCTGTCCTTCACGGCAGCTACCGCCATACAGGAAAGCAAGGCTGCCAAGGCTGCCCAGAAGGCTGTCGAAGAGGTGCAGCAGAGCCCTTCGTTTGCAGAAGTTTCGGAACTGAACCGCGCGTTCTTTCTCGATTCAGTCAGGACCGGAGCCAACAAGCTCTATCTCGACTCGATAGCAAACAAGAAGGTTTATTTCAACTACACTTACAAAAACGTCAAGGAGAAGGAACTCAACCTCGGTCTGGACCTCAAGGGCGGTATGAACATCGTCCTCCAGCTGGACCTTGCCGAGCTCGTCCGTTCCTGCGCCCGCGAAAAGACGACTGAAGAATTCAACAAGGCCATGGCCCTCGCCGCAGAGCGTGCCGACCAGACCCACGAGGACTTCATCTCGCTCTTCGCCGAGGCTTGGGACGAAGTGGCTCCCGGCAAGCGCCTCTCATTCGATATCGACCTCGACAAGCTCAGCGGCGAAGTCAAGAACAAGTCGAAGGCGACCAACGAAGAGATCATCTCCCTTCTCAAGGATGAGGCCAAGAGTGCCATAGACAACTCCTACCAGGTCGTCGAGCGCCGTGTCAACCAGTTCGGCGTTGCCCAGCCCAACATCCAGAAGGTGGCCGGCACCGGCCGTATCCTCGTCGAGCTTCCCGGCGTGAAGGAACCTGAGCGCGTCCGCAAGCTCCTCCAGGGAACCGCATCCCTTGAGTTCTGGGAGACCTACACTTCCCAGGAACTCCAGCCCTATCTCCAGGAGCTCAACGAGACCATCCGCCAGCAGATCGAGGCCCTCGAGTCTTCCGAGCCTGCAGCTGAAGAGCAGCCCAAGGCAGACAAGGTAGAGAAGAGCGACAACTCCATCGAAGCCGAGCTCGAGGCTGCCGACCAGGAGAACGACGAAGTTTCCGAAGACATCATGAAGAAGCTCAATCCGCTCTTCAGCCGTCTCCAGATGCTCGGCGGCAACTCCGCACTCCTCGGTATCGCCCACTACCGCGACACCGCCCAGATCAACACCTGGATTGCCGAGAACCGCACCCTCTTCCCCGGTGACTTCGTTCCCGCATGGAGCTTCAAGGCATTCGAAGGCGAAGGACTGATCCCCGACACCTATTATGAATTGGTGGCCCTCAAGAGCCACGTCGGCAAGGGTCCCGCTCTCGACGGCAAGTATATCGCCTCCGCATCGGTCAACTACAACCAGATGACCGGCGCCCCCGAGGTCAGCATGGCCATGAACAGCAAGGGTGCCATCGAATGGGAAAACATCACCGGCGAGAACATCGGCAAGCAGATCGCCATCGTCATGGACAACCAGGTTTATTCCTATCCTAACGTCCAGAGTAAGATCTCCGGCGGCAACTCCTCAATTTCCGGTCACTTCACCCAGCAGGATGCCGACGACTTGGCCAACGTGCTCAAGTCCGGTAAACTCTCCACTCCCGCCCGCATCGTCCAGGAGCAGGTGGTAGGTCCTTCCCTCGGTAGCGCTTCCATCAGGTCCGGTATGATCTCGTTCATCATCGCCTTCATCCTGGTGCTGATCTACATGATCATCTTCTACCGCAAGGCCGGTGTGGCCGCCGATATCGCTCTGCTCTGCAACGTGCTCTTCCTCTTCGGCGCCCTCGCATCCTTCGGAACGGTCTTCACCCTCTCCGGTATCGCAGGTCTCGTGCTGACCATGGGTATGGCGGTCGACGCCAACGTGATCATCTACGAGCGCGTCAAGGAGGAACTCGCAGCCGGCAAGGCTCTCCGCCTGGCCATCAGCGACGGTTATAAGAACGCCTACTCCGCAATCCTTGACGGCCAGATCACCACGATCCTGACCGGTATCATCCTCTACTTCTTCGGCAGCGGTACCATCAAGGGCTTCGCGGCCGTGCTGGTAATCGGTATCATCACCTCCGTGCTGACATCCATCTTCATCACCCGCCTCATCTTCGAGGCCCGTCTGAAGCGCAACAAGAATATCAGCTTCGCATCGGAATGGTCGAGCCGTTTCCTGAAGAACACCCACATCGACTTCCTCGGCAAGCGCCGGATCACTTATCTGGTCTCCGCCGCTCTCTGCGTAATCTGCCTCGCCTTCATCTTCACGAAGGGCTTCTCCCTCGGCGTCGACTTCAGCGGTGGCCGTACCTATACGGTCCGTTTCGACCAGCCGGTGACCCCCGAGCAGGTGCGTTCCGCCCTCCTCGATGAATTCAACGAATCGTCAGAGGTCAAGCAGTTCGGTGGCGCCTCCCAGATGCGCATCACCACCAAATACATGGTGGGTGACAAGTCCTCTGAGACTGACCGCCTGATCGAGGGCAAGCTCTTCAATGCTTTGAAAGGCTTCTACGCAAACGACCTGACCCTGGAAAGCTTCACCTCTACGCTGGAGAACCCTAACGGTATCATCAGCAGCGACCGCGTGGACGCCTCCATCGCAAGCGAGATGAAGCGTGACGCCGTCATCGCCGTGATCCTGGCCCTGATCGTCATCTTCGGCTACATCGCATTCAGGTTCAAGAACTGGACCTGGGGTATCGGCGGCGTGAGCTCGCTGATCCACAACTCGATCATCGTCATCGGCTTCTACTCCATCTTCAGTGGAGTGCTGCCGTTCACCCTCGACGTGGACCAGACCTTCATCGCGGCCGTGCTGACCATCATCGGTTACTCCATCAACGACAACGTGGTGATCTTCGACCGTATCCGTGAGTACAGGAACCTCTATCCGAAGCGCCCGCTCGAGCAGAACATCAACGAGGCTCTGAACGCGACCCTGTCACGTACCATCAACACCTCCGTCAGTACCCTGCTCGTGTTGATCGCCATCGCGATCTTCGGCGGCGAAAGCATCCGCGGCTTCTCAGTCTCCCTTGCCCTCGGCGTCATCGTAGGTACCTACGCTTCGATCTTCATCGGTACTCCGATCATGTACGACCTCAACCGCAGGAAGCTCGCCAAGGAGGCGAAGGCTTCCAAGTAAACAAGTAAAAAAGCGATGCCCGGCCGGAATGGCCGGGCAATGCCTGAAAACGGACCTCCGGCCATTCGGCCGGAGGTTTTGTTTTTATATCCACTGGAATACCGCTATCACGATGATGGCAACGGGGGCCAGGAAGCGGATGAGGAAGGACAGGGTATCGACGAACCAGACGGGGATCTTCAGTGCCCCGCTGTTGGACAGTTCGTCGTGAATGATTTTCCGTCCAAGCTTCCATCCGGCGAAGATTACTACCAGCAATCCGCCGGCCAGCATCAGGACATTGGCCGACACAAAATCGAACAGGTCGAACACGGTCTTGCCGAAAAACTTCCAGTCGCTCAGTACGCCCTGTGAAAGGGAGCACAGGCATCCCAGAACCCAAAGCACGACCAGGGTCAGCATAACAGCCGTCCGGCGTTTCATCTTGAATTCCTCAATGGAGAAGGCCACGATCACCTCGAGAAGGGAAATGGACGAGGTGAGGGCAGCCAACAGCAAGGCCACGAAAAACAGTATGGCAATCACACCGCCGAAAGGGAGCTGGCTGAAAATATGCGGCAGGGTTATGAAAACCAGGCCGGGACCTTCTCCCGGGCTGATGCCGAAGGCGAAAACGGCCGGCATGATTGCGCAGCCGGCTATCATGGCGAACAGGGTATCGGCTATGGCCGTCTTGGCCGAAAGGGATACGATGTTCTCTTTCCGGGAGACATACGAACCATAAGTAATGACCATCCCGCTGCCAAGGGACAAAGAGAAGAAAGCCTGCCCCAGGGCATCGAGGAAAGTGTCGGCCGTGACGGCCGACCAGTCCGGTTTGAAAAGGTACTCGATACCCTCCCTGGCGCCAGGGAGGGTCAGGGAGCGGATGGCGATGCCGATCATGATGACGAACAGGACCGGCATCATGACCTTTGAAAACCTCTCTATTCCGTTTTTAACACCCAGGATCACAATGATTCCGCTGGCCAGAAGGAAGAGGGTATGACATATCAGCGGCTGCCATGAGGATGATGCAAAAGTGGAGAACATGGAAGAAAGTGCCGCCTGGTCTCCCTTCGTAAAATCAAAACGGAACGCCTTGAACAGGTATTCGATGCCCCAGCCGCCGACTACGGAGTAGAACGACAGGATGAGGATACAGCATACTATGGCCAGGCTTCCGGCAAAGCCCCATTTACCGTCCGGTGCGAGCTTCTGATAGGCTCCACGGGCGCTGGACTGGCTGCGGCGTCCGACTACGAATTCGGACAGCATTATGGGCATGCCTATAAGGAACACGAAGGCCAGGTAAATCAGGATGAAAGCGGCACCTCCGTTCTCTCCAACCAGATAGGGGAAACGCCAGAGATTGCCCAGCCCTACGGCCGACCCGGCCAGGGCGACAAGGATGCCGAACGAACTGCCGAAAGAGTCCCTGCCGGTGTGCGTATGATGATTACTTGCGTCGTTCATACATCAGGAAAGTATAATCCAGGCCTGAGGCGTCGTCGTGATAGCGTATGCTGCGCAGCGTCTCCTTCCATAGGGCGGGATCGATTTCGGGGAAGAAGGCGTCTGCAGGCTCCACGACCGTATGGATGCGGGTAACATATACCCGGTCGGCTTTTTCGATCATCTGTCGGTACATCATGCCTCCCCCTATGATGAAAATCTCGCGGGAGCCGGCGGCGGCGGCCAGCGCCTCGTCGGGAGAAGCGAAGAATTCCGCTCCGGAGGCCCTGTTGCTGTCGGTCAGCGGCTGGTCGGTCACCACCATGTTGCGGCGGCCGGGAAGGCAGCGCTCGCTGAACGAGCGCCATGTGCCAAGGCCCATTATAACAGGATGGCCCATAGTGATGCGTTTGAAATACTGGAAATCTTCCCGGATATGCCACGGTATCAGACCATGGTATCCTATCGCGTTGTTTTCGGCGGCTGCGCCGATCAGACTGATGTTGTCTTTCATACTGCTACTGGGGCTTTGATGGCCGGCCAGGGATCGTAGCCGGTCAGGGTGAAATCTTCGTATACGAAATCAAACAGGTTTTTCCTTTCTGGATTGAGGATCATCTGCGGCAGAGGGCGCGGTTCGCGGGAAAGCTGCAGCGCCACTTGCTCATGATGGTTGGAATAGATATGGACATCGCCGAATGTATGGACGAAGTCGCCCGGTTCAAGGCCGCATACCTGCGCCACCATCTTGGTGAGGAGGGCGTAGGAAGCGATATTGAACGGAACACCCAGGAACACGTCGGCGCTGCGCTGGTATAGCTGGCAGCTGAGCCGGCCTTCGGCCACATAGAACTGGAAGAGGGTATGGCAGGGCGGGAGGGCCATTTTATCGACTTCGGCGGGATTCCAGGCCGAGACGATGAGCCGGCGGCTGTCGGGATTGCGACGTATCTGATCGACGACGCCGGAAAGCTGGTCGATAGTCGTTCCGTCTGGTGCCGGCCAGCTGCGCCACTGGTGTCCGTAGACAGGTCCCAGTTCGCCGTTTTCATCCGCCCACTCGTCCCAGATCGAGACTCCGTGATCCTTAAGGTATTTTATGTTGGTATCCCCGGCGATGAACCAGAGCAATTCGTAAATTATCGATTTGAGGTGCACCTTCTTCGTGGTCAGAAGTGGGAAACCCTTGGAGAGGTCGAATCTCATCTGATATCCGAAGACGCTGGTGGTGCCGGTCCCGGTACGGTCGCCCTTGACTACACCCGTCTCTTCAATATGCCGCAGCAGGTCGAGATATTGTTTCATAAGTCCAAATATAACACTTTTTCAGTGAAGCAACTTCAAAATAACCGGCAGATGGTCCGACAGGCCGCGGTTGTACCGGGGTCCGGCATATGTACGGCGCGGTTTGCTGCCGAGCCACACATTGTCCGGTTCGAGCAGGAATGCCGGTGCGAAAATCCGCATCACAGCATCGGCGGCCGGGCTGAGGAAAAAACGGTCGATCCTCTCCCACCGGCCGTGGTATTTTATCGTACCCGCAGGATAATCGCCTGTCGGCTGTCTGTCAGTCAGGAAGTCCTCATCAGGCGGCTCCGCGAGTCCTTCGACAGAACAATCCGTATCGTTGAAATCGCCCATCACGATTATCCGTTTTTGCGGATCTTCCGACAGCAGCGAATCGACAGCCCTGCCGAGCACCCTCCGGGCCGCCTCCCTCCTGTCGGCCGAGCCGCCCGCCCCGCCACGTTTCGAAGGAAAATGAACTACGAAGACATGCAGCGTATCCGACCTGTCGGGCATTACCACACCTTTGACATACAGTATGTCACGGGTCGCCGTCCCCGGTATCCGAAGCGAATCGACATAATTGACCCGGAACCGGTCTTTCCTGTAGAGCAGCGCCACATCGATTCCCCGGCCGTCGGGAGAATCCCGGTGGACATAGCCGTATCCCATCTCCCCGAGAGGCGTCCTGTACACCAGCTGCGATACGACCATACGGTTCTCGACCTCCGCGATGCCGACCAGAGCCGGCATCTCTCCCCATATGTCGCCTGCCGCCATCACCGTCTGGGCGATGCCGTCCCTTTTAGCCTCAAACCTCGGCCAGCTCCAGTGCCTTTCGGCACCGGCCGTGAATTCATCATCGTCTTTCAAAGGGTCGTCGAACGGGTCGAAACAGTTCTCCACGTTCCAGAACATCACCACGAATGCCCCCAGGGCCGCACATATCCCACGCCAAATCATGGAGCAAATATACATCTTCCCGCCACCTGAAAGCAAATCCGCTTCCGTCCCCTCCCGCTCCACCCCTCTTTGCGCTGCAACGGACGCACTTGACTGTCAGCCGATTATAGCAAGTGATCCCCCTCGAAACGAGGGGGATCAACTTGCGTAAGTATCTGACCTGCTGATGCGTCCGTTGCAGCGAAAAGGGGGCGGGGGCCGCTTACTGCAGCGCGGAGGTGAGTTCCACGAACTCTTCCACCGAGAGCTGTTCGGGACGGGCGTCCAGATACGGGATGAATGCCGGCAGGGACGGCAAGGCGGACAGGACCGGCTTGAGGGAGTTGCGTATGGTCTTACGACGCTGGTTGAAAGTGGTCTTGACAACCTTCTTGAAAAGCTCTTCGTCACAGTCGAGACGGCCGCGGCCGTTCCTCGTCAGACGTATAACCGCACTCTTGACCTTCGGCGGCGGAAGGAAAGCCCCTTCGCCGACAGTGAACAGATACTCTATGTCATACCATGCCTGCAGCAAGACCGAAAGAATGCCGTAGACCTTGCTTCCCGGCCCGGCGGCAAGCCGTTCGGCCACTTCCTTCTGTATCATGCAGACCACTTCCGGAACTGCGTCGCGGCAGTCCAGGATCTTGAAGAAAATCTGCGAGGAGATATTGTAGGGGAAATTGCCTATCACAGCAAAACTGCCCGGAAAAAGGCGGGCAAGGTCCATCTTGAGGAAATCGGCCTCGTAGAGGGCCGGGGCGAGTGCCGGATAGTGCTCGAGCAGGTAGCGTACCGACTCCCCGTCGATTTCCACCACCTTCAGGTTCAAGTCCTTATCCTGAAGGAGATATTGAGTGAGCACTCCCGTCCCGGGACCGACTTCGAGAACGTCTCCCCGGCTGCGGAGCGAGGAGACGATCGAACGGGCCACCCCCTGGTCGGTCAGGAAATGCTGCCCCAGAGCCTTCTTTGGCCGTACCGGATGCATTACTCTATGAAATGCTTGTACATAAGGGCGATTCCTCCGTGAAGGATGTCGGGGGATTCTTCGGGTTCGTGGGAACCGCTGCAGATAATCACGAAACCGTATTTCTTCCCGGGATCGAAGAACATGGCGCTGCGGAGTCCGTAGGCCCCTCCGGTATGTCCGACAAGCGTCACATCCGGGATATAGTCGTCGGCGAGCCAGAGATTGAGGCCGTAGTGCTCAGGCTCCGAGCGGGGAACCTGCATGTTGCGGGAGCTCTCCTCCGAGATGATCCTTACACCGTCGGGGGTCGTACCGTAATTCATGTGCATGGTCATGTAGCGGGCAAGGTCGAGCGCCGATATCTTCATACCTCCCGTGGGAGAGAATATGAGGGCGTCGTGGCCCATGACATATGCCGCCACCTTCTCCGTGCGGGGAGCATAGGCCTCGTCGTAATTGTCGACATATCCGCCGGTCTCGGCGTCCCAGTCGTAGAGGTGGGCGAAACGGCTCTTGTCGAGCAGGTCGACGCAGTAGCCGCCGTAGAGGCCAAGCGGAGTGAGGACATGGTTCACGACATACTGGTCGAACCTTTCGCCGGAAACGCGTTCCAGTATCGTTCCTGCAAGGTTCAGGTTGAGGTTGCAGTATTCATATCCCCCGCTGCCCGGAGCATAGTCGTTATAGCAGAGATCCGACGTGGGGTTCAGGTCGGGATTGATGATATCGATGGTTGTCCAGTAACCCTGGCTGTCATTGATGCTCGAGGTATGCGACAGCAGCATCTCCAGCGTAATGGGGATGTCCGGGAACTTGGGATTGCGAACCGTGAAGCCGAGCAGGTCGCTGACGTCGTCAGAAAGGGAGACCTTCCCCTGCTCCACCATCTGCAGAAGGCTCGTCGCGGTGAAAGACTTGGAAATCGAGGCGATGCGGAAGATGGTTTTGTCATCCACCGGCTCGCCGGTTTCAAGATCCTTCACCCCGAAATTGTGGTTATAGACGATCTTGTTGTCCCTGACGACGGCGCAGCTTACGCCGACCGCTTCGATTTCGTCAAGGAATGCGCCCATCTCTTTTTCAAATTCAGCATTGGGCGATTTACAGCCCTGGAACAGCATAACGGCGACAATGCCGGCCGCCATCAACAGTTTTTTCATAATTATTTCGATTTTTACGATCCTGTTCTGGACAAAAACGGAACTGCTCCCGTATTTTCTATTGCAAAGATAGCATTCTGAGTCGATTTTTTCGGTATTTTTGCCCGGGATGAACGAGAAAAACAAACCGGTGACCCCGATGCTGAAGCAGTTCTTCGAGATAAAGGCACAATATCCCGAAGCCATACTGCTGTACCGCGTCGGCGACTTCTACGAAACCTACGGAGAAGACGCCCTCACGGCAAGCCGCATACTCGGCATAGTCCTCACGCGCAAGGGCTCCGGAGGCGGCAGTTTCATCGAGATGGCGGGTATCCCGCACCACGCAATAGACAACTATCTTCCCAAACTGGTGCAGGCCGGATGCAAAGTGGCCGTATGCGACCAGCTTGAAGATCCTCGTTTCACCAAGAAACTGGTGAAACGCGGTGTCACCGAACTGATCACCCCCGGCGTGTCATACAACGACAACCTGCTCTCTTCAGGCGAGAATAACTGGCTGGCGGCTATCGCATTCGGCGGGAAGGAAGCGGGTCTGGCTTTCCTCGACATCTCGACAGGCACATTCAAGGCCGCGCAAGGTTCCCTCGATTATGCGGAAATGCTTCTGGGCACAATGGCTCCCCGTGAGATACTGGTGGAACGGTCCTATCTCGAAGGCTTCCGCAACCGCTTCGGAGAGCGTTGCTGCATAACACCGCTCGACCCGTGGGCATTCGTTCCGGAAGCGGGATTCCGGAAAGTGTGCAACCAGCTGGAAACCGGTTCGCTCAAAGGATTCGGGGTCGGAGAGATGACTCTCGGCGTCACTGCCGCTGGAGCGATCCTGTTCTACATGGAGATGACCCGTCACGACGCTCTGGGGCACATACGCTCCATCTCGCGCATAGACGGGAGCAGATATGTCTGGATGGACAGCTTCACCGTCAGGAACCTCGAGGTCTTCCAGTCCCTGGCCGGAAACCAGGGGCGTTCGCTCATCGAAGCTGTCGGTCGCTGCTGCACCCCCATGGGGAACAGGCGGCTGCGCGAGTGGCTTTCCCTCCCCCTCAAGGACATTCCGGCCCTTAACGCCCGCTACGACACCGTGGATGCATTCCTTTCAGACAAGGAGATGCTCTCCGCGGTACGGGACGAACTTTCCCGGGTCGGTGACCTGGAGAGGATCGTGGCGAAAGCCGCGGCCGGAAAACTGCTTCCCCGCGAAGCCTTGCAGCTTTCCAGGGCTTTGAAAGGCAGCGCGACCATCAGGAGCGCGATGGCCGTGCCCGCGCTGGCTTCATGGTGCGAAGCGCTGGAGGACTGCGCCGCCATCGCCGACAGGATTGCCGCAACCATACTGCCGGAAACCGCAGCCGCCCTGGGCAAGGGCGACGTGATCGCCTCGGGGGTTTCCCAAGAGCTGGACACTCTGCGCGACACGCTGCACAACGGGCGGAAAATCCTGCAGGACATCCAGGAGAGGGAACGCGAGTCGACCGGGATAGCGTCGCTGAAAGTGGGTTATAACAACGTCTTCGGATATTATCTGGAAGTACGCAACAGTTTCAAGGAGAAAGTCCCTGCCGAATGGATCAGGAAACAGACCCTGGTCGGCGCGGAGCGATACATCACCGCCGAACTGAAAAAGTACGAGGAGACCATACTCGGAGCCGAGGAACGCATCCTCACCCTCGAGACGGATCTCTATGGAGAGCTCGTCGCCGCCATCCGGAAAGAAATTCCGGCCATACAGCACAATGCCGACACCCTCGCGCGGCTCGACGTGCTCGCCGGTTTCGCATTCCTTGCGGACGAATGGCACTATACCCGTCCGGTGCTCGACGACAGCCTCACCCTTGAAATCAAGGGTGGGCGGCATCCCGTCATCGAGCAGATGATGGCCGACGGTGAAGAGTATGTCGCCAACGACCTCCACCTCGACTCCACCGGTCAGCAGATAATAATCCTGACAGGGCCGAATATGGCCGGAAAATCGGCTTTCCTGCGGCAGACCGCCCTGATATGCCTCCTTGCCCAGACCGGTTGTTTCGTGCCGGCAAAAAGCCTGAAAACGGGCATTGTGGACAAGATATTCACCCGCGTGGGTGCATCCGACAATATTTCGCGGGGAGAATCGACATTCATGGTGGAAATGCTGGAGACCGCCACCATCCTGAACAACCTCTCCGACCGCTCGCTGATCCTGCTCGACGAGATCGGACGGGGAACCAGTACCTTCGACGGCATGTCCATCGCCTGGGCGATCGTCGAGTACATTCATTCGCGATCCAGGGCCAAAACCTTGTTCGCCACCCATTACCATGAACTCAACGAGCTGGAGAACCGTTATCCCAGGGTACGCAATTTCCATATCTCAGTCAAGGAAGTGGACGGCAAGGTTATTTTCCTCCGCAAGTTCTGCCCAGGAGGAACCGCCCACAGTTTCGGCATCCACGTGGCAAGACTGGCGGGAATGCCTTCTGACGTAGTATACCGCGCAGGGAAGAAACTGCGCGAGCTGGAGGCGTCCGCACCCGACCTCTCCGGCGAACGTACCGCTGCGGCATCGCAGGGAGTACAGCTTTCGCTCTACCAGCTGGACGATCCCCTGCTGTTGGATATCAAAGATGAACTCGCCCGTATCGACATCAACAAGATGTCCCCGCTCGACGCCTTCGACGCCCTGAGGGGACTTAAAAAGAAAATCGGACTTTAGTACAGAGACGGATTTGTGATGATGGAATTGAGGATGCTGGCCTTCAGGGAACTGAAGGCCGACCGCTTCCGTACGCTTCTCTCCCTGTCAGGCGTGGCGATAGGCACCTTTTCAGTTGTTTCGGCCCTGACTCTTGTCGATTCGCTCAAACACACGGTCAAAGAGGGTTTCGAAGCCTACGGCAGCGATGTAATCTATGTGGAAAGGGAGCCGCTCGAGCCTGATCTCGACGAGGACGGAACCTTCAAATGGTGGGAATATGTTTCACGGCCACAGGTAAACTGGGATGAATACCGTCATCTGTCCGCAATTTACGGCAGATCGGCCTTTGCAGCATATGGTTCTGATGGCACAGGTGTCGCCGGGGAGTGGAGACTTCTTGTACGGCAATCTCTTTCCTCAGGAAGGGAGTTCACGTACAAAGAATTGGAACAAGGCTCCCCTGTCACTGTAGTTGGAGCTGAAGTGGATGCACGATGCGGCGACTGGATAAGAGTGGAAGGGGCCTTATGTGAAGTTATAGGCAAGTTCTCGAAAAGCGGCATGAACACCGTTTCGCCAGTTGACGTGGACCGTGCAATGCTTATTCCATACAGGGCGATGCGAAGCTCAGCGGTCAGAAGCTCGATCGCCCTCGCTGATGCCGATCCGGAAGAGATAAGGAGGATTATGAGGGAGCTCAGGCGCCTGCCACCGGGAGAAAAGGATAATTTTGCGATAAACCGTCTTTCGGGATTGCTTGATGAAATCGGGGAGATATTGGACCTTACGGCCAGAATGGGCTGGATTATGGGCTTCTTCTCTCTTCTGGTTGGAGGATTCGGGATTGCGAATATGATGTACGTATCGGTAGAGGAAAGGCGGCGGCAGACGGGTATATGCAGGGCTGTAGGAGCCACACGCAAAGATGTGACCCGACAATTCGTGGGCGAAGCGGCTTTACTTTCAGGTGCAGGAGGGTTGGCAGGGATAGTACTGACTGCTGTACTGGCGGCAACAGTGAATATCCTGTCACCGGACCTGGCGCTATCAATGACAGGCGGTCGAGCATTGACCGGACTGGCAATAGCCATAGCGACGGGAATAGCCGCAGGACTCGCACCGGCAAGGAAGGCGGCTATAATGCCTCCCCGGGAGGCAATGGAAAAGGGATAAAAAATAAGGGCGGTTGCTTTAACCGCCCTTGTTCAATATCGTACTGCTTAAGCAGGTATTAGAATCTTACACCAATTGTGAGCTGTGGAAATGCGAATGCGCGAAGGTTGTGGTTGGTCGCATAGTACGGATCCTGACCCGCAATCTCCATGTGGAGAAGCGTGTACTGGTAGCAAACGGGAGCTACCTCCGCACCGATGAACAGACCTTCCAGCAAAGCGTATTCGATACCGAAGTTGATGCCGGCGCCGAAGCCAAGAGCCTGGCTTCCACGGTTTACGAGCCATACGTCAACTTCCTCGTTTGCGACTTCGTGCTCGTAGGCAGTAGCCGGCGGGGTTGCAATCGTCGGATCGTTCGCGAGGACATCGTTAGGCATGTACATACCCGTATAAGGATAGTAGCTTTCGATGCGGGCCATCTTGAACTGTCCGAAAATTCCAAGGTACGGGAAGATACGCTGGTTCCTCGTATTGAAGTAATATTCACTGCCGAGCTGCACCATCAGGCGATTGGTGACTGCACCGAGAATCGCCTTGGAGGCATAAATATCCTCTACACCAACCGTCGAAGGAGTAACGCTGGGATCGATGTGATTCAGCTCCTTGAGCAGCGGGAACGATTCACCTTCAATGAAGTCCTTGCTGGGCTGAAGGTTCATGATGTATGCACCGCTGAGGTTGATGTTGATGTGATCGGTAATGAAATACTTGGCACCCACCGAAAGATTCTTGAACGCATAGTTCAAACTTCCGGTGTTTACAAGGAGGGTTGACAGATCGCCGCTGATATTGCTGTTGCCGAGACCATAGAATACGTCTCCGGCATTGGTATCGAGGCCGAGGCCGATTGCACTTCCGTCTTCATCGGGGAGCATGTAGTAAAGTCCCGTGAAGTCGTTGAAGAACTGACCCGGTCCGACGTTCAGGTTGAACTGCCACTGGCCCGCCTTCGGTCCAAACACACACTCACAACCCTCCTGCGGTTGTGCCATTGCAGGCACAACCAGGAGGAAAGTCATGATAAGTATGCTTAATCTTTTCAACATATGGGCCGTTTTAGAAACGTGTTACGTTGAGTTTAAGATTATTAGGCTACAGGGGTATAGTCAAGACCCGTGGGGATCACGAAGTTCGCATCGAGGGTCATGATGTACTGGAGGATACGGTCAAGGTTCTCCTTGGCGCCCTTCAGGACCTCTTCGAGGCCGTTGAGGCGGAGCTGCTCTTTCTCAAGATCAGCCTGAGCCTTGGCGATGTTGATGTCAGCCACAGGGACGTTGCTCTCGAAGTCTTCGATAGCCTTCAGGCAAGCGTCGATATCATCCTCGAACGCTGCGATTGCATTGTTGAAGGACTTCTTGGCATCCTTGACATACTGCTTGTAGTTCTTCATCAGCTCGTCGTAGTCACCTGCCTCGAGGAATTCGGCATCGCCGGAAGCCTTGGCGGCTGCGTAGTAAGCGGGCTTAAGGGCGGCCATCACCTGCTGGTTATGGAAGATCTGCTCGCTCAGCTGATCGTTGCGATCCTTCCAATCCTTCAGCATGGTCGGGAAGTCCTTGCCGAGATACTGCTCAGCGAGTTCGAGCTGCTTGCCACCGAGGGACTTGATCCATTCGCCAACCTTGACGTCAACGAATTCGAAACCGTACTGGATGTCGGAGACAGCGTCATAGGTGCCGGTGATCTTCTTGATACCGTTGGCATTGCCCTTGCTGTCAGTGCCGGTGAATTCCTTCAGAGCCTTGTCGTAGTCATCGTTCTTCTTCTTGCTGGCGGCCCAGACGGCGCTATCAGCCTCGAATGCCTTGCGAGCTTTTTCACCGGAGTTAGCGTGGCTGTCGTTGAGAGCCTTCTCGACGGCCTTCACCCAAGCTTCGATGACGGCGATGTCACCGGTAGCCGGCTTGAGAGCGAGCTGATAAGCATACTCTGCATAGAGGTAGTTGTTGAGGTCGGTCGGCTTGGCAGCGGTACCAAGAACCACGGACTCAGAAATACCGGCGAGGATATTGGTAGCGTTGGCGTCAACAGCATTCTTATCCACAGAACCGAGGATTGCACCAACGGCGTTGGTCGCATCCCATTTGTTCTTACCAGAGAAGGTGACAATGAAGAACGGCTCGGTCCAGGTGTCGAGGGTGTAGACGGTGAGGTCATTTTCAGGGTGAGCCTTGAGTTCAGCCTTGATAGCCTTCTCGTCCATATCCCAGGTGATGGTTGCAGGATAGGTGTCATTCCAGTAGCGCTCGTAGACCTTGATGTAGTCGTTGATAGCGGCGGTGATGGCATCCTGTGCGTCGGTGACAGTCTTAGGAACGAATTCCTCGGTCTCGCCGATCAGGGAGATGTAAGCATCCTTCTTGCCGGCCTTCGGGTGATACTCGAACTTGCCGTAGAGAGCCTTGTGGGCGTCAGCGTTGATATCGGTCTCGTTGAATACCCAGTTCTTCGGGTTGTAGTCGCTGCGGATCATATCAGCAATCGTCGGGTTGAGGAGCTGGTAAGCCATGTGGGCGATACCACTGTAGTAACCAGAGAAGTACATACCGACAACGCTTTCCTTGACCTGACGGCCGAAATAGGTCTTGTCCTTGAGGAGCTGGTAGGTGAGGTCCGTGAACTTCATGTTGGAACGCTGCCACTTGCCGTCCACGAGTGCGGAAGCCCAGTAGTAGAGGTCCGGATCAAGTTTCGGAGTGTCATACTCGACCTTGCCGTCGAATTCATTCTCGGAGCCGAGGAGTTTGATACGGGCGTCGGCGAAAGCGGCGAAGGCCTTCATGATCTCGGTGGAGTCGTTCTTGGAAAGACCGGTGGAGTTGTTGGAACGCAATGATTCGAACAGCTTGTCGACAGCGTTGGCCATAGTGCCACGGTTGGTCTTGAGGTCATCCAGGATCGAGTCGAGAGCAGCTTTAGCGTCTACGTACGGTTTGTACTTCAGCAGACCTGCAGCGAGGGTGTCATGGTCAGCCTGCCACAGATCCTTGGCAGCCTGGGCAGCCTTGCGGGCCTTTGCGGTATCGGCGGGCTTATCAGGGTTGAGGACCTTGTCGCGTTTCAGCACGGAAACTGCGCCATAGAGACCATAGTCAGCGGTAAGATCGAAATCGTCATTCTTGAACTTCTGGGTTCCTTCAGCACCGTTCTCGTCACCGAGGAGGAATTCCTTCATGTCATAGCTTGCTGCAACAGCAATATCGCTGCCATCCCAGTAAACGATATCTTTGGTATCATCAGCCGGAGATTTCAGGAAGCGGTAAGAATTGATGAGGAAAGAGAACTTCTGGTAAGCAGGAGTGTACTTATACTCGAGCGTAGGGATCTTGGCGACAGCGGCGTCGTCAGCGACACCGAAGGTCTCGCCGGCTTTGTGCTCCTTCTCGTCGATAACGTCCTTCTTGATGTCGTTCAGAAGGGTATAAGAGGTCTGGCCATCCTTCCACTTAGGTTGCTCGCTGGAAGCGGCGGGTTTCTTGTTGGCTTCTACCCAAGCGTCAACGGCGTCATTGTAAGCCTTGATGCCATCGTGTACGGTCGATGCCCAGTAAGCGGAGACTTCCTCAACGATTTCGTGACGGCTGTATTCGAGCTCGTCAGCTTCTGCCTGGAGGCCGTTGATGATCTTCTCCCACTCCTTGAGGTCGGTGAACTCAGGGATAGCGGCGATCTGAGCCTGATAGTAGGCAATCATGAATTCGTCGAAAGCGATCTGATTCTCATAAGCTTCCTTCATGGTAATGTAGGCGTGGGAGTCGCTGTCCCAGGTATAGTCGGGATTGTACTGGCCAATCTCTTTCTCCTTCTTTGCCTTTGCGAGAGCGAGTTCAGCTTCCATGACCTTGATCTTCTGAGCCTGGACCTTGTCGAAGATAGTGTAGTAAGCTTCGGCAGCGGCGATCACGGCGTTCTTCTCGTCGGTGGTCAGATCCTGGGCGGCGAGGGCGATTTCGCGGAGGGCGACGCGGAGAGCTTCGTTAGCCTGGGCGAGGTCCTTCTGCTTATCGATCAGGTCGATCTCATGCTGTTTCTCGGCGAGCTCCATCTGTTTCGCGATAGCGTCGATCTGCTGGGCGATCTGGGCGGCACGGAGTTCCATCTCCATGGAGTAGGCCTGATTCTGGAGGGCCTTGAGTTCGCGGTCGAGTTCGGCCATCTTGTTCAGACGTTCAGTTTCCGCATTCTTGGCAGCGGTCAGAGCGTCTTCGTAGCGGGCTTCTGCCTGCTTGACAAGAGCCTCAGCCTGACGGTAGGCTTCGTCAGCAGCACGCAGTTTGGCGAGTGCCAGGTAGTACTGGGCCTTGGCGTCGCGGAGGTTCTTGATACCATCCGGCTCTACCTGCTCAATACAGGAAGTGAAAAGACTGCCGGCAGCAATCATAATCACCAGTGCGTAAATAATCTTTTTCATAAAAAAATTTTGTTAAGTGTGTTTATTTTTGGTTAAACATAAAAATATCGACACAGTTTATCGCCTCAAAATTAGGCAATATATTTTGATTGTCCAAATTTTCGGGCTTTTTTTCAACGGGTTGTTGATAAAATGTTAAAAAAATCTGGCCCTGTTGTCCTTTATTTCTGCTTCATTGGCAATTACACTTTGCAGGATCGAGTTGTGGTACGATGCGTTACGCGCCAGCTGCGTCTGTGCGTCAGCTTCGGAGAAGAAGGTGCCGGTATTGCGCGCGGTCACGTCATAGACATATACGCCCAGATTGCCTCCGACGACACCGATTTTCCCTTCATCGGCAACGGCTACGGCTCCCGACAGGGCGGGATCGGTCTGGTTCAGCTGGGACGAGGCGAACGAGAGGCCGGGATAATGGCTTACGGTCGTTCCGAGGGTCTCGGCGATCTGCTCGAGATCCGTAAGGCCTGCAATCTGTTTCTCCACCTCGGCTTTCTTCTTCTCGACGGACTTACGGGCCGAGAGTATGGTCTTTATCTGGGAGGCAACCTCCTTGACGTCGACGTAGCCTTCTTTGCGGGTCTTCGTCACGGCGGTAACGAAGTAATACTTGTTGTCAACTATCTTAAGGTCCGAAACGTCACCCGCTTTCGTCTTCTTGTCGAATACCCATGAGACCACTTCCCTGGCATTATCGGCCGGGCCGATGCGGCGGTTGGACTGCACCATATTATTAATAGGTATGACGGGCAGGTTCTGCTCGAGGGCCAGCTTCTGGAACTTGTCGTACTTGCCGTCGCAGGCGTCGGCGAACTCCACGGCCTTCATCTGGAAGTCGCGGTAGGTCTCGTCGGAAGGAAGGACGTTCTTGAGCAGAGTCGCGAGCTGGACTTTCTTGACAGGACGGGTCTTCTCGGGAACATAAAGCACGAAGACCGCCTGATTTGCGGTGCTCTTTACCTTGATGACCTTGCGGTCGGTGTCGAACACGGGGCTGAAGTCTGAAAGGCCGTTGCTCAGGATGATTTCCTGGGTCAGCCAGCCCATTTCGGTGAATTCGGACTCTTCGACCCTGCGGGACTGCTGTGCGAGGAATTCGTCGGCCTCCTGCTCCTTGTCAATCGCGAAGACCTTGTAGAAAACATGGGCGGAATCAGCCATGTTGCGGACATCGGTGACACGTACGGCTCCGATAGTATTGTTTTCAGTGACGACGGGGCTGACAGTACCCATGGGAGCGTGGAACGCCGTCTCCTGGAATTCGGGATTGGCTGCGAGCTGGTCTTCAGTATAGTAGTAGGGATTCCACTTGCTGTCGGAATGAAGGGTGACGAAAGCCTTGAGATTGTCGTCGGTTGCAAACTCCTTGTAAAGTTCGTCGAATTCAGCGCGGGCGTCGGAAAGGTCGAAATCCGAAGGAACGACTTCCCACATCACATATTCGATGTCGCGGTTGTCCGGCTGGCGGAAACCTTCCTTGTGCTCGTTATAGTAGGAACGGATCTCTTCGTCACTTACAGTTACGGTGCTGTCCTGAAGGAAGGAAACGGGAACGAAGACGAAATCCACGTCGGCGGTCACGTTGCCTTCGGCTACGAGGCGCTCTTTCTCAAGATCGGTGAGGAAATCGCTGTTCTGGACGAGCGAGGCGTATTTGGCGAGGAGCTGTTCGCGGTAGACGCTCTCCTCGAGGAAAGACCAGTATGCCGAGTATGAACCGCTCTGGTCGGCGTCGATCGACTGCACGAAACTGACGAGCGCCTCACGGCTGAAATTGCCGTTGGCATCGAGGAACATGGGCTGCTGCATCAGCACGGGGGAAATGTTCGAACCCTGGGTCAGGTCGATCATCTCGTCTTCACCTACATAGAGACCCGCGGCGGTCGCCTTGGGAATGAATACTTCGTTTTCGTAAATGGAATGCCAGGCCGCATCGCGCAGCTGCGCCTGCTGCTCCTCCGAAGAGGGGTTCTGACCCATGAGCTTTGCAAGCTCGGTCATGTTGTTGAGCTGTTCGTAGTACTCCCTGTAGGAAATGGACTTTCCGTTCATGGAACCTACTTTGTTATCTGAAGAGAACCGGTCGGCGGCTGAACGAAGTGTCTGGGGATCAAGTATGAACGACAACAGGGCCAGCGCGACGAGAACCGTGATCAAAATACCGAATTTGACGCGAATTTTCTCTAATACCGCCATTTTACGTTTAGTTTTTAGTTATTAATCTTTGTGTAATTTTCAAATCAGCCCTTCTGCGGAAGGAACTGCAAAAGTACACAAAAATCAGATAATAGATGCAAAAGGGGGGTAAAACGTTGCGTCCGAAAAGTGAAAAAAAGCTATTTTTTCACAATTTTCTGCGGTCCCATCACGTTGACGGTATCGACATACCTGTAAGTGGAATCGCGTTCGACCGTGTACCAGTCGAAAGGACGGAGAATGACCGAGTTGCGCGCACGTTCATCGGAGGTCATCCCGAATCCCTGGAGCTGGCCGCTGTCGGAAGTCAGACGTACATAGCAGTCGGTGTATATCTGATGTTCGGCTTTGTTCCAGTAAAGGGTGTCCGTCTCCATTTTTTCACCCTTTATATGATTGATTATCACCACGTTTCCGAAAGCGCTCCATGATTCCCGGTCAACCGTGGTCACATGTTTGGCCTGCTCGGCCGTGATGGTGGTTTCGAGCTCGCCGTTTGGAGTATAGGCGTCGACGAAGAAGCCGTCGCTGTAAAGCTCGTATGACTGCTGGACGGAATCCTTGAAAAAAGAGTACCGCTCCATGAGCGGCGCATGCATCCTCATCTCGGCCTCACCCTTGTCCGTCTGCAGTATCTGCATGTCATGGACAACCTGTACGGGGGTCTTCTCGAAGTCGAATTCAGGCGATTCCGGTTCCTTGCAGGAAAAAGAGAAGGTGGCCGCCGCAAATACGGCGGCCACCCACATGAGTGTCGTATGAAGCGTCCGGCTCAATTATTTGTTGGTGCGGACTGTAGTGCGTTCGGTCATGCCGCCGCAGCTGACGGTATAGCTGCTGCCGTCGGTGATGTCAAGGAAGAATGCGTCCTCGGTCTTCGGGAAGTAGCGGCGGTACTGTGCTGCCAGGCTGTTGGCTTCTTCTGCCACGGAAGGATCGGATGCAGCCCTCTGCAGGTAGTCGACAGCCACCCAGAAGTGTGCCCTGCTGCTGACTTCGTCGCCACCGCATTTCTGCGAACCCCAGATCGTTCCGATGAGGAGGTTGGCCTTGCCGCGGTAAGTCTCGTTCATCTCGGCGGCTTCCTTTGCCTTGGCTACTGCGGAAGCGGCCTTGCCGCACTTCTTGAAGTAGTAGGTGGCGAGCTCGAAGGTGTAGTCGGCCTTGGTCTGGACATCTTCCGGATTGAGGAGGCTGATGGCCCTTTCAAGGGATTCGGCGGCCTTCGTGTTCTCGTCCTTGGAGGAATACAGCTTGTAGAGGCCGTAGACCGAGCTGGCGGTAGGATTGATCTCGTTGAGGGCTACGATCGACTGCAGGAAGAGGTCGGTGTTCATGCATTCGCTCTTGGAAAGCATCTTGACCATGTTGGTCAGGAGCGCCTCGTCGTTGGGGCTGGCCTGGAAGCGGGGGGTATAGAGGGCGACCAGGTTGTCGCAGGAAGCCACGCCGCTGTCGATGAATAGGCTCTCTACATCCTGCTTCGCGCTGCGGTATTCGGGATCGTTGCTCGAATCGATCTTCTGGTCGAGGTATTCGGCCATGGTGGTGTAGTTGTTCATCACCTCTTCGGGACCGAGTTTCTGGTTGCGGTACATTTCGACCGCGGCCTTCATCTGGGTCACGAATGCAGCCGGGCTCGCCTCGCCCTTGATATTGTTGAGGATGTCGGTCAGCTGCTTGTACTGGGCCTCATAGTCGTTTCCAAGGTAGTTGACCACGTCGATCGCCTTGTTGTCCATGCTCTTGACGGCATACTTCGGATAATACTGCGCACGGATATCACTCAGCATCAGAAGCGTATCCACAAGCTCCTTGACGCGGGCGGGATCCTTCTTGTTCTTCGAAATTTCGTAACGCATTATCGACTGGCCGTTGATAAGCATGTTCTGGTTCGCCGTCGGAGGGCAGAGGCTGAAGGCCTGGCGCCAGAACGGTGCCGCGTCCGCCAAATTCTTTTGCTTCACGAGTTCGGAATAGTAGGAAAGGTATTTCACGCACTCGGCGCTGTCCTTTCCGTAACGTCCCTGGGCGAAGGTGGGAATGGCAAACACCAGGGTAAGCAGAATGATGGCAATCTTTTTCATCGTTTATTCAGTTTAATGGCAAATTTAGCAATTTTAGTTGTACAATGTAGGGATGAACCAAATATCGTGCAAATTGAACGAAATCGTGAATAAAAAATAACGCTCCCTGATAAGATTATTGGTCAGGGTGCCTCTCTGGCCGACATCGATACCGAGGTTTATGCTATTGTAATACCGGTATACAGGTATGCCGACACCAAGCGTGAAACCGGTTGAGGTGACGCGGGAACCGCCTATCGTCAGATGCGACTGCTCATGGTATGCACCAGCACGGTAAGTGAGGGTACGGAGCCAGTGCCTGACATCGTAACGGTTGGGCGTTACTTCGAACCCGGCGCGGAACTGCTGTGCAACTCCTGTCTGTAAAATGTATTCCCCGCCCGGAGCGCCCGACATCCCGGTACCGCTCCAGTCCTGACGGACATAATCGAACCCGGCCATCCATACGTCGGCATAGCGGAGGCTGATGCCGGCGCCGATTTCGGAGGGGACGCGATAGTTTTCAAGGCTGCTGCGGTTGTAGATGACCGTATCTTTGGAAGAGCTTGTCTCTCCGAAAGCATAGCGGATCTGACCGCCCTTCAGGCGGCTGCTGAAACCGTATGTTGCCCCCGCGACGGCGCTGAGCGCGTTTGTGATCGGCTGGGTATACTGGATTCCGAGCTTTCCACCGAAACAGCTGATATTTTCGGCCCATCCGGATTCGATTGTACGGTAGGAAGATTTAGTGGTGAACGTAGCGCTGGAGTAACGGTCTATCTTGCCGAAATAGTAATCCAGGTCAGCTCCCAGGCTGAGCCTGCGCCACAATGTGAAGCCCGTGCCAAGTACGGCCTGGTAGACACCTCCCCTTCCCTTTTTGGAATAACGGATATCACCCGCCTCTACGATGAGTTCATCCGATGTTTCGTCGGCCTGGAAATCGTAGGATACCGTGCTGTAAGGCATCACTGCGAGTTTGAAAGCACCGATTGTACCTATAGGAAGAGTGGCGGCTATGTGGTGCATGTTGAAAGTGTTGCTCGCTGAGCGGAGTTCGCCCTTTGCGCTCTGGGCCATCGATGCGGCAGCATTGCCTTCATAGAGGGTGTTGCGGTTCTCCAGGCCGAAATCCATCATGAAGGATTTGACTTCGCGTGCCGTAATGGCGGCGGGATTGAGCAGATTGATATAGCGCACGTTGCGGTCGCCGATCCCTATTCCGCCCATCGACTGGTTGTATGCGTTCCCCTGACGAACCGGATCCCCGAAACCGAAGAGCGAATACGGGGAATAGCCGTTTCCGGCAAGTATGTCCTGCGCTGCCGCAGGCAGTGCCGAAACCGCCATCAGAAGAAATGCTACTGTCGCCAGGGTTATCTTTTTCACCATTGCCTTTCGATGCATGAACTGCAAATGTAGCAAAAATCAAAGATTATACCAAAAACGATGCTATAACCTTGGTCGCGGCCTGGACCGAATCTATGCCCGGAACCTTGAAATAGAGTTTTCCGTTGTTTTCGAGGAGGCTTATGCCGGACTTCCGAGCGGCTATCTGCTGGAGCAGCGACCCGAAGCGGTCGGACTGGAAGAAGGGGTGATTCCTTTCTGCTATGAACCAGGCAAGCATGATGCCGTTCTTGAGTACTATCCTCTCTATACCGATCTTTCCGGCCATCATCCTGAGTCTCACGACATCTATGAGTTCAAGTACCGGTCTGGGCACGGGAGATCCGAACCTGTCTGCAATATTTGCCGTGAAACGCTTCAGCAGGTCCTCCGACTTTATGCCGTCCAGTTCTTTGTAAAGCCTGATCTTTTCGCTCGGAACATTCACATAGCTGTCGGGAATCATAAGTTCAAGGTCGGTGTCCACCTGCGTATCGAGTTCGTAATTGATCGGAGGAAGGTTTTCGTCCTCTCCGGCAGGCCTGGAGAGGGCAAGTTCGTTCATGGCCTCCTTAAGGATACGCATGTATGTCTCGAATCCCATCTCCGCCATGAAACCGGACTGCTCGGCTCCCAGCAGGTTGCCCGCACCCCGTATGTCGAGGTCCTGCATGGCGATATTGAATCCGCTTCCAAGGTCGCTGAAAGCCTCGAGCGCACGTATCCTGCGCCTTGCATCGTCGGTAAGGGTCTCTTCTTCAGGCACTATGAGATAACAGTATGCCTTCACGTTGCTGCGTCCCACCCTGCCCCTGAGCTGATGGAGGTCGCTCAGTCCGAAACGGTGGGCGCGGTCGACTATCATGGTGTTTGCGTTCGGTATGTCGATTCCGTTTTCAATGATGGTCGTGGAGAGGAGGATATCGTAGTCACCATTGATGAACTTGAGTACCTTCCCCTCGAGTTCGCGCGGTTCCATCTGGCCGTGGGCGACGCAGATCTCCGCCTTGGGGCAGATCCTGTGAAGCATATCCCGTACAGCCATGATGTCGTCGACCCTGTTGTGAACGAAATAAACCTGTCCTCCCCTTTCCAGTTCGCGGGAAAGGATGTCGGAAAGATACTCTTCGTCGAAACGGATGACTTCCGTGGTCACAGGTATCCTGTTCGGCGGAGGCGTGTTTATTATGGAAAGGTCGCGGGCACCCAGAAGCGAGAACTGCAGGGTGCGCGGTATTGGAGTCGCCGTAAGCGTAAGGGTATCCACGGAACTCTTCATCTGCCGTATCTTTTCCTTGGCGGCCACTCCGAACTTCTGTTCCTCGTCTATTATCAGAAGGCCCAGGTCCTTGAAACTGATGCCGGATCCGAGAAGCCTGTGCGTACCGATCACTATGTCGGTTTTTCCGGATGCGAGATTATCACCTATCCTCTTGATATCCTTAGCCGTACGGAGACGGCTTATATAATCGATATTAACCGGGAAATCTTTCAGGCGTGAACAAAAAGTCTGGTAATGCTGCAGCGCAAGAATGGTGGTGGGAACCAGGACCGCCACCTGTTTGCTGTCGCATACGGCTTTGAAAGCGGCCCTTATCGCCACTTCAGTCTTTCCGAAGCCTACGTCGCCGCACACAAGACGGTCCATGGGATGGAGACTCTCCATGTCGGCTTTTACCGCCTCGGTAGCCGATGCCTGGTCAGGAGTATCCTCGAACATGAATGACGATTCAAGTTCGTGCTGCATGAAGGAATCATGTGAAAATGCGAATCCACGGGCCTGCTGCCGCTCCGAATAGAGTTTGATCAGATCTTCGGCTATATCCTTGACCTTCGACTTCGTATTTCGTTTCAGGTTTTCCCATGCCTTGCTTCCCAGCCTGTAAATCTTCGGGGGTTCTCCGTCACGCGACTTGAACTTCGATATCCTGTGAAGGGAATGAATCGAGACGAAGACCACGTCACCGTCCTTGTAGATCAGTTTGACAGCTTCCTGGGTCCTGTCTCCCACATGAGTCTTGACCAATCCGCCGTACTGCCCTACACCATGGTCGATATGTACCACATAATCACCTATCCTGAGTGCATTCAGGTCGTTGATGGTCATCTGCTCGGACCTTTCCACCTGACGGCGTATGTTCAGCTTGTGATAACGCTCGAATATCTGGTGGTCGGTATAATAGCATTTCTTCGAATCCTTGTCGATATATCCTTCATGGAGCGAAACGGGAAGGAAATGGGGCTTCACGTTCCGGAGTATTTCCCTGAGCCGGCGTGTCTGGCTTTCGTTAGGAGACAGGATGGTTACTTCGTATCCTTCTATCTGCCTGTGGACTATGTCATCGGAAAGCATCTCGAAATTCTTCGCGAAAGCAGGCTGGGGCATTATATTGCCCTCTTCTTTCTGCAGAAGATCGTCCCTGATGTCCCAGACCGTCGTTCCTTCGGGCAATATGTCGTTGAACGCAGCATATTCTTTCTCATCCCCTATGCCGTCGAGATTCGGATATATTGAAACAGTGTCCATCGCCTCCCCGTAGGACAGTTGGTTGTCGGGATTGAAATGACGCACCGACTCTATCTCGTCCCCGAAAAAGTCTATTCTTATAGGCTTTTCATCGGCAAACGAAAAAATGTCCACGAGGGAACCGCGCAGCGCGAATTCTCCGGGTTCAGTCACAAAATCAGCTTTGCGGAATCCTTCTTCAAAGAGGACTTCGCTGATGACTTCATGCGACAGCGATTCCCCTTTCCTCAAAGTGAGGATAGATTCACGTATCTTCCTGGGACGTAGCACCCGTTCAGCAGCCGCTTCGGTATATGTCACCACAATCGTAGACCGGACAGGAACTTTGGTCCACAACTCCTTTGAAATGACATAACTACCATCTTTCGGAACTTCAGGACTCTTCTCCCATCGTGTTATGGCTGAAAGCGCCGCGGTCCTCTGCAGAAGCGCTGTATTTTTCTTGTATTCCGATTTCTCCTGAGTGGAAGGAAAGTAAAACAGGTTTTCCTGGCAGAAGAAATTGTCCAGGTCGGAAGCTACATAGTAAGCCTCTTTCTTAGTGCCTGCAATCACGACGTGAAGCGCACCTTCAGCGGCGCGCTTCACTGCATTTGCTATGTAGACCGCTTTTGAAGAAAGGATCATTTACCGGGAGCCTGGGTAAGATAAATGTCGATCACAGGGGTGAATTCATCATAGAACTGCCTGCAAGCGGAAGCATCGAAAGATCCTTTGCCGTACATTCTCTCCATTTCCCCGTTCATGACAATGAAAATCCTTTCTTCGAGCGGGGCAAGCCATTTGATATATTGCCGGGCAAGACCCACATTGAAGTAGTTCTTGCCGTTGCCGCGGCTGAGCGGGAATACTTTACCCCTGCTCTTCAGGACAGCGTCACACATACTGGAATTGTCGCTCTCCTTGCTATTGCACATGAAAGAAGGCTGATTTTCCTTCATGGCGGCGAACAAAGGAACGGCAACACCGCAAGGCGGATAGCCAAGTACGGTCCACATTACGGTAAGATCGGGATTTTCACCGGGTTTGACACCTTTAATGACTATGGAAGCGCTTGTGCTGCGGCGGGGAATGAAATCCTGGTCCACGAACCATCCTCCCGGAGCCAGTTCTGGATTCTTGTTGAGATCTATGCCGAGCAGGGAATTGTAATAGCTGCGAGAGAGATTGTTGAAAATCCACTGGGGAGTGAATTCAACGCCGCGTATCCAACCCTTGTGGAATATCTCGTTGGCCGTATTGTAGCGTACATAACCCATTCCATCGTCCTTCCGTCCGGTATAGGAATGATTCGTATAGATAAGGAATCCTTCCGGAGCGATCTTAGGGTCCGTTACATCTATCTTGATCCATTCGGTATTGTTGACCTCATAATATGCGGCTCCGCCTTCAGCGTCGATCACACCGAAATTAGCCTCGACCCCACGGGGTTTCTTCATCTTGTCGAGGAACTTTTCAAAGTCTTTGAGCGTCTTGCAGCTGCCGAGTGCCTGATACATCAATACACCTTCCTGATCTTCGAAATCGGCGGCTTCGCTCTGGAGATTATAAGAAGCAGTATTCATGATAGAGAAACCGACCTCATTGGTTCCGGTCCAGACTTCCCCGTCCTTGACTTCACTGTTGACAAGTCCGAGAAAACCGTACTTCCTGCCGTTACCGGCGGGAAAATACTCCATCCTGTTGTCGAGTTCACCCGTATCGCGATGCTTCCAGAGAAGCGGACGGCCGTCGGGAGTGGCCTTGCCGGTGAAAATCGCGGACGTGCAGGCGTCGGAATCAAATGCCGCAATAAGGCAGACCGCCAGCAGAAGACTAAGAGAAAAGATCTTTTTCATGATTAGGATTGAATTTTCCGAGATGTTTGTATGCAAGTTCTGTCACTACACGTCCGCGGGGAGTACGTGCGATGAACCCCTCTTTTATCAGGAAGGGCTCATAAACCTCTTCCAGGGTTCCGGCATCCTCGCTTATGGCAGTGGCTATCGTTCCGGCACCGACCGGACCTCCTCCGAACTTGTCGATTATGGTATTGAGTATCTTGTTGTCAATGGCATCGAGACCTCGCTTGTCTATATTCAGCGCATTGAGGGCATATCTCGCTATTTCGAGATCTATCGTACCGTTGCCTCTCACCTGGGCGAAATCCCTCACCCTGCGGAGCAGGGAATTGGCGATACGGGGCGTGCCGCGGCTGCGAAGGGCAATCTCACGTGCCGCATCATCATCTATTTCGATATCGAGTATACCTGCACTGCGCCTCACAATACCTTCCAATACCGGAGCATCATAATACTCGAGATGGCACTTTATTCCGAAACGGGCCCTGAGGGGAGCGGTAAGCAGACCGCTGCGGGTTGTGGCGCCTATAAGCGTAAATGGATTCAGAGAGATCTGAACGCTCCGTGCACCGGGTCCCTTGTCTATCATTATGTCAATCCGGTAGTCTTCCATGGCGGAATACAGATATTCCTCCACTATGGGACTCAGCCTGTGTATTTCATCAATGAACAGTACGTCACCCGATTCAAGGGAAGTCAGAAGCCCTGCAAGGTCTCCGGGCTTGTCCAGTATCGGTCCGGAAGTCATTTTAAGATTGACGCCGAGTTCAGAGGCCACTATATGTGCCAGGGTGGTCTTGCCAAGGCCGGGAGGGCCGTGGAAAAGGACATGGTCCAGCGCTTCGCCACGAAGCAGGGCGGCCTTCACGAAAACCTTCAGATTATCGAGTTCCTTTTCCTGGCCAGCGAACTGTTCGAAGTTCTGGGGGCGGATCACCTTGTCGAAATCACTCTCCCTGAAAGATACCTCCGTCCTTGGATTGAAGTCTTCAGCCATTTAAGCGCAAACTTTGTCAACAACACAAAATTAATAAATAAAATTTTTAAAAATCTTTTCCGGTTATTTCTTAGCCTGTTGATTGTGTTGAAAAAAATCTTCCGGAAAGTTATCAAAAGATATTTCAACATAAAACCAACACCCATTTCACGTCTGAGATGAAATGGGTGCTGGTTTTGTTGATTGCGGAATTCCGGACTTGTGTTGAAAAACCGGCTGTTGAAAAGCTTCTTGATTATTATTGACAAGTATTGTGCTTATCAACACAGGTGTATTTTATCAACACCGGCCCGCTGTTTTACACTAATCTTTGAACTTCGCCTTGAGGAATTCGCGGTTGAGGCGGGCGATGTGGCTGACGGTGATGTGCTTCGGGCACTCCATCTCGCAGGCGCGGGTGTTCGTGCATGCTCCGAATCCGAGTTCATCCATTTTTGCCACCATGGCCTTCGCCCTGCGGGCTCCTTCGATCTTGCCCTGGGGCAGGAGTGCCAGCGAACTTACGCGTGCTGCGACGAACAGCATTGCCGAACCGTTCTTGCAGGTGGCTGCGCATGCACCGCATCCTACACAGGAAGCTGCATCCATGCTTTCGTCTGCATCCTTCTTCGGAATGGGAATGGCGTTGGCATCAGGAACACCACCGGTATTCACGCTGATGAAGCCTCCGGCCTGCAGGATCTTGTCATAAGCTCCGCGGTCTACCACGAGGTCCTTGATTACCGGGAAGCCGCGGCTGCGCCAGGGCTCGATAGTGATGGTGCTGCCATCCTTGAACTTGCGCATGTAGAGCTGGCAGGTAGTTACTCCGCTTTCAGGTCCGTGGGCACGGCCGTTGATATAGAGCGAGCATGCTCCGCATATACCTTCGCGGCAATCGTGGTCGAACGAGACAGGACCGCTCTGCTTGCCGTGGCAACCGGCGTCGAAGGCGACAGGGTCGATCTTCTCACCGATCAGTTGTTCGTTGAGTATATCCATCATCTCAAGGAAAGAAGTGCCTTCCGAGATGTCTTTCACCTGATAGGTCTCAAAGTGTCCTTTGCTTTTCGCGTCTCTCTGACGCCAAACTTTCAATGTAAAATTCATATCACTTCTTTCTTAAGATTAGTCTTTGTAGTTACGGGTGGCTACGTGTGCGAATTCGAATTTCAGCGGTTCCTTGTGGAGTTCAGGGGTCTTGTCTTCGCCCTTGTATTCCCATGCCGCCACATACATGTAATTGACGTCGTCGCGCTTGGTCTCGCCTTCTTCGGTCTGCATCTCCTCGCGGAAGTGACCGCCGCAGGATTCGTTGCGGTTGAGGGCGTCGCGTGCCATCAGTTCACCGATTTCAAGGAAGTCAGCTACTCGGAGGGCTTTTTCGAGCTCCTGGTTGAAGACTCCGGTCTCACCGGCTACATAGACATTGCTCCAGAATTCCTTCTTCAGTTTCTGGATGAGTTCGATAGCTTTCTTCAGTCCGGCTTCGTTGCGCGCCATGCCAACATATTCCCACATGATGTGTCCGAGTTCCTTGTGGAATGCGTCGACTGTCTTCTTGCCCTTGATATTCATCAGTTTGTCGATCTTGGCCTGGACAGCCTTCTCAGCAGCTTCGAATTCGGGAGCGTTGGTGTCGGTCTTGGGCTCCTTGAACTTGCTTGCCAGATAGTCGCCGATTGTGTAGGGAAGGATGAAATAGCCGTCGGCCAAACCCTGCATCAGAGCGGACGCTCCGAGGCGGTTGCCGCCGTGGTCGGAGAAGTTGGCTTCACCGATGGCATAAAGGCCGGGGATGGTGGTCATCAGGTTGTAGTCGACCCAGAGGCCGCCCATGGTGTAGTGGATGGCGGGATAGATCATCATCGGCTCGTCATGGGGATCCACGTCGGTAATCTCCTTGTACATGTCGAAGAGGTTTCCGTAGCGGGCATCGACTACTTCGCGTCCGAGTCGCTTGATGGCGTCTTTGAAATCCAGGAATACGGCCTTTCCGGTGTTGTTGACACCATAACCGGCATCGCAACGCTCCTTGGCGGCACGGGAAGCCACGTCACGCGGGACGAGGTTGCCGAAGGCCGGGTAGCGGCGCTCGAGGTAATAATCGCGGTCTTCTTCCGGAATCTGCGAACCCTTGATCTTGCCTTCCTGGAGTTTCTTGGCGTCTTCGAGTTTCTTGGGAACCCAGATGCGGCCGTCGTTGCGGAGCGATTCGGACATCAGGGTAAGTTTGGACTGCTGGTCGCCGTGGATAGGGATGCAGGTGGGATGGATCTGTGCGAAGCAGGGATTTGCGAAGAATGCACCCTTCTTGTAGCACTGCCATGCTGCGGAGCCGTTGGAGTTCATGGCGTTGGTGCTGAGGAAGTAGGTGTTGCCATAACCGCCGGAAGCCAGGACTACGGCGTGCGCGCCGAAGCGTTCGATCTTGCCGTTGGTCAGGTTGCGGGCGATGATACCCTTGGCCTCTCCGTTGATGATGACCAGGTCAAGCATTTCATGACGGGGATATGATTTCACATGGCCGTTGGCCACGGCGCGGTTGAGGGCCGCGTAGGCTCCGAGAAGCAGCTGCTGACCGGTCTGTCCGCGAGCGTAGAAAGTACGCGAGACCTGGGCGCCTCCGAAGGAGCGGTTGTCGAGCAGTCCGCCGTAGTCGCGGGCGAAGGGAACGCCCTGAGCGACGCACTGGTCGATGATGTTGTTGCTCACCTCTGCCAGACGGTAGACATTGGCTTCGCGGCTGCGGTAGTCGCCGCCCTTGATGGTGTCGTAGAAGAGGCGGTAGATCGAGTCGTTGTCGTTCTGGTAGTTTTTGGCGGCATTGATACCTCCCTGTGCTGCGATGGAGTGCGCGCGGCGGGGGGAGTCGCTGATGCAGAACACCTTGACGTTGTAACCGAGTTCTCCGAGGGAAGCGGCTGCGGAAGCACCACCGAGACCGGTACCGATCACGATGATCTCCATTTTTCTCTTATTGGCAGGACTCACTACCTTGATGTCGGCCTTGTGCTTCGACCATTTCAGTTCGAGCGGTCCTTCCGGAACCTTAGAAATCAATTCAGTCATATATGATCATATTTAAGTGTTTCAAAAACATACAAATGTCGCAAAAATCGCAGATATTTGCAATTATTTGTATCTTTACTGATGAAATTTTCAGGACAAATGCGATGAAAACGTTAATAAACACCATCATTCTGCTCATTGCCTGTCTGCCGCTCGTTTCGTGCGGCTCTCTTTCCCAGGCTTCAAGGGCCCAGCGACAGGCCGAGGAAAGGGCTATGAAAGCACAAATGACTGAAGCAATAGAAAAGGGAGATTTCGTACTTGATATCAAGCAGATAATTCCCCGGGGATTCCCTTCCCGGACATCGACTGGTGAATACGCCCTCAGACTGAAGGACAACGTTGTCACCACCCGCCTTCCCTACTTCGGTGAAGCACGCACGGCGACACTAGGAGGAGAGGAGATTTCCATAGTTTTCGAAAAAGAGAAGGTTTCCCTGCAGCGCGACTGGTCGGACGCCTCAAAAGGTGAATACCGTTACATGTTCAAAGGAGGTAAGGGCATTGAGAAATGGACCGTCATACTTCAGCTCTATGACAACGGAAAGGCCCATATAGGCTGTACCAGCAGCGGCGGACGCTATATGAGTTTCATTGCCGACATCCTCATCCCGGAACCTGAATCTGAAACGAAATAAAAAGACATGGAATTTTTCACTACTGCGGCCGGCATATCCGTCCATGTATGGGATACCAGGGATGAAAAACACAATGACGGTCCCTGCATTTTCCTCCTGCACGGCTATCTGGAGACGATGTATATCTTCAGCGAACTGGTGGAGGATCTTAAGGACCGTTACCGCTTCATAGTCATAGACCTTCCCGGACACGGACTTACCGATTCCGCGCCCGCAGACCCCACAGGCAAACGCGTGAATTCCATGGAATTCGGAGTCAGGGTCGTTTCGGGAGTCATGGAAAAATGCGGTGTCTCCAAAGTTGTTCTCGCAGGTCATTCCATGGGTGGATACATGACCCTGCAGGCACTCAGGAGCATTCCCGAGGCTTTGGAAGCCGCTGTACTGATCCATTCACACCCGTTCCCGGACGATCCTGAGAGAGCAGGCGACAGGGCGAGGGAGAAGGCTCTGATAGAAGCCGGAAAACTCCATACGCTGGCAGGTGCCTCCATTCCCAAGATGTACTACGAGGAGAATCTCCGCAGCTGCGACGAGAAGATACGCGAAACAGTAGAACTCTGCGAGACACACGATCCCGAGGGTATCATCAGTTCCATCGACGGCCTGATGACCCGGCCCGACCAGCAGGAGATAATGAAACATCCTCCCGTGCCGCTATATCTCATCCACGGCGACCACGACAATTTCCTTCCCCTGGAAAGGGTGGCTTCAATGAAGGAACTCTTCCCGGAAGTGCACTATCTGCCGATACCGGGGACTGGACATAACTCGTTCATAGAGAGTCCTGAAGAATTCAGGAAGGCTTTAGAGGCCGTTACCAGAGGAAATTGTTGAAAGGGTAGCGTCCTGCATGTATCTCCGCGACCATCTTGTACAGATCGTCGCGGAGTTTTTCAACTCCGGTCTTCTCCAGTGCCGACAGGAAAATACAGGGCGTGTGTTCCCTCGAAATCCATGTGTTTTTCATCTCTTCGAGGGTGTAGTTCTTCATCTGCTTCTCCTGAAGGGAGAATTCGTCATAGGGCTCGTACCTGTAAGCGTCGATCTTGTTGAAGACCATGTAGACAGGCTTGTCCTGCGCACCTATATCCTTGAGTGTCTGGGTAACGACACGGATCTGGTCTTCGAAATTCGGATGTGAGATATCCACGACGTGCATCAGTATGTCAGCCTCGCGGACCTCGTCGAGAGTGCTCTTGAAAGATTCCACAAGCTGCGTGGGGAGTTTGCGTATGAATCCCACGGTGTCGCTGAGAAGGAACGGAACGTTTTCAATGACAACTTTCCTTACCGTGGTGTCAAGTGTGGCGAAGAGTTTGTTTTCGGCGAAAACGTCGCTTTTGGCCAGAAGGTTCATTATCGTGCTCTTGCCAACGTTCGTATAGCCTACCAGTGAGATGCGGACCATATGGCCGCGGTTCGATCGCTGCGAAGCCATCTGCCGGTCTATCTTTTTCAGCTGCTCCTTGAGCTTTGTGATCTTGTCGAGTACGATGCGCCTGTCTGTCTCCAGCTGGCTTTCGCCCGGGCCTCGCATGTTGAGGCCTCCCTTGCCGCCCCTCTGCCTTTCGAGGTGCGTCCACATACCTGTAAGGCGCGGATAAAGATACTGATACTGTGCGAGTTCCACCTGGGTCTTCGCATAGGCGGTCTGCGCCCTGTCTGCGAAAATGTCGAGTATAAGACCGGTGCGGTCGACGACGCTGCAGTGATGGTCCTGCCAATGTTCGTTGATTTCGCGCTCGACGTTGCGCATCTGGGACGGGGTCAGTTCATCGTCGAAGAGGACGTAGTCTATCTCGTTGGCCCGCACGTAATCCTTGATTTCCTGCAGTTTGCCCGAACCCACATAAGTCCTGGGACTGGGATGGTCGAGGCGCTGGGTGAAACGCTTCTCCCCCACCACTCCCGCCGTCAGGGCGAGGAACTGAAGTTCGTCCAGGTACTCCTTTACCTGGGATTCATCCTGCTGCTGAGTGATCACGGCCACGAATACGGCCGTAACGATGCTGTTGTCTGTAGTCTCGTACATTCTGTGTCGGGGCTGCGCCCATTAAGACGCAAAAATACACTATATTTGTAAAAAATGGATTTATCATGAAGAGAATCGTGTTTTCGTGCCTGCTGGCAAGCTTCTGCCTTCTCTCGTTTGCACAGCAGCCTCAGCGTGGCCGCATCCGTGATTTCGGCATCGAGCCCGGTGTTTTCAAGACAGGAACCTATAATGCCATCACTGACGTTCCCGGAGTAAAGGTCGGCCAGGTTACCATCATCGAAGGCGATGATATCCGCACCGGAGTGACCGCGATTGTCCCTCACGACGGCAATATCTTCAGGAAAAAATGTCCTGCCGCCATATATGCGGGCAACGGTTTCGGCAAACTCGCCGGAGTGACTCAGGTTCGCGAGCTGGGAAATATAGAGACCCCGATCGTATTGACCAATACCCTTTCCGTGGCCCAGGGCATAGAAGGCGTCCTCTCCTATACGCTGAATGTCAAGGGGAACGAGAATGTACGCAGTGTCAACGCAATTGTCGGCGAAACGAATGACGGCCAGCTGAACGATATCCGCGGACGTCACGTTAAAGCCGACGATGTCGTCAAGGCAATCTTGAGCGCCAAAGGCGGACCCGTTGAAGAGGGATGTGTCGGAGCCGGAACCGGAACGATATGTTTCGGCTGGAAAGGCGGTATAGGAACTTCTTCGCGTGTCCTTCCGGCGGACCTCGGCGGATACACGGTCGGTGTTCTCATCCAGAGCAACTACGGTGGTATACTGGAGATTGACGGAGCCCCTGTCGGCCGCCGCCTGGGCCAGTACAGTTTCAAGAGCAGTGTCGAGAACCCTGATTACATGCTTTCTCCCGACGGTTCATGCATGATGGTGGTGATCACTGACGCTCCCCTGGACGCCCGAAATCTCGAACGTATGGCGAAGAGGGCGATGATGGGCATGGCCAAGACCGGCGGTATCGCTTCCAACGGAAGCGGCGACTATGTGATTGCAGTCAGCGTCTATCCGGACAATCTTATCGACGAGTCCACTGACAAGTACTACCCCACACTGCTTCATAACGATGACATGAGCCCGCTGTTCGAAGCAACCATCGAGGCGACTGCGGAGGCCCTCTGGAATTCCATGTTCATGGCAACCGACATGAAAGGCCGCGGCGGCCTCGTGATTCCCGCCCTCCCCATCGAATCCGTCCTTCAGGTTATGCGGAAGTAGCATTAGGCTCGCAATAATTGCCTTGGTTCCAAGGCAATTACTGTGAGCCAGAAATACAGATATAAAAAACGGCCGCCCCGAAAGGCGGCCGTTCGTAGTGTAAAAAGCCTGTCTTAGCGGAGCTGGAACACGACGGGGAAGTTGTAGACAACTTTCACCGGCCTTTCTCTCTGTTTGCCCGGCGTCCACTTGGGAGACATCGAAACGATACGTACAGCTTCCTTGTCGAGCGAGGAGTCCACGCCGCGGAGCACCTTCACGTCGCTGACGGAACCGTCGGTGTTGACCGTGAACTGAAGCGTCACACGACCCTGCACACCGTTTTCCTTGGCGATTTCAGGATACTGGAGATTCTTGTTCACCCAGGCGGAGAAGGTGTTTGCGTCACCGCCCTGGAACTTCGGTTTCTCCTCAACCAATGCGAACGGGATAGCTTCCTCTTCCACGACTTCCTCTTCGACTGCTGCATGGTAGTCCATGATCTCGACGCCGAGGTTTGCGTTGTCCTCCATGTCGATGAAGAGGTCATCATTGACCTGAATATCGTCGTCCACGATGTCGATGATGTCAGAAAGCACCGGAACCTTAGGCATCTCCGGAGGGACTTCCTGCTGTTCCTGCGTGTTGATGATCTGTTCTTCCTCGATGGTCTGTGCCTGTGCGGTCAGGTCCATCGTTTCGACCTTCTCGGAACTTGACCATTCGAAAGCGAGCAGGCAGATACCCAGAGCGGCAATCAGGCCTATCTCGAGGAACATCAAGTTCTTCTTTTGAAGATCAGCTTTTGGAGTGATTTTGCTTTCCATATCGTTACGTTTTTTATTGTTTCTTTTTCAACTTTCGCGCCACTTCGGACGCTAGAGTACCCAAAATTAAGAAGAAAAAATCATTTTACGCAATTTTTCTTCAAAAAAATTGTTGACAACTTTTTTGAGAAAACCGCTAATCGGCTATTAGTTAGCGAGATAAGATATTGCTCTCGTAGAGCACGTTATTAACATGCTTCACGGCGGCGGCGCTCTTTTCGAATGCGGCCTTCTCGTCGGCGGTCAGATCGTAGGCAAGGATCTTCTCGCAGCCACGCTTTCCGATGACGGCGGGAACGCCGATGCAGAGGTCTTCCTGGCCATATTCGCCTTCAAGATAGCAGCAGCAGGGGAATACCTTCTTCTCGTCGAGCAGGATGGATTTGACCATTGCTGCGCAGGATGCACCGGGAGCATACCAGGCGGAGGTTCCGAGGAGTTTGGTGAGGGTTGCGCCGCCAACCATCGTCGCAGCAACGACCTTCTGGCCGGCCGGTTTGGTCAGCAGTTTGGTGACGGGCATGCTCTTGCAGGTGGCTTTGCTCAGGAGCGGGATCATGGTGGTGTCGCCGTGTCCGCCGATCACGATGCCTTCCACATCGCTCGGAGCAGCCTTGAGGGCCTGGCTCAAATAGTAGCAGAAACGGTTGCTGTCAAGCTGGCCGCCCATGCCGATGACACGGTTCTTCGGGAGTCCGGTGGCCTTGAGGGTCAGGTAGGTCATCGTGTCCATAGGGTTGGAGATGATGATGAAAATCGCCTTGGGGGAATATTTGAGAGCGTTGCTCACCACACCGTTGACGATGCCGGCGTTGACGCCGATCAGTTCCTCACGGGTCATGCCGGGTTTGCGGGGGATACCGGAAGTGACCACGATGACGTCGGAGTTGCGGGTTGCGGCGTAGTCGTTGGTGACGCCCTTGATGCGGGTATTGAAGCCATACATCTTGGCGGTTTGCATCATATCGATTGCTTTGCCTTCGGAGAGACCTTCCTTGATGTCGAGAAGAACGAGTTCCGAACATACTTTCATATGTGCAATGGCGTTAGCACAGGTAGCGCCCACGTTACCGGCGCCGATGACAGTTACTTTAGACATAGTGATATTTGTTTGAGTAGTTTTTGTTTTTGTGTAAATTTGTCAGTTCAATCCACAAAGATATAAATTTTTATGATTCGGTATTTCACAGAAGACACCACATTCTCCCTCAAGGGAAAACGGTTGATCAGCAAATGGTTGCAGCAGATCGCACGGGATCGCGGATATGCGGTGGGCGAGTTGAACTACATTTTCTGCTCCGATCCGTACCTACTGGCCATAAACCAGCAATTTCTGGACCATGACTACTATACTGACATCATCACATTCGACAATTCCGAGGACTATCTGCTCGAAAAGGGCCGCAAGGGTGTCAGCGCCGACATCTATATCAGCGTGGATACGGTCCGTGCAAACGCCGAGGTTTACGGCGAAGGCTTCGACCGGGAATTGCATCGCGTGATAGTACACGGGCTTCTCCATCTCATCGGTTATGACGACGTGACCGAATGGAAGCAGCGGCGCATGCGCGCGGCAGAGAACCGTGCGCTGAAGCTTTTCGATTCGATGAGGGCAGGGGAGCGAGCTGAACCATGGTCGCCTCGTATGATATAATTGTCATCGGAGCCGGCCATGCCGGATGTGAGGCGGCTGTCTCGGCGGCCCGTCTGGGCTCCCGTGTCCTGCTGGTGACCCAGGACATGAACAAAATCGCCCAGATGTCGTGCAATCCGGCAATGGGCGGAATAGCGAAAGGACAGCTTGTCCGTGAGATCGACGCGCTCGGTGGATGTTCGGGAATCGTAACCGACGCTTCCACCATCCAGTTCAGGATGCTCAACCGTTCCAAGGGCCCGGCGATGTGGAGTCCCCGCGCACAGTGCGATAAACTGAACTTTTCGCTGAACTGGCGTTATGTTCTCGAAAATACCTGTGGCTTAGACATTTGGCAGGGTTCTGTCACCTCGATAACGCTCCGAGAATCGAAAATTTCGGGGGTACGCCTGGGGATGGGCGCGGAATTTGGCGCCAAAGCGGTCATTCTGACGGCCGGAACGTTCCTGGAAGGGCGGTTGTTCGTGGGTACCGAGATGAGTGAAGGCGGAAGGCTGGGGGAGTTGCCATCGAAAGGACTCTCTTCCCAACTGGCTTCACTCGGCCTCTCCGTCGGGCGTATGAAAACCGGAACGCCTCCTCGGATAGATGTCCGCTCTGTCGACCTTTCCCGCCTTCCGAGGCAGGATGGCGACGCGAAGCCCGAGCGTTTCTCATATCTTCCGGTGCCGAGCGCGATCCAGCAGGGCAGGGGACAGAAGAGTTGTTACGAGGTGCATACCAATGAACGGGTCCATGACATTCTGCGTACCGGTTTCGACCGTTCCCCTCTTTTTACCGGTAAGATTCACGGCGTAGGTCCCCGTTACTGTCCTTCGATAGAAGACAAGCTCCGCACTTTCGCCGGGAAGGATTCCCATCTGCTGTTTCTCGAACCGGAGGGTTGGAATACCCATGAATATTATCTTCAGGGCTTCTCTTCTTCCCTGCCTCTTGAGACCCAGATAGAGGCGCTTCACGCCATAGAAGGACTTGAGAATGTTACGATTTTCCGTCCTGCCTATGCGGTGGAGTATGACTACTTCGATCCCACGCAGCTTCAGGCTACCCTTGAATCTAAAGTGTTGCCCGGTCTCTATCTTGCAGGTCAGGTCAACGGCACTACGGGATATGAGGAGGCTGCCGCGCAGGGACTCATGGCCGGGATAAACGCCCACTTGAAGCTGGCGGGCAGGGAGCCTTTCATACTCAAGCGCGACCAGGCATATATAGGTGTCCTTATCGACGACCTTATTACTAAAGGTGTTGACGAGCCCTACAGGATGTTCACTTCAAGGGCGGAGTATCGGATCCTTCTCCGCCAGGATGATGCAGATGCCCGTCTGACTCCTCTCGGACGCGATCTTGGACTAGTCGATGATTTCCGTTGTGAAACGTTTATAAATAAGTATAAACGTATAGACCTGTTACTCGAGACTCTGCAGGCCGCTTCGCTGAAGCCGGAAGTCATCAACCCTTATCTGGAATCAGTCGGCTCCTCGCCGATTGAGACGTCGAAGAGGGCTGCCGAACTTCTTGTCCGCCCGATGGTCTCCATCTCCGGGATACTCGATTATCTGCCTGATGTTCCACGTGGAACATGTGTTGACCCGGCCTCCGGCGGTCGCCTGATGGCGACTTATTGCGACCAAAGACTGGAATCTGCGCTTCGAGCAGAATCTATCGCACTTCGTTTCCCCTGGTCCGGCAGGGAAGTCCCGGCGGAGATACGATACGACGAAAAAGAAATCCTCGATGCGGCTGAAATCCGGATCAAGTATGCAGGGTATATAGACCGGGAGCGCCGCCTCGCCGAAAAGATACTACGCCTTGAAGATCTGGAAATTCCTGACGATTTCGATTTTCAGCGCCTGACCGCCCTCTCGATGGAATGCCGTATCAAGCTTGAACGCTACCGTCCCCGGACGATAGCCCAGGCTTCCCGTATCTCCGGGGTCTCTCCCGCGGACATTTCCGTCCTTCTTGTATATTTTGGCCGTTGACTGTTCCACGTAGAACAGTATTTTGTAACTTTGTTATCACTAAATCTTTAGATATGGAAATACGCCGCACTTTCGATTTGCTCGAAAACCTGAAAACCTATCCTGCAAAGGATGACATTTTAGCCCGCCGTACACGCGGAAAATGGATCAAGTACAGTATTGACCAGTATTACGAAATCTCCCACAACGTTGCTTATGGTCTGCTCGCGCTGGGTTACAAGCCCGGAACCAAGGTCATCACCATCACGAACAACCGGCCGGAATGGAATTTCATGGATATGGGCATCAATCTGGCCCGGATGATCCACGTCCCCGTCTACAGCACTCTCAGCCATGACGATTATATCCATATCTTCAACCATTCCGACGCCGAGATTATCGTGGTCGGAACTCCCGCCCTTTACAAGAAAGTGGCTCCCATTGCCGCCGAGATCGACCGGGAGATCCGTATCATGATGATGGACGATTCCGACGAAGTGATGTCCCTTGCCAAGCTCTACGAGTTGGGACGCGAGAACAAGGAGCGTTTCGCACCTGTCGTGGAAGAGAATAAAAAAGAAATCAGCCCCGATGACTGCGCAAGTATCGTATATACTTCCGGTACGACCGGACTGCCCAAGGGCGTGATGCTTTCGCACCGCAATATGATGTTCAACTCGCATGGCCATGCCATCCGCCAGACGAAGAATTACAGCCACCGCATGGTCAGTTTCCTGCCGCTGTGCCACATGTACGAGCGTACCATGAACTACGAGTATCAGGAACTTGCCATCAGCATTTATTATGCCGAGAGCCTCGCGACCATCGCTTCTGATCTCAAGGATTGCCATGCCGACGGATTCTGCGCCGTTCCGCGCGTCCTCGAACTCATGTACGGCAAGCTGGAAGATGCCGGCAAGAAACTGACCGGATTCAAGCGCAAGATCTACGATGCCGCATGGAACTATGCCAACAATTTCGACAACGAAAACACGGGCTGGTTCTATCTTCAGAAACAGAAACTGTTCGACAAGCTCGTCTACAGCAAGTGGCGCGAGAATCTCGGCGGACACGAAATGCTCGTGGTGAGCGGTGGCTCTTCGATTCAAGCCAAGATTGTACGCTGTTTCAATGCAGCAAAGCTATATATCTTTGAAGGATATGGACTTACCGAGACTTCTCCGGTTATAGCTGTCAACTCGCCGGCAGATAAATACAACGTAATCGGCACGGTCGGCAAGGCTATGGACGGCACCGAACTCTCCTTCGCCGAGGACGGCGAAATCCTGACCCGCGGCCCTCACGTTATGCTGGGATATTACAAGAATCCCGAGGCGACGAAGGAGATGATCGACGCGGACGGCTGGCTCCATACGGGTGATATCGGATATCTCCAGGACGGGAAATATCTCAAGATCACCGACCGCAAGAAAGAGATATTCAAGTTGTCGTCCGGCAAGTATATCGCCCCGCAGGTTCTGGAAACGCTGCTTCGCGAAAGTCCGTTTATTGAGAACGCCTTTGTCTTCGGTGCAAATGAAAAATTCGCGTCGGCAGTAATCATTCCCGCCTTCGCCAAGTTGAAGGAGTATGCAGACGGAAAGGGTATCAAAGCTGACGACAAGGATCAACTTCTTGAAAACAAGGACATTATAGCCCTGCTGAACAAGGAAGTCGCCACCGTGAACACCAAGGTGGCCGACCATGAGAATGTCAAGAAAGCCCACTTTGTCTTCGACGAATGGTCGCCTGACAACGGCATGCTTTCGCAGACCCTGAAGCCCAAACGCCGCAACCTCAACAAGCGCTACGCCGAGATCATTGCAACCACCTATAAAACGCCCGCTTAAACCAACAAAGACATGAAACGGATTCAAACCGCCCTCTTTCTCATGTGCGCGCTGCTGGCCGCCGTTCCCGTCTTCGCCCAGCAGACCGATGTACTGAAACCCTCCGCCGCGGCTGTCGCAGCCGATCCCGGCGCTTCCGACCAGACCGTCAGGGACGGTTACAGCAAACCTACCTCGCATATCCGGGCGATGTACGAACAGCTGGATCCGTCGCTTTTCATCTATAAGCCTTACTATCTGGGGGATAACCGTTACTTCTATTATGTCGAAGCGGACCCCACTGCCAACAATTCTCCAAAGGAGTTCAATGACCAATGTTACAAATGGTTTATGTACAAGGCGCAGGATGAATACGGCGTTGGCTGGACCCGTGTCGGTACATTTATCGGCGGGACTCCCGGCCATAACGGGCAATATGTCCTGTATGGGGAGCACGCGATGCATGCCGGATTTGCAGAGGTAATCGCCGATCCGGGATCGAGTAATCCTTTCAACCACTTCCTTCACGCATGTACCATCCTGGATATCTCTTCCGAATCGGCAGTGTCATATGGGGGACCGTATAACGCTACGGAAAAGGTCATCAGATATAATGACGGCAAAGTGTATGATATGATCGAAACCGTGAGTGACCAACTCGCACGTAACCGGCGTATGAAAGCCCTTGCGGAATCGGTTATTGTGAAGGAGTCTCCCTTCGACCTCTTGGTATTCATGGCCGACTGGATCTGGTCGAGATATCAGGACCGTCAGAAGGAGGGCAAATTCTTCTATATCGATGCTGTCGAATATATGGAGACATGTGCCTTGATGGCCGCCCACTCGGCCCTGTCAAGCGGAGACGCGAAGGAGCAGGAGCGCTGCCAGGCACTGGCAAAGAAGCATATGTCCCAGAATGAGGAGATTCAGGCCAAGAAGATGGAGTTCTATATTTCCAACGGAGCTGCCGCAAAGGATAAGGCCACGCAGATTACAATGGCGCAGATGCCCAAGGCCGCGATGCGCGACGCCAACATGGAGTCTGCCATGATGAAGATCGCAAAGCAGCTTCTCCCCGGCAGCGATGTCAAGCAGATCATCATCAAGGATGCCGGCTGGAATTACGACAAGAATGCGCTCGGCCAGGTCGTAGACCGTTATAAGAACGCCTGGGTCGTCCGTACGACTGCGGAAGGAAAGACCGTCATGTCGACCTACAGTTTCAAACAGGATGCTACGGGCGGCGGCTCTTTCGGCAGCTGGCAGTACCGCGGTACCGGGACCGACGCATTGACGATTGTCGACTGGAAATAACGAAGACACCATAAAACGATTACCACGATGAAACGGATTTGTTTTGCACAGCTTCTCCTGTGCGCGATGCTGGTGGCGGCTCCCGTCCGGGCGCAACAGGAGCCCCCGGTTCCGAAAATAATGGCATTGCCCGCTTTTCAGGCCGGAAATGAATTGGATGGCTACACGGAAAAGGTCTTCTGGGGCTTGCGCGATGCCACGCCTGAAGAAACCCAAATCCTGGCAGACCAACTTACTGCCCGGCTGAAATGGATTGACAAGGTGACGGACGATATGGACAAAGGGATCCGGACGAAGGACCAGAAGCTGTATGACCAATATATGAAGGAAACGCAGAACTGGATCTATTTCTATCTGAAAGTCGGCGAACGTTTTCACCAGAATTTTTGCCGGATCAACCTCAAACACAACGACCAGGGGCAATGGTATATCGAGGAGGCCTTTCCCGAAATCACTACGGGACATTGGGTTGCCGGCGTTCCTGAAAGCCAGGTCGACGTCAATGGCCACTCGCTGGAAAACAAGGGTCACCTGATCTCTTTGAACAATGGCAAGAGACCCTTCCGATTCGGCTATATTCTGAGTAACGACCCTGCACCGTCCGAGCTGATACCCGTCATCGTCACCGGAGAAGAGCTGGAGGTTGCCAAGCGGGACCGCAATCTGGCCTGGAACGTAGCGGTGCTCTTTGCAGGATATCCGGTCCAGGTATTTACTCCCGGTTCGGATTATTATGAAAGATTCCGTCTTTATCAGCAGTTGGCCTTTTTCTATCTGCAGGCTTTCGATGAGGCCATGGCCAACAATACGCCCGATAAAATGACATTCAAGCCGATTCCGAAAGCCGGTGGAATGCACGCTTCGATGAAAGCCAAAGTGCTTGCCATTGAAAAGAGCGTCTCCAAGGATGTGGTGGACGTGGTCATTACCAGTGATTCCTGGCAGATCGACCGCAATGCGGCCGGGCAGCCGATCCGCCGCGTCATTTTCGGCTATTCCATCGTCAATACCCCTAACGGTAAGATGGCCACGCGTGTCTCCTGGGCCGAAGATCATCAGGGCGGCGGCAATTACGGCGGCCTCCATGCCTATGGCGTCGGAGCCGGCGGGTCGTTCTACGTGAAATAAAAGAAAAAAAGCGGAAGTATTTGTAAATCATTAAAGTTTTATTTATATTTGCACACCAATACCATTATTTAGGAGAATTATGAATATTCCTGCTGAACTTAAATACACGAAAGATCACGAATGGGTCCGCGTCGAAGGCGACGAGGCCATCGTAGGCATTACCGATTTCGCACAGAGCGAACTGGGCGACATCGTTTTCGTTGACATCCAGACCGAGGGCGAAACCCTCGCAAAGGAAGAGGTCTTCGGTACCATCGAGGCCGTCAAGACCGTAGCTGACGCTTTCATGCCGGTTTCCGGCGAAGTTGCCGAGGTAAACCCCGCACTCGAAGGCGCCCCCGAATTGGTAAATTCCGATCCTTACGGAGAGGGATGGATGATCAAGATCAAATTTTCCGATCCTTCGGAATTTGATACTCTCCTTTCTGCTGCGCAGTATGAGGAAATAATCTGATTTGTAAAAAATCAAAAATGTGATGTGTTCAAGGGGGCCCGCAAGGCCCCCTTGGTTATTTTATGCGAAAAAAGTAGTAAATTGCAGCATATTGTATCCCCTGGTCTTAAATCTAAGTAGTTTCAGATGAAAAAAGCATTATTCCTCCTGACGGGCATCGTATTTTGCCTTTTCGTCACCTCCTGTGCCAAGAAAACGGAATTGTCCGTGAGTCCGGCATCTCTGACCTTCGACAACAAAGGCGGCAGCCAGACCGTATCGCTTTTTGCGAACAAGGCGTGGACGGCCAGATCCGGCCAGTCCTGGTGCAAAGTCTCGAACCCATCGGGAAACGGATCCGACAGCAACATGAGCATTTCGGTCACATGCGAACCCAATGATACATATGATTCCCGCTCCTGTTCGATCACCTTCACCTGTGAAGAGCTGACCGCTACGGTCAATGTCACCCAGTCTGAAAACTCCGGAGTCATTGTTTCGCCGTTGCAGGTAGACGTACCGTTCGAAGGTGGTGAATATGAAATTACGGTGCAGCACAACGTGGCATATACCGTTGCCGTGAGCGATGACGCCAAAGGATGGATAACCATAACCGGCACAAAGGGGCTCACAACTGAAAAAGTGGGGATCAAGGTGAGTCCGAACACCGGGACATCGTCCCGCGAGGGCAATTTGACCTTCAAGACCGCCATCGGAGAGACTCTTGTCAAGGTTGTCCAGGAAAGCGATCCGGACAATGTTCCGTCCGACCAGATATGGTATGCCACCGCAAACAACACACAGGCCCCGGTCAATCCCTCGGATTTTGACAGGAGCATAATTTCCCATACATACAAGAACGGCAAGTGGGTGATCGTTTTTGACGGTCCCCTTACCCGTGTCGGCGGCAATGGATTCGACCCGGTATTCGGTGAGGGGATTACCGAAATCCATCTGCCCAACACTGTAGAGAGGATTGGGAACCAGGCATTCATATTCAGCCGCTTTACTTCTTTCCGTGCCCCGGATAACCTGAAATCCGTCGGATTCGGCATATTTGCCTTTAACAACGAGTTGAAACGGCTGTATGGAAAGTGCGCCACCGCCGATGAGAAGTTCCTTGTCCTTGACGGGGAATTGATCGCATATGCGGCCGCATCCCTTCCCAAGGATGGGACACTGGTAGTTCCGAACGGCGTGAAGTCATTGCCCCAACAGTTGTTCCGGGCACAGACAAAGATCAAGGACGTGATACTTCCGGAAGGTCTGGTCACGATAGGGGACAGGTGTTTCACATATAACGAGAATTTGGAAACCGTAACTTTCCCCGCGAGTTTGAAAACCCTTGGCGATTATGTTTTCGAGATGTGTTCCGCATTGCGGGAATTCAAGGGCGACTGCAAGTATGTCAAAGACGGGCGCATGTACATAGACCCTGATAACCGGCTGATTGCATTTGCAGGTTACGGTGCCGCCGAGTGTGTGGTTCCGGACGGTGTAATCTCCATTTCTGGCGACGCGTTCAGGAACAATAAAACCCTGCGCAGCCTGACGATACCCCGTTCGTGCGAAACCTTTTATACGAACTGGTTGTTAGGGTGTGATCAATTGGAAGCCTTCTATGGTCCGCTGGCATCCGAAGACCATCGCTGCCTGCTTCTTTATGGCAATTTCCTTGTCGGCGTCGTCCCGGACCTTCCTGTCGATTATACTTTGCCTGCGGAGGTCACCAATATATTCTGGCGTGTTTTCGAAGGCAACAAGACCACGGAACGCCTGACGCTGCAGGATAATGTGGCAAGCCTTTATGATGCCGCTTTTATTGGAATGGAGTCCCTGAGGACGATCCGTCTGTCCGCAAAATTGTCAAATCTGAGGAGCAACGCATTCCAGGGAGACAAGAAATTGGATACGATCATGTTCCGTACCTATACCCCTCCGGCTTATGAGGAAGACGAATCCCTGGATCTGGAAGGTTTGACCATCCTGGTGCCGGAAGGCATGGAAAGCTTGTATAAGAAATCCTATGCCTGGTCGAAATATGCCGATCATGTCAAGGGGTTCCATTACAATGACCTCCCCGCTCCGGATTACTATATGTCCAAGGACTACAGCAAGGACGGAGAAGTGACCGTGCTGCAGAAGGCAACTGAAGGCAACGGTATCGACATCGTCCTGATGGGCGACGGATACTCCGACCGTCAGGTTGCAGACGGGACCTATGCGACCGTGATGAAGAAAATGGCAGACGCCTTCTTCTCCGAGGAGCCGTACAAAACCTATCGGAAAATGTTCAATGTCTATGCGATAAACGTGGTCTCTGCCACAGAAGGCTATGAGAATGCCGGCCAGGCTCTCGGGACCTTTTTCGGAGGCGTCACAATGGTGGGAGGCTCCAATACCCAGTGCATGGAGTATGCGCTGAAGGCTGTACCGCAGGAGAAGATGGACAATACGCTTATCATCGTGGCCATGAATGAGGCCTGGCGGTTCGGCGGAACCTGTTATTTTTTCGATCCCGCTTCGGGCAATAACGATTATGGCTGCGGCTTCGCTATAGCATACTTTACCGCCGGAGGGAATGACGAGACCCTTGCCTCTTCTCTGCACCATGAAGCGGGCGGACACGGCTTTGCAAAACTGGCGGACGAGTATACAAATACCGAGTCAGCTATTCCCAACCCTGAAATAGATATACATCACCAGAAGGAAAAATGGGGCTGGTGGAAGAATGTCGATTTCACCGGTGATCCGTCCAAGGTGAAGTGGGCGAAGTTCCTTACGGACGACCGTTATAAATATGACGGACTGGGAGTATTCGAAGGTGCCTGCACCTACACGAGAGGAGCATGGCGTCCGACCGTTAACAGTATCATGCGTGACAATACGGGAGGATTCAACGCCCCTTCACGCGAAGCCATATGGTACCGTCTCCATAAGCTGGCTTACGGAGACAGCTGGACCTATAATTACGAAGACTTCGTGAAATACGACGCAGTCAACCGCAAGACCAAGCCGACGAGTTCTGTCAGCTATTCCGCTCAGTCACGGCAGAGTGCCGTACTTTATACCCACCCGCCGGTGGCCGTGGGAAAAACCTGGAAAGAGGCATACCGCGAGGCCAGATGACGGCCGGGCGGTGCGTGCCGCTACAGCATCTTGAGTGCTTTCTTGATGAGCTCCTCAAGGGAATAGGATGAATCCTCCTTGAGGAGTTTGTCGAGTGTCTTCTCGACGGCGGGCTTGGCGAAGCCGAGCATGGTAAGGGCGCCGAGGGCTTCTTCGCGTACAGGTGACGAAGCGGGGGCCGTGTCGAACGAGAGATCTTCCCCTCCCTTGCCTATCTTGTCCTTCAGGTCTATGATGATACGCTGTGCGGTCTTCAGACCTATGCCCTTGACAGCCTTGAATCTGTTCACATCGCCCTTGAGCACGGCTTCCTTGACTTCATCGGCAGTCATGGCCGAGAGTATCATCCTTGCTGATCCGGGGCCGACGCCGCTGACCGAGATAAGCTGGACGAACACGCTCCGCTCGGCTTTGTCTGCGAATCCGAAGAGAGACTCGTCGTCTTCCCTCACCTGATGGCAGGTATAGAGCTTTACATTCCGGCCCTGCATTCCCTGAATCTTTGAGAAAGTACTCAGCGAGATGATAAGGTCGTATCCTACGCCGCAGGCCTCCACGATGGCGTCGGTGGGGGTGATTTCTTCGAGTCGTCCGGTGATATATTCGTACATGGCAGTCGGTTTTCGATAATTTTCTGTAAAATTAGTTAAATTTGCAAGATTATGGATATGAGGAGCCTTTTTCCGGCATTGGACCGGCAGATTTACGGAAAACCGCTGATTTATTTCGACAATGCGGCCACGGCGCAGCGGCCGCAGGCTGTGCTCGATTTCCAGCGGAAAATCTCGGTAGAGGCCAACGCCAACATCCACAGGGCTATCCATAAGCTCAGTTCCGATGCCACCGACCTCTACGAGGCCGGCCGCGAGGCGGTCCGCCGCTACCTGAACGCCCCTGCGCGGGAGAATGTAGTCTTCACCAGCGGCACGACCGCTTCCATAAATCTTGTGGCCGACTGTTTCACTCAGAGATACATGTCTCCCGGCGACAAGGTCCTCATCACGGAAGCGGAACATCACAGCGACATAGTTCCATGGCAGCTCGCCTGCGCCCGCTGCGGCTGCGGAATCGAGGTGCTGCCGGTCGATGAGGCGGGGGAGATATCGGTAGATGAGTTGGACAGTCGGCTGGCTGCCGCTGGAGGCCGTATCAAGCTCGTGGCCATGACCCATATCTCGAACATCCTCGGCATAGTCAATCCCGTGAAGGAAGCGGTTTCCGCGGCCCACAGGCACGGCGTTCCCGTGCTGGTCGACGGAGCGCAGGGAGCGGTGCACGCCCCGGTCGACGTCCAGGATCTGGATTGCGATTTCTACGCTTTTTCCGGCCACAAGATATACGCCCCGACGGGAATAGGCGTGCTTTACGGCAAGAGCCGTTACCTCGGGGAGATGCCTCCTTACATGGGTGGCGGCGAGATGATAGACACCGTGTCGTTCGAAAAGACCACATACGCCCCCCTGCCGCTCAAATACGAGGCCGGCACCCAGAATTTCACCGCTGCAGCCTGCATGGCCCCGGCGCTTGAACTGGCCAAAGAGATGGCGGAAGATGCTGAAGTTCAGGATAATCTCCGCTCTATGCGTGATTACTTGCTGGTGGAATTGGATAAAATCGAAGGTCTCCGTGTTTATGGCCGTCCCCGCGATCCGGAAAAGAAGATAGCGCTCTTTTCCTTCACCGTTGAGGGCGCTTTCCCGGCCGACCTGGCACAGATCCTGGACAAGATGGGAATCGCGGTCCGCTCGGGTCACATGTGTGCCGAGCCCCTCCTGCGCCGCTATGGACAGACGTCGATGCTCAGGGCCTCCCTTGCTCCTTACAATACCCTCGCGGAATGCGAAACTTTCATCGCCGCGCTCCGCAGGGCTGTCAAAATGTTGAGATGAAATGAAAACGATACAGGAGATACAATCCGACATAGTTGAAGAGTTCTCGGTCTTTACGGACTGGATGGACAAATACGAATACCTCATCGACCTTGGCAAGGGCATGCCCCTTATCGATGAGAAGGACAAGACTGAGGCGAACCTGATCCGCGGCTGCCAGTCGCGGGTATGGCTCTCGTGCCGCGAGGAGGATGGCCGGCTGCATTTCGCCGCCGACAGCGATGCCATCATCACCAAGGGTATCATCTCTTTGCTCCTTAAAGTCTATGACGGCCAGACCCCTGCCGACATCCTCGCCGCCGACGAGGAGTTCATCGAGAAGATCGGCCTCAGGGAGAATCTATCCCCGACCCGGGCGAACGGACTGGTGTCGATGATCCAGACCATCAAGGCCCATGCCGCCGCTGCGAAGGCCTCGTCCGCAGCTCCCGCTTCCGGGCGGAGCATCGATGAAGATATAGTATTGGCTCTCAGGCAGGTGTATGATCCGGAAATTCCGGTCAACATCTACGACCTGGGCCTTATCTACGACATACAGGCCGATGCGGACGGCCAGGTTTTCATAAAAATGACGCTGACCGCTCCCAATTGCCCCATCGCTGACGATGTGGTGGCGCAGGTCCGTGAAGCCGTGGCCGATGTGCCGGGCGTCAGGGACGTGCAGGTGGATCTCGTATTCGAACCGGAATGGACGACCGACCTCATGAGCGAAGAGGCCAAACTGGAACTGGGGATGCTATGATCTGCCTGCTGCTTGGATCGAATCTGGGAGACCGGGAGTGGAACCTTGAGCGGGCGAAAGCCATGCTTGCGGGGGAACTGAAGGTGGATATGCTCTGTTCTGACGTGATGGAGACGGAGGCCGTGGGCTTCGACGGTCCGGCTTTCCTCAACCAGGCGGTCTGTTTCGAGAGCGACGTGCCCCCCGAGACCCTGCTTGACATATGCCAGGAAATCGAAGTAGCCCTGGGCCGTCCCCGGCACACTGCGGAATACGACGCGTCCGGCCGCCGCATCTACCGCAACCGTACCATCGACATCGATATCCTGACATACAACGGGGAGGATATACGCACCGACCGGCTCGTCATTCCCCATCCCCAGGTGAAGGAGCGGCCTTTCGTACAGGAATTATTAAACGATATAACACTATAATATGACACAGGAAGAAGTTTTCAAGACGCTTGTCGCGCATGCAAAGGAATATGGTTTCATCTTTCAGTCGAGTGAGATCTATGACGGACTGAGCGCGGTTTACGACTACGGCCAGATGGGCGTCGAGATGAAGAACAACATCAAGAAATACTGGTGGGAGGCGATGGTGCACCTCAACGACAACATCGTGGGCATCGACTCGGCCATCTTCATGCATCCCCGCATCTGGGAGGCCTCGGGCCACGTCGGAGCCTTCAATGACCCACTGATCGACAACAAGGATTCCAAGAAGCGCTACCGCGCCGACGTGCTTATCGAGGATTATCTCGCGAAACTCGAGGAGAAGATGAACAAGGAGGTCGAGAAGGGCCGCCGCAAATTCGGCGAAGCTTTCAATGAGGAACAGTTCAGGGCAACCAATCCCAACGTCCTGCGCAGCAAGACCAAATACGACGAAGTCCACGCCCGCATGACCAGGGCCCTGAATGAGAATGACCTGAAGGAACTCCGCCAGATCATCGTCGACTGCGAGATAGCCTGCCCTATTTCCGGCACCAAGAACTGGACGGACGTGCGTCAGTTCAACCTTATGTTCAGCACCCAGCTGGGCAATGTGGACGGAGGCGTTGGAACCATCTACCTGCGTCCCGAGACCGCACAGGGTATCTTCGTCAATTTCCTGAATGTACAGAAGACCGGCCGCATGAAGGTGCCTTTCGGTATCGCGCAGATCGGCAAGGCCTTCCGCAACGAGATCGTGGCGCGTCAGTTCATCTTCCGGATGCGCGAGTTCGAGCAGATGGAGATGCAGTTCTTCGTCCGTCCCGGCGAGGAGATGAAGTGGTTCAACCAGTGGAAACAGACGCGTTTGGCCTGGCACAAGGCCCTCGGCCTGGGCGACGAGAAATACCGCTTCCACGACCACGAGAAGCTGGCTCACTACGCCAACGCCGCCACTGACATCGAATTCGAGTTCCCCTTCGGATTCAAGGAACTTGAAGGTATCCACAGCCGCACCGACTTCGACCTGTCCCAGCACCAGAAGTTCAGCGGCCGCAAGATCCAGTATTTCGATCCCGAGACCAACGAGAGCTATACTCCCTATGTCATCGAAACGTCCATCGGTCTCGACCGCACCTTCCTTGCCGTCCTCTCGTCTTCATACTGCGAGGAAGCCCTTGAAGGCGGCGAGACGCGTGTGGTGCTCCGCCTTCCCGCCTGCCTGGCACCGGTCAAGTTGGCCGTACTGCCCCTCGTCAAGAAGGACGGCCTGCCCGAGAAGGCCCGCGAGATCCTTGACGGCCTGCGCTTCGACTTCAACTGCCAGTACGACGAGAAAGACTCCATCGGCAAACGCTACCGCCGCCAGGACGCTATCGGCACGCCGTACTGCATCACCATCGACCACGATACCCTGCAGGACGGCTGCGTGACGCTGCGTGACCGCGACACCATGGCCCAGGAACGCATTCCGATCGAGCGTCTTCGCGACATCGTGGAAGAGCGCGTGAGCATGAAGCCGCTCTTCAGGCAGATCCACAAGGTCTAGACTGGCAGGACGTTGCGATTTATTAGCGGCAACCGCGTTTTTTGCTGCCCCCCACTTTTCCGCTGCAATGTACGCAGTTGACTGACAGGCGTTTATGCAAAGTGATCCCCCTCGTTTTGAGGGGGATCACTTTGCATAATGCGTTGATTTACTGATGCGTCCGTTGCAGCGGAAAATTCTAGAGGTCGTCGAAGGGATTCCTTCCAGAGGTAGTGTTCACGGGAGTCGTCTGTCCGTTCGCATATGTCAGGATCACATGCCAGGATGAACGGTCAGTTACGTCGGCATCAAGGGTGATGGTTCCGTTGGGGAGCTCATATACAGCGATATTGTTGTCAGACGAAGTCTCCGGTTCCTTGCCGTACTTCCTGGCCAGGGCGTCCTTCAGTGAATCATAGGCCTTTTCCAGTGCATCCCAATCGGAAATCACAGGGAAGTCCACGCGTACTTCCTGTACGGAATTGCTCCCTGAGGGAGTTATCCTGCAGCCGCCGTATCCTGCAAAATCGCCGGTATAACTGCCGTCACCGTTTCTCCTGAATCCGGCTTTCACCAGTTCGGCCCCGAATGATGAAAGAGTGCCGGCCATGGGAATTCCCTTGAAGGAAAGGGAAGATGATACGGACGGAGTTGGCGCAGTCGTGGTTGACGATTTGTCGGATGACGATGAAGATGGTTTGCCTGTCCCTATGCCAAGCTCTCTTTCCAGTTCCTTGATCTCTTCACTCGAGATAGTTTTGTCCAGGGACTTTTCTTCGGTTTTCTCTTTAGGCCGGAGCCAGCCGCCGGATTCTTCGGTGTTATCACCGTCGGAGCTTCCCGGGAGGGAGATTATACTGCCAAAACGGTCTGAGCAGAACTTCACGGCCAGGAGAATGACGGCCAGGACTATGACAATTCTAATGATCTTTTTCATTTCAGGGAGGTTATTGATACAATTACAAATATACGCAACTGATTGCGCAGTCTGTTTCTTTTTTTGTAATTATTCATATATTTGTAATTGATTAATTTACTATCCCATGTAAACACGACTTTTCCGACACTTGACGGTCTTGGCAGCCCTTTGCGGCATGCTGCTTTTTGTCGCTTCTTGTGAACAGACCGGACCCGCTCAGGAACATCAAAGTTTGACCCCGCCCGAGATAATCGTTCCGCCCACGGTAGACTTGCTTGGCATCCGGGTGTCAACCGATTTGCCGACGGCTGTTTTGAGTAGTTTTGCCGATAAATCGACCGGTGCAGCCCTGACCAAGCGTCTGGAAACCGCTACCTCTGTTATGGGAGACAATACGATGATGGCCCTGGTCAAGGGCAGTGATATGTCCACGGTCAGCGATGAATCGATCGGAGATATTGCCGACATGCTGCGCCGCAGCGGATTCCTGGCCATTGAGACCCCGACGGGTCGCGACCTGTTGACGTTCATCGCCCGATTGATTGTCGTCGAGACTGCCCGTCAAAAGGCTTACATCGACGAAAAATTTATTTTCGGCGATGGTGTGGATCCTGTCACTGATGCCGCGGCCGGTATCGGCAGTCTGGATGAGGTGATGGCCGAAATAATCATTCTCTCCGAGCGGGAGTCTTTCTATCAGGAGCCGATCGGAATGAATGTCCAGATCAACCAGACTCTCGTTGACGATGAGGGCAATTCAAAAGACTCCGAGCACGAGCACATTCATATCGAGCGCACGCCTTATACCTGTGGCCGGCTGGCTCAACGGGATCGACGAGCAACGCCAGAAGACTAAATCCATGTCGCATCGCATCGCCACCAAGGCCGGCGGAGCGGAATCCTTGAACAACTTGATGGATGCGAGCGAATGATAGGGTTTGTCCATAATCTTGGCCTTGTTTATGGATGGATTGGGGATGAGCCGGAGGGTACGCATGTTCGGGGTCTTCGCCGATGGGGCAGTGGTGGTCGGCGGGCACAAAACAGTGCCAAAACGTGCCCCGGGTGCAGAAATTCGTGGAGTCGGGCACGTTTAACAGGGTTTTTGTGCCCGAGGCCAATGGGGATTCTGCTCGCCCTGGCGGGCTGCGCATTAGCTTCCTGCGGTCGCTGCTTTCGGCCCAAGGGTCTCAGGTCCCTGACCGCTCGCCGCGGGGCCCTTGCAAGGCCGGAATGGCTTCGCAGACCTGCTTTTATCTCTCCCTCACCACGGGATTTCGTCGCTTCGCTCCGACATCCCTGCCCGCCTGCGGCGGGCTTTGCAAACCGTCATAAAAATAGCGCGACCGAGCAAGCTCGTCGCGCTGTTTTTATTCCGCTTTGCGGTGAGGGGGGGATTCGAACCCCCGGTACGGTAATCCCGTACGTCAGTTTAGCAAACTGGTGGTTTAAGCCACTCACCCACCTCACCTTATTCACTGGGGCCTGGCCCCAAACCCTGCCGCTACGACCTTGCTGTCCCACAATGCCAACGCTGCCCGGTCTTCGCTAGCGGCTGATGCCGCTGTTGCCATTTGTTGGCATCGATGGGAAACCATCTTCATGGCGATAGGGAATGCAAAGATAGAGGGTTTTCTGAAATAAGCCAAATTTTTTTCATACCTTTGCGACCTATCGGGATGTGGCGCAGTTGGTAGCGCACTTGGTTTGGGACCAAGGAGTCGCACGTTCGAGTCGTGTCATCCCGACATGAACCTTGACAGGAACAGACTGAAGGAACCCGGTTTCGGACGTATGCTGCTCAGCGCCCTTGCGCTGGGTTGTGCCATTCTTGTCGGTTTCGTACTCGGTTTGCGTGCAGGTGACAAGAGCCGCAGGAATCCGCCGGTGATGACCCTGGCGGCTTTTCCCGTACTTGATTCGATGTATGCCTTGCCCGATACCGCCATAGTCGTCCCCGAGGTTGCGGAGGAAGCTGAGACGGAACCTGTCTCATCCCTCTCCAAGCAGCAGATCGCCCAGGGCGTAGAGTACCTTGCTTCACACAACCGCTGGAACCGCGACGAGATGGAAGAGATTCCCTCGCTCGCAGGTCTCTGGGATGCGGTCAACACCTATCAGACCGATGAAATCAGCCGCTACAACGAAACCCTTGGCTCCACGCCGCTGGCAGCCATCGTCGAGGGTCTCGGGAGGAAGCAGAAACACGGCTATTACGCTGCCAAGTCCGACAGCGTGATCACACTAAGCACTTATATCAAGAGATTGCGCTAGTAGAACTTCCTGATGAAGGCGTTGTAGTCCTTTTTGGATGCCTTCTCGAACTCTTTGCGTTCTTTCAGGATCTCACGCTGCTCGGCGGAAGGGTCGTGCGTGACATCCCAGCCGTCGACGTATTTCCAGTAGAAATGGTTGGGATAGTTCTTGCGCTTGTCCTTGGCGTCGGAGAAATGCTTCTTCTCCGCTTCCTGCACGGTCTTGAAACGTCCCAGGCCTGCGGGCGCCTCGGTGATGCCGGCATACCAGGGCACGAAGGTCTGGCAGCAGGGGTGTCCCATCGCATTCCACATCACGCATCCGGTGTCGAATTCGATCCAGGGCCTGAGCTGGAAGATCGACGAGAGGACGGTCCTGTCGTTGCAGATGCTGTTGACCAAGTGGCCTTCGGCATCCACGGTTTCGTGGAGAGAAAGGACGTTCATCATGTCGCGGAGCGAAACTTTCTTCCTGGGGACGGATGCGAATTCTCCGTGCCGCTCGGATCCGAAGAAGTAGGTCCACGCTTCACGGTGACGGATCCTGTTGTTGGCAGAGGCGAGCGATTCGCGGGAAGCGTAGGCTTCTGCGAATGAGAACTCTCCGTCCTTGGCCGGGTCGTACCAGCCTCTGGATATCGCGTATTCGACAAGGTCGTCCGATCCTGCGAAATTATTCTCATCGTCAAGGTCGACGGCTCCGATCACATAGTAGTTGGGAATTGTCATCACCTTGTCGTCGGGCACCCTCTGGGCTACCCAGTGGCGGCCCTTGACAACCGAGATAACCCAACCTTCTGTAGGGTCGGCCACGATATAGGAACGTCCGCTGCCCTTGTAGCCGAACGTCTCGACCATGGAACCGATGATGGCGACCGCCTCACGCGCGGTGCGGGCATACTTGGCGACGGATACGCGTATCTCGTAGAGCACGCCTTCGCCCAGTATCTCTCCCTTGTCCTCGCGGGAAGGGCATCCGTTCGAAGCGACGGATACGCCGAACTGGTTCATGAACACGTCAGACACTTCCATTCCGGGGAATTCGCACCAGATGTATCTCAGGGACCTGTCGGTGGCGGGAGCGACGTAGATGTTGAGCATCTGTTCGCCGCCGTCATCCTCATTGTGGGCCATGAGTACCGAGCCGTCGACTGTCGCCTGGCGGCCTGCGATTACGGAAAAGCAGTTATAATCCTGAGCTGCGACGAAGGTCAGGCAGCCTGTCAGGATGGCGATGGACAATAGGATCTTTTTCATGCAGCCAAAGTTAGTAAAAATATCAATTACATTTTTGCTATCTTTGCAAGTTAAAATTCAAAAAGGTCAAATATGGCTCTGAAATGCGGAATCGTAGGATTGCCCAATGTCGGTAAATCGACCCTCTTCAACTGCATCAGCTCCTCAAGGGCGCAGGCGGCGAATTTTCCCTTCTGCACGATCGAACCCAATGTGGGCTCGACCACCGTGCCGGACAAGCGCCTCAATGTGCTCACTGAGATATGCCACCCGAAGCGGACGATTCCCGCCACGGTCGAGATAGTCGACATCGCCGGCCTGGTAAAGGGGGCGAGCCGGGGCGAAGGACTGGGCAACCAGTTCCTGGCCAATATCCGCGAGACCGACGCTATCCTGCACGTCCTGCGTTGCTTCGACGACGATAATGTAACCCATGTCGACGGTTCGGTAGATCCGGTCCGTGACAAGGAGATTATCGACATGGAACTGCAGATCAAAGACCTTGAAACCGTCGGCAACAGGCTTTCCAAACTTCAGAAACAGGCTCAGACCGGCGGGGACAAGCAGGCCAAAAAGGCCGTGGACGTCCTTCTCCGCTACAAGGAAGTGCTCGAACAGGGCCGCAATGCCAGGGAGGTCGTCCTTGACAATGCCGAAGAGCGCCGGATCGCCAGGGAGTTCTGCCTCCTGACCAACAAACCCGTCATGTATGTCTGCAATGTGGACGAGGCGGCTGCCGCTGCTGGAAACGCCTATGTGGAGGCCGTACGCAAGGCGGTCGAGGGAGAAGATGCGCAGATCCTCGTGATTTCGGCCAAGATCGAGTCGGAGATTGCGGAGCTTGAAGATCCGGAAGAGCGGGAGATGTTCCTCGGGGAGATAGGACTCGCTGAGTCGGGCGTCGTGAGGCTGATACAGGCGGCTTATGCCCTGCTCAACCTGCAGACCTTCTTCACGGCGGGCGCAGACGAATGCCGGGCCTGGACGATTCACTGCGGAGACAAGGCTCCACAGGCCGCCGGCGTCATCCATACCGACTTCGAGAAGGGTTTCATCCGCGCCGAGGTGATCAAGTATGAAGATTTCGTATCGCTCCGCAGCGAAGCGGCCTGCCGTGCGGCAGGCAAGCTGGCCAGCGAGGGCAAGGAGTATGTGGTGCAGGATGGGGACATCATGCACTTCCTGTTCAATGTATAGTATTAATTATCTGATAATGAAAAAGATTCTTTATTTTGTGACAGTCGCGGCCGCTCTCGTGGCCTGCCTGGCCGGCTGCAGCAAGCGCCCGTCCGTCACGGAACCACAATGGTACACAAACCCCTCCTATTTCCAGGAGAAAAACGGGATGTATGAGGAGATGCCCCTGAGCCCCGGCAATATAGTTATGGTTGGAGACGATTATATCGACCGCGGTCTCTGGAACGAGTTCTTCGGCGATACCGCAATCAAGAACCGCGGTATCACCTATGACGCGACCGAGCACGTTCTTTCCCGCATCGAAGGCATCGCTTCCTGCAAACCCCTGAAACTGTTCCTGAGCGTCGGACTCAACGACGTCCTTCACGGCACCCGCAACGAAACCGTCGTTGCGAACGTGACGGAAATCTTCAGGAAAGTCGCCGAGATATCTCCTATGACGAAGCTCTACTACATGGACATCGTTTCCATCCCCGCTTTCAACGAGAAGCAGGCCGAAGCCGCTTCCGCCATCAATGAAGCGGTAAGGAGCCAGGCGGCCAAGTACAACTTCGAATTTATCGATGTCAACGCCGAGCTTGAGGAAGGTCTGGCAGACGGCACGTTCTCCTGGGACGGCGGCAAACTCCTCAACGGAGCCGGTTATGAAGCCCTTGCCAGGACCATCGAACGCCAGGTCGGCAAGATGCATCTCAATCACCCGGATGAGATCGAGTATCCCCTCGAAGTATCGGACTATTACAAGCACCGCGTTTCCGTGTTCCGTTCCCTTCCCGAAACGGAGGAAAAGATCGTCATGTTGGGCAACAGCCTGATCAACAACGGTCTTTGGAGCGAGCTCTTCCCCATGGGCTATATCATTAACCGCGGTATCAGCGGTGACGTGATCGACGGTGTCTGCCAGCGTCTGGACGAGATCAAGGGCGACAACCCTGACAAGATTTTCCTGATCACGGGTACCAACGACCTGGTGAACAATCCCGACGAGACCGCTCTCGCCGTTTTCGGCCGCTATGAGAATCTCATCGCAACGATCACCAGGGAGTTCCCCGACACCCAGCTCTATGTACAGAGCATACTGCCCCTCAATCCCAAATCGAAGTACCATGACAGTTTCAACGCCCGTGCCGCCGAGATCAACAAACTCCTCTCCGCAGCGGCAGGACGCTATGGATACTTCTACCTCGATATCGCCAGCCTGCTTTCCGACGAGAAGGGCGACCTGAATGATGATTACACCACCGACGGTATCCACCTTTCCGCTGATGGCTATTTTGTCTGGGCGGCCGAACTGGCCAAGGGAAACCGAATGATGCTTCAGTTCAAAGTCAAATAATAAGGATATGTATCGCACACATACTTGTGGAGAATTGCGACTTGGCAACGCGGGCCAGACAGTGACTCTGGCCGGCTGGGTCCAGAAAAGCCGCCGCATGGGCGGAATGAGTTTCGTGGATATCCGCGACCGTTACGGCATTACCCAGCTCAGGGTGGACGAGACGACCGACCCCAAGGTCAGCGAAGCCGTCTCCAAGCTCGGCCGCGAGTTCGTCATCCAGGCGACCGGTGTCGTCGAGGAACGCCAGAGCAAGAATTCAAAGATCCCTACCGGGGACATAGAGATCAGGCTTACCGGCCTTAAGGTTCTCAACGCTTCCCAGACCCCTCCTTTCACCATCGAGGACGAATCTGACGGCGGCGAGGACATCCGTGCCAAGTACCGTTATCTCGATCTTCGCCGCGGTCCGCTCAAGCGTGCCCTGATGCTCCGGCACCGCATGGCCCACGAGGTCCGCAACTATCTTGACGGCAAGGGATTCCTTGAAATCGAAACCCCTTTCCTCATCAAATCCACTCCTGAGGGCGCCCGTGATTTCGTGGTCCCCAGCCGTATGAATCCCGGCGAGTTCTATGCCCTTCCGCAGAGCCCCCAGACTTTCAAGCAGCTCCTTATGGTCGCGGGCTACGACCGCTATTTCCAGATCGTACGCTGCTTCCGTGACGAAGACCTCCGCGCCGACCGGCAGCCAGAGTTCACGCAGATCGACTGCGAGATGAGCTTCGTGGAGCAGGAAGACGTCCTCGAGGTGTTCGAAGGCATGATGCGCCACCTCTTCAAGGAAGTGATCGGTGTCGAAATCGCCCCGAAGATTCCCCGCATGAGCTGGTACGACGCCATGGACAACTATGGCAGCGACAAGCCCGACATCCGTTTCGGAATGAAGATCCATGAGATCACATCCCTGGTTCAGGGACATGGCTTCAGCGTATTCGACAGCGTCGAATACGTGGGCGCGATCGCTGTTCCCGGTGCCGCCGGCTATACCCGCAAGCAGACCGATGAACTCACCGAATGGGTGAAGCGTCCCCAGGTGGGCGCCAAGGGCCTCGTTTACATCAAGGTCAACGAAGACGGTTCCATCAAGTCTTCGGTCGACAAGTTCTATTCGGCCGGAGAACTTCAGGCTGTGGTTTCTGCCGCCGGTGCGCAGAAAGGCGACCTGGTGCTGGTGCTTTGCGGCGCAAAGCGCAAGGCCCAGACGATGCTCGGCGTGCTCCGTATCGAGATGGGGAACAGGCTCGGCCTCCGCAACCCCCACGAATACGCTCCGCTATGGGTTGTCGATTTCCCGCTTCTCGAGTGGGATGACGAGACGCAGCGTTTCTACGCCATGCACCATCCTTTCACGGCGCCCAAGCCTGAGCATCTCGACCTCTTCTACAGCAATAAGAAGGAAGATCTGGAGCGTGTATGCGCCAACGCCTACGACTTCGTGCTCAACGGTGTCGAGCTTGGAGGCGGATCTATCCGTATCCACGAAGCCGACGTGCAGCAGAGGATGTTCGAGGTTCTCGGAATCTCGAAGGAGGACGCTGACTACAAGTTCGGTTTCATCATCAACGCCTTCAAGTTCGGTGCCCCGCCTCACGGAGGCCTCGCATTCGGTTTCGACCGTGTATGCGCCCTTTTCGGCGGACAGGAGACCATCCGCGATTACATCGCCTTCCCGAAGAACAACATGGGCCGCGACGTGATGCTCGACGCTCCTTCCAGGATCGACGACATCCAGATGGACGAGCTTTTCCTCAAGAGCACCGCTCCGGAGAAATAATCCGCTGCAACGGAAGCTTTTGACCGGCAGCCGGTTATGCAAAGTGATCCCCCTCAAAACGAGGGGGATCGCTTTGCATAATACGCTGATTGACAGTTGTGTCCGTTGCAGCGCAAAAAATGGGTGGCGGTCTCAGATTTCGGCGGAAGTGACAGCTTCGGCGCAGGCTTTCATGGCGTCGAAGAGAGGACCGTCGGAAAGGGCGGCGGGAACCCCGTCGTCTCCGCCTTCGCGGACGCTCTGGACCAGCGGAATCTGTCCCAGCAGGTTGAGGCCGTACTTGTCTGCCATCAGCTGGCCGCCGTCGCGTCCGAAGATGTAGTACTTATTGTCGGGAAGTTCGGCGGGAGTGAACCACGACATGTTCTCCACGATCCCGAGGATGGGTTTGCCGACCTGCGGATTGCGGTAGAGGTTGACGCTTTTCTCGACGTCGGCCAGGGCGACGGCCTGCGGAGTCGTGACGATGACGGCGCCGTTCAGGGGGATGTCGTGGACCAGGGAGATGTGGATGTCGCCCGTTCCAGGAGGCAGGTCGATGAGCAGATAGTCGAGCTTGCCCCATTTTACCTGGAGGATCATCTGTTTCAAGGCGTTGCATGCCATGGGACCGCGCCAGATGAGGGCCTGTTCCGGCCTGGCGAAGTAGCCGATGCTCATCCATTTCACGCCGTACTTTTCGATGGGGAGGATGATTTCCTTGCAGTCATCTGTGATTTCCGCATCTTCGGGAAGCGGGTTGCCCATTTCGTCGTAGACTTCCACTTCGGGGATTTCGCCTTCGGTTCCGGTCATCTTGGGGACAGAAGGGCCATATACGTCGGCGTCGGCCAGTCCTACCTTGTAGCCCATGCGGGCAAGGGTCACTGCCAGGTTTACGGCGACGGTGGATTTGCCTACACCGCCTTTTCCCGAAGCGACGGCGATGATGTGTCCCACTTCTTCCAACTGTTCCATGCCGAGTTCGAGCGGGCGCTTTTTCGGCTGGGGCTTCGGTGGATTGGGATTATAGGGGCCTTTGATTTCGTAGGGATTCATGAAAAAAGAGTAAATTTGTGAATATTGTCCAAGAGGATGACAAAGATAAGGAATATTCTGATAGTTCCCGACAAATTCAAGGGCTCCCTTTCCGCCGCCAGGGTGGCTGATGCCCTTGAGACCGCTGTCAGACGTCATCTTGTGGGCGGAGATGAGGCCCATATCGTCAAATTGCCCATGGCGGACGGAGGAGACGGATCGATGGAGGTGGTTGAGGCTGCCCTCGGCGATGGCTGCCGCCGCGTTGAAATCGATACTGTCGACGCCCTGATGCGTCCGGTCAAGGTTCCGTTACTTCTGTTTGACGGCGGGCGTCAGGCTTTTATCGAGATGGCCAAGGTCTGCGGCCTTGCCATGCTCTCTCCGGAAGAACGCAATCCTGAAATAACCACGACTTACGGCCTCGGCATCCTGATTGCCGCTGCCGCCGACCGTGGCTGCCGGAAAATCGTGATCGGCATCGGAGGCAGTTCAACCAACGACGGTGGCGAAGGGATGCTACGCGCTCTCGTTGATTTGGCGAATTATCCTGAGCGCGGCAGAACCTTTTCGAGCCCAGAGGGGGCGCGTGGACTCGAAAGAACCTGCCGCTCCACCAGGCCAGCGCTCATTCGCCAAATCAGCGAGAGCGTGAAAATTACGGTAGCATGCGATGTAGATAATCCCCTGCTAGGTCTGAACGGAGCGACGATGGTTTATGGACCTCAGAAAGGGGCGGACGAGGCAATGTTGGAACGGCTTGAACGCCGAATGGAAAGATTTGCGGCGGAAGCCGGACTCGATCCATTCCTGCCGGGTGGAGGAGCCGCCGGAGGTGTTGGTGCTGCATTACATAAGATTGGCGCAGAACTGGTGCCCGGATGGCGGCTTTTCGGAGAGATGGCCGGATTGGAGGCCAAGATCGCAGAGGTTGATTTCGTAATTACGGGGGAGGGCCGGTTCGATGGCCAGAGCCTCGATGGGAAACTCGTCTCGGGGATAATCTCCCTGTGCAGGAAATATGGGAAAAAACCGGTTGTGGTCTGCGGACAATGTTCGCTGCCGCAACAAGTCTGGAAAAAGGCCGGTGTTGCGGACGTTTATTCCCTCGCCGAAGTGGAACCCGATGTGAAACGCTGCATAGCGGAAGCCGGAGCGTTGCTCTCCGGCAGCCGGGCCCTCATCGCAGGTTGCGATGAGGCCGGCCGCGGCTGCCTTGCAGGGCCTGTTTTCGCCGCTGCCGTCATCCTTCCCGAAGGGTTCTCACATCCGTTGTTAAACGATTCCAAACAATTAACCGAAGCCCAGCGGGATGAATTGCGTCCTGTAATCGAAAGAAAAGCCCTCGCCTGGGCCGTAACGGCTGTCAGCGCCGAAGAGATCGACCGTATCAATATCTTGAACGCCTCTATCGAAGGAATGAAGCGTTCGCTTGATAAATTATCCCTGAAACCGGATCTCGTGCTGGTTGACGGCAACCGTTTCAAACCATGGAACGGCGCCCCGGCCCATACCGTAGTCAAAGGCGACGCCACCGTCCAGGCCATCGCCGCTGCCAGCGTCCTTGCCAAAACCCACCGAGACGAGTATATGCGTGCCCTCGCGAAAGAATATCCCCAATACGGCTGGGACCGCAACATGGCCTATCCCACCGAGGAGCACAGACGCGCAATAAAGGACTTCGGGATCACCCCATATCACCGAAAATCGTTCCGCCTCCTGGAAGATGACTCTCAATTGGCCGGAGAAAAGTCATAGATCATTTTAAGATTGTACTGGAAGTCGGTGAGGTTGTCATCAATATATATCTTGAAGTGGTTGGCATAGATTGAAAAATACACATTGTCCTGGACCGGCTCGTCATTGCCCCAGTTCATCCTTATGTATTTGCCGGTTAGAACGGTATCCCGCTCGACCTTCGTGTCGCCATACTGGTGTACCGTGTTTTCCGTGTGGGATGTCCAGACGTAGGTGTCATCATAAATCGTATAATAGGCAGTTGCGGCATCCGCTATGAAAGTATGTCCGCTACGATAGATGGTATTCCCCCAGAAATCGTGATCCAGGATACTATGTGCAGACATCAAAACAGGAATCTTTTGATTCTTGATGCAAGAATATACAACTTGTCCATTATAATTGAACGGTTGGGAAGATAAGATGCCCTGGCTCAATAAGAAAGAAGGCAGACTGTCGAAATCAGCCTGTGAAACAGAAGGGGAATACTTCGTACCGATGCTCTTGCCGACAAAACCTATCCATAAGGCGCTTAACGTATCACTTTTTCCATAGTAGATATCAGGAACGGTTTCTGCCATATTGTCCCATGCACTGGATGAAAAACCGGCGAAATCCTGGTGATAAGTCGTATCTGTCAGGTTCGATGAATACCCTGTACAATAACCGCTGGTTGGTGCCGTGGCCGGGAGGCCAAGAGTGTCCTGTAAAAAGTAAAGCATTTGGGATGCCGCAATTGCAGTGCAACCAGCAGGATCTCTATAAATACTGTTGGGAGCTTCAAGCGGCGCGAACATATTCCAGGGTAAATCCTGATACCAGTGTGTATGAATAAGATGATCAACGGAATCGTCAAAATCCCCAACCCATTGCGAATCGAGAAGTTCCCAATATTTGTCGTCTTCTTCCGGATCTCCGTCCGCTTTTGTTTTCGGTTCGGATGTCCGTATCCTTTTCCAGAACAAAGCGTTGTTTCTGGCGATAGTATCGGATGTAGGGACTTGGATGACCTCTTTTTTCAATAATTCGATGGTTTCCAGAGCGCCGGACAGACAGGACATGAATGCCGCATTGTCTTCCGGAAACACCGGGTCGCGGCTGAATGCCAGCACAGGAGGCATACGGATGTCTGCTGACATAAGTTCCCAACCGTCTTTGTAAGTGAGAAGATATGCAAGTGTATATTTTCCGGAAACAATAGGCTGGACAGTTGCCATTCCATCTGCTTTTGCCCAGGCTTTCAGCCTCATGTATTGTTGAACGTCAGACGGATTAACATAGCATCGGGTACGCCATAATGAATCATAGTGGCGGCGCAGACCCGGAGTGATTTCCATCAGCTCCGGAGCAACGGTCGCAGTGCAGGATGAAATGCAGAGCGACAAGATCATAAGAAAAGTAAAACGTTTCATGATATTATGCTTTGGCTGGATAAAGGAATGTCGTTCGCAATAGTATGAAAAATAAGCAATTAATCAAAAAAACAGATGTGCAGGATTGTCATGGACCCAAAACCGCCTTTTTCGTCCCAGATGGCCGGGGTGATATATTGTTTTAATAAAAAAGAATGTCTAAATTTGCAGGCTAATCCTTAGGAAAATACAATAATATAAACGTTTATATCAATATGAAGAATTACACCACTGATCAGATCAGAAACGTCGTCCTGCTTGGCGGCACGCGTTCCGGCAAGACCACTTTGGCCGAGGCCATGCTCTTCGAGGGCAAAGTGATCGACCGCCGCGGAACCGTCGAAGGCAAGAACACCGTTTCCGACAACACGGAAGTTGAACAGCTCTATCAGCGTTCAATCTATTCCACCCCTCTCTACGCCGAATTCAAAGACCACAAGATCAACGTGATCGACGCTCCCGGAGCGGACGATTTCGTGGAAGGCGCCGTCCTGGGCCTCAACGTCTGCGAGTCGGCCGTCATGCTGGTCAACGCAGGCCAGGGAGTCGAGGTGGGCACTGAAATCCACGGCCGTTATGCCGAGCAGTACAGCAAGCCTGTCATCATCGCAGTCAACCAGCTCGACACCGAGAAGTCCAACTGGGACAATACTCTCGACAGCCTTCACCAGGCTTTCGGCGGCAAGCCGGTTGTGATCCAGTTCCCCGTGAATGCAGGTGTAAACTTCGACAGCATCGTCGACGTCCTCAAGATGAAGATGTACAAATTCAAGGACGACAACGGTACCTGCGAGGAGTGCGATATTCCCGCCGAGTTCAAGGGCAAGGCCGAGGACATGCGCGCCGAACTGATGGAAAAGGCCGCTGAAGGCGACGAAGAGCTGATGATGAAATATTTCGACGAGGGCGAGCTCACCGAAGAGGAGATGCACCAGGGCCTTCGCGTCGGATTCGACAAGGGTGAGACCTACCCTGTCTTCTGCCTCTGCGCAAAGAAGGACATGGGCGTACGCCGTCTCATGGAATTCGTCACCGAGTTCTGCCCCGCTCCCGCTCAGGATGCAGCCGGACAGACCTCTCTCTTCGTCTACAAGACCGCTCTCGAGCAGCATCTGGGCGATGTCACCTACTTCAAGGTGATGTCCGGCAAGATCACCGAGGGTCAGGACGTGATCAACATGGCAAGCGACACCAAGGAGCGCATCACCACCCTTTACGCCGTGGCCGGCAAGAAGAAGGAGCGCGTTTCCGAGATCGTGGCCGGCGACATGGGCTGCACCGTGAAGCTCAAGGCCGTCAAGACCAACCAGACCCTCAACGCTCCCGGTTATGACAAGGTCGTCGATCCCATCACCTTCCCTCCGTTCAAGTATCGCTGCGCCATCAAGGCCCTCGACGAGAAGGACGAGGAGAAGCTTGGCGAGGCCCTCAACCGTGCAGGCGCCGAAGACCCGACCCTCCGCGTCGAGTATTCCCGCGAACTGAAGCAGACCATCATCAACGGCATGGGCGAGCAGCAGATCAACATCCTGAAGTGGAATCTCAACAACAACTACAAGATCGACGTCGAGTTCATCGCTCCGAAGATCCCTTACCGCGAGACCATCACCAAGGTTGCCAACGCTATGTACCGTCACAAGAAACAGTCCGGCGGCGCCGGCCAGTTCGGTGAGGTCCATCTCCTCGTGGAGCCTATCGTGGAAGGTGTCGACACCACTGCCAAATTCAAGATCGACGGCAAGGAGACCCAGCTCAACGTCAAGGGCCGTGAAGAATTCGACCTGCCTTGGGGCGGTAAATGGGAATTCCTCAACTGTGTCGTCGGCGGCGCAATCGACGCCAGCTTCATGCCGGCCATCAAGAAAGGTATCCAGCAGCGTCTCGAAGAGGGCCCGCTTACCGGTTCCTACGCCCGCGACATCCGCGTCTTCGTCTATGACGGTAAGATGCACCCGGTGGACTCCAAGGAAATCGCCTTCATCATCGCCGGCCGCAACGCCTTCCGCGAGGCCTTCAAGAATGCTGCCCCGAAGATCCTCGAGCCTATCTACATGGTCGAGGTCATGGTTCCCGCAGACTGCATGGGCGACGTTATGAGCGACCTCCAGAACCGCCGTGGCATGATCGAGGGTATGACCTCCGAGAAGGGCTTCCAGATCCTCCGCGCCCGCGTTCCTCTCGCAGAGCTCTACAAGTATTCGACGACCCTGAGCTCCCTGACCTCGGGCCGTGCGACCTTCACCCAGGAATTCATCGAATACCAGCAGGTGCCGGCCGACGTCCAGGACAAGCTCCTCAAGGCTTACGAGGCCGAGCAGCAGGAAGAAGACTAAGCTTCCTCCTGATGATTCGGGCCGATCACATCGACAAATCCTTCGGGACCCTCAGGGTCCTGAAGGATGTTTGTTTTAATGCAGCCCCGGCCGAAGTCGTGAGCATCGTAGGCGCTTCCGGCGCAGGCAAGAGCACGCTGCTCCAGATTCTGGGATCGCTTTCGCGTCCCGACAGCGGCAGCGTCCTCATCGACGGGACGGACATCTTTTCCCTTTCCGACAAGGCTCTGGCCGCGTTCCGCAACCAGAAAATCGGCTTCGTGTTCCAGTTCCATCATCTGCTTCCCGAGTTCACGGCCGTGGAGAATGTGATGATACCGGCCCTGATAGCCAAGAAGCCGCGCAATGAGGCCCGCCAGCGGGCCGAGGAACTTCTGACGCTCCTCGGACTGGGTGAAAGGTTCACCCACAAACCGTCGGAACTCAGCGGCGGAGAGCAGCAGCGGGTCGCAATAGCCAGGGCCCTCATCAACCAGCCCAAGGTGCTTTTCGCCGACGAGCCCTCGGGAAACCTCGACAGCAAGACGAAAGGAGAACTTCACCGCCTCTTTTTCGACCTTCGCGACCGTTTCGGCATCACCATCGTCATCGTGACCCACGACAAGGACCTGGCCGCCATGTCCGACCGCACCGTCGAGATCCGCGACGGGCAGATCCTCTAGTTGACGAGTTTAATCCTATAACGACATCAGGCATCATCAGCAGGGCAATCATTATATGGTTGCTCCTGTCCATGTACTATGTGAAAGACTTCTTCAAAGTGCTCTGGGCCGGAGATATAATCTGAGCGACTCAAAAGAAAAGGTTCGCCTTATCCGATATACTTTGACAGATATTCTTTCAGAGAAGGATTGCAGACATATACATAGCAGCCTTTGATTCCCCGGGACATCATTACCTTGTATGAATTCACCAGATATTGCTTTAATTGTTCCGGACTTGCCCCATTCTGAACATTGGAATCGAAATGTCTGGAAGGATCTATAGTTATCTGGTTGTTGACTTTATCATAATCAATCTCTTCGCCAAATATTACACCCACATAATTGAGGTCGTAGCCTTGAGTTGTATGGATACAGCCGATTTCATCTTTAGCGCTGGGCCGGAGAATCCATTCCTTATCACTCATATTCCAGATATATTTGTGCCCTTCTATAGTAATGTCTTCGAGCCCCAGTCTTCTAACCTCTTCTACAGAAGAGCAACCTTTTGAAATCCACCGCCAAGAATAACCTGCAACTGTGCGGCATAGTCCGAAGACCTTGTCTTTATCTTTGATTGCCTTAACCATGTCATCGACATGATCAAACAATTTGAAATCATAATCTATGATTTCTTTTCGGGGAAGGTCACTATTACAATTAAAGATGTCGTTCAGATAGTCAATATAATCGTGCCCTCCCTTGCATCGCATTTGAGTCTGCAGGGTCCAATGCTTAATTGCAACCTCTTCTTTATCGAACGCATTTACAAACTGTTCCTCGGTTATATCGCTGCCCTTGACGGTTTGTGCATTGTCATAGACAAGAATCGAATATTTGCTGCGTCGTAGAATCCAGTCCAGTGTAGTATATTTCTCCGGGTTGGCAGATTGCCCGAATATGGATGTGGTATTTGCCTTATATGTTCCTCTCCAGCTGATGTTTTTATATTGAGGAAGCCTATGGGCCTCGTCGACAAGAAGAATGTCATATTCTTCATTTGAAACATCTGCAGGGCCAATGACCATGTCAGCTTTGAGCCCATGTTTTGTCTTCCGGAAAACGGTTTTCAATGTCTTTCTGATGGAGGCCATGGGTAATACAAGCGCTACTTTCAAGGGGCCGTGTTGATTTACATAATCTGCAATTTTCCGGCGGATTCTTAAATATGGAGACAATGCTTCCTCTACGTCCGTATCATCCATTTCAAAGTCAGTGGCATTGACCAACCGGTTTATGATATTGATCAATACAACTGTTTTTCCCGTTCCGGCCGCACCGTGCAGGACAAAAGCACCTTTAATGTCTTTATTAAGCATGTCTATAGCATCATCCAAAACAGTGAAGCAGGCCACTGTCTGCTCTTCAGTCAAAGAATTATAAGGAGAGAATTTGAAAAGGTCGGAATTGATAATTACCTCATAATCCTTGGTGGCCAATTTCTTTTTTTGGAGTTGGCTCCAGATTGCGCTTATCTTGGCTTGATACTTTTCCCGTTGATAATAATTGTGTTTTTGTGACTGCCCTCCGTTTTTGTTTAGAATTTCATATATATTGTCGGCTGAGACCAATTGGATTAGAGATTGCTCAATGTCCAGGATAGCAGATTTATTGAATTCTGTATCAAACAATATATGAATTTCTTTCAGACGTTTTCGTTCTGGATTGTCCAGATGCTGCCTGAAACGGATGCTGGCACTGCTCGTTTCACCGATGTAGACCTGATGTGAGTTGGATATCAGATAAACGACAGGCCAATCGGATCCCTTAGGAAGACTTTTAACCCTATTAAGACCAGACTGGTCGAACCGGAAAGTTTCGATATCGCTATAACTCATTGTACTTCGTAGCAACACCCTTTGCTTTTTCAACAGGATATTTAAGGGCGTTTTTGGCAAGTTTATCCCTTACGATTTCAGAAACGTCAAAGCCATATTTGCCAGCCATCAACAAAGCGTAGTTGAATATATCAGCCAATTCTTCCCGGACTTTTTCAATCTTTTCCTCACCAGGCTGTTTCCATAGAAACTCCTCAAGGAGTTCAGAGGATTCTATGGATAAAGCAATAGCGAGATCCTTTGGATTATGAAACTGATCCCAATCCCTTTCCTGAGAAAATGCGTCTATCTCGCGAGCCAGGTCTTTGATTTCGTCAGACATTATATAATGATAATCGTAATATGCAAAGATAGGAATATAATTCGGATAGGATTATCTCTATAGTGATTTCGAGATAGTTCAAAGCAACAATCACTTGGAACAGCAAAGTAGGGCATAAGCCACTCAGAGGGCAACTAGTGTACCGACCAAGCCGATTTTGGCCCGGTGGGAACATATTGCCGCTTTTCGTCGTCATTCAAACCGTTAATGTGTTCCAGCTGATTATCGGGTTTGTCGGACAGCCTGTATATCTCTCCGGGTTGTAGTCTTTCCTGCTTTTCCGCAACGAAACCCAGTAATTTGCTAGGGCAGATCCTGTGATTTTCCGCAGCTGACCGTCCAGAGCCGGTACCGTTCCCCTTTTTCCGCTGCGACGGACGCATCAGTCAATCAGCGACTTATAAAAGTTGATCCCCCTCAAAACGAGGGGGATCACTTTGCATAAACGCCTGTAAACCAATTGTGTCCGTTGCAGCGGAAAAATCGGGCGGCCGTTATTTCGGCAGACCGAAGGCTTCGCCGAGTTCGCGGAGCTGTACATCGTTCATGCCTTCGGGCTCGAAACCCATGCCCCGTGCGGCGATGTAGATCTGCGCCGCCTTGTTGAGTACGTCGACCTGGTCGAAGGCGTCCATTATGTCAGTGTCGACGGCGAAGACTCCGTGTTTTTCCCACATGACGACGTCGTAGTCCTCTTCGAGGGTACGGATGGTGGCTTCGGCGAGTTCCACGCTCGAGGGCAACATATAGGGAACCATTCCCAGTCCGCGGGGGCAGAAGGCCCTCGTTTCGGGAATCATCGACCAGAGCATCCGTGTGGCGGCGTCCTTCTCCAGCCATTTGCGGCTGTGTGTCAGGGCGACCAGTTCTATGGGATGTGTATGCAGCGAAGCGCGGTATCGGGAACCTTTGGTCAGCAGATAGTCGTGTACGGCCAGGTGTGAAGGGAGTTCGGAGGTAGGGGCGACCGGAGCGTCGGCCACGATCTCGTAGCTGCCGCAGCCGGGCAAGATACGGATTATGGAACCGTTGGCCATGGGATTCCTTGCAAGGTCGCGCATGCGGCGGCCCGTCCCCTTGCAGAAGAACCAGCATCCCTCGATATGCGGCAGGGTCTTGCCGATGGGGCGCGGCCCGGTAAGCGCCGGAAGGGCCCGCATGTCATCGTCCACGAATTCCGTGATATTGACAGTGATGTTTCCGCCGTTGCGTTCGGCCCATCCCTTCTGCCAGAGATAGCCTGCCACTTCCGCCACTTTGTCCACTTCAGCCTTGAGGGCCGGGCGTTTGTCAAGAATGCTTTTCATCGTCTTGAAGTCACCTCCCGTTCATATCTTTCAATCTCCGGGACGAAGGCTTCTCCGACCGGAACGCCGTTCTTGAGATTGAACCAGTCGAAAACCGCGCCGAAGGGGAGGGTCTTTGCTTCTTCCAAAAGCGCCAGACGCTGGAAGCCCTTGCCGGCGTCCTCATATTCGCGGAGCCTGGCGAGCGGTTCGAGCAGGGCGCTCAGCAGGCATTTCTGTGTGGCGCGGGTGCCGATCACGTAGGCGCCGATGCGGTTGATGGCGGCGTCGAAGTAGTCCAGGCCGATATGGCTGCGGTCCAGTGCGCCGGCCCGCACAATCTCCTTGAAGAGTTCGAGGGTAGGGTCGTTCATGATGGTCACGTGGTCGGAGTCCCAGCGGATGGGACGCGAGACGTGAAGCATCAGTTCTGGTACGAATAGCAGCAGCGAAGCGACCATGTCGGCCACATTCTCCGTCATCTCGTAATGGCCGGTGTCGAGGGTGTACATCAGCTTGCGGGTGGCGCAGTATCCGGCGACGAAGTCGTGCGAACCGACGGTATAACTCTCCAGACCGATTCCGAAAAGTTTGGCCTCGAGGCAGGTCTTCATGCCGGGAAGTTCTTCGGACAGGATTTCGTCGAGCGCTTCGGCGAAGATTTCGCGGTAGCGCAGGCGTTCCACCGTCTGGTCTTTCGATCCGTCGTGTACCCAGATGTTCATGATGCAGGGGTCGCCCTGCGCCCGTCCCATCGCATCTGCGATGCGGCGGCAGCGTTTGGTGTGCTCTATCCAGAACTCCCTGATGGCCGGATCGGGGTTGGCCAGCGACAGGTCCCCGCTTTTCGGATGGCCGAACGATGTGGAATTGAAATCCAGTTTCATCCCGTTTTCGCGGGCCCACTGTATCCAGCTCTCGAAATAACGCACATCGACCTGGTCGCGGTCCACGAATCTGCCGCCGAAGTCCCCGTATATCTCGTGGAGGTTGAGGCGGTGACTGCCTGCGATGAGGCTTTTGGCGAAGAGCACGTCTGCGCGGACCTCTTCGATATTCCGTGCCCGGCCCGGATAGTTTCCGGTGGTCTGTATGCCTCCGGAGAGACCGGCCGAACTTTCGAATCCTATGACGTCGTCGGTCTGCCAGCAATGCAGTGAGATGGGGGTCTTTTCGAGTATTCCGACAGCCTTGTCGGTGTCCACGCCCAGGGCTGCATAGCGCTCGCGGGCGTATTCGTATGCTTTTATGATCTGGGAATCTGTCATTATGCGGGTTATTGATGATTCGGAATGAATGTCTTAACGGAAAAAACGTCGGCGATCAGGCGGCGCATCTGCCAGCGGTCGGCCACGAGCCCGGCTGCCCTGGCCTGCAGCATCACGTTGCCTATAGCCGTGGCTTCGGCAGGTCCTGCTACGACGGGTATGCCGACGGCGTCCGCCGTCCACTGGTTGAGGAGGTCGTTGGCGCTGCCTCCGCCTATGATGTGGAGTTTTTCGATCGGGAATGGAGCGAAGCCCCGGAGCATGGCAAGCACTTCCCTGTAGCGGTCGGCCAGGCTGTGGAAGATGCAGCTGACGATCCGGGCATCTGTCGTCCCGGAACCCAGAGCCGCAGTAATTTCGGCGGCCATGTCGGCAGGATTGGCGAAGCGGGGATCGTCGGGGTTTATGCGGCCGGGGAAGGATTCTTCGCTGCGGGCCATCCCCACGATCTGCGGATAGGTGTATTCACGTCCGGCGGCGGCCCATGACTTGCGGCATTGTTCCAGCAGCCACATTCCGGTGATGTTCTTGAGGAACCGGGTGGTGCCGTCGATGCCGCCCTCGTTCGTGAAGTTCGTGGCGGCAGAGGCTCCGTTTATGATAGGTGCGGGAACTTCGATGCCCATCAGGCTCCATGTGCCGCTGCTCAGGTAGGCGAATCGCTCATCGGAGGCCGGTACGGCCGCAATTGCCGAGGCGGTGTCATGTCCGGCCACGGCTATGACGGGGACGGGGCCCAGGCCTGTCTCATCTGCAAGTTCCGGTTTCAGGGTTCCGACGACGGTGCCCGGCTGGACGATTGGCAGCAGCACGTCGGTGCGTATTCCCAGGCGTTCCAGCAAGCGCTTGTTGAATTGCCTTGAATTCTGGTCCATCATTCCCGATGTGGAGGCATCGGTGTATTCGCATACGCGGCGCCCCGTCAGGAGATAAGAGAGCAGGTCCGGCATGAAGAGTATGCACTCCGCTGCCGCCAGTGCAGGCTCGCCCACTGCGGTCTGGGCATACAGTTGGAAGATTGTGTTGAAATCCATTACCTGTATGCCCGTAGCGCCGTAGAGTTCCTCCCGGGGGATAATCCTGAAAACCCTGTCCGGCACACCGGCAGTGTAGGGATCGCGGTAAGCGCGAGGCAGTCCGGTCAGCGATCCGTCCGGAGCCAGGCATCCGAAGTCCACTCCCCAGGTGTCGATGCCTATGGAATCCAGATGCACCCCGCGCCTCCCCAATTCCCGGAGGCAGTTCACGATATGCCCATGGATGTCCCAGACGTTCCAGTAATACCGTCCCTCCGATTCCAGCACCTGGTTCGGGAAACGGTATACCTCCTCCATGGAGAAGGTGCCTTCAGAGAACGTGGCCAGCATGGCCCGGCCTGATGTGGCGCCGCAGTCGATGGCAAGGAATGTCCTGATATCTTTTTTCGCCATGTATTTACAAGTCAATAACGGTACTCTGCTTTACGGAGGGCCTTGTCGTCGGAGCTTCCGCCGTAGAAAATCTCCCAGTTGCCTTTGGTCGGGACCATGTCGCCGGCCTCCTCTGACCAGGAGAGGAATGTTTCCCCATTCAGGGGGAAACTCACGTTGACCGTGGCACCTGCGGGAACTGAGACGCGTTTGAAGCCGCGGAGAGACTTCAACGGACCGTTGCCGTCGTCGGGACGGCGGACGTAGAGCTGCACGATTTCGTCGGCGTCGCGTTCGCCGGTGTTGGTGACGGGGATCTCAATGGTACCTTTGCCTACACGCGCTTCGCCGTATTCGAAGGCGGTGTAGCTCAGCCCATAACCGAAGGGGAATAGCGGATCGCCTTCAAAATAACGGTAAGTGCGGCCCTTCATCGCATAGTCTTCGAAGTCGGGAAGCTGGTCTATGCTCCTGTAAAATGTAACGGGAAGCTTTCCTGAAGGGACTGCGTCTCCGAAAAGGATGTCGGCGAGTGCCGTGCCGCCCTCCTCGCCGGGATACCATGCCTGGACGATTGCGAGGCAGTTTTCGGTTTCGGGCTCCAGTCCCATCGCGGATCCGGAGAAGTTGACCATGACGATTTTTTTGCCTGCATCGCGCAGGGCTTTCAGAAGCTGCCTCTGCACTGCCGGCAGCTGGATGTCGGTGCGGTCACCTCCCCTGAAGCCGGGCAGGTCGACCTTCATCTCTTCACCCTCCACCCTGGGCGAGATGCCGCCCGCAAAAATCACGATATCGCTTCCTTCCAACTGCTTGAGGACTGCAGCCACATCCCTGGAGGAAAGCGGCTCCTTGCTGACCAAATCGCAGCCCTTGAATGTGACTAGGCCGGGGATCCTCTCTTTCAGGGCTTCGGCGAGTGTGACGGTGAATTCCGGGATGGCGTTGTAATTACCCCAGAGCATTTCCCTGTCGTCGGCGTTGGGGCCGATCAGGGCGATTTTCGCGTCTTTCCGCAGGGGCAGGATGTTCCCGCGGTTCTGCAGCAGCACTATCGATTCATGTGCCATCCTGCGTGCCAGGGCTCTGTGCTCCTCGCCCTCGACGATGCTTTCGTCCAGATTGTTCCAGGGTTCCGTGTTGCCGTCCAGCTCGCCAAGACGGATGCGTGCGGCGAGCAGGCGGGTCAGGCAGCGGTCCACATCGGCTTCATCCAGCAGGCCCGCACGGACAGCTTCCGGTATCGCGGGATAGGAATCTCCGCAGTTGAGGTCGGTTCCGGCCTTTACGGCCGCGGCCACCGCCTCTACTACGTCCTTGCTGTATCCGTGGCAGCCCGGGGCATAAAAGTCACGGATTGCCCAGCAGTCAGAGGTTACAAGGCCCTTGTATCCCCATTCCCCCCGCAGAACGGTGTCGATGAGGAAAAGGCTGGCGGCGCAGGGCTCTCCGCGGAAGCGGTTGTATGCCATCATCACTTCCTGGACGTCCGCCTTGGTGACAAGGTCCTTGAAGGCAGGGAGATAGGTCTCGCGCAGGTCGCGGTCACTCACCCTGGCGTCGTAGCTGTGACGATTCCATTCCGGACCGGAATGGACTGCGAAGTGCTTTGCGCAGGCATGTGCTTTCTGCACGGGATCGTCGGAAGGTCCCTGCAGGCCGCGTACCACAGCCATGCCGAGCTGTCCTGTCAGATATGGATCCTCGCCGTAGGTCTCCATGCCCCGGCCCCATCTGGGGTCGCGGAAAATGTTGATATTCGGGGTCCAGAAGGTTATTCCCTGATACCAGCCCGATTCACCTTCAGCAAGTGCCTGGCGGTTCTTGACGCGCGCTTCGTCGCTCACGGCCGTGAAGACATCTTCGATCAGCGGTTCGTCGAACGAAGCGGCCATTCCGATCGGCTGCGGGAAAGTCGTGGCCTTGCCGTTCCGCGCCACTCCGTGGAGCGCCTCGTTCCACCAGTTGTACGGAGGGATGCCGAGGGCTTCGACGGGTTCGGAGACATATCGCATGAGGGAGGCTTTCTCCTCCAGCGACAATTTGGAAATAAGCATTCCTGCCCTCTCTTCAGGCGACGGTGTGCGTGAGCAGGAGACCGTCGCCATTGAGAGCAGGACCGTCAGAATGACAAGCAGCCTGCGCATGATCCGTATTATTTGGTTTCAGGGGCGAGCACGTTGTGTGCCGGCCAGTTCTGCGCGTTTTTCTGTTTGTAGAGGGCGGTTGCACGGATGTCGGCGACCGAAGCTCCGAAGCATACCGTGTAGGGACCGGCAGCTGTTTCCCATGCGCTCGTGGCCTCGTTGAAAGATGCCAGTTCGTATGCGGAGACCTTCATGGTAAGGGTCTGGCTTTCGCCGGGAGCGAGCAGGCGGGTCTTGGCGAACGCCTTGAGTTCGCGGGCGGGTTTCTCCAATCCTCCTGCGGGGGCGGAAACATAGAGTTCGACCGCTTCGCGGCCGGCGACCGAACCGCTGTTGGTGACAGTCACGCTGGCTTCAAAGCCGTCGGCCGTAGCCTTCACGACAGGCTTCGAGTAGGTGAAGGTGGTGTAGCTCAGACCGAAGCCGAAAGGATAGGACACCTCTACGTTACGGGTGACGAAGTGACGGTAGCCCACCCAGATGCCTTCTGCATAGTCGGTGTAGTCGACGTCTTTCTGGGGCACGCGCGGACCGCGTCCGAAACCGCGGTTGGCAGTGGGGGTATAGTTGTACGGGAAGTTGGCGCTGGACGGGTGGTCCATGAAATTGACGGGGAAGGTCATGGGCAGCTTGCCCGAAGGGTTGACCTTGCCGGTGAGGATGTCGGCGACAGCGTTGGCGCCCTCCTGGCCGGGTGACCAGGGGAGAAGGATGGCGTCGGCGAGATTCTTCCAGGACATGGTTTCGATGACGCCGCCGATGTTGAGGATAACCACGACTTTCTTGCCTTGGGCGTGGTATGCGGTGCTGACGTTCTGCAGCAGTTCACGCTCGACTGAAGTCAGTTCGAAATCGTCCATCATCTTGCGGTCGGCACCTTCGCCTGCGTTGCGGCCGAGGACCACCACGGCCACGTCGTTCTCATTGGCTTCCAGGTTGATGGCCTGTGCGGGAATGGCGGTCTCAGCAAGTTTGGCACTGCCCCATCCTGAAAAACCGGTACCTGCGGTGAGGTCGCGGGTGACCTTGTCGTAATCTTTGTGGAGACGGTAGAAGTCTGCGAGTTTCTTGTCGAGCTTGAATCCGGCCTTCGTCATGGCTTCTTCCATCGTAACGACATAAGCCTTGTTCACATTGCCGGAACCTGTTCCTCCGGCGACGAAGTCGACGGAAGAGACACCGTAGAGGGCCACTTTCTCATTGCCCTTGAGAGGAAGGGTTTTGTTTTCGTTGCGCAGCAGCACGATGGCTTCGCCTGCGGCCTTGCGTGCAACCTCGGCGTGGGCCTTCAGGTCAGGTTTGTTGGAATACTTGTATTTGTTGAAGCGGGGGGTGCGGACAATGTAATTCAGCATGTTCCCCACGTTGCGGTCGAGTTCTTCCTGGGAGATGCTTCCGTCCTGCACGCCGGCTACGATACGGTCGATCTCGTTCTGGTTGCCGGGCTCCATGAGGTCGTTGCCGGCCTTGGCGCTCTTGACGGTGCCGGCCTTGTTGCCCCAGTCGGTCATCACGATACCCTTGAAGCCCCATTCATCGCGGAGCACGGTAGTCAGCAGATCGAGTTTCTGCTGGGTATACTCACCGTTGAGCTGGTTGTACGAAGACATTACGGTCCAGGGATCGGCTTCCTTGACTGCAATCTCGAAGTTCTTGAGATAGATCTCGCGGAGGGCGCGCTGGCTGACGCGGGCGTCGTTCTCGTTGCGGTTTGTCTCCTGGTTGTTGACTGCATAGTGCTTGATCGAGGTGCCAACCCCGTTGCTCTGGATGCCACGCACGTAGGCTGCAGCCATCTTGCCGCTCAGGAGCGGATCTTCCGAGAAATACTCGAAGTTGCGGCCGCAGAGGGGATTGCGGTGGATGTTCATGCCGGGAGCCAGGAGCACGTCGACGCCGTATTCCTTGACCTCATTGCCCATGGCTTTGGTCACTTCTTCGACAAGTCCGGTATCCCATGAACTGGCGAGAAGGGTTCCCACGGGGAAACCGGTGGCATAGTAGGTCTTGCTGTCGTTCTGCCTGGTAGGGCTGATGCGAAGACCGGCAGGGCCGTCGGCGAGGACTGTTCCGGGGATGCCGAGGCGCTCGTTGGGACGGGTGTTGCCGGCAGCGCCGGGAACCTCGGCGGCGACGCCGGATGTGACGCCGTTCACGATGGCGGCACGGGCACCGCCCACGAGCAGGGTGGCTTTCTCCTGCAGCGTCATGGCGGCGATGACCTGGTCGATGTTGTCTTTAGTCAGTTTCGGCTGCGCGTAAAGGCCCGTGAGGATACAGGCGGCAGCCAGGGTCAAAAGGACTCTTTTCATATCGGTTGTTTTTGAAGTGATTTCATTTGCTTTCAAAGTTAGTAAAAATACTTTCATATAATGGTCAAGTGGGAGATGTTTCGTATATTTGTTATCTGTATACCGAAACATTTCTCTTCATTATGGAATACACACTTGAACAAATCGCTTCGCAGGTGCGGAGGGACATCGTGCGTATGGTCACGGCCGCGGCATCGGGTCATCCCGGCGGATCGCTGAGTGCCACGGATGTGCTCACTTACCTGTTTTTCAAAGAAATGAACGTCACTCCGGAAACGTGGCGCCGCAGCGGTGAGGGAACCGACCAGTTCTTCCTCTCGGCGGGCCACATCTCCCCCGTGCTTTACAGCCTGCTCGCCCGCCGTGGCTATTTCCCGGTAGAGGAGCTGGCGACATTCAGGCGCTTCGGCAGCAGGCTCCAGGGCCATCCTTCAATTGAAAGAGGACTTCCAGGTGTGAACCAGGCCGCCGGCTCGCTGGGACAGGGCCTTTCGGTGGCCATCGGCGCCGCACTTGCAAAACGGCTCTCAGGTGACTCCAATACGGTTTACGTACTCATAGGTGACGGTGAAAGCGAGGAGGGACAGATATGGGAAGCTGCGATGGCGGCCGCCCACAACAAGGTTGACAATCTCGTCGCGATGACCGACTGGAACCATCAGCAGATTGACGGTACCACCGAGGAAGTGGCCGGACTGGGCAACCTGCGTACCAAATGGGAGGCTTTCGGATGGAGCGTGATCGAGGCCGACGGCCACAATTTCACGGCCATCGAAAAAGCTTTCGCCGAGGCAAGGAACCGCAAGGGCCTGGGCAATCCGGTGATGATACTCTGGCATACCGAGATGGGCCACGGGGTGGATTTCATGGCCGGTACCTGCAAATGGCACGGCAAGAACCCTTCGGCGGAGCAGTGCGCCGAAGCTATGAAACAACTTGAAGAAACGATGGGAGACTTTGCCTTATGAAAGAATATGTAGATACCGGTAAGAAAGATACCCGTTCCGGGTTCGGCGCAGGTCTCGCCGAATTGGGAAACACCAATCCGAAAGTCGTTGCGCTCACGGCCGACCTCAAGGGCTCGCTAAAGATGGACGCCTTTGCCGCCGCACATCCCGACCGCTTCTTCCAGGCGGGAATAGCCGAAGCCAACATGGTGGGAATGGCGGCCGGACTTGCCGTCGGCGGTTATATTCCCTTCATCGGCACTTTCGCCAATTTCGCAACTGCACGAGTGCTCGACCAGATCCGCCAGGCGGTATGCTATTCCAAGACCAACGTCAAGATCGCAGCATCCCATGCAGGCATCACGCTCGGCGAGGACGGTGCCACCCACCAGACCCTCGAGGACATCGGACTGATGCGCATGCTCCCTGAAATGGTGGTCATCAACCCCTGCGACTACAATCAGACCAAAGCAGCAACCATTGCGGCGGCGGAGTGGAAGGGTCCGGTCTACCTGCGTTTCGGCCGTCCGTCCGTGCCCAACTTCACGCCGGCCGACCAGAAATTCGAGATAGGGAAGGCCATCAAACTCAACGACGGCTCAGACGTGACCATCATTGCCACCGGACATCTCGTATGGGAATCCATACAGGCCGCCAGGGAACTGGAGAGCCGCGGGGTGAGCGTCGACCTGATCGATATCGCGACCATAAAGCCGCTTGACAAGGAGGCAGTCATTGCTTCCGCACGCAAGACCGGTAAGGTGGTAGTCGCCGAGGAGCACCTGATCGCAGGAGGACTTGGCGAGGTTATTGCAGGAGTCCTTGCGACGGCATGCCCGACACCCATGCGGTTCGTGGCCATCGACGACAAGTTCGGACAGAGCGGAAAACCCGCTGAATTGATGGCTGCATACGGACTCGACGCGGCACACATTGTCGAGGCTGCGCTGTCATTCTGATGACAGACCGGGAGATACTTGCGCTTTACAGGAAAGGCGGACGCCATGAGGCGTTCCGCCTTCTCGTGCAAAACTATAAGGAAAGGCTCTACTGGCACATCAGGCGCATGGTCCTGGACCATGATGATGCCGACGACTGTCTCCAGAACACTTTCCTCAAGGCATGGCGTTCTCTCGACGGATTCAGGGGCGACGCCCAGCTCTATACCTGGCTCTACCGCATCGCCACCAACGAGACCCTGTCGTTCCTCTCCCGTCAGCAGACAAGGGGGGAATATACGGGACTTGATGCGGCCGACCGCCTTTCCTCCGACTCCTGGTTTGACGGGAACAAACTCCAGACAGCCCTTTACAAGGCGATAGCCAAGCTCCCTCCGAAGCAGAAGGCCGTTTTCAACCTCCGCTATTTCGAGGAGATGCCCTACGAAAAGATCGCCGCGGTGCTCGAAACTTCCGAAGGCGCCCTTAAGGCATCCTATCACCATGCGTACGAAAAAGTCAAGGCCTGGGTAAAAGAAGAGATGGATGCTGAATAGTGATATTAAACTTTTGATAAGTCTGACAGTCTAAGAAGCGTATGAAAGAATTTGATGAACATTTCGAGCCGTTGACCGAAGCCGGACGTGCGGACAATCCTTTCCGCATGCCCGAGGGCTATATCGACTCCTTTGAGGACCGGCTGATGCAGCGCATAGCGCAGGAGGAGGCCGCCCCTTCGGAGCGTCGCCGCCCCATTTGGTCGGTACTGAAACCGGCGCTTACGCTCGCTGCGATGTTCGCACTCATATTCGGAATGGGATACGGCGTCCTTTCCCTCACCCATACCCTTGACAGGGGTGCTTCGACCGGTGCGGAAGGATACGCCACCGTTGAAGAACAGTTCATCAAACCTTCATCCCTCATTAATTATTACCAGATGGAAGGACAGGCCGAGGAACCCGAAGAGATCGACGAAGAGACTCTGGTCGACTATCTCGCTTCTTCCCTGAGTTTTGCCGACCTGGCTGACATCTACGCCCAACTGTATTGAAAATGAAGAGAATGATTACTTTGGCCGTCTGTCTTTTCTCGGCGGCCCTGCTTTTCGCCCAACCTCAGAAGTCCGATGAATCCGGCCGTAAGAAAGAGTTCGACAGGATCCAGGCTGAAAAAATCGCTTTCATAACTTCGGAACTCGATCTCACTCCCGAGGAGGCCCAGGTTTTCTGGCCCGTCTACAATCAGTGCTGGAAGGAAGCCCAGGAATCGCACAGGAAGATGATGATGGCTTTCGCAGAGTTCCGCGGCAAGAAAGCCGACGCCCTTTCTGAAAAAGAACTGGAAACCAAGGTTGAAGAGTATATCGCCGCATCGAACAAGGCGAATTCGGTGCTCTCGGAGTGGTATCCCAAATTCAAGAAGGTGCTGCCCATCCGCAAAGTGGCCAAGCTCTACCAGGCTGAAGAGGCATTCCAGCAGAAGATGATCAACAATCTGCGGAAACACTCCCAGCCGAGGCCTCCCCAGGGTCATTGACCTGTTTTTTTCGCTGCAACGGACACAATTGACTGACAGGTATTTATGCAAAGTGATCCCCCTCAAAACGAGGGGGATCACTTTGCATAAGTCGCTGAACCACAGTTGCGTCCGTTGCAGCGGAAAAATGGCGCGGCGGAAAAATGGCGCGGCGGAAGAATGGTGCGGCGAAAAACGGCGCCGCAGGTCTGTCGGCAGCAGGTTAGCCAGCCGCAGGCTTGTCAGTCGAGTTTAAGCACAGCCATGAAGGCCGACTGGGGCACTTCCACCTGGCCGATCTGGCGCATGCGTTTCTTGCCCTGCTTCTGCTTTTCCAGAAGTTTGCGCTTTCGGGTGATGTCGCCACCGTAGCATTTGGCGGTAACGTCCTTGCGCACCTGCCTGACAGTCTCGCGTGCGATGATCTTGGCGCCGATGGCGGCCTGGATGGCGATGTCGAACTGCTGGCGCGGGATAAGCTCCTTCAGTTTCTCGCAGATCTTGCGTCCGAACTCATATGCGTGGTCCTGGTGGATAAGCGTCGAGAGGGCGTCGGCGGGCTCGCCGTTGAGCAGGATGTCGAGTTTCACGAGTTTCGCCGGACGGAAACCGATGACGTGGTAGTCGAACGAGGCGTATCCCTTGGAAATGCTCTTGAGTTTGTCGTAGAAATCGAATACGATCTCTGAAAGGGGCATCTCGTAGGTCAGTTCCACGCGGTCGGCCGTCAGGTAGTGTTCGCTCTTGAGTATGCCGCGCTTGTCCAGGCAGAGCTTCATGATAGGGCCGTAGAACTCGCTCTTGCTGATGACCTGTGCCTGTATGAAAGGTTCCTCGATGTGGTCGATGAGCGTCGGGGCGGGAAGGCCCGAAGGGTTGTGTACGTCGACCACCTGTCCCTGGGTAGTATAGACCTTATAGGATACGTTCGGGACGGTTGTCACCACGTCCATGTCGAATTCGCGGAACAGTCGTTCCTGCACTATCTCCATGTGGAGCAGGCCGAGGAAGCCGCAACGGAATCCGAAGCCGAGTGCAAGGGAACTCTCGGGCTCGAATACGAGTGAGGCGTCGTTGAGCTGGAATTTCTCGAGCGATGCCCTCAGGTCCTCGTACTGGTCGGCCGTGACGGGGAACATGCCGGCGTACAGCATCGGCTTCACGTCCTCGAAACCGGCAATGGCTTCCTTGCAGGGGTTTGCGACATGGGTGATGGTGTCGCCCACTTTCACCTCGACGGCAGTCTTTATGCCGGAGATGATATAGCCCACCGAACCGCACGGAATCTCTCCAGTAGGGCAGAGTTTCATTTTAAGTACCCCCACCTCATCGGCCGTGTATTCCTTGCCCGTGTTGACGAATTTCACCTTGTCACCTGTGCGGATCGAACCGTTCTTCACCTTGAAGTATGCGATGATGCCGCGGAACGAATTGAATACGGAGTCGAAGATCAACGCCTGGAGCGGAGCTTCGGGGTCGCCCTGGGGCGCTGGAATCCGGTCGACTATGGCATCGAGTATCGCATCCACCCCCTCTCCCGTACGGGCCGAGGCCAGCAGCACGTCTTCGGGGTCGCAGCCCAGCAGATCCACAACCTGGTCGCGGACCACGTCGACCATTGCAGCATCCATGTCTATCTTGTTGAGCACCGGAACTATTTCCAGGTCATGCTCTATGGCGAGGTAAAGGTTGGATATGGTCTGTGCCTGGATGCCCTGGGTGGCGTCGACAACCAGCAGGGCCCCTTCGCATGAAGCGATGGCGCGTGAAACCTCGTAGGAGAAGTCTACGTGGCCGGGAGTGTCGATCAGGTTGAGGAGGTACTTCTCGCCGCCCCGGCTGTATTCCATCTGGATGGCGTGGCTCTTGATGGTGATGCCTTTCTCGCGCTCCAGATCCATGGAGTCCAGGACCTGGTTCTCCATCTCCCGCTGGTCAAGCGTGTGGGTGCGTTCGAGCATGCGGTCGGCCAGGGTGCTCTTGCCGTGATCGATGTGGGCTATTATGCAGAAATTCCGGATATTCTTCATGCGCGTAGTTGTCGCTCAGGAGTGAAATGCAAAGATAGCAAGATTTTCGTTACCCTCTTTCGGCCAGTCCCGGCAGGCAGTTATTTCATGCGGATCGTGAAGCCGAAGGCGGCTTCCGGATGTACACGGTCTTCTTCCAGCGGAAGGGGACCGCAGCTTGCACCGCCCAGGCCGGTGACGGCGGCGTCGAGGCATAGCCAGGTGTCGCCCGGGGCAGGAAGTTCGTATGCATGTGCCGCTTCCACCAGGTCTACGGCACGGTAAGGCAGGGCCTGGAGTGAAAATACAGGCGTACCGGAATCGGAACTGCGCAGGTCGTTGAAATCAGCTTCAAAGACAATTCCCCTGCGGCCGTGCGTCAGTGCGGCCCTGCGTACCTGCTCGTGGTTTGCCATCTCCTGGGGCTTGGTGTAGTTGCCGACTTGTTCCGGGACCTTTCCGGAATACTCCCCGACAAAGGCGCAGGTATAGCGGTCGGAGTAGTTTTCCACCGGGCCGCGGCCGTAATAGCTCAACTGGCTCAGTCTGGAAGGGACCTGCATTATGTAACCGAGGCGGCCAAGCACGAGTTCCGGATTGTCCGAACCGATGTGGGAGCGCAGCGTCACGCTGCCGTCCCTTCTGACCGTCCAAACCACATGGGAGATAAACTGCATGACAGAGGTGCTGTCTGGATCTTCCACGATACGGCAGGCCGCACTTGCGCTCGATCCGTCGAGATGGGCACCGTTGGGAGCCTTTGAAATCACGTCGAACGACACGGTGACCTCACCGTCGGTTTCGTTGACCTTCATGCCTGAAGCTGAATGATGCAGATTATGCAGACCCTGGGCAAACCAATCCTGATAGTACCAGGCGTCATTGTTTACCAGGGCGCGGAATGCGTTCAGCCTGGGTCCCTGTCCGGGGACGATGACATCTTTGCCGCGGTATCGCAGACGTGCGAGAGTCCCTTCGGACGGATCGAATTCGACCATGAACCGGCGGCCTTTGATCACAAGATGTCCTGTCTTGTCGTCAGTGGAGGTTTTGAGCCTGCGGCCTTTGGCCGGGGCCTGCTCGGCCGGGATACCTTTTTGCAGGAACAGCTGCTCGCGGCATGCCTCGAAACCTTCTTCGGCCCAGGGCAGATTCTCCTGAAGGGTGTAGGAGATGTTGAGATAACACTCTTTCCCCTCCGGAAGTGGGCCGATGGAGAGGGCGTGGCTTTCTTTCCCACGGGGAGCGACCGCTCCTGTCTCGAAGCGCCCGCTCCGGATCTCTTCGCCGTCTGCGAGCAGGGTCCAGCGTGCGTCGTAACAGACCGGCTCATAGTAGTTCCGGTTGAAAAGTTGTACCGTAACCCGGCCTTCCTGCACCCCCGTCAGGCTGGTATACAGATTCTGATATACTTTTTTGACTTCAAAATATTGAGGTTTCGGACTGCGGTCGCCGTTCAGGATCCCGTTCATCACGAACTGTCCGTCGTTCGGCTTGTCGCCGAAATTGCCGCCGGAGGCAAGATATCTGGTGCCGTCGGCGGTCCAGTTCCAAAGCGACTGGTCCACCCAGTCCCAGATGGCGCCGCCGATGAAGAAGTTGGTGGAGTCCATCGACTGCCAGTACTGGGCGAAGTTGCCCAGGGCGTTTCCCATAGAGTGGGCGAATTCGTTGATGTGGTAGGGATATTTGACATCAGCCTCACCCGTGGCTACATTCTGCACCCATGCCACGGAGGGATACTGCCTGCATCCTATGTCTGAATAGTCGTTGTTCCGCTCATACTGGATGGGCCGCATGGGGTCGATGGCGCGTCCGGCCGCATAGGTGTATTCGAAGTTTCTGCCCGGACCGGCCTCGTTGCCCATGCTCCATATCAGGATGCTGGGGTGATTGTAATTTGCCGCCACCATTTCAGTGAAACGCGCCACATGGGCGGCTCGCCACTCCACGGGATGCGAGAGGGATGCCGTTCCGTAATGGTAGTGATGGCTCTCGATGTTTGCTTCATCCATCAGGTAGATGCCGTACTTGTCGCAGAGCCAGTACCAGTAGGGATCGTCGGGATAATGGGAATCGCGGACATGGTTGATTCCGGCCTGTTTCATCAGCATGATATCCTGTTCCATAACCTCACGGGTCACTGCATGCCCCATGGAGGGCTCGGTTTCGTGCCGGTTGACCCCGCGCAGTTTCACCGGCTTGCCGTTGAGGTAGAAATAGCGCCCGGCAAGGCCGAACTCGTCTTCCTCGGCGGGAGTGTCGCGTATTTCGATTTCCCGGAAGCCCACGATGGTTGAGAAGATGTCCAGGGTCTTTCCGGAAGCGTCTTTCAGCTCACCGACCAGGGTGTAGCGGTGCGGTGCCTCAGCTGACCATGGTTTGGCGTCGGGGAATTCGATAGTGCAGTCGGACGCCTGTCCGGGGAATTCGCCCGCGAGGGTGTTCTCGTCGGAGTACAGGGTATTCTCGTAAAGCCGGTATGTAATTGTCTGACCCTGATACGGGGCCGTTATTTCGGCGGCGACCTTCAGGTTGGTCATCGTCGGAGTGACGCGCAGGTCGCGTACGTGTACCTGCGGCCGTGCTTCGAGGGCGACCGTCCGGAAAATACCGGGCAGGCGGAACATGTCCTGGGCCTCGAGGTTCGATGCATCGCTGTTGCGGTAGACTTCCACGGCGACGGTGTTCGTACCATCCTGGATATACTCCGTTATATCGAACTGGGCAAGATTGCGGGAGTTTTTCGAGAAACCGACATAATGCCCGTTGATCCACAGGTAGAAGAAGGAATCCACTCCGTCGAAGTCGATGAATATCCTCTTGCCGGCCCATCCTGCGGGCACTTCGAAACTCCTTCTGTAGGAGCCGACCTCGTTGCGGGCCTTGAACATGGTCCAATCCTCGGGAGGGGTGCGCATTACGCCGAGGCGCCAGTCGTCCGGCTTGATCTCCTTCCACCAGGGGACGTTCACGTTGACGTATATGGGGGTTCCGTACTTCTGGCTGCCGTCTTTTCCTATGCCTACTATGTTCCAGTTGGAAGGGACGGGGATTTCGTCCCAGGCGGAGACGTCGTATGCCGGTTCCTGGAAACCTGCGGGACGGTGGTCCGGGTCGGGGGCCCAGTTGAATCGCCATGTTCCGTCGAGGCTCATCCAGAGGGAACTGTTTTCGGGAAGGACTTTCCTGGCAGATTCGATATCTTCGAACGAGAAAAACCATGCGTGCGGCAGTTCCTTGTTGAGGGACAGTTCCTGCGGCGACTGCCATTCGGTTCCCTTCGGAGCGCTCTCATGCCCGAAAGAGAAACCCGCGAGGACTGCGGAAAGGATGATGGATAGTATTGTCATGGCGGATATTCTTTTATAAATAGGTAGTTGATAAACAAAAATAGGAAATAATCTTCAAACATAAAATATTTTCAAAATTTTGGTATTTTGTGATACAAGGTACTGAAATATTTATATATCTTTGCAATGTCAAAACTAAACACAGTATGTTAATCGAACTCAAGGGAGTCCACAAGACTTACGACAACGGGCAGCCGCTTCACGTTCTCAAGGGTATCGACCTGGAGATTGCGAAGGGGGAATTCGTGTCGATAATGGGCGCTTCCGGATCGGGCAAGTCGACCCTGCTCAACATTCTGGGCATCCTCGACAATTATGACGAAGGTGAATATCACCTTGCGGGCAGGCTGATCAAGAACCTCAGCGAGCGGGAGAGCGCCACCTACAGGAACGAGATGATAGGTTTCGTGTTCCAGAGTTTCAACCTGATCGGTTTCAAGACCGCTGTCGAGAATGTTGAACTCCCTTTGTTCTATCAGGGGGTAGGCCGTCATCGCCGTCACGAAACGGCGATGGCCTACCTCGAGAAGATGGGGCTCACCGACTGGGCTTCCCACTATCCCAACGAGATGTCAGGTGGCCAGAAGCAGCGCGTGGCCATCGCCCGCGCCCTTATCACCCACCCCGAGATCATACTTGCCGACGAGCCGACAGGCGCCCTCGATTCCAAAACCTCGGTCGAGGTCATGGACCTGCTGACCCGTCTCAACCGCGAAGACGGAGTGACCATCATCGTGGTAACCCACGAGAGCGGCGTGGCCAACTGCGCCGACAAAATCGTCCACATCAAGGACGGCCTCATTGAAAGGATTGAAGACAACCGCCAGCACCACAGCTCGGTGTTCGGCGCCGATACCATAATGAAATAAGGAACAGTGATGCGCGACCTATTCATCGAAATCTGGGAGTCCATACGGCGCAACAAGGTGCGCACCTGCCTGACGGGTCTTGCCGTGGCATGGGGCATCTTCATGCTGATCGTACTGCTCGGCGCAGGTAACGGTCTGCTGAACGCGTTCATGGGCGATGCCGGCGATTTCGCAGCCAATACGATGAATGTTTTTCCCGGCGTGACTTCCAAGCCCTATGACGGCCTGAAGCAGGGCCGACGCATCCGGATGACCGATCAGGACATCGAGATGCTGCGCCAGCCCGCTTTCGCCGATCACGTGGAAAAGGTTTCCACGCAGGCGTCCCAGGGTGGCTACACGATGACCTATGGCCGTCGCTATTTCCGCAATATCGTACTGAACGGCTGCATGCCGGATGCCGAAAAGATCGACCGGATCCAGATGCATGCCGGCCGCTTCATCAACGAAAAAGATATGAGCTCCAGGCGGAAGGTGGCCGTGATCTCGCATCTGCACGCCAGGAATTTCCTCTCCGGCGGCACGGATTACGAGCGGCTTCTGGGCAAACGGATCAAAGTGGGAAATCTCTCCTTCGTCATCGTCGGCATCCGCCATGGCGCCGAGAACGAGGACGACCGCGCCGTATACGTTCCTTATTCCACTTACAAGTATATGTTCAGCCTGGGCAACCGTATTGACGAACTCAACGTTTCGTTCCACGGCCTGGAAACCGAAGCCGAAGCCCAGGCTTTTGAAGACGATATACGCGCATCCCTGAATGCGGCGCACCGGGTTGCACCCGACGACAGGAGCGCGTTCTGGATCTGGAACCGCTTCACTCAGAGCATCCAGATGGAGAAAGGACGGTCGCTGCTGCTGACTGCCCTGTGGATCATCGGCCTGTTCACGCTGGTGAGCGGCATCGTGGGCGTGAGCAACATCATGCTGATCACCGTGAAGGAACGGACCCACGAATTCGGCATACGCAAGGCGCTCGGCGCCCGCCCGGGCAGCATCCTTAAACTGATTGTCACGGAAAGCGTGCTGATCACGGCTTTCTTCGGCTACATCGGAATGCTGCTGGGCATGATTGCCTGCCAGATCCTCGACCTGACCGTCGGGCAGTCGAAAGTGGAAATCTTCGGCGAAAGTTTCAAGATGCTCGACAATCCGACGGTCGGCCTGAGTACTGCGATAGGCGCCACCGTCGTCCTGATCATAGCCGGCACCATAGCCGGCATCTTCCCGGCCATGAAGGCCGCCAAAGTCAAACCCATCGAAGCGCTGAGGGCAGAATAATGAGACACCGCCTGGACATAGACACTTTCCGCGAGATCGGCGATTCGCTCTTCCGCAACAAACGGCGGACGATCCTCACCGGCTTCGGCATCTTCTGGGGCCTCTTCATGCTTCTGTTCCTGGTCGGCGGCGGCCAGGGTCTCAAGCAGATGCTTTCGATGAATTTCGAGGGATTCGCCACCAACACGATGGTGATGATCTCTTCCAATACCTCGAAGCCTTACAAGGGAATGAAGGAAGGCCGCTACTGGAGCATGACCTCCCGTGACGTGCTGCGCCTGAAAGCCCTGGTCCCCGAACTGGACGTCGTGGCCCCGATCGTAAGCATGTGGAGCCAGAACGCCTATTATCATGGAAACCATGCCTCGCCCAACGTGAAGGGCGTTGCCGGCGACTATGACAAGATCGAGGCACCGATCCTCAAGTACGGCCGCACCATCAGCGACGCGGACGTGGAACAGGTCCGCAAGGTCTGTGTGCTGGGGAAGCGCATTTACAACGACCTCTTCCCGCAGGGAGGAAACCCGTGCGGTGAATACATCCAGGTGGGTTCTGTCTTCCTGCAAGTGATAGGCGTGGACGTTTCTGCCGGCAATATGAGCATCGAAGGCCAGTCGTCCGATGCCGTGCTTGTCCCTTACTCCCTGGCCGCACAGCTCTATCATCGCGGACAGAATGTCGACCTTATCTGCATGTCAGGCAAGCCAGGCGTTAAGATGAGTTCGCTGGAGAGTCGGATACGGAGCATAATGGCACGCGAGCACCAGTTCGACCCGACCGACACCATAGCGATGCCGCTCATCAATACCGAACAGATATTCGGCATCATCGACAGGCTGTTCCGGGGCGTGAACTTCCTGATCTGGCTTGTGGGCATCGGCACACTGCTGGCCGGCGCGGTGGGCGTGAGCAACATCATGATGGTAACGGTTCGCGAGCGGACCGTGGAGATAGGCATACGCAGGGCCATCGGCGCAGTGCCGCGCGACATCCTTTCGCAGATCATATGGGAGAGCGTGGCGCTTACCCTTGCCGCAGGCAGTGCAGGCATAGTGTTTTCGGTCCTGATACTCAATGTCGTGGAGGCGATTGCCAAGCACCAGGCGGTATTCCAGATCAGTTTCTGGACGGCCATAATTTCGGCGCTGCTGCTGAGCGTGCTGGGCGTGCTGGCCGGACTGGCGCCTGCCCTGCGGGCCATGAAGATCAAACCGGTCGATGCCATGAGAGACGAATAATAAAACAGTAACAAACGATATGAAACGCATTTTCAAGTACATTCTGGTCGCGCTGATCGCGATTGTGTTCCTCGGAACCTTTATCTTCCTGTTCTGGAACTCGAAGCCGAAGGAACTGCAGTATCAGGAAGTCGCCGTGGCGCGCGCCGACATCCAGCGGAGCGCCGTGGTCACCGGCAAGATCGTACCGCGCAACGAGGTGAACATCAAGCCGCAGATCAACGGCATCATCGCCGAACTCTACAAGGAGGCGGGTCAGCCGGTGCAGCAGAACGAGGTGATAGCCAAGCTGAAGGTCATTCCCGACATGAACTCGCTGAGTTCCGCCCAGAGCCGCGTGCGCCTTGCCGAAATAAATCTCAAGCAGGCGGCCACCAACCTGGAGCGCGAGAAGGCTCTCTATGACAAGAGCCTTGTGAGCGCCGACGAATATGACAAGGTGCTCCAGCAGTACAACCAGGCAAAAGAGGAAAAGGCGGCCGCCCAGGACGCCCTGGAGGTGATCCGCGACGGTGTGTCGAAAGCCAATGCCAAGTCGAGTTCCACGCTGGTCCGTTCCACGGTGACCGGACTGATCCTCGACATCCCCGTGAAGGTGGGCAACTCCGTGATCCAGGCCAACACGATGAACGACGGTACGACCGTAGCCACCGTGGCTGACATGAACGACCTGATCTTCGACGGCCAGATCGACGAGACCGAGGTCGGAGCCCTGTCTGAAGGCATGCCGGTGGTCATTACGATCGGCGCCCTGCAGGACTACTCGTTCGACGCCACGCTCGAGTACATTTCGCCGAAGGCTGTGGAGAACAACGGCACCAACCAGTTCGAGATAAAGGCGGCAGTGCGGACTGACTCCGGCAAGACGATCCGCTCGGGCTACAGCGCCAATGCCGAGATCGTGCTGCAGCGGGCGGAACAGGTTCTCTCCGTATCGGAAAGCGCCCTGGAATTCGCCGGTGACTCGACCTTCGTCTGGCTTAAGGGAGCCGACGGCAAATACTCCCGCAAGCCCGTCGTCACCGGTATCAGCGACGGCCTGAACATCGAGATAAAGGAAGGTCTCAAGGAAGGCGACATCGTCCGCGGCAACCAAATCATTGAGGAGAAGTAACATGAAGCAGAAAATCTACCCCCTTCTGTTGACGGCTTTCGTCCTGTACGGCCTGACTTCCGTCATGCCCGGCTTGACCGGGCATCTCGCCGGAGCGCAGGAAAAGCCCTGGACCCTGCGCGATTGCATCGGCTACGCGCTCGAGCACAGCTTGAACGTGCAGCGGAGCGCCCTGCAGGTCATGCAGCGCGAGATCGATGTCAATACTGCTGAAAACGACCGGCTCCCCGGCGTGAGGGGCAGCGCGTCGCAGAACTTCTCGTTCGGCCGCGGCCTGACCGCCGACAATACCTACGCCAATACGAATACTACCAACACCTCGCTCAGCCTGGGTGCGGACATGACCCTGTTCAACGGTTTCCGCATGCGCAACAACATCCTGCTGAGCAAACTGAATCTCGAAGCGGCGACGGTCGACCTTGAAAAGGCGAAGGACGACATACGCGTGGCCGTGGCCAAGGCCTACGTACAGATTCTCTACAACAGGGAGATCCTCGCCGTCGCACAGCGCCAGATCGAGATCGATTCGATGCAGGTGGTCCGGCTTGAGACCCTGAAGGAGAACGGAAAGTCTACGGCCGCGGAAGTGGCCGCCCAGCAGGCCTCGCTGGCACAGAGCCGTCTGACCTGCGTGCAGGCCGACAACAATCTCCGCCTGGCCCGGCTGGACCTTGCCCAGTTGCTGGAGCTTCCTTCTCCCGAAGGATTCGACGTGGTCGTTCCGGATGAAGACGCACTGGCAATCCCCCTTCCCGCAGGGCCGGAAGCGGTATATGAAGAGGCTGTCGGCATCAAGCCCGCCGTCCGGGCGGAAGAGACCCGGCTGGCATATGCGGAACGCAATATCGAACTGGCCAAGGGAGGCTATCTCCCTTCGCTCTCGCTCAACGGCGGTATCGGAACGAACTATTATACGAGTTCCGGTTATCCTTCGAAAACCTTCATCGAGCAATTGGGCAACAACTTCAGCCAGTATGTCGGCCTTTCGCTGAACGTGCCTATATTCTCCCGCCTCTCCACCCGCAATCAGGTGCGCAGCGCACGTGTCAGCTACAACGTGCAGCAGCTGCAGCTCGAGACGGCCAAGAAACAGCTCTTCAAGGAGATCCAGCAGGCCTGGTACAATGCGGTGTCTGCCCGCAGCAAGTTCGAGAGCAGCACCGAGGCCGCTTCTGCCGCTTCGGAGAGTTTCGCCCTCGCCCAGGCGAAATACGAGAACGGGAAATCATCCATCACCGAATTCAACGAATCCAAAAACCAATATCTCAAAGCCCGCTCCGACCTGGCGCAGGCCCGTTACGAATATATTTACCAAACCCGGTTGCTCGACTTCTATAGGGGCCGGGAGATAGAATTATGAAAAAGACACTCAACATCGGCATTGGCGGCAAGAGCTTCATCATCGATGAAGACGCGCATGAGCGCCTCAGCAATTATCTCGCAACTTTCCGCTCGCGGCTTACGGGCGAGCAGGGAAGCGAGGTGATGGACGACATCGAAGCCCGCATCGCGGAGCTTCTTCTCTCGAATCTCGGCTCCGGCCAGCAGTCCGTAAGCCTGGCCATGGTGAACCGTATAACCGCGCAGCTGGGCATGCCCGACGGCAAACCCGAATTTGAAAACGAAAACGACAATCAAACGAACGAGGAGGACAAAACTATGAGCAACCCTGTCAAAAAACTATATCTGGATGTAGAAGACCGCAAGATCGGCGGTGTGTGCAGCGGCCTGGCTGCTTATTTCGACATCGACGTGACCCTTATCCGGATTCTCTTCCTGGCCGGCCTCTTGTGCGGCGGCTTCGGATTCTGGCTCTACATCATAATCTGGATAGTGGCCCCCAAGGCCCTGACTCCCGCCCAGAAATGCGAGCTCCGCGGCTGGGAGACCAACGCCGAGAACCTTGCAAAATTTACAGACAGCAGTAAAAAATAACATGATGGAAATCAATACCGACAACGTGCGGTCCCAGATGAGGAAAGGGGTTCTGGAGTATTGTATCCTGAGCATCCTGGACAAGAAGGAAGCCTATGCCTCCTCGATCATCGAAGAGCTCAAGGGAGCCAACATGATCGTGGTGGAGGGGACCCTCTATCCGCTGCTCATCCGGCTCAAGAACCAGGGATCGCTTACCTACCGCTGGGAGGAATCCCCCCAGGGACCTCCCCGCAAATATTATTGCATCAGCGAAGCGGGCCGCGTCCTCCTCAAGGAGATGGACGCCTCGTGGACGGATCTGGTCGAAACCATCAATACCCTGAAACACAATGACGGACGTACAGAAAGTTAGCATCGGCGGATATGCATTCACCCTCGAGGTGGAGGCATACGAAATAGTCAAGCAGTACCTTGACGAACTGAACGCATACTATTCCCGTCTCGAAGGCGGTTCCGAAGTGATGGAAGGCTTCGAGGAAAGGATGGCGGAACTGCTCTACGAAAAATGCGCGGACGACGGCGTGGCCTCGGTGGCCGAGGTCCGCGAAATCATCGAAATCCTGGGCAAGCCTTCGGCCATCGAATCTGATGATGACCCTGAGCCGAAGAAAGCGGAAGGAGAACAGTCTTCCACCGGCAAGCCGAAGGAGAAGAAGAGGCTTTTCCGTGACCCGACCAACAAGATGCTGGGCGGTGTCTGCAGCGGCCTGGCCGCCTATTTCAAGTGCGACGTGGTCCTCATCCGCATCATATTCATCGGCCTCTGCCTCCTCACCGGGGTGGTGAGTTGCAAAGCCGGTCACGGGGACAGCTACTATGGAATCAACCTTTCGGTCCCTGTCCTGTATGTCATTCTGTGGATTGCGATGCCTGAAGCCAGGACGGTCCAGCAGCGCTGGCAGATGGGGGTTACCAATCCTCCCGCAGGTAACGCCGCGGCTTCGTCTGTCCCGGGCGAACCTCTTGGAAGCGGGCTTGGCCGCGTGCTCCGCATCGTCATCGGAGTCATGCTCCTGCTGATCGGGGTTTCCGGCCTGACATGCGGCGTGGCTGTCATGTTCGGACAGTCTATCTTCGGATGGGACATCGTCAGGGAAGGATGGGACACATTGACAGTGCACGCCCCGGAAACGCTTACGATGGTTTCTTCGGTCGTATACCAGATAGTTTTCGTGCTTTCCTGCCTGCTGCCGTTCATCGGGATGACCTATGCGGGCATCATGATGATTTTCGACCTCAAGTCGCCTTCGTGGCGTCCCGGCCTCATTATCTTCCTGCTCTGGATCATCGCCCTGACGGCCTTCACCGTGCTGACCCTGATGGGCCTGTTCCACGCGGGTATCTGGGATTGACGGGAGGTTATGTCCTGTAAATGAAAAAGCCGGCTCCTTTTCCAAGGGGCCGGCTTTCTGGTCTGATTCTCTCTATGCCTTAATTGTTCTCCGGAGTGGTATTGCCGTCCGTGGTCGGGGCGGTGGTGGTGGTCACCGGGATATCCGGCGTGCCCTCGACGGGAACAGTCTGCTCGATCTGGGTCTTGATATTGGAGTGGCGCGAGCTCCGCTGGGGAATCACGAAGGTGGCTGCGATGCAGAACACGATGATGATGATGGCCAGGGTCCAGGTGGCTTTCTCGAGGAAGTCCGCAGTCTGGCGGACGCCGAAAGTCTGGTTGCCGGCTGCGAAGTTGGCTGCCAGTCCTCCGCCCTTTGAATTCTGGAGCAGGACGACGATGGTCAGGAGAATACTCGCAATCACGATGAGGATGGAGAGTGTGATGTATGCTGCTTGCATGGTTATTTTTGTTTTTTATTCTTTACTTTTTCGATAAGAGTCGCAAAATAAGCACTTTTTTCTGGAAATAACAAAATTAGTTTTTCGTAAATCCCTATGGCCCGCTGATAAAGCTCCTGCTGGGCGTAAATTTCAGCCAGTGTTTCGCTTACCATGGTCTTTCCGCTGTCGATCTCCTCGGCGACGGCGGGCTCGTATTCCACACTGCCGGCCCTTGCGCCGAACACCGGTGTGGTCACCGAAAAACCTTCCTGCTCGAGACGCTCGAAATCCTCCTTTCCGAAATAGTCGCCCCCGACGACATAGTATTGCGGACGCAGGCGTTTTTCGGCGACGGGTTCTTCTTTCCTCACCTTGCCGGTGAGCAGGCGGAGCATGGCGTCGCGCGAGAGGAAAAAGATGGCATCCCGCCCCACTGCGCGGCGAAGCGCCTCTTCGTCGTCGCCCTGGCGCGAGATGACCTCCCTACGGGCCACTGTGAACCAGGGATAGTCTTCCAGGATCTGCTGGAGCTGGACTGGGGTTAGCTGGCCGAGATCTACCATTGGGCTACGGTTGCGTTGAAGATGTCGTCGACCAGTTTCTTGACAATGGTTTCGCAGAGGGTTCCCTCCACCATGTCGAGGGAGTTGTTGGAATCGTAATCCTCATATCCGGCCACCGACTGCTCCACATTGTCTTCGGGATGGAGCACGTTGGTGAAATTGATTTTGCAGGTGACTGTGAGGCGGTTCATGGCCGCGACCTCGCCCGCCGTGATGGCGGCGGCGCGCACGTCATACGATTCGACGGTGACGAGCAGGTTGAGGTCGCCGGCTTCGGTAACCTGCTCCAGTTTGGTAAGTTTGCGGAATTTGTCGTTCAGCCCTTCCGTCAGCATGTTGGCAAGTGCCGGGTTGACCTTCGTGGCCTTGTTCACCACCGGTTCGATGCAGATAGTCTTGACGTCGGACTGTATGGAAGTACCGCTGAAGGAGTAGATGCCGCAGCCGGAAAGGAGCGGCAGGAAGAATACCAGGAAAGATATGATGCGGAAAGGTGATTTCATTGGATGTTCAGTTCTTTGATTTTGCGGTAGAGCGTCCTTTCAGAGATGCCGAGTTCCTCGGCGGCCGGTTTCCTGCGCCCGCCGTGCCGTTCAAGCGCCTTGCGGATGAGTTCCGCGCTGACATCCTGGATCGACACCGGTTCTGAAGCGGGCTGTTCCTGCGTCAGCGGAGAGGACTTTACGTCGTCGGGACTGATGATATACCCGGAATGATGGCGGATGGTTTCCTCCTCTTCCTCTTCCGGCATATGGTCCACCCTGGCCTTGAGTTCCTCGATGTCCTTCCGGAGCTGGTACAGGATCTTGAAGATGATGTCACGGTCGCTCATGTAGTCGGATCCCGAGTCTCCTGTGCGCACGGGCAGCCTTGAGGAGCCTTCCGACGGGAGGTAGCGGGCCAGCACCTCAGCGGAGATGAGCCTGTTGGTCTCAAGTACGGAGATGCGGTTGGCCACGCTCTGCAGCTGCCTCACGTTTCCGGGCCAGCGGTATGAGCGCAGCAGCTCCTGCGCCTCGGGCGTAAGCCGGACGGCGGGCACCATGTTCTGGTCGGCGAAGTCGAGGGCGAATTTCTTGAAAAGGAGATTGATGTCGTCCTTCCTCTCCCTGAGCGGAGGGACGGTGATCGGGACGGTGCAGAGCCTGTAATAGAGATCCTCGCGGAACTTGCCGTCGCGGATTGCGCCGAGCAGGTTGACGTTTGTCGCAGCCACGACGCGGACATTGGTCTTCTGGACCTTGGCGGAACCCACTTTTATGAATTCTCCCGTCTGCAGGACGCGGAGCAGGCGGACCTGGGTCGAGAGGGGAAGTTCCGCAACTTCGTCGAGGAAGAGCGTTCCTCCGTCCGCCTCCTCGAAATAACCCTTGCGGGTTTCGATGGCCCCGGTGAAGGAACCCTTCTCATGGCCGAAAAGTTCCGAGTCTATGGTCCCTTCGGGTATGCCGCCGCAGTTGAGGGCGAGGTATACGTTATGCTTTCGCGCGCTGTACTGGTGTATGATCTGCGGAATGACCTCCTTGCCCACGCCGCTCTCGCCCGTGACGAGCACGGAGAGGTTGGTGGGGGCGACCTGACGGGCGATTTCAATCGCCCTTTCAAGTTCCGGATCGTTGCCGATTATGCCGAAGCGCTGCTTTATCTGATTCAAATCCATATTTGCAAAGTTACTAAAAAAAGCTTACATTTGTAAGATGATAACCGATATGGTAAACAACGAATAAATTCACAAATAAAGACGTTTTTATGAAAAGATTAGTTTCCAACATTTTGCTCATCGCAGTCTTCTGCTTCTCCCTTGCGTCCTGCAACCAGGCCCAGAAGATGATCGACGGCGCCGAACAGATCGTCATCAAGTGCAATCCGGAAGTGCTTGAGGTGGTCGCCGGCAACATCGATGCAAACGTCTCCGTGACGTTCCCTCCGGAGTACTTCCTCCCGAAGGCTACTCTCGAGGTCACTCCCGTCCTCCTCTATGTCGGAGGCGAAGAGGTCGGCAAGCCTTTCGTCTATCAGGGCGAAAAAGTGACGGACAACTTCAAGACTGTCACCAAGAACGGAGCAACCATCTCCGAGAAGGTACACTTCGCATACAAACCGGGTATGGAGAAATCCGAACTCGTCGGCCGTGCGAAGGTATATTACAAAGGTAATGAGTATGAGTATCCCGCCGACATCAAGATCGCTGACGGCGTCAACACCACCTACATGCTCGCAAGCACCGACGGCAGCTACCACTATATGCCGGATGGTTATCAGGAAGTGATCCCCGAGACCGCCGAGGCCCAGATCCTCTACCTGGTCAACAGCGCCGAGGTCCGCAACTCCGAGCTCAAGAGCAACGGCATCAAGGATTTCCAGGATGCCCTCAAGGCTCTGGACGGTGACTCCCGCCGTGCTGTCAAGGGCACCGAGATCGTAGCTTACGCATCTCCCGAAGGCCCCGAGGCTCTCAACAACAAGCTTTCCGCCAACCGCGAGAAGAGCGCTTCCAAGGCGTTCGACAAGATCACGAAGAAGCTCAACACCGGCGATGTTTCCTCCCGTACCATCGGTGAGGACTGGGAAGGTTTCCAGGAACTGGTGAACAACTCCAACATCGAAGACAAGGAACTCATCCTCCGCGTCCTCTCGATGTACAGCGACCCGAACGTCCGCGAGCGTGAGATCAGGAACATGTCTTCCGTCTACAAGTCGCTCGAGACCAATGTCCTTCCCCAGCTGCGCCGCGCCCGCTTCATCACCAACGTGGAGTACACCAACTACACCGCCGATGAACTGGCCGACCTCGTGGAGAACAACATCGACGTCCTCGACGAGCCCGCACTCCTGCGTGCCGCCAGCAACGCCAAGAACATCGACTCCAAGATCGCCATCTACAAGAAGGCCGTCGACAAGTACGGCACCGACAAGGCCAAGTACAACCTCGGCGTAGCTTACCTCGACAAGGGTGACAACGCCGCCGCCAAAGCCGCTTTCGACAAGATCGCCAAGAAGGAAGGCAACTGCTACTACAACGTGATGGGTGTCGTCGCCATGCGTAACGGCAAGTACGACGAAGCCGCCCAGTGGTTTGCCAAATCCACCTGCAAGCACAGCAAGATCAACCAGGGCGCCCTCGACATCCTCAACGGCAAGTATGACGATGCCGCCGCCAAGCTGGCCGGCACCGGCGACGAAAACGAGGCTATCGCCTACATCCTGACCAACCAGCTCGACAAGGCTTCCGCAGCCATCAAGGGCAACGGCCCTTGCTGCAACTACAAGAAGGCCATCATCGCCGCACGCAAGGGTGACGTGAACGCCTACAATGCAGCCATGGAGATCGTCAAGAAGAACGAAAAACTCGCCGAGCGCGCAGCCAAGGACGTTGAGTTCCTGAAATTCAGATAACAAAAACATTTCTGTTACAAAAGTGACCGGTTGGAGTATCAACCGGTCATTTTTTTGTTTACCTTTGTAAACCCGACAACACATCACATCCACCCCGTTGGGAACATAATTATGCAATATACTGACCTTTACATCATCAAAAGGGACGGTAAGCGCGTCCCTTTCTCACTTGACAAGATCAAGAATGCAATCCGGAAGGCTTTCCTGGCTTCCGGCAGTTTCGCTACCGAGGAGACGCTGACCAACATCCTCAGCAGGGTGCATATTTCCAACGGGATGCACGTGGAGGAGATACAGAACCAGGTGGAGGTATCCCTGATGTCGGAGCGCTATTTCGCCGTCGCGAAAGCCTACATGCTCTACCGCCAGCACCACACCGAGGACCGCGAGGTGCGCGACCGTCTCAATTTCCTCATCGACTACTGCTCGGCCTCAAATCCCGCGACGGGCAGCAAGTACGACGCCAACGCCAACGTGGAGAAGAAGAACATCGCCACGCTGATCGGCGAACTTCCCAAGGCCAGCTTCATCAGGCTGAACCGCAGGCTGCTCACCGACCGCATCCGCGAGATGTACGGCAAGGAACTTTCCGACCGTTACCTCGACCTGCTGAACAGGCACTTCATCTACAAGAACGACGAGACGAGCCTTGCCAACTACTGCGCCAGCATCACCATGTACCCCTGGCTCCTGCAGGGCACCATTCCCGTAGGCGGCAATTCGACTCCCGCCAAGAACCTCAAGAGCTTCTGCGGCGGTTTCGTGAACCTGGTCTTCATCGTCTCCAGTATGCTGAGCGGCGCCTGCGCGACCCCCGAGTTCCTGATGTACATGAACTACTTCGTGGAGAAAGAGTATGGCGACGACTATTATCTCCGTGCCGACGAGGTGGTGGATCTCTCCAGCAAGCACAGGACCATCGACAAGATGATCACCGACTGCTTCGAGCAGATCGTCTATTCCATCAACCAGCCGACAGGCGCCCGCAACTTCCAGTCCGTGTTCTGGAACATTTCCTACTACGACCGCTTCTATTTCGAGAGCATATTCGGCGACTTCCGCTTCCCCGACGGCAGCAAGCCGCATTGGGATTCTCTCAACTGGCTCCAGAAGCGCTTCATGACCTGGTTCAACGCCGAGCGCACCAAGACCATCCTTACCTTCCCGGTCGAGACCATGGCCCTTCTTACCGAGGACGGCGACGCCAAGGACAAGGAATACGCCGACTGGACCGCCAAGATGTACAGCGAGGGACACAGTTTCTTCACTTACATGAGCGACAACGCCGACAGCCTCGCAAGCTGCTGCCGTCTCCGCAACGAGATCCAGGACAACGGCTTCAGCTATACTCTCGGCGCGGGCGGTGTCTCCACCGGTTCCAAGAGCGTGCTGACCATCAACCTCAACCGCTGCGTCCAGCACGCGTTCAAGAAGGGAATCCCCTACATGGAGTTCCTCGAAGAGGTCGTCGACCTGATGCACAAGGTCCAGCTGGCCTACAACGCCAACCTCGCCGAACTGCAGGCCAAGGGAATGCTCCCGCTCTTCGACGCCGGTTTCATCAACATCGGCCGCCAGTATCTGACGATCGGCGTCAACGGCCTTGTCGAGGCTGCCGAGTTCCTGGGCATCAGGATCAACGACAACCCCGATTACGTGGCCTTCGTGCAGGAGGTGCTCGGAATGATCGAGCGTCTCAACAAGAAGTACCGCAGCAAGGACGTGATGTTCAACTGCGAGATGATTCCCGCCGAGAACGTGGGCGTCAAGCATGCCAAGTGGGACCGCGAGGACGGCTACATCGTGCCGCGCGACTGCTACAACAGTTACTTCTATGTGGTGGAGGACGAGAATCTCAACATCCTCGACAAGTTCCGCCTGCACGGCCGCAAGTACATCGAGCACCTGACCGGCGGCAGCGCTCTCCACATGAACCTCGAAGAGCACCTGAGCCAGTCGCAATACCGCCAGCTGCTGCGCGTCGCGGCGAAAGAGGGATGCAACTATTTCACATACAACATCCCCAACACCATCTGCAATACCTGCGGACACATCGACAAGCGCTATCTGCACGAATGCCCCAAGTGCCACAGCAAGGACGTCGACTACGCCACCCGCATCATAGGCTACATGAAACGCGTTAGCAGCTTCTCGCAGCCCCGCCAGCAGGAGGCAGCCCGCCGCTACTATTACAACGGCAACCGTCCCGGCGCCGTGAACCTGGAGCCCGAGCCGGTTGCGGAACCGGTCGGACAGGATGCTTAAGTATTACAACTTCGACATCGTATTTCAGGAGATACCCGATGAGGTGACTCTGGCAGTCAATCTCACCGGGTGTCCCTGTCATTGTCCCGGATGTCACAGCCCCCATCTCTGGGAAGATATCGGCGACCGGTTCGATGAAGCGGCCATAAAGAGAATGTACGGCGAATATTCCGGAGAAGTCACGTGCATATGCCTGATGGGCGGCGACGGCGACCCGGCTGAAGTGGAGCGGCTGTGTACCTTCATCAAGGAAGAGATGCACCTGCACAGCGCATGGTGGTCCGGCCGCGATTATATCCCTTCAGCCGACAGGCTTGAGGCTTTCGACTATATCAAGACGGGACCATACGTCGCCTCCCTCGGCGGCCTGAAGAGCCGCACCACCAACCAGCGCCTCTACCGCGTCTCCGGCGGATCCCTCGAAGACATCACATCCCGGTTCTGGAAATAACAACAAGGGGAAAGCAACCCTTCCTTGCCTTCCCCGTGTGTGCACGAAAGCACTATGCTCCGAAGAGCGGGACACTATAATTAAAACGGTTCTGGAAAGGCAAAGGTTTGCATCAATGTCTGTTTTATGGCCCGTACTCCCGCAGGCCGGTTAAACAATGTGCATCAGGCAGGTCTTCTGACTTGTTCCGTCGCGGCGCCTTCCCGGGCTCGGGCCCAGTGGCATAAGAGTGCCGTGACTTCAAAGGAACTTACAGCAGCGGGAACTGTCCGGGATTTTCACCCGATTCCCTTTTGATCCGCTGCGGCCGCCGGCCGGAGCAGAACCTGTTGCGGATACAAAGATAATCAGATTTTGTCTTTAAGCAAAAGAATCTTCCCGGCGAAGACAGACCAGGTCATCTCTTTCTTGACCGACCTGATGTTGGCCGCGAAGGTTTCCAGGCCCCGTTCGTAGAGCTGGGGAATGGTCGAGGCTAGGCTTTCCGCTGAAATCCCGGGCGTCATCAGCCCGATGCCGGGACGTTCGATGCTTTCGGCAAGGCCTCCGACGGGCGTCGCCACCACCGGCACCTCGAAATGCAGGGCGATGGCTGTGATTCCGCTCTGTGTGGCGCTCTTGTACGGGAGCACGCAGATGTCGGCCGCTGAGAAGAAACGCGGGACTTCGTCGTCGTCGATGTACCGGTTGAAGACCTTGATGCGGTCTGCGCAGCCCGATGCAGCTATCTGCGCCTCATATTTGTCGAAACTGCCGTAACTCTCGCCGGCGATTACAAGCTGATATCCGGGGCCGAGCAGCGGCATGGCGTCTATGAGCAGGTCAAGCCCCTTGTAGTCGCGGATCAGGCCGAAGAAGAGAAGGGTGCGGAGCGAAGGGTCGAGTCCGAGTGCGCGCACTGCTTCAGTACGGTCGGTCCTTGAACCGAAATGGTCGTAAAGGGGATGGGGCTGGAGGATATAGGGTTTGTCCGGAGTCAGGGAGAGCATGTCGCGGAGCACGGCTTCACTCATGGCTATGCAGCCGCTGTTCTGTTTGAGGAACCAGCGGGAGAAAGGCCTGTCGAAGAACTTCGCCTCGTGAGGGATGACGTTGTCCAGTACCGTTATCACAGTTATGCCCCGTTTCCGCAGCAGCCTCGCCACCGTTCCGAGGGAGGGGGCGAGGTAGCTCATCCAGTATTTCATGACCACCAGGTCAGGCTTCCAGGAAGCGATTTTCCGTGCGGAAGAGAACCAGGAGAAGGGGTTGACCGTGTCGAGCACCGCCTCGCTGTCGACCTTCTTTGCGTTGTCCTTCTCCGTGACATACTGTGTCTTGCCGGGAAAGAGGAAGGAGGGATACTGGCGGGTGAAAGTGAAGGCCTTCACTTCGTGCTCTTTCCCGAATTCCTCGAGGAGGTCGGCGTTGAACTGGGCGATGCCGCCCCGGAAAGGATAGAATGTCGAGAGGTATGCTATTCTCATGGTCAGGCGTGATGGGTCAAATCTTCTGCAAAGGTAAGCAAAGTCTCCGGTTCTTCCAGAATGACTGCGGGGACGCCGGCCCGGCGGGCGAATTCGAGGTCGGATGCGCTGTCTCCGACCATCAGGCTGCGGGAAAGGTCGACGTCGGGATAATCTGCGATGACTTCCGCTGCCATCCCCGGATTGGGCTTGCGGCGCGGATCTGCGGCATCGGTGGCGGTACAGCAATAGATGCGGTCTATCCTTCCGCCCGCATCGCGTATGGCCGATAGCATTCTTGCGTGAATCAGTTCCAGGTCTGACATCGTCATAAGGCCCCGTCCCACTCCGCGCTGGTTGGTGACGATGACAATACGCCTGAACAGGGGACTGAGCAGCCGCAAAGCTTCGGTGGCTCCCTCGCAGAATTCGAATTCCTTCCAGTCCTTTACATAGTCGCCGGGACGCAGCACGTTGATCACTCCGTCGCGGTCGAGCAGCAGGGCGTCGTAGCGGTAGGGCCGCCAGGCACCTGAGGCGAAATCCCTCTGGGCCCGTTCATAATCGGCCGGAATGCCTATATCTATGAAATAGCCTTCGCTGCGGAACCCGGCCAGGAATCCCTGCGTGGAACCGCCGTCTGCGGCCATGGGCTCGAAATAATCCTTCTCAATGGAGAATTTCGGCTGCATGGCGTCAAGTGCGTTCCGTCCGAGCAGATAGACTCCGCCGTTGATAAGACCGGAAGCGCAGGGCTGTTTTTCCCTGAACGAGACAATCCTGCAGGAGGCGTCGCAGACCACTTCGCCATACCGGTCGAAGTTGCGCATGGGTTTGAGGGCCAGGGTCGCCGCGGCTCCGCAGCCGCGGTGGAAAGCTAGCATCGAAGCGAAATCGACGCCGAAGAAAGTGTCGCCGTTGAGGACGAATACTTCATCTTCGTGCGCTTTTACGAGGGCGAGCTTGACTCCTCCGCCGGTGCCGAGGGGTTCGCTCTCGACAGTACAAGTGACCTTTTCGCAGAAGGGCTGCTGCGCGACCCACTCCTCGACGGCCTCGTGCAGATGGCCGAGGGAAAGAATGATATGGTCAAACCCGTTTTCAAGCAGATCGTCGAGAAGCCAGGCCAGAAAAGGCCTTCCCGCCACGGGCGCCATGCACTTGGGCAGGTCGCGGACTACGCTCCGAAGGCGCGTCCCCATCCCTCCGGCGAGAACGACGCACTCCATCACTTCTTTTCTCCGAAGATGGCCTTCTCAACCATCTCGCAGATGATATGGCCTATAGTGATATGGGCCTCCTGGATCCTGGGGGTGTCGGTGGAGGGCACATTGATGAGCAGGTCGGACAGAGGCTTCATCTTACCTCCGTCAGCACCGGTCATGGCGATGGTTTTCACCCCTTTCCCGCGGCACACTTCGAATGCGGCGACTATGTTGGATGAATTGCCAGATGTGGATATCCCCACCAGTATGTCACCTTTCCGTCCGAGGCCAGATATCAGGCGGGCGAAGATACGGTCGTAGCCGTAGTCGTTGGCAACGGCTGTGAGATAGGATGTATTGCAGTGGAGGGCGTCGGCGGGGAGTACGGGGCGGTCGAAATAGAAACGTCCCGAGAACTCGGCCGCAAGGTGCTGGGCGTCGGCGGCGCTGCCCCCGTTGCCGCAGAAATAGACGCGTCCGCCGTTGCGGAAACAGGCGGTGATGACTTCCACGGCTTCGCTCACGGCCGCCTTCAGGGCGCTGTCGCTGCGGAGTGCCGCGATGGTTTCCAGGTGGGCGTCAAGGCGCTTTTCTATCAGATTTGTACAGTCCATGTCGTCAGTCCTTCCTTGCAGAATTCAAAATCGTAGATTTCCCCTATCGCGAGCCCGGTCAGGGCTTCCTCCACGGCGTAACGGGTATTCTCGGGGCAGTAGAAAAACATGAATCCGCCTCCGCCGGCTCCGGATATCTTTCCTCCGGTCGCACCGGCTGCCATGGCGGTTTCGTAGAGATTGTCGATGAAGTCGTTGGATATGCCGCCCGCCATCTTCTTCTTGTTCACCCAGCTGGTGTTGAGGGCGGGACCAAGTTCGCGGAGATCGTTCCGCAGCAGGCAGTTCTTGATGCGGAAAGCCTCCGCCTTCACCTTGTGCATCGCTTCGACGGAATTGTTGTTGTTCTTCTTGACGTTGGCCATCTGCTCTTCGATGATCCTGGCCGACTCCCGCCTCTTGTTGGTGAAAAGCAGCACGGTGTTCATGGCCCATTCGTTGAGGGTACTGTCGGGCAGGCTGAGCGGATTCACGATAACCCTTTCGCCGTCGCGGAACTCCATGAAGTTCACCCCTCCGAAGGTGGCGGCATATTGGTCCTGCCTGCCTCCCGCCATCCCGAGCTCGATGCGCTCGATCTCGTAGGCGAGGGATGCGATATCATATTTGCCGAGGGGAAGTTTCAGCCACTCCACGAATGCACCCAGGATAGCCACGACGAGGGTGGATGAGGTGCCGAGGCCGGATCCGGAAGGGACGTCCATCTGGGTCGTCAGTTCGAAGGAGAGCGGCCTGCCGCCGTTGAAGCGGCGCACTATGGAATTGTAGATTCCGCACTGGAGTGTCAGCGCTCCTTCGGCCGGAATCGAGGTGGCAGCCTCATATTCCATGACGATATGGTCGTTGATATGGACCAGGCGTATCTTTCCGTCATCGGTCGGACGGATGGTGGCATGTGCGAAACGGTCGATCGTTACATTGAGCACAGCCCCTCCGTAGATGTCGGAATAGGGGGAGACGTCGGTTCCGCCGCCGGCGATGCCCAGCCTGAAAGGTGCTTTGCTTCGGTATAGCATGTATCGGATCTCTTGTTATTCTTTGACAAAGATAGGAAAAAGGGTGATGAAATCATCGCTGAGCCTGTATCGCTTCTCCCCTGACGGCCTTGAGGAAGCGTTTCGGGGATATGGTGACAGGTTCTTTCGTGAATTCCGGAATGTTGTAGGACTTGAAGAGTCCGTCATGGCGTTCGGGGTTGCGCTGGGGAAGGAGGAAAGGCTTGTGGGCGTGACCTTCCCCGTCGAACCAGGCGAGATACAGGCGGGTGTAGGTACGGTCGCCGCGACGGGAGGAGAATACTATCCAGCGTCCGTCGGAAGACCAGCAATGATAGCTTTCAGTCTCTTCGCTGTTCACGTTTTCCAGCCTCCGCCATTCTCCCGTGGCCAGATCGGACAGGAAAAGGTCGGCGTCGCGGTGCCAGATGTGGAACTGGCCGAAGCCGGCCATCGTGAAAAGGAGATATCTCCCGTCGGGGGATACTCGCGGGAAAGTTGCGCTCCTGTCAAGGGCAGCGGCGTCGAAGAATGTCTCCTTCTCTCCGAAAGTGCGCGTCGCCGGGTCGAAGGGGATCCTCATCAGGTTGTATTTCAGTTCGTCGTAATGCGGGCCGTAGTAGTACTGGCGCATCGGTGCGAGCGCTGTGATGTCGGCCGATACGTAGTACAGCGTCTTGCCGTCGGGGGACCAGGAGGGGAAAGTCTCGAGGGCGGAAGTGTCCGCCGCCACCACGGTCGCCCTGTTCGCTGCCGGATCGTAGAGGATCAGGTCGGAATCAGAGTCGATCACCTCGGTCTTGTCTATGCCTTTGGAGTAGAAATACTGCCTGGTGCTGTTGAGTGAGTAGGCTATGAGGTCTTCAGTCGGATGCCACGAGGGATAGACGCCGGGGGACAGGAACCCTTCAGCCTTGAGATTGACCTTGCTGATATGTCCGTTCCGGGCGATGACCGTGCCTCCGTCCTTCTGGCGGACGTGGAACTGCATGCGGTCGGTTTTCCAGTCCTGGAACGAGTGGCAGTTGATGCACTGGCCGTCCAGCTTGTCGTAGTCCATCTGGTTGTTGTATATCTCCTTTTCGCTGAAGGAGGTAAGGTCCCGCTGAGCGATGCACATCTCCCCGGCCATGCCGTATGTGGGTTCGATGAGGCGGTACGAGAGATACCGGTCCACGGCATCGGGAGCCACGAACAAAGTCATGGTCTGGTATGCGGACCACTTGCCGCCGCGTTTTCCGTAAATGTCAATCTTTATCTCTTCTCCCCTGTTCGCCTCAAGCATCTTCCTCCACGCTTTCATCGGGAAGCGGACGGAAGGTCCCTTCGCGACGAGCGGTTTCCCGTCAGCCCCACGGACCGCGCATATCCACGCCTTGGCATCCTCCTCTATGCGGAAGTTCAGGGGAGCGATGTTCCACGGAATTGCGGCCCCGTCGTAGTCCGGGAAGATGCTGACTGGCGTACCGGACGGCTGCGCGTTTTCCGGAACCTCGCTGCATGCGGTTCCGGAGAGCAGTATCAGTAGTACGGCGATCAGGGTCAGGGGCTTTATTGTCATATCAGAATGAGGACATTTTTTCTGCAGCCCGGTTCCACTGCTGCATTTCGGGGCTGCGTCCGGGTACGTAGCGATAGAAAAGTATCACATTCGAGGCGGCGTTGTCGCTCGGCATCCAGCGTGTCTCCTCGTAATCCTGGAGCGGATGCAGACGTTTGTACTGGGGATCCTGCGCGAGGCGTTCCGGATCGTCGAGCAGGCTGCGCCAGTGCCGTGCCCAGCCGTTGTGGAGCGTCGTCCGGGACAGGGTTCCCAGATACTTCTCCGCGAGGTCCCGTTCCCCGTTGAACACGGCGGCCTTGGCGAGGTATTTCCATCTTTCCACTGAGTAATTGGTGTAGAGGCTTATCTCGGAGGAAATGCGGGAGGCGTAGTTCAGCAGGCCGGAATGGAAGAATATGGTGGGTCCGGCTATAAGAGACGAGGAATACTCCTGGTCTCCCATCACGATGGGAACCGTGTTGAACGAATAGTTCATGCAGCCTTCCTCCAGCCGGCCCTTTGCATATAGGGCGCAGTTGCGGTAGGCTATCAGCACTTCGTTGGTCACCCTGAGTGGGAGCAGACGTTCGGCCACCTTGTCCCAGTCGTCGTTGTCGATAGCCCGTTCTGCCGCCATCTGGCGGTGGAAGAGGCTGTCGCGGTATGGCAGCAGATAGATGCAGGTAACGGCGGCCGCGGTGAGGGCGAGGGTGAGCAGCGGATGCCAGACGGCTGCGGGACGGGACTTCCTCTCCGGCATCAGGGCCAGCAGTACGGGCGTTGCAGCCGCCACGGCAAGGGGTATCCATTCCTTCGGGTTGTAGATATAGTCGAGGAAAGGCGCTCCCTGCAGCCACATGTAGCGGAGCACGCTGTGGTTGTAAAGGAGCAGGTATTCGATCCAGGGTACCACGGCCAGGCATGCCAGGTCGGTTGCCACTGAGGCCAGGCGTGCCGCGCCCTTTTCGCGGGAGATCGAAAAGGCGGCATGGATGAGCAGGGCCAGCAGCGCGTAGCATCCTACGAGCGGATATGCCAGGAAAGGTATCGCCCAGCGGATCTTCGGGGAGAGGAGCACGGTCAGGCGGAAGAGCAGCAGGGCCGAGAGTATGCCGAGAGGTTCGGTGAATATGAGGGCATCGGCACGGAAGACGATCACTCCGTAGCCTATGCGCATGAGGGCAGTATACAGCGCCAGCGCAGGGATTATGGCAAGGAAGGGAATCCTGCCGCCCCGCAGGAAGAGCCGGTATGTCATAACCGTTATCGCCGCGTACAACAGGAGCAGCAGCGTGACCGCCACGGCGGGATAATAGCAGAACTGGGTGAGGAATCTGCCGCAGTATATGAGAAGTGCGGCGGGACGCTCGAAATGCTCCGCAAACCACGACGCGCTCTCCTGGAAGAGGGATGTAGCGTGGAACTTGTAGATGAACCCTGAGAAATGCAGCATCACGAATGCCGCGGCTGCGGCCGCTGCCGCCATCCCTGCCACGGTAACCCACAGCTGGATTTTTCCCGGATTCTGGCTTAAGTTCATATACAACAAATGTAGTAAAAATACCGCTTCGCAATTTCCAAAATAATTGCGCATTATATGATTTTTTGTATATTTGTAGGGTATATACAAATAACTCAAATAATTACGCTATGGCAAAATTTGTAATCTCTACGAGAAAGAACGGCGAATTCCAGTTCAATCTCAAGGCTTCGAACGGTGAGGTCATTCTTACCAGCGAGGGCTACACGACCAAAGCGGCCTGCCTGAACGGTGTAGAATCGGTCAAGAAGAATTCCGTCGAGGAGAAACGCTACGAGAAACTCGTCGCAAAGAACGGAAAGCCGTATTTCACCCTGAAGGCTACCAACGGCCAGATCATCGGTCAGAGCCAGATGTACGCCTCCGAGCGCAACCGCAACAACGGTATCGCTTCAGTGATGAAGAACGCCCCCGTCGCGGAAGTCGTGGAAATATAAGCCTGACACGGTCAGGTTTGGCTTGGGCGGTCTTGGAAAGGCCGCCCTTTTTGGTATCCTTTGTAAATATTTTTAATTTTTTATTGTTTTTCAATAATTAATTATTTATCTTTGCAAAAACCAAACAAATACAGACATGATTTCTTCCTGGTGGTTATCCCTTTCGCTGGCTATGAAGATCCTCTGGGGCGTCACCCTGGCCGCCTCGCTGATTTTCCTGATCCAAAGCATCATGACCTTCATCGGCGCAGATGCCGGTGACGGCGGTATCGACACCGATTTCGACACGGGATTCGATTCCCAGGTCGCCGATGCGACTGTTGAAGGCGGAACGAATCTCTACACTTTCCGCAATTTCGTCAATTTCATACTCGGCTTCGGCTGGTCGGCCATCCTGCTGCAGGAGAAGATCACCTCTGTGCCTCTGCTGCTGATTGTCTCCGTTATAATCGGCGTTGCGCTGGTTACGGCCGTGATGTACCTTTTCAAATGGCTGAGCGGCATGCAGCAGTCGGGCAATATCAATATCTATAAGTCTGCCGTCGGCTGCAACGGAACCGTCTACCTGACCATCCCCGGCGAGCGCAGCGGCGAAGGTAAAGTGCAGATATCCATCAACAATTCCGTCCGCGAGTATGACGCCGTGACCGACAGCGACGCGCTCAAGACGGGAACCCCCATACGCGTAACCGAGGTCCTCAACGCCAACACCGTTGTCGTGGAACCCCTTGAACCCGAAATCATCTAAATCAATAGTCAGCATAACATGGAACTCTATCTTATCCTGATCATCGTGGCGGTGGTGTTCGTCACCTTCACCGCCATCCTGCGGCGCTACAAGCGCTGTCCGTCCGACAAGATCCTGGTCATCTACGGTAAGACCGGCAAAAACAAGCAGGGAGGCATTTCCTCAGCCCGCTGTATCCACGGCGGCGCCTCCTTCATCTGGCCGGTATTCCAGAGCTATGCATTCCTCGACCTCACCCCGATCTCGATCGAATGCAACCTGACCAACGCACTTTCCAAACAGAACATCCGTGTCGACGTGCCGTGCCGCTTCACCGTCGGTATCTCCACCGAACCCGAGAACATGACCAACGCGGCCGAGCGTCTGCTCGGACTCACCACGGAACAGATCCAGAACATCGCCACCGATATCCTCTTCGGCCAGCTCCGTCTGGTCATCGCCACCATGGATATCGAGGAGATCAACGCTGACCGAGACAAGTTCCTCGCAAACGTCTCCACCAACGTGGAGGCCGAACTCCGCAAGATCGGCCTGAAACTCATCAACGTCAACGTGACCGATATCCGCGACGAATCGGGCTATATCGAGGCTCTCGGTAAGGAGGCTGCCGCAAAGGCAATCAACGACGCGAAGAAGAGCGTGGCCGAGCAGAACCGTTACGGTGAGATCGGTAAGGCCGAGGCTGACAGGGACAAGGATATCCGTATCGCCGAGACCACCCGTGACACCCGTATCCGTACCGCCGATGCCAATGCAAAGGCCGTCGAGGGTGAAAACAACTCCAAGATCGCCATCGCACAGTCCGATGCGACCCGTCGTGAGAAACAGGCGGAGGCGGAGCGTCTGGCAGTAGCGGCCGAGAAGGTCCAGGCCGCCAAGGCTCTCGAGGAGGCTTACAAGAGCGAACGCGATGCCGAGCTTGCCCGCGCCGAACGCGAGAAGGCTACCCAGCAGGCCAACATCGTCGTGGCCGCCCAGATCGAGAAGGAAAAGGCCATCATCGACGCCGAAGCCGAGGCTGAGCAGATCCGCCGCAAGGCCAAAGGTGAAGCCGATGCCATCTTCGCCAAGATGGACGCACAGGCCCGCGGTACCCTGGAGATACTCTCCAAGCAGGCCGCAGGTTTCGGTCAGTTGGTAGCCGCCGCCGGCGGCGACGCCCAGCAGGCCATCACGATGCTCATCACCGACAAACTCCCCGAACTGGTGGCAACCCAGGTCGAGGCCGTCAAGGGCATCAATATCGACAAGGTCACCGTCTGGGATACCGGCAACGGTACCGAAGGCAAAACGGCGACCTCCAATTTCATCTCCGGGCTGATGAAGTCCGTCCCCCCGCTCGAAGACCTCTTCAAGCTGGCCGGCATGGAGCTTCCTTCCTATCTGAAGGGCAAGGGAAGCGACAGGAAGGACGGGGCCGAGGAGATTAAAGGTGAGGAAGTGTAAGTCATGCCCATCATTATCAATGTTGATGTAATGTTGGCTCGGAGGAAAATGTCTTCGGGAGAACTTGCTCAAAAGATAGGCATTTCTGCAGCTAACCTTTCGATTCTCAAGACAGGCAAGGCCAAGGCCGTCCGTTTCACGACGCTCGACTCCATTTGCAAAGCCCTCGACTGTCAGCCCGGCGACCTCCTGGAATACCGTCCTGAACAGTGACATCCCCGGCCTTACAGCAGGCAGGCCGGCGAACCCGAAAACCGGCGGGGACACAATAACGGTCCCCAAGGCCATGAGTAAAGGCACATTGTTCCAGCCAAGCCAATTTCGGCTTGGCTGGAACATTGATTGCCCATTGAATGGCCTGTACATAGTCCCGATGTTCCATGTGTTTTTCGGGATCAGCGAAAAGTGAGTTGGCAGAGATAGGTTAGTGTCGGAGAAAGGGGGGGGCAGAGAAGGAGTCGGCTTGGCCGCCGACTGGTACAAGAAAGGGCTCCATGCAGGAGCCCTTTCTTGTACCCGGAGCCGGGGTCGAACCGGCACAGCCTCGCGGCCACTGGTGTTTGAGACCAGCGCGTCTACCGATTCCGCCATCCGGGCCTTCGATAGAGGCGCAAAGGTATGTATTTTTGGCCAAGATTACAAATTTGCCTTGGCCCAGGCGTAGATGAGGAAATTCCTGTCGGAATTCCATGCTTCGCGGTAGAGGCGGCCGACTTCGTCGAGCCAGGCCTGCGACCGTTCGCCGTCGTCGCTGCGGCCCACGTCGGCCTTGCCGCCGGCGGCATAGTACATCTCGCGAGTGGTCGAGCAGATGCGGGCGTAACGGCCGGTGTTGGGCCGGAGCTGGTCGTTGGTCAGGGTCAGATAGTATTGCAGCATGGCGTCGTTCGGATGCTTTTCGCGTGTCAGCCAGGTGGAATCGGCGACATAGACGGTCACGCCGTCCTTGAAGACATAAGGCTCATAGAATCCTGCCGTGTACATGTCCTCATAAACGACGCCGCGGACAGGGAACTGGGCTCCGCTCTGCCACTGTATGAAGGAGCATGTCTTCTCGATGTCATTGGGATCCAGGGCCCCCTTGGCATCGTAGACCGCATTGACTATCCAACGGGCGAGCTGTTCCGGAGACGGGTTCAGCATATACACCAGACCTTTCTTCGGCTCACCGAGGTAGATGTCCTTGCCGGTATGATACTCCCAGAGCTGGACCGGATAACCTTCCCAGCCGGGGATTTCCCTGTTTTCACCCAGCAGGGTTTCCGCCATGTAGGCGGCTTCGAGGATCTTCCCGCAACGGAGGGTGAGCGATGCGAGGGAATCGCGATAGTAATCCCGGACGGTCGGAGCTGTTTCCGGCGCTTTGCGGCAACCCGCGAGGAGGGCGACCGCAGCAAAGATCAAAATTATTCTTTTCATAGCATTAAATCGGCTAAAACACAGGCTGTTACGGCTTCCACTACAGGCGGTACCCGCAGGGCGAAGCAGGCGTCGTGCCGTCCCGGGACTGAAAAATCAGTCAGGCACCCGTGGTCGAAATCAAAGGTCCGCTGCGGCTTCCTGATGCTGGAAGTGGGCTTTACGGCAACGCGGAAAACGATGGGATTGCCGTTGGACAGGCCTCCGTTGATACCTCCGGCCCCGTTGCGGGAAGTGTGGCCGGCGGAGTCGACGATAGGGTCGTTGTGCTCCGAACCCTTCATGCGCGCTGCCGCCATACCGTCGCCGAATTCTATGCCCCGTATTCCGGGAATGGAAAAGACTGCATGTGATATGAGCGATTCCAGCGAATCGAAGAAAGGTTCTCCGAGCCCTACCGGGACTCCTGTGCATCGGCACTCGACAATCCCGCCAATCGAATCGCCTTCGCGCACGGCTTCGGAAAGCACCCGTTCCACTTCAGCCCGCTGTGCGGCCGGCACTCCTCCTGTCTCGGTCAGCCTGGCCTCAATGACAACGGGCGAAATAATCTTTTTGGCAACGACCCCGGCAGCGACGAGAGGAAGGGTCATGCGTCCCGAAAAACGTCCGTCGCAAAGCGAGCCATACCGTTTCATGGCAACGAAATCGGCATGTCCCGGGCGAGGAATGGAGGTGAAAGACGAGTAGTCGCCGGGACGGTAGTTGCGGTTGGCGAATGAAATGGTCAGGGAGCCTTCGCTCTCCCTCCTGTCATCGATCTCCGGAATGTCGTCTTCAATCCTTGGGGTAGTGCCCGGGGCTCCGCTCTTGCGGCGGAGGATGTCAGCGGTAAAATCTTCTGCGGACAGGGGAAGTGAAGCCGGGACGCCACGGAGGAATACTCCGACGCAGGGAGCATGTGAAGCGCCGAAAATCTCGAGGGAAAACTTATGTCCGAAAATGTCCATCGGGCTATTTTTTCTTGAGTCGTTCAAACAGTTCGAGGAAACCGGGGAAAGATTTGTCGATGCAGGCGGTATCGTCTATCGTGACGGGACCGTCCGCGAAAAGCGAAGCCACGGTCAGGGCCATGGCCAGGCGGTGATCGCCGTGCGAGGAACATTCCGCACCCTTCAGCCGCCGGTTTTCCCGTCCGTATATCGTCATTTCGTCGCCGGAAACACTGCTCCGCACGCCAAGTTTCCTGAATTCGCGTGCGAAAGTGGCGGCGCGGTCGCTTTCTTTGTTCCTGAGACGCCTTATTCCGCTGATCAGGCTTTCTCCTCCGGCGAAGCATGCCATGAGGAACAGCGGGGCGAAAAGGTCGGGCGCGTCGTTGATATCGTAGCAGAAGGGGCAGATGATGGATTTCCTTGCCGTTACCGTGTGCTTCTCGCTGTCGTTGACGATGTCTGCGTTGTTCTGCCGCAGCAGGTTGAAGATAATGGCGTCTGACTGGCGCGACATGATGTCGGCGTTGCGTATGGTGATCTCTCCAGCCAGGGTTCCGGCTACCAGCAGCATGGCCGCCGCACTCCAGTCCCGTTCCACTTCCAACCCAAGTACGGGCGTTATCTTCTGCCCCGGTTCGATATACCATGTCCTGAAACCGCCCTGCTCTTCCATCGGGTCTGCGAGTTCGGGGCAGTCGTATCCCGAGAGGCCGAAGAACGATGCGATATAGGTGGTCAGCTTGATATAGGGCTCACTGGTGACGTCCTTTATCATAACAGTGCTCTCACCGCCGCACTGTGAGAGGGCCAGCAGCATTCCGGAAATCATCTGTGATCCCTTGTCCCCTGAAACCGCGACCGCGCCGGGTTTGAGATGGCCCCCGACTGTCACCGGGAGATAGTTCCTGTCGGTAAACGTCAGTTTCAGCCCCAGCTTGCGGAGCGCGGCCCTGTGGTCGTCGAGTTTCCGTCCGAGGAGGGTCTTCTCTCCGGTGATGACGATATCGTCGCGTGAAAGCCCGGCAAGAGGGATGCAGAGGCGTGCGAGCAGGCCGGATTCCCCTACGAAGAGGGTGTTGTCGCGGACCTTGAGCCCGTCCCTCAGGATGTTCTGGCGCCCCTTTACTGTGAGGGTTGTCCCTTCGAGCGACACTTCCGCAAAGAGGGAGCGGGCTACGCCTATTGCCGCTTCGACATCGCGGCACAGCGTGACGCCGTATAGTTTTGTAGTGCCGGATGCGAGCGCTGCGAGCAATATGGCCCGCTGCGCAAAACTCTTGGAGGCAGGGAGCGGGGCCTCGCCCTGTATCCTGACGGCACTTTCGTGCAACAGATCGAAATAACAGGGCTGTCCCGGAGCGGTGGCACCGCCTCCCGTGGGAGAAACGAAGAGGAGGGGTGCACCTTTGGCGAATGCGAGGAAACGCGAATCGACGCCCGCCTCGCCCATGGCAAAAGCAACGGTCCGCTTCGGATCGAACTTGTCGTAGAGAGAAAGCACGGTCCGGATATCTTCTTCCGAACGGGCGGTGGTGACTATCTTGATTATATCGGCCCCTTCGCGCCGGGCCTGTTCGGCAGTCGCGACTAGCCGTGGAAGGGGATCCGTTCCGGAATTGTTGTGATAGGAGAGGATGACGCGGGTGCCGCGGTTCATCGCAAGGTTCCTGAGCCAGTTGCGCGAATTCTCCGGAAAATCCATGGGGATATCGACCCAGTCCGCTCCGGCCAGTATTGCCGTGGTCAGTTTCTTTGCGGCTTCCTCCACCTGGGAGGGGAGCGAAACATGGCATGTCGCGATCACTTCGGCTACCCTGGGACCGTCGAGGATGAAACGGATGTCATCGTCCGAGAAGTCGCATTCGTCGAGTCTCAATTCGACGGCCGACTTGCTCCTGGTGCCGACCATGAAAGCGGCGTATTCCTTGCTGACCCTCTTCAGGCTGAAACAGATTCTTCCCATATCGTGGCCTTGCCGATTGTTTCCGGAAGGATGAAACGCAGTTTCCCTCCGGAGCGTTTCTTGTCCTGTAGAATGGCCTTGTGAAGTTCTTCCGCAGGGACTGGTGGATCGACCGGTAGGCCGCAGGCTTGCAGGTCGCTGCATATGCGCGCTGCGTCTCCGGCTGACATGACGCCTTTGCCGACGGCCATTTCTGCGGCCATGGCGATGCCGATGGCTACGGCCTCGCCGTGTTCGAACTGTGACGAGCACTTCTCGATGGCATGGCCGAAAGTGTGGCCAAGGTTAAGCAGACGGCGCACCCCATGGTCCTCGGGATCCTGTTCCACCAGGTTCGATTTGATTTCGCCGGCACGGCGGACCAGTGAGGCGGGGACTCGCTGGGAATCCGGGCCGCTGAAATGCCTTACGGCGGCTTCATATGCTTCCGCGTCGGCCAGGAGGAAGGTCTTCAGCATTTCTGCGGCTCCGCATCTGAGTTGCCGCAGCGGAAGGGTGTGGAGGAAACCGGTGTCGATATAAACGAATTCTGCCTGGCGGAAAGTGCCCAGCATGTTCTTGTACCGGTCGAAATTGACGCCGTTCTTACCCCCGATGGCAGCATCGACCTGCGCCAGAAGCGTGGTCGGCACCAGGGCGAAGGGAATGCCGCGTTTGTAGATGGCGGCCGTAAAGCCGGTGATGTCGGTCACGATGCCGCCTCCAAGGCCAAGCAGAAGGGTGTCGCGGTCGGCCTCGAGTTCCAGGAGCTGCCGTGTCAACCGTTCGACGGTCGCCATGGACTTTTCCTCTTCAGAGGCATGTATCCAGATGACGGGGCGCCCCCATCCTTCCACAATCCCTTTTCCGCGGAAGAAATCGTCGGCGATGACGACGGTTTCCCCGCGGAGGAACAGGTCTGAAATTCTGCCGTATGTGATGTTATTCCTCAATGCTGCCGGCTACGATATTGGCAATCCTGGCGCGGAGCTTTCCGGTTCCGCCCTTGTCGGTGGGATGTACCCTGTGGGCGAGGATGATGACGGCCGTCTTGGAATCGAGGTCCATGATGACCGAAGTTCCGGTATAACCGGTGTGGCATATCGTCCTGGTACGGCTGAACAGGTCGCCGCGCAGGCCGGCCGCTTCGCTGCGGTTGTCCCATCCGAGGGCGCGGCCTATCCATTCGTCATTGTCGGAGGGGACGGTCGCCATGGTCTCGACGGCCATGGGGCTGAGGATGCGCTTGCCGTTCACCGCTCCGCCGTTCATGATGGCGGCGCATATCACCGAAAGGTCTTCGCAGTTGGAGAAGACACCGGCGTTGCCCGAGTTTCCGCCGTTGGCCAGACGGGCCAGCGGGTCATGCACTTCACCGAGGAGACATTTGCCGTCCTCCTGCAATTCCGTGGGAGCGACGAGCGGCATCCACTCCGGATGGCGTTCTTTCGGCATGTATCCGGTGTGCTTGAGGCCGAGGGCGCCGAATACATTCTTCTCAGCATAGTCGCAGAGCTTTTCACCGGTGATGTTCTGCAGGATGTTCTGCACGGTAACGAAGTTGAGGCAACTGTACATATAGCCGGTCTTGGGACGGAAATTGCGCTTGATCTCATGGGCTATGTGCCAGATAAGCGAATCGGGGCTGTTCACGCCGAAACGTTCCAGATATGAGTTTGTGGCGATGTACGGTGCCAGACCCGAACTGTGGGTCATTACGTCCTGGACGGTGATGTCAACCTTTTCTCCGGTGACCGGATCCACCCAGGGCTGGAAGTCGGGGATGTACATGTCGACCTCGTCGCTGAGGCGGACATAGCCGTTCTCAACCAGCTGCATGAACGAGAGCGTCGTGCCGACGCATTTGCTCACGGAAGCCAGGTCGAACATGGTTTCCGGGGTCATGGGGATGGTGTCAGGTACCACCTGCTTGTTGCCGTAGGCTTTCAGGAAGACGATCTTGTCGCCACGAACTACCGAGACCACGCATCCCGGGATGTTGCCTTCTTCGATGGCGCGGGCCACTTCGCGGTCGATCTGGTTGAGTTTCTGCGAGTTCATCCCCATCGTTTCGGGGGAGACGTGCTTGAGTCCGCCGGCAGTGTCACCGGCCGGTGCGGAGCATGCCGCGGCGAGCGCGACGACTGCCAACAGGAAGAATATCTTTTTCATGGGAAGAAGGTTTTTTCGGTGTCCGTATTGCAAATATAGGAAAAATGCGGCTATGTTGCATCATCGGGCGGCCGCCCGGCCTCATGCATGTCTGCCCGCCTTCCTTCCGCTGCAACGGACGCATCAATGTATCAGGGACTTACGTGAAGTGATCCCCCTTGAAACGAGGGGGATCACTTCACGTAAACAACTGTCAGTCAACTGCGTCCGTTGCAGCGGAAAAAGGGCAGCCGAAAACTGGCAGTAGAAACTAAGCAGCGGAGACTGGCCGGTGGCTTAACAGTCAGGCCGGCGGTATAGCCGGGATGCGGCTATTCGTAGAACTCGATGACCGTGCCGGTCGCGTAGGCGGTAACCTTGGTGTAAATGCCGAGGACCGTCTTTTCGTGCATGCTGACCGATGCGTTGACGATGGCCTGGGAACCGCTCAGGTTGGCGTTCTGTATCATCTGGTTCATCGCGGACGCCTTGGTTTCGGCCGCCTTGTAACCGCCGATTCCTAAAATGTAGGTTGCTGATGCTTCGCCGCTGACGTTTTTTACTACTATGAAATTGTTCTGCGAGAGAACTACGTTGGTCTGAAGCTGGTTCTGGTTGAATGTCAGGCCATTCGATACGCCGCATCCGCTCACCGACAGGACGGCGAGACAGAAGGATGCCACAATTAACAGTCTTTTCATATGCTTTGTATTATATGTGATATAATTGTCGCGGCAAAGATATCACAAATTCCCTCAGGGTATGCCTGGCTTCTGACCCTGTCGGACGGTTATTTTTGCTATCAGCGGATTGCCGTTGAGCGTGTAACAAAAAAGTCCGGCCCATCGGGACCGGACTTTCAACTCTTGCGGGAGAATGGTTACTCCTCGCGACGGCCACGGCGTTCGCCACCACGACGGTCGCCACGTTCGCCACGGTCACCGCGACGGTCGCCGCGACGGTCGCCGCGCGGACGGCGGTCGCCTCCACGGCGCTCACCGGTTGCACCCTGGGCGACTGCATTGACACCGGCGTTCGGGGAGAGGTCACGCTTTCCGTAGACTTCACCGTTGCAGATCCATACCTTGATACCGAGCACGCCGACCTTGGTATGAGCTTCGGCGAGTGCGTAGTCGATATCGGCACGGATGGTGTGCAGAGGGGTACGTCCTTCCTTGAACATCTCGTTGCGAGCCATTTCGGCGCCGCCAACGCGGCCGGCGATCTGGATCTTGATGCCCTCGGCGCCCATGCGCATCGTCGAAGCGATGGCCATCTTGATGGCGCGACGGTAGGAGACGCGGCCTTCGAGCTGACGGGCGATGTTGTTGGCAACGATGTTGGCGTCAACCTCGGGACGCTTCACCTCGAAGATGTTGATCTGGACATCCTTGTTGCAGATGTTCTTGAGCTCTTCCTTCAGTTTGTCGACCTCCTGGCCGCCCTTGCCGATGATGATACCCGGACGTGCGGTGTGGATGGTGACGGTGATGAGCTTGAGCGTACGCTCGATGACGATCTTCGACAGGGAAGCTTTCGCCAGGCGGGCATTCAGGTACTCGCGGATCTTGGAGTCCTCGAGGATGCGGGTCGGATAGTCACCATACCAGTTGGAATCCCAACCACGGATGATGCCCAGACGGTTGCTGATAGGATTGGTTTTCTGTCCCATAATTATGCCTGCTCGGCCTCCTGTGCCGGTTCTTCTGCGGGTTTTTCAATGTTCTTGGTACCTACGATCACGGTCACGTGGTTCGAGCGCTTGCGGATGCGAGCTGCACGGCCCTGCGGAGCGGTGCGGATACGTTTGAGCTGGCGGCCTCCGTCGACCATGATGGTCTGGACGTAAACGTTGCCGTTCTCAAGTTCTTTACGCGAGTCTTCGTTCTTCGCTTCCCAGTTGGCGACGGCGCTGCGCACCAGCTTTTCAAGACGGTAAGAAGCCTCTTTCTTGGAATAGTGGAGAATATCCAAGGCGCGGTTGACTTCGACGCCACGCACAAGGTCTGCGACCAGACGCATCTTGCGGGGCGAGGTGGGGACATCATTCAGCTTTGCGATAGCTGTGTGTCTCTTTATCTCTTTCAGCCTTTCGGCCATTTCTCTTTTACGAGCTCCCATTGTTTACTCTGTTTTTAATGTTAACGGTTGCCGGAATGGCCCTTGAAGGTACGCGTCGGAGCGAATTCTCCGAGTTTGTGACCAACCATGTTCTCCGTGACATAGACCGGAATAAACTTGGTGCCGTTGTGGACGGCGATCGTATGGCCTACGAAGTCGGGGGAGATCATGCTGGAGCGTGACCAGGTCTTGATGGCTTCTTTCTTCATGGTGCCCTCGTTCATCGCGAGCACTCTCTTCTCCAGAGCTTCCTGGATGTACGGACCTTTTCTAAGTGAACGACTCATAATCTAATACAGTTTAATTCCGTTATTTCTTTCTTCTTTCGATGATGAACTTGCTGGAAGTCTTCTTAGGGTTACGAGTCTTGTATCCCTTGGCAGGCAGACCCTTGCGGGAACGCGGGTGTCCACCGGAGGCGCGGCCTTCACCACCACCCATCGGGTGGTCCACCGGGTTCATGACGACACCGCGGTTGTGAGGCCTGCGGCCCAGCCAGCGACGACGGCCGGCCTTGCCGTGGCTTTCCAGGTTGTGGTCAGCGTTGGAGACGGTACCGACAGTGGCGCGGCAGGAAACCAGGACCATGCGGGTCTCGCCCGAAGGGAGACGGAGGATGGCGTGGTTGCCTTCGCGTGCGGTCAGCTGGGCGAAAGTGCCCGCGCTGCGTGCCATCGCGCCGCCGTTGCCCGGGCGGAGTTCGATGTTGTGCACGAGGGTACCGAGCGGAATTTCTGCCAGAGGCAGAGCGTTGCCGATTTCAGGAGCTACTCCGGAGCCGGAAGCGATGGTCTGGCCGACCTTGATTCCGTTGGGAGCAATGATGTAACGCTTCTCACCGTCGCCATAGACGACCAGCGCAATGCGGGCACTGCGGTTGGGGTCGTATTCGATGGTCTTGACGGTAGCGGTGTAGTTGTCTTTGTTGCGCATGAAGTCGATGACGCGGTACATCTTCTTGTGTCCGCCACCGAGATAGCGCATGGTCATCTTACCCTGGTTGTTGCGACCGCCGGTTCCGCGGAGGGGACGGAGGAGGCTCTTTTCAGGGGTCGAGCAGGTAATCTCGTCAAATGCGCTGATTGCCTTATTGCGGGTACCGGGAGTTACCGGTTTGAACTTGCGAATTGCCATGGCCTTTAAATGTTGCTGTAGAAGTCAATCTTATCGTCTCCGGCCAGAGTGACAAACGCCTTCTTGTAATGGTTTGTACGGCCTGTCTGTAAACCGGCTTTAGTATAGCGGCTCTTGCGTTTACCGTGGTAGTTCACAGTATTGACATCCTTTACCGAAACACCATACATCTGCTCCACCGCCTTCTTGATCTCGATCTTGTTGGCGTCGCGCTCAACAAGGAAACCGTAACGGTTGAGCTTGTCGCCCAGAACCGTCATCTTCTCAGTTACGAGGGGTTTGATTAAAATTCCCATAGTCTTCAGGTTTTATTTGCGTCTTTCAGCGATGATGTCCTGAACACCGTCAACGAGCACGAGGCGGTTGGCATCCACGAGGGTGTAGGTGTTGATTTCGTCAATGGTGATGACCTTGACTTCAGGAAGGTTGCGAGACGACAGGTAAATATTCTTCGAATTTTCGGGAAGTACGACGAGGGTCTTGCGGCCGTAAGCCTTGATGTTCTCCAGGATCTTGATGAAATCCTTGGTCTTGGGAGCATCCATGGCGAACGGTTCAACCATCGTGATAGCATTCTCCTTGGCCTTGTAGGAAAGGGCGGAGAAGCGGGCGAGCTGCTTCAGCTTCTTGTTGAGTTTGAAGCGATAGTCGCGGGGTTTCGGGCCGAATGCGGTGCCGCCGCCAACGTAGATGTTGGACTTGATGCTGCCGTGACGGGCACCTCCGCCGCCTTTCTGGCGACCCATCTTCTTGGTGGAGAAAGCCACTTCGCTGCGGTCCTTGGTCTTGTGGGTACCCTGACGCTGATCTGCGAGATACTGCTTGACGTCGAGATAGATCGCGTTGTCGTTGGGCTCGATGCCGAAAATGGCCTCATCGAGTTCGACCTGCTTTCCGGAAGCAGTGCCGTCAATTTTCAATACATCCAGTTTCATGCGATTAGTCCTCCAGAATTAAATAAGATCCCTTGGCTCCGGGAACGGAACCCTTGACAATGACGAGATTGTTCTCAGGGATAACCTTGATGACCTCGAGGTTGAAAATCTTCACGCGGTCACCACCCATGTGTCCGGCCATGCGCATTCCTTTGAATACGCGGGACGGCCAGGAGGATGCACCCATTGAACCGGGGTGACGGAGACGGTCGTCCTGACCATGTGTCTGTCCGCCGACGCCCTGGAAGTGATGGCGTTTCACAACGCCCTGGAAACCCTTACCCTTGGAGATTCCGGTAATGTCGATCCACTTGAGCTCCCTCTGGGTCAGTGACTCCAACGTAACCTGATCACCGAGCTTGAGCTCCATCGGGAAGTCGTTCTTGAACTCGACGAGCTTGCGCTTGGGGGTGGTTCCTGCCTTTTCAAAGTGGCCTTTCAAAGCCTTGCTGGCGTGCTTTTCAGTAGTTTCGTCATAGGCAAGCTGTACAGCGGAGTAACCGTCCTTTTCAACTGTACGGATTTGCGTGACAACACACGGACCAGCCTCGATAACAGTGCATGGAAGATTTTTTCCCTCGGCACTGAAAACGGAAGTCATTCCGATTTTTTTTCCAATAATACCAGGCATTGGTGCTTAATTTGGTGTTTATTAATAAGTTAAATGGTTCTGCGCATTTTTCGCAGGGCTGCAAATGTACGGATAATATTCCAAACAGCCAAAAAAGATGTTAAATAAATATCTGAAAAAAAAGACCCCCGGCCGGAGCCGGGGTGACGGGAACCGTTATTTTCCCTGGATCCGCTTGACGGCTTTGGCCATTTCTCGGCGTAGGCGCGGGGACAGGTGCTGGTGGTGCAGGCAGTCGGTCAGGCATCCGGCAATTTTGTCGCGCTCGATCGAATAGCAGAACCAGCCGAGTGCCTCAGCCATGATGATCGAATCGAAGCGCAGCGAATAATAATGCAGCAGTGGTTTCTCCGAATCCTGCTTCAGGTAATCGAAGCGAAGGTCGAAATCGTCGTAGATGCGGTCTGACGGGACACTTGAATCCTGCCAGTCGCGGGAAGGGTTCATTTTGAAGGCGGTGGTCAGATGGTGGGCGTCGCGGACCATCGGGACGGGGATGTTTCCCACCAGTACGGCGCCCTCCAGGCCTTCCGTGTCGTACAGCCGCTTGAGTTCCTTCCGGATGGAATCGGGCTGGCACCATCGGTCCACCACAAGGATGCCGCGTTTGCCGACGAATTCCATAGACTGTACGAAGGCATCGACGTCGGAAGCCAGGGCCTGGCGGGTGGCCGGATCGACCACGACGGCCACGGAAGGCCTTTTTTCGCGGGCCGCCATCAGAAGAGCGACCGCCAGCAGGAGCAGTGATAAGAACAATCGTTTCATCTTTGTCGAGAATTGCAAAAGTCGGAATTCTCCAGGGAAACCGGAATCCCAATTTATTGGGATTTTTCGGGAAAATCCTTGAACAGGGCGAAGATAACAATTTTCTGCCGTAAAATAAACCTTCCATAGAGCGTTTTGCCGGGCCTTTTTTTGTAAATTTGCAAATGCCGGAAAACGGCCTTTTTTGTATTTTAAACCAAAAATCCGATACAATGAAAAAACTGATGCTTCTGGCGACTGTGCTGCTCATTTCCGTAAGCGCTTTCGCCGCAAAACCGCCGCTCGATCATTCGGTGTATGACGGCTGGAAAAGTGTAAGCGGTCTTACCGTGCAAAACGACGGCGACTGGGCCCGCTGGACTGTCGCTCCTCAGGAGGGAGACGTCGTCCTGCACCTCTACAATGTCAAGACAGGAAAGACTTATGACCTTGAGCGCGCCACGGGTGCCCGTATTTCCGAAGACGGAAAGAAAGTGGTGTTCCGCATCGTCCCCAAATTCCAGGAGACGCGTCAGGCCCGCATCGATAAGAAGAAACCCAATGAGATGCCGAAAGACAGCCTGGGCATCCTCGACCTGGCGACCGGCCATATCGACCGCTATCCTTATGTCAAGGGTCTCAATATGGGAGAGAAACTGAATACCTTCGTGGCCTTCCAGGATGCCGACAAGCCTGCTCCGAAGCCCGAACCGAAGGAGAAGAAAGCCGAGGCCGGCGAGGGTGACAAGCCCGCCCCTAAGCCCGAGCCCAAGAAACCCGAACCCAAGGACAATCTCTATATCCTCAATATCAACACCCTCGCTGTCGACACGATCGCATGCGTCGAATCTTTCATCGTGTCGGAAAAAGGCGACAGGGTGGCCTACATCACCAAGCCCGACAAGAAAGACAGCGTGAATGTCCGCGGCGTCTTCCTGTATGATCCCGCCACCAGGGCCAAGTCAGAAGTTCTTACCGGCGAGAAGGGCGCGACATTCAAAGGTCTGTCGTTCAACGAGAAGGCCGACCGTCTGGCGTTCTTCGGCATCCTTGATACAGCCAAGGACGCCAAGAAGAGCCTCGACCTCTATCTCTACGACGGCGTGAAGGCGACCAAAGCCGTGGCGCACAACGCTTCTGTCCTTCCCAAGGGCTGGAAACTGGGAGATGCGACTCCCGTCCGCTTCCACGACGATTTCGTGACCTTCGGCACCTGCCCCATCCCCCGCGAGAAAGATACCACCCTCGTGGAATTCGAGCAGGCCAAACTGGACATCTGGGTCTGGAACGACGAGTACATCCAGCCCGTCCAGAAGAACAACCTGCGCCGTGACCTGGCGAAGACCTACCTTGCCAAGGTGAATTTCGACGGCACGGGCTTCGTCCAGCTGGCCGACGAGCAGATCCCGAACGTCAATATCGGTGACAAGAACAAGCAGGACTACATCATCGTGACCACCGACAAGCCCTACCGCGTGCAGCGCAGCTGGAGCTATGAGGCCCACAGTGACATCTACAAGCTCTCCCTCAAGGACGGGAGACGCGAACTGATCTGCAAGGACGCCCAGTTCAGCAACCTGTCCATCTCCCCTGACGGCGCATATGCCGTAGGATTCCAGACCAAGGAGAACAACTGGTATCTCTTCACCCTGGCGACCGGCGAGTTCCGCGAACTGACCTCCCAGCTCGGAGTCACTTTCTGGAATGAGGAGGATGACCACCCGGCCGATCCGGGCGCATGGGGACGTGCCGTCTGGGCTGACAACTCGAAGTTCTTCTGGATTCCGGACCAGTATGACCTCTGGCAGTTCGATCCCACCGGAGCGGTGGCGCCGTTCCGCGTGACTGAAGGTATAGGCCGGGCTACAAAGACGACCTATAACTATACTAACCCCTACTCCGATCCCGACGCACGTGGCCCGATGGCTGCTTTCGGCGGTGCCGAGATCAAGACCGGCAAACCCGCCTGGTTCACCACCTTCAACAATACGACGAAGGAGCACGGCTATGCGATGAAGGACCTCAACAAGAAAAAGGCGAAGCTCCAGAAGATCGTGGAAGGACCCTGGTCGTTCGGAAGCCTTTCGGTGTCCAAGGGCAAGAAGGCCGATACCTACATTTATACCCGCGGCAATTTCGAAGACGGCAACAACGTATGGATGACTGCTGACAATTTCAAGACGCAGAAGCAGATGAGCGACATCAACCCCCAGCAGCGCGACTACAACTGGGGTACCGTCGAACTCGTGAGCTGGACCAGCGCCGACGGCAAGCCTCTCGAGGGCCTTCTCTTCAAACCCGAGAACTTCGATCCCAAGAAGAAGTATCCGGTCATGATCTACTTCTACGAGAAGAATTCCGAGACTCTCTACAACAGCCGCGTTCCCGCACCGAGCGCTTCCACCGTCAATATCCCTTATTTCGTGAGCAACGAATACCTGGTGTTCGTCCCCGACCTCGTCTACACCGACGGACATCCGGGCCAGAGCTGCCTCAAGTGCCTGATGCCGGGCGTCGACATGCTGTGCGAATATCCCTGGGTCGACGGCGACAACATGGCCATCCAGGGCCAGAGCTGGGGCGGCTACCAGGTCGCTTACCTGATCACCCAGACGAACCGCTTCAAGGCAGCGGGCGCCGGCGCCCCGGTCAGCAACATGACCAGTGCCTACGGCGGAATCCGCTGGGAGAGCGGTATCGCCCGTACCGGTCAGTATGAAGAGGGCCAGAGCCGTATCGGCAAGACGCTGTGGGACGGTTTCGACCTTTATGTCGAGAACTCCCCGCTGTTCCACGTTCCGAACGTGACCACGCCGGTCCTGATCATGCACAACGACGCCGACGGCGCAGTGCCGTGGTGGCAGGGCATCGAATTCTACAACGGCCTTCGCCGCTGCGGAAAGCAGGCCTGGCTGCTGCAGTACAACGACGAGGCCCACAACCTGCGTGAGCGCCGCAACCGCAAAGACCTGAGCGTACGCCTGAGCCAGTTCTTCGACCACTTCCTCAAGGGAGCCCCGATGCCGATATGGATGTCGAAGGGCGTTCCCGCAACCCTGAAGGGTATCGACTACGGTTTCGGATACGACGAAGATTAAACATCGCTTAAACTATGAAGAAGATACTGTTTCTGTTGACTGTCATGGCCCTTGTAAGCTCCTGCGGCAATAAGGCCCCGAAAGAACCCGTGCTCGAGAAGCACGACATAGCGATCGTAGACGGACACTTCACTCCGGAGATCATGCACCAGCTGGGCAAGATCTCCGACCTCCAGGTATCGCCCGACGGCTCGAAGATCCTCTACGGTGTCGCCTTTACTTCAATCGAAGAGAATCGCAGCAACCGCAATCTCTTCGTGATGAATATCGACGGCAGCGGCAACCGCCAGTTGACCCATTCGCCGAAGAGCATCTCCAACGCGCGCTGGATCGAAGGCGGTAAACGTATCGCATATCTTTGCGGCGGACAGATGTATGTGATGAATGCCGACGGCACAGGTGCCCGCCAGGTGAGCGACGTCCCCGGCGGAATGTCCGAGTTCAAGATCCATCCGAAGGGCGACTATGTGATGTATGTCTCCGATTTCAAGGTGGCGAAACAGCCCGTCGACATCTATCCGGACCTTGCCAAATCGACCGCCCGTACCGTAGAGGGACTGATGTACCGTCACTGGGACCACTTCGTGGAGAACATTCCCCATACATGGTATGCCAAATTCGACGGCCAGAAACTCGGCCCGGGCGTTGATATCCTCGACGGTGCGCCGTTCGAACTCCCGACGGAACCCTTCGGCGGTCTCGAGCAGCTTGACTTTAATCCCACCGGCAACCAGCTCGTCTATTCCTGCCGCAAACTCACCGGCCGCGACTACGCCTTCTCCACCAATACCGACATCTATGTCTACAACATGGATGAACAGCCCGGAGTCGGCCATCCGCAGTACAACGCTTCGGCGGGGATGATGGGCTACGACACCGAGCCTGTCTGGTCGCCCGACGGCACCACCATCGCCTGGCTGAGCATGGAACGCGACGGCTACGAGGCCGACAAGGTACGCCTGTTCATCTCCCCGATTGTCTCCGGCGAACGCATCGAACTGTCTAAGGACTTCAAGTACAATGTCGGTTCGCCAGTGTGGTCTGCCGACTCGAAGGAGATCTACTTCAGCGCCGAAGTGGAAGGCGTCAAGGAGATATGGAAGACCGATATGCAGGGCAATTTCACCCGCGTGACGCCTCAGCACGAGTGGGCCGATTTCGGCACCCCGATCCTTGTAGGCGACCGCATCATCACTACGCAGACCACGATGCTGCACCCTGCCGAGATCGTGTCGGTTTCATTGACCAACGGTACCTGGACGCAGCTTTCGCACGAGAACGACGATTTCTTCGCCAAACTCGAGACCCCGACGGTCGAAGAGCGTTGGATTCCGACTACCGACGGGAAGAAGATGCTGACATGGGTGGTCTATCCGCCCAAGTTCGACGCTTCGAAGCAGTATCCAGCCATCCTGATGTGCCTCGGCGGCCCGCAAGGCGCCATCACCCAGGGATGGTCGACCCGCTGGAACTACCGTCTGATGGCCTCGCAGGGTTACATCACTGTGCTGCCCAACCGCCGCGGTACGACAGCCTTCGGGCAGGAGTGGTGCGAGCAGATTTCCGGCGACTACATCGGCCAGAACATGAAGGACTACTTCGCGGCGGCCGATGCGTTGAAGGCGGAGCCGTACGTGGGCAAGATGGCGGCCGCTGGCGCCAGCTACGGAGGATATTCGGTCTATTACCTGGCCGGTATCCACAATGGACGCTTCTCGGCCTTCATCGCGCACGCCGGCATCTTCAATCAGGAATCGATGTACATGTCGACCGAAGAGCTGTGGTTCCCCGACTGGGACAACGGCGGCTGCAAGACCCCGGGTGTCTATATGGCCGGTTCTCCCTGGAGCAAGACCCCTGCTTCGGTCCGCCATTACGCCAATTCGCCCCACAAGCTGGTTCAGAACTGGGATACCCCGATACTGGTGACCCACGGCGAACTTGACTACCGTGTACCTGTGGAGCAGGGAATGTCTGCCTTCAACGCCGCCCAGATGATGGGCGTCCCCTCCAAGATGGTCCTCTTCCCCGACGAGAACCACTGGATCCTCAAGCCGCAGAACTCGATCCACTGGAACCGCGAGTTCTTCGCCTGGCTCGACAAGTACTGCAAGTAAGAATTACAGTCGCGTCCGCTGCCGCCCCCATTTTTCCGCTGCAACGGACGCATCAGTAGATCAGTCACTTATGTAAGTTGATCCCCCTCAAAACGAGGGGGATCACTTTATGTAAACGCCTGTCGGTCAGCTGCGTCCGTTGCAGCGGAAAATAGCAGATCGGAGGAGGGACAGGTTCGGCCTGCGCATAAAAAAGTCCGGGACGGCGGAGCTCCGCCGTCCCGAACCTAGGAAGTACCAAGAATATAGAGGATAAATCTATCTATGTTCGTTTTGTTATCTTCTCCTCATCATCCTTGGATTGACCTGCTGCTCCGCCGTTTCATAGACGATCTTCTTGGTCTGGAAAGGCAGGGCCCTGAATTCATTCGCCGGTACGGTATCGTCGTTCTTGTTGTTCGAGAGCGTGGCCGCGAAGAGAGTAACCGGATAATTCGTCGGGAGATAGACGAACTGTGCGTTCGGATCGATGTCCAGGCAAATCACGTACATGTAGGTGAATACATGCGGTTCATTGGCTATGCGGGTATGGCGGTGCGAGCCGATGAAGCCGAGCTTCTGGTCGATAACGAAACCGTCGCTGAATCCGTCCAGGCCCCACTGGCCGAACAGTCCGCTGTAATAAGGCACTTTCACGGAGTATTCCTTGGCGTCGACCTTGATCTTCGCGATGCGGTTGGTGTCGGACGATGCCATCAGGAGATAGAGTTTCTTCGCGTTGTGGCCTTTAGGAAGGGCGATGGTGTCTCCGAAGCTGATCATGGCATGATTGGCCAGTTTGTCGCCGGTCTTGAATTTCACGCCCTGGACTTCAATCACGTCAGGGATCAGTTCGGCGGCGTAGGAGTTGCCTCTCATGTCGAAGCGGACGGCGTTGCGGAAATCATCCATGGAGTACGCCTGGGTGGTGTACTTCAGCGGGACATAGATGTTCTCGGCGGGCGCCACGCTTACAGGGGCCTTCTTGAACTTGACACCGTAGGTCTTGGGCTGGAATTTGGTCGCTTTGACATAAAGGGTGTTGCCCTTGAATGACGCGGACCCCTGCCTTTCCTCGATACCGTTCAGCTCCCAGGCGCTCTCGATTTCGCCAGCGAAGGTTACCTGTCCGTTGGTTCCCAGGCCGGTGTTTTCGTAAACCCTGACCACATACTCATCCCTCTCCTCAGCCTTCTTCAAAGCCTTCAGGGAGAGACCTTCGGATACATTGGTCACGAAGGAGTATGATTTGCCGAGTTTGCCGGCATGCTTGGGAACACAATAGGCGAAGAGGGGCTGGTTGAGGGACTGTGCCTTCTCGATGATTCCGCCCTTCTGATAGGTGCCGGTGTGGCCTACCAGGGCATAGGTGAACGTATGGTGTCCCATATCCTGGTGGTCGTGATAGGCATAGTTGCGTTCCGTGGCGGGAGTGTGGAGGAGGGTCAGACGGAATTCGTTGTCCGCCGGCTTGTCCCAGCCGTACTTGCAGTCGGTCATGACGGCGAGGCCGTAGCTTCCGTCACCCGCGGTGAGGTCAGCCCACTGCTGGCCGATGACTTCGTATGCGCTGGGGATGTTGTTGCCGCGCTCGATTACGCCGAGGCCGAGGTCATAGGTGACCTTGGGGTTGGAGAAGCTCAGGGGGAAGTCGGCCTTCAGGAGTTTTCCGGAAGACTTCCAGTCGACTTCGTTCCTGACGGTGATGCGGTCGTCATATCCGCCGTTGGTGAGGCTGATGTACTGTACGAAGACTGAACCGTCCTTCTTGCGCTCGACTTTGACGGTCGCCCTTACCGGGCCCTGTTCCTCGATCGAGATTTTGACGTTCTCGGTAATGGAAACGGGTTCGGCGTCGATGGTGGTCTTCATGATTTCCCATGCCGGCCAGCGGAAGGACTCGTTTTTCTCGAAGTAGGCAAGGCGGATGGCCTTTCCTTTCTGGACGAGTTCCTTGCCCAGGCGTTTGTCGACGATGGAACTGATGTCTCCGTTCCCGTCGAGGACGATTTTGTAGATACCGTTCTCAATGGTATTCTTGCTCACCTTCAGCGAGCCGCCCTTGTTCTTGGAGGCTTCCCTGACATCGAAGACGGAGAAACTGACGGGCTTGACATTCGCGCAGAAGAGGATGGTTGCGCAGCCGTTCTCGTAGCTGACCAGCTGGGCGGGGCAGGATTTGCCGTCGGGGCCGGTGACGCTGATGCCGGCGGGTTTCTTCGCGAACGGCACCTTTGCCTCCACGACATCCTTCCTGGCATATCCCTCGGGATTGTAGACCATGACGGGGGTCCCTTTCACGTTCGTCGCGAGAGCCTGTGAAACGGCTCCGTTGGCTGCGGTGAGGATATCGTTGAACTGGGTCATGGAGATGAGCTCGTCATTCCAGGAGAAGGAGTAGACCGCCGGGGTGCTGGTTCCGGTAAGGTCGTCGTGGAACTGGTGGAAGATGAAACGCTTCCAGGCCTCGTCGAACATCTTCGACTGATAGTTCAGGCCGCCGAACCAGTCGGCAACGACAGAGGCGCGTTCAGCGGCGTCAGCCAGCTGCTCGTTGCGGCGGTTGAAGCGCTTCATGGCAGCCTCGGAGGTGTATACGCCGGAGCCGTGGACATCCTGGAGCAGTTCGCCGTCATATACGGGAAGCTCGGGATGGTTGGCGAACGGCAGATATTCCTCGAAGAGCTGGGTGGAGGTGGCGGAGATGATCTTGATGGGACCGTTCCCGTGTACGCCTTTCTGTACGGCCTGGACGGAACCGATGCTCGGAGAACCGCCGGTGTCGCCGGTACCATAGTACCTGTAGGTAACGCCGGGGATGCTGCTGGTCTTGGCCATTTCGATCATTTCGGCATCATAGCTGATGTCCTCGGTGCCTTCCCAGCGTTTTCCGTAGCTCTTGGCGTCAAGGGCGACCATGATCCTGGAGCCGTCAACGCCCTGCCACAATCCGATCGGGAAGGGAACCTTCTTTCCATCGGGGAAGAAGGGATTGACGCGCCACTGCAGTTTCTGGGTAGAGAAACCGATCAGGCCTGCGTGCGAGGCAAGGGTCGGGAGAGTGTATCCGAATCCGAAGCAGTCGGGCAGGAAGATGTCCTTGCCCATGAACTGCGGACCGAACTCGTGCTTGTAGTAGAGCTGTCCCAGCATGATGCTGCGCAGGAACGATTCGGTGGAGGGTAGATTGGCATCGGTGGCGTCCCATGAACTGCCCGTTATGTGCCAGCGTCCGTTGAGGACGTATTCCTTCACCTTGTCGTAGTATTCAGGGTAATACTCTTTCATCCAAGCGTACTTTATGCCGCCTTCGAAATTGAACACATACTCCGGATAATTGTCCAGGAGCCAGATATTCTGGACCATGGTGTTCTTCAGATACTGGCTGATGGACGTCTGGACGGTCCAGTTCCACTGGGTGTCAAAGTGCGCGTTGGATACTACATACGCCTTGTATTCCTTCTGCTGCCCGATGGCGGCAAGGGAAAACAGGAGCATGAGCGATAGTACCGTTAAAGCTTTTTTCATGTATGAATGATGTTAATTGGTTTGTATAGTATCATCGGAAGGGTTTAGTATCCGGGATTCTGCTGCTCGGCTATGGTGAAGTTGGCCTGCATTTCGGCATCGGGAATAGGCATGATCCACTTGTATTCACCGGGAGTGAGTTTTACGCCGGGTGAGCTGGGGCAGTCATAGCCGAAGCCGTAGTGGCGGGCGTCGAACCACCTCATGCCTTCGAAGGTGAACTCCCTGCGGCGCTCGTTGATGAGGTCGTCGATGATTTCCTGCTTCGATCCGTAGGTCTTGTCGGTATAGGTGGAATACCTCTCGCGCTTGAAGTCGTTGAGGAGGGTGGCTGCCGCGGAGACGTTCGACTGCGCGGTCGCCTCGATCTTGATGAGCATCATCTCGGAAGCCCTGAGCATCTTCATGTCGCAGAGACCGCAGTTGGCGGTGGGGTTCGCACCCTGGAACTTGATGACGCGGTTCACGGTCTTGTCATCGCGGTCCGGAGCCTTGGTCACAGTTACGCTGCCGCGGATATCGTTGGGATCGCTGTAGAACATCTCGGCGATAGCATCGGAAGATTCGGTGATGGCAGCCTTGTCGGAAGTGAAGAACATCGTACCGAGGGTCGTCTGGCCGGACAGTTTGATGAGTTTCCAGATTACGTCGTCGGTCGTCTTGTCAGTCCAGATATTCGGCCATGCGCTCTTCTTTGCCACGGGAACCAGGGCGAGGGCCTTGTCGGCATAGGAAAGGGCATTGTTGAAATCATTGCGGTAGAAATACATCCTGGCGAGGAGTCCGTAGACGGCCGCCTTCGATGCGGTTCCGCGGTTGCTTGACAGGTCGGGAAGATATTTGAGTGCCTCCTCGCAGTCGGCGATGATCATGTCGTAGCAGGTCTTGACGTTGTCCCTGCCGGGCTGCTCGAGCGTTACGACCGTGGTTACATACGGAATACCATAGGAATTGTCGTTCGTCATGTCGGAGAAGAACCGCAGCAGTTCATAGTAGGCGTAAGCCCTGAGGAAATAGACTTCGCTGAGTGCGGTCCTGAGTTCATTCAGGTCGTTACCCGCATTCAGCAGGTCTTCGGACGCGACCAGGATCCTGTTGATCTCGTTGGTCAGGGAGTAGGTGTTGGTCCAGATGCTGGAATAGTCGCCTGAAGTGGCGGTCCATCCGAATACGAAAGTGGTGGCGCCGTTACCGCCGGACTGGCCGCCCATCAGGCAGTTGTCCGAGCCCCACTCGGATTGGTGGAGATAAGTAACGAGATTCAGTTTCGAATAACAGCCTATGACAGCTTTCTTGAGAGAGGCGACATCTTTGAACACGGCGGCGTCACCGACAGAATCGGTCGGGGCTATGTCGGTAAAACTGCAGGAGCTAATCGCCAGGGCCAGGACAGCAACAGATAATATTTTAACGATATGTTTCATGTCTTTCTGTTTTTAAGTGATTAGAAGCGGATGTTCACGCCACCGGTGAATGTCATCGGATGAGGGTATGCCAGGTTGTCGCTGGAACCGGTCGTCTCGACTTCCACGCCGGTGTACTTGGTGAACGTCAGGAGGTTCTCGCCTTGGACGAAGAGATCCACACCGCTCAGGAACTTTACTTTCTGAAGACGCTTCCTGTCGAAGGTATAAGAGAGTTTGGCGAGCTTGAGGCGGAGATAGTCGCCCGGCTCGATCTGGTGGTTGGTACCGGGGTTCGTAGAACCGTTGGCAGGGTTGATGCGCGGGTATTCGGCACCGACCTGGCCGGGTTCACGCCACATGCCTTCCAGGATGTATACCGGCTTGTTGCCGTTGAAGGTGAGGTTGTCATGGTAACCGCGGTTGCCGTTCTGGATATAGTGTCCGGCAGCAAAGTTCCAGTTGACCCCGAGTGAGAATCCGTACAGCTTGAAATTGGTATAGAAACCACCGAAATAGGGAGGATTGTAGGTTGACCACAGCGTCTTGTAGGGAGCCTGGCCGGAGCTGGCGGTCAAGGTTCCGTCTTCCTTTACGAACATGACCTGACCGGTAGCGGGGTCGATGCCGCCGAATTCGCGGCGTGCCCAGGTACCGATAGGCATTCCGACCTGATACCAACTGGAACCGCTGCGGTAGTATCCGTCAGCATTGGCCCAGGTTCCCAGGTCGGTGAGCTGGTTCTTGTTGTAGGTGAAGTTGCCTCCGATGGTCATGGCAAACGCCTTGGTCTTGATCGGAGTTCCTTCGAGAGTGATCTCGATACCGGAGTTCCTGATACTTCCCGCATTGGTGGAGATGGAACTGAAACCGGATATCCTGGAGATGCTCTTGCTCATGATGAGATCCTTGGTGTCCTTCCTGTACCAGTCGACGGTGGTCTTCAGTCTACCGTTCCACATCGAGAAGTCGACGCCTACGCCGGCCTGGGCTGATTTCTCCCACCTGAGGTCGGGAGCGCCGATGGAATTCATGACATAACCGGAATAGCCGTTGTAGGAGGCCTTGCCCCAGCCGGCATAGGTTACGAAGTTGTTGATGCCGTCCTGGTTACCGGTCGTACCGTAGCTCAGTCTGAGCCTGAGCTGGTCGATGTTTTCATATTGTTTCAGGAACTGCTCGTTCGCGACGTTCCATGAGAAACCGACCGAGTAGAACATTGCGCCCTTGTTCTTGCCCTGGAACTTGGACGAATTATCGTAACGGAGGCTGACGCTGCCGATATACCTGTTGTCGTAGCCGTAGTTGGCCTGGAAGAACGCCGACATCAGGCGGTTCTGGGTCTTGGAACCGGAAATGTTCGGTTTGTTGGCGGAGGTTCCGCTGGTGTCACCGATACCGGCGGTGGATTCCATCATGTCGGGGTCGATGTCGTAACCGGTCATCGACATGGAGTAGGAACCGTTCCTGTAGAGCTCGTATCCGACCACGGCCGAGAGATCATGGACTTTGTTGAAGTTCTTCATGAAGTTCAGCGTGTTAGTCCAGGTGTAGCTGTCGCCGTTCGACAGGGACTGGGTCATGGTTCCGAGCAGCGAAGCCTGGGTCGGATGGTCGCGGTGGATGGTGAAGAAGCCCTGGTTGCTCCTGTGGTTCATACCGAGATTGGTCTTGAAGAAGAGCCAGTCGGTGAACTGGAGCTGGACGTATGCCGTACCGACGAGACGGAGGACGTCGTTGTTGCGGCTGACATACTTGGTAAGCCAGGTAGGGTTGTCCTTACTCGTCCAGGTTTCATCATAATAAGGATATGCGAGGACTGCGGTGAACCATGCGTTCTGATAGGAGTTACGCGTACCGCCGTCACCCTGCTGATGCTGGTGTGAGTAACCGATAGTGGCGTTCACACCCATGCTCACCACATTGTTGATTTTGTGTGACAGGTTCAACCTGCCTGAGTATCTGGTGAACGTGGAGCCCTTGAGGGTACCTTTCTGGTCCATGTAGGAACCGGAAACGAAGAAACGGGTCTTCGAGTCACCTCCAGATACCGATATGGAGTGTTCCATCGTAAAGCCGGTCTGAGTCATCAGCTTGACCCAGTCGGTGTCAGTCGCACGGGCGTCGGCGAGGATCTGCTTGCCCTGGGCGTTCCAGTCGGCGATTTCCGATGCGGTGGCCGTGCCGTTGTTGACAGCCTGTTCGATGCGGAGCCACTGCTGCATCGGGAACACCTTCGAAGCGGGGTTCTGCGTTACGGTAAGGAGCTCCCATTCCAGGAACTGTGCGGAATTCATCATCTCGACCGGATAGGGCCTCAGCAGCTGGGTACCGGTCTTCATGTTGTAGGTGACGGTGGTCTTTCCGGGAGAGCCCCGCTTCGTCGTCAGGACGATGACACCGTTCGCGGCCCTGGAGCCGTAGATGGCGGTGGCGGAAGCGTCTTTCAGGACCTGTACGTCAGCGATGTCGTCGGAGTTGAGGTTCGCAAACTGTGCGGACGGCACCATGTTTCCGTCGAGGATGTAGAGAGGAGTGTTCGAGGAGTTGATCGATCCGTTGCCTCGGATCCTGATCCTGAAGTCTTCAGTACCGGGAGCACCTGAACTCGAAGAGATGAGGAGGCCGGCGACCTTTCCTTTCAGCCTGTCTTCCAGGGTGGCCGAAGTCTCGTCGGCGATCCTGTCGGCCTTGACCGTCTCGATGGCACCGGTAACCTGCGCCCTGCGGACGGTGTTGTAACCTACGACCACCACTTCCGACAGTTTGAGTACGTCTTCGGCAAGGGTCGCGTTGATGACGGCCCTGCCGTTCACGGGAATCTCGGATGTGACGAATCCTATGGTCGTAAAGACCAAGACCGCATCTTCATCCACTCCCGGGAACACATAGTAACCGTTGGCATCTGCGACGGTACCCATGTTGGTACCTTTAATCATAATCGTTGCGCCCGGGATGGTTTCACCGTTTTCGTCCGTCACCGTTCCCCTCACATCGATCTTCCTTGCGGCGGCCCTGGTACTCTGGGTGCTCTGGACGGGCTCATGCCACGTAACAGCGACCGTTTTGTCAACGACTTTGAAGTTGAAGCCTTTCTCTTTGGAAATGCTCTCTTCAAGCACTTCGTCCAGGGGCTCATTTTCAGCATTCAGTCTTACATCTCCCAGTTTCTTCGAACCAACGCTCGATTCGTAGGAGAAAAGTACATCCGTCTGTTTGGAGAACTCGTCTGCAAAAACCTTGAGGCTTGCGTCCGACAAGAATATATTGACGGATACGGTTGGCCGCCGGTCCTTTGCGCTGAGTTGCGTTGAACCGGCCAGCATGCCGATGAAGACGATTATCAGCGCCGGCATTAATACATGGTTTTTGTTGAATAGCATAAAATGTGGTTAATGATGGTTATTTTTGAGTGGTGGCGGCTGCGGCTATTGTTGTTCATGGCCGGCAGTCCATTTCTTTTCTGTCATGAAGTCGAGCATCTCGAGAACTTCTTCGAGCGTGTTCTTTTTTCTGTAACTGATGTTGTATTTTTTGCGGGAGGGCTTCCCGGAAACGCTTACCTTCACCCCGAAATGCTCTTCCAGATGCGCCACGATCTGGTCTTCGGTCACGTCATTCAGCATGATCATATGATATTTGCTCGTGATGAAGTTGCTGGCGAACATTTCGGATATCACGATGTCGTTGTCCGTATTCCTGACCGTGGCCCTCTGGTTGGGCCTCAGCCGCACGAGATTGCCGCCGTCGGAGTTCTTCAACACGACGCTGCCCTCTTCCAGGAGGACTTCCGAATAATTGGAGCCGGGGAAAGCCCGTACATTGAAAGACGTTCCCAGGGCGACGACGGAAATGTTGTTGGCCTGGAGGATGAAGGGTCTTATAGAGTCTTTTGCTACTTCGAAAAAGCCTTCTCCGGATAGGATCAGGTTACGTTCCTTGTTCTTTTCCGACATCAGATATTCCAGCTTGGAGCCTGCGACAAGCCAGACTTCCGTTCCGTCAGGCAGGACCAGCGATTCAACGTCTCCGGTATCGTTGATGTGTGTCACATAGACCGGTTTGCTGCTGAACAGCGGGCTCCTGTCGCTGACCAGGAAAACAGCCAGTGCGACCAAAGCGGCGAACGATGCTGCGATGCACAGGCATTTCGTGAAGAAACGCCTGGGTCTGGCCGGCTTCTCCTCCTGCTCGGCGTCGATCCTGGCGTTCAGGCGTGACAGCATGGCCTCGTAGTCGCTGTCAAGGCTTTCCGAGGTCAGGACCCTGTCGGCGGCCCATATTGCCTTGATGTCGAAAAAGAATTTTTTATTTTCTTCGGATTCTTCAAGGAAAGAGAGAATCAGACGGTCATCTTCTTCCCGGGACTCGCCCTCGAGATGACGCAATATGGCTTCTTGTGTAGATTCAGGGATCATCATATCATTAATGTCTCATCGACATTAATAATACTACGATAGGGCCTGAAACCACTTAGTCGGAATCGGCAGTAAATTAGGATTAATCGGGACAGATGTCCCCGGGACTGCTTCAATTGCCGAACAGGATAAAGAAAAGCAGGAATAACTGCTCCGAGGAAAGTTTCATCCGCAGTTGTTTGAGGGCTGAATATAGATGGCTTTCCACTGTCCTTACGGAGATGCCCAGTTTCTCGGCGATTTCCTTGTTGGACAGGTCGTCTACATAACTGAGGGAAAAAACTTCCCTGCATTTCGGGGTCAGTGTGTCCAGTGCTTCATTCAGACGTTTCCTCATATCCGCCTGATAAAGATTCTGGATAATGGTGTTTTTGTCCGGGTTATAGTATGAACTCCCCATTTCATCTATAGCCATGGCCGGTGTGCCGGAGAGTCCCTGGGTACGCTTCCTTACCTTGAGATAGGTGCAGGATCTGTTGAAGACGCTTTTCAGCAGATATTTGCTCAACGGTTTGTCGGGATCGAGGCTTTTCCTGTTTTTCCATACGGATAGGAATACATCCTGGACGACGTCTTTCGCCCATTCATCCTTCAGGAACAGCCGGGCGTAGGATATCATCATGGGATAATACCTCCTGAAAAGCTCGTCGAAGGCATTCCGGTCGTTTTTGCTTATTTTTTCAGTCAGATATGACAACTCTGTTCCCATGACTGATGCTGGATTCCAAAAAATCCTAAAAAGCAGATTACTGTCTAGGTTTTATGACGTGTAAGGTCAAGTAATTCAATTAAATCAATACTGGCTTTATCAATTATTCGGAAAGTATTGATTTGCACAAGATACAACTATAAATTGATAAAAGCAATCTTTTCAAGTTTTTTGCCTGTCGTGCTGTCAATCCGCTTATGCAAAACAGGTGATGCTAGCAGAGCTTCAGGAACACCTCCATAGCCTGATATTCGGCCATGCCGAGTTCGTCGTACAGGCGTGCGGTGTTCTGGGTGCGCTCTTCGGCCCTCTGCCAGAACTCGCGGGGATCTTCGCCCGGGAAAGGGACGATGTCTTTCTGCGAGAGGTGGCGGAAGATGGCATGACGTTTCTTGATCACTTCGTCAGGGCTTAGCGGAACGGCCATGTCCACCCTGCCGAGCTCCCATTCCATCCATGCACCGCGATAGAGCCAGATATGGGTGTCGGCGATCCAGGGGCAGCCCTCCTCGCGGAGCTGCTCCACCGCTTCGAGGGCGGCTTCGGTGCAGACGCGGTGAGTGCCGTGGGGGTCGGCCAGGTCGCCGGCCATGAAGATCATGTGGGGCTTGAGGTCCGTGATGAGTTTCTTGATGATGTCGACATCGACCTGTGTGCGGGGATTCTTCTTAATGCCGCCGGATTCATAGAAGGGGAGGTTCAGGAAGTGGGCGTTGGTATTGTCGTTCAGGCCGAAGGAGCGGACGGCGCCGCGCGCCTCGCTGCGGCGGATGGCACCCTTGATCTCGAGAAGTTTCCTCGGTTCGGGTTCGCCGGGGACCTTGCTGTCGACAAGCGCCTTGACTTCGGCGAATTTGTCCGCGAAGCCCAGCTGATAGGCCGCGTCCATCATCTGCAGCACCACATCGTCGTGTACAGCCACGTTGCCTGAAGTCTCGTAAGCCACATGGACGTCGTGTCCCTGGCTCGTGAGGCGGATGAAAGTGCCGCCCATCGAGATGACATCGTCGTCGGGGTGCGGCGAGAAGATCAGAACGGTCTTGGGGAAGGGCTTGGCCGCCACGGGACGAGTAGAGTCGTCAGCGTTGGGTTTGCCGCCGGGCCAGCCGGTTATGGTATGCTGGAGGTCGTTGAATACGTCTATATTGATCTTGTCGTATGGGCCGAATTTGTCGAGCAGCTCGTCAAGGGCATGGTCGAGATAGTCTTTCTGGGTCAGTTTCAGAATCGGTTTGTGGACCGTCTGGCAGAGCCAGACCACGGCGCTGCGAACCAGTTTGCGCGTCCAGTCGCAGGGGCCGATGAGCCAGGGGGCTACGACGCGGGTGAGTTTTGATGCCGCATTCTGGTCGACATAGAAGCTGATTTTCTCGTGCGGCTGCAGCAGCGAGGCAGGGCAGGCGGAAGTTGGTTCGCCTTCTGCGATGGTCCTGACCGCCTCGGCTTTCTCTTCGCCCCAGGCCATTAGGATAATCTTATTTGCGGAGAGCATTGTGCTGATGCCGATCGTTATGGCCATGTCGGGAGCCTCGGCCATGTCGAAATTGAAATTCCGGACCTGGCGGCGGCGTGAGTTGTGGGACAGACGTACGACACGGGTGCGGTCCTTGGGCATGGAACCGGCTTCGTTGAAGCCGACCTGGCCGCGTTCTCCGATGCCGATAACCAGCAGGTCCAGTCCGCGGGCCAGTTCGTCGAACTCGGCGTTGTATTCGGAGATTTTGTCGCGCGGAATCCGGCCGTCGAGGATGTGGACATTCTCTTCAGGGATATCCACCTTGTCGAGGAGGAACTGGTGCATCTGGTGGTTGCGGCTCTTCGGCCCTTTCGGGTCGGACGGATAATACTCGTCGATGGAAACGACTTCGACATTCTTGAAAGAGACCTCGCCGGCCTTGTAGCGTCTGGCCAGTTCGTCGTAGAGGGGCAGCGGTGTCCTGCCGGTGCTCAGGCCGAGGCGGTAGGGCCGTCCCTCCGTCTTGTTGATGGCTTCGACGATGATGTCGGCCACGGCATTGGAAGCCGGATGAGCGTCATCGTAAATGTGTGTCCAGACTTTCTCGTAGGTGTGGAGTACACCTTTGGGCAGGTCTTTCTCGATCAGGCCGCCGTCATACGGAAGGGTGAAATGCTCGCGTTTCATAGTCTTGTATTTATCTGTGCAAATATACTCGTTTTGGCGCAACGATATACTAACCAGATGTTATGAGTTTGCTTTGCGGCGATAATTTCTTATCTTTACGAATTGTATTCAAAAACCAAACGTATGTTCGACAAACAAGTCTATATTTCCCGCAGGAAAAGGCTTCTTGAGCAGGTCCGTGAAGGCGTGATCCTGCTGCTGGGCAACAGCGAGGCCAGCTGCAACTATCCCGACAACCAGTACCAGTTCCGTCAGGACAGTTCGTTCCTCTATTTCTTCGGGCTCGACAAGCCCGACCTGGCCGCCGTGATCGATGCCGAAAGCGGCGAGGAATGGATCTTCGGCGACGACGTTGACATCGACGACATCATCTGGATGGGCCCCCAGCCCCTGATCGCCGACCAGGCCGCCACGGTGGGCGTGTCTAAGACCGCCCCGCTGGCCCGTCTGGCCGACTGCCTGAAAGCTGCGCAGACGAAAGGCCGTACCATCCATTTCCTTCCCCCGTACCGCAACCACAACAAGATCCTGCTGAACCGGCTGCTCGGCCTGCCGCTCGACGGCCTTCGCGCAGCTGCCAGCGTAGACCTGATAAAAGCCGTGGTGGCGCTCCGCCTCATCAAGGAGCCCTGCGAGATCGAGGAGATCGACAAGGCCTGCAACCTTGGCTACGCCATGCACCTGACCGCGATGAAAATGATGCGGCTCGGGATGGTGGAGCAGGAGCTCGTGGGTGTGATGGAGGGTGTATGCAAGAGCGGAGGTGTGATGACTTCGTTCCCCACCATCCTTTCGCAGCGCGGAGAGACGCTTCACAACCACATGCACGATGCCGTCCTGACCGAAGGCAACCTCTGCGTCATCGACGCGGGCGTCGAGATAGCTTCGCACTATTGTTCCGACAACACCCGTACCCTCCCTACGGGCGGCAAGTTCACTCCCAAGCAGAAAGACGTCTATGAGATAGTCCTGACGGCCAATGATTATGCGCGCGAGGCCGCCCGTCCCGGCGTGACCTACCGTGAAGTCCATCTGGGCGCTTCCAAGATCATCGTGCAGGGCCTGAAAAATCTCGGTCTGCTCCACGGCGACGTCGATGAAATGGTGGCCGCTGGCGTACAGGGCCTCTTCATGCCTCACGGCCTTGGCCACAACATGGGCATAGACGTGCACGATATGGAGGATCTCGGCGAGAACTATGTGGGTTACGATCCCGGCCAGGAGAGGTCGAAGCAGCTCGGACTGGGTTCGCTCCGCATGGCGCGCAAACTTGTCCCCGGACACGTGATCACGGACGAGCCGGGCATCTACTTCATCCCCGCCCTCATAGAGAAGTGGAAAACCGAAGGTCACAACGCGCAGTACATCGATTTCGCCAAACTCGAAGGATATTACGGTTTCGGCGGCATCCGCCTCGAAGACGACCTGCTCATCACCCCTGGTGGTTCGCGCCTCCTCGGAGCGAAGCGTCTCCCTATCACCGTGGAAGAAATTGAAAACACAATGTATAAAGACTGATATGAAAAGATCCCTCTTTACCCTCGCCGCCCTGCTCGTATGCTTTGCAGCAGGCGCACAGGTCATCGGACAGGCGGAACTCAACGAGATCCGCGGAAGTTTCGTCAAGGATGCCTCCACCAAGGCCATCCAGAACGCCATCGTGCACGACCGCGACATCAAGTCGTTCACCTACAATCACGAGAAAGCCGGCCAGATCGACCATTTCTTCAAATATCGCTGCGATGTGAGCGGCATCACCAACCAGCTCAGCTCCGGCCGCTGCTGGATGTTCACCTCGATGAACGTGCTGCGTCCCGCCGTGATGAAGAAGTATAATCTGCGCGAATTCGACTTCTCCCACAACTATACGTTCTTCTGGGACCAGTTCGAGAAGGCCAACCTGTTCCTGGAGAATGTCATCGCGACCGCGGACCGTGACATCACCGACCGCGACGTGGAGTTCTTCTTCAAGTCGCCCGTCGCCGACGGAGGCGTATGGAACCTCTTCTGGGATGCCGCCGAGAAATACGGCGTGGTTCCCCAGAGCGTGATGCCGGAGACCGAGCACTCCAACAATACCTCGCAGATGAGGGGAGTCCTCAACGAACTGCTGCGCACCGGTGGCTGGCACCTTCGCGAGCTGATCGCTTCAGGCGCTAAGAAGAAGGCTGTCGAGGCCAAGAAGATAGAGATCCTGAAGGAAGTCTACCGCGTGCTTGCAATCTGCCTGGGCGAGCCCCCGACGGAATTCACCTGGCGCTACAAGGACAGGAACGGAGAGGTGAAGACGGTCAAGACCACCCCGATGGAGTTCTACAAGGGCATCATTCCCGACAACTATGATCCCGACACCTTCATCATGATCATGAACGACCCGACCCGTGAATACTACAAGGTCTACGACATCGCCTCCTACCGCAACACCTATGAAGGTGTCAACTGGTGCTACCTGAACCTTCCCAACGAGGAGATCAAACCCGCCGCACTCGCCTCGATCAAAGACAACACCCCGCTTTACATCTCCTGCGACGTCGGAAAACAGAGCGACCGTGAGAAAGGCATCATGGACGTGGACTACTACGACTACCAGTCGCTCTTCGGCATCACTCTCGACATGGACAAGAAGGCCCGCATCCTTACCCGCCAGAGCGGATCGTCCCACGCAATGACCCTCATCGGCTGTGATACCGACGAGAACGACGTTCCCGTGAAGTGGGAGCTTGAGAACAGCTGGGGTCCCGCATCCGGCAACCACGGCTACGTGACCTTTACCGACAGGTGGTTCGACGAATATCTCTTCCGCATCGTCATCAACAGGAAGTATCTGAGCGACAAAGCCATCAAAGCCCTGCAGAGCAAACCGATACAGCTCCCTGCCTGGGACTATATGTTCTGACGGGGCGCTGTCCCGAACCCAATGTTGGTTCTGAAAATTATCGCCGTTATCCTCGGCATCGCCGGCCTCGTGGGATGCATCCTTCCGGTGCTCCCCGGGCCGCCGTTGTCGTGGGTCGGCCTGCTGCTTGTTTTCCTTACCGGCCAGTCCGGGATGACGACCGGTTTTCTGATAGTCTGGCTCGCGGTGGCCATAGTCGTCACCGTCCTTGACTATATCGTCCCTTCCTGGATAACCGCGAAAACGGGCGGATCCAAGGCCGCCGCCCGGGGTACGCTCGTGGGACTGTTCCTGGGTCTTATCTTTTTTCCTCCCTGGGGAATGATAGCAGGCTCCTTCATCGGAGCGCTGGTCTCGGAGATAATATTCAACGGAAGCGATCTTCAGAAGTCGCTCAAGCCCGCCTTCGGTTCCTTCCTCGGCTTCCTGCTGAGCACGGGACTCAAGCTCACCGCCAGCGGGGTGATGCTATTCTATATCATCAAGTTTTTATAGGGAAGCCTGCTTCAGGGCTTCAAAGAGAGCGGACACATCTTCCGCTTTTTCGAAATCGACGGAGTGTTCATTGAGATAAGTCTCGATGAACGCTTTCTTTTCCGGGAAGCATTTGATCAGGTTCTTTTTGTTGGACAGCAGGACCTTATCGTTCTTGTAGAAATAAGGGATGACCTTGTACAGGAACGGGGTCTCCTTGTCCACGCCCAATGTGTACATGACGCCCGCTTCCTGGAAAGATGTGACGGTAGAAACGGATGTGGTCTGTGACGAGGATCCGTATGCGCCTTTCTTTTCGGCTTCCAGGAAGGTTACGCGCCGGACGACTCCCATTGCCGCCTCGTCTACGGTCGAGAGCAGTTCCAGATACCCGTATTTGCTCTTGATGAAGGTCCTTCCCGAGAATGTCACGTAGTTGACCTGGTCTTCATTGACCAGGACCTGGACATCGCCGGAGGGATTGATGAAGTAGATACGCTGCTCGATCGTGGAGATGTTGACCGGGCCCCTTGCAGATGAACCGTCGCGGAACTTTACGAAACCGGATTTATAATCTTCCGAGATGAACTTGATGCTGTCAAGCAGATATTGCTTGAGGTCCTCCCCCCTTTTGTGCTGGATGACGTTCTGTGCCGGCAGGCAGCAGCAGAAGAAGAGGGCTATGAGCAGGGAAAAACTTCTTTTCATGGTGTTGTCCGTACTTTGTGTGAAAGGGCTGATGAAAAAATCAGGCCGTTCCGTTAATGCGGAACGGCCCGATTCAAATCAAAGGAAGCGGGAATATGTTATTCCCATCCTGGATTCTGCTCGATGGAATAACCGGCGTCTTTGTACTGGTTGATCACATCGGTGCAGACCGGCTCCAGATAGTTCCTGTAACCGAACGCGTTCCTGTTCTTGATGTTGTTGGGGATACGGAAGCCGACCATTTCGGCGGGATCGATATCCTCGCTCCAGGTAACGACCTTTCCGTCGAGGTGCATGACCTTGAGGACGCCGAAATTGGACTTGTTGCGGGAACCGTCACTGTTGAACAGGAGGTTGTAGCTCAGCCTCTGGGAGCTGGTCTTGGTGAGGTCGATCCAGGAGCCTACCATGATGTCCGGGTTCGTGTTACCGTCCATCAGTTCCAGTTCGCCCCAACGGCGGATGTCGAGGACACGCACCTGCTCCATGAAGAATTCCAGACGGCGCTCCTGACGGATCTCCCAGAGGAGAGGGTCGGAAACGACACCGGCATGGGTGAGGGCATATGCGCTGCTTGTACGCATCGGGTCGTCGGCGATATCGCTGATGATGAGCGGAGCGGTCTTCTGGACTCCCTTGGCGGCAGCTTCGGGAGCGATCGGGCGGTTGCGGATCACGTTGATGGTGGCATCGATATCAGCCTGCGTAACGGGACTTCCGGAGTATGAAAGGGCAAGTTCCTGCTTGGCTTCGGCATAGTTGAGGAGCACCTCGGCGTAGCGGATGACCGGGTAGCCGTTGGTGTTGGTCATTGAACCGTACTTGGCCGGGCGGGCGGCACCTGTCAGGGTGTAGGTCGGGCCGACGCGGTCGATGAACTTGACGCAATAGATGCTGGTACCACCGCTGTAGGGTTCATCCCAGAAGGTGGCCTCGAAACGGGAGTCACGGGTCTTGATCATGTCCTCGAGTGCCCAGCTGTCCTTTCCGGCTACGGTAGATGCAGTATAGGGCTTGCCGTCGATGCAGCGTACCGACTTCAGGAAAGCGAGGTTGGCATAACCGCTCTGTCCCTCGGCCAGGTTGCAGTAGGAAGCGATGCAGTGCGTGCAGGAGAGGTCCGCGCTGTATGAGCGGAACATGATGGCCTCATTGCCTGACTGGGTCTCCAGTCCGAACAGCGAACGGAAGTCCGTGTTGCAGGCGTACTTGCCGGAATCCATCACGACTTTGGCGTAACTGACGGCCTTCTCAAGGAAAGTCTTGGGCGTGCCGCCGCTTACGTTGTGATATTTCTCCCAGGTTCCTTCGAACAGCATGAAGCGGGAAGCGAAGGCGGCCACGACATACTTGTTGATGTAGTTGGCTCCGTCATTGGCACGGACGTTGGCGATAGCGTAGTCCATGTCTTCCATGACGTGGGTCATGACCGTGACACGGCTGTCGCGGCCCTTGTACTGGTCGTCAAGGTCGGTCGAAGCGACTACATGGTCGTACCACGGAACATCGCCGAACGAACCGACGAAACGATAGTATTCGAAACCGCGGAGGAAACGGGCGACCCCCATCCAGTGATTGTAGGCCTCATCGGTGAGAACGCCGTTCTCTTTCATCATGTCAAGCCTTTCGATCATCAGGTTCCATTTGCGGATGAAACCGAAGTTCCAGGGACCTGCACCGGTCCTGTACAGCCAGTAGGTTCCGCTGTATCCGGAGTAAGTGTCATCGGCGCGATACCAGTTGTCTTTGGGAACTGAAGTCAGGAAATTGGTCAAGGTACCAGCGACAGTCCGTGCATCGTCGCTCATTTCACCGGAAGAATACACGCCGGGGGCATACTGCTGGCCCCATGAATTGGCGTAGCCGTTGAAATAGTTTTCATAAGCACCGTTGACGAACAGCCGGAGATTCTGCTCGGAGGACCAGAAGTTCTGGTCGTCCATCTGCGTCTTGGACGGACGGTTCAGGAACTCGTCAGCGCAGCCTGAAAGCACTATCAGCGCTATTGAAAGGAAAATATATGATAACTTTTTCATGTTCTGTCAGATTAGAAGGTAAGTTGGACACCGAAGGAAGCACTCTTCATAGGCGGTGTACCGACACCGGTACGGCCCAGACCGTAGTTGGACGTGTTGAAGGTCGGAGAGTAGCCGTTGACGATTTCAGGGTCGATAGGCAGGCCTCTCAGGTGGTCGAAGGTGAGGAAGTTCTCCAGCGAAGCATAGATGCGGAGTTTCTTGACGTAAACCTTGCGCATCAGCTTCTCGGGCAGGGTGTAACCGAGGGTTACGTTCTTCAGGCGCAGATAGGCCATGTTCAGCAGCAGGCGGTCGTTGGTGATGGTGTTGAACGTCGTGCCGCTGCCGCCGTTGATCGGGCGCGGATAGAATGCGTCGTAGTTGGAGTCGACCACATTGCCGTTTGCGTCACGGGTCTCATACCAGAAGTCTCCTGCGATGGCCTGCGGCATTGCACCGTCGGATGAGTTGTAACCAGGAACTGACAGCTGGCCTTCACCGACGATATTGCGCTTGCCGATGCCCTGCCAGAACATTGAGAAGTCGAAGCCCTTGAAGCCGAGGTCGAGACGTGCCGAATACTCGTAACGGGGAGTGGAGTTACCGATGACATCCCAGTCGCCGTGGTTGGCGAGAGTGCCTTCTCCATTGTCGATCACGCCGTCACCGTTGAGGTCTTTGTACTTCATGTCACCAGGGGCGAAACCTTTCGTTCCGGTCTGGCTGGACAGGTAGCCCTGTTTCGGTGCGTTCGGGTCGGCGAGTTTGTTGATGGTATAGGTGCCGCCGTTGGGAGAAGTGTAGGATTCGGTTACCAGTTCGCCGTTTTCCCAGACGAAGTCCTCGTTCTGGTAGAGACGCTCTACGCGGTAGCCCCAGATTTCTCCGTAGGTCTTGCCGTTATACCAGTTGGTTACGATGGTACCCGTACCATAGCGGGTGATGGTCGAAGTGGCGTCGGCGAGCGAAGCGGTTACAGCGAGGCTGAATCCGTTGTCGAAGATGTGGCCGTAGTTCAGGCTGAGTTCCCAGCCCCTGGTCCTCAGGTCACCATAGTTGCCTTTAGGAGCCGAGGTACCGAAACCGTAGCCGAGACCTTCCGCAGGGACGATCATGTTCTTGGTGTCGCGCTGATACCAGTCGAAGGTGATGCCCAGGTCGTGGAACAGGGTCAGGTCGATACCGAAGTCTAGCGTCTGGATGTCCTGCCAGGTAATGTCGGAGTCGACAGCTGCAGGAGTTGTGTAGAAGAAGTCCCTGGCGCCGCCGTGGATCCAGGTGTCCTGGATGCGCGACATCAACGGGATATACAGCGAGCTTGCTACGGACTGGTCACCGATCTTACCCCAGGAAGCGCGCAGCTTACCGGAAGAGATGAAGTCACGTACGCCTTCCATGAAAGGTTCTTCAGTGAAGCGCCAGCCGCCGGAGAAGGAATAGTACCACCTCCAGCGCATGGCCTGGGTGAACTTGGATGTACCGTCGTAGCGGACGTTTCCTTCCAACAGATACCTGTCTTTATATGCATAGTTCAAACGGCCGAAATAACCCAGAGTGGAGTTCCATACATATCCGCCGCCTGCAGTCTGTGTTCCGGTTGCCAGGTTGAACTGGGGATTGGTGTAGTCCATCAGGGCGGTGATCTGCGACCAGTTGCCTTCTTCCATGTACGCTACCGCGTTGACACCGAGCATCGGCCTGATGTTGTGGTCACCGATGGTCCAGTCGTAAGTGGTCGTCGCATTGAGGGTGTTGCGGCGGGATACATATGCATCGCGGTAGATATGGTCGGGGTTGGAACCCGTGGAGGTGTAACGGTAGCAGTTCAGGGCATATTTCTGGAGCGTGGAACCCATGCCGTTGTATTCAGCCCATTCGTTGTTGACAAGGATGGGGTTGCCGGAAGCGTCTGTCTGGAGAACGCCGGCTTCCCAGGTGTTGCCAGCGTAGAAACTGGTACCGGGGCGAAGTGCGGAAGTCTGGTTGGTGGCATAGGTGTAGTCCACGTTGATGTCCCAGTTCTCTACGGGGGTGATGGTCGTACCGAGGTTCACGCTCGTGTAGGACTGGATGTTGCTCGCCTTGTTGGCGACGGCGGTTTCATAGGCCATCGTGCGGAGGTTGTTGCCGTTCTCATCGGTGGGGACCAGCGGGTAGGTAGGACCCCAGCGGTACAGATACAGCCATGCGTCGGTCGTTACGCCGCTGGTCGTATACGCCCAGTTCTTCTCGCTCTGCGAATACATGACGCCGGCGTGGATATTCAGCCAGTCGTTGATCTGCGATCCTACGCGGACATTGGCGTTGTAGCGGGAATAGCGGTCATAGTCGGTGGTCTTCATCATACCGGTCTGGCCGAGGTAGCCGAGGCCGATGTTGAAGGTCGTCCTGCCGGTCTTGCCTGCCACAGAGAGATTGTGGCTCTGCATCGGCGCGGATTTGCGCGTGATGTAGTCGTAGGGATTATAGGTACGGACACCCACTTTGCGGCCGGGATAAGCGGAAGGGACATACCAGTCACGGCCGTAGGTCAGAGGATCGTAGATGTCGATAGGATTCGTACCGTTCTTGCCGTATTTGGCTTTCCATGCGACTGCGGCCTGCCAGCCTGCGCGGTCGATGTGCCAGAAAGCGCCGGCAGGAGCGAAGGTGCCCATACGCTCGAAAGCTTCGACTGCATAATGCAGACCGTCGACGTCAGCCATCTCATATTCCTTGGCGATGGACTGGAAGGCCACATTGCCGGAATAGGTGGCGGAGACGGATTCCGTCTTGGCTCCCTTCTTGGAAGTGATCAGGATCACACCGAAAGCTGCTTTCGCACCGTAGATGGAAGCGGAGGCGGCGTCTTTCAGGACCGAGATGGATTCGATGTCGTCAGGATTGATCATCTGGATGGAAGGGATTTCCACGTTGTCGAGCAGGATCAGCGGAGCTGCGCTGCCTTCGGCGGAACCGACCTGGCCGCGGATTCGCATGATCGGGTCGGAACCGATTTCAGTTGAAGCGACCTGGACGTTAAGACCGGGAGCCATACCCTGGAGACCACGTCCCACATCGGGAATCGGGCGGCTTTCCAGGGCCTTGGATGCGTCGACTGCCGTGACGGCGCCGGTCAGGTTGACTTTCTTCTGGGTGCCGAAGCCGACGACAACGGCGTCCTGCAGCATTTCTGCGTCATCGGCCAGGATGACCTCGACCACTCTGCGGCCGGCGATCATGACCTCCTGGGTCTTGTAACCGATGCACGTGAACTGGAGGGTGCCGTTTGCGGGAGCGTTGATGGTATAAGAACCGTCAGCCCCCGTCGACGTGCCGGTTGAAGTGCCGGCGACGACAACATAGGCCCCTATGATCGGCTCATTGTTCTTGTCCACCACCTTGCCGGTGACGGTCATGTTCTGAGCCAGCAATGATCCCGCTGAGAGGATCAGAGCGCACAATACCGTAAGGATACGGCTGAATTGTTTTGAAACGAACATAGATGATTTTTTAGGTTAATGAGTATTTGGTTGCTCAAAAATTTTCCACAATACAAAATGTAAATTTGCGAATATATTTTGGGATTAACAAGAAAAAAATAAGAGGTTTCGGACAAAAATGTACGAAAGCGCAGTCGGCTATCAAGTTAGACCATGTTGAAAAAATGTCAAAAAAATGATAAAACTAAATGAGAAATGTATATTTTTGTACTTTAGGACAATAAATCCTAATGCCAGCAAAACCATTAATATGCCGACAGTTACAAACAACCATACACATTAACCTAAAACTCTATTTATGTTCGTTTCAAAGAAACTTGGCCGCCTTGTCGCGGCTGTTCTCACGATGGTTCTCTTTGCGGGAACCGCGTGGGCTCAAAGCATCAACGTCACGGGTCGTGTCGTTGACAAGAACAATGAGCCGATCATAGGGGCTTACGTGGTGCTCGACGGTACGACCGTCGGTACGTCGACCGACGTCGACGGCCGTTACCGTATCAGCGCTCCGGTCAATGGCACCCTTACGTACACCTGCATCGGCTACAAGACTGTTTCCGTCCAGGTAGCCGGCCGCTCCGTGGTCGACATCACCATGGAGGACGATGCCGAGATGCTGCAGGAGACCGTCGTGACGGCTCTCGGTATCAAGAAAGAGAAAAAATCCCTGGGCTACGCCGTGGAAGACCTCAGCGCCAACGAGCTGATGAAGAACAAGACGGCAAACCCGATCTCCTCGCTCTCCGGCAAGATCGCGGGTGTCAACATCACCCAGTCTTCCGGTGCCGCCGGTTCCGGCGCACAGATCATCCTTCGTGGTGGTACCTCCGCTTCCGAAGGCAAGGACAACCAGCCGCTCTTCGTGGTCGACGGTATCATCTACGATAACTCCTCCGCTCCTGTCGGCAACTCCGGCTTCGACGGTACCTATCGTTCCGCCACCACCTCCTCCAACCGCGTGATGGATATCAACCCTGAGGACATCGAGAGCATGTCCGTCCTGAAGGGTCCTGCCGCTTCCGCCCTTTACGGTTCCCGCGCCGCCAACGGCGTGGTCCTCATCACCACCAAGAAAGGTAAGGAAGGTGCCGTTGAGGTCAACGTCAACTCCAAACTCACCACCGCATGGGCCAAGGCTCTTCCCGCATTCCAGAACGAGTACAAGCAGGGTTACCTTGAGGACCAGTATGCTGCCGGTATCTACCAGCAGACTGTCCAGAACGACTACAGCTACAACTCCTGGGGCGAGAAAGGCAACCGTTTCTATGACAACATCGGTTCCTTCTTCAAGACCGGCATCACCCTCGACGAGAGCGTGAACGTATCCGGCGGTACGAAGAACAGCAACTTCTTCCTCTCCGGTTCCTATTTCAACCAGGGCGGTATCGTCCCCAAGACCGGTTATGAGAAGTACACCGTCCGCTTCAACGGCGAACAGAAGATCGGTATCTTCACCTTCGGCGCCAACATGGCTTACTCCCAGGCCCATACCGACCGTACCCTGACCGGTAACGCCCTCTACGGTTCCGGCGGCTCCGGCGCCCTCCACTCCGTGTTCACCTGGGCCCCGTCCGACAACATGTCGCACTATCTCAACGAAGACGGTACCCGTTACCGCCAATTCGCCGACCGTCAGGATCCCTGGGACGACAAGGAGAATCCCTACTGGATCATCAACAAGTTCCAGATGTACGACAACACCAACCGTTTCACCGGTAACGTGAACGTCCGTGCCGACCTCGCCAAGTGGTGGAACATCACCTACCGTGTCGGTCTCGATACCTATACGCAGGTAAACTCCAACCGTATCGCCGCCAATTCCGCCATCAAGCAGGTCTGGCAGCGCGGTATGATGTCCGACAACACCGCCCGTTACCACTACCTGAACAACACCCTGCTCTCCAATATGGACTTCAAGTTGGGTGACTTCGACTTCGGCCTCCTTCTCGGTGCATCCACCGACCAGTACAAGACCGACCGTGTCTACATGATGGCATACAACTTCTCGGTCCCCGAGTTCTTCTCTTATGCCAATGCGACCAATGACAACAAGGCATTCTCGCACGGCGGCAGCCTGAAGCGCCTCATCGGCGTGTTCGGAGAGTTCCGCGCATCGTGGAAGAACACCTTGTTCCTGACCGTAACCGGCCGTAACGACTGGACTTCCACCCTGCCTCTCGACAGCCGCTCCTACTTCTATCCGTCAGTGAGCGGATCGGTGGTCTTCACCCAGCCTCTCCAGGATGCCGGCATCATCAGCGAGGACGTCCTCTCCTTCGGTAAGATCCGCGCTTCATGGGCTAAAGTAGGTAAGGATACCGGCGCATATGAAACCGCCACTTCCCTCTGGCCTGTCGGAACCTATCTTACCGGCCTCATCGGCCTCGGCAACAGCTGGGAGCGCGGCAACCCGTACCTGAAACCCGAGATGACCCGTTCCACCGAGCTCGGTGTCGAACTGAGTTTCTTCAAGAACCGTCTCCACATCGACTACGCGTACTATACCAACGACTCGTTCAACCAGATCCTGAGCCCGCGCGGACCCCAGTCCACCGGTTACATCTTCTGCTCGATCAACGCCGGTAACGTATACAATAAAGGTATGGAACTCTCCATCAGCGGTACCCCGGTCGAGACCCGCAATTTCACCTGGGATGTCGCCCTCAACATGGCCGGCAACCGCGGTACCCTGGACGGCCTGCCTTCAGGTACTGACGTGATGTATGTTACCGACGTGCAGTACGGACCCGCTAAGGCCGCTTCCTACAACGGCGGCAACTTCATGGCAATCGCAGGTTACAAGTGGAATTGCGTGGAGCCTATCGAAGGCTCCAATGCCAATGCCCAGTACTATGGCAAACCGATCCTCGACAAGAACGGCATGCCGACTTATGCGGCCAATACCTACTATGCTGTCGGTAACCGCGAGGCGACCTTCTCCGGTGGTTTCAACAACACCTTTACCTGGAAGAACCTCAGCCTGAACATGCTCTGGGAATTCCGCGTAGGCGGTGACGTGTTCAACGGCACCCAGTACGCCATGGATATCGCAGGTACCAGCCAGTTCTCCGCAGACAAGCGCAACGAGACCCTGACGGTCGAAGGCGTTTTCCAGACCGGTTCCCACGAGGAGACGATCGACGGCAAGGAAGTTACTGTTCCTGACTATGAGACCCGCAGCAAGTCCTGGGACGCCGGAAGCACCTATGAGTTCAACGGCGTCGTGATGAGCGGCTACAACATCATCAAGAACTACTATACCGATTACTATACCCAGGAAGCTACGAACTACATCACCAAAGTCAACCTCCTCCGTCTCCGTACGCTCTCGCTGACCTACGAGCTTCCCAGGAAATGGATGGAGAAGACCGGTTTCATGAAACGCGCCTCCATCTCCGTGGCCGGCAACAACCTCCTCCTGTTCACCAACTACAACGGTGATCCCGAAGTGGCCGTGGCCGGTGCCGGTGTCGGTGGTTCTTCTTCTGTCGGTTTCGCATACTGCGACGTTCCGGCTACTTCCGGTATGACCTTCGGACTCAACCTGACTTTCTAAAGTGAATGAACGATTAATCTACGAAGAATATGAAATACATTAAATCCATATTGATGGCGTTCGTATGCATCCTGGCCCTTGCCTCCTGCAACGAATGGCTTGATGTGAACGTCGACCCCGAGAACCCTTCCTCGGAGAGCGCACTCTTCCAGAATCGTCTCGCACACATTGAGTTCTACACGAACAGCGCGAACCAGTTCGCTGCCTGGCGTACGTCGATGTCAATGGGTGACTGGACGCGCTACAACGGTGGCGGCAACTACTGGTATATGTCTTACTGGCGTCCTGTGACCGGTGCCGTGACGACCGCTTACCAGTGGTGGTTCGTCGGTGCTGCCTGCAACATCGACGATATGTTCAAGAAGGCCGAAGCTGCTGAAGCATGGCACTACTGCGGTGTCGCCAAGATCATCCGCGCCTACGGCTTCATGCTGATGACCGACCTCCACGGCGAGATGCCCTACACCGACGCCCTCGGTGAAAGCGCATATCCCAAGTATGACAACGGCAAGACCATCTATCTCGGTGTCCTGAATGAACTCGACGAAGGTCTTGAATATCTCTCCCGCAGCCAGGCGGCTTCCGTACCTGCCCTCTCCCTCGGTGACTGGTGGGGCGGCGGCGACGTCCAGAAATGGATCAAATTCGGCAACCTGCTGAAGGCCCGTTACTGCGCCAAGCTGAACAAGAAGCAGACCGGCAGCTATCTCGAAGGCAAGTATGACACCGCCACTATCCTGGCTGCCCTCAACAACGGCCCCCAGAGCAATGCGGACGACATGGTGATCTACCACACCGACGACAACAGCACCACGCACGACGTGCTTGGATGGGATGAGCCCGTGGACTACTCCCCGCTCTACTCCGTCTGCGGTATGAACGCCGGCTATATGGTGACCGAGACCCTCGTGAAGAACCTCACGAACTTCGGCGGCTACGGTGTGGAAGACCCGCGTGCCGACAAGATCATCCCCTGGGCATACGATTCCCGCAATAAGGACAACGCTCCTGCAGGTGTCAAGTGGGTCGGCAACTGGCGCCGTTCCCTCGGTGTCGACATGACCACCGGTGCCTGCCCGATCTTCTCGGGCGGCCCGCTCCGTGCCAACTGGAATGCCGCCAACGGCTGGTATGTCACTACCGACAACCCTGCCCGCGCGAACGACATCTATTATGTGGAGTGCACCTCCGAATCCAAGGGCTATGCCGCCGCTCCGGACCTCTTCTACCGCCGCGCAGGCAAGAGCTCCGGTGACGAAAGCCGTGAGTCCGGTTCGTTCTACAGCCGCGTTTCCTCGCCGACCTTCATCGGTACCTATGCTGAGGCCTGCTTCATCAAGGCTGAGATCCTCTTCAACCAGGGTGACAAGTCCGGCGCCTTCACTGCCTACAGGAACGGTATCAAAGCCGCCATGGAACGCATGAACGTCTCGCTCAACAAGTGGGTCAGCGAGGATCCCAACCTCGGAACCTGCCCGTCATTCACTCCGATCACCAATGCCGAGATGGACAACTTCCTGAACAACGGTATCGGTACCGCCGCTGACCTGACGCTCGGCAAGATCCTTACCCAGAAGCGTCTCGCACTGCAGTTCTCCGTTGAGATCTGGAACGACATGCGCCGCTACGACTTCGACGAGAACATCTTCCTCAACTGGAAGCAGCCTATCTACCACGACTATGATGCTAAAGCCCTCGAGGCAATTCCTGCAGGCAAGCAGCTCCGTCGCTGGCAGCACTGCTCTCACGAGTACAACTACAACAAGGTCAACCTGCAGGCCATCGGTGCCGAGGTTCCCGGTGCCAAAATGAATCTCGACATGTGGAACACCGCCCTTGACGTCTGGACCATCCCCGTATGGTGGGATTCCACGCAGGACTAGTATCTTTAAACAGAAGAAAGAGCCGTTCGAAAGAGCGGCTCTTTTTATTATATTTGCACCCGTGAAAATCGGGAACATAGATCTGGGAGAAAGGCCGGTGCTGCTTGCACCGATGGAGGATGTGACTGACCCCTCCTTCCGCTACATCTGCAAGGAGTTCGGCGCCGACCTGATGTATACCGAGTTCATCTCTTCGGACGGGCTTATACGCGATGCCGTCAAGACCATCGCCAAGATGCAGGTGACCGATGCGGAGCGTCCCATAGGCATCCAGATTTACGGCCATATCCCCGACGCCATGGTAGAGGCCGCGGTGCGGGCGGAGGCTGCGGGCCCCGACCTCATAGATATCAATTTCGGCTGTCCGGTCAACAAGATTGCCAGGCGCGGCGCCGGCAGCGGCATGATGCGCGAGCCTGACAAAATGGTCGAGATCACCCGCCGGGTCGTTGAGGCGGTGAAACTCCCCGTCACGGTCAAGACGCGTCTCGGATGGGACGAGGAAAACAAGATAATAGTGGAACTGGCGGAGCGCCTCCAGGATGCAGGCATCTCTGCTCTGACAATCCACGGCCGCACCCGCGCCCAGTTATATAAAGGCACTGCCGACTGGACCCTGATAGGCGAAGTGAAGCGCAACCCGCGTATGCACATACCGATTATCGGCAATGGCGACATAACCTCTCCCGAAGGGGCGAAGGAGGCTTTCGACCGTTACGGGGTGGACGGCATAATGATAGGCCGTGCCAGTTTCGGCCATCCCTGGATATTCCGGGAGGTAAAGCATTATCTCGCAACAGGTGAACTGCTGCCACCCATGAGCGTATGCGACCGCGTCGCACTGGCGAAGCGGCATCTGGCCAAGTCGCTCGAGGTGAAGGGAGAGAAGGTGGGAATCCTCGAGATGCGCCGCCATCTGAGTTGTTATTTCAAGGGTCTCGACAATTTCAAGGAGACGAGGCTCAAACTGGTTACTACTACCGATCCTGCAGAGGTCTATGCCCTGCTCGACCATATTGCGGAGGTCTGGGGATGATAAGCAACGTATTCCTTTTCCCTTACTGGCTTGCCCTCAGGATTCGCCATGCCCTGTACGACAGCGGAAAGATAAAGTCCGTCTCCCATTCAGTCCCCGTCATTTCCGTCGGCAACGTGACCGCCGGAGGCACGGGCAAGACCCCGATGGTAGAGTATCTTGCCAACCTGCTCCAGGGAGAGTGCCGCGTGGCTGTCCTGTCCAGGGGCTACAAGCGCAAGGGGAAGGGCTTCCATATCGTAAAGGAGGATGATACGTCCGATGTTGCGGGAGATGAGCCCCTGCAGATCAAACGCAAGTTCCCCCATGTGATTGTCGCCGTCGACAAGGACCGCAACCACGGTGTCGAGCAGCTTCTGGCCCTTCCTGAAGGCGAGCGGCCCGGAATTGTCCTGCTCGACGACGGATTCCAGTTCCGGAAGTTGAAGCCGTCCACCGACATAGTCCTGGTGGATTACAACCGGCCCATATTCCACGACAACCTGCTGCCTGTCGGCAGGCTGCGTGACCTGCCCGAGCAGATAAGGCGCGCCTCGGTCGTGGTGGTGACCAAGTCGCCGGGCTCGCTCGACGAATGGGAAAGGGGTACGATTAGGCAGCAGACACGCCTCAGGCCCGAGCAGCCCATATTCTTCTCGACCGTCAGGTACGATGAGCCACTGCCCGTATTCCGCTGGGAGGCCGACAAGCGCTACATATATTCAAAGGAGGTCTATCTCTTCTCCGGGGTGGCCGATGACCGCCCCCTGCTGGCCCATCTGACGGACCGTTACGAGAGGATAGGCCACAAGCGTTTCGGCGATCATCACCGCTTCACGCGCCACGACCTGCGTGCGCTGGCCCGCTACGCAAACCGCAACCCCCGGGCGCTGCTGCTCACCACGGAAAAGGATGCCCAGAGACTGCTTCACTGCAGCACTCTCGCTCCTGAAGTGCGCCGCAGGCTCTTCTATCTGCCCATCCATGCTGAATTCCTGACCTGGGAAGAGGGCATGGAATTCGACGCTCTGATGCGCCGGGACCTCCCGGAAAAGGACCCGGGAGGGCTTCTCTTCTGAAAATTAATTTGTTCGGTAAAAAATAATTCGTAATTTTGCAGCCCCCAAAATTTCGGGGGATCGCAACATTTTTATTGTATTAACCTAAATATCAACAAAGTGGACACTTTAAGCTACAAGACCATTTCCGCCAATAGCGCCACCGCAAAGAAAGAGTGGTACGTTATTGATGCGACCGATCAGGTGCTGGGTCGTCTCGCTTCCCGCGTCGCTCTTGTCCTCCGCGGCAAGAACAAACCGGATTTCACTCCCCACGCCGACTGTGGTGACAACGTCATCATCGTCAACGCCGAGAAGATCCGTCTCACGGGAAAGAAACTGACCGACAAGGTGTACGTCCGCCATACCGGTTATCCGGGTGGCCAGCGTTTCGCTACGCCCAAAGAAATGCTCGATCGCAAGCCGACCTTTGTCGTGGAGCATGCCATCAAGGGAATGCTTCCGAAGAACCGTCTCGGTGCCCAGCTGTTCCGCAACCTCTATGTATATGAAGGTCCGGAGCACCCGCATGAGGCACAGCAACCCAAACCCCTCACTTTAAACGAAATTTAAGACAGAGTAATGGAAGTATTCAACGCCCTTGGAAGACGTAAATCAGCAGTTGCTCGCGTCTATGCATGCGCCGGTGCAGGTAACATTGTAATCAACGGTAAGAACCTCGACGAGTATTTCAAAGAGGACACCCTGAAGTACATTGTCAACCAGCCCCTCGTCATCACCAACACCCTCGGCCAGTTCGACCTCAAGATCAATGTCGACGGCGGAGGTATCAAAGGACAGGCCGAAGCCATCCGCCTCGGAATCGCCCGCACCCTGTGCAAGGTCGACGCCGAAGCTTACCGCCCGGTCCTGAAGTCCAACGGTTTCCTGACCCGCGACGCCCGTGAGGTCGAGCGTAAGAAACCTGGACAGCCCGGTGCTCGCAGACGCTTCCAGTTCAGCAAACGTTAATCGAACAACACTGATTTACTTTTGCACAGTCCGGATCCAAAATCGCAGGATCCCCGCCTGATGAGGCGGAAAGCTGCCTGGGATTTGTCCGGCTGCGGAAAATCCAGGAGACCGGTCCCGGGGACCGCTACTCCGGATTGATGAAAAGAGAAAACAAACAAATTAAAAACAAAGACAATGTCAAGAACCAATTTCCAAGACTTACTCGATGCAGGCGTACACTTCGGTCACCTGAAGCGGAAATGGAATCCCAAAATGGCTCCTTATATCTTTATGGAGAAGAACGGGATCCATATCATCGACCTGCACAAGACTGTCGTCAAGATAGATGAGGCAGCCGGTGTCATGAAGCAGCTTGCTCATGCCGGCCGCAAGATCCTCTTCGTGGCAACAAAGAAACAAGCCAAGGATATCGTAGCGGAGTGCGCACAGAAGGTCAACATGCCGTATGTGACCGAGCGCTGGGCCGGTGGCATGCTCACCAACTTCCCCACCATCCGCAAGGCCGTCAAGAAGATGAACACCATCGACAAGATGATGACCGACGGCACCTTCGAAACCCTTGCAAAACGCGAGCGTCTCCAGATCTCGCGCCAGAGGGCGAAACTCGAGAAGAACCTCGGTTCGATCGCCGACCTCAACCGTCTTCCCTCCGCAATTTTCGTCGTGGACGTCCAGAAGGAAATCAACGCCGTCCGCGAAGCCAATCGTCTGAACATCCCCGTTATCGCAATGGTTGATACATGTTGCGACCCGACCACGATTGATTATGTGATTCCGGCCAACGACGATGCGGCTAAATCCATCCAGCTCATCACCGAGACCCTCTGCGGAGCCATCTCCGAAGGCCTCGAGGAGCGCAGGATCGAGAAGGAGAAGGAAAAAGAGGAAGCTCCCGCCGCCGAAGAGGCTCCCGTGAAGCGCGTCCGCGCCCGCAGGAACGCTCCCAAGGCTGAGGAAGCCCCCGCTGAAGAGACCCAGGAATAAACCCTTAAACCGTACACAATGGAAATCAAAGCATTAGATGTCGCAAAACTGCGCAAGATGACCGGTGCCGGCATGATGGACTGCAAGAAGGCCCTCGTGGAGGCACAGGGTGACTTCACCCGCGCCCAGGAGATCATCCGTGAGAAAGGCAAGCTCGTGGCCGCCAAGCGCGCCGACCGCGAAACTACTGAAGGTGCCGTGAAGGCACGCGTTGAAGGCGGTAAGGGTATCCTCGTCTGCCTCGGCTGCGAGACCGACTTCGTCTCCCAGAACGCCGAGTTCCAGGCTCTGGCAAACGCCATCGCCGACGCGGCCATCGCCGCATGTCCCGCCGACCTCGAGGCCCTCAAGGCATGCCGCATCGCTACCGGCGAAACCGTGGAGGAAGCCATCTCCCAGCAGACCGGCAAGAGCGGTGAGAAGCACTCTCTCGCATTCTACGGCAAACTCGAAGCCCCCTATGTGGCTTCTTATATCCACACCACCAACGGTAAGCTCGGCGCCATCGTCGCTTTCAACAAGCCGATCGACGAGGAGCTGGCCAAGGGTATCGCCATCCAGGTCGTCACGATGAACCCTGTCTCCGTCTCCGCTGAAGACTGCCCTGCAGAGGTGGTCGAGAAGGAGCGCCAGGTCGCCATCGAGAAGACCAAGGAGGAGCAGGTCCGCAAGGCTGTCGAGAACGCTCTCAAGAAAGCCGGCATCAACCCTGCCCACTGCGACAGCGAAGACCACATCGAGTCGAACACCGCCAAGGGCTGGCTCACTCCCGAGCAGGCTCAGCAGGCACGCGAGATCATCGCGAAGGTTTCGGCCGAGAAGGCAGCCAACCTGCCCGAGCAGATGATCCAGAACATCGCCGCCGGCCGCGTCCAGAAGTTCTTCAAGGAGAGCACCCTGGAGCAGCAGGAGTACCAGATGGGCGACGGCAAGACCCCTGTGAAGGACGTCCTTGCCGCAGCCGACAAGGATGCAAAGATCCTTGCCTTCTACCGTTTCTCCCTCACCGACGAGTAATCGATATAGGGATGCCCGATCAGGTCGGGCATGACAAAGAAAGAGTCCCCGGCTACGGAGACTCTTTCTTTTGTTTCCGGCGGATGTCAGCGACTGATTTCGGATCGACTGCGAAAGAGGTAGGCTGAACTGATGACCATCAACGGATTCCATACATGACGATGCTTGTTCTAATGGACCTTTCCAACGATCCGCATTTTTTCGCTGCAACGGACACAACAGTAAATCAGTTACTTACGCAAGTTGATCCCCCTCTGAAACGGGGGGATCAACTTGCGTAAACGTCTGTCGGTCAACTGCTTCCGTTGCAGCGGAAGACAGGGCCGGACGGTCGGCGAAACGGGGCCAAGCGAAACGGAGCCATATTCAGGTCGGCCTATGAACCCGATAATCAACAGGAACACTTTAGCGGTTCCCACCGCCACGGGAAATGGTACAATGTCCCAGCCGAGCCAAAATCGTCTTGGTTGGAACAGTGATTGCCCCTTGAGCGGCCTAGGCCTCATTCCGATGTTCCCTGTGTTTTTTGGAATCGATTATTCTCAACAAAAAAGGCCGGCTAAAACGAGTTTAACCAGCCTGTGATTTGAATTGTAGTCACTCCGGGGTTGACCGGGGCGTAGTTATTTGATAACCCCGAGTTCCTTGCCGATCTTGGTGAAGGCCTCGACGCATTTGTCGAGATGCTCCTTCTCGTGGCCGGCAGAGACCTGGACGCGGATGCGGGCCTGGCCCTTCGGTACGACGGGATAGTAGAAGCCGGTGACATAGATGCCTTCTTCCTGAAGCCTTGCAGCCATCTTCTGGGAGAGCGGGGCGTCGTAGAGCATCACGGCGCAGATTGCCGACTCGGTGGGCTTGATGTCGAAGCCGGCGGCCTTCATGCGGCCGATGAAGTAATCGGTGTTGGCGTGGAGCTTGTCCTGGAGCTCGTTGGTCTCGCTCATCATCTCGAACATCTTGATGCCGGCGGCGGCGATCATCGGCGGGATGGAGTTGGAGAAGAGGTAGGGACGGGAGCGCTGGCGGAGCATCGCGATGATTTCCTTCTTGCCGGTGGTGAATCCGCCGACCGCACCGCCGAAGCTCTTGCCGAGGGTTCCGGTGAGTATTTCGATCTGGCCGCGCAGGTTGAAGCGCTCGGTGGTGCCGCGGCCCGTCTTGCCGACTACGCCGGCGGAGTGGGACTCGTCGACCATCACCATCGCATTGTATTTGGTAGCCAGGGCGTGGATCTTGTCGAGCGGAGCCACGTTGCCGTCCATCGAGAAGACGCCGTCGGTAACGATAATGCGGTGACGCTGCGCCTGGGCGGTCTTCAGGCAGTTCTCGAGTTCCTCCATGTTGGCGTTCGCATAGCGATAGCGCTGAGCCTTGCAGAGGCGCACGCCGTCGATGATGGAGGCGTGGTTGAGGGCGTCGGAGATGATGGCGTCATGCTCGTCGAGCAGGGGCTCGAAAACGCCGCCGTTTGCGTCGAAGCAGGAGGCGTAGAGGATGGCGTCCTCGGTTCCGAAGAATTCGGATATCTTCTTCTCGAGCTCCTTGTGGAGGTCGCCGGTTCCGCAGATGAAACGGACCGAAGACATGCCGTAGCCATGGGTGTCCAAGGCTTCCTTGGCCGCCTCGACCAGCTTCCTGTTGTTGGCCAGGCCGAGGTAGTTGTTGGCACAGAAGTTGAGCACGTCCTTGCCGGGAGCCACCTTGATGGCCGCCTGCTGGGCCGAAGTGATTACACGTTCTTCCTTATAAAGGCCGGCTTCGCGGATGGACTGAAGCTCGGCTTCCAGATACTTTTGAAAATCAGTATACATAGTTGAGGTTTTATGCGTTGATACAAATATATGAAAATTTGTCATTTTCAGCAAAAATTACTTACTTTGCAGAATCTTGTCTAAAAATGCGACAAGATTTGATAAGGCAAGACAATATACAAATACCAATTTACTATTAACCAAAACCACTCTATTATGGAAGATATTGCTTCGAAAGTGATCTCCATCATTGTTTACAAGCTCGGAACAGAGGAAAGCGAAGTGACCCCCGCCGCAAGTTTCAAGAACGATCTCGGCGCAGATTCCCTCGATACTGTCGAGTTGATCATGGAGTTTGAGAAAGAGTTTAATATCACCATCCCCGACGATGTCGCCGAGAAGATCTCGACCGTCCAGGATGCCATCGATTACATCAAGGAGCACGTTCAGTAGTCGTTGATGAAGCGGGTCGTCATTACCGGCATCGGCACCATCAATCCCCTCGGAAATAACGTTGAAGAGTATTTCCGGAATCTCGATGCGGGAGTGAGCGGTGCCAGCATGGTCACCAGGTTCGATACGACCCATTTCAAGACCAAGTTCGCCTGCCAGATTCCAGGTTACGATCCTGCGGGATTCCCCCTTGCTTTCGATAAGAAGGAGGCCCGCAGGACCGATCCTTTTACCCAGTACGCCATGATCGCCGCAACGGAGGCCTTCGCCGACAGCGGCATCGACCTCTCCTCGACCGACCTAAAGCGGATCGGCGTCGTGGTGGGCTCCGGCGTTGGGGGCATCAACACCTACACGGAAGAGGTAAAGGAGTTTTTCGAGAGCGACAAGCCCCGTTTCAGCCCTTTCCTGGTTCCGAAATTCATCACCAACATCGCTTCGGGCCACATAGCCATCAAGTTCGGACTGCGCGGCCCCAATTTCGGCGTATCTTCCGCCTGTGCCACCTCGGCGCATGCGATCATGACCGCCGCATCCCAGATCCAGCTGGGGCGTGCCGACATCATGGTTTCCGGCGGGACCGAGGCGCCGATTTCTATTCCGGGCATCGGAGGATTCAACTCCGCCCACGCCCTTTCGACCAACAATGAGGAATACAGGACCGCTTCCCGTCCTTTCGACGCTACACGCGACGGATTCGTGATGGGGGAAGGGGCCGCAGTCCTCATCGTGGAGGAATATGAGCACGCCCTGCGCCGTGGCGCAAAGATATATGCCGAGATCGCGGGAATCGGAATGACCTGCGACGCCTGGCATATCACCGCGCCCAGGGAAGACGGCGAAAGCGCCGCCGACGCCATGGTGAACGCGCTTCGCGAAGCCGGTCTCACCCCCGCCGACGTAGATTACATCAACGCCCACGGCACCTCCACCCCGCTCGGCGACCTCGCCGAACTCCGTGCCATAAAGACCGTTTTCGGCGACCAGGCCTACAAGGTCAACATCAGCTCGACCAAGTCCATGACGGGTCATATGATGGGAGCTGCCGGTGCAGTCGAGGCCCTGGCATGCATACACGCCATGCGCGACGGCGTGATTCCGCCTACCATCAATTTCAAGGTCGAGGACGAAAGGATCGACTACCGGCTGAATCTCACCCTTAATGAGAAACAGGAACGCCGGGTCCGCGTCGCCATAAGCAACAATTTCGGCTTCGGCGGGCAGAATGCCTGCCTGCTTTTCCGCGCCCTTTAAGCCCGGGCTATTTCAATACTGTATAGGTAATCCTGAGAAGCGGGTGCCGCAAAGCCGCGGTTCCGTTGAGCATTGTCTGCGTATAGTAGACGTTGTCGGAGTAGTAGAATGTCTCGCCGGTGGTGTTGCTGACCGAAGTGACCGTACCCATCAGCCAGAGATTGTCCTCGGAGGTGATTCCGCTCTCGCTCCGCTGAATGAGTTTCTGCAGGTGTATGCTTATGTTGGATTTGTAGCAGAGCTGCGAACGGTCGATCGAACCGTGCTCCATGGAGGAGTTGCTGATTTCGTCGATGGGGGAGTACAGCGTCCTGCCCTTGACCATCTTGCGGCGGCAGGGAAAAAGGTTGGGGGCGTAGGTGTAGAACTGGTCCGGATTACCCTTGTATTCGAAGGGGAACTCCACAGTAGCTTTCGCAATGACGAGATTATCGAGAGGGATTCCCTGCGTTCCGGCCCAACGTGCTACGGTCGAGCGCAGCTGGAGTGCGTCGATGAAAGGCTTTACTCCGTTGAGCCCCTGGACGGGAATACGGTCCCTGGCGTCGGTCCGTGAAGCGGGAGAAGAGGTGTCCGTCCCGTAGACATTGAGGAGGTGGTATTTCCCGAGATTGAAGAAGGCTGTCTTGGACCTCCTGTTTCCTTCTTCGTCGCTGTATTCCCAGATCAGTTTGAGATATGAGCTCGAAAGGTCGAAGCTGTTCAGGCGTCCGTAGTCGTAACCTGGATAATCGATGGGGGCGTCGCACCTGACGCACAGGCCCGGAATCTGCTTGGAGAGAAGGGCCGCGCTGTCCAAGGTCTCCATGGGAAGTCTCAGGAAGCGTTCCCCGAACTCATTTTTAAGGGGAATGGAGAAGGAGTCGCCTCCGGTGTATATCGCTCCGCCTTTCGATACCGGCGTAGGATCGCAATACTCTTTCCCGATCAGATCCGCCTGGCTTGTGCAGGTGGTGTCGAGTTCCATGGTCATCGCATGGACGTGTATGCTCTGGGGGATATGGAACTGCGACTTGTCGGTGACCATGGTGGTGTCTATATTCAAGTCGAGGGATACGCCGGTGACCGTAGGGTTGGCTCCCCAGATGATGGAATCGGTGGAAGCTGTCAGGCTCATTATGGCCTCCGAGGTGAAGAGTCCGAATTCGTCGGTACGGAGTGAACCTACGAGCGCACGGTCTGAGATGGAACTCGGGAGATCGTCAGCTATGGCGGTGCTTACCGGAAGATCCAGTACTACAGTCCTGATGGTTATGTCCTGATTGGAAGGGACCAGTTCCGACCCCAGCGTGGGGTCCTTTGTTATGCATGAAGAAAGGAAGAACAGGGCCAGCAGTGCGGCCAGGCCCATGGAAATCCTGTTCTGTCTCATTATCTGTCTTTTAATAAGTCATCGTAAAATCCGTTGTACAACCGGACGTACTCCCCTCCTTCCTTGCTGATAGGAGTGTAGGGCAGGATGGGAAGATTCCGCTCGCGTGCGAACGCTTCGAGGCCGGGATCGATCTTGGGCACGCCTGCGATTATGCCGTCCGCATACTGGATGGCAAGTTTCGCAAGATTCATGCCGTCGGGCTCGGCGAGCACGGAGGCGTCGTCGGGCGTGAGATTCTCCATCAGCAACTTGTCGACGAGATTGTCGCTGAAGCGGGCGTCAAGCTTGTCGTTGTAGAGCGAGAGCACCACCTTTGAGTCGGTGAAGATGGGATCTTCGTGATAGACTTTCTTCAGATATATCGGGAGGAAGTGGGAAATCCACCCCTGGCAATGTACGATGTCGGGTTTCCAGCGGAGTTTCTTGACCGTCTCGAGCACGCCCCGCGCGAAAAAGATGGCCCTTTCGTCGTTATCCTTGAAATCTTTGCCTTCTGCGTCCTGGTAGATGAATTTGCGATGGAAGTAGTCTTCGTTGTCGATGAAGTAGACCTGCATCCTTGCGGATGAGATGGACGAGACCTTTATGACCAGCGGGCGGTCGGCATTGTGGATTACGAGGTTCATCCCCGAAAGGCGGATGACCTCGTGAAGCTGGTTGCGGCGCTCGTTCACAGTGCCGTAACGCGGCATGAAGGAGCGTATCTCCTTCCCGCTCTCCTGGATCCCCTGCGGCAGATACCTGCCCAGCACAGAAATATCAGTTTCAGGCATATAGGGGAAGATCTCGGAGTTCACGAACAAAACTCGTACAGGCTCTTCCATTTAAAGTCGTTTTAAGGCAAATTCGATACAAAGGTAACAAAAAAAAATGATTATCTTTGTAACTCGTCCAGAAAATGAAATCAAAGGGTAAAAATATAGTACACAAGAGGTTGATCCGTTCCTACGTCACTTCGGTCATCAGCATATCGCTGGTGCTCCTCCTTGTGGCGGGGGTCGCGGTATTCGCCGCGAACGCCGGGAGCGTGGCCCGCTGGTTCAAGGAGAACATGGCTGTGTCCGTGCTCCTCAAACAATCCGTTTCCGAGAAAGAGGGGCGCGCCCTGGCCGATGAACTGGCCGCCCGGCCCGATGTAAAGGAGAGCCGCTTCATCTCCAAGGAGGAGGGAGCGGAGGAGATGAAAGGCCTGCTCGGGGACGATTTCCTTTCGGTTTTCGAGAGTTCCCCCATCCCGATCTCCATCGAACTCAAACTGGACGGCGGGGTCGTCACCCCCGATTCACTGAGCGTGGTCAAGGAACAGCTCCTGCAGCACCGCTTCGTCGAGGAGGTTGTCTATCAGGAGACGCTTGTGGAAACCCTCAACTCCAATCTACGCCGTATCAGCCTCATCCTCGGAATAGCCATCGTGCTTCTGCTGATCATATCTTTCGCCCTGATCGGCAACACCGTCAGGCTGAACATCTACGCCCGTAGGTTCACGATCCATACCATGAGCCTGGTCGGCGCGAAACGCTCCTTCATCGCCCGGCCCTTCGTGTGGCATGCGGTAATCCAGGGCGTGGTTTCCGGACTGATAGCATGCGGCCTCCTGTACGGCCTCCTGAAACTGCTGACCCGGGGCTCCGACCTGCTGACGCGCCTGCTCGACATGCGTATCGTATGGGGCGTGATGGCAGGCACCGTGGTGCTTGGCGTCATAATCTGTATACTTTCCACCCTTGCGGTGGTGAGCCGCGTGGCTTATATTTCAAAAGACGATTTATATTATTGATATCATGGCAAATTTCTCCCTGCCTTCAAAAAACGTAAAGATAATAGCCGCCGGGCTTCTGGTTATGGTCGCCGGCTTTATCCTGATGCTCGGGGGCGGATCTTCCGACCCTTCGGTGTTCAATCCAGAAATGTTCAATTTCCGGCGGCTTGTAATAGCTCCGCTCGTCATCATAGCCGGCATAGTGGTGATTATAGTCGCCATCATGCGCATACCCAAAGACAAGAAGGAGGAATAGCCCATGAGTTCAATTGAAGCCATCATCCTCGGTATTGTGCAAGGTCTTACCGAATTCCTTCCGGTAAGCAGCAGCGGCCATCTCGCCATAGGCAAGGCTCTCTTCGGCATCGAGACCGCCGACCTCAGTTTCGAGATCGTGGTCCACGCCGCAACCGTGCTGGCCACCATAGTCGTATTCTGGAAAGATATATGGAAACTCCTCAGCGGCCTGTTCAAATTCAAGATGAACAGCGAGACCCGCTATATCATACTCATCCTCATCTCGATGATTCCGGTCTTCATCGTCGGCATGTTCTTCAAGGACAAGGTCGAGTCGATTTTCGGCAGCGGATTGCTGGTCGTGGGGCTTGCCCTTATCGTCACCGCGATGCTGCTTTTCCTCTCCGAGGTGATCACCGCCCGCCGTGCGGCGCTGCCCGAAGGTGAAAACGGCGGCAAGGTGACCTGGAAATCGGCGCTCTGGATGGGTCTCGCCCAGGCCGTCGCCGTCATTCCCGGCCTTTCCCGCAGCGGTTCCACCATCGCTACCGGCCTTCTCTGCGGAGTAAGCCGCAACGAGGTGGCCCGGTTCTCCTTCCTGATGGTTCTCGTTCCCATCCTCGGGGAAGCCTTCCTGGACGTTGTCGGCGGAGGTTTCGGAGAGAGCACCGTGGGGACGCTGCCGCTTATCCTGGGCTTCGTCGCCGCATTCGTTTCGGGCCTCTTCGCCTGCCGTTTCATGATTGCCATTGTGAAGAAGGCGCGCCTCAAATGGTTCGCCCTCTACTGTGCCATCGTCGGCCTGGCCTGCCTGATCTCTACCATGGTTTAGGCCTATGGAGGATGCCGGCCGATACCTGTTTGTAGCCGACCTCCATCTTGGCGCGGCTTCCGACCCCGGAGGGGTCAGGGAACGCGCTTTCGCCGATTTCCTCCATTCGATTCCGGAAGATGTCAGGGGACTCTACCTTATGGGCGACATCTTCGATTTCTGGGTCGATTACCGCGACGTGGTGCCGAGAGGTTCAGTGAGAGTGCTCGCTGCGCTTGCCGATGTGGCCGGGAAGATTCCCGTGTGGTTTTTCCGGGGCAACCACGACTGGTGGGTGACCGATTATTTCGAGAAGGAACTGGGCGTGCACATAGTCGAGGAGCCCTGGAAGATAATCGAGCTGAAGGGCAAGACGATCTTCCTGGGACACGGCGACACGCTGGGCAGCCATGACGCCAAATCGAAGCTCATTTTCCATGTCTTCCGCAACAAGACCTGCATAGCCCTGCTGAGGGCGCTTCCGCCCCGCTGGGTTTTCGCTTTCGCCAACCGGTGGTCCGCCCACAGCCGCAGGCGCCATCCCGACGGAGGCACGGAGGTCACACGCGAAACAGACATCTACCGTTTTGCGGATTCTTTCGGACGGACGAGGAAAATCGACTGTTATATCTTCGGCCACTGGCACAGGAAAGCGTGCATCCCGGTAGAAAGCGGAGGGGAACTCCGTATCCTCGGGGCGTGGACGGGACCTTCCGACACTTTCGAATTGTAGGACCTCATCTCCCTCTTCAGGGAGCCGGCGTCACATCATCTTTTTTATCAGTTTGAAGAATTTGTAGGGCATGTAGCGGAACGGCAGGTCGAACAGCGTCGGGGATGCGACGACAGCCCTCCTGTGGGAGAAGGCCTCGAAACTCTCCCGGCTGTGGTAGCGGCCCATTCCGGAATTACCCACGCCCCCGAATGGCAGCTTGGGATTGACCACATGCATGATGGTATCGTTGATGCAGCATCCTCCGGAAGAAGTGCGGCGGACTATCTCCCATCCTTCGCTCTCTTTCCCGAAATAATAGAGTGCCAGCGGCTTTTCCCGCGATGTCACATAATCTGCGACCTTGTCCGCGAAAGTGCTCCCGGCCGCATCTATCGTAACCATGGGCAGCACCGGGCCGAATATTTCCGTTTTAAGTACTTCGGCGCCGGGAATGACGTCATCGAGGAGCGTCGGTTCGATGAAACGTTCCGAGGCGTCGGTTTTTCCGCCGTAGCGGACCGTTCCTTCCTTGAGATAGCCGGAAACCCTGTCGAACGCAATGTCCCGCACCATCCTGACATAATGCTTATGTTGCTTGATATCCTCCCCGTGAAGCGAGCGTACCGCTTCGCCGAAGGCCTTGACGAATGCTTCCTTCACGTCGGGATGGATCAGGAGGTAGTCCGGGGCGATGCAGGTCTGGCCGGCGTTGAGGGTCTTGCCCCAGGCAATGCGTCTGGCGGCGAGGGGTATATTTGCGTCGCGGCCTACGATGCAGGGGCTCTTGCCGCCCAGTTCCAGGACGAGCGGGGTGAGATTCGGCGCTGCCGCCGCCGCCACGGTGCGGGCGAGTGCGGGACTGCCGGTGAAGAAGATAAGGTCGTATTTCTGACTGAACAGGTGGCTGTTCACCTCGCGGTTGCCCTGTGCCACTGCGATATATCTCTCGTCGAAAGCGTCGCTTATCATACGCCCTATGGCCAGCGAGACATCCGGCACGTAGGGCGAAGGCTTGAGTACCGTGGTGCATCCTGCGGCTATGGCTCCGACAAGGGGAGAGAGAAGAAGCTGGACCGGATAGTTCCATGGCGACACGATCAGGGCCGTGCCGAGCGGCTCCTTGACGATGTAACTGCGCGATCCGAAAATGGTGACAGGGGTGCGCCTGCGTTCACGGCGCGCCCAGCGCCCCACGTTGCGCAGAGCTTCGCGGATTTCTCCCCTGACCATTGAAATCTCGGTGAGGAATGCCTCTTCTTCCGATTTGTGCAGGTCGGTCCAAAGGCTTTCGACCAGTTCCCGTTCGTGTGCCTCAAGGGCTGTCATCAGGTTTCTCAGCTGAGTCCTGCGGAAATCCGTGTCAAGGGTGGCTCCGCTGCGGAAGTATTCTTTCTGTGAAGCCAGTATGGCGTCAAGCCTGTCAAGGGGTGTGTTCTCGATATTCATACTGCAAAAATACCGTATTTTTTCGTACTTTTGGCTTTGACAATTAAACGGATATGCCGGATATTTTTTCTGCCGACGGATGGCTCAACCGCATTGTCGCGGCGTCGAACGATTTCCTCTGGACCTACATCCTGATCGCCGTGCTGATAGGATGCGCGCTCTATTTCACTTTCAGGTCGCGCGGGGTGCAGTTCCGGATGATAGGCGAGATGTTCCGGCTGCTCGGCGACTCCACCGAGAAGCACGACGGCAAGAAGCACATCTCCCCATTCCAGGCATTCGCAGTGTCGGTTGCAACGCGTGTGGGGACCGGCAACCTGGCCGGCGTGGCGACGGCCATAGCGTTAGGCGGCCCGGGCGCGGTCTTCTGGATGTGGATCATCGCCCTGCTCGGCTCCGCATCGGCCTTCGTGGAGTCGACCCTTGCCCAGCTTTTCAAAAAGCGGGAGAAGGAATCCTTCATAGGCGGTCCTGCCTATTATATACTCAGGGGACTCAAAACACCCTGGCTGGCGGCGCTTTTCGCAATCCTGATATCCGTTACTTTCGGCCTTTCTTACAATTCCATCCAGAGCAACACCATCTGCAACGCCCTGAACGTGGCCTTCGGTTTCAATCCGACGACAGTAGGCATAGTGCTGGCAGTCCTCTCGCTTACCGTCATTTTCGGAGGGATCCACCGCATCGCCAAAGTGAGCAGCGTCATTGTGCCTTTCATGGCCATAGGCTACCTGGTCCTGGCTCTCTACGTCGTCTTCCGCCACCTGGACCTGATTCCGCAGGTATTCATCCTTATCTTCAAAGATGCTTTCGGTATCAGTCAGATAGCAGGCGGCGGCATAGGCGCTACCCTGATGAACGGAATCAAACGCGGCCTCTTCTCCAACGAGGCCGGCGAGGGCTCCGCACCCAACGTAGCGGCAACCGCCAGCACCAGCCATCCGGTGAAGCAGGGCCTCATCCAGGCTCTTGGCGTGTTTACCGACACCCTCGTGGTCTGCAGCTGTACGGCGTTCATCATCCTTTTCAGCGGTGTGGACACGCAGGGCGGACTCAACGGCATCGCCCTTACCCAGGCCGCCCTTGAAGCCGAGGTCGGCCGTTTCGGCACCGTATTCGTGGCGGCGGCCATCATGCTCTTCGCATATTCCAGTATAATAGGCAATTACTATTACGGCGAGGCCAACATCCGTTTCCTTACGAAAAAGAAGTGGGTGATGTTTATCTACCGCCTGCTGGCCGGAGGTGTGGTGGTTGTTTTCGGAGCCATCGCCAGTCTTGACCTGGTGTGGAGTCTGGGCGACCTCTGCATGGCCCTTCTCACCGCGTGCAACCTCTACGCGATCGTCAGGCTCGGCAAATATGCCTTCCGGCTTCTCGACGACTACCGGGCGCAGAAAAAGGCCGGCAGGGATCCGGTCTTCCGCCGGGATTCCATGCCGGACCTCGATCTCGAGTGCTGGGAGTGACGTTCCCGGCTACAGGTTCTCGAAACTTATTCTGTATATCCTCGAAGTGGTGTCGTCGCCGACCCATACGCAGCCATGCCCGTGGTCGACGCAGATGCCCTCGGCATTGTCGATGAAGGGAACCGCCCATGATGCAAGCAATTCCCCGTCGGGGGTGCACATGTTTATGGTGTGCCGCTCGCTGTCGGCGATCCAGAGGGTGTTGCGTATGGGGTCGTAGCAAAGACCGGCGATTTCGGAAACCCCGGTCAGCTCCTTCTGTGAAAGGGTCCCGACCTTGAGCGAATAGCGGATGAGGAGGGTCGGTTTGCGCTGGTTGCCCAGCAGCAGTGTACCGTTCCTGAACCATGTTATGCCTTCCAGCCCCCTGTTCGTCAGGTATCCGGCGTCGCGGATGGTGCAGATTTTTTCCGGACGGCCGTATTCCGGAGCCTTGAGCCGCCATACCTGCTGCAGTCCTTCGACTATGTAATAGATGTCTCCCGTTTCCGGATCGAAGGTGACGCCCTCACAGTCCATGCGCCATTTAACGAGGAAAGGGGTTGTCCCGCCGTCCCATGTGACCCGGTATAGGCCTTTCTCATCGGAAGCGGCGATCAGGCCCCCGCCGTCGGGGGCGAGGCAGAGGCCCGACACCTCGGGACAGTCAGTACCGATCCAGCTCACCTCACCCATGACCGGTGCGTTTTCCGTCTGTTCATGGGAAGGATTCCATCCGGTATCGTCCGGCTGCGCGCAGGCGCCTGGGGCGGCTGCAAGCAGAAGGAGCGATGCCAGGAACTGTCCGGTTCTGATGGTCAGGGTCTTGAACAGCATGTCAGTTCCGGTGGAATGAGACGCCTATCGATTCGTAGTACGGATATTCGTTGTCCGTGACGATGCTGAAGAAGTGGTTGAAATCGTCCATGAAGGCGGGGTCGTCGGAAACCGTAGCCGTACTCCACGAAGGAGTGGCGTTCCAGCCCCGTTCGAAGGTACCGAGCGCCTTGGGGAAGAGGTAGTATGTCACATGGTCGAAATTGCGGATAGTCTCGGCCCATAGCTGTCCCTGCACTCCGATGATGTTGGGACGGCCCTGCGGGAGGAGTACGGCCTTGCCTTCGTCAGCCTTGGAGATGTCCACCATACCGCCGCGGTCGTCCCAGCGGACGGAGCGGTAGAGATTGTAGGGCTGGAGCGAGAAGGAACGGCGTTCGTCCACGTAGCCTGTCCAGGAGTGGCCCCTTTCCTTCTTTCCGTAGTTGTATGCCATGTCGAAGTAGTTGGTCGGAGAGTTGGACAGCACCACGTTGAATCCCTGGTTGGCATACTCGTACGCCAGTCCTTCCTTGCCGCGCGACACCGACCAGATATTGGTGAATGCCAGATTCTTCCTGAGCCTTTCACGGGTCGCGGGTTCCAGGTGAAGCATGACCTCCTGCCATCCTGCGATCTTGACCCCGTGCTTCTCGGCGATGTCGAGCACCCTGCCAACGTAATAGTCGTTGAGCCACTCCTTGTCGGTGCGTCCGGCTGATTCCATCAGTGCACGGCATGCGGGCGAGCCGAGCCACGCCCCATCCGGGACTTCGTCGCCTCCGATATGTATCGCCTCCAGGGGCACGCCAGCCTCCTTGTACAAGGCAATGAGACCCTCGAACACCTTCTCGATGAAATTGTAGGTTGAGGGGAGAGCCACATTGATGGCGTTGTCCCTATAGTCCTGTACCGAGACATACTTCGATTCGTCTTCAGGCTCGGACAGGAGGAAAGAACCGTCGCCAGTCCTTGCGGCCATCTTTTCCATCGACTTGATTGCAGCCCTCGAATGGCCGGGAGTGTCGAATTCGGGTATTACCCTGATACCGCGACGGTCGGCGTAGCGGAGTATTTCGATGAAATCGGCCTTGGAATAGTATCCGTTGCCGGGAGCCCTGGTGTTTTTGTCGAGCGCGCCGGAATAGGAAGGCTCAAGGGCTTCGGTCTCGGCTATGGAACCGTCTTCCAGGAGATCGGGGATGCCGCGGAAAGCGCCGTATGAAGTGAGTTCGGGAAGTCCCTCAATCTCTATCCTCCAGCCTTCGTCGTCACCCATGTGCAGGTGGAGACGGTTGACCTTGTAGTGGGCGAGCAGGTCGATGAGTTTCAGCAGGTCTTCCTTTCCGGTGAAATTGCGGCTTATGTCGAGCATCAGTCCCCGGTACGGCATGTCGGGCCAGTCGGTGATGACCCCGTTGGATATCTTCTCTCCCTTGGCGTTGCGGCGCAGATTGTCGAGAGTCACTCCGGCATACAGGGCTCCCTCCTTGTCCGAAGCTTCTATTCCGACCTTTCCGTCTACGGTTATGCGGTACCATCCGGTGGGCTTGCCTTCGACGTACTGTACTTCTTCCACTTTGGCGTCTGCAAGAAGGGTCTCGCCTTCAAGCGCGGTGATTTCCTTCGGCCGGGGAATCATGTCGTAGGCGGTCGTCGGCACTGGAGTGTATTCGAATGATTTTACATCTTCGCACGGCTGGAAATTGTAGGAAACGTTGAGGGGAACGGGTTTCTTTCCTTTTTCCTGCAGGAAGAAGCCTTCGGGGGCGCGGCACTGCGACACCAAAGCCCTGCTTTCATATTTGAGGATCATTGTCCCTCCTTTGGTGTCGACGGTCGGGATAATCCGGTACAGGGTCCCGTTGATGTGTTCGATACTGCCATGTACGGGTTCCATCATGGTGACGGGAGTACGGAACTGGCAGAACCATACTGTCCAGTCGGTCCCGGACGGCGGGTTTTCGATAATCATGCTGTGGACGGTCTTGCCGCTTTCCGGATCGGTGGCTCCTTCTGACCACACGACCCTGCAGTGCGGCGTGCATGCCGCGCTGAGCGCGCATGCAGCGAGCAGGCTTAAAAAGAGTTTTGTCTTCACGTTCGGCTGGTTTGGTTTCTCCTACAAATCTACGAAATTATCGGTGCGGTTGGAGCGATTTGGCTTTCACCTGCGGTATTGTAGTTCTCACTTTATTAGACTATCTTTGAGACGACAAACATAATCCTGAAGCAAATGAAACGTTTTTTGATTCTCTTCATGATGGCGGCCTTCGTCGCCCTCGCCCTCACTTCCTGCAAGGAGACCCTTCCCGCACGCTTCGACAGATTCGTCAACGGTGTCGAAAAGCGCTGCGCCAACTTCTCTGAAGACGATTGGAAAAAGGCCAACGAGCATTTCGGCAAACTGGTCGACGAATATACCCAGAACCGCAGCTCCTACACTGTGGATGAGCAGAAACAGATACGTTCTGCCATAGGCAAATATGTGGGCCTTGCCGCCAAGAGCGGCGTCAAGACGGCGATCGATACTGTCAACGGCCTGATCGACCAGATCCCCTCGCTTCTTGAAGGTATAGGCAACTTCCTGAAAGACCTCGGTCTCGGGACTGAAGAAGAATAACATCAACTGTATTGTTGACCAGATTGTTTCTCCTGCTGGCGCCGGCATTCAATCCCGGCGCCAAGAGAGCCATGGCTTCGAACGGCTGATCGAATACTAAAAAAGCCTTCAGAGAAATCTGAAGGCTTTTTTGCGGGTGGATGATGGGACTCGAACCCACGACACTCGGAACCACAATCCGATGCTCTACCAGCTGAACTACATCCACCATCTATGGGACGGCAAAGGTAATGCTTTTTCTGTAAATAATGCAAATTTTTTCACCTTGCCTCATTTTGCGCTGCAACGGACGCAATTGACCGACAAGTATTTATGCAAAGTGATCCCCCTCAAAAACAGGGGGATCACTTTGCATAAACCGCTGAACCACAGATGCGTCCGTTGCAGCGCGGATTTGAGGTCAAGGCCATCGTCGGCCGCGGAAGCGGCCACAGTGAGGCAGCCCCAGAAGCGGCCTCATGCAGGCATCCGCCGGCCTGCTGCCGGCTAAAGCGCGGTGAAGCGGACCGAAGCCGAGTGGCCGTTGGCGTCGATTACTGTCAGCAGATGATAGCCTTTTTCCGGAACGACCTTGATCTTGTGCTCGCCGTGGGCGGTCGTCCCAAGATAATCCCCGTCAAGATGCCAGAACAGCGTGGCTCCGGGATCGCTGTGGGCGGCCGAGAAGACCACTCCCTGGCTGTGCGAGTCCAGGGCTACGGGGGTCGCTATGCTCATTCCATCCTGCGGGTAGATGATTTCGACCGCACCCGACTGCCTTGATCCGGCGTAGTCGGGATGGAAGGGAGGAAGGGGACGGTAATCGCTGTGGGAACGCATGTAGTACCATTCCTGGGCTGGAGGAAGTACGAAGCGGGATACGTTGCGTATCTCGTCGACCGGCCAGCAGTCGCCGTCAACCTGCCATGTCTCCTCAGGGTTGAGGTGTACCAGACGGTGGTAGGGGCAGAGCCCGGGACGTGCCGGAGCTTTGGGGACCAGCATGGTCACCGTTCCGTCGGCGGTGCACAGGTCGGAGGCCGGATGGCCGCTCAGGGCGCAGCACTCGATCTCGTCGAGTTCATCCATGGGGCAGTCGAACCACCTTCCAGGAGGTAGCAGGCCGAACAGGTCGAACATGACGGGAGCCGCATAGCCGACACCGGTGAGAAGCGGCCGTCCTTCACCGTCGCAGTTGCCGACCCATACGGCTACTACGTAATCGGGCGTGACGCCGACGCTCCATGCGTCCCGGTTGCCATAGCTGGTGCCGGTCTTCCATGCTATCTTCTTGCTGGAGTTGAAACTGTGCCAGTCTCCTTCCTCTTCCGGACGGTTCACTTCCGTCAGTACGTCGAAAGTGCACCAGAGGGCTCCCCGGGAGAGGACCGGCCTTTTCACGGCGTCTTCGTCTCCCAGTTCCCTCGCCAGGGATGCATAGACCGAGGCAAGGTCGGCAAGTTTTATCTCGGCGCCGCCGAGGATGAGGGAAAGTCCGTAGATGTCGGCGCCCCTGGTGATGGTGGTGAATCCCAGCCGCTGCAGCAGGTCGATGAATTTCTCGACGCCGAATTCGTGCAGCATCCTCACAGACGGGACGTTGAGCGAGCGGCGGATAACGTCGCGTGCGGGAACCGCGCCGTCGAATGTATGGTTGAAGTTGTTCGGGGAGAAGTCCTTGTAGTGGAAAGGTATGTCCGAGATCAGCATTCCGGGGAGTATCTCCCCTTCGTCCAGCATGGCTGCGTACAGGAGCGGCTTGAGGGTGCTTCCGCTGCTTCGTGGCGCCTGGACGACGTCCACGTTGTCACCGTGCTCGCGCGATGTGTGCCCTGCGTTGCCGCAATAGACGACAGGCTCTCCTGTATGGACGTTCAGGATGATTGCCGCCAGGTTGAACACCTGGTTGGTGGCGAAGCTTTCGTGGTGGCGGCGGATTATTTCTTCGGCCCGGGTCTGAAGCGCGGCGTCGATGCTGCTGCGGTACAATCGGTCGCCCTGCTGCTTCCGGAGCGTTTCGAGATAGTGGTATGCGGTTTCGGGCAGCGGCCAGGGCTTTTCCGGGAGAGGTTCGTCTTTGGCGAGCGAGCATGTCAGGCTGTCTATCTCTCCGGCATCGCAAAGTTTGTCCAGCAGGAAATTGCGTTTGGCGAGCAAGCGGTCGCGGCGGCTGCCGGGGTGTATCAGCGCCGGGGCGTTGGGGAGTACGGCCAGCATTGCACTCTCGGCCCACGACAGTTCGTCGGCAGGCCTTCCGAAATAGCGCCATGCCGCGGCGTCAATCCCTACTACATTGCCTCCGAACGGGGCGTTGGAGGCATAGAGCGACAGGATCTCATCTTTGCTGCAATATAGTTCCAGGCGTAGGGCGAGTATCATTTCGAGCACTTTTTCCCCGATGGTGCGGGGTTTGTCTCCCCTGCTCAGGCGTATTGTCTGCATGGTGAGTGTGCTGGCTCCGCTCCGCACCTCTCCTTTGCTGAAGTTGAGGCGGACGGCTCTGGCGATGGCGAAAATATCCACTCCGGGATGTCGCCTGAAGCGCTTGTCCTCAAACGTAATGATGGATTTCGCGAATTTTTCGGGCACCGAATCCGAAGCGGGGAAGCGCCACTGTCCGTCGGCGGCGATCCTCGCTCCCAGCAACTGTCCGTCACGGCTTTCCAGCACGGCGCAGACAGGGGCGTCAAAAAGTTTTCCCGGTCTGAGTATCAGCCCGATCGCCGTGATGAGGGCGAGGGAGGAAAAAAGGAGCAGCAGGTTTTTTCTATTGTGCACCGAAATTGTTATATTTGCATTATATAGCAAAAATAGGCAAAAATCCTCAGTAATATGAAAAGAACCGTTTTAGCCTTGAGTTTCATTGCGGCGCTGTTAGCGGCAGTGTCGTGCGGAGCCCCTTCCGGAGACAGCATAGCCAGCTATTCCAGGGAGATCCGCGTGGAAGACCCCGTGACCGTACGCCTGTACGATGCCTTCTCGATGAAAGATGTCGACCAGGCTGCCGCCGCGGCCAAGAAGGCCGTATCCATCTCTCCAAAAGTGGATTTCGACGTCCAGATCGTCGACCAGCAGACGGTCTGCATCATTCCCAAAGAGCCGCTTGACTATAACACCACCTACAAGGTGACCGCTGATTTCGGAAAACTGGCGGGCGTTTCCGGCGGCAAGCAGACCTTCGAGGTGAAAACCCTCGCTCCGGTGCTGCTCTTCGACTACAGCAAACTGACGGGCTATCCGGGCATCGACGACAAGTTCCAGATCGACCTGGAACTGAGTTCCCCCGAAGCCCTGGACGGCAAGTATCTCGAGAGCGGTTTCTCCGTCAAGGGTGCCGACGCTTCGGTGGCGTGGGTACATTCCGACGACGGACACAACCACACGGTTACGGTCGGCAATATAGCTGCCGGCGACCGCAAGGGCGCTGTCACTCTCAACTATTCCTGGCCCAAATATGCCGCCGAAGGCAGCCGCAGGTATGAGATTCCTGCAAAGGGACAGTTTGATGTACTGGAAAGCGAGGTCAAACTCGAGCCTTTCGGATTCGAGATAGCCTTCTCGTCTGCCCTGGACCCCAAGCAGGATTTCCAGAGCATCGTATCGATGCCCGGCGCGGGCAAGCTGTCGTTCATAGTCAATGAGAACGTACTTAAGGTAATCCCTTCCGTCAAGGCTTCCGAAAAACAGTTCCTCTCGGTGAGCAAGGCGATCCGCAGCACCAGGGGCCAGAAGCTTGACAACGACTTCGACCGCTGGTTCGATATCCCTTCCGGCGAACCGACGGTCAATTTCATCGCCCGCGGTTCCATCCTGCCCTCTTCGGGCGACGTGAACCTGCCTTTCCAGGCAATCAATTACGCCAAGGCACGCGTGCGTGTGAAACGCATCTATGAGAACAATGTGCTTCAGTTCCTGCAGAGCAACAGTCTGAACGATTATTACTGCTATACGGATAATGTGGCCCGCGTGGTGCTCGATACTACATTGGTTCTGGGCGAACCCAATTCGCCGCGCCTGCGCAACCTCAATACCTACGGACTCAACCTGTCCAGCCTCGTGAAGGTGGAGCGAGGTGCGATCTACCGTATCGAGATCAGGGGCGTCGATCCCCTCGCCGAGTTCTCGGAAGACCATTACGAGAGCGACTACTATTTCGGCAGTTACGACAATTATGAAATGAGGGTCCGCAACATCCTGGTATCCGACCTCTCGGTCATAGCCAAGGGGTCGGACAAGGGAGAGTACTCCATTTTCGTCAACGACATCATCTCCGGCCAGCCGGTCAACGGAGCAAAGGTCGTAATCTACAACTCCGTCAATCAGCCTATTGCTGAAGGCACCACCTCTTCCGGCGGAAAATTCACCTGCCGCGTTCCCGACGACCGCGCCCGCACAGTGGTCGTCAGCAAGGGAAGCGACAAGAGCTATCTCTCCATGGCTTCGGGCAGTTCGATTTCCATGAGCGGCTTCGAGGTCGACGGCAACGCTTCCGTCCAGGGGCAGAAGGGTTTCATTTTCGGCGAGCGCGGTGTGTGGCGTCCTGGCGACGACATCCACATCACCTTCATATCCATGCTTGACGAAGGCGTGCTGCCGGCCAACCATCCCGTGACGGCCGTCCTGCGCAATCCCCAGGGCCAGACCATCAGCACCCTGGTCAACAACACCGGTTTCGATGGCATGTACGGTTTCACCTTCAAGACCGGCGCCGACGCCCCGACAGGAAACTGGGAGGTGGCGGTGACAGCTGGAGGAATGACCTGGTACAAGACCGTGAAGATCGAGACGGTAAAGCCCAACAACATAGTCATCGACTTGACTCTCAACGACAAACCCGCCCTTCCGATCGGCAATATCCGCGGTCAGGTTGCGGCGCGCTGGCTTGTCGGCAATCCCGCCAGGGATCTCGAGGTCAGGGTTGACGCCGAATTCTTCTCGGGCCACACTTCTTTCGACAATTACAAGGGATATCAGTTCGAAGACCGCTCCCGCAGCTTCTCCTCCCAGGAACTCGAGGTTTACCACGGCAAGACCGACGCCAACGGACAGCTCTCGTTCAACGCCGGTTTCAAGGAGTCCAATGCCGTCCCCGGCATGGTAAACGCCCGCTTTACCACCCGCGTCTTCGAGAAGAGCGGTGATTTCAGCATCGACCGTTATACGACCAAGGTCTCGCTCTACGACACTTATATCGGTATACTCGTTCCCGAGAAGGAGAACGAATGGGGCGAGTCATATCTCGACAAAGGCAAGAACAATACCTTCAAGCTTGTGGCCGTTGACTACAAGGGACAGACCGTTCCCCGCAACGTCAAGGTGAACATCGAAGTTTACAAGATGGGATGGAGCTGGTGGTGGAGTTCCTCTTCCGACGGCCTTGCATCTTATGCGAAGGATTCCTACAACAAGCCTTTCAAGGAGATGTCCGTAAACCTTTCTTCCGGCACCGGCGAGTTCAGTCTCGATCTCTCCAAGGAGGAAAGCGGCTACTATTTCATCCGCGTGACCGATCCTGCGGGCGGACATGCCACTTCAGCCGTGACGCTGGTACAGTATGAATATGACAACGTGGCCGACGCGAATTCCGACGCTGCCGTGCGTCTCCCCATGAGCCTGAACAAGGACAAATACGCTGTAGGTGAGAACGCCATCCTGACCATCCCTTCAGCCAGCGGTGCCCGCGCCCTCGTCTCCATAGAGAAGGGTGAGCGCGTGCTCAAGACCTTCTGGGTGGACTGCAAGGGTGACAAGACGGAAATCTCCGTTCCGGTCGAAGCCGGCATGGCTCCCAACGTCTATGCGGCGGTGACCCTCGTCCAGCCCTACAACAATTCCGACAACGATGCGCCTATCCGCATGTTCGGCGTGCAGCGTATCATGGTGGAGGAGCCCGCGACCCATCTCAAGCCGGTGATCGACATCGCTGCCGAAATACAGCCTGAAAAGGAGGTCTCGTTCACCGTCAAGGAAGAGGACGGCCGTCCCATGAGCTATGTGGTGGCACTGGTCGATGAAGGCCTGCTCAGCCTTACCCGCTTCAAGACCCCCGATCCATGGAATTCCTTCTATGCGACCGAAGCCCTCGGTGTCCGTACATGGGATCTCTACGACCTGATCATCGGCGCCTACGGAGCCCGTATGGAACAGCTCTTCGCAATCGGCGGTGACTCCGAAGGCGACGCTCCGGTGACCCCGAACAGCCAGGCAGACCGGTTCAAGCCGGTATCCATCTTCCTCGGCCCTTATACGGTCAAGGCACGCGGCACGGCCAAGCATACGGTCGAGATTCCGCAGTACATCGGACAGCTCAGGGCCATGGTCATCGCCACTGACGGCAGCGCCATGGGATCTTCCGAGAAGAAGGTCATGGTCACCAAGCCGGTCATGGTCAAGGCGACCTTGCCCAGGGTTATCGGAACTGACGAGGAAGTTGTGCTTCCCGTCACCGTATTCACCAATAAGGATGGCGTCGGGAACGTCACTGTCGACGTGACGGCCGAAGGCGCCCTGTCCGTCGTGGGCAGCGGCAGTTCCAGCGTCAGCGCTCCCAAGGCCGGCGAGCAGCTCGCCTGGTTCACCCTCAAGGCCTCCGACCTTGCCGGAATCGGAAAGATCAGGACCGTGGCCAAGGGTGGCGGCGACAGCTCCAAGGAAGACCTTGAGATAGATATCCGCGAGCCCAACCCCCGCACCACGAACTCCGTGGTCAAACTGGTCGAAGGCGGCAAGAGCCTGAAGGTTCCTTTCGCCCTCGCCGGCCGTCCGGGCACGAACGAGGTCAATGTCGAGGCTTCCACGATCCCTCCGATCGACCTTGATTACAGGCTCGGCTATCTGACAGGCTACCCTCACGGCTGCATCGAACAGACTGTTTCCGCCGTTTTCCCGCAGCTCTATCTCGGTGAGCTCATGGAGCTCAGCGCCGACGACAAGGCCAAGATAGAGAAGAACGTCAAGGCCGCGGTCACACGGCTCAATTCATTCGCCATCCCCGCGGGCGGAATGACCTACTGGCCTGGCATGTCGGCTTACCAGGGCGCCAGCGTCTGGGGAACGATCTACGCAACCCACTTCATGCTCGAGGCCCAGAAGGCCGGATATGCCGTTCCCGCGGCACTGAGGAAATCCAACCTGACCTTCCTCAAGAGCGTGGCATCCGGCAAGGGATACGATTCCGATTCCCGCGCATACGCGTGCTATGTGCTGGCACTCGCAGGTTCTCCCGACCGCGGTGACATGAACCGCCTGAGGGAAGACATCGCCAAGCTGCCTTATTCGTCCGGACTGCTCCTGGCCGGAGCTTATGTGCTCGACGGGAAGAAGGACGTAGCGAATACGATACTCCAGAATGTCCGCACAGGCGACCAGAGTTACAACCGCTTCTCTTCCAACTTCGACAGCGAGGAGAGGGTCCAGGCCATCGCGGCCATGGTACACAGCGCGGTAGGCGAGAAGAAAGCCGCATTCCAGAACGTCGAGAAGCTCTCGAACTGGCTCAATGACCGCAAGCACTACATGAGCACGCAGAGTACCGCATGGGCGCTGAGGGCAGTCGCCGACTACATGAAGAACAATGCTGTCGACGGACTCGATGTCAGCGTCAAGGCCGGAAGCAGCAGTTCCACTCTCCGCGGCAAGAAGGCCATCGCCAGGGGCTCGCTAGATCCCGGCAACGGCACCAGTCTCGACCTGGAGATCACCAACTCCTCGAAGGCTCCGGTCTATGTGGTGGTGAGTTCCACCGGTGTGCCCGAGAAGGGACAGGAAGTCGCCCGTGCCGACGGTCTCCAGCTGTCGGTCAAATACACGCTTCCTGACGGAACGCCAATCGATCCTTCCGACCTCGAGCAGGGAACCGACTTCTACATGTATACCTATATTACTAATACGAGTTCGACCACCGATTACACCAACCTGGCCCTTACCCAGATATTCCCGTCAGGCTGGGAAATCCATGTCGACCGTATCGAAGGGTTCTATCAGGACTTCCGTGACGACCGCATCTACTCGTATATCTATCAGGGCCGCAACTCGACGTCCTGGTTGAGGACGAGGCTGACCGCTACCTATAAGGGCCGTTTCTACCGTCCCGCAATCGTATGCGAGGCGATGTACGACAACACTATCGGCGCCTCTGTGCCCGGTGGATGGGTAACGGTGAGATAAGTATTACCAAGTATTACCGGGGCTTGGCCCCATAACCACGCGCCTCCCGGCCTTAGCGATCCGCTAAAGCCGGGAGTTGTGCGTTCGAAAAAACACTTTTTGAAAAATTTTTTGAAAAAGTTTTGTTTAATCAAAAAAGGTTTTTACCTTTGCAGCCCGTTTCGGAAAGAACGGGAGTTCATTGACAGAATAGGAAGAACAAGTACAAGCAAGTACCGATTTTAACACGATTAAAATCAAGAAAGAGCAAAGCGT
>JAFRNC010000011.1 GCA_017430365.1 Bacteroidales bacterium | reverse complement strand
CATAGGCAGGGGCCTTTCCGTCTCCAATACGGAAAATTCCTCGCCGACCACCTTGATCAGCCCCAATTGCCCGTCGGCCTTCCGGATGGCAGGGAATATCCAGGCATATCCGCCCACGGTCTCGTCGCCGATGAAATAATCACTTATCCGGCATACGTCGGGTCGGAACCACGCCTCCCATTCCCGCAGCAGCGGCACTTCGAGAGGCTCTCCTTTCAGGCGGTCCGCGACAGGATCAAGATGTTCACCCCGAGAGCCGGATGAACTCAGTATCAGGGCATTGTCCGGAGCTGTCTGAAGGATGAGCGGCAGGGAGCGTTCCAGCGCAGGCGCACGTCGGGTTTCCCCGCCAGACTCAGGGGAATAGGTGGAAATCCTATCCTCCGCATACCAGTTGCCGGAGACGATGATACGGCCGTCCGAGAGCCGCACCGCGCTGGGGTAAGCCCCACGTTTGACGTCCAGGACGGGGAGCGGAGAAAATCTGTGTGTTGCAGGATCGTACAGCTCTACGGCCCAGGTCTGTCCGATTCCAAATGGCTCGGCGGAGCCGCCTCCCACCAGCACCTGCTCCGAAGGGAGAGTGACACCAAAGCCCCAATCGTGCGGAAAATACATATCCACCAGATGCCAGCTCCCGTCGCGAAAATATTCGGCTGTGGCAGTGGGGATAAAGCCTGTCGTATGCCCGCCGATGACCGTCAGTTCCCCGCCGACAAAGGCCAGGAAGTGCCCGCTCCGGGGAACGTTCAGGTCCGGCAGGGGTTCGACAGGCAATGTATGGTAAACCCCGTCACCCCCGGCCTGACTGGGCATCTCACCGCCACAGGCGAGCATGGCCGCCAGCAAAACAGCAGCTATGAACCGGATGTGTCTCATCCTTGCAAAGATACGCAAATTATCCCGCTACTCTACGCTGAAAACGGGACGGATTGTATAGCCCTGAGAGCCTCCTCCGTAGTTGGTACTGTTACTGATGTTAGAAAAATTGAACTGATACCAGTATTTATGCCCATCAACGTTAATATATGATGTCCAATACCCGCCGCTAGATCCTTCATTAACATACAGCGTGGTACCATAGATGGAGCCTGCCGCCGGCAAGAAAACAGACTTGCTTTCGTATCCCGGCACCGTGCTTGTCCAGGTCTTGCCGGAGTTTACGCTGCCTCTGCTAAAACCTGGGTTGTCAGTATTACTTTTAAGACTTTCGAATTCAGTGTTCGTGGGTAATCGCCAGATCCCTTTCAACGCCACATGCGCCGCATCGTATTCAGGCAACAGAATGCGACTCGCATCCCATGCGACAGTCATGTCCGTATTGAAGTTGTGATCACAGGTATAAGTGCCGAATGTACCGGTCAAGGAATGCCCCGTCGTTTCGCCCCACGCGTAATACAATCCGTAACTGCCTTCCCCCTGCTCAACCGTAGCGCCAAGATTCTTCCTGGCCCACATGATCCTCTCGCCGGAGGCGTTGTTGAAGCCGAGGTACACGAAATCGACGTCCTGCTCATAGACATTCCATGTGGCAGGGGCCGAGATATCGCCGATGCCGATGTACATAGCCTTGCTCACCGTCTTCGTGCTCGCTTCACGGGTGTAGAGCTTGCCGGCGGTATCGTCCCATACGGAGAAATGGTAGTTCTTCGCGACGTCCACTGCGCTCGCATCCAGGATGCCGGAAAAGTTCATCATCGAGCCGTCGGCGTAGCCTGTAAGAGGCTTACGCATAGAGCCTTCCGTCTTGGACACAATCCCGTCAGCCGAAACGCTCCCGAAAGTGAGTGGCTTCACATAGTCCTGGTAGAGTGCATAGTCGTGACCTGCGGTGAAGCCGGAAATATCGAAGTGGATCAGTTTGTCGGAAAGATTTGCAAGCGCAGGCGCCACCATATTGAGGGTGCCCTTCAGTTCGCCGGCAAAGGTATAATCCACCAACTCGGCCTGAAGGAAATACCCTTTGTAGAATAGATCGTTGCCAAATCCGTCCTGAAACTTGAAGGCTCCGCCGTCGTTCACTACGGTAGCCGTGCTGCCGTAGGGCAGGTAGATGGCGGTCATCCGCTTGTCGGCGGCATCGCTCAAATCAGAAGCCGCAAGACCGTTTTTCCCGGTAGCGGTCCAGCTGCCGCCGCTATATTTCATCTCCAGATATTTAGGTGCAGCTACACCCTTGAAGAATACGAACACCACATCGTCATCGGCCCAGGTGCTTTTCACAGTAGCTTTCGTCTCCGTAAAGTCATCTGCCCGGCCGATGGTGAGGTTTACCTTAATCTTGCCGTCGGAAGGAGTTTCCGGTCCAAGCGTTTCTATATTGCAGGAAACAAGCGCAATCAGCGCACAAAATAGTGCTATTATCTTTTTCATTGCCATTCCTCCTTTACCAGTCTTCCCCTTCTTCAAAGGGTGTGTTATACTTCGGATCAGAGGCGCAGATCACGCCGCCTTGTGCCACCTTGATAACCTCGACCGAGGGGGCTTCATACGTTTGTCGATCAGTTGAGTTCATACCGCTGTATTTGAATTCCAAAGATAGTCCTTGTCTTGATTCTTATTGAATCAAAACGAAAAAACCGGCACTTTCAAAACTCGCAGCCGACTATCAAAACGCGATAATTTGCCAGAAACAACCGAAAACCAGGGGGAAACTGTTTCCTTAGGATAGGATGAAGCGGCTGTCGGATCCTTCGTCAATGTAGAAGAATTACGGGAATATGAGAGTGTAAGAAGGACCGTCGAGACGGAGTACCAATTTGTTTTCCATTTTGGCACTTCGGTTTATCCATTCTGGGACCTCCCCTTTGCGCGAATGCGTTATTTTTGCCCTCTAGTGTTGACGATGATTATAAACCAATACGATATCAATGGAAAAGAAAGAAAAACAATTTTACGAAGCGCCCTCGGTTGAGTTTTTCGAGGTGAAGCAGGAAGGCGTGATCTGCGCCTCCGGTAAAACCGAGCAGTTCAGGAATGGTGATAGTTATGACGACGATGATTTCATTTAGGAGGACTGTACAATGAAACGATTCTTTGTATTTGCGGCTCTGGCCGCCATCTCATTGAGCGCCTGCCAGCAGGACCTCGAAATCGAGGAGAACAAACTACCGGGAGAGGCTGTTGTATTTACGGCTACAACCGAGAGTTCCGCCACTAAAACAGCCCTGAGTGAAAACGGAGACAGCTACGATGTCGTGTGGTGCAGCGGCGACCAGATTACCGTCGTGGACGCATCGGCGAAAGTGGGTGTCTATTCGACCACCGGCACGACGACGCGCGCCGATTTCACGAAGGAGTCGGGCGACGATGCCGAGACGGCCCCTTTCAAGGCCTGGTATCCGGCTTCCGTTTACAACGACGGAACCCCTGCCTTGCCGGAGGTGCAAACCTATGTGGAAGGCAATATCAGTG
>JAFRNC010000004.1 GCA_017430365.1 Bacteroidales bacterium | reverse complement strand
GTGAGGATCCACCTCTTCCCATTCCGAACAGAGAAGTTAAGCTCACTTGCGCCGATGGTACTGCTACACCAAGTGGGAGAGTAGGTGACCGCCACCTTTGAGAGCCGTAGGGTCAATACCTTACGGCTCTTTTTTTTTGTCCGGGGCGATGCCCCGATCCGGGCCCCAGGCGCTTGCCTGCACAAGGATTAGGGCACGGTCCGATTCCATGCCTGACACCTTGCCCACAGCATGGGCGTCAGACTGCAGTGTACCAATGATCCTGCGGGCAAGGTGCTGACTGTATAATTGGACCTTGCCCGGATGTTTTCCGCTGCAACGGACGCATCAGTCAATCATCGACTTATAAAAAGTGATCCCCCTGTTTTTGAGGGGGATCACATTGCGTAAAAGCCTGTCAATCAATTGCGTCCGTTGCAGCGGAAAGGTTCGGCGAAAGAAGGTCTGGCAAAAAATGGGTCGGCAGTTTCATCTGCATTGCCGCCGGGCAGAATCGCTTATTTCGCGGCAGCTTCCGCATAATTCGTGTTATTTCGTGGCGGCTTCGATGCGGCGGAGCATGGCGAACATGATGATGCCGGCTATAGCGCATAGGACTGCGAGGATCGCCCAGTTGGCCCAGAGAGGTACACGCATCCAAAGCATTCCGGGGATGGAACTCAAGTAATTGCCTATGGCAGACGCTGCGAACCAGAGGCCCATCATGAGACCTTTCATCTTCGGAGGAGCCACTTTAGTTACGAAGGAGATCCCCATCGGGCTCAGCAGCAGTTCAGCGAATGTAAGTACCAGATATGTGCCCATGAGGAATGTCGGCACAACCGGATCGGGTGATACGGTGCCTGACAGTGCGGCGGGTGATGGCTGGCCGATGGAACCGAATATCATGACTACGTAACCGAGGGCGGCGACAATCATTCCGATGCCGATCTTCATCGGAGCTGAAGGCTCCCGGCCTTCTGGATGCTTTGCGTCCTTGCGGCAGGCCATCGCGTTGAAAATTGCCATTATCACTGGTGTCAACAAGACCACGAAGAAGGGGTTGAACTGCTGGAACAACTGCGGCTGGATCTCAAGCGTAGAAGGCATGGCCCTGTATATCGAGAATGAACCGGCCCATAGTGCGAGAGTGATGATTCCGAGAAAGATGCGGTTGCTGCCTTTCTCAGCCTGGAAGGTTCCGAACAGGGTGTATACCGATACGGCCAGCAGTCCCAGTATCCACATGCTGAAACCGGCTCTTGTCCAGCCCGTAGCCATAGACTGGGTGTAGTCGCGGGCGAACCATGTCAGGGACTGCCCGTTCTGGTTGAATGCCATCCAGAAGAAGATCACCACTGCGAATACCATACACAGCGCTACGACCCGCTCCCGCGTCTGTTTGGGCGTTAATTCGACAACCGGCGCGTTGGCGGCGGCCGCCTGCTTGGCGTTGACATCGGCGTGCTTGAACCAGCTGCGGCAAGCAAAATAGATGGCGATCGAGACAACAAGTGATACGCATGCAACCGCAAATCCCATGTGATAGGCCGAGGACAAATGCTCTATGTAGTAGCTGCAGAACTCGGGCTGCGGCATCGCGGTGATTGCCGCGTCTGGCATCTGGCCTTGCAGGCTGACGAGGCGTTCTGTGTTTTCAGGTGTTATGGCGCCGCCGAGCAACTGGTGTGCGAGTGCCGGTATGTCTGCCTTGTATACCAGTCCTGACTTTGCAAGGAACCGGTTTGTAATAGCCGTAGCCGCAAAAGGTGCGAACATGGCGCCGATGTTGATGGCCATGTAGAACAGGCTGAAGGCCGAGTCCCGTTTTGCCGCATATTTAGGATCATCGTACAGGTTGCCGATCATCACCTGCAGGTTGCCCTTGAAAAGGCCTGTGCCCAGGGCGATGAGAAGCAGGGCGCCTATCATCATAGCGATGCCGAAAGCGTTGGCCGCTGTCGGCATGGTGAGCAGCAGATATCCCAGGAACATCACGCAGATACCCGCCACCACGCATTTGCCGTAGCCGATGCGGTCGGCGATCCATCCGCCCACCACCGGGAGGAAATAGACTACTGCCAGGAAAATGGCGTAAAGCTGGCTGGCCGCAGCCTGCTCCCAGCCGAACTTGGCCTGCAGGAACAACATGAATATGGCCAGCATCGTATAGTAGCCGAACCGCTCGCCCGTATTGGCCAGCGCCAGCGCATAAAGACCTTTCGGTTGACCTTTGAACATAATGCAGTTTTTTGAATCTAAAAAATGATTACCGTACTCTCAGCATATCTCCGTTGTCATTGACTATCGCCCGTTTGAATTTCTTGCTGTAGCCGGGCCAGTCGGGGGAGACGGGAATATAGTCCGTGCTGCCGTTGGTGACAAAACTTCCGTCAGGGTTCTGGTGCTTTACCGTTCCGTCCATGTATTTCAGGAGCAGATATTTGTCGAGGCTGCTCCATTTGTCGAACAGCGCGTCGGCTTCAGAAACCGAGAATTGCGTCAGATACTTCAACCTCTTTTTCTCCGATTTGATGGCAAGGGCCGCGGCGTCGCAGGCGGCGACCTTCTCCACCATCTCCCTTTCGTGGTCAGCTATATGGTGCTGGACCTCCCGCCCTACGGGGTTGTAGCGCAAGTATGCGAACTGGGCGATGCGGTTGTTGAGCCAGAACATCGAAGTGGGGGAATACTCCACCATGGAGCCGTTGCCCAGTGCGTAGTGCCAGGATACGGCTCTGGATGATGAGTAGACCGGCGTCAGGGCGGAAGTGCCGGAATCGTCTACGGCAAACCAGAAGAGGCCGCCTATCTCATCGGGCAGCCAGCCCCTGCACTGTGCCACGAACCAGAAACCGGTCTGCTGTGTGGATATGGGCCGTGCGTTGGAATACTGAACTCCGTCGACTGTCCAGTCGTTCTGCTTCCAGCGGTATGGGGTCTCGTTGCTGCCGGCACCGATGTCCTTGGTCATGTCGAAAGGAGTGCCCTCATAGTGGTCGCGCATCATGGAAGCGAGATCGAGCATGGAGAGTTTTCCCTTCGGCCTGACGTACAGCGGCATCCTGTTTTTCGGATTGTCCGCCATCACGAAATCGAGGTACTGATTCATGTCGATATCGCCCCACCGGTTGAAGAAACTCCATACCCGGCATTCGCAGTTGCGTATAAGGCCGAACGAGAGGGGGCAGTAGGTATCTGCGAAACTGAATTCTTCATCGGAGCCTTCATAAATGCCGATTTCGCGGGCGTGGGAGATGACATCGGGAGCATAGATGCAGTTGGCCGGATCGTCTTTCGGGAAGGTCGTGATGCGGGCGCAGTTGGCATGTGCGGAGATGTATCCGTCGGGAATGCGGACCGCCACCCAGACAACGCCCTTGTTGCGGTTCACTCCGTCCACCACATCGGGCTTTTTGGAAATCACCTCAAGGATCCAGGCTTCTTCAGTATCTGCAAAACTCAGCGACTCGCCTGTGGACGCGTAGCCGAACTCATTGGCGAGTTTCACGAAGAGTTCGATGGCCTCGCGGGCCTTCGTGCATCGCTGCAGGCAGATGTATTCCAGGGAACCGTAATCCACTATGCCCTGAGGGTCGCGAAGCTCGGGCCGTCCGCCCCAGGTTGTCTCGCCGATGACGAGCTGGTGCTCGTTCATATTGCCGATTACGTTATATGTGTACGGCGCTTCGGGAATCTCTCCCAGATAATGGTCCTGGCCCCACTGGAGTATGCGGCGCATTTCTCCGGCCCTGTGCCTGCCTGCCGGATAGTGGACGAGCGTCCCGTAGCGGGTGTAGGAATCGGCCGCATAGGTAACCATTACGGAACCGTCTGCCGACGCCCCCTTGGTAACGATGAGATTTGTACAGGCATAACCGGCCGTCACAGACAGCATGAGCAGGAGAGTCAGGAATAGTCGTCGCATGATTTTATCGCTTATTATTCCTTAAAGATAGTAAAAAAAGAAAAACGTCCTGTGACTTTCACAAGACGTTTTCAGATGCCCGGCATGCCGGACATGACGGAATTCTGGACCTTCTATACGAAGAATGTGGCCGCGAAGGCCAGAATGGCGTAAAACTCAGGAAGGGCGGCGTAGATCATGGTGTTGGTCTGGACGTCGTGTCCCTGGCTCATGCCGATGATACCGTTTGCGCAGACCTGCCCCTGGCGGATGGCCGAGAAGAGGAATACGATGCCGCAGGCGAGGCCGACGGCGAAATAGAGAAGACCTTTGTCCATCATCGCTTCGGCGGCTTTGGGCCACACAAGGAAAGCGACGAAACCATACAGACCCTGGGTTGCGGGCATTGCGGAAAGAATCATATAACCCGCCGATTTCTCCGGATTCTTTTTCAAAGCGCCTTCCGCAGCGTTACCGGCGATGGTGGTTCCGATACTGGAGCCGATAGCGGCCAGGCCGAACATAAAAGCGAGGCCGATGTAACCGAGAATAACTGTTAACATAGTGTAAATTTTTGTTTTTTATTTGTTTTCTTTATTGATTTCATTAGTCATTGGACTGTAATCCAGCCCTTTGCCTTCATATCCGCTGTTTTTGAAATATTCCACGAATGTCAGACGCAGAGGGTGGACGAACGCGCCCAGGCAACTCATCGCGAAGTTCAGGGCGTGGCCGAAGAGCACTATCACGATGAAGGGCAGCCACTGCCATGTCGGATTGGTGCCCAGCAGCATCGTGCCGATCTGGTTGAAGGCGCCGCCCAACATGCCCCCGGCCAGGCCGAGTGCGTAGAGACGGATGTAACTCAAGACATCGCCCAGAAGGCCGGTAGCAGTCTGATACGTGTCCCAGAGTCCCGATCCGATATTGAGCAGCGGATTGCGCCCCGGCTTGTTGAAGATGAAAATGCCCAGGACCGATAGCACGCCGACCGCGATGATGGCAATCTTTGTGGCCGCAGCGTTGAGTACGTGGGTCAGGGCAAGGCCGGCTACTACGAGGCCGCCGACTACCAGCGTGACCCATCCCCAGGTGGAGATGGCCTGCTTGAAACCGGCCCGTTTGGTAATGCCGACAGCCTTTATGACCATGGCCAGGCAGATATGGAATATTCCGATGGCGATGGCGGCAATCATGGTTATATCGTAGGCCGTTCCTGCAATCTCCAGTTTACCGACCAGCATCAGTTTGCGCAGTCCTGCAGGAATCCAGGATATTTCTTTCAGGTTGACGCCGAAGAAGGTGCCGAGGAAGATACCGATTACGAAGGTGCCCACTCCCAGAGTGGTTACAAGACGCCAGTGCTTCTTGAGTCCCAGCAGGTCGAAATCGCCTTTTCTCAGCAGCATGCCCAAGGCTATCAGTATCAGTCCGTATCCTGCGTCGCCCATGCAGAACGACCAGAACAGAAGGAAGAACGGAGCCAGTATGGGGGTGGGGTCGAATTCGTCGTAGACCGGCATGCCGTACATTCCGGTAAGGGTCTCGAAATTGCGGGCGAACCAGTTGTTCCTGAGCTGTACGGGCGGATTGTCGGAAGCCTTCGCGGGTTCGCTCAGATAGTAGAGCGACATCCGGTCGAGTTCCTCCTTTATCCTGGCGTCGTCTTCGGTCGGAGCGAATCCGGTCATTACGGATATATACTCCTCCGCGGCTTTCTCGGATTTCTGGCGTGCAAGGTAACGCTGCAGTGTACGGGCCTTTTCAGCGTATTTCTTTTCGAGTATGGGTAAATCCTGTTTACGGTACTCCATCTCATTCTCCCGGGCCAGGATGGCATCTTTCAGGGAATCGATCTGGGATGCAATAGCGCTCATCGGTTCAGCGGCAAGATGCGTTTCCTGAACCTGGAAATCACTGCTGCTCCCGGCAGGATGGTCCACTATGACGAAACGGACAAATTTTCCGTCCTCTTCTATGACTTCGAGCGGATAGTACTCTTTCCAGGCCTGGTTGAATTTCTTGGCAGGTACGGTGTAGTAGCGGAAACGGTATCCTGCGTCTTCCAGAGCCTTGACCTGCTCCCTGTCCACGTCGCCCCAATGGCGCTTTTCGGCCAGGGCGGCTTCAGCCGAGGCAAGGTCCGCTGAGAGGGCGATGTGACGCTCGTCTTTAGAATAATCGCATCGTGAAACTCTCTCTATCTCGCGGCGGGCCTCCTCTGCCTCATGGAACAGACGGGCGGAGGCCGGATCCACAGGCTTGCGCGAGCGGGTTATATCGATCAGGCCGATATCCTGGACCTTGCGGAGGAAATCATCCGTGTCGCTGCTCAGGAGCAGGAACGTGTATTTGGTCATTTTCGTGATCATGCCTCTTCCTCCTCTTCTTCCTGATGACGGGTCTTCACTATCTTCTGCGAAGCCTTGGAGAGGTTCTCCTCATCCTCCATGAAGCGCTTGATCTTGCGGATCGCCTCCTGATAGCCTGGAATCTGGACCTTTTCGTAGAGATTCACTTTCTGGGTGGTCTTCTTGCGCTGGAATTCCAGTATCCGGCTCTTTTCGGCATAGACCTCCGCAGAGATGCCGAGGCTGGCGAGCCTCTTGAGGATCGCTACGCCGTCGGAGTACCACATGGGCTTGGCGAAAGCGTCGAAGGGTTTCACGTCGAAAATGACCTTCTTGAGTTCCGGCGTACGGACTCCGGCCACTTTTACCGTGATGAGCTCGACATCCTTCACCGAGATGAGCCCGGGCTCGAATTCGGTCCACAGCCCGGCCATGTAGTCGTATGTGGCGAGGGTCTCCTCGAGGTCCTTCTGCAGCCGCTCGGCCTCGGCCTTGGCCGCGATCACGCTGACGCGGAGCGCCGATTCCTTGTTCTTAAGGGTAGGGAGCGCCCGCTGCCTGACCTTCAGCTGCTTGCCGAGGTTGGTAAGTGAAGTCTTGTTATATTGGAATTTGATAGCCATACTTTATGATGCAGGCCAGTATTTGTCGATCATCGCCTGTTTGATACCGGTCTCGGCCTGGCTGAAGTATTTGGCGAAAAGCCGCCAGGCAGTGTCGAGCATCTCCGTCAGGCCTATGTTCACGTCGATTGAAAGGATTTCGGTGGCATAGTCCTTCGCGTATTCCAGGCAGCGGCGGTCGTAGTCCGAAAGGTCGAAGCCGTTCTCCAACTTTGTCTTGGCGTTCTGGGCATCGGCGTAGAGGCGCACAGACGCGTTCATGACCTGGGAGTGGTCCTCGCGGGTCTGCTTGCCCTGAACGAGCTGTTTGAGTCGCGAGAGCGAGCGGAACGGGTCGATGATGACCTTGCCGGTATCGGTGTCGGCGCGTAGATAGAGCTGACCTTCAGTGATATATCCGGTGTTGTCGGGAATTGCGTGGGTGATGTCTCCGTCGTTGAGGGTGGTGACTGCGATGATGGTGATGGATCCGCCGCTGGGCAGCTGTACGGCCTTCTCGTAGATTTTTGCCAGGTCGGAATAGAGCGATCCGGGCATGGAGTCCTTGGAAGGAATCTGGTCCATTCGGTTTGAGACGATTGACAGCGCATCGGCGTACAGTGTCATGTCGGTCAGCAGCACCAGCACCTTCTCGTTCCTGTCGACTGCGAAATACTCCGCTGCCGTAAGGGCCATGTCGGGGATAAGAAGGCGTTCCACCGGCGGCTGTTCCGTGGTGTTGACGAAACTGATGATCTTGTTGAGTGCGCCGGCGCTCTCGAATTCGTGACGGAAGTAGAGATAGTCGTCGTTCGAGAGGCCCATGCCACCGAGTATGATTTTGTCTACATCGGCGCGGAGGGCCACCTGTGCCATCACCTGGTTGTAGGGCTGGTCAGGATCGGCGAAGAAGGGGATCTTCTGGCCGGAGACCAGGGTGTTGTTGAGGTCGATGCCGGCGATGCCGGTAGGGATAAGCTGTGACGGCTGCTTGCGCTTATAGGGGTTGACCGAAGGACCGCCGATCTGGCGGCGTTCACCCTCCACTTCCGGGCCGCCGTCGATCGGGGCTCCGTAGGCGTTGAAGAAACGGCCGGAAAGCTGGTCGCTTACCTGGAGAGTCGGCGGCTCGCCGTGGAAGATAACCTCAGCGTTCGTGGGGATACCCTCAGTTCCTGCGAAGACCTGCAGTGTTATCAGGTCGCCCTTGATTTTCACGACCTGCGCAAGACGTCCCGACACGGTCGCCAGTTCGTCGTTGCTGACTCCCTGGGCGCGGAGCGTCACCGTAGCTTTGGTAATCGCCTCAAGCCGGGTATATGTTCTCTGGAATGCTTTACTGCTCATTGGACAAAAGGGTATTAAGCCGTTCGAGGTAGTTGTTGAACTGTTCGCTCTTGAATTCGGAATAGTTCATCTGCCTGAGAATGTTGATGATTTCCTTGTATTTGGCCGCGCACTGCTCGTAGTCATCAAATGTGAAGGGCACGTCGCATACCTTCAGGACAAGCGAGAGCATGTATTCCTGGCGGTCCATGGGGCAGAGCGAATCGATCGGATCGAACGCATCCTGCTGGAGGATCACGAAGTCGATGAGTTCGCTCTTCCAGAACTGTTCATGATAGTTGATCGGAACTCCGTCGTCGCCAAGGATGTTGATCTGTTCGGCAATCTCCTTGCCCCTGCGGATGAGGTTCTTGGCGCGGTTCACCTTATCGACCCAGTCCTTTCCGACGCGCTCCTTGAGGTACTCGACCACTTCGGGATACTCAAGATACTTCGAATAGGAGTCGATGGGGTCGACGGCAGGGTAGCGCTTCTTGTCGGCGCGGGCCTGTGCCAGCGAGTAGAAGCAGCGCGCCGCTTTCTTCGTCGATTCGGTCACGGGTTCCTTCAGGTTGCCGCCGGCGGGGGAGACGGTGCCGATGAAGGTAACTGCGCCGGTCTTGCCGTTGCGCAGGCGTACGATGCCGGCGCGTGAGTAGAAGTTCGAGATGATGGCGCTCAGGTCCACGGGGAACGCGTCCGCTCCCGGAAGTTCCTCCATGCGGTTGCTCATCTCGCGCAGGGCCTGTGCCCAGCGGGAAGTGGAGTCGGCAAGCAAAAGGACCTTCAGGCCCATGGCGCGGTAGTACTCACAAATGGTCATCGCGGTATAGACCGAAGCCTCACGTGCGGCGACCGGCATGTTGGATGTGTTGCAGATAATGGTGGTGCGTTCCATGAGGTGACGACCGGTATGGGGGTCGATCAGTTCGGGGAATTCCGCGAAAATCTCCACCACCTCGTTCGCACGCTCACCGCACGCCGCCATTACTATCACCTCTGCGTCGCCCTGCTTGGCTATCGCGTGCTGCAACACTGTCTTGCCGCAGCCGAACGGACCAGGAATGAATCCGGTACCGCCCTCGGCGATGGGGTTGAGGGTGTCCATGCAGCGGACTCCGGTCTCCATGATGCGGAAAGGACGGGGTTTCTCGACATAGCCGCCCACGGCAACCTTGACCGGCCATCTCTGGACCATGGTCACCTTATGCTCCTCGCCCTGCGGGTCTGTCAGCACGGCCATCGTGTCGTCAATCCTGTAGTCGCCTTCCGGCTTGATGCTCTTTACCTTGTATTCGCCATTGAAAGAAAAGGGGACCATTATCTTGTGGGGGAGCCATCCCTCTTTCACCTCACCCAGCCAGTCGGCGGCATAGACGGTGTCGCCCGGCTTTGCAATGGGGGTGAAATGCCATATCTTGTCGTGGTCCAGCGGAGCGGTATACTCTCCGCGCTTGAGGAATACGTCTTCCATCGTGGCAAGGTTGTTCTGCAGGCCGTCATAGCTGCTGGAGAGCAGGCCGGGGCCCAGCTGGACCTCGAGCATATGGCCGTCGAATTCGACCTTGTCACCCTGGCGAAGGCCGCGGGTGCTTTCATATACCTGGACGAAAGCGTTCTTGCCCGAGACCTTGATCACCTCGGCCATCATTTTCGTCCCTCCGAGGTCGATGTGGCAGATTTCATTCTGTGCCACGTCGCCGTCGAAGCGCACGGTCACCAGGTTGGAGATGATTCCGGTTACTATACCTGTGGTTTTCATCTATCTGTAGTTATAATTGTTCTGCGTTGATTCCCTTGAAAGTGCCCCTGACCTCGTTGACCAGTTCCTTGAAGAGCTTGGCGCCGGTGGCGGGGTCGAGCCTGTTCCAGCGGGCGACTATGTGAAGCCTCTCCAGCAGCGAGAGGATAATGTCCATGTCAAGGATCTCAAAGTCGACGATCTCGGCCGCCTTGTCCCAGCACAGCCTGTCCAGGAGCTTCTCGCGCTGGTACAGGTTCTCGACCTTGAATATGATGGAGCCCTTGTCGGCCTCGGGGAAAGCGGGGTCGACAGGTTTCTCTTCGAGAAATGCCACCTTTGCGAGTCTGAGCTGCCTGTCGAATTCGAACCATTCGATCAGGAAACGGTTGCGGGTCTTCCGGATGCCTCTGTAGAAATGATCGTTGAGATTGCTTCCGTCCTGGCCGAATTCCAGCCAGTCGACCAGCCGGCAGTCGCTTTCCGACAGCTGCCCCTTGACTTCGGAGACTACGGCGCTGACATCGAGGGGATGCCGTTCGAAGTCGAGCAGCAGGTCCGGGAAGCTGGCGATGATATAGGGGTAGTTAGTCATTATTCCCCGAAAAGGATCTTCTTGGTCGCCGGCCTGAGATATTCACCGACAAGTCCGGTGAAATCGTCGGCAGTGAAACTGAGCCTGTAGCCGCCGTCCTTGGGGCCGATCTTGAAGCCGTTTGCCAGACCCTTTACGCTCTTTACTTCGATTCCGGCCGACAGGCTCTTGATTACCTCGTTGTTGAAGGCCTGCTCCAGTTCGTTGCGTCCGTCCGCGGGAAGGATTACTTCGAGCCCCTTTCCGTCCGGATCGGCGGCATCGAAAGCCTTTACTACTGTTGCGATGAGATCTTTTACGAATTTTCCGTCCGACAGGGCGGCGCCGACAGGTTTGGCGACAGCCTGGGTGATGACCATTCCCTCAACCTGCTGCTTGAGAGCGGAGATGGTCTGTGTCGAAGCCATTTTGAGGTCACCTTCGACCATCGAGCGGGTATCAGCGGCTTCTTTCTCGGCCGCGGCGCGTATGGCTTCCGCCTCCTTGCGGGCTTTGTCCACGATCTGCCGGGCTTCTTCGCGGGCATTGGCGAGCAGCTGGTCAGCCTCCTGTTTGCCTTTCGACAGACCTTCATTATATAGCCGGTCGGTCAATTCCTGCAACTTGTTCTGCATAATGCTATGATGATTTTTGTGATTCCTATATTTCTGCGAAAATAACAAAATAACGGGAGACTGCCAATAATAATTATGTTGCCAATGGTCGCGGGAATGTAGTTTACGGCTATCGAAAGGCAGTTGGAAGACTATCGTAAGACTGTTGGAGGCTATTGGCTGGTTACCGCTGAGCCGGCGAACGGCTGTCGGTAATCCGTGGCGACAGACAGCGAACCGTGGTGGCTGTCAGTGAGTCAACGAGTGGTGCATGGCATGCTCTCTTCCAGCTGGTTACCGCTTTGCCTGCTTACCGGGCTGATAAGCTTTCAGCATTAATTCCGGCTGAACGGAATAACGTGACTCCGCTGAAGTGTGCCCGGGCAGTCTGCTCTCTCTGCCTGTCCTGCAGCTCTGGCCGGGCACACCACGCAAGAACCGACGGGTATGACCGGATAAGCTTGCCCGCTATGCTTCTAATGCGGTTGTCGCCGGGCACACTTTGACGAGAACTGAAGCAGGATAATTGCGTCGACCGATTTTCGGGTTGCCGGACAGTTCTGTTCCCTGCGATGACAATTGCTTGATGCGTCTGTCTGTCCGCCCTCTCTCCCTGTTAGTGTGTCATTCTAGGGTATCTGCCCGTCAAAGTGTGTCCATCAGCCGGCTTTTGTGTCCTGCCGAAGTGTGACTGCATCTGACTCCCTTTTCGTCGTAGTGTGCCCGCCGGCAGAGTCTTTTGTTCCGCTGTCTGTGCATTATTCGGTCACACCCCCGTGGGAGCTGGTAGGTGTGCCCAGGTTGTGGGTTCCCCATGTTACTCATTCAATTCTTGCCGGGCACAATCTTGCGGGAATCGCTGGAGATCAGATATATTTGCACACCTCGGAGTAAGGCAGTCTTACTAGGGCGGCAATTTGTCTGGCTGAAAGATGGATCCTTTTGCGTAACTGCTGGGCGACGAGTACCCGCTTATGGGCGTCGAGGCGACGAACATCAGTGAATCCGAACATTTCCTTCACGACAATCCGGCAATGCATCCTTGCTTCCGCGTCTTCGAGGGCGACCCCCCGTGCGGCGGCAATTCTTTCCTTGATTGCCAGGTCACGGTTCCTGTTGCTGGCCAGAAAGACACGGAAACAGTTGGCCGTCCGATATATTTGCTCAAAAGCCTGGACATCAACGTAATTATCAGGGAGAAGAATGCCATTGCATATTCTCCAACTGTCAGGTACGGGACGGTGCGAGCATAGAATTTCCTTTCTGGCGTGTCTGCTGAGATTACCAGCGATAATCGGCGGGATTATTTCTCTGCGGGCATTCATGCACCATACCGGAATGTGCCCGGGGACTCTGAAATACATCGATCCGGTTCCCCACATGTAGTCGTAGGGCAGGATCTGTTTTCCGTCTTTTGTCGGCTGGGTAATTGTATAGGTTCCCACGCTCATCAGGTAATCCTGGGAATCTACCGGAAGAATTTCCAGGGTAAGATCTGCTCCTTCCCTGGTTCCTCTCACACGTCCGACATGATGTGCCCAACTCTCTTCGTAAAGTGTCTTATAATGTGCGCAGGATGATTTGGTACCGAACATCAAAGAGTGAATGTGGGTGTCTTCGATGGAAAAAGACAGGATTGTCACATCACTGTTGGCCGCACAGACTCCGACCAGATTGAAAGCCACGCGGAAATCTTCCTCGCAAGTTATCAGACGGGGCGTCAAGGCGCCGTCTGAACAAAGGTGGAAATAGCCTTCCTGCTCGGGATAATGGAAATCGTACGTCATCATTGCTAAATCTCGCTCCTCAATCGCTTGCCACCGGAGTGATGACCCGACGAGTTGTCGCGTTCCAATGCGAAGTTGCAAATAATAATTGGAAAAAGTTCATCGTTTTTTCGTTTTTTGCTCTTTTGCCAAAGTGTGCCCAACAATGTGAAGTTTGGTGCTGAATTACGGTGTTTGCTTGGGCACACTCAACTGAAACCATGTAGTGTGTCCACTACATTACCGTATCAATCCTTTAATGACATCTGCGGCGGGCACACTTTGGCGGATGGATAGGAACAATACGAAAGCAAATCGCCGTTGCAGGGACGTACATAGGCTTTTTTTCGTATTTTTGCCGTCATGAAACGGCAGCTTGAACCGACCAGGGACAACCGGATGACTCCGCACGAGAAATTCGAACGGATGACGACGCGTCCTGTCGGTCAGCTGGTGACGAAACTGGCGGTCCCCTCGATTGTAAGCATGCTTATCTCTGGCATTTACAATCTTGCCGACACTTTCTTCATCGGCCAGATCAATACCCAGTCGGTTGCCGCGCTCGGCATAGTATTCTCTTATATGGTCCTGATCCAGTCGGTGGCCATATTCTTCGGCCAGGGCTCAGGAAACTACATCTCCCGGGCGCTCGGCCGTCGCGAGGTATGTGACGCGGAGGAGATGGCGGCCGTGGGTCTCATCTCCTCAGTACTGACGGGCGTGGTCCTTGCGGCGTTGAGTTTCCTTATGATGCGTCCCATCATGTCGCTGCTGGGATCGACCGATACCATCATGCCCTATGCCTGCGACTATTTCCGTTTCATCCTGATAGGCACCCCGTTCATAATGGGTACCTTCACGCTCAACAACCAGATGCGTCATCAGGGGAACGCCCTTCTGTCTATGATAGGCATAGTGTCCGGCGCGGTCCTGAACATAATCCTCGACCCCATATTCATTTTCGTCTTCGACCTCGGCATCAGGGGCGCCGGTATGGCCACTGCCATTTCCCAGGCCATAGGATTCCTGGTTATCCTGAGCATGGTGGGGAAGAGAGGGACGCTCCGCATCACTTTCTCGCACTTCAAACCGACCCGCCGCCGTTACCATGATATCTCTGCTGGCGGTCTCCCTTCACTCGCGCGTCAGGGGCTGATGAGCGTTTCGGCTATCTGTCTCAACCAGATGGCTTCACTTTACGGCGACGCCGCCATTGCCTCCTTTTCCGTGGTCAGCCGTATCATGATGCTGGCATGCGCGGCAATGATCGGCTACGGGCAGGGATTCCAGCCGGTTTGCGGATTCAATTACGGTGCGGGGCTGTATGACAGGGTAAGGCGCGCATTCTGGCACAGTTGCAGTGTTTCGACCCTGTACTGTACGGTGCTGGCCATTCTGGGCTGGGTGTTCTCCGAGCCGCTGGTCGCGCTCTTCCGTGCCGACGATCCCGAAGTCATACGGATCGGCAGCGAGGTGTTGAGGTATCAGTGCTACAGTTTTCCTCTCGTGGCATTCATCACCCTGGCCAACATGTATCTGCAGAATATACGCAAGACATTGCCCGCCATCATCATGGCCTCGGCCCGCCAGGGAATCTTCTTCCTTCCCGCCCTCTTCGCCGGTCACGCTTTCTGGGGCTTTACGGGTGTCGAGATTTCCCAGATGCTGGCCGATGCCGGGGCCTTCATATTCGCCGTCCCCCTGGTCCTCCGTGCTCTTAAGGAAATGGAAACCAGGCCGGCCGCAAGATAAGGCCTAATGCGTGGCAGGCAGCCTTCTTACCGGGAATGTGAAGTAGGTGTCGGGGTAGGGCTCGTCTTTCAGAATAAAATGCCACCATTCTTCATCGATGGGACGGAAGCCGTGTTTTAGCATGAGATTGCGCAGCAGCATTCGGTTGGCATACTGTTCTTCGGTAATTCCTTCCCTGTAGTCCGGGTGGGATTCGATGCCGAACCAGTCGAATCCGTATCCCATGTCGATGTCGCGGCCGGTCTTCATGTCGACCAGGGTAAGGTCGACGACGGAACCGCGGGAGTGGCCGCTGCGGCGGGCGATGTAACCCCGGTCGAAAACGACGTCCTTCTCGAGATAGGGATAAAACCAGCGTTTTGTGATGGTATCGGTCACATTCTCACCCCAGCGGCAGAAATGGTCGACGGCCATCTGCGGACGATAGGTATCCCATATCTTCAGGCGGTAGCCCAGTGACATGGCTTCGTCGCTGACTGCCTTGAGCGCCCGGGCGGCTTCGCGCGTCATCAGCGCGATAGGCTCTTCATATCCGTCAACGCGTGTGCCCACGAAATTGAAAGAGCTGTAGTAGCGTATCTCAAGTATCACATCGGGAATCACATCGGTGAGCGTGACGAAACCGGATGGATCCGACGGGTCGACCGACCGGCCTTCTGTACCGGCGATTCTGCGTCCGGAACCGCAGGAGGAGATAAGCAGGAAAAACAGGGCTGCGAATGCCGCACAGCAGGCGTAACGTACTTTATGGTTCATGGTGAATGGATTTCTTTACGGCAAATTTACTGAATATTGAGTATATTTGTAAGATAACCAACCAATGAGATACGATGGAACTGCATACAGGAATAAAAGGAACACAAAACTGTCTAGTAACGCCTGATGTGACTGCCGACCGTGTCGGCAGCGGCAGCGTACAGGTCTTCGCAACGCCGATGATGGTGGCTCTTATCGAGAAAACATGCCTGAAGAGTGTCGAGCCCTATCTGGCTGAAGGACAGGGGACTGTCGGGACGCATATAGATGTTTCGCACAGTGCGGCGACGCCTCTCGGGATGACGGTGACCGCCGAGAGCGAGCTGGTTGAGATCGACCGCCGCCGGCTGGTTTTCAAGGTGTCGGTCCGTGACGAAAGGGGCCCCGTAGGCGAGGGCACCCACGAGCGGTTCATCATCGACATCCAAAGATTCCAGGCGAAAGCCGAGAGCAAGTAAACGGGCCTCCGTCCGTCATCTTTCCGCTGCAACGGACACATCAGTCAGTCAGCCACTTACGAAAACTGATCCCCCTCAAAACAAGGGGGATCAGTTTCTATAAGCGATTGGTAATCAGTTGCGTCCGTTGCAGCGGAAAAACCTGGAAAGGCTCGAAACCCTGCTGCAGCGGATCCGGCCGATTTAACCGAGGAAGCCCAGCAGCATACCTGCGGCGACGGCTGAGCCGATCACACCGGCCACGTTCGGGCCCATGGCATGCATGAGGAGGTAGTTCTTCGGGTCGTATTCCAGACCTACGTTGTTCGACACGCGGGCGGCGTCCGGAACGGCCGATACGCCTGAGTTGCCGATGAGCGGGTTGATCTTGTTGCCTTCCTTAAGGAAGAGGTTGAAGAACTTCACGAAGAGCACGCCGGCGAAGGTGGCGATCACGAACGACAGGGCGCCGATGATGAAGATCTTCACGGACTCCCAGCGGAGGAACTGGCTGGCCTGGGTGGAAGCACCGACGGTGACACCGATCAGGATGGTGACGATGTCCACGAGCGGGCCGCTTGCAGTGTTGGCCAGACGCTTGGTCACGCCGCTTTCCTTAAGCAGGTTGCCGAAGAACAGCATACCGAGCAGGGGAATACCGGAGGGCACGATGAAGGCCGTGAGCAGGAAGCCGATGATCGGGAAGAGTTTCTTCTCGGTAGGGGAGACCGGACGCGGCGGTTTCATGCGGATAAGACGCTCCTTCTTGGTGGTGAGCAGGCGCATGATAGGCGGTTGGATCACCGGCACGAGGGCCATGTAGGAGTAAGCCGACACCGCGATGGCGCCCATCAGGGTCGGAGCAAGACGGGACGACAGGAAGATGGCCGTCGGGCCGTCAGCGCCGCCGATGATACCGATAGCACCTGCCTGGGCGGCATCGAAGCCGAGAGCCAGGGAGATAGCATATGCACCGAAGATACCGAACTGGGCGGCTGCGCCGATCAGCAGCAGCTTCGGGTTGGCGATCAGGGAGGAGAAGTCTGTCATCGCACCGATGCCAAGGAAGATCAGCGGCGGATAGAAACCGCGCTGCACGCCCTGGTAAAGGATATTCAGCACGGAACCCTCCTCATATACACCGACATTCAGGCCGGCGAAGAGCGGAATGTTGCCGATCAGGATACCGAATCCGATCGGAACCAGCAGCATGGGCTCCCACTCATATTTGATGGCCATGAAGATGAATGCACATCCGATGACGATCATGATGAGGTAGCCCCACTCGAAGTTCGCGAACCCGGTGAACTGCCAGAACGCTTTAAGGTTGTCTAGGATATGTCCCATAAGGCGTCGGGGTTATGCGATTACTGCGAGCGTAGCGCCTTCGAGTACGGAGTCGCCCTTCTGGGCCTTGACGGTGATGGTACCTTCGCAAGGGGCCTCGATGGCGTTTTCCATCTTCATGGCTTCGAGCACCATGATGACCTGTCCCTTCGTCACCTTGTCGCCGTCCTTGACCTTGATCTCGAGCACGACGCCCGGGAGCGGGGAGTTGACGGTGGCTCCGCCGGCGGCGGCAGGAGCGGCGGCGGGTTTGTTGACGGGAGCTGCGCCTGCTGAAGGAGCGGCGGCGGGCTTGTTGACCACGCTGATGGTCTTGGGTTTCGAGATCGGTTTTTCGAATTCGACGTTGTAAGGCGTGCCGTTCACTTCGACCTTGGCCACGTTGTCCTCAACCTCGTCGATGGTAACGTTGTATTTGTTACCGTTGATCTTGATTTTATATTCTTTCATTTTCTTTTCTGGGTTAGGAGGTTATCTTCTTTTATTGACTTGCGGCGTCTGGCGGAGCGTGTAGATCTTGGAGCTCCAGGGCGAATAGGTCCGGTCGGTGTGATGGAGCGTCACCACGAAACTTTCTTCGTCGTGATTTTCATCGTCCTGCTGATACAGGTGCATAGCCGTAGCGATGGCTGCATAGACTTCGCCGGGGACTTCACCATAGGCGGATTCCTTGACATCGGTACCGGAGGCGGCGGCGGAGCGCTTCTTGCCGGCCTTGATGTTGGCGTTGCCGATGGCCTTGAAGATGAAGTAAAGGAGGATCAGTGCCAGGAACACCACCGACATTGCGGTAAGGGCGAGGATCCAGCCGTAAGGGTCGATTTCCTTCATGCGGTCGGGTTTCGCGGCTTTGTCGACAAGCGTGTTGTTGGTGCTCGGCGAGGTGCGGTCCATCACGGCCCAGCCGTTACCGCTGCCATCAGTGGAACCGATGCCGTCTTCATTGCGGCCGAAGGAGACGTTTTCTCCCAGGTCGTGACGGACGGGGATGCGGTCTATGATGGTCTTGCCGTCACCCTTGGTGAAGATGATTTCCTTGGCGTTTGCCAGATCGAACGACACGTGGAAGGTGCCGCGATAAGGCTGGTTGTCCGCCCAGAAGAGAACGTGCTGGCGGGGCTTGATCTTGGTCATCAGGTCGCCGCCGGGGATGGCGTATTTCTTGAGGTTGGCGGGATCGTCGGAGAGGAAGCATCCTGCGATGTCCACCGTGCCGTAGGAGGAGTTGAAAAGCTCGATCCAGCCGTTCTGCTGCCCGAAGTCATCCTGGAAGTCGTCGGTATTGACCACCAGGTATTCGTTCAGGCGCATAGCGTCCTGGCTCTGCGCTCCCGCGGTGAAGCACAGCGTCAAACCGACAATCGCCAAAAACAGTTTAAGTTGTTTCATAGAGATTGTACGTTTGATTACAGAGGCAGGTTGTCGTGTTTCTTGGCCGGGTTGGAGAGCTTCTTGGTGGAGAGCTGCTCGAGGGCGCGGATGATGCGGAAACGGGTGTTGCGCGGCTCGATCACATCGTCGATGTAACCGTACTTCGCGGCGTTGTAAGGGTTGCAGAAGAGGTCGTTGTACTCCTTCTTGCGTGCCTCGGCGATTTCCTTCTTTTTCTCGGGATCCTCTTCGGCCTTTATTTCCTTGGCATAGAGCACAGCCACGGCACCTTCGGCACCCATGACGGCGATGTTCGCGGTCGGCCATGCATAGTTGATGTCACCGCGCAGCTGCTTGCAGCTCATCACGATGTGGCTTCCGCCGTAGGATTTGCGGAGGGTGATGGTCACCTTCGGAATGGTGGCCTCGCCGTAAGCGTAGAGGAGCTTCGCACCGTGTACGATGATTCCGCCGTACTCCTGCTGGGTTCCGGGGAGGAAGCCGGGCACGTCGACGAGCGTCACTACAGGGATGTTGAAGGCGTCGCAGAAACGGACGAAACGGGCGCCCTTGCGGGAAGAGTTGATGTCAAGCACACCGGCCAGATACTTGGGCTGGTTGGCCACGATGCCGACTGCCGTGCCGCCGAAGCGGGCGAAACCGACTATGAGGTTCTTCGCATAGTCCTTGTGGACCTCGAGGAACTTGCCGTCGTCCACGATGGCGCCGATGACTTCGTACATGTCGTACGGGGCGTTCGGGCTGTCGGGGATAATCTCGTTGAGGGAGTCTTCCTTGCGGTCGATCGGGTCCTCGGTCGGGACATACGGCGGTTCTTCCATATTGTTCTGCGGAAGATAGCTCAGCAGGTCGCGGATGGTGGCGATGGCATCTTCCTCAGTGGCGGCCTTGAACTGGGCCACGCCGCTCTTGGTGGCATGGACGTTGGCGCCGCCGAGTTCTTCCTGGGTCACGTTCTCGCCGAGCACCTGCTTTACGACTGCGGGGCCGGTGAGGAACATGTAGGAAGTACCCTCGGACATGATGATGAAGTCGGTCAGGGCAGGGGAGTACACTGCACCGCCGGCGCAGGGGCCGAGGATGGCGGAAATCTGGGGAACCACGCCGGAAGCGAGGATGTTGCGCTCAAAGATCTCGGAGTAGCCTGCCAGGGCGTTGACGCCTTCCTGGATACGGGCTCCACCGGAGTCGTTGAGGCCGATGCAGGGGGCGCCGTTCTTCATGGCCATGTCCATCACCTTGCAGATCTTCTGTGCCAGGGTCTCGGAGAGCGAGCCGCCGATCACGGTGAAGTCCTGTGCGAAGACATAGACCAGACGGCCGGCGATCGTACCGTAACCGGTCACGACACCGTCACCCAGATAGGTCTTCTTCTCCATTCCGAAGTTGTAGCAGCGGTGAGTCATGAACATGTCGAACTCTTCGAAGCTGCCTTCGTCGAGGAGCATGTTGATGCGTTCGCGCGCGGTGTACTTGCCTTTTGCGTGCTGGCTGTCGATGCCTTTCTGGCCGCCGCCCATGCGAGCTTTCTCTCTCAGTTCGATAAGCTCCTTTACTTTTTCAAGCTGTTGGCTCATATTGGTCTGGTTTAGATATTATTCTTCTTTCTTCTTCATGCAGAATTCGGTGAGCACGCCCTTGGTGGACTTGGGGTGGATGAAGGCGATCATCATCTGCTCGGCGCCGGCGCGGGGAGCCTTGTCGATAAGGCGGACACCCTTCTCTTCGGCTTCTGCAAGGCAGGCTGCCACATCGTCGGTTGCGAATGCAAGGTGGTGGATACCCTCGCCGCGTTTCTCGATGAAGCCGGCGATGGTGCTTTCGGGGCAGGTGGGCTCGAGGAGCTCAAGCTTGGTCTGGCCGATCTTGAAGAAAGCGGTCTTGACTTTCTGGTCGGCGACTTCCTCGATGGCGTAGCATTTCAGACCGAGAACATTCTCGTAATAGGGGATCGCCTCTTCAAGGCTCTTGACGGCGATGCCCAGGTGTTCGATGTGAGTAAGGTTCATAATAAATTATAGTGTTTTAATAGGATTATTCATCTGCCATATTGTGGAAGACGTTCTGGACGTCGTCGTCTTCCTCGAGTTTCTCGAGGAGTTTGTCGAGGTCGACGCGGTCCTCGGCGGAGAGATGTTTCATCTCGCCGTTGGGGAAGCGGTCGAAACCTGCGGACACGAGTTCGAAACCCTTGTCCTCGATGTACTTCTGGATGTTGTTGAAGGCGGTGTATTCGCCGTAGATGTTGATGACTTCCTCGGTGTCGCCGTCCTTGTTCTCGAATTCGTCAACGAAGACCTCTTCCGCGCCAAAGTCGATCAGTTCGAGTTCGAGTTCCTCGATGTCGATGTCGGGGCTGTTCTTGATCTTGAAGACGCATTTGTGGTCGAACATGAAGGCTACGCTGCCGGAGGTGCCGAGGCTGCCGCCGAACTTGTTGAAGTAGCTGCGGACGTTGGCCACGGTGCGGTTGGTGTTGTCGGTAGCGGTCTCGACAAGGATGGCCACGCCGTGGGGGCCGTAGCCCTCGTATACCACTTCCTTGTAATCGGCCTGGTCCTTGTCGGTGGCCTTCTTGATGGCGCGTTCGATGTTCTCCTTCGGCATGTTCTCGCTGCGGGCGGTCTGGAGCAGGGCCCTCAGGCGCGGGTTGCCGGTCACGTCGGGTCCGCCGTTCTTGACGGCGATGGTGATTTCCTTGCCGATCTTGGTGAAGGTCTTGGCCATGTGGCCCCAACGCTTGAACTTTCTCTCCTTGCGGAATTCAAATGCTCTTCCCATGGTCCTGATTATTTCTGGTTTTCGATGCGGGAGATATATTTCTGGATGTCGTAGCCCTCTACGGTCTGGGGATACTTCAACTCGATTTCCTTGTAGAGCTTGAGCGCCCCGTCCTTGTCACCGATCTCTTCGCTGACGAGTGCGGCCTTGAAGAGATAGCCGGCGGCCAGTTCGTTGTCAAGCAGCGCGGCGGCTTTCTTGTAGCAGCCGAGTGCGGAGTTGTAATCCTTCATGTTGGAGTAGGCGTCGCCCATCGCGCAGATGGCGCGTCCCTGCAGGATCTTGTCCTTTACGTTATATTGCTTGAGATAATTGAGTGCCTCTTCGTTGTTTCCGAGCTGGAGATTGCACAGGCCTGCGTAAAGATAGACGCTGTTGCCGGCCTTCTTGCCGTAATTCTCTGCGATATCCCTGAAACCGAGGATGTTGCCGTCACCGTTGAGGGCGGTCTCGAAGTTGCCTTCGCGGAAAAGCTGCTCGGCGGGGAACATCTGCGCCTTGGCCTCCTGGCGGGCAGGGGTGATGTACCACTTGTTGAGGGCGAGGATTCCGAGGATGATGACGATGATTGCGATCAGCACCCATTCTATCAGTTTCTGGTTGTTCTTGAAAAATTGCTCGACACCGGAGACGGTCGTCGCGACCTGCTCCTGCTGGGTTTCCTGTTGATTGTTCTTTGCCATTTCAATTGTTATTTTTTGTTTTTTCAATTTCTGTAAATCCCTCTTGGACGGGCCTCTGAGGGGGTTTTTCGCTTTTTAACGCAATCTGCAAATTTACAACAAAAATGGGAATCCCCAATTTTATTTCGTACATTTGTCGAATAAGATTTTAACATGTTTTTAACCAGGATATTACTTCACGATTTCAAGAATATCGCGGACGCCGAAGTGGAGTTCTCGCCCAAGGTCAATTATATCTACGGGAGCAACGGCGCGGGGAAGACAAATCTCCTTGACGCCATCTATTATCTCTCCATGACCAAGAGCTATTTCTCCGCTTCCGACCAGTATGTCTATGCCTACGGGTCGGACGAGTCGGTGCTGTGCGGATTCTATCAGATGGACAACGGTACCGTCGAGAAGATCTCCGCGTCGGTTCACCGTGGCGGGGAAAAGACGTTCCGCCGCGGAGCGAAGACATATCCCAGGTTTTCGGAACACATAGGGCTCCTTCCCATAGTCATGGTGTCTCCACTCGACACCGCGCTTATCAACGATTCGGGCGAGGAGCGCCGCAAGTATCTCAATTTCATTCTGTCCCAGATCGACAGGGAGTATCTCCGCCACATCCAGTCCTACAACCAGCTGCTTCTCCAGCGCAATCGCCTGCTGAAGGAGGACAGGGATTCGGGCCTGCTGCTCGAAACACTATCAGAAAGGATGGCTCCCCATGCGGAATATGTGCACAATGCGCGCCGCGACCTGTGCGAACAGCTCCGCCCCATGGTCCAGGAGTTCTATCTCAATCTCTCGCAGGGACGCGAGAAGGTCGACCTTACATACCATTCCGACCTCGACGCGACTTCGCTCACGGAACTTTTCGCCCGCGAAGCGGAGAAGGAACGTTTCCTGCGCTACACTACAGCCGGAATCCAGAGGGATGACGTGCAGTTCCGCCTGGAAGGGCATCCCATACGCAGGTGCGGCTCCCAGGGGCAGCAGAAGAGCTTCCTGCTGGCGATGAAACTGGCTCAGTTCCGGTTCGTGAAACACATCTACGGACAGACTCCGATACTCCTTCTCGACGACGTGTTCGACAAACTGGACATGCAGCGTGTCGAGGATCTGCTGTCGCTTGTATCTACGCTCGATTTCGGCCAGATATTCTTGACCGACAGCAACAAGGTGAGGCTGGACAAGGTGGCTTCGAGCATGAACGCCCCCTGCCGCAGCTATCTGGTCGATTCGGGAAAAATCACTTCGGAATGAACCGGAAATCCACACGCAGCATAGGCGAGGTGATCTCGTCCTACGTCAAGGAGGCTCATCTGGAAGAGGGCCTTCTCAGGGCGAGGATATTTGACGCGTGGGACAGAATGAAGTCCGGCACCATCGTGCTTGGTGCCTGCACTTCTTATCACTCTTTCCGGGACGGAGTATTGACCTGCAGGATCAATTCGTCGGTGGTACGCTCCCATCTGCAGATGCAGTCCGGCCTGCTCCTTGCCAGGCTGAACGAATCCCTCGGGGGAGAATATGTCAAACAGCTGAAACTTACATAGATGTCTCTCGGAAAGATAATCGTGGACCGGGATATACCCTTTCTGGAAGGGGTTTTCGAGGAATGGTTCGATGTCCGGTATCTTTCAGGACGTGAGACAGGCCCTGATGACGTGCGCGATGCCGTGGCCCTTGTCGTGCGCACCCGCACACATTGCAACGCTGCGCTTCTCGAGGGCTCATCCGTCCGCATGATCGCCACTGCGACGATCGGCACGGACCATATCGACCTGAACTACTGCTCTTCGCGGGGCATCGAGGTAGACAGCGCGCCCGGGTGCAATTCTGCGGGCGTGGCGCAATACATTGCCGTGGCCCTCCATACTCTCTCGCTCGACCGGCCGGGTGCCGTACTGGGTGTCGTGGGGGCGGGGCACGTAGGGGAGAAGGTGGCTGCCGCTGCGCGACGCGCCGGTATGCGCGTTCTGCTGAACGATCCTCCACGCGCCGCCGCAGAAGGGCCGGAAGGCTTCACGCCTCTCCCGGAACTGCTCGCCCTGGCCGACGTCGTCACGCTCCACATCCCGCTCTGGCCAGTGAACCGTGATTTCGCCGATTCCGCTTTCTTCGCGGCCATGAAACCCGGAGCCTCCTTCTTCAATGCATCACGCGGAGAAGTCGTCGATGAAGACGCCCTTCTGGCCGCGAGGCCCCGTCTCGGAAAACTCGTCGTCGATGTCTGGAAAAATGAACCGGACATCAACCTGCGCCTGCTCGATGCGGCCGACATAGCTACTCCGCATATAGCGGGCTATTCGATCCAGGGCAAAGTCAACGGCACCGAGGCGGCCGTGCGGGCCGTCGGCGGCTTTTTCGGCATCAGCCGGTTGAAGGATTTCTCCGTGAAAGGGGTGGAACTGCCCTCGCTGCCGTATGATATCATGTCGGACGACGCGGCTCTCCGCGGCAGTCCTTCCTCATTCGAAGCGCTCCGCAGCGGTTATCACTACCGGAACGACCTACTTATGCCTTTCTGACGGCAATGCATTCGATCTCCACGAGCCAGCCGGGACGGCATACCGGGGCGTGGAGCAGCAGATATTCGAGGCAGGGCAGTTCGCTGTCGATGACTGTGCGTACCTTCTGTGCGTCTTCGGGATTCCTGAGATAGACAAGCGCAGATGCGATCTGTCCCATGTCGGCCCAGTCGTCGGCCAGCAGGACGCGTATGTTCTCAAGGGCGCGGAGCGTCTGCTTCTCCACATCCCCGGGATAGAGGATCTCTCCCTTGCCGTCGATGCTGGCGGTACCGCTCACCAATGTGTAGCGGAGACCGTCGTAATCGAAACCGACGCCGCGTTCGAAAGAAACGCCGTATTCTATGGCCCGGTTCAGATATCCCGGGGCTTCGAGATAATGCAGCGCAGACGGCTCGATATCCGGTATTGCGAGGGCATCCATCATTACCAGGACCCTCGGGTCGCGATGGGTTCCGGCTATGCCCGTGCTGGCTATGAAATGGGTATCGGCAGTCAGTCCCAGACGCGCGAAACTGCGGTTGCGTCCTTCCACCATGCCGGCGTAATTGTCGTCGATATCCCTGACGTAGATCCAAGTGCGGACGCAGTTGTCGGCGATCCGCATTCCGGCCGCTGCGAGAGCGGCTTCATAGATCGAGAAGATGCGTTCCATCTGTCCCCCGGCGTCGAGCGAGAGGTCATCGGATACGATGCCGGTGTCCCACCGCCAGGATTCCGGGCTTTCGAAATCCCATTCGGCCACGATGGATCCGCCGAGCGGGGGTTGTCCGACAAGGGATACAGTCCTCCCGGGGAAATCGCGGAAAGAATCTTCCAGCCTCTCCCTGAGGGGGGTGTCACCGATGAAATACCTTCTCAGTCCTGACATTATCTCCTCTTCTTTTTCTTCATCAGCCTTGCCGCCATGGGGTTGGCGGCTGTCATGTTCTTCATCACCTTGCGGGTGCTCTCGAACTGTTTCAGGAGACGGTTCACGTCGGCGAGGGTGGTGCCGCTGCCGGCTGCGATCCTCTTGCGGCGGCTGCCGTTGATCATCGTGGGATTCTCCTTCTCATAGGGAGTCATCGAGAGGATGATGGCCTCGGTGCTCTTGAAAGAGCTATTGTCGATATCCACGTCGCGGAGAGCCTTGCCCACGCCGGGGATCATCGAGGCGAGATCCTTGATGTTGCCCATCTTCTTGATCTGCTGGATCTGGTCGTAGAAATCCTGCAGGGTGAACTGGTCGCGGGCGATCTTCTTGTGGAGTTTGCGGGCCTCCTCTTCGTCGAACTGTTCCTGAGCCTTCTCGACCAGGGTGACGACGTCGCCCATGCCGAGGATACGGTCGGCGATACGTTTGGGGTAGAAGATGTCGAGAGCTTCCATCTTTTCGCCCGAAGAGACGAATTTGATGGGCTTTCCGACCACGGCCTTGATGGAAAGGGCAGCACCGCCGCGGGTGTCGCCGTCCATCTTGGTAAGGACCACGCCGTCGAAGTCGAGGCGGTCGTTGAACGCCTTGGCAGTCTCCACGGCATCCTGGCCGGTCATGGCATCGACCACGAAGAGAGTCTCGGTAGGCTTCACCGCACTGTGCAGGGCGGAGATCTCGTCCATAAGCGCCTGGTCGACAGCGAGGCGGCCGGCGGTATCGATCACCACGACGGCGTAGCTTTCGCGACGGGCCTTGGAGATGGCGTTCTGGGCGATTGCGATCGGGTCTTTCACTCCGTCTTCGGAGTAGCAGTCCACCTGGATCTGGCCGCAGAGGGTCTTCAACTGCTCGATGGCGGCGGGGCGGAAGGTGTCGCAGGCAGCGACGAGAACCTTCATTCCGCGTTTGCTCTTGAGATTCAGGGCGAGTTTGCCGCAGAACGTTGTCTTACCGGAACCGTTGAGGCCTGCTACCAGGACGATGCCGGGATTGCCCTTGACGTTGATGTCGGAATGCTCGCTTCCCATCAGCTCGGCGAGCTCGTCGTGGACGATCTTGATCATCATCTGCTCGGGGCGGACCGCCTTGAGCACGTTCTGGCCTATGGCTTTCTGCTTTACCTGGTCGCAGAAACTCTTGGCGATCTTGTAACTGACATCGGCGTCGAGGAGTGCCTTGCGCACGTCCTTCATGGTCTCGGAGATGTTGACCTCCGTGATCCTGCCCTGGCCTTTTATGAGCCGGAATGAATTTTCCAGCCGTTCGGTTAGATTCTCAAACATGGTTCTCTTTACTTCTTCAAATCATCTGAATAAACAGCTTTCGCCAGATCCCTCTGGTTATATCGCATAGCCATCACCTGGCCGTAGGCTCCGGCCGAATGTATGGCGAAAATGTCCCCGCGCTGACAGGAATTGACAATCCGTTTCTGTCCCCAGCAGTCGCTCGATTCGCAGACGGGTCCGACCACATCGTAACGCATGCGGCGCTTCGTGGAAGTCAGGTTCTCGATATCGTGGTAAGCCTGGTAGAGCGCCGGGCGGATAAGGTCGTTCATGCCCGCGTCGAGGATGGCGAATTTCTTCTCCCTGCCCACCTTCACGTACAGCACGCGGCTGATAAGGTGTCCGCACTGCGCGACCAGGGCCCTTCCCGGTTCGAAATGCACCTTCTGTCCTGGACGGACGACAAGGTTCCGGTTTATTACTTCGAAATACTCCTCGAAATGGGCGACGGGGTCGCCGCAGGGATCCTTGTAATTGACTCCCAGGCCACCGCCCAGATTGATGTTGGCGATGGGGACGTCGTGTTCGATGAACCACTTCTGCAGTTCTTCAACACGGCGGCAGGTGAGTGCGAAGACGGGCATCTCCGTGATCTGCGAACCGACATGGAAATGCAGGCCGATCAGTTCTACGTTCCTGCACTGCCCGATAAGGTCGGTTACATCCTGGAAGGCCCATGGGCTGATGCCGAACTTGTTCTCCTTCAAGCCTGTGCTGATGTACTTGTGGGTGTGGGCGTCGATGTCCGGATTGACGCGTATCGATATCCTTGCCTTGCGGCCCATTCCCGCTGCGAGGTCGTTGATTATCTTTATCTCCGGTACGCTTTCACAGTTGAAGCTGAAGATGCCGGCCCTGAGGGCTGCCTTGATCTCTTTGTCCGACTTGCCGACTCCGGCATAGACGATTTTCCCGGGGTCGAATCCCGACCTGACGGCAAGTTTCACCTCGTTTCCGCTCACGCAGTCCGCTCCCAGGCCATAACCCTTGATTGTTTCCAGAATACGGTCGTTGGCGTTGGCTTTCATCGCATAGTGGGCGTTATAGCCGTATTTGTCTATCTGGGACTTGTATATCTCCAGCGTCCTGCGCAGGAGATCCATATCGTAGAAATAGAAAGGAGTCTCTATGGTGCGGAAGGCTTCGATCTGCTCTTTCGTGATCATTGGCAAAAGTATATTATCGATATATCCTGCAAAAATACATCAAAAATATAAAAATGTCAAAAATCAGATTATCGTGTCAGCCTGTTGTAGTGGCAGACAAGCAGTTTGCCTTCTTCGTCGTGGAGATGCATGCCGTTTCCGCGGCAGTAGCGGGACATGCGGCAGTCGGAACAGATGCCCTGCTCCGCCCAACTGCGGTCACGGTACATCTGGAAGCCGTTGTTCCATATGGTCCAGAAATCGTCCCTGTAAATGTTGCCCTGATAGAATTTGGATCTGATGCTGGGGCATGCGGATATGGAGCCGTCGGCCAGGACGGAAGCCACAGATACGCCTGCGTCGCAATGATAGTAACTGTCCCTCACTTCGTTCTCGTAGCCGCCGAGGAAGCCCTCGCATGCGAAACTCAAGTCTATGCGTCCTTCCTTGCGGGTCTTGACTATGAAATCCATGAGGTCGGTGAACTGTGCGTTGCTGAGTTGCAGTTCCGGGTATTGTCGTGCCCTGCCGACTGGGAAGATGGTAAAAATGCGCCAGGAACGTACTCCGAGCGAGATCAGGTACTCCTTGAATTCGCCCAGACGCGGGAAGTTGCGCTGGTTGACGCATGTTACCACATCGAATATGAAATCAGGCTCGGAAGCCATCATTTTTATGGCCGCAGAAGCGTTGTCGAATGCTTTTGGATGCCCCCGCATCCAGGTGTGGTCTTCTTTGAAACCGTCGAGGCTGACGGTTGCGGTATGGATGCCGCCGCCCAGGAGGGAGTCGAAACGACGTCGGTCCAGAAGGATGCCGTTTGTCACCATTCCCCATGGGAATTCCCTGCGATAGAGTTCCTTCCCGACATGCTCGAGGTCACGCCGCATCAGGGGTTCGCCGCCGGTGAATATTACAAACGTAGTGTGGGGATCGACGTGGGGAGTAAGGCTGTCGATTACCTTCAGGAAATCGGAGGCCGGCATGTCCCTGACCTCGGAACTGATGCGGCAGTCGCTTCCGCAATGCAGGCACGCCGCGTTGCAGCGAAGCGTACATTCCCAGAAAAGCTGGCGGAGCCTGTGCTCTTCTATCCTTTTGTCCTGGATTTTGGCGAACAGTCCGAGTTTGAGACGTTTGACGGGACCGATTTCCTTTCCTGTCATTTTTTCTTCTTTAATACGAAATCGGGGACCTGTATTTCGGCGCGGCCCTGGTACCAGACACTTCCGCCTTCGTATCGGATATCCCTGATGACTATCTGTGAGTCGTTGAATTCACCTCCGTTGTCGGGTCCGTCAATGTCCTTTACGTCTACCTGGAGCGTTTTGACGGGGTAGTGATTCCTGCCATTTCTGTCGTTGGACATACTGTAGGTACCGTCACTTCCTGTAATCAGGGTGTCGATGGGGAAGTAATTGACATCATATATTACAGATGAAGTATTCTCCTGCCTGCTACCCAGAATAACCTGGATACCGCCTATGGGTTTGTTGTCCTCGTCGGTCACTTTTCCCTTGATGGACCAGTCGGCAGTCGGTGTGCCGTACATGAGTCTCATGCCGCCATCGTCACCTCCATTTTCCAGGATATCGCATCCTCCGATTCCCAGAAGGGACAGGAGCATAGCGAAAAAGCCGATTTTCTTGCCGTTTTTCATAAGATATGGTTCATTTTTGTTTCTTTTTCAGAATGATGTCGGGGACATCTATGTCGGCATGGCCTTCGTACCATCCCTTTCCGCCATCGTAAGAGATATCCCTGATGACTAAGTGGGCATCTTCGAACTCGCCGCCGTTAAGGTCTCCGTCAATATCCTGGATGTGTATGTCCAACAGGTTGACAGGGAAACTGTTCCGTTCGAGGCAGTAGGAGCCGTCACCGGCTGTCAGCAGCGTATCGAGAGGGCTGTAATTGACATCGTAGATAACATCGGCCGAGTTTTCGAACCGGTTGCCAAGAACGACTTGAAGGCCGCTTATCGGATGATTGTCTTCGTCTACCACCTTGCCCTTGACCCTCCAGTCGGCATTCGGCGTGCCGTACATCAATGGCATATAGCATCCTGTGGAACCCAGCCCCAGCAGGGCGAGCAGTAGCGAGATGAAACCCGCGTGGTGTGGGTTGTTGAACAACTTCCGCATACTCATTTCTTTTTGAGGATGATTGTGGGTGCGACCGAGCCTACTTTGACGTTGAGCACCACGACGCTGTCGCGGGCATAGACGTCATTCCTGTCGGAGGCTATTATCTTGAGATCCTCGAATTCGTGGTATACTGTGGTTACAGGCATCCTGTAGATGCCGGACTCGTCTGTTGAGAGGGAATTGATTTCCCGACCGGCACCGTCGTTATTGCTCCGGGAGCTCATGTAGTATATCCCTATGATCCGGACATCGATTCCCTCCAGCGGGGATCCGGTTTCCGATTCGACCTTTCCTTCGATGGAGATGACTTTGCCTCCTGTCTTGGCTTCGCGCAGAGCCAGCAGGCCGTCCTTGTCGGGCAGGACGATATTGCCGCATCCCTGGACAATCATCAGGAAACCCAGCAAAATCCCGAGGCAGGGGAGCGATATGTGACGCAGAGCTTTTGACATCGCGGTTCAGTCTCTTTTACAGGAGATAGATGCAAAAGCGGAGTCAAATGTTGCGCCCTCTAATGCAAATTTCTGTAATTGTACTTCGCGACGATTTCTGAATCCTCGATGACGAGGATCAGGGGCATGGATCCGTTTGTTATGCGGAGGAAGTCGGAGGGTTCGATGAAATGGGTCTCGTCGGACCGGAATCCCGTCTCGGCGATGAACGGGGCGGTGTCGGTGTCTTCGCCGCGCCCGAAGATGGCTATTATCGGAGCCTGGGAAAAATCCCCACGTTCGCGGAGAGGCATGAGTTTCCGTGCGGACATCTTGCAGAAATTGCAGCGCAGGCTGTAGAAGCAGACCACGTGGCTGCCCTCGACAACGGAATGTGGCAGTATGCCTTCCTCCACCGCTTCGCGGAAAGCCGGCTCGTTGAACATATTGTCCACGCCGTAGGAGCCGTAGCGCCAGTTGTCCGGCGGCGAAACTATCAGGACCGTGGCGAGAGGGACAATTGCCGCCAGGGAGAACCACAGCCATTTGTGTTTTATACTGAATGGCCGGATGCCTGCGCCAAGGAGCAGCAGGACTATCATCCCGACGTTCTTCCAGATCGACTGGACAGGGTTGAGGTTGACCAGTTCCCCGAAGCAGTTGCAGTTGTCACGGTTCCCGGAAATGGCCAGTACTGTCAGGAATATGGTGAAGCCGCAGAGCATAGCCAAACTGCCCCAGAAGGCAAGCCTGGGCCAGAAATTGGCGATCAGCAGGATTCCGAGGGTGTATTCAGCCGCGATCACCAGCCGGGCGAGGAGGTATGAAATCCCCAGCGGGAACCATCCGAAACTGAACAGATAGAGTTCGAACGAGTCTATGCCGATCAGCTTTGCTGAGGCTGAAAACAAAAAAAGTATTCCGAGCAATGCCCGGAATACGTACTTAAGCATGTCGTGATTTTTCAAATCGATGTCTTAGAATAAGACAGGCGTGCATCTGACTTCGCCGCTCACGCCGAGGAGGCTCTTGTAGTTGTTATACTGGGAGCACCTCTCGCCTTCGTCCAACGTGATGGTGTCTTCGGAGACGACCTTGTCATTCACTTTGACCGTGCATCTGCACTCTTTGGCGCAACCGGACATTGCGAAAACGCCACCGATAAGAACCAATGCAAACAATACCTTTTTCATATTCTTCATTTTTTAGAAATGATTAACAACACAAAAGTAAACATTTTTTTAATAAAATGATGAAATATTTTTATCTTTGCAGTCCCAAAAAAGGGAGAGATGCTCGAGTGGCTTAAGAGGCACGCCTGGAAAGCGTGTATACGCCAAAAGCGTATCTCGGGTTCGAATCCCGATCTCTCCGCCAGCACACCTGATTATCAGGTGTTTACTATATTAACACACAGATATACGCACACTTTTAGTGTGCGTTTTTTATTGTCCCACGGTTCGACCGTCTAGGATTTGGGACATGGGACACTCTCAGCAGAAATCATCGAAAACATCCCCACCTTTCCACTCACGACCAAGCGACAAGGTAAAATACTTAATTGCTCCTTCTTCCTCGAAGAATGTCCTAATACTCTTATGAATAAACTGACCTTCACTGAACGACACCTCTGACAAGGCATATTTCTTAACGCCACTAGTCCCGGAAATATTGGTAACCACAGCCAAATGACTTCCATCCTCGGCCATCGCCGCCTCATAAACGGGGGAATCGCCATATTGATTCCGGCAAAAAACAATTCCTTTAGAAAGACGTGACAAATAGTCCTGGAGCGGCGTACCGGTTATTTCTTGAGGAGTCTGAGGGAACTCTGTTGGCGTTTTCCATTCAAGCTGTTTCGCACGAGGCGTAAGAGAATCCTTAAGTTCAAGCGCCTCATAATGCTGTCGCTTCATCTCTTCTTCTATTGCAGCCTGCTGCTCACGCCAAGACGGAAAAGAAGATGGGGATGGCCACGATCCTCCGTACCATGACTTGGCTTCCTCGATTTCCTCTTTGGAGAACATAGGCTCTTTAAACACCCAATCACCGACACTATCTCCAGAACTCTTATCCGCAGGTATTTCCTTTGAGCCACTCTGCAGCCAAACCTCATTATGCTTTGCGTGATTAGCCGCCTCCTCTCTCGACACCGGTCGCATCCATTTGGTGCCAGACGCATTCTCTTCAAGCAACCTTCGAAACTCTTGAGGATTCTCATGAAGCATCTTCCTTGCCACATCTATGCTGCCGAACCGGTACTCCATCTTCATGACGGTCACGGGATTGTCAAAGATGTTGTCTTCCCTGGTAATCCATCGAAGATTCTCTGGATGGTTATCACAGCGATTCCCGTTGATGTGGTCCACGACCATGTGCCGATCAGGAGAGGGCCCGTGAAACGCTGTACAGACAACCTGGTGAACCCGTACATCCCCGGTAAAAAACATGTAACCGGTTTGAAGATTCTTTGTCCCGAAAGTCCAAACGTTATAATAAACAGAGGAGCGACCACCCTCTTTCGGAAGACGCATAATCGCTCCGTTGTCACGCACACGATACTTGCGTCCCTTGTATTCGCACTGCATCTCGCAGTCGAACACCTCAATCAAATCCTTATCCATGCTATTGATTGTCTTCGGTGTTCGGAATCAAATCAAGATGCGCGTCCAGGATGACGCAGATTCGGGAAAGAATGTCCACGCCGGTGGAATACTTGCCCTGCTCTATGCGGGAAAGATTGGCGGCGTCGATGCCCGTAAGGAGAGCGAGATCCCTCGCTTCCATCTTCTTGGCCTCGCGGAGCTCCCTGATGCGCTTTCCGATACGGATACGCTCTGCCTCCCGATTGCCGGAGTCCATGCCCACCGACGGTACGGCATTGAGAATGAAATCGCGGCTGATGCGGTTTACCATCTGCTCCTTGTCGTCGGAGTAATTCCGGTCGAAAATAAACTCAATCAAGTGGAGGACATAGGCCTTGTACTCATCGCTGTCGTACTTGGCAATGTCGGACATGATTTTGAAGATTTCGCCATCCGGCGTCTGTACCTCGACATAATACCTATCGAGAATCTGGGCACGGGACCTGGTCTCCGTGGCCATGAACTTTTTAAGACTTTTGTCCATGTGTTTGGTGCCGTATTTATAGGTGTTGCCGCCACCTTATCTCATTATTAACTCGGGCAAAGTTAATAATTATTTTTTAATTGGCAAATTTGCCAATTATTTATTTACCAAAAACCCCTTCCATACAGCGATTGTAAAGAAGTGAAGAATCCTTTGGCGTGTTTTGCTTGTGCTATTTATTCACCCGCTGAAAGACGATGGGAGTGGTGCTGAAGTCGGCGGCTATGCTGGTCCAGCCCTGAAGTTCAAGGCTGTTGCCGTCGTCGTAGACTCTGGCCTCCATCTTCTTGCCTTGGGGAGTAGGATGTTGGACGTAACTGTAGGTCAAGTCACCTTCCTTCCAGAAGCCATCCTGGATGTAGAAGCCCGTATCGTATCTGTAGAGAGTCAGCAGAAGATCCGTGCCGTTTTTATCGTCCACGGTATAGGCAAATGAGTAGGAGAAGTGTCGGCCGGAGAGCAGATACCCCGTGCCGTCGCCGCGAAACACCCAGGTGTAGGATCCGATGCCAAAAGAAGAGGCGGCACTCTTGGTGAATCCCGTCCAGCGCCCCACGATCGGAGACTTCTTGTCCTTTTCCGGTATGCCGTACTTCGGGTCACCCTTTTTGCTCGAGAAAGGATCTGATTTCTGCTTGTACCAAGGATAGGTCACGAAGGTGAACGCCCGGTCAAAAACCTTGTTGAACTCGTCCCAGGAACGAGCAGTAAATTCGATCGTATCGCCCGCCGCGAAGACGCAAAGATAGTCGTAGCCTGTAAACCCATCATTCGACTGATAGTTGGTCAGCCAGTAATTGAAAGGATCATAGGCGACTTCTTTCTTGCCGTTCTTGAGTGTCTTGACGGTCCGAAGGTAGCCCGTGCCGTCTTGCTTGAAATGGCATATTTCCGTGATGGAGAAGGGCAGGTTGGCATAGAGCTCTACCTGGTCGTCGATGCCGCTGCCGTTTCCGCCGCCGATGTCGTGATGAAGATGCAACCAGTCACTTTGCCAAGTACCTTCCAGGATGTTTGGTGCTCCTTCGGCACTCTTCACGACTTCGGTACTGATGAGCAGGAGGCATTTCACGTCGCTGACATCCTGAAGGAACTGGATATATTCTCCCATGGTGGAGAATACGATTCGCTCCCCGGAAGGCTTGTAGACGCCAGTGATGTCATCATACACGCGACAGATCAGGTGATACACTGTTTCACCGTGCCAATTCATCTGGTATACTTGTGTCGAGGCTCCGAGTGCATGCCCCTTGACGGTTTCCCGCAATGCCTCTGGAAGATTCTGGAAGGAGACGTGATTTACGGGGACTGCCCATCTTATATAGCCTACTTCTTGATAAAGACTCGTGATGTCCATTAGCCGTAAGGTCATGTTGCGGTTTTCCACATAGAAGGTTCCAATCTCCTCGCCGTAAGATTCCTCTGGAAGAATCGGCATTCCCTCACCGCCATTATTGTTCTCAATCGGTTCACATCCGATGAGAAGCGCCATAATGCAGAACAAAAACAGTATGTGAGTCTTTTTCATTACTAAACGATGGTTTCTATCTTAAATGAAAGAATAGTCAGATTCTTGCGTCTCCATCTATAATAATTCCAGCTTTACCCTTGATCGCCCCCTTTACACTAACGGCATGTCTGAAAAGTCATGCGCATACCTAATCATGACATCCTTTTCCACAGCAAAGCATTTAATATCCTTTCTCGCACATCTCATCCTTGCTTTCGCTATCGCGATACTTGCCGACCTTATTTGCCAACTCGGGATGCCGTTCAATCAGGAAGTCCATCTCCCTGATGACTTCCGGTTTTACAGAACTAATACTATCCAGCATCACACGGATCATTTCGCCATAAGAAACAGTACGGCCTTCAGCAATCATGAAAGCCTGCCGCCATATCTTCAACTCTTCTACGAGATTAGCCGGCAGATTGAAAGACTTGTATTGGTTTTTCATTTTGCAAATAATTAGCACAAATATAACAATTATCTTAATAATTATAAAGCGGATTTGTTTTTATTTGCAACGATTTACTTTATCATTCCTAACTAAAAAGGATCGCATAACATGCTCGGCCGCCACTTCTTCATCACCCTAAAATGGAACTTCGGCAAACTAAACGCCGCCAAGAATTCCCAGCGCCACCAACGCTGCCATAATAATGATGTATTGAAGCCCTTGACCGGACGGAGTGATTTATCAATTGAGCCAGGCCGAGAAGAAACGGCCGTCCAGAGTCTGACCTTCCAGTCTGATATATTGTCCTTCAGGGATAGAGGGAAGAGTGATTTCTGCCCTTCCGGATGCGTCGGTCCTTATGCAGGGGTTCCAGTAGATGGTACCTCCCTGTCGGCCGTCAATGGGCAGATCTGTCGGGAAAGCCTGCGGTTTCTGGTATCCGAGCGGTAGAAGCCCTATTGTACTCTTGACCGACTCCTCCTTTTCGAGCAGCATCTTCTCGTCGAAATGACGCTTTTCAAGCAGGACTACGGCATCGGCCTTGTACAGTGCCGCCTCCGTTCCGCGCAATACATAAAGGTTCTGGACATCGCGCACGCTCATCGAGGCCGCCTCGTCCCAGTCGGGTTCGCGGTTCCCGTCTATATAGAGCATAACCGGACGGTAACCGGCCTTGTTGTTGTATTTGGCTTGCCCGTGGCTGAAAGTGCCCCTTTGCGTTATCGAGCCGGAACGGTTGGTGTACATGATCCGCCCGATAACCAAACCATCACTTGAATAGGTGGCAACCAATCCGGCGAAATGAGAGGCGATATATGCCATCAGGTCCATGTCGTCGTATTTCTGCAGTTCTTCACGCAACTTCACCTGCCGCCATTCAAATACGTTTGAATAAGGGCCAACCGCCCGGCCGGGCCTATAGAACGCCGGCTTTCTCTCAGCTGTGACCAGGCTGGCAGTGAGGGTGTCGTCGGATGGAAGAGGCGCAACAGTTCCTTCGAGCCGTTCGCGTATGGCGGCCGTGTCCCTCACCACTTCACGGACTGGCCAGGTCGGACCGTAATCGAATGGCTCGGCGAACTGTTCATCCACTCCGGCTGGATAGAGGAATTTCGACCCGGTGACATTGACCGTAAAGAGAGTTTCTTCGGGATAATCGAGTTCGGGGATACGGAACGGCTGTCCCTCACCTCCTTTAACGGAGCGGGAACCCTCGACTTCAGTCGAGAAATAGTAGCCGATATCCTGAGACATTATTGCCACGCCATATTGTTCCGGCAGCCTGTTCCTGACGCTCTTTACGAGGAAATCAAGCTCTTGGGTATACTCTCGTTCACCTTCTGAAAGTTCAGCGAGAGGGAATATTTGCGTTTGTGCGAGGGGAGTTTGGAAGTCTAAACCCGCATAACTCCCGGGAACGACGGATAGCGAGAAGTTTCCAGCTACAGGATTGCCCGCGTTGTCGTGCAGAAATACTGAGAGTCGTCCGTCGGAAGCAGTCTCCATGGAAACAAGGACTGTGGAGCCAGATTCGGACAAGCCGTGCATGCCAACCTGTGTACCACCATACAATTCCGGAACCGATCCGCTGCCGCGAATCAGCACCCGCGTATGGAACAGTGCCTCAGCCGGCCAATCCTTCTGCGCCTTGGTGTAGGCCCGTAGCGTGTACCAGCCGCTGTCCAAATCGTCGGGCAATTCCATCTGCCCGAAGAACATGCCGTTACGCTCCTTGACCTTGATGCGTTTCTCCACTGACTCCATCCCGTCGCGCAACAGTTCCACATACAGGAACTTGCTGGTGGGCACCTCCGTATCGTCCGTGATCCAGCCCCGCATCCAGATTGTTTCCCCGGCTGCATACAGCGAGCGGTCGCAGTGCAGATATACCCGCTCCACTGCAGAAAGGGGATGCCCTGAAAAGAGCAAACATAAGGCAAGAAACAGAGGCAGTGACCTGTTCATAAAAAACGGCGAATGATCAAACATCCCTTTCCACAACAAGGCGTCATTTGTACAAATATAACAATTATCTTAATAACTTAGAAATAATCGAAATTCTTTGCTTCGCTGATTGCCGGGGAGAGTTTTCTGCCCTCCCCGGCTAAATCAATCATTTATCCATAATCTCTAGAGCACCGGCCACGATGTCGCAGACAGCCCTCTCGGTCCCATCCGAGGCCAGATACCTACGGTTCCGCAGCCTCCCGCAGACATGGACGAGAGCTCCCTTCTTCAACTGATCCAAGTTTTGGATTTGTCCTCCTTCCCAGGCAACGACGTTGTGCCAGGTGGTTTCGAGGACCGGACTGCCATCCTGAGATTTATACGCATGACTTGTGGCAACGGAGAAGTTGGCAACTTTGGTGTTTCCAAAGTCCTTTACGTAAACACTCCCGACGATGCCCCGGATTTCTACTTTGTTCAATTGTTCCATGATGATGAGTATTTTTGGATCTGTTCTTCCGAAAAACTGAAATATCCGTCCGCTCCTACTATGATATGGTCGATCAGGCGGATGTCTAGCAGGGAGCAGGCCTTGTGGAGATTTTCCGTCAGGTCGATGTCAGCCATGCTGGGCCTTTCGTTCCCTGAGGGGTGGTTGTGGCATAGGATGATAGAGGCGGCATTGTGGAGCAATGCCTGCCTCAGTATCGTCCTGCTGTCAATCGCGGTGTTGGTGAGTGTCCCCCTTGACAGCATCTCCGTCGCGATGACACCGTTGCAGGAGGTCAGGAATATCACCCAGGCCTCCTCATGGTCCAGCCCGTAGAGCACGGGATAGACCAGTCGGACGGCATCATGGCTGTTGTGTACGGTATCCATAGGGCATCAGCGGTTGGCGATGAAACGGGACGGACTCTTGACGAAGGCGAAGTCCTGACCATCGACGCCGACGGCCTCGACTTCCAGAACAACCCCGAAGACTTCGCCACCATCACCGACAAAATCGACGCCCGTCTGTTCGGACTGTTCTGAATCGCGCTCTTGCCGGGTATTTTTTTAGCCTGTGTCACGATTCTTTTTGGATTTTGTGACACTCGTTTATTGGAATTGAAACAAGGATGAGGTGGTGGAGCGGTATTTTTGTTAAAAATACAAACGATACCGTTATGACAAAAAGGTTTTCAGCATTCGTCATTTTGTTGATGGCGTTTACCTTTTCCATGGCAGCCTCCGGCGCCCGGATTCAGCAGGATGAACCTGCTTCCGCACCTGAGAGTTATATCCGCGATGTCAAGCTCATCGGCGGGAATTCCTCAGAGGTTTCTTCCCTGAAGGCGAAGGCCCGTAAGGAGGGCTGGACCGTGATTGAAAGCAATCTGAACGCCGGCACGAACGGCGATATCATCTATCTTTGCTACAAGACCGGAACGGGCGGCAACTGCATCACGGACCTCTATCTGAGCTCCAGTCACAATCCCGTAGGCGGGAGCATCACGGTGAAAGGGCGCGAATATACACTTTGCCCCAAAGATGGCGGCATCCATTTCACCCACATCAACGGCGACCTTAACAGTAATGCCGGCGGTGATGACATCCACCTTTATTATACAAAAGACCGGTTCGGCGACGGCCGTGCGCTTACCGATATCTGGTTTAATGCATCCGCAAAAGGCGCCGTCGGCAAGAATGGTACGGACGAAGCCTACGACCTCAACAAAGGCGCCGGCGGCGATGACATCTTCCTGCACTTCAGTACGACAAAGTCCTCCTCTTCCTCTTCTTCCTCCTCTTCCACGACTGTCTCCAATTCTCCGAAGCCTTCATCCGGCGGCGAGAAGTACGTCAGTGCCGTGAAGCTCATCGGCGGGAGTTCCTCAGAGGTTTCTTCCCTGAAGGCGAAGGCCCGTAAGGAGGGCTGGACCGTGATTGAAAGCGATCTGAACGCCGGCACGCGCGGCGATATCATCTATCTTTGCTACAAGACCGGCACGGGCGGCAACTGCATCACGGACCTGTACCTGAGTTCCCGCTCGAATCCGGTATCCGGTTCCCTTACGGTAGGCGGACGTTCCTACACGCTTTGTCCGTATGAAGGCGGCAGTCATTTCACGGGTATCAAGGGCGACCTGAACAGCAATGCCGGCGGTGATGACATCCACATCTACTACACCCAGGACTCGTTCGGCGACGGACGTCGCGTCACCGGGATCTGGTTCAACGCGTCTTCCGGCGGCGCTGTGGGCAAGGATGGTGGAAGTGCCTACGACCTCAACAAGGGGGCGGGCGGCGATGACATTTTCATGCATTTTTCTACCAGGTAGGTTTTTTTTGTAGTTTTGCATCATGATGATGCGAACGATACTGTCGGCCTTGCTGGCCGGCCTCTTGTCCCTGTCATGTGCAGCCGCCGAAGATGTATCCTATGAACGGATCCGTTTCGAGCGGCTGCCCGATATGAAAACGCCTCGGGCCGGGCATCTCATGCTGGTGACAGGCAATGAAATAACGGTATTCGGAGGCCATACCGACGGGTTCAATCCGGTGGGGACGGCCGAGTCCTTCCGGAACGGCACCTGGTATTCCCTGCAGATGTCCTGGCCGCATGACGGTGGATGCTTTGCGGTGCTGCCGGACGGGCGTGTCTTTCTGGGCGGGGGAAGCGCTGAATCTTTCGGAATCGGTCAGAGTTGGGGTGCGGAAATCTATGATCCGGAGACGCACGGTTTTCATCCGATCGGCATCATGGACCGCAGAAGGGCGTATGCTTCTGCCCTGACACTTCCCGACGGAAAGATTGTCATTGCCGGCAATTGGTACGCTGAAGACGGCGTGGCACTGTATGATCCCGGAGAAGGCTTCCTTTCGCTGAAGAATCTGCCTGTCGGCTGGAATGCCCCTTATATTCTCCCTGCTTCTCCCGATGAGGCTGTCATTTTCGGCCGGGAAGACAATTACGGAAACCCGGCTTACGGCCGGGTGGACCTGCTCCGGGGGGATACACTGCATGTTTCCCTGCTGGAGGACTGGACTGTCAAGGTAGTTTCTTTCCTGGAAGAAAACCTGAAGATTGCCGACTACACATATCTGCTTCCCATCGAACGGTCGTCCGACGGCCAGATTGGCATCCTGAAAGTGTCGGAAGGTCACTTTTCCTTGTTGGAAACCGACACGCCGTTCCCCGTGAAAGGACCTTTCGGCGGTCCGGTGAACTGGACTCCCTGGTTTCAGGTGAAGCGCCCTCTCCGCCAGGCATGGATGCTGGGCTATGACGTTAAAGGGCGGATTTGTCTGGCCCGCATCGATTACGATGCTACTTTCGATGGAGGAAAGGCCGACCTGCGGCTCTTCTATGCCGAAGATGCTTCCGGCGCTTTCCCGCAGGGACGGGTCTGCCTGATGCCGGACGGCAGTTTGCTGATGTCCGGAGGTGTGGAACGGGACCTCAGCCGGCCGAATGAGATTGCGTACACCAACTTTCAGACGAGCGCTGCAGTCTATCGTTTTTATCCGGATCAGTTCCGGCAGGGCGGGTTTCCATTTTGGCTATTTGCCGCCATCATCTTTTTGGCTGCCGGTGGCCTTCTTCTGCTGATTGTGCTTCGCCGGCGGAAGAAAGTGTCTCCCCTTGTGCCAGTGGGAACGAACGAAAGGGTTGCCGGAGAAACGGTCGGGAAGCTCAGTACCGACCTGATGGGAGAAATCGACCGGCTGATCATGAAAAAGGAACTCTTCAAGCAGAAGGACCTCCGCGTCTCGGACATCGCCTCCCTGCTGGCCACCAACCAAACCTATATCAGCCTGCTGGTCAACAATCTGTCGGGGAATAATTTCGCATCGCTGATCAGCGGCTACCGCATCCGTTATGCCCAGGAACTGATGCGCAAGCGTCCTGACATGCCGCACGCCGATGTGGCGGAAGCTGCCGGCTTCTCCTCCCGCACCGCGTTCCTGCGCACGTTCAAGGCACAGACCGGCCTGACGCCTTCCGAGTGGAAGCGGCAGGAAGGGTTGGGTAACGTCTTTTAAAGATAATCTTCGAAATACATCGTTACCTTGTCCATCAGGTGGACCCGGTCGACGCCCCGCACGTTGTGGGGATGTGTCGGATACGGGAAGTAATCCACTTGCACCTTGTTCTTGATGCAGCTCTCGATGAAGCTCAGGCTATGTTCCCAAACCACCGTGTCGTCGATTGCGCCCTGGCAGATGAGCAGCTTGGACTTGAGGTCCTTGGCGCGCGGGATCAGCGAGGTTTTCGCAAAGCCTTCCGGGTTGGTGGCTTCGGTTTCCATATAGCGTTCGCCATACATCACCTCGTACCATTTCCAGTCGATGACCGGACCGCCGGCCACCGCGACTTTGAAGACTTCCGGATAGTTGACCGTCAGCGAGATGGTCATGAAACCGCCATAGATCCAGCCATGGACCCCGATGCGGTCGCAATCCACCCAGGGGTGTGACATCAGCCATTTCATGCCCTCCATCTGGTCGGCCATCTCGGCCTGGCCGCACTGGCCGTGAATAGCCTTCTCGTATTCCGCGCCGTGGTTCGGCGTACCGCGGTTGTCCATCGTGAAGACGATGTAGCCGTGCTGGGCCTTTCGTTCCCGGAAGGATGGTTGTGGCACAGGATGATCGAGGCGGCATTGTGGAGCAATGCCTGCCTCAGTATCGTCCTGCTGTCAATCGCGGTGCTGGTGAGCGTCCCCTTCGACAACATCTCTGCGGCGATGACGCCATTGCAGGAGGTCAGGAATATCACCCAGGCCTCCTCATGGTCGAGTTTCGACATTGCCGGATACAGAATCCTTACTGCATCACGGCTGTTCCGTACCGTTTCCATAGTGCATCAGAGGCATGATATGAAACGGGACGGACTCTTGACGAAGGAGAAGCCCTTCCTCTTGATGATTGAAGCATGGGTCAGGACCAGGGACTGCCTGGCTCTTGTAGCCGCCACATACATCTTTTTCCATTCGTTGTTGAAGAACTCCTGCTGCTCCTCCTCCGTCTTGTCCTTGCAGAAGTAGGGATTCGGGAAGTTGCCTTCACAGAGCCCCATGACAAAGACATGGTCCCATTCCAGCCCCTTGGCGGAGTGGATGGTGGAGACGGTCAGGAAATCTCCGTCAGAGGGGATGTCGCAATCCTCGTAGTCCTTGCGGTAGAACGCTGCGAAGGTCTCCTTGTCCGAGGCGAAAGCCATCAGGTAGTCGGCTATGGTATGGTACTGCCTGGAGAGCAGCAGCAGATTGTCATAATCCTGCTCGATGGCCTTGTCATCATGTGGGTCACGCATGATCCGTTCTATCACACAGGCCGTCAGGGTCTGGAAATCCGCATCGGCACAGTCTTCCCGGATGGAGAGGACAAGCTGACCCAGCTCCGAGGCGAAGAACCTGCTCTTGCGCTTCCTCCCGTCCTCCATGATGTCTATCCCTGCATACTGGGCGACCTTGCTGATGCTGTAGGGGTTCTCGTTGTCGAGGATGCGCAGGATATGGTTCAGGAACCTGATATGCCTCTTGACGGTCTTCCTCCCACCGAACACCCTGTAGGGGATCTGCTCCTTCTTCAACTCGCCGATCCACACAAAAAGTGCCTGAACGCCAAGCGTCCAGGCACCCTTCGCGCCGTCTGTGCACCGCCCCGCCGCAGGCGGAAGGGAATGCGCAGGCTGCTTGCGGCCGAGCATAATCCCGTCAGGGATGGTTAACTATTCCATCAGAACGCCAGGAAAGGAATGATGTTCAAACCCTGTCCTTTGATGTATCGGATAAAACTTACATCTATACTTGCGTTCGGATTAGTCCAATCTTCCTCATCCTCTTCCTCGTCGTCAATTTCAGTGAAGTCGAAACTGATAACCCAGGAACGCTTGTAGTCAATCTCTGTGCTTGTCACAAAGCCGACCGATACACCATAATCGTCATCGTATTCCAAATTGAGATTTGCGAAAGGATTGCTGTATCCTGCATCGACAAACGGTTTTCCCCAAGATTTTACAGTGCCTGCGTTCTCGCAGTATGCGGCTACTAATTCTTCATTGTCTTTATTATCTTCGTCTCCAGAATAATCTGGTTCAATTTCTTGTATGTCATCTCCATTGGCATGGCAGAATTTTCTCAGGAAAACACTCCACTGTCCCATTGAACCAAGGAACCATCCGCTGGTGCCGACGGGAGCGTCGATGGAATGACCGTTTCCATCCGTGTAATACATAGCCTTTACAGCAGCGGTATATGCCAAAGTATTAGTACCGACAATCGTACGTAAGTGCTCATGTGAGGATAGATTCAGCGTATTCTGCAGTCCGGATATATCCTTGATTGCTTTTGAATAATCAATAGACAGATAGAGACACATTCGTCTCCTCAGTCTCGGCCCGCCCTCTTTTTCCGCTGCAATGTACGCAGCAGCAAATCAGCGTATTATGCGAAGTGATCCCCCCTGTTTCTGAGGGGGATTAACTTGCATAAACGGCTGTAAATCAATTGCGTCCGTTGCAGCCCAAAGGGAGCGGCAGCCGGCCTTTTCCTTCGCCGGATCCGGATTGGAATGTGTCAGAAATCGAAGGTGCTGCGGCCGGTCTTGTCGAAGAATCCCCAGCGGCCTTCTTTGTCACAGATGGCACAGAGTCCTTCAGAGAAACTATTGTCGGTGCTTCGATAGAAGCGGGTCATATCCAGGTCGAACAGTTTTTTGCCTGACTTGTCGATGAACCATGCGGTATCGTCCAGCCAATTTGACACCTTGGCCGCCCCGTCATGGAAAGGATAACCGAAATCGTTGTCCGTCAAAAAGATGACCATCTTGCCTGTGTGGTCAATGTATCCAGGCTGAGTGCCAGTGACATCGTCGCCGTCCATGAAGAACTGTCTGACGCCGGCGAGCCCTTCGGAGAAACTGGATTCAGTGGAATAGAATCCCGGGAAAGCCAATTGTCCCGTCTTGTCGATGTAGCTGAAAAGTTCCCGTTCCGGGATTGTGAGTACGGGGCATACACCTTCGTGAAAATCACAGGGACTGTGATCGACAGCCCATTCATATTGGCAGGGAATCACCAGTTCGCCCTTTTCGTCGATATAACCGATGCCATAATCCCGATAGACCCAGCACATCCCTTCGCTGAACTGTCCATGAGATTCATATTGACTGAACCATTCATCAAGACCAGCCTGGTCGGAATCATCTTCGCCGGACACTCTGTCCACGAAATGTCCCATCTTGTCGATATACTGCCACTCTCCGTCCTTGTGGATGGCCGCTACGCCATTCTTGAAATTCTCCACGGAGGAGCAGCCGGTCAGCACTCCTGCCAGCGCTTCCAGATCATATGCCGTTTCGGCCACAGGTCCGGCTGCCGGTCCGGCAGGCATTTCAGCCGCATCCCCGTCGACTGGTTGTACTTCAACCGGTTCAGGTTTGCTGTTCTTGCAGGCGGAAAACAACATGGCGGCGGACAGGACCGCCAGAATCATACAATTGATTTTCATAATTCAGAAATTGATTTGGGACTATTTTTTCGCTGCAATGTACACATCAGTCAATCAGACACTTATATGAGTTGATCCCCCTGTTTTCGGAGGGGGTCAACTTGTATAAACGGCTGTATATCAAATGCGTCCGTTGCAGCGCAAAAGGGGCAACTGTCTCTTCACGCGGGAATTGAAGGCCATGTCGCGACCGACAGCCACCATTTCCTAACGCCAGCGCTTCAACTGCGGGAAGTACATCTTCATCTGGCCGATATACTCCTCCTTGGTAATCGGCTGCGGCAGGTTCTTGTTCACCTCGTCCACGAACTGGGCGCAGTGCTCGATCATCTCATCCATCGTGCAGTCCTGCAGGAACTTGCCGTCCTTGTAACAATAGATGCAATAATCCTCGTTTTTGCTGCCGTCGGCATTTGTGCCCAATATCTCATCAGTAAGCGGCATTCCGCAACTCTGACAAAACTTCTGTTCCATTCTGTTGTTTGTTTTGATACAAAGATAGTGAATCTGGCCGAAGACGCCTCATCCGCTGGGCTGAAGTCGGAGTTTTTAGTTAACTTTGCTTATCATGATCCGCGTAGCATGCATAGGCGACAGCATTACCTGGGGATTCTCGCTGATGGACCCCTGGAGGCAGAGTTATCCTGCGCTGTTGCAGGAGAAGTTGGGGGAGGGGTATGAGGTCAGGAATTTCGGTTGCAACGGCGCATCCGTCCGTTTCGATGCGGACTTGCCTTATGGCCGGACGATGGCGTTCCGTACAAGTCTGGACTGGAAGCCGGACATCGTCCTGATGATGCTCGGTTCCAACGATGCCACGCCTTATCACTGGGATTCAACCGTTTTCATCAGGGACTACAAGCGGATTATCGCCGAGTACCGTGACCTGCCCTCCGCGCCCCGCATCATCCTCATCGCGCCGCTCCGCATCCACCGCGTAATGGGCATGACCTTCATGGATCTTTCGCCGGAAACGCTGGAACAATGCATCCGTCCCGCCATCCGTGAAATCGCCGCCGACACCGGCCTCGAAGTCATAGACCTGGTCGAACTTTTCCCGGATGCCCGATACTGCCTGGACGGCGTGCATCCGCAGGAAACGGGAGCAAAGATGATTGCAGAGAGGATCTACGAAGGGGTGGGGTGGTGATTCATTTCTTCCCCGGCTTCAGTATCATGAAGACGACGGCCGCGACGCATATAACTACTCCGATGGTCATTTTGGCTGTCATGGTCTCTCCGAACATCAGTATACCGATGAGGATTGCCGTGAGCGGCTCGAACACTCCCAGGACAGCGGTCTTGGTGGGTCCGATGTAACGGGATGACATCGCCAGGGTAAGCATGGAGATCATCGTGGGTACGATGGCCAGGCCGATGAGATTTCCCCAATCTGCGGCGGTGTCGATTCCTTCAATGATGCTCCCGCCCTGGAATGCATGTATGATGGCGAACAGGGCGGCTCCGGTAACCAGCGAATAGAGTGTGAGCGTATGCTCCGAGACTTTGCTGATACGCTTGCTCCGGTTCACGATGACCAGATAGAAAGAATAGCAAAGGGCCGCCCCGATGGCGAGAAGTACGCCCGGAATCCGGATCCGGGCGCCATCTGAAGGCGCGGAAAGAAGGAGGATGCCTCCGAAGGTCGCCAGGATCGAGACCCAGGTCTGCCAGCTGGGATAGATACGGAGAAAAACCATGATCAGGGCTACAAATACCGGATAGAGATAAACCAGTGTTGTCGCAAGACCTGACGGGATATATTCGTATGAACTGAAAAGCGTGATGCTGCTGCCCGCGAAAAGGAGGCCCAATACGATCAGGTGTCCGATTCCGCGACGGCCGGCCTTGAAGGATTCTTTCCTGAAAAGCATCCAGACCGCCAGAAGTACAGCCGCAAGCCCGTAACGGAAAAACAGCATTACCATGATGGGGACGCCGCTCTCCATCAATGCCTTTCCGAAAAGCGGATTGGTACCGTAGGAAATCCCGGCCAGGATGCCTGCGATATAGCCTATGAGACGCTTCCTGTCGATATTCAACCTTGTTTTCACCGTGCCTTCCGGTTCAGGTCGCGAAGATACGCTGCGCTAGTGCTTGGGCGTATAATTCATATGGACGGGAGACCAGCCTAGGGATCCGTCGGCGCCCACATGGACCCGGACCAGATAGTCGCCTGGCTCGGGGTTGTTGCGTTCGCTCATCGCTTCAAGCGTAAGATAGTGGACCCCGTTGTAGTTGCGCTCGTCCCAGGTGTGCACATGACCGCAGAATACGCAGGAGACATTCCACTCTTCGAACTTGTCAAGCAGATAGAAAGTCTCTTCCCGCGTGAATGTCGAGGCGAATTCGTTGAATTGCGGACGGAAGATATTGGTGTGCGAGAAGACGAATGTATTGCGGTATCCGTCGCCAGTAAAGTATTTCCCTTTCAGTACACCCTCCTCGATGAGTTTGATCTGCGTCTGGCCTAAAGTGCCGCTGGCCGAATCCAGGAAGATGAGATGGTCGAAGGCGATGTCACCGTCCTTGAGCATGACGACAACGTCGATCTCGTAGAATGAAGAATGGAATATCGAAGACCACAGAGCCCAGCCGTTGCGGGTGATGTCGTGGTTGCCCACTACGGGGAAGAACGGGAAGTCTATTTCGTCATAGGTGAAGGTCAGTGGATTCTCGTCGGGATTGGATTTATAAACGTAGTGGAACGGGTCGATCTCTGTGTAATGGGTGGCCACATAGCGCCTTTTCGCTTCTTGGAGCAGGGAGTCGAGGGTGACGTAATAGCGCGCCTTAGTGTCGGCGATGTCGCCCAGGTGGGCGTAGAAGAGGTCATTGTCATTCAGGCCGATGGAAAGCATCTCGTCCATGCGGCCGGGGTCCGTGGTGATATGGCTGTCCGCACCTACAAGGAAAGTATAGTCATCCTGGGCTATGAGCACTACGTCGTCTTCATAATGGTTGAGGAAGAAACTGTAGGACATATCGACGCGGTCTTCGACGGCAGTGCCGGCAATCAGGATGCCGGCCGGGCTGATTTTCTCTTCAAGTGTATTGCAGGATGACATTGCGAGGACTGCAAGCAGCAGGCTCGGCAGGATATATTTCGATTTCATGTTACCAGGCATATTCTATTCCCATTTTCAAGGATGTTTCGTAACGGGTGGCGAGCTGGCTGAGGCTGCCGGCGGGCCGGACATTGAACTCTCCGAAGAGTTTCATCCCGTTCCAGGGGAGTGTGGAGTGGAAACGGATGCCCCAGTTTATGTTCCAGTTCTCATAGTAGAACTGGTCATAATTGCGCAGGAACAGGCCGAGATTCCAGGAACTGGTGCGGGGCAGCAAGTTGATGCCGAGGCCGAATGTGATGGTCGGCGGCTCGGTGTATCCCGCATCGGTGAACCATTGGTATTCCTCCTTGACTTTATATTTATAGTAATGGATGTAACTCATGCCCAGGCGCATGTCGAAATGTGATGTTTCCCAGTATGCGGAAGCATTGACCAGGATCTCATACTGGTCCCACCGGGTATAGAAATTATTGACGATCCGGCCGTCGAAATAGAGGTTGCTGTGGCGGAAGGGAAGGCGGTATGTCCCCATAACGTCGGCGGAAATGAGCCATTTGAGGAACTGGACCTGCTGTCCGGCGCTGAGGCTCCAGCGATCGGTGAAATGGCGGGTATATGTACCGGCCTCGCCGAAAAACGCGCCGGATACGACATTGAGTCCGCCCATCAGATTGCCGCTTATTTCGTTCCGGTGTATACCGTCGAATTTGCGTTCTCCGCTATAAACCTGCGCATGTGCCCAAGGACCGCACAACAGGAAAAGGAGAACCAAAAACAGGGCTGTATGAATCTTTCTCATGCGATTTTGTAAAACGAGGCGCAAAATTACAACGGGGAAATCAAAACTCCAACTGGAATCCGCTTCCTTTCAACCTGTCGTAATTCTCTTTGTCGAAGCGATACTTGACCGGAGTCCTTGTGCCATGGCGGGGCGTTCCGTCCTCTATTTCGGAGAGGATTCCATAGTGCTTCATCTTGTTGGCGAAGTTGCGGCGGTCGAATTTTACCTCGAGGATGGATTCGTACAGGTTCTGGAGCTGGGGCAGGGTGAAAACCTCGGGGAGGAGTTCAAATCCCACGGGCTCGAAATGGATGTCCTGCTTGAGACGGGAGAATGCCACGCGGAGGATTTTGTCGTGGTCGAAGGCCAGGTGCGGGATGTCGGCCCAGCTGAACCATTCGGCTTTTTCCGCATCGGTGCTCGCTTCGACCTCGGCGAGTTTGACAAGGGCGTAGTGCGTGATGGTGATCACGCGTTCGCGCGGGTCGCGCCTTATATCACTGAAGGAGCCGACTTCCTTGAAATCCTTGATCGAAAGTTTGAGCCCGGTTTCCTCCTTCAATTCCCTGAAGGCCGTGTGGGCAATGGTTTTGTCTTTCTCAACGTCCAGGAATCCGCCGGGCAGCGCCCATTCGCCGGCATAAGCTGTAGTGCTCGCTTCGCGCTCTTTGCCGCGCTTGATCAGGAGCACCTTGAGCTCCTTGCCGTCGTATCCGAAGACCACGGAGTCAGCCGTTACGGCCGGGTGCGGGTACTCATAAGTATATTGACCTTTCTTTGCCATGGTGTTGACTGTTTCGGCAAAGGTAGCGTTATTCCGCCATTATAACAAAAATATGTGTAATATTTACACAAAAAATTTGGAGATATGGAAAAGTGGTTGTATGTTTGCGTGAAAATTACACAGAACAACCAAAAACACTTTTTATTATGAACCTCATGGAAACCCTGGGCTTCTCAAAGAGGGGAGCCGCCAAGCAGACAGAACCCGCCACCGCCAACTGTGCTGCCGAAAAAGGCCTCGTCGACTTCTCCGACAGGTACCCGCGCGATGAAAAAGAGACGCGCATCTTCAACCTAATCATCCTGGACGAAAGCGGTTCCATGGATTCAATTCGGAAGCAGGCCCTGACCGGGGTCAATGAAGCCATCGAGACAATCCGCCAGGCGCAGAAAGAGAATCCGGACGACAACCAGATGCTGAGTTTCGTCACCTTCGACCAGGGCCCGCGCAATCGCCCGGATGTACGTCTCATCGTCGACAACGAAAAGATCGGCAATGTCGAAGACATCAGACCGGAACAGTACAATCCGCAAGGAATGACACCGCTCTATGATGCGATGGGGAAGTCTGTCACCGCCCTGCAGAAATGCGTAAGGGACGGGGACCATGTGCTGGTCACAGTCGTCACGGACGGCTATGAAAACGCGTCACACGTCTACACGGAAGAGATGATCCGGGAACTCGTTGACGGCCTTTCCGCCAAAGGCTGGGTGTTTACCTATATCGGAGCCAATCAAGACTCAGGGCAGACTGCCGGGGCTGTCGGCATCACAAGCACAATGGATTTCCAAGCATCAATCGAAGGATCGGCCATGATGTGGAGCAAGATGCACTCTAGCCACCGCGAATACTACAAGAAAGTCCGTCGAGCCAAAATGACCGGGGAGTATATTGACTTCAATGACGACTTCTTCGCTCAGAAACAAGCCAACAATCGTGTCACACCCGGCAGAATCGAAGACTTACAGGAAGGCCAAATCTTTGTTTTCGGCAGCAATGAGCAAGGCCATCACGACGGTGGAGCCGCTCGTCTCGCCCTGAATAAATTTGGAGCCATATACGGCAAAGGTCGCGGCTTGCAAGGCAGAAGCTACGCTATCCCTACCATGAGCGGTTCCCTTGAAACAATCGCCCGCGAAGTTGAAGAGTTCATCATGTTTGCCGACGCACATCCCGAAATGACCTTCCTTGTCACCCGTATCGGTTGCGGCATTGCCGGCTACCGCGATGAAGAAATCGCCCCGTTGTTTGCGCGTGCTTATAGCCTGCCCAACGTATATCTACCGGCTGAGTTTTGGAAGGTGCTTTCGTATAAATACCGTTAGAAGCGCTGTGGGCTAAGGTTAGTAAATAGCGTTTGCTTTTTCTTAACTCTGTTAGCGGAAAGTTGGCCGTTTTTTATTATATTTATGACTATTACCATCATTATTTATGATGACAAAAAAAGGGGCAATTACCTTTCTGTATGGGGCAATAGCAGTTTTGCTGCTTTTGTGCCTATTCGACATGCCCTATGGATATTATACATTCGTCCGCTTTGCTTCCGCCGCTGCTTTCTGCTATTTAGCATATATAACCAACCAAATTGGGAATAAAGATAGGATGATTCTCTTCGTCGTCCTGGCTATCTTATTCCAACCATTATTTAAGATACCCTTGGGAAGAGTTGTTTGGATTATTGTTGATCTGGTAGTGGCTGGGTATCTTTTATGGTTGCTTGTTGATTCCGTAAAACGTAAATAAAGTTCCTATATGAAACGGTTGCTTTTATTTTCTGTAATGTTGGTATTGATGGTTTTTTTGACCTCTTGTTCTAGAAGGAGTCGCGTAGACAATTCTGTCCGGGAGCCAAGCGAGTTGCAATCCGATATTCAATCTATAGACCAGAGGCCTGCATTGCCCATTGGTTTACCGGCAGCGCCTGTTTCTAAGCCGTCAACAATAAAGATTTTCATTGAGAATTCTGGAAGCATGAATGGCTATATCAATGATGATTCAGAATTTCAAACCGCCATTAAAAAAATGGTTGTTTTACTTAAACATTATTATGGGGATAATAGTCTTCAACTTTATTATGTGAATAAGAATACATACAAGCAAGCTATTCCAGCAGGAGTTTCGCCAGAAGATTTTGTAGACAAAATGCTGGATAAATCTAGTTTTACTGGAGCCAACAGTGGAGAACACGGTAATACAAATTTAAATGATATAATAGGATTGGTTCTTGACGAGACAGACGACGATTGTGTTTCAATTCTGATATCTGATTATATATATTCTGTTGGTAATACTAAAGTGGCTTCTGTTGCACTAGCAGGATGCGGGGTTGAAACTATGGGCCATTTTTTAGATAAGTCTAAAAAATTACCCTCATTGTCAACGCTGATAATTCAATTAGCTTCTACTTTCCGAGGTAATTATTGGGATTATGTTAATCCTAATAGTCACCCGCACAGACTGAACTGTAAGAGACCGTACTATATGTGTGTTGTAGGTTCTGCCCCTGTTGTAGATGATTTCTTTTCCCATATTAAAGTAGATGAAATGGATGGTTTTAAGGAAAAGCTTTTATTGTCTACTGTTAATCTTTCTGAAACTAGATACGCAGTACTTTCTGCATTAGGGCGCAAAGGAAAATTTGTAGTACGTGGCCAAGATAAAAAAGAGATAGCCAATGCTGATTTTACTAAACATGGTGGAGAGTTTCAATTTGCCGTTGGAATGGATCTATCGGAATTTCCTCTTACAGAAAGTGAAAAGGAGAATATATCAAATTACTGCATTACCAATGGTAAGTATGAAATTGTGAGGGTAGAGCCAATAGACCCATATTCCGTTACTTATCCTTCTGATAAACAGTCAATTCGGGATAATAATTTGACTCATATGGCTATTATCCGCGCAACAGGATTACCCATTGTTGATTGCTCGATTAAGATTAATATGGAACTACCCAGTTGGGTTTCTTCAGATAGTTCTATTGATGATAGATCCATAGATACTGACATAGATGAACAATCAAAGACTTTTGGAATTGAATATTTCATCAAAGGAATTTTCGAAGCATATTCCGAAGTATCTAACGGAGATAACGGTTACCTTGTTATGAATATCAAAATTAATAGATAATATGAGTGTTTTTTATGATCTGTTTGAATCCATATCTGACTATACTGCGCAGTTTTATCAGTTAGCAGATAGTTTGAAGTTTTACGATACAATAGCGATAGCTATGATTACAATTGTAATATCTATCTGCTTATTGTATTATGTTGTCATAAATCACGCTAGACTCAACAAATGGTATTGGTGGTTATTGTTCGCTATTGTATCATCAGCTATTTGTTTCGGAGTTTCTTGGTTTATTACCGACAGTAGTATTGTTAATTTCTACGCAGGCGAAGGTTTGGCAGTCCCTAATTATTCAAATGATATTTTTAAACTTTCCTATACTGTTGCCATATATGCTTTCCTATTCTATTTGCTTCTTTCTGCGGTAATTAAGAGGTTTTGTCAGAATTGTAGACACACGCCGTGGAAGAGCGTATGGCCTAAACACTAAAACCATCCGGATATGAGCAAGTTATATATATTTGGGATTGGCGGGACGGGGTCCCGTGTCCTTAAGTCACTTACAATGTTGCTGGCATCAGGCGTTGATATTAACGCCTCTGAGATTATTCCGATTATTATTGATCCTGACTATTCGGCTGGGGATCTTACCAGAACTGTAGATATGATGCGATTGTATGATCGGATTAGGAAAACGTTCAAATTTACATCAAATAATAGGAATGAGTTCTTTAAAACAAAAATCAATTTGAATGTTCTTCCCTCTGTCAGTATGCCAATTCAAAATACGCGAGATATCAAGTTCCGCGACTTTATTGGGTTGAGTACGATGGAGAGCAATGGAAAAGAGGATTCCAATTTTGCTTTGGCTTCTATGCTGTTTTCTCAGCAAAACCTGGACTCAAAAATGCAAGTCGGTTTTAAAGGGAATCCCAATATTGGCAGTGTAGTGTTAAATCAGATTCAGGATTCTCCAGATTTTCAAAATATAATATCAACTTTCCAACAAGGAGATAGGATATTTATTATCAGTTCTATTTTTGGTGGCACTGGCGCTAGTGGTTTTCCATTGCTGGTGAAAAACATGAGGGCTTTGTCAGGCAACATAGGGGGCAACGGATTTGCTAAAAATTCTGCTATTGGAGCCGTTACAGTTCTTCCATATTTTGGCCTTAAACCAAGCGACAATAGCGAGATAGATTCTTCTACCTTTATCGCGAAAACAAAAGCAGCACTTACGTACTATGATAGAAACATGAATGAGGCTAATGTCCTTTATTATTTGGCGGATAATACTATTAAGCAGTATGATAATGTTGAAGGAGGTAAAGAACAAAAGAATAATGCTCATTTTATTGAATTAGCTGCAGCTCTCGCAATAATAGATTTCATGTCTATTCCAGATAATCAGGTGCAGACTAATGATGGACGGCCATTAGGGACGACCTACAAAGAATATGGGGTAATCAATGATAAACCATCTCTTATTTTTGATGACCTGTCTAATCAAACTCGCGACATTATCCGTCGACCTCTGACCAAGTTCGCTTTCTTTGCTAAGTTCATTCAAGAACAAGTCAAAAAGTCAAAATCACAGCCGTGGGCAGTTGATTTACATTTTGATGATAATTTTTTCCATTCAGACTTCTATGGTGATTTAGAAAAATATGTCGATTACCTAATGGAGTGGTATAAAGAAATGGAAGATAACAGTAGGGGATTTGCCCCATTCCAATTGAATGTGGACTCAAAGCATCTTTTCCATATGGTTAAGAAATTGGATCCGGCTAAGTTGCCGACCTTCAATTCGAATTATGCCCTGTTTGATTCAGTACTAAATAAGGAAGCCAAGAGCCTCACAATGGATAATAACCCTGGGGAAAGGTTTGTGGAACTATTCTTTAGGGCGACTGATACTTTGACTGAAAAGAAACTTAGAATGAAGTAATTATGGCAAAGATATTTCGTTTACAACAATCTGGAAGTGATACACTTGAAGGATGGCAAACTTCTGGAAAATATAGCACTACTGCTATTGAGGAGATCAAAGACCCGAATGACAACTCTGCAAGTAAGCAGATTACTTCCATTCCTTCGCCTTTTGCTAGGATGGATTTAATTAAAACAGCATTTGGTATTGTTTCCCAGTCTCAAAACAACAAGTATCCTGAGATTGATAAGAACACTATTTACAATCAAATGGTGTCTCATTCTTTGGATGTGGGGCAGATCTTTTTTCAGATAGATAAGTGGAAGAATAAGGTCGACATCATTGTATGGGATAAAAATGCCGATTTAAAAAAACTTCAAGAAAGCCCTAATAGTGCTCATCGGCAGTTAGCAAAAACATATGAGCTTTTCCTCCGCCAAGATGCAGACACTTATAATTTTGATGTTCTTCAGCGGATTTATTTGCTGAATTACAAGAATGGGCCATCTCCTATCAACATAATTGGCGCTACTTCTCCGGCTTCTCTATTTTTTTGCCCGGCTAATTCAATGTCCTTTGTAAATGATATCTTTTTTGGAGATGATCGGCCATTTGACGATGGTTTCTTGCCATTGTATAAAAGAGATATCCAGTACCATAAATATTGGTGGATAATAAAGAAAACTCTTCCAAACTTCGCATCTCGTTTCCCGGAAGTAAATGCTTATCTTGATGCATGCTACTTTCTTTCTGATGATGCCCGGAAGCGGACTCTTGATGCGGTACAGGCAAATGATTTGCTTAATTATCCCGTTTTGTCTGTTGATAATGTATCTGGCAATGATGTAGAAGTTCTTGGTTACGTTCTCCGTAAGCAAATCCAAGCTCCCACTCAGATTGCTAATGTGAGCGATTTTGTGATTTCTAGCCGGATATGTCAAGAGCAACCTTTAGTCCTTCCCAATGGCTCGTTTAACCAATCCTTAAGGTATACAATTTCTCCTTGGAATATTCAAACGAAGGTTCCTTATAAGGATAATACGCCAATTGCAGATCGTATTTTACCAAGCGATGGTTCTCAGTATCCTTATTTGACAGTAAGCGATTTTCTTGAGGACAGTATTATCTGTATGGAATCGGATTTCAATGAACGCGCTTTTTTCAATGGAAATTATACTACAGATAGGGGGCTGAGCTATTTACTCCCTATCAAAGACCTCTTCTTCAAGTATTTTACTCCAAAAGAATTAATGGGACAAGTTGTCCCTGGGGGACCTAGAATGTTTGAGATGAAGGATACAGCGACGGGAGTTATTGTTACTTTAAGAATTCCTATACGGCGCGGTTTTATTGAATATAATCGTACATACTATGAGGATATAGTTCCAAATATTGATGCTAAGAATAATAAGGGCGCTATTCGACATCTCAATTTCGCATTCGCAATGGTGTCTAATATCAAGTATAACGACCCTGCTCTTGCTCACTATCGGTTGGGGCTGATAACGAAATTTGCCAATGATGAATCTGTTTCTTTAGAGAGCTATTGGGGGTATAATCCTGTCCCTTCTCAAAAAGTTGTCAGAAATGACTTTGCTCAGAATATTGACGAGTGTCAAACATATGCTATTGATGGTTCTTTGTTCGATTATATCAGGGTATCATCTAGACAAGATGCGGGACTGATTATTCCGATTTTCAAAGAGCAGAATGGTACCGATCAATTCACCTTTGCTATAGATCTGGGCACCACAAATACACATATTGAATATAGTGTAAATGGAGCTCCTTCACAGTCTCTTAATATCTTAGAAGAAGATATGCAACTCCAAACGCTTGGAGATTACGAATTGGTGCGTCAATACATTTATGATGCTGATTTCTTGCCCCAATTGATCGGCCGTGATAAAGAATTTGAATTCCCTATCAGAACTATTCTATCTGTGGCAAAAAATGCGGATTGGGATAGACAAGTAATTCCGCTCGCACATGTTAATGTTCCATTTACCTATGAAAAGCGAGCGGAATACATGTATAATCGTATGATTTCTAATCTCAAGTGGTCAAATGATCCGGAAATCAGTAAGCGAATTCAATCATATATTGAAACGTTGTTCTTGATATTACGAAACAAGGTATTGCTGAATAATGGAAGACTAGAGAGCACGAAAATCATATGGTTCTATCCGATAAGCATGACGTTTAACCGATACAATATGTTCGAGCGCGTCTGGAACGAAGCTTATGAGAAGTATTTTTCGAAAGACCTTAGTAATATCTTTTCAATGACTGAATCCGTTGCTCCGTATGAGTTTTTTAAAGGGCAATACGGACAAGCCAGAATCGTGACGATTGATATTGGTGGGGGGACATCGGATATTGTTATCGCCGAACGAGGAAAAGTTAAGTATATCACTTCTTTCCGTTTCGCAGCAAATTCCATATTTGGCGATGCGTATGCTGACCGTGGTGGGGCTATTCAGAATGGTATCGTTCGTCAATTTAAAGAGAGGATTCGCTCTTTACTTGAGAAAAATCAAATGCCAGATTTGCTAAAAGTTTACCAGTTGTTAGATGAAAGGAATGATTCTTCCGATATTGCATCTTTCTTCTTCTCCTTAAATCAGAACAAAAAAGTAATTGAAAAAGGATTTGCAGATGATGTTGATTTCCATAAATTACTTAGCCTGGATGACAATCAGAAAGTAGTATTCTTAATTTTCTATTCGGCTATAATTTACCATCTAGCTAGTATTATGAAAGCTAAGGGGATGGAGATGCCTAGATACCTCACTTTCAGCGGGAATGGTGCTAAAGTTATCTCTGTTCTATCTCCAGATACCAAGATCCTTGCCAATTTTACGAAAATTATTTTCGAAAAATTATATGGCCGAGAATACCATGCAGATGGCCTGGAAATTAGTTATAACCCCAACCGACCTAAAGAGGTTACATGTAAGGGAGGTATAACTAATGGAGCAAAGCAAGATTATCTCTCCATAGCTGAAACTAAGGTAGTCCTAAAGGGTTCGGATAATTCCTCGTTTATTATTAATGAGAAGTATGCAGATATTACTGATATTGATATTGAGAACACTGCTAAGCAAGTTCAAACTTTCTTTAAATTTCTATTTGAACTAAACGACGTTTTCTCATTTAGGCAGTATTTCGGCATTAATGCTGATTCTATCAATGTCGCAAAGGATGTTTGCAAAAGAGACATTCAAACAATTACGGATAATGGTTTACACCGGAAATTCGAAGAAGTCCAAGAAGAAGATGTCATTGAAGAGTCCTTGTTCTTCTACCCTCTTGTTGGGGTATTAAATAGACTTGCTGGTTCCCTTATTGATAGAACTTAACGGATGATAATGAAAAAGATCATTACACTTTTCGCTATTGTTATGGCTTGTGTTTCGTGTGGAAACACAGGCCGTAGCTCCCAAAGATTTATTATTCAAAGTGGAGCCAACTACGAGAATAATCAAGAAGTCATTAGCTATACACCTAAGATAGAGGCGGAAGTCGCATTACCGGATGGCACTATCGCCCCTGTTAATTTCACCACTGTAACGGGTTTTTCTATTAAAAACACAGAGAGAAAAAGAGCCGCTAATTATCCTCACTTAGTCGTTGAGTTAATAGAACTTTTAGCTATTATATTTCTGATATTGAGGGGCAGGGGGCCAAGCGATGAGAGAATAAAAGATGTTACTAGTAATAGTCAGCGTTTAGTAGATAAATTTGTGCTGAAGTCAGAGTATTATACCCTCAAAACTAGTATTACAGAGCTAAGTAGAAAAGTCTCCGAACTTCAGAAACAACTTGAAGAACTATCCAAACAGGAAGGAAATAAGAGTAAGCGAGGAGAGTATTATAGCAATTCAAGTTCGGAGAGTCATGGTTTAACGCAGACAGGACAACTTCATGATAGTGGGCAAAAAAGAGATGATAGTGGGACGGCTGAACAGGGTTTGAGTACACCTATGCAATACGCTAAAAATTTCAAGGATGGCTTTATGAACCAATGCTCTCCTGAAGTTGCACAATTTCGTTTATCAATTAAGGGAGATGGCGTTTCATTTTTTGAATTTTGTGGGGATTTTGAGACTGCAAAAGCAAATGTTGATGGTACTTTTGATGGGGTTTGCAAAATAGAAGGTGGCCTTGATGGATCTTCGAGAATTACTACCGTAAGTGCGGGAGAGGCTTCCCTTCAGTCTAACGGAAAATGGAAAGTAATTAAGCCAGCTACCATAAAATTTGAGTGATAGTTATCATGGGAATAGATCCAAGCATTATTGAATTAGGCCGAAGTATTATTATAGAAATTGTCCTTACTCTATGTGTTGTAGGGATTATTCTATATTTCCAATTCAAGACGTATACTTCAACAGTAAAGAAGATTAAGAATTATCGTGATATATTCACTAGCCATCCTGAAGTTGACTGTACAATAAAAAAGGATGAGAATACGGGATTTGTGAATGGAATTTCATGTTCACATTATAATGTGACATTGAACGCTATTCTCAATTCGATAAACCAGTACTTGGCTAATAACAAGGGCTCAATAGCAGATTATCATCTAATTAAAGACATCGTTGACAGAAACTGCGATTCTGTAGACGAAGAGATATCTTCACAGGTTCCCATTCCACTTTATTATGGTCTTATGGGAACGATGGCGGGCATTATTATCGGGGTCTTATCTCTGATTATCTGCGGGGATCTTCATAAATTGCTTGGAGCAACAGGCGCAGCTGGATCTGGTGCAAACGGGATTACCGCGCTCCTTCTTGGGGTGGGATTAGCGATGATTGCTAGTATTTTTGGTATTATCTTGACTACGGTGGGATCTTCTAAGGCGAAGGATTCTAAAGTTACAGTCGAGGCGAACAAAAATACCTTCCTAAGCTGGATTCAGGCCTCGTTGCTTCCTGAACTTTCTTCTGACGCGGCCGAAGCATTACATCATCTAGCGGCAAATCTCAATGATTTTAACAATACATTTTCTGTTAATAATAATGAACTTAAGGAAACTCTCCAGACTGTAAAAGAAGCGACGAAAGATCAGGGTCAATTATTGCAAAAGATTAATCACCTGAATATTACAAGGATAGCTACAGCGAATGTTGAGGTTTATGATCATCTTAGAAATTGCACTGAAGAAATAGGCCAGTTTGGACAGTATGTGCACGGTATCAATAATTATGTGAATACCGCACGAGAATTGATTCAAAAACTTGATGATGCCAATGAACGAACGAGATTGATTGAAGAGATGGCCCAATTCTTCAAGGATGAAAGGGCAAATCTCGAAGCGATGAAAAGTCTTATATCTACAACAATAGGAGATACTGACGTTCGCCTTTCAGAAGCTGTTTCAAGATTGACCCAAAGCACCACCTCCCAGTTCAGTGCTTTACAGACGCATTTACAGGAACGTCAATTTGAGTTTAATAGAGTTGTCAGCGATGAGCAGACCAATATGATGAATGCTTTAGTCGAGCACAGAACGGCCGCTCTAAACTCTATAGCTGAAAGTCGTAGGCTCTTTGATGAGGCTTTGGCCCAACAAATGGAATCTATGAAACAGACTTTTCAGTCTCGTATAGCAGAGTTAGACTCCCTCACTGAGGAGCTTAAAAATATGAGAGCTGTTAAGGATATTTTGCATAAAATGCAAGAGTCTTCAGCCGATCAAGGAAGGAAGTTTGATAATCTCTCATCAGCAATCAAAGCTCTTGCCTCTTCTAAGGCTGGTGTTGATATCAGTGAAATTGAGAAATTATTAGGTAAAGATTCTCATCTTGAAGACGTTCAAGTATTTCCTCGCTGGATAAAAGTATTATTGTATGTTGTAGGGGGATTAGTATGCGCTGCTTGTATCGCTATCTTGTACACTGTATTATTTAAATCATGAGTATCTCTCATAAGCGCGGTAATCTGTCGTCAAACGCTATCTTCTTGTTAGCGTTCTTTGTTATTCTTGCTCTTGTGATGTTTTCGTTGGCTGGTATAATTCGCCAACAAAAGAAATTGTCAGATAGAAACAAGAAGCAGGAACTATTTATAGATAGCTTGGAACGAAAGATTGATTCTCTTTCCCATAAACAAGTTTTTCTTAATCTTGATCCTTTGTATTTTGTTTTTGATTCTTCTTTTTGCCATTATAGACTTAAAAATAGTTCTCAATTATTCTTGATGGATAATCAGACTATCTGGCCTCAATTGGAACCATCCGTCATAGAAGCAGGTAAAAGCCTTAACGCCTCGATTAATGCACTATGTTCGTCTTTTCCTGAAGTGGCTCATTATTTAATTATTGAGGGCCGTTCTTCTACTAGTGCCGCTGGCTATATGCTAGCAGAGAGTTTATATCGATATTGGTATAGTAATGGGATAACTTTTGATTTAGCTAACTGCCGATGTTTTATTTCTGGAGAAGTAGAGTTGAATCAATTAAAAGGGAATGGCAATAATCATGGGGATTATGTGTCCATATTTGTATTATAGAGAGAGTTAATGGAGTATGAAAAAAGGGAAGAAAGAGTCTTTTTTCTGGACAAGTTACTCGGATTTGATGACAAGTCTGTTTTTTGTGATGCTTGTCTTGTTCATTTTGGCCATTTCTATTCAACATGGGCAACTTAAGGACGTTATTGAGCAGAATCAGCATCTTACCGAACTTATTAATAAAGGGCAAGAAATAGAAAAATCTATCCAACATATAGATAATAGATACTTTGAGTATGATTCCCTATTCAAGAGGCATACTTTGAAAGATATTAATATCTCGTTTAGAACAGGTAGCGATAATATTGATGATATTTCCATAGAAGATAAACAAAAACTCATAGAAGCAGGAAAAGCTATTCGCGATTTCATGATAGCAGCTAAGCAAGATACCCTTACCCTTAATGCCGACTATCTTCTTATCGTTGAAGGACAAAGCTCTAAAGATGGGTGGGTTGCCAACTATGAACTAAGTTATGCAAGAGCCTTGGCATTAGTAAAGTATTGGTCAAGAAACCGGATTGTTTTCGATGATCTTCCATGTGAAGTTATTATCTCTGGTAGTGGTCAAGCGAGTAAGTTTCGTATACAGCCTGATAATCAAAGCAATAAAAAGAATCAACGATTTGTTATCCATATTATCCCTAAACCCGGTGTCTTATCATCCGCAGATTCATTAACCACTAGTATCCTTAAGGTTCAAAAGAGGAGACAGCCACGCTTTAAAAGAAAAGTAGAATGAAAAAGTTTGTTCTTATTCTATTGATATTTTCTACTATTGTTTGTGGATCTTGCTCTAGAAGAGGGCGAACAGGATCTTCTTACCGTCGAAATGTGCCGATAGAGAATACAAGCAATGGTAGTTCTCGTCGGGCAGCACGACATAACAGGGTCCAAAGCCAAGAAACCAAGGAGATTCCCGCGATTAACGATGAGAAACCTCTTTCAGTACCCGAACATCGTTTGGCCGATTCTGATGGTTCCGTTTTATCAGGAAAACAAATTTACGAAAAGTGTGCAAGTGCGGTGTTTATGATGATAACGTCGACCACAAATCAGCGTTACCAAGGCTCTGGCTTTTTCATTTCATCGACAGGTACAGCTGTAAGCAATTATCACGTTTTCGCTGGCACGGCAGTAGGCGGTGAATGGATATTAACCACAAACGGTTCACAGTACAAGGTCAAAGATGTGCTGTATAAAAGTCAAGATGAAGATATCATCATTTTCAATGTCGAATCGAAATCGAATAGGTTTAATTATTTGCGCATGGCCAGTAAAAGGCCATCTGTAGGCGATAAAGCTTATGCTATAGGAAGCCCCCGGGGATTGGACAATACTTTATCTGATGGAATGATTTCTCAGATTCGAGAGAATGATTACTTGCAGATTAGTGTTCCTATTGACCATGGGAGCAGTGGAGGAGCTTTATTGAATGAATATGGGGAGGTGATAGGCATTACATCTGGCGGATTGGATGATTCAGGGGCAAATCTGAATTATGCAATCAGCATTGACGTTGTAAAACGACACATCCGTTAACTGATGAAACGTTTCATTTTTTTTGTGGTAGTGTTTCTCTTACTTGCGCCCTTGTCTAGGGCACAAGTTGAAACGTCAACACAAAAAATGAGTCAGAGGAAAGCTAGGCGTATTGAAAGGCGTACTCATGTGGGGATAGGTCCTTCCACCCCGTTGGAATGGCCATCTTTGAAAGCAAACGAAGAAGTCTTTGTACATACTGGTTATTCTTGCTCTTATAATAGAAAGACATTAATACCGAATTGGGTCGCATATGAACTTACGGCTCAGGAAGCTAATCCCCTAGAGAAAGTTAAAGGAAAAGAATCTTTTCGATGGGATCCCGAAACCAATGGAGAACGAACGGCATATCGAGAAGATTATAAGAACGATAAAGGGTGGCAAAGAGGGCATATGGCGCCCCGTGCGGACATGCGGTGGTCAGCACAAGCGTATGAAGAGTCCTTTTATTTAAGTAATATTTGTCCTCAAAATGGGGAGTTTAATTCGGGGGATTGGGCTACAACCGAAAAGATGGCTAGGCGTATGGCATCGCGTTATGGCAGTGTTTTCATTATTTGTGGGCCTATTATTGGAGAGAACAAGTATGGGACACTTGGGGAACATGGTGTAGTAATACCAGATGCGTTTTTCAAGGCCTTTTTAGTAAGGATTGATGGAGTTTTTCACTCCATTGCGATGGTCCTTCCCAATGAGTCTACACACCATAATCCAAGCTATTACTGGTGCACCGTCAATGAGCTGGAGAGTACGCTAGGAATTGACTTATTCCCAGGTCTTGATGATAGAATTGAAGAGGTATGCGAAAGTAAATATGACCCACGTATTTGGGGACGATAATTGTAAATATGACATATATGAATGGCCAACTTTAGCTATACACGTGGAGAAGTGGTTTTCATTTAATTAGTTGATTATTATGGGTCGAGTAAAATCAATCATTGTAATTGTTATCTCTTTATTATTTGTATGGGGATGTGATACAAATCATAAGTCTGAGTTCTACCACATTAAAAGAGATGATATCCAAGGGTTCGAAGAGTTTATCAAAAAGTACCCCACCAGCTCTTATGTACAAGATGCCCGAGAGCGTATTGAGACGGCGAAAGAAGAGAAACGCCTGAGGGAAGAGCGGGAACGTATAGAGGCAGAGAATCGACGTTTAGAGAGTCTCTATGGGGATAATTCTCTATCAAACGGCGCACAGCCTTATTCTAGATGGTATGGGGAGAATCAGTACTATGATGATTACACCCCTCATTCGGAAATCATTGTAAAAGCACCGTACAATTCAGATGTCATAGCCATTGTCCGATACAATAACATGAATGGAAGTGTAGCTGGGCATAGATATATTAAAGCGGGGAACACAGCTAAGGTCTATCTCGAAAATGGGTATAATTATCAGACGTTCTTCTATTATGGACGAGGATGGTATCCTGATAAACAAATGAATGACAAGGTTCGAGGGGGATTTTTGAAAGGAGAAGCGTTTTCGAAAGATGGTTCACCATCATACTTGGAGAATCAGATTCTCACTTATGAGCTTACCCTTCAAGAAAACGGCAATTTCCAGACAAGTACCAGTAGTAAGGGAGAAATGTTTTAATTGAGTACGAAGATAGCAATTCATGAAGAAACGGAAGATCATACTTTTCATTTTATTAGCTTTAACCGGGTTCATCGCATTAGCTTATTTGGCGATGAATCACCTGTATGTTTATTGTGAAGGAGATAACCACTATGTCTCTTTATTCAATGATGCGCAATCTAAGCAATTGCAGGCGGCGAAGAACGCTGCATTTATAGGCGCCCCTTTAAAGAATCGTAGTGCCCTTTGCACTATCCCCACACAGCAACTTGAAAAAGTGCATTCATGCCGTTATTATAAGGTTACACGTTTAACCTACTCGATGTCATTCCTTACCCCAAAAGCCAAAGAAGAGCTCGATGCTATTGCAGTAGATTTCCACAATAAAGTTAAACAAAATGGTCTTCCTAAATGCAGGTTGCTTGTAACATCATTATTGAGAACCCAAGAAGATATTGAAGAGTTAAAGGAAAGCAATTCGAATGCAGTTACCAACTCTGCTCACCTATATGGCACCACATTTGATATTTCTTGGAGCGCGTATCAGACCATTAGTCAAAAACCACTCGGCCCTGATTATATAAAATTGCTATCTGAAACACTAAAAGAGCACCGGAATAAGAAAAAGGTATATGTCAAATATGAGACAAGACAAAAGTGTTTCCATATCACAGTAAGAGAATCGGTCTAATCCTTTATGGTAGCGTTCCAATTAGTGTGTCCAGAAAGGACTCTGCAATTTAAAGAACGTACAAATTTATAGTAGGATGTCCGTTATGCTCTTACTCTTGTGAAAGCTGCAAAGATCCACAGGTTTTTCTATACCTCTAATGGTTCCTGTCTCGGAGTATTGCCAGATTGTATAGTGAGACGGCCCGTTTACAATGGGGGCTTTCTTTCCATACCGTCCAATATACAAAGGATAGCTATTGAATTTTGGAGCACAATAGGTGTTGTATGAGCGCATGGTCCCGTAAATCATCGGCATCTTACCATATTCCTTCTCCAGAAGTTTTAAGAACACTTGAAGGCTGTCCTGAAGATCCTTTTTGGGCCTCTTGTCGCTAGTTTCTACATCAACCATTGGAATTAAGTCGCCGTCAATAACATCTAGCGCATTCTTATAATTCTTGAACTGTTCATGAGCGGAACTTGTCATTCTGAAATAATGATAACCGCCAATATGTAGGCCTTGCTTTTTGGCTCCTTTAGCATAGGTTTTGAAATTCTTGTCTTGATAGGATGCCCCTTCTGTGCATTTAATGTACACAAAACAGTCGACCGGAAAATCTTTACTGGCTTTTACCCAGTCTATTGACCCTTGGTGCCATGACACGTCAATACCGGCATAGCCACGTGATATAGATTTGGTGTTATCGATTCTTTTGTGGGATTCTCCTGCATTACAAGATACCAGAATAACGGAGAGAATGAATACGACAATAGGTTTCATAACGCTAATCTTCCTTATAACACTTCTTGCAAGGCTTCTTCCCTTGCTCAATAGCTTCTTCCTCGGTAATCTTCTTGATTTTGTGCTTTGCGTTCTTCAAGGTGACGCAATTTCGGTCGAGGTGATAGCTCTTTGCACTGGGTGAGTCAACAACATAAACCTCCCCAGGCTCAAGATTCATAGCGGCAAAATGATCGACCACGCCATATCCGCCGACCGCCAGTCCGCCGGCAATGGCAGCCCCAATCAGCCATTTGCTCCATTTTGGAAGACTCACCGGCTCTTTTGGCAACCGCGACACAAGCCGATCGAAACTGGCATCTGCATAAGAATGCACATAGATGACTGCGTTTTCGAACGACAAGCTGCTGATGCATGACGGGACCTCATCGACCCTCACTCCAGTAATACCATCGAAATAGACCGGAACAACGTTCTTGTGCATCTCTATGGCGTACTCAATTTCGCGTACCCAGGTACTATCAGTGGGAAGATCTTTGAAACAATCCTTAGTGATAATGACAACTACGCTCTTTGAATTCTTAACGGCGTGAAGAATGGTCTCCAGGTAGTTTCCGGAAGTGAGACTCCGGGTGTCGAGAAAGATACGCGATTCACGAAAGCCGCGCTTGATGAGTTCGCCCTTCGTTAGCTCAGCCTTTTCGGCACCGCCTTGTCGGCGATAGCTGATGAAAACATCGTATGTTTTCTCCTTGGCCATATTAGAATTCAAGCTGGAAACCTTTCGCTTTCAGCCGCTCGTAGTTCTCTTTGTCAAAACGGTATTTGATAGGGGTGCGGGTCCCGTGCCGCGGTGTGTCATCCTCCACTTCGACCAGCATTCCAAAATGCTTCATCTTGTTCGCAAAATTACGGCGATCGAACTTCACTTCCAGAATGGATTCATAAAGATTCTGGAGTTGAGGAAGCGTGAAAATCTCGGGCATAAGGTCGAAACCGACCGGCTCGAAATGAATGTCCTGACGCAGGCGTGAACAGGCCACGCGGAGGATCTTGTCGTGGTCGAAGGCAAGGGAAGGGACATCCTTCATGCTGAACCATTCGGCCTTGTCGGCATCGGTATCCGCCTGAACGTCGGAAAGTTTGACCAAAGCGTAGTGCGCAATTGTAATGACACGCTCGCGAGGGTCTCGCTTGATGTCGCTGAAAGTGGCCACTTCCTTGAAATCTTTGACGCCCAGTTTCAAGCCAGTCTCTTCCTTGAGTTCCCGGGCAGCCGTGTGGGTGACAGTCTTATCTCGCTCTACGTCGAGGAATCCACCAGGGAGCGCCCATTCCCCGACATAAGCTGTAGTACTAGCTTCTTTTTCTGCCCCTCGCTTAATGAGAAGCACTTTCAATTCTTTTCCGTCGTAGCCAAAGACAACGCAGTCGGCAGTGACGGCTGGATGGGGATATTCGTATGTGTATTGGCCTTTCTTTGCCATAGTGAATCGTATTCTGTTGATTAAACATACAAATATAGAAACTTTCCGTCAGATGCAAACAGGGATCGCGTAAATTTTACTCAATAAAATTTGTGCATGTAATAAGAAATTCCTAATTTTGTGTAAAATTAACGCGAAGTTTATTGATTGCCGAATAATGAGACTATCGCGAAATGTTAACTAAAAAATAATATGCAAAAAACTATTGCAAAAATCATCTCAACACTCTAAATTTGTAAAGCGATACCGCCCCACGGGGCGGGCCGGGAACACTCACATCACACATCACATTTGTTATGAATCAGTTAAAGCGCATTTCACTTGCGCGGTGGCCATCGTCACCGCAAGTCCCGGCCTCATAGGCTTCCGACCATAGTTTTTTACCTGTACCGGCCATGGGATGAGGATGTCCCAGGGGGGCGCTAGCTTTGCCCCTTCGGTCTGGCTCCGCCCTTAATTTGCGAAGATACAATTCGCGAACTGAATCTACTTTTGCCACTGTCAAAGCCACGCCCATTCAAATCTAAAACCATATGGAAACCTTCTTAATCATTGTCTTCTTCGTCCTCACACTCTTATTCTCCGCCTTGTGGCTGAAGGAAAAATACGGGGAAGAGGATTATCACACGACGGTCGGGCGGATCGACCGGATCTTATCGTCCATCGACGACAAGGTCACTAAGCTGTCCGGCAGAGCCGATGAAGGGCGACCCGCTCAGGACCGGGAATTATGCTCCCCTGTCACGAAAGAGTTCGCCCTGGAAGCCTTGCGGTATCATCATCTGACGATTGAAGACCCGAATCCGGACGAGCCGGACATCGTCCACTTCAGCTGCAACCAGATCAACTATCGCCTCAACATGGCACATCTTCCCTATGTGTCAATCGAGGCTGGCTTCCGCTTTAATCTTCCTGAGGAGGATATTAATCTTATGAGAACGGCCGCCGGGGAAATCACCTACAATATGTATATCGCAAAGGTCAGCGTTTCTTCCAAGGGCTATTATGTGTTCCAAGCCGATTTCCTGACCGATTCCTGCCTGCAATTCCGCGACAACCTGCGCAACTATATCGATATCATCCTTGAGGCTCAGCATCGCTTCGAAGAGTTGTATCGCAAGAAGCGGGAAGAGCAGAAAGATATTTCGAACGAGGCGCTGCAAACCACGCTCCTGGCCGCCCAGACCGACGCTGCCGGTAATAAGATCTTGTCGTAAATAAAGAAACTAACTGAATAATCACCCCCGAACCCATACTATGAACCGAACCACTTTCTCCTTTTGTTGTTTCGCGGCCGTGCTGCTGGCCGCGATGAGCCTGGCGTCCTGCCAGCCGAAATACGTTTCGGACTATGATTACCGGAAGGCCGACGAGGCTTATCACAACGACGATAACGACGAGGCGATGCGATTGGTCGAGAAGCAGTTGAAATCCACGCCGAAGAACGTCGATGCCCTTTACCTGCGTGCGCTGATTCATTACGAGGCGGACGAAAACACACTTGCGCTGAAGGATATTGACCGTGCTCTCAGATGCTATGGCGGGGAGCCGGAAGTGGAGAGATCGCGCCTCTATGCGCTGAAAGGCCTGGTCTTTCAGGCGATGGACCGTCATCCGGATGCTGCAAAGGCCTTTACCCGCGCGGAGAAATATGCCCGCAAGGATGACCCCCGCCACGTGCAGGATATCTTGTTCATGCTGGCGCAGGCCTATTACAAGGCTGATGATCGCTCCGCGGCGGAGAAGGTATACCGCAAAATGCTGAAAGATGACAGCGAGGATACGGCCGCGATGGTCGGTCTGGCGCGGAATCGGCTGGATGATGGACAGTATGATGAAGCGTTGGAGTGGCTTGAAAAAGCGCAGGCCATCGATGAAGACTACAGTTCGGTGTATAAGTTCAAGATGCGGGTTCTCGACAAGATGGACCGGCGTGAAGCCTGCATTGAGGCCGCGTTGAAGCTTCTTGAACTGGATGAAGATGCTCCGATTCCTGCAATAGCCGATTATTGCGGTAAGTCTTACGATTATGCCGTGGCTAAAGTAAAGTCTTTGGTCAATTCTTCGGATGAACCCCTGCGCTGGCAGGTCCTGCTTACGACCCTGTATGAAGACCATGGTGATTATCGGAGTGCCTTGGGCGTGTACGACAGGCTGCTCGATGACCTCGACAGGGATGCCGTTCTGCTGGTTGCGCGCGCACAGTGTTTCGAGGAATTGGATGAATATCGCAAAGCGGCCGACGATTATGCGGAAGCGTTCGAACAGACAGGCGATTGGGAATACCTTGGCTACCGCGGTGATGCGCTCCGTTCAGGCGGCTTCTATGGGGAGGCTGTCAGGGACTATCAGGCATGCCTTGAGAAAGATCCTGCCGAAGGATACTATTACTACGCCATCGGCTGGAGTTATGAACTCTCCGGCGATCCCCGTCAGGCCGTTCTTTATTATAACGAAGGAATCAAGGTTGACCAGAGCTATCCTTATCTTTTCCTGAGCCGTGCCGATCTGATCAGGCAGTATCATCCCGACGAGGCCCGAGCCGACTATGAAAAAGTATTGGAACTGGATACGGTTCCCGGAGATGGGAGCTGCCGTCATTATGCCTTGCTGGGCTTGGGACATGCTGAAGAAGCGGAGGAGTGGATGAGTCGCGTGATTGCTGCCGATCCGGACGATAAAGGGAGTTATTACGACAAGGCATGCCTGTACGGCCGGATGGGAAAACTGGAAGAGTCGCTGGCGGCGCTCGATACGGCTTTTCAGAAAGGATTCCGCCGGTTTGCACATCTCGAGCACGACGACGATATGGATCCGATCCGGAATCTTCCCGCTTACAAGGCGCTGGTCGGGAAATATAAGTCCTATGCGGATCAGCCGGAACCGGATGCAGGGGTACCGGCGACGGATACTTCCGTCGTGCAGCATACGCGTACCGGTTCCCTCATCAGCGAGATTCCGATGAAACGCAGGTCGGGCGGAACGTATGAGGTGCCGTGCACTATCAACGGCTTGCCGCTGAAGTTCATATTCGACACGGGAGCGAGCGACGTCACTCTCTCGTCGGTCGAGGCGGACTTCATGTTGAAAAACGACTACCTCTCGGAACGGGACTTCAGGGGCTCACGCAAATATCTCACGGCCTCGGGAAACATCTGCGAGGGTGCGGTAATCTGCCTCAAAGAAGTGAAAGTGGGGGAGTTCTCCCTCAAGAACATTGAGGCATCCGTCGTCAAGAACCAGAAGGCCCCGCTGCTCCTCGGCCAGTCTGCGCTCGAACGTTTCGGCACCATTACCATCGACAACATGAATAATAAACTCATCATTAAGAACAAATAAAAGGCACAACTATTCATCCATGAAGTAATCGACGCCTCTTTGAAACTTTCAAAACTGAATATTTGAATGAGCCCCGCCCGAATAAGTCAGGGGTTGACTTTTTAGCATTTCAAATTATGGAAACAATCCTCATTTTTATCTTTGCCGGACTGGCGATAATCTTACTGGTACTATGGATTATCAGTCATGGCAACAGTGAGAGATACTCAAAGCTGACCAAAGAATTGCACGGCCTTGGCGAGACGATGAGCCGTATCGCCTGCAAGATGCCGTCCCCGCAGGAATCCAAGGAAAAGGAACAAGATACTATCGACCCTGACCGGTTAATTGAAAGCAAGCCGGTCACACTCGAATCCGTCCGCCTGGCGTTGCGCTACAACGGAATATCACCGAAGATCCAGGATACGGATCCGGATGCGTTGAAGTTCTCATACAATGACCGCAATTACCGGTTGAATGTCGGGAATCTTCCATACATGTCATTATTGCTTGTATTCAAGTTGGAATCCGACGATGATGTAGAGCTGATGAAAGAGGTGGCACAGTATGTCTCGCTCCGCTCATACGGCGCATGTGTATTCATCATCCCTGAAGACGGCTGTTTCCTGATATCCGCCGATATCTATGCAGACACATATCTGTACATCCGGAACAAACTCCGTTACTTCATTGAAGTCGTCGAGAATACCGGGCGGTATTTCTACAGCCGTTATGACCATCTCAGGGAAGAGAAGAAGAAGGCATCGCAGGATGCCGTCAATACGGCTCTGCTTGCGCCCCCGACCGATGCCGCCGGGAACAAAATCCTGTCCTGATCGACTCCGACAAGAACAACACATCACTAAAACCTATACTGCAATGTCTTTTTTCAGACAGGAGTTGGCCATCGACCTGGGCACGGCCAACACCGTTATTTTCAAGGACGACAAGATCGTGCTTGACGAGCCCAGCATAATCGCCGTGGAGGCGAAGACCGGGAAACTGGTCGCTATCGGCACTGAGGCACAGCTCATAGAAGAGCATACCAATGCGCGCATTTACACTGTGCGTCCCCTTATGAACGGCGTCATAGCCGACTACGATGCGGCCGAGATGATGCTCACTGGCTTCATCCGGAAAGCCCTGGGAAACAAGCGCAGCTTGATCCATCCCTCCCTCAATCTTGTAATCGGCATTCCCGGCGGTGCCACGCCGGTCGATATGCGTTCCATCCGTGACTCCGCCGCCCATGCCGGTGCCCGCGATCCGCTGATGATCTATGAGCCGATGGCTTCTGCGCTGGGCATCGGTCTCGACGTATTGGCGCCGAACGGGAACATGGTGGTCGACATCGGCGGAGGAACCACCGAGATTGCCGTCATCTCGCTTGGCGGCATCGTCGAACCATCCTCCAGCATTCACGTGGCCGGAAACGAGATCACCAACGATATCATCGACTATCTGGGGCAGAAACACGGCATCAGCATTGGCCGTACTACTGCCGAGCAGATCAAATTCTCGGTTGGTTCCGTGCTGAAGGAGTTGCCGCCCGAAGAGGCTCCGGCGGACTTTTTGGTCGAAGGCCGGAATCTTGCCACTCCGCATCCGGCTTCCGCGATGATTTCCTACGGCGAGGTGGCTGAATGCATCGACAAGACTATCTCAAAAATTGAGAACGAAATCCTCAAGGTCTTGCAGAAAACTCCGCCCGAAATCTACTCGAACATTGTCCACAACGGTATCTGGCTGGCCGGCGGCGGCGCGCTGCTCCGGGGAATCGCACAGCGCTTCACCGATAAGGTCAATATCCAGTTCCATGTGGCCGACGACCCGCTCAAGGCCGTCGCCCGAGGCACCTGCCTCGCATTGAAGAATACCGACAACTATCCGTTCCTGATGCGATGAGAACTTCGGACCGTTATGTGGCAGCCTTGGACATCGGAAGTTCCAAGGTGGCGCTGGCCGTCGGAGAGAAAACCGGCGCCGGCATCAGGATCGTAGGCTATCACGACGCCCCGTCGGCGGGCGTGGAATGCGGCGAAATCAATAATGATATCAAAGTGGCGGAGATTGTCCGCACCCTTATCGACCGGGCCGAGGCCGGGCTCGGGGAGAAGATCAATGAAGTTACAGTCGGCATATCCGGCCGGGTTATCCACCGGATGAAGCAGGACAGTGTCGTCAAGCGTGTCGATCCGGATGCGGGCATTACCCAGCAGGAAGTCCTGCAGATTGTCCGCTCACAGTTCAAGGTCCGTCTCGGCGAAGGCGAGGCCGTATTCGAGGCCGTTCCTCAAAGCTATGATACGGAAGACCGGATCGGCATAGTCAGTGATGAACTTGTCGGAACGACGGGGAAGGAATTAGAGGCGCATTTTACTCTTTTCGGCGGAAGGAAGGCCATCCTGGACAGGCGGATCAAGGTGTTGGAACTATGCGGCCTTGCATTACATAAGGCTGTCCTTACGCCTGTGGCGTCCGCCCGTGCGGTGCTGACATCCCGTGAGATGGAGAGCGGAGTAGCGCTTGTCGATATCGGCAAGGGCACTGCCGGGGTGGCGGTAGTCCGCGACAATATCGTCCGCCACGTAGCTGTGATCCCCTTCGGCGGGGAAGCCGTGACAGGCGACATCAGGACCGACACGGGCATCACTCGGCAGTGGGCTGAGAACATAAAGATACAACAGGGCCGATGCTGCGAGGAATACGCCATCGAGAACCGGAAACTCGTGCTCAGGGACGAGAGCGATTTCGTCGAGGGCGAGGTGGACCTGATGCTGCTTACGCGTATCATCGAGGCGAGGATGAGCGAAATCTTTGATGCGGTGGCATATGTCATCGGACAGTCCGGCTGCGCGAACCGCATCCCCGCCGGAGTGGTCATTACCGGAGGCACCAGCCATCTCGGCAATATCGCGCAGCTCGCAGGATCCCTGCTTGGATGCAAAGTCCGTCTGGCAGCGCCGCAAGGCGCCGTCACCGGCGACAGCGTGGAGGAAGCTTTCGACGTGTACGCATCGACTGTTGTCGGGCTTGTGCTTGAAACCCTCGACCCGATGCTCTCCTTCGCTCTGGAAAGCGAACTTGAGCCGGAGCAACCCGTCGGGCGACCGTTGGAAACCGGCACCGTCCCTGAACCGGAGCATTCGAAGTCCACGCCCAGGGGCCGCGGGCTGTTCGGCGGCAAAAGGGGTGGCGGAGACGGCCCGGGATTGTTTGACGGAATCGAGAAAATGTTCAGGAACACGAATGACGAGGCATAGATTATGGACACACAGTTGATACCCCTGGCCTGGGAGAAAAGAGGCAACCTCATTACCGTCATAGGAGTGGGCGGTGGCGGCACTAACGCCGTATCATACATGTACCCGATGGAGTTGAAGGAAGTTGATTTCATAGTCTGCAATACCGATGTCAAATCCCTGGAACGCAGTCCTGTTCCAAACAAACTGCAGATAGGTCCCGGCGTGACCGGCGGTCTTGGTACCGGCATGGATCACGTACTCGGAAAGAAAGCGGCCGAAGAGTCGATTGAAGAAATCGAGAAGGTTTTTGGCGTTGATTCCAAGATGGTCTTCATCACCTGCGGCGAAGGCGGAGGAACCGGTACGGGCGCAAGTCCCGTCATTGCAAAACTTGCCAAGGAAAAAGGTATGCTGACGGTGGGCGTAGTGACGATTCCGTTCCGTGATGAAGGCAAAGAATCGCTGTACCGTGCTGTAGAAGGTATCAAGGAACTGGCCAGGTATGTCGACAGTCTGCTGGTTATCGACAACCAGAAACTGTACGACCTTTACGGCTTGATGACATTCAGGAAAGGCTTCGCCAAAGCCAACGAAGTACTGGCTACGGCAGTCAAGAGCATCTCTGAAGTCATTACCACGACTGGCGAAATTAATGTCGATTTCGCTGATGCCAGGAAAATTCTGCGTGACAGCGGAGTCGCCATCATGGGTATCGGTGAGGCGGAAGGGAAAGACCGTGCCGTCCAGGTTGTGGAGAATGCACTCACATCGCCGCTTCTCAACGACCTCAATCTCCGGAATGTCAAGAGAGCACTGATCAATATCACGGTTAACGGTGATCCTGAAGACGGTCCTCTGATGTCGGAACTCTCGCAGATCATGGAGCATGTGGCCGACTTCACCGGAGCGGCTATTGACTTCAAACGAGGCATAGTCTACGATGACACGATCGGCGAACGCATCCGCGTCACCATCATCGCCACGGGCTTCGAAATGTGGCAGTTGCCTGTCATCGACGAGAATGAGGTCAACCGGGGCAACTGCATCGACATCCGTTCCGTCCCCGACCTCTTCGGGTCCCGCAAGCGGGGCGCTCCACTGGTACAGGACGTAGGCAAGCGTTTCAACAAGAAGCGTGTTCCGGGAACTCCTTCCCTGATAGAGGAAGACATCCGCAAACTTAAGGCACTTGAAGAGGAAACCGCCTATTCACGCCGGTACAAACTTCTGGTGACAACCTGAAATATTGCTTATAAACAATCTGCTATCTAATGCAAACAATGAATGACAAAGACCAGTTCAACCTTGAACGCTTCCTCAAGGCCCAGATCTTCGACTATGATACGGCTTTGAAGGAACTCCGTTCCGGAGAAAAACAAAGCCATTGGATCTGGTACGTATTTCCGCAGATGAAAGGGCTTGGCTATAGCAGCCATGCGGTTTACTACGGGATTTCCGGCCTGGAAGAAGCACGTGCATATCTGGCACATCCCGTTCTCGGTGCGCGTCTCCGTGAGGCGACAGAAGCGGTGCTCGCCATAGAAGGGAAGACCGTCAGGGAAATCATGCCCGGCATAGATGCCTTGAAACTGAAGTCTTCGATGACCCTTTTCGACCTGGTCAGTCCGGACGACATCTTCGCCCGGGTCCTTGACAAATACTACGACGGCAAGAGGGATGAAAGCACTTTGAGAATGTTGCCGTTATAACAGATCCGTCCATAGAAAGAATGGTTTTTATGGATAAACTGCCGGAAATCATATGTTTATCCATGAAACAGGCGTTTTTCATGGATTAACCGCCGCGAAGTCCGCTTGCGGGCACAGAGCCCGTCCCGGATGCGGAATCCGGCCACAAAAACACCGTCCCGGGCGGGGACGGTGTTTTCAGCCGCAGGACCGGCGGTCATGCCTCGGGTTTTATACCCCGGCTACCAGATCCTTGTACTTCTTGATGCAGGCGTCGAGGCGCTCGCCGGCGGTGGTGTCACCGGGGACGTTGTGAGAGGGGTGGATGTAGAGCTTCACATCGCGCTCCTCGAGAATCTCGGCGACCGTGCAGATGGTCATCCATACGGTGGTGACGAAGGCCATCGTGGAGAGAGGGCCGATCTTGTCGAATTCCTTCTTCATCTGGACGGAAGCGTCCTGGAGCGGGCAGCAGGAGTCGACCACGTAGTCGGCGATTTGGAAGAGGTTCTTGCCGCAGGAGTGGCGGGGCACCTTGTTGCCGGTCTGGGAGGCGGATCCGAAGACGACCACCTTCATTCCGAGGCGTTTGGCTTCGAGGGCGACGTCGATATTGACGGCGTTGATGCCGGTGTGCGAGAAGATCCACATGATGTCTTCCTTCTGGAAGTTCCAACTGCTCATGATGGCCTTGCCGTAACCCTCGGCCCTTTCGAGCCAGAGGAACTGGTTGATACCCATTTCACCGACGATGTGGGTGAAGAAGGTCAGCGGGAGTTCGCAGATGGGGTGGAAGCCGACGAAACCGCCGATGCGGGGATACATCTCCTCGATAGGCAGGTTCGCGTGGCCGCAGCCGAAGGTGTGGACCATGTGTCCCGACTGGATGCAGTCGGCCATAAGGGTCGCCACCTCCTTGATTTTCTCCATCTGAGTCTCCTCAATCTTGTTCATCACGCCAAAGGCGTTCTTTTTCCATTCGTTTGCGTACATAGTGCTGGTGTTTTAATTTGTTATAGTTGTTGGATTGATTAATGATTTTCATTTCATCACTGAGTTCCAGACCGCGTTCCGGAGGGTGCCGGAGGCATCGTCGGCATCGTAATCCCAGTACATGATGCCCTTCATGCCCATCTTGAGGATTCTTTCGGCCTTGATCCCGATGCTCTTGGGGTTGTCGTAGCCTGCCCACATTTTCCCGTTCCTGGTGACGTAGGGCACCTCGCCCTTGTCGTCCCAGTTGTCGATCTTGAATCCTGCGCTGGCGGGGAATTCCTTGTCGAATTTGCCGTAATCGACGCTGCCCTTGAACCCGTCGCTGTTGTCCCAGGCGTGTCGGGCGTAGAATGGTATGCCCAATACGAGTTTGGAAGGGGAGACGCCGGCGGAGAGATAGGCGTCGATCGACCTTACGCAGTCCCAGTAGTAGTCGGGCCTCTTCCATGCGGACTGATGCTGACCTTCCGATCCGGCGGCGATATCGTAGGTCATGATGTTGACGAAATCCACATACTGGTCTACGGCTGCAATGTCGATGAAACGCCAGTTGTCCCCGCTTCCCTGGACATTCATCACATAACCGGCATAGGTGAGCAGATACTGGCTGCCCAGCGTCTCACGCAACTGCTTCATGAGCAGGGTGTAGTTCTCGACGTCATGGGCGGGGTCGCAGGCGTGTCCGCTCCAGGAGATTCCGGGGAATTCCCAGTCGATGTCTATGCCGTCGATGCCCCATTTCTTGAGGAATGCAAGACAGTCCTTGGCGAAGGCTTTCCGCCCTTCATCCGTACTGGCCATTACGGAGAATCCGCCAGCCTGGAAATTGTCCGGGTTGGCTACGGTATGGGAGAAGGAAAGGCAGATCTTGATTTCGGGATGAAGTTTCTTCACATTGACGATCTGCTGGAAGCGTTTCTCATCGCCCTGCAACTTGAAGGTAACGTACTTTCCGTCCCTCACATACAGTTCTGCGAAGGCGTAGTTGATGTGGGTAAGCACTTCGGCGTCGGGAGTCTGGGAACCGTAATAAGTGCAGTAGCCCAGCACGATGCGCCCCTCTTTCCGTTCGGCGCGGGCTGAGGAATTCCCGTCAGTCGAACCGCTTCCTCCGGGTCCCGTCTTGTAGGAATCATCCGCACAGGACTGGAATGTGAATGCCATAATGGCCAATGCGAGCCAGAAGTAAAGTTTATTCATAGTTTTTGTAAGTCATCTTTTCCGTTTCCATATCGCTGTAGAACCTGCTGACGAAAGCCGCGTCATAGGATTCGGGGAAGCGATAGAGTTCAGGTATGTTGTAGGATTTGAGTGTCATGAGATAGTGTTCCGGATCCCGCTGGGGAAGGACGAATGGTTTTGAAACGCTCCCGTCGGGGGCGACGTGGGCGAAATACGGTTTTCCGTAAAGCCTGTCGTCACGTTTGGAAGCCCAGCAGATCCAGCGACCGTCACTGCTCCAGCAATGGTATGAATCCGAATAATTGCCGTTTACCTCCTCGAGTCTGGACAGTTTCCCGGTCGCGATCTCATAAAGCCACAGATCGGTTTCGCTGTGCCAGATGGGGAAGGTCCCGAAATCGGAAACGGTCATCAGAATGTACTTCCCGTCCGGGGAACACTTCGGGAAACTGATGGATTTCCCCATGGAGGCGGCATCCACCACCACTTTCAGGTCGTTGCCCAGCCGTCCGGCATCAGGGTCGAAACTGATGGAGCAGAGATTGTAATGCATGGCGAAGGTATTGTCAGGCTGGGGGAGTGACACGGCGCGGCAGAAGTAGACGGTCTTTCCGTCTGCCGACCAGCAGGGGAACGTCTCCTGGAATCCGGCCCCTTTGACCAGCGGGGAATCAGTCACGGTGCCCTGCTCGAAATCCAGGAGGATGAGGTCGCTGGAGGCGTCGAAGACCTCGAGTTTGTGGCTCCGTCCGCTGTGGAGTATGGGGCGGATGTCAGCCGTGGTGAAGATCCCGTAACGGCCGTCGGATGAGATCTCTCCATACACTGCGGCGCCGGCAGTGCTGTCGGTGGCGGTATTCAGCTTCCGTACGCGGCCGTCCCTGCTGTATAGCGTTCCGCCCTTTGCGCCGCGGACATGCATGAATGAAGTCTGCACCCGGCCTCCGCGGTTGGCGGTATGGCAGTTGATGCATGCGCTCTCGGTCTTCCTGTTGTCGGCCAGGATTCTTGTGCAGAATGATTCCAGGTCGCGCTCCTCGATGCTCAGCACGTTCCAGACTTCATATGCCGGTTCAATCAGGCGATAACTCAGATATCTGTCTATGCTGTCGGTCGAGACTTCCCAGGTGAAGGGCCTGAAACTGACCTTCTCCTTTCCGTATCGGGCGGTCAGGGTCAGGCGCAGGGTATTCCCGGCCTCTTCCTGCAGCATCTTTTTCCATTTTTTCATGGGGAACCTCATCTCGGAGCCGCAGGACTTGAACCTGTGCTGCCTGTTCCCCTCGATGGTGAGTCGCAGTGAGCCCGCACCTTCCACACGGAAGTTCAGGGGCGCTATGTTTACGGGTATGGTGATGTCGGTATAATCCGGAAGCATCGCGGGGACGCTTCCGGATTCAGGATACGCCCTGCCACCCGAACAGGCGGTCAGTAAGAGTGCTATGGCTATATAGGTCAGGACTCGTCTCATCGGGCTGGCTGGGCGTATTTATGATAGAACCAGTAGCTGCTCCTGAACATGCTCTCGTTACCTTTCAGGAACGTCGTGCAGTTATCGAGCGTCGAGCGGGCTATGCGGTACTCCGAGAGTTGCTCCGCCGGCGAAGTGTTTTCATCGAAAGTCATCAGCAGGGCTTCCTGATACAGGAGAGGAACGCTGACGACATCGTATTTTCCTTTGTAATACTCATCGTAGTCCCGGCGGAAATTCCCGAGATTCTTGTCGAGAAGGTCCAGGCATAGCAGATAGTCGGTCGCTGTCTTTCCGTCGGACGATGTTGCGGCCAGATTGGCCAGTGCGGTGCAGTAGTCGTTGTGCTGGATAAGTATGTCTCGGCAGTCGTTTTTGACGGCCAGGCTGGCGGTGTCGGTATCAAGGAGATGCAGCCCTTCCCGCGCCCATTTCCTGTATAGCGCCGTTTTGGAGAGCATCGTGAGGTATCTGCGGGCGGTGTCGTAGTCGCCGTTGGCGAAGGCGATGTCTGCCATGAGCTTGATCATTGCCGCGGAGCGCTGCCGTGGGGAGAATGTCATCCCCAGCATCGCGGAATGCTGGGCCTGCGCATAGTCTCCTGCGAGATAGAGTGCGTCCGTACTTGCCATCAGTTTGAAGCACGGCACGCCCGGTTTCACGGGTATGAACAGCCCGTGATATGTAGGCTGATAAGCCTTCAGCAGGCCGTCGGGCAATTGGCCGTTACGTGCCTGCGAGATGTTGTAATAGTAGGATGTGACGAGACTCTGGAAGGGGTTCCTGCGTCCCATTCTTTCAACTGTATCCCATTTGCCGGCGCTTGCCTTGAAATGGATCCTGTAATCATATTCACTTTCACGGCCGGGCCGTTCGACGCGGGCTTCGGAGGTAAGGCTGCGGAGCGAGGGGACCAGCAGCACGGCCAGGAGAGCGGCTGCGATGTACCGCACGACTTTATTCCTGATCATGAAAGCCGCGACGAAGAGCCAGGCAAACAGGCAGGCTCCCACGAGAATGGCAAGGGGCACTTCGGGGGAGAGCATGAAGGCGGCAAGGATTGCGGTTGGCAGAAGCGCCCATAGTGCAGGATACCTGAGTCTGCACAGGGCGGTCAGAATTCCGCAACCTGCCCAGAAGAGAATCAGAAATACCGTCGTGACAAGGGCTGCAACCCACGGAATCAGGAAAAACTGGGTGAGCCAGTCGCCGGCGATGAACGATATCGGCGCGGGATGCCTGAAATAGCTTGCGAGCCATGAAGGGTCGGACATGAACAGTACATACCTTTCCTTGAGGACGAGATGATATGGGAAGACGAACTGGAAGACCGCCCACATCGTCACGAAGAAAAGGGTGACGGCAATGATACTGCTATTTCTGCCTGCGCGTACTGACATCCGGTATCAGTTTTTCGTATCCCAGGGAATCGAGCAGATGCTTCTGTTCCTGGTCGAAAAGGTTTTTGAAAATCATGTAAAGATAACCTCCGACGGCGTCCGGATAGCGGCGGACGAGTTCGAAGGTGCCGAGCCTGGCTTCCTCTGGGTTGCCTCCCTGCATTTTCTCTTTCCACTGCTGCAGGGCGTCGTTTACGGGCGTCCCCTGTGCATGGCTCGGTGCACCCAGGGTGACGTCGAGAATCCCGGGCTCTATGGCGATGAGAAGCCTTTCGGCATAGCCGGGCGCCCTGCGTGAGAGCGTCAGGTCGGCGACGTAGAGCGAATCGGCCGGAATCCTGAAGAAAAAGGTCCCTCCTTTCACCACGGTGGAGTCCACGATGTCGGCTGTAGGGTGCGGCTGGGGGCAGAAATAGATCTTCTGTCCCTCCAGGTCGCCTTCGATACGTCCGCGTATCTCGAGCGTCGGGCCGTCGGGTTTGCACGATATCGCAGCCAGGACCGCCGCGATGAAAGGAAGGATCCTCTTCATGACAGAGTTACATTATTGGGCTTCGAAATAAGCGTACCAGCCGCAGTCATCCCAGTCGGCGGAGCCGTCCCATCCGTTGTGATAGATGGTGATGTACTTGTCGGTGAATGTCAGCAGGTAGAACTGGTTGTTCGAACCCTGTCCGCAGTCGTCGAAGCGGGCTCCGATGAGCGGTGCGGTGGTTACCCATGTGCCGAGGACTGCATCTTCGGGAGATGTCTTGATGAATCCGAAGGTGCCCTGTGCCGCCACGCTCCCGTCGGGACCGTAGGTGGTCATCTTGCTGCCGTCGTATTCGAACACCATCTTCTCCTTGGTGACATCCACATCCGCAAGGGTGAAGTTGGCCCACCAGGCGAAGTTCGATTCGGGCGTGTAGCCGGCGGAAGCGTACTTCCAGCCGCCATGGGCGCCCATGTTGCATATCGAGCCCCATGACACTTCACGCCACGACCAGGTCTTCTTGGCCGACTTGTCCGTGTTGCTCTTGGCTCCGGTCAGCATACCGGCCCACGGGTCGTACACATCGGTGACGGTAACGGGGAAGCGTTTGGATTCGACGATCTTGCCTGCGGAGATGCCGGCATAGTAGATCTCGAACTCGCCATTGGATTCATACACATAGGTGTACTGGTCGTTCTTGATGATGGTTTCTCCCATCGCTGTGCCCACGTGCCAGGCGCCGCCGATATCGGGACGGGCGTTCCTGAGGGTGATGATATCATTGGTCGAGCCTTCCTGCGCCACGGTCAGGGCGGCCGAAAGCTCGTCGGAACTGATCGGCGTTCCGGCGTTGGTGACATATTTGTCACGCAGTGAAGTGTCTTCGATCGGATTGCAGGCGATAAAGCTCACGAGGGCAGCTGCCGCAATGAACATTTTTATGGTTTTCATGACGTCTGCTATTTAAAATTGTTCCAGTCATTGAACTGAGCCTGGGATCCCCAGCCGGGATTCTGCTCGAGAATGTCGTTGCCGGCATCGTCCTTTCCGGCGATGTCGATTTCAGTCTGGGGGATGGGCCAGTAGCCCTGGGTCTCCTTAAGACGGGCGGCATAATCGTACCTGACCATCGGCGTTACGACGCCTTCGTTGATCACGGTGAATCCGGTCTGCTTGTTGAGGAGTTCGCCGGCAGATTCAAGGGTAGGACCGGCCCAGCGGAGAATGTCGGGCCAGCGGATGGCCTCAAATGCGAGTTCGAATCGGCGTTCGTTCTTCAGGGCCTCGAGCGAGTAGGCGATAGGGGCGAGGTGGCTCCTGGCGCGGACCCGGTTCATGCCGTCGGCCGTCTCAGTAAGCTCGGAGTGCATCAGGAGCACGTCGGCGAAGCGGATGTGGATCAGGTCGGGGGTCTGGAGCAGCTGGGCCGATGTCTGGGCGGTCACGTCCGGATTCTCAGCCTTTGCGAAAGAGTGGAAATACTGTCCCTTGGCATCGCTCCATGCACCGACGTTGATGTACTTCTTCTGGAAGTAACCGGTCTGCTCGTAGTAGCGGTAGGAGACGGTGTAGTCCGGCTCGCTGGGATCGAGTTTGCGGTCGCCGATCAGGATGTTGCCCGCATTGTTGGGGTCGTATGCATTGTAGGACCATACGGAACCGCTGAGGCGGGGGTCCTCCGTGTAGCCGTCGGTGTGGGTCTGCTGCTTGTCCCAAGCCTTCCACTCTTCGATGAGGGCGGGCGAAACGGGACCGCAGCCCCAGCCGAAGCTGAACGGGTAGCTCTGGGCCATGTCGCGGTTGTCGTTGGAAGGGGAGCAGAACATCGAGAAGGTGTTCGAGAACCAGGTGTAAGTCCAGTTGGAGGTCAGGTTGTGCTTGTTGGCGAACACAGTCTCGACCGAGCTGTTGCCAACCCAGTGGAGGTCGTGTGCCACGGTATAACCGTAACGGTAACCGGCCGTATTCTGGTTGGTGTAGTCGTTGGTGTAGCCCCAGAGTTCACGCTGGTCTTCAACGAGCTTGTGACCGGAGTTGTTGATGCAGTCTTCGAGGTCGGAGATGACCTTGGACTTCGTCGTCCCGTTGGGGAGTTCGGTCTTGCCGTAGCGGCCGGTGTAGAACAGGAATACGCGTGCCTGCATAGCCTCGGCGGCCGCCTTGGTGGCGTGGCCGGTCATGTTGGAGCCGAGCGTGTAGATCCTGTTGGGCATCAGTTCGATGGCTTTAGCCAGGTCGGAGCCGATGAGTTCATAGACCTCGTCAACGCTTGCACGGGGCATGTTGACTGCTTCGGTAGTGGTCCTCAAGGGAACGCCGCCGAAAGTCTGAGCAAGTTCGTAGTATGCGAATGCGCGGAGGAAATAGGTCTCGCCGAGGAGCCTGTTCTTCTCGCTTTCGCTCGACCAGTTCTTCACGTTGTCCATGTTGGCCAGCGCACTGTTCGCCCTGTTGATGAGCGTGTAGTCGCGGTCCCACATGTCGAGGAAATTGTTGAGATTGTCCTTGTAGAGAAGGAAGTTGGTCGCGCAGTTGCCCGAATACGACAGGTTGCCGCCCAGGCAGTCGTCACCGGCCAGATGGGAGATATAGAAGAAAGCCGAGGACTCGGGTGATTCGTAGAGGAGGTGTGCGTAAATGGCCGTCACCATCTGCTGTGCATCGAGTTCGGTCTCGGGGAAGGTCTCCGTCGTCCGCTGGGTCAGGTTCTTGCTGTCGAGGAAGTCCTCGCAACCGGCCAGGAGCAGGAAGGCAGCCAGGGTAAGGATTATCGATGATATCTTTTTCATAATGTGTCCTCCGTTTAGAATTTAATGCTGAGACCTACGAGGAAATTGCGTGAGCTGGGATAGTATCCAAGGTCGATGCCCTGGGCCCATCCGTAGTCGTCGCCATAACCGATTTCCGGATCCATTCCGGAGTACTTCGTGAAGGTGTACAGGTTCTGGGCGGAAACGTAGATCCTCAGGGTCTGCAGAGGGAAGTTCCTGAAAGCCTTTGCGATATTGTATCCGAACGTTATGTTCTGGATCTTGAAATAATCGCTGTCCTCGATGTACAGGGTGGAAATGCGGTTCCAGTTGTAGCTTGAGGAGCTCGACAGGCGGGGATAGAAGTTGGAGGAACCCTCGCCGGTCCACCTCTTGTAGATGTCGGTGGTGAAGTTGGCAAGAGGTGATGCTGAGAAGTCGCGGTAGCACTTGAAGATCTGCTGGCCGAATGCACCGAAGCCCGTGACCGAGAGGTCGAATCCCTTGAACTCGAAGTTCAGGGAAGCGCCGAGCGTGAAGTCGGGGTGCGGGTCGCCGATCATGGTACGGTCGCTGGCGTCGATTGCGCCGTCGTTGTTCGTGTCGACGAAGATCACGTCACCGGGTACGGTGTTGGCACCGTTGATCTTGGCGCCGGTATAGGCGTCGATCTCAGCCTGGTTCTGGAATACGCCGGCCGTCTTGTAGCCGTAGAAGAAGCCGATGGGGTAGCCCACTTCAGCGCGGAACAACTCTTCAGCACCTTCCCACGGGATGCTGCCGTTGCCGTGGATGATTCCGTCGGCGTTGGCGATCTTGGTGACGCGGTTCTTGTTGTAGGTGCCGTTCACGTTTAGGCCGTAGAAGAAGTCGCCGATATTGTCGTTCCAGTGCATGGCGAGCTCGACACCGGAGTTGAGCACGTTACCGCCGTTGATGTACGGGGCGTTTGCTCCGTAGGAGTAGAGAACGGGCGCGACGACGAGCCAGTCCTTGGTCATCTTGCGGTACCAGTCGAACTCGACGCCGAGGCGGTTCTTGAAGAAACGGGCGTCGAAACCGAGGTCGAGCTGCTCGGAAGTCTCCCACTTCAGGTCGGGGTTGGTGATCATGTAGGCATAGGTGCCGGTGGCGCGGTCGGTGAGCGTGTCGCCGAATACGTATCCGCCGTAGCCGTTGTTGGAGGTCACGAGCGAGAGATACTGGAAGCCGGCCACGTTGCAGTTACCGTTCTGGCCCCAGGAAGCGCGGAGCTTGAAGAAATCCACGCCGCCCTTGAGAGGAGACATCCAGGGTTCGTTCGAGACGACCCAGCCCACGGAAGCGGAGGGGAAGATACCCCAGCGGTTGCCGCGTGCGAAGGTCGAGGAACCGTCGGCGCGGAGAGTCGCGGAAGCCATGTAGGTTTCTCTCCAGTTCCAGTTCGCACGGGCGAAGAAGGAGGCGAGGGAACCCTGGCTTGAAGGGGAACCGCTGATGGATGCCGCGGGACCGGGAGTGGTCGATACGTTGGAGAGGTAGGCATGCTCCAGGTCGTTGAAGTTCGAGTTCACGTTGGTGGCGCTCATCGATTCGCCGAATCCCCATTTCTCGAGAGTCGAACCGACCAGCATGTCGATACGGTGGTCGGCGATGTCGAGTCCGTAGCTGGCGGTGTTTTCCCAGCTCCAGCGGTTGTAGAGCGACATCGACTGCGAAACGCCGTCCTGCGTGCGCTGGGCGGTGATGTCGAGGTCGTATTCAGGGATGTAGGAGCGGTAGCTGCTGGCACCCATCAGATAGCCGAACTGGCTCCTGATGTGGAGGTTCTTCAGCGGCTGGAGATCTGCGTAGACGCTGGCCTGCATATAGTGCGACTTGCTCCGGTTCTGGTTCATGTTGTAGTCCATGTAGGCGATAGGGTTCTTGGAGGCGCCGTTGGCGGTATCCCAGTTGTACCCGTCACCGTCCTTGCGGACATGATAGGTTCCGTCGTCATTGTAGGCATACTGCAGCGGGCTCATCACGAGCATGTTGTGAAGGCCGTTCCAGTAGATGCCGCCAGTGGCGAACGAACCGTCGGTTTCCGAATAGCGGTAGTTCAGGGTCTCGCCGACCTTGAGGATGTCGAGGTTGTTTTTCCTGAACACAGTGTATTCGTTGTTGATGCGGAGATTGTAACGGCGCATCTCGGGGATGGCGGAGGGTACGCCCATCGTGGCTTCCTGGTCGAGGTAGCCCAGACCGAGGGAATAGACCCCGCGGTCGGAACCGCCCGCCACGGTTACAGCGTGGCTCATGACGGGAGCGTTGTGGTTGATGATCTCCTTGAGCCAGTTGGTGCCGTTCCATGAGCCGTTCGCGATGGATGAGAGCGTGGCCGCCGGAATGTAATTGCTCCAGTTGTAAGGCTCCAGACCGTCCATGACGCGTGATTCGTCCTGAATGGCCATGTATTCGGATGCATTGAGGATAGTCGGAATCTTGTAGAGATTCTGAAGTCCGTAGTATCCGTCATAGGAGACGTAAGACTGTCCGGCCTTACCTTTCTTGGTAGTGACCAGGATGACGCCGTTTGCAGCACGGGCACCGTAGATGGCCGCGGAGGCGGCGTCCTTGAGGACATCGATAGATTCGATGTCGGCGGGGTTGAGGGCGGAGATACTGCCGTTCGCCACACCGTCAACGACATAGAGAGGCGACGAATCACCGGTGGTGCCGAGGCCGCGGATGTTGACCTTGAACCCTGCACCGAGGAAACCGCTGTTCTGGGTGATGCTCACACCGGGGGACTGGCTCTGCAGTGCGCCGAGCACGTCGACGGTGTTCAGCTTGGACACGTCGTCACCCTTGACCTGGACGGTGGAACCGGTGACGAGTTTCTTCTTCTGCACGCCGTAGCCGATGACGACTGCGTCGTTGAGCCAAAGATTGTCTTCTGCGAGAATGACATCCGCACGGGCTGACGTTACTTCTACCTCCTGGGTCTCAAAACCGATGGCCGATACCACCAGCACGGCTCCGCGCCTTACGCGGATCTGGTAGGTACCGTCGGTAGAAGCGACAGTTCCGTTGGAAGTCCCTTTCTCCATCACAGAAGCTCCGATTACGGGCAGGCCGTCGGTCGCCGAGACCACGGTGCCCCTTACGTCGAGTGTCTGTGCGTATGCCTGCTGGAAACCGGCAGACACAAGCAAGGCTGCGACGACAAAGAGACGCGCAATGAATGCGTATCTCTTCCGGGAGTTTTTGCTTTGTGTCATAAGAGATTTTTTAGGATACTTTAGTTTATGATAATTGTGTCTGATTGTTTCAGTATCTATACAAAGATACGAATTAAAACCGGGAAAACAAATAGTTCATTAAGTATAAATACCTGAAATATAGTGCTGTGCACGTGCACGAATTGCCGTGCACGTGCACAGCGGGGCTGTTGTTTTTCCGAAAAAAAGCCTATATTTGCAAAGCAAGGTCGGGAAAGGAGACGGCAATGAAAGAAGAATCAGGAAAAATCACGCTTAAGGATGTGGCCAGGATGGCCGGGGTCTCGCGCGGTACCGTGGACCGCGTGATCCATAACAGGGGAGAAATTTCGAAAAAGAGTCACGACGACGTGATGCGGGTCATCAAGGAGATCGGGTATAAACCCAATATCTATGCCTCTATCCTTGCCCACGGCAAAGGGCGGGTCCTTGCCTTGCTGCTCCCGAACTTCCGTAAGGGGGAGTATTGGGAGATGGCCGACCGTGGCGCGAACCAGGCCGTCGGCTATGCACGGACCTTCAACGTGGATATCGAAAAGATCCTGTATGACCAGTATGACATCGAATCGTTCCGCAATGCCTGCACCCGGCTTCTGGAACTTTCTCCGTCGGCGGTCGTGCTGGCGCCTGTTTTCCGTCATGAGACCGCCATCCTGACCGCAACCCTCCGTGAACGCGGCATACCTTATTCTTATGTGGACACCAGGCTGGAGGAGGACGGATATCTCACGTTCTACGGGATGCCTATGTATAAAAGCGGCTCCCTCTGCGCCGAACTCCTGTTCGACTCGATATCTTCCGTTCCTGAATCATCCTGCCGGATGAAGGTGGCTCTCGTCAGGATTGAAAGGGACCGGCAGAGGAAAACCGATCCGACGAGGACCCGCAGGGAGGGTTTCATGGATTATATGGCGGAGCACTATCCTGACGTGGAGATCCGCAGCGTATTCATCAATCCCCACGATCCCTGGGGAATCGAATCCACCCTGGCGGACTTTTTCAAGGCCAATCCCGGAATCACCCACGTAGCCATGTTCAATTCCAGGGTGCATCTGATCGCTCCGGCGCTCGAAGCGATTTGTGGCGGAGACATGCCCAGGGTCGTCGGCTTCGACAATCTGGACGACAACCTTTCAGCCCTGCGTCGCGGCGCCATAAAGTATCTCATCACGCAGCATACCGACGAGCAGACGCGCCTGGCCATAAATTCCCTGGTCGATTACCTGGCCCTGAACAAGGAGCCGGAGAGGAGGGACAACTATCTGCACATGGACATCCTTTCCCGCAGCAACGTTGACGACTATTAAGCGGTCTCGGTGCACAACCTGAAAAGGGATGTCCACAGCATTGCTTTGCCAGAGCCATGTTCTATGATTGTTCATGGACAACCATGGCTTTTCGTCCCCGTTGTCCATCACAAATGGCGGATAGGGGCATGAATGAGTGCTCATTGTGGATACCAAAGTTCTGTTTATTGAGTCCGCTTAAATAATGTCTTTGACTTCGTCATATACCAATCCGGTAAGACGTACAATCTGTTTAAGCGAACTGTTGTAACGGGCGCGCAGGACCCTGGCCAGTTTCAGCCGTTGTTGAACCGACAGATTTTTTATGCTGCCGGTTCCGAACATTTCATGGCAGAGTTCCTGCTTATGCTGCCTCATTTCCTGCATGGGGATTGACAGAAAAGATAATCTGCCGCCGCGGGCATCCACATCGTCCTCCTTTGAGACGCATAGGAAATAGTTGAAACTCTTGCAGGTCTTGAACAGCCGTTCAACCAGTTCAAATGCCACATAGGCGCCGGGGAACACCAGGTTCCCGATCATAGGGACCTTATCGTCAGGGATGTTGCGCGTATGTAGTATCCCGCGCTGCTGATTTACATTAATTCCATATAGCGAATCAACATGTCCGTCCATTTTATCCAACCACGTCGGGGATCCCCAATTGCCGGATCGCCTGAAATACAGCGGGCCGCTTGACCATGGATAGTCCCATCCCATGTAGGGGATTCCGCCCGCAGGTGCATTCTTGATGGTGTAGCAGATGACGGTTTTAAGATAGAAATCATCGTCTACCACTTGATGATGGATCGGTACGCCGGCAAGCTTGTTGTTTTCTCCATGATGGATGGCGATGTGCCGTGATGTCCTTCGGACATAGTCGTGCATGAAACGATTGCATTCTTCGAAAGTCCCGTATAGGATAAAATGGACGTGGGTATCCATCAGTGAAAAAGCCAGGATGACAACATGATATCCTTGGACAGTGATATAAGTACGGTTCATCCCGGCGATGAAATCGTCGTCTCCCATGAACATGGCATCGACGGCATTCCCGTCGGTGCTGAAATGCCAGCAATTCCTTACCTTGATTGTCTGACCCTTGGAGAAAGGGACGTTGAGTCCCAAGTCGATAACTATCTGCCTGAGCAGTTCCTGTTCAATCCTCATCTTCAAATCCTGCGCCGCTTATGGCTGCTCACATGCAAAGATAATACGTCATGTGCCCTATGTCAAGAGATAATCGTTTTTATCACTAACCCCAAATTCTTAATCCACGGTCAGATCACTCTGTGATTGATAATCACCACTTACTGTGGACACCGGGGCCATTATGGGAGCGTTGTCCATGGGAGAGGGGGCTGACAGCGATGTCGTAAAGGATGTGATGGACTCTGATTATTAGGTTAGACGTATTGCGCATGATGTCATATCGTAGATGTTTATTTGTTATATTTGAAGTACGAAACGAATAATCATCAAAGATATGAAAAAGACCATACTGCTGATTGCGGCGCTTGTGCTGGCAATCCTGCCTGCATTTTCGCAGGAACGCAAACCCGACGGAAATCTGCCCAAGTGGGAGGGGCTTGCCGAGACCCCTCAGATGGGATGGAGCTCATGGAACAAATTCCAGACTGAGATCAACGAGACACTCATCAAAGACATCGCCGACAAGATGGTCGAGCTGGGACTTGTCGACGCCGGCTATGTGTATCTCAACCTGGACGACGGATGGCACGGGGAACGCGACGCGCAGGGCTTCGTCCACGAAGACAGTGAGAAGTTCCCTTCCGGCATGAAAGCCCTGGCTGATTATCTCCATTCGAAAGGCATGAAACTCGGCATTTACAGCGATGCCGGTACCAATACCTGCGCCTGCTACACCGGGAGCCTCGGACATGAGTACCAGGATGCCTTCACCTATGCGAAATGGGGAGTCGACTACCTTAAATATGACTGGTGCTATACCAGCAACATCAACCCCAAGGGTGCTTACGCCCTGATGCGCGACGCCCTCCGCTGGGCAGGCCGTCCTATCTTCTTCAGCATGTGCGAATGGGGAAGCAGCAAACCCTGGGAATGGGCTGCGGAAGTCGGTCATTCCTGGCGTACCACCGGAGACATCGGCGTCGGTTTCCTTGCCATTCCGCAACGTTATGATGAAAACGGAAACCGTCTCTGGACCCCTCTCGGAGTGATGCCTATCGTAGACATGAACGAGCCGCTGCGCCAGTATGCCGGCCCCGGCCACTGGAACGACCCCGACATGCTCGAGGTGGGCAACGGAATGACCGCGGCAGAAGACCGGGCACATTTTACGCTGTGGTGCATGATGGCCGCTCCCCTCATCCTCGGGAACGACATTACCGACATGACGCCTGAGACGCTAGCGACCATAACGAACAAGGATGTTATCGCCATCGACCAGGACCGTCTCGGAATCCAGGGACTCCGCCTGAAAAAGGAAGGGGACATCCAGTACTGGTTCAAGCCCCTTGAAGGCGGCGACTGGGCCTTCTGCATCCTGAACATAGGCGAAGCGCCCGCCACCGTCACCATCGACTGGGCATCGCTTGAGGTGGATGACGAACTCAGCGGCCGTCGCACCGATTTCGCCAATGTGAACTACCGTGCCAGGGATCTCTGGAATACTTCCGCAAAGCCTTTCACCACGTTGGTGAAGGGGAAAGGCAAACTGCGCAGGCAGATGGTCCAGAATCCGGTTTCGACAGTAGTGGGCTCACACGACGTGGCCGTCTACCGGCTTACACCGGTAAACGGCCAATAGATCCAAAGTCTGAAGCTTGACTCTATTTGAACAGCAGTCTTGCGAAAGTGTTCAGGTAGAGTCTCCAGTTGTACCAGGTGTGACCGCCTTCCGAGGCGTAGATGGTGTGTGCCATCCCGTTGCGCTCGAGGGCCTTGTCGAGGATTTCGGTGCCGTGCTGCTTTGCCTCGTAGTAGTTCTCGCTGCGTTCGCCGGGTACGAGGGCTGGGCTCCGCGAGCGAAGTTGGACAGTTCCTGGGCGCCGAGCGTTCCGGCAAGGAGAAGGCCGGCGGTTTGGGATTATTCTCGGTCTCCCTCTTCGAGGGCTGGTATATCGTCTATGTCGAGCATGATCTTTTCGAGGACCTTGCCCTTCTTCGCTCCGAGCTTCGTCAGTTTGATCGCCGTGGTGACGATGCTCTGGCCGTGCGGCTCCAGCTTGCGGTGTCCTTCGTCGTAGGCTTTCTTTGCGGCGTCGAGCGCCCTTCCTATGTTTTCGTAGCTGGACAGCACTTTCTCAACGCGGTCCACCATCTCGCCCGCCAGCGCGAAGACTTTCTCGTGATTCTGCTCCTGCTGGACCTGCGTCCATGTGAGCTGGACGATCCGGAGCGCACCATAGAGCGACTGTTCATCGGCTATGTAGACATTCTGTTCGGCTGCCCAGCGCCATAGATCAGGCTCTGCGTTGAGAGCGGCCCAGAGGGCACCCATGTTTGGTACGAACATGATGACATATCCTGCGGAACATTTTGGAGGCTGGATGTAAGAGGCGTAGTCTTTCTTCGCGAGTTCCTTGACATGGTTGCGGATGCTCTCGATATGGGCTTTGAGGCTGCGCTCCCTGTCTTCCTCGTTTTCGGCGTTGACGTAGTTCACATATGCCGAGAGCGATGTCTTGGCGTCGACTATCACTTCCCGCCGGGTGTCGAGGTGGATGATCACGTCGGGGCGCATTATGGAGCCGTCCTCATTGCGGACCGCGCGGCCTTCAGAATCGACTATGGTAGGTTGGACATCGAAATGGATTCCTTCGGTAAGGCCCTGGGATGATAGCAGTTCCTCGAGAATCGTTTCGCCCCATATGCCCTGGAATTTGTTGCCGTGCTTGAAGGCGGCTGCGAGCTGGTCGGCGCTTTTGGAGACCCTGCCGGCGAACTGCATGAGGTTGCTGACATCCGACTTGATGGCGCTTTCCGCGGTCTTGTGGACAGTGCTGTTCTCCTCCATCGCCTTGCGGAGGTCTTCCATCTTCTCGCGTACCGGCTTCATCAGCCCGGCGATGGCTTCGCCGCTGGAGGCTGAGAACTCCCGCTGGCGCTCCTTCAGCATCTGCTCGGTATCGACCTTGACCTGTGCGGAGACCTTTTCGATGGTTTCGTCGAAACGGCTCCGGAGATCCTCCATCGCCTGCCTGTGGGCCTCTTCACGGGCCTGGATCACTGCATCCTTGGCTTTCTCGGCGGCTTCCACCGCGACCGCGATCTGTCCGGGAACAGATTCCCTGACCTTTGAAAGTTCCTCCTCCAAAGCCCCCTTGTCGCGGCCGATATGCTCCAGCTCGGTCTCGAGCCTGACCTGCACAGCTTTGCCTGCCGCCTCTACGTGTGACTTGGTCAGTGCGCGGGTGAGCAGGACCGCCACTATGACGGCGGCCACGGCGACAGCCAGTATGATTATAGTGGTAGTCTCCATGTCAGGGCCGGTTTCCCGGTAAAGTTATCTTTTTTATCGCTTTCCGGCAAGGAAAGCGTTGACGTTCCTCTCGATGCGGCCGGGGATGTCCTCTTCTTCGTGACTGACGAAAGCTTCGCCGGTGATATGCTCGTAGAGTTCGACATAACGGTCGGTGATGCCGGCGACGACCTCTTCGGTCATGGGAGGGACCTGCTGCCCCGCCTGGCCGCGGAAACCTTCAGACATCAGCCACTCGCGGACGAACTCCTTCGAGAGTTGTTTCTGGCGTTCCCCGCTTGCGAGGCGTTCCTCGTAGCCATCGGCATAGATGTAGCGCGATGAGTCGGGAGTGTGGATTTCGTCCATCAGGTAAATCTTGCCGTCTTTCTTGCCGAATTCGTATTTGGTGTCCATCAGGATCAGCCCGCGTTTGGCTGCAAGTTCGCAACCGCGCTGGTAAAGGGCGAGGGTGTATTTTTCGAGAAGGGCGTAGTCTTCGGCGGGGACGAGGCCGCTGGAGATGATTTCATCCCTGCTGATATCCTCGTCGTGGCCCTCGCTGGCCTTGGTCGTAGGGGTGATGATGGGGCGGGGGAGTTTCTGGTTCTCCTTGAGCCCTTCGGGGAGCGGCTCTCCGCAGAGGGTGCGCTTGCCGGCGCAGTATTCCCTCCAGGCGTGTCCAGCCAGATAGCCGCGGACGACCATCTCCACCTTGAACGGTTCGCACATGACTCCGATTGTGGCCATGGGGTCGACCTCGGCGATCTTCCAGTTGGGGACTATGTCGCTTGTCAGGTCGAGGAACCGGGAAGCTATCTGGTTCAGGACCTGTCCCTTGCAGGGAATACCTTTGGGAAGTACCACGTCGAAGGCGGAGATACGGTCTGTTACGACCAGCAGGATGTATTTACCGTCGATGTCATAGACGTCCCGGACTTTTCCTACATAGCGGGAAACCTGTCCCGGGAAATGGAAATCGGTATTGGTGATGGCTTTCATTTTTTATTGAGATAATCGTTTTCGTAATAATCGATATATGCCTTGTTGAGGAGCTTGAATCCGCCCGGGGTGGGGTAGTCACCGCTGAAATACCAGTCGCCCTGATGGTCGGGGCATGCGGCGTGGAGTCCGTCGAGCGTCTGGTAGACGATCTCGACCTCCGCGTGGATGTCGTCCGGCCTCAGGAGCTGGACGATCTTGCGGCTGACCTCCTCTTCGGTGAACTCGTCATAGATGAGGCGTACGAAATTCCGGCATTCTGCAGCAGGAAGATCCTCCTGACCCTTGCATAGCCTGTAGACCTCTTCCAGCAGCGATTCCTTCCCCCTGTCATGGAGCAGCGCGACAGCCGCGATGAAGGCGATGAATTCGGTCATGCGCGACATGTCGATGCCGTACCAGTCCGGATAGCGCACCTGGGGACACGAACTCGCTATGACGATTTTCCTTGGATGCAGGCGGTCGAGGATCCGGATGATGCTCTCCCGGAGCGTGGTGCCGCGCACGATACTGTCGTCTATGACCACAAGGCTGTCCCTCCCGGGTTCCAGTGTGCCGTAGGTTATGTCGTAGACATGGCCGGCAAGGTCGTTGCGGGACGAACCTTCAGTGATGAAGGTCCTCAGTTTGATGTCTTTCGATACTATCTTGTCGGCGCGCACTTCGGGATAAAGCTCCCTGATGCTGTCAACCATACCGTAATATGCCACCTCGGCCGTATTAGGTATATAGGAGAAGACGGTGTGCGGGATGTCGTAACCGACCGCCTTGAGTATCCTTTCGCGCAACTGCGACCCGAGGCGTCTCCGTTCCCGGTGGATGTCGCGGTCGTTGCCCCGGCTGAAGTAGATACGCTCGAAACTGCATGCGGCAGGTTTACCGGCGGGGATTATGCGCTGCAGCGAAAGGCTGCCGTTGCCCTTTACGATGAGGGCCGCACCCGGCCCGATCTCCCTGACCTGGTCACATTCCAGTCCGAAAGTGGTCTGGAGCACCGGCCGCTCGCTGGCGACTGCCACGATCTCATCGTCAGCATACCAGAAGGCGGGCCTGATGCCGTTGGGGTCGCGCATGGCGAAAAACTCTCCGCTTCCCGTAATGCCGCATACCACGTATCCGCCGTCGAAGTGGGGCATCGTGGTGCGCAGGACGTTGGAGATTTCCAGGTGGGAGTCGATGTATGAGGTGATATCGCGTCCTTCGAGCGAGAGATTCCTGGCTTCGACGAAGTTGCGCTCGACTTCCCTGTCGAGGCGGTGCCCCATCAACTCCAGCATGATGTAGGCGTCGGCGTTGATGCGGGGGTACTGTCCCTGGTCGGCCAGCATCTTGAACACTTCATCGATGTTGGTCATGTTGAAGTTGCCGCAGATACACAGGTTCTTGGCCTTCCAGTTGTTCCTGCGCAGGAAGGGGTGGACGTATTTCATACCGCTGTGGCCGGTGGTGGAGTAGCGGAGATGTCCCATGTAGAGTTCTCCGATGAAAGGCGGATTCTCACCTTCGGGCGTTTCTTCGATCTGCTTGTGCACCTCGGCGAAAACATTGGTGATGGCGTCCTTTCCCGGTGCCTTTTCCCTGAACATGAACTCATGTCCAGGCTCGGTGACGATCTTGACGCTGGCGATGCCGGCGCCCTCCTGCCCGCGGTTGTGCTGTTTCTCCATCATCAGATAGAGCTTGTTCAGCGCAAATTTTTCGGTTCCGTATTTTTCCTTGTAGTACTGAAGCGGCTTGAGCAGCCGGATCATTGCGATCCCACATTCGTGTTTGATAGGTTCCATCGCTTGATTTTGCTAAGCCACAAATATAAGTAAAAAATATCAGTTTCCCCGTTCTTTCCGAAGGAAACAAAAACGGGCGCCCCCGAAGGGGCACCCGCATGCTGGGCAGTCTGCCGGATCTGCTCAGATTTTTATCAGAATGCTGCGATCAGTTCGTCGTTGGTATAGGCGTCGGCGCCGTAGCAGGTCTTCAGGTAGGCCAGTCCGCCGAGATAATCTTCTTCCGTGAAGGAGTTCGTGGCTTCTTTCGCGACGACGACGTCGTATCCGAGGCAGAAGGCGTCCGACGATGTGTGGCGGCAGCACATGTGGGTGTGGAGCCCCGTGATGACCACGGTCTTGACACCGAGTTCCTTGAGCAGGATGTCGAGGTCGGTCTGGAAGAATCCGCTGTAGCGGCGTTTCGGCACGACAAAGTCTTCTTTGTGGATGGGGAGTTCGGGAATGACTTGTGCGCCGGGGGTCCCGACAATGGCGTGGTCGCCCCAGATGATCAGTTCGCGGTCAATGCCGGGACGGTGTGCGTCGTTGCAGAAGATCACGGGCACGCCTTTTTCACGGGCTGCGTCAAGCAGGCGGGCGGTAGCGGGGACAATGGCTCTGGCACGGTCACAACCGATTGCGCCGGTCACGAAGTCGTTGAGCATGTCGACGACAAGGATGGCGGGTTTGTTGAGTTTTTCCATTTCTAAAGACAAAAATTTGAGTTTGGTTGTTGAAAAAATAATACCAACTTCTGTGCCAATCTCGTATATTTGCGGCCCGAAACTCAAAACTATGAATGCACTCTGGACCATCCTGATGCTGGTCTGTTCCAACATCTTCATGACATTCGCCTGGTACGGCCATCTCAAGCTGCAGGAAATGAAGGTTTCCACCGGCTGGCCGCTTATCCTGGTCATCCTTTTCTCATGGGGTATAGCCTTCTTCGAATACTGCCTGACCGTGCCCGCAAACCGGATCGGTTTCTCGGGCAACGGAGGTCCGTTCAACCTCATGCAGCTGAAGGTCATCCAGGAGGTGATTTCGCTGACGGTCTTTTCCATAATCGTCATGTTCGTGTTCAAGGGGCAGCCCCTCCAGTGGAACCATTTTGCCGCTTTCGCCTGCCTCGTACTGGCTGTGTTTTTTGTTTTCCTGAAATAATCGTATATTTGTTCAGAAACAACCTTTCTGAACAACCATGATCCACGATTTCATCTACGACATCCCGGTGCGCGTATATTTCGGACGCGACCAGCTCAAAAACCTCGGCCCCGAACTCAGGAAATACGGCACCCGCGTGCTGATGACTTACGGAGGCGGCTCCATCAAGCGGACGGGCCTTTACGACAAAGTGGTCCGCGAAATCCGCGGCGCAGGCCTGGAACTCTTCGAACTTTCCGGCATCGCTCCCAATCCCCGCATAGATTCCGTCCGCGAGGGCGCAAGGATGTGCAAGGAGCACAATATCGACGTGCTGCTCGCCGTAGGCGGCGGTTCTACCATAGATGCGACCAAATTCATGGCCGCCGGTGCATGCGTCGATTTCGACCCGTGGGACTTCTTCGACCTGGAGAAATGGGCCCCCATCGAAAAGGCATTGCCCATAGTGAGCATTCTCACCCTCTCGGCAACCGGCTCGGAGATGGACTGCGGAGGCGTGATTTCCAACCCCGAGACCAACGACAAGATCGGCAGGATGGAACCGCTGACCCTTCTCCCCAAGGCCTCGTTCCTCGATCCTTCCAATACTTTCACTGTCAGCGCCTACCAGACCGCCTGCGGCTCTTCCGACATACTGTCGCACATTTTCGAGGTCTATTTCAACATGGACCAGGATATGTACATGCTCGACTGCTTCATGGAAGGACTGATGAAGACAGTCATAAAATATGCGCCGATTGCCATCCGGGAACCGGAGAATTACGAGGCTCGCGCCAATCTCATGTGGACTTCCAGCTGGGCCATCAACGGCTTCGTTGACGGAGGAAAGCGGCAGGCGTGGTCGTGCCATCCCATGGAGCACGAGCTTTCTGCATTCTACGACATAACCCATGGACTCGGCCTGGCCATTTTGACTCCCCGCTGGATGGAATACTGTCTCGACGAGACCACGGTCTCGAAATACGTGCAGTTCGGCACGAACGTTTTCGGCATCGACCCCCAGTTGCCTCCGATGGAAATCGCACACAAGGCTATCGACGCCCTCAGCGGATTCCTCTTCGGAACCCTTGGCCTCAAGCGTACGCTCCCGGAGGTCGGCATCGACCGCACGCACTTTGCCACAATGGCAAGGAAGGCCGTCCAGGGCGGAACCCTGAAGGGATTCAAGCCGCTTAAGCAGGCCGATGTCGAGGCGATCTATGAGATGTGTATGAAATAGAGTCGGGGCGAAAGCAGTCGAATTTCGAAAAATTTTCGATTTTTTACGATTTTATTTGTTTTGTTATTTCGTTTTCTTATATTTGCATCCGGAAACGAAATACGAAACAAATGAAAAAGTTCTTCTTTACAGTAATCCTTGCTTTGACGCTTCCTTTCTGCTCCGTTTTCGGCCAGCAGAATCTTTTCCCCTCCCAGACTATCAAGTCTGCAATCGTAAACGAAGATAATTCCGTCACTTTCAATTTCCTTGCACCCAAGGCGCATCGCGTCCAGATCGTGGGTGATTTCATGGAAGGCGAGAAGGGCACCAACGCCGGAATGGTCGCCAGCGGCCTGGTCGATATGACCGAAGGTGAAGGCGGCCTCTGGACATATACCACGAAGCCCCTGGCTTCCGAACTCTACAGTTACATGTTCATGGTTGACGGCATCGCCACAATCGATCCCAACCATCCCTATGTGTTCCGTGATTTCGCCACGCTCACGAATCTCTTCACCGTACCTGGCGGCTACGGCGACCTCTACAGCGTCCAGGATGTTCCCCACGGCACTGTCAGCGCCCGCTGGTATCATTCCGACGGCCTCAAGGCCGAGCGCCGCATGAATGTCTACACACCTTACGGCTACGAGCAGTCCAAGAAGAAATATCCGGTTCTCTATCTGCTCCACGGTTCAGGCGGTGATGAGGACGAGTGGAAGAATTTCGGCCGTGCCTGCCAGATCATCGACAACCTGATCGCACAGGGCAAAGCGGTTCCCATGATCGTGGTCATGCCCAACGGCCATGTCGGAATGAACGCCGCTCCCGGCGAGAGCGACTGGGGTTATTACAAGCCCTATCATGTGAAAGACGCTCCCGGCGCTTTCGAGGGCAATTTCATGGAAATAGTGAATTTCATCGACAGGGAGTACAGGACCATCGCCAAGAAGGAAGGCCGAGCAATCGCAGGCCTCTCGATGGGCGGCGGACATACCTGCTACATATCAGCCAATTACCCCGACAAATTCGATTATGTCGGACTCTTCTCGGCGGGCATCGGATACCGTCGCAACGAGAATATGTCGCCCATCTACGAAAATATGGACGCAAAGTTCGCGGCTCAGTTCAAGAAGGCCCCCAAACTTTACTGGATGGGAATCGGAACCGACGATTTCCTCTACAAGAACGTAAAGGAACTCCGTGACCGCTTCGACGCGGCCGGATATCCCTACGTGTATCGTGAAACATCAGGTGGACACATCTGGAAGAATTGGAGGATCTATCTCTCCGAATTCGCCCCGATGCTATTCAAATAGAATGTTTTTAGGTTAAATGATTGGATGGAAAAGGCCCGCCGTGAGGCGGGCCTTTTTTGATTCCATCAAATCCTTTATATCACTTCGACTTTCAGCTCCCGTATGGCCTCCAACTGCGCTGGAGTTATCTTGCTGTCCGTGATGAGCGTGTCTATCAGGGAGAGTCGGCCCAGGGATGCGAATGAACTGGTTCCGATCTTCGAAGAGTCGGCCAGCAGATAGACTTTGTCTGCAGCGCGTATCATGGCCGACTTGACGGGAAGGTCGCTCAGCGAGGGATAGGTGAGTTGCATATCGGGCGTGATGCCCGCCGTCGCCAGGAAGCATTTGCTTACGTGGATTCCCTTGAATGAGCCGGCAGCCATGTCTCCGGTGAGCGAAAGGGTGGGGGCCTTGAATTCCCCGCCTGAAACGAGCAGGTTTATTCCGGGATTCCTGGCGCTGAGGATGAGGGCGATGTTCAGGGCGTTGGTTATTACGTTGAGGTCTTTGAAGCCGTTCATCAGTTTGGCCAGTTCGGTGGTCGTGGAGCCCGAATCCAGTATGATCGTATCCCCGTCCTTTATGAACTGAAGGGCCTTGAGGGCGAGTTCCTTTTTCTCTTCGCTTCGTACATTTTCGTTTATCAGCGTTCCGGTGCTGGCGAAATTGCCCACGTCCTTCAGGTAGGCGCCTCCATACTCGCGCTGGACGAATCCCAGTTCTTCCAGTTCCATAAGGTCCTGGCGTATTGTAACTTCCGAAACCTTGAAAATTTTGGCTAGTTTCTGGACCTTCGCCTGACCGTCTTCACGTATCAGGTTGAGGATTTCCTGTCTGCGTTGGTTGAGAGCCATGATTATCGAGATTTGTTACGGACAAAGATACAGAAAAAAGTAACTGAAAGCAAATCTTGTTTGAACCGCAATGTCGGATAGAAAAAAATATTGAAAAAACTTTCGATTTCTTTTGTTTTGTGTTTTCGAATTCTTATATTTGCAGAGAGAAAGCCAATTTGAACGAAAGAACACATTTCGATTATGAATACTTCTGAACTAAAACTGATTGCCGAACGTAACAGGAAACGCCTGCTGGAGGTTATCTGCAGTGCGAATGCCGGCCATACGGGCGGGGACCTTTCCTGTCTCAATGTCCTTACAGCCTTGTATTTCCATACGCTTGACATTGACGGGGAGAAACTGGACGATCCCGACAGGGACCGCTTCATACTCAGCAAGGGCCATTGTGCCGAGGCATTGTTCGTCACCCTTGAGGCCAAGGGAATCCTGAAGAAAGAGACCCTCGACACCCTCGGTCATTTCGGCTCCCCTCTGGGCGGTCATCCCACGGTGAACGTTCCCGGTATCGAGGTGAGCTCAGGTGCCCTGGGACACGGTCTTTCGATAGGTGTCGGAATGGCGCTGGCTGCAAGGATGGACGGCCGCCAGTACCGTACTTTCGTCCTTATGGGCGACGGTGAGCAGGGCGAGGGCTCCATCTACGAGGCTGCGATGGCGGGCAACCAGTTCAAGCTCGGCAATCTGGTGGCCATCATAGACAGGAATCATCTCCAGATCAGCGGAGATACCGAGGACGTGATGGCTATCGAAGACATCCGCGAGAAATGGAGTGCGTTCGGATGGGAAGTGACCGACATGGACGGCGACGACATTGACGACATCGTCGAAAAGCTTGACAGCCTTTCCTTCGGAACCGGAAAGCCCCATCTGCTCATCTCGCATACAACAAAGGGCAAAGGGGTCTCGTATATGGAGAATGTGGCGAAATGGCATCACGGAGTTCCCTGCGCCGAGCAGTATGCAGAGGCTATGAAAGAGATTGAATCACGAATAATGATAATGGAGGAAGCTTTATGATCGCCTGCAGGAAAAGTTTTACCGATACGCTGCTCGAACTGGCGCGTAAGGACAAGGACATCATTGCCGTGACTACGGATGCCCGCGGCTCGGTCACACTGACCGATTTTGCCAAGGAGCTGCCCGCACAGTTCGTGGAGTGCGGCATCGCAGAGCAGGACGCCGTCGGAATCTCCGCCGGCCTGGCCCACAGCGGCAAGAAGGTCTTCTGCTGCGGTCCTGCATGCTTCTATGTGGCGCGCAGCCTCGAGCAGGTGAAAGTGGATCTCGCATACAGCAAGAATCCCGCAAAGATTCTCGGAGTGAGCGGAGGAGTGGCATACGGCCCCCTCGGCGCTACCCATCACAGCCTGCACGACATAGCGGTGCTGCGCTGCTTCCCCGGTATGAACATAGTCCTTCCGCCCGACGCCCGTGCGACTGCCAAACTCGTGAAGTTCCTGGTTGATTTCCCCCAGCCGGTATATGTCAGGGTGGGTCGCGCCGCCGTTCCGGATGTATATGAAAATGACGATTTCGATTTCGAGATAGGGAAGGCGAATACACTTCTTGAAGGCAACGATATAACTATAATAGGTGCCGGCGAGACGGTTTACCACGCGTTCCGTGCCGGTATGAGGCTCAGGGATCGCGGCATCAATGCACGGGTGCTCGATCTGTCCTGGATCAAGCCCTTCGATAAGGACGCCGTCCTGAAAGCCGCACGCGAGACCGGGCGCATAGTGACCGTCGAGGAGCACAGCCGTTTCGGCGGTCTGGGAGCCCTCGTCACCGAGACTCTCAGCGAGAACCCCGTTCCTGTGAAGATACTCGGAATTCCTGACGAGAATGTGGTCCACGGCTCCTCTCCCGAGATTTTCCATCACTATGGCCTTGATGCCGAGGGAATCGAAAACGCAGTACTCGGTTTCATGAAATAACCTCTAACATGGAATATATAATTTCTGTCGACCAGAGCACCCAGTCCACCAAGGCCCTCCTTTTCACGGGAGAAGGCCGTCTGGTATGCTCATCAGCACTTGGACACGACCAGATCTATCCCCGCGAGGGATGGGTCGAACACGATCCCGAGATTCTCTACCGCCATACCGTCGAGGTGATCCGCGACGTGGTGGAGAAGGGCGGATGCAAGGAGGGCCGGTTCTCGGTCTCCCTCACTAACCAGCGCGAGACCGTCGTAGTCTGGAACAAGGTTACGGGAAAACCCGTATGCAATGCCGTGGTATGGCAGTGCATGCGCGGCAAGGATATTTGCGAGGCACTCAAGGCCGCCGGCAAGGGCGCCATGGTAAAGGATCGTACCGGCCTGCTGATAGACCCCTACTTCTCCGGAAGCGGGGTGAAGTGGATTCTCGACAATGTCGAGGGGGCTCGTGAAGCCGCTGTGAACGGCGAACTTCTCATGGGTAATGTGGAGTGCTGGCTCATCTGGCGCCTGACCGGCGGTAAAGTCCATGCAACCGACTATACCAACGCCTCCCGCACGCTCCTTTTCAATGTGCATACGCTTGACTGGGATGACGACATGCTGGAACTCTTCACCGTGCCGAAGAGCATGATGCCCAAGGCACTTCCATGTGATGCAGTGTTCGGCGAGACAGACGTTGAAGGCCTCTTCCCTTCGCCCGTGAAGATTGCCGGCGTCCTCGGGGACAGCCACGGAGCCCTTGTAGGGCAGATGTGCTTCACCGAAGGACTCGGCAAGGCTACCTACGGCACCGGTTCGTCAGTCATGGTGAATATCGGCGAACAGTTCGCCGACGCTCCTGACGGGCTCGTCACCTCGGTGGGTTTCGCCGCTCTCGGAAAGGTGTTCTATGCTTTCGAGGGGAACATCCACTGCACCGGAGCCACGATCACATGGCTCAAGGACAAACTTGAACTTATCGGAAGCGCATCCGAAATCGAATCAGTCGCTACATCCGTCAAGGATAACGGGGGAGTCTATTTCGTTCCCGCATTCGCCGGCCTCGGAGCCCCCTGGTGGCATCCCGAGGTGAAGGCGCAGATATCCGGCATGACCCTGGGCTCCACCCGCGCCCACGTATGCCGTGCTGCCCTGGAATCTATAGGCTATCAGGTCACCGACCTGGTGCGCGCCATGACCGATACTGCCGGCATCAAACTCCGTGAGATCCGGGTCGACGGCGGTCCTACCCGCAACCGTTTCCTCATGCAGTTCCAGTCCGACCTGCTGCAGGTTCCGGTAGTCCGTTCCGAGGTGGAGGATGCCTCCGCTTTCGGCGCTTTCGTCATGAACCGCTTCGCCCTTGGATGCTGGAGCTCCTTCGAACAGGCGCTCGAGGTCTGGAACGGCGAGGAGCCCGTCCTCCCCAATTCATACGATACTGTCAGCGCCGCCTACGACGGGTGGAAGAATGCAGTGGAACAACTGATAAAATAGCAACAACAATCAAACACCATAAACCATGTATAAAGCAGACAAGAAACTGTGCTTCGGTGTAATCATCGGCACCCGTGCGTACTTCAATCCGGCACTCGCCATCGACGTGCGCAAACAGCTCCTCAAGACCCTCGACGAGTTGAATTATGACTATGTGATCCTCCCCGAGGATGCTACCCCTACCGGAAGTTCCAGCATCGAGACCCGTGAAGACGGCCTTAAGGTGGCCGCCCAGTTCAAGGAAAACCGTGACAACATCGACGGCATCATCGTCGCCCTTCCCAACTTCGGTTTCGAAATCGGAATCATCAACGCCATCCACGAAGCCAATCTGGGCGTCCCCGTCCTTGTACAGGCTTACGACGATTACAACGACAAGGTTGACCTCGACAGCCGCCGCGACGCTTTCTGCGGCAAGATTTCGGTCTGCAACAACCTTTACCAGTACGGAATTCCCTTCTCCGACACCACCTACCATACCTACGATATCTACGATCCCCTCGTGAAGAGCGACATCGCCAAGTTCGCAGGCATCTGCCGCGTGGTGAACGGTCTCCGTCACTGCCGCATCGGCCAGATCGGCACACGTCCGCTCGGCTTCAACACCTGCCGCGCCAGCGAGAAGCTCCTCCAGAAATACGGCATCACCGTCGTTCCCGCAGACCTTTCCGAACTGATTTTCGCAGCCGAGAAGATCGCAGACGACGATCCCGATTATGTCGCCAAGAAAAACAGCATCCACGAATATGCAGCTGTTCCCGAGAACTATGAAGACAAGATGCCGCTTGTGACCAAGTTCGCCGTGGCAGTCGAAAGATGGACCGCAGCCAACGAATGCGACGCCCTCGCTATCCAGTGCTGGGATTCCCTCGAAATGAACTATGGCTGCGCAGCCTGCGTCGCCATGTCCATGCTCAGCGACAAGCTCATCCCGAGCGCCTGCGAGACAGATATCGCCGGAGCCGTCTCCATGTATGCTCTTTCCCTCGCATCGATGGAGCCCGCAGCCCTCATGGACTGGAACAACAACTTCGCTACCGACCGTGAGAAGTGCGTCTGCACCCACTGCGGCAACTTCCCCTGCGGTTTCATCGGCAATAAGGACCTGAAGCTCACCCCTCTCGGCGTGCTTGGCCGTACCCTCGGCAAGGTACATACCTTCGGTGCAGTCAGCGCAAAGGTCTCTGAAGGCGACTTCACCTATTTCCGCATCTCCACCGACGACACCAAGGGAAAGATCAAGGCTTATCTCGGCGAAGGCGTGATCACCAACGATCCCTACGGAATGGACGGCTGCATCGCTGTCACCAAGGTTCCGAATCTCCAGAAACTCATGAAGCACATCTGCCGCAACGGCTTCGAGCACCATGTCGCAGCCTGCCGCAAGCATGTCGCCGAAATCCTCCAGGATGCCATCGAGAACTATCTCGGCTGGGACCTCTACGTACACGAATAACCTGAACGTTTTACTGACGACGAATTATGGTACTTGTAACCAACATCACCCTGGCAATGATATGCTGCATTTACTGCTGCATATGCTGGGGTTCATGGGCAAACACCCAGAAGCTGGTCCAGAAGCAGGAGTGGAAATCGTTCCTCTTCTACTGGGACTACATCGCCGGCCTGTTCCTGACGGCGCTCCTCGGCCTGCTGCTGTTCAATGGCGGACATCTGTTCGACAATCTCAGTTGGAACGCAGTGCTGTGGCCCCTGCTCGGAGGTCTCATCTGGAACCTCTGCAACATCTTCCTGACGGCCTCGATCGGCGTGGCTGGCATGTCGGTGGGATTCCCCATCGGCGGCGGCCTCGGCTGGGTCGGAGGCATCATCTTCAATTACTTCAGTTCCGGATTCACGGGCAACAAGGCTCTCCTCTGGGTGGGCGTCGTGCTGGCGGTCCTCGCCATGATTCTCTGCGGAGTTTCCTACAGCAAGCTGGCCGGCAAGCAGCAGAAGAGCCCCAAGGCGGGTATCATCTTCGCCATCATCTCCGGTTTCGGCTTCGCCTTCTTCTACGGCCTCGTGGTCAAGGGAACGGCCCCGACTTTCGGCGGCGTCGGTTCTCTCTCTCCCTACCAGGCAGTGTTCTTCTTCGCCCTGGCCGTGCTGGTGAGCACCCTCTTCCTCAATCCGGTTGCCATGAAGCACTCCGTGGAAGGGAAGTCCACCATGAAGGACTACTTCTCCAAGGGTGACGTGCGCACACACCTTATCGGCATGCTTGGCGGCTTCATCTGGATGAGCGGCATGGTCATCAGCTTCATGACCGCGCAGGCCCCAGTCAATAAGGCCGTATCCTACGCCCTCTCGAACGCCTCCCCGCTGGTGGCAATGATCTGGGGCGTACTGATTTGGAAGGAATTCAAGGAAGCTCCCAAGGGAACGATGAAATTCGTTTACGCCATGTTCCTCTGCTTCCTTGCAGCCCTGGTGCTTATCGCCGCTTCCAACTAAAATGACATCATATCTTTTGTAAACTAAAATAAAACCTCATGAAACGAATCCTCTCTTTCGTCCTGATGCTGGTTCTGGGTGCCGGTCTGGCATTCGCCCAGAATACGATCACGGTCACAGGTACCGTGGTGGACGAGCAGAATGTTCCCATGATTGGCGTGGCAGTCGTCCAGCAGGGCACTTCCAACGGTATCTCCACTGATATTGACGGTAAGTATTCCCTGACTGTCCCGCGCGGCGCCAACCTCGAATTCTCCTTCATCGGCTATACCACCCAGACAATCCCCGCCAACCAGGCGGTCATCAATGTCGAGATGGCTCCTTCGGCCGACGTCCTGACAGAAACAGTGGTCATCGGTTACGGCGTGCAGCGCAAGTCCGACGTGACGGGCGCCATCTCGCAGGTAAAGGCCGCTGACATCGAAAACCGTTCCATCACCGATGTCCAGGGCGCCCTGCAGGGCAAGACCGCAGGTGTCCAGCTCATCTCGCTGTCCGGCGCTCCGGGCTCCGAATCATCGATGCGTATCCGCGGTTATTCCTCGAACTCCTCTTCCGACCCGCTCTATGTGGTCGACGGCCTTCGCACGAAGAACATCTCTTCGCTCGATCCCAACGACATCGAGAGCATGGAGGTCCTGAAGGACGCCGCCTCCGCCGCCATCTACGGTGCGCAGGCAGGTAACGGCGTTGTCCTGATCACTACCAAGAAGGCAGCCGAAGGCCGCCGGATCATCCGCTACGATACCCAGATTTCCATCCAGGATATGGTCCATATTCCGAAGGCACTGAACTCCAAGGACTATCTGACCTGGGTCCGTGAAGGCAACCTCGTTTCCGAGAACATCATCAACCAGTTCTATGACGGTCATACCGACACCGACTGGGCGGATGTCGCTTTCGAGCATGGCCTGATGCAGCGACACAACTTATCATTCCAGGGTGCCAATAACAACGGTTCCCTCTACGCTTCTGTCTCATATCTGGATAACAACGGTCCGGTGATCGGCGACCAGGATATCTTCAAGCGCCTGACTGCAACCGTCAATGCGAGCTACAAGATCAAGCCCTGGCTCAAGTTCACCACCAACAACTCCTTCAGTTACGGTTCAAACAGGGCAGTCCGCGCCGGCGGCATGGCTTCACTGCCCGCTTCCGTCATCCAGATGGACCCTCTGACTCCGGTCATCTACCCTGCCAACAACCTTCCTGCACATATGCAGTCGCTGGTTGACCAAGGCCATATCTTCGTGAAGGATGAGAACGGTGATTACTATTCGATGTCTCCTTTCCAGGAGTCGAACAACGTCAACCCGTACATCCACATCAAGTATTCCGATCCCAACAACGAGTCCTTCAACCTTCGCGGTACCACCTCCCTGGACCTCACTCCTATCAAGCACGTTACCTTCACTTCACGACTGGGTTATGACATCCGCAGCAACATAAGCAAGACCGTGACCTGGCCGAACGTGACCAATACCGATACCGTGACCGATTATGTCACCATCAACGCAAGTGCAGGTACCAACACCTACTGGCAGTGGGAGAACTTCGTAAACTACAACCAGACCTTCGCCCGCAAGCACAACGTGAACGTGATGGCCGGTATGTCCTATTCCTATCGCGCTAACTTCAACGTGGTCGGCCAGATCGCAGGTACGGGCCTCGACAACATAGGTATCACCAAACTGGATCCGAATTACGCATATTTCGAGAACCAGACCGGTACCGCCACCAAGACCGTCAGCGGAGGTGAGAAGCGCAACTACGCCGAACTCTCTTACTTCGGCCGTGCTTCCTATGACTACGACAACAAATACTACATCCAGGCATCCCTCCGTGCTGATGCGGCCGACCTTTCGATCCTCCCGCTCAACACCCGCTGGGGCTATTTCCCAGCTGTTTCCGCTGGTTGGACGATCTCGCGTGAGAACTGGTTCCGCGACATGGGCCTCACCCCGGTCTCGCACCTGAAACTGCGTGTTTCCTGGGGCCAGAACGGTTCTATCGCCGGCCTGAGCAACTATATGTATGCCGCAACCATCGCCTCCACTATCAAACTCGGTATGGATCCCGGAGTCGGTTATGCTACGGGTTCCATCCCCAATGCAATCGGCAACTACCAGCTGAAGTGGGAGACCTCCGAACAGATCGACGTCGGTCTCGACCTCCGCATGTTCAAGGACCGCCTGGCATTCACTTACGACTTCTTCGACAAGAAGACCAAGGACCTGATCATGCCCAGCGTAACATCCTCTCTCGTGGTCGGCGGTACCCTTTCCCCGATCAACGCCGGTAACGTGCGCAACGTCGGTCATGAATTCGAACTCACATGGAAGGACCGCGTAGGTGGTTTCAATTACACCTTGAGCGGTAACGTGGCCACCCTTAAGAACGAAGTCACCTACATTTATGAGACCCTGACCCGCGTATCCGGCGGTTCCGGCGGTTCCGGCATCACCACCTATTTCGAAAAGGGCTTCCCGATCTGGTACATGCGCGGCTACGAATATGCAGGCGTCAACCCTGAAAACGGTACGCCCAAATTCGTCGATCATGCCGGCAACGGCGAAACCATGAGCGACGACGACAAGGTGATGATCGGCTCCGGCATTCCCAAGCTGACCTACGGCTTCACCATCAACCTCGGCTACAAGGGCTTCGATCTTGTGGCGTTCGGCAGCGGAGCTTACGGCAACAGCATCGCCTATGCAATCCCCCGTTCCACCCGCAGCCAGGCCAATACCCTGCAGTACATCTTCGACAACCGCTGGCAGAAACCTGGTGACAACACCCTCTTCCCGAGCGCAAGACTCCAGAACTGGGACTATGCCACCTTCCTCCAGAGTAATGCATATATCTTCGACGGCTCCTATTTCAAGGTCAAGCAGCTCCAGCTGGGCTACAGTTTCCCCAAGAAATGGCTCGAGAAGATCAACGTGAGCACCCTGCGCATCTATGTCTCCCTCGACGACTGGTTCGTCTTCACCAAATATCCCGGATTCGACCCTGAAGTCTCCGTGAGCACGAACGGTCTGGGTATCGACTACGGCCAGTATCCGACCATCAAGAAGACGGTCTTCGGCCTCAATATTTCCTTCTAATTTCATAAGGAGAAACGATTATGAAACTCAAACATATAATGACCGTGATGCTTGCCGCCGGCGTCCTTTTCGCCGCCGCCTCCTGCGAGAGCAAGCTTGACATTCCCCAGCATAGCGTCGTAGCCATCGACGACTTCTATCAGACCGACACGGAAGCCGAGGAAGCGATCGTGGCCGCCTACTACCAGTTCAAGACTGTCCACTCCGGCGGTACCAGCAGCGCTGCATGGCTCCTGAATTTCCTGGGTGACGACCTTTGGACCGGCGGCGGAAACCGCGCCGACGGTACCTATTATCAATATTGCGAGTTTACCTTCGACGACGGCAACAGCGTTGTCAAAAACCTCTATCAGGGCCTTTACACGCTGATCTACCGCTGCAACCTCGTCCTGGAACGCGTCACCGGTGAAAGTGCCGTGATGAAACGCGCCCGTGCCGAAGCCCTGACCATGCGCGCATGGGCCAACTTCGAACTCGTAACCCTCTGGGGAACCGCCCCGCTTGTGGACCACATCCTTGCATCCGACGAGTATCTTCAGGGCAATGTCGAGTCCACCGGTGTGCTTTGGAGTGCTATCGAGGCCGACCTCAACGCCGCCATCAGCAGCGGCGCCCTGACCGACCAGACCGGAACCTACCGTATCACCAAGGCCTATGCCCAGGCACTTCTCGGCAAGGCACAGCTCTGGCAGAACAAATACTCCGAGGCGGCTTCGACGTTCGACGCCATCATCGGCAGCGGCAAGTTCGCCCTGCAGACCGATCTGACCAACTTCGGTACTATCCGCGAGGATGTTTCCAAGGAAGACCTCTTCTGCATGCGCGGTCTCGACGATGCCGCCAACTCCGGCCCCAATGCAACTTACCACGGTATGTGGACTGGTCTGCGCGCTGAGAAATTCGAATACAACTTCGACAAGTCGCGTCCCGCGACTGCCAATTTCGCAACCTATCCTTTCGGTTTCCAGGTTTGCCCGACCAGCGCACTCTATAACAAGTTCGTCGAGGTCGAAGGTGTTGACGGCTATCGCCTCAACCATTTCATCTTGACTTATCAGCAGATGCAGGACGAGTTCAACACCCGTGTAAAGGATGGTATGTCGATCTATGACTGCGAAGGCCTGTTCAACCGCAAGTACATGGTCTGGAAAGACAACGGTTCCGCTTACCGCTATCCGCTGCCCGACCACATCATGCGCTACGACGAGGTGCTCTGCCTTGCCGCCGAGGCACATGTCCAGGCAGGCAACGCCGCCAAAGCCCTCGACTATGTGAACCAGCTCCGTACCCGCGCCAAGGCCCCTCTGGCTTCTTCGGTGAACCTTCAGGTCGTCAAGGACGAATCCTGGATGGAACTCTGCTTCGAAGGACTCCGTTTCCAGAACCTCATCCGCTGGGGTGAGGCCGAGGCCAAACTGAGGAACCGCGGCGCCGTCCATCCGGAACTGCAGCCCGACGGCGAAATCAAGTGGGTCCGTTACAACGAAGACGGTGCTGTAGGATTCAAGGCTCCCAAGCACCTGCTCCTCCCGTTCCCGGCAACCGAAATGGCGGTGAACCCGAACATGGTGCAGAACGAAGGCTGGAAGTAATCCCTTTTCCGAACGAGTTACTGCCCGGTGCCTGCGCAAAGGGCTCCGGGCAGTATCATATATATCAATCAATTATCACAATTCCTACCGATCATGAAAAAAAGAATACTATTGCTGTTTGTTTGCATTGCCGCCGCAATTTCCGGCTTTGCGCAGCAGAACCTCTTCATCTCCCAGAACATCGAATCTGGTACGGTCGACGAACAGGGGAGGGTTACCTTCCGCCTGATCGCTCCCGAAGCCAAGAAAGTGCAGATAGCAGGCGACTTCATCAAGAAGGACGTACAGCAACATATAGCCGGCATGGTCGGCGCAGGACAGATTGACATGAAGAAGGGCAAGGACGGCACCTGGACATACACATCCAATCCTCTCCCTTCCGAACTCTACAGCTACACTTTCCTTGTGGACGGCGTTCCCGTGCTCGACCCCAACAACCCCCATGTATACCGTGATTTCGCAACCGTCACCAACGTGTTCATCGTCGGCGGCGGGCTCGCAGACCTCTTCAAGGTGAACGACGTGCCCCACGGCACCCTCGTGGCAAAATGGTATCATTCCTACGGCATCGGCAAGGACCGCCGCCTGAATGTCTATCTGCCGGCAGAATACGACGCCAATCCCTACAAGCAGTATCCGGTGCTTTATCTGCTCCACGGTTCCGGGGGTGACGAGAACGAGTGGACCATCTTCGGCCGTGCCGTCCAGATCATGGACAACCTGATCGCCCAGGGCAAGGCCGAGCCCATGATCGTGGTAATGCCCAACGGCCATGCCGAGATGCAGGCGGCTCCCGGTGAGAGCTCCCTCGGCTATTACAAGCCTTTCCACTTCCGCGATCCCGAAGGGAAATATGTCGCCAACTTCATGGAAATCGTCAATTTCGTCGACAGGAATTTCCGCACCATCCCCGAGAAGTGCGGCCGAGCCATCGCCGGCCTCTCCATGGGTGGCGGCCATTCCGTGAATATCTCCCGCCGCTATCCCAACGTCTTCGACTATGTAGGAGTCTTCTCCGCAGGCGGCCGCATCCACGAACTTGACGAGTCTGTTCCCGAAAACAAGGCCACGATGGATCTCGTCCGCGCCCAGATCGCCAACGGCGTCTCCGCCTACTGGATCGGCATCGGCCGCGACGACAGGGGCTTCCAGAATGCCAAGACCTACTATGAGGACCTGAAGGCCCTCGGAATGCCCAACGTCTCTTTCCGTGAGAGCGACGGCGCCCATGTATGGAACTGCTGGAGACTCTATCTCTCCGAATTCGCTCCGCTCCTCTTCAAGAAATGACGGCCATGAAACGCATCTTAGCAATTTGTGCGGCAGTCCTCTTCCTTGCCGCATGCGGAGGCCAGAAGAACCTTTCTCCCGACCAGCTCGCCGCCAAGGTAGACAAGAGCCAGCAGCCCCGCGTGCTGATCACCACCGACCTTGAGGTGGACGACATGAACGGACTGCTTCTGAGTCTTCTCTACGCAGACCACTACGACATCGCCGGCATAGTCTGGACCGCGGGAATGTTCCATTTCAGCGGCGACGGCGGACTCCACACCCTCGGCCAGGTCACTCCTCATTTCCGCTGCAACGCACAGCACTGCGAGCATCGCGTGAAGACTGCGGCCGACCTCACCGAATACCGTCCCGTCGATCCCACCTGGCTCGGCCGTGTCCTCGATTATTACGAGGCTGACTACAAGTTCCTGAGCCAGAACAATCCCAACTATCCGACTCCGGACTATATCCGCAGTATCACCAAGGTGGGCAACATCGAATTCGAGGGCGACTACCGCTTCGAGACCGAAGGTTCCCGTTTCATCGAACAGATCATTCTCGACGACGACATGCGTCCGCTGACGATCCAGCATTGGGGCGGCATCAACACCACCGTCCGCGCCCTCTACTCCATCTATGAGCGCTACCACGGAACTCCCGAGTGGGATGCCGTGCTGGCCAAGGTCGTCGCCAAAGTCCGTATAGGCGGAAGCGGTGAGGACTACTGCCGCGCTGACAGCAAGATCGACGAGATGTTCCCCGGCCTCCAGAACGGAGGCTACGGCTTCGGCTTCTTCAGCTACGGCTCCTTCTTCTCGGCCAGCAAGAACGGTCCCCGTCCGGCCGCCGAGGAGCTGCAGCCCTATCTCCATGCTCCCTGGAACCTCGAGGCTTTCAAGCTGAACCACGGCAAGCTTACGAGCGAGATATGGCTCATGGCCGAAGGCCGTGCCATCTACGGAGAGCCCATCATCTACAACTACGGACTGATCGACTACATGGACTGGGGAGAGAGCGCCCGTCAGGGCTGGGGTCCCGAGAACCTCAAGACCTATCCCCGTGCGGACTACGAACCTTATTCATGGGCATTCTGCCAGTTCGGCTGTGCCGGTTTCATCGACATCGGACTCCGCAGCGACGTGAACAACCGTGGCAACAACCACTACACCATCGTGATGTGGGAGGAGCTTGCCGCACGTGCTGACTGGACCATCATGGAGCCCAAGGACTGCAACCACGCCCCGGTCATTACCGCCGGTCCTCTCGACCTGACCGCAGCTGCCGGCGAGACCGTATCGCTTTCCGGCAGTGCCAAGGATCCCGACGGCGACAAACTCACCGCGACCTGGTATGTGCCGGCTTCTGCCTGCACATACAAGGAAGGCAAGGCCGAAGGCCTGGAAGTGTCCTCCGGTACCGGCTGGAAGACTTCCTTCACGGTTCCCTCCGATGCCAAGACCGGTGACAAACTGGTCGTCAATCTCGAGGTGCGTGACGAGGCCGGACGTCCGATGACCCGCTTTGCCCAATATGTAATTACCGTTTCGTAAGATGAAGAAGTTCTTTATTGCAGCCATCGCGATTCTGCTGTGCCTCTCTGCCGGGGCACAGCAGAATCTGTTCCCTTCCCAGAACATCAAGTCCGCCATCGTAAATCCGGACGGGACCGTGACTTTCAATTTCCTCGCCCCCAAGGCGCACAAGGTGCAGATCGTGGGCGATTTCATGGAAGGGGAGAAGGGGACCAACGTCGGCATGGCGTCAAGCGGCATTGTCGACATGACGGAAGGCGAGGGAGGCCTCTGGACCTATACTTCCAAGCCCCTCGAATCCGAACTCTACAGCTATACTTTCCTGGTTGACGGAATCGCCACCATCGATCCCAACCATCCCTACGTGTTCCGTGACTTCGCGACCCTTACGAATCTCTTCGTGATTCCCGGGGGGATGGGCGACCTCTACAGCGTCCAGGATGTCCCTCACGGCAGTGTCACTTCGGTGTGGTACCATTCCGACGGACTCGGGATCGACCGCCGCATGAATGTCTATACCCCGTACGGATACGAGACTTCCAAGAAAAAGTATCCTGTGCTCTATCTGCTGCACGGCATGGGCGGCGACGAGGACGAATGGAAGAATTTCGGCCGCGCCTGCACCATCCTCGACAACCTGATCGCGCAGGGCAAGGCCGTGCCGATGATCGTGGTCATGCCGAACGGACATGCCGGCATGAGCGCGGCTCCGGGTGAAAGCTCCATGGGTTATTACAAGCCCTACCATTTCACCAAGGGAACCATGGACGGCATCTTCGAGACCAACTTCCCCGAAATTGTGAATTTCGTGGACAAGACCTTCCGCACTCAGGCCGACAAGGCGCACCGTGCCATCGCAGGCCTCTCCATGGGAGGATTCCACTCCGCTTTCATATCGGCCAACTATCCCGACCTCTTCGGTTACGTGGGCCTCTTCTCCGCCGCGGTGGGTGTTACCGACACCAAGATTTCGCCGATTTACCAGGATTTCGACGCGAAACTTGCCACCCAGTTCAAGAAGGGCGTGAAACTCTACTGGATGGGATGCGGCAACGTGGATTTCCTCTACAAGAACAACAAGGCCCTGCGTGAGAAGTTCGACGCAGCCGGTTATCCCTATGTATACAGGGAAACCGACGGAGGCCATGTCTGGAAAAACTGGAGAATATATCTTGCAGACTTTGCTCCCAGGCTCTTCAAATAATCCGTAGATTTGTATTATATGAGAACCAGATTGATTTTGATAGCGACCGTGGCGGCGCTTTTGGCCGTCGGCTGCAGCAAGGGCCCGAAGGACGGTGTCTTCCAGGCGCCGCGAACCATCGTCACATGCGACCCGGAGCTCGACGACAACAACTCCATGATCCGCTTCCTGCTCCATGCCACCGACTTTCAGATCGACGGCCTGGTCTACACCAGCAGCCGGTTCCACTGGCTGGGTGACGGCAAGGGCACCACGCAGTTCGTTCCCGGAGCCGAATACGACAACATGGGCCTCGGCCCGCAGACTTCCTGGCGTTTCGCCGAGGACGAACGTTTCATCGACGACATCATCGACGCTTACGGGCAGTGCTATGCCAATCTCAAGGTCCACGACAAGCGTTATCCGACTCCGGAGTATCTGCGCAGCGTGACCAAGTGGGGCAACTGCGTCTTCGAAGGCGACTATTCCTATGATACCGACGGTTCCAACCTGATCAAGGCCAATATCCTCGACGACCGTCCGGGCCCCCTCTTCATCCAGGCCTGGGGCGGCAGCTCCTCCATAGCGGCGGCGCTGCGTTCCATAGAGGATGAATACAAGGGTACTGACAAGTGGGACGAAATAGTGGCCAAGGTCAACGGCAAGGTGATACTCAACCTGTCCGGTGACCAGGACAATGCCTACAACAGCTATATCGCAGTGAACTGGCCCGGGATCTGGGTCCAGAACACAAATGCCCGCATGGGTAACTGGAAGGGCAATCCCAGCCTGACGGATCCGGAATGGACGGCAAAATACATGACAATCGGACCCATCGGCGCGCTGGTGCGCCTCTGGGGTGACGGGAAACAGATGGTTCCCGGCGACATGACCGACTTCATCGGCCCCTCCGCCGGCAAAACTGCTGACGAACTCCGTGCGGAAGGTTACTATGTCTGGTCGAACGTCCAGCCCAAGGGCACCCTCTACGGTGACGGCGACAGCGGATGTTTCTATCAGCTGATCGACAACGGCCTCCGTGCCTGGGTCGATCCTACCTGGGGCGGATGGACCGGCCGCTGGGATATCACCAAGGGTGAGCCCCAGTCAGGACATCCCCGCTACATGGGCACCAACATCTCCACCATGGGACGCCAGCGCGGCAACCGGCCCGGCCCGACGCCTTCTACTGGAGTAAGCTCGCCCGATATGGCCGCCATGATGGCCATGATGCGCGGCGGCGGCCCTGAAGACCATACCTTCCCCAATATGGCTCCCGAGCGCAACCTCTCCGAGGCCGCCCGCATGAAATGGTCTGTGACTCCGAATTATGCCGACGCAAACCACTATCCGGAACTCAAAGGCCCCTTCGAAATGACCGCCGCTCCCGGAGAGACGGTAACCATCAATGCCAAGGCCTCCGATCCGGACGGCGACAATCTGTCCCTCCAGTGGTGGTATTTCCCGGTAGGCAAATATGTGCTTACTAACCCTGCCACCCTCGCCGTAGACAGTCCCAATACTGCGAAGACCACTTTCACCGTGCCTTCCGACGCCCGCAGCGGCGACACCATCCATCTGGTGCTCCAGGCCCAGGACGACGGCGACCCGGTGTTGACCTATTATCTCAGAACCGTAATAACAGTCAAATAATGAACCGCTTCCTTTCCATAATACTTCTGGCTGCCCTGACAGTCGCGGGATGCGCTCCCGCCTCCAGGGGAGAGTTGACGAAGCCAAGGGTCATCGTAACATGCGACCCTGAACTCGACGATCACAATTCACTGATCCGGTATCTTCTTTTCTCATCGGACTTCGACACGGAAGGTCTGATCTACGCAAGCAGCCAGTTCCATTGGAAAGGGGACGGAAAAGGCGGCACCCAGTACATCCCGGGCCGGGAATACGCAAGGCCCGGCCGGGATCTGGGCCCGCAGACCCATTGGCGCTGGGCCGAAGGCGAACGCTTCATCGACGAGGATGTGGAGGCATATGCCGCCGTCTACCCCAATCTGGTGAAGCATCACTCCGGATACCCCACGCCTGAATATCTCAAATCCATAATCAAGGAAGGAAACGTATGGTTCGAGGGGGAGATGGAGCACGACACTCCCGGATCGGATCTTATTAAACAGGTCCTTCTCGACGACGATCCCCGCCCGGTCTTCATCCAGGTCTGGGGCGGCCCCAGCACCGCTTCCCGCGCCCTCAAGAGCATAGAGGAAGAGTATTCCGGAACCCCGGAATGGAATAAAGTAAAGGCGAAAGTAGGTGCCAAGGCCAAGTTCTGCCTTTCAGGACAGCAGGACCGTACTTTCGCGGAATATGTGAGGGTCGCATGGCCCGAAGTAGAGTCTGTCATACTCAACGCGGGCGTCATCTCACTTGGATATGGGGCGAAGCGCTCGGTGCTTGACCCTGCCGACACTCTCTACTTCTCTCCTGAATGGACCCGAAACAATATCAAGTCAAAGGGCGTCTTCGGCGGCCTGTACCGCGTCTGGGGTGACGGCAAACAGATGGCTCCCGGCGACTTCACCGATTATTTCGGCCTTAAAGGTTTCACTGCCGACGAACTGCGCGAGCAGGGCTATTGGGTATGGAGCCCGCCGCAGCCCGAGGGCAATTTCATCAGCGAGGGTGACACCCCTATGTTCCTCAACCTGATCGGCAACGGCCTGCGTGCCTGGGAAGGTCAGGAATACGGAGGCTGGGCCGGCCGTCGCCGCGAACTGAGCGAGGAAGAACGCCAGGCGGGTTTCACCGCTCCGTTCGCTATGCGAGCCCGCAAGGACGATGTCCTTCCTGATTTCGTGCCCGCCGTTCAGAACAGTTTCGCAGCCCGCATGGCCTGGACCGTGACACCCGACTACAAGTCAGCCAACCATGAACCGCTGGTTTCGGGTCCTCTCTCCATTTCAGGCAAACCCGGCCAGACGCTCAAACTGAAAGTAAAGTGCAAGGACCCGGACGGAGATGTGATCACCGGCAGCTGGGCCCAGTACAAAGTGGGCAGCTATAAGGGAGACGTTACTGTTACGGACAATAAGGTCACGATACCCGAAGATGCCGTTTCCGGTGATACCATCCATCTCGTGCTGACTGTCGCTGACAACGGTACGCCTCAACTGACAACCTACCTCAGAACCATTATCACCGTCCTGTAATGAAACGGTGCATCGCTATCCTTTGCGCCTGCCTGGCCATATCGGCTTTGCAGGCGCAACCCCGTCTCTCCCCGGACAATGTCGATGCGGTCCTTGCCGCGATGACGCTGGAGGAGAAGGCGACTTTGCTTGTCGGAGCAAACCAGGGCGTGCTTTTCGGAGGTGACCCCTCCGAAGCGGTATATGATCTTCCTGCCTCCGCCGGGATTTATGACAACCGTATGGCTGTCGGAGGTTCTACTTACGGATTCGCCCGTCTCGGCATTACGAACGTGGTGATGGCCGACGGGCCCGCCGGGCTCCGGCTGGCAGTCAAGCACAGGGGAGAGGAGGGTGACCACTATTGTACAGCATTCCCCGTGGCTACGGCCCTGGCTTCTTCATGGAATACTGAACTGCTTAGGAGCATAGGCGATGCGATGGGAGAGGAAGCGGATGCATATGGCGTCGACCTGATCCTGGCCCCTGCCCTTAATATACATCGCAATCCATTGTGCGGCAGGAACTTCGAGTACTATTCCGAAGATCCCCTGGTAAGCGGGCTCATGGCTGCGGCCATGGTGTCAGGCATCCAGGGAAGGGGTGTGGGCACCTCGGCCAAACATTTCGCCGCCAACAGTCAGGAGACCAACAGGAAGGACAACGATGTAATCATCAGCACGCGTGCTTTGAGGGAAATCTATCTGAAGGGTTTCGAAATACTCGTCCGTGAGGCACAGCCCTGGACGCTGATGTCCTCTTACAACCGGATAAACGGTGTGTGGACCCAGGAGGACCGCGACCTTCTGACCACCATACTCCGGAATGAGTGGGGCTTCCGCGGAATAGTGCTTACGGACTGGACGGCCCGCCGCAATACGGCGGCACAGGTCGCGGCCGGCAATGACCTCATGATGCCGGGTAACAAGTCCCAGATCCGCGAGATAGTGGAGAAAGTGCGCTCCGGTGAATTGGAAGAATCCGCCGTTGATGTATGTGTACGCCGCATGCTGGAACTGGTGCTGAAGACCGGATCATATTCGGGCCGCAAGGCAAGCGGTAATCCGGATCTCTCCCGCCATGCCCGGATAGCGCGGGAAGCGGCTTCCGAGGGAATGGTGCTGCTCAAGAATTCGGGAGTGCTGCCGCTCAAGGAAGCAGGCACGATCGATCTCTATGGGAATACCTCCTATCGCTTTATCGCGGGAGGAACCGGATCCGGCCAGGTCAACGCGGCATATGTCGTAAGCCTCAAAGAGGCGCTCCTTGACGCCGGTTTCAGTCTCAATCCCTATCTGGACAGGCTTTACAATGCGCAATTGGAATTGCACGACGCCACCTATGCCGACTTCGTCGGCGGACCTTTCACAAGTGCTCCCCGGGCTTCCGAACCCTCTCTTTCCCGTGAAAGGATATTCAAATGCGCCGGAACCGGTGACGTGGCCGTCGTAACGGTAGGGCGCAACGCGGGTGAGGCGCGCGACCGGCATCTGCCGGATGATTTCGAACTCTCACCGGCGGAAACGGAATTGATACGGGATGTATGCGACGCATACCATGCCGCCGGAAAGAAAGTGGTCGTCGTACTCAATGTCTCCGGAGTCATAGAGACTGCTTCCTGGAAGTCGATGCCCGACGCTATATTGCTCGCATGGCAGTTGGGGCAGGAGGGAGGACGTGCGGTGGCCGACGCCCTGGCAGGGACCGTGAACCCGTCAGGGAAACTGACTATGACCTTCCCGCTGCAATATTTCGATCATCCTTCTTCACTCGATTTCCCTTACGACTTCGAAGGCCCCGCCTCTTTCGGCGCCACCATGTCGGTGACCGGCCGCAAGGAACCGCTGGTCAAGGATGTGGACTTTACGAAATATGAAGAAGGGATTTATGTCGGATACCGCTACTTCACTTCTTTCGGCAAGGAGGTGTCCTATCCCTTCGGTTATGGCCTCAGCTATACTACGTTCTCCTATACCCAGCCATCGGTAAAGGCCGGTCCGGACGGATTGACCGCCACCGTAGTCGTAACCAATACCGGAAGATATGCCGGCAAGGAAGCCGTGCAGCTCTATGTGACCGCACCCGATGGCGGGCTCGAAAAACCGTTGCTGGAGTTGAAGGCATTCGCCAAGACAAAGTTGCTCCAGCCAGGAGAACGCCAGACCCTTACTTTCCGGGTCGACAGTTACGGCCTTGCCTCATTCAATCCGGATTCATCAGCCTGGGAGACGGCTGCCGGTGTTTACAATGTACATTTCGGCGCCAGCGTGAACGATATACGTGCCACGCTTCCGCTCAAGATATCCCGGCCGTCCTCATGGCCGGCCCATCGCGTGATGGAGCCAAGGGAATCCATTCAGGAACTTACAAAACAAAAATGATATGAAAAGATTGGCATTATTGGCAGTCATCCTCCTGGCTGCAGGCATTTCCCTCAATGCGCAGGAAGTCAAGGAACAGGATCCTGCGGCCCACAAGGCAAGGGTTTTCCCCATCCCCGTCGAACATCTTTACTTCCACAGCGAGATCCTGGGTGTGGACAAGAACTTCTCAGTGATGCTTCCCCGCAATTACGCCAAGGAGCCGGACCGTTATTATCCGGTTGTCTATATGCTCCACGGTGGAGGCGAAAACGATTGGGAATGGGCGAATATTCCCGTTTCCATGATCAGCGAGGCGATTACCAAAGTCTATAACGACGGCTCGGCCACGGAATGCATCATCGTATTCCCCAATGCCACCGAGTACCAGGGCGGATATGGCAACCGCGAAGGCTGGCGCTATGAAGACTACTTTTTCCAGGAACTGATGCCCGTGGTTGAAAAACGTTACCGGATTCTGGCTGACAAGGGCCATCGGGCTGTAGGCGGCCTTTCCATGGGAGCCGGCGGAACCTATCAGTTCGCCATTGCACATCCGGAGTTGTTCTCCAGTGCATATGCCATAAGCGGCCACTGCATGCAGGATGTCACGGCTTTGAGCGAGGAAAAACTGGCGCAGGTGAAAACCGTGAATTTCGTGATCGATTCCGGTGACGACGACATCGCTTTCGACAACGCTGTCAAAACCTACCAGACCTTCAAGAAGCTGGGTATCCCCGTGCAGTTCCGCACCCGCGACGGAGCCCATGCCACTTACTATTGGTACGACTCCTTCCAGCTCGCCCTCAAGTATTTTACACGGCACTTCTCCACTCAGCTGCCGTAGAATCCTTTTTTGAATGAATTAATCCTATTGATATGAAAAAGATTATTGTATCCGCTGTCATTATTCTGGCAGCCGTTTTCTCCCTCCAGGCTCAGGAGGTGAAAGAGCAGGACCCCGCGGCCCACAAGGCCCGTGTATTTCCCATCCCGGTCGAACACCTCTATTTCCACAGCAATGTGCTTGGCGTCGACAAGAACTTCTCGGTACTGCTTCCCCGCAGCTATGCTAAGGAGCCCGACCGCAGGTATCCTGTAGTATATATGCTTCACGGTGCGGGCGAGAACGACTGGGAGTGGGCCAACATTCCGGTCTCCATGATCAGCGAAGCCGTGACAATGATAACCAATGCCGGTGATGCCGCAGAGTGCATCGTGGTATTCCCTAATGCCAACGAGGCCGGCCACATGGGGTATTTCAACCAGCCGGACTGGAAATATGAAGATTATTTCTTCAATGAACTGATGCCTTGCATCGACAACCGTTACCGGACGATTCCCGACAAGGGACATCGTGCTATCGGCGGACTTTCGATGGGCGGCGGCGGATCGTTCAACTATGGTATGCGCCGTCCTGACCTCTTCTCGAGCGTCTATGCCATCAGCGCCGCTGTCAGCCCGACGCTCTTCGACGAAGCCGGGGAGGCTCCGGGTGTCCTTCCCTCGACCATGAACGGCGGCCATTACGATGCCGGACAGATCGAGGCGGCCAAGAGCGTCTATTTCGTACTTGACTGCGGAGACGATGATTTCCTCTTCAATGCCAACGTGGCGACTTACCAGCTCATGAAGAAGAACGGCATGAACGTCCAGTTCCGCTGCTATGACGGAGCACATGCCTCATACTACTGGTATGACGCACTCCGCCGCGCCCTCGTCTACATGACCAGGCACTTCTCGGAACAGATGAAATAGCCGGATGTTGTAATATTTGTTTAAAAGTTGTAGCCGTTGTTCAATTCCTTTGACGGCTTGAGAATTCTTTTTAAGTTTGTGGAAAGGAAACAACGAATCAATCAACCATAAACCGTATGAAGAAAATCTTATTGCTTATGACGGCCGTTATCTCTACTGCCGCTCTCTTCGCGCAACCCAAACTCCGTTCCGATAACATCGATGAGGTTCTGAAAGCCCTTACGCTGGAAGAAAAGGCGACCCTGCTCGTCGGCGGCGGCTGGGGCTCCATGACCGCCGGTTCCATGACCGCATCGAGCGAAACACTCGTTTCCGGTGCCGCCGGTACCACACGCCCTGTCGAAAGGCTCGGCATTCCCGTAACCGTAGTGGCCGACGGCCCTGCAGGCCTTCGCATCAATCCTACCCGTCCAGGTACGGACGCTACCTTCTACTGCACGGGATTCCCTGTGGGGACTGTCCTGGCATCGACCTGGAACATGCCTCTCGTAGAGCAGCTTACAGCGGCCATGGGCAATGAGGTGAAGGAATACGGAGTGGATGTGCTGCTGGCCCCCGGCCAGAACCTGCACCGCAACCCGCTCTGCGGCCGCAACTTCGAGTATTTCTCCGAGGATCCCCTTCTTGCCGGTAAGACTTCCGCGGCTTACATCCGCGGCGTCCAGAGCAATGGTGTCGGTGTGAGCGCCAAGCACTTCGCCGCCAACAGCCAGGAGGTGAACCGCCAGCAGAACGATTCCCGCATCAATCCCCGCGCTCTCCGCGAGCTCTATCTCAAGGGCTTCGAGATTGCTGTCAAGGAATCGGATCCCTGGACCATCATGTCCTCCTACAACCGTCTCAACGGACAGTTCACCCAGCAGAGCCGTGACCTGCTTACCACCATTCTCCGCGACGAATGGGGTTTCAAGGGTATCGTCATGACCGACTGGGGCAACAAGGAAGGAACCGTGGCTGCAGTCAATGCCGGCAACGATCTGATGGAACCCGGCATGGAGAACGAGATCGCCCGCATAGTGGCCGGCGTCAAGGACGGCAGCATCTCTCAGGAGCAACTCGACACCAATGTGCGCCGCATACTCGAGTATATCGTCCGCACCCCCCGCTTCCAGGGCTACAAGTATTCCAACAAGCCTGACCTCAAGGCGCACGCCAAACTGGTCCATGAGGCTACCGCCGAAGGCCTGGTCCTGCTTGAGAACAACGGTGTCCTCCCTCTCAAGGATGTGAAGAAGGTCGCCCTCTACGGTACCGGCTCTTATGACTTCATCGCCGGCGGCACCGGTTCCGGCAATGTGAACAAGGCTTATGTCCGCAATGTGGCCGAAGGCTTCAAGGCCAACGGATTCGAGGTCGACGCCGACATCCAGACCTGGTACGAACAGTACATCGCCTTCACCAAGACGCAACTTCGCAACAATACTGCTGATAACGGTATGGGAATCCTGCTCGGCGACCCCGTGGTTCCCGAGATGGAGATTTCGCGTTCCTTCATCGAGAAGAAACTTCCGGTAACCGATATAGCCGTCCTGACCATCTCCCGCAATGCTGGTGAAGGCGACGACCGTAAGGCGGCTGACGGAGACTGGACGCTGACAGGCATGGAGCGTCAGCTCATGCAGGAACTGGCCGACGTCTATCACGCAGCCGGCAAGAAGCTCGTCGTGGTGCTCAATATCGGCGGTGTCATCGAGACCGCATCCTGGAAGCATATTCCCGATGCAGTCCTGCTCGCCTGGACTCCCGGACAGGAAGGCGGCCTTGCCGTGGCCGACGTCCTCTGCGGCGCAGCCAACCCTTCGGGCAAACTCCCCATGACCTTCCCCGTCAGCTACTTCGACATCCCTTCGTCGTTCAACTTCCCTCACAACTACAAGGGTGGCAACAGCATTGACATCGCAGCTCTCTTAGGAGGAAGCACCCGCAGGAATCCCGTCAAGGATGTCGATTACACCGACTATACCGAAGGAATCTGGGTGGGCTACCGTTACTTCGCCACCGCCGGCAAACCGGTTTCCTATCCGTTCGGCTATGGCTTGAGCTACACGACCTTCGCTTACAGCAAACCTGTCGTGAAAGTTGAGAAGGACGGTACCGTCAAGGCTTCCGTCACCGTTACGAACACCGGCAAGGTTGCCGGCAAGGAGTCTGTCCAGCTCTATGTGACTGCTCCCGACGGCGGCCTGGTGAAACCGGTCTTCGAGCTCAAGGGCTTCGCCAAGACGAAGAACCTCGCTCCCGGTGCTTCCGAGACCCTGACCGTCACCATCGATCCCTACACGCTGGCTTCGTTCAACGAGGCGAGCTCATGCTGGGAGATGGCTGCCGGCAACTACACGGTCAACTTCGGCGCATCTTCCGCCGACATCCGCGCCACTGGGGCCTTCAAGCAGGCCAAGCCCCAGTCCTGGCCCGTCAACCGCGTCCTCCTTCCCACCGAACCCGTGAAGGAAATCACGGTGAAGTAACCATCCTGCCTTGCAAATGAAAACGGGGATAGCCGGTGGCGGCTATCCCCGTTTTCATTGGCGGCCGCCACGCATTACATCTGTCTTTGATGGATGAGTAGCGCAACATGGTTTTCGAAGTCCCCGACTCTCTAGGTCAGAGGCACGATTGCATGTAAATATGGGGACTTCGAGTTGATTCTGGCCCGGAGTCCCGGACGATAGGCGATACATGTCATGGACTGCCCATAGGCTGGGACTACTAATTCCGGGTTGTAACAAAAAGGAGTTTTCTTGAAGGAAAACAGTTGCTTTTCCACGAAAGTGTCTTATCTTTGATGTCGGGCAGCCACAAGCGGCGCGGGAATTGATGATGAAGATAGATGACAAACTGCTCATGCAGATCGTTTCAGATCTCGGACTGAACACCACATTCGTTAAAGGACAACAGATTCCGATCAGGAATTGCTGGCATTTCTCCACTGACGGCAAATATGTGGATGCCATTTTCTACGATGATGCCGACTTCGTCAGCGGCATGAACCGCATTTATGTGACACTTAAATCTTATCATGTCGTCATCCTCGCCTTTTCGTTGATGGATAACCACATTCACTTCGTATTGTACGGGACCTTCGACGAATGCAACCGCTTCATGCATGACTATGTCAGGAGAACGTCCCGTCACATATCTGTCACCCATGGGGACAGCCATAAGATGGACGGTGTTCCCATCGACTACCAGGTTGTCGACACTGATGTATACCTGAAGACCGTCATCTGCTATACAATCAAGAATGCGCCTGTCGCAGGGATCCATAGTAATGGCTGGGATTATCCATGGTCCAGCGGTTCACTTTATTTCCGTCGCTCCGGCCTGTGGACTTCTCCGGCATGGCTTTCAACCGATATGGCCGGGATTTCCACTCTGGGCCTTGGCAGCCATGGCCTGAGAGATTATCTGCGAACCAGGACTCCTTCAGGAGATAACGTCAGGACGTTCGGCGGTCTCGTTTTTCCGGGAGAGTATGTCGCCTACGAGCTGGTTGAGAAGATTTTCAAGACATGCAGGAGTTTCAATTATTTTTACTGCAAGACCCGCGAGGATGACGTAGATGCCAGGGGAGGGGATATCTCCCGACTGTCCATTCCGATGAAAGAGATGAGACAGCATAAACGTGATGTCTGTCTGGAAATTTTCGGCGTTGACAATGTCAAATCATTGTCAACCGACCAGCGCTTGCGACTCGCAAGGACCTTGCGGACCCGGTTCAACTGTTCTCCCAGACAGATAGCGTCCCTGTCGGGTCTAGTCTACGAAGAAGTGAAGCAAAAACTGTGATAAGTCCTGTTACATGCCATCGGGGACTCCGAATCTTATGTTGGTATCTGGCGGATCAAACGCATTGGCGGCCGCAGTCTGCGGGCAGCCGGCCACGTTGTCAGCCGACGTACTCGGAGGGCGGGACGCCGAATTGTTTCTTGAAGGAGGTGGAGAAGTGCGACAGGGTGCTGAATCCTGTCATGTAGGCTATCTCAGACATATTGTATTTACCCTCCTTGAGCAGGTCTGCAGCGCGGTTGAGTTTGTAGCGTTTGAAGAAGACCGAAGGATTGTCTCCCGTAAGGCCCTTTACCTTGTAGTAGAATTTGGTCCGGGAGATTTTCATCATCTCGGTGATGCGGGTGATGTCGAGGTCGGTATTGTCCATTTCTTTCTCCATCAGGGCGTAGAGCTGTTTCATAAAAGCGGCATCGCGGGGAGACAGGGCTTCGGGCTCTATCTCCTCGGTTGTGGTGACTGAACTCAGCTGGCGGCGCAACTTGTTGCGGTTCTCGAGCAGTGATCCGATGAGGGCAAGGAGATAGGCAGGTTGGAACGGCTTGGTGACATAGGCGTCGGCTCCTTTGGCAAGGCCCTCGACCTGGTTCTCGACGGCGACTTTCGCCGTTACGAGTATCACCGGAATGTGGCTCAGCTGCAAGTCGTTCTTGACTGCTTCGCATAGCTCATAGCCGTTCTTTCCGGGCATTATGACGTCGCTTATCACCAGGTCCGGAGCTTCCTCGGCCATCCCGGCCAGCGCTGAGGCGGCGTCGAAATAGACCGCCACCCTGTATGTCGGCTGGAGCAGGATCTTGACATAATTCGCCACGTCTATGTCATCGTCCACTACGGCGATCAGTCTCTGTCCGGTTTCGTCATCTTCTGATTCGTTCTTCTTTACGGATGCCGGCAGGTTGATTATCTCAGGCTTGAGCTCCGTCTTTTCGTCTTCGGTATATGAGGAACCGCTGACCGGCAGGATGAAGCGGAAGACAGCACCGCCCTCATCCCTGTTCCATGCTTTAAGGTATCCATGGTGGTAACCTGTCAGCGCACGGGCATAGTATAGGCCTATGCCTGTACCCTGTCTGTGCTCCGAATCGCCGGATCTGTAGAAACGTTCGAAAATCTTTTCGGTTTCTCCCTCGGGAATGCCGTTTCCGTTATCGGCTACCGATATGCATGCATATTGGGAGTCTGTATCCTTTTCGCTGAAATCGAAAAGGGCACTGAGTTCTTCCCTGGGCAGGACGTCGAACGAGAGAGAGACTTTACCTCCAGCTGGTGTGTACTTCAGTGCATTGGACAGGAGATTCATGGTAATCTTCTGGACCTTGTCGATGTCCGCCCACATCACGAGAGGGTCGTCCAGCCCATGCGAGGATAATTCGATCTTCTTTGAATCCGCGTTGAAGCGGAAGAGCTCGACAGTATTCCTGAGTGGAGCGACTATGTCGGTCTTGGCAACTTTCAGCTGAAGTTTGCTGTTGCCGATGCGGTTGAAATCCAGCAACTGGTTGACAAGGGAAAGCATCCATGTGGCGTTGCGCTGTATGACTCCTACCAGTTTCCTGTCGCGTCCCCTGACAGTATCCGATCCGGCCAGTTCCGAGACAGGCCCGGATATCATGGTAAGGGGAGTCCTGAACTCATGCGCGACATTGGCGAAGTAGTTCATCTGTATCTTGTTGAGCTTCTGTTCCTGCTCTTTTTCAAGCCTGACTTTCTCCCGAGCGTTATCTGCCTCCCTTATCTGGCGCGCGTGCTCCTCGCGTTCGTTGCTTATCCTGCGCAACTGCAGCCATGCAAGTGCAAGGGCGCCGAGTGCGAGCACTGAATAAACAAGTACCGCCCACCAGCTTTTTTGCCATGGAGGCAGAATCCTGACGTTGAGGAAATCTTCTGTCTCGACGATACTGCGGTTGTTGTTGGTGATTCGGACCTTGAAGCGGTACCTGCCGGCAGGGAGGTTGGCGTAATAGGCTTCATGGTTGTACCCGGCGTTGATCCAGTAATGGTCGAATCCCTCCATCATGTAATAGTAGCGGGAGCGTTCGTGTTCGCTGTAGTCCAGTGCGGCGAACGATATGCTGAAACCGTTCTGTCCGCTCCTGATGGTTATGTCGGGCTTGCAGCTCAACTCACGTGAGATAGGGGAGTCGGGGCCGGGTTTTACCAGTTGGTTGTGTATCTTGAGGTCCTCGAATACCAGGGGCACCGAGCGCCGCTGCGACACGTCGATCGGATCGAATACTGTGAGGCCGTGGGTCCCGCCGAAGATGAGGCTGCCGTCGGGCATCATGCAGGAAGCCCTGTCGGAGAACTGGTTGCCGCCGATGCCGTCAGCCGCATAATAATTGACGAATTCTCCGACTGTACGGTCATATTTTCCCAGACCGTCCATGGTGGATATCCAGATGTTGCCCTGGCGGTCCTCCCGGATGTCGCATATGTCGAGACACGGAGCTCCGGCAACGGGATAAGTCATCCCTTTCTTGGTATCGTGGCGGAGGACGCCATTGGCTATGGTGCCTATCCATAGGTCTCCGGCGCTGTCCCTGAAGAGGGTATTGGCTTTCAGGTTCGAGCGTTTTATGCATTCCGCCTCTTCCTTTTCCGGAAGTAGCAATTCAGTCACTGTTCCGGAACTTGTGTTGACCCGCATCAGCGGCAGTCCGTATGCGGCGACGAGCATGATCCCGGGTTCTGCAAGCTGGAGATCGGCCACGTAATGGACGTCCGGGTCGTCAGAGAAAGGATAAGTTACGACGTCGCGCGTCCTTTTGTCGTACATCGCCAGGGAGTTGGTATTGCCGCCTATCCATATCCTTCCCGACTCGTCCTGGGCGATTGACGCCGGGTGGGTGAAATGGAAAGCGTCCGTCGATATGATGCGTCCGTTCTCATAACGGCAGCGTACTACCCTGTATTTGTCGTTGAAAAGCAGCCAGAGTTCCCCTTCGGAGTCGCAGAACACTTTCCCGCAGCGGACGTATCCCACATTGATGTCGGGAACGAGGTGCGAAACGTCTATCTGCCGTATCTGTGAAGTGGCCGGATCCCGCATCCAAAGCCCGTGGCGCAGTGTGGAAATCCACAGCCTGTTTCCCTTATCAAGGCAGAGTGAAACCACCGTCTTTCCGGAGAATGCGTCCGTAAGGTGCCTGTTGTTGTTGAAACCGTCACGATAGTGGTAACTGGTGGTGTATCCCTGATCGGTCGTTCCAAACCACAGATTACTGTGGCTGTCACGGAAAATGATACGGATTTCGGCTTCCGGTATGTTGTAGGGAAAATCGGGGGCGTCCTGAAAAAGAAGGCGGTCGGTATTGCGCTGCCAGCAGAACATACCCTTTCCGATGACGTTTAGCAGCAGGGTGTTGTCATCGACGGGGAATATGATGTCCACATCGCCCTTCATGATCCGCGGTTCTTTCGCTATGCTTTCAGGCAACTGAGTCCACTCATCCTTGCGAGTGTCGTAAATCATCAGCTTGCCGAGTCCGGACAGCCACAACTGACCGTTTCCCGCATGGCAGAGATGGTAGCAGGTGAAAGGAAGTTCTATGGTTTTTTCAAGTGAGAAACCCTTGCCGTCATAGCATCTGATCGAGGTTCCGCCGGTATTGACCCATAGCCGGTCACCGATCCAGGCATGTGAGGGATAACCGAATGCTGAATAATCCCTTATTACCGGCCGCAGCATTTCTGTTTCAGGATCGTAAATGAAGAGGGAGGTGGTATTGGTGAAGAGCATCCTGCCGTCAGGCGCCTCTATCGCATGCCGTACGTTCCGGTTGCCGCTCAGGCCGGGAACCCTCCGGAAATCTCCGGTCTCTGTGCGGTAAGCCACGCCGTCGGCCGTGGCGGCCCAGAGGACCCCGTTGCGGTCGCACCAGATGTCGTTGACCTGATTGTCAGGAAGGCTCAGGGTGTCGTCCGTGCAGAAATACTGGTGATACTCGTGGACGTTATATTTGTTGAGGCCACGGAAAGTGGCTATCCATACATGGCCGTCGGCATCCTCCGCGAAAGCGTTCACTCTCTGGTTGGAAAGAACGTCTGAGATGATGCCGGAAAGGAAAGCGTACAGGATTATGAGCGTTTTCATATTCAAAAATAATCAAAATCAGCTTGATATGCGATTTTTTTGAACATACGGGCATTTTTTTGAACAAAATAAAAGCGGTTCGTTGCCATTCAGGTAAACAATCAATAGCAGGAGTAAAGTTTTCGGTAAACGAATTCCGAATTTTGTAGTCGGAAAAAACTCCGGTTATGAGAATACAGACTTATTTCATCCTGCTGGCAGCCGTATCGATTACGGCAGCCTGCGGCTCACCTGCCCCGGGGCAGGTTTCAAATGCCGCCTCCCCGCTTGAGACTTCTGCCAAGGCGGCCACCGTCGTAACGGTTTCCGGCCCCGTGGCCGGATATGTGGATGGCGGTGTTTACATTTTCAAAGGGATTCCCTACGCCAAAGCCGACCGTTTCATGCCGGCCGTAGACCCGCAACCCTGGACCGAGGTAAGGCATAGCCGCGCTTACGGCCCGACCTGCCCGCAGGACAAGCGCACGGGCTGGTGGTCCGATGACCAGGCTTTCGCCATGCACTGGGACGACGGTTTTCCCGACGAGGACTGCCTGCGCGTGAATGTGTGGAGCGCCGGTATCAACGATTCCGGCAAGCGCCCCGTTATGGTATGGCTCCACGGCGGCGGTTTCCGTGCCGGCAGCGGTCAGGAACTCATTTCTTACGACGGTACAAATCTGGCACGTGACCACGGAGTCGTCGTGGTTACCCTCAACCACCGTCTCAACGTGCTGGGATTCCTCGACCTCTCCGCTTACGGGGCCAAATATGCCCGCAGCGGAAATGTCGGCATGACAGACATAGTGAAGGCCCTGGAGTGGGTTCGCGACAACATAGCTGCATTCGGCGGCGATCCTTCCAACGTCACCATATTCGGACAGTCGGGCGGCGGCGGAAAGGTGTCGACCCTCATGGCGATGCCTTCTGCCAAAGGGCTCTTCTCCAAGGCGATAGTCGAGAGCGGCTCCATCACCAGGCTGATGGACCAGCGTGTCTCCCGCCGTATCGCCGTCAAGACCGTCGAGGCGCTCAAACTCAATCCTTCCCGGATCGATGACATAGCAAATGTTCCTTATGAACAATTGCTGGCCGCATACAATTCGGCATTGGAAAGCGTCAGGGAAGAGGCCAGGACTGACGGCACAATGCCCGCGAACATGCTCGACGCTATCCTTTACGGCCAGGTTCCGGTAGTTGACGGTGATGTCATACCGGCCCAGCCCTCGACCCCCGAGGCTCTGGCCATTTCGAAGGATATTCCCGTAATCATCGGGACGACATATCACGAGTTCACCCGCGACAGGGAGGACCCGATCTTCAAGCCGCTGGCGCTTCAGCAGGCAGCAGACCGCAGCGCCGCAGGATGCGCTCCGGTGTATCTCTATCAGTTCACATGGGAGTCTCCGGTCCTTGACGGCGCTCTCGGCAGCACCCACTGCATCGAGATACCCTTCGTTTTCGACAACGTGGCCTTGCACCGCACCTTCACGGGCGGTGGCAGTGAAGCCGTCGAACTGGGACATAGGATGAGCCGCGCCTGGACGAATTTCGCCAAAACGGGCGTCCCTTCCACTGAAGGATTCCCCGTTTGGGAGCCATATCCAAAAAAGATGACAATCAACATCGAATCTTCAATTAATTAACCTAAATAGTATCTTTATGAGAAAACCCCTCATTCAACGGCTTGCGGTCGCCTTTGCGGCAATCCTCATCGGATGGTCGCTCGCCGCACAGCCCCAGGTGACGCTCTCCGGCCAGGTCATCGACGATTTCGGTGATCCGCTCATGGGTGTCGGCGTCATCCAGCAGGGCACAACCAACGGTGTCGCAACCGATCTCGACGGTATGTATTCCATAACCGTTCCCGAAGGTGCGACAGTCGAGTTCTCCTACATCGGCTTCAAGCCCCAGACCTTCGTAGCCGAGAAAACCATGACCCTCAATGTGCAACTGCTTCCCGACACGGAAATGCTCGAGGAGACGGTCGTCGTGGGTTACGGCGTACAGAAGAAATCCAACGTGACCGGTGCAATCTCCCAGGTCAAGTCGGAGGACATCCAGAACCGTACGATCGTATCGCCGGAGTCAGCCCTCCAGGGCAAGACGGCCGGTGTCCAGGTATTCTCCAGTTCCGCCCGTCCTGGTGCTTCTCCCAGCGTACAGGTCCGCGGTATCTCCTCCAACGGGTCATCCAATCCCCTCTATGTCGTTGACGGCCGACGTACCAACTCCATTGCGGGTATAGACCCCAACGACATCGAATCCATGGAAGTCCTGAAGGACGGTGCATCGGCAGCCATCTATGGCGCCGAGGCCGGTAACGGCGTCATCATGATCACAACCCGACGAGGACAGGGCGAAGGCAAGATCAGCTATTCTTTCCAACTGACCTCGCAGAGCCTGAACCATATCCCCAAGGTGATGAACTCCGAGCAGTACATGCAGTATTTCATCGAGAACGGCCGTTACAACATCCAGGATTTCTACGGCAACTGGGACTTCCAGACCAATACCGACTGGCTTGCCTATTCCTACGAGAATTCCCTGATGCAGCACCATAACCTTTCGTTCTCCGCAGGAGCCGAGAAAGGCAATCTCTACATCTCCGCCACCTATCTCGACAACAACGGTATGTTCGCGGGAGATGCCGATGTCTACAAGCGTCTCACCTCGATGGTCAACGCCAGCTGGAACTTCAAGCCCTGGCTCGACATCCAGACCAACAACCAGGTGGAATACTATCAGGCCCGCAGCGTCTCCGAGGGCAGCGACTACGGTTCCGCAGTCCTTGCGGCCCTCCAGCTCGACCCTCTGACTCCGCCGACCTACGCTCCAGACCAGCTTCCCGATTTCATGCAGGATTATCTGAATTCAGGACGCACCCTGCTGAAGGACGAGAACGGCAACTACTACGGCGTATCATTCTTCAACCCTTCCGAGAACGTCAACCCCCATGTGATGCGCGACCGTTCCTACAGCACTTCCAACGGTTTCAACATTAACGGTTCGACCGCCATCAACTTCAAGCCGATTAGGAATCTGACCATCACTTCACGTCTCGGCTACCGTCTTTCTTCGGGCGACAATTACGGATACAGCCTCCGTTATTACATCAACCAGAACGCCTACCAGAACTACATCGGTCTCTCCGGATCGGACAACAATTCCGTCTATTATCAGTGGGAGAACTTCGCGAACTGGTTCCAGGATTTCGGCAACCACAACATCTCGCTGATGCTCGGAACTTCGTTCTCCAGCAACCGGAGCTTCTCGATGAGCGGCTCCTACCGCGGAAGCGATGACGACCTGGGCGTAATGCAGGACAATCCGCTCTTCTATTACTTCGCATACCATTCGGCCAACGCGGTTCCTTCCGTTTCCGGTGCCGAACCCAGCTTCTCCCGCAAGCTTTCCTACTTCGGACGTGCCGGCTGGAGCTATCTCGGCAAATACAATCTGCAGGCTACCTTCCGCGCTGATGCCGCCGACCTCTCCATCCTTCCCAGACCGATGCGCTGGGGGTATTTCCCTTCCGTATCCGCCGGATGGACCATTTCCGAAGAGGATTTCTTCACGAATATCAGGCAGGCCGTCAATTATGCCAAGTTCCGCGCCTCCTGGGGCCAGAACGGTTCCCTCGCCGGCCTTTACGGTTACCGTTACGCCAACGTAATCGCATCTACCGGCAAGTATCCTACCGGTAACGGTCTCGAGTACATCATCGGCTATGCCCCTTCATCTTCGGGCAACGACGAGCTCAAGTGGGAGACCTCCGAACAGCTCGACTTCGGTCTCGACCTCCGCTTCCTGCGCGACCGCCTGACTTTCAGCGTAGACTGGTTCAACAAGATGACCAAGGACCTCATCGTCACCGGCATCACTCCTTCCACCGTGGTCGGCGTATCCGCTTCCCCTGTGAACGCCGGTAATGTCCGCAACACAGGTATGGAGTTCGAACTCAAGTGGCGTGACCAGATAGGTGACTTCCATTACAGCATAGGAGGCAACCTCTCGACCCTCAAGAACGAAGTGACCTATATCCACGAGACCCTCTCCGACGGTATCGACGGTGTCGGCGTGCGCAACTACGGAACCATCACCCGTTTCGAGAAAGGCTATCCCGCATGGCACTTCTACGGCTATCACTTCACGGGCATCGATCCCCGCACGGGTGACGCTATGTTCGAAGACATCGACGGCAGCGGCGACGTAACCCAGGCCGACAAGATCGACCTCGGCAGCGGTATCCCGAAGGTCAACTTCGGTGTCACCCTGACCGCGGCATGGAAAGGCATCGACGCAGTGGTGTTCCTCACCGGTGCGGCCGGCAGCAAGATCTACAACTGCCTCACCGTCGTCGACTATCCTTCCAACCGCTTGAGCTTCCTCACAGAGGACCGCTGGACTCCCGACCATACCAACGGTACGATGCCGGCTGCAAACGCCTCCAACTGGCAGCAGTTCCTGACCTCCGACGGAGTCGTGTTCGACGGCACCTATGCCAAGATCAAACAGATCCAGCTCGGTTTCACTTTCCCGCAGAATCTCACCCGCAAGTTCGCGGTTGACAACCTGCGTCTATACGGTTCCCTCGACGACTGGTTCACCTTCTCCAAATATCCCGGCTTCGATCCCGAGATCACCGGTACCGGCAGCGGACTCGGTGTGGACAAGGGCAGTTATCCTACGGCAAAGAAGGTCGTATTCGGCATAAACATCACTTTCTAATCAGACAGCCATGAAAATGAGAAATTACATATTGATCGCCGTCGCAGCCGTCTGCTCCCTGATCTCCGTATCATGCTCCGATATGCTTGACATCCCGCAGAAGGGTGTGCTGGACTACAATACCTATTACCAGACCGACGACCAGATCCTTTCGGCCGACGTGGCCATGTATCTGGAGGTCCGCGGATGGGAATACAACGTGAAACTGTGCAAAGCCATGCTGACCGATGATTTCTGGGCCGGCGGTTCCATGCGCGGTGACAACAACAACCTCGAGCACCTGAACGAATTCACCTTCGACGCCGAAGAGGATTACGTTCAGAGCATGTTCACCACTTTCTATACCCTTATCTACAAGGCCAACGTTATCCTGGGCCACGTGGACGAGAACATCAGCCCCATGGCCCGCATGGCCCGCGCCGAGGCGAAGGTGTTCCGTGCATTCGCATATTTCGACCTGAAGACCATGTGGGGCAATCCTCCGCTCGTGGACCACGAACTTGCACCGTCGGAATACAATGTGCCCAACGGCTCCGACGAGGATCTCTGGAGCCTGATGGAGAAAGACCTCACCGAGGCCATCTCTTCCGGCGCGCTTGTCGAGAAGAAGGGAGTCAACGACACCGAGACCTGGCGTGTGACCAAGCAGTTCGCCCAGGCCCTCCTCGGCAAGGTCTATCTCTGGCAGGGCAAGTATGCCGAGGCCGCCCAGCAGTTCGATGCTGTGGTCTCTTCCGGCAAATACCAGCTTTTCTCCGACTACAGCGGCATTTTCCGCAGCGAGAACAAACACAACTGCGAGACCCTTTTCGAGAGCAACCGCGTACATGACGACAACGACTCTTTCCAGAACTTCTCCATGTACGCCCTCATGACCAACTGGCGTATGGACAAGATGAACTGGCCCTCCGATACTCCCATCATGAATACCGGCTGGGGCTTCCGCGTCCCTACCAAGAGCCTCTACGACGACTTCGTAAAGGACGAGGGTGTTGACGGATACCGTCTCAACGAATCGCTGAAGACTCTCGACCAGCTGAATTCCGAACTGGGAATCACCCTCAAGAGCCCCATCATCGGCGAAGGTTATTTCATGTGGAAACTCCGCATCCTCGCTTCCGAGCGCGGTATGGGCAATGACTTCGTATATGCCGCCAACACCATCTGGATGCGCTATGCAGAAGTCCTTCTCTGCGGTGCCGAGGCCCATATGATGGCAGGCAACACCGGTAAGGCCACCGAATATGTCAACATGATCCGTTCGCGTGCCAAACTCCCTGCAAAGGGCTCCGTCACCCTCGACGACATCAAGCTTGAGAAACGTCTTGAACTCTTCGGCGAAGGAACCCGTTTCCAGGATCTTCTCCGCTGGGGTGAAGGCTCCAGGATGTCCGGCAACGGAAAGGTCTATCCTTTGCTCCAGGTCAACGGTCAGGTGCAGTATGTCGATTGCGGCAACCCCACCAACGGCTTCAAGGAAGGCAAGTATGACCGTCTCCCTTATCCTGCAACCGAGATAAGGCTTAACAGCGAGATCACGCAGAATCCCGGTTATTAATCGTCAAAAAGTGTCAAGAATATGAAAAAGAATATATTTCTGATCGCTTGCATGCTTCTGCTTCTCGCTTCCTGCGAGACCTCCGTACTCGATCCCCTCGAAGGCAAATTCCCTGCTCCCACGGTAGTGAACTGTTCGAACGGGTCCTGCGAAGCCACCAAGGCCGACGGCAAGCGCTATTTCGACCTGAACATCAGCGACGGTTCCACTTCGCTGAAAGCCCTGCTCATCGGCGACTCTTACTATCTGACTTCCAATGCCTATACCGAGGCTACCGAAGACAATGCCAAGAAGGGCAACTATATACTCGGCAAGACCAGCGTGAACGGCACGATGGTGGAGAACGGTACCATTACGGTTACTCAAAACGGTGACAACTACAGGGTGAAGGCAGTCCTCTTCCTTACCGACGGCAAGCCGTACCGGTTCTCATGGACCGGCACCCTGGCATTCGAACCCGATCCGGAACCTGTCGTGCTGACCCAGGTCCTTGTGGCCCAGGCCAACACCAACAATACCGTTACGGTCAAGTTCGGTACTGACGGAATGAGTGTCGACATGATGGGAACCCCCGTCGGAGACGGCTATGCACTTACCGCCGACATCTACAGCCAGGACGGCACCTTGTACGAGGGAGTCTATACCGCAGCAGCATCCAGCGACAATGTGGGTCCCGGCCAGTTCGCACCCGGTTACGAATATGACCTGAGCGAATGGGGAATGGGCATCATGCACTGGGGTACCTGCTGGTGGGCCGGTGAAACGGTCAAGCATATCACTTCCGGCACCATCACCGTCACGAAGAAAGGATCCAAGTTCACCGTCACCTGGGGTGGCGAAGAGACTTATCCCGACTGGGCAACCTTCACCGGGGAAATCGAAGGACTCGCACCTCAGGGGCCGTCCATCGACTATTCATACACCGACTCCGTGGCTCCCGTCGCTGAAGGCAGCACCGTGATGAAGCACACCGTCACCCTGACTGACGGAGATGCACTCGTCGCAGTGTTCGAGCTGCTGCTGGAAGATGGCAACAACGAACTCGCCGGCACATACGAGTGCAAGGAGTACGCTTCCGAGCCTGGTCTTGTCTGCAACGGCTACAATTTCCCTGACTGGGGTATTTCCGGCGGTTCCTTCTATATGAAGGACGGCGTCCGTGTCGATATCAACGCCGGTGAAACCCTCGAAGTGAAGAAACTTGCCAAGGGAGCCTATGAATTCAAGGGCTCTTCAGGTTACTCCTTCTCCGCGGCCGGTGACGACTATGTGCCCGGCGGCGAAGAGGCTGTCGTTTACGATGCGACCGATGTCGTGGCGCCTGTAGCCGAAGGCAGCACCGTCATGAAGCACACCGTCACGATGACCGACGGCGATGCCGTAATCGCGGTTTTCGAACTTCTGCTCGCCGAAGGTGAAAGCGACCTTTCCGGTACTTACGATTGCCAGGAGTACGCATCCGAGGCCGGCCTTGTCTGCAACGGTTACAATTTCCCCGACTGGGGTATCTCCGGCGGTTCTTTCTACATGAAGGACGGAACCCGCGTGGATATAAATGCCGGTGAGACCGTCACGGTATCCAAACAGGCTGACGGAAGTTACAAGTTCACCGGTTCGACCGGATACGAATTCTACTGCCTGATCGGCTGATGCGCATCGTTTTAAGGCATATCCTGATACTGGCCATGTTTGCACTGGGCGCAGTTGCGCCCGGTGCATGTGGCCATACCGTCCCGGAAGGAAGCGGGGAGGAAGTGAACCTCCTTGACCTGCTGCACCCCGACGGGCAGGCTTTGCGGGATTTCACCGTCGAGAGCAAAGCGATGAAGCGGACAATGAAATACAATGTCTGGCTTCCTCCCAAGTTCGACGCGAACACTGCATATCCGATACTATATCTGCTCCATGGGGCAGGAGACGACCACAACGCCTGGCTGGACAAGGGCAACGCCATGACCATAGCGGCCAGATATGTCAAGACTGGCGGCAAGCCGATGATAATCGTGATGCCGGATGCCCAGATGACCTTCTATATGGGTGAATTCGAGACCTATTTCCACGATGAACTGATGTTGGCCGTAGAGACCAGGTATAAATTCAGCGGCAGGCGCGCCGTAGCCGGGCTGTCTATGGGCGGTTACGGTACGTTGTACCATGCCCTCAAATACCCCGAAAAGTTTACCTATGGCTATGCCATGAGCCCTGCGACCGCAGACTGGTTCACGACCCTGATCGATGCCCGGGCGGACAAGAAGGTTTTCCCGCCCTTCACTATAGAAGTGGGTACGGAAGACACTACGGTCAACAACGCCGAATCCGAGGCCCTGGCACGATACATGAAGGATAAGGGTCTGACATGCGAATGGATAGCCCGAAGCGGAGTCCACTACTGGAATTTCTGGCAGGAATGCCTGCCGAAGGCATTGCAGAAAGCCGGCGGGACGTTCTGAGAGAAGCAAACAATCACATCATCAATAATATGAAAAAAGCACTTTCCTTAATTTCACTCCTGTTCCTATGCCTTTCGGCATTTGCGCAGCAGGCTCTCTGGGGAGGCCAGACCGTCGAGTCTCCCGTCATCAATCCCGACGGAACCGTGACGTTCCGCTACCGTGCCCCCAAGGCCGTAAAGGTCCAGGTAACCGGTGATTTCCTTCCCACGCAGAAACTCGAGGTCGAGTTCGGCGGCAACAAGATGACATACGACGCCCCGGGCGTGGCCGACCTCGTGGAGAAAGAGGGCGGTGTATGGGAATATACCACGCCTTTCGTGGTGGAGCCTGAAATGTATACCTATACGATGGTCGTGGACGGCAACAGCGTAATCGACAACAACAATGTGTTCGTCAACCGCGACATCGCCTCGCTGACCAGCGTGCTCCTCGTTCCAAAGGCTGGCGCGCGCAGCGACCTCTATGCCATTCACCGCGTTCCCCACGGAACCGTGTCCAAGGTCTGGTATCCTTCCGCCACGGCCGGTTTCGACCGTCGCCTTACCGTGTATACCCCTGCCGGTTATGAGGACAGCCCCAAGCAGAAATATCCCGTCCTCTACGTGCTCCACGGCATCGGAGGCGATGAAGACGCTTGGGTTACCCAGGGACGTGCCGCCCAGATCCTCGACAACCTGATCGCCCGCGGCCAGGCGAAGCCCATGATCGTGGTCTTCACCAACGGCAACATCTCGCAGGAGGCCGCTCCCCTGGAGAATTCGACCGACTACACCCGTCCGACGATGCAGCTGCCCCAGACCATGGAAGGCACCTTCGAGACTTCGTTCCCTGAAGTCGTGAAGTTCATCGACGGCCACTATCGCACCATCGCCAAGAAGGAATCCCGCGCCATCTGCGGCCTTTCCATGGGCGGTTTCCACACGCTGAACATCTCGCTCAACTATCCCGACATGTTCGGCTGGTCGGGCATGTTCTCCGCAGCCATCGGCGTGAGCGATCCCAGCATCAGCCCGATGTACATGGATTTCGACAGGAAACTTGCGACATATTTCTCCAAGAAGCCGAAACTCCTCTGGATCGGCATCGGCAGCACGGACTTCCTCATCCAGGCCAACAACGATTTCCGCAAGAAGCTGGATGAAAACAAGTATCCTTACACCTACATGGAGACCGACGGAGGCCATATCTGGCGCAACTGGCGCATCTACCTGAGCGAATTCGTTCCGCTCCTGTTCAAGTAACGGTAATTACAAACATGAACCGATGCGAGAGGGCGGCCCGATCCGGGGCGCCCTCTTTTCCGTCAGTTTTGTAAAGATCGCCGGGATTGTGTAAATTCGCGTAACCATTGGTACTCTTCGGTTATGGCTTCCAAAAAAGAGATAATGGCACCCAGAATCAAATGTTTCGTGCTTCTGCCGTTGGTATTGGCGTTGACCATGTTTATTCTGGTTGTTCCGACCGGCTTTTTCGGTATTGACGGACTGACTGTCGTCCAGCAGAGAGTTATTGCCATTTTCGTCTTTGCGGCATTGATGTGGATGACCGAAATCATCCCCAGCTGGACCACTTCATTGCTGGTTATCTTACTGGCGCTTTTGACAGTTTCAGACAAAGGTCTCGGATACTTCTGTGATCCGCGTTTCGGGGATCTGGTAGACTACAAGCACATTCTGGCGTCTTTCGCCGGCCATGATGATACTTTCCTGGAATAGTCTTTAAGGATGATCCCTTTCGTGCTGGTAATGGTGCTGGTGACCTGGGTGATTCTCCAGCTTTTCCTGCCTTTCAAATCAAAGGAGCTGGAGCTGAAGATTCCCGGGAAAAAACGGGAGACTGACTGGCGTACACGGGTCGTGTGGATAACTTTCGTGGGGACCATTCTTCTCTGGGCTACGGAAAGCCTGACCGGCATAAGCTCCAACATCGTGGCGCTCATTCCGCTTGGCGTCCTGAGTGTCACGGGCATATTCGGGAAAGAGGAGATCAAGGCGATTGACTGGAGCGTGCTTTGGCTGGTCGCCGGCGGTTTCGCACTCGGAACGGCGATGGAAGAGAGCGGTCTTGCGAACAAGCTGTTGACTTCCATCCCCTTCGGATCGATGAAGGTCATCTCGGTCCTGCTCTTCGCCGGACTGGTCTGCTACCTGTTGTCGAACTTCATCAGCAACTCGGCCACGGCGGCGATGCTGATACCGATCATAATCGTCGTAGCAAAGGGAATGTCCGATCCCGCCGCCGCAAACAACGCATCTTTCCTCGCAGTCGGCGGAACCCCGGCGCTCAAATCCTTCATTGCGATGAGCGCATCTCTGGCCATGGTATTCCCCATATCCACTCCGCCCAACGCTATAGCACATTCAACGGGAACCGTGCGTTCGCGCGACATGGCACGGATCGGCCTGCTTCTGGGCATTATCGGGTTCGCCCTGGGATACTTCTGGCTGACCAAACTCTTTCCGTTCACCTGACTCAACTGCATGAAAAACTCCCGTCCACGTTTAGGGTAGAAATTGTGGACGGGAGCGTCTTTTGGGGCGGTTCATCCACGCTGAAGGGTCAGAACGTGGATGGGAATGTCCTCTATTTGAACAGCTTCTGGGCGAAGGTATTGAGGTAAAGCCTCCAGTTGGACCAGGTATGGCCTCCGTCGGAGACGAAATAGATGTGGTCCAGACCCTGCTCATTCAGTTTGGCGTGCATCTCCTCGGCGCCCTTGAAGAGGAAGTCGGCGTTGCCGCATGCGAGGAAGTAGAGCTTCACGCCGGCTTTCTTGAGGGTAGCGATCTGCTCGGGTGTCGCGCTTCCTGCTGCGGAGAGAGGGCAGATGTAGTCGAAGAGTTCAGGGAAGAGTATGGAGGCGGAGATGGTGTGGCCGCCGCCCATCGACAGGCCGGCGATAGCACGGGAAGCCGGCTTCGGGATTGCGCGGAAATTCTTCTCGATGAACGGGACAATCTCCGTGCAAAGGCTCTTCACATACATGTCGCGGTTCTCGGGTGCGCGCCAGTCGATTTGTTTCTCGGGGATGTTGAGGGTGCGTGCTGCAGCCTGTCCGGGGTTGCCGTTGGGCATGACTACGATCATCGGCTCGGCAAGTCCTTTCTCGATGAGGTTGTCGAGGATCTGGGCGGTGCGGCCCATGGAGATCCATGCTTCCTCGTCACCGCCGGCGCCGTGCAGGAGGTAGAGTACGGGATATTTCTTCTTGGGATTGTTCTCGTAGCCGTAAGGGGTGTAGACTGTCAGCCGGCGGTCCATGCCGAGGATGGTGCTGTGATACCAGGGGTGGCTTACGGTTCCGTGAAGTTTGGCCTCGCCGTAGTTCTCGGTGCGCTCTCCGGGAATCATGAGCATCGGCAGATAGCGGGTCCCGTCACGCTGTACGAGGACGTTCTGCGGGTCGTTGACCGCTACGCCGTCCACCACGAAGTTGTAGGTGTAGATTTCAGGTGCGGGAGTGGGAATCTTCACCCACCAGACATTGTTTTCGCCGCGCTGCATGTCGATGGTCCCCGTCCAGGGATTCTCCATCCAGGAGCCGCTGAGTTTGACGACGGTGGCATAGTCAGCCTTCAGACGGAAGGTCACGCTGTCCTGTGCGATTTCAGGGGAGATGACGGGCCTCTGGCCGCCGAAGTTGAAATTGGACAGTTCCTGTGCGTGGAGCATGCCGGCAGCGAGCAGGCATGAGGCGAAGAAAAAGAGGATTTTTTTCATATTGAAATGGTTGTTGGTTTGTTATCGGAAGAGGGTGGGGGCGAGCTTGGCCAGGTCTGCACGCCAGGTGATCCAGCTGTGGCCGGCCTGGGCGTTTTCCTGATAGTCGTAACGGACGCCGGCTTCCTTGAGGTAGCCGAGAGCTTCCTTGCAGTTGTTGTAGGCTATGTCTTCTGGGCCGCCCTGTGTGAATACCAGCGCCTTGAAGTTCTTGTTGAGGGCCGGGGCGATATCGTTCAGGTGTATGCGCTCTATATATTCCTTCTGCTTTCCCGGAGAGAAGCTGGAGCTGAGCACCCAGACATGGCTGAACAGTTCCGGATGGAGAAATGCGGTCTCGATAGTTTCCATGCCGCCCATCGAAAGGCCGGCCATTGCCCTGTGCTTCTGGCCGGACTTGACGCGGTAGTTGGCTTCTATGAAGGGGATGATGCTTTTGACCATATCTTCGCCGAAAAGGGGCACTTCGCCCATCATGTCATCCGTTTCGATCGTGCCGTTGGGCATGACTACTATCATCGGGACCATTTTCCCCTCTGCAAGCATGTTGTCGAGGATCCAGCCTGCCGCCCCGACGCCCGGCCATGAGGCGTCATTGTCGCCTCCGCCGTGGATCAGGTACAGAACGGGCAGTTTCTTGCCCGATTTCTCGTAGCCGGCGGGTGTCCATACGTGCATCCTGCGCATGCATTTCAGTGTGGAGGACCAGTACCAGCGCTGCGCTACCGCACCGTGAGGAACGTCTTTCATATACCCTGCTCCCTTTGTGAGCACTGAAGCCTGTTCGGCTGATAGAGGGGCCTTGGGATCCTGCACCCGCAACCCGTCTACGATGAAGGAGTAGCGGAAACAACCGTCTTCCAGTCCCTCGCAGATTCCCTGCCATACACCGTCCTTGTTCTTCTCGAATTTCACGGGTTTGTTCCAGGGAAGGTCGCCGGTTACGGCGACTGAACCGGCTTGAGGGGCATACAGTTGGAAGAGCACTTTCCCGTCAGGCCGTACGCGTACTGACTGCAGGGTGTCGTTGGGGGTGGGCTGACGGCGCCACTGGGCCGAAGCTGGGAGGACGCAGCCGAGAAGGACTGCGATTATCAGGAACCGTTTCATTTGGTATCGAATGTTTTCTTGAATGGTTTGTCGTGTTTGAAGGCGTCCCATCCGGGATTGCCGTTTCTGCAGAATGATGTCCAGGCGTCCAGCATCTCTTCCGACAGGGCGAAGTCCGCATCGCTGAAAGGCCTCCAGCTGTTCTTCAGCGTGCCGAACATGTACCAGAGTTCGGCGGAGTGGAATGCTCCGGGATCCTTATCCGGGTCGTCATCGTCGCCGGGCAGGTTGCGCATGAACTCGTACTCGTAAACAGGGAATCCCAGCGAATCGCGGACCGAGCAGAAACGGTCGACGGACTCTCCGGCCAGCATCCCCATGTCATTCTTGTTGTAGCCTATCATGATGGGGACCGCCGCCATAGTACCTTCGAAAAGGGCATGGTCGAAATCTTCTGTCAGGACATTCCCGTCGATATGGGGCGAGAACATGACGTAGCCCTTCCCGGCCTGCATGTATTTTCCGGAAGCTCCCATGACGGTCTCCAAAGATGCGTCACGCATTTCCGGAAGGGTGGCGAGCCCGGCACATTCCATGACATCCTTTCCCTGGGTGTCGTAGAACTCCTGTGTCACGGCCCTGTCGGGCGACAGCCCCCTGCTCCCTAGACCTCCTCCGCTCTGTATGATCGCCTTGGCGACAAGGTCGCGGGAGGCGGGGGAGATGAGCAGGTCCTTGACGCTCATGGCGCCGGCACTCTGTCCGAAAACTGTCACATTGGAAGGATCCCCTCCGAACTGAGCTATGTTCTCACGTATCCATTTGAGCGCGGCAATCTGGTCCATGATGCCGTAGTTGCCCGACTGCCCCTGTTCCGCTGTCAGTTCGGGATGGCTGAGGAAACCGAGATTTCCCAGACGGTAGTTGATTGTAACCAGAATGACTCCGCGCCGTGCCCAGGCGTCGCCGTCCATGGTCACTTCATATCCGTATCCGTTCATGAATGCTCCGCCGTGGATCCACATTGCCACGGGAAGTTCCGCATCCGGCTTTCCCAGAGTTGCGGCAGGGGCCCAGACGTTGAGGTAGAGGCAGTCTTCGCTCTGCTCCGGCGTGCCTTCCCAGTAGAATTCATCCCCATAGAATGTGCCTGGAGCATTTCCGGGCTGGGGCGCGATGGCTCCGAATGTGTCGCATTTCCTTACGCCTTCCCATGATGCCACGGCCTGAGGGGCTTGCCAGCGGAGACCGCCGACGGGAGGAGCCGCGTAGGGGATACCCTTGTAGACCATTACATCCGATGAATCGGTGAGGACACCCTGTATCTTGCCACCGGTAACGGTCAGGACCGGATTGCCGGTGGTGCATGCGGCTGACATCGCCGCGACTGCCATGAACAGCAAAAACCTTCTCATCGCCTACTGCTTCTTGTATTTTTTCGTGCGGCCGTCGTCGATGACGCCCTTCCAGTTCAGGCCGAAAGCGAAATCATAACTGTTGCCGTCGGCATCGACGTAGCAGCGCATGTCGTGGGGGGTATCTTCAAACTGCTCTTCGACCGTGCGCATGTCTGCAGGAAGCTGCATGGGAAGGAGGCCGGACGGCTCCGTTGCACCGGAGACCAGGTCGATGACAGCCTGATGCTGTACGCCGAAAGTAGCCAGTATGGCGTCGGCATAGGGTTCGAACTCGGACGGGACGAAAGGCTTGGTCGCGGATATCACGACTATCACGGGTTTGTCTCCCATGGCTTTCCGGGCGGCGATGACACCCTTTACGTCTTCTTCATTGTCGGTCTTGACAGTCTTGCCGCGGTATGAACGGTTGGTGAAATCCTCTTTCGGATCGCCGCCGGCCACCGATACCTCGCGGGCGTATTCCGCCTTGTAGGGAGAGTACTGGAGTGAGATGGGAACATATCCGTTGCCGCCTTTTTCGCGGTCCTTCACGTCATAGCCAGTGCCGCTGTAGGGTTCCTGTATCACGACCAGGGCGAAATCGGCTTTTTTCGGATCGTCAACCCATTCGAAAACGCGTCCGACCGCCTCATGGGAGATGGGCCAGTCCCAGTAGTCCGGATGGGCGCCCCACCTGCCGAAGCGGCCAGCATAAGCGGGATAGTGGCGTTTGGGCACATAGACTTTCTTCTTCGCTGCCTGGGGAAGCACTCCGCCGTGGTTCTTGAGCATGACCACGGATTTGAGCTGCGCCTGGTAACCCTCCTCCATGAAGTCGGGATTGCCTACAGTCTCCGAAGCGGCTGCGGGGCTGACATAAGGATTCTCGAAGAGCCCGGTACGGAAACTGTTCATCAGCAGGCGTACCGCTGATGCCTCGAAACGTGCGCGGGCGCTCTCTTCCCCGAATTCCTCGCACCACATCTTGTAGGCTTCGAGCACGGGGCCCTTGTCGTTGTTGCCCCCGAACTGGTCGACGCCGGCCTTGATGACCTCATAGTGGCGTTCCGCCACGGTAAGGGTCTCGTTTCCCCAGCATTTGCCGTCGAAGGTTTCGATGCCCTTGTTGTCATAAGTGATGTTCCAGTCGGTGCATACGACGCCTCCGAAACCGTACTTGTCGCGCAGTAGGTCGGTGATGATATAGTGGCTGTAGCTGTTGCCAACGTTTTTACCTGAGGGGTCGATGCCGTAGGAAATGGTATAATAGGGCATCACCGCTGTAGCTGAACCGGTCTTGCCTTCGAGTTTGAAGGCTCCTTCCACGAAGGCGCGTATGTGATGCGCAAAGCCGCTTCCCGGATAGACCGCATATTTTCCGTAGTTGAAGTGGGCGTCGCGTCCGCCCTCTTCGGGACCGCCCGACGGCCAGTGCTTGACCATAGCGTTGACGCTTTCGAATCCCCATCCGTCGCTGCTGCCTTCAGTAGTCTGGAAACCGTCCACATATGCGCGCGCCATGTCGGTGTCGAGATCCGGATCTTCGCCGAAGGTGCCGACGAAACGGCTCCAGCGCGGTTCAGTGGCCAGGTCGATCTGGGGGCTGAGCGCCGTGGCGATGCCGAGGGCCCTGTACTCTTTGGAGGCTATCTCACCGAAACGGCGTACGAGCGCGGGGTCGAAAGTGGCGGCCAGTCCGAGCGGGGTGGGCCAGAGGGAGATCTGTCCGCCTGCGCCGGCGTTGTATTCTGCAGTCACTGCCGTCTCGTTGCGGGGATCGGAGCTGTTGTTGGCCGGGATGCCGTGTCCAAGGGATTCGACGAATGACTGGACGTTGTTGTTCCAGCGGGCGGCGATTTCAGGGCTGTCCACATTCGTGACCAGTACGGCGCGGAGATTGTCTTCCGACAGGAATTTGCGCTGTGCATCGGTAATGTCCGGGGTAGGGACCGCCTGGTGGCCGCTGTAAAGCATGAGGCCGGCGATCTCCTCTATCGAAAGTTGGGATGCAAGATCCCTGGCTCGTACTTCGGCGGGTTTCCGCCAGTCTTCATATACGTCGAGTCTGCCGTTGCGGTTGAGGTCCTTGAAGGCGTATCCGCCCTTTTCGATGACAGTGGCGGAGGACAGGCCGAGGGTGGCTCCGCCGCGCTGGGTGATGATCCGGTAGCCGTCGGCTTCCGATTCCTGCCACTTGGGGCCGCAGGAAACCAGGAATACCGAGACGGCCAGGAAGGCGATGATTCTTTTCATGGCTGGAGGTGTTTTCATTTGGTTTCGTTTCAGTTACGAAGATAAGCAAATTATCCGAATTTCGGAACACCTGGGACAGCTTGAAAAACAATTGAACAATATGAAAAGAGACCTTTCACCCCGGGACGGGGAAAAAGGCCTCTTTCCAAAAAAATAATCAAAACACCTAAACTTTTCTGAATGCAAAAGTCGGGATTTTCCACTGGTGGCGCAATCATCATTTATGGGTATTTTATTATATTTGCAAGAGAATAAAAACGTCCTGAAACAATGAAAGAGAACCAGACCATCGGTATCCTCACATCGGGAGGCGATTCCCCCGGAATGAATGCCGCCATCCGTGCCGTCACCCGTTCGGCTATTTTTGCGGGTTGGAAAGTCTATGGAATCTACCGCGGCTTCGAAGGCCTGATCGCAGGGGATCTCAAGGAGTTCACCAGCGAGTCGGTCAGCAATACCATCCAGCGCGGCGGTACTATCCTCAAGACTGCCCGGAGCGAAGCTTTCCGTACTCCTGAGGGACGCACCCAGGCCTACGAAACACTCAAGAAGCATCATATCGACGCCCTTGTGGTTATCGGTGGGAACGGATCGCTTTCCGGAGCCCAGGAACTGGCACGGGAACATGATGTGACGGTAATAGGCCTCCCCGGAACTATTGACAATGACCTTTACGGGACCGACTCCACGATAGGATACGACACGGCCCTCAATACCATAGTCGACTGCGTGGACAAGATCCGCGATACCGCAACTTCCCACGACCGCATCTTTTTCGTGGAGGTGATGGGACGCGACGCTGGTTTCCTTGCCCAGAACAGCGCCATCGCCGCAGGTGCCGAGGCCGCCATCATACCTGAGGACCGGACCGACATCGACCAGCTGGCCCAGTTCATCGGGCGCGGCATCCGCAAGAGCAAGAACAGTTCCATAGTGCTTGTTTCGGAAAGCAAGAAGGACGGTGGTGCAATGCATTATGCCGAGCGTGTCCGGAACGAGTATCCGGAATACGATGTACGGGTAACCATACTGGGCCATCTGCAGCGCGGCGGCCGCCCTTCCGCTTACGACCGCATACTTGCCTCGCGCCTCGGTGTGGCTGCCGTGGAGGCGCTCAAGGAAGGTCAGCGCAACATCATGGTCGGCATCAAGAACGACCAGATAGTCTATGTCCCCATCGCAAAGGCCGTCAAGATCGACAAACCCATCGATCGCGAACTGATCAACGTCCTGACCGAACTGTCGATCTGACCGTTATCTTCGGGAGAATCCCCGGGCATCATTTAATATGCACATCCCTCTGCGGGAACGGTATCTCTATGCCGTTCTCGTTGAGGGTGTTGTAGATCAGTTCCTTCGCCTTGGCGATGAAAGCGTACCTCTCTTCCACGAGGACGTACTGCTTCAGGGCGATGTCGACGCTGCTTTCACCGAAATTGTCGAACGCTACTGTGATGCCGCGTTTGGGATCGACGACGTTGCGGCCGTATTTGTCTTTCGTCAACAACTTCTTCGAGGCTTCGAGCAGCAACTCGCGTACCTTGTCCACGTCGGTCCCGTAACTTACGCCGAAGCCCACTTTGATGTATTCGTAGGCGCTGCTTCTCGTCAGGTTCTTGAAATTCTTGTTGAACAGGGTGGTGTTGGTGAAGGCGATGAGCGTGTCTTCGACAGTCTGGATTTGTGTGGTCTGGTAGCTGATGAAATTGACCTTTCCCCTGATACCGTCGCATTCGATGTAATCGCCGACCCTCAGTCGTCCTGACATGAGCTGTATGCCGTAAATGAAATTGTTGAGGATGTCCTTCATGGCCAGACCGAGACCGGTGGCGAGACCGGCGGCTACCAGCGACAGGGCTCCCATCGGTATCCTGAGAAGCAGTACCGCAATCACTATGAAAGTGCCCCATACGAGTATCCCGATGACGTTGTCGGCGAGGGTGAAGTTTATCTCGTTGTCGTGGATGTAGGTCTTTCCCTCCTTGGCGGCGAGGCGGTCATACTTGAATCTGCGGTAAAATGCCTTCAGCACATAGGACAGGAATTTGAAAAGGAAGAACAAGGCGCTTACGAGTACCAGCTTGTAGAGCGAGAGGTGGAGGATGGCGTTGCCCTCCTTGTCGCTGAGATTGAAGAACGGCCTGTAGAAGAGATCCTTGCATACTTCGGTCAGGTCGAAGACGTCGGCGGCGAACCAGAGACAGAGGGGGATTGACAGGATGGTTACGATCGGCAGCAGCGCTTTCTTGATGAAATCGGAAATCCAGGTGACCGCAATATAGGAATCTGTCCTGTCGGCCTCATAGATGGTATGGCTCTTCTTGTATTCGAACTTGCGCTGTGTAAGATATTTCTTGTTGTAGCGCTCAAGCAGGAGATAAAGCGCAGTGATGGTCTCGATGGCCGTCAACTGGAAAAGCCACCAGATGAACACCTGGATGCCGAGAAGCACGTATCCCATCCAGACCATTACCGTGGTGACCAGCATTACCGCGAAGGTGATCCAGCTGTAGAGCATGTCTCCGCGGGCCTCTTTCTCGTTCCTGACCCTGCGGCAGAGGACGTACTGCCATATGGTGAAAGCCAGCAGGACGGGGGGAAATATGAGGTTGACCAGTCTGTTCGGTATGAATATGATACGGAAAGTGATGACTATCAAGCCTAGGAGCGTTACGGGCAGATAGAGACGGCTGACCTTCCTTATATGCTCTGAAGGGATCCGTACCAGCAGGGATATCAGGATAGCGGCAAGCAGCCATGCATACACGAGGAGCAGCCCGGATGCGACCTGGAAGAAGTTCTGCTTGACCGAGATCCCCGCTATCATCACCGTCAGGGCGAAGATGACGACTCCGCTGAGGAGGGTGGCAAGGAAACTCCTCTTCTTGAACTCTTCGGTCTGGAAATACTCCACTTTCCTCCGTAGCAGCCTGACGACCAGGTTGCTTATCAGCGTGGCCAGTCCGATGTAGAATAAGATGAAGAGAATGAATCCCGAGACCATGGGCCCGCGCCATTCGCTGCTGCGGAGCACGGCAGAGTCGGAACTTGTGTCACCGATGCCGTATTTCCTTCTCGCATCCTGGACCGCCAACCTGGTGTAGCGCGGGAATGACTTCAGGACCTTGAAGTAGTCATCCTGTCCGTCGATGAAAATGTGCTTCCGGATTAGCCGGTACCTGTCGCGTGCGAATTGGTAACTCTCTTCGAGGCGGTGGCTCATACCCTCGTAATGGTCGTTGTCCATCACGATCTTGTCGCGGAACCCGGTATACATTTCAAGCAGGTTCAGGGTATAGGCGAGGCATGAGTCGCGGTCGGCCTGGCCGGCTTCGTCGAGATAGAATGCCTCGTCGTCTCCGTCATCGTGGGTGTCTCCGTACTGCAGCAGCGTGCCGAGTATGTTGTCGTGATGTTCGTGGTCATGGACGGTCCCATCGTAATGCGAGTGGCTATGCTGATGGTCCGGTACTTCCCCGTGTTCGTGGCCGGCGGTGCCGACCAGGTCGAATCCGTCTTCATGGTGATGGAGGCTCTCGTTGAAGAGTATCGTATCCATTACCGCTGAAAGAGAGTCGGGGATGGCGTCAATCTTGTCGAGAATGGGAGGGAGCCTCCGGAGAGCTTCGGCGAGATGCTCGTAGCGTTCGATCTCCAGGTTCATCCTGGTCACGATCTCATCGAAAGGCAGGCGCTGTTTCGAGTAGTCGTCATATTGCCTGGTGACCTGCTCAAGCGCGTAAGTCATGTCGAAAGTGTAGTCGGGATTCTGGGAGTACAGGATGAGCGCAAGTTCATTGCACTGCTTGGTGAGGTCTATCAGGCGTTTGTGCTGTGCTTCGTTGTTCATGTTCAGCCTGGAACGCATGCTCTCGATCTTGGCGTTCTCCTGATGGAGTTCGGACCTGAGTATGCTGAGTGTCCGGGCGAAATTGCGTTCGTTGAACACGGCCCATGCGGGTATGGCGAGCAGCAGGCCTACGGCCAGCAGCGATATGATTTTCCTTTTCATCGGATCGGGTATTTCATGCAAAGATACAAAATTGAAGAATTATTGCTAAATTGCTGCGTTAAACCTCGCCACGATGAAGCGCTTTCCCATTGCCCTTATCCTTCTCTCCGCACTCTTGCTGACCCTTTCTTCCTGTGCTCCAAAGTCACGCGTCGACTCCGATGCCCTGAGGGGCCTTTCGGCCGAGAGCCTGCAGGAGATGCGCGAGGAAATCCTCTCCCGCCATTCGGACGGAAGCCCCCTTTCCGACAGTGAAACTGCCGAGGTCGAACTCATCCGCGAGCAGGAAAGACGCCTTGCAAACGGCTGGATATTCGGACAGTGGGTTGACAAGCACGGCGCGAGACTGATCTTCCGCGATGACGGGACCGTAAGCGTCGGGGCCCGCAGGGGCGCCTATGATGAATTCGGCATATTCAAGTTTTTCCCGGCCGAGGAGCCCTCATACGAGACATCGTGGGCCGTCACTTACGACGTCGCCGGCGATCCTGTGGTAATGGTCAATGCCCGTTCCGGCGAGACTCTATTATATCCTTTCCATAAGAGCCGCAAGGAAGTATACGAGATGTCGGGCGACCTCCAGACAGGCGCCATGACAGGCTTCTTATTCACCAAAACACAGGAATAGCCATGTCCGGAAGTCTTATTGACAATATCGTGATCCGTCGCGCTTCGCTCGACGACATACCGGTGATCCGTTCCCTCGCGGATGTCGCATTCCGCGACACCTACCGTGAGATTCTCTCTCCGGAACAGTTGGAATACATGCTGGAATGGATGTATTCGGAACAGAGCCTCAACCGCCAGATCAGCCAGGACGGACATGTCTATTTCATTGCCGAAAACGATGGGAATCCCTGTGCCTATGCCTCTGTCCAACCGCTCGGCCTTCAGGATGACGGGTCTTTCCTGTTCGAATTGCAGAAGATTTATGTGCTGCCGGATTTCAAGGAAAAGGGGGTGGGCAGCATGCTGTATTCACATCTTACGGGATTCGTACGCGACGCTGCCAACGGCTGGCCATGCCGTATCGAACTTCATGTAAACCGCTACAATTCCGCAGTGGGTTTCTACCGCCGCCTGGGCATGGATATACTCCGCGAAGGGGATTTCCCCATCGGCCACGGCTACTACATGAACGATTACATAATGGGCACCGCGTTGTAGCCGGCGCTATTCTTTCCCTTTGATATCGATATTGAATCCCTCTTCGATGAGAGGACGGACCAGATCGTGCATCCGCTCGACGGGGAACGCCTCGAGCCCTTCTTCCGGAGTGGGGCGGTCGATGGTGTAGACCATGACCTGGCGGGGTTTCAGATGGCGTACGATCTCCATCCATCCGTCAAGCACCTCGGGCGATGAGGAATCGAAATCCTTGCTTTTGAGGAACATGGTCTGAAGTATGAAATTGCCTTCAAAGCGCTCCAGGGCCTTTATTACGCGTTCAAGCGAATAACCCGGTGCGGGATTGTTGATACGTGCCACGAGGGCGTCGGTAGGCGCATCGATTTTCAGAATAGGGTTGTCCACCTTCCGGAGAGCTTCGAAAACCTCCGGCAGATGGATTCGGGTGGCATTGGACAGTACGGATACTTTGGCTCCGGGATAATATGCGTCGCGAAGGAACAGCGTATCGTCGATTATCCGGGGGAACTCAGGGTTCAGGGTGGGTTCGCCGTCGCCGGAAAAAGTGATCGAGTCGATCGGGACGCCTTGCAGCATCAGTTCCGTCAGTTTGTCTTCCAGGTCCGCACGGACTTTCGCCGCTGTCGGGAGCACTGTGTCCCCGCGGCCGTCACGGTTCCATCCGCACTCGCAGTAAATGCAGTCGAAATTGCAGATCTTGCCCTTGACGGGCAGGAGATTGATGCCGAGCGACCGTCCGAGACGGCGGCTGTGGATAGGTCCGAAGACTGTTTCTTCTCTCATCATGGCTTGCCAAAATTTGGATAAAGATAGCGTTTTTTTATCTTTGCGGGACAAAAAGAGACCCTAATGTTCGTTTATAAACACAAAGTACACTATTACGAGACCGACCGGATGGGGGTCACCCACCATTCCAATTATATCCGTTTCATGGAAGAGGCGCGCGTGGCATATCTGGATTCCATCGGCGCAAGTTTTTCCAAAATCGAGGAGTCGGGCGTCGTCTCCCCGGTCATCGAGGTTTCGGGCAGGTATCTGCACACCACGACTTTCGACGACCTTCTGGAGATAGAGGTGTACATCGAATCGATGACCACGTTCAAACTCAAGATCGGGTATAAAATGCGTTGTCGTGGAAAGGAAGTATTTGAGGGCTGGTCCCTTCACTGCTTCCTCGACGGGAACGGGAAGCCGGTCTCGCTCGACGAACATTATCCCCAGTTCCGGGCACAGATGTCATGAGCCCCCGGACGCTTTTCTGGCTGGTTATCGCGATCTCCGTGGCCGAGTACGCCTGGTCTTCGTTCCTGACGCTGCTCAATATCAAGGCGTCAAGACAGCCCGTTCCCGGGCTGCTCGCAGATCTTTACAATCCGGAACAGTACCGGCGGCAGCAGGACTATGCCATGACAAACCGGAAATTCTCGCTGCTTTCGGGTCTGGTGAGCCTTATAGTCACCCTGGGAATATTCGCTTCCGGAGGCTTCTCGGTATTCGACGCCGCGGCCCGTTCGGTAAGTTCCTCGCCTGTTGTACAGGCTCTGATATTCTGGGGCATATTCTATCTGATCTCCTGGGTGGTTTCGCTGCCGTTCGACATCTACCGTACTTTCGTCATAGAGCAGCGCTTCGGATTCAACCGGAGCACCCCGAAACTGTTTGCGGCCGATGCCGTCAAGAGCCTTCTGCTCAATTGCGTCATAATGGGAGCGGTGCTGGCGCTTTGCGCCTGGATTTACACCCTGACGCCCCGCTGGTTCTGGCTGATCGCATGGGGCGCGGTTACGCTTTTCTCGCTGTTCATGCAGTATTTCTATTCGCAGCTCATCGTACCGCTCTTCAACAAGCAGACTCCGCTTCCGGAAGGGGAGTTGCGCACCGCAATAGAAACTTTCGCCGCGCAGGTCGGATTCGAGCTCGACAACATATACGTCATCGATTCATCGAAGCGCAGCAGCAAGTCGAACGCCTATTTCACGGGTTTCGGCAGGCGCAAGAGGATTGTCCTTTACGATACGCTTCAGGAACAGCTTTCCACTGAGGAGATCGTAGGCGTGCTGGCCCATGAGACAGGCCATTACAAGCATCACCACATTATCCTCTCGTCGCTGGAAGGATTCGCTTCGAATCTGCTTATGTTCTGGCTTTTCAGTCTTTTTATCGGCAGCAGCGCGCTGGCCGCCGCCGCGGGCTGCGAAGCTCCTTCGTTCCATGTCAATCTTGCGGTATTCTCTTTCATCTACACGCCGCTCAGCATCCTGCTGGACATCGTGACCAATGTCATATCCCGCCGGCATGAGCGGCAGGCCGACGCCTTCGCCGCCGCCCACGGCCTGGGCGGCGCGGAAGCCTCCGCGCTCAGGAAGATGAGCGCCAAATCCCTGGCCAACCTCACACCCCATCCCCTCGTCGTCTTCACGGAATACTCCCATCCCACTCTCTTCGAGCGGGTGAAGGCGCTGACACGTGGATGATTATTATTTTACCCTGAGTTTACGGCCGACCCTGAGGATCGTCTTGGAATTTATCCCGTTGAGTTCGCAGATGCGGTTGACGGTCGTGTGGTGCTGCTTGGCGATCTTGGAAAGGGTGTCGCCCTTTTTGATCGTATGGTAGATCTTTTCGGGCTCGGCAGGGACCGCGGGAGCCGCAGCCGGAACTGAAGCAGAGGTATCGGCGGGAGATGCCGGCCTTGCGGTGGTGTCTGGCGCCCCGGTCGGGGCCGGTGCCGTAGTATCGGGCTTGGCCGTCGATGTTTTCAGGGAAGCCGTCGGGACGGAGACCTTTGCTTCGCGGAGGGGAGCCCAGTTGCCGTCGCCGCTGAGCACTATCTTGTTGGCCTGCTCGGGAACTACCAGCGAACCGTCGTCTCCCACAAAGGCCCATTTCCCGTTCTCGAAGAGTACTATCCTGCGGTCGGCGGCCGCGAGGATAAGGCTGTCGGGCGATATCCGGGCGCCGATTTCCGGGTCGAAAGAGTATACGGCAGTGGAGTCGAAATCCACTTCCAGTACCTCGAAGTCAGGCAATATTCGCCGTGCTCCCAGCAGTCGGTTGGAATAGTACGTCTCGGTCAGAAGGGTACTGTAGCGCACACCGTGGTTGGAGGCGTGGATGAATCTGGGATCGCGTCCGGTGCTGTCCAGCCCCGTGAAGATGCCTACATGGCCCACGACCTTGGGGTTGCGCCTGCTGCCCAGGATAAGTATGTCTCCTTTCTGGAGATTGTGGAAATTGGAGATGTCCACCTCCCGGCCGTCCCTCGCCTGGTCTTTCGACGACCTGCTCAGATTGTCGTAGCCGAAGTGGCCGAAGACGTATCTGGTATATCCCGTGCAGTCGAAATGCCTGGGACCGTTCGCCGCGTAGCGGTAGGGGGTCCCTAAGAAAGTTTCCGCATATTCCACGATCCGGTCGGCCAGCTCCGAAGCGGTTATCTCCACTTCCTGCGGCTCTCCCTGCGTGATGACCGTACTCTGGGCGTGCAGTGACGCCGGGAGGATTGCCATCAGGCAGACGAGTATTGTCCGGAACGCAGGTTTCATGTCAGGTTATTTGCCGGAATAGAAATTGAAGCCGTGTTTTATGCCCGCCACTACGGCGTCCCACCTGATAATTATGCCGATAACGGCGATCAGGCCGATCCATATGAGGGCGCGTGTCGTGTCGCTCTGGGCAGAGTACCAAGTCTTTATTTTTTGGAACATCGCTGTGCAGTTTTCTGCAAAGTTACCCCGTTTCTTGGAAAAATGCAGATTTTTTGTTAAAATTGCTTGATTATAGATTAGAAGTTCAAAGTCATGGACAGCAGAGTAAAAAAGATCCGCGAGGCCGCCGCTTTCCTCAAGGAGAATATGGGAGGCCATCTCCCGGAGGTGGGAATAGTTCTGGGCAGCGGCCTGGGCAAACTTGGCGAGGCCATAGAGGCGGAGGCCGTCATCCCTTATACGAAGATTCCGCATTTCGCCAAGTCGACCGCCATCGGCCACAAGGGCAATTTCATCTTCGGACGCCTTTCCGGAAAATATGTCTGCGCCATGCAGGGCAGGTTCCATTATTACGAGGGTTATCCCATGGAACAGGTGACGCTCCCTATACGCGTCATGGCCGCATTGGGGGTCAAGGCACTTTTCGTATCGAATGCCGCGGGAGGATTGAACCAGGGCTTCTCGATCGGAGACCTGATGATAATAAAGGACCACATCAACATGCTCCCCAATCCTCTCATCGGGAAGAACTTCGCAGAATTCGGAGACCGTTTCCCGGACATGACCGCGGCGTACGACCTGGACCTCATCGCCAGGGCCGAGAAGATCGCGGCCGAGGCCGGCATTCCTGTAAGGAAGGGCGTCTATCTCGGGAATACGGGGCCGTCCTATGAAACTCCCGCCGAAGTGCGTTTCTATATCGCGATAGGGGCCGATGCCGTCGGGATGTCGACTGTCCCGGAGGTGCTCGTGGCCCGTCACTGCGGTATCCCTGTCTTCGGGATGTCGGTCATCACCAATGTTTCGAATACCGACAATGCGAGCAAGGTGCTCAACGACGGCGATGATGTGGTCAGGGCCGCAGATGCGGCTGCTGACCGCATGTGCATCATCTTCCGGAAACTGATTGAAACGATCTGACCGTGAAAAGCGTATTCCCATACGATTCGGTGGAACTGAGTACCAACGGGCGCGAGGTGGTCATCCTCGACCAGACCCAGCTGCCCAACCAGGAGAAGTTCCTCCATCTGACCACCGCCGAACAGATATTCTACTCTATAACCCGCCTGAAGGTCCGCGGGGCGCCCGCCATCGGGATCGCCGCGGCGTTCGGACTCGCCATGTGCGTCAACCGCTACAGGACCAAGTCGCTCATCGCCCTCGAGAAAGAATTCCTCAGAGTCAAACACTATCTCTATATATCCCGTCCCACGGCCGTCAACCTGATGTGGGCCCTCGACAGGATGGAGCGCTGCTTCTACGCCACCAAGCAGGGGCTGGAAAATGCCGATGAGAAACATGCGATAGAGGTGATACGCAATTCCCTCACCGCCGAGGCGCGCGCCATAAAGGCGGAGGACGTGAAAATGTGCGAGACCATCAGCGAGTACGGTTTCTCGCTCCTGCATCCGGGATGCGGCATACTTACCCACTGCAACGCCGGGCACCTGGCCGTATCGAAATTCGGCACTGCGCTAGGACCGATCTATCTCGCGCAGCAGCAGGGCTTTTCCCCCCGTGTCTTCTGCGACGAGACGCGCCCTCTCCTGCAGGGGGCACGCCTGACCGCATATGAGCTTTCGAAGGCCGGAATCGACGTCACCCTGGTCTGCGACAATATGGCCGCTACGCTCATGTCACAGGGGAAGATCGATTTCGTATTCGTTGGATGCGACCGCGTTGCCGCCAACGGCGACGTGGCCAACAAGATAGGAACCTGTGCGGTGGCAATAATCGCCAAGTATTACAAGGTCCCGCTATATGTCTTCGGGCCGACCAGCACGATAGACCTGAACTGCTCCAGCGGGGAGGATATAGTGATAGAGGAGCGGCCTGCTTTCGAGGTGACCGACATGTATTACGACAAACCCATGGCCCCCAAGGGGATCAACGTATATAACCCTGCCTTCGACGTAACTCCTGCATCGCTCATCGCGGGAATAGTAACCGAAAAGGGTATCCTCAAGCCGAGGGAGATCAAGGGTCTCAGGAAGGAGAAATAGCATGGTGCGGTTCCTGAGCCTGTCGAGCGGAAGCAACGGCAACTGTTACTATTTCGGAGATGACTGCACCGCGTTCCTGATCGACATGGGAATCGGGGCGCGTACCATCAGGAAGCGGCTGGCAGAACACTCCCTGTCACTTGACAGCATAGATGCCATATTCGTCACCCACGACCATTTCGACCATATAAAGAGCCTCGGCACTTTCACTGAAAAGTATCACAAGCCGGTTTATCTTACCCGTACCCTTGAAAAGGCCCTCCGCAGGAATTTCTGCACTGCGGGACGGCTTTCCGGCTCGGTCCGGATACTGGAGGAGGGGAAGGAGGCAATTGTCGGCGACCGCCTGAGGATTACCCCTTTCGTCGTTCCCCACGACGCCACGCAGACCGTCGGCTATCATTTCGTCCTTGACGATGAACGCTTCACCGTCATGACCGACCTGGGCGACGTGACAGAGGATGCGGTGCGTTTCGCTTCCATGGCGGACCATCTGGTGGTCGAATCTAACTACGACGTGGACATGCTGATGACGGGCCCTTATCCGCCCGAGCTTAAGCGGCGGATCCTGCTGCAGCACGGCCATCTCTCCAATGAGCAGACCGCTTCGCTCCTTCGGCGCGCCAACCATGCCTCGCTGCGTGATGTATACCTGTGCCACCTCAGCGCCAACAACAACACTCCCGCCGTCGCTTTCGAATCGGCAAAAAAAACGCTTGAGAGCATCGGCTCCCAAGCGTCTCTTCACTGTCTTCCGAGGAGCTGCGCCTCGGATCTGTTCACTTTCTAGTTCTCGCCCTTTACGATAGCCTCGTATTTCTTGGAGAGTGCTTCGTATTCGGGGTTCTTGTCGCGGAGACGGAAGTAGATATTCTTCAGGTACTCGGCGACTGCTACCTTGAGTTCAGCGTCCTGGGTGAGGGCGAAGGATTTCTCGAACGGTGCGATGGCCTTCTCGAGGGTGTCGTCCATCTCTTTCACGAGAGCCATGTACTTGTTGTCGTCGAGTTCCTCGCCGGCCTTGGTCTGGAGTTCGATGGCGCGGTCATAGTAGAGGGCGCCGAGTCCGAGGGGACCGTACACGTAGTTCTCGTCGATCTCGGAAGACTTCGCATAGAGTTTGGCGGCGTTTTCGACGTCACCGAGCTGCTTGTAGACATTGCCTTCCACATAGAAGAGGCTGGCGTTCTTCGGGTCGATGGCCTGTGCGGAGTGCAGCAGTTCGAAGAGTTTGCCGGTGTCTTCCTGGTTGTCGATGTAGTGGTTGATCAGGCCGATCAGGATGTTGCTGTTCTCGGGGAATTTCACGAAACCGGTCTCGAGGACTTCCTTGCACTTGTCCTTGTCACCCATGGAACGGTAGACCTCGGCGAGGTTGGAGTAGGCGAAGCCGTCCTGGAAGTAGCCCATGTCGATGCACTTGTTGTAGTACTCGATGGCCTGCTCCTTGTTGCCGGCCATGTTGGAGACGAGGGCGGTGTAGTAGGTGTTGGTCTCGTCGGTCTTGCCGAGGATAGGGTTCTCCGCGCATTCTGCGGTCTTCTTGAAGAGACCTGCGGCTTTCTCGAAGTTGCCTGCCAGATATTCGGAGAGGGCCTCGTTGGCGAGCTTGCCGTGGATTTCCTCCATCATCGTGGTGATATCCTTGATCTTGGAGTCCTTGGGATCGACTGCCTTTGCCTTGTTGAGGGCTTCTATGGCCTTGCCGAGCATGTCACCTTCGACTACCGGTTTGGTCACAAGGAAGAATTCGAGGATGCCGTCAGAGTTGTAGTAGAGGTCCTTGTCGGCGTAGTTGTCCACGGAGTAGACTGCTTCGGCGCCTTTCTTCTCGGTGGTGCCGAGGATCTTCTGGTCCTTGAGGAAGAGCTTGACTTCCTGCTGGGGAGTACCGGTCAGGACGTTCTTCGAAGGAGTGTCATAAGCCTCGACATAAGCCTTTGCCAGGGCGATCCAAGTGGCGGGTTTGGCGGCCTTCTTGGCGTCGGCGGCTGCGGCCTCGGCTTTGGTGACAGCCTTGAGGGCTGCTTCGGCGGCCTTGGACTGGGCACTGACCATCGTCACGGAGAGGATCAGCGACAGGGCGATGAGAATTTTCTTCATAACTTTTGCGTTTAGATTATTGTTTGTTTTCGTTATTTGTTTCCGTTTCTTCGGATATCGTTCCGGTTTCTTCTTCATTCTTTCCGACAACGCAGACCGCTGCGATGCTGTCGCCTTCGCGTATGCTGATGAGTTTCACTCCCTGGGTCGCACGTCCGGCCACGCGTATCTCTTCGGCCGGCATCCTGATCGTGATTCCCGATTTGTTGATGATCATCAGGTCATTGTCGTCGCTGACAGCTTTCAATGCAATAAGTTTGCCAGTTTTTTCGGTGATATTTATAGTCTTGACACCTTTGCTTCCGCGGTTGGTCTTGCGGTACTCTTCGAGTTCCGAGCGCTTGCCGAAGCCGTTCTCGCTAACTACCAGAATGTCAAGCGGTTTTTCTGCCTGTTCGGCCGGATCGATGCATACCATTCCGACCACGAAATCGTCTTCCTCCAGGTTGATGCCCCTAACGCCGGTCGAGTTGCGGCCGATGGCCCTTGCATCCTCTTCGTCGAAGCGGCAGCATTTGCCCTGGTTGCCGGCAAGCAGTATCTCGCAGCTGCCGCTGGTGAGGGCGGCGCCTATGAGGGAGTCTCCCTCGCGCAGGTTGACGGCGATTATACCGTTCGCACGAGGCCTCGAGTAGGCTTCGAGCAGGGTCTTCTTGATGGTTCCTCCTGCGGTCGCCAGGATCACATAGTGGCTGTTGGTGAACTCCTTGTCGTCGAGGTCCTGTACGTTGAGGTAGGCCTGGATGCGGTCTTCGACGGTGAGGGGAAGAATGTTCTGGATGGCGCGCCCCTTCGACGCCTTGGCACCCTCGGGGATGTCGTAGACCTTGAGCCAGAAGCACTTGCCGCTCTGGGTGAAGAACATCAGGGTGCTGTGCATGTTGGCGACGTAGATGTGCTCGATGAAATCTTCGTCGCGCGTGGTGCTGCCCTTGGCGCCGACACCTCCACGTCCCTGCGAACGGTATTCGGAGAGGGATGTGCGCTTTATGTATCCGAAATGGGAGATGGTTATCACCACGTCTTCGTTGGGGTAGAAGTCCTCGGGATTGAAGTCTTCCGCCGATACGGCTATCTCGGTGCGGCGTTCGTCGCCGTATTTCTCCTTCAGTTCGCGGAGCTCATCCTTGATGATGCCCATCTGGAGTTCCTCGCTGCCCAGGACCTGCTGGTACCAGGCGATGAGCTTCTCGAGTTCGTCGTACTCGGCCTGGAGCTTGTCGCGTTCCAGTCCGGTGAGCTGGCGGAGACGCATCTCCACGATGGCGTCGGCCTGCTCGACAGTGAAGCCGAACTGCTGCACCAGTCCGTCGCGGGCGTCAGCCACGCTGCGGGATGCGCGGATAAGGGCGATGATCTCGTCGATTATGTCGAGCGCCTTGAGGAGCCCCTCGAGTATGTGTGCGCGCTTGAGGGCCTTGTTGAGCTCGAAGCGGGTGCGGCGCACCACCACCTCGTGGCGGTGACGCACGAAATACTTGATCAGCTGCTTGAGGTTGAGCTGCTTGGGACGGCCGTCCACGAGGGCGATGTTGTTGACCGAGAAGCTCGACTGGAGCGGCGTGAGTTTGAAGAGGTTGTTGAGCACCACATTCGAGGGGGCGCCCTGCTTGAGCTTTATCACTATGCGCATGCCGTCGCGGTCGCTCTCGTCGTTGATGTAGGAGATGCCGTCGAGTTTCTTGGTCTCCACGAGTTCGGCTATGCGTTCTATCAGTTCCCGTTTGTTGATGGTGTAGGGGATCTCGGTGACCACTATGGTCTCGCGTCCTGACGACGATACTTCGATGTTCGTCTTGGAACGGATGACGATGCGGCCGCGGCCCGTCTCGAAGGCGTCGCGTATGCCGCGGATGCCCTGGATGATGCCGCCGGTGGGGAAGTCAGGACCCTTGATGTGCTGCATGAGCTCGTCCAGCTCGATCCCGGGATTGTCGATGTATGCGCAGATGGCGTCGCAGCATTCGGAAAGATTGTGAGGGGCCATGTTTGTGGCCATACCGACCGCGATGCCGTTCGATCCGTTCATCAGGAGCAGGGGGGCTTTTGCGGGCAGGACGGTCGGCTCCTGGAGCGACTCGTCGAAATTGGGCTTGAAATCCACAGTGTCCTTGTCGAGGTCGGCGAGGACTTCTTCCGCCAGCTTCTGCAGCTTGGCCTCGGTGTATCGCATTGCAGCCACGGGGTCGCCGTCTATCGATCCGAAGTTGCCCTGTCCGTGGACCAGCAGGTAGCGCAGGTTCCAGGGCTGGGCGAGGCGGGCCATGGCGTCGTAGACGCTGGAGTCGCCGTGCGGATGGTACTTACCAAGCACGTCGCCGACAATACGGGCCGACTTCTTTACACCTCCGCTATATGTGACTCCCAGATTGCTCATGCCGAACAGGACGCGCCTGTGCACGGGCTTAAGTCCGTCTCTCACATCAGGTAATGCTCGGGCCACGATCACAGACATGGAGTAGTCTATGTAGGCCGACTTCATCTCGTTTTCTATATTGATAGGAATAATCCTACCTCCATTCTCTTCAAAATCCATTGTTTTCTCTTCGGTTTCTATCCAAAATATCGTGTAAATATACTAATAATCGGGGAAGATAACAAATTATTTATTTCGCCTCTTTTTTGCTATCTTGGCACCCTGAAATGCAAAAACCGATGATGGAGAGCAATTATTCCAATGAGATCAAGATAGTGCTCAACTATGCGCTGGAAGAGGCTGCAAGGCTGGGCAGTTACATAGCCACCCCCGACCATATTTTCCTCGGAATCCTCCGTTACCGCGATTCGGATGCGGTCAGGATTCTCGAGAGTCTGGGTGTCGACGTCAGGAAGGTGAAAAAGGAGATTGAAGACAAGATTGCTTCGCCTGCGCCCATTCCTTTCGGCCAGCGGGGCTCCATTTCGCTGAGTGACAAGTCGCAGGAGATCCTGCTCGCATGCCAGCGCATGCACGGCTCCGCCGCAACGCCCGCCCAGCTCATGGCCGAGATATTCATGCAGTGGCACGGCGCCTGCACCACGGCGCTTGAAAACAGCAGCATTCCCCTTGACAAGCTTCCCGAGAAACTGAGGGAAGTGATGGAGCAGGCCATGATGTCGGCTGCCGACGGCGCTCCCGAGGAACCTTCCGGCGACAGCGCCGCTCCGTCCCCCGGCGCCGCTCCGCGAGGCTCCGACAAGAAGTCTCTTGTGGAGTCCTACGGCTATGACCTGACCAGGGCCGCCGTAAGCGGAGAACTCGACCCGGTCGTGGGCCGCGAGTCCGAGATAGAACGTCTCGCCCAGATCCTGAGCCGGCGAAAGAAAAACAATCCGGTTCTCATAGGCGAGTCGGGTTCAGGCAAGTCTGCCATCGTGGAGGGGCTGGCCCTCAGGATAGCCTCGAAGAACGTTCCCCGCCCGCTCCTTTCCAAACGTATCATATCGCTCGATATGGGATCCCTGGTGGCTGGAACAAAATACCGCGGCCAGTTCGAGGAGCGGGTAAAGGCCATCCTGGCCGAAATAAAGAAGAATCCCGACCTCATCCTCTTCATCGACGAGCTCCATACCATTGTGGGGGCGGGCAGTTCCCCGGGCTCCCTCGATGCCGCCAACCTGCTGAAGCCCGCGCTTGCACGCGGCCAGATACAGTGCATCGGCGCAACTACCCTCGATGAATACCGCGAGCATATCGAGAAGGACGCCGCCCTCGAGCGTCGTTTCCAGAAGATACTGGTCGAGCCTACCGATTACGCGCAGACGCTGGCAATCCTGGAAGGAATCCGCCACCGTTACGAAGAGTATCATCACGTACGCTATACCGATTCGGCCATCAAGGCCTGCATCACCCTCTCACAGCGTTACATCTCCGACCGATGCCTTCCCGACAAGGCGGTCGATGTCCTGGACGAAGCCGGAGCCCGTGTGAGGATAGGGGATATGAAGGGTTCCGACGAGGCCGTGCGGCTCGAGAGCGACCTTGAACCGATCAGGGCGGAGAAGCGGCTCGCCGCCAAGGCCGGCGATTTCAAGCGCGCCGCCGAACTCCACCGGCTCGAGCAGGAGAAGGAAAAGGCTGTCGCCGAAGCGGTCAAGGCCGCGTCCGGCGAAGACGGGGAATACAGGACTGTGGATGAAGATGCCGTCTCCCGCGTGGTTTCGGTAATGACGGGCATTCCCGTATACAAGGTGGCGGAGAGCGAAGGTGCGCGCCTGCTCAAGATGGAAGATGTGCTGCGCGGAGTTGTCGTAGGGCAGGATGAGGCACTCGGAAAGGTCGTCAGGGCCATCAGGCGCAACCGTGCCGGGCTCAAGGATCCCAACAAACCGATAGGGAGTTTCCTCTTCCTCGGGCCGACCGGTGTGGGAAAGACCCACCTGGCCAAGAAAATCGCCGAATACATGTTCGATTCCGCAGACAATATCATCAGGATCGACATGAGCGAATATGGGGAGAAGTTCTCCTCCAGCCGGCTCATCGGAGCGCCTCCGGGATATGTAGGTTACAATGAGGGCGGACAGTTAAGCGAACAGGTCCGGCGCAAGCCCTACTCGGTGGTCCTCCTCGACGAGGTGGAGAAAGCGCATCCCGATATTTTCAATCTCCTTCTGCAGGTGCTCGATGAGGGCCGTCTGACCGACAGCGCCGGCCGGTTCATCGATTTCAAGAATACCATCCTGATCCTGACCTCGAACGTGGGAAGCCGCGAGCTCAAGGATTTCGGGCGCGGGATCGGTTTCTCCACGGGTTCCGACGACCGTTCCGCTTCCCAGAACGCCCTCATTGACAAGGCGCTCGGCAAAGTGTTCACCCCTGAATTCCTGAACCGCCTCGACGAGCAGATATACTTCAATTCCCTGACGCTGGAGGACATATACAAGATCATCGACATCGAGCTCGGAGAACTCCTCGGCCGTATGAAGGAACTGGGTTATTCGCTCTCCATCGACAAGGCTGCCAAGAAGTTCATTGCCGATGTCGGCTACGACCCGAAATTCGGCGCAAGGCCGCTCAAGCGCGCGATACAGCGCTATGTCGAGGATCCCGTTTCCGAAGTCATCATCGAGGGCGTCCCCGCAGGCGCCAAGTTGAAGGTGAAACTTGGAAAAGACAAGAATTCCACGACCGTTGTCGTGGCGGATAAATAAAACGGAAAAGCTATGAGTATCAGAAAGACAGGAGCCATGCTGCTTTTGATGGCGTGTCTGTTTTCGCCTCTCTGCGGCGCTGTTGCCCAGGATTGGGGAGGTTTGAAGGTGTTCGCGGCGGCGAATGCCGAGCTTGCGCAGCCTGCCGACGGCCGGCCGCTGGTAGTGCTGATGGGCGACTCCATCACCGAAATCTGGCCTGACAGGCATCCCTCCTTTTTCGATGGCACAGTCTATGTGGGCCGTGGCATCAGCGGGCAGGTGTCTGCCCAGATGCTCGTACGTTTCCGCCAGGATGTGATCGGCCTGCATCCGGCAGTCGTGGTCATAAACGCAGGAACCAATGATGTGGCGGAGAATCAGGGCCCGTTTGACGAGGATTTCACCTTGGGCAACATCATTTCGATGACGGAGCTGGCCAGGGCCAACGGAATCGCCGTGGTGCTGACATCAGTCCTGCCGGCAGCGAAGTTCAGCTGGCGTCCCGCACTGACCGATGCCGCCGACAAGATAGCCGCACTCAATGCACGGATCAAGTCCTACGCTGAAGGGCAGGGGATCCCGTATGTAGATTATTACTCTTCGATGGTCGTCCCGGACCCCTCCCGTGCGCTCAATCCAGCCTACTCCAAAGACGGTGTCCATCCGGTCACGGAAGGCTACGTCGTAATGGAGCCGCTTCTGACCGAAGCCGTTCAGGAAGCCCTGCGCATCCAGGCCTCCTGCGGGGACGGCAGTTCATGTCAGCCTGCAGCCTCCCGGTCAGGTGACTGCTGCGGCTGCCGTTGAATCCGTCCGGGTCCGTCTGTCCCCACCGTCCCGTCCTGCTCCTTTTTGCGCTGCAATGTACACATCAGACAATCAGCGGATTATGCGACCTGATCCCCCTCGCTCCGAGGGGGATCAGGTCGCGCAACTGCCTGACGCTCAGGTGCGTCCGTTGCAGCCCCGAAATGGCGGAGACGGAAGGAACAAACTTCTCGTGGAGATGCTCCTGAAGGCCGATCCTTCGCAGGTTGAAGGCCTTTCCAGATTCTTCAAGACAGGCCCCGGACAATACGGAGAAGGGGACAGGTTCCTGGGTATCAAAGTTCCCGTGACCCGGGAGGTGGTAAAACGCTGCTGGCGGGAGACCGGTTTCCGTGAATTGGAAGAATGCATTGCAAGCGAATACCATGAAGTACGCCTGGCGACCCTGCTCACGCTGGTCCAGATCTTCTTGCATTTGAAAAAGGACCCTTCCCGGCAGGAATGCATCGACTTTTATCTTTCGCATACGGACTTCATCAACAACTGGGACCTGGTGGACCTCTCGTGCTATCCTCTGCTGGGAGAATGGCTTCTGGACAGGGACCGTACCCTGCTTTATGATCTGGCGCGGGACGGCAGGACTATCTGGGAGCAGCGCATCGGAATCGTCAGCACGATGACATTCATCCGCCACGGGCAGCTGGCAGATACCTTCGCCATCGCCGACATCCTGCTTCACCATCCACACGACCTGATCCAGAAGGCTGTAGGCTGGCTGCTTCGCGAGGCCGGAAAGCGCGGCGAAGCGGCGCTCAAGTCATATCTCGACTCTCCCGATCCGACCATTCCCGAAACAACCCGGCCGCGCTGCCGCACAATGCCCCGCACCATGCTCCGCTACGCAATCGAGATGTTCCCCGAATCCGAGCGGCAGCGGTATCTGCTCAAGTAGCCGCGTCCGGGCGGCAAATCTACTTCTTCTCCGCCACCCGGCGGTTCTGGAGCAGGACCGATATGATGATCAGTAACAGACCGGCCCAGAAGGACCAGCCGACCTCGCGCTGCTCGCCGAAAATCAGGGCGGCGAAGGCGATGCTGTAGACCGGTTCGAGATTGTAGGTCAGGTTGACGGTGAAGGCAGAGAGTTTCCGCAGTGCATGCAGCTGGAAAAGGAAGGGTACGACGGTGAAGACCGATCCCAGAAGCAGCAGCCATATCAGGTCGCTGCCGGCGGGGAGGATCGCCTCTTCAGGGAAAAACCATGCCTGGAATGGGATGCAGATGGTCAGGAAAGCCACTCCGCCTACTAACTCCCACAGCAGCATTGTCGCACTGTCTTCTCCCGTACGGGCGGCGACATTGACGTTGAAGATGGCGAAGACAGAATAGAGCGCGGCGGAAAGGAGGCCGAGGATGATGCCTGCCCGGTATCGTATGTCCAGGCTGAATATCAGCAGGACTCCCGCTATCGATATGAAGCTGATCAGGATCTCCTTCCATGAAATCCGCTTTCGGTTTATCAGCGGTTCGAAGATGGAGGTGAAGAAGCAGGATGTGGCGATGCACGCCACTCCTATCGAGACATTCGAGACCCTTATGCTGGCGAAGAAGGCCACCCAGTGCAATGCCAGCAGTATGCCGCAACCCGCAATCTGCATTATTGCCTTCGAGCCCGTTTTGTGGAGACGGCGCATGAATCCGAGCACTATGAGCAGGGTGACGATGCTGATCATCATACGGTACCAGACCAGCGGCAGTCCGCCGAGGGAGATCAGCCTGCCGAGAATGCCCGTCCAACCCGCGAGGAAGACTGCGGTATGGAGCAGGATAAGGGTGCGGGAACTCTCTTTCATGGAGTTGCAAATGTAAACAATTTGCAGTGGTTGGGCAAAAATTGGCTATATTTACAGGAAATAGACTTCCCATGAAATCAATTCGCACAGTCTGCCGTTATATGGCCGCAGCCGCTGTCGCGGCGCTGCTCTTCATCCCCGCTGCGCCGGCTCAGGATCTGCCGCGTTTCAAGAAAATGGTAAAACAGCTGAGCAGTGCCCGTTATCAGGGACGCGGCTATGCACGCGACGGTGTCCGCAAAGCGGGTAAGTATATCGCGAAGGAATTCCAGAAATCAGGCGTGGATGAAGTTACCCTTCAACCTTTCACTTTGGATATAAACACCTTCAACGGAAAGATGGAGATGTGGGCTGACGGGAAAAAGCTGAAGGCCGGATACGACTTTTCCATGCGTGAGTATTCTCCCGGCGTGCACGGCGAGTTCTCGGTCTATCATGTGGATACCCTGGATTTCGACGCTGATAAGATGTTCGCGGATCTGGCACGGCCGGAATATGCGAACTGCTTCGTTTCCTGCGAGTTCTGGTTCACATACCGCCACGGCAAGGTGTTCTCCAGGCTGCAGAAAGCAGGGGAATGCAACAATGCCGGCCTCATATACGAATGGACGTCTCCCATCAAATTCTACAAGGCATATGGAGAGAAGGTTGTGGACAAACCGATAATCTGGGTGACTCCCGAGGCCATTGCCGGAGTCAAGTCCGTAAAGGCGGATGTCGACAATGAATTCCTGAAAGGATATCAGACGGAAAACGTGATTGCCAAGGTCAGCGGCAAGCGCCACGACGGCTGCTATGTATTCACTGCACATTACGACCATCTGGGCAATCTCGGCAGGCGTGTCTATTATCCCGGGGCCAACGACAATGCCTCGGGAACGGCGGCAATCATCACTCTTGCAAAGTATTATGCGGAGCACCGTCCCGAATATGACATCTATTTCATCGCTTTCTCGGGCGAGGACGCAAATCTCCGGGGTTCCACATGGTTTGCCGGACATCCCGTGGTGCCTCTCGACCGGATCCGGTTCCTGTTCAATCTGGATATGATCGGGGACAACAACCCCGTCCAGTATTGCGAGGTCAGCGATGCCGGCATGCCCAGGTTCGGACTGTTTGAATCGATCAACCGGGAGCAGGGCCTGTTCAAGTCGTTGGACAGGGGAGACCTGGCCGCCAACAGCGACCACTATCCTTTCGCCACGAGGGGCGTCCCATGCATATTCCTGGAGAACCAGGAAGGGGATGCGTTCCCGTATTACCACACGCCGTCGGACGACATGAAGACCATACGGTTTGAGAGTTATGCCCCCGTATTCAAACTGGTGACCTCATTCATAGAGCGGGACAGCCGCCGGTAAGCAGGTCTACTCAAGTTTCGCCAGCGCCTTGGCCGTCAGGGCCGCCAGTCTCGCGTTGTTCAGCACGAGCTTGATATTGGCTTCCAGCGAGTCACCGCCAGTGAGTTCCTGTACCCTCGCGAGCAGGTAGGGAGTTGTTTCCTTGCCCTTGATGCCGAGGCGCCGGGCATCGGCGACAGCCTCGTCTATGGCGGCATTTATCCTGACCGGATCCATCGACCATTCTTCGGGAATGGGATTCGTCACGAGCATCCCGCCCCCAAGGCCCATGTCCTGCTGTGCCCGGAAAGCTGCGGCAAGTTCTTCGGGAGTGTCGAGGCGGTAGTCTGTCTTGAATCCGCTTGTACGCGTATAGAACGCCGGCAGTTCCTCCGTGCCGAATCCGATAACGGGCACTCCCTTGGTCTCCAGATACTCCAGGGTGAGTCCAAGGTCCAGTATGGCCTTGGCCCCGGCACAGACAACCATCACCGGAGTCCTGCCGAGTTCCTCCAGGTCGGCCGAGACGTCCATCGTGGTTTCTGCCCCGCGATGGACTCCGCCCACGCCGCCTGTGGCGAATACCTGTATTCCCGCCAGATGGGCGATAATCATCGTAGTGGCTACGGTCGTGGCACCGTCAGCCCCTTTCGAAACCAGCACGGGAAGGTCACGCCGCGATGCCTTGGCGACTTCCGGGCCCTTCTTCCCGAGATACTCTATCTCATCTGCAGACAGACCTGCCCTGAGTCTGCCGCCCAGCACGGCTATGGTGGCAGGAACGGCTCCTGCCTCACGCACGGCTTCTTCCACCTTGATGGCGGTTTCCACATTCCGGGGGTATGGCATACCGTGGGATATGATTGTAGATTCGAGGGCGACGACCGGCAATCCGGCGCTCTGGGCTGCCTTTACGGCAGGAGAAATTTCAAGGTAATTCTTCATGGCCGATTATTGAACAATAAACGGTATACAGCGGCTTTCTTTTCAAGGGGAAGGGGATAGGCCCTGGATGTTGAAGGCATCCGCCAGAAATCCATGGTGCGGGGGACAGTGATTTCCACATGCCCTCCGACCGGAGGCTCGGGACATCCGAAAGTCGAGACTATTATGCCGGTGGCCTTCTGTCCGGTGGTGACGATTGTCCTGCAGGAGGGAATACGGGCCAGGAGGGCGGGGATGTCGGTCGGTTTGACAACCTCCAGATACTTGTCGGAGGCGTTGTCCTTCAGCCGCCGCACTTCGCTCGCCGTGTCGTAAAGGGCGAATCCATGTTCCCGGCAGAAGGCCTCGATAAGTTCCTGATCGAAACGTTTCCGGCCCGGTACTACGAAATGGTCCCTGTCCCCGTAGAAAATGAGTCCCATCACCCTCCAGAAATCGTTCAGCCAGTTCGGGTAGTAGAAAGGCATGGACCACCTTTTCGGCTGGGGAGGGAAACTGCCCAGGAAAAGGATTCCGGCGCCTTCGGGAAGAAAAGGCTCGAAAGGATGACTTTCAACACACATAATCTGTAAAATTAAGAATAATTCGTTTAACTTTGCCAAGTCAAGCATTAGAATAATGTCCAGAGCGCACAGGATAGCGGCGATGGTGATGACGGCCCTCATGGGAATCGCCGTATATCTTTTCTTTGCCTTCAGGTATCCCTATCACATACATTTCCAGGAACAGTACCAGCTTTTCGAATTCACCTGGAAGTATTTCGCTGAAGTAACATGGGTTCCGGGAGGCCTTGCGGACTGGATAGGACGTTTTATCACCCAGTTTTTCTATTATGCCCCGACCGGGTCTGTACTGATGGCCGTGCTTGTCTGCGGTGTCCAGTTGCTGGTCTGGGCCGCCTGCCGCCGGCGTTCGCTGGCGGTATTTGCCCTCACTTTCATCCCGGCCATCCTTCTCACGGCATTCTTCTGCGACGAGAATGCATTGACCGGTTCGGCGGTGGCCGTCGCGCTGCCGCTTGCCTGTGCGGTCCTCTGCAGGAAGCTTGGTGCGGTCAGGACGCGGTACATAGTGGAAACGGTACTGGTACCTGTTCTCTATCTGGCATGCGGCCCCCTCTGCCTGCTGTTCGTGCTTGTGGCCGCATGTCACGAAGTCGCCGGAGGTGAGGGGAGGACCTGGATATTTGCCCTCTGTATGGTGGTGCTGGCTGCTCTCTGCCCCCTTGCCGCCGGCCGCATTTTCCCTTACACAACCGCCCGTCTGGTGCAGGGCATACACTATTACAGGTTCCCCAATCTGCTGCCCGGGATGCTCTACGGCGCTGCCCTGGCCTGCGCGGCAGTGGTCCTGGTCTCATGCCTCAAGATACGCCGGCAGTTGAAATCAGTGCCTTCTCTGGCCCTGTATGCAGTGCTGGTGGCTGCCGGAACATTCTTGACCCTGCGCGCCGCGGATCCCGCAAAGGAGGAATGGATGCGTTACGACTTCATGGTACGCATGCAGATGTGGAACCGCATCATGATGCAGGCGGACAGGCACAACCCCGACAACCCCAAGACCGTGTCCTGCCTGAATCTGGCCCTGGCCATGACAGGCCGTCTGCCTGACAGCCAGTTCTCTTATTTCCAGAATGGTCCGGACGGGCTCCTGCCCGGATATGTGGGCGATTTTACAAATCCGGTGTCGACCGGGGAGATTTACTGGCATCTGGGTATGGTGAATACCGCCCAGCGCTATGCTTTCGAGGCGCAGGAAGCCATTCCCGATTTCCAGAAAAGCGCCAGGTTCTACAAGCGTCTGGCCGAGACGAATCTCGTCAACGGCGATACGGCAGTTGCCCTGAAATACCTCAAGGCACTGCAACACACCATATTCTATCGGAAATGGGCCAAAGAGACGGCAGACCTTGTCGCGGACGGAACCCTTTTCGAAAAGCGCCCGGAACTTGCCCGTGCGCGTGACTTCAGGCTCAGGGAACACGATTACCTTTTCAGCGACACCGAAATGGATTCCATGCTCGGACTCCTGAACGTGGAGCATCCAGACAACAGCATGGCCATCGATTATCTGATGTCCTGGTGCCTTCTCCGCAAGGACCTTAACCGCTTTGCAGAGTGCTTGCCTTTGGTGAAGGCGTCACCTCTGCCTCAGGCTTATCAGGAGGCCCTCCTGCTGCTCTGGGTCTTCACGCACGAGGACTTCAACGGTCTTCCGCCCTACATCTCCCCGTCCAATGTCCAGCGTCTGAACCGCTTCATGGCCGATGCGAATGCGAGGAAGAGCGAGTCCGTGATGGAGGCTACATACGGGAAGACCTACTGGTTCTATTATATTTACAGATACCTCAACCGCCAACAATAATCCGGTTATGAACAGATTCCTGTGCCTTCTGACGGTTCTGATGACGCTGGCGGCATGCAGCCCCAGGGAACGCGATGCGGCTCCTGCCGGAATCCTTCCGGATATATGGCCCGACTATGTCGGGGTGACCGTCCCCGCGACCATAGCTCCCCTCGATTTCACGCTTGATGGCGCCGATGCCCTGGATGTCCGTCTGACCGCGCCCGACGGCACATCGCTCCGCAGCGGCGGAAAAGCCTCCACCCGCTTCTCCGGGAAGGGTTGGAAGAAGTTGCTGCATGCCAGTATCGGCGATTCCGTCACCGTGACGGTAAGCGGCCTGTTTGACGGCGCCTGGCGGCGCTTCGAACCGTTCAGCATCTATGTTTCGGAGGACGGGATCGACTATGGCCTTACGTACCGCATGCTTGAGCCCGGCTATCAGATTTACAGTTTCATGGGCATATATGAACGTGAACTGGGCTCCTTCCGGCAGCGTGCTCTGCTGGAAAATACACAGTTCGCCGGATGCGTGAACTGCCATGCGAGTTTCCGTGACGATCCATCCGCCCTGACGCTCCATATCCGCGGCGCACACGGCGCCACGTTGTTGCAGAAGGACGGCAGACTTGCTGCATACGACACCAAGACCGATTCCACGCTTGGTACCTGCGTATACCCTTACTGGCACCCCTCCGGCAGGTACATTGCTTACTCCACCAACAACACCCACCAGGGTTTCCACGCCCAGCCCGACAAGATAATCGAGGTTTTCGACCTCGATTCGGACATACAGGTATACGATGTCGCCAACAACCAGATCATCACCGCGCCTCAGGTTAAGCGGCCCGGCATCTGGGAGACATTCCCCGTATTCTCTCCCGATGGCGGGACGTTGTATTTCACCTCGGCCGTGCAGGTGGAAATTCCGGGCGAACTGTCGCAGTCGCGCTACAGTCTGTATAAAGTATCCTTCGATCCTGAAACCGGAACCATCGGAAAGGATGTGGAAACGGTACTGGATGCAGCTGATTTTAACGGAAGCATTTGCTTCCCCAGACCTTCATATGACGGGAAATATCTGATGTTCACCCTGTGTGACTACGGAACGTTCTCCATCTGGCACCACGAAGCGGATTTGTGGCTGCTGGACCTTGCCACCGGAGAAACCCGTCCCATAAGCGAGGTCAACAGCGACGACACCGACAGTTTCCACAACTGGGGCACAAATAACCGCTGGTTTGTCTTCTCAAGCCGCAGGGACGACGGCCTCTTCACGAGACTTTACATCGCCCACTTCGACGGGGACGGCGTGGCTTCAAAACCGTTCATGCTGCCTCAGCGTGATCCGAAGAAATACTACGGAGACCTTTTCCTTTCGTACAATGTCCCCGACTTCGTGACCGGTCCTGTACCGTTCGACAAGATACACGCCCAGAAGGCGATAAACTCCCCCGAGCGCATACCCTTCGGCTTCCGCTGGTCGGAGTAGCACCTTTATCGGGTTACGGGGCGGCGTTGTAAATGCTTTCCAGGGTATAGTCCGGATCTTTGGTGGTCACGGCTTTCACCATGATGCCGACCAGGGTCCTGGCCTTTTCGTCGACGAACTCACCTGTGCCGTGGTTTATGTAACCGTGATGCTCAGGTCCGACGCCGACAGCGCCGTTGTCCCAGACATACATGGGAAGCAGGCGGTCTGCGGCGGCCTTGCAGAAATACTCCATGTAGTACATCTGATAGGGGAAGTCCTCCTCGGTATGGCGGGAGCATCCCATTTCGCCGAGATACACCGGTATTCCCCTGTTGAGATATGCCAGCCTGAGGTTGTTGAAGACGGCTACCACATTTTCCTCGTCCTTGTCGCTGCAGCGCTTGTCCTTGTCGGCGGTGTGCCCCCACTGCCGGACGAGCGGATCCTTCAGCGTATAATCGTACGGGTCGTAGTCGTGGACGGCCACCATCAGGCGGTTGGCGGAGGTGTAGTCCTTTGGAAGGACGAGTCCCTTCATTGTAAAACCGGGGCTGGCGGCATAACCGGGGATGCCGAGCCAGCGGGTGGCGTTGTTCCCGCCTGTGGAGCGGACGGCGTCGACGAACACCTGGTTCCACTCGTTCAGTACCTTGTATTGGGCATCCGGATTGGCCTGGAACGCGGCGCTCCAGCCCCATCCGCCGTCCTGTATCTCGTTGAACGATTCGAAGACCAGCCATTCGCCTTTGTCCTTGAACCGGTTGGCGATCTGGGACCATACGCAGAAGATCTGGTCTTTAACCTTTTCGTTCTGGGTGGCGTTATTGTAGGCCTTGGAGATATCCTGCCAGTAGCTCTCGTCGTGGTGGGTGTTGACTATGGCGACAAGGCCGGCTTTTTCGGCATAGCCCGCGATTTCAGCCACCCGGTCAAGCCATTTGTCTTCCAGTATATAGCCCGGAGCTGCACCGATGTGGCCTTCCCAGGTCGTGCATATCCTGACCGCCTTGAAACCGGCAGCTTTCACCTTGTCGAAGGTTGCCTGGGTGCATTTGTCATTTCCCCATACCGTTTCCGAGGCTACTCCGTTGCTGATGGCATCCATATGGTTGCCCATGTTCCAGCCGGGGGCCATTGCGTTGAATACGGTCTCAGGGGTTATGGCGGTTGCGCTTGCAGTGGAAATGGGCTGGAAGGCATCCCGGGTGATATTGACGCTTACCTTTTCGTTTCCACACTCTATGGTGACCGTGCCGTTGCTGGCGGAATCAGTCCTGTTGGCAGCTGCTGAAAGGGTGATTACGGTCTCCTGATTTGCTGAGATAGTTCCGACTTCCACTCCGCACCATGGTGCGTTGGATGAAGCCGAGGGCTGCCGTGTCGAGGTCACGGTTACGACCGCCTTGCCTCCGAAACGGTCGAAGGAGACGGAATTCCTGTCGACAGCCAGGGGAACCTGCTTGACTCCCTGCTTTACGGGAATCATAAGGCTCTGTTTCTCTCCTATGACCCTGATGGAGGTCGAACGGTCATCGGAACCGACGTTTTCAGCGGCAGTTACACTGACCCGGAGCGAATTGGAAGCATAAGTCCCTTCCGACAGGCTTATCCATGATTCCGAACAGGTGACGATAGGCCTGATTCCGCTTGTAAGGGTGATGTCAAGAGTTCCTCCCTTGGCATCGAAAGTCAGTTCGGAAGGCTGGGCCACCAGTTTGACCGGCTCCGGTTCAATTTTTGGACCGCAGGCTGCTATGAGCAGGACTGCTAGAATACTTTGGGCGATTATCCGTAAATTCATTGTAAGATGGTTTTATTCAAATTGTTCTGCAGTCACATCTTCCAGCATGTGCCCGATTGCCTCGGCATCGAAACCTACGGGGGAGTTTCCCAGGTCGGGGACATTGAAAGAGCGGAGCATGGTATCGTAGAAATGTGGATTCTTCTGGGGGAGGAGGAACGGCTTTGATACGGTGCCGTCGGGTGAGACGTGGCTGAACCAGGGTTTGCCATACAGGCCGTCCCCGCGTTTGGAGGCGAAAACGAACCACCTGGAATTGGAACTCCAGCTGTGGTAGGTGTCCGATTTGTCGTCGTTGACCGCAGAAAGGTCAATTATCTTTCCCGATGCAAGGTCGATCATGCAGAGGTCGCACTCCTTATGGTTGATGGGGAAGGTACCGTAGTCCGCAACCGTGAAGAGCAGCCAACGGCCGTCGGGCGAGGTCTTGGGGTGACATACGGACTTGCCCGTAGCGGCTGCGCTCCAGACTGTGTCTGCGGGGCTGCCGAGAGCGCCGGTCACCGGATCGAAGGGAATACGTACCAGCGAATACATCAAGCGGTCTATTTCGGCCGGAAGGGGAAGGGCGGGAGCGGTGCAATAATAGACATACCGGCCGTCGGCTGAAAAGACCGGGAAGGTTTCCATGACATCTTCCCGGGCGGTTTCGGGGAAGGTCATCATCCTGTTACCGTCAAAATCGGCTACGCAGAGATCGGAAGCCTTGTCGAATACCTCCATCCGGAGGCCTCCTGCAGAGTGCATGGCCGGAATGATGATATTGGTCGAGAATACCCCGAACCTTCCTTCGGGATGTATTTCTCCGTACACGGTGGGGGAGATCATGGCGCTGTCGCGCAGGGTGAGCTTGCGCAGGGTCCCGCCCCGGTTCAGTATGGCTCCGCCTCCTTCTCCCCGCAGGTAGAACATCGAGAGGTCCCCGCGCCCCTGCGAGTGTATATGGCAGTTCATGCACCTGTTGCCGGTGTGCCTGAAATCGGATATGACGCGGGTATCGAAGTTCCCGAGATTCCGCTCGATTATCTCCAGGTCGTCCCATACCTCGAAACCCGGTTCGATGAGACGATAGGTCAGATACTGGTCGACAGGGTCGCCGTCAACGTGGATGCTCCACTTCCAGGAGACCGGGGCGCCATCCTTTCTGTACGATGATTCCACCTCGATGTCGCCTCCTGAGGCGGCTTCAAGCAAGCCGGTCCATTGCCTTTCCTTCCAGATCACTTCGCGCCCCTTGACGGTAACCGACACATCCCCGCAGGAGAACTTGGTGGTGAAGCGCGAGCCTTCCGGATCGGTATAATAGAAATTGGCGGGGGCGATGTTGCAGGGAATAGTTACATCCTGATAGTCAGGAAAGAGAAGGGAAGTCCTGTCCGTGCCTGTTCCATAAGGCCTCACGTCGTAATGCCTCCCGCATGAGAGCAGGAGGAGTGCCGCAGTCAGGGCGATCAGGCAGAGTGGTTCAATTCTTCTCATTCCTTTCGGCAAAATAGAAATAGTACCAGTAGCTTTTCCCGAATTCGGCAGTCAGGTTGCGTGCATTCCCCCCGTCACGCTTGTAAATCGTGACGAAGCGGTTGAAGCTGTTGAAAGTGGCTTCCGATATGTGGTAATGGACAAAATTCTCCTGCGTCATGCCGCCTTTGGCGGCGAGGAATATGAGCATTGCCTCCTCGTAGAGATGCGAGGCGGTGAGCGAAGGATCGTAGTCCGCGATGAACGCGTCCAGGTCTTTAGTAAGCAGGTCGTAGCACAGCAGGTAGTCCAGCGCGGTCTTGTTGGTGGCGTTCGAACTCAGCAGTATGCGGAGGACCAGCTGCGCCTGGTCCATGCCGTGAACCAGGTCGAACCGGGGTGCGAGGTTGCGTTTTTCCGCTATCCGCAGCTGATAGTCCGGGCGCCAGTTCCCGGGAAGCCGTTCCCGGGCCCAATCCCGTTCCGAAGGGTCGTTGAGCAGGATGCGCAGGTATTTCGATGCAGCCTCGGAATCGCCCGAGACCAGGTTGCACTCGGCCAGGCGCCGGAGGTAGCGGGGGCCGGTGTGGGCAGGGGAGAAGAGCAGGCCGAGCATGGCATCGCGTTCGGCGAGGGGCATGTATCCGAGGGCGAACCATACATCGCCGGCACATGCGATCCGGAAAGGCGTGGACGAAGGTCCTACCGGCAGGAACAATCCCCGTTCGAAAGGCTGGTAGTAATCCATCAGGCGGTCCGGAAGCCGGTCCTGCATGGCATTGGCCAGGTTATAATAGTAGGTCCCTATTTCCGATTTGAGGTCCTTCTCCGCGGCCAGTGCCGACACTTTCGGCCAATTCTCCCGGTCGGCTTCGACGACCATCCCCATGATCAGTTCAGAAGTCTTGTCGGGACGGCCCCATGCCTTGCGTGCTTCTTTCAGGGAGATGCCGTTGAGGGCCGCCAGTTTCCTGAAATATGGATATCTGGCGAGGAAGACGCACTGGCTCAGCCCTGCCGTCAGTGCGGCAGCTGCAAGTAATACCAGGATTATGCGTCCTCCTTTTCTCTTCATGTGACTATTGTTCAGGCAGGGGGAACTGTTCTATCAGGAAACTGCCGACTATGCTTTTCTCGCCCAGCGCAAGGGCTATCTCCCGCGTACGGCGGAGGTACTCGGCGTGGACTTCCCCGGCTTCTTCCTTGCGTCCTTCTTCGTAAAGGGCACCGAAGATCCGGTTGTGCTCGATTGTCAGGTCTTTCCACACCTGGAGGCTGTCATTCTGGGGCGTTCCGCCGCCGGTGCTGTTGGGACCGATGGTTACGTAGATATCGCCAGGTTCGGTGGCTACGAGCAGGTTCTGGCCCTTTGCCCGCTCATGGGCGATCAGACGTATCGTGCACATCCAGTGTTTGTTTCCCTTGAACTCGAATTCGTGGTTTTTGATGAGCACTGAATCCACATTCTCGCGCTCTTCGTGCCCGACGGGTACCAGGAATATTTTCACCCCTTCCAACTCGTTGGAAGTAACACGTCCGTGGATGCGGTATTCGTCGCGTCCGCAAGCGCAGACCAGGAGGATGGCAATGGCCGTAATCAGGAATGACAATCTTTTCATGGCTTGACAGTTGCTTGGATCCGTTCGTCCGAGAAAACTTCCCTGTACACACCTCTGGTGTCGAAACTGACTCGTTCCCTGGTGAAATCCGGGGCGTTGAACGAATATAGTGTACCGTGATAGTATTTGCGCGGATTCTTCTGTGGAAGTACGAATGGTTTGGTGCAGTGCCCGTTCTCGTCGATTGAGGAGAACCATACCTGAACGTAAAGTCCGTCTTCACGCCGGCTGGAGAAGAGGAACCAGCGGCTGTTGCTGCTCCAGTTGTGGAAACTCTCTGAAACAGGGCTGTTCACTTCGTCGATGGGACGGGTCAGGCCGGTGGCCAGATCCATGAGCCAGAGGTCGGCTTCCCTGTGGCTTATCGGGAAGACTCCGAAATCGGCCTGATTGTACATCAGCCAGCGTCCGTCGTATGACGGACGGGGGAATGAGATGCTTTTGCCCTCCCGGCTGGCTGGCAGGACGGTCTCCATCTCTCCCAACTTGCCGGTTTGGGCGTCAAAACCGACCCGTACCAGGTCGTACCGTATGCTGTCTACGAAACGCGGGACTTCGAAAGCTTTCGCGCGGCAGAAATAAAGAGTCTTTCCGTCCGGGGTGAAAGCGGGGGAGGATTCCAGATATTCATCCGTAGTGAACCTCGGATCGACGACCAGACTGTGGTCATCCATATCCATGACGACCAGGTCGGATGCCAGGTCGAATACTTCTATGGTGCGCTGGTCGCCTGTCCAGAAGGATTGGCGGACAGGATTGATCGATCCGGCGAACCAGCGCCCGTCCGGATGCCAGTAGCAATAGGCGACGTTGCCCAGGGTGCTGTCGGTCTTGGTGGTCACCCATTCCCGTACGCCGTCCTTCTGGATGAGGGTGGCTCCGTGCCCGCCCCTGAGGTGGAACAGGAACTGTGAGGGGTCGGTCGCGTTTGCCGTATGGCAGTTCATGCACTGCCCTGGCGTCAGCGTGCTTTCGATTACCGGTTCTTCCAGGAAGGAATGTATGTCGCGTTGGTAGATGCCTATTGTACTGTATGTGGTATATCCGGGTGCGATTTTGCGATATGTGACGCCGTAGTCGTCAAGCGGGACATCGCTGACATAGATTATGAAATCGCTCCACTGGGTCCAGGTCCCGTTTTTGCGGCCGAGTACCGTGAAGTGAAGGGTTCCGCCGGCGTTCAGTGCGGTCAGGCGGTGCCATTTCCTGACAGGGAAGGATGCCCAGCCGCCGCGTGTCCTGATTTCCCCGCCGTTGCTGCCCGTGACGCGTACGAAGACCCTGTCATATTCTTCGGGCAGGTTGAAATTCAGGGGCGCGATCCCGGCGGGGATGGTTACGCCGATATAGTCGGGATAGATTTCCGGAAGTTCGTCCACGAAAGTGGTCTTTCCGGAACAGGCGGCGATCATGACCGCGAACAGGAGTGGAAGCCATCTTCTCATTGTCCCGCCTCCATCTGTTTAAGGCGCTGCCATGCAGTGTAGTACTGTGCCGCCATGAAGTTGTTTTTGTTCTGGTTGTAGAGGACGGCCATCATCAGGTCCAGCCCGTCATAAAAAGTGATGAAGTCATCGCGAAAGCGTACCTGCCGTATATATGAATATACGGGGTCGGATGCGACTTTCTCTTTGTCCAGGATCATGGCTTTGCGCGAGAGGGCCCATTTCCGGTAGAAGAGGCTGTGCGAAAGGATGTCCAGATATCGCCCGGCACGGTCATACCATCCGTTGACAATATTGCACTCGGCTATACGTGTCATGAAACGTCCGCTCTTGCGTCCGTTCTGTATGGATTCCTGGACGTCGAACATGTATTGGAGGGTGATGTTGGGCATACCCATCATCCAGAGCAATTCTGCCGAGGTGATGTCGGAGAGGTTGTCCCGGATGCTCGGCAGCACGAGGCCTTCCGTGCCGCATTGATAGAAATCGCCGAGGCGTGATTCCAGGGAACCGTTCATGAACAGGCAGAAATTGACAGAACATGCGCTTACTGGATTGCGGGGCTGATATTTCTCCGCCCGTCGGATGACGTCTCCGTATCTTTCGTGCCGGATGAGCCAGTCGTATGCAAGGACTTCGTGGACATCCTTGTCATATGTGGAATGTATGCCTGCCCAGGTTCCGGCGGCCAGAAGGATGGCGGAAGGTAATGCCCATGCACCGGGATGCCGGGGGCGAAGGTCCGCCCCGCAGAGAAAGATCACGATAAGCGTGACCGCAGGAATGATGATTTGCAGGGCGGGGAGGAATTCCACCAGTCGGTAGTAGTTCAGACCCAGGAAGGCGTCGCGTGCGGGATACTGCGCCGCGAGTAGCCTGTATTCCACGAAAGCGCTCAGTACGAGCCATCCTGCCATCAGCAGATCCTGTCCTTTACGTCCGCGGAGGATCGAGTAGAGGACGGGCAGTGCGATGACCGGCCCCGCCAGCCACCAGCCCAGCGGAATGAGCCACAGGCGGTGCCAGCGTGCACGTGCCATCAGGGGGCATAGCGCGGTGGCCAGTATCAGGGCCACGGGATAGCTCATCAATACTTCCACGTCGCCCTGGTAGATGAGCATCAGGAGCGACGGTATGAAAGAAAGGGCATACAGACTGCGCCGGTCTTCCGTGCCGGGTCTGCCGGCGGCATTCCATACCAGTTGCTGCAGAAGGACGGCCAGCAGCGCCATGATCAGTGCACCTGCCGCCCGGATATAAAAGAACTGTACCAGGAATTCCGACAACCAGTCTGCCAGGCCGCCGGGAAGGGACAGCCGCTGGAACAGGTAGTCGCCCGTGAACAGGAACAACTGGTTCTGCTCCTGATAGGAGATATCCTGCGGATACAGCCACATCCAGAACACGAATACGGCCGCGCCCAGCAGGCTGCTTGTCAAAATCCGGTACAATCGCTTCATAGTTAAAAAAGCAGCCGCCTTTTAGCGGCTGCTTTTGAAAAGAGAGGTTCAGGTTACTTCTTCGGCTGGAATCTCCACCAGGTGCATTCGCCCCAGCTCCATGCTTCCATTCCGTTCGTACAGATCAGGGTCAGCAGATTGCCGTCCATATAGACGATCTCATAATTGGTGGCAACCGTTCCGCCCGTATTGATTACGAACGGGAAGAGTATGCCGGAGCCGCCTGTGGTGACCAGGTCGCCCATCTTGTAGGCTGCCTGCCAGTCGAAGTTCTCGACAGCGTAGGGAGAAGAGGCGATCTGGTTGCCGGAGGCGTCATAGGAAGTGACAATGCCGTCGATGCTGTTGAACACCATGTAGGCATCGCTGCTGCCGTAACCGTAGGCCACGTTGCCGCTGTGGGCGATCTGCTCGGTCTCCAGCTGCTCGGGAGTGCAACCCCACCACATTCCGGGGATTTCACCTGCTGCGAGGTTGGCTCCATGACCGGCATCGCCGATGTAGCCGGCGTTGCCCCAGGTGGAACCGTTCATCGGATAATAGGTCCATGCACGCTCACCGCTGCCGGCAAGTGCCGCATCCGGGTCGGAAGCGTTCTTGAAGCGCCACCAGGTTGCTTCGCCCCAGCTCCATGCCGCCTGTCCGTTGGCACAGACGAGGGACAGATTGTTGGGATCGACATATACCACGTCGAACTCGTTGGCGCGTGATCCGCCCGTATTGATGATGAACGGGAAGAGGATCGGGGCATCGGTGGTGACGAGCGTTCCGTAGTGGTAGCCGTCGGTGCATTCCGGATCGTAGTTGTTGAGGGAATAGGTTCCCTTTGCGATCTGGGTGCCGTCGGCCTTGTAGGAGATGCATTCGCCGTCTTCGTTGAAGACCATGTAGGCGTTGGGATCACCGTAGCCGTACACAGTTCCGCCGGCATGCTGGACCTGCTCGGTCTCCAGCTGCTCAGGGGTGCAGCCCCACCACAGGCCGGGGATCTCGCCGGCCGCCACGTTGGCACCGTGACCGGCATCGCCGATATAACCGGCATTGCCCCAGGTGGAACCGTTGATGGGATTCCACTTCCATGCCTTGGCGCCGGATTCACCGGTGAGGACTTTCACCTCGGGAGCGAGGTCTGCCGGAACATAGACGTTTACGTTGCTGTCAAAGACGACGACCGAGGCGTCCTGGTTGATGGTGGATACGCTGAATACCTGGTTGGGGTCGGCGCCGCGCCTGGGCGTGATGTTGAAAACGCCGGATGCGCCGGTAGCCAGGATGTTCTTCGAACCGTCGGATTTGGTATTGAAAACCTGGACGGTACGCGCGGGAGAAGTATGGTACTTGATGTAGTTACCATCGGACTGGGGTTGCGTGCAGGCGGCGTCAGCGAACTGGCCGTCGATCTGGAAAGCGCTCATGAGTTCGCTCGAACTGATGGGAGCGCTGGCCGTGGGCCCTTCGATGACGAGGGGCTCGCAGGAGGCGAGGAGCAGACCCGCAATGGCTATGAGTGAGAAGTATACTAATTTCTTCATGACATATATAATCTAAGGTAAGATCTGCTACCAGCCCGGGAAATCGAATTGGGAACCCCAACCTTCATTCTGGGCGAATTTGTACTCTTCGCCGGCACCGGCCGAGAGTGAAATCTGGCTGTTAGGAATCGAGACGAATCCCTTGGTAGCCTTGTAACGGTCGCCGTAACTGCCGTTGTACTTGGAGGCATTGTTCGTGCCTTCCACGCCGTTGTTCCATACCTTCACGCCTTCCTGTTTGTTGAGGGCGGTGACGGCATAGCTCTCGCCGTAGCGGCGGATGTCGTTGAAGCGGACGCCTTCGAAGGCGAGCTCCCAACGGCGTTCGTTACGCAGGTTCTCATCATTCAGCGGTTTGCTGGGCAGTCCGGCACGGGCCCTGACCTTGTCGAAGGATGCCTGGCTGCCGTTGATCTCGGCATCCATCAGCAGGACTTCGGCGAAGCGGATCATGACCATGTCGTTGACACTGTTCAGCTGGAAGTTGTCTTCATTGCCGCTGGACCAGGTCAGGTCGGGGAACATCACGTTTGTGAAGCTCTTCATATACTTGCCCTGGGCTTCGCTCCATGCCATTACGGGCATCGTCTTGGTCTGGTAGAAACCGCTCTCCTGGATATTAGAGTCACCGCCAAACTTATAGGTGCCGCTGAACTTTTCGACGGGGATGATGGATGCATCCAGACGGGCGTCGTTAGGCTCGATGGCTTTCCAGTCGGAAACGAGTGACGGGTTTACCGGGCACATGCCCCAGCCGACACCGAACGGGATGCATTCGCCGTTGTCGAGGCTCTGGCCGCGGACACCGAGGAAGAGGGCGGTCTGGTTGGAGTAACCGATCGTCGTGCTCCAGGAAGGCTGGGTGTTGAATTTGATGATGAACAACGCCTCTGGGTTGCGGGCGCCGTCGTCTTCGACCCATTTGTATCCTTTACCGGCCCAGGGGTTCTTCGGATCGTCGATGGTGCAACGGTTGGTGTAGGCCCACAGGTTGTGGAAGTCGTCAACAAGGGTGTAGCCGGAGTTGTTGACGCAGTCGGTGATGTACTGGCCGACCTCAGCCTTGGAAATCTTGGTGCCTTCGGTGATGGTCACGCCGATGGCCTCATTCTCATAGGCGGGGAGGGTGATTTCGCTCAGACCGAAGAAACCGGAAGCGAACAGGTAGGCACGTCCGAGGAGAGCCTCGGCGCAATACTTGTCGACGTGGCCGTCGCCGCTGGACTGTTTGGCCGGCATGATGTCGGCAGCGATCTTGCAGTCCTCGATGATCTGTCCCCAGAGGGCCTCACCGCTGATCTGCGGCTGGGTCGGGTCTGCCTGCGAAGTAACGGGGCAGGGGATGTTGCCGAACATCGAAGCGAGTTCATAGTAGAACCATGCGCGAAGGAAGAAAGCCTCACCCATATACTGGTTGAGTTTGTCGGCGACTCCGCAGTTCGGCATAGCCTCGATGGCTGCGTTGGCGCGGGCGATACCCTTGTAGCGGTCGACATAGAAGTTGTTGTACATGTCAGTACCGAAATTCAGCAGAAGGTCTTCGGCCTGCATGGCCTGGTCGTTCTGGCCACCACCGCCGAGCGCATCGTCAGATGCAGCCATGGACCACAGGAAGTGGTTGGTATGCACGTTGTTTCCGATGGACACGTTCAGGTTGTTGTAGATACCCGCAAGCATCTGCTCGGCGTCGGTTGAGTTCACCGGGAAGTTGCTGCTGTCCTTCGACCAGTAGTTGGTGGTGTCGAGAAATGACTCACAGGAAGCGAAAGAGAACACAATGGCGGCCATTGCCGCGAGTTTGATTATCTTTTTCATATCAGTCATTCAAATTAAAATTTAAGATTGAGGCCGACGATGAGACCTTTGGCCTGCGGATAATAACCAAGGTCGATGCCCTTGGCCCAGCCGTCGAAACCGGAGGAGGAGCCAACCTCGGGGTCAAGACCCTTGAACTTGGTGAAGCAGAACGGGTTCTGGGCCTGGACATAGAGACGGCACTGACCGAACGGGGCGTTCTTCCAGAGGCGCTTGAAGTCGTAACCCAGGGTGATGGTCTGGATCCTGAAGAAGTCCGCATCCTCGATGAAGATGTCGGAGTTGTTCATGAAGTTGTAGTTCGTACCTGCGACCAGACGGGGATAATGGTTCGAGGTTCCCTCGCCATGCCAGTAACCGTACACCTCGGTGGTGTAGTTGTTCCACTGGCTGTCGGAGTAACGGCGGTAAGCACGGAAGACCTGCTGGCCGAACATGCCGTAACCGCTGGCGGCGAAATCGAATCCCTTGAAATAGATGGAGAAGTTTACACCGAGGTTGAAATCCGGGTTGGGATCACCGGTGATGGTCTTGTCGGCGTCGTTGATGACACCGTCGTGGTTGAGGTCGGAGAACTTCAGGTCACCGGGAACGATATCTTCCACGATGGTGCCGTTGCCGGCAGCCTTCCAGGCGTCGATCTCGGCCTGGTTCTGGAAGACGCCCTCGGACTTGTAGGTCCAGAAGTAGCCGATAGGATAACCGACCTGGGCGCGGTACATTTCGGCGATACCCTGCACAACGTTGCCGGCACCGTGGATGATGCCTTCATCGTTGGCGATGCGGGTGACGCGGTTCTTGTTGTAAGCACCGTTAACGCCGATGTTGTAGGAGAAGTCCTGGCTGCGGGCGTCGCTCCAGTTGAGGGCGAGCTCGACACCGCTGTTGCGCACGTCACCACCGTTGATATATGGTGCGTTGGCGCCGAAGTGACCCATGATGGGGGCGTTGACCAGCCAGTTCTTGGTGTCTTTCTGATACCAGTCGAATGCGATGGCCAGCTTGCTGTTGAACAGGCGGGCGTCGAAACCGAGGTCAAGCTGCTGGGAAGTCTCCCAGGTGATGTCGGGGTTGGCCAGCTTGTCGGCATAAGCGCCGGTTCCGGAAGTGGTGGACGTAGGACCGGTGTAGAAGGAATAACCACCGTCGGCCGCACCTACGGAAATGGTGGACAGGTACTGGAAATTGGAGATGTTGCAGTTACCGTTCTGTCCCCAGCTGCCGCGGAGTTTCAGGAAGTTGAGGACATTCGAGGATCCCCACCAGGGCTCGTTCGTCACAACCCAGCCGGCGGATACGGAGGGGAAGGTACCCCAGCGGTGGCCGCGCATGAAGTTGGAGGAACCGTCGTGACGGAGGATCAGGGAGAGCATGTAACGCTCGTCGTAGTTGTAGTTGATACGGCCGAAGAAGGAGACCAGGCCGCTGTCACCCCATGTGGAACCGGAGACGTCGGTAAGGGACGGGTCGCCGGAGGTATTGCTGACGTAAGCGTATTTCCACTGGTTGGGCCAGAGGACGCTGCTGTTGCCGGATCCTACGTCTTCGCCGAAGCCGCTGTGCTCGAGGGTGTTACCGATCAAGGCATCGAAGTTGTGCTTGCCGCCCAGATTGAATACGTAGTTGACGGTGTTTTCCCAGGACCAGTTCCAGCCTGCACCTGCGCTCTGGCTGACAATGTCGGTGTCAGAGAAGGCGTAGTTGGTCAGGCGGTAGGCGAGGCTGTACTGACGATAGGTATAGGCGCTCATCCTGTAGTTGAACTGGCTCTTCCAGGTCAGGCCCTTGATGGGCTGGACGCGGAGGTTGGCCGACATCGTCAGACCGTAGTTGTGGCTGTCGTTGTTACCGCGGGAGGAATAGACCATGCCTGCGACCGGGTTGCCGGTGTAGGGATCGAGATCCCAGATGCCGCTCTTGCTGAGCCAGTCATATTCCGTGTAGCTGCCGTCGGGCTGATAGACGGGAACCAGCGGGTTGGCCGACATCATGGAGAAGATATCGTTCCAGTAGTGGTTGCCGGTACCGATACCGCCTTTCTGGCTGGTGGTGAAGGTGAGGTTTTCACCGAAGGTGATGATGTCATGGCTGTCGGTCTTCCAGAGCACGTGGTCGGAGTTAAGACGGACGGTCAGACGCTTGTAGTTCGATGCGACGGGTTTACCGAAGATACCTTCCTGGTCGGTGTAGCTGACACCCATCGAGAATTTGGAGATATCGGTACCGCCGACCACGTTGATGGCGTGGTTGGTGTTCGGCGCGTTCTGGTTGCGGATGGCTTCCAGCCAGTCCGTACCGGCGAAGGAGCCGTCCATGATGCTGTTATAGAGCGAAGGATTCAGAATGCCCTGCCAGTCGACGGGTTCTTTGCCCATGTTGAAATTGACCTGGCTCTGGATGTCCATGTACTGCCTTGCTGTCAGGAGCTGGGGCATCTTCTGGACGTTCTGGACACCGTAGAAACCGTCATAGGTGACGGTCAGTTTACCGGATTTGCCCTGCTTGGTCGTGATCAGGATGACACCGTTGGCACCACGTGCACCGTAGATGGCGCAGGATGCGGCGTCCTTGAGGACGTCGATACTCTCGATGTCGGAGGGGTTGAGGGAGTTGATGTCTCCTCCCGTCACGCCGTCGATGACATAGAGAGGTGCATAGGAACCGGTGGTACCCATACCGCGGATGTTGACGTTGTAGCCGGAACCCGGCTGACCGTTGGAGCTCATGATGCTCACGCCGGGCGTTGAGGACTGCATGGCACCGAGTGCGCTGGTCGTGTTGAGTTTGGCCAGTTCCTCGCCTTTGACCTGTACTGTGGAACCGGTCACGAGCTTCTTTTTCTGGACGCCGTAACCGACCACCACTGTCTCTTCGAGAAACTCTGCGTCTTCCTCAAGGATCACGTTGAAGACGGTCTGGTCTCCGATTGCGATCACCTGGGTCTTGTAACCGATGGATGAGATCTCGATCGTCGCGCCGGGTTTGACGTTCAGTACGAAATTGCCATCCAAATCGGTCGAGGCACCGTTCTGGGTGCCGCTTTCAATGACGCTCGCTCCGATGACGGGGCCGTAGGTGTCGATGACCGTACCGGTGATCCGGACAGTCTGCGCCATTGCGGTCAAGCCAAGGAGCAGGAACATCAGAGAAGCAAAAAACTTGCTTTTCATTTGGTTGGAGAATAGTTGGTTAATTATATGAATAGTTAAAAAAAATATTCATTTGTCTTATGATTCGCACACGTACGCATAATAAAACACATAAAGGTAAAAAATAATCCCTTAACAGAAATGACAATTAATGAAGTATGTTCAAAAAGTATCAATAATTGTGGAAATTGTATGATTTTTTCGCGTAAATTTGTGGCGTCATGGCAAACGTATTACGGGAAATCACGTCCATAACGGACAAAGACTGTTTCTATATCGTGGAGCGTCACAAAAGTGAGTTCACGTGGCCCATCCACTCTCACGCCGAGTACGAGCTCAATTTCATAGAGAAGGGGCGCGGAGTGCGCCGCGTGGTGGGCGACAGCATTGAAGAAATCGGTGACTATGAACTTACCCTCATAACAGGGGACGGCCTCGAGCACGCTTGGGAACAAGGGCGCTGCTCGGAGCCTGACATCCGTGAGATAACAATTCAGTTTTCACCTCAACTGCTTGATTCGAAGCTTCTTGCAAGAAATCAGTTCGCTTCGGTGAGAAAGATGTTCGAGCGCGCCAGGATGGGTATGACCTTCTCCATGCCGGCTATAATGCGGGTCTATAATCTGCTGGATACACTTGCCGGCAAGGAGGAGCGCATGGATCAGTTCCTGGACATGCTGAAAATCCTTTATGAACTCTCATTGGATGCTGGAGCCAGGACCCTGGCTTCAAATTCTTTTGCGAATACGGGGTATGGTCGGGAGAGCCGGCGCGTCAACAAGGTAAAGGAATATATCTCCCGGCACTATCGTGACGAGATCAAGCTGGACGATCTTGCCGCACAGGTCGCCATGGCTCCATCCGCATTCAGCCGCTTTTTCAAGCAGCGTACGGGAAGGGCTCCGCTCGACTATGTCATAGACGTGAGGGTGGGCATGGCCGCACGTATGCTAGTTGATACAAGTACTTCTGTAAGCGAGATTTGCTATGCCTGCGGGTTTAACAATCTGTCCAATTTCAACCGTACCTTCAAGGCGCGTCGCGGCTACACACCCCGGGATTTCCGTGCTCTGTTCACCAAGAACCGCATCTTCGTATGACGGGATGGGGGCGTTGTTAAAATAGTATCATTTTTGGGTAATTATATGTCGGTCGGCACATGCGAAATAAGCTAAATTTGCATATTCTTCTATTATAGGCCGACATGATGAAATTCGTATACAATGCCCTGATCTGGGCCTTCCTGATACTTGCTGCGGCAGGTTGTTCCAAAAACAATCCCTTCGTCACCGTGAAAGACGGACATTTTGTCCGTGACGGAAAACCGTATACCTACATCGGCACCAACTTCTGGTATGGCCCGATCCTGGCTTCGGAAGGACGCGGCGGGGATATCGAACGCCTGCGCCGGGAATTGGATGCCATGAAGGAGCTGGGAATTGAGAATCTCCGCGTTCTCGTCGGCGGAGACGGTGCCGACGGTGTTTATTCCCGGGTGGAGCCTACACTCCAGACCGCTCCCGGAGTATACAACGACACATTGCTCGTGGGCTTGGACCGGTTCCTGGTCGAACTGGGTCAGCGCGGCATGCAGGCCGTCCTCTATATCAACAACTCCTGGGAATGGAGCGGCGGATACGGACAGTACCTGGAGTGGGCGACGGGGGAAAAGACCCTGATCCCTCTGGTTGACGGATACTGGCCCTTCATGCAGCAGATGCGCAAGTTCCAGACCTCGGAAGAAGCGCAGCAACTGTATTTCAATCATCTGAAGAATATAGTCTCACGTGTCAATTCCATCAGCGGAAAGCCCTACAGGGACGATCCGGCCATTTTCGCCTGGCAGCTGGGCAATGAGCCGCGCTGCTTCTCCGACGACCCCGATATACGCGCGGGTTTCATAGGCTGGATGACCGAGGCTGCACGCCTGATCAAGGAGATCGACGGGAACCATCTCGTTTCCACGGGTAACGAAGGACTGATGGGTTGCGAGAACGATCCGGCCCTGCTCCGTGCGGTGAACGAAATTCCCGGCATCGACTACATGACGATCCACATCTGGCCGTACAACTGGAGTTGGGTGCGTGCCGACAATCTTACGGAAGACCTGCCCGTTGCGATAGAAAAGACCGGGGAGTATTTAAAGGAGCACAAGGCCCTGGCCGATGAGCTGGGACTTCCCGTCGTGGCGGAGGAATTCGGATTTCCCCGTGACGGTTTCAAGTTCGGGATGGATGTTCCCACTACAGCGCGTGACGGCTATTATTCCTATGTATTCTCGCAGATAGGCAAATATCTCGACGGTGCGAATTTCTGGGGCTGGAGCGGTTTCGCGATCCCTCCGCACGAAGAGTGGCAGTCTGGAGATCCATATACCGGCGACCCCTCGCAGGAGGCCCAGGGACTCAACGGCGTCTATGTCACCGATGCTACGATGGGTGTCATCTCGGATTTTACCAAAAAGCGTGAGCCCAGGCAGCTCTCCGATGGCCAAATACTGTACGGCCATCAGGACGACCTGGTCTACGGTCATTCCTGGGTGGTGACCGACATTGAAAACGATCCCCTGAACCGCTCCGACGTACGTGACGTGACGGGATGCTATCCCGCGATAGTAGGATTCGACCTGGGCGGGATAGAACTCGGGAACGATGCCAATCTTGACGGCGTGCCGTTCGCCCTTATGCGCCGCGCCGCTCTCAAGCAGATTGAAAGGGGGGGAATGGTGACCTTCTCGTGGCATCCCCGCAATCCCTTCACGGGCGGTGATGCCTGGGACGTCTCTTCCGACAAGGTGGTGGCATCCATACTGCCCGGCGGAGAGAAGGAGGCCGAGTTTGCCATGTGGCTGCAGCGTGCCGCCGATTTCATCGCCAGCCTCGGCGACGTGCCGGTCATTTTCAGGCCGTGGCACGAGAACATAGGCAGCTGGTTCTGGTGGGGCGGCCGCCTCTGCACCGAGGAACAGTTCAAGTCGCTTTTCAAGATGACCCATGATTATTTTGAAGGTGAGCGCGGATTGACCAATATCGTGTGGTGCTATTCGCCGAACGGGCCGATCTCAGCTGAAGATTATATGTCGCGCTATCCCGGCGACGAATGTGTCGACATCCTCGGTACAGACATCTATGAATATGTCGGCCCTGACGGACTTCAGGCCGCGGGCAGGCGCTTCGGAAAACAGGTGAAGGAAATGCTCTCCACGCTCAGGGAGATTTCCGCCGGACACGGCAAAATGATGTGCCTCTCGGAGACCGGACTTGAGAGCCTGACCGACCCTGAATGGTGGACCGGAGTCCTTTATCCCGCCATCAAGGATTCGGGCATCAGCTACGTACTTACGTGGCGCAACGCCCATGACAGGCCGGGACATTTCTACGCACCCTGGAAAGGATTTGAAAACGCAGACGATTTCAAGGCGTTCTGCGAAAACGATGATATAGTATTGCTATGACCTACGAAGACCGACTTGCCTGGCTGCGCGGAACGCACCGGGAACTGATTGAAAGGAAGAATATCCCCGTCGAGGGGAACGGCATCTACCGGCGCTATGAATATCCCGTGATTACTGCCGAGCATGCGCCCCTGGAATGGCGGTACGACCTGAACCGGGAAACCAATCCATTCCTGATGGAAAGGTTCGGGATCCATGCCGCATTCAATGCCGGCGCCATCAAGTGGAACGGCAGATACGTGCTTGTAGTCCGCGTCGAGGGCGCCGACAGGAAGTCTTTCTTCGCGGTGGCGGAAAGCCCTGACGGGGTGGACAATTTCCACTTCTGGCCGCGTCCGGTGACTATGCCGGAATACGGGGAACCCGCCACCAACATTTATGACATGCGCCTTACCGCTCACGAGGACGGATGGATATACGGCATATTCTGCGTGGAGCGCAAGGATCCGGCGCATCCGGAAGACCTTTCAGCAGCGGTGGCTGCGGCTGGTATCGCCCGTACCCACGATCTGGTCAATTGGGAACGCCTGCCCGACCTGGTCTCTCCGAGCCAGCAGCGCAACGTGGTTCTGCATCCCGAATTCGTGAATGGCAAATACGCACTGTACACCCGCCCGCAGGACGGTTTCATCGATACCGGAAGCGGAGGAGGAATCGGATGGGCTCTCGTGGACAGCATGGAAAACGCCGTGGTGAAGGAAGAAAAGATAATCAACCAGCGCCATTACCACACGATTAAGGAGGTGAAGAATGGCGAAGGCCCCCATCCCGTCAAGACACCTCAGGGATGGCTCCATCTGGCGCACGGCGTCCGCGGCTGCGCCTCAGGCCTGCGTTATGTGCTCTATATGTACATGACGGCCCTGGACGATCCCACACGTGTGATCGCCGAACCGGCCGGATTCTTCATGGCCCCCGAGGGCGGGGAGTTTGTCGGCGATGTGATGAACGTCCTCTTCTCCAACGGATGGATTTGCGATCCTGACGGTAAGATATTCATCTACTACGCATCCTCGGACACACGGCTCCATGTCGCCACCTCGACTGTGGAACGCCTTGTGGACTATTGCCTGCACACTGCACCGGACGGACTGCGTACCGGGCTTTCCGTCAGGACTTTGAATGAACTGATCGACCGAAATATGCATATACGATGAAAAGGATTATACTTCTGACCTGGCTGCTTCCCGCAGCCTTTTTGCTTCAGGCCGAGCCGCTGAGACTCGCCCACCTGTTTTCCGACCATATGGTGATGCAGCGCGAGACCACCGCGCCTGTTTGGGGGTGGGGGGAGCCGGGCAGGACTGTGATTGTGACCACGTCCTGGAACGGCGCATCTTCGCGTACCAAAGTCGCTGATGACGGATCCTGGCGTGTGGAAGTCTCCACGGGAGCGGCTGGCGGTCCCTTCACGATCACTGTCAGTTCCGGCAAGGAATCCGTTACCGTCAACGACGTCCAGCTCGGCGAAGTATGGATATGCAGCGGCCAGTCCAACATGGAGATGCCGATGCGCGGCTTCGGTTTCCAGCAGATCGACGGGTTCCGGGAGAATCTGCTCGAGGCGGCGGAATATGCTTCCCGTATCCGCTTGTTCAATGTAAAGTCCGACACGACCCATGTCGTGCAGCGTGACGTGGATAACGGCTGGGCTCTTACCGATCCGGCGGTTTATGCCGAGACCTCTGCCGTAGCTTACCTGTTCGCAAAGCGACTGACCCGCAACCTCGGCGTACCTGTCGGTATCATCGTCAACGCCTGGGGAGGCAGCCGCATCGAGCCCTGGCTGACGGAAGATGCCGTGGAGAACTCGGGCATCGGGCGGGATGACCTTGCTTTCATCCGCGATCTCCATGAGAAAGCGGGAGGTTATCCGAACAGCGTGGCGACCTGCTGGAACGGCCGTGTGGCGCCGATTGCGGGCTATGCCGCGAAAGGGTTCCTCTGGTATCAGGGATGCTCGAACCTCGGCCAGAACTGTTACGACAAACTGCAGGCCGCCATGGTCAGGCAGTGGCGCGAAGCGTGGGGCCGGGGTGATATGCCCTTCATCTATGCCCTGCTAGCCCCCCATGATTATGGGAATGCGGACGCCAGGGTGCGCCCCGCATTCGTGGAAACGCAGATGAATGTGCAGAAACTCGTTCCGCAATGTTATGCGGTGTGCCTTGAGACACTCGGCGCACAGCACACGATACACCCCTCCCGCAAGCAGGAGGTGGCTGACATGATGGCGCTCAGGGCGCTTTCTTCTGCCTATGGGATATCCGTCTGGATGCCGGTCGACTATCCCGAACCGAAATCGGTCGAATATCTGGAAGACGGACGCGTCAAGATACTCTTCACCAACGTCTGGTCCAACCTTCAGTCCATTGAGGACAGGGTTATCAGGGGATTCGAACTTTCCGGAGAGGACCGCGTGTTCCATCTGGCCGAAGCCGAGGTGGACTGGGACGGTCAGACCGTATATGTCCGTTGCGACGCCGTCCCGGCGCCCGTGGCCGTACGGTACAGCTACCGCAATCTGATGGATACCAATCTCAAGACTTCTTACGGAATCCCTGTTCCTCCTTTCCGCACCGATGACTGGCCTCTTTAACTTTCTGGCGGCCGGGATAGCCGCACTTCTGATCAATCCCATAATTCCGGGATTCCACCCCGACCCTTCGGTAGTTGCGGTAGGGGAAGATTATTATCTGGTCAATTCTTCGTTCCATTATTTTCCGGGCGTTCCCATCTACCACAGCCGTGACCTTCAGAACTGGGAGCAGACAGGCAATGTGCTGGACCGCCCTTCGCAGCTGCCTCTCAAGGACGCAACTTCATGGCTGGGCATTTATGCTCCGACCATACGCTATAACGACGGCGTTTTCTACATGATAACGACCAATGTCGGAAACGGCGGCAATTTCATGGTAACGGCGACCGATCCCGCGGGCCCCTGGTCAGAACCCATCTGGCTGGAGCAGCAGGGCATCGATCCTTCGCTTTATTTCGAAGACGGCAGATGCTACATGGTATCCAATCCTGACGGTGTCATCACCCTCTGTGAGATAGACCCTGTCACCGGGAAAACGCTGAGTCCCTCGAAGGCCCTCTGGAAGGGCACGGGAGGCCGTTATCCGGAAGGTCCGCACATCTACCGTCACGACGGCTGGTATTATCTGCTGATTTCGGAAGGCGGCACGGAACTGGCCCACGGCCTGACCGTGGCCAGAAGCAGGGACATATACGGGCCCTATGAATCCAACCCGGCAAACCCCATCTTCACCCACTGTTCATCGGCAGGGCAGGAGAGCAATATCCAGGGTACCGGCCACGCCGACTTCTTCCAGGCCGCTGACGGCTCCTGGTGGACCGTATTCCTGGCTTACCGCCGCTACGGCGGCGAATTCCACCATCTGGGCCGCGAGACTTTCCTCGCGCCTGTCACTTGGGCGAACGGGTGGCCTGTCATAAACGACGGACAGCCTGTCGCCGAACGGATGCAGGTGCCGATGGCGGTGCAGCCCGCTCCGCGGGTGTCCCGCGACAGACATTATTCGTTTGAGGGACTTGCCGCCGGCAATTGTCCTTCCAAGGCCCTCGGGCCGGAGTGGATGCATGTGCAGGAACCGGTTGCAGGTAATTATTCGTTCCAGGGAGGAAAGCTGATCCTCAAGGGAAACGGCGGAGGAAAGGGTCTGAACGGATGGCATCCCACTGCGTTGCTCCGACGCCAGGAGAATCCGGAGGCAGGTTTCGAAACCCGCGTGACGCTTCATGACGGGGAAGGCGGACTTGCCGTATATCAGATCATCAACGGATACGCGACGTTCTCACTACGCCGCCGCGCAGGCCGTACCGAAGCCGTAGTTTCTTACCGTATACGCAACCTCTCACATGAAGCTGCCGCAGTCCCTATCCGCACCAGGTCGGCAACTCTTGCCGTCAGGGCATGCGAAGATCATTATGAATTCCTGCTGGACGGAAGGGAGATCGCCCGCCTCGACAGCGCGCTGCTCAGCACCGAGGTCGTGGGCGGCTTTACCGGAGTAACCGTCGGCATGTACTGTGCAGGCGGTTCCGTCTCATTTGATTACTTTAACTATAGAGAAACTTATTGATATGAAAAAGACCCTCCTCCTTCTGATCATCCCGTTGCTGCTGGTGTCGTGCGGCCGGGAATATTCGCGTAAGGGCGACCAGGTATCCATACCCTGCGGGGAATCGGTGATACGGCTCCAGCTTGTATCACCTTCGATTGTCCGTGTTACCGCCGTGCCGGACGGCCGCTTTTCCGACCGGAAGAGCCTGACGGTGGTACCTCAGACGGGCTTTACCGGATATGAAGTGACCGCTGCGGGCGGAAAGGTGCGCCTGGCGACCGACAGCCTCGTCGTCGAGGTCTACAAGGCTTCCGGCACAGTAAACTTCTTCAAGGGTGACGGAACGCCCCTATTGCAGGACGGCGATTTCGCCTTCCGTCCCGTGGAGGTCGAAGGTAAGAAGGCCTGGTCGGTCCGTACCACTTTCGAACCCGATCCCGAAGAGTCGTTCTACGGCCTCGGGCAGCATCAGGCGGGCGAATTCGACCACAAGGGACGCAATGAGGAGCTTTTCCAGTACAATACGAAGGTGAGCGTGCCGGTGATAGTATCGACGAAAGGCTACGGCCTCCTGTTCGACGCCTACTCGCTCAGCCGCTGGGGCAATCCGGATCCGTATTTGCAATTGGGAGAGGCTTTCAGACTCTATGACAAGGATGGGGTTGAAGGGGCATTGACCGGTACGTATATCCCCGCAAAAGGCGAACCGCTGGTCCAGAGGGAGGATTCCCTCTACTATGAGAACGAACATCTTATCGGTAATCTGCCCAAGGTCCCTCTCAATGGCGCCAAGGTTGTCTACGAAGGCTGGATAGAGGCCCCGGAGACTGCAGACTATGATTTCATCCAATACTATGCCGGCTTCCAGCAGACAACCGTCGACGGCAAGGAGGTCATGTCGAGACGCTGGCGTCCTGCATGGAATCCCAACAGCTACAAGTTCACGGCACATCTGGAGAAAGGAGTCCGTACGCCGGTGCGCATCGAGTGGGAGCCTGACGGCGACGTATCCTATTTCGGTCTCCGCGTTGCGCCTCTCATCCCTTCTTCCGAGCGCTCTCTCATCAGTTTCTGGTCAGAATTCGAGCCTCAGGCTGATCTGTATCTCATGGTAGGGGATGATTATGACGACGTCATCCGCGAATACCGGACCCTGACCGGCAAGGCGCAGGTCATGCCTAAGTGGGTGATGGGATTCTGGCAGAGCCGTGAACGTTATTCCACCCAGCAGGAGCTGGTGGAAACCCTTGCCGAGATGCGCCGCCGCCACATTCCGGTCGACAATATCGTACAGGACTGGCAGTACTGGAAGGATGACCAGTGGGGAAGCCACGTTTTCGACGAGACCCGTTTCCCGGATCCGGAGAAGATGCTCGACGACGTCCACGCCATGAACGGCCGGTTCATGATCAGCGTATGGCCCAAATTCTACACCAATACCGACAATTACAAAGAGTTGAAAGAAGCGGGGTATGCGTATACCCATGCCGAGGATACCGGCCTTGTCGACTGGCTCGGCCACAAGCAGACTTTCTACGACGCTTATGCCGAGGGAGGCAGGAAGATGTTCTGGCGCCAGATCGACGACAATCTCTATACGAAGTTCGGCCGCAAGATCGATGCATGGTGGATGGACGCAAGCGAGCCCAACCTGCGCGACTGCCTGCCCATGGACTATTTCAAATGGCTCATCACGCCTACGGCCCTCGGCCCTTCGACAGAATATCTTAATGCCTATTCCATTGTAAACGCCGACGCAATCTACAACGGACAGCGCAGCGTCGATCCCGACAAGCGTGTCTTCCTCCTCACCCGAAGCGGTTTCGCCGGACTCCAGCGCTACAGTACCGCCACATGGAGCGGCGACATCGGCACCTCCTGGACCGACATGCGCATGCAGATGGCTGCCGGCCTGAACTATTCGATGAGCGGCATTCCCTTCTGGGGAATGGACATCGGCGGCTTCTCGGTGATGAGCAAGTTCTATGATCCGAAGAACCAGGACGAATGGCAGGAACTCCAGACACGCTGGCACCAGTTCGGCACCTTCGTGCCGTTGTTCCGTACACATGGCCAGTGGCCCCGCCGCGAATTGTGGAACATAGCCCCCGAAGGCTCGCCGACTTATGTAAGCATTCTCTGGTACATGCGCTTGCGTTACCGCATGATGCCGTATCTCTATTCGCTTGCCGGCGCGGTCCATTTCGACGATTATACAATCATGCGCGGCCTGCCGATGGATTATCCAAACGATCCCGCAGTCCGCGACCTCTCCGACCAGTGGATGTTCGGCCCGGCCTTCATGCCGTGCCCGGTTTACGAATACAAGGCGCGCAGCCGCAGCGTCTATTTCCCCGCCGGCGGCTGGTACGATTTCTATACGGGTAAATTCGTGGACGGGGGACAGACCGTGACCGTCAATGCGCCCCGTGCCCGGATGCCGCTTTACGTGCGTGCCGGCTCAATCGTTCCGTTCGGCCCCGATATGGAGTGGTCCGACCAGAAACCCGCTGACGAGATCCGGCTGTATGTATATGCCGGAGCCGACGCCGATTTCGTGCTTTACGAAGACGACGGCCTGACATACGGCTACGAGAAGGGCTCGTTCGCCACCATACCGTTCCATTGGGACGATGCTTCACGCACCCTCACGATAGGGGAGCGTTCCGGGTCTTTCCCCGGAATGATCGGCAAGCGCGTGTTCCATGTGGTGTTGATCGACAAGGAGCATCCGTTCGGATATGATCCTGATGCGGAGGGAGCCCCTTGTGATTATGACGGAAATTCATTATCTTTAACATTTTAACGCCCGCCCATGAGAAGACTGTTCCTGTCGATAGTGTTGCTGGTATCGCTGCTGCCCCTCGGTGCGCAGGAGATCCTCTTCGATGACGGGTGGAAATTCGCCTTCGGCGACGCCTCTTCCCCGGAAAAGGATTTCGGACGCGGGACCGAGTATTTCAACTATTACACCAAGGCCGCATCGATTCACAATGAAGGCCCCTACGCCGTCAAGTTCGATGATTCCTCATGGAAGGAAGTGAACCTGCCGCATGACTGGGTGGTGGATCTGCCTTTTTCTCCTGAGGCGAGCCACAGCCACGGCTACAAGACCGTGGGGTGGAAATGGCCCCAGAGCAGCGTGGGCTGGTACCGGAAGCATTTCACGGTACCTGCGGAGGCGAAGGGACAGCCCGTATCGCTGCGTTTCGACGGCATCTTCCGCGATTCGGACATCTGGGTGAACGGATTCTGGCTGGGAGGGGAGAAGAGCGGATATGCGACCGCTACCTACGGTATCGCGGAATATCTGAATTACGGTGAAGACAACGTTGTTACGGTACGTGCCGACGCAACTTTCGAAGAGGGCTGGTTCTACGAAGGAGCAGGTATTTACAGGCATGTCTGGCTCACGGTAGGCGATGCTCCCGCAAAGCCGGTACAAAAACTTCCGAAGATAGAAATCGATCCTGACAGGGGAATTGTCATCGATGGGAAAGTGATACGCCTGCATGGCGCCAATGTGCACCAGGATGCCGCCGGCGTGGGGGCCGCCATTCCCGACGCTCTCTGGGTCTGGCGCATGAAGCAGCTCAAGAAATACGGTTTCAACGCCATCCGTACATCGCACAATCCTGTCTCGCCGGCACTGCTCGACATATGTGACAGCCTCGGAATATATGTGCTCGAGGAGACCCGTCTCATGGGCGTGAACGAAGCCCAGCTGGAACCCCTGCGCAAGATGATTGAGCGCGACCGCCATCATCCCTGCATTATCATGTGGGGCATAGGTAACGAGGAGTGGGGGATTGAATGGACCGAGAAGGGCGAGATGATAGCCCGTACCATGACCGGATTCTGCCATTCGGTCGATCCCACCCGTCCGGTGGTCGTGGCCTCGAGCAGCGGCCCCGAAATCGTCAAGGGAACGGACATCGCGGGTTACAACTATATCCTCCAGAACCCTGTCGACAAGCATCGTGCTGATTATCCCGACCGGGTTGCGGTCGGTACCGAAGAGACATCGGGCTGCGGAACCCGCGGAGTCTATTACGATGACGTGGAAAACGGCCGCATGGCAGCGATCAACAGGGCCCCTCAAGGTCCCGACAGCATGTACAACTGCATTGAGCGGGGATGGAAATTCTATGCGGAACGTCCCTGGCTGGCCGGTCTGTTCTACTGGACCGGATTCGATTACAGGGGCGAGCCCAATCCTCTGAAGTATCCTGCAACAGGCTCTGAATTCGGAATACTCGACTACTGCGGTTTTCCCAAGGATGAGGCTTTCTATCTGAAGTCATGGTGGAGCGTAGAACCAGTGCTCCACATCCTTCCACATTGGAACCTCGAAGGCCATGAGGGGGAGCAGGTCTCCGTATGGGTCTACAGCAACTGCGACGAGGTGGCGCTGAAAGTCAACGGACGCAAGCTCGGCCGCAAGAAGATGCCCAGAAACGGACATCTGGAATGGACTGCCGTCTATCGGCCCGGAAAGGTGCAGGCGGTGGGTTACCGGAACGGGAAGAAGATATGCGAGGAAACCATTTACACTGCAGGCGATCCGGCCGTGCTTATGGCTTCCGCCGACCGCCGTGAAATCCTTGCGGACGGACGCGACCTGGCGGTTGTGAGTATCTCTTTGCAGGATGCCAAGGGACACTTCGTGCCTACCGCGTGCCTGCCGGTAACGGTTGAGGTGGAGGGCCCTGCAAGGATTCTGGGTGCAGGAAACGGTGATCCCGCCTTCCGTGACAGGGAGAGGCCTGAAGATCCAGCGGCACGCACTTTTACCATCGACACATTCAACGGACTGGCGCAGGTGCTCATCCAGAGTACTGGCGAGCCCGGAAACATAAAGTTAAACTTCAAGACAGAGTCATGTTCTTACTCGGATACGATATCGGCAGTTCGTCCGTAAAGGCATCCCTTGTCGAGGCTGAAAACGGACAATGCATGGCATCGGCATTCTGGCCCAAAAGCGAGGCGCCGATCTCATCTCCACGTCCCGGATGGGCCGAACAGGATCCGTCCCAATGGATGGAATATCTCGGCTATGCCACCCGCGAACTTCTGTCCATTGCGGGATGGGTGGACAAAAAAGATATACGGGCGATAGGCATCTCCTATCAGATGCACGGCCTGGTCTGCGTGGACAGGGACCGCAAAGTGCTGCGTCCCTCCATAATATGGTGCGACTCCCGCGCAGTCCCTTACGGGGATAAGGCTTTCGAAAGGATGGGCGGAGAATGGTGCCTGCAGCACCTGCTGAATTCCCCGGGCAATTTCACCGCCGCGAAGCTTGCATGGGTGAAAGAAAACGAGCCCGGAATATATGAACGCATCTGGAAAATCATGCTTCCCGGCGATTATGTGGCCACGTGCCTTACCGGGGAGGCTTGCACTACGGTAAGCGGACTTTCCGAAGGAATATTCTGGGATTTCGGGGAGAATGCCGTTTCACGCCGCCTTCTGGATTGTTTCGGATTTGACGGATCGGTCATTCCCGAAATCAGGCCGACTTTCGGTATCCAGGGACAACTTACGAAGGAAGCTGCGGAAACCCTGGGACTGGAGGAGGGGACCCCGGTCACATACCGTGCCGGCGACCAGCCCAACAACGCTCTCAGTCTGGGCGTTCTCAATCCGGGCGAGATCGCTTCCACGGCGGGTACATCCGGCGTGGTTTATGGAGTGATCGGGTCGGTGGCGCATGATCCGCTTTCAAGGGTAAATGTTTTCGCCCATGTGAACCACTCGACCCTGGACCCGCGCCTCGGAGTATTGCTCTGCATAAACGGTACGGGAATACTCAACGCCTGGATGAGGCGGAATGTGGCTCCCGAACTCTCTTACGAAGAAATCAACCTCCTGGCTTCGGAAGCCCCTGTAGGCAGCGAAGGAATTTCCGTGATGCCTTTCGGCAACGGAGCCGAGCGAATGCTCTGCAACCGCAATGCAGGCTGCTCTTTCCATGGGGTGGATTTCAACAGGCATAACCGTGCGCACCTGCTCAGGGCCGCCCAGGAGGGCATCGTCTTCTCCTTCTGCTACGGAATAGAGATCATGGAACAGATGGGCATGAAGGTGGACCGCATCCATGCGGGACTGGCGAACATGTTCCTCTCCCCGATATTCCGCGATACGCTTGCGGGAACCTCCGGCGCCGTGATAGAGCTTTATGATACCGACGGTGCCGCCGGTGCCGCCCGTGGCGCCGGAATCGGCAGCGGGATCTACCGGGATTCCGGTGAGGCGTTCTCCACCCTCCGGAGACTCAATCTAGTGGAACCTTTCCGTCAGAATGAGTGCCGTGCGGCCTACGAACTCTGGAAATCGCGCATGTCATTCTGAATCAAGTGAATAATTTGTAAACAATAATAAATTAAGTCCTATGTCACAAGAGTATTTCCCTACAATCGGCAAGATCCCTTTCGAGGGACCCGAAAGCAAGAACCCACTTGCATTCCACTACTATGAACCCGACCGTATGGTCATGGGCAAGAAAATGAAGGACTGGCTCCGTTTCGCCATGGCATGGTGGCACACTCTCGGCCAGGCTTCCGGCGACCAGTTCGGCGGCCAGACCCGCCATTACGCCTGGGACGACGGCGAGTGCCCTTACAGCCGCGCCAAAGCCAAGGTCGACGCAGGGTTCGAGATCATGCAGAAACTCGGCATCGAGTATTTCTGCTTCCACGACATCGACCTGGTAGAGGATACCGAGGATATCGCCGAGTACGAGGCCCGCATGAAGGATATCACAGACTATCTGCTTGAAAAGATGAAAGCCACAGGCATCAAGAACCTCTGGGGCACCGCCAACGTCTTCGGCAACAAACGCTACATGAACGGTGCGGCAACCAACCCTGATTTCGATGTCGTGGCCCGTGCAGCGGTCCAGATCAAGAACGCCCTGGACGCCACCATCAAGCTGGGTGGCGAGAACTATGTGTTCTGGGGCGGTCGCGAAGGCTACATGAGCCTGCTCAATACCCAGATGCAGAGGGAGAAGAATCATCTTGCCACCATGCTCAAGGCGGCGCGCGATTATGCCCGCGGCAAGGGATTCAAAGGGACCTTCCTGATCGAGCCCAAGCCGATGGAGCCTACCAAGCACCAGTATGACGTCGATACCGAGACCGTGATCGGTTTCCTCCGCGCCAATGGCCTGGACAAGGATTTCAAGGTGAATATCGAAGTCAACCACGCCACCCTGGCCGGCCACACTTTCGAGCACGAACTGGCAGTGGCCGTGGACAACGGTCTGCTGGGCAGCGTCGATGCCAACCGCGGTGACGCCCAGAACGGATGGGACACCGACCAGTTTCCGATCGACAATTTTGAGCTTACCCTTGCCATGCTCCAGATCATCCGTAACGGCGGCCTGGCACCGGGCGGTTCCAATTTCGACGCCAAGCTCCGCCGCAACTCCACCGACCCCGAAGACATCTTCATCGCCCACATAAGCGCGATGGACGCCATGGCACGCGCACTCGTCAATGCGGCCGCAATCTGCGAAGAATCCGATATCCCGGCGATGGTCAAGGAGCGCTACTCCTCGTTCGACAGTGGCAAGGGCAAGGAATTCGAGGAAGGAAAGCTTTCACTTGAGGACCTTGTCAGCTACGCCAAGGAGAAGGGTGAGCCCAGGCAGATTTCCGGCAAACAGGAACTTTACGAAACGATAGTCGCACTTTACTGCAAGTAATCCGCCATGCCGTCATACAGACAAACAGGCAGTTATGCCTATCTGATCCGGATAGTGCTTGTGGCTGTCATCGGCGGTCTGCTGTTCGGTTACGATACGGCGGTCATCTCCGGTGCCGAGCGCGGTCTCCAGGCCTTCTTCCAAGGGGCCTCGGACTTTACCTATACCGACGGCCTGCACGGGTTCACCACTTCCAGCGCACTCATCGGATGCATCATCGGCGCCCTGCTTTCCGGCGTGATCGCTTCGCGCATCGGCCGCAAGCGCTCACTATTCATGGCGGGCATCCTTTTCCTGCTGAGCGCGCTCGGATCGTACTGTCCTGAATTCATCTTCTTCCCGAAAGGCATCCCTTCCCGGGGCCTGCTGGTCGCTTTCAACTGCTACCGGATCCTGGGCGGCATAGGCGTCGGTCTGGCTTCAGCGCTGTGTCCTATGTATATCGCTGAAGTTGCGCCGGCTTCGAGACGCGGAAGACTGGTTTCATGGAACCAGTTCGCCATCATTTTCGGACAGCTGGTGGTTTATTTCGTCAATTTCCTGATCATCCAGTCCCACAGCAACGACCCGCAACTGGTTGAGTGGACCAATTCAGTAGGCTGGCGCCGTATGTTCGTCTCCGAAGCCTTCCCGGCCGGCCTTTTCTCGCTGCTGATACTGCTGGTACCGGAGTCTCCGCGTTACCTTGCACTTCACGGGCATGAGGAGAAGGCCCTGACCGTCCTTGCCAACATCAACGGCGAGAAACGTGCCCGCGAGATCATTCAGGAGATAAAGGATACTGCGGTCGAAAAGATCGGAAAACTGTTCGCCTACGGTTTCATGGTGATATTCATCGGCTGCATGCTTTCGGTCTTCCAGCAGATAATCGGCATCAACGCGGTGCTCTATTTCGCGCCGCGTATTTTCGAGTCGATGGGAGTCTCGGACAACATGCTCTTCACTGTCATCATGGGCATCATCAACATTTCCTTCACGCTGGTGGCGGTGTTCACCGTAGAGAAGCTCGGGCGCAAGCCCCTGCTGATCACCGGTTCGCTCGGCATGGCGGTCGGCGCCCTGGGTGTCGCCCTCTCGAACGTGATGACGCTTCCTCCGCTGGTGCCGGTCATAAGCATCATGCTCTACAGCGCTTGCTTCATGTTCAGCTGGGGTCCCATATGCTGGGTCTATATCTCGGAGATATTCCCCAACACCATACGCAGCCGTGCGACGGCTTGGGCAGTCGCGTTCCAGTGGATTTTCAACTTCATCGTGTCCAGTACCTTCGTGCCTATGTACAATATGCAGCTGGGTGATATGGGCGAACGTTTCGGCCACTTCTTCGTTTACATCCTCTACGGTGTGATATGCATCGTGGCGGCCGTCTTCGTATGGAGGCTTGTGCCCGAGACCAAGGGCAAGACGCTTGAAGAGATGACTGCCCTGTGGCGCAACCGCGCAAGGAAACACAAAAAACACTAGCAGAAATGAAATACATTTTCAGATTATCGGTAACAGTACTGATATCCGTCATCATCGGAGCCTGTTCATCCAAGCCATCAGTCGCTCCCGCCATTCCGCAGGACAGGGACGTTGAGGCGAAGGTGGAGAAGGTCCTGAAGGGGATGACACTCAAGGAAAAGGCCGGACAGCTGGTCCAGCTTACAATCACGGTCCTGGAGGACGATACCCATGAGGCTATCGATCCTGCCAAGCTGGACAAGATCATCGGCGAATACAAGGTCGGTTCGATACTCAATGTAATGAACAACGGCGCCCATTCCCGCGAGCACACTTCGGACATGGTACGGCAGATCCAGGAGAAGTCGATGGAAGCCATCGGCATCCCCTGCATCTACGGCCTGGACATGATCCACGGCGCATCTTACCTTATCGAAGGCTCTCTTTATCCGCAGGAAATAAACATCGGTGCCACGTTCAACCGCGAATATGCCAGGATGATGGGCGAAGCCATGGCCTATGAGACCCGCGCCGCCCAGGTCCCCTGGGTGTTCTCGCCCGTCATGGACTTAGGCCGCGACCCGCGCTGGCCGCGCCAGTGGGAGAGCTGGGGCGAGGATCCCTATCTTCAGGCTGAGATGGCACGCGTCGAGACTGTCGCCATCCAGGGCGACGACCCGAATCACATAGGCCTTGAAAAGGCGGCCGTGAGCGTGAAGCACTATATGGGCTACGGTGTTCCCCATACCGGAAAGGACCGCACCCCGGCCTACATAGCAGAGAACGACCTCCGCGAGAAATACTTCCGTCCGTTCAAGGAGTGCTTCCAGGCAGGCGCACTGACCGCTATGGTCAACTCCGCCTCGATCAATGGCATCCCGACCCATGCCAACGCAGTTCTCCTGACCGGTTGGGCCAAGGAACAGCTTAACTGGGACGGCATGCTCGTCACCGACTGGGCCGACATCGACAATCTCTTCACCCGCGACCACGTCGCCGCCGACAAGCGTGAGGCCGTGGCGATGGGTATCAACGCCGGCATTGACATGATCATGGATCCCTATGATCCCGAATGCGTCAACGTCATAGTGGACCTGGCTGAGAAGGGTGAGATTCCCATGTCGCGCATAGATGACGCCGTGCGCCGCGTACTGCGCCTGAAGGTGCGTCTCGGGCTCTTCGAGAATCCGGTCTGGGAACATGATTATCCCGATTTCGCCTGCGAGCGTTTCGCAAAAGAGTCATATGCGGCCGCAGTCGAGTCGGAGGTCCTGCTCAAGAACGAAGGCATCCTGCCTCTCAAGGGTACGGAACGCATCCTGGTTACCGGCCCGAACGCCAACTCACTGCGCGCATTGAACGGCGGATGGTCTTATCGCTGGCAAGGTGCTGCTGATGAGTTCGTTCCGCAGTACAATACCATTCTGGAGGCTATTCAGAAACGCTTCTCCCGCGTGACATGGGTTCCCGGTGTGGAGTATGTCGAAATCCCCATGGCATGGCAGTATGACACTGCCACCGGTATCCAGAAAGCGGTCGCTGCCGCCCAGGCGAGCGATGTGATTATCTGCTGTGTCGGCGAGAATTCCTATTGCGAGACTCCCGGCAACATGGACGACCTGAACCTGTCGGCCAACCAGAAAGACCTTGTCAGGGCGCTGGCGGCTACCGGAAAGCCCATCGTGCTGGTCCTCAACGAAGGCCGTCCCCGTATCATCGGCGACATCGAACCGTTGGCAAAGGCCGTGGTGGACGTGATGCTTCCTTCCAACTATGGAGGAGACGCTCTCGCTGCACTGCTCTCGGGAGACGAGAATTTCTCCGGTAAACTCCCGTTCACCTATTCCAAGCACATCAATTCGCTCCACACCTACGATTACAAAGTTTCCGAGCACCGTGACGTGATGGAGGGGGCTTACAATTACGACGCCGTCATGGACGTGCAGTGGCCTTTCGGCCACGGTCTGAGCTACACCAGTTTTGCTTACAGCGACATCCAGGTGGACAAGACTTCCTTCAAGGCCGGCGATGTCCTCAAGGTATCTGTCAAGGTCACCAATACCGGCGACCGCGCCGGCAAAGAGGCCGTGCTGCTCTACAGCTCCGACCTGGTGGCTTCGCTGATTCCCGACGTGAAACGCCTCCGCGGTTTCGAGAAGATCGAGCTCCAGCCTGGCGAGTCGAAGGTCGTGACTTTCGACCTTCCCGCCAAGGAACTGGCTTTCGTCGGTGCTGACGGCAGGTGGCGCCTTGAGAAAGGCGATTTCCGCCTCGCTGTAGGTGGCCTTGGAGCTTTGGTCAACTGTACTGAAACCAAGGTCTGGGATACACCGAATATCTGATGGACACAAGGACATCCGTTTTCCTGCAAGAGACAGCCGAAGTCCTGGAACACAATATCCTGGACTTCTGGCTGGGATTGCGGGACCCGCGGGGAGGATTCTACGGTGAGGTAGCCGCATCAGGTGAAATCCTGGATGACGCCCCTCGCGGCATAATCCTCAACGCCCGCATAATCTGGGCTTTCTCGGCCGCTTACGGGGCCCTCGGCAAACCCGGATACCTCTCTGCGGCCAAATACGCATGTGACTGGTTCCTGCCGCATTTCGTCGATGCCGAGAACGGCGGGGTGTATTGGAGCGTGACCGCGGAAGGGGAGAGGCTGGATGACAAGAAGCAACTGTATGCACAGGGCTTCGCGATATACGGCCTGAGTGAACTCTATAAGATAACCCGTGACATGAAGGTCCTGGCGGCTGCCGCGTCCCTGTTCAGGGTCGTTGAAGACCATTTCGCAGACAGGGAGAACGGCGGCTATATCGAGGCACTTGCCCGGGACTTCTCCCCGCTGGAAGATATGTCCCTTTCGGCGCACGACATCAACGCCGACAAGACCATGAATTCGCATCTCCATCTTCTGGAAGCGTACGCCAATCTTTACCGCATCTGGCCCGATGCTGAACTAGGAAAGGCGCTCGTGAGTCTGCTCGACCTGACATGCACGCGTATAATGGCCCCCGACGGGCATCTCCAGCTCTATTTCAGGAGGGACTGGAGCGTCCTCCCCGGAGCGGTTTCATACGGCCACGATATCGAGACTTCTTGGCTGATGCTTGAATGTGCTTTCGCAACGCGTGACATCGACGTGGTTTCGCGTGTCCGTCCTTTTGCCCTGTCCATGGGGCGCGCGGGCAATGAAGGGCTCCTGCCTGACGGCTCGATGCGGTATGAGAGACTTACGGACGGGTCATACGACGATTCCCGCCAGTGGTGGGTTCAGGCAGAGGCGGTTGTGGGTAATCTCTGGCTCTGGAAGTATCATTGCGACTCCGAAGGTGCCGACCGTGCCATGGCTGCGTGGAAATACATCCGCGACAGGCTGGTCGACCGCGAGGGTGGGGAGTGGCATTGGGCCACCCTTCCCGACGGCTCGCCGGATGTCTCCCAGCCCAAGGCCGGTTTCTGGAAGTGCCCCTACCACAATTCCCGAATGTGTCTGGAAATATTGAAATTATTTGACAATTAATATGGCAAAACTATCCGAAAAAATAGGCTACGGCCTGGGCGACGCCGCCGCCGGCGGCATCACCTGGAAGGTCATGTCCATCGCTTTCCCGCTTTTCTTCACAAACATATTCGGCCTGACCGTGGCCGACACGGCTACGCTGATGCTTGTGGCGCGCCTGTTCGACGTCATCACCGACCCGCTGATGGGAGCTCTAGCCGACCGTACCCGTTCGCGCTGGGGAACCTACCGGCCGTGGCTCATTTTCGGCGCCATCCCTTTGGGCGTGGTATTCGCCCTTCTGCTCTATACGCCTGACCTGGGCCCTGTGGGCAAGCGGATATATGCCTATACGCTCTATCTGCTGATGATGGTGGTGTACACGGCTGTGAACGTGCCCTACGGCTCTCTTCTCGGCGTGATGACCGACGATGACAACGAGAAGAACCAGTTCTCCTCCTACAGGATGGTGGGGGCTTATGCCATGGGCTTCATCACCCTGCTTTCCTTCCCGTATCTCCAGAAAATGGTTGGGGGCACCGAATCCCATCAGTACGCCGTGCTCGGCGTGGTGCTGGGTGCGCTTGCCGCACTGGGAACACTGGCCTGCGGCCTCCTCACCAAGGAACGCCTGAAGCCCGTACGAGCCGAGAAGTTCTCGTTCAAACCCTTTGCCGACCTTTTCCGCAACAAGCCGTGGATATATCTGACGCTTATCGGAATCTGCACCAATTTCTTCAACGGATTCCGCTATGCCGTCGCCGGTTATCTGCTTGAATACTGCCTGCACGGCGACGTCACGGTTTCCGGACTGATCATCAACTATACGGTGTTCATGACCTTCGGCGAAGTTACCTGCATGATCTTCGGCGGACTCTCTCCCCGTTTCACGAAGTGGGTGGGATCGAAACGCAAGGCTTTCGCATGGTCGGCAGTAATCTGCGCCGTGACCTCTATCGCCTTCTTCTTCATCCCTATGGATCCGAAATACATCTGGCTGATGGTGGCCATGGTCATCCTGACGTCAGTCGGCATCGGTTTCTATTCCCCTCTGCTGTGGTCCATGTATGCCGACGTGGCCGACTATGCCACCGAGAAGAACGGAACATCCTCCACGGGTCTGATATTCTCATCCGGTACCATGGCCCAGAAGTTCGGTTCCGCAATCTCCGGCGCGCTTGTCGCGCTCTTCCTAGGAATGGCGGGCTTCATCTCCGGCACCGACCCCGCAACCGGCCAGACAGTGGTCACCATAACCAACGAGCCCGCTGTCCAGCGGATGATATGGTCGATCTTCTCGCTGTTCCCGGCCGCCATCGCCCTGCTGATCCTGCTCCTGCTGCGCCTATATCCGATTAAAAAGTGATTATATACTGAAACCCAATGAATTCCTACGGACATTTTGACGACGCTGCGCGCGAATATGTCATAACCCGGCCGGATACTCCATGGCCTTGGATCAATTATATGGGCACCGGGGATTTCTTCTCCCTGATCTCCAATACCGCAGGCGGCTACTGCTTCTGCCGGGACGCCAAATTCCGCCGTATCCTTCGCTACCGCTACAACGGCGTGCCCATGGATGCGGGCGGGCGGTATTTCTATATCAAAGATGGGGAGAATGTCTGGAACCCGGGCTGGAAGCCTTGTAAGACCCCGCTCGACTCCTACGAGTGCCGTCATGGAATGGGTTATACCAGGATCTGCGGGGAGAAGGACGGTCTCCGGGCGGAAGCCTTGTTCTTCGTTCCTTTGGAGCACAGGTGCGAGGTGCACAGGCTGAAACTTACCAATCTCTCCGACCGCGTGAAACGTGTCCAGTTGTACGCATTCGTCGAGTGGTGCCTCTGGAATGCCTCCACCGACATGGAGAACTTCCAGCGCAACCTCTCGACAGGTGAAGTTGAGGTCTGTCCCGACGCCATCTATCACAAGACGGAATACCGGGAGCGGCGTGACCACTATGCCTTCTACGGAGTGAACCGTCCTTTCGACGGCTTTGATACTGACCGGGAAACATTCCTCGGAATGTACAACGGTTTCGATGCACCGTCGCAGGTATCCGCCGGCACATCGGGCGATTCGGTGGCACACGGCTGGAGCCCGGTCGCGGCGGAGCGTTTTGACCTGGAGATTGCTCCCGGCGCCTCTGAAGAACTGATTTTCGTGCTTGGCTATGTGGAGAACCCGGCCGACGCAAAATTCTCCGCTCCCGGGGTCATAAACAAGGCCCCTGCAAGGGAAATGATGGAGGCATATTCGACGGGAGCCCGGGCGGATGCGGCCTTCGCAGCCCTGCGTGCCTATTGGGACGATTTGCTCGGGCGTTTCACCGTCGTGTCGGATGTTCCGGAGCTGGACCGGACGGTAAATGTCTGGAACCAGTACCAGTGCATGATAACATTCTTCATGAGCCGGAGCGCCAGCTATTTCGAGAGCGGCATCGGGCGGGGCATGGGGTTCCGCGACAGCAATCAGGACCTGGCCGGAATCGTGCATCTGATACCGGAGAGGGCGCGTCAGAGGATACTCGACATCGCGGCCACACAGTTCCCCGACGGAGGTTGTTACCATCAGTATCAGCCCCTGACCAAGCGCGGGAACAACGATATAGGAGGAGGTTTCGGCGACGATCCGCTCTGGCTGATTTTTGGAACCGTGTCTTATCTCAGGGAAACCGGGGATTTCTCCATCCTGGATGAACCGGTGCCTTTCGACAATGTTCCGGGAAGCGAGGTCACTTTGCTGGAGCACCTTAAGATATCGTTCCACAGGGTCTCATCGAATCTCGGTCCCCACGGACTGCCGCTGATCGGCCGCGCCGACTGGAACGACTGCCTGAACCTGAACTGCTTCTCCCTCGATCCGGACGAATCTTTCCAGACAACAGAAAACGTCGCGGGAGGAAAGGCTGAATCGCTTATGATCGCAGGGTTGTTCGTGGCCGAAGGGAAGGATTTCGCAGAACTGCTTGAAAGGCTGGGGGATGGCTCCGCCGATGAAGTCCGTTCAGCCGTAAAGGATATGGAAGCTTCCGTAAAGGAATATGGATGGGACGGAGAGTGGTACCTGCGTGCCTATGATTTCCATGGCCGGAAAATCGGCTCCCACGAATGTGATGAAGGAAAGATCTTCATAGAGAGCCAGGGCTGGTGCGCAATGGCCCGCATCGGCGCTGAAGAGGGACTGTGCGACAAGGCTCTGGATTCGGCCGTAAAGCATCTGGAGTGCGAACACGGACTCGTACTGAACGCTCCGGCATATTCGTCATATCTGTACGAATACGGCGAAATCAGTTCCTATCCCCAGGGATACAAGGAAAACGGAGGCATCTTCTGCCACAACAATCCCTGGGTGATCATCGCCGAGGCAATGGCCGGCAGGGCTGAAAACGCCTGGCGGCACTATACCAAGATCACCCCGGCCTTCGGCTGCCAGGAGCAGGCACTGCGGAAGGTGGAACCCTATGTGTTCTGCCAGATGGTGGCCGGAGCGGAGGCTGCCCGTCCCGGAGAAGGCAAGAACAGCTGGCTGACCGGCACCGCTGCCTGGACCTGGAAATGCGTGAGCGAATTCATCCTGGGTGTGAAACCCCAGTATGACGGCCTGCTGATCGAGCCATGCATCCCGCTCAGATATGGGACCTACCGCGTACACAGGCGCTTCCGAGAAGCCGGGTATGATATCACCGTACACTGCGTAGAGGGCGGCCCCGGCAAGGTGTTCATCCCCTACAAGCCGGGTCAACATACCGTTGAAGTGACGGTCTAAGGGGCTGCCCGGTCCGTCGGCCACCACACTTTTCGCTGCAACGGACGCATTTGATTATCAGCACCTTATGAAAAGTGATCCCCCTCAAAACGAGGGGGATCACTTTGCGTAAAACCCTGACAGACTGATGCGTCCGTTGCAGCGAAAAATCCCGATAAACTTTCTTCGTTGGATGTGTCGTTCGCGCAGCGGCTTATCAGGTCATAGACGGGCCTTCCGGCCAGACTGTCATTATGAAGGGCTAGGAATCCTTGTCCTCGTGGAGTCCTATCACGTGACTTAAGGGGAGCGAGAAGGCGATTCCCTTGCTGGGGGAATCGAGCCCGTTTTCCTGGTAGAGTTTGTGCATCACGTCGTCCTTGATATCCTTGGGCACGATGAGCCACAGCATCTCCTTGTCGGGCTGGATCTGGATATTGTAGAATTCTTCCGCCTCGGGATTTGCCGTTCCGCGCGCACGGATAATGGTACCACCTTTGGCGCCGGCTTTCCGGGCCGTTTCCATCGCCTCCACGGCGAAGCCTGCATTGACTATGCAGACGATCATCTCGTATTTTTTGCTGTTCATACCTGAATTGTGCGCTTGTCGTTACTTAAGAAACCGTAGACCAGGGTGCCGATAAGGCTGGATAGCGGTATCGTGAAAGCTATGCCTCCGCCGCCCTTGAGATTCGTGAAACTGTCGTCGAGGATTTCCAGCAGGTCCTTGACCTTCTCCTGCCGGACTACGCCGCAGATGGCCGTGCGGTTCGGCTGGTTCATTCCGAGATAGTTCAGAATGGCCTTTTCGGAGGTACCGCTGGCGGGGAGGGATAACTGGAGGTTCGACATACACGACTGGATAAGATTGGTGTAGTACCTTACCTTCGGCGTGTTGACGATCGCTATCACCAGCTCCAGCTTTTCCGGAGCGGCATTCTTGATATAAGTGTTCTTTTCAGCCGTCATTCTAGTCGAAGTATATGATTTGTTCATCGTCGGCGGCCAGGATCTTCTTCATTGCCGCATTGCTGCGGGCACGCCGGCTCATAACGGAACGGAAGCCCAGGGACTGGATGGTGATAAGAGGGGTCATGGCCACCATGGCCACGATTCCGAATGCCATCGACAGGACCTCTGCCTGGGAATGGAGTGCCACGCAGGCCCCAATGGCCATTGGCAGAATGAAACTCGATGTCAGCGGACCGCTGGCCACGCCGCCGGAGTCGAAAGCGATTGCCGTATACAGTTTCGGCACGAAGAAAGACAGTCCCAGCGAGATGAGGTAGCCGGGAATCAAGTAATACAGCAGCGAGAATCCGAAAATGATGCGGATGATTGACAGACCGATGGAGATGCCCACGCCTGTAGAGAGTGCGATCATCATCTGACGCCGCGTCACCTCGCCGTTGGTTATCTCTTCCACCTGCTGGTTGAGGACATGGACTGCAGGCTCGGCGAGGACCACGACGCATCCGATAACGAAACAGATGACGGTCAGTATGGTCTCGTCGTAAGTGGCCAGCTGGGTTCCGATCTTGTAACCGACCGGCATGAAACCTACGGCCACTGCAGCCAGGAAAATGACCAGGCCAAGGAATGTGAACAGGATTCCGATGGTTATGGATATGAGCTGCGCCTTGGGAAGCTTCAGTATGGTCAGCTGCAGCACTACGAAGAAGACGACGATCAGAAGGAGCGACTTGCCCACTTCCAGCATCGTCTCCCATAGTTTCGTCCACACGCCCTCTTCCAGTACCGCTTCCATGGAATAGTTCGGTATATTGTACTCGAGCGTGCCTTTCGAGAAGAGGGAGAGCGCCATTACGGCGATGATCGGGCCTACCGAGCACAGCGCGATCAGTCCGAAGCTGTTTTCATTGGCGTGGCGTCCGCCGACGGTAAGTGCGATGCCCACGCCAAGAGCCATTATGAAGGGGACGGTAATCGGGCCGGTGGTCACACCGCCGGAGTCGAAAGACATGGGCAGAAGGTCACCCTTGCCGGAGCTGAAGAGCAGCGCGGCAAATGAGAACATCGCCAGATAGAAGAACAGCAGCAGGCGGGTGAGGTCGGTGCGTTTGATGATCTTCAACACGGCCAGCAGCAGGAAGATGCCTACACCTACGCCTACGGTCACAAGAAGGAGGGATCCGTTCATTATCGAACTTACCTGCTCGGCGAGGACGGAAAGGTCGGGTTCGGCGACGGTGATGAGGAGGCCCATCAGGAAACTGACGAGCAGCAGGACGCTTCCTTTCTTGTTCTTGGTCAGGCCTTCCCCGATGAAATGGCCCATGGGGGTCATCGCCAGGTCTGCGCCGAGGTTGAACAGGCCGATGCCGGCTATCAGCAGCAGGGCGGATATCCCGAATACTATAATCTCCTGGCGGGTGAGTTCCACCAACGGCGTCATTGCCAGGACGAAAACTATCAGGCCGACCGGCAGGACGGAGGTCAGCGATTCTTTCAGTTTAGAAAAAAAGGATTTCCACATAGTCGTAATCAACAAATATATGAAAATCCCTTCAAAAAAGCAAAAATTGAAATGCGTTCCGCATTACCCGTCCCGGCGGAGCTCCTCGATCTGGTCGAGGAGCTCGTCGGCGGCGTTCAGCTGGTCGCGGCGGATCTTGAATCCGAGGATACCGCCAAGGATGATGCCCGTGCCGACACCGGCCAGGAAACTGTATCTGAGGATCGGATCCATTTCCCCGTTACGGAACAAATCCCAGCAGAGGAAGCCGATCCAGACGATGACCATCGGTATTGCGAATTTGATCCATTCTGCATGGATCTTCTTGAAGCGGGTGAGTTCCTCGGTCGCCGTCACCAGGTTCCGGTCCATCTGAGGGATGTGCTTGTTGGTGAGAATGGTCGCCACGATGCAGACAAGCATCAGGACCCATGTGAAGACCACGAATGCCATCGAGATCCCCAGATTGAGGAGGGAAGGGGCTGTCAGCATGGCGGCCGCTCCGAACAGGATGGGCAGGTTGGCCTTGAACCTGAGCCGGCTGGCGGTCTGGCTGCAAGATTTCTTGAGTATGCGCTCGTTGACGATCTTCTGGTTGTCAAGCTTTTCGCGGAGCTGCTGCATCTGCTCCTGCATTTCGCGGAAGGTATTATCGTTGTTTTCCATGATCACTGCATCTTTTTAAGTTGTTCCTTGATTCGCACAAGCCTTACGGAGATATTCTTTGCCGTGATTCCGACAATCTGGCCGATTTCATCATAGGAGAGGTTTTCCAGCCAGAGGAGGACGATGGCCCGGTCGAAAGGCCCCAGCTTGCCGATCCTCTCCCGAAGGAGTCCGATCTGCCGGGTCTCCTCATCCCGGTCGTCGAAGAGGTCGATGTCAAGCGACAGTGACTCGGTCCTGAGTCCGTGCTTCTTCTTCCTGTCGAAGGAGATGCAGGTGTTCAGACTTACTTTCCATATCCAGGTATTCAGCGCGCTGTCACCCCGGAAGGCTCCGGAACCTTGCCAGAGGTGGATAAGGATTTCCTGGAAAAGGTCGGCCACTTCGTCGCGGTCGGTAGAGAACATATAGCAGACGGTGTAAATCGTCCCTTTGTGTTCCCTGATCATCTTCTCGAATTCACGTTCGGTCATAGTCTCTCAACTTGTTTCTGCCCATTAGACGCAGTACCGTCCTGAAAACTACAGTAAAATTCAAAAAAATCAGAGTGGATATATCCCGGCCCCGACAAAAGCGATCAGATCCTGCGGAGCGATCTTCAGCTGCAGGCCGCGGATTCCGGCGCTTACATAAATATAGTCGTAAAGCAGGGCGCTTTCGTGGATGAAGGTGGGGAAGGGCTTCTTCATTCCGATCGGGGAACATCCGCCACGGATGTATCCGGTGGTGGGAAGCAGTTCCCTGACGTGGAGCATCTCGCAATTCTTGTTGCCGGATATCTGCGCCGCCACTTTCAGATCGACTTCGAAATTGCCCGGGATCACGCACACGAAGAAACCGTTGCGATCGCCGCGAAGCACCAGTGTCTTGAATACCTGCTCGATATCTTCGCCGAGCTGTTCGGCCACATGGTCCGCGGCGAGATTGTTATCGTCGACTTCGTAAGGGACCAGTTCATACCGGATCCCGGCCGCGTCGAGAAGCCTGGCGGCGTTGGTCTTTGCCGGTCCGCTATCCTTCTTCGCCATCTTCGTGAGAATGCAGGTCTGAGAAAGTGAGGACCAAGCGCAGCACCTGGCCGTAATTCCTGGTCCCTTCGGCTATGTTGTTGCTCCTGAGGAAAAGGTCGTAGATCCTCTTCTGCATCTTAGCTATCGCAGTCCAGCGCATCCCTTGCCAGTGTTCCTGGGTGCGCTCGAGGTCGTCTATGATCTCCGGCCTCAGGCTTCCCACCCAGGCCTTGAAATCCTCTTCGTCGAGGAGCGACTGGATATTGCGCCATGTGAATGAAAGGAGCGAATACCATGCGCTGTAGCGGACCGCCTTGTTATCGGATGCGCGCGACAGTTCGAATGCCCAGAAATTGGCCTCGGCCTCGCTGCTTACTCCGAGGACATGGGCATACTCATGTGCGAAGACGAAAGGATACTCGAGCGGAGTGATATCGGTGTTGATATGCATCTCGTCGAAGGCGGGCCCCAGGAAGCCCAGGACTCCCACTCCCGAATACATCCTGTTGAATACGGGCTTTTTGGGGTGCTGCCACTCACGGGGTTTGCAGAGCCCGGACTCGGGCGGCAGCGCCGAATACCATGCTTTCACTGGCGGTTCGACAGCCTCGCGGCCTATTTCCGCAAAGGCTTCCGGCGGGCACCAGTTCCCGTTAAGCTGCTCCGCAAACTCCTGGAGGAATTCGTGGAACTCCGCCTCCTCATAGGGCATGGGCGCGGCTCCGGCTCGTGAGTAGAGGCTGCTGCGGGAGTAATTGATGCCCCAGGCCCCATAGAACCATATGTATACCCAGACCAGAAGCAAAACTTCCGACAGAAGCCATTTCCACCATTTCTCGTGTCTGGCAAAAGCCTTTATTATCAGCCAGATGAAAACAGCAATCGCCGCGACGACCACCAGTTCCGTAAGGGAAAAGCCAAACGGGGAAGCGATGAATGAAAGGGCGGCGGATATGCCCGGATAGATACGTGTGGCGTAAAAATCGGCTGCTGCTGCATTGTGACGGCAGTAAATGACGGGGATGAGCAGCAGGACAGCCAGTCCCGCGCCCATCCCCTTCATGGTTCTGCGCTCCCGGACCATTATTTGAAGAGGCCCTTGAGGATTTCTGTGGTCACCTTGCGGGCTGTGGTGTTGACGGCCGATTTGGTGGCTTTCTTTACGGAATCGCCCAGGATCGAACCTGAACTGCTCTTCTTCGTGGTGGAAGTGCCTTTCTTCGTCGAGGAGCTGCTCTTCTTCGTCGTGGAGGTACTCTTCCTGGTTGTTCCCCCTCCGATCTTCTTGGCTATATTGGTTCCCGCACTGCGTGCGAAACTGGTTGCGGCGGCAGCGATCATGGTTCCCAGGATGGTCCTGCCTATGCCGCCTTTCTTGGAACTGCTCTTTTTGGACTGTTTCTCTTTCTCCTTCGCCTGCCTCTCCTTCTCCTTCTCGGCGGCCTTGATCTCCTTCTCTTTCTCCTCTTCGGCCTTCTGGTATGCCTCGGTCAGTACTTCGTAAGCGCTTTCGCGGTCGAAGGACTTTTCGTACTCCTTCAGGTTCGCAGGTGCCGCCGCCTGGATATCGAACCTCTGTCCGGGGGTGATGGCCCCGATCTGGCTCAGCGGGAACAGTATCTTGGCGCGCTCGACTACGGAAGGGGCACCCTTTTCGTCGAGGAATGACACCAGCGCTTCGCCGGTAGCCAGGTCGAGGATGGCCTCGTCGGTCTTGAATGAGGGATTGGGACGGAATGTCTGCGCCGCGGCGCGGACAGCCTTCTGGTCCTGGGGGGTATAGGCACGGAGTGCGTGCTGTACCCTGTTGCTCAGCTGTGCAAGGACGTTGACAGGGACGTCGGCGGGCACCTGCGTGATGAAGTAGATGCCGACACCCTTGGAACGGATGAGTCGGATGACCTGTTCGATCTTGTCCACCAGGGCCTTGGACGTGCCGTCGAAGAGCATGTGCGCCTCGTCGAAGAAGAATACGAATTTCGGCAGGTCGAGGTCTCCGACCTCGGGGAGCTTGGCATACAGTTCAGTAATGAGCCAGAGCAGGTAGGTGGAATAGAGTTTCGGATTGAGCATCAGCTTGTCGGCCGCGAGGACGTTCATCACGCCGCGTCCGTTCTCGACCGCGAAGAGGTCTTCCACGTTGAAAGCGGGCTCGCCGAAGAACTTGTCTCCGCCCTCGCTCTCGATCTGGAGAACGGAGCGCTGTATGGCGCCGATGCTGGCCGGAGCGATATTGCCGTATTCGGTTGTGAATCTTGAGGCGTTCTTGCCGACGAAGTCGAGCATGAGCTTGAGGTCCTTGAGGTCGATCAGCAGGAGGTTGTTGTCGTCCGCGATGCGGAAAACGGCGTTCAGGACTCCGGTCTGGACTTCTGTCAGCTCCATCAGGCGGGCAAGGAGCTGGGGCCCCATGGCGGAGACGGTGGCCCTCATGGGGAATCCCTGTTCCCCGAAAACGTCGAAGAAGCGGGTGGGGCAGCCGGCGAACTGGGGGTTCTCGATGCCGAATTCGGGCATGCGTTTCTCTATGAAGCCGCTGAGACGGCCGGGCTGGCTGATGCCTGAAAGGTCGCCCTTCATGTCGGCCATGAAACAGGGGACGCCGGCCTGGGAGAAGGTCTCGGCGATGACCTGCAGGGTGACGGTCTTGCCGGTACCGGTGGCGCCTGCGATCAGGCCGTGCCGGTTGGCCATTTTCCCTATGAGGTTTATGTTTCCGTTGTCGGAGTGTGCGATGTAGAGTTGTCCGTCCTTAAGCATGATATGTCTTTTTTATAATAATCGTTGCAGGGACCGGCGGCGCGCCGCCGGATTACATGAATTTCAGCAGTCCTCCGTCGCGGGTGACGTCGAGAGTGACTTCACGGCCGAGGTAGAGGCTGTAGTTGGGATGTTCGTGGCCGCAGTCGAGTCCGAACAGCACGGGTTTGTCGGCAGGCATATATTCGCGGACCAGGTCGATTGCCTTGCGCTGCCATTCATCCTCGCCGCTGGTGTCGGTGAACTGTCCCACGATGATTCCCTTCGCCCTTTCGAAGAATCCGCCCTGCTGCAGTGTCAGCAGCATGCGGTCGAGGTTGTACATCCTTTCGTCCACGTCCTCTATAAGCAGGATGCTGCTCCTGTCGAGATGATTTTCCCAGGGAGTCCTCAGGCAGGAGACGATAAGGCTGAGATTTCCTCCCACCAGCCTTCCGCGCGCCTTGCCCGTGATGCTGTAGGGATGGGGAGCGGTCCGGTAGGAACTGACTTCCCCGAACAAGGCCTTGCGCAGGGATTCCTCGCTGACGGCGGAGTCGGGGCCGAGGGTGCTGGGCATCGCCCCGTGGATCGATTCGATGTCCCGGCTCTGGAGCATGGCGTGGAATACGGTGATGTCGCTGAATCCCACGAGCCATTTGGGATGTTCCGTGAAGAGGTTGAGGTCGAGTGCGCGCAGGGTGCGCATCGAACCGTAACCTCCGCGGAATGATATCAAAGCCTTGACCTCGGGGTCCAGCAGCATTTCGGTGATATCGGCCGCACGGTCGGCGTCGCTTCCGGCGAATTCGCCCGGGGCGCTGTCATATAGATGTTTTCCGGTCTTGACTTTCAATCCCCACGATTCAAGCATCTCTTTCCAATGCATGGTCTTGCGGCTCTGCTCGCTGAGCGAGGAGGCCATTGCAACTACGGCGACAGTGTCGCCCTTCTTCAGGAACTCCGGACGAATATATTGTTTCATGACAAATACGGTTTAACTTTCAAAGTTAATCAAAAAATATGGTAAATTTGTAACTAATTGAATCCACCTTTCCGATGAAGAAACTCAAGAAACTGATAGCCCCCGTCCTGCTGCTCCTGGCGGTTTTCATCTATTATATCTGGGAGGGAAGAAGCAACCTCCCGGAACAGGATCCGGAACCTGATCCCAGGGAAATCCCGTCTCCGGCGTCTTCTCCCACGGACCTTGCGGAGTTGATGGAAATCCCCGCACTGGGTACTGCCGGAAGGATAGTCCGGCACGGAGCGTTCGTCTCTTCCTATAATACGGAGACCCTGATACCCGATTGGGTGGCATACGAACTGACCGCTGAAGAGACGGAAGGCCGCCAGACCCGTGACGGCATGGAATTCCGCATGGACCCCGACCTCAGGGGATGCACCCAGGCCATGCGCGAGGATTATTCCGGTTCGGGATGGACCAAGGGCCACCTGATGCCGGCGGCAGACGCCGCCTTCAGCAGCAATACGATGGCCGAGACCTTCTATTTCACCAACATATGCCCGCAGGACGAAGTCCTGAATGCCGGTGACTGGCAGTATCTGGAGAAGAGGGTGCGCAACTGGGCCAACCGCTACGGAAGCGTATGGGTGGTTACCGGCCCGATAGTGGGAGACAACCGTTACGGCACAATCGGCGACCGGGACGTAGTCGTACCGGACTCTTTCTACAAGGCCCTGCTCATCCGCAAGAAAAACGGTTCGTACAGCGCCATAGCTTTCGTGATGGACAATGACGACGGGCGTTACTACCTGCGCGACTGCTGCATGAGCGTCGATGAACTCGAGGCCCTGACCGGGATCGACTTTTTCCCCGCACTCGACGACACCATAGAGGAAAAAGTGGAAGGGAAGATACGCCTCTCCGACTGGGGCATCAAATAATCTGTTTCATCTGCAAATCTGTCTCATATGGAAATGAATCTCTCAAACGGCCGCACCATCCCGTCCCCGGGATTCGGAACCTTCAAGACGCCGGATGGCGGAATATGCATCGAAGCCGTCCGTGAGGCCATAGCCGCAGGATATACCCACATCGACACCGCCGCCGTGTACGGCAACGAGAGATCGGTGGGAGAGGGTATAAGGGCAAGCGGAAAACCCCGGGAAGAACTGTTCGTAACGAGCAAGGTATGGAATACCGAGCGCGGATACGACAAGACGCTGCGGGCTTGTGAAAAGACCCTGAAAGACCTCGGAACGGACTACCTAGACCTCTATCTGATCCACTGGCCCGCCAACAGGGAACAGTTCGGAGACCGGGCCGATGCCATAAACATCGATACATGGCGCGCCTTGGAGAGACTCGTGGACGAGAAGGTCGTCCGCAGCGCCGGACTCAGCAATTTCTATCCTTCGCATATGGCGGCCGTGCTCGCTGTAGCCAATATTGCACCCGTGGTCGACCAGATAGAATACCATCCCGGCCTGCTGCAGGAAGAGACAGTCGTAACGTGTCGTAAAAACGGTATTCTGGTCGAGGCCTGGAGCCCCCTCGGCCGCGGCCGTCTGCTGGACGATCCTGTTGTCACGGGAATCGCATCCCGCATCGGAAGGACTCCCGCACAGGTCATTCTCCGCTGGGTGATCCAGACCGGAGTGCTGCCTCTCGTCAAATCCGTGCACGCCGACAGGATACGGGAAAACCTGCGGGTGTCCGATTTCTCTCTTGACGGACAGGATATGGCTGCCCTGAGCGGCATTTCTGAAGTCCGTTACGGCTCTCATCCCGATACTGCAAAGTTTTAATTCCCAGGTCATGGTCATTCTGATTACCGGTATCTCGTCGGGCTTCGGGCTCGCGATGGCACGCCAGCTGAGCGCTGACGGACATACAGTTTACGGAACGGTGCGCAGGGAGGTGGAACAGCTTCCCGGCGTCCATTATCTTCGGGCGGATGTACGTGATACGGCGTCCGTACAGGCTGCAGTCTCAAGCGTCCTTGCGGCAGAAGGACGTATAGACGTGCTCATAAACAATGCCGGCATGGGCATAGGAGGCCCGGTGGAATTCGCTCCCGAGGCGGACGTGCAGCTGCAGATGGATACGAATTTCATGGGTCAGGTCCGCTTCGCCCAGGCCGTGCTTCCTGTTATGAGGAAGCAGGGGAGCGGCAGGATCATCTGCTTCAGCTCCATCGGGGGCGTGATGGGCCTTCCTTTCCAGGGATTCTATTCGGCCAGCAAGTTTGCGATAGAGGGCTTCTGCGAAGCTCTCCAGATAGAGGTCCGCCGCCACGGGATCAAGGTCATCCTCATCGAACCCGGTGACTTCTCGACCGGATTCACTTCCGCACGTCTAAAGCGGGTCTCTGAAGAGGCCGTCACGGCCTATCCCTCTCTCAGGGAGTCGGTCAGCAGTTTCGAGAAGGATGAACGTACCGGCCTGAAGCCTGAATTCCTGGCACGTAAAGTATCAAATATAGTCCGCAGCCCGCACCCGCGCTTCCGCTACGTCATCGCCACTTTCATACAGAAACTGTCCATTCCCTTGAAACGCATCCTCCCCGCCCGTCTGTTCGTGAGAGTGCTGTCGTTGTTCTACAGTGTAAAATAATGTCAATATGAAAAGAATCATCTGCCTTCTGGCCGCGGCCTTCCTCCTGACAGGGATTTCACTCTACGCAAAGCCCAGGATACGTATCATCGCTACCGGAGGTACCATCGCGGGTGTATCGACGAGCCCCGTTTCAACGGCATATTCCGCCGGACAGGTCGGCATCCAGTCACTCATCGAGGCCGTGCCCCAGTTGCCCCTTCTGGCTGACATTTCAGGCGAACAGCTCGTCAACATCGGCTCCCAGGACATGAACGACGCTGTCTGGCTGAAACTTGCCGGACGCATCAATGAACTCCTGAACGAAGAAGATTATGACGGCGTGGTAGTCACCCACGGGACCGACACCATGGAAGAGACCGCCTATTTCCTCAATCTCACGGTCAAGAGCGACAAGCCGGTGATACTGGCAGGTTCCATGCGTCCATCCAATGCCATCTCCGCCGACGGTCCCGCCAATCTTTACAATGCCGTCGCGGCGGCGGTGTCACCCGCCTGCAGGGGCGTGGGCGTGCTATGCTGCATGAACAACCAGCTTCTCGACGCCAAGGCGGTCATCAAGACCCATACCATTGACTGTGACACCTTCGAAGGCGGTCCTTCCGGCATCATAGGCTACATCTACAATGGTGAGGCGCATATGCTCCAGACCCCGAACAACAGGCATACTTTCCGTTCCGTCTTCGATGTCTCCGGCTTGGAAAAACTGCCTGAAGTCGGCATCGTATACGGCTACGCCAACGCTTCGGCGCTGCCTATAAAGGCATTTGCAGACGCCGGTTTCGACGGTATAGTACTGGCCGGGGTAGGAGACGGCAACTTCTACAAAGATGTCTTCGACGTGGCGGTGAAGGCCCAGGAAAATGGTATCCAGATAGTGCGCAGTTCCCGCTGCCCGACAGGTCCCACCTGCCTGAACAGCGAAGTCGATGATGAAAAATACCACTTCGTCGCCTCACTCGACCTCAACCCCCAGAAAGCCCGCATCCTTCTGATGCTCGCCCTGACCCGTACACATGACTGGCGTGAGATCCAGGAATATTTCAAGGAATATTGAAAATTGGCATACAATGGAAACCAGAAAACATCTTGCGGCTGAGAAGAAACAACAGAAGACGCATAACTGCGCCCAGGCGGTTATATGCACATACTGCGATATCTGCGGCCTGGACGAGAAAACCGCTGAAAATGTTGCCGGTGCATTCGGCTCCGGCATGGGGAACAGGGAAGGTACCTGCGGTTCGCTGGTCGGAGCCGGAATGGTCCTTGGGCTTGTTACAAAGGATCCTGTCCTTGCCCGCAGGCGGATGAAGCAGGTCATGGAACGTTTCAGGGAGCGTAACGGCGCCACCCAGTGCCGTATGATCAAGGGTATCGACACCGGCATAGTGCTGCGTGACTGCACGGACTGCGTGGCCGACGCAGCAGAGTTCCTGGAAGAATTCCTGCCGGAATAATGATTTGAAGTACCGATGGCGATCAGAGGCACATATACATACGATTATCCGCGTCCGGCCTTGACGACCGACTGCGTTCTCTTCTGCCGCGATGAGGGGGGAGGACTGTCGGTATTGCTGATTGAACGTGGCGGCGAGCCATACAAGGGCTGCTGGGCTTTCCCGGGAGGTTTCCTCGAGATGGACGAGACCGTCCGGCAGGGAGCGGTCAGGGAACTGGAGGAGGAAACGGGTCTGGTCATGTCGCCCGATGACTGCCGGCTCAGGGAACTCGGCTGTTATTCGGCAGTTGACCGCGACCCGCGCGGCCGTGTCATTACCATAGCATTCTACGCTCTTGTGGAGAAAGGGGACGTCAAGGGGAGTGACGATGCCAGTGACGCCCGGTGGTTTCCGGTCTCCTCACCGCCCTCCCTTGCATTCGATCACGACATTATACTCGGCGACGCCCTCAGCCGCTTGAAAACCGACGCCGATTGTCCCGTTTAGAATGAATGCGGGCCCTTTTATGCGTTAATTCTCAAGTTTTTTATATATTTGCAGGCTGGGTTGTATGTGGCTGGAGAACTATAAGAAGACAATTGATGTTTAATATAAAGAAACTAAAGAAATGATTATTGAGAAAGTATTTGCGAGAGAGATCCTCGACTCGCGTGGCAATCCGACCGTGGAGGTCGATGTGACCCTCGAATGTGGTATCATGGGCCGTGCCGCCGTCCCCAGCGGCGCCAGCACCGGTGAAAACGAAGCCCTCGAACTCCGTGACGGCGACAAGGGCCGTTACCTCGGCAAAGGCACCCTCAAGGCCGTGGCCAATGTCAATGAGAAGATCGCTCCCGTGATCGAAGGCATGAGCGTCCTCGACCAGCGCGCAATCGACCAGAAGATGATCGCCCTCGACGGCACTCCTACCAAGAAGAATCTCGGTGCAAACGCCATCCTCGGCGTCTCCCTCGCCTGCGCTCACGCCGCAGCCAATTATCTCGACATCCCTCTCTACCGTTATATCGGCGGTACCAACACCTATGTGCTTCCCGTTCCGATGATGAACATCATCAACGGCGGCGCCCACTCCGACGCTCCCATCGCCTTCCAGGAATTCATGATCCGTCCTGTCGGCGCCTGCTGCGAGAAAGAGGGTATCCGCATGGGTGCCGAGGTATTCCACAACCTGGCCAAGCTGCTGAAGAAACGCGGCCTGAGCACCGCTGTCGGTGACGAAGGCGGTTTCGCTCCCGCACTCAACGGCATCGAGGACGCCCTGCAGATCATCTGCGACGCCATCAAGGCCGCCGGCTACGAGCCCGGCAAGGATGTGAAGATCGCCATGGACTGCGCCGCCAGCGAATTCGCCACCTGCGAGGACGGCCAGTGGTACTATGACTACCGTCAGCTCAAGGACGGCAAGAAGAAGGATCCTAACGGCAAGAAACTCACCGCCGCACAGCAGATCGACTATCTCGAGGAGCTTATCACCAAATTCCCGATCGACTCCATCGAGGACGGTCTCGACGAGAATGACTGGGACAACTGGGTGAAGCTCACCGAGCGCATCGGCGACCGCTGCCAGCTCGTGGGCGACGACCTCTTCGTCACCAACGTGAAGTTCCTGGAGAAAGGCATCAAGATGGGTGCCGCCAACTCCATCCTCATCAAGGTCAACCAGATCGGTTCCCTCTCCGAGACTCTCGACGCCATCGAGATGGCTCACCGCCACGGTTACACCACCGTCACGAGCCACCGTTCCGGCGAGACCGAGGACACCACCATCGCCGACATCGCCGTGGCCACCAACAGCGGCCAGATCAAGACCGGTTCGCTCAGCCGTACCGACCGCATGGCGAAGTACAACCAGCTTATCCGCATCGAGGAGCAGCTCGGCGAGCGCGCCGTCTACGGCTTCAAGAAGCTCCGCTAGGACATCTTGCCGGCAGTCTTTTGACTACCGTAAAACATTAAGGGCCGCCTCTTCCGGGCGGTCCTTTTTTCTACCTCCAGTCTTTTTTCGCTGCAGCGGATAAACCGGACCGCGGCGGAAAAGAGGGGCGGGGCGGCTGACTGAAGCGTCAGTGGTACAGGTAGCCGGCCTTGCGCAGTTCCTTTATCGTCCGGATGGGCTTCGGCGGATTGAGGTAGCGGGCGAGGAAGGCGTACGTGTCTAGACGGATTTCGCAGGCTTCCATCGAGTCGATGCGTTCGAAGGCATGGGCTCCGGGCATCTTCGGGAAGACCTTGTATTCGAAGTCGCGGCCATGGAAAGACAGCGAATCGATCATCCTCTGGACCTCGGTGACGCTCACGTCGTCGTCGTTTGCACAGGTGACGATGCGCAGCGGGCGTACCAGCTGTCTGGCGTAGGTGACGGGGGAGCGGCGGGCATATTCTTCCGGTTTTTCCGCAGGAGTAGCTCCTATATGGTATTCGACTGTGTAGTTGTCGGAATACTCGGGCGTCTGGTAGCTTAGGCGGTAGGCAACGTCGCTTACGGGAACCCCGGCATATCCGCAGACGAACTTCTCGGGATACCGCAGCAGGTTCATCAGTGTGATCATGCCGCCGTGGCTCCATCCGATGATGCCCACGCGGTCGGGATCGACTATGTCGTAGCTCTCGACCATATAGTCGCGTGCGGCCATGACGTCTTCATTTTCGAGTCCGCCGTAGTCGATATTCTCATAAAAACTCCGGCCATATCCCGTGCTGCCCCGGTAGTCAGGCGCTATGACGATGTAGCCCTGTGAAACCATCTCCCTCAGGATATGGACCGAACCGGATGTGAAATTGCTGTGGACTCCTCCGTGGGGGAAGACCAGCAGGGGATATTTCTTGTTCTGCTTGACGTTCTTTGGGATGAACACATAAGAATAGAACTTGAGGGGATTGCCTAGAAGCGAATCCTTGAAGGCGGTGCCGCTCTTTTTCTGATATGCGGGCGCGGGGCCTGCCAGTCTCACTATGTCGACGTGCGCGATGTCGTCCATCTGCTCGATGAGCAGAAGCGACTCGATCTTGCGGTCTACCGTCTGGGTGGCGAAATTGGAGTTGTTTTCCTGCGCAGAGAGGAGATTCCCTGCAAGGAGGAAGAAGCTGAGGAGAAGGAGACGTTTCATAACAGATAGGCGATGAACCCGACGATGAGGGCTATTATGCAGTTGATGGCTTTGGCACGGAGGAAGGCGCCTTTGGATTCGGCCAGGAGCGGGAGGGCGGCGTGGCCGTCCTGGGAGATGCAGCTGGCCAGGAGCACTGGCATGGGGACCACGCCCGTTGCGAAGAGGGTGACGAAGATCAGGTGCGGTCCCGATTCCGGGATTATGCCGATGAGTGTCGCCAGGACGATCATCAGGGGAACATTGGCGCTTATCCAGGCACTGACGTCCACAAGCCCTGTGATGAATCCGAGGGCTATCAGTACTCCGAAAGTCCAGGCGAAGATTTTGGGAACGTGGCGTACTATGATGTGGTGCCACAGGTGCTCCTCCACGAAATGGTCGGAACCCAGTGCCGCTACGGCAAGCATCACAAGGCTGACTGCAGCGAAGAGCATGTTCATCCAGTCTTCACTCAGCAGATTGAATCCATGGTCGTCGTGGGCTTCCGCCGCTCCTTCGTGCTCATGCTCCAGCATTCCCGTCGCCAGTGCGGCGATGTAGAGCGCGATTCCTATGAAGAGTATGGCCCTTTTCCAGGTGAACAGGGTCCGCTTTTTCGAATGCGAGGCATTCTCATGAGCCGGATGCCCGTCCTCCTCGTGGAGATGCATCTCTCCGCATCCCTTGAGGGAATAAGGTTTGAACCCGAGTTTCGGTCCGGCGTAATCGATAATCACACCGGCGGCGATACCTATTGCCAGAATCAGCAGGGATATCAGAAGAGCCTTTCCGGGGAACAGGGTTAGCATGACGAAGGCTTCGTCGCCGGAGGTCGCTATGAGCATCGCCACCAGCGCTCCGAAACTGATCATCCCGTGGGAGAACAGCGAGACCGAGGCGAATCCGCCCATGCAGCCCGGAATCCATCCCAGCAGGGCGGAGACCACGATCTGTCCGAACCGGGACCCCCGCAACTTGTCGAAAAAGCGGCCTCCTGAGGTGATGTTGAGGCTTTCGATCATCATCATCATCATCACCACCATCCCGGTGATGAGGACCGCCGCCCGCAGGGCGTCTACGAATATGTCCAGTACATCCATTTTCCTATCCTTGCCCTTGTGAAGGTGGTGTGATAAAGCCGTCGGAGGGATTCCAAGCCTTGTGCTTCAGGTTACGGACGAAGATGCGCCCGCAACTCAGCACGTGGAGCGTATTCCCGGAGAAGCATAGTGCGTCTATCCGGCGGGTGGGGAGGGTGAGTATGGCCCGCACACGTCCGTTCTGGTCGCAAATCTGTACTCCGAACGGGGTGGCGGCATAGAGGTTGCCCAGCGTGTCGAAGGCAAGGTCGTTTGCGACGGGCCTGTCGAGGAGATGATTGTCGGGATTGTGGAGCCAGTAGAATTGTTCGCTTGCAGTCCTCCTGCCGTCGGGCAAGACCAATGCGCTGCGAAGCCAGTTGGAATTCCCTTCAACGGATATCTCGAGTTTTCCTGAAGGATAGAGCAGTCTTGTCACGGGATGTTCCAGGCGTTTGAGCACAGCTGCAGGAACATCTTTCCGGGCGATTTCCCTCCAGCCTTCCTCATGCTCTTTTCCTTTGCCCAGAAGCGACTGCAGCATGTCGTTGCGTGATTCGCCGGCGACGACAGGCGCGGGCCATCCTTTCCAGAGCCAGCGCATCGCGTCGGGGAACATCCTGGTCCCGTGCCAGATGCTGTGGCCGCCGCGGTCCCAATGGGCCGTCTCCTCGTATCCGGCGAAATCAAGGGCCGATTCCATGAGAAGATTCTGCTCCCACCACTCTCCGAAAAGGGGATTCCAGGCATCTTTCATGCCGTCCTGCAGGAAGATCCTGACCGGCTTGGGCTCGCACTTCCTGATGTAGGCGGGGTAATCGTTGCCTCCGCGCATAGCCACGTATGTACCTACGGAACTGTATACCCTGTGGAAAAGATCCGGTCTTTCCCATGCGGCCGTGAAGGCGCATATTCCGCTGCTGCTTGCTCCCGTGATGGCGCGGTCGTCGGGATTGTGCGACAGCCGTACAGGCCTGCCGTCCTCGGTTACCAGGCTCTCGACCATGGGAAGTATTTCGGTTTCGAGGAAACGGGCGAAGGTACCGTCGGTCCTGTCGAATTCGTTGCTGCGGTTGTAGCGGAGTACGTTGCCGTCGGAATCGTACGATACCCCCGGCTGGACGAATACACCGATCGTGACCGGCATCTGGCCGGAAGCTATCAGGTTGTCCATGACGGTCGTGGCGTTGAACAGGATTCCGTCCAGGCCCACCAGCAGACATGCCGGCGTGATGCCGTCGTACTGCACAGGCACATAGACCTGCCATTCCCTCCGCGTTTCGGGATATATCTTCGAATCGCTGAATTCCCCCTTGATGATCAGTCCCTTCAGGGAATCGGCCACGGGGGTGAAGGCCGGGTCGTCAGGATAGCGGGCGTTGTGCTGCATCTCCTGCGCCCAGGCGCCCATGACAGCCAGACAGGCGACTACGGTCAGCAGTATAATCCGTTTCATATCAGAGATCCTTTTTGTAGCATCTCGCGCGTTTGTGCAGCCTGTTCTCAAAGCGGTTCCACATGTTCTGGACGCTTGTGTTCTCTTCCAGCTCACGGGTCGTCTCGAGATGCCTGATGCCGTATTTCTTGATTGACGGGGCGATCTTGTCGAAGATCATGGCGTTTATCCCCTTGTTCTTGTATTCGTCCGAAATGCCTATCAGCAGAAGGTCGAGGGTATCGTTGTGCCTTATGGCATGCAGGATGTGCAGGAAGCCGAAGGGGAAGAGTTTTCCACGGCATTTCTGCAGCGCCTTGGAAAGAGACGGCATGCTGATGCCGAACGCAACCACTTTGTCATTCTCATCCAGTATCACGGAAACGAAATCTATGTTGAGGTTGGGGACGAACTGGTCGATGAGGTCGTCTATCTGTCCTTTGGACAGTTCGGAGAAGCCGTGGATGTTGCGGTATGTCTCATTGAGCACCCTTGCGCATTCCGGGAAATAGGAGACCATCTTCTTCTTTGTGCTGATGTCGGCCTGATGGAGTTTATAACGCTGTGCGACGAGTCTGGCGGTCCTGCCGAACCATTCGGTGATGTCGTCGGGCATAGTCACGCTGTATTCCACCCAGTCGGTGTCCTTGACGTACCCGCGGCGGAGCAGCTGCGGTTCGTAGTAGGGGAAATTGTATTTGCCATAGGCGGTCGGAAGCTCGTCGAATCCGGCCACGAGCACTCCGGAAGCGTCGAATTCAAGGAAACCGAGGGGGCCGTTCATGACCTTCATCCCCTTTTCGCGGGCCCATGCCTCAACGGTGTCGAAGAGTGCGTCCACGACGCTGTCGTCGTTTATGAAGTCCATGAATCCGAAACGGGCGAAGTCGACGCCGACTTTGCGGTTGTACTGATAATTGATGATGCCGGCAATGCGTCCGACAACGGATCCCTTCTCATCCAGGGCGAGCCAGTACCGTCCTTCACAGAACTCGAAAGCGTGGTTCTTGCGCGCGTCGAGTGAGTCGAGGTCGCCGCTTTCCAGCGTGGGTACGTAATATGCGTTGTCCTTGTATAATTCGTTTGGATAATGTACGAAACGTTTGAAATCGCTTTTCCCTGAAACTTCCCTAATAGTTACTTTCATAGTCTGGTTTTAGTATATTTCTCTCTAAATGACTTCCTTCAATGCGCGGCCTGTCCATGTGTCCGCTTTCGCAAGGTCTTCCGGTGTCCCCTCGAATACAACTTCGCCTCCGGCTGATCCTGCGTCCGGACCGAGGTCTATGACCCAGTCGGCGGCCCGGATGACATCCAGGTTGTGCTCGACCACGATGATGGAGTGTCCGCGCTCGACCAGTGCGGTGAATGCCTTCAGCAACTTGCCTATATCGTGGAAATGGAGCCCGGTGGTGGGTTCGTCGAATACGAACATTATGGATCCCCTTGCCTCGAAATCCTTCCCCAGGAAGGATGCCAGCTTGATGCGCTGGCTCTCGCCGCCGCTGAGGGAGCTGCTGCTCTGTCCCAGGCTGATATAGGAGAGGCCCACGTCCACGAGGGGCTGAAGCCGTTCCGCTATTCGTCTGGCCAGCGGTTCGCTCTGTGATCCGAAGAAACTTATGGCCTCTTCTACGCTCATGTCCAGAACGTCGCTGATGTTCTTGCCCTGGTATTTCACCTCGAGTATGTCGCTCTGGAACCTTTTGCCGCCGCAAGCCTCGCAGACCATTTCCACGTCGGCCATGAACTGCATCGGGATGCGGATCACGCCTTCTCCCAGGCATTCGGGGCAGCGGCCCCCGTCGATGTTGAAGGAGAAATGGGAATGGCCGTAGCCGTTCATCTTGGCGTAAGGCTGTTCGGAGAACAGCTTCCTTATATCGTCGTATACTTTCAGGTATGTCACCGGATTCGAACGGCTGCTCTTCCCTATGGGATTCTGGTCGATGTACTCCACAGATGCCACCTTGCCGATGTCGCCGCGAAGTTCCTTGAAAATGCCGGGTTTGCTTCCTATCTGGTTGATGTGCCGGTAGAGGGCGGGGTAGAGGATATCGCCTACGAGGGAACTCTTGCCGCTTCCGCTAACACCGGTCACGACTGTAAGGCAGCGGAGCGGAAACTTGACGGATATGTTCTTGAGATTGTTCTCGCGTGCACCGACGACCTCTACGGCATATTTCCAGGAGCGCTTCTTCTGCGGAACCGGAATCTTGCGGGCACCGGAGAGGTAATCGAGCGTGAGCGATGAAGCTCCTGCGGCGATTCCGTCCGCAATCTTTCCCTGGAAGACGATTTTTCCGCCATTGACTCCGGCGTATGGTCCGATGTCTATAAGCTGGTCGGCTGCCTCGATGATGTTGCGGTCGTGCTCTACGACAACGACGGTGTTCCCGAGGTCGCGTAGACGCTTGAGAACTCCGATGAGCCTTTGGGTATCCCTTTCGTGAAGGCCTATGCTCGGTTCGTCTAGGATATACATCGAGCCTACCAGGTTGTTCCCCAGGGAACTGACGAGATTGATGCGCTGGCTTTCGCCTCCGCTCAGGGTATTCGATGCACGGCTCAGGGTGAGGTAGGAGAGTCCCACCTCGCATATGTATTTCAGCCGGGAACTGATTTCACGGAGTGGACGTTCCGCCACCGCCCTGTCGTAATCGTCCAGTTCCAGATTGTCGAAGAAAGCGGACAATTCCCCGACCGGCATGGTCATGAGCTCGTGTATGTTCTTGCCGCCGATCTTTACGTAGAGGGCTTCAGGACGGAGCCTCGACCCTCCGCAGGCATGGCATGTGGTCTTTCCCGAATAGCGGCTGAGCATGTATTTGTACTGAATCTTGTAGCGCTGGCTTTCCACCCAGTTGAAGAAAGGTGTGATGCCCGTGAAGTACTCGTTGCCTTCCCACAGCAGTTTCTTCTGCTCGGGAGTGAGTTCGATGTAGGGCTTGTGTACCGGGAAATCGAACTTGTAGGCGTTCATTATGAGCTCGTCAGCCAGCTGCTTCATCACTTCTCCCCTCCAGCAGGCGATGGCGCCCTGATATACGCTCAGGGTGGGATCGGGTACGACGAGGCTTTCGTCGATCCCGATGGTCTTGCCGTAGCCTCCGCAGACCGGACATGCGCCGAGGGGGCTGTTATAGCTGAACAGGTGCTCGGTAGGTTCCTCGAACCGTATGCCGTCGGCTTCGAAGAGATTCGAGAAGGAGCGTGCCCCGGCCTTTTCGTTCCAAACGCAGAGATATCCTTTCCCCTGCACGAAAGCGGTCTGTGCGGAGTCCAGCACCCGGCTTACCGTATCGTCGTCGCTGTCGGCCGATAGGCGGTCGACCAGGAGCTGCCACTCGTCCGAGAACTGATCGATATGCTGCATCGCCTCCTCCATCTTGGAAATGCGTCCGTCCCGTGTGGCCAGGCGGGTGAATCCCTCTTCCTTGAGATTCAGCAGCTTTTCCACCTTGCCTTCTTCGCTCCATCGTATATCGGCGAGAATCAGTACCGTCGATCCCTTCTCGAGCGTGCTTACATAATCTGCAACGCTCTTTGCCGTGTCGCATCTGACCTCCCTGCCTGAAACCGGGGAATAGGTCTTGCCTATCCTTGCGAACAGCAGGCGCAGGTGGTCGTAGATTTCGGTGGTGGTACCTACGGTGGAGCGGGGATTGCGGGTAGTGGTCTTCTGCTCTATGGCGATGGCGGGCGGGATGCCGGAAATGAGGTCGACATCGGGCTTGCTCATCCTTCCGAGGAACTGGCGTGCGAATGAGGAGAGGCTCTCGGCGAACCTGCGCTGTCCTTCCGCAAAGAGCGTGTCGAAGGCGAGGGAACTCTTGCCGCTGCCTGAAATGCCGGTGATGACCACCAGTTTTCCCAGCGGGATGTCCAGGTCGATGTTCTGGAGGTTGTTAACCCTTGCGCCTCTTATGTGTATCTCCTTTGTCTCCATCTTTGATTTTGGAGTCTTTCGACTCGTTGCGGGGTTTCCAATGCACTTCTATGACCCTGTATGGATAGTTGCCCTGCAGCCTGGCTGCATTCGGACAGTCTGTGCGGTGTATCTTAATGCCGTCCCTTATCGTTATGAAACCGAAAATATCGTCGCCGTAGGAGGGGGAACAGCATTTCGCCGGCTTGAGTTCCACGCCCTTGAGTTTGCGGTCGATGATGAAGTCGCCGCTGTCCACACCATAGAACGGAGCCTTCTCGGCATGTTCGCTTCCGGTGCCCTTCGTGTCGGAAGCCTGTTCTTCCAGATTGCGGGTTATGTATTCCTTGACCAGCGCGACGTCGAACTGTCCGTTGCCTATCGCCCCGAAGAATTCGTTGAGATTGCCGAACTTGTTCTTTTTGGCAAGGTGGAAGAGTTCAGAATCGGTGATGACCATCTTCCAGTTCTTCAGGCGCCGGGCAAGCAGTTCCTTGCCGACCGCGGCACGGGCGTTCTCCTCCTCCTTCAGTTTCTGCTTGATCTTGGCGCGCGCCTTGGACGAGACCACGTAGTTGAGCCAGTCGGCCGTGGGCTTCTGGTTCTTGCTGCTTATGATATCGACCACGTCGCCGGTATGCAGTTTCTCGCGTATCGAGGCCATTTTCCCGTTGACCCTGGCACCGGTACAGCGCAGGCCGAGATTCGAATGGATCTCGAATGCGAAATCAAGCACGGTGCTTCCGGCCCGCAGCTGCCTCAGGTCACCGGTCGGGGTATAGACCAGCAGTTCCTCCAGGGCGATGGAAGCGTGTTCGTATTTCTCTTCCTCGCTGCTTTCCATGAGGACCCTGACTTTGTTGAGCCAGTCCGTCAGATGGTCCTTGCTTTTTATTCCCTTGTAAGACCAGTGCGCGGCTGCTCCCTTCTCGGCTATCTCATCCATCCGGGTGGTACGTATCTGGACCTCCACGGGCATGCCTTCCGCTGTCTTCACGGTCGTGTGGAGCGACTCGTAACCGTTTTCGCGCGGCTTTGATATCCAGTCGCGCAGGCGGGATGTGTCGGGTTCGTATTTCTCCGTCACAAGGGAGTAGACCTTCCAGCAGAGCGCCTCCTCTTCGGCATGGCTCCCGTCGCATTCGATGATGAAGCGCATGGCGAAAAGGTCGTAGACCTTGTTGAAGGTTATGTGCTGCGCCTGCATCTTCTTCCAGATGGAGTAGGGGCTCTTTGTCCTGGCTTTCAGGGTGTAGCGTATGCCCTCGCTGTCGAGTTTGTCCTTCAGCGGGTTGATGAAGTTCCTCACGATGGCTTCGCGCTGCGGTTCACTCTCCTTGATGCGGCGCACGATCTCCTTGTAGCGTTCCGGTTCGGTGAAACTGAGGAATATGTTCTCGAGTTCAGTCTTGATGCGGTACAGGCCGAGCTGGTGGGCAAGGGGGATGTAGAGCATCATGGTCTCCATCAGTTTCTTTGTCCTCTTCGCCGGCGGAAGGATGCTTATGCTCCGCATCACTTCGAGGCGGTCGGCCAGTTTGATCAGTATGACGCGCGGATCGGTGGAGTAGGAAATAATAAGCTTGCGGTAACGCTCTTCGTCCAGATTCGCCTCCTGCAGCTGGATGTTCGATATGTTGTTGAGCCCCTCCACTATCTGGATGATGTCCTTGGGATATTCCGCACGGAACGATTCCAGGAGAGGGGTGTGGTTGAGGTCGCGCGCACTGCTGCACTGGAACCTGTTGGCTTCGTGGAGCAGCGTGGCTATGACGGCGTCGGAGCGCAGTCCTATCTCCTTCCACACTATATGCGCGACGGAGAGGGGATGCTCGATGAAAGGATGGCTGTTGCTGCGCATCTTGCCCTGAAGCGACTCATCGGCCGCTTCATAAGCAGAGAGGACCATCTTTTTCTCGCTTTCGCTGAATGCGGAAAGCATCTCCTGGAGTTTTCTCGGCAGATTCGTTTTCATCTCTTTCCGGCTAAAGTTTCCAATGCCCTCATCTCGTCGCGCCAGCGGGCGGCGTTCATGAAGTCGAGTTTCGCGGCGGCGGCCTCCATCTTCCTGCGGGCGGCGTCGATTGCGGAACGCAGTTCGGCGGGGCTCATGCGGGAAATTACGGGGTCTTCTTCGAGATAGCGGGCTTTCTCTTCTATGGACTCGGGATAATCGCGGCTCTGGACTGCAGTGCGGGCCGTGGCGCCTACCTGCGTCGGCACGATTCCGTGTTCTTCGTTGTACGCAGTCTGTTTGGCCCGGCGCCGGTTCGTAGCGTCGATGGTAGACTGCATCGATTCGGTTATCTTGTCGGCATACATTATCACCAGGCCGTGGACATTGCGGGCAGCACGTCCGGCAGTCTGGGTGAGGCTCCTGTCGGAACGTAGGAAGCCTTCCTTGTCCGCGTCCAGTATCGCCACCAGCGATACGGTGGGCAGGTCAAGCCCTTCACGGAGCAGGTTGACTCCCACCAGCACGTCGAAGCGGCCGGCCTTGAAGTCGTCGAGTATCTCGACCCTCTCAAGTGTGTCCACGTCGGAGTGGATGTATCGTGTCCTGATTTCGAGTTTTGTGAGATATTTCTCCAGTTCCTCGGCCATCCTTTTGGTCAGGGTGGTGACAAGGACGCGTTCGTCCTTCTCGGCGCGTATGCGTATCTCTTCGAGCAGGTCGTCGATCTGATTCTTTACGGGGCGTACCTCGATAGGGGGATCGAGCAGGCCGGTAGGCCTGACCACCTGTTCCACCACTACGCCTCCGGTCTGTTCAAGTTCGTAGTCGCCGGGAGTCGCGCTGACGTAGAGGCGCTGCCCGACCAGCGATTCGAATTCGTCAAACCTGAGCGGGCGGTTGTCCGCGGCGGCAGGCAGGCGGAAGCCATATTCGATGAGGGTCTGCTTGCGGCTGCGGTCTCCTCCCGACATGGCGCGGATCTGAGGTATAGTGACGTGGCTCTCGTCGATGAATGTCAGGAAGTCGCCGGGGAAGTAGTCGATCAGGCAGAAGGGGCGCATTCCGGCGCTCCGGCCGTCGAAATACCGGGAATAGTTCTCGATACCGGGGCAATAGCCCACTTCCCGTATCATCTCCAGATCATATTCCACTCTGGTCTTCAGCCTCTTGGCCTCGAGGTGCTTGCCGATCTCCTCGAAATATGCGCACTGCTGCATCATATCGTCCTGGATCTGGGAGATGGCGCTTCTGGTGCGTTCCTTGGTGGTTACGAAGTTGTTGGCGGGGTAAATGGATATTTCGTTGAGGAATTCCAGGGTGGCACCGCTGACGGGATCGATGGTTTCGACGGTCTCTATCTCGTCGCCGAAGAAAACGATGCGGCAGCCGTAGTCGCCATAGGCGAGATAGATGTCGACGCTGTCGCCTTTCACCCTGAAGGTGCCGCGCTTGAACTCGCTCTCGTTCCGGGAGTACAGGGCGTCCACGAGGGAATAGAGCAGTTTCTGGCGGCTCAGTTTCTGGCCGACCTCCACATGGACGGTGGTCTCGTGGAAGTCGTCGGGGTTGCCTATACCGTAGAGGCATGAGACCGACGACACGACGACCACGTCACGGCGGCCGGAGAGGAGCGCCGATGTCGCGCTCAGCCTGAGTTTCTCGATCTCGTCGTTGATGCTCAGGTCCTTTTCGATGTATGTGTCGGTTGTGGGGAGATAAGCCTCCGGCTGGTAATAGTCGTAATAGGAGACGAAATATTCCACCAGGTTCTTGGGGAAGAAGTTCTTGAATTCACTGTACAGCTGCGCGGCCAGGGTCTTGTTGTGACTCAGGACCAGCGTGGGACGGTTCAGCCGGGCGATCACGTTGGCCATGGTGAAGGTCTTGCCCGATCCGGTCACGCCCAGGAGCGTGGTCGCCGGGTTGCCCTCCCTGATGGAGTCGACGATCTGCCTTATGGCGGCCGGCTGGTCGCCCGTAGGCTGGTATGGCGCTGTCAGTTCGAAATTCATCGCTTGCCGCCCTTCTTCTTGCCGGTGTTCGTATCGGTTTTCCCTTCTGCCCGGGCTACTTTCTGGAGATACTCTTCTATGCCGTCCACCACTTTTCCTGCAATCACACGGGGAGTTGCCGGATCGGCCAGCATCTCCTCGTCCGGAAGACTGCTCATGAAGAGGCATTCCACCAGGGCGTTGGGATATTCGGTAGGGGCGTTCAGCGAGAAATTGAAATTGCCGACGAGGCCGTAGCGCGGCACTCCGAGTTCGAGCATGTGCTTCAGGAGCGTGGCGGCCAGGTCTCGGTTCGTGATATGCTTGTAGTAGGTGCTGGTACCCATGGGATTGAGGGGCGATCCGCCCGCATTGTTGTGGATGGATACAAGCAGGTCGATATCCGCGTCGCGGAATATCTGCTTCCTCTCGGGCATCGTGAGATTGACATCCTTGCTGCGGCTGAGGACTACGCGCGCCCCTTTGTTTTCGAGCAGTTTCTGTATTTCCTTGACTATCTTGAGGTTAATCTCGCTCTCCTTGATTCCGGTAGTGCTTATCGCTCCCGGAAGCTCTCCTCCGTGGCCGGCATCGAGACCGATCTTGAGCCCCTTGAGTGAAAGCTCTTTCGGAGAGTGGCGGACTTCTATTACCAGGGCGCTGCCGTCATACCTGATGCGGTAGCCCCAGCAATACTTCTCCTTCAGTTTGATCACCAGTCTCAGCACGTCGCTCTCCGCCTGCCGGAGGTCGAGATAATCCACCATGCCTAGGTCGTTGTACTGGGTGACCCAGTTGCTGTTGTTCATCGCCCCGAACACTTCTACGGTGATGGTTGTGGGGTCGAGCGAAGTGAAGGATGCGTAGGGGAGTTTCTCGGGAAGGGCGAGCCGTATCCTGTCACACCCTCCGACGTCTGATATGCCGATATTGTTGGTGTTTACGACATGGCTGCTGCGCGGCGTGAACTCCACATCCTCGATATGGATGTAGGCATACCGGTTGGATGAGAGCTGGACCTTGTAGAGGTCGCCGACTGTCCCCACCACTTTCAGGACTATGCCGGGATCGAGGTATCCCATCTTGGAACCGCCGAGCCTGTCAGTGCCCGAGCCGTATTGCAGATATGCGTTCTCCTTTGTTTCGACATAGAAGAGGCGCGCCTCTTCGACGGGTTCCGGTTCCGGGGCCGGATTCACTTCCCTGGGTTTGTAATGTATGCTGAACTGCCTTGTTTCGACGTTCTTTCCCTGGAAGAGGGTGATTTCGACAGGATTGTCGCCCTCCACAAGTTTCAGCTGGCGGCCGAAGGTGCCGGTCTTGTATACCTTCACCTGTTCGCCGTTGATTGCGGCAAGGTTGCCGGGATCTGTGATGCAGACAACGTAATACCTGTTGCTGTATACGGTATCCTGGCTGTACTGTGGAGCGCGCCTGAATGTAATCCCGGCCGAGAGGTCGGAAAATGCGGAGAGCAGTGTGGCTGCGGAAAGAATGATGCGGAACAGCTTCATATTCGGCTTATGGTTTTCAATAATCCGTCCGCGCGTATGCGCTTAATGTGCGCGCATGACGCGAACCTACAAAGATACATTTTTTTCACTGTTTTTTGTGTAACTTTGACCCTACAATATCTATGTCCACGAAAGAATAACTCAAAGATGGAAAAAGAAATTTATCTGGCGGGCGGCTGCTTTTGGGGCGCCGAGCATTTCTTCAAGCAGATTTCAGGTGTGGTGTCCACGGAGGTGGGTTTCGCCAACGGTCATACGGTCAATCCGACCTACAAGGAAGTATATACCGACAGCACAGGGCACGCCGAGACCGTGCATGTGCGTTACGACCCGTCACGGGTAGGTCTAAGGTTCCTGTTGAGGATGTTTTTCAAGGCCATCGACCCGACTTCGCTCAACAGGCAGGGCGAAGATGAAGGAACCCGCTACCGCACCGGCATCTATTATACCGATCCGGCCGACCTTCCGGCCATACGCGCGGTATTCGATGACGTACAGCGCAGGATATCAGCTCCCGTCGTCGTGGAAGTGGCTCCGCTGCAGAACTTCTATCCCGCCGAGGAGTATCATCAGGATTATCTGGACAAGAATCCCGAAGGGTACTGCCATCTTCCTCTCGAACTCTTCCAGTTCGCCCGTGATGTCCAACCGGAGCCCGATAAACAGTGACAGATGAAAAAGGTAAGGATCACTGCCGTCCGGCAGACAGTATATGACGACCTGATGGCGTTGTACGAAAACCCCATCGAGCACACTTGCGACGTGCGGGTCGGAGAGCAGTGGATATCGGTTGACGGGCAGCGTCCTGAAGGACTGTGCGAGTCTGCATGGGAATCCATGCGCCCCTTCGTCGAACCGCTTTCCCGTGGAGAAGGCAATTTCTATGACGGATGGATGAAGGATCCGATGAGCGCGATGATCAGCTGCAACGACGGATTCCGTCCTTTCAGTTTCTATATAGAGGCACTTGACTGACAGCGTCTAGACGAGCGAGACCGGCTCTACGTGGTGGAGGAACGCCTCGGCCGCTTCGCAGCGGCATTCTATGCCGCGGAAGCGTTCCATCGCATCGTGCCATCCTTCCATCACTTCCTTGAGGTCCTGGCTTTCGTGGCAGTAGCTCGCCCTGTACTTCCTTTCCCGTGTCGTGCTGATATCCACCCAGTCTGATGGGTGGAACATCTGTGTCTGCGTGCCTGACATTACTTCGAAATAGTACAGTTCAAAGCTGCGGTCCAGCCTCCGCCATGCATCCAGTACGAGTATGCCGCAGACAGCATGGTCGCGGTGGCCGTCTATCGGCCAGTGGGTGATGACCACGTCGGGTTTCTCGCGTTCCAGAAGCTCGCGCATCTCGCGGTAGCGGTCGAGATTGACTTCCGTGGATCCGTCGATCTGGTCCATGAACAGGGGCCGTGCCCCTGTGACTGCGCAGGCGGCTTCGGCTTCCTTTACACGTATGGCGGCGGCTTCATCGTGGCTCTTGCCCGGAATGCCCGCCTCTCCGCGCGTCAGGTATACGCACACTACCTCGTGCCCCGCATCGGTAAGCAGGCAGATGGTTCCTCCCGCCGCCGTTTCAGGATCGTCCGGATGGGCTCCGATCACCATCACTTTCTTGCGGCGGCCCTTCGGGACCGGTCCGCCGGAGGCCGTCTGTTTGCCGCAGGCAAGCGGGATGCCGCCCAGTATGGTCAGCGCCGCCGCGCCTCCTGCAACCTTGAGCATATTTCTTCTGTTCATATCGTGGTTATTTGAGATTCATATGTTTCAGTCCCGCCAGCCTGCCCGTTTTTCCTCCTGCGCGTATTCTACAGCACGGTTGATGTAGTCCAGGAAGGGTTTGGCGTCATGGAACAGGTCGAGCAACTTCTCTTTCAGATTCCTGGCCGTCATGAAGCGGTTGTCGGGTTCGTAAAAGAGACAGTAATATTTCAGTTTGAAAAGGGGCGCATCCGGGGAGTCCGCGGGGAAGGGCGGGGGGACACGCTTCAGGGCCTGGGATTCATCGAGCACCAGCCGCGGACCGGCCTGCGAGATGATCCTGCGGAAGTCGCCGTCACCCATCTGGATGTCTTCGCGGATGATTTTCAGCACATCGGGAGGACACATGATGTCGCCTGCCGCTACCATGTTGCCAGTGCCTTTGGCTCCTACGTGGAAATAGTAGCCGCTGTAGCCGGATTTCTTGCCGCCGCGGTTGATGTAGGCGCCCATGTGGGTCTTGTATGGGGACTTGTCCTTAGAGAAACGTATGTCCCTGTAGATGCGGTAGATGCAATCCTTGGGCTGCAGGGGCCCGATAGTGTCGTCGAAGGCCCGGATGCCTTCTATGAGTTCCTCCACCAAGGCGCTGAAACGTGCCGCTGCCGCCTGATATTCAGCTTTGTGGGCATTGAACCACAACCTGTCGTTGTGGAGCGCCAGTCCGTCAAGGAAAGCAAGTGTCTCTTTCATGACCGTTATTCCACGACTTCAGTGTGTGTCTTTTCCCGGACAGTTAACGGCTCGGTGTTGAAGCCTTCGATGCGGAGCGAATATGCGAATTCCCCTCCCGGGATATTGAGGGTCAGGGTACGCTCTTCTCCGGGCATGAGATGGATATAATTGTCCGACCACATGGCAGGCAGTATCCGTTCACCGTCCTGGCCCCGTGCAGTGAGGTGCAGCATAAGCGCAGGTGTGTCCGATTCGTTGGCGAGGGATGCCTTGAAGACCTGTGAATCAATGTCCCAGAAGAATCGTGCGCTGACGGATGCCTTCGGCAGGGCGGAAAGCGCCTGCAGGTTGTCTTCCTTTTGAGGCAATACGTAGTCGTTGTGTGATATCAGCCGCTCTCCGTCTAAAAGCTGCAGGCGGAGGAAGCAGACCCCGTTGGAAACGGTGTCGCCGGGAACGAATCCCGCTGCCGGGAAGTCGATTCCGAAGAGTCCGGTGGTGGAATCCTCCCGGGAATCGAGCGTCATCCCGCGGGAAGAGACCACTTTTCCCTTCATGTCGTAAAGGGTCGCCCCGGCTCTCAGCCCTGTGAGATTGCCGGCACTGTAATTGGCGACTTCTACCTTCCCGGCCACCGGATTCCACTGGATGTGGACCGGCTCGCATGCATTCCTGCAGGCGTAGTAGGCGGCAGTAGCGTCGAGGAAAAAGTCGTATGTGCAGAATGCCATGGAAGGCCATGCGGGATGGCTCATCCACAGGAGCAGGCCCCTGCGGTTGCGGCTCCTGCTCTCGAACATGGAGCGGTAACCTTCATAATTGACCCACTGGGCCCGGGATGCGAATGTCTTGGCGTCGGCAGACGGCCCGAAGAAGGAATCAACGGCTGCGATGAAGGTCCTGCCCCGCTGGGCGCTCTCAAGCGCGAAGTCATGGATACCCCACATCCGTGACGGCGGCCATGCCTCGTCTTCCGTCATCATAAGCAAGAGACTCTCGTAGTTGGGGAAGTTCGGCATTCCGCGCTCACTGTGGAACATGACCGATTCATTGCGGAACCACGGTGTCGCATCGAGCCGCCAGTAATCTTTCGAGGGCAGACGGTAATAGGTTCCCCGTCCGGAGACAATGTCATCGGCTGAGGAGGAGAGATAGAAACTGTCAGGATCGTCGCTTGCGACAAGCTCGCGCAAAGCCTTGTCGAGCGATGCCGGAGGATATCCCTCGTTGCGGCCGCACCAGAGCAGCAGGCTCGGATGGTTGCGGATCCGGTGCATCATGTTCCGTGCGTTGGCCATGAAGAGTTCCTCGTCGTCCGGATCGGGGCCGTCGGCAGGGTTGGCCAGCCAGAAGTCCTGCCATATGAGTATGCCGTTGCGGTCGGCGGCTTCGTAGAATTCCTCGTCTCCGATCATTCCTACCCAGTTACGTACCAGATTGAAGTTCTCGTGGCGGTGAAGCTGCATAGCCGTCTCATAGTCAGATTCTTTATATCGCAGATTGCTTTCGCTGAATCCCCAGTTTCCGCCGCGCCCCACGAGCCTGCGGCCATTGATCCAGATCCGAAGATTGTTTCCCTGTGTGCTGTAGGCCAGGTGACGGACACCGGAGCGGAAGGAGACTGAATCGCTTCCGCCGGCGGTCATCGTTACGTCGTACAGATAGGGCTCCCCGTATCCGTTCGGCCACCAGAGCTTCGGGTTTTTCAAATCCAGCTCGGTGTAGACTGGAATGGAAGCGCCGGCAGGAACGGTGACAGGTACGCTGAACTTCATCTCACCGAAGAAGCCTTCCCAGACGGTTTCCACCGCATGGCCTGTATCGTTGGCAAGCGTTGCGCCAAGGATTACGGTCACCCGGGTGGTATCCAGGGCCGCAGGAATGTTTTTCCGGGTGTTGAATCCGAATCGGACGGTAGGGTCGAGAATGCGCACGGCACAGGTGCGTCCAAGCCATACGTCGTTCCATATGCCCGTGTTGCGTCCCCTGATCGTAGGGATCCAATCCCATCCTATGGAGGCGTGGAAGGTGGGGTTGTCGGCTCCGAGCACTCCTCCGTTGGTGGCGCAGCGTTCCTTGGTGTTTGTCTTGGTCATTCCGGGATGTGCAGGCGGGTAGACCGTCACTTCCAGAATGTTCTCTTCGGCGAGCAGGGGAGTGACGTCGAACGAGGCGTCGGTGAATGCCCCTTCTATCCGTCCCACTGCCGAACCGTTGAGGGATACATCCGCTTTCCAGTTTATGCCGTCGAAATGCAGCCTGATCCTCTCGTCCCCGTCACCTTTGCGGTAATCTCCGGGAAGGGTGAACCTGGTCCGGTAAACGAAAGGAACCAGGAAATAGGAATCGCTTATATACTGCTGATTCTCGCTGAAATTGGGGTCGGGAAGCATTCCGTTGTCCAGATAGCTCACCAGCACGGTTCCGGGTACCGTAGCCGGTATCCATGCGGCAGGATCGCCTGCCTGGGGAAGTCTTGCAAGCTGCCATCCGCTGTCCAGGCAGATGCGGCCATCCTTTGCCTGGGGCGTGGCAATAGTTATTCCGTTATCTGAAGTTTCACTTGAGCCGATAACTTCCAATTCGCTTAGAACATATGGTTTACCGTCAATTGAAGAATCGAGCAATATCCTCACCCAGCGGCCTCGGCCGCGCACTTTAAGTATGTCGACGCGCGTGCTGACGTTGCCGCTCAATTTGGATATGTCCCGCCATGCCGTGGAGTCTGCACTGACCTGGACGGCCCCTGCAGAGGGCCCGTTGAGCCAGTGAAGCCGCACTTCGCTGAAGCGCTTTTCTTCTCCAAGGTCGACTGCCAGCCATTCTTTTCCTCCTGTCGCGGATATCCACGAGCTGTTGAAAAGCCCCGAGTTGAGCATGGGCAGCAGTTCCCCGTCACGATATAGACGCCACTCCCTCCATTCTATGGCCCTGGCTCCCGGTATTTCGACTGTCCAGCGCCATCCCTGCGATGAAATCCTCTGTCCCGGATCCCATTCCATCGTGAGCTGGCGGCCCGGGTAGTTTCCCTCGAAGCGGCGGACTGTCGACCAGGATCCGTTTTCGTCCATCTGCGCCAGCTCGGCAGTATACCGGACGTCCCTGGCACCGGCGGGCAGGCTTGCTGTGACCGTCATGGTCATACGGTCGACCGGCTCGTTGAAGCCTTGCGTCCGCACGGAAATTTCGGCAGACCCGCCTTCGGAAATTACTGAAGTCCATTGACGCGGATCAAATACGATATCGTGTTCCCTCTTTCCGAGCGGAACACCGCCGTTGCCGCATACCTCGAAACGGCGGGGCATCGAGGTTTCGACGATGCCGTCCACCGCCAGCTGGGCGGTTGCGTTGAAATCGATTGAACTCGAATGGAAAGCGGGCTTTCGCAGCGCCAGATTCGCGGGCCGGGATACAGAACAGGAGGTACCGAGGCTTGCCAGCAGGAAGAAAGAGGCCAGCATGACTAAACGGGGGAAGGGTTTTTTCATGTTTGCGAAGATAGCAAAAATAATCGTATATTTGAGAATTGAAAATGAACGGACAATGAAGAAGTTTCTGAGGATTCTGCTGGCCCTGGCCGTGGTCCTGGTACTGGCCGTCCTGCTGGTATGGCAGGGTGAGATAAGGACTCTCTCCACAGTCAAGCAGGTAGGGGGCAATCCCTATCTCTACACCATGGAATTCAAGGCTTCATATGACCTGGACGAAGTGGTGGAAAAGGAGGTGGATACCAATGCCGAGCTTCTTGACTATGTGATTTCACGGGTGGGCAAAGGCCTTCCCATAAAGATAAGCAGTTCTCAAGTTGCAGATGAGAACGGTGAACTTAAAACATTCAGTTGTACCAGTTTCCAGGTTAAGAAACCTGACGGGAAGGGCTATTGGTACGGCCGGAATTACGACTATTTCAAGAACCCGACTCTGGTCACTTTCTCCCATCCCCGGAACGGATATGCCTCCATCGGCGTAAGTGACATGTCGCACATAGGCTACGGACTCGATAAGCTTCCCACATCGTTCCTGAAGAAGATCAACTGCATGGCGGCGATCTATGCTCCGGTTGACGGAATCAATGAAAAGGGACTGTGCACCTCCATAATGGCGCTGCCGCGCCAGGCCTCGCGTCAGGATACAGAGAGAAAGGATGTAGGTACTACGATGATAATGCGCCTGTGGCTCGACCGCTGTGCGACGGTCGATGAGGCCCTTGCGCTGCTCGAAACTGTCGACGTGAGACACGACGCCATCGTGGGATCGGGTTATCACTACATGATAGCGGACGCACAGGGCAACTGCGTGGTGGTAGAATTCGACAAGGATGATGGCTGGAAGACGATAATCGTCCGCAAACCCGCGGACCGGGACTATATGCTGGTGACCAACCATCTCATCAATCCCAAGCATTTCACGACGGAGCCCGACGCTTCTGTAGGGAATCCGAACAGCCGCAGCTGGTGGCGCTATGAGACCGCAGACGCCTATCTGGCGGGACATGGCGGCATACTGACCCTGGAACAGGCGCAGGAGTGCCTCTCCATGGTGCACTGGGCGGACCTGCAGCTGCCTGACGGTAAAGTGGAGGATACGCAGTACAGCAATGTATACGACCAGCAGAACCTTACCCTCTCGCTCCGCAACTGGAACGATTACGATACAACCCACAAATTTGAATTGCGATGAAAAGAGATTATTTCGAAGGGGCGGACGTGGCCGTGACCATTTGCGCCAAGGACGGTACTATACTCGACATGAACCGTAAATCGCGCAGCACGTTTCTCAAACCGGGTCAGGATATCATAGGCAACAATGTACTGGACTGCCATCCCGAGCCTGCGCGGTCCATGCTGGCCGATATGCTCGAAAATCCCCGGACAAATGTCTATACGGTTGAAAAGGAGGGGGTCAGGAAACTCATCTTCCAGACTCCATGGTACGACGGGGATGAATATGCCGGATTCATGGAACTCTCCATGGTGCTGCCGGAAGAGATCCCGCACAGGGTCCGGGTCAGTCGCCGATAAGCTCCTGCATCTGCTCGTGGAGCGATACTATGTCGCCCAGGAGGTTGTATAACGCGTCTTCCGAAAGGACACCGCGTTTTACTTCCTGTGGGATGAACCCGGCTTCGTCGGCTTCGAAATCTTCCCGCCAGGACCCGCTTTCCAGATAGTCCGTCAGCCTGTCGATGTCTATCCGTGCGGTTTCATATCTGTCCAGGGCGTCGGAGAGCGCCTTTACGGCTTCGGCCGCGCGGTCGAAAGCCGCTTCCATAGCGACTATGCGCTGCAGGGTGAATTCATTCATGTCCGGGTGAGAGTTGATTGTATCAGTTCACCTCCTTCCCGAAAGGGAAGATCGAGGCGATTGCCATTTTGAAGTGCTGGAATCCGAAAGGGATTCCGACAATGGTTATGCAGAAAATAAGGCCGCATACCAGATGGATAATGGCGATTTCCCACCATCCCAGCAGCACCCATATAAGGTTCATGATAATCGACAGGCAGCCGGGCTCGCCGGGTTTGTTGACCACCACGTGGCCGAAAGGCCACATGGAATAGGTCCCCAGTTTGAACAGCTGCACTCCGAAGGGGATGCCTATGATGGTTATGCACATGATCAGTCCTACCAGATAGTAGATAATGGCTATTAGCAGGCCTCCGAACAGCAGCCAGAGTATATTCCCGATTCCTTTCATTCTCCTGTCGTTTTCTGATAAAAACAAAGATAGCAATGATTTGCTTCATGGCGGATATTATTTTTTGTATTTTTGCGGTAACAAGACAATCAGTTATGAAGAAACTTTTGACAATAGCCGTTTTGGCCATGTTCCTGCCTCTTGCAGCAGGTGCGCAGGAAGGACTCAGGAAAGTTTACGACGAGAACAGCAATCAGCTGGAGCAGATAGACAAGGCCGTGAAACAGGCTAAGGCTGACGGCAAGTTCGTCATCTGCCAGGTGGGCGGCAACTGGTGCCCGTGGTGCCTGCGTTTCGCCGACTTCATCACCAAAGACGCCGAGATCGCCAAACTTGTGGCGGACAATTTCGTCTATATCCACGTGGACTACAACCCCCGCGTTTTCAAGGACAATCCTGCAAGGAAAGAGCTGACCGAGAAGGCTATGAAGCGTCTCGGCAATCCCGGCCGTTTCGGATATCCCGTTTTCGTGGTCCTGGACTCCAGGGGCAACGTGATCCATACACAGGATTCGAGTTTCCTCGAAGAAGGCCAGAGCTATGACAAGAAGAAAGTGGTCAGGTTCTTCCAGAACTGGACTCCTAAGGCCGTGGGCAAATAGCGGAAGGGGGGATATGAACCGTTTTCTGCTCTCTTTCTTTTCGCTTTTGCTGATCGCTGCCCCGGCATGGGGGCAGATGCCCGCTCCGTCCAGGGAGTTCTGCCCAGTCCCTCCGGTAGACAGTACACTGGTACGCGGAGAGGCCGCCCGTGACAACCTCTGGCCGGGTTTCGGAACCGGATCACGGCGTCAGGCCGATATGGAATCGGCTTACGCCTACAGGGCCGCAGATATTATCGGGGTCGCCCTGACGGGGGTGGGACTGGTAGGAGTGGCGGCCACGGCTCTCCAGCGTGGCGTCGGAGTCAATTCTTTGTTTTCAGGTAAAAGCAATGCGCCCTATTTCATATTCGGAGGCGTTGCGGCAGCCGGCATTGCCACTGTCACTGTTTCACGTATAAAGGCGGTGAGGCAGGCGCGGGAGTACGACCTGCTGCTTTTCCCGGCAGCGACGCCCGGCGGCGCCGGAGCCGGCCTGGCATTGCGGTTCTAGCAGAATAAGGGGTCAAGCCCCGCCCTGTCGATAAGCTCTTCCGGAACCCATACCCGGAACATCGGGTCTTCCGGTCCGTATTCATCCTGATCCAGATCTTTCAGGATCTCTTCCATCAGGGGTGTCGCCGCATCGTCGATCTTGTGGTATATTTCCGGCATCTTCTTTTCCATGTCGGAGGTATAGATGCTGGCTTCCATCTCTTCCTTCAGCAGGCCGATAATCCTCTCTACTTCCTCATCCGTCAGGAAAACCTTTCCTTCGCGGGTGAGGTTGCTGTAGAATTCTTCGACTTCGAATGTGTAGTATCTGCCCATGTCAGTTCTCGCTGACCTGTTCCCTGGCGCCTTTTTTCTTCCTTGCTTCGCTGCGCAGTTCGTCCAGGTAGCTGGCCGTTATCACGCCTGACGGAAGCGCAATGATTGCGACCCCGAAAATGGAGGAGAGCATGCTCACGAAACGTCCTATGCTCGTGACGGGGCATACGTCTCCGTAGCCGACGGTGGTCAGGGTGACTGTCGCCCAGTACAATGCGTCGAAGAAGGAGTTGAAGGTGGGCTCTCCTGTGACAGGGTTTGTCAATGGCTCTACATTGAACATGATAAGGGCGGTGATGAAGACATAGAATGCCGCAAGGACCAGTACCGAGACCAGTACTTTCTTCTCCTTTTTCAGCACATTGACAAGTATGTCGAGCTTGTCGGTGTACCTGATCAGTTTCAAAAGGCGGGCGATGCGGAAAAGCCTGGTGATTCGCAGCAGTTTGAAACTGTCGCTGAGGAAGGTGAAGACCGGTATGATGGAGAGAAGGTCTATGGCGGCCATGAAAGTGAAAGGGTAGAGCACGAATGAGAGTGCTCCGCGTCCCATTTTGTAGTCCGCCGTAATCCACCTGAGGATATAGTCGATGATGAAGATGGATACCGTCACTATCTCCAATATATGGAAAACAGGATGCAGTTCGGTGAACATCAGGGGGATGATGCTGGTTATGATAACCACCATCATGAAGATGTCATAAGCCCTGCTCAGGGGGGATGAATCTTCGCCGGTGTCGAGTATCTCGAACAGTTTCTTGCGCCACTCTTTCATATGCGATGGAATTACTATTCAATTGACGGGTCTCCTGTGTTTCAGAACCGGAATGACAGGCTGAATTTAGCCTGCCAGGTCTGGGCGCCGAAACGCTGGTATTTCGGGGAGTTGCTGTCGATTCCCGCGCGCGAGGCCATCTGGTCGACAACCCCGCTTATGCCGGCCGACCAGCGCGTTCCCCAGCGGTAATAGATACCGGTACGTGCCGTTCCGCAGAAAGCCACCCGTCCCATCGGGTATCGCACTGTGGTTTTTTCACCGTTGTCTATTAGGGATGTGGTGTCGAAAAGGGTCCACATGGGAATCAGTGAAGCATGGAGCAGCCAGCGTTCGTCTCCGAATACGAGATTATAGCCATATCCCGCTCCGATTGAAACACGGGTGTAGAAGTAGTTCGTGAAGTTGCCGTAATAGAGCCGTGGAATGTCCGTGATGTCTGCAAGGAGTATGTCCCATACCGTCCATGAGGCCCCGATCAGGAAACTTCCGGCGCTTCGCCTCTGTATCTCGCCCTGTTTCATGGCTGCGCTGTAGGAAAAGTTCGGGTTGATGTTGTAGATCAGGTTGAGGTTGTTGGCGAAAAGCAACAGGTCGTCTCCGTCTACGGCTCCGGGATCCATGCCGTAAAGGTTGACGGATCCGGTAAGGCCGCTCGAACCGCGCAGGGAATATTCGATGGCAAGTCTCCTCCCGTAACTGCTGAGGTTGAAGTCTATGTCCATCGTCTTGCCGAGAGAGAAAGAGTACCCCAGTCCCAATCCCCTGTAACCGAGGCTCAATCCTATCCTGTTGCTCAAACCGGTGGAGAGGTCGACCGAACCAGTCTCGTTGCCTTCAGTGAAAATGTGAAGGCCGGAGGTTGTGGCGTTCAGCCGGGCGTCGAACCTGTAGGGATACCGCCCGATATAGGATGAGTCAACCTTGGCGAAAGCCTTGTCGGCCCTCATCTGCAGGAATCCGTCCAGGTCTCTCCAGAAACTGTCTTTCTTCTGGGAAAAGGCATCGGGGGATACGGACAGAAGGATGATCAGGATGGGGATTGACAGGTATTTTTTCATGAATGCGTTAGAAACAGGAAACAAATTTAAGTTTTATTTTTCAAATAATTCGTATATTCGCAAGATTATACTACAGCCGAAACCATACATGAAGAAGATAATAATCTCCCTCCTTATACTTTTTGCATATGCCATGGGTTCCGCATCCGCGCAGGAGCCCGATACCCTCGATTTCCGCCATGAGATGAACGAGATCGAGGATGAAGCGGATTCCGTAATGATGCTGGTGCGCCCGATAGATACGGTCGATACCGAAGACAAGTACATAAAAATAGTCCTCTTCAACGACCATACATGGGACTATATCGAACTTGAGCGTCCTGATATCGATACCACGGGACTTTTCGAAGACTGGGACATCGAATCCATCCATGCCTACCGCGACGTAAAGGTATCGGACCTTCCTGAATCGATAGACTTGCTGCTTGTCGATTCTGCCCACCGGTTCGTGGCTCCGTTCACCGGCCGCCGCAGTTCGACATTCAAGTACCGTAAGGGCCGGCCGCACAACGGCGTGGACCTTCCCCTGCGCGTCGGCGACACGATACGGAGCCCGTTTGACGGAGTGGTCCGCTACGTCGGCGGCGGCAAGTCAACCGGAGGATACGGCAATCTGATAGTGATACGTCACCCCAACGGCCTGGAAACATATTACGGGCACCTGTCGGAGCGGCTGGTCATGGAGAACGACCTGGTATCGGCTGGCGAACCTATCGGCCTTGGCGGCAGTACGGGACGGAGCACGGGGCCCCACCTCCATTTCGAGACGAGATACATGGGCAAGCCATTCGATCCCGAGAGGGTGATCGATTTTGACAACGGAACCCTCCGCGACACGATGCTGACCTTGAAGCGGCACTATTTCAATGTCGGTTCCCACTACGGCATGTCAGACAAGCAGTCCAAGTCGGTGACGAGCGCGGTCTATTACAAAGTCAAGAAAGGCGATACGCTCGGAAAGATAGCGAAGCAGCATCACACTACCGTCAACGCCATCTGCAAACTCAACGGCATCACTCCGAAAAAAGTCCTCAGGATCGGACAGCGGCTGAGGGTCCGCTGATTATTCCGGCTCGTCTATCGTGAGATAGCGTTCGGGGCCAAGACAATTCAGGGCGCGGTCGATGACCGCGCTTTTTTTGTCGTCCTTCCGGTTGGAATGGATGTAGAGGAGTGACTCGAGATAGAGGGTCAGCATGGCCGACTCGTCGCGACGCCTGAAATTCTGCTGGTCTATTTTCAGCCCGGTAGCCTTGAGGAATCCCTGGAGCCTGTCCTTCAGGAATATGTCGCCGCCCCTGTAGATGTTTATGTAGAAGAGCACTTTCCCGCCTTCTACATAGACGGGTATGAATCCTCCCGGGAAGCAGACCAGTTCGACAGGCAGTCCGGCTACCTGGCATATCATCAGGTAGATGAAGGCCAGGGTGAAAGGATTGCCGTTCCTGGTCTTCAGCGCGTCGCTTACCGGAGCGTACTTCGGATCCTGCAACTGTACGTCGTAGAGGGTGAATTTCAGGCGGTGGAAGAAGATGTGGTTCAGGATCCTGATGTTTTCGATGCCGGTGCGCATGTCCGACCCCTCGGCCAGATACTCCTGGGAGCAGCGGAAGAAGAGATCTTCGTAGCGCTCCCTCTGGAGCGTGTAGTCGAACAGCGAGCTCAGGATCCAGCTGCCCTCGAAGAGGGAGAGCGGACCCGGGGCGCGTGTCGTGAAATCCTGGAAATCGGCTAGTTTGAACTCGGTGTTGAGGGATTGCGCCCTGTCGACTATAAGCGATTTCCTGACGGGGGACTGCTCCCGTTCCGCCAGATTGCGGAGGGAGCGTACCACTTCGGGCCCGAACGAGGCAAGCCGGTCGTTGACCAGCCCGGTCACCACGGTATCCCGGTCGTCGAACAATCCGACCAGCTGTTCCAGTTCTTCAGGATCGACAGCCATGGGCTCAGGCGGTCAGGGCGTCAAGGGCTGATTTGAGAAGATGGGCCATCATCGGCTTGTAGTCGGGATTGCTCTCCTTGACGTGGCGGTTGGCGATTGCAAGGCAGAGCGTCGCGGCGTCGTGGCCGAGCAGGCGTGACATTCCGGCCAATGCGGAACTCTCCATTTCTATGTTCGTGATCCTGTATCCTTCATGTTCGAAGCTCTCCAGTTTCCCGATCAGGTCGGGTATGGTGAGTTCAAGCCTGACGGAGCGGCCCTGGGGACCGTAGAAACCGGGAGCGGATACGGTCATTCCCTTTATAGTCCAGTCACGGAACTTGTCGATGACCGTCTCGCTGGCACGTACGAAGTAGGGGGTGCCCAGACGCGAAGGCCATTCCATGTGCTCGATGAAAGCTTCTTCGAAATCTCCCATCGAAATGCCCTCGCCTCCCTTGTACCAGTTGAGAACCCCGTCGAAGCCGACGGAGATATGGCTCAGGATATAGCTGCCCAGCGGAATGTCGGGCTGTGTTGCGCCGCAGGTGCCTATCCTGAGGATGGTTAGGCGGCGGTGCTCCTCTTTGGGAAGCCTTGTCTTGAAATCTATGTTGGCCAGGGCGTCGAGCTCTGTCATGACGATGTCGATGTTGTCGGTGCCGATGCCGTGCGACATTGCGGTAACGCGCTTGCCATTGTATGTTCCGGTGATGGTGTGGAATTCACGCGAATGCTTGTCGAGTTCTATGGTATCGAAAAGCGCGGCTATGGTGCCGACACGGCCGGGGTCGCCCATCATGATTACGATGTCGGCGAGATCTTCGGGCAATATATGCAGATGGAATACGGAACCGTCATCGTTGATGATCAGTTCTGAGCTTGGTATAGGTTTGTCGTTCATGTCACGGTATGATTAAAAAACAAATATAACGAAATAATTTTGTAAATTCACATGTTCAAACTCCATCCGCATGAAAAAGCTTTTCCTGCATATATTGTCTCCGGCCGCTCTTTCGACGCTCGTACTGCTGACGCTCCTCTCAGCCTGCAGGCCCGGGTCGGACATTGACAGGATGGTCGAAAACATGCCCCTGGAGGAAAAGGTCGGACAGTTGCTGTGCCCTCTGGGATGGCCCATGTACGAAAAAGTATCTGCTGACAGCGTTGCAGTTTCGGAAGAAGGACACGGATTCCTGGAGGAAAAGCATGGCGGTTTCCTCTGGGCCGCTTTCCGTGCCGACCCCTGGACGCAGAAGACACTTGAGACGGGGCTCGGTCCGGAACTTGAACGCAGGCTTGCCGACCGGTTCGCCGCTTCAAGCGCAATTCCTGTCGGTTTGATGGAAGAGGCACCGCACGGACACATGGCCATCGGCGCCACTGTTTTTCCCACGGGGATCGGACTCGCGTCGACCTGGCACTGTTCTCTCGTGGAAGTGGTGGGTTCGGTCATCGGCCGCGAGCTGAAGGCCGTAGGGGCGACCATGGGGCTCGGCCCCGTCATCGACCTGGCACGCGATCCTCGCTGGTCGAGGGTTGAGGAGACTTTCGGGGAAGATTCTTTCCTTACGGGCGAGATGGCATATTCCATGGTCCGCGGTACTGCGAGGAGCGGGATCCCTTCCACCGTCAAGCATTTCATAGCATACGGCATCCCCGAGGGTGGGCATAACGGCAATCCTTCCTCCCTGGGAGAAAGGGAGTTGAGGGAACAGTACCTGCCGCCGTTCCGACGCGCAGTCGAAGCGGGGGCGGGGGGAGTGATGACTTCGTACAACTCACTGGACGGCATTCCTTCAACCGCGAATGAAAAGCTTCTGACAGGTGTGCTGCGTGACGAGTGGGGATTCGGAGGTGTAGTGGTATCCGACCTGGGAAGCATCGACGGTCTGGCTTCTACGCATCGCGTCGCTGCAGGCAGGCAGGAGGCGGCGGAGATGGCTTTGAGAGCCGGAGTCGATATCGATCTGGGTGCCGGCTGCTATCCCCTGCTTGTCAATTCGGTCAAGGAAGGCAGAATCCCCGAATCGCTGGTAGACAGGGCGGTAAGGAGAGTTTTGCGTATCAAGTATTCGAGCCCCGGACATAAAACCCTGACAGACTCACCGGGCGGGACCGTCAACGACCGCAACGCGGTAGCCACCGCTCTTACGGCCGCTCTCGAAAGCGTCACCCTGCTCAAGAACAACGGTGTGCTTCCCCTCAGGGAAGGCATGCGGATTGCCCTGGTGGGCCCTAATGCCGATAATGTCTATAATCAACTGGGCGATTACACCGCACCTCAGCCGGAGGGGAAAGTCGTCACCATGCTCGACGGGCTCCTCGCCCGCGGCGCAACGGTGAAATATGTGAAAGGCTGTTCCATCCGTGACACGTGCGGTGACAGCATCTCCGAGGCGGTCATGGCGGCCCGCTCGAGCGACGTCGTAGTTGCCGTGGTGGGCGGTTCCTCCGCCCGCGACTTCAGGACTTCGTACGAGGAGACCGGAGCTGCGGTCACTGACGCGGCTGCCGTCAGCGACATGGAGTCGGGAGAGGGATTCGACCGTTCTTCACTTGACCTCTTGGGGCTTCAGCCGGAACTCCTGGCCGCGCTGAAGGCGACAGGCAGACCTTTGGTCGTGGTTTACATCGAAGGCCGTCCGCTCGACAAGCGTTGGGCAAGCGCCAATGCTGATGCGCTGCTCACTATGTGGTATCCCGGTGAGCAGGGAGGTACGGCTCTCGCGGATGTCCTTTTCGGAGATTACAACCCTGCAGGCCGCCTTCCGATAAGTGTTCCACGTGATGCCGGCCAGATCCCCGTATATTACAGCCGGCGGATTCCGTCCGGTCATGATTATGTAGAAGAACCTGCGGCTCCGCTGTATCCTTTCGGCTACGGCCTGAGTTACACGACTTTTTCCTATGGCCCTCTTTCAGTGGCGGAAGGAACGGTGATCCCGTCTGATACGGAGGCGGTTACCGTTACGCTAAACGTCACCAATACCGGCGGCCTCGACGGCGACGAGGTAGTACAGATCTATCTCATCGACGAGATAGCCTCGACTGTCAGGCCGCGGAAGCAATTATGCGGATTCGCCCGCGTCAACATACCGGCCGGCGGGACGGTTCCCGTAACCATCACCATCCCGAGACGCTGTTTTGAAATGACAGACATTTCGGGCAGTACCGTCATCGAGCCGGGGACCTTCCTCCTCCAGGCCGGCGCTTCATCGGAAGATATACGTTCAGAAATAAGGATTACATATGAATAGCAGATTTTCATTCGCCTCGGCACTGGCCGTAATAATGCTTGCCTCTGCGGTTTCCTGCACCCCAGAGCCGCCTGAACCCTTCGGGGCGTGTCCTTCTCCCGAACAGGTCGCATGGCAGCAGATGGAGATGAACATGTTCTGCCATTTCGGCCCCAATACTTTCTCGGGAGCCGAATGGGGTGACGGGACCGAGCCCGAAAACATCTTCAACCCCACATCGCTTGACTGCCTCCAATGGGCCGCCACTGCACGTGCCGCAGGATTCAAAGGCATTATAATAACCGCCAAGCACCATGACGGATTCTGTCTCTGGCCTTCTCCGGAAAGCGACCATACTGTCGCCCGGAGCAGCTGGCGCGGCGGGAAGGGCGATGTGTTGAAAGAACTTTCGCAGGCTTGTGCCAAGGAAGGATTGAAATTCGGCGTGTATATTTCCCCATGGGACAGGAACGATTCCCGTTATGGTACTCCTGAATATAACCGGGCATTCGTCAATACTTTGGAAAGTGTCCTGAACGGTGCCTACGGACAGGTTTTCGAGCAGTGGTTCGACGGTGCCTGCGGTGAAGGCCTCACAGGCAAGCGCCAGGTCTATGACTGGCCACTCTTCAACAGGACGGTCAGAAGACTTCAGCCCTGGGCTGTGATATTCAGTGATGTCGGACCCGGATGCCGGTGGGTCGGCAACGAAGAGGGGCATGCGGGCGAAACCAACTGGTCGACCATTGATGTGGAAGGATTCGAACCCGGGGCGGGAAGCCCTCCGGTGAAGGTACTCAATTCCGGTACCTGCGGTGCCTCACATTGGGTGCCTGCCGAGACGGATGTCTCGATAAGGCCGGGATGGTTCTGGAAGGCTTCCGAGACGCCACGCGTGAAAAGCGTCAGGGATCTGATGAAGATCTATTATGAGAGTGTCGGCAGGAACTCCCTGCTGCTGCTCAACGTGCCTCCCGACACCCGCGGTATGATCGATCCGGTCGATTCACTGCGACTGATGGAATTCAAGGCGGCGATCGATTCGGTATTCCGCCGGAACCTAGCTTCCGGAGCAAAGGTATCGGGCCCTTCCCGCGGACGCGGGTATTCGGCATCCAACATCCTCAATGACGATTACGACAGTTATTGGGCTATGGACGACGGCGAACTGTCGGGCTCGCTGACACTGGAACTCACAGTTCCGCAGACATTCAACCGCATCGTCCTTCAGGAATACATTCCCCTGGGTCAGCGGATCTGCTCTTTCCGCATAGAGGTTCCGGAAGGAGAGGAGTGGACTGAGATCGGGCGCGGGACTACAGTCGGATACAAGAGGATACTGTCTGTGCCTGCCGTGACGGCATCATCGGTCAGGATTGTCATCGAATCTGCCCTGGCGTGTCCGACCCTCAATGGATTGGGACTCTATATGGACAACTTCTGATGGTCTTTGCGCCAGATTTGCCAGCTGTTGAACAGATTCTGCCAGATGGAATAGAGGGCGGGGAAGACTGAAGCGAGAGGAAGCAGGTAGGTGTTGGCGATCCAGATGCCCATGGCGCTGTTCTTCTGGCCAAGCAGCTGGCCTCCGGCCACCCTGTCTCCATATTTCCCGCCCAGCCATTTGCCGACGGCGAACTGTACTATGCAGAAGAAGACCGAAGCCGCTCCCAGTATCAGAATGCTGTCCAATTCTTCACGGCCGTTCAGGAACATGAAGTCGATGGTCTGTCCCAGCGTGACCGTAAGGGCGGCGGCCCACAGATAAAAGGAATAACCCTTGTACCTGCACAGGAAAGCATTGACCTTCGGTGCAAAATGCTGCAGGAAAAGCGCCACGAAGAAGGGGAGGGCTATCGTAGGTGCGACGCGGCGGAAAATGAGCCACATCGACTGGAACAGGGGCAGTTCCTGGAGAGTTCCGATAAAAGAAAAATATACGGGAGCCACGACGGCCACCATGAGATTCCCGACAATAGTATAAGTTGTGACGGTCTCCCGGTTCGCACCAAGTATCGTGGCGATGACCACCGATGATGCCGCGACAGGACACAGCACCCCTCCGAGGATTCCCTGAGCCACCAGTTCGCCCGCCCCCAGACCTTTGGCAATGAAGTAGCTTCCGAGGGAGACCACTGCCTGGAACAGCATGATCCAGACGTCCAGCATCGTCACCCTCAGCTTCTTCATGTCCACCGCCACATTGTTGAGCAGCAGGATAGTGAAGATCAGATAGGGCGTAACTTCGCTGAGGTACACGAAATGGCGGTGGAAAAGCAACCCCATTACGATCGCGAAGGGGAGGACGTAGCTGCGGAGTTTGCGCATGTCGGGAGGCTGAGCAGGCTTCTGCCCGGGAATGGTGTTATAGTATCAGGTCGTCCAGGGCGATTTTCGGGACGAAGTGGATACCGTTTTCGCGATAATATTTCAGGTCATCGCCTTCATGCACGGGGGTCAGCTCGATCTGCTCTGCCGGTTTTCCTATTGCCAGGACAAGCTGGGGCTGGCATGTGAGGCCGAAGGCTTCCGTTACGGCCGACAGGTTGAATGCACCTATGCAGATGCCGCCGAGACCCAGTTCAACCGCTTTCAGCAGCATGCTTTGGGCCGCTATGCCTATGTCCATGTTTACCCAGCGGTCAGGTTCCTTCACGCTGCATATAATGATGAAAGCCTCAGGTTCCGTGCCTGGGAAGGGCAGGTGCAGTTCGGGAAGTGCGCCCCCGAGTTTGTAGAGTCCCTGCATCCTGTCAGCGCCGGTATCGCGGGTGACGAGTTTGAAACGCAGGACCTGCTGGTTTCGTCCTGAGGGGACTTTGGTGCAGACTTCAGCGATCCGGCGCAGCTGCGCCATGGTCACCACGCAAGACTTGTCGTAGCCACGGTAGCTGCGGTTCCGGCGGAGCAGGGTGCCCAGAGAAGCGGGGTGCTTTTTCGCGGCGGGCTTGCTGCGGAATTCCTCGAATTTGTTTTCCAGATAATTGTCAGCCATGATTGTCAAATATATAGCAGGATGCCGGCGACTGCCGACAGGCAAATCATAAGTATCGAATCGACCTTGAACCATGTGGCAAGGAAGCATACCAGGAAGATTGCGTAGCTCTTCCAGTCAATGAACGTCGTTCCGTTGACGAAAAGGAGTGCGGCGGCGCCGATCATGCCGCAGATCATGGGCTTCATCCACTTCATGGCACCCTGCATGATGCGGTTGTCCCGGAGTCGGGTGTAGAAGATTGTGATGAGCACCATAAGTGTGAGCGGAGGGAGGCTGACGGCCAGTGTGGTGAGCATCGAACCCCATACATTCCCCGTGACTGTATAGCCGACGTATGTTGCGCAATTGATGGCGATCGGGCCCGGAGTCATCTGCGAGACGGCTACGATGTCGGCCAGTTCAGTGGCTGTCATCCATCCGTGGCGTGTCACCATCTCGTTCTGGATCAGCGACAGCATGGCGTAGCCGCCGCCGAAACCGAAGAATCCTATCTTCAGGTAGGAAAGGAATAGCTGGAGGTAAATCATTTTGTATCTCCCTCCCCGGGTTTCGAATAGAACGTCAGCACTATGCCTATGGCAGCTCCTGCCAGGATGAAATAGATGGGAGAGACGCCCAGATAGCATATCACTGCCGCCACTGCGCATCCCAGTACCATGAAATACCATGGCAGTTTCCTGAGCATGTTGATGAAAGGTACTGCTATCAGCGCGATTACGGCCGGGCGTATCCCCTTGAATGCCGCCTCTACGTAGCGGTTGCCCCGGAAATCGGCCAGATACATTGCTATGACCAGGATTATCAGGAAAGAAGGTATCACTGCTCCGAGCACCGCGAACAGAGAGCCCCACCAACCTTTCATCTTGTATCCAACGAATACCGCAGTATTGAGGGCGAAAGGCCCGGGGGCGGATGAGGCGAGGGCGAACTGGTCGTAGAAATCGTCCCTGTCGAACCATTTCCGGCGGTCCACGACCTCCTTTTCAATCATCGGGATCATCGCGTAGCCGCTGCCGAAAGTGAAGGCACCGATCTTGAAGAAAGTCCAGAACAGTTGAAGCAGGGTCTTCATTCCTCAGCGTTTCCGGCGTCACCGGAAATTTCATGTATCCAGATATCTTCCAGCAAGGCATGAAGGGCCTCGGGGTCGGCTATTATGGAGCGGAGTTCCGCAAGTTTCCTCGAATTGTCGGATTCGGGGAACCATAGTTTGAGATAGCCCCCTTCACCATATTTTTCCTTCAGATGGGTTTCCGCCCGTAAAAAATGCCCCGCCTTGTCGAGCTCGGGATAATTCTTGAGGCCGAACTGTATCGTGCGGAGCAGTATTGTCCGAGGGTCGATCTGGCGGTCAGCCTCGGCAACTATGCGCCCGTATATGGAACGCGGAGCGCTTTTCGAAGAGGCACGGTGGTCTTCGACCGCTTCCTTCATGGTCACAAGCTGCTCATCAGTAAAAAAACGTTTCAGCACGGGGTCTGCCATCAGGATCTTTCCGGAATCTGTATGATGGTTCTCGCGTCCGTTCACTATGCCCAGATCGTGATATGCGGCGATGGCGTAGACCATGTCGCGGTCAACCTCGATTCCCTGGCGGGAAAGCATACCGGCCAATGCCGCACTCTGGTTGATTACCGTAGTTATGTGGTCCAGTTGGTGAGCCTTGTCGAAATGTGTATAGCGGGGAAGAATCTCCGCTTCGACATATGCTTTAAGTTCAGGATTGATATTCATTAATCGCATAGTCCCCGGCTCCTCCGGGGCATTGTTATCCGGTGCAAAGATACGCTTCTTTTCTCAATCTTGACAAAGGGCCGCCTGGACTCCTTCTATGGTGTCGGTCACGGCGTCGAAGAGTTTGTACATGAGTTCGGGCTCTTCCATTTCCGGGATATAAACGATGGTCTTCATCCCGCGGCCCTTGCACCATCCCGCCTCCGTGTGGGCACTGCGGCCGCAGGGCAGCACGAGGACGCAGGTGTCCGCCCACTCAAGGGCTTCAAGGTCATTGGCGAACTGCCGCTCCGCCGCAGGATGGGCCAGACCTTCCTCATATTGGGAGAACGTCCATTCCGAGCAGTCCGGATCGATTTCTGTCCATCGGAATCCGTGACCGCCACTCGGCGGGTTCCTGAAATCATACACTTCGTGTCCGAATTCCCTGAGTTTACTCACTACCTCGGGATAGTACTCATTGCGCCAGCTCGACGCCACATAGATACGTGCCATGACAGATGCGGTTTGAAGCAATAAAGATACTAAAATTAAGCCTGATCGTGCAAATGTACGGAGCAGGGAACCCCGATCAAACAAAAACTTGCCAGCTATCGCACTTTTGTATAAATTTGTCCCAAAACTGTCTTGCTTATGAAACGATTTCTCCTGTTTTCCGTTGTGTGTGCCCTGGTAGTACTGACTGCGGGCTGCAAAGGTTATGACAATGTGGATGTCTCCGCTTTCGGGGCGAAGGCGCCGGATATTCCTCTCATCGACGTGAGGACTGCCGACGAATACGCAGAAGGCCATATTCCGGGTGCCGTCAATGTGGACTGGATGTCCGAAGGATTCATCGAAAAAGTGAAGGGACTTATTCCTGAAAACAGTCCTGTCGCCGTCTACTGCCGCACCGGCAGACGCAGCAGTGAGGCTGCGGGCAAGCTCGCCAAGGCGGGCTATTCCGTCACCAATCTCACAGGCGGTTACGAGGCATGGACCGAAGCGGAAGGGAAGGTGTCGAAATATGAAATCGAGTCGTTCTGCACGAAATCGGGAGACCAGTTGAGGATAACCCTCATCAAGCACGGAACGCTGGCGATAGATTATGCCGGACTCTCCATCCAGGTCGACCCGGTGAGTCAGTACCTGAGTTCCGGAGACTATGCGGCCGAGTTTTCCAAGGCGGATGTCATCCTTATCACCCATGAACATGGCGACCATCTCGACGCCAAGGCCGTCGAGGCTCTCTGCGGCGATAACACCAAAATATACCTGAATCAGTCGAGCGCCGACAAACTCGGAGCAGGAGAGGTGCTTGGCAACGGTGACGTCCGTGATCTGTCCAGGGAAGGCCATGAGATCGTCCTCGAGGCGGTTCCCGCCTACAATATCACTCCCGGACACGAACGCTTCCATCCCAAAGGGAACGGCAACGGATATGTCCTTACGTTCGACGGCTTCCGCGTCTATGTCGCGGGTGATACCGAAGATATCCCCGAGATGGCGGACCTGAAAGATGTCGATGTGGCGTTCCTGCCCGTAAACCAGCCATATACCATGACTGTCGACCAGTGTGTGGCAGCCGCGACGGCATTCAAGCCCAAGGTGCTGATACCTTACCATTTCAGCAATACCGATCTCTCCGCCCTTCCGGGGCTGCTTCCCGGAACAGAGGTGCGTATCCGTAACATGCAGTAATGTGATTCCAACATTTATCATTATATGAAAAGATTCTTAGCTCTTGCAGCGGCGCTTGTCATTGCGCTTGGCGCCGCAGCGGATGAGGGCATGTGGCTTCTGCCCCTCATCCAACAGATGAACAAAAAAGACCTGAAGGCCGCCGGTTGCAAACTCACGCCCCAGGAGATTTACGCAATCAACAAATCGTCGCTGAAAGACGCCATAGTCCAGTTCGGCGGCGGATGCACTGGTGAGATGATCTCCAACCAGGGCCTGCTTGTGACCAACCACCACTGCGGCTACGGCAGCATCCAGGGTCTCTCGACAGATGAACACAACTATCTGATGGACGGCTACTGGGCCAACGAGCGTGCGGAGGAGATTCCCGTTCCCGGACTCAGCGTCACCTTCCTTGTCTCTATGGAGGACGTGACCGATGCGATGGCGTCTTCCGCCGACAAGGAGAAGACCCGCAAGGAACTCTCTGAGGCTGCCACTGCGAAGAACCCGGGCTGCCGTGTCGTCGTAACCAGCTTCTATAACGAGAACATCTATTATCTGATTGTATACCGCACTTATACCGATGTCCGCTTCGTCGGAGCCCCGCCGGCATCGATGGGCAAGTTCGGAGGCGAGACCGACAACTGGATGTGGCCGCGCCACACCTGCGACTTCTCGATGTTCCGCGTCTATGCGGGCAAGGACAACATGCCGGCCGACTACAGTCTGGACAACGTACCGTACCGTCCCGCAAAGAGCCTGAAGATATCCCTCAAGGGCCCTCAGGAGAATGACTATGCCATGATCATGGGCTATCCCGGCCGCACGCAGCGCTACCAGACGGCCGAGCAGCTGAAGCAGATGCTTGCCGGCAACCGCGTCGCAATCGATGCCCGCACCGTCCGCCAGGACATCATGTGGGAGGCGATGTGCGCCGATCCTTCCGTACAGCTCAAATATGCCAGCAAGTATGCCGGCAGCGCCAACGGCTGGAAGAAGTGGCAGGGCGAGGAGCTGGCTTTCGCCAACCTCGATATCATCGGCCGTGAAGAGCAGAAGGAAGCCGCGCTCAAGGCTTGGATCGATGCCGATCCCGCACGCAAGGCCCGCTATGGCAATCCTGTGGCTGACATCGCCGATTATGTGCATAAGAACGCCGCCGACAACCGCGCCGTCAGCCTTATCACCGAGGCCCCGTACCGCATCGAACTCGTAGGCCTTTACGGCAATCTGATGAATGTCTACAGCCGTGAGATCCAGCGCGGTACCGACAAGGCCGCCGCCCTTGAATCCGCGAAGGGCAGGCTCCAGCGTACATACCGCGACTATGTCGTGGATCTCGACCGCAAGGAGGCCGTTGCGCTGCTCGATTTCTATCGCAAGAACGCTAAGGCTGAGGATTTCCCCGTGATCCCCGGGAAGGATTTCGCTACCATGGACATCCAGGCCTATGTCGACGGACTCTTCGACAATTCAGTGTTCACCGATTTCTCCAAGGTTAAGAACGCATCTCTGGAGCAGATCGAGACCGACCCCGTGGCAGCTCTCTACAACGGGATCATGGAACAGCTCACGAAACATTACGAGGCCCGTTATGCAATTGACGACAAGGCTTACAACGCCGCACGCAAGAATTTCGCCGCCGCCCTCATGGAGTGGCAGAAAGGCCAGGCAATGTATCCCGATGCAAACTCCACGATGCGTCTCACCTATGGCCACGTGCTGCCGTATTCCCCCAAGGACGGCCTGAAGTATCTGCACTTCACCACTCTGAAGGGCGTTATGGAGAAAGAGGATCCCACGAATCCCGAGTTCATCGTCCCCGCCAAGGTGAAATCGCTCTATGAGGCCGGTGACTTCGGCCGCTGGGCGGATGCCGACGGTACTCTCCACACCTGCTTCCTGACCAATAACGACATCACCGGCGGCAACTCCGGTTCGCCCGTGCTCGATGCCAGGGGCAATCTCATCGGTCTGGCGTTCGACGGCAACTGGGAGAGCATGAGTTCCGACGTGATGTTCGAACCCGAACTGCAGCGCTGCATCTGCGTCGATATACGCTACGTCCTCTGGATGGTTGAGAAATTCGGAGGTGCCACCAACATCATCAATGAACTGACGCTTGTCAAATAGCGCCGCATGAGGCAGTTGAAAAGGCGCTCCGGGAATCCCCGGGGCGCTTTTTTTGGACTAAAAGTGAAAGAATTGGATTATTTCGAGTATATTTGCAGTTTGTATAATTGCAAAGTGAAACATACCGAATAAAATCAATTGTAATGATCAAAATCACATTTCCCGACGGCAACGTCAAAGAGTTCGAGAAGGGGACGACAGCTTACCAGATCGCGTCGAGCATCAGCCCCAGGCTCGCCGCGGATGTATTGTGCGCATCTGTAGGCGATCAAGTCTATGATCTCGAGCGTCCCATCCTCGAAGACGCGACGCTCAAACTTCACAAATGGGAGGACCGCGAAGCGAAGAACGTCTTCTGGCATTCTTCGAGCCATCTGATGGCCGAAGCGTTGGAGGCTCTCTATCCCGGTGTCAAGTTCGGCATCGGTCCCGCGATTGAAAACGGTTTCTACTACGATGTGGACCTGGGCGACAGGCAGCTGGTCGAGGCTGACCTTAAGAAAATCGAAGACAAAATGCTGGAGCTCGCGCGCAGTGGGGAGAATTTCGTCCGCACGGACGTCTCCAAGGCCGACGCTCTGAAGACATATACCGAAAAGGGCGACCAGTACAAGTGCGAACTTATCGGCGACCTGCAGGACGGTACCATCACATTCTACCGCAACGGTGCATTCACCGACCTGTGCCGCGGACCACACCTCCGCAACACTTCCGTGATCAAGGCCGTGAAGCTCCTGACGATCGCCGGGGCATACTGGCGCGGCGACGAGCACAACAAGCAGCTCACCCGTATCTACGGCATCACCTTCCCCAAGAAGAGCATGCTCGACGAATATCTGGCGATGCTCGAGGAGGCCAAGAAACGCGACCACCGCAAACTCGGCAAGGAGATGGAACTCTTCACCTTCTCCCAGAAAGTGGGCATGGGCCTTCCGCTCTGGCTGCCCAAGGGCGCAGCGCTCCGCGAGCGTCTGGAACAGTTCCTGCGCAAGGTCCAGAAGGAATACGGTTACCTTCAGGTAATCACTCCCCATATCGGCAACAAGGAACTCTATGTGACCTCCGGCCACTGGGCCAAATATGGACAGGATTCGTTCCGTCCCATCACCACTCCGCAGGAAGGGGAGGAGTATCTCCTCAAACCTATGAACTGTCCCCATCACTGCGAGATTTACAAGTCGAAACCCCGTTCATACCGTGACCTTCCGCTCCGCTTCGCAGAGTTCGGAACAGTATACCGCTATGAGCAGAGCGGCGAGCTGCACGGCCTGACCCGTGTCAGGGGTTTCACGCAGGACGACGCCCACCTCTTCTGCAGGCCCGACCAGCTGAAGGAGGAGTTCTGCAAGGTGATAGACATCGTGCTCTACATTTTCCGTACGCTCAAGTTCGACAAGTTCACCGCACAGATTTCGCTCCGCGACAAGGTGAACCGTTCCAAGTATATCGGTTCCGACGAGAACTGGGAGAAAGCTGAGAACGCCATTATCGAAGCCGCCGCAGAGAAAGGACTGCCCACCGTCGTGGAATATGGCGAGGCCGCTTTCTACGGTCCGAAGCTCGACTTCATGGTCAAGGACGCCATCGGACGCAGTTGGCAGCTGGGTACCATCCAGGTCGACTACAACCTCCCCGAGCGTTTCGAACTGGAATATGTGGGTGCCGATGACAAGCGTCACCGTCCCGTCATGATCCACCGCGCCCCCTTCGGTTCCATGGAGCGTTTCGTCGCCGTACTGCTCGAGCATACGGGCGGCAAGCTGCCCCTCTGGCTGGCACCCGATCAGGTGATGATACTCCCTGTGAGTGAAAAATTTAACGATTTTGCAAAAAAAGTTTGCGAATTGCTTAATAATTACGAAATTCGCGCCTCAATCGACGACCGTAACGTCACGATCGGCAAGAAGATCCGCGAGAACGAACTCAAGCGGATGCCCTTCCTGCTGATTGTTGGTGAGAAGGAACAGGCAACTGACTCTGTATCAGTCAGGAAGCAGGGCGGGGAAGACCGTGGCGTAATGACGATTACCGATTTTGCAGATTGTATTAAACAAGAGATAGACAACGAACTTAAATAATTGATTTTTTAACTTAATTACAGGAGGACAAGACCATAGCAACGAACTACAGACCCCCGAAACCCAGACCCCAGGCTCCCCGCAAGCCGGATCAGCGACTGCCGCAGAACCGGAAGGACAAGGAGGAAGGTCTGCGCATCAACGAAGCGATCACTGCGCCCAGAGTGCGCGTAGTTGGAGACAACGTGCCCGAGCAGGGCATCTACCCCATTTCGCAGGCGTTGAAGATGGCTGAAGAACGGGAATTGGATCTTGTGGAGATAGCTCCTAACTCCGATCCTCCCGTATGCAAGATCATCGACTACCAGAAATTCGTCTATCAGCAGAAAAAGAAGGCGAAGGAACAGAAGTCGAATGCATCGAAGGTGGTCATCAAGGAGATCCGCTTCGGCCCCCAGACCGACGAGCACGATTTCCAGTTCAAGCTTAACCACGCCAAGAGCTTCCTGCAGGAAGGATCCAAGGTCAAGGCCTACGTCTTTTTCCGCGGTCGCTCGATCCTCTTCTCGGAGCAGGGTGAAAAACTGCTTCTCCGCTTCGCAGTGGAACTCGAGGAGTACGGAAAGGCCGAACAGATGCCGAAACTGGAAGGCAAGAGGATGATCATGATGATCGCCCCGGTGAAGAAAAAGTAACACCAACTTTATATAATTAACACGTTATGCCTAAATTGAAGACCAACACCGGTTCAAAGAAGCGTTTCACGCTCACCGGCTCGGGTAAAATCAAGAGAAAACACGCTTATCACAGCCACATTCTCACCAAGAAGACTAAGAAGCAGAAGAGGAACCTCGATCACTTCGCTTTGATCGACAAAGTCGATGTCAAGAGGGTTAAAGCTTTGTTAGTCAAGTAATCAAATTATTGTAGAACCGGATGATCAGCCGAAAAGACCCCGCGTGCCGGGGCGCTGACTTCCAAAAAACCACAACATTATGCCTAGATCTGTTAATAGCGTCGCATCGAGAGCACGCCGTAAGAAGATTTTGAAGGAAACCCGCGGTAACTTCCTCGGTAGAAAGAATGTCTGGACCGTTGCGAAGAATACCTACGAGAAGGGCCTTACCTACGCTTATCGCGACCGCAAGAACAAGAAGCGCAATTTCCGCTCGCTCTGGATTACCCGCATCAACGCCGCTGCCCGCCAGCACGGCATGAACTACTCCCAGTTCATGGGCAAGCTCGCCCAGCAGAATGTGGGTCTGAACCGCAAGGTCCTCGCCGACCTGGCGATGAACAATCCTCAGGCTTTCGAGGCTATCGTCAACTCTGTCAAATAGCTCAGTGCCTTGAACCTCAAGGGAACAGACAAGAAATCGTGGGTACGGTTCGCCATATGGGCCGTACTTTATACGCTTTGGGTGGCGTGGCACGGAAACTGGTGGTGGATCCTCGGTCTGCCGGTGGTTTTCGAATTCTGCGTTTCCCGGAAGCTGAAGGCGTTTTTCGACCGGATAGCCGGCAAGAGCCGCGCCCTGAAAGTGGCGCTGGGATGGATCGATGCCATCGTCTTCGCCGTCGTGGTCGTCACTTTCATAAACGTCTTCTTCTTCCAGGCGTTCAAGATTCCTTCCTCCTCGATGGAGAGTTCCCTCTTGACCGGTGACTATCTTTTCGTAAGCAAGACCGCCTACGGCCCCAAGATGCCGCAGACTCCGCTTTCGGTCCCGTTCGTCCACAACACGATGCCCGGTTCCGGGAAGGACAGCTACTCGACCGCCCTGCAGTACGGCTACAAGCGTATCAAGGGATTCGGCCATGTCAAGCGTGACGACTATGTCGTCTTCTCCTTCCCCCACGGCGACACCGTGCTCACCAAAGCTCCCGCCGAAGACTACTACACCCACGTGCGGATGACTTCGCGCGAATATGCGGTGAAGAATTTCGGCCCTCTGAAAGTGAGGCCGGTGGACAAGAAGGACCATTATGTGAAGCGCTGCGTGGCCGTGGCAGGCGACACCCTCCACGTCATCGACGGACAGGTGTATGTCGACGGAGTGGCGCAGGAGCGCTATCCCGGCATACAGAACACCTGGAGAGTGGTGACCGACGGTTCCGCCATCAACCAGGTGGTCCTGCGGGATATGGGATTCAACATGGGTGAGATCTGGTACAGCCAGTCGCTGCCCGGTTATCCCGCCCTCCCGCTTACCGACGAAAGGATGGAAAAGATCAAGACTTTGGCAAACGTTGTGAGCATGGAGCAGAACATAGATGTCTATCCGCCCGACTACCCCGATTCGGAGGCGATGCTTTTTCCCTTCACGGAGACGGGCTGGACACGCGACAATTACGGCCCGATCTGGATTCCGGCAAAGGGGGAGTCCGTCAGGCTGACCGCAGACAATTTTCCGCTCTACCGCCGCATCATCGAAGTGTATGAGGACAACACGCTTGAAGTTTCCCAGGACGGCCGCTTCATCATCAACGGTGAAGAAACCGACACCTATACCTTCAAGATGGACTACTACTTCATGATGGGCGACAACCGCCACAATTCCCTGGATTCCCGCTACTGGGGATTCGTTCCGGAAGACCACATCGTGGGCAAGCCCCGGGTCATCTGGATGTCCACCGACTCCAACCGGAAATTTCCCCGCAACATCCGCTGGAACAGACTGCTGAAGTTTTTTAAGTGAAAATTTTTATTTGGTTTTTTGAATAAAAATCAAGATATTTGCAGCCCCTTTGGAAAATAGAATAAAAAATAGAATATACCATGGCACGAGTTTGTCAAGTTACTGGAAAGAAGAGAGTGATCGGAAACAACGTTTCCCACTCCAAGAGACGTACTAAACGCGAATTCGCCCCGAACCTCAAGACCAAGCGCTTCTGGTTGGAAGAGGAGCAGCGTTTCGTGACCCTTAAAGTTTCCTGCAAGGGTATGAAGACCATCTACAAGAACGGTCTCGCCGAAACCCTGAAGGTATCCCGGGAGAAAGGTTTGATCAACATCGTTTAATTTTTTACGGATATGGCAAAGAAAGGCAACAGGGTTCAGGTGATCCTCGAATGCACCGAACAGAGAGAAAGCGGTGTTCCCGGTATCTCGCGATACATCACGACCAAGAACAAGAAGAACACTAACGAGCGTCTGGAGCTCAAGAAGTACAATCCGTACCTCAAGCGCTACACCGTTCACAAAGAGATCAAGTAAAAACACTTAACTTTATTATACTATGGCAAAGAAAGCTGTCGCAACGTTCTCCGGGGACAAGTCCTCGCTGAAAAATGTGGTGAAGTGCATCAAGATGGTCAAATCTGAGCGCACGGGTGCCTATCAGTTCCAGGAAGAACTGGTCCCTACCGACGAAGTAGCCGATTATTTCAAGAAGTAATAAAGTAGGTGAACGCATGAAAAAGAAAGGCGACCATAACGGCCGCCTTTTCTTTTTTATTCGAGCCACTTGGCAGACTCGGACTGCCGACCTGCGCGTTACGAATGCGCTGCTCTACCGACTGAGCTAAAGTGGCTTGATGTTTGCTTTTCCTTTTTCGGGACTGCAAATGTAGTCAAAAGAAAGGTATTGTAAAAATTTTTTTAATCAAAGATGGCTATGAGACGTTTATTTATCTTTCTGACAGTGATGCTTGCCGGGTTCGGAACCGCGGCGGCACAGCCCCATGGCGGCGGCGCCCGGAACGGCGGTGATGGACAGCGGATTGCAAGGACGATTGAAACCGAGGATCCCGTGCTGCTCGCAGAGGAACAGACCGGCCGTCTCGACCGTCTTGTCGGTCTTTCCCCCTCACAGTACAACAAGGTCTACAGGTTCCACCTGCGCCAGGTGAAGAAACTCCGGAACCGGAGGCAGGGTACTCCCGAGGAAATGAGGGCCGATATGATGAGGATTCAGGAGAAGACCGCACGCAAATACCGCAGGGTGCTGACTACTCCGCAGTACGAACGCTGGGCATCGTTCGAGGCGGAAAGGAGTTTCCGCCGCATATACGACCAGCCTTTTTATTGATCCGATTACTTCAGCCTCACGACCCTGAGGCCGTTGTGACCTTTGATGCCGTTGGTGTAGGGCACCAGCGGCGTCTTGTTTATCACCACCTTCTTTTCCGTGTATGAAGCGTGGATGAAGGTCAGGACATCGCCCTCCCAATACGCAATCGCCACGTGTGCGATGTCAAGGCCCGGAGTCGATGAATTGAATCCGATGATGTCGCCTGTCCTGATGTTTTTGATGCATTTCGGAAGATCGGCTTTAGGGATGAACCAATAGTCCCAGGATTCGAGATTCTTTTCGAAACCGCGTATCAGGGCGACCGTTTCGGGGCTGTCTTTCAGTTGTTTGTAGGATGCCGGATGGTTCGACATGAAGTTGAACTTCTGGTCGAGAGGGGAGCCTCCGCATTCGCGGCTCACTTCACTGAAGATGCCGCGGGTGGTTCCCTGGATTATCCATTCGGAAGTATAGTGGAGGCGCGAGGCATATCCGTCCACCTTGCCGTCTCGGTAGCGCAGGCGCCGCAGATTGTCTACGTATTTCTCGAATGTCGGTTCGGCTTCCTTTGCCGTGAGAGTCATTGCGAGGCACATTTCCACGAATAGGATGCAGTCGGTCTCGCGGGTGTTCACCGTCAGGCGCTCGGGCTCCTGTTCCAGGGTCCCGGCGACATAGGGCGTTCCGAGGAAGTGCTTGGCGATCTTGACTATCAGTTCGCTGGCGGGCAGGTCGCGGTCGCCGGCTACGAGGTTCATTACTTCCTGAAAATTCTCCACGTCCTTCTGGGTGAAACGCGCATCGCCTTTTTCAAAGGCGGCGGCGCCCAGGACGAGCCCGAACAGGGCGGTGACAAGTATGACGATACGTTTCATAATCAAAAAAAGGCAAGCCTGTAAGCCGGATTCTGTACCCGCCAGGCGGGTTTCTGTCATTTATCTGATGCAGCCTACCCCTCGGCTCGGACGAGCAGCCCTCGGTCGCCGATATATTTGGCCTTGCAGCCCTCCGGTGCGTACCCCGGCGGCGTCGCCGCCGACCGGTCGTGAGCTCTTGCCTCACGTTTTCACCCTTGCCGGCCCCGGAACAAGTCCGGGCCAAACCGGCGGTAGTTTTCTGTTACGCGCTCCATGAACTTTCACCCATCTGTGCTTTCCACAGGGAGGCGCTCTGCGCTGTCCGGACTTTCCTCACCGCCCGAAGGCGGCGCGACAGAATGACTTGCCGGACGCAAAGGTACAAGAAAAATGGTTTGTACGGATATTTTTCCTATATTTGTAGCCCGTAAAGACTTTACGGGACTATGAAAATCGGCTTCGACAATTCCAAGTATCTGAAGATTCAGTCAGAACGGATCAAGGAACGCATTTCTCATTTCGGCGACAAACTCTACATGGAATTCGGCGGCAAGTTGTTCGACGATTTCCACGCCAGCCGCGTGCTGCCTGGTTTCGAGCCTGACAGCAAGCTCAAGATGCTGATGCAGCTGCGCGACGAGATGGAGATAATCATCGCCATCAGCGCCTTCGACATTGAGAAAAACAAGGTGCGCAGCGACCTGGGCATCACTTACGATGTGGACGTGCTGCGCCTGAGGGAGGAGTTCGAAAGCCGTGACCTCCGCGTCAATTCCGTGGTGATCACCCATTTCAACGGCCAGGCCAGCGCGGTCGCATACCGCGAAAGGCTTGAGAGGCTCGGCATCAAGGCATACTATCACTATATCATCGAGGGATACCCCACGAATGTGGAACTGATCGCTTCGGACGGGGGATTCGGCAAGAACGACTTCGTGGAGACCACCCGTCCGCTCGTGGTCGTCACGGCTCCCGGTCCCGGCAGCGGAAAGATGGCGGTCTGCCTGAGCCAGCTCTACAACGAGCGGAAACGCGGCGTAAAGGCCGGCTATGCCAAGTTCGAGACATTCCCGGTATGGAACCTGCCGCTGAAACATCCCGTTAACATCGCTTACGAGGCGGCCACCGCCGACCTGGACGACGTCAACATGATAGACCCGTTCCATCTAGAAGCCTACGGCCAGATCGCAGTCAACTACAACCGTGACATTGAGATATTCCCGGTACTCGACGCGCTCTTCACCCAGATTTACGGAACCAATCCCTACAAATCACCCACCGACATGGGGGTCAACATGATAGGATTCTGCATCAGCGATGACGACGTTTGCCGCGAAGCCGCTAACAACGAGGTGATCCGCCGCTACTATACCGGCCTGTGCAACATGGCTGAAGGAGATGACAACGAGAAGGAAGTCAACAAACTCACCCTGCTGATGAAGCAGGCCAACCTGGCGACCGAGTACCGCCGCGTGACCGTGGCGGCCAAGCAGCGGGAAGCCAGCAGCGACCAGTTCGCCGCTGCAATGGAACTTCCAGACGGTACCGTCATCACCGCCGAGCAGAGTTCCCTCCTCGGTCCAAGCGCGGCACTGATTTTGAACGCTCTCAAGCATCTGGCCGGCATACCCCATCCGGTCAAGCTGATACCCGCCGACATGATCGAACCTATCCAGAAAACCAAGGTCTCCTATCTTCACGGGCACAATCCCCGCCTGCACACCGACGAGGTGCTGGTGGCGATTTCCATGCTGAGCCTTACCGACGAGAACTGCCGCAAGGCTATAGACTGCCTGCCTCGTCTCGAGGGATGCCAGGTGCACTGCACAGTGATGCTCTCCGAAGTTGACCGCAAAGTGTTCAAGAAGCTGGGTGTAGGGCTGACCTGCGAGCCTGTGAAGAAGGGCCGCAGCAATTACAGGAAATATTCCCTTCAATAAATCCCCGAGATGAAACGTTCCTTCCTCCTCATACTGTCCGCATTCTGCATGCTTGCCGCAACGGCCTGCAGTTCCTCCGCACAGCAAGTCAGAACATATGGCTACAAGGTGGAAGAGACATTCCCGCATGACGTGTCGTCTTACACACAGGGACTTTTCTTCCAGGACGGCCAGCTTTACGAATCCGCCGGACAGTACGGTGAGTCGAGTTTCAGGAAGGTCGACCTCAAGACGGGGAAGGTCCTGAAGAGGATCAGTTTCGAGGGGCGGTATTTCGTGGAGGGATCCTGCATGATGAACGGCCGGCTCTATGTGCTTACCTGGCAGGAGAAAGAGTGCTTCGTCTACGATGCCGCCACCCTTGACAAACTCGGTTCCTTCCTTTACCAGGGGGAAGGCTGGGGCCTTACCACTGATGGCAAGAGCCTGATAATGAGCGACGGTACCTCAACCATTACATTCCGCAATCCCGAGACCTTCGCGGCGGAACGTACCGTAACCGTGACCCTGAGAGGGAAGAATGTGCTCTATCTCAATGAGCTTGAATATATAAAGGGAGAGATTTGGGCCAATGTCTACGGAACCGACCAGATCGTACGCATAAATCCTTCCAACGGCGTAGTCACCTCTGTGATCAATCTCCGCGGCATCCTTCCCGCCCAGCTCCGCCAACCCCGCACCGACGTGCTCAACGGTATCGCCTACGACCCCAAAAGCGGCGGAATCTACGTCACCGGCAAGAATTGGCCGAAAATGTATCGCATATCACTAGTGGAAAAGAAATAATGAGCAAAGAGAGTCTTATAGCCTGTCTGAGGACGGTTCCCGATTATCCCAAAAAGGGCATTCTCTTCTGGGACGTGACCACGCTTTTCAAGAATGCCGAAGCTTTCAAGGAGGTGGAGGATATCCTGTACGAAGAGTACAAGGACAAGGGCATAACCAAGGTTGCGGGCATCGAGAGCCGCGGCTTCGTCATGGGAGCTGCCCTGGCGTCCAGGCTTGGCGCCGGTTTCGTGCTGATACGCAAGCCCGGAAAGCTTCCGGCCGACACGGTGAGCATGGAGTACCAGCTCGAGTATGGAAGCGACAAGATCGAGATGCACACCGACGCCATCACCCCTGACGACGTGGTGCTCGTACACGACGACCTCCTGGCTACCGGAGGTACTGCCGGAGCCGCCGTCAAACTGGTGAAGTCGTTCAACCCCAAGCAGGTTTACGCCAGTTTCATCATCTATCTGAAGGATTTCGGCAGCGTCGCCAGATTCCCTGAGGATGTCCCGGTCAAGACGGTCCTTGACCTTGCGGGGGCTTAGCTATGTCCCAGATAGCCGATTATTTCGCCGGTCTTGACATCTGGGGCTGGCTGGAGATCCTTGCAATGATAGTGGGGTTCTACTATGTGCTGCTGGAGATCCGGAAGACGAAGTTGCTGTGGTATGTATGCATAGTGACTTCGATCCTCAATATGTTCGTATACCAGCACCATAGCTATCTGTCGATGACGTTCATCCAGTTCTACTATATCCTGACCTCGGTATACGGTATATGGTCGTACCGCAAGCTGGATGAGGAAGCCGATGCGGAGTACGGGGCGGATACAGTCGAGTCAGGGGATAAAGTGGCTATAAAGCGCTTCGACTGGAAGGTCGGTCTCATAACGGTCGCCGTGGCGGTGGCTGTGTATTTCGCTCTGGTGCCTTTCCTTCTCAATTATGCCGCCCAGCATCCAGATTCGGTCAAGTTCGCCAGCCAGCCGTACTGGGACGCTTTCGTCGCGGTGGGAAGCATGGTAGGGACCTTTTTCCTCAGCAAGTCATATATGTGCCAGTGGTACATATGGATAGCTCTGGATATCCTCACTGTCGGACTTTTCATCTACAGCGGCATGTACTGGATGGCAATCCTCTATGTTTCATATATCATTATGTCATGTTTCGGCATACGGAACTGGCGGAGGAAAGGAGTTTATGTCGATTGACATTTTCTCTGAAAAAATGTAACTTTGTAAGATTATTGATAATTGACATATTATGCAACTCATAGCTGACAGCGGCTCCACCAAGGTTTCCTGGAGGGCCATCCTGGATGACGGCTCGGTCAAGTCGGTCGAGACCGTCGGCATCAATCCGGTTTTCATGGATGATGCCGCCATCGAATCAATCCTGATGGAAAATCTCGTGCCCGTGACGGGTAATTCAGTGGAGAAGATCTTTTTCTACGGGGCCGGGGTAGTGGGAGGAGAACCTTCCGCCAAACTGGAACGCTGTTTCGGCAAGGTTTTCCCTGGCTCGGAGTGCGAAGCCGTTTCCGACGTACTGGCGGCAGCCCGCGCCCTGTGCGGACACAAGCCGGGCATCGCCTGCATCCTCGGGACCGGTTCTAACAGCTGTTTCTACGACGGCGAGGCGATCGAGCTGAATGTCCGCGCCGGAGGTTTCATCCTCGGTGACGAGGCCAGCGGCGCCTATCTCGGCAAGCGCCTGATATCCGATTTCATCAAGGGCCTGCTTCCGCCGCCCATCGAGAAAGAATTCACGAAACGATATGGCCTCGATTACATGACCATTGTCCAGAAGGTTTACCGTGAGCCGATGCCGAGCCGTTTCCTGGCTTCGTTCTCGCCCTTCATCGCCGAATTCAAGAACCATCCCCACATGGCCAACCTGCTCAAGAGCAGTTTTGAGGAATTCCTGCGCCGCAACATCATCCACTACGATTACAAAAAGTATCCGGTTAATTTCGTCGGTTCGGTCGCTTATTACTACAAGGATATACTCGAGAAGGCCGTGAATGCAGCCGGCATGCGTATGGGTATCATCCTCAAAGCCCCCATCGACGGTCTTGTCGAATATCACAAAAACAAGAAATAATGAAAGTTACGGAACAGAGTTCGAATTACTCGAATCTCGATAAGATGACGACCCGCGAGCTGCTCGAGGGCATCAACCGTGAGGATCACCAGATTCCCGACGTGGTGGCCGGATGTATCCCCCAGATAGAGAAACTTGTAGACGGAATCGTCGAGCGCATGCGCCGCGGCGGCCGCGTCTTCTACATGGGCGCCGGTACAAGCGGGAGGCTCGGCATTCTCGACGCTTCAGAGATCCCTCCGACATACGGCGCACCCTATGACCTGTTCATCGGCCTGATGGCCGGCGGTGACAGTGCCATCAGGCGTGCCGCAGAAGGTGCCGAAGACAACAAGGCGCAGGGTTGGATGGACATCGAACCCTATCGCCCAACGCCCGAAGACACCGTAATCGGCATAGCCGCCTCCGGCACTACGCCCTATGTGATCGGTGCGGTTGAAGAGGCGCGCCGGCGCGGCCTGCTGACCGGATGCATCACCTGCAATCCTGACGCTCCGGTGGCCGCTGTGGCAGAGATCCCGGTGGTCGCCGTCGTGGGCCCCGAGTTTGTGACCGGAAGCACACGCATGAAATCGGGTACCGCGCAGAAACTCGTCCTTAACATGATTTCAACCTGCGTGATGATCCGCCTCGGCCATGTCAAGGGCAACAAAATGGTGGACATGCAGCTCACGAACAAGAAACTTGTGGACCGCGGTACGAAGATGATCATGGACGAGACCGGAATCGAAGATTACGGCGAGGCCAAGGCCATGCTTCTGCGCTACGGCTCCGTCCGCAATGCCGTCGACACCTACTTCGCCGATAATCCCGAAAAGCACAGGTAAACCCTTCCGATGTTCCGCCGGAATTATTCCTCAGAATTGCTGGAGGAAGCTGTCGAACAGCTCTCCTCGCTGCCCGGAATCGGGCGGCGCACCGCTTTGAGGCTCGCCCTTCACCTTCTGGGGCAGCCCCGGGAGAATGTGGAGCAGTTCGCTTCCTCGATTGTCCGGCTCCGGCGTGACATCCGCCATTGCCCGGTCTGCGGGATGATTTCCGACGGGGGACAGTGCCCCGTCTGCGGCGACAGCCGCAGGGATGCGACGGTGGTGTGCGTCGTGGAAAGCATCCGGGACGTGCTGAGCATCGAGAATACAGGGCAGTATAACGGCCTCTATCATATCCTGGGCGGGATAATCTCTCCGATAGACGGAGTGGGTCCGGGTGACCTCAACATCCAGGCGCTGTCCGACCGTATCTCGCAGGGCGTCATCGAAGAAGTCGTGATGGCCCTCAGCACCAGCATGGAAGGGGAGACCACGGCCTACTACATCTACAAGCAGATCTCACGTTTCCCGGTCAAGGTCACGGCAATTGCCCGCGGCGTGGGATTCGGGGACGATCTGGAATATACCGACGAGCTCACTCTGGGCCGTTCCATCGCCAACCGTCAGATTTTTCAACCTTAAACTCCTATGCGACACGATTTTCCCTTCGTCTGGTTCCTGGCCGCTTTCGCAGCATATACTGCGCTGCTTTTCCTGATCTCATGGCTTACCGGGCGCAAGGCCGGTTCCAATTCCTTCTTCTCCGGCGACAGGAAGGCTCCCTGGCCCGTAGTGGCCTACGGCATGATCGGGGCTTCTATTTCAGGAGTCACCTTCATTTCGGTTCCAGGCAATGTCTGGGTGCAGAACTTCTTCTACATGCCGCTGGTGCTGGGATTCGTGGGCGGCTACATAATAATCGCCAAAGTGCTGCTGCCCCTTTACTACAGGATGAACCTCACCTCGATATATACCTATCTGGGAGAGAGGTTCGGACCGAAGTCGCACAAGACCGGAACCACCGTGTTCATGGTTTCCCGCATACTCGGGGCTGCGGTGAGGATATTCGTGGTCATAGTGGTGTTCTTCGCATTCATGCCCAGGAGCCTGTCGGCTTCAATGTCCCCGGTGCTGCTTTTCACTATCATAACGGCGGTTTTCCTGGTCCTTCTCTATCTCTATACATACAGGGGCGGAGTCAAGACCATCATATGGACCGACGTGCTGCAGACGACATTCATGTTGCTGGCAGTCGGCCTTACGATCTACTATATCTGCAGGAACATGGGCTGGGGTTTCGGCGAGATGTTCTCTACCGTTGCCGGTACTGTCAATGAGAATGCGGGAGCCGTGGGCTACGGCCACACGTTTACCAGCTGGTTCGACTGGGACTGGAGCCACGGAACCAATGCCGTGAAGCAGTTCATCTCAGGTATTTTCGTCACCATCGCCATGACAGGCCTCGACCAGGCCATGATGCAGAAGAACCTGGCCTGCAAGGATATCAAGGCCGCCCAGAAGAACATGTACACCACATCCATAATTATCGTCGTGGTGAATTTCTTCTTCGTGCTGATGGGGGCCCTGCTCTGTGTCTATGCGCAGAGCCTCGGCGGTTTCGAGGCCCTTGGCATCGACAAGACCGACGAACTCTTCCCGACCATCGCCAGCCAGTATTTCGGAGTGGGGGTGGGAATACTCTTCCTGATAGGCCTCATTTCAGCTTCATACCCGAGCGCAGGCGCGGCCATGACTTCGCTCACAACCTCGTTCTGCGTGGACTTCCTGGGATTCAACACCCGTACCGACCTGGATGACTGCAGGAAAGAGAGCCTTCGCAAGAAGGTCCACGCCTGTGTGGCGCTGCTGTTCCTTATCATTATCGTAGTGCTCTACATAGTGAGCAGCGACGCAGTGGTCAATCTGGTCTATAAGCTCGCATCCTATACCTACGGTCCGCTGCTGGGCATGTTCTTCTTCGGCATCCTGACCAAGACCAGGGTCAGGGACGGGGCTACGCCCTGGATCGCCGTCGCAGCACCTGTATTGTGCCTCGTTTTCAATCTGCTGAGCAAGCGTTACCTCGGCTTCGACCTTGGATTTACGCTCCTTATCGTAAACGGACTCCTCACATTCTTCGGGATGTGGCTTTTCAGGGTGAAAGGGCAGCGGAAATGAAAATTAATTCGTAACTTTGCAAGATATGGTACGGATTGCAGCGATCAAATATCTCAACACCATCCCGTTCATCTACGGGCTGGAGGCTAGGATGGCCCCCGGAGAGATCGACATGCAGTTCTGTACCCCTGCGGAATCCGCCGAACTGCTCCGTGAAGGCCGTGCCGACGTCGGCATAATGCCCGTCGGCGCCATTCCCGAAATCGCCGGTGCGAATATAGTTTCAGACTACTGCATAGGGGCTACCGGCAAGGTGGCCAGTGTCCTGGTATGCTCCGGGCGTCCGATTTCCGATGTGGACGAGATCCTTCTCGACGTCGACAGCCGGACATCCGTGCTGCTTACCCGATATCTCTGCCGGGAGAAGTGGCACATCGATCCGCGCTTCTCCAAATTCGATTTCACGAAGGACGCGATCGACACATCGCGCTGCTATCTGCTGATAGGCGACAAGGCACTCAGCCGCGGAGGGGAGTTCCGCTTCCGTTACGATCTGGCTGAGGAGTGGATAGAGTTGACCGGCATGCCCTTCGTATTCGCCTGCTGGACGGCCAACAAACGGCTGGATCCGGCATTCATTGAAAAGTTCAACCGGGCCCTCGGATATGGCATCGACCATATCGCCGAGGCCATAGAAAAGTACGATCTTCAGTTTCCCAGGGAGTATGCCCGCAACTATCTGCGGGATAACATCTCTTTCGCCCTAGACGGTGAAAAGCGCGCCGGACTGACCGAATTCCGGCGGGTGGCCCTGGAGAAGCTGACCCCTCGAGAATGTGTGTCGTAATCCTGCCGAATCTGTAAACGGAACGGACAACACACTAAAACCCGAGGTAACATGATCAAGATCTTTTATAATCTCAACGGACAGGCGGAAGTTTCCGAGAATCTCGGAACGCTGAAGAAAATAACCCTGGAGGATGCCCTCTGGCTCGATCTCTTCAACCCTACGGGCGACGAGAAGAGAGCCGTGGAGGCGTTCCTGCACACCACCCTGCAAAGCCGTGCGCAAGCGGAGGAGATCGAGAGTTCATCCCGCTATTTCGAAACGGTCGACGCTATTTTCGCCAATACCAACTTTCTGATCCCCAGTGCTGAAAACTATACGATGGAGTCGGTCTCATTCGTTCTGACGGGGCAGACCATCACTTCCATACGCCAGGTCCCTTTAAGGAGCTTCACAGACATCCAGCGCCGTATCCTGTTCAACTCACGGCTCTATCCGACCGGGTTCCATGTGCTGGTCGGGATCCTGGAGAACCGGGTCGACCTGGACGCCGACATGATCGAGTTGATGTCGAAAGAGATAGGGCAGTACAGCAAGAGGGTCAGCCTGGGAGAGGATGTCAACGAGGAATTCCTCCTCGATATCAACCAGCTGCAGGAAAACACCATGATGGTGCGGGAGAACATCGTCGACAAGCAGCGGATGATTTCCAGCATCCTGCGGAGCGACAAGACCCCCGACGTCATCAACGGCAAGCTGGGCATCCTGCTGAAAGATATCTCGTCACTCATCAATCATACGGATTTCAGTTTCGAACGCCTGGAATATCTGCAGAACACCGTTCTCGGTCTTATCGACCTCGAGCAGAACAAGATCATGAAGATATTCACGCTCGTTTCCCTGTTGCTGATGCCTCCGACGCTGATAGCCAGCATCTACGGCATGAACATCAAGCTGCCCCTGCTGGGGGGTAACTGGGATATCATTGCCATCATAGCGGCGATGCTCGTCATCGTTTTCCTCGTTTTCCTATTCTTCCGGAAGAAAAAAATGCTCTGACATGAAAAAGCCCGGACTCCTTCTTTCGCTGGTGCCCGTACTTACCCTTATCGTCCTGCTGATGATAGGAGTGAGCATATTCGGCGACGAACTTACGAGCGGTCCCTCGCAGCTCGCCATCTTCGGCGCAGCCGTGGTTACCGCCCTGATCGGGATATACGGCCTGAAGGTTCCCTGGAGCAAGTTCGAAGGGGCTGTGGGAGACAATCTCAAGTCGACCAGTTCGGCCATCATAATATTGCTCTCCATCGGTGCCCTTACTGCCACATGGATGCTCTCGGGCATCGTGCCGACAATGATCTGGTACGGCCTGAAGCTGATCCATCCCAGGCTGTTCATCGTCCTTACCTTCCTGCTCTGCGCAGTGGTTTCGCTGCTGGCGGGCAGTTCCTGGACGACTGTCGGTACCATCGGAGTGGCGCTTTTCGGCGCCGGTTCATTCATCGGAATCCCCACCGGATGGCTGGCGGGCGCCATCATTTCCGGCGCTTACCTGGGCGACAAGGTCTCTCCTCTCAGCGACACGACAAATCTTTCCGCATCAATTGCCGGGGTGAATCTGTACACGCACGTGCGTTACACCCTGCTCACCACTCTTCCCGCGCTTGTCATATGCCTGGTGGTGTATGGTATCGTGGGGTTCGTGGTTCCGGTCAGTTCCGAGGTCGAGATGGGGAGGCAACTGGGGGTGCTGCAGGCGACATTCAACATATCTCCATGGTTCCTGCTGGTTCCATGCCTGACGATTTACATGATCTTCAAGAAGGTGCCGGCGATGGTGACATTGTTCCTTTCTGCCCTGGCCGGAGGCATACTGGCTTTCTTCGCCCAGCCTCAGATCATCGACCAGATAGTGGGCAGCGACATAGGGGCCTTCCGCCGCTTTTTCGGTTCGCTGCTCAAGATGATGTCTTCCCCGGTTTCAATCGAGACCGCCGATCCACTCATCACCCGCCTGGCTTCCACCAGCGGAATGTCGGGCATGGTCAATACGGTCTGGATCATCATATCCGTAATGATGTTCGGCGGCTGCCTGTCTGCGTGCGGAATGGTGGAGCGCATCACCGCGGCCATCATCTCCAGGGTCCACCGCAACGGCGGCCTGGTAGCTTCCACCGTACTCAGCTGTATCTTCTGCAATCTCACCCTTTCAGACCAGTTCATGGCCATCCTTCTTCCGGGGAACATGTTCCGGGATGCATACAGGCGTTTCGGACTGGCCCCAGAGGTCCTGAGCCGTACCCTGGAGGATTCCGGAACCGTGAGTTCCGTACTCGTGCCATGGAATACATGTGCCGTGGTCCAGTCGAGCGTGCTCGGCGTCGCCACCATGGTCTATTTCCCCTTCGCGATCTTCTGCTTCATCACGCCCCTGATCGCAATATTCTACGCTGCATTCAATATCAAAATCCATAAATTACCGCAACATGAAACCGCTCAGTAAATATCTCGTCGCCGCAGTTTCGGCGCTGATGCTGCTTCCTGCTACGACCGGGAACGCCTGTACTTCCATCATGGTCGGCAAGAAGGCCTCCAGCGACGGATCGGTGATGACCGCCCATTGCTGCGACTCATATTACCGTACCTATGTGACCATCGAACCCCGGAAGAGTTTCGCCCCCGGCGAGACCGAGCCTGTCTACTACAACATGCTCCATACCGAGGAGCCCTGGGACCTGCGCAACGTGCGTGAAACAGGCCGTATCACTCCGCTCAGGTCTCAGACCTGGCGCTTCGTGAATACCGCATATCCCTGCATGAACGAGAAACAGCTGGCAATAGGCGAGACCACCTTCGACGGCAACCGCGACCTTCAGAACAAGGACGGCATATTCTGGATCGAAGAACTGCAGCGCATAGCGCTGGAGTATTGCGACAATGCCCGCGATGCCATCAGACTTATGGGAAGCCTTGCTGAGCAGTTCGGTTACGGCGATTCCGGTGAATGCCTCACAGTTGCCGATCCCAACGAAGTCTGGCAGTTCGAGATTGTTGGTCCCGGTCCCGGTGCTCCCGGCGCGATCTGGGCGGCCCAGCGCGTCCCTGACGACCATGTCGGCATCTCCGCCAACATCTCCCGCATCGGAGCCATCGATTTCAATAATCCCGACTACTTCATGTACAGCAAGGACCTGAAGAAAAAGGCCAAGGACCTTGGACTGTGGGATGGCAAGGGCCCGCTGAAATTCTGGAAAGTGGCCGGTGGCGGACGCAAGCCCTTCTCTATCCGTGAATGGTTCGTGCTCAGTACCCTGGCACCGTCCCTCGGATTGTCGCTGGACGACGAGGAGATTCCATTCTCCGTGAAGCCCGAGGTTCCCGTGACTCCTGAACGTATCCTCGCCTTCTACCGTGAGACCTATGAGGGAACCGAATACGATATGGGCAAGAATCTCCGTTTCACGGCTCACCGCCGTGTGCGCAACGGCTCTTCGTTCGACGAATATGACGAAGAGGTGACGCCCGTATCCAACTGGATGTCGGCCGACATGCGTTCGATGCTCAATCACATCGCCCCCGAGACCGTGACCAACCGCCGTACCATTGCGGTTATCCAGTGCTCATACTCCTGGATCGCACAGTGCCGCAGTTGGCTGCCCGACGAAGTGGGCGGAGTCCTCTGGTTCTCGTTCGACAACCCCGGACAAAGCCCGCGCTTCCCGATTTATGCCGGCGCAACCACCCTTCCGGTCGAGCTCAGCCACTGCGGCCAGAACCACTATCGTCCCGAAGCGGCCGTCTGGGCTTTCCGCGAGACGAACCGCATCGCCACGATCTATTGGGACAAGACCCGCAAGGTGCTTGAGCCGGAGAGGGCGCTTTTTGAAAAGATGATGTTCGAGCAGGACCTTGCCCTTCAGGAGAAGGTAAAGGCTCTCCCTGCCGAGGGACGTGAGGAGGCTGTCGCCCGCATGCTCAACGACCAGACAGGCAGTTTCTACTCCCTCGTTGCCGGCAAATGGCGTGAACTCAAGGGACGCGTGCTCGAGATATTCGTGAGAAGCATGTAGCAGGAGGAGTTATGAAACGACTCATCGTCTTTCTTCTGCTCTTCTTCATTGCGTTTCCTGCATGGTCGGGTCCTGTCGATGCCGACCGCGCAAAGAGTCTGGCCCGTTCATTCTTCCAGCGTGACAGCCGGAAGTCTCTCCGAGACGCAAGGATTGTCCGTGTCGAGGCGGCATCTCTTCCTACAAAATCTGCTCAGGGAACTCCCGCTTTCCACATCTTCAACCGGGAGGGGGGAGGTTTTGTCATCATTGCCGGTGACGATGCCTGCCGCCCCATCCTCGGCTATTCTTTCGAGAATTCTTTCGGAACCGGCGAACTTCCGGACAATCTGCGAAGCTGGCTCGGAGAGTTGGAAAAGCAGGTGGAGACAGTGCGCTCGCATGGCGTCTATCCTTCTTTGGAAACTTACGCCGCCTGGAATTCCCTTTCCGTGTCCACCAAAGCGGGGAGTGACGGATTCGAGCCTGCACACAAACTGGAGACACCGCTCTGGAACCAGAGGGCTCCTTTCAACGATCTCGCACCCACTGTCGACGGCGAGAAGGCCGTCGCCGGTTGCGTTCCGGTTGCCATGGGCATGATCATGAGGTTCTTCGGATACCCCTCCCATGGCGAAGGAACCCTCCCGACATACGGCTATTCTTCGGATACCGGTTCCAACGTTACGGTGGAGGGCTTCGAACTGGACCATCAGTACGACTGGACGAAGATAAAGTACAATTACCTCGAAGCTTATACGGAGGAGGAAGGGGCCGAAGCCGCCCGTCTGGTCTATGACCTGGGAGTGGCGGTAAAAGCCAAATTCGACAAGACCACCAGTGCCAAGACCGAATTTATGGTGACCTGCGCCATCAATTACTTCGGATTCGACCCCGGAGCCGTATTCTACAACCGCGACTTTTTCTCTGATGCGGAGTGGATATCGATGCTCAAGGCCGAGCTTCAGGACCGTCCGGTGCTCTATTCCGCTTCGCGCGAAGGGGGCGGACATGCTTTCCTGCTGGACGGCTATGACGAGAAAGACAACCTCAGCGTCAACTGGGGATGGGGAGGGAGCAGCAACGGTTATTTCCCTCTTTCCGCATTCTCTCCAAGCGGGAGCCAGCAGTATCTTTTCGACCATCGTGCGGTCTTCAACTTCAAGCCGATAGAAGGCTCCGGCGGCGATGTTCAGGAATTTGTCTTCCTGTCCGGCGGCAAGACTTCGAGCGGAACGGAGTACAAGGGTTTGGATACCCAGGACGAGATACTTGCAGGCAAGGGTTTCAACTTGACCGTAGGATTCGTATATAACGGAGGCAACCAGACGGCCACATGGGACCTTGTCATAGCTCTCGTCGACGCTGAAGGCAAAATCAAGGAACGCATCAGTTCCCCATGGTCGCGTGAACTGGAGCCCCGTTCGGGCATCGGATTCCCGAGCGTGCCGTGCATGATGCACTGTTTCCCCGTAGAGGGCGACAGGATATGCCTGCTCTACCACAAACAGGGATGGCCGGATGACGACTGGAGGATCCCGGTCTATCAGAAGGCCGACGGGATGACGCCCGAGATTTCCGTACGTGACGACAGGGAACTGGCCGCAGTGACCTCGTTCAACTACAACAAGACCGTCCATGAAGTCAACCTTCAGACCAAGGACGGCGTGGAGTGGGAGCTTGTGTCATCGGCAGGCCAAAAGGTGACCGAAGGCGTTAAATATGAACTGACCACGCTCACCATCAAGACATTGGATCTACCCAAGGGCGCCTATAAACTTACGCTCAGGCGGGGGAATGAGTCACTGACGTTGAATCTTAAAATGGGAGAAAAATGAGACGGACGGTTTTGTTAACAATCGCGGTTTCACTTCTGATGTCGGTTTCATGCCAGAAGGAGGAGCCCATGCTTTCGATTGACGTCACCAGCGCCGAGATACTGTCGGAAGGCGGCAGCAAGACCGTCAACGTGACTGCGAACTACACGTGGACTGCCAGGGCCAGCGATCCCTGGATCCACGTATCTCCCGAAACGGGAGACAAGGGGACGAGATCCGTCACCGTCACAGTAGATGCCAATGACAAGAGTACTACCCGCAAGGGCAGCGTCTCCTTCAGCATGGAAGGGGTCTCACGGTCTTTCATGGTGACCCAGGCGGCCAGATTCGGACAGCAGCTCGTCATCAGGCACACGCTCTCTTCATTCACCGCTCCGTTCATTTCGGGCAGCGGCATGTCCGCTCTCGTGAAATGGGGTGACGGGAAGGAGGACATCTACAATGCCGCCCTCAAGCACGACTACGGCTCCGCCGGATCCTATTCCATAGAAATATCGTCTGCCGGTGCCAACTCTTTCAACATCGAGTCGGTCGCCGGCATAACGGAGATCGATTTCCTGAATTTCTAATTCCCGAAGAAGCGGGCGACTTCGCCGATAAGGCAGTCGATCTGCTCCTGGGTTTCAAGCGTCTCGACCGGGAAGCCAAGGATGACGGTTTTATAACCGCCCTTGAAAGCCACTCCGGCCGAGATGTTGTTTTCAGCATACCGGTAAACGGTATATGCACCTGTCCCTACGGGATTGATGCCGTCGGGAGCCTCTACGCAGTATACTTTGTCGTTGAGTTCTGTGTTGAAGATCAGTTTGTTCCTGTAATCCAGCCCGAGGGGATTCTGTTCGCCTTTGACAATTCCGGTGACGGAGGCGTTGTTGGTCATCCACCGGTAGTGGAGCACCTCCTGCACGAACTTCTGCCCGGGTTCGATGTAATCGGCCTTCATGGCAGAGTCGATATCGATGTCGAACACAGGCTCCCAAAGGTCGGAACCGACATAAGCGCCTGAAACCAGTATGCTGCCGCCTTTGCCGGTAAATGCCGTGATCTGGTCGCGGAGCTCCTTGGGGAATACCTGATAACGCAGCGGATTGGCGCCTTTGCGGCCTATCTGGGTTGTGACCTGTTCCCCGCAGATGAGATCGGCAATGGAGTAGACTCCCATATCTACCGACCCTTCAATGACTGCGGAGCGGCTGCATGAAACGAAATTGCACCCCGCAGCCATCCAGCCCCTGCCGTGGGTTGCAGGGTAGTCGAAGCTGTTGCCTGCCAGCGCTTTGGTCTCGAAGTCGCTGTCGGAGGCGCCGAATCCTGCGCTGTCGTCGTCCATCCACGGAATCGGGCGGCGGAACTCATGCTGGGCTCCGATGAACGAAATGTCGAAGAGATAGGGGACTCCTATGTCACGGGGATTGTGGAAGCCGGCATACAGCGAGTCTTTCGAGGCGAAACTGGCAGGTGCGCTGACGCGGTCGAAATTGTTGACGATAAGCACTGTGGGCGCATCCTGCGAGACGAATCCGACCGAGAGTATTTCGCTCGGGAAACTCTCGCCTCCGGCATTCGTCGCAGACACCTTGAAACTGTAGATGTGACCGGGTTCTATCTCCACCTCGGCATGGGGATCCGTAATGGCCGTTCCGTTGTCGAAACCTCCTTCGTCGATGCGGGTGTAGAGAATATACCCGGTGGCGTCGGCAGTAACTTCGAGAGGGTCCGTTACGGGCTGCCAGCTCAGAGAGGCTCTGCCCTCGCCGTCGAAATGCGCCTCAAAGCCCTTTACGGGCAACGGCTGGACAGTATATTCGAAGCCGTTGATGTAGGCGAGGAATTTCAGCATTCCCTTATAGACTGCGCGCGATACGGTGAATCTGAAACTGGGGTCGAGGCCGTAGCGCATGTCCGCCAGGTTCTGGTGCGAGAGGAGTTCGAGCAGCATTCCCGGGATTTCCGGCATGCGGCTCTCGGCATAAGAACGGTCCCACAACTGCCGGCGGCTCCACTCCGGTTCGAAAAGTGCCCGTATGTCGCCCACTATCTGGGTCTGGACTATATCCGTGTAGTCGCGGGCGATGGAACGGTCTTCGCCGTTGGGATACTTCTCGTCATCGTTGGAGAGCCTGGTATATATCGCAAGCGTGCCGACTATGGAGTCGTTCAGGGTCGTGCCCGCATCGGTGTGGAAAGCGAACGAGAGGTCGATGGGAACGTTGTAGCCTTTCTTGTCGGGCTTGAGATACGATCCGTCGGAAAGGGTGTTGACCCAGAGGCCGCGTGACATATAGTCGTCGTTGTAGTCGGTCATGTTGCGGTTGCGGGAATAGATCGTATCGTTGAATCCCGCCCATTGCAGCCAGTAGCGCGAACCTTCCGTGAAACGCGGATAGCCTGAAACTATCGGTTCGACATCGAAATCGCCCTCCTTGACCTCGGCCGGCTTGCGGGCCATGTTGCCCATGCCGCCGCCGAATTTGACCGCGTCGGCGGTAACGATCGCGTTGCCGTCACCGACATTGGACAGGAAAACGCCCTGGTCCCCGAAGGTTCCGCGGGTGAATCCGAACCGTCCGAGATATATCCAGGTGCCGCCTCCCATCTGCTGGTTGACGCTGAAGCGGGTCGTGCCTCCCGTGTGGCGGACTTCATATTGCGCCGATGCGGTGCTTTCGGGGATGGTCTGGTAGGATACGTAGACCGAATATTCCCCGTCTTCCGGTATGTTGGGGATCCAGCAGGCGTTGCTGCCGCCTTCAGGGTCGGTGTGAGACATCCTGGCTGTACCCATCTTGAATGGATTCTCCTGATAGAGGTATTCGCCCTTGGGATTGGCGAAGCCTGTGTCGGGAGCGGCCTCCCACTGGCCGGACTCCCTGTAACCGGTTTCTCCTCCGTCGTTGTCCACGACTATTTCTATTGGATTCCAGTCGCGCTCGCGGGGCATCATCACCACCGCTCCGGCGTTTTCAAGCATAGGGACCAGGAAGGGCACCACATAACTCTGGGTATAGAGGTCCTCCACGGTCTCGAATATTCTGGCACGCTGCCACTCCCATCTTTTGAGAGACTGCTCGTAATACCAGCCGTGGCTCTGCCAGAGTGCGATGTGGCGGTTCTGCAGGCCGCGTACGGGCCGGTTGGAAGAGGATGTGCGTTTGACCAGCGGGGCTGCCATTTTGTCGTGATAGGATCCCGCATATCTTTTGTGGTCCCTGGCCGGCGCGGCGGAAGGCTTTTCTGAGAAATAGTTGCTCTTGTAGAATTCTATGGGTTTCTTGTCCGAGTATATGGACAGTTTCTTCTTGTACTGGGAGTATTTGGACGGCAGCGTCTCGCGGGCGATGGAGTAAATGTCCCTGATTTCCTGGTCGCGCAGTGGGTGGTCCACCAGCGCGCGGCTGAGGGTTATGCGGAGGGTGCCGTCTTTCATGAGGGTGGCCTTCTCCACCGAAACGCGGCTCGTGACGGTGGTTTTCGCTTTTAGATAACTGCTGATCGAGTCGGCCATGGGGACGAGGTCCTTGTCTTTTGCGGCATTGGCCCGGGCCGGGATGAGGAGGGATAGAAGTACCAGGATGGTTAGCGGAAGATGTTTCATGACGAATCGTTGGTTTCCGTAGACAAAAATACTTATATTTGTTGGAAAAGCATTTCAATATTGTCTTCAAGATATGAAAAAACTCACTCTGGCTAATCTTCCCACCCGGATACAGAGACTCTCACGCTGGTCCGACGAATGTGGCAGGAACATCTATGTGAAACGTGACGACCAGACCGGGAGCGAATGGTCCGGCAACAAGATAAGGAAACTGGAATTCGCGGTCCAGGAGGCCCTTTCCAAAGGATGCGACCTGCTGATCACCTGCGGAGGCATACAGTCGAACCACTGCAGGGCAACCGTTTCGGTGGCCGCCCGCCTTGGCCTCAAATCCGCCGTGCTCCTGCGCATCAGCGAGGAGCCTCCCGTGGAAGGGAACTATTTCCTCGACCGGCTCATGGGCGCCGACGTACGTTTCTGCAACCGCGACGAATACCGGGAGCACCGCGGCGAGATAATGCAGGAGATGGCTGACGGTTATGCCGCCAGGGGCTTCCGCCCCTACATCATTCCTGAAGGTGCGTCCTTCGGAGTCGGCACGCTCGGCTATTATTACGCCATGAAAGAGATAGTCGCGCAGGAGAGGGAGATGGGGATCAAGTTCGATACGGTTGTGGTGGCTACGGGCTCCGGCGGTACCCTTGCCGGACTTCAGCTCTCCAATATCATCTGGGGATACGGCAAGCGAGTGATAGGGGTATGCGTATGCGATGATGCCGCATATTTCCAGGATATAGCCGCGCGTATCTCATGCGACGCCCTTCCGTATCTCGTGGAGCAGGGAGAGATATCAAAGGAGCAGGCTGCGCAGATCGCTGCCGCCCTCAAGCCTTCCGATTTCGAGTTGTTCGAGGAGTATGTCGGCATCGGGTATGCATTGAGCCGTCCGGAGGAGCTGGAGCACATCAAGAGGATGGCCCGTCTGGAAGGCGTGGTCTTCGATCCGGTATATACCGGCAAGGCCACCTACGGAATGGTGAACGAGTTGATTTCCGGCGGAAGGCTCAGCACATCGGAAAACATATTGTTCATCCATACAGGAGGACTGTTCGGCCTCTTCCCTATATCCAGGACTTTCCCGCTTTAAGCAAATAATGTGTATATTTGCGCGTTATGAAAAAAAGACCTACCGTAGCGCTGATATATGATTTCGACGGGACCCTTTCTCCCGGAAACATGCAGGAGTTCGGCTTCATCCAGGCGATAGGGCAGACACCCGATGAATTCTGGAGCAAAAGCAATGCAGTCCCCGACGGGCAGGAAGTGAGCAGCATCCTCTCCTACATGAAACTCATGATCGACGAGGCGCGCGAGAAAGGCATTTCCCTTACGCGCGATTCCTTCGTCTCCTTCGGAAAGCATATCAAACTATATGAAGGCGTAAAGGAATGGTTCGCCCTGATCAATGAATACGGAAGACGGCACGGGGTCAATGTGGAGCACTACATCAACTCTTCCGGGCAGACCGAACTGATCGAGGGTACTTCCATCGCCCATGAGTTCAAGAAGATATTCGCCTGTTCCTTCTGGTACGATGAGAGCGGGGTGGCGGTCTGGCCCGCAGTAGCCGTCGACTACACAGGCAAGACCCAGTTCCTATTCAAGATCGCCAAGGGCATCATGGACATCAGCGACAACACCAAGGTCAACGAGAGCCAGAAGGAGGACGACAAGCCCATACCTTTCAGCAACATGATCTATCTCGGCGACGGCACCACGGACATCCCCTGCATGAAGATAGTCAAGATGTTCGGCGGCAATTCCATCGCAGTCTATTCTCCCGATAACGCACACCAGAAAGAAACCGCCAGGAAGCTCCTCAGGCAGGACCGGGTCAATTTCATATGCCAGGCTGACTACCGCGTAGGCGGCCAGATCTACGAGGTAGTGACGACCATAATCGACAAGATCAAGGCGGAGAATGATTTCCATACGCTTCAGCGCAAGAACAGGAGGTGACAGTACATGAACCGTTCAAGGATATTCAAGATAATACTCTTCCTGCTCTATCTCGCCGCCGTCGCATGGCTCTGCTTCGGCAGTTTCAAGCCGAGTCCCAAGATCCCTCGCAGTTTCATGGGCTATCCCATCGACAAGGTCATACATTTCCTGATGTTCCTGCCGTTCCCGGTCCTCGGCGCCCTGGCGTTCGATTTCCGTTCATGGTGGCATGCTTTGAGCATTTCCACGCTGATGGGCAATATCATAGCTTTCAGTTTCGAACATCTTCAGGGCCGCATCACCAAAATCAGGGTGACCGATCCGTCCGATTTGAACGCTAATTTCCTAGGCATCACCGTCGGAATAATGATAGCCGTGATAATAGGCCTGCTGGCCCGGAAAAAGTGACCGGCATGCTACCGCATCCCATCTCAGATACAGCCTCCCTGGAGGCAGAGATCCTGGGCTCCGTCAAGGCGGGATTCCCTTCTCCTGCTGAAAACATAGGTGAGAAACTGGACCTTGTAAAACTGCTTGTGCGCCACAGCGCATCGACATTCTTTTTCCGGGTCGACGGCGTTTCCATGGTGGATGCCGACATGGACGAAGGCGACATCCTGATTGTCGACCGCTCCGTCGATCCCACCAACGGTTGCAAGGCAGTCTGTTTCATAGACGGCGAATACACCGTAAAGCGGGTGGAAATGGGCGACAACGGCGCGGTACTGATGCCCTGCAACGAACACAATCCCTCATTCCGCCCCATTCCCGTGGGCCCGGACAATGATTTCGTCATCTGGGGTGTCGTGACCTTCATCATCAAGAAGGCATGACCCATGTTCGCCCTTGCCGACTGCAATAATTTCTTCGCTTCATGCGAGAGGGTCTTCCGTCCCGACCTGGAAGGCCGGCCCGTCATAGTGCTCAGCAATAACGACGGCTGTGCCGTGGCACGCAGCAACGAGGCCAAGGCGCTCGGCATCAAAATTGGCGAGCCGCTTTTCAAAATACGCGACATAGTCGAGAGGAACGGCGTCGCGGTCTTCTCGAGCAACTATGCACTCTACGGAGACATGTCCCGCCGTGTGCAGGAGGTTCTGCGCGATTTCGCTCCGGCAGTCGAGCAGTACTCGATCGACGAGTCGTTCCTGGACCTGAGAGGGCTGGCGGTCGAGGACCTTGCTGCTTATGCCCGCAGGATTGCGGCCGTTTGCAGGAAGATGACCGGCATACCCCTGTCTGTCGGTGTCGCTCCGACGAAGACTCTGGCAAAGATAGCTTCCAAACTGTGCAAGAAATACCCGAAACTGGAGGGAGGATGCTATATGCACCGTCCCGAAGATATAGAGAAGGTGCTCAGGAAATTTCCCGTGGAGGACGTCTGGGGCATAGGCAGGCGCAGTGTCCGCAAGCTCGCTCAGATGGGCGTGGTTACGGCATGGGATTATACCCGCCTTAAGGAGTATGACGTGAGGAAGATTTTCGCACTTCCGGGCTGGCGTACGTGGAGGGAATTGCGCGGGGAGCCGTGCATCGGATTCGAGGATATGGTCGAACCCCGCCAGACCATATGCGTGTCCAGGAGTTTTGCTAAGGAGATAACCGACATGACGGACCTATGCAGCCAGACCGCAACTTTTGCCGAGTCCGCCGCCGCAAAACTGCGGAAACAGGATTCCCTGGCGCTCGAGATGGCCGTCTTCGCCATGACCAACCGTTTCCACGAGGACGAGCCGCAGGCTTTTTCCAGCCGCCTGACCGTTTTCCCCGACGGGACGGACGACTATCGTACGGTCGTAGTTGCCGCCGCCGAGGTCACGCGCGCCATGTTCAGCCGCCGCTACGGCTACAAGAAAGCGGGAGTGATCTTTACCCGTGTCGCCTCCCGGGAGGGCTTCACCCGCTCGCTTTTCAGGGATGCTGACGCGGACATGCGTGAAGCCCGCCTCTCCGAAGCACTGGACGGGATTGCCGCCTCGTACGGCCGCGGTGCGGTGCTCTTCGGCGTACAGGGAGACGGCTCAGTAAAGATGTCACAGGAGTACCAGTCGCCCCATTATTCCACGCTCTGGAGCGATATACCGAAGGTCAAGATAGGATAGGGAATTATTCGATCCCTTTTTTTGCAAATGAGCGGGCGATCCTCTGGGCGGTGCCTTCGTCGGCCGCATATTTAACTGCGAGGACAAGCAGGATTATTGCCACCAGCGGAAATACCGCGCCGATGGAGAGTGTGTAAACCGATGACAGTTTGAGGCCGGACTGCAGTTTGGTGGTGAAGAATTCGACGAAGATCCATATCTGGAATCCCAGAAGGACTATGGCGTTGACAATGGCCAGGAAAACCTGGTAGAAAGGCTGTTTGGCCGAGAGCAGCGTCACGTCTGAGATGATGAACGAAAGGACGATGAAGATGATGTAGATAAGCCGGTCCGAAAAGCGGATTGCGTAGTGGGCGCCAGTCTCCGGATTGACTGCGTGGCAGAGGTTGAGCCCGAGCATCACGATTATCAGTATGCCGGCGGCGGCTATCAGCCAGTTATGAATCTTTTTCCACATGATGATGCAAAGATAGCAATTTCTTCATCAGTCCTGGCAACAAAAAAGCGGCCCGCACAGGCGGGCCGCTTCAATCATCCGGCGGAAGTGATTACCACACTTTGACTCGGTTTTCAGGGGCAACGTACATGGCGTCGCCAGGCTGGATGCCGAATGCATCGTACCAGAAGTCGCACTGGGCCAGGGCTCCGTTGATGCGGAGGTAATGGATGGAATGCACGTCCATCATGGTACGGTAGCGGAGCATCTCGGGAGAGGTGATTCCGGCCCATACATTCGCATAGGCGAGGAAGAAACGCTGCTCGGGCGTGAAGCCGTGGTCATCGCCGAGTTTGCCGTTCTCCTTCTGCCACATCTGGAAGGCATTGAAGGCGATGTTCAGGCCGCCGTGGTCAGCCAGGTTCTCGCCCAGGGTGAGGGCACCGTTGGCGTGCAGTTCACCGGGAATGACCCAGAGGGAGTTGAAGTAGTCGACCATTGCGTCGCAGGGCTTCTTGAAAGCCTCCGCGTCGGCGTCGGTCCACCAGTTCTGGAGGTTGCCCTCCTTGGTGTAGAGGCGTCCCTGGTCGTCGAAGCCGTGGGTCATCTCGTGGCCGATCACGACGCCGATGGCACCGTAGTTGGCGGCTGCATCGTTCTTGAGATCGAAGAACGGCGGCTGCAGTATGGCGGCGGGGAAGCAGATCTCGTTGGTGGTCGGGTTGTAGTAAGCATTGACCATCTGGGCGGGCATCAGCCATTCGTCCTTGTCTACCGGTTTGTTGTAGCGTTTGTTGTAATTCAGGTTCCAGTAGAATTCGGTAGCGGCGCGGGCGTTCTCGTAGAGCGACTTCTCAGGGTCGATCACCAGCGGGGTAAGGTCGTCCCACTTGTCGGGATATCCCACTTTGACAGTGAAGGCGGAGAGTTTGTCGAGGGCCTTGGCCTTGGTCTCCTCGGTCATCCATTCCTGGGCCTTGATGCGTTCACCCAGCGATTTCTGGAGCTTGCCGACCAGGTCGAGCATCTCAGCCTTGGCCTCTGCCGGGAAGTATTTCTCCACGTACATCTGGCCCACGGCGTCGGACATCAGGCCGTCAACCAGGTTGACAGCGCGTTTCCAGCGCGGAGTGACATCCTGGGTGCCGTAGATCTTGCGGCTGTATTCGAAATTCTCCTGGATGAAGTCATCGGACAGCAGCGAGGAGCCGCCGTTGATGACCTGCCAGCGATAGATGTCCTTGAGGGTTTCGAGCGGAGCTGTCATCAGCAGCTTGCAGGCCTTGGCCACGGGTTCGGGCTGGCCGACGTCGACCTGTTCGGTTTTGTCGTAGCGGTAGGTCGTCAGATATTTCTTCCAGTCGAAGGGCTTGCAGAGCGTGTTCAGTTCCTCGACGCTCATCTTGTGGTAGTTCTTCTCGGGGATACGCTGCTCTTCCATGGAGTAGTGGGTTGCGGCAAGTTCGGTCTCCAGGGCCCAGATGCGGGCGACCTTGGCGGCAGCCTCTTTCTCGGGATATCCTGCCAGCACGAAGAGATTCTTCATATGCTCCTTGGTGGCTTCGCGGACCATCACGTTCTGGGGATCCTTGGAAGAATAGTACTCCTTGTTGCCAAGGGTCAGGCCACCCTGTCCAATGGAGACGATGTTGTTGTCGGAATCCTTCTCATCGGCACCCACGTACATGCTGAACAGCAGATTGTCGTGCTCCTTCGCACAGTAATCCAGCAGGGCCTCGCGGCTGCCGAGGGCGTCGATTTCCGCCAGGTGCGCACGGAGAGGCGCAGCTCCTTCGGCGTTCAGGCGCGTCGAGTCCATGGCCATGTTGTAGAGGTCACCGATCTTCCGGGCGATGCTTCCATTTTCATTGTCCTTGGCGGCGATTTCCTGGATCAGGCCCGAAAGGGTCTTGATGTTTTCTTCCCCGAGTTTGGCGAAAGCGCCCCAGGAAGGGTACTCCGGCGGCTGCGGGTTGAAATCGGACCAGTGGCCCGTTGCGTACTGTGCGAAGTCATCGCCGGGACGGGCCGTGGTGTCCATGTAATCATAGTTGATACCGGCAAGTTTGGCCGGCTGCTTTGTGCCGCAGGAGGCTGCTACCAGTCCCACTGCTGCCAGAAAGAAAATCATCTTTTTCATGGATATTTGATTTGTACTCGTTTTCTGCGGTGCAAAGGTAGGAAAAATGAGCTATTGTGTGTAACTATATTGTCCGCACTGCATGCGATTGCCTGCAGCAAGTCCCGGTAGAGGATTAGAAGTCAGAGGCTCAGTTCCAGCCAGCGGAATTCTTTTTCATCGATTTCCCGCTTGAGCGCTTCGTAGCGTTCGGAAGCTTCCCTGATCTGTCCGTATGGGGCGTCGGGGCGGGAGAGGAGTGCTTCGATTCCGCTTTTTTCAGCGTTGAGTTTCCGAAGTTCGGTTTCAAGCTGCTCTAGTTCGCGCTGTTCTTTGTAGGAGAGCCGTTTCTTGCGTTCGCCATGTTCCGGCTGGGAGGTTTTCTTCTGCGGCTCTGCACTGTTGTCTGACAGCTGTCTTGTCTGGCGCAGCTTTTCGGCTTCGTAATCCTTGATGAATGTCCGGTATTCCGTATAGCCGCCTACGAAGTCCTTTATGAGCCCGTCGCCGCAGAATACAAGCAGGTGGTCGACCACGCGGTCGAGGAAGTGGCGGTCATGGGATACGACGATCAGGGAACCCTTGAAGTCCAGCAGGTATTCCTCGAGGATGTTGAGGGTGACGATATCGAGGTCGTTGGTGGGTTCGTCGAGTATAAGGAAGTTGGGCTGCTGCATCAGTATGGTCAGCAGGTAGAGCCGCCGTTTTTCGCCGCCGGAAAGTTTGCTGACAGGGTTGTTCAGCATGTCGTGAGGGAACAGGAACTGGTTCAGGAGCCCGAGGTTGCTGACGGTTTCCAGCACGGTCTGGCCTTCGTCGAACTGCATGCCGTCCTGCCGGTAGTAGCCTATCTTGAGTGATTCCCCGCGCTCGATGCGGCCGGAGGCCGGTTCAAGCAATCCGATAAGCAGGTCTATGAAGGTGCTCTTGCCGATTCCGTTCCTGCCCACTATCCCTATGCGGTCGTATCGCTGGAACTTGTAGCTGAAATCTTTGACCAGTGCCCCGCCTTCGCCATATCCGAAGGAGACGTCGTAGCAGTCGATGATTTTGGTGCCGAGCCGGGTGGCGCCTTCGAGGGCTTCCATCGAGACCTGACGGATGGTATAGGCCTGTTCGGCGCGTCCCTTCAGGTCCCAGAAGGCCTGCTTGCGGTATTTGGCCTTGCCGGTGCGGGCGCACGGGGTGGCGTGCATCCATTCCAGTTCGCGCCGCAGGAGGTTTCGTACCTTGTCGGTCTCGGCATTGTAGTTGGCAATCCTTTCCGCACGTTTTTCAAGATAGTTTTCATAGTCTCCCTTGTAGACGTATATCTGTCCGTGGTCGAGCTCCATCACGATGTTGCAGACGCGGTCGAGGAAATAGCGGTCGTGGGTGACCATGAAAAGTGTGCAGCGCGAGCGGCGCAGATAATTCTCCAGATATTCGATTGCGTCGACGTCGAGATGGTTCGTGGGCTCGTCCAGGATGAGGAAGTCGGCTTCCGGGGCGAGGACCTGTGTGATTGCGACGCGTTTGATCTCACCGCCGGACAGGTCTGCCATGCGCTGGTCCGGGCGCAGCCCGAATTCGGTCAGGATTCGGATTATGCGGCGTTCGTATTCGAATCTACCCTCTTCGTCGAGATGTTCCATGAAGGGGGTGCTTCCGGAAAGGACCTGGTCGAGCAAGGTGGCATCCGGGTCGAAATCATAGTCCTGCTCCAGGAAAGCGATACGTATCTCTTTCAGGAACTTGATCTGTCCGCCCGAATCGGATTTGTCCTTGCCTGCGAGGATGCGCATGAGCGAGGTCTTGCCTGTGCCGTTCGGGGCGATCAGGGCTATCTTGTCGCCTTCGTTGACATTGAAGCCGATATGGTCGAACAGCACTTTCGGGCCGTACGACTTGGAAATGTTCTCTATCTGGAGGTAAGAGGCCATACAATGCAAAGATAGCCTAAAAATAGCTATCTTCGCATTGTAATGGAGGTCATAGCCCGCATACACAACGATTTCCCGACAAAGTTCGGGCTGCCGCGGCAGAGCGGTCTGGCTCCGTCGTTGCGGTCCAGGATCGTCTTCGAGCCTGCCTTCCGTGTACCTGAGGCTCTCCGCGGACTTGATGGTTTTTCACATATCTGGCTGATATGGGGGTTTTCAGCGAATGAGACTCCGGCATCCCAAAGTGCGGCAGGCCGACCCACGCCGGCACTGTCCGGACACTGGTCTCCGACTGTCAGGCCGCCGAGGCTGGGAGGAAACGTCCGGATGGGCGTTTTCGCCACCCGTTCGCCTTTCAGACCGAATCCGATAGGGCTGTCGTCGGTCCGCCTCGAAGGAATCGAATCCGACGGTGATAACGGGCTAGTCCTGATTGTTTCCGGCGCCGACCTGATGGACGGTACGCCGATCTACGATATCAAACCATACCTGCCTGGTGCCGATTCCCATCCGGAAGCCACCGACGGTTTTGTCGGAGCCAATCCGCAGACCCTGCTCGAAGTTGAAATAGATCCCTCCCTGGCCGCCGGCCTCACGGACGACCAGCTGGCCGCCCTTCGAGAGATACTCGCACAGGATCCCCGTCCGGCATATCATGCCGGTCAACCCGATGTCGGCCGTACTTACGGGATGTCCTACGCCGGACGTGACATCCATTTCGTCGTGTCTTCGGGCATCATACGTGCCTTTTAGGAACGGCGGGTCTTTTTCCTGAACATGAAACGGCGTACGATTCCGATGCCGATGCGGTAGTGCAGCGGAAGAAGGGCCTTGTCGGCTTCCTTAAGTTTTTCCCTTATGGGGATGGCCTGCGGGCAGTGCTTCTCGCATTTGCCGCATTCTATGCATTGTGAAGGGAATGCGGGCTTTTGGGTCATGCCGACAGTCTGTGCGTATTGGAAACGCCCGGCAGACTTGGATTCACTGTACATTGCATTGTAGCATCTGAACGCCCCGGGGATGTCCACGCCCTGCGGACAGGGCATGCAGTACCTGCAGCCGGTGCAGCCGACCTTTTCCGTGCGTCTGATCTCCTGCCGTACCCGGTCGATCAGGGCGTAGTCCTCCTCAGTGAAGGCGTCGATACCCGCCTCGGAAGCCGTCCGTACATTCTCTTCGACCATCTCCAGGGAATTCATGCCCGAGAGGACGACCGTGACTTCGGGCTGGTTGTAGAGCCATCGGAAGGCCCATGCGGCAGGTGTCCAGCCGCGCGGATTGCCGGCTATGATCTTTTTGGCTGATTCCGGGAGCAGGTCCACCAGTTTGCCGCCGCGCAGCGGCTCCATGATGATAACCGGGATGCCCCGTGCAGCGGCGGCCTTCAGGCCGGTGACTCCGGCCTGGGTGTGTTCGTCGCGGTAATTGTATTGTATCTGGCAGAAATCCCAGTCGTAGTCGGCGAGGATCCGCAGGAACTGGTCGGAATTGCCATGATAGGAGAAACCTATGTTATGGATGGCGCCGGAACGCTTCTTTTCATCTATCCATTCCAGAATCCCTATGTTCTTGAGTTTCTCCCACTGGGCGAAGTCTGTGAGCTGGTGCATCAGGTAATAGTCGATATAGTCTGTCCGCAGCCGCTTCAATTGCTCGTCGAAGTAGCGGTCGAGTGCCGCCCTGCGCTGCACCAGGTACTGGGGGAGTTTGGTTGCGATATGGATTCTGCCGCGTATTCCGTTGCGCTCGAGGATCTGCCCAAGGACGGCCTCGCTTCCTGGATATATGTACGCCGTATCGTAGTAGTTGACGCCAGCGCGGTAGGCAGCCATGATCTCTTTTTCAGCCTTCTCCAGGTCGATGCCGCCACCCTTGCGGGTGAAGCGCATGCATCCGTAACCGAGGATGGAGAGCCCGGTGCCGTTTCTGTCCTTTCTGTACTGCATGGTGAATGGATTGGTTGTCTGTGCGATGCAAAGTTATCTTTTTTCCAGTATGTTTTCTAATCAAATGAGTAACTTTGCACGGTATGATACGATTTGAGGATATCAAGGCCTTTGCGTTCGATGTGGACGGGGTCTTTACCGACGGCCTGGTGCTGGCTATGCCTGACGGCGACCTGCTCCGGCAGTTCAATTCGAAAGACTGTTTCGGCGTGAGGACGGCAGTCGACAACGGTTTTCCCTGCGCCATAATCACCGGAGGCGTCTCGCAGAGCCTGCTTCACCGCGCCCGTTCGCTGGGCATAGGGGACGACCATCTGTATATGCTGTCGAAGGACAAGGCTGAGGACCTGCTCCATTTCTGCAAGCGTGTAGGTCTGGAGCCGTCCCAGGTCGCTTTCGTCGGCGACGACATCCCCGACATTCCTGCAATGAAGCTTGCCGGTCTGGGCGTATGTCCCGCCGATGCCGTAGCCGAAGTACGTGAGGCCGCCGATCTGGTCTCCCAGTTCAACGGGGGCCGCGGCTGTATCCGCGACCTGGTCGAAAAGGTCCTGAAGCCTCAGGGTAAATGGCTCTTCGATCCCAAGAATCCCTGGAAAGGCAGCCATCCGGATTCTATTACACAATTCGCGAAGAATACCGGCAGAAATGTTTGAAAATTACACTTTTACGCTCGCCTCGGCGTCGCCGCGCCGCAGGGAGCTCCTGAAAGGACTCGATATAGAATTCACGGTCGAACCCGGCAAGGATGAACGCGAGGCCTACAGCGCCGACCTTCCGCATTACGCTATTCCCGAATTCCTGGCACGGCACAAATCCGAGACCTTCCATCGCAGCCTTGAGCCGGGCGAAGTCCTGATCACCGCCGACACTCTCGTTTTCCTTGACGAACAGATTCTCGGCAAACCCCGCGACAGGGAGGATGCCGCCGCGATGCTCAGTGCACTTTCAGGCCGCACGCACACTGTGACCACAGGTGTGGCCCTGCGCACCCTTGACAGGATCCATACGTTCAGCGACACCACCGAGGTGGATTTCAAACCCCTGACGGAAGCCGAGATCGACTATTACATAGAAAAATACCGGCCCTATGACAAGGCCGGTGCTTATGGGGTCCAGGAATGGATAGGCTTTACGGGAATCACCGCGATCAGGGGTTCCTATTTCAACGTGATGGGCCTCCCTGTCCAGCGGCTTTACACAGAATTATGTGGTTTCCTTTGCTGACGCGGAAGAAGCGGTCGAACTCTTCCTCTGAACTGAAACGGAACCTGATCTGGGTGCGGCAGCGCTGCGGGATGTTGGTGTTCATTATGAGATCGCCCTCGGTTTCGTAGTAGCGGTCCAGTTTTTCACCTGATATTTTCACGATGCGGTATCGCCCGCTGGGGACGCTGCCTGCGATGCCTATACCTGAATGGGATTCGAAATGGGAGGGGAGGCGGTAGCCGTGAACCATCTTCATGGGTATGGTGCAGTGTGCGAAATCGATCGTACGCTCGCGCCTGTTGGAAGATGAGGGATTGGCCATGAATGCCGGTTCTCCCCATGCATATTTCGCATATAGCATGGTCCAAAGTGCCGGGATGTCGCCTTCACATCCGGAGACTATGCCTTCGTCATTCAGCATCGCCATGGCGAGGCATGCCGTCGTGCGGCAGGAATTGAGGATTCCGAAGCATTTCATTGTCAGGGCATTCAGGGCGTGGCGGGTGCAGATACGGCGGAGCGCGAGATACATCCTGGCCGCGTTGCGCAAGTCGTCGGGTGTCCTGTCGCCGGACAGGTACCTTCCCATGTCGCGACACACCTTCTCCACTTCAGGAGCGTCGGGAGCGGCTGCGGCGAAGTCATCTTCGAGTTCTTTGAGCGGGATGTCGTCGAAACGCACTCCGTAATTCCGGACAACTTCGTCACGGTTGATTCCTGAGGAGATGAGCCAGTCGCTGGCCCCGCCGATAAGCCCTATATTGGTCTTTTCAAAGGCTTTCACCACGTTCTTCGGAAGCTTCGGGAGTGGATCTGAGGGGGGCAGGGTGTCTCCGAGCCCGGCGTCGCCGAAAAGATCCTTCTCCAGCTCCCTGAAAAATCCGGGGTTGTAGTCGAGAGGGGCGTTGAACAGCGCGCTGGGTATACCGCGGCTTGAAAGATAGGACTTGATCTCGAAAGAGGCGGCGAATGAGTTGTGGAGTCCGTCGCTAAGCAGGAGGACGGGCCGGGGAATAGCGTCGGCGTAGTTGCGGAACATTTCTTCCGTGCCGCCTGTCGCAATGAAGCAGACGGTCTTGTGGTGGCTCTCGTCGGGCAGTGCACATCCGGGACAGTTGCCGCCGTCGATAAGTCTTTCGAGCGGTTTCCGCGCGGAGAGCATCGAAGGGTATGTGATCTCGAGGTCGGCGAACCTGCGCAGACCTGCCATGAGATCGTTGCGGGATGCTATGACGCTCGTACTGTCGTGCAGCGATGATGAAAAAATTACGAGATTAATTATGTTCGGCATGGCTATTCTTGGATGAGGGTTACAAAGATAAGATTAAAATAACTATTTTTGCAGATTATATCAGACTTTTTGACCTGCACAAATGGACATTTCCGCTAAATACGACCCTTCCCTTACTGAGGACAAATGGTACTCATGGTGGCTGGAGCACAAATTCTTCCATTCCGAACCCGACGGCCGCGAGCCGTATACCATAGTGATCCCTCCGCCGAACGTGACGGGTGTCCTTCACATGGGACACATGATGAACAATACACTCCAGGACGTCCTGGTCCGCCGCGCGCGCATGCTCGGCAAGAACGCCCTCTGGGTACCGGGTACCGACCACGCCTCGATTGCCACTGAAGCCAAGGTGGTGGGCCGTCTCGCCGAACAGGGCATACGCAAGCAGGACCTTTCCCGTGACGAATTCCTCGGGCACGCATGGAACTGGACCCGCGAGCACGGTGGAATCATCCTGAAACAGCTCCGCCGTCTGGGCGCCAGCTGCGACTGGGACCGCACCGCTTTCACTATGGACGAGACTCGTTCCGAAAGCGTGCTGCGCGTATTCTGCGACCTCTATGACAAGGGCCTCATCTATCGCGGTCTCCGCATGGTCAACTGGGATCCCAAGGCCCGTACCGCCCTTTCGAATATCGAGGTGGTTTACAAGGAAGAGCATTCCAAACTCTTCTATCTCAGATATTACGTGGCCGACCAGGACGCAGTCAGGCCGACCGGTGAAGAGGGTGAGGTGATTCACAGGGACGAAGAGGGCCGCTATTACGCAGTCGTGGCCACCACACGTCCCGAGACCATCATGGGCGATACGGCCATGTGCATCAACCCCAAGGATCCCAAGAACCAGTGGCTCCGCGGCCATAGGGTGATCGTGCCTCTCGTCGGGCGCGAGATTCCGGTGATCGAGGACCGTTACGTGGACATTGAGTTCGGTACGGGCTGCCTGAAGGTCACGCCTGCGCACGACGTGAACGACTACAACCTCGGCAAGACCCACAATCTGGATACCATAGACATCTTCAATCCCGACGGCACTATCAGCAATCAGTCTCCTCTCTATGTCGGCCTTGACCGCAACGTGGTCCGCAAGATGATCTCCAAGGACCTGGAGGCTGCCGGACTCATGGAGAAGGTGGAGGATTATCTCAACAAGGTAGGCTACTCGGAACGCAACCAGGATACGGCTGTGGAGCCCCGTCTCTGCAAACAGTGGTATCTCAGGATGCCGCACCTTGCCGAAATCGCGCTCAAGCCCGTTCTCGAAGGCGACATCAAGTTCTATCCCGAGAAATTCGTGGGAAGCTACCGCCAGTGGCTCGAGAATATCGACGACTGGTGCATCAGCCGCCAGCTCTGGTGGGGACACCGTATCCCCGCCTATTACCTTCCTTCGCAGGAAGGGGAGGAGGAGCGCTTCGTGGTGGCCATGAACCTTGAGGAGGCTCTGGCAAAAGCCCGTAAGATCGAGGGCTGCGAGAACATTACCGCGGAAGAGCTCCGTCACGACGAAGACGCGCTCGACACCTGGTTTTCCAGCTGGCTCTGGCCGATCTCGCTTTTCGACGGCATCCGCAATCCCGGCAATCCGGAGATCGAGTATTACTACCCGACCAGCGACCTCGTGACGGCGCCCGACATCATCTTCTTCTGGGTGGCCCGCATGATAATGGCCGGCGAAGAGTACATGCACGACGTTCCGTTCAGGAATGTCTATTTCACGGGCATCGTGCGCGACAAGCTCGGCCGCAAGATGAGCAAGCAGCTCGGCAATTCCCCCGATCCCATCGGACTCATCGAGAAATACGGGGCAGACGGAGTCCGCCTCGGCATCCTGCTCTGCACTTCTGCGGGCAATGACATCCTCTTCGACGAGACCCAGGTCGAGCAGGGACGCAATTTCAGCAACAAAATATGGAACGCCTTCCGCCTCGTCAAGGGTTGGACGGTGGCCGACGTGCCCCAGAGTGCGGAGAACCGCGTGGCCGTGGACTGGTTCCGTGCAAGGCTTGCCCAGACGGCTGCCCAGATGGACCGCGACTACAACAATTTCCGTATCAACGATGCGGTTATGGGGCTCTACAAGTGCTTCTGGGACGACTTCTGCTCATGGTATCTGGAACTGGTCAAGCCGGTCTTCGTGAACGGCGTGCAGCAGCCTGTCGACAAGTGCACCTACGCCGCCACCATCGAATTCTTCGACGCACTCCTCAGGATGCTCCATCCCGTGATGCCTTTTATCACGGAAGAACTATGGCATGCTCTGGAAGATCGCGGAGAATCCGAAACCATCATGTTCCAGCCGATGCCGCTCGGCGGCGATTATGACGCTGCCCTGATAGCGGATTTCGCCACGGCGTGCGAGGTGGTCGTGAATGTGCGCGCACTGCGCCAGGCGAAGAACATCGCTCCCAGGGAGCCGCTGAAACTCCAGGTCAAGGGTTCATTCCCCGCATCCATGGAACCTGTGGTCAGGAAGATGGCAAGCGTCTCGGACGTCGCTTCCGTGGAAGCTTTCTCCGGTACCGGCGAAGTGTTCATGGTGGGTACCACCGAATTCAACGTGCCTCTCGAGGGCATGATCGACGAAGCGGCCGAGATCGCCAAGATCGAAGCCGAGATCCAGCGCTACGAAGGCTTCCTGCGCGGAGTCAACGCCAAGCTCTCGAACGAGAAGTTCGTGGCCGGCGCCCCTGCCGCGGTAGTCGAACGCGAGCGCCAGAAACAGGCCGACGCGACCACCAAGATAGAGAATCTCAGGGAGCGTCTGGCTTCATTCAGGAAATAACGATAAAATACAAGGATATGGCTGGTTTATTTGCATTTATTCTTCCATTGGGCGTCGTGGGTCCCTGGCAGTGGGTCATCATCGGCCTGGTAGTGCTCCTGCTTTTCGGAGGCAAGAAGATTCCGGAACTGATGCACGGACTGGGAAAAGGCATGAAGAGCTTCAAGGCCGGGATGAAAGAGGCGGAGAAGGACATCGAGGAGATCAAGGCCGAGGTGGTCAAGGACGACGACAAGAAGTCCGAGACCAAGGAGGGGAAGTAATATCTGGACGTGGCTGAAGAGAAGCTCGACGAATCCAAGGACATGAGCTTCTGGGATCACCTGGAAGCTTTGCGGCAGGGCTTGTTCCGCGTGATACTTGCCCTGCTGGGGGCTTTTGTCGTGCTGTTCTTCTTCAAGGAGTTCCTGTTCGACAAACTCATCCTTGCGCCGACCCGAACGGATTTCTTCTTTTACAAGTGGTTCGGCATGAAGACCGGGCTGCAGTTGGTCAACATCGAGCTCTCCACGCAGTTCATGGTGCACATGCGCGTCACATTCATGTGCGCCTTCATTCTCTGCTGCCCGTACGTCCTGTTCGAGATATGGCGTTTCATCGCCCCGGCCCTTTACCGTCATGAGAAGCGGGCCACCAGGCGGGCGTTCCTTTTCGCATCGGTACTTTTCTATCTGGGCATAGCCGTCGGCTATTGCATCATCCTTCCCTTGATGGTCAATTTCTTCGACGGGTACAAAGTCAGCGAAGAGGTGGTCAACACCATCTCCCTGAATTCATATATCTCCACTGTCAGTTCCACAGTGCTGCTGTTCGGCATAGTGTTCGAGATACCGACGCTTGTCGCAGTGCTCTCCCAGTTGGGCCTCATCACCCGCCAGTCGCTGCTGGGAGGCTGGAAATGGGCCGTGCTGATCATAGCCGTGCTGGCCGCGATCATAACTCCGGCCGATCCCTTCTCGATGCTGATCGCCGCGATACCCCTTTCATTGCTCTATGGCATCAGCATCCTTGTCTGCAAGAAAGCTGTTCCGGAGACTGACGGGGACGCGTCCGGGGAGGATGAAGAATGATATCACTCGATTCCATAACCGTCTCCTACGGCGGGTTCACGCTGCTTGACGAGGTCAGTCTGCATATAGGCGACCGCGACCGGATCGGCCTGGTCGGAAAGAACGGGGCGGGGAAGAGCACCATGCTCAAGCTCATAATGGAATTGCAGAGTCCCACTTCCGGAAAAATCACCCGCACGACGGACCAGCGTATCGGATACCTTCCCCAGATCATGGAGCACAACCGGGGACGTACTGTGCTTGAGGAGGTCATGACCGTCTATGACGATATCGAACGCATGAGCCGCCGCATCGATGAAATCTCGCTGGAATTGGCCGAGCGTACGGATTACGAGTCAGACAGTTATCACAGACTGATGGTCGAACTGAACGAGGTAAACGATCGGCTTGTGATCCTGCAGGGCGACGCCCCTGAGGAATCCGTGGAGCGTACGCTCCTCGGCCTGGGATTCAAGAAAAGCGAGTTCAGCCGCATGACCGAGACCTTTTCACAGGGATGGAACATGCGCATTGAGCTGGCCAAGATCCTGCTCCGCCATCCCGATGTACTCCTGCTCGACGAGCCGACAAACCATCTTGACATAGAATCGATACAGTGGCTGGAGGATTACCTCAGGAATTCCTTCAACGGAGCCCTGGTCCTTATCTCCCACGACCGCCGTTTCCTCGACAACTGCACGACGCGGACCGTAGAGGTGATGCTCGGGCATCTGTATGACTATAAGGTTCCCTATACACAGTACGTTGAGCTCCGGAAAGAACGCATCGCACAGCAGAAGGCCGCATATCTCAACCAGCAGCGGATGATCGAGAAGACGGAGGAATTCATCGAGCGTTTCCGCTACAAGCCTACCAAGAGCAACCAGGTGCAGTCGCGCGTGAAGCAGCTTGAACGCATCGAGCGTATCGAGATAGACGACGAAGATCTCTCGGCCATCCACGTGAAATTCCCGCCGGCACCGCGGAGCGGCGACGTTGCCTTCGAGGTGAAGGACGCTGTCATCGGTTATCCGGGCAAAACCGTCCTTGACGGGGCGAATCTTATTGTCAGACGTGGTGAGAAGGTGGCTTTCGTCGGACGCAACGGAGAAGGCAAGACCACAATGATGAGGGTCTTGATTGGCGAGCTCGAGCCTTTCTCGGGAGAGGCGAAAGTGGGATACAATGTCGATATAGGATATTATGCCCAGAACCAGGAAGATGTACTTGACAAGAAGGCTACCGTCTACGACACTCTCGACCGCATCGCTGTTGGAGACATACGCATGAAACTCCGCGATATCCTTGCGGCTTTCCTGTTCAAGGGGGAAGATATCGACAAGAAGGTCGCGGTGCTCAGCGGCGGCGAGCGCTCCAGGCTGGCGATGGCCAAGCTGATGCTCAAGGCGCACAACCTCCTGGCTCTCGACGAACCTACCAACCATATGGACATCCGCTCGAAGGATATACTCAAGCAGGCCCTGCAGGCCTACGACGGAACCATAATAGTGGTCTCACACGACCGCGATTTCCTCAACGGGCTGGTGGACAAGGTCTACGAGTTCATCGACGGGAAGGTGAAGGAGCATCTGGGCGGTGTCGACGATTTCCTCCGCCGCAAAAAGGCCGAGTCTTTCCGTGACATCGAGGCCGCACCAGCGCGCGCCGGTGCAGCTCAGGAGGTCAAGCCCGAAGCTTCGCAGCCGAAGCAGGAGTATCATCAGCAGAAACAGCTGTCGCGTGAGGAGAAGCGGGCGAAGAACCGTCAGAACCAGCTTGAGAAGCAGATTGCAGAGCTGGAGGCCAAGATGGGGGATATCGAGAAGATCCTGGCGGCCCCTGAACCGGGGGCTGATATCATGGAACTGACCCGCCAGTATCTTGAACTTAAACGCGACCTCGATTCCAAGATGGACGAGTGGGCGAGTCTCTGACCGAAAATATGAAGTACAAACTGGTTCTGTTCGATCTCGACGGCACCCTGCTCGACACGCTCGATGACCTGACCGCCGCCGTAAACCATGTGATGGCACGGGAGGGACATCCCCTTCACGACCGGGATGCATGCCGCAGGATGATAGGACACGGGGTGCGCAACCTTGTCATGCAGGCCCTGCCTGAAGGACTCCGCGGGGAAGCATATGTCGATACCTGCCTTGCTGAATTCAAGAGTTATTACAGCTCACATATACACGATTTTACCCGGCCTTATCCCGGCATTCCGGAACTGCTTGAAGATCTCGTACATGCCGGTATCCGTATGGCCGTGGTGTCGAACAAGTTCCAGTCCGGGACCGACCGGCTTATCAGCCGCTTTTTCCCGGATATCCCCTTCGTATGCGTTCTTGGCAACAGGGAAGGTTTTCCCCTGAAACCCGATCCTGCGGTTGTAGGGGAAGTATTGCGTATTGCCGGTGCCGGCCGTGAAGATGCAGTGATGGTGGGGGATTCACTTACCGACATGCGTACGGCTGCTGCGGGAGGGATACGCGGCCTCGCGGTCACATGGGGCTACCGCACTCCCGCTGAGCTGGAGGGTGCCGAACTCGTTCACTCAGTCGGGGAGCTTTATCTCAGAATCGTATCGAAGAACTCTGCGTAACGGCGGTTGTGCAGGTCGGTCCCGAGGAACCCGTACCAGCCTTTGCTGACAAGATACAGCGCGCGTTCCCTGGCGGGGGCGCCGTAGAAACCCTCCGTCGATCCGAGGTTGCGCTGGAATATGGCGCCGGCTTCATGCCAGCGTTCATAATCACCCGGTGAGGACCAGAGATACCGTTCCGGATGGGCAAGCACAGGCTGGAAACCCTTTTCAAGCAGCAACCGTATCTCGTCTTCGGGAATAATGCCGCCCATCTTTTCCGGTTTATTTATGGGAAGTTCCACCAGAATATGGTTGTCCTGCCATGTAAGCAGCCTGTCAACAGGCCAGGTTTCGGGGATGAGACGGTACTCGAGGGAAGGATGAAGACGCAGGGCGATGCCGAGGCGGTCGAGTTCCTGCTGCAACTTTGCCACGGCATCCTCCACAGTTTCCGCAGTGTTGGGATAGAGCCGCGTCCGGTGGGAGGTACACACTACTTCGGTATAGCCGTGTCTGACGAACCATCTGCAGAGATCCAGAGACTCTTCAAGATCGGCGGCTCCGTCGTCCAGACCGGGGAGGATATGGCAATGGCAGTCTATCATCTGAATTTTTACAAAGTTACTCATTCTTTTTCTTAAATTTGTTGCTATGAAAAGAGTTTTAATAGTACTGTTTGCTGCATTGTCAATCATGAGCTGCACAAAGAACAAACCCGAAACTGCGGCGGAGAGCCCTGCCGGAAAGGCCTGGCAGGAGATAGCGCCTGATGAAATCGATATCAACGCGGTCAAAATGATCGATAAGGACTGGATGGTTGTGTCCGCCGGCAAGGAGGGCGACATGAACCTTATGACCATCTCCTGGGGAAGCCTGGGTGAATTGTGGAACCGTCCCGTCATGACCGTCTATGTCTCGACCAACCGCTATACCCATGAGTTCATGGAGAAAAACGATTGCTTCACCGTTACTCATTTTCCCGAATCAATGCGCCAGAAACTCGCATATCTCGGCAGGGTGTCCGGGCGTGACGAGGACAAAGTGGCGGGAGCGGGTCTCACAGTGGAGTTTACCGAGCTGGGAAATCCCATCTATGCGGAGGCCGACCTTGCCATAGAGTGCAGGAAAATATATGCGCAGCAGTTCGACCGCGACCGTCTTCCGGAAGATGTCCGCCAGTGGTATGAGAACTCCAATCTCGACATACACTACTTCTATGTCGGTGAGATCGTCCATGTCTGGAAAAAGTAAAGATTACAATGAAGATATCGAATAACATCCTCTCATTGGAGGTTGCCGCCCATGGCGCTGAACCGGTCAGTCTGGTAAAGGACGGCCGCGAGTATATGTGGAGCGCCGATCCCGCTTTCTGGAACCGCCATGCCCCGATCCTTTTCCCTGCCGTAGGCAAGCCCTGCAATAACGAGATTCGCATCGGCGGGAAGGTTTTCACGATGAAGCAGCATGGCTTCGCACGGGACTGCCAGTTCGAAGAAGCAGGGGAGGGACGTTTCCGCCTGGTGTGTGACCGTCTGGATAATTATCCTTACCGTTTCGCACTGGAGGCATCATATATCCTCAATGGCAGCAGCGTTGAGATCGTATGGACTGTGGAAAACCTCGATTCATGCGACATGTATGCCCAGATCGGCGCCCACCCCGGATTCATGCTGCCCGACTACGATCCTTCCGACGCAGTGCACGCTTATGTGCGCTACTACGACGTGGAAGGCAGTCCTGTCAGTCCGGTCATCGAATCGGGCCTGGAGAATGGCAACCGGATTCCGGTTGAGGTGACCAAGCGCATCCCTGAAGTGATGCCGGTGGAAAATGACTCCTTCGTGAATGACGCCCTGGTATTCGAGCACGGGCAGGTCGTCTCGGCAGAACTATGCGACAAGCAGGGGAATCCTGTAGTCCGTGTGGACTGCCCTCAGGCTGAAGCCTATGGCATATGGGCTCCCAACAAGCCCGGCTGTCCCTTCCTATGTCTGGAACCCTGGTGCGGCATATGCGACGTCAAGGACTACGCCGGAGACATCTCCGGGCGTACGTATATCCATCGCATTGTCCCCGGGGACAAGTATACTTTCCGTTATACGATAACCGTATTCTGATCCTGCCGGGTTACGGCAGCGGATGCGGCGACCTTCTCCATGCACCACAGGAATGCGCGTGCAAGGCGGCCTGCATTGTCGCTAAAGTGACTGCCTTCCTCCCATATGAGCGTGCAGTGATTCTCCCCGAGCTGTTCGGAAAGCAGTACGTATTGGGCGCGTAAGCGGTCGCCAACCCTGGCGATCGCACTGTTTTTGGATATCTCCTCACGGTCTCCCAGGCTGAGATATACATCCTTCGCCAGCACTGGATGCTGCGGGGCGAAAATGTCCCACTCCGCGATCCACAGCGAAGGGGAAGCGGCTGCGACGGCAGTGAACCTTGCGGTCTGTGTCGAAGCCCAGAGCGAGAAGAGTCCGGCAAGGGAATACCCTCCCAGTATTATCGGAACTCCGGGGTATTTTGAGGCTGCTTCATCCAGGATTCTGCGAAGCGTTTCTCCGGCACGGAATCCGGCCCGGGGATCTTTTGAAATCTTCCTGTCCGGCCAGGGCATCAAGTCCACGGTCCAGTCATCGACCGGAAACAATTCCATGACGTAGTTGAGTGGCGCCGCTGCCTTTATTGCCGCCATCTCCTCTTCCAGAGACGGTTTTTCGTGCCTGGCCGTGGGCTGGATCAGTACGCAGGAGGGTGCATCGGGTGGAGTCTTTCCGTTTTCCATAATGCAAAGAAACGGAATTTTTATGAAAAAGGGGCGATTACCGGTGACGGAGCGCCAGTTCCCTTTCGATATCATCCACCGTACAACCCATCGCTTCCATCAGTACGAGCATGGGTCGCTTTTCGGAATCGCCAGTCTGAGACGGCATGCTCCGAAACCGAGCCTGCAGAGGATTGAGGCGCCGGAGTCCTGTTCTTCCATCTCATTAAGTCCGACTATGCCCAGCGTGGCGGTGCCGCTCGAGACGACATGGGGGATGTCGTCATCCCGCAGCAGTGCAAGGCTTTCTTCATTGAGCCTTCCTTTAGATTGGATAGCGATTCTGAGCATATCTCCGGTAGGTTTTGATACAAAAAAGAAGACCGGCTTCAGACGGGCCGGTCTTCATAGATTATCATGAAAATGCACAAACGAGTCCCCGCCCTATCTTAAAAAGATATGGTGGTGGTGATGGTTATTGTTGTTCCTCGCGTACATTCTATTGCAAAAATTTCCCTCTTCCGTCTGAACAAAGCCCGCTTTGTCTCATAGCAGGCATGTTTTATTAGTACCGGATGTTTGTTATCTTTGTAAAACCATGAGAATACACCAGGATAACGCTGACCTTATTGCCGACCGTATTGTGGAAATAGTGGAGGGATACATCAAAGATGCGGGCGCATCGGATTGGCGCGGCATGTCCGTATGGATCGATGAAGGCAGCCTGCAGGTGTATTCGGGACACTCGGAAGAAAAACATCCCGGTGTGAGAATCCCCTTGAGCGATTTCATCCTTGATGAAGGAGACAAGCTGATCCCGGACTACGATCAGATATGTTGTTGTGCCGTCAGCCTGCCCGGCCTGAAAGACTGACTCGACTGATTATTATCATTTTTATTCATATAATCCCCGAACTATGGCATCTGACAAACATCAAAGTACTGTCTCACGTGAAGCGGCTTTGGAGCTGCTGAAAAAATACAACAAGGACCCGTTCCACATCCATCATGCCCTGACGGTGGAAGGGGTGATGCGCTGGTACGCGAAGCAGCTGGGTTTTGCCTACGAGGAGGATTTCTGGGGAATCGTGGGACTGCTGCACGATATCGATTTCGAGATGTACCCTGAGGAGCACTGCATCAAGGCACCGGAACTGCTGCGCGAAGGGGGAGTGGGTGAAGATATGATCCATGCCATTTGCAGCCACACCTACGGAATGCATGTGGATGTCAAACCTGAGCACATCATGGAAAAAGTGCTTTTCGCTACCGACGAACTCACCGGACTGATAGGGGCCGCCGCACTCATGCGTCCTTCGAAAAGTGTCCAGGATATGGAACTGAAATCCCTCAAGAAAAAGTACAAGTCAAAGGGATTTGCAGCCGGCTGCTCGCGCGAAGTGATTGAGCAGGGGGCCGAGATGCTTGGCTGGCCCCTGGATGATGTCCTGCAGAAGACCCTTGATGCAATGAGGGAGTGCGAAGAGAGGGTGGCAGAGGAAAGTGCTGCCTGCCGGGACTAACGTGATTTTCATTGTCCCGGCTAACCCGTCGTTGAACTATATGTATGGCCTGTCTGTGTGGACTCCACCCCTGAAAAGTGGCCGGAGTCCACGGCGATGCTGACTCTAGCCATCTATAGCACCCTTACTTGGGGACAACGGTTTTCTGCTTGATTCCCCCGCCCAACGTTCCGGAAAGATTGCTATATTTGTATCAGCAAGGAAGAAACAAAAAAGCCGCCCTGAGGCGGCTGTGGTGGAAACAACTGGATTCGAACCAGTGACCCCCTGCTTGTAAGGCAGGTGCTCTAAACCAGCTGAGCTATGCTTCCTTGTGGGCGACAAAGGTATGAACTTTTTGAGAAAACGCAAAATTTAGATTGTCAGATATGAGAAATCTTCTTGTTTTGTCCTTGGCGGCTCTGCTGCTGGTCGCAGGATGTGACACAAAGAAGGAACAGATCAATCCAGTCGTGGAGGCCGCGATCGACGGATTGCAGCCGCTGGTTGATTCCTGCGGGATCCCTGTGTTTCAGTATGCTTATTTTTCTCCGCAAGGCAATGTCCACGGGCTTGTCTGTGCGCAGGATACCGTTTTCGACATGCCGCTTCCTATAGGTGAGGAGAGTATCTTCCAGGCGGCTTCGCTCAGCAAGCCGCTGTTTGCTTACATTGTGATGAAGATGGTGGACCGGGGCGAGATCGATCTCGATACGCCCATTTCCGAGTATACGGATATCGACCGCTTTGAAGACAAGGAGATGGCCGGCGTTCTGACGCCGCGCATCGTGCTTTCCCACCAGACCGGTCTGCCCAACTGGGCTACAAGCCCTTCGTCGGACGAATGGCCGACGAGCCGCATCACTTTCAAGTATCCGGCCGATTCCTGCTTCGCCTATTCGGGTGAGGGTTATGCTTTCCTCCAGAGGGCCGTCGAGGCCATCCAGGGGCAGCCGCTTGACGAGATCGCCCGGAGAGAAGTGTTCATACCGTTCGACATGCCTTCGACTTCATATGCCTGGCAGCCGGCCTATGACACGCTGGCGTTGCCCGGTTATAACCGTGAAGGCGAGAACCGGGGCCAGGGCCGCCACCCCCGGGCCAACTGCGCTTATACCCTGCGTACCAATGCGATAGAGTATTCCCACTTCCTGCAGCGCGGCCTTCTGAATGGTGAAGGGCTGTCGGAAGCGGCGCACGAGGAGATGTTCAGGCTTCAGGTACATGCGCAGCGCTATGCGGACGAACCGCGTGCCTGCGACTCTTCGGTATTCTGGTGCCTTGGGTTCGGTGCGCTGACTGAGGAGGCTGCCGACTCACCGGACGGAGTGGATGCTCCGGAAGGCGGCGAGTATTTCTGGCACTGGGGCGACAATGGAAACTTCAAGGCGTTATGGCTGCTGCATCCCGCCACTCAAGAGGGATTCGTTTATTTCTCGAACCGGGCGACAGGTCACGACCTGCTCAATCCGTTCCTGAAACAACTTACAGGAGACGAACTTCCGCTCAACGACTGGATCCGGAACTGAGGTTAAGGTTTACTTTTTTACGGGTGCGAAATCGTGCCCGTTCCATTTCAGCGTTTCCTGCTTCTTCGTCCCATCGTCGGACCATCGTGTGACGATTATGTCTTTGCCGGTACGGGGCAGGGCGTATGAGGTATTGTAATACTCCACTTCGAAGCCGCCGTCGTCAAGCCAGGTCATCGTCCTGGCCGCATTGTCGTAACGCCAGAAACGGAGACCGTCAAACTGCCCGCCGGCGGGTTTGCCGTTGAAGAATGATTGATAATTGATGGCAAACAGTTTATGTTTCCTGTCAGAATCATTCCAGAAGCACATTTCAACCTTGAACAGGATCCCGTCATTTCTGGATTCGTAGACTGCGTAGCCGTTTTTTGTGTCAACGGTAATCGTTTCGCCTTCTTCCAGAGGAAGGCCATTGCGGTACCGGATCCAGGCTTGTTTCACTGAATTGGTGGCTTCGTCGATAACGCCTTCATCGTCCAGCGCGGCTTTGGAAAGGTAAGTCCAGACAAAGTCGCTGATAGTGGGTTTCGAGCCTTTGAAATCCACACGTACGCCTTCGTCCTGAGCCGCCAGGGCGAGGGCGCAGAAAGCGAATAACAGGGTCATTGCTGCTCTTTTCATTGTGTGTGCCTGTTATTCCGGGGTACCGAAGTTGCGAGAGGCGAAGGGGAGGGCGATGCGGAGTGCCTGATGCCAGTATTCCCAGAAATGCCATCCGTCACGTACGCGGAGTTCCGCCCTTACGTTGCGCTTGCGCATCTCCTGATACAGATTGAGCGACAGGTCCAGCAGGAAATCGTCGTCGCCGCAGTCGATGAACCATTTGACGGTACGGAGCTTGGCAATCGTTGCATCGTCGGCCTGTTTTACGAATTCGATGGCGGAGTGTTCATGCACAGACTTGCATACGATATAGAGTTTGTCCTGCGGATTGTCAGACCACGGATCGTTGTTGTCCAGCCACGCACTCATGGCGTAGCAGCTGGAGAACATTTCAGGATGACGCTGGCTGTATACGGTACTGCCGCCGCCGCCCATCGACAGGCCCATGATGGCGCGGTGTTCCTTGTCGCCCCTGATCCTGAAACGCGATTCCATCGCGGGGATCAGTTCGCCGAAGAAGAAATCCTCATAATTGCGGCCGGGCATATTGAAGTAGCCGTTCCAGACGTTGTGGGTGTCCGGATCACCGGCGTTGGGCATGATTATGATCATACGCGTGGCCTCGCCGGCAGCGAACAACTGGTCCGCCACATTCTTCATCTGGCCCTTTTCTTCCCAGGCGGTGTATGTATCAGACAGGCCGTGCAGCAGATAGACTGAAGGATACAGTTTTTCTCCCTGTGCATCGTACCCGGCCGGAAGGTAGACGTTGACCTGTACGTCCTCTCCGAGGATAGTGCTGTGGACGGTTTCCGTGCGGATCTGGCTCTCACGCAGCGGCTGTGCAGTGGCGGTAGCCGCAACGAGGCAGAACAAACTCAAGCAGATGACAAACTTTTTCATAGGCTCTGTCTTTACATATTATCATTACTACAAAAATAACCATATTTTCCGTCTCCGCCAAGTCGCTGCCGCCTGATTATCCGATGCCTGCATTGCAGGGAAAGGAAGAGTATTTAATTGTTATCTTTGCAATACAAATCGAATGACATGTTCAATACGCACGATATTTCACGGGATGCCTGCCAACTCTTTGGCGTTCAGGCGCATAAGGGGTATGACTGGTGGTGGCACTCCTTCACCGCCCATGATCCGCAGAGCGGAGAGGCCAAGCCTTTTTTCATAGAGTTTTTCCTTTGCAATCCTGCCCTCGGCGGAGATGAGCCGGTTTTCGGCCAGCTGCCTGGGAACAGGGAGGCCGGGATACATCCTTCATACCTGATGGTAAAGGCGGGGAGCTGGGGAGAGGATGCAGCGCAGCTGCACCGTTTTTTCGGATGGAAACGTATCGATGTGGATTGGGGAGTGCCTTTTTCAATAAATGCTGATGACTGTTTCCTTACCGAGACGCATACTCACGGACATGTGAGAGTTGAGAATTCGGCGGCTCATCCCGAATGGATGTGCTCTGACGGAGAAATGTCCTGGGATTTGAAAATCAGGAAGATTACGGCTTTCAACGTCGGTTTCGGCGCTGACAAAGTCTTCCGGACCGCCGAAGCTTTCGAAATGTTCTGGCATGCGGAAGGCATGAAAACGGAATTCGAAGGAGAGGTCGTGTGGAACGGGCACCGTTACATAGTCCGTCCGGAAGACTGTTACGGCTATGCCGACAAGAACTGGGGCAAGGATTTCACTTCGCCCTGGGTCTGGCTTTCGTCTTGCAACCTGACAAGTGAAATCAGCGGGAAGAGATTGAATGACAGTGTTTTCGATATCGGTGGGGGACGGCCGAAGGTTGGCCCGGTAGCGTTGCCGCGCAAGCTCCTGTCCGCATTCTGGTACGAGGGAAAACCCTATGAGTTCAACTTCTCAAAGGCATGGACTCTCGTACATACCGATTTCGACTGCCGGGAGACAGACACCCGGATTATCTGGCATGTGGAGCAGCGCAGTACGTCAGGCAGGATGGTTACCGATATAAGCTGTGAGAAAAAGGATATGCTGTTGGTCAATTATGAGGCTCCGGATGGCTCTAAACGTCATAAACGCCTCTGGAATGGCGGTAATGGCGTCGGCACGGTCCAGCTGTTCGGCCATGACGACACGCTTGTCGACCGTATCCACGCCGAAAATGTCGGCTGCGAGTACGGCGAGTATGATGATTGATCAGATACGATTCCGGTTGAGCTAACCTACAGGCCCAGGATAGCTTCGAACTGCTGCATGACTTCGTAGCGGTCCCAGTCTGCACGGTTGGCGAAAATCAGCACCAGTGCATTGTCTTCGGGGTAGCGGGCGGCAAGTATCTTGAAACCGCCGTTGTCTCCGGTATGGTAGATTACCTCCTTGGTGGAGTCGGTCTTGGGTTCGATGAACCATCCATAGCCGTACCAGGTGTTCGGGCGGTTCTGGTAATCGCTCCAGGGGCTGTCGCTGGCGAATGTGTGCGGCGACTGTGCATCGACGCGGGAAGCCTCCGACAAAACCTTATTGGCGCGCAAAGCCTTTTCCCACTGTACGAACTGATGTGTGGAAGTGTAGATACCGCCGTCGGGGCGGGTGGCGAAGAAAGTCTCCTCTCCGTAGTCGTACTCATACCAGTTCTTGGGTTCATCGGAAGCAGCGCTTCCTGCAGTGCGTTCCTCTGGCATATCTTCCACATCTTCATATTCATAGCCGTGCGCCATATCCGGGATCAGTTCCTGATGCACGGGGTCGAAATACAGGGTCTTGTCCATTCCTGCGGGCTTGAAAATATGCTCTGCCACATATTCTGTAAAAGGCTGTCCGCTGACCTTCTCGACGATCGCCCCGCACATGACGAAGGTGGGATTCATGTATTCATAGGCTTCACCAGGCTGGAAATGAAGGAAATCCAGGTCAGGGAGATAGGACATGGCCAGTTTCTCGTCGCCCTTGATCTTCAGCTCGCGCGGAATACCGCCACGGGCGTCAGGCACACCGGAAGAGTGGGAGAGAAGGTGCTTGATCCGTATATCATTCCAGAAAGGAGCCTTGAACTCGGGGAAATACTTGGAGACAGGATCTTCAAGCGACAATTTGCCCTCTTCTGCAAGTTGAAGGACAGCCACCGCCGTGAACTGTTTGGAGACCGAGGCTATATTGAAAAATGTATTGCCGTCTATGGCTTTTTTCGTTTCTATATCGGCTATGCCGTAGCCCTTGTCGAAGATTATGTCGTCGCCCTTCATCACCAGTACTGCCGCACCCGGCTCACCGTCGGGGAAAAGGGATGAGCATAGTTGGTCAAGTTTTGCAACCTGCTCTTTTTCAGGGTTGTTTTTACAAGATACCATAAGGGTGAGGGGAATTAGGAGTAAGAATATAAGTCTTTTCATGGCAGTAGTATATTACAGGTTTCTGCGGAGAAGATCGAGTGCATAAGATGCGAAACGCTCTATGTTGACTGAGCGTGACGAGGCGAAATGTACGCATTGTGTAGCTACGGAGATGCTGCCGTCAGGGAGACGTTTGGCAGCCGCGAGCCAGGCGGTTCCGACCGGTTTTTCAGGTGAGCCGCCTCCGGGGCCGGCGATGCCGGAGGTCGCTACGGCGTAGTCGGTGTCAAGGGCGCGGAGTACACCGGAAGACATCTCCCTTACGCACTGTTCGCTTACTGCACCGAACTGGCGCAAAGTGTCGGCACTTACGCCCAATACCTTCATTTTCACCTCGTTGGAGTAGGAGGTGACAGAGCCTTTGTAGTAATCGCTGCAACCGGCTACCGAAGTGATCAGTTCAGAGAGATGACCTCCCGTACAGGATTCCGCAAGAGCGAGGGTCTTTCCTGCTTCGCGTAGACGGCGGCCGATCACGCTCTGAAGCGTATCGTCGCCTTCCCCGTAAATTGCATTGCCCAGGATCTTCTGCAGTTCAGCTATATAAGGCTTGAAATCGGCTTCTCCTCCGAACTGGGTGAGTCTGAGCCTGACTCCGAGGGTCGGGTCCGGCAGATATGCCAGGTGGATGTTGTCGGGAAGGGCGTCTTCCCAAGGCTCGATCTGCTTCGCCAGCGTGGATTCGGGGATGCCGAAAGTGACTATGGTATGGTGCGTGATGGCCTCCAGGTCGAAATGCCCGCGTATGTCGGCCATCACGTCGGGGAGCAGGCCGACGGCTTCGAACGGTACGCCGGGAAGGGAATAGAGGGCGGATGTGCCGTTCTTACCCAATCCGTAGAAAGCCATCCCGGGGGCGGTGCCCAACTTGTTGGGAATCACGGTACAATTGTCGGGAACCATAGCCTGGGCCCGGTTGTTTTCTATCATGGGAATGCCCCTGGCTTTGAGAATCCTCTCTATATGAGCCATCTGCTTAGGGGATATCCTGTATCCGGCGGAGCCGGAAAGCTCCCTGAGGGCATCCTTGGTGATATCGTCCTTGGTGGGGCCGAGTCCGCCTGTTACTATGACTATGTCGGTATTGTCCAGACAGTTGCCAAGTTCCTCGATGATGCGGGAACGGTCGTCACCGATAGAGGTCATGTTCCTGACCTGGATTCCGAGGAGATTGAGTTCGCGTGATATGTGGGATGAGTTGGTATCGACGATCTGGCCGATGAGTATCTCATCGCCGATGGTGCAGATCGAAGCTGTTTTCATCGTTTATCCAAATATTTGAGAATCTTGTAGATATACTTCGGACCGTAATGGAGGGGGGAATTGGTCACCGCTATCAGGTCGGCCCCGGTATCGAGCATCTGGGCCGCCCTTTCCGGAGCTGAAACCTCCGCTATGGCTATGATGGGAAGGAGACCGAGTGTCTTTTCCCTGATCTGGTCGACGAATGCCGCATTTACCATGACCCCGTCTATCCCGCTGCGGAGCATGTAATCGGCCAGTTCCTCTATCGTATCCTGGGTCAGGTCCGGGAAAAGTTTGAAAATGATGGGTTTATATGCATCATTGTAGCGCCGGAGTTCCAGAAGGTGATCGATTACTTTGCTGACGGTACTGTTGAGTGATACATTGATCACGATGCCGTCCACGAAGTCATAGATGAGCGAGAAGGATCGCTCGATATCCTTATTATTGCTCAAATTGGCCAGTACGATGATATCCTCCTTGCGCTTCTGCAGATTCTGTATGGCGACCATGACGTCGCGGAGAGGACCGATTTCGACGAAACTCGGAGAATAGCAGCTGATTATGTCCGTATATTCTCCACGGCGGTCGACTCCGGCAGCGACACCTACAGGACCCTGGAACGTAAGGCCCATGCGTTCGACTTTGAGCAGGGGAGTATTCCTCTTATAAAGCAACCTCAATAAAGGCAGCAGGAAGGGAGCGTACTTCAGCAGCCTGAGAAAAGGAATGTTTTTGTTTGCAGCCATGGCGTGGTCGTACTGACTGCAAATTTACTATTTATTTCTCTTCATAAGTCCCGTCGTTGAAAAAGACTATGATGCGGGCGATTTTTTTAGGCCTTCCGGACGGGGTGGCGGTGGCAGGTGCGTCGAATATTGGATTCTCAGAAGGTTGAGAGAGCGGTTTTTCGGGTTCAATCTCCTGGGTTTCAGGGACTAATTCCTCCGGAACTGGATCATCCTCCGGGACAGATTCTGTGAAAAGGTCGATATTTTCACTGTTTTCGGGCCTGGTCCGGTCATTCCGGTAGGGACGGCCCTTACCGAGGATCAGCCATTCGTAATTCAGGTCGGGGTAGGCGGTCATCATCCGCTGGATGAATTCAAAACTGGGTTTGTTGCGTCCGGCAAGAAGATGGGAGATGCCGGAACGCTGGATGCCCAGGATTTCTGCGAATCGGGCAGGAGAGAGGTTCTCCATGGTCAGAAACTGTTTCAGACGCTCGTTCATAATGCCACTTTTTTACGAGATACAAATGTAAAAAACTTTTTTCAAAAGACATAACTTGAGCGGGGCTGAAATTACCCTTGTTACCATTTACAATTGTATCAAAAATTAAGGTTACATAATTAATTTCAAAACTCAGGTAACTGAATGAGGATAAACTTGAGCTTGATTATCGTAAATATCTGGGCATATGTCAATTAAATATGGATTTAACCGCTGTGTTGCGTTTATTTCGCTCCAAGTTTACCGAATTTAACCAAGTAATACAATAGAGTATGATATATAAATATCTGGGTTTTAGATATATATATTTATTAGTTTATTTTTGATTGGATTACAACAATAATAATGTTCCCATGCTTGGGATTCCGGCTTTGTGAAACGGGTGCACTAATGTCCAATTGTGTAAACAAAGTATGTGTGTTTACTTTTGTTAACCGATACTTCTTCTTGTATTTCAGTTTACATTATTGTATTTTTGTTGTCCAATCGTACTTTTACCCCTATGGTACAAGACATCCGCATAGATTCCTACGATTATCCGCTTCCGGAAGAGAGGATTGCGCGTTATCCTTTGGCGCAACGTGATGATTCAAAGCTTCTTGTGTATACTGATTCCTCCGGAAGAGTGCCTGAGAATCGCAAATTCCGCGAGCTTCCCGATATCCTCCCGGAAAAATCGCTTATTGTATTCAATGAAACCAAGGTCGTACCCGCCCGTCTTTTCTTCAAAAAGGATACGGGTGCGCTGATAGAGATATTCTGCCTTGAGCCGGTTTCTCCGAGTGATTATCAGCTCTGTTTCGCTTCTACCTCTTCCTGCAGCTGGAAAGTCATCATCGGCAATGCCAAGCGATGGAAAAACGGCAGTCTGAAACTTTTTTTGGGCGAAGACGCACCTCAGCATGATTTCCTTGACGAGATATCGCTCGAGGCTTCTCTCGTAGAGCGTGGCGGTGAAACTTCAGTAGTCTCTTTCAGCTGGAAAGGCGGCTACTCCTTTTCGCAGGTGCTGGGGCATGCCGGCCGCATTCCCATCCCTCCCTATCTGAAGCGGGATACCGAGCCTCTCGACCTTGAGCGTTACCAGACCTGGTATGCGAGGCTGGAAGGTTCTGTCGCCGCTCCCACAGCCGGACTGCATTTTACCCAGAGGGAACTGGATGCCATTGATGCACGGGGGATTACCCGCATGAACCTCTGCCTTCACGTAGGTGCCGGTACATTCCTTCCTGTAAAGAGCGAAACAATCGGAGACCATGAGATGCACAGCGAGCCCTTCTCGGTATCGCGCGCCTTCCTAACGGCCTTGCGTGACCGTGACGGCCGTCCGGTCACTGCCGTGGGAACGACCTCGACCCGCTGTCTGGAGTCCCTCTATTATCTTGGGGTACATTGCATTGAGCGCGGTGCTCCGGAAGTCGTGGAGCAGTGGGAACCTTATCGTGAAGAGGGCTATGCATATTCCTTGGAAGAGGCCCTGAGTGCGCTGCTCAGCTATATGGATTCGGCCGGTCTGAAGGAACTTGATTCCAGGACGCGTATCATAATTGTCCCGGGATTCCGTTTCCGCGTGATAGACTATCTGGTGACGAATTTCCATCAGCCCAAAAGCACTCTCCTGCTGCTGATAAGTGCCTTTGTTGGAGAGGGGTGGAGGGATATCTACCGTTTCGCCCTGGACAACGGATTCCGCTTTTTAAGTTACGGCGATTCTTCGCTTTTGCAAAAAGTGTGATATATTTGCATTATAATAATTGTATGTGATGAAAGCAGTTTTCAATATCAATGAGTGGATTATCAATACCCTGGGCATCTCATACGGCCTTTGGATCCTGATTGCAGCAGTACTGTTCGCGCTGCTGTGCCTTTTCTTCGTGCTTTCCGTCAGGAACGGCCGAATGAAAGCCCGCCAGATGTTCATTGAGACCGGCTGGACCGCACTCTGGTATTTCGGCATTATCCTTCTCAGTCTCCTGACATACTGGCCGTTCAAAGGGTCTCCTCTGCTGACTCCCGGCAATCCCATGCCGGTATGGCTGGCAGCCGCCGCTGTGATCATTGTACTCTATATACTGTACTTCCGCAAGAGGAAGAAACATTTTGCCGACCTGGTCTCCGCTACAGCCATCCGCAAGAGTGCGGCCGGCAGCGGAGCTTCGAAATTCTGTTATGCTCTTCTGTTTGCCGGTATGCTGGTCTCTGCAGTCGTGACGGGGATCAGGGCAGTGGGTGGAGACAGTTTCATCCACCTGGTCGTTCCGATGTTTACCGTCGTACTGGTACTTCTCCTTAACAGCTTGACACGCTGGCGAATATGGTTCCTTCTCGGAGGAATTGCGCTGCTTGCCTATGCTTTCCTGATGATACAGAATGTGCTGGCGACAGACGGCTTCGGCTACACGCCTCTGCTTGCGATGATCCCGCTCTTCCTCTCAGCCATCCTGCCCATGTTATCACTGGCATTTATCAGACATTGACATCATGTTCGACGATATCAGGCCATACAACGATGCCGAAACGGCGGCTGCGCTGAAGCGTGCTTCCAACAACCGCCTGATGGAACAGATATCCGCCTTCCTGTTCCCCGGAAAGGATCCCGATATCCTGCGCAATACCCTGAACACTATAGTCGGGGTCGACGATTTCCAGACCAGGGTCATGTATCCGGCGGTCCGGAGCATCCTGGGAAAGACTACCAAGGGCCTGACCTTCGAAGGCCTGGAGTGGTTCGACAAGGGGCGCTGCTACACGATGCTGTCCTCTCACAGGGATATAGTCCTCGATTCGGCATTCATCCAGTACCTTTTCAAGGACAACGGGTTCCCGCTTTCTGAGATAGCGGTGGGGGACAACCTTATCTACAATCAGTTCGTGGAAGACCTGATGCGCTCCAACCGTATGATAAAGGTCACCCGCAGCACCAATCCCCGGGAACTGTATGAAACCTCATGCACGCTCTCGAAATATATACGCCAGAGGGTCCATGACCAGAATCCCGCATCGGTATGGATATCCCACCGAAATGGACGTACCAAGGACGGTAACGACACTACCGAGCAGGGTTTGCTGAAGATGCTCTCGATGAGCGGAAGCAAGGACTTCGCCGAGAACATGAGTGAACTGAACCTGATGCCAGTATCGGTTTCTTATGAAATCGAAAGTTGCGGAATTAAAAAGGCTTACGAGGTTTATATAAAGCAGAGGATGGGCGCATACGTGAAGCGTCCCGGCGAGGATCTCGAGAGTATAATCATGGGAATAGTCCAGCAGAAAGGGCGCGTCCACATCGCTTTCTGCAAGCCGATAACCCAGGCGGAACTCAAGAGCTGCGCCGCCCTCGACAAGAACGACCGTTTCAGGGAGCTTGCCAGGATTATCGACGAGCGCATCCTCAATTCGTGGCGGATCTGGCCGTCCAATATAGCGGCGGCGGAACTTTTGTCCGGGAAGGAGCCTTCGGACCCTTACGTGACGTCTCAATTCGAGAAGTACCTGAAAGAGGAACTCAATACCCTTCCTAAGAGGATGGTTGACAGACGCGCTATACGTGAGATACTTATCCGTATCTACGCCACTCCTGCCCTGAGGAAAGGCCTGTAGCCTTTTCAGGGGATCATTCAGACGGTTCGAAAGTTGTGCATAAATCGGGATTTTTAGTCCCGATTTGTCTTTGTTTTCCCCTCCGATTTTGTTATTTTTGCAAATTAGGCTGGATTGGATAACAATCGGAAACAAATAAACAAATCTCACGTATATGAAAAAGAACATTACGCTGAAAGACGCCGTCGCAATGATCAAGGACGGCTCTACGATCATGATCGGAGGTTTCCTCGGAACGGGTGCCCCCAAACAGATTGTCGACGCTCTGGTAGAGAGCGGTGTAAAGGACCTGACAATTATCTGCAACGACACGGTCTTTGACGGCAAAGGCTGGAGCAAGCTGATCGAGAATCATCAGGTCAAGGAGATCTATGCATCCTACATCGGCGGCAGCAAGGCTTCCATCGAGCAGATGAACACCGGCCAGCTCAAGATGAATCTCGTTCCTCAGGGTACCCTCGCAGAGCGCATCCGCGCCAAGGGCGCCGGACTGGGCGGTATCCTCACCCCGACCGGAATCGGAACGGTGGTCCAGGAAGGGAAGCAGATCATCAACGTCGACGGGAAGGATTATCTTCTCGAAAAACCCCTGGGTGCCGATTTCGCCCTCCTGGGAGGCAGCATCGTCGACGAATCCGGCAATGTTTTCTATCGTGGTACCACAAAGAACTTCAATCCCATGATGGCCCAGGCCGCCGAAACCGTGATCGTCGAGGCGGAGAAACTGGTCAAGGTGGGGGAGATCGAGCCCGAATCGGTGCACACCCCGGCCCTCTTCGTGGATTACATCTATGTGGAACAGTAGCGTGAGGGAATCGAAATGGCACAGTACAAATCGATGATCCGTGTCCGTATGAGCGCCAAGGACGCCCATTACGGAGGAAACCTCGTGGACGGCGCCCACATGCTCCATCTTTTCGGCGACGTCGCTACCGAACTTCTGATTCTGCGTGACGGAGACGAAGGTCTCTTCAAGGCTTACGACATGGTGGAATTCATCGCTCCGGTCTATGCCGGCGATTTCATCGAGGCGACCGGCGAGATCGTCTCCGAGGGCAATACCTCCCGCAAGATGATATTCGAGGCCCGCAAGGTCATCGCCCCGCGTCCCGACATCTCCGATTCCGCCGCCGACCTGCTCGAAGAGCCGGTCGTTGTCTGCCGTGCAAGCGGTACCTGTGTAACCCCCAAGAAATGCCAGCGCAAGTAATGGACAAACTGATCATTACCGCCGCCATCTGCGGCGCTGAAGTTACCAAGGAACAGAATCCCCAAGTCCCCTATACCGTTGACGAAATCGTCCGCGAAGCTAAGTCGGCCGTCGATGCCGGCGCTGCAATCGTGCACCTGCATGTCCGCTGGGACGACGGCACGCCCACGCAGAGCCGTGACCGTTTCCAGGAATGCACCGAGGCTATCCTTAAGGTATGCCCTGACGTGATACTCATCCCTTCGACCGGCGGTGCTGTCGGCATGAGCCCTGAGGAACGCCTCCAGAGCACCGATACGACCCCTGTTCCCGAGATGGCCACCCTGGACTGCGGCACCTGCAATTTCGGCGACGAGATTTTCGACAACACCATGCCCACCATGCGCGCCTTCGGCAAACGCATGATCGAGCGCGGCATCAAGCCCGAGTACGAATGCTTCGAGATGGGTCATCTCGACACCATCCTCACCATGGCGCGCAAGGGCCAGGTTCCCGGAGCGCCCATGCAGTTCAATTTCGTCCTCGGCGTACCCGGGTGCACCCCCGCCACGGTTGACAATCTCTGCTGGCTGGTGAACAAGATTCCTGCGGGATCGACCTGGACCGTCACCGGTGTCGGCCGCCATGCATTCCCCATGGCCGCAGCCGCCATCGCTATGGGCGGAAATGTCAGGGTCGGCTTCGAAGACAACCTGTACCTCTCCAGAGGTGTCCTTGCAAAGAGCAACGGCGAACTGGTCGCCAAGGTGGTCCGCCTGGCCAATGAACTCGGCCGCGGCATCGCGACAAGCGCCGAAGCGCGCGAAATCCTCGGACTCAAAGCGAAATAAATAATAATCAAATAACAGAAACTTAACTTAACATGGCACAGAAACACGGAAACAAGTACGGAACGCACCGGGTGATCGAGCCCAAGGGTGTCCTTCCGCAGCCCGCTAACAAACTCGACAACAATATGGACGAGATCTGGGACAACGAGATCCTGATCGACGTCCAGACCCTCAACATCGACTCCGCTTCCTTCACCGACATCCACAACTACGCCAAACAGCAGGCGGGTGAGGGTGCTACCGAGGAGCAGGTCATGGAAGAGGTGAAGAAGGAGATGTTCCTCAACGTCGAACTCCAGGGCAAGCACCGCAACCGCCGCACCGGTTCCGGCGGCATGCTGCTCGGCAAGGTTGAAAAGATCGGCGACGCCCTCAAGGGCAAGATCGACCTCAAGGAAGGCGACCGCATCGCCACCCTGGTCAGCCTTTCGCTGACTCCGCTCCGCATCGACGAAATCATCGCCATCCGTCCCGACGTGGACCAGGTAGACATCAAAGGCAAGGCCATTCTCTTCGAGAGCGGCATCTACGCCAAGATTCCGACCGACATGCCTGAGAAACTCGCACTTTCCGCACTCGACGTGGCCGGTGCCCCCGCTCAGACCGCCAAACTCTGCCAGTACGGCCAGACCGTGGTTATCCTCGGCGCAGGCGGCAAGAGCGGAATGCTGTGTGCCTACGAGGCCAAGAAACGCGTCGGTGTCACCGGCAAGGTGATCGGTATCGCCAACAGCCCCCGCAGCACCCAGCGCATCAAGGATCTCGGCTTCTGCGATGTGGTTGAAAGCGCATCCGGAATGACTCCCGTACAGGTCTATGAACTCGTGGAGCGCCTGACCGACGGCAAGATGGCCGACGTGACCATCAACTGCGTCAACGTGCCCGACCAGGAGATGACCGCAGTGCTCTGCACCAAGGATGACGGCGTGGTGTACTTCTTCTCGATGGCCACCAGCTTCACCAAGGCTTCTCTCGGCGCGGAAGGCATCGGTGCCGACGTCAACATGATAATGGGCAACGGCTACACCAAGGGCCATGCCGAATTCACCCTCCAGGAGCTCCGTGAATGCCCGAAGCTCAGGAAGATTTTCGAAGAACTTTACGCATAAGGCGATATGAACGTTTCCAGAAGGAAAGAACTCTTCCCGGAAGTGACCGACGCCCAGTGGAACGACTGGAAATGGCAGGTCAAGAACCGGATCGAGACCCTTGACGAACTGAAGAAATATGTCAGTCTGACTCCGGAAGAGGAGGAGGGCGTCAAGAAGTGCCTCACCACTCTCAGGATGGCGATTACGCCCTATTATATCTCCCTTATCGATCCTGACGACCCGTTCGATCCGGTGCGCCGCCAGTGCATCCCGACCGCTGCCGAAACCCATCAGTCCGCAGCCGACCTGCTCGACCCGCTGCATGAGGATACCGACAGCCCGACTCCGGGCCTGACCCACCGTTATCCCGACCGCGTGCTGCTGCTGATCACCGACATGTGCTCTATGTACTGCCGTCACTGCACCCGCCGCCGCTTCGCCGGCCAGAAGGACGATGAGAGTCCCCGCGAGCGTATCGACAAGGCTATAGAGTATATCCGCAGGACTCCCGAGGTACGCGACGTCCTCCTGTCGGGCGGCGACGCCCTGATGGTCAGCGACGCATGGCTCGAGGACATCATCCGCCGCCTGCGCGAAATCCCCCACGTGGAGATAGTCCGCATCGGTAGCCGCACTCCTGTCGTCTGCCCGCAGCGCATTACACCGGAGCTCTGCAACATGCTCAAGAAGTATCACCCGATCTGGCTCAACACCCACTTCAACCATCCGAACGAAGTGACCGCCGAATCCGCCGCCGCATGCGCCAGGCTGGCCGACGCGGGCATTCCCCTCGGCAACCAGTCCGTGCTGCTACGCGGAGTGAACGACTGCGTCCACGTGATGAAGAAACTCGTGCAAGAGCTCGTGAAGATGCGTGTGCGTCCCTATTACATCTACCAGTGCGACCTTTCGATGGGCCTCGAGCATTTCCGCACTCCGGTATCCAAGGGCATCGAGATCATCGAGGGACTGCGCGGCCATACCTCCGGATATGCCGTGCCGACCTTCGTGGTGGATGCTCCGGGCGGTGGCGGAAAGACTCCCGTCATGCCGCAGTACATCATCTCCCAGGCTCCCGGCAAGGTGGTCCTCCGAAATTTCGAGGGCGTGATCACCACCTACACGGAACCTGCGGAATATCATCAGGAGTGCCATTGCCCCGAGTGCAGGAAGAAACTCGGCGGCGTGGCGGGCTTGCTTGAAGGTGAGCGCATGGCCATTGAACCGGCCGTCCTCGAAAGGAGGGAGCGCAGCAAAAACCACAACAAGTAATGCCTTTCGTAGGGGAGATACTCAGGCACAGGAGCGTGTCGATCGTCGGCCTGGCTAAGAATGCGGGCAAGACGGAGTGTCTCAACTACATCATCAGGAGGTTGCCTGTCGACTATTTCAATGTCGCGGTGACCTCCATCGGGATAGACGGTGAGACCACCGATCAGGTGACCGGAACCGCGAAACCCGAAATCACAGTACGGGAGGGGATGTTCTTCGCCACGAGCGAGAAGCATTTCCGCCAGAAGCGTCCCCTCTCCGAACTGTATGACGTGAGCGAGGAGGATACGGCCCTAGGCCGTACGGTGACTGCCAAGGCCCTGCAGGAGGGAAAGGTTCTCCTGAGCGGTCCTTCCAGCGCCTCCGCCTTGAAACGCTGGATGAGTTCATTGAAAGTATTCGGGATAGACCTGATCCTTATCGACGGTGCGCTTTCCCGCCTGAGCACGGCTTCGCCCGCAGTTAGCGAGGCGATGGTACTCTCGACGGGAGCCGCCTATTCGGCCAATATCAGGGAACTGGTTTCCAGGACCGCCTTTGTGGTGGAACTGATACGGCTGCCTGTGTATGCCGGTCCTGAGCCGTCGCTGCGGGTGTCATCTTTCTCATCGCTTGACGCCGGAGTCCTGAAGGGGCACCGCGTCATCGAGGTCGAGGGCGCCCTGACCGACCGTCTGCTGCAGATGGCCAAGAACGGACTCGGTGACGGGGAACTGGAACTCGTCGTAGGGGACTTTACCAAGATATTCTGTTCCCAGGAACTCTACCGGGCTTTCCTGAGGCGCGGAGGACTGATTTCGGTAAGGATGAAGAGCGAGCTGATTGCCGTATGCGTCAATCCGGTGGCCCCCAACGGGATAGTGCTGGATTCGGACATACTCTGCAGCGAACTTTCCCAGAAGATCGGGCTGCCCGTTTATGACATTGTAAAGAACGAATATGAAGTTTAGAGAAATCGTAGAGAGCCCCTGCGGCATAAGGTATCTGTTCGACGAGCTTGAACTCCAGAGCGGATATGCCCGCAAGGTTTTGCTGGACAGGGAGATGATGACCGATCCCGTCCGGATTGACGAAGCCTATGCATCTTTACGCGGATATTACGGTATGGTCCTGGAGGACCGCCGCCGCGTGGAGGACATGCGCTTCCGTCTCCAGGGTCTCCGCGATATCTCCGGCACCCTCGCATCGCTTGCCGAGGGATCGGTACTCGACGAGATAGAGTTCTTCGAGATCAAGCACATGGCCATGCTCGCCGAGACGCTCCCGGTGGGAAGTGACATGGAGAACGTCATAGGGATACTCGATCCGGACGGGCTGAAGATAGGAACCTTCTACCTTTATGATTCCTATTCGCCTGAACTGAGGCGCCTGCGCAGTGAAACGGATGACAATCCCGATGACGCGGGACTGCAGGATGAGCTTGCAAATGAAGAGGAGCGTATCAAGAAGCTGCTCAGTGACAAACTGCGTCCATATGCAGTATCGCTTCAGAAAACCCTCCGTGAACTCGCCGACCTGGACATCTCGCTCGCACAGGCCGTCCAGATGCATGTCGAGGGACTTGTTATCCCTTCATCCGGAAAGGAGGCCGCAATCACCGGAATGTTCCATCCCGGTGTACGTGCCGTCCTGAAGGCGAAGGGCCGCGAATTCCAGCCGGTGGATTTCGCATTCAGGTCGGGGGTTCCCGCTACGGTGATCGGTGCCAACATGGGCGGCAAGACCGTAGCCCTGAAAACCCTTTGCATGATTCAGTATCTGTATCAGTTCGGTTTCGCCCTTCCTGTCGGATCTGCCGTTATGACTCCTTTCGACGAGATCAGGTTCTGCATAGGCGACGAACAGAGCGAGAAGACAGGGTTGTCTTCTTTCGCGGCGGAGATGCAGCGCATCGACAGTGCGATAGCTGCCGTGGAACAAGGCGGAAGGGTCCTGGTGCTGGTTGATGAGCCGGCCAGGACAACCAATCCGGTGGAAGGGACCGCGCTCGTGGCGGCCCTCCTCGAAAGATTGGCTGACAGGCATAATCTTGCGTTGATAATGACGACGCATTATACGGTGGAGCATGCAGGGGAGTGCTGGAGGGTAAGCGGACTGCTCCCGGGAACGAAGGGAAGGAAAATGGATTACCGGCTCGTCAGGACGACGAGCCACGAAGTGCCCCATGAGGCGCTCAACATCGCGCGCGAACTTGGAATCGATTCGCGGTGGATTGAATTGGCTGACACTATAATTAAACGTAAATATGAATAAAAGCAAACTTGGACTGGACCAGGGCAAGGTCGCACGGGCGAGGGAACTTGCGCGGACGATTGCCGAAGACGTGCAGTCGTTCGCAGACGGATATACTACAGTAGCCGTCGAGCGCACCATATGCCGTCTCCTGGGCATCGACGGAATCGATGAGAACCAGGTCCCGCTCCCCAATGTGGTCGTGGATTCCCTGAAAGCGGCCGGAGTTCTGGGGCAGGGCGTGATGTTCTACATCGGCAATGCCATGGTCGCGACCGGCAAGACGCCCCAGGAGATTGCGGAAGCGGTCTCCGATGGTTCGCTGGAGCTTTCAAAAATCACTGTTTCCGACAAGAAGAAGGTCGACGCCGCCCTTCAGCCCGTCATAATGGGTTCTATCGAAAGGATAAGGGCGCGCCGCAACCGCCGCGAAGAGTATCTCCGCACTATCGGAGAGGGTCCGAAACCCTACCTCTATATTATCGTCGCAACTGGAAACATCTATGAGGATGTCGTCCAGGCCGAGGCAGGAGCCCGTCAGGGTGCCGACATCATAGCGGTGATCCGTACTACCGGCCAGTCGCTGCTGGACTATGTGCCCTACGGTGCGACTACGGAAGGATTCGGCGGTACATATGCGACCCAGGAGAATTTCCGCATCATGCGCGCCGCACTCGACAAGGTGGGCGAGGAGGTAGGCCGCTATATCCGCCTCTGCAACTACTGCTCGGGCCTCTGCATGCCTGAAATCGCCATCATGGGTGCATTCGAGGGACTTGACGTCATGCTGAACGACGCCCTCTACGGTATCCTGTTCCGCGACATCAACATGCAGCGCACGCTGATCGACCAGTTCTTCTCGCGCGTGATCAACGGCTTTGCCGGCGTTATCATCAATACTGGTGAAGACAACTACCTGACAACCGCCGACGCGGTAGAAGCCGCACATACGGTGCTCGCTTCCGATATCATCAACGAGCAGCTGGCCCTTCTGGCCGGTCTGCCGGAGGAGCAGATGGGCCTCGGGCACGCGTTCGAGATGGATCCCATGCTGACCAACGGTTTCCTCTATGAATTGGCACAGGCACAGATGACCCGCGAGATTTTCCCGAAGGCCACGCTGAAATACATGCCTCCGACAAAGTTCATGACCGGAAACATTTTCAGGGGCCATATCCAGGACGCATTGTTCAACATCATAGGCATCTGGACCCATCAGGGCATCCAGTTGCTCGGCATGCCCACCGAGGCTATCCACACCCCGTTCATGAGCGACCGCTACCTGTCGATCGAGAATGCCCGCTACATATTCAACAACATGCGCGACATCGGCGAGGAGGTTGAATTCAAGGAGGGCGGAATCATCCGGCAGAGGGCCGGGCTGGTGCTCGACAATGCCGTCGCATTGCTTGAGGAACTGGTGAAGGAAGGACTATTCAATGCCCTGGAGAAGGGCAAGTTCGGCGATGTCAAACGTCCTAAGGATGGGGGCAAGGGCCTCGACGGCGTCGTCGCCAAGGGCGAACATTATTCCAATCCGTTTATTGAACTGATGAAAGGGAGGAGGTAAAAGATGAGTGGCGGACTATATTCAATGGATGCCAAGGATTTCGACAAGACCTTGGACCTGACCAAAGTAAAGCCATACGGCGATACCATGAACGACGGAAAGGTGCAGCTCAGCTTCACCCTTCCCGTCCCGGCTGGCGCTGAGGCCGTGGAAGCGGCCAAGCAGCTGCTCAAACAGATGGGATTCAACAATCCCCTCGTAGTCTTCTATCAGGAACTCACCCCCGGATACACCTTCTTCAACTGCTACGGCAGCACCGTCCATACTGTGGATTTCACCTCCATCTATGTGCCAAAGGTGGAGTCTTCCGTCATGGAGATGAAGGAGACTGACGAGTATATCAGGCAGAACATCGGCCGCAAACTTGTCGTGGTCGGCGCTTCGACCGGAACCGACGCACATACTGTCGGCATCGACGCCATCATGAACATGAAAGGCTATGCCGGACACTACGGCATCGAACGCTATGACATGTTCGAGGCATATAACCTCGGCAGCCAGGTTCCGAACGAGGAATTCATAGCCAAGGCGCTGGAACTGCATGCCGACGCTCTCCTCGTGTCGCAGACCGTGACCCAGAAGGATGTTCATATAAAGAACATGACAGAACTTATCGAACTCCTCGAGGCCGAGGGACTCCGCGACAAGATGATAGTCGTGTGCGGAGGTCCCCGCATCTCCCACGAGCTGGCCAAGGAGCTGGGCTTCGACGCCGGTTTCGGAGCCGGAACCTACGCTGACGACGTGGCTTCGTTCGTCGCGCAGGAGTTCGTCAAGAGAATGAATACCAAGAAATAACAATATCAAATCTATCGTATTATGGACAAAGCTCAAATCAGAGAAACGATTGCACGCCGTGCCGCCCTGGAACTCAAGGACGGTGACGTGGTGAACCTCGGCATCGGTCTTCCGACCGCAATTCCGAACTACCTTCCCGAAGGTGTCAACGTGACGCTCCAGTCCGAGAACGGACTTGTCGGCATGGGCCCGGCTCCCGAGCCCGGTAAGGAGGACAAGGATTATGTGAACGCCGGCGGCGCCTATATTACGGCCTACCCGGGAGCATACGCCTGCTCTTCCGCAGACTCGTTCCTCATCATCCGCGGCGGCCACGTGGACTGCACTTTCCTGGGCGCCATGCAGGTTGACGAGAAAGGCAACCTGGCCAATTGGATGATTCCCGGCAAACTTACTCCCGGTATGGGCGGCGCAATGGACCTCGTGGTCGGCGCCAAGAGGGTTATCGTGGCGATGGAGCATACCCAGAAGGGCAATCACAAGATCATGAAGGAGTGCACCCTTCCGCTTACCGCAGCCCACCAGGTCAACATGATCATCACCGAAATGGGCGTGATGGACGTGACTCCCGAAGGCCTCGTGCTCAAGGAGATCAATCCCGAATTCACCGTGGAGCAGGTGCAGGAGGCTACGCAGGCCAAGCTCATCATCTCCAAGGACCTCAAGCCGATGGCCCAGTAATTCCCCGGACCATGGATTACAGGTTTCTGAAAGTTTCAGGCGGACCGGAAGGGGTGGTGAAGCTCACCATCTCTTCCCCGGCCACGCTCAACGCTTTGAATTCCACCATTCTCGGTGAGCTCGAAGACTTTGTCGATTCGCTGGGTCCCGTCACCACACGTATACTCGTAATCACAGGTGAAGGCAAGGCGTTCGTAGCCGGAGCCGATATTTCCGAGATGGCGCATCTCTCCGAGGAGGAGGGATTCGCCTTCGGCAAGCGCGGGGCCCGCGTGTTCAAGAAGATCGAGGATCTTCCTTTCCCCGTGATCGCTGCCGTCAACGGATTCGCCCTCGGCGGAGGATGCGAACTCGCCATGTCCTGCGACATCCGCATCGCATCCGCGAAGGCGAGGTTCGGCCAGCCCGAGGTGGGATTGGGAATCATCCCCGGATTCTCCGGAACCTACAGGCTTCCTAAACTTGTGGGGCAGGGAATCGCGAAGGAACTCATCTATACAGGGAAGATGATCGGGGCCGACGAAGCCCTTAGGATAGGTCTGGTCAACAGCGTGGTGGCTCCGGAAGAACTCGACGCCGCCGTGAATGCCCTCGTCTCGGCCATCCTCAAGAACGCCCCGATTGCCGTGGGTTTCGCCAAGAGCTGCATCAACGAGAATTACGATCTCGACGTAGACGAGTCCATCGCGCTAGAGAACAGGTATTTCGCTAAATGCTTCGCCACTTCCGACCAGAAAGAAGGCATGGTCGCTTTCCTGAACAAGCGTCCTGCACAATTCAAGAACGAATAACTTAAATCATACTGAAATGAAAATCTATGTTATCGGTACCGGTACGATGGCCAAGGGAATCGTGAAGGCTTTTGCCGCCAAGATGCCCGTGGTCATGAAAAGCCGTACACAAGCCAGCCTTGACAAGGCCATGGCTTCCATTTCAAAGGGCTATGCCAAGCTCGTTGAAAAGGGTAAGATCGCCCAGGAAAAGATGGACGCAATCCTTGCGAACATCACTACTACGACGGATTATGCCACCTTCGCTGATGCCGACCTCGTCATCGAGGCCGCCGTCGAGGACATGCAGCTGAAGAAAGATGTCTTCATCGAACTTGACGGCATCTGCAAGCCCGAGACAATCTTCGCGACGAACAGCAGCTCGCTGAGCATCACCGAGATCGCCGCGTGCACCAAGCGCCCGGCACAGTTCATCGGCATGCACTTCTTCAATCCGGCCGACCGTATGGCCCTTGTTGAAGTGATCCGCGGCCAGCTTACCAGCGATGAAGTCTGCAAGTGCGTCATCGACCTTGCCGCTTCCATCGGAAAGCAGCCCGTCGAGGTAAAAGAGGCTCCCGGCTTTGTGGTGAACCGCATCCTCATCCCGATGATCAATGAAGCGGTCGGCATCCTGGCCGACGGCATCGCCACCGCCGAAGACATCGACAAATGCATGATGCTCGGCGCCAACCATCCCATGGGTCCCCTGGCGCTGGCCGACCTGATAGGCAACGACGTGAACCTTGCCATCATGGAAGTGCTTTACAAGGAGTTCGGCGATCCCAAGTACCGTCCGCATCCGCTGCTCCGCAAGATGGTCCGCGCCGGCCTGCTCGGCCGCAAGACCGGAGAAGGTTTCTACAAGTATTAACAGATAATACATTTACAAGACAGTATGAATTTCAATCTCAATAAAACCCAGGAGCTGTTCCGCCAGATGATCCGGGAGTTCGCCGAGAAGGAGGTCAAGCCTCTGGCCGCCGAGATCGACGAGCAGGAGCGCTTCCCGCAGGAGACTGTGGAAAAGATGGCGAAACTCGGCATCTTCGGTATTCCCGTCCCCAAACAGTACGGCGGAGCCGGTGGTGACAACATCATGTATTCCATCGCCGTAGAAGAACTTTCCCGCTGCTGTGCCACCACAGGCGTGGTAGTTTCCGCCCACACCTCCCTCTGCATGTCCCCGATCCTGCAGTTCGGAACCGAGGAGCAGAAGATGAAATATGTCCCCAAGCTCGCTTCCGGCGAGTGGATCGGCGCATTCGGCCTTACCGAGCCCAATGCCGGCACCGATGCCGCAGGGCAGCAGACGACCGCCGTCCTCGACGGTGAGGAATGGGTCATCAACGGCAACAAGATTTTCATCACCAATGCCGGACACGCAAACGTCTACATCGTCATTGCCATGACCGACAAATCCCTCGGCACCAAGGGAATCTCCGCATTCATCGTGGAGGCTACCACGCCCGGTTTCTCGGTTGGCAAGAAGGAACTGAAGATGGGTATCCGCGGCAGCGCGACCGCCGAACTGATCTTCACCAACTGCCGCATTCCGAAGTCCAACCTGCTCGGCAAGGTGGGCGAGGGCTTCAAGATCGCCATGATGACTCTCGACGGAGGCCGTATCGGTATCGCTTCGCAGGCTCTCGGCATCGCCCAGGGCGCTCTAGACGAGACTGTCAAGTATACCAAGGAGCGCAAGCAGTTCGGAAAGGCAATCGCCAAGTTCCAGAACACCCAGTTCCAGATGGCGGACCTCAAGACCAAGATCGAGGCCGCACGCCTCCTGGTCCGCAGCGCCGCGTTCAGGGAAGACGAGCACGTGACCAATCCGAGGGTCAACTATTCGGCCGACGCCGCAATGGCCAAACTCTATGCGGCCGAAGTCGCCATGGAAGTGACCACCAAGTGCGTGCAGTTCCACGGAGGATACGGTTACACCCGTGAATATCCTGTGGAGCGCATGATGCGCGACGCCAAGATCACTGAGATCTATGAAGGTACTTCCGAGGTACAGCGCATGGTTATCGCCGGTAAGTTGTTCGGTAAAATCAAGTAGGAGGAGAGATCATGAAAATATTAGTCTGCATCAAGCAAGTTCCCGACACTACCGAGATCAAGATCGATCCGGTAACCAAGACCCTGGTCCGCGAAGGCGTTCCCGCCATCATGAACCCGGACGACAAAGGCGGTCTTGAGTTCGCACTTCAGCTGAAGGACAAATTCGGCGCCGAGGTGACCGTGGTCACCATGGGTATTCCCGCCGCAGAGGTCATCCTCCGCGAGGCTTTCGCAATGGGCGCCGACCGCGCCATCCTGCTTACCGACCGCAAGCTCGGCGGTGCCGACACCCTTGCAACTTCCAAGGCGCTCGCCGGTGTCGCACGCAAACTCGAATGGGATCTGATCATCGCCGGCCGCCAGGCCATCGACGGTGATACTGCCCAGGTCGGTCCCGAGATTTCCGAACATCTGGGCATCCCCCAGATATCCTATGTCGCGGGTCTGGAATATGACGAGGCGACGAAGACCTTCACTGTGACCAAGGAGACCGAGGACGGATACCAGATCCTCGAATTCCAGGGCAAGGCCCTGCTGACCTGCCTGGCGTCTGCCGTAAAGCCGCGCTACATGAGTGTAGGCGGAATCGTGGATGCCTATGGCAAGGAAGTGGAGGTATGGGGTGCCGACCGCATCGATGTCCCCGAGACAGAGCTCGGACTCAAGGGCTCGCCGACCAAGGTCGTCAAGTCGTTCACCAAGGAACTCAAGGCTCCCGGCCAGATCCATGAAGTGGATCCCGAGGAGGCAGTTGAGCTCATTGTCGCAAAACTCAAGGAAAAACACATCATCTAACCGTCTTAATTTTTATCGCTATGGATTTTTCGGAATATAAAGATATCTATGTATTCGCAGAGCAGCGTGACGGTGAGATCCAGTCTGTCGCCCTGGAGTTGATCGGCAAGGCCCGTGACCTTGCCAAGGTTACAGGAGAAAAGGTAGTCGCCATCCTCGCCGGCTGCGGCATCGCCGACAAGGCCAAGACCCTTGTGGCCTACGGTGCCGATAAGGTGGTCGTCATCGACGATCCCGTGCTCAAGGATTATGTCACCGAGCAGTACACGCAGGCTGTCTTCCAGGCCGTCAACGCCTTCAAGCCCTCCATCCTGATGTACGGTGCCACGACCATCGGCCGTGACCTCGCGCCCCGCATCGCCGCCCGCCTCGGCACAGGCCTTACCGCCGACTGCACGAAGCTGACCATCAATGAAGAGACCCATGAGTTTGAAATGACCCGTCCCGCGTTCGGCGGCAACCTGATGGCCACCATCAAATGCCCCGAGCATCGCCCGCAGATGTCTACCGTCCGCCCGGGCGTTATGCCCAAAGCGACTCCCGATTTCGGGCGTGAAGGCGAGATAGTCGAATTCAAGCCCAAGTTCGATGAGAGCAAGTTCATAGTCAAACTCGTCAAGAGCGTCAAGGAGCAGAAGACGGCCGTCGACATCGCCGACGCCAAGATCCTGGTTTCCGGAGGCCGCGGAGTCGGCTGCAAGGAGGGATTCGAAATGCTCCAGGGCCTGGCTACCGTGCTTGGAGGAGAGGTGTCCTCGTCGCGTGCCATGGTTGATGCCGGCGTGATGCCCCACGAACGTCAGGTCGGCCAGACCGGAAAGACTGTCCGTCCCGCTGTCTATTTTGCCATGGGCATCTCCGGCGCCATCCAGCATCTGGCCGGCATGGAGGAGTCAGAGACCATCATCGCGGTCAACAAGGACAAATTCGCTCCTATTTTCAGCGTCGCCGACCTGGGTATCGTGTGCGACCTCAACAAGGTCGTTCCCCTGTTGACCGAACGCCTTAAGAAAGAGGTAGCGAAGTAGTCTCTTCCCGTTCCCTGTTTATGGTCTCCGCCAGTCGCGGAGACCATTTTTTTTATACCTTTGCGGAATTATTGCATTGAAGGATGGTTTTTGCTGACCTGTTTTTCCTCTTTGCCTTCATCCCGGCATTCGCCCTGTGTTACCTGCTGGCTTCGCTGGCTCCCGGCATCAGGGCAAGGAATTTAGTATTGGTCGCATTCTCCCTCATTTTCTACGCATGGGGTGAACCCTTATATGTATTCCTGCTGATCCTTTGCGCCTTCATCAACTATCTTTTCGGAAGATGGCTGCAAAAGGCAGGGAAGGGCAGGGGATGGATCCTGGCACTTGGCCTGACATGCAACCTGCTGATCCTCGGCACTTTCAAATATCTTGGCTTTTTCGCCGGCATCCTGACCCGCTGCGGCCTTCCGGTTCATGTGCCTGAGATTGCACTTCCTATAGGCATCAGTTTCTATACATTCCAGTCCATAACTTACCTTGTGGACGTGTACCGGAAGGAGAGCGGGGCGCAGCGCAGGTTTTCCGACCTTCTGCTCTACATATCGATGTTCCCGCAACTTATCGCCGGCCCTATAGTGCGCTACGGCACCATAGCCAGGGAAATAAACGACCGGCACGTCTCGCTCGAGGATTTCGCCGACGGCAGTTTCAGGTTCATCGTCGGCCTCGGCAAGAAAGTGATCCTTGCCAACCAGCTTTCGGAGATATCCGACCAGTTCCTTGCCGGCAATCTGGAAGGGCTTTCTACGGCGGGGGCTTGGATGGGACTTGTCGCGTTCACGCTCCAGATTTATTTCGACTTCTCGGGATACTCCGACATGGCCATAGGCATGGGACGCTGCCTCGGATTCCATTTCAAGGAGAATTTCGACCATCCCTACTGCTGCAACTCCATCACGGATTTCTGGCGCAGGTGGCATATCTCCCTGGGTACATTCTTCCGCGATTATCTCTATATCCCCATGGGCGGCAACCGCCGTCACCAGATATTCAATCTCCTGGTGGTGTGGTTCCTTACCGGAATGTGGCACGGGGCCAGCTGGAATTTCATCTTCTGGGGACTCTATTTCGGGATCATAGTCGCAATCGAGAAGTATACGCTTTTCAGGACTGAACGCCGGATTCCGGCCTTCGTACTCCATCTATACAGCCTTATCCTCGTGGTACTGGGCTGGGGCATATTCTATTTCGTCGATTTCGGAAGGATGACGGCCTTCTTCCCCATACTCTTCGGCAAGGCTGTGTCATTCTCCGATTTCACTGTGGGAAGCGCTTTCCGTTCCCATTTCTGGCTATGGGTCGCCGCCGTCATATGCTGCCTTCCTGTCGGAAGGTGGCTCCATGACCTCATAGGTGAGAAGCGCTTCATAGGAAGGAGCGTACTCTCCGTCTCCAAACTGGCAGTGGCGATAGCCCTCCTTGCCGTCAGCTGCGCGCTGCTGGTCGGCGCCACTAACAATCCTTTCATCTATACCCGTTTCTGAAATGAAAAGAGGTCTCTTGTTCGTAGTGGTGATTTCGCTGGTCTATACGGCCTTTACGGCAGCTTTCAACCTGCTGCCGCGCAGTTCCTACTCAGAACTCGAGAAAAGGGAGCTCAGCAAGTTTCCGCCTTTCAGCCTAGATTCCCTCGCCGACGGTTCGTATACTGCAGCCATATCTTCATGGTACAGCGATACCGAGCCCTGCCGCGACACTTTCATGTATTGGAGCATGCAGTTCCGCGACATGCTCGGCGTACGTATCGGGGAGGAAAACATACAGTTCGTGGCGAGCGGTTCGGACCCCTCGATAGAGACGGCTTCGGAAGAAAAGGATCCCGCCGTGGCGGCCGATACGGTCAAAGACGTCAAGGCCGTGAAGGCCTTCGAAAAAGATACAGTGGAAGGAGGGGCGGATGAGATCGCCAAGGTCGCCAGTTCAGGTATAATCCTGGTGGGCACGGGTGAGAACGTGCGTGCCCTGATGGGCTTCTTCGGGACCGAAAAGGGAGGGGCCAAATATGCGGAGGTCATCAACCAGTACGGCGCCGCATTCGGGAAGTCCGTGAAGGTATGGTGCATGCCCATCCCCACATCGACGGAGTTCTACTGCCCCGAAGAGGCCGCGCGCTTCACCAAGAAACAATGGCCGGTGTTCAACGGCATATTCTCCAATCTGTCGAACGGCGTACGTGCAGTGGATATCTATTCTGTGCTCTCGGAGCATACGGATGAGCCGATTTACCTCAGGACCGACCATCATTGGGCTCCTCTCGGCGCCTATTATGCAGCCCAGCGCTTCGCACAGCTTGCCGGAGTGCCTTTCGAAGATATCTCCACTTACGAAGAGCATGTCGTACACAATTTCGTGGGCAGCATGTACGGCTATTCCCAGAACATAGCTGTCAAGAAGGCTCCGGAAGATTTCGTCTATTATATCCCGACTGGCGTGGAGTACAGCACGACCTATGTCAATTACACCCTCGATGAGGATTTCCATGTCACGGGTGAATCGAAGCCTTACAAGGGCAAGTATTTCTTCTCCTTCAAGGACGGAAGCGGCGCCGCATACACCACCTTCATGGGCGGCGACATAAAACTCACGAGGGTGGAGACTTCAGTCCGGAACGGCCGCCGTCTGCTGGTATTCAAGGACAGTTTCGGCAATGCCGTGCCGGGTTACCTGTTCCACTCCTTCGAGGAGATACACGTGGCTGACTTCAGGTATTTTACGAAGGACGTCATGAGCTATGTCGATGATAACCGCATCACTGACATCCTGTTCGCGAACAACATAACCAATACCTGCGTCAATTATACCTATTCCAGATACCGCAAGTTCCTCAATCCTGCCGATCCGGGTCTCTCGGCTTTCAGCAAAGATACCGTTCCGGAGAATGTGCGGCTGCGCATGACAGGCAAGTCATATCCGGAAGAAGGCGCTGAGATCGGATTCCAGGACCTGCGCTATCTGAAGCTGCTCTATTACGATTTCAACGGCCGCGTCAGGAAAGGGGAAATGGTTTGCAACAAGGCGATAGCAGACGACCTGATACAGATTTTCAAGGAACTCTACAAGGCCAAGTACCAGATTGCAAGCATACGCCTGATCGATGATTTCGACGGTGATGACGAAAGGTCGATGGAGGCCAACAACACCTCCTGTTTCAATTACCGTACGGCGACAAATTCAGCCAGCAAGCTCTCTGCGCATGCCCGTGGCATGGCTGTTGATATCAATCCACTGCAGAATCCCTATGTGAAGGGAGAGATCGTGGTTCCGGAATCAGCTGCCGGATACGCCGACCGCAGTGTCGATTTCGAGCACAAGATCACTTCCGAGGACCTGTGTTGCAAACTTTTCAGGGCGCATGGGTTCCAGTGGGGAGGGGCGTGGCATTCAGTCAAGGATTATCAGCATTTTGAAAAACAACTATAAGACATGGAAGATTTGAAGGAGATTCCGGTCCTCTTGTTGACCGGTTATCTTGGAAGCGGAAAAACCACTCTGGTAAACAGGATACTCAATAACCGCAAGGGAATACGTTTTGCGGTGATAGTCAACGATATCGGTGAAGTGAACATAGATGCCGACCTGATCGGGAAGGGCGGCGTTGTGGGAAAGAAAGACGAGAGTCTCGTGGCACTTCAGAACGGATGCATCTGCTGCACGCTGAAGAACGACCTCATCCAGCAGCTCTGCGAGATCACCAGCCGCCAGGCATTCGATTACATCGTAATCGAAGCCAGCGGAATCTGCGAGCCCGAGCCGATCGCGCAGACGATATGTTCGGTTCCCGTACTCGGTTTCGAGTATGTGAAAAACGGTATCCCGGTCCTTGACTGCGTTGTCACGGTAGTGGATGCCATGCGCATGCAGAGCGAGTTCTCCTGCGGCGAGAGTCTTAAAAAGCCCAATCTGGATGAAGAGGATATCGAGAGCCTGGTTATCCAGCAGATCGAATTCTGCAATATAATCGTATTGAATAAGGTTTCTGAAGTCCTTCCCGAGGAGTTGGGAAGGATCAGGGCTATCGTCCGTACGCTCCAGCCCAAAGCCAAGATCATCGAATGCGATTACGGTGAATTCGATCTCGACGAGATCCTCGACACGGGCATGTTCCAGTTCGACGATGTCGCAGCCTCCGCAACCTGGATCCAGGAAGTCGAGCATCACGACGATGACGACGACGATGATGATGACGATGACGACGGGCATGACCACGAACACGGGCACGGTCATCACCATCACCATGAAGGTGAGGGAGAGGCCGAGGAATACGGAATCGGCACTTTCGTCTATCAGGCCCGCCGGCCTTTCGACCTGAACACGTTCGACAATTTCGTGGCCAAGAAGTGGCCCAAGAACATCATCAGGGCGAAGGGGATCTGCTATTTCAGCGAGGAGTTCGACACATGCTATCTGTTCGAACAGGCCGGCCGGCAGTTCGTGCTCAAGAACGTGGGAATGTGGTTCGCCACCATGCCCGAGGAAGAACTGATAGAAAAAGTCCGCGAGGAACCGTGGATAATGAACGACTGGGACAGGACATATGGCGACCGTATGCAGAAACTGGTATTCATAGGCCAGCATCTCGACAAGGAATATCTCAAGAACGAACTTGACAAATGTCTGTTCGAATGATGCGCCGTCCGGTATGCAGTTCTCTGATCCTGCTTGCAGTGCTGTCGGGACTTCTGTACTCATGCAGGCCGGAGCTGGATTACGTTGACAATACTTTCCGTTCCGACGTCGCTGCCCTCAAGGAGAGCGGCGGGGATATTTCAGTCGTATTCAGGTCGGATTCCGGGTCCGCGTCGCTCGACCTGACCGCTTCGGGTACGTGGAAGGCTGAATTCGTGAACGGCCGTGCATACTGGTGCACATTGTCCCAGACCGAAGGCAAGCGGGGAGTGGCGACCCTGACCTTCACCGTGCAGGCCAATGGAGAGTATGAAGACCGTTCGGCATCAGTGCTTTTCACCTGCGGGAAACTTCAGCGCACCATAGTGGTCACGCAGAAACAGCGCGACGCGATGCTCCTGTCGAGCGGCAGGGTGGAAATGGATTCTGACGGTGGATCGTTCACTGTCGAAGTCATGTCCAACATCGATTTCTCCCACAGGATAGAGCCGGACGGCAGCGGATGGATCCGTACCGTTCCCACGAAGGGCCTTGAAAAATCGATACTGACCTTCAGCGTGGATCCCAATACTTCCCTTGACCGCAGGTCCGGAACCGTTATCTTTGAGGGTACTGCCGGCCCTGAAGAGTTGAAGATTTACCAGAAAGGGGAGGTGCCCACGATCGTCATAAGCGAAGGGACTGTCCCGCTTCCTGCCGAAGAAGGGACTTTCAGGGTGGAGGTTGCAAGCAATATAGACGCGGAACTCGTTGTGCCGGAGTCGTGTGCCTGGCTGAAGGAATTGAGGACCAAGACGATATCCACCAACACTTATCTCTTTTCCTATGACCGTAACCACTCCCGCAGCGGGCGTGTATGCGAACTTGTCTTCCGGAACGAGAGTTTTTCCACGGCGGATACTGTCCGCATCGAGCAGAAGTGCGCCGATATACTTCTGTCTTCCGGAGAGATTTATGTGCCGAGCGTGGGAGACACCGTCAGTTTCCTCACCGCGGAACAGGTTTCAAATCCTTCCATGATAAAGTTCGACGCCTCATGGCTGAAGCTGGTCGGCACCGAACCCGGTGAAGGAGGAGGTCTGCGCTATCTGTTCAGGGTCGGGCAGAACAAGGGAGACGGATACAGGGAAATGAAAGGAAGGATCTCCCGTCCCGGATTCGACAGCCCCGAAGAGTTCACTGTCTGTCAGTTCGGACAGCGGCACGTTTTCACCTATACCGAGAGCCGCAGTGAAGTGACGGCTCCGGAAATTAAGGACATGACTTCTCCGGCGATCATACTCTGGGGAGACGGGAAATATGAGTTTTATGAAATTGGATTGAGCCACAAATATGAACAGGACGGTCTCCATACCATACGCATAGAGGGAAAGGAGATACCATTGTTCATGATCCATTCCCTTAAGGACGGAATGCGGTTCGATTTTTCAAAAATTGCGGGGGCTGAACAATGAGAAAGTCGTTATTCGTACTGGCCGTCCTCCTGTCAGGCATTTATGTCAGTTTTGCAGGGGTGGTCCCTCAGGAGCGTGCCGCTTCCGTGGCCGAGTCATTTTTCAAAGCGGATGCTTCTACGAAGTCTTCTGCCAAAGCCGCTGTCAGGCTTGTTGCCAGCTATCCGGAAGTTATGACCAAGGCCGGTTCCCAGGCCCCGGCACTCTATGTATTCGAGAGGGAAACGGGAGGTTTCGTCCTGGTTTCAGGAGATGACGTTGCCAGACCGGTACTTGGATACTCATTAAGCGGGAGTTTCCGCACGGATGAGCCTCTGCCCGTGAATTTCCGGGATATGCTGGACTGGTATGCGGCCGAAATCAAGCTGGCCCGTGAGAAGGGCTGGGAGCCGTCCCCGTCGGTCCGTGGAGAATGGAACAATCCGACCAAGGCCGGATCCTCCGGCAGGGTACAACTGACCACCGCCGCGTGGAACCAGTTTGCGCCATACAACAATCTGTGTCCGAAAGTAGACGGTGAGGAATGCCCCTGCGGTTGCGTCGCGACTGCCATGGCCATAATAATGCGTTATCATAAGTGGCCGGATCATGGGACCGGCACGCTGCCCGGCTATGATTTTTACTGGGATGGCACAAAATACAGATATCATATCGACGGGCATGACCTTGGAGTTGCCTATGACTGGGATTCCCTGCCTCTTTCAGGCAGTTTCTCCCAGGCCTCCGGCGCCAAGGTCGCTCAGCTCTGTTATGATCTGGGTGTCATGAGCCAGATGGATTATTCTCCTGAAGGCTCCGGGGCTTTGGGCGATTCTCCCATCCTGCTCCCCCAATATTTCGGATATGACAAATCCATGCGCTATTACAACCGACTGGATTTTTCCGATGATCGTTGGGAAGAGCTCATACGCGACGAGATCGATGCTTGCCGTCCCGTTTTCCACTGTGGCAATTCCAATGAGGGCGGTCACGCATTCGTACTGGACGGATACAACGAAGACCGCTATTTCAGCATCAATTACGGCTGGGGCGGCGCTATGAATGCCTTCTATACGATGACGCCCATAGAGGGTCACGAGGATGAACTTACCGAGTTCAACCGATGGCAGGACATGGTTTGCCACATCATGCCGGACAAGGGCTGCTCCCCGTTTGTGAATGCTGCCATGCTGGAGGACAGGGCTTCCTTCGGCTGGGATTTCCGTTCGCAGTCATTCAGGACGGGTCAGTTCACATTGGATACATACAGATCGACCGGTTACGGTCCTGTCGAGTTGTGTTTCTGCCTGTACGACGACAAAGGTGAATTGGTCGAAACATTGTCGGAACCTTTTACCGTCGAGAGTGGACCGGAGCCTTTCAAAGTTCCTTCCGTGGAATGCAAGGCTCCTTCCAGGATTGCCGACGGATTCCGCATCATGCTTTCCCGCCGTGACGAGAAACGCGAATGGGTTCCCCTTCCTCAGGAAAGGTACAGCTACAATCAGTTTGACGGAAAGCGCAAACTCTCCGAAATGGTCTCTCTGGGCCATACGTTCGGAACCCCAAACAAATGGAATGGCCAGTCCCGGTGTCTTTTCCTCAGGGGATACAAGGACATCTACTGGGAAATACGGCGGACTAGGGATGACAAACTTATCGTGAACAGCGGAGCGGATCCTGAAAAAGTCAGTTTTTTCCGGGCCGAGCGTTTGTATCAGGGACATGACGGCGATGCCGCATATTTCGAGTTCATGGGGCTGGAACCGGGGGAATATAAGCTCATTCTCCGCAATTTCGACGAGGAGATGACCCTTTGGATAGAGTTATAGTTCATTTTTATTTGTTTGAAACGAGATTCTGAAGTAAATTTGCCAAGATAAAATCCCATCGGATGTTTGAAGAGAAAGACGGTTTGCTCAAGAGGGAGCTTCCCCTGGTATCCGGAAAAGAATCCGGATGCGCCACGGTCGTGGAAATCGGGGAAGGGGAGTCCCGCGTTGCCATAGGCGGAGGTCATTTCGCCATGATAGCGGGACCGTGTTCCGTTGAGTCTGAATCACAGATCATCTCCCTGGCACATGCCGTAAAGGCTGCCGGTGCGAATCTGCTCCGCGGCGGCGCCTTCAAACCCCGTACTTCCCCCTATGATTTCCAGGGAATGGGCATCGAGGGGCTCAGGCTTCTTGTGAAGGCCAAGGAAGAGACCGGGCTGCCCATAGTCTCTGAAATCATGAGCGAGAAATATCTCGACTATTTCATCGAGAATGTCGACCTGATACAGATCGGATCCCGGAACATGCAGAATTTCGAACTCCTCAAGGCCTTGGGCCGTGTCCGCAAGCCTGTCATGCTCAAGCGGGGTTTCTCAAGCACCATAAGGGAGTGGCTTCTCAGTGCCGAGTATCTCCTTTCCGGCGGCAACAGCCAGGTAATCCTGTGCGAGCGCGGTATCAGGGGATTCGATTCCCTTACGCGCAATGTGCTGGACCTTTCTGCAGTTCCGTTGGTAAAGCGTCTTTCCCATCTTCCCGTAATGGTCGATCCGAGCCATGGCACCGGCCGTTCGGACCTTGTGCCGACCATGGCCGTCGCCGCAGTCGCTGCCGGTGCCGACGCGATAATGGTCGAAGTACACGATAATCCCGGGGAGGCGCTGAGCGACGGATTCCAGTCCCTCACTCCCGACCAGCTGGCGGATCTTTGCAGGCGCATCGAGCCGGTTCTGAATATCCGTTAGTCCTCAACCCTTATGGAACTGGAAGAATTGCGCAGGCAGATCGATGCCGTGGACGATGATATGGTACGTCTGCTGGTCAGCCGTATAGAGATCGTCGAACGGATACGGGCCCTGAAAGAGGGCATGGGAATTCCCCTTGAGGACCTTTCCCGCGAAGCCGATGTGGTGAACCGCCTCAGTGCGGGCCTTCCCGACAGCATGAAGCCGTGCGTAGCCCGTCTCTATGCCGCGCTCTTCGAAATAAGCAAGATGAACCATCAATCACAATCAAATACTCAAGACACTATGGCAAAGTACGTATGCGATCTCTGCGGGTACGAATATGATCCCGCTACCGGTGATCCCGACAACGGCGTGGCCCCCGGCACCGCTTTTGAGAACATTCCTGCAGATTGGGTGTGCCCCCTCTGCGGAGCTGGAAAGGAAGACTTCTCCCCTGTGAAGTAAACGCCTTCCATGAAGAATTGTTTACTCTTCGTTCTTCTTGCAATGACGCTTCTGCCGTCCTGCAGGAAGAACGATGTTTCTACGGTCCGGCAGGAACCCCGCATCGAGACCGGCGACCTTCTTTTTGTCGGCATACCGATGAACTACGGGGAAGAGGACATGGCGCAGGCCATAGCAGATGCCACCTCCGACGGGGGAGACATCAATTTCATCCATACAGCCATCCTGGAGGTCGACGAGACCGGGAAGGAGTGGGTTATCGATGCCACTATCGCCTATGGAGTGGACCGGCATCCGCTGGATACCCTGCTCTCCCAGTTCACCCTGCACAGGGGAGGCGCCAGGGCAACTTTCGAGGTGATGCGTCTGGCAGACAACCGGGATGCGAAGCAGTACGTGGAGCAGGCCAAAGGAATGCTCGGCGAAGAATACGACCTCCATTTCCTGCCCTCCAACGGAAAGCATTACTGTACGGAACTGGTATACGACCTTTACGTGAAGCCAGACGGTTCGCATCATTTCGACTGCGTACCCATGAACTTCAAGAATGCGGAAGGTGAGATGCCTGCCTATTGGACAAGGCTTTTCGGACAGCTCGGCATGGACGTTCCACAAGGGGAACCCGGTACCAATCCCCAGCAGATGCACTCCGCTCCCAACCTTGTGCACGTCATGTATTTAGATCGTCAGTAACAAAAAAAGCAGGCTTTGATGCCTGCTTTCTTTTTGTGGAGTATAGGAGAATCGGACTCCTGACCTTTTGAATGCCATTCAAACGCTCTACCAACTGAGCTAATACCCCATCAGCACCGCAAAGGTAGCTATTTTTTTTGTTTCTGCAAGAGGATAGGATAACTTTTCGTATTTTTAGGGTATGGAAACGAAGAGAGACATTGACAGGCTGGCAGGACTGGTGATCCGCCTCTGTGCCCTGGCGGCTATTGCATTGCTCTGCTGGTATTTCAGGAGCGTGCTTGTGTATGTAATCGTGGCATTCGTCGTCTCGCTGGTCGGGCAGCCCCTTATGCGTCTTTTGCGCCGCATAAAGATAAAGGGAAAATCCGCACCGGACGGCCTTCTGGCCATCATTACGATTCTGGTGATCCTGGCAGGTATACTGCTTTTCGTTACAAGGATCATCCCTGTGGTGTCGGGGATAATAAGGGACGCTTCCGTAATGAATGCCAGCGAAATGCCTTATAACAGCCTCATCGACAGGTTCAATTACTGGATTGTCGGCGTCTTCCCTTCGCTGGGACGAGATTTCGATATTGTGACGTTGCTTCTCGACAAACTCCGCGAACTGGTCAACATATCCAATGTCTCTTCAGTGATAGGTTCGGTGGCTTCGGTCGCGGCCGGAATCGCGGTAGGACTGTTCTCAGTCGTTTTCATCTCCTTCTTCTTCATCCGTGACGAAAAACTCTTCGGCAAGATCATATGCGCTTTGGTTCCTGACCGGATAGAAGGTTCGGTCAATTCGACGATCAGCGACATCAATCACCTCCTTTCGCGCTATTTCCTCGGACTTATCGTAGAAGTGATAGGAGTCATACTGGTCGATTTCCTGGGACTTTGGCTCATAGCCAGGATAGGCCCCGATTATGCCATAGGAATAGCGTTCATAGCCGGTATACTGAATGTCATTCCGTATGTCGGCCCGCTGATCGGCGAAGTGATAGGGGTGGTTCTGTGCGTCGTGCTCAAGTATGGTGCCGGAGTCGGCCTGGCGGTCCCAATCTGGGCGTTCGCGCTGATAGTACTTGCAATAATGCTGGCGGCGCAGATGATAGACAATTTCATTTATCAGCCTGTCATCTACTCCACCAGCATCAAATCGACTCCTCTCGAGATTTTCATCGTCCTGCTGATGGCAGGACGGATAGGGGGCACCGTAGGCCTTCTGGTCGGAATTCCCGCCTACACCGTAATCCGCGTCATCGCCATCCGTTTCTTCTCCGACCGCAAGGCGGTCAGGAGACTTATACCGGACATAGACAAGGAAGACACCGGAACGCTGGTGTAGGGGTCTGGGGGAAAGGATTATTTCACCTCGATCTGGCGGGATGCCGGAACCTTCCTGATTTCCTGGACCTTAGGCAGGGTGATCTGAAGCACGCCGTTCACCATCTCGGCCTTGATCTCTTCGAGATTGATGTTCTCAGGCAGCACGAAACTCTGGTGATAGGATGTATAGGAGAACTCGCGACGCAGGTAGGTCGTACCCTTGTCATGCTTCTCTTCCTTCTGGTTCTTCTTTTCCAGTGCGATAACCAGTTCCTCGTCGTTGTCCACGCGGACCGAGAAATCTTCCTTCGTCATACCGGGAGCTGCGATCTCGATTTGGAAATCCTTTTCAGTTTCCTTGATGTTGACTGCGGGCGATGCGAACTGGCGTGCAGGCAACACGGTAAAATCGTCATCGAACAGGTTGCTGAAAATACCGGGCAGCCATGAATTTCTTCTTTCAACGGAATACATGATTAAATCCTCCAAATTAAACGTTGAACTTATTGTCATTCGTTCCCGCGATCTCTCGCGGTTGCATCTGGAGTTATATCAAATTGTCGACCATTCTTGAAAATGGTGACAAAATGTCATGTTTTGTCAACTGTGGATCGCGCCGCTCCTGTATGCATCGAGCAACTGGTACAGATCGTTTATCTGTTCCTTGATCTCATTGCCCTGGTCGGTGTCGCGCACGTAGCGGCGGCTCTCCTCGAATTCCAATACCTTGGTTTCGGAAAGGATGTCCAGACCGAATTTCACCGCTTTCTCGCGCGTGGTGAAGGGGGCGTGCTGTACCAGTTTCAGGCTCTGTGAGTTGTAGATGAGGGTGTAGCCTGCTATGCCGGTTTCGGGCTGGTAGGCTTTCGAATAACCTCCGTCGATCATCAGCAGTTTCCCTTCGGCCCTTATCGGACTTTCGCCCTTGATTGTCTTGACGGGGATATGGCCGTTGATGATGTGGCCGTGCTGCATGTCCTTGACTCCGAATTCCCGGAGTATCATCATGCAGATGTCCGCACGGTTCTTCAGTTCCTTGTATGCGCCGTTGACCTCCTTGTGGGTTGCCTTGTCGGCTATGAAGTAGCGTTCGAACGTTGCCATCTTGCTCTTGTCGAAGGTGGGGGCCACAGGACCGCACCACAGGTACCAGATGAAATCCTGCCCGGCCTGCCGGCGGGGAGTCTCCTCCTGGGTGTAATAGGCGTTCCTTACCATCTGGTCGACTTTGTCGAAGAGTTTCTTTCCGCTGTATGGCTTGCCTTGTATCATCATCTCCTTGAAGGTCCCGTCCGGGTTCAAGGGAACCGAGCCGTGGAAAAGGAGATTGCTGTTGCGGACCAGATACAGTGATCCGTGGTTGAGGAAACATGAGATGTGGCGCTTGAGTTTCTCGCTGGTCTCGAAACTGCGGGTGAGACTGTCTATGACTTCCTGCTCGGCGTCCGTGAGGGCATAGGGATCGGCCGGGTCTATCGTAGGGAAGTTCTTGTCCCGGAGTTCGTATTCCACTCCTCCCAGGGTGATGGTCCCCTTGCCGTAATCGACCAGGTGGAGCAGGTTGCGGTCATCCATCCCGAATTCGGGGTTGCGGTCGATCACGCGCTTCTCCATCTTGAACTGTATGACGGTGATGGCCTTGTGCATCTTGGAGATAAGAGCGACCTGCGATTCGGGCAGGGTCTCGTATTCGTTCTCCCTCGGACGGAAGAGGGTGCAGGGGTCGTCCGCATAGGCCTCCATGGCGAAGGTGGTAAGGGGGAGGAGGTTGATGCCGTAGCCGTCCTCGAGGGTGGCGAGGTTGGCGTAACGGAAGCACAGGCGGAGCACGTTGGCCACGCACGCCTTGCTTCCCGCGGCTGCGCCCATCCACACCACGTCGTGGTTGCCCCACTGGATATCGTAGTTGTGGTAGTTGCAGAGGGTCTCCATGATAAGGTGGGATCCGGGACCGCGGTCATATATGTCGCCGATGATGTGGAGGGAGTCGATGACCAGGCGGTGGATGACGTTGCATATCGTGGCTATGAAGTGGTCGGCACGGCCCGTGGCTATGATTGTGTCCACGATCGACATCATGTAGCGGCGCTTGTTCTGGTTGTCCTCGATCCACTCGTGCAGCAGTTCCTCGATTATGTAGGAATACTCTTTAGGGAGGGATTTGCGCACCTTGGAACGGGTGTATTTGGAAGAGCAAAGCGCCATGACCTGGATTATCCGCATCAGCATCACGCGGTACCACTCCTGCATTTTGGCACGGGAGCGGAGGGTGCTGCGCGTTGCGCGTATCTTGTCTTCGGGATAGTAGATTAGGGTACACAGTTCGCGTTTGGCGCTCTCGGTCAGGGTGGCTCCGAAAATCATCTCGACTTTCTGCCTGATCACGCCGGAACCGTTGCGGAGCACATGTTCGAACGCCTCGTTCTCTCCGTGGAGATCGGTGATGAAATGCTCGGTACCCTTGGGGAGATTCAGTATCGCCTCCAGGTTGATGATTTCCGTGCAAGCTTCCTGTTCGGTCGGGAAACTCTTTGACAGAAGCTTAAGATATTTCAGGTCCCTTTTCATGCCTATGGTTTTCTACAAATTTAGGAATTATTATTGTAATTTTGTTGTCATGAAAACTAAAATGTTCCGATTATTTATCCCTTTTACGGCAATGCTTATCATGACGGCTGCATCCTGCGGGAACGGGAATAACCGTTCCCGTGAAGAACTGAAAGAGGTCTTCGATTCGGTTTCCGCAGAATTCGAAAGGATATCCCCGAGGGTTATCCGCCCTGCTGAAGGATTCCTTAAGTATCCATACCTGATTCCCGCCGGTTTCTATCAGCAGATGTGGGACTGGGACGGTTATTTCATGGGGACTTGGTTCATTTACAAGGGGAAGCCGGAATATATGAAATACTGGGCCCTCAATTTCCTGGAAGGTATGGACGGCTCGGGATATGTGGCAGGTTGCATGACTACCAAAGGACCGAGGCTTGTCCGTGGCACTTTCTTCATGAAGCCTTTCCTCTCGCAGGGAGTTGTGCGTTACTGCGAGGCGACAGGCGATTACGAGTGGGTGAGACCTTACTACGAAAGGCTCTGCCGCGTCCTGGCATATCGCGACTCCGTGCAGCGCGATGCGGCCAGCGGGCTTTATTTCTGGGAAATGGGCTTCCAGAGCGGGGCTGACAACAACCCTGCCCTGAACTATTTCGACGGGGACAACCGCTCCTTCCTGGCGGCCGACTGCTCGACAATGCAGATGCTCGAATACCGTGCACAGGCGGGAATAGCCGCAAGCCTCGGTATGGATGAAGATGCGAGGGTTTTCAGCGAGAGGGCGGAGGAGATAGCAGGAGCCATCAACACGTACCTGTGGTGCGATGCTGACAAATGCTATTACAATGTGGACCGGGAGACCGGAGATTTCTACCGGAGGGTCAGCTATTCCTGTTTCTGGCCGCTGGCTGCGGGACTGGCACCCCGGAGCGACGGACGGGAGATGATATCCCGCTATCTGCTGGAGGGCCGCCACATGCTCTCGCAGTACGGTTTCCGTTCGCTCTCGGCGTCCGATCCCGACTACAACAACAAGAACATAATCCTGCCTTTCTCAAACTGGCAGGGACCCATATGGATTCCCGCGTTCGTCGTTTATTCCGAGGGGATGCTCAACTACGGATTCAGGGATGAACTCGTGCCTGTAGCCATTTCGACCGCACGCCTGTTGCTCGCCGATCTAGGGAAGTTCGACACCATGCATGAGAACTATCATGCCGAAACGGGGGAAGGGCTCGCCCCGGCTCCGAATTATGTCGATGAAGACGGGCGCTTCATCGGTTTCATAAGCTGGAATCTGTGCGCGGAGACCGTCCTCTCGCGCCTCCTGGAATAGTTACTCCTTTATCTTCCCGCTGCGCCAGTTGCCGTAGACCTCGCTGACGTTGGATGCGGTGATGAAGCCTTCGAATCCGTTTTCCTTCATGAAAGTGAAGAGGTCGGAGTATTCGTGCTTAGTCAGCAGGACGACGATTTCGATGCGTTCATCGCCCGTATATCCGCCTTCCAGATGGTAGAGGCTGCAGCCTCGCTGCAGTTTTTCCGTTATGAAATGCCGGATCGCTTCGTGGTCCTTGCTGATGATACAGACTTTCTTGCGCTTGTTCAGTGCGTCGGTGAAGTAGTCGACCACCACGCCGTTGATCCAGGTGCCGATAAGGCCGATGACGACCATGCGGAAGGGATTGATGGCGAATGCCGAGCAGCAGATCATGGCTCCGGCTATCGTCACGGACATGCCGATATCGAAGTGGAGATATTTGTTGACTATCTTGGCCAGGATGTCGAGGCCGCCGGTGGAGGCGTTGATCCTGAAGAGTATTGCCTGGGATATGCTGAGCAGGAGCACGAAGCAGATCAGGTCGAACCAGGGATCGTTCATCACCGAGGTGGCACCGGGCTCCATGAGGCTCTGGTAAGGCATGATCTTCTCCCACATCTCCAACAGCGGACCGAGGATAAGGGCTGTATACACCGTCTTTGCGCCGAACTCGGCTCCGATAAGCAGCCACGCCAGGATCAGCAGGATGGCGTTGATCACGGTAACTATGAGCGAAACTTTCACGCCTCCCAGTACTTGGGAGAGGACGATTGAAAGACCGGATATGCTACCGATGATGAGGTTGCTCGGCATCAGGAAATAGTAGACAGCGGCCGCCCCTACGGCCATACCGAGGGTCATGATGACCAGCTCTTTCCAGAACTTGCCCGTTGCAAGCGGATGGAGGATTTCTTTGATTGGTTTCATTTCTGCTTTGAAAACGGCACCAAAGATGGCAATTCTACTTGGGATTTCAAATATTTTCACCTACTTTCGTGTATTAATAGCGATTATGATGAAAAAACATTTACTCGTATTCATTCTCGCAACCCTCTCCATTACCCTGTCAGCCCAGAACCACGTGGACAGGCTCTATTTCGACATGAGGGCGTCGTTCCATCAGGACATCACCGACGGGGTCTACAACAGCCAGGCGATAGGTGAGTATCTCAATTTCCAGATGATGGGCCACATTACCCCGAATATAGATTACCGCATACGCCAGAGGCTGAACAAGAAGGTGTTCGATGAACGCAACATGTTCAACGCCACCGATTTCATGTACATAAACTGGCATGCGACCCCGCGCCTGAGCTTCCTCGCCGGAAAGCATGCCGTGCTCATCGGAGGCTATGAATACGACGCAGCCCCGATCGATGTGTATTACTACAGCCAGTTCTGCAACAATCTCTATCAGGGGTTCACGTTCGGCGTATCCGCAGCCTATGAGATAGCTCCCGGCCAGAGGCTCGAAGCCCAGATATGCAATTCGCCGCTTTCGCTCGGATTCCAGAACGTTTATGCATACAATCTTGCATGGCGTGGCGAGGTCTTCCCTTGGTGGAAGACTATCTGGAGCGTCAACTTTGTCGAGGACACCAGCTATCAGATGATCAATTACGTGGCGCTTGGCAATCACTTCGTTTTCCCTGACGTCATTTTCGACATAGACATCATGAACCGCAGCGGCCTGGACCAGCGCAACTGGTTCCTGAGCGACATGTCGCTGATCTCCAAGATAATCTGGAGCGTCGGAAAATGGAACATATGCGCCAAGGCGGGGTACGAGAAGAACGATCCCGGCAACCTGAACGCTTATGGCAGGGCTTACGACCTGGTCATAGCCCCGGGAACCGAGTACATTTATGCAGGATGCGGACTTGAATGGTTTCCCCTGGACCGTGACAATCTCCGCCTCCACGGGGTCTATTACTGGGATAATGCCGTAAGGCGCTACAATATCGAGCTCGGCATCACCTGGCGGGTGGATGTCATCAAAAGATAATCAGATCGTAATATGAAGATAAGAAGAATCCTGTTTATGGCAGCTCTGTCGCTGCTTTCTTTCACAACTCTTTATGCCAAAAAAGACGAGTCACGGATAATCTCGGTCGAGACCTCGTCCTCCAGCCTGGTCTTCTCCGTGCGCGAAAACGGCGCGGTTCACCAGCTCCACTACGGAGCGAAGGTGGATGCTTCCGAGTTCGCAGCGGTTCCGATGGTGGAGGGACGATATGGGAACGGCGCCCAGGCTTATCCCGCTACCGGAGGGCGTTATCTCGGGGAACCGGCGCTGCATCTGCGCTATTCCGACGGGAACCACAATACTGAACTGGTCTACGATTCACATGAAGTGGCCCGCCGCGGCGGATCCGTCACCACTTCCATACTCCTGAAAGATCCGGTTACAGGAATGCGTGTCAGGCTGGTTTATGAAGCCTATCCCGAAGAGGACGTGATAGTGTCGCACGCTGAGATCGAGAACGGAGGCAGGAAAAAGGTTGAACTGCTCAATTTTGCTTCCTCTGCGCTCACTCTACGGTCCGACAAATATCTGCTGACCCATGTTCACGGCGTTTGGGCGCAGGAGATGCAGCTTGAGAGCGAACTGCTCGGCCATGACATGAAAGTGATAGAGACGCGCCGTCAGACCCAGTCCACACAGTGCAACAATCCTTCGTTCCTGATGAGCCTGGGCACTTCGGAACTTGACGAGGATAACGGCGAAGTGATTGCCGGAGCCCTCTGCTGGACGGGCAATTTCCGGCTCAGTTTCGAACGGGACGTGGAGGGACGCCTCACCATTCTTTCCGGCATCAATCCTTTCGCCTCCACATATCCGCTCATGGCAGGCGAATCTTTCCGGACTCCCGACATGATATGGAGCTGGTCTGACTGCGGAGCAGGCGGCGTATCCCGCAATCTACACAGATGGGCCCGCAAATACGGGATCTACAGCCATGGTAGGATCAATCCCATACTGCTCAACAGCTGGGAGGGTGCCTATTTCACTTTCAATACCGAGACCATCATCAAGATGATAGACGATGCAGCCTCCATGGGGCTGGAGATGTTCGTCCTCGACGACGGCTGGTTCGGGAACAATTCTCCCCGCAACGGGGACAATGCCGGCCTCGGGGACTGGCAGGTGAACGTTTCCAAGCTTCCGGAAGGCATAGATTACCTGGCCTCGCATGCACATTCCAAAGGGCTTAAATTCGGCATCTGGATCGAGCCTGAAATGGTCAATCCCGATTCCGACCTCGCACGTGCTCATCCGGACTGGGTGGTCCAGAGCCCGGGCCGCAATCTTTATCAGGAGAGGAACCAGTGGGTGCTTGACCTTTCGAATCCGGCCGTGCAGGATTTCGTGTTCGGAGTATTCGACGGTGTGATGAAGATGTCCCGGAACATTGATTATGTCAAGTGGGATTGCAACCGGCCCGTGCTCTCGTTCGGCAGCCCGTATCTCGACAAAGACCAGGACAGGTTTTTCATCGGCTACACGCAGGGTTTCTACCGCGTCATGGAACGGATCCGCGCCAAATATCCCGACGTTATCGTGCAGTGCTGCTCTTCCGGTGGCGCCCGCATAGATTATGGTGCACTCAGATATTTCGACGAAGTATGGACCAGCGATGATACGGATGCTTACGAACGGATATTCATGCAGTATGCTACAAGCCTCATCTATCCTGCATGCGTGATGGGGGACCACGTATCGACGGTTCCCAATCACCAGAGCCGCAATGTCACTCCGCTCAAATTCCGCTTTGACGTGGCGTGCCAGGGCCGCCTTGGCCTGGAACTGCAGCCCAAATATCTCTCTGATGCCGAGAAAGCGCTGGTTAACCGCTGCGTGGAATCGTACCGGGGTTATCGTGACATAGTTTTCGGAGGCGACATGTACCGTCTAAATCCTCCATACGGCAGCGATTTCTACGGTCTGGTCTATGTCTCTCCCGACAAGTCCCGCGCTGTGGTCTTCACCTACTGCCTGCGTTTCAACGGTATGGCCGGGGAAGGCCATTCTTTCAGGCTCAAGGGGCTTGACCCGCAGCGCCGGTACAAAGTGACCGAGCAGAATGTGGACCGCTCCTGCTGGTGGGGTAACGGGCAGACCTTCACGGGAGCATTCCTGTCGAGCGGGGCGTTCAACCCTTCACTGCCGTCGCTGTACAGTTCGGCGGTCTTCCTCCTGGAAGCCGAGTAAAATAAAAAGGCGGTCAATTTTGACCGCCTTTTTATTTGTCTGACATGCAGAGGCTTAGAAAATGTAGTTCAAGCCGATGTTGATACCCAGGCCTGTACCGTCATTGGGATCGAAGCACTTGCCGAACTCGAAGTTGATGTTGAAATTCTGGTTCATGATCACATGGAGGCCGATACCGGCGCTCATGTGGAGTTTCTCGGCGTTTCCGGTATAGAAATCACGGGCGAGATAGTATCCGCCGTCATTGTCGGCCGCCACGATGTTCAGGTCCCTGGAAAGGCTCTCGAGCTGCTGCTGGCGGTAGGGTTTCACTATCATGCCGGCATCGAAGAACGGATTGGTGGCAAGGGTCCAGTTCTGGTTGATCCAGCGGAATTTTGCGAAGCTCCAGCGGAGTTCGAAGTTGCTCCATGCATAGCTGTTGCCCTGCAGGCGGTTTGCAATCGTACCGCGGACGGTGCAGGTGGAACCGAGGCCTTCGGTGTTGATCTGCTTCATGTTGATCGACTGGATGCTCTGCAGCATGTAATAAGGTGCGTTGCCCGCGATAAGGCCCTGGAATGCCAGATGGCCGCCGAATACGAGACGGTCGGGAACAAGGGTGAAGAACTGCTTGAAGTGGACGGCCAGCTTCAGGTAATTGTTGTCATGCTTCGAGATGATGTCGGGAGAACCGAACATGTAGACCTCGAGGTTGGTTCCGCGGGAAGGATTGTTCTCGTGGTCGCGGGTGTCGTAGACCACACCGACTTTCGCTTCCAGGTGCTTGCCGCCGTCCCTTTCCAGTGCGGGAATCACATCGTGGTTGACGTAGATGTCATAGAGGGAGACGTCGTTTGCGGCAGTAAGGCCCTTGTTGACTGCGTGGCCTGTGCGGATGTCCCAGTATGTGAGGCCTCCGGCCCATCCCCAGTGGCTGTCGCCCAAAGCTCCCTGGAAGCAGGTCTGGATGCGGAAGATGTTGCGCTTCATCAGGTAGAATCCCTGCCCGTTGGAGGTGATCATGTTGAGCTGGGGAACATATTTGGAGGAAGCGCCGTTGAAACCGTAGAAGTTGGTGGTCTTGTTGCCGAAATATGAGATGGCGGCTGAAACGCGCAGCCCGGGGATCAGATACTTGCTGTCGAAGAAGGTATGGTATGTGGAGTTTCCCTTGGAATACCATGAAGCCTCGACGTTCATTTTCCATACATAGTCCGGATACTGGCTTCCGTCACCGTATTGATAGATGTCAGTGAGGGCTCCGTAATGCCAACCCAGGTCTGATGAATAGCCGACCGCGGGAAGCGGGCCGAAGTTGATGCCGGTCTTGGCGATCTCTTCCTGTGCGGAAGCGTTGTACAATGCCGCCAGGAGCAGCACGACAGATAACAGTTTTTTCATTATTTGGTTGTTTTTGGTTTCTTAAAATGCAAAGATAGGAATAATTTGCTTTAAGAAATAATGATTATATTTGTAAGTATAACCAAATGATGTCAAAGATGTTTACAGAGAAGGACCTTCAACAGATCGAGGCACGGGGCGCAGATCTCCGTCAGATCGAATTGCAAATCGGGCATTTCAAGAACGGATTCCCCTGGATGAAGATAGCGGGCCCCGCCACTCCTGAACGCGGGATCCGCGTCCTGAGCGATTCTGAGGCCGCCGATTCGGCTGAGTATTACCGCAAAGCCACCGTTGCCGGGAAGTGCAAGTTCGTACCGGCTTCTGGTGCCGCGTCCCGTATGTTCAAGGACATGTTCTCAGGGCTTGAGAAACTCGAGGCAGGGGAGGACCTTCCTGCCGACGCTCCCGCCGCGCGCCTTGCCTCGCGGATCAAGGATTTTGCTTTCTACAGCGAAGATCTTTTCGGAGAGCCTGCCGATACCCCTGAATACCGTCGTGATACGCTCCGCAAGTTGCTGAAGGAAGAAGGTCTGGCCTATGGCTCGAAGCCCAAGGGCGTACTGAAATTCCACCGATACAGGGACGAGGTGCGTACGGCTATCGCAGAGCATCTGGTGGAGGCCCAGGATTACATGCGCGGTGATGACAGGGTATGCCGTCTCGTAGTCACGATCTCTCCCGAGCACCTCGAACTGTTCGAGGCGGCCGTGGCGGAGGTGGTCCCCGCATACGAGGAGAAATACGGCGTCCGTTATGATATTACCTTCACATATCAGGACAAGGCGACAGACACCATTGCTGTGGATCCCGACAATAAGCCCTTCCGCACTGAAGACGGTTCGCTCCTCTTCCGTCCGGCGGGCCACGGCGCCCTGATCCACAATCTCAATAAGGTGGGGGCAGAACTGGTGTCCATCAAGAACATAGACAATGTGGCCCATGAAAAGCTGCTTCCGACCACATCGCTCTACAAGCAGGTGCTCATGGGCGAGGCCCTCAAACTGCGCGACCGCATCTTCGGCTATCTGAAGAAACTCGATGGGAATCCCTCACCGGAACTGCTCGACGAGATAGAATCTTTCCTCGACAGGGAACTGTGCATAAAGCTCCCCGCCATTGCGGAAGAAGGCAGGGCGGCGGCACTGCGTGCAAAACTTGACCGTCCCATCCGTGTATGCGGCATGGTCCGCAACGAGGGCGAACCGGGCGGCGGACCCTATTTCATCGAGGCAGGCGACGGCAGCACTTCCCTCCAGATACTGGAGAGCGTCCAGATCAACAGGAACGACGCTTCCGCCATGCAGGCCATGTCCCAGGCGACCCACTTCAATCCCGTGGACCTGGTGTGCGTACTCCGCGATTATCGCGGCGGACGTTTCGACCTTCTCAAGCATGTCGATCCCGAGGCCGGTTTCATGAGTTCGAAGAGCTACCAGGGCCGTGAGCTTAAGGCGCTGGAGATGCCCGGTCTATGGAACGGTGCCATGAGCGACTGGAACACCCTTTTCGTGGAGGTTCCCCTTGAAACATTCAATCCGGTCAAGACGGTCCTCGACCTGCTGAGACCCGCCCACCAGGAATGACGATGAAAAAGATGTTATATATGGTGCTCCTGCTCTGCGTTCCGCTGTCTGCAGGAGCACAGGTTGCCCGTTATGTCAATCCGATGATCGGTACGACCGGCATGGGCCACTGTTTCCCCGGAGCCTGCGCTCCGTTCGGCGCCGTCCAGCTCTCGCCGGATACCGACACCATTCCCCATAACGTGGCGGGAAAGTACCAGCCCAGGGCATATGACTATTGCGCCGGCTACCAGTATACCGACAATACCATAGTCGGCTTCAGCCATACCCATCTGAGCGGTACGGGGCATTCCGATCTTGGCGACATCCTGATTATGCCCCAGACCGGCGCCCTTCAGCTCAATCCCGGGACGAAGGACGATCCCGACGGAGGTTACCGCCAGCGTTTCGACCACGCTACCGAGCAGGCCGGTCCCGGCTATTACGAAGTCACTCTTGCCGACAGCGGAGTCCGTGCCAGGCTGACGGCGACGCGTCGGGTGGGTGTCCACGAATACACTTTTCCCTCCGGCAGCAATCAGAGGCTTATCGTAGACCTTCTTCACGGGATCTACAATTACGACGGAAAAGTGCTCTGGTCTTCCCTGAGGGTCGTAAGCGACACACTGCTCGTCGGGTACAGGATAACCGACGGGTGGGCTCGCTGCAACTACACCTATTTCGCCATCTCTTTCTCCCGGCCCGTCATCAATTACGGCTGCAGTGAAAAACGTGATCCCGCCTACCGGGGATTCTGGCGCAAGTTCGACACCCATCACAATTTTCCCGACATGGCCGGACGCGATATGACTGCCTGGTTCGAATTCGACTCTTCACGTCCTGACCTTACGGTCAAAGTCGCCCTTTCCGGCGTTTCCGGTGAGGGAGCATTGAAAAACCTCGAAGCCGAGGCATCCGGGAAATCGTTCGACCGGATCCGCAACGAGACCCTTCAGGCATGGGAACGTGAATTGGGCGCGGTGGAGTGCGAGGGGAGCGAAGACCAGAAGGCGGCCCTCTATACATCGCTTTATCACACCATGATCAATCCTTCCGTCTATATGGACGTCGACGGACGTTATCGCGGTGTGGACGGGGAGATACATGTCGCGGACGGATTCACAAATTACACTGTTTTCTCCGTCTGGGATACATACCGCGCCGAGCATCCGCTTCTAGGCCTGATCAAGAAGAGCCGCAATACCGACATGGTACGCTCCATGATCGAGCACTGGAAGCAGAATCCGGTGGGAATGCTTCCCGTTTGGAGCCTTATGGGCAATGAGGGATGGTGCATGACAGGATATCATGCGGTCAGCGTTCTCGCCGACGCTATCGTGAAAGGGGCTGACATAGACAGGGATGAAGCCTTCAGGGCTATGGTCGCCACTGCGAACTGCAAGTATTTCCCTTCGGTCAAGGATTACGTTTCCCTTGGTTACGCCCCTTTCGACGGAGATGCCACCGCCGCATCCAATACCCTGGAGTATTCCTTCGATGACTGGAGCATATACAATGCCGCACTATACGCAGGGAGAGATGACATTGCCCGGGAATTCCGCCAGCGTGCCCTTAATTATCGGAATACATTCGATCCGGCCGCAGGTTTCGCTTCGCCCCGTTTCCGTGACGGTTCTTTCAAGAAGGACCTGGATCCCTATCAGACATCGGGCGAAGGATTCATAGAGGGCAATTCCTGGAATTTCTCATTCCATGTCCCCCAAGATCCTGACGGCCTTGCGTCCCTTATGGGAGGAAGGAAAGCCTTGCGCGGGAGGCTGGACACACTGTTTACCATGGAACTTCCTGAACAGTTCTATGCCGACAACGAGGACATCACTGCAGACTGCCTGGTGGGAGGCTATGTGCACGGCAATGAGCCGAGTCATCACGTTCCCTATCTCTATGCTTGGAGCGACCAGCCGTGGAAGGTGCAGGACAGGATCCGTACCATAATGAACAAGATGTACCGCAATGAGATACGCGGCCTTGGAGGCAACGATGACTGCGGGCAGATGTCCGCCTGGTATGTCTTCTCCGCCATGGGTTTCTATCCGGTGGCTCCCGGCGGCGACCAGTATGTCTTGGGCGCTCCGTACCTTCCTTACATGAAAGTGCGTCTTGAAAACGGCAATACTGTCGAGATCAAGGCTCCCGGAGTCAGCGACACGAACCGTTATGTACGTGGCGTGAAACTCAACGGCAAACCTTACGGCAAGCTCTATATCACGCACTCCGACCTGGAAAAAGGCTGTACTCTCGAGTTTGTCATGGGACCTAAGCCCGACAGGAAACGCGGACTCGGGGAAGGAGAAAGGCCCTATTCTCTCAGCACTGTTCCAAATCTCTGAGGATCAGGGGTATGATTTGCTCATCGGCCGGCAGCCATCTGACGCTTCCGGCCGATTTTTCGTCCAGCCAGCGGGCAGCTTCATGTTCGTTGAGATGCATGGCTTCGGAGACAGTCCGGCAGATGAAACAGTGCAGGATGAGGTGGAATTTCGGATAATCCCATTCCACGGTCGTCAGATATTTCTCTATGACGATTTCAGCGGAGAGTTCTTCCCGGATTTCCCTGATCAGGGCCTCTTCGCGGGTTTCCCCGGCCTCCATCTTTCCGCCCGGGAATTCCCACCATCCTTCGAACTCGCCGTATCCGCGTTGTGTCGCGAAAAACAGCTTCCCTTTACGTATTATCGCGGCTACTACTTCGATCTGTTTCATCCGGACTTGTGTTTCGATCCGCGAAGATAGCAATTATCGGTATGATAATTGAACTGAAATCGCTATCTTGCCGTCCGTTTTTCCGAAAGCAATGAAAGTTCGCGTCATATTGTTTATTGCAATCCTTGCCATGACCGGTTTCCTCTACGTCCCTTCTTCGGCACGGGGGAGCGTTCCGTTCACCGGCGACAAAGTCATATACGGTCCCGCTCTGGACAAAGGGAACTGTTTCTTCGTGGTTTCGAAAGTGCATCCCGAGCATCTCAGTGTTTATGAATCCAGGAACGGCGATACCGTACTTCTGGCGGTATATCCGGTCTGTCTGGCCAAGAACAAGGGTCAGAAGCAGAGAAGGGGGGACAACAAGACCCCTGAGTCTTACCCGGGCAAGCCTTTCGTCATCTCACAGATCCAGGATTCACATACATGGGTCCATGATTTCGGAGACGGCCGCGGAGCCATCAAGGCTTATGGCCACTGGTTTCTCCGCCTGAAGACGCCGGGTTTCTCGGGCATAGGCATCCACGGAAGCACCGGAAACCGGGAGTCGATAGAGGTCGGGCGTGGCAGCGAAGGATGCATACGCCTTTATGACGAGGATATAGAACACCTTCACGACAATTACGCAATCGTGGGTACGCCTGTGATCATCCTTCCCGAAGAAACCGGACCGCTTCCGTTTGAACTCAGGGCGAACACTCCCTAAATCACTCCCATAATGAGGTTCCAGACGAGGAACCGCAGCGTCTTTCCGACCAGCAGGAGCAGGGCGGTGAGCCAGGGATTTGTCTTGTAGAAACCGAGGGCTATGGCAAAGATGTCGCCGATGAACGGCACCCAGCTCAGGAGGGCGAGCCAGACTCCGTATCTGTCTACATAGACCTTCTGTTTTTCCAGTTTGGCGCGGTCGACCTTGAACCACTTTTCGAGCCACTCCCATTTCCCCAGCCAGCCTATCCCGAAAGAGGTGAGGGATCCCAGCCAGTTCCCGAGCGAACCCACGGCAAGGCATCCCCAGGGGTCAGAGGTCATTTTCAATACCGCGATGTAAAGCACGTCCGAACTGAAAGGAACCACCGTTGCGGCCAGGAATGTTCCGATAAACAGTCCCCAGAGGCCCCATGAACCGAGATCAGGCATTCCTGTGGAAGGCTTTTGCGGCTTTGTGTCCGGAGAACATGCGGGCGGGCAGTTCGCTGATCAGGATGATGCCCAGCACAATCGCGATCGTAACCTTGACGGCCATGAAGCCGCTGCCGAGTGCGAGGCGCAGCTGGTCGGAAACCACGTAATAGGAGGTCCAGAAAACGCCTGCACCGGGTACGAGCGGGAAAATGCCGCAGAGCAGGAAGACTATTGCAGGGCAGCGGTCCAGCACGGAGAAGTAGCGTGCTGAAAGTACCACGAGCATGGTGGCGAAGACCGTGGCCGCAGGAGGAGTGAAGCCGGCATAGCGTGCGAGTACCATATAGAGGATCCAGCCGAGTACGCCGCTTACGCCGCACAGTACATAGTATCTGCGGGGGACTCCGAACAGTACCGCGAAGGCGGCGGTGCCGATGAAAGATGCAATGATCTGGACGGGCATCTTGAACGTGAACGCATCGACCGTCATACCCTTGAGCACTATCAGCTTGCCGAAAATGAGCCCGTCGCATACGAAGGCCAGGGCAACGCCTGCGGCTATGCAGAAGAATACCAGAAGGGCGTCAAGCAGACGCGTCGCTCCGGCTATGTAATCCTCATTTGCCAGGTCCCGCACGCCATTGACGAACGGAACTCCCGGTATGAGGGGGATGATGGCACCGATGATCATATTCGGGAGGCTGTGGCCGAAGCCTATGCGATGGAAGACGATGCACAGCGCTGTGACGAAAAAGCCGCCGACTATGTTGCCAACGATCTTGGACATATGCGGTGCGGTTACGTACAGGACGAACAGCCATAGCAGGATGCCGCATACGAACGAAGCCGCGCAGTCCAGCATACCGCCGCCGAAGACTATGCAGAAACCGGCACTGCCGAGGGCGGAAGCCAGAACCTGCTCCCAAACCGGGTGGGGCTTCATCGTGCGTATCTCGTGCAGTTTCCTGCGGGCGCCTTCCAGCGTATATTTCCCGCTTACTATGTCGCGGGACAACTGGTTGACGGCAACTACCTTGTCGAGCTGTGTCCCTTTGAACGGGATGAACTCCACGTTAGCATATTTGTTGAAGCTGCTGGTGGTGAAGATGCCGTTGCTGAGGACGAAGAAACTCTTTTTGTCAACGCCATAATGGGAAGCTATGCGCTCCATGGTCTCTTCTACACGGGATATCTCGGCTCCGTTTTCCAACAGGATGTGACCCGCTTCGGAGGCGATTGCCAGCGCCTCCGCATGGCGTTCTTCTATCAATTCTTCCGAATTCTGTAGTTTTTCGGCCATATCGACGTCTAATGGGTAAAATATGCTTCGGTCTGCAAAGATAACGTTTATTTGATTACATTTGCAGGATGTAAAAATGACCGCGAGTATATTAAGTGATTAAATAATTAACTTTCATTCGCATGAAAAGAATCTTTACTGTAATTGCCGCCCTTGCCTTCGGCCTGGGCATTGCAGCGTCTGCACAGCAGATGCCGCCGATCCCGGTGGATCCCAACGTGAAAATCGGAAAACTCGACAACGGACTGACCTATTATATCCGGCACAACGAAGAGCCGAAGGGCCAGGCCAATTTCTATATCGCCCAGAAAGTGGGTTCCATCCTCGAAGACGAATCGCAGCGCGGTCTCGCACACTTCCTTGAGCACATGTGCTTCAACGGAACCGAGCATTTCCCCGGCAACGGCGTGGTGAAATATTGCGAGTCTATCGGTGTCAAGTTCGGTGCCGACCTGAACGCTTACACCAGCATTGACGAAACGGTCTATAATATTGACAACGTGCCCGTGGCCAAGGTCCCGAGCGCTGTCGACTCCTGCCTCTGGATCCTTCACGACTGGGCCGACGGCCTGCTGCTTACCGACGAGGATATCGATGGTGAGCGCGGTGTGATCCACGAGGAGTGGCGCAGCCGCCAGAACGCACAGATGCGTCTCTATGAGAAGATCCTGCCCGAGATCTATCCCAATCACAATAAATATGGCGAGCGCCTGCCTATCGGCCTCATGGAAGTCGTGGACAATTTCCCGTATAAGGTGCTGCGCGACTACTATGAGAAATGGTACCGTCCCGACAACCAGGGTATCGTGGTGGTCGGCGACATCGACGTCAACGAGGTAGAGGGCAAGATCAAGGAGATATTCGGCACCATCGCCACCCCCGTGAATCCTGCCGAGCGCTACTATGTGCAGATCGAGGACAACGACGAGACCATCGTTAGCATGGCTACCGACAAGGAGTTCCCGTATGCGCAGACCTTCCTCTTCTGGAAGCACGATGCATATCCCGTGGAGATGAAGGGCGACATGAACTATCTGGTTTACAAGTATGCTACCGGTATGGCTTCCATGATGCTCAATGAGCGTCTGGAAGAATTCTCACAGCTGCCCGAGCCTCCGTTCATGATGGCCCAGTTCGGATCTGACGAGGACTATTTCCTTGCCAAGACCAAGAAATCATATATGGGTATCGTCGTTTGCGGCGAGGACCAGCTCAAGAATGCCGTTGCAACGATCTGGCGTGAAATCCTTCGTGCAAAACGCGGCGGTTTCACCGCAAGTGAATATGAGCGCGCCAGGGCTGAATACATGAGCCAGGTAGAGTCGGCTTACAATGCCCGTGAGAAGAAAAGCAGCGCTTCCTACTGCTCCGAATACGTACGTCATTTCATCGACAACGAGCCGGCCATGGGTGTCGAGAACGAATATACACTCAGCCAGCAGCTCTGCCCCAACATTCCTGTCGAGGTCATCAACCAGCTGTTCGGACAGCTCGTTGAGGAAGGCAAGAACCTCGTCGTGGCCTGCATGCTGCCCGAGAAGGAAGGTGTTACCTATCCCACGGTTGACGAAATGAAGAAGATGCTCGTCGACGTCGCTGCCGAAAATATCGAACCTTACCAGGAGGAAGTATCCAATGAGCCGCTGCTCGCCCAGATTCCTACGGGAGGCAAAATCGTCAAGAGCAAGGCTGACAAATTCGGCTACACGATGTACAAGCTTTCCAACGGTGCCACGGTTTATGTGAAGCCCACCGACTTCAACAAGGACCAGATCATCCTGCGTGCATACAGCGCCGGAGGTACCTCGCTCTATCCTGAAACCGAAGCCCTCAACCTGAAGAACGTCGACCTGTTCACCGAAGGCGGCGTGGGCAACTTCAGCTCCACGGCCCTTACCAAGGCTCTGGCCGGCAAGCAGGCAGGGGTCAACCCTTACATCAATTTGTATGAGGAAGGCATGCGCGGCAATTCGACCCCGAAGGATTTCGAGACGATGCTCCAGCTGGCTTATCTGTACTTCACTGCCCAGCGCACCGATGAAGACGCTTTCAAGTCCTGGCAGAACAAGACGCGCGCCCAGCTGCTCAACGCAGAGAAGCAGCCTATGACCGCCCTTCAGGATACCCTGACACGCGCCCTTTACGGCAACAATCCCCGCACGACGATGATGAAGGCTGCAGACGTGGATTTCGTCGACTACGCCCGCATCATGCAGATCGCGAAGGAACGCTTCGCCAATGCCGCCGATTTCACCTTCATTTTCACGGGTGCCATTGACGAGCAGACGATGCTGCCGCTGATAGCCCAGTACATCGGCTCGCTGCCCGCCCAGGGCAAGAAAGAAAAGGCCCGCGAAGTGGGAATGGGCTTCACCAAGGGTATGCAGGACAAGATCTTCGCCAAGGAAATGGAAGTACCCATGGCCGTCGTGGTCTACATGGAGACCGGCAAGGGCAAGAATGACCTGAAGAGCGACCTGACCCTCGACATCGCCCACCAGATCCTCGACATAATCTACACCGAGGAAATCCGCGAGAAGGAAGGCGGTACGTACGGCGTGAGCACGGCCGGCGGCCTGAACCAGCGTCCCAAGGAGACCGACGCCTATCTCCAAATCGTCTACCAGACAAACCCTGAATCCTATGAGCGCCTCAATTCTCGTATCGAGGAGCTTCTGTCCGAATTCGTCCAGAACGGTCCCTCGGACGTCAATATGAAGAAGGTGAAGGATTACATGCACAAGACCTATCAGGACAATCTGCGCCAGAACGGTTACTGGTCCGGTGAGATGTACTTCTGGAAGAAGTATGGCGTCGACGAGGTGACTGACTACGAAAAGGTCCTGGATTCCATCACGACCGAGGATGTGCGCAAGGCGATCGACACCATCCTGAAACAGCGCAACCAGACCAGGGTGATCATGTACGGTGAGACCAAGTAACCAACCCTAAATAAATTATGAGCAGACTTCATATCATTGACCATCCGATGGTTCAGCACAAGCTGAGCATCATGCGTGACGTGCGGACCGGTTCCAAGGATTTCCGCGAGCTGCTGAAGGAGATTTCCCTCCTGATGGGCTACGAGATCACCCGTGACCTCCCGCTGGAGAACGTTGAGATTGAAACCCCGATGAAGCATATGACCGCCAGGGTCATATCGGGAAAGAAACTGGCCATAGTGCCTATCCTCCGCGCCGGTCTCGGCATGGTGGACGGTCTGCTGACCCTTCTCCCCGTCGCCAAGGTGGGCCATATCGGTCTCTACCGCGACGAGACGACCCATGAGCCGGTATCATATTACTGCAAGATGCCGTTCGACATCGACCAGAGGATGGTGATTGTCACCGATCCGATGCTGGCCACCGGAGGAAGCTCTTCCGACGCCATCACGATGCTCAAGAACATGGGATGCACCAACATCCGCCTGATGTGTCTTGTCGCTGCGCCCGAGGGCGTAAAGCGGGTCCAGAAGGATCATCCCGACGTGGATATCTACGTGGCCGCCCTCGATGAGGAACTCAACAGCGACGCCTATATCCTTCCGGGACTAGGCGACGCGGGCGACCGTATCTTCGGTACGAAATAATCGTGGATCCGATGAAAAAAGAGGGGACCGTCATTGTGACGGCCCCCTTTTTTTCGTTGGCTGCTTTCCTATTTGACAGCCTCTGCCAGGATCTTTTCCAGTTTGTCGGCGGTGAAGCATACTCCGGCGACCTTGCCGTCCGGGTCGATCAGGAACATCGTGGGAATCCAGTGGAGGTCGAATGCGGTCGAGATGGGATTCTCTTTCCATTTGATGCCGTTGCAGACCTGGAGCCATGCGATATCGTTCTCGATGCAGTAGGAGACGAGAGACTCGCGGTCTGTGTCGAAGGAAACTCCGAGGAACTGCACCCCCCTGGGAGCGAACTTGTCATAGAGTTGTTTCATCGCGGGCACTTCGGCACGGCAGTCCTTGCACCATGTGGCCCAGAAATCTACGACTACGAAACTGCCGCGGAAATCGCTCAGTTTCACCGCTTCGTCCAAAATGTTGGGGGCTTCGAAATCCGGAGCCTCAGCGCCGACGGCCAGGGACGGCATGTACTGGCTCATGTCGACTTCCTCAGCGGCCGGTTCAGGCACTGTTTCTACGTTTTTCTGCTTTTTGCCGCAACCTGCGGCGACAAGCATGATCATGAGGATCAGGAGCGCGTTTCTTTTCATGGGATTATTCTATTGAATTTATGTCGATGAGGTTGTTCAGTATGGCGTAGGCCGTGAGACCGGCGACTGTCTTGATCCCGATTTTCCGGGTTATGTTCTTGCGATGGGTGATGACCGTGTTGATCGATATGTTGTGACGGTCGGCGATCTCCTTGTTGAGCAGTCCCTGCGCGACGCTGACTAGGATTTCCTTTTCACGGTCGGAAAGTTCTTCCCGGCGTGGATCGGACTTCTCGCCTGAATCTTTGTATGTGCGTCCGGGGGATTCCAGCATCCGGACGGTAGGAACAAGCACGTCGTCCTCTATGCAGGTATGGTGGTCCAGATCCTGCTGCAGGTTGTAGATGGATAGAAGTACGCTTATCCTGAGGTTGTTGTCACAGACGTCCGGGAGCGATTTCATGATAAGGTTCTTCAGGTCGGAAAGGGTCTCATGGATCTGTGCGTGATTCTCTTCGAAGCGGTCTATGGAGAAACTGGTGTTCCGGTTGCCCTTGAGCAGGTTGCGGACATAAGGTATGACCGAAAGTTCCTCATAGTCGAAATGACGCTGCAGTTCGTTCCTATAGTCGGAGAAGAATTTGCGGATTACGGTTTTCTGAGTGTTCGAGCAGGGCCCGATGAGCGCCTCGATTGCGGAATCCAGGTCGACCAGCGAACGGTTTACATAGTAGTCGTGCGACCGGCTCAGGTAGAAGAGGATGTCTTCTACCCGGCATGTATGGAGCATTTCCGGGGTCGGGCGGAAATCTTCGGAAGCATATACTTCACAGAGGAGGAGGAAAGTGTCCGGATCTATTCCGGCTTCTTCGCAGATGTCGACTACTGTACTGTCTCCGAAACGCTGGTCTATTCCAAGGCGCGAGATGAGACCCAGCAGGTGGAAGTCGCGCTCCACCAGCTCGGTCATCTTCATGTTGCGGCTGAAATTGATCATGGCTGAATAGGCTTCACGTAGCTGCGGCGGCGCTGGAAGACATGGGTTTCCATAAGTCCGTCGAATACGGACTGAACCTTCTGGTTGTCCTCAAGCTGGGGATTTGCATACATGCGGGTTATGCCGTATTTATGGCAGCTTTCAAGCAGATACTTGAATATCAGGAGACTGGCTCCCTTTCCCTGATACTGGGGAAGTACGCCTATCATCAGCGCGTCGATGGAATCGTTCTTGCGCAGTGCCTTCAGGATATGGATGAAACCGAACGGGAAGAGGCGCCCCCTGGCTTTCCGGAATGCCTTTGACAGCGAAGGGACACAGAAGGCGAATCCCGCCACCTGTTCGTCGGCGTCGACGATGACCGCCACGAAATCCTTGTTCAAAATGGGGAGATAGACCTTGAGATATGTTTCTATCTGCCTGTCGGACAATGGAGAATACTCATACAGTTCCGCGAACGACGTATTGATCAGGTGGAAAAGGTCCATGCCGTATTTGCGTCCCATCTCTTTCATGGACATGCCGGTAACAGCATGGAGTCCGAAACGCTTCTCAACCAGCGGTGCGAACTGCATCTGGGGAATATCTTCCGTTGGAATGTCCACGATTTTCTGAGTCCAGTCGGCATCTTTCACGAATCCCAGTTCTTCAAGCCTCTCGCCGTAATAAGGGTAATTGTATATTACGGTAAAAGGGGAGAGGTGGTCAAATCCCTCCACGAGCAGACCTTCTTTGTCCAGATCGGAGAATCCGAGCGGTCCTTTGATTTTTATGCAGCCACGGGCCTTGCACCACGATGTCACGGCATCGATCAGTGCGCGGACGACCTCGATGTCGTCGATGAAATCTATCCAACCGAAGCGGACCACTTCCTCGTTCCAGCGTTTGTTGGCGTTGTGATTGATGATCGCCGCCACGCGGCCGACGATTTCGCCGTCGCGCCATGCCAGGTATAGCGCCCTTTCGCAGAACTCCAAAGCGGGGTTCTTGTCGCCCAGGGTGTCTGTTTCATCGGAATGCAGGGAATGGACCCAATAAGGATTGTTGCGGTACAGTTTTTCGGGAAAAGTGATGAATTGTTTCAATTCCCTTCTGGTATGCACTTCTTCTATGGATAATGTCATTTCAAATTGTGCTTACTTGTCACAAATTTAAGAATTTTTCGTAGTTTTGCGCGTTTTTTTATAATACCTGAACCATAATGGACAATTATTTCTATGATATGCTGCCCGCTGAAGAGCTGGCCAGACTGCAGTATATTCCCACCGTTCCCGAATTCGTGAACTGGCTTGAAAGCGCTTACGCCGACATGCCTGCCCTTTGCGACAATACCACAACTTATTCATATAAAGAGCTTTGTGACCGCGTGGCCCATCGCCGTGCCTTCCTGGAAGGACTTGGACTGCCCAAAGGCGCCAATATCGGCGTTTTCGACCGCAACAGCGCGGATGCCATCGAGCTTTTCCTTGCCATCACTTCGGCCGGTTATACCGTACTGATGCTTCCCGCCGGACTTCCGGCTCCTGCACTTGCAGGTTGCTGCGCACGTTTCGACCTTCAGGCCCTTTTCGTCCGCGATGAATTCAAGGCGATGGCTGAAGGCGTTCCCGCAAAGGTATTTTCCTGCGGATCCACTTCGGAAGCCACCGCTCCGGTTGCTGTAGTGGACAAGGAATCTCCGGCCGCCATTTTCTTCACCGGAGGAACAACCGGCGCTCCCAAGGGTGCCGTGCTGAGCCACAGGGCCCTGATGCGCGGCTGCTACAACGCCATCTTCAAGCCGGGCAAGGTCATCGGCGTACACCGCTATATCGCACTGCTTCCGCTCAGCCATGTATTCGGGCTCATAGCCGGTACCATGGGCTGTTTCTATACCGGCAACCTGATCTATACCTGCGAGGACATGAAGGCTACCATCGGCAAACTTCCGGTAATCAAGCCGACCATCCTGATCATCGTGCCGGGCATCTGCGACATACTCGCCGGCCTCTGCAATATGTATGGCCCTCAGTTCCTCGGCGGTGAACTGCGGATGATCATTTCCGGTGCGGCGAACGTTCCTCCGCGCCTGGTTTCCATTTTCACGAAGATGGGTGTCGAGTTCTGTTTCGGTTACGGCCTGACGGAAACCGCCAACCTTACCTCAGCCAATGCCGATGCCATCGAGAAACCTACTTCCATAGGCCGCATCTATCCCGGACAGGAGGCGAAAGTCGTCGACGGGGAACTGCTCCTCAAGGGCGACAATATCTTCTCCGGTTATTACAAGGATCCCGTCAAGACTGCTGAAGCGTTCACTGAGGACGGCTGGTTCCGTACCGGCGACCTGGTCCGTTTCGACGAGGAGGGATTCCTCTACATCGTGGGACGCATCAAGAATCTCATCATTCTGTCGAATGGAGAGAATGTCAGTCCCGAGAGCCTGGAAGAGCCTTTCTACGCTGACCCCTGCGTCCGTGACGCCATGGTAAAGGAAGACGAGCTCAACGGTTCGCAAGTCATCGCCGTGGAAATCCTGCCCCAGATGCCGGCATTTGACGGCAAGTCCTGGGAAGAGATCGAACAGTATATGAACGACCTCGTCAAGAAGATCAACGCAGGGCTCCCTTCCACCCACAGGATTATGAAAGTGACTGTCCGCAAGGAAGATTTCAAGCGCACGGGCAGCATGAAAGTCGCACGTAACTGATTATTCCGCCATGTCAAGGGAAACCGTATTCGAAGGGCTCAAGGAGATCTTCACGGGCATCAAGCCCAAACTCGACCTCAGCCAGGTCACAATGGACAGCAAGCTTGTCAACGACCTCGGAATCGATTCGCTGTCGATGCTGCTTCTGTCACTTGCCGCGGAACACAAATTCCAGATGCAGTTCGCAAGCGACGTACCTCCGTTCGAGACGGTAGGTGAAGTGTGCGACTATATCGTTTCTTCAGTGAAGGAATAGTTATTGGAGCAGCCATCCTGCAGCCTGCAGGATCTTGGTCTTGAGAAGTGGATGCATTGACTCGTGGGAAGCGAGGAATGCTTCCACTTCTTCTTTTGCCGCAGGCGAAGTCTGCGGTCCGAGGATCCGCTTGCACCAGGATGCGGGGAAGAATATATCTCCGGTACGCTGGATTTCGGGAAGGATTTCCAGGGCGGGCATGATGTACGGAACGCTCTCTTCGCCATGGATGGGGTGGCAAAGCAGGTCGAGAGCGCTCAGAACGCGCGATTCTGGTCGCCGGTTTTCCTTTTGCAAAAGGGAATTGAAGAAACGTGTCCTCTCCTCGCGGTCAGGTGAAGCGGCCTTTACTACGAAATCAAACGTTGACAGCCGGTCGGGATTGGTAATCCGGCTTCGCTGCGTTTCCCTGATTTGTCCGGCACGGGAGGGGAAGCGGAGCATGAGCTGGTATGAGAGGCTGGTATAGTCGCTCTCGCCGAGGCTCAGGCTGCGGGGAGGGGACTGCTGTTCCCATATCCGGTACAGCCAGTCACATGTCTGAGGGTCCGTGGCCATTGAGTACAGGGCACGGAAAGCCTGGAGACGTATTTCGTGGGGACGCTGCTGTTCCGAAGCGATGAGGCGGAGAGTCTGCTCGAGTATGGGAAGATTCCCGCCCGAGAAGCGGAATGCATCCGCGGCATATCCCAGCATGGACCCGAAAATCAGGGAATTGTTTTCACTGTAAAGTGCTTCCGCGGCCCAGGTGACGAAACGGGCGGCGTCGATGCGCTTTCGCCAGACATTTTCATAAAGATTCATCAGGACGCCCATCCGGGCAGTCTCGCCAAGCATATGATAGCGTGAATAGCAGAATTCCGCTTCCGGTTCGTCCATGAGGTAACAACCATAGGTGGTGCCGTCGGTGTCAGGGAGCCAGTGGCCTCCATAGCAGTCATCGAAGCTTATTTCCTGGGGCCATACATTTCCGGCGCCGAAAGGATCGATCTGCCTGAAACTCACGACATCGGTCTCGACGACAGGCTCGAAGAGAGGCATGCCCTTCTCCTTGACCCATACACGGCTCCACTCTTCGACGTCGAAATCGGCTTCACTTTCAAGAATCCCTATCAAGTCATCCCAGCTTGCGTTTCCGTATCCGAATTGCCTGAGATATCGCTGCAGGCCGCGCCTGAATGCCTCCGGACCCATTTTCCGGGCGAGGAAATCCATCATCACCGGGGCCTTGTCGTAAATGATATTGCAGTAGATCAGCCCTGCATTGCCAAGATTGTCGAGCGGCCGCTGTATGGCATTCGACCCGGCCGTCCTGTCTTCGGCGTATGCGGGGTCATAATAGGACTTCAGGTCGCCGAGTACGTGGTTCACCTCAGGGAAGGCTGGCCTGACTATCCTGGCGGCGAACCAGTTGGCGAAGACTTCCTTGGTCCATACATCGTTGAACCATTTCATCGTGACATAGTCGCCGAACCACATGTGCGCGGTCTCGTGTGCTATGAGTTGCGCCCTGTCGAGCAGTTCGGCCGTGGTAGGTGCCGTGCCGAGGAAAATCCTGCGGTCATTGTAGAGGGTGGCGCCTGTATGCTCCATGCCGCCGTACTGGAAATCCGGCAGTACTATGAAATCATATTTTGCGAAAGGATAGGGGATTCCCGTATACTCTTCCATGTAGTCAAGCGCATCGAATACCAGGGAGAAAATGTCCGGCTGCTGGGCAAGTTTCGCCGGGTCCGTCTCTCGGTAATACATGGAAATCGTCCTCCCGTTCCTCTCTGAAAAAGCGCGTTCGAAACGTCCTGCGACAAATGAGAACAGATAGGTGCTCAGCGGTTCGGTTTCAGCGAAGCGTATGATTTTCCGTCCGCTGCCATCACTTTTCTCTTCCTCGATATAAGTATTTGAGACTGCCGTCCACTCTTCCGGCACCGAAAGAGTGAGGCTGTAATGTGCTTTCAGGTCCGGCTGGTCGAAGCAGGGAAACAGCGTGCGCGCCCTGTCAGGCACCAGCAGCGTGTAGAGGAAATCGCTCCTGCGGTTGAGCGACTGGTCGCCGGCGATAAACTCCAGATCGATCAGGTTTTCCCCTGCCGAAGTGAGATTCTTTGGTATTATAATATGCTCATTTACAACCGAAACTTGTATATTATCTCCATTAATGGTGAGGCTGATTGGATTCTCGGCTGAAACTCTGAAATCCAGTATGATGTCAGTCGGACGAAGCAGTTTGAGCGAGATGGTTTCGTGTGCGGGGGTCGGAACATTCTCTCCTTCGCGAAGGTCGAAGGAAAGCGAGTAACGGATGTCGCTGAAGTTCGTGCTCCGAAACTCAGCCAGTCCGACGGATACGCCGGGTTCGGCGAGGTTCTGCGGCCTGCCGCATCCCGCAATCGTAAAAAAGGCCAGGATCAGGCCCAGACAAACAGTCCTGTGCATATTATGGCTCCGGAAACAAACAGGTCGATCAGGCAGAAGCCCATGATGTCCTTCGCGTTGAGTTTTGCGATGGCGAGGGCTGGTATCGCCCAGAAGGGCTGGATGAGATTGGTCCAGGCATCGCCCCATGCGATGGCCATTCCGGTAAGTCCGGGATCTACACCGAGATCGGCTCCGGCGGTGAACATGATCGGGGCCTGGATCGCCCAGTGTCCGCCGCCTGACGGGACGAACATGTTCAGGATCGCGGCGCACAGGAAGGTGAAAAGCGGGTAGGAGACAGGAGTGGAAATGTTGATGAAAGCGTCGCTTATCACTGTGCCAAGGCAGATTCCCGATTTACCGACCCCCATCAGGATGCCCATGATGCCGGCGTAGAAGGGGAACTGGAGAAGGATTCCCGCCGCACCCGACGCTGCCTTGGTGAAGGCTCCGACATAGGCGAGGGGAGTCTTGTGCAGGATGATTCCGAGGAAGAGGAATATCAGGATTACGGTATTGAGGTCCAGCGATCCGCCCCTGAAGAACAGTTTGATGACTACGAACGAAAGGCCGAGGATTGCTATGATCCAGCTGAGGATGCGGCTGTTCTCCATCTTTTCGGCCGGTGTGTCGGGCTTGACCGCGGGCTTTTCAGGTTCTTCCAGCAAGAGCGCGGGATCGACAGAGACCACATTTCCGCCCTTGGGGTGCATCAGCGAGTTGACCAGTACCAGTGCCGCTATGACCAGGACGACCATTATCAGATTGTGCGGATCCAGTACGGTTTCGGATATGGGCACCGGGTTCTGGAGCGCTCCGCGGGTTATCTCCTTCAATCCTGAGCCGGGAGTGGCCATGGTGAGGGGAATGGAGCCGGAAATGCCGGCATGCCATACCACGAACCCGCTGTAGGCCGATGCGATGAGGAGACGGTAGTCCACTCCGCGAAGCTTGCGGGCTATCTCCTTGGCGAAGATCACGCCCACTATCAGTCCGAATCCCCAGTTGAGCCAGCATGCGAGGGCTGAAACCCCGGTTACGACAGCAATGGCTCCGGCGGGTGTCTTCGACAGGGATGCAAGCGCGCTTATTCCTTTCTTGATGACCGGAGCGGCGGCAAGCGCCGAGCCGCATACCAGCACAAGGGCCATCTGCATCGCGAATGCGAGCAGGGACCAAACGCCGTTGCCCCAGTGTTCAACCACCTCTATGGGAGTCTGTTTACAGACAGGCATGGCTACTATGAAAGCCACTATTGTAAGGATTACGGCGAATATGAAAGGTTCTGGAAGATAACGTTGGACAAGCTTGACGCAGCCGCGGATTATTTTTTGGAACATTGCTTCGGAATTTAATATACAAAGTTACATTAATTTTCTATCTTTGCGCCAATAAACCGGCCATGAAGAACTTTCTTTACTCCAACGGCTATTCCAGCACTTTCGACCCGCTCGATTCCGTGACGGGACGTTGTCTCGTGCCGTTGGGAGCCGCATTCGTCCAATCCAAATAACACAAATTTTCGATGAAAAGATTGTTTGTCTTGTTTGCCTTCCTCCTGGTTTCGTGCGCAGTGTTTGCGCAAGATGACGAACCGCAGTCGGAGGGCACGCTTCTTATTGTACCACGCCTTGACCTGGATCCGTCCTATTCGGGTGGAGAATGGAGTTTCGATCTCGGAAGTACGTCCCTATATACGTTGTTTGAAGGGAATATAACCAGGAATCTCTCGTTCTCGGTCAGCAATCACTGGTTCGCATTCTGCGAGGGTATCGATGACGCTGCCGACCTGTATAGGAACACATGGCGTTCATCCGTTGCCAACTGGGTTGACTGGGCCAATCTGACGCTCAAGATGGGCAATTTCTTCATCTCCGCAGGTAAGGATTACATGCGGGTGGCTAATTTCGAAATAGAGGAATATGACTATAATTCCCACTGGCAGATGAATTCCCTGCTCTGGAACACACTGCAGGTCTATCAGTGGGGTGGAAGGTTCGGGTGGCAGAACGAAGACGAAAGCCTGACCATTTCACTTCAGGCTACCACGGATCCCGGCATGTACCGTCCTTTCGAAACAGGGAATCTCAAGTCTTATGCCTATACTTTCAACACTTTTTTTGAAGGAGAGACCCTCTCGCTGATGGGATCGGTCACTCATTCCGGATTATGGGGCTGGATAGGTGCGCTAGGCGCAAAAGTGAATGTATCCGACGGTATTGCGCTCGGCACTGATATCAATCTCACGAGTTTTCTCCGTTCAGGATCACTTTCACTTGAAGCCTCCCTGTCCGACAAAGTCGACCTGGTCGGAAAACTGGGTTATGAAAGATTGGGTTCCGACTGGAATGAACTGCTGGCCTTCGATCACTTTTTCGGAGGCATCGCCTGCAACTGGTATCCGCTCAATGACAGCCGCGATCTGCGCGTCCATCTTATGGCTGCACCTTCGGTCAACAAGTATGTCGATGAAAAGTCGACCGACCTCTATCTTTCCGCCGGTGCTACCTATTTCTTCGAATTCAAACTCTTCTAACGCCCGGATTGCATAATGGCTGACGAGAAAGACATAATCATCAAGCTGGACCACATCTCCAAGTCGTTCGGCGACAAAAAGGTGCTCGATGACATCTCCTTTTATGTGAAACGGGGCGAATTCATGACCTTCCTCGGTCCCTCGGGCTGCGGCAAGACCACCATGCTGCGCCTGATCGCGGGCTTTGCCAAGCCCGACGAGGGTACCGTCACCATGGAAGGCAAAGTCATCAACGACGTTCCGCCGTACCAGCGCAAACTCAATACCGTTTTCCAGCGCTACGCCCTCTTCCCGCATCTCGACGTCTATGACAACGTCGCTTTCGGCCTCAAGCTCCAGAAAGTGCCTGAGGACGAAATCGAGAAACGCGTCAAGAAAGTACTCAAGCTCGTGAGCATGTCGGACTATGAGGACCGTGACGTGGAGAGCCTCTCCGGCGGCCAGCAGCAGCGCGTGGCCATTGCCAGGGCATTGATCAACCAGCCGCGGGTACTGCTCCTCGACGAGCCGCTCGCCGCGCTCGACCTCAAGATGCGCAAGGACATGCAGATCGAGTTGAAGGAGATGCACAAGAAACTGGGCATCACCTTCATCTACGTGACGCACGACCAGGAGGAGGCTCTGACTCTCTCCGACACCATCGTGGTGATGAACGAGGGCAAGATCCAGCAGATAGGTACGCCTACCGACATATATAACGAGCCTGTCAACGCCTTCGTGGCCGATTTCATCGGCGAGAGCAACATCCTCAAGGGGCGCATGTTGCGCGACCGGCGCGTGGCTTTCATCAAACACGAGTTCGACTGCGTGGACGAGGGTTTCGGCGAAGACGTGAAAGTCGATGTGGTCGTCCGTCCCGAAGATATCTATTTCACCACCGATCCGGCAAAGTGCCAGTTCAAGGCAAAAGTCAATTCCTGCATTTTCAAGGGCGTACACTACGAAATGTGGGTCGACACCGATACCGGTTATGAACTGATGATCCAGGACTATGATCCTTATCCGGTCGGAAGCGAGGTGATGCTCTATATCGATCCCGATGACATCCAGGTGATGAAGAAGGAACGCGAAGCAAATACCTATTCCGGGAAGGTTACCGGGGAAGGGAAGGTCGAGTTCCTCGATACTGAGTTCAGCTGCGACACGACCGGCTTCCAGGCCGGCGACGAAGTCGTGGCCACCATCCGCTTTGAAAAAGTGGATCTGCTTGACCATGAGGAAGATGCTGACCTTACCGGCAATGTGGTGTTCATCCTCTATATGGGCGACCATTACCACCTGACAGTCAAGACCGAAGCGGGCGAGAACATCTGGGTCGACACCAACGACATCTGGGACAAGGGCGACTTTGTCGGCATCAAGATCCTTCCTGAAGACATCCAACTCTCCAAACCTGCGACCGCCAATGAATAAGCGCTCGAGCTGGGCGTTGCCCTATTTCATATTCATGGTGCTCTTCGTGGTGCTGCCGCTGGTGATGATCCTGCTGTATGCGCTTCAGGACGGCTCCGGGCATTTCACGCTCTACAACATCACGAAGTTCTTCACGGACAAGGATGCCCTGAGCACGTTCGCCCTCTCCATAGAGGTGGCCATTGAAAACACGCTCCTCTGCATACTGATCGGCTATCCCGCAGCATATATACTTGCGGACAACAAGCTCAACAGGAGCGCGGTTACCGTGGTGCTCTTCATCCTCCCGATGTGGATCAACGCGCTGATGAGGACCCTCGCTACCGCGGAACTCTTCACCATGGCCGGAGTTCCCCTGGGGAAGGGGACACTGCTTTTCGGTATGTGCTACGACTACCTGCCCTTCATGATCTATCCGATCTACAATCAGCTCAAGAAGATGGACAACTCCTATTCCGAGGCGGCCCAGGACCTGGGCGCGACTCCCGGGCAGGTTTTCCGCAAGGTTACCCTTCCGCTGTCGATGCCTGGTGTCTGGAGCGGGGTCATGATGGTATTCATGCCCACAGTCTCGACCTTCGCCATCTCGGAGTTCCTGACCAACAACAAGATCAAACTCTTCGGTACGATCATCCAGGAGAATATCAACAACTCTATGTGGAATTATGGTGCTGCGCTTTCGCTCATCATGCTGATCATCATCGGCCTGACCACCCTTCTCCAGGGAGGGGACCAGGCTGAGGAAACAAGTGGAGGACTGATGTGATGAATGCAAAGAAAATACTGGCCAAAAGTTACATCTGGCTCGTCCTGATTGTCCTCTACGCTCCGATCGCCTTCATAGTGATCTTCTCGTTCACTGAAGCCAAGAGTCTCGGCAACTGGACCGGCTTCTCCACGCAGCTCTACCAGAACCTTTTCAACGGCAGCATGCAGAACTCCTCCGGACTTCTCGCCGCCGTGAAGAACACGCTTCTGATCGCCCTGGCCGCATCCGTCGTGGCCACGATCCTCGGAACGATTGCCGCCATTGGAATCTATCATCTCCACGGCCGCAAGAGGCAGACGATGACTTTCCTGAACAATATCCCGATGATCAACCCCGACATCATCACGGGTGTATCGCTGTTCCTGCTCTTCGTGTTCCTGGGCATTTCCCAGGGCTACATGACCGTCATCCTCGCCCATATCACTTTCTGCACCCCGTACGTCGTGCTCAACGTGATGCCCAAGCTGCGCCAGATGAATCCCAATATCTACGAGGCTGCGCTGGACCTTGGGGCGACCCCTTCACAGGCGCTCCGCAAGGTGCTTGTGCCTGCACTCAGGCCCGGCATGATTTCCGGCTTCATCCTTTCTTTCACGATGAGTCTGGACGATTTCGCCGTAACCTTCTTCACCCGCGGCACGATAGGACTTGACACACTGTCAACCTATATCTATGCCGACGCCCGCAAAGGCGGACTTACGCCCGAGCTGAAGCCCCTGATGAGCATCATATTCCTGATCATACTGATCGTGCTGCTCGTCATCAACATCCGTCAATCCAAACAAGAAGCAAATATTAAGAAATGAAGAAATTCCTGATCCTGGCGGCGCTTTCGGCCGTCCTGCTGTCGTGCGGTTCAAACCGCGACCAGATTCTCAAGGTGTACAACTGGTCCGATTACATTGACGAATCCGTCCTCCCTGAATTCGAAGCCTGGTACAAGGCACGGACCGGTGAGGAAATCGAAGTCGTATATCAGACTTTCGATGTCAATGAAACCATGCTCTCCAAGATCGAGAAGGGCCATGAGGATTACGATCTGGTCTGCCCGTCCGATTACATCATCGAGCGCATGCTCAATTCGGGACTTCTGCTTCCGCTGGATTTCGCCTCGATTCCCGATTCCATCAATTATATCGCCTTAAACAAGTCTCCCTATATCCAGCAGGTATTCCGGGATATCAATCCGAATATCGACGCCAACGACTATTCAGTGGCCTATATGTGGGGTACGACCGGCATTATCTACAACACCGAGAAGGTCACTCCTGAAGAGGCCGGTACCTGGGATGTCATCCGCAACCCCAAGTTCGCAGGACAGATCCTCATCAAGGACGCTCCCCGCGACGTATACGGTCCGGTGCTCATCTACCTGAAGCAGAAGGAACTCAAAGAAGGGGCAGTCACTCTCCAGGAACTCATGCAGGATTCTTCCGACGAGTCCATCGCTGCGGTCGAGAATTATCTCAAGCAGGTCAAGGACGGTGTCCTGGGCTGGGAGGCCGATTTCGGAAAGGACCAGATGACCAAGGGACGCGGCGTCATTTCGCTCAACTGGAGCGGCGACGCCGTCTGGGCCATTGAGGAGGCTGCCGAGGTGGGTGTTTCCCTGGATTACATCGTACCTGAAGAGGGAAGTACCGTGTGGTTTGACGGTTGGGTGATTCCGAAGTATGCCAAGAATATCAAGGCTGCGACCTATTTCATCGATTTCATGTGCCGTCCCGACATCGCCATCCGCAACATGGACGAGACCGGCTATGTCTCCGCAAACGGTGCCATGGAGGTTCTCGAGTCGCAGATCGATGAGGAACTCGATCCCATCGACCTGAGTTATTTCTTCGGTCCCGAAGCTTCCGAAGTGAGGGTGGATCCCGTCCTCTATCCCGAGAAGGCCGTAATCGACCGCTGCGCGCTCGAGCACGACTGGGGCAAGGACACGGACAAACTCCTGGCCATGTGGTCGCGCGTCAAGGGAGACAACGCCAGCAGTCTCACCTATGTCATAATCGTCCTGGCCCTTCTTGCCATCCTCGCCGGAGTCATCATCAGCAAACGCAGCAAGAAGCGCCGCCACAAGGCACGCAGGAAGTAACAGCAGTTTATACAACTTTATTGGAGGGTGACTGGAAAGGAAAACCAGTCACCCTCTCTTTCTTGTTTTTGTCATTCAAGATTATTAACTTTGATAATCAAACAAATAACTATGAAACGTCTCTTGTACCTCTCGTCACTCCTGCTGGCCGCCGGAATGCTGCTTCTTCCTTTGCCGGCCCAGGCGCAAAACAAGAAGAAATTGAATCTGAAACTGCCGACTACGAAACTGGCGACGGTCAAATTCAACGCCGACGACCCGTATGCGAAGGAGAATCAGAAAACCGACGGAACCCCGTGGGAACAGGTCTCCGCAGAACCGGTCAAACTGCCGGACGGGGTCAAGGCCGTCATCCCGGACCCGCTGCCGGATGTATCCAAGATATCGACCATAGAATACAACATGGCCGTTTCCGTGGCCTTCGAAAGCCTTCGCATCATATACGGTGAGATGAGCGAGAAGGATGCGGAGAGATTCATGCAGATGTGGGCTCCGCTTTTCAACAATCCGAGCCAGGAGATCATAGACTACATGAACAAACTAAATCCGCTCCTGAGCCAGTTTATCGTGGCTCGGGAAAGCTATCTCAACAGTGTATCCAACGTCGAGCTGCTCCTGCTGGACGCCTCCGAGGCGGTCGGCTGGGATGACCAGGAAGCCTTCAGCTCCGCCATGTTCCAGGCGAAACTCTACACGGGCACGATCAAGCAGCTGGAAGCGGCGATGGACGAACTGGCCAACCGCATCCAGGCCCTGGGCAATCCGCCGAACCCCTTCGAAGCACGACAGGCAGCCCGCGACCGCTACCGCCGGGCTTTCAAACCCAAGGAAATCTACCTGGGCGAAACCTGGATGGGCACCCGTATTGACAAGGAGCACCAGGTGGAGGGGCTGGATCCGCTCACCGAACCGATGATGCGCTACCTGATGAAAGTCAAGGTGAACGGGGAGGACCGTTATTTCGTTCTTGAACTGAAGGAAGACGGGATTGCCGCCACCAGCGATTCGGATCCTCAAGGCGTGGGAAATGTCAAGATAGAGCAGATGTATTTCAGCGACAAGGGTAACCTGATGCCGGATTTCAAGTCCGACGGAACTTTCCAGACCTATTATCCGCGTCCGCCGGCAATGGCCCTCACCATGATGACGATGACCCTGATGCGGCAGTTCGAGACTTCCTATGTGTCTGACGAGGACAGGAAAAAGCCCGATTATGCAGCCCGGAAGCAGCAGTACCATGACCTTGCCGGCCATTATGGGAACCGTGTGCTGCGGGCAGGCGTTTTCTTCAAGACAGCCCTCCTCTGGGCGATGGAAGACAAGTTCAATACTTACGAGTGGAAAGACGATGGTGTAGTCCCTTTCAAACTGCTGGACGATCTGGAAGAGGCTTTCAAAAAGCAGGCGGTGATCGAGGCGGAGAACGCCAAGAATCTGCCTAAACTGCGTCTGGGTGGCAACAGGAAAAAGAAAGCCGATGATGCGGACGATGCCGGTGTGGATTCCCAAGCCGCGCAGGCAGCCTTTGACCAGGCGTCGGCCCGCAAGCAGCAGGTCCAGGACTCTCTGGCTTTCGAAGAAAAGTCCAAACAGGAATCCATCGCCTGGCGCGAAGAGAACATCAAACTCATCGAAAACAACATCCGACGTGATGAAGAGGGACGGAGCAATGCCATGCGACGGCTCTCCGCTGCCAAGACAGCGCAGGAGCGCCAATGGATCCAACAGGAGATAGACGACTATAATCGGCGCATCATGTACCAGCGTTCCGATATTCAGAGCGAACGGGACAATATCCGTCAGCTGCAAACCGGGCAGTTCGTACATACGCGCACTGAATTCGAGCAGTATGCCCATGAGAAAATGGTCCATGATTCCAAGGTGGAAGCGGAACGCTACATTCAGACCAAGAAGGCTGCTGCGATCATCGACAGGCAGATCAACCTGTTGCCGGAAGAAGACCGTGACGCCGCGCGGGAGCGTGCCGAAAAGATGTTCTATGAGGACGGTGCACTGGCCTCGGGCGATATTGAAAAAGCCCGCAAGTTGGCGAACATTTTCAACAACCAGATTAATGCGGCCGCTATGAAAGACCAGGCCGAAGCGCAGGAAGAAGTCGCCTGGGCTGACTTGAAGGAAGCCGGCGCCAACGCCGTGATCATGGCTTGCGGTTCGATCACCGTAGGTCTGGCCGGTGAGGCACTTGCCGGAGCCTACGGAGCAGGTACCGCCGCCACCATCTGGGGTTCACGCGCCGTAGGTGCCGTTTATGGCGGCGTAACCGGCTACATCGCCGGAGGACCCGGCAAGGCGGCCTCTTCCGCTGCCGGCTATTTCCATCCTGTAACCGGAGGCATCGCCTCGTTCATCGAAGGGTATACGGCGGAAGGGATGGAAGGCAAGAGCACCTATGAAAGAATCTGGAACGGCGCCAAGCAGGCAGGGCAGGACTATCTTGTGGGCAAAGCCTTCGAACTCGGCGCCACGGGCATCGCGAAGACCGCGTCCGCCTTCCTGCCTGACGGTATCGTCAATTTCAATCTGACGAAAGGCTTGTCCAAATCGGGCAGACAGAAACTCGACGTGCTGCGCACCCAGCGGGAACGGCTGGAAGCGGAAGACGCCGTCAAGTCGTTCAGCAAACTGAACAACGAGTACATCGGTATGCTGGCCGACGGCAAGACGCCCAAGGCCAGACTCGATGAAGCCCGGCAGCAAATCAACCAGCTGGCCGCCTCGCTCAACTCGGATTACCACGCCAAGTGGTATATGAAGTACAAGGCTGAGCCGAATCTGCGGGCTCATTTCGATCAGGCAGTCCAGGCGAATTACCGCCAGATGACTCCTAAGATGACCGAATCGCTCGCCAAGCAGGGTTACAATATGAATGACATCGAGTTCAAACAGTTCCGCAATTCGTCTAGTTCCGGCTCCTCCAGCATGGACCTGGACCTGGCGCCCGTGTCCAAGTCGACCGGTAAGGAGCCGAAGTTCTACAAGAACGGGGAAGAGGTCACGGCACGTGAATTCATGAACGATGCCCAGAAGACGATGAATACGGTTTACAAGCAACAGCATGAAGGCCTCAGCGCCAAAGCTTCCGAAATGAACCTGACCACGTCCGCCCACCCCGAGGCTTACAGTACGCCGGAACTCCTGAAGAAAGATGTGGATTACAGCAAGCTGAAGGCGGAGGACATCGCCAGTATAGGAAAGGTGCTTGAATCCAAGGTCAATACCATCGAAGGAAATATCCGGATGACCGAGACTACTAAGATGCAGGCCAAGTGCCGCGAGTCCACCAAGGAAATCGACAACATGCTGGTTCCGAAATTAAAACAGGAGCTCAAGAACGCTACGAATGCCAAACAGGCTGAACAGATCGCCGGTGACATCGAGTATTGGCAGGACATGAGCAAGAAACTTGGCAGAATCGGCAAGGAGACCAGCGACCCGATGGAAATCCATCGCCTGAACCGCGAGATCCAGCGGGATACGGGCGGCAAGGATGCAATGCAGGTAGTCAACGACCTTATCCGGGAATTCAATCCTAACTTCAAACCTTCCGCCAATTGATGAAACCGGATGAAGATGCCCGTGTCCGTCTTTGCGACGACGGCAAGTACCGCTGGGTCTATGAGATGAACATGCTCACTAATCCCACCATTTTCCTGACGGTATTCAAGATATTCTTCTACATCATCCTGGCTGGATGGCTGGTTTTCGGTACCTTCTTGTATCTCATACACGGAGATTTCGAGGGTTTTCTCGATATGAGCAAGGCCATGCTGATCGTCCTGGCGCTCATGGCGGGCTTGACGTTTCTTGGCGTCCTGGGGCTGGCGGCCGTCTATGGCGGAAAGTATGTCGTACTGTTCGAGATGGACGGGCAGGAGATCAAACACATCCAGCTGCCGCGTCAGGTAAAGAAGGCGCAGGCGGTGAGTCTGCTCGCCACGCTTGTCGGAATTGCCGCAAAGAAACCGGCGGTGGCGGGCGCAGGGCTCCTGGCCTCCGGCAAGACTTCCAGCACTTCCGAATATGAGCATGTCCGCCGCGTCGTGCCCCGCCGTGCGCTCAACCTGATCAAGGTCAACCAGTTGCTGAACAAAAACCAGATATACGTTCCCAAGGAAGACTTCGACTTCGTGTACGATTACATCAAGTCCCGCTGCAAGAATGCGAAATAGCGCAGGCGAATAAAGAGCGGCACATTATCCGAAAAGCGCTATCTTTGCGGCCTTATTGATTCGGGCCATGAAGATAGCGCTTTCCGGTCATTACGGTTACCTGCGGCTGGTACGCTCGTCTGTCCCCAGCATACTCATGATGCTGGTGGGCAGCATCTACAGTGTCGTGGACGGGCTGTTCGTCTCCAATTTCGTGGGTACTACGGCTTTCGCGGCGCTGAACGTAATCTGGCCGGCCATAATGCTGATAGGAGCGCTGGGGCTCATGGTGGGCACGGGCGGCTCGGCACTGGTCGCCAAGACGAAAGGGGAGGGGGACCTCGAGCGGGCGGACCGGCTCTTTACAATGATGGTCCAGTTCACTGCAGTGCTTTCCCTGGTTTTCATGGTTCCGCTTTTCGTGCTCATGGAACCTCTTGCCAGGCTGCTGGGCGCAGAAGGGGAGATGGTCAGGAATTGCGTCATCTACGGCCGCATCTGTACTGCAGGACTGCCAGGTTTCATGTTGCAGATGGTTTTCCAGTCTTTCTACATGACTGCTGAAAAGCCTCAGCTGGGTACGGCCATGTCAATAGTATGCGCCTTCACCAACATGGCCCTGGACGCACTTTTCATAGTGGTGTTCAAGTGGGGACTTGCAGGAGCGGCTGCCGCATCCATGCTCGCATGCTGCGTGGGAGGCTTCTATCCTCTGTGGTACTTTTCCAGGCAGCGGAATACCAGTTCACTCAGGTTGACCTATGCCCGGTTCGAGCGTGAACCGCTTCGCCAGGCATGCAGCAACGGTCTGTCGGAATATGTTGGCAATATTTCATGGAATGTGCTGGCTATCTGCTATAACCTGCAGTTGCTCAAGATGATGGGGGAGAACGGAGTCGCCGCATATTCCGTACTGTTGTATTACGGATATATCTTCGCAGCCGTGTTCTTCGGGTACAATATTGCAGTCACTCCGCTGATCGGATTCAATTACGGGGCGGGGGACAAGGCTGAACTGAAGAGCCTTCTCAGGCACTCCATCATCCTGTTGCTGCTGTTCGGTTTCCTGATGACCCTGGTTTCCGAACTTTCTGCCGGACCTGCCGCCAGACTGTTCGTAGGATACGATCCGGAGCTCAGCGCATTGACCCGGCATGCCATAAGGCTTTATATGATCAGTTTCTTCATCGCCGGCATCAATCTTTTCACTTCGGCGTGGTTCACCGGGCTTGGCAACGGCAAGGTTTCGGCCATCGTTTCGTTCGTGCGCAATCTCGTGTTTGAACTGGGCTTCGTTTTCCTGCTCCCGGCTCTGATGGGTACTGACGGAATATGGCTGGCGGTGGATGCGGCGGACTTCTGCTGCCTCATCCTGTGCGTCATCCTGATTCTGGCGTACCGCAAGAGGTACGGATATCAATAATTGTATTTCTTCCAGTAGGCCTGGAGCCTCTTGCGTATTTCTGCCTCACGGGCATTGTTCCCGGGTTCGTAGAATTTGTGCCCCCTCAAGGCATCGGGAAGGAACTCCTGGTCGACGAAATTGCCCTCGTATTCATGCGCATATTTGTACCCCTTGTGATAACCCAGGTCCTTCATCAGCTGGGTAGGGGCGTTGCGAAGGTGCAGCGGTACGGGCGGGGCGTCGTTGGTTGAGTTGACCATGGCAAGGGCTTCGTCTATCGCCATGTAAGAAGCGTTGCTCTTTGGCGAGGTGGCCAGATAGATGCAGGTCTCGGCAAGTATGATGCGCGCTTCCGGCATGCCGATCTGGTGCACTGCGTTGAAACAGGCCTCCGCCAGAAGGGCTGCATTCGGATTGGCCAGCCCGACATCCTCGGATGCCAGGATAAGCATCCTTCGGGCGATGAACAGGGGATCCTCGCCGCCGGCAAGCATGCGCGCCATCCAGTAGATGGCCCCGTTGGGATCGCTTCCGCGCATGCTCTTGATGAAAGCCGAAATGATGTCGTAGTGCTGCTCGCCGTTCTTGTCGTAGAGCGCGATGTTCTCCTGCAGACGGTCAGTCACCACCTGGTTGTCGATGCGGACAGGAGCGTCAGGAGGGAATGACTGGACGATTATGTCTATGATATTGAGCAGTTTACGTCCGTCGCCGCCGCTGAATCTGAACAGGGCTTCCTTTTCCGCGACTTCTATCTTCCTGTCTTTCAGGTAGATGTCCTCAGTGAGAGCACGGTTGAGGAGCGTATCTAAATCCTTGACGTCCAGAGATTTAAGTACATATACCTGACAGCGGGAAAGGAGCGGCGAGATGACTTCGAACGACGGATTTTCGGTCGTGGCGCCGATCAATATTATCAGGCCGCTTTCTACGGCACCGAGAAGCGCGTCCTGCTGGGCCTTGTTGAACCTGTGGATCTCGTCTATGAAAAGAATGGGGGCTCCGGCGGTTGCGAACATCCGGCCGGACTTGGCTTTGTCTATAACTTCACGTACATCCTTGACTCCGGAACTGATTGCGCTGAGAGTGAAGAATTCCCGGCTCAACTGATTGGCGATGATCCTGGCCAGGGTTGTCTTGCCGACACCGGGAGGACCCCAGAGAATGAATGAGGAGATATTTCCGGTCTCGATCATTTTCCTCAAAACGGCACCGGGGCCGACCAGATGTTCCTGGCCGACATATTCGTCGAGGGTGCGTGGCCTGAGTCTCTCGGGAAGAGGAATCAAAGGGATGGTAGGGGTATTTCGCATTTCATAACAAAGGTACGAAATAATCCCCATAATATCTATTTAACATAATATAAATTGTGTTAAAATAGGGCTAGTCGATATTTGCTGCAAAAATCAGGCTCCAGAACAGCGTCTGGGCGGCATCTTCGAGAATTGACGGGTCCTGGATCTCCCAACTGTCGCGAGGCTCGTGATAATACGATTCTCCTCCCACGGAGTAAAAATCAACTGTAGGATAACCGTGCTTCATGAAAACCGCACCGTCAGTGCGTGGACGCGTGACATAGCGGTTCGGATAGAATCTGAGAGGCCTGTGGATATACTTTTCATTGGCCTGCTTCACAAATTCTATGATCTCGGGAGAATCATACTTGTATCCTACGGAAAAGCCCCTGCCTATGCCGACCTGTTCAAGATTCAGGATGAACTTTACTTTTTCTGCCGGAACCACGGGATTCTCAGTCAAGTAAAGGCTTCCGTTCAGCCCGGCTTCCTCACCGTCGAGCGACAGGAAGATGACGCTGCGTTTCGGCTTGACGGGACTCTTTGCCATGGCTTCCGCAACGGCCAGCATGCATGCCGTCGACGAGTTGTTGTCGTTCGCTCCGGCTATGTGGAACGGAATCATTCCCAGATGGTCCAGATGTGCCGAAAGAATCACATATTCGTCGCGGAGCTCGGGATCGCTGCCCCGGACCACGCCGATCAGGTTATGTCCTTTGACGTCGGTCCTGTGGGTCGTAGTCATCGAGATGCGGGCCTTTTTGCCGGTTGCGAATGATGCGGGACGCTTTTCGGAACGCAGTCCGCGGAGTGTCGCCTGGTATTCCCTCCCCGACCCTTCAAATATCGTATCTGCCAGTGAATCAGTGATATACGCATATACGAACCCGGGGTCGTAGCCGTTGTTGGGGCCTGGTACCCAGCGATATAGCATTCCTATTGCGCCATGTGCGACCGCGTTGGCAACCTTGTATTGATGAAGGGTATAAGGATACCATATCCGTAGGGTGTCGTCGTTCCGGCTGGTATTCGGGGTCTCCCCTTCTATCATCACGATCTTTCCGCGAACGTCTATACCGGCATAGTCGTCATAGCCCAGTTCAGGTGCGGACACCCCGAATCCTGCGAAAACGATCTCCGCTTCCGCTATGCCGTTTGCAGATGTGCCGCCGGCATACCATTCGGCCGCCCATGTGCATGAACGTCCGTTTATCGAGAGACCGCATGGCCCAGTGACTTCAGTGCATTCCGTAGGATAGTCCTGGGAATATCCGCTCATTCCGGGCATCTTTTCGAGTCCGATATCGGAATATCTCTTCCCGACGAAGTCCACGGCGCGCTTCATGCCGGCCGTTCCTGTCAAGCGTCCCTGGAACAGCACCGAATCGGACAGATGGCGTACATCGTCGAATATGCGTGCGCCTTTGATGTATTCGAACATGGAACTGAGGCAGGCCAGCTCGGGATCATTTTCCGGAGCGGGCTGCTGTGCATTTGCGGACAGCGGAATCAGTGCCGCTGCCAGCAATATCGGAAGGAACCGTTTCATGGCCTATTTCGATTCTTTCAGTTTCCTGAGGACCTCCTTGATGGCTGCGTCCAGTTGCGGGTCGGCGCCGGTGATGCGGTCCTTGAAGGTATTCTTTACATAGATGTCAGGCTTGACACCGAGGAATTCTAGGTCCTGGCCTGCGTTGTTGTAGCAACCCCAGGCCGGCATGCGTGAACTCGATCCGTCGATGAGCCCGACCGACGAGGTAAAAATGATCCACCTGTAAGTCTCGGTTCCTACAAGTTTTGCGATACCGAGAGTCTGGATGCCGTTGGAAGTAACCTCGGCATCGCTTAGACTGTGCTCGTTGACCAGCACGACGATAGGCTTGTCGGCCGGTGTAACGTTGGGATGCGACACTTTCGGGAAGTCGCGGTGGCTCCACTGGAAGTGCTGTTTCTGCCGCAGGAAGTCGATGACCTCCTGGTGCACGTTGCCGCCGTTGTTGTAGCGGAGGTCGAGGATCAGGGCGTCGCGGTTGACGGCATACGTATGCATCTTGGTAAGGAAAGCATCCAGGTCTTCCGCACCCATCGCTCGCATATGGATATAGGCGATCTTCCCTGCCCCGTCTTTCTCGACTTTGGCTTTGCAGGCGTCTTCCCACTGTTTGTACTGCAGGGTGCGGAAAGCCGTCTGCGGCATGGTGTGGACTTTGACGTCGAATTCTTTTCCGGAACGGTTGAATGTGAGTTTCACTTCTTCTTTCTGCAAGGGCGTGGAAAGATACTTCTCGCGGTTGACGGAAGGAACGGTGCGCACACCGTCGACAGCCACAAGCCGGTCGCCTTTCCGGATGTCGATCTCCACCTTGTCGGCAGCCGAACCGGGCAGGATGGAGGCCACGGAATACGGATCCTGGTTGTCGAAGATGATGCCGGTGACTATAGAATGCATCCTGGTTTCGGTTTTCTCTTCATTGCCGGAGGAATTGAATCCCAGGTGCGAGGAGTTCAGCTCACCAAGCAGGTCGGCCATCAGGGTGCGGAGCTGGTCGCGGCTCTTGATGTCAGGCAGGAAGGCGGCGTAGCGGTCGCGCACGGCCACCCAGTCGGCACTGTGGTAATTGACGTCATAGAAGTTCTGGGCCAGCGTCGCCCAGGTCTCATAGAACATCTGGGAGAATTCGTCGGAAAGGGTCTTGTCGACATTGACGGAAGCGGGTACTTCGGTCGCATTCAGGGAATTCGGATCTATCTTGTTGACTTTGCCGCGGGTCAGGTGATACAGCCCTTCTTTCGAGCTGAAGAAGGAGCCTGGCGTCAGTCCCTTGATTGCCTTGGGGCGTGCTTCCGGATCGCTGATGTCCAGGGCGCGGACTTCGCGGACGCCGTCCGAGAAAGAAGTGTAGAGCAGAAGGGTCTTCCCTTTCGCCTGATACAGATGCAGGCCCATCTGACGGCCGCTGCGTTCCACCGGCGTCAGACGCTCGAAGATATCGTTCGTATCGATGCGCACGACCGAATCCCTGGCCGGTTTCTTAGCATCGAAAAGCTGGTCGTAGGTATCGGATTTGAAATGGGTGTCGTATTTCTGCAGGGCCAGTTTATAGAGCTGTCCGCCGTAGCCGCGCGGGAACGAGGAGGACGTGGGCGAAGCCACCATATACAGATACTTACCGTCCGGCGAGAATACCGGCTCCCGTTCCGTGGAGGCGGAATGCGTCAGGTTGATCAGTTTCCTGTCGGCAAATGAGTACAGGAAGATATCCGGCTCGAAACGGTCCATGGCTTCAAAAGCGAGCCAGTTGTCATCGCCGGAGAATGAAAGGTTGTATTGTTGGAACGACCAGAACTCGGCATCCGCAATCTTATCCGTCGTACCGGCTTTCACATCGTGCAGCATCACCCGGCCGCTTCCGTCCACGAAGGCGATCTTGTCTCCTTTGTTGGAAACGGTCAGGCTCTTGACATTGGCCTGTGAAGTGTATACGGCGGTCTCAGGGCCCTTGTTGTCGGCGGAGATCCGGAACAGGTCTACCCAGCCTTTCTGGGTTCGGGTATAGTAGAGAGTCTTGTTGTCACTCCCCCACACCACTTCGTGGACACGTTCGTCGTCAGGTGTGGCGAGGCGCTGGAAGAACTTGCCTTTGGGATCGGATACATATAGGAAACCGCGGATTGCATAGGCGAGTTTCTTGCCGTCGGGAGAAACGGCCGCCGCGGAAGGCGTCTGCTTCTCGAAGGAGCGGCGGATGGCCGGGTCGGCGCCGGATACGATTATCTGGGGCAAGGAATCCTTTCCTGTTGCGGGATCGAGCAGATGGATCTCGTAGTCAAGCAGGTAAGTTATCTTCGAGCCGTTCCAGGCGATACGGGGATACTGGACGGAACGGTCGAACCTGGTCAACTGTTCGGGCTTTCCGCCGGGAACGTAACGCACGATGTTTGACTCCTTGTTCAGCTCGTCAGACACATAATACAGTTTGCCCGAGGCGTCAACCATCGGCCAGGTGTCCTTGCCCTCGTAGCTTGTCAGCGCGGCATATTGCTTCTTTTTAGGATTCCAGGACTGGATGTCCGGGTTATGGTCGCCTACATAGCGTTTGCGTGTCGGGAAGTTGATGCTTTCCGCAGATTCGTTGAAATAGAATGTGCCGTCCTTGGGATTCTCCATCAGGTTGACGACAGTCGTGAAATAGCCGTCGAACATCAGTTGCGGAGTCCCTCCGGAAGCGGCTATGCGGTATGTCGTCCTCCTGGAACCGGAACGCTGGGATTCGAAATAGATATGCTTCGAATCAGGCGACCAGGATACAGGGAAATCGTTCGCTTCGTGGAAGGTGAGCTGTACCGCCTGGCCTCCGGCGACCGGTATGACGAAAATGTCCTGATTGCCGTTGATGTCTGAAGAGAAAGCGAGGAGACGGCCGTCAGGAGATACGACGGGATGATTCTCGTTTCCCGGCATCGCGATGAGGCTCAGCGCCCTTCCTCCGGAAGCAGGAACGGTGTAGATGTCACCCAGATATGAAAAAAAGATTGTCTCTCCGTCAGGAGAAAGTGACGGGCGTGCCGCAAAGCGAAGGTTGTCTCCCATGAGGGATGATACCGTGAGCAATGCGGCGGCAAACAGCAGGAATCGTTTCATATGTTACTCTAGATTGTGTTTCTTGAGTTGCCGGACTATCCTCCGGATGATCGCCTCGATCGAGGCGTCGGGTTCTATGACGTTGTAGTTCTCCCAGAAGTTGCCGTCGGTAAAGGCGGAAACCTTCTCGGTCATCTGGTCCTTGAACTTGACGCGGGCATCGCCCTCGATCTTCGGGGGATTCTCCTTGTGGTCGGTTATGGCGATCTCCGACATCACGGTGAAGTGATTCTTGAAGAGGGAGCGCCGCTTCCTCGTCTCGAATTTGACCTCCATCTTGGCGTAGTCATAATACCATTTCCCGTCTACGGGTTTGTAGTTGACCACATATCCGGCGCTCTTGACTTCGAAGCGGGTATCGTTCGGACGCTTGATTACGAAGATGTCGGCAGCGTCCTCACGGCCTTCGACATTCATATTCATCTCCACCCTGCCGATTGCGAGGCTTTCGCTGTCGATGTATATCTTCCCCCTGAAGTAGATCTCGTCCAATCCCGGTTTCTGGTTGAAAGAGACTACATAGTACATCCTTTCGCCGGAGAATTCCGAAGGTTCGGTCTTGAATTCGTAGAAGCGGGGCAGATCATTGATGCTTACGGTGGCGAACGGGTCCTTCGCCTGGTCGATCTGCAGGATGGAGACCACGCCGCCCTGGTATTTGACGAAAAGGGTGTCGGTGGAGTCGTAATTCTGGCTCCCGCGTCCCTTGTAGATGCCGATGCGGTCGTTCTGGAATGATCCGTAGGGTGCCTTGTCGATGTCCAGGATGGCCTCGTTCATGGTGAGGTACTTCGTGTTGCCCTTCTTGACCATCTCCCTGTAGAATGCAGTCATGCCCACATGGTGCGTGGGATAGTTCTGCTTGATGCGGTATAGCGCGGCCAGGACCAGTTCATACGGGTCGTGCGCCCTGATCAGCGCCGGGTCCAGACTTATGGAAACCGGTGTCAGCCTGATCGTCATGGGGTGTTCGGTGTCGTACTGGCCGAAATCCGACAGCTTCAGGGTGATGGTGGCATAACCCAGGTGGCTTACCGTCACCAGGGCATCCGAAGGAGTTTTCGGATGGTACTTCAGGCTGAAGATACCTTCGGCATTGGATACGTTCGATATATTGGTTCCCGCGAGGGTGATGGAAGCATAGTGCATCGGCTTCCCGGTAGCGCCATCGATCACCTTTCCGGCGATCTGCAGGTAGTCCGGCGAATCCTGCGCCATTGCTGAAGGCAGGGCGAACAGGAACGCGATGAGCAGTGTGGCGATCCGTTTCATTTTTTCAGTGTTTAATACGTCCAAATATACGAAAATCTTTGCGTATATTTGCCCGCGTTTCGCGGCAGTTGGGTATTTTTGTACGCAAAGAACAAAAAGTACATTTTCTGTCTGCAATTAGCATAATCGATCATCAATGGGCAGGAGAAGCAAACCATATCTCGAAAATATAGAAATCGAGGCGACGGCCGCCGAAGGCAACGGCCTCGCGCATGTCGACGGAAAAGTGGTTTTCGTTCGCCAGGGCATCCCGGGCGACATCGTCGACATACAGGTCAACAAGGTCAGGAGCGGCTATTCGCAGGGATTCATTGCAAGGATGGTGAAGCCCTCCCCTTCCCGCCTGAACCCTTTCTGCGAGCATTTCGGCGATTGCGGAGGGTGTACCTGGCAGACGCTTCCCTACGATATGCAGATCGCTTTCAAACAGCAGCAGGTCGTCGACCAGCTGACCCGCATAGGCCATCTTGAACTTCCCGAAGTCTCCCCCATCCTCGGTTCCGGGAAGACCGACCACTACCGCAACAAACTCGAATATACTTTCTCAAACCGCCGTTGGCTCCTCGCCGGAGAAGATTACAGTGTCCTTTCCGATGAAGAACGGCTCGGTCTGGGATTCCATGTGAGCGGTTTCTTCGACAAGGTCCTGGATATCAAAGAGTGCCATCTTCAGCGTGAGCCTTCCAATGCCATCAGACTGTTCATTAAAAAGTATGCCGTGGAGCATGGCCTGAGTTTCTACGACCTTCGCCAGAATGTCGGATTCCTCAGGACCATGGTGGTGCGCACTACTTCGACCGGAGAAAATATGCTCGTACTCTGTTTCGGGGGAGATGCCATGGGCGAGGATGCGCGTCCGGCCCGGGAGGCTTTGCTGGAAGCCGTAAGGACCCGTTTCCCGGAGATAACATCTCTCTATTATGTCATAAACCCCAAGGGCAACGACAATTTCAGCGACCTCCCATGCACCCTCTACAGCGGCTCGGAAGCAGTTTATGAGCGCATGGAGGACCTTCGCTTCAAGATAGGCCCGAAATCGTTCTACCAAACCAATTCCGAACAGGCATACCGTCTCTACTCGGTAGTGCGCGATTTTGTCCGCGAAGGCGTTTCGAATCGTTTGGAAACGGATAAACCCGTTATTTACGACCTCTATACCGGTACCGGAACCATCGCGCTCTTCCTGGCCTCGCTCGCTGCCAAGGTCGTGGGCATAGAATATGTGCCGGAGGCGATTGAGGATGCCAGGGTCAACGCCAGTGAGAACGGAATCGATAACGCTGAATTCTTCGCTGGCGACATGAAGGACGTCCTGAATGCCGGATTCATAGCTGAGCATGGAGAGCCCGGAATCGTGGTGCTCGACCCTCCCCGTGCCGGCATCCATCCTGACGTTGCCCGCGTCCTGCTCGCATGCGCTCCGAAACGCATGGTATACGTGAGTTGCAATCCCGCGACACAGGCACGCGACCTTGCGGTATTCTCGTCGATGTACGACATTATCCATGTCCAGCCCGTGGACATGTTCCCCCACACCACCCATGTGGAGAATGTAGTGTCACTTGTCAGGAGATAATATCGGATAAACTGTCAGGCCTGCTTGAGGCAGCGTTTCCGGTACCAGGCAGAGAACCATATCACCGCCACCACCACGGCGGCGAAACCGATTCCGTAGGACAGGTAGAGGTTGAGGCCGAAAGAGTTCGATGAAATCATGAGGAAGGTCGTGCAGACCCAGGTCATGAAGAGCGCCGGTACAAGAGTGATCCAGTACAACTTCTTCTGCTGTGCCAGATAGACGGTAACGGTCCAGAGCGTGAAGACCGAAAGCGCCTGGTTGGACCAGCCGAACCATCCCCACAGTTTCTCGAAGCCCGATTTGTCGTTCATCTGCCACATGAGCAGCGCGAATACTGCGGCAAAAAGTGGAATGCAGATGTAGAGGCGCTTCCGAACAGATTTCTGTTCAAGCTTGAGGAAGTCCGCTATGATGAGGCGGGCGCTGCGGAGTGCGGTGTCTCCGCTGGTTATCGGCGCGGCCACGACGCCCAGCAGCGCGAGGATGCCTCCGAATACTCCGAGCCATTCCCGGCATACCAGATTGACGATAGAAGGAGCGTCGCCTATGGCGTCCGCACCGCCGGGTATCAGCTGGAACGCCGGTTCGGGCTTTCCGTAGAAGAAATAGCTCGCCACAGTGGCCCAGATGAGTGCTACCGCACCTTCGGTGATCATCGCTCCGTAGAAAATCGGGCGTCCCATCTTCTCATGCTTGATGCACCTCGCCATCAGGGGACTTTGTGTCGCGTGAAAACCGCTGATGGCACCGCAGGCTATGGAAATGAAAAGGCAGGGGAATATCGGATTGCTTGTCAAGGCACCGCCAGGGGTATTCTTGAGCCCCTCCCAGACTTCCGGGATATCGGGGAACTTGACGAACAGGACGACCATCAGTGACAATGCCATGAAAATCAATGCGAAGGCAAACAAAGGATAGATGCGTCCGATTATCTTGTCGACCGGGAGCATGGTGGCGATGATATAGTAGACGAATACTACGATGATCCAGAAACTGTACTGTCCGATTCCGTTCACTACGAATTCCGGTTCCCATATGCCGCCCAGGATCTTTGCGGGGCTGAATACGAAAACCGCTCCCACCATCATCAGCAGGAAGACCGAGAAGATGAGCATGACTGTCTTCGTCGTCTTGCCAAGGTAGGTGCCGATGAGTTCCGGAAGATTGGCGCCACCGTGCCTGACCGAGAGCATTCCCGACAGATAGTCGTGCACGGCACCGGCGAATATGCATCCGAACACGATCCACAGATAAGCGGCAGGGCCGAACTTCGCGCCCATAATGGCACCGAAGATCGGCCCTGTACCTGCAATGTTCAGGAACTGGATCATGAATATCTTCCACGAAGGGAGCACGATGAAATCGACTCCGTCAGCCTTCGATACGGCGGGTGTCGGCCTGTCGTCGGCGCCGAAAACCCGTTCCACAAAACGTCCGTAGAAGAAATATCCGGCAACGAGTGCCAGCAGGGCAAGGATGAAAGATATCATGGTCGCAGATTTATCTAACAAAGATAATCATTCTGCGCCTGTTTTACAACGAATCGCCGAAGTCCTTCTTGAATTTTGCGACCAGTTCTTCCTGCCAGTATCCTATCTCTTCCATACGCCCGAAGAAGAAGCGGAGCACTCTGGGTTCCTGTGTCCAGCGGAGGCCGCCGATGAGTTTGCGGTTGTCCCACACCCATTTCACGCGGTCCGCACAATACTTGATCTGGCTGAGCGTGAAGACCCGGCGCGGAACGGCCAGGCGCAGCAGTTCCAGTTCGGCAAACCTCTCCGTGCCGTCCGGTTCACGCTGCTCCGACATGGTGCCGCGCTCCATGCCGCGTATACCTCCTGCAATGAAAACGGCGGCCCCTACCGCTGCGGCGGGATACTGGTCATGCGGAATGTCGGGGACTATTTCCGAGCAGTTGAGGTGGCAGCCCAGGCCGCCTGCAGGCTTGATGACCGGAACTCCATAGTCGTCAAGTTCCTTGGCAAGGTAGGCGATGAATTCCGGACCCTGGCTGATGTAATCCATGTCGAGAGACTCGAGCAGCCCCTGCGCGGCCGCCTCTATGGAACGGACCTCCATTCCTCCGTAGGTCAGGAAACCCTCATACAGGGGCACGAACTCCATCATCATGTCGGTCCATTTCCTGTCGGTCGAGATGATGAACCCTCCGCGGCTGAAACCGAGTTTGCGGGCGGAGAAATAAATGATGTCGAACCGGCTGGCAAGGAGCTGGTAGATGGACTGGGTGCTCATGTATTTGCAGCGCGGCTCGCGGATCTTCATGAAATAGATGTTGTCCTGCAGGAGAGATGCGTCCAGCACGCTGGGAATGCCGGCCTCGTGGCATATGTCGCATACGGCCAGCATGTTCTCCAGGCTGACCGGCTGGCCGCCGATCAGGTTGGTACCCGATTCCACGCGCACGAACGCAATCTTGTCAGGAGTTTTCTCCTTGATCGTCGAGCGGAGCTTCTTCAGGTCGAAATTTCCCTTGAAAGGATCGTCGCTCTGTGGAATCAGACCTTTCTTGTCGATCAGTTCAATCACTTCTCCACCGAGGCGGGTGATGTGCGCCTTGGTCGTGGTGAAGTGGAAATTCATCAGAGCGAAAGTGCCGGGTTTCACAAAGGTCTCTGCAAGGATGTTTTCCGCAGCCCTGCCCTGGTGTGCAGGCAGCACGTTGTCCACTCCGAACACTTCACGTACCGCGGCCTTGAGGCGGTTGAATGTCTCGGAACCGGCATATGAGTCGTCGGCCACATTCATCGCCGCGACCTGCTTGTCAGACATGGCATTCACACCGGAGTCAGTGATCATGTCCATATAAATGTCACGGTTCTGGAGGAGGAATGTATTGTTTCCTGCGTCCTGGATGGCTTTCATACGTTCGCTTACCGGGAGCAGATTGAGTTTCTGGACTACGCGTACCTTGTGCATTTCCAGGGGGACCTGGTTTTCGGGGATGTAAAACTTGACGGACATTTTTGTTCTGTTTTTGATTCTGTGCAAAAGTAGTCCTCTCCCCTGGCTGAAAAGATATCCATATTACTTTATTTTATACCTTTTTTACTCTTTTCTGAAAAATATACCCGAATAATCTACCGAAATTACATATCTTTGCAGTATGGATATTCAGGAATTCAATCTTTTCTTTCATCAGCCCACCCTTCATCCGCTGGTATCCGCCGGTGATCTTTCCCGGGCTGACACCGCACTGTTCGAGGAGCGTGACCCCGGCATGTACTGTGTCGTCATGATGGATTCCACATTCGGGGAACTCAAAAAATGCGGCAAACCCCTTCCCTACGGAGCCGGCAGCATATTCACGCTCGTACCCGGACAGAGCGTTTCGCTGAGCGTGGATTACACCTGCAAGCGCAGGGGCTGGGTGCTTGCGTTCAGACCGGAACTGCTCGTGAAATGCGGATTGGGACGCGACTTCTATATGTTCGATTTCTTCCGTCACGATTTCGAAACCGCGCTGGCCCTGAACGAGCGGGAGCGCGGGATTCTCACGGGATGTTATGAGAATGCACTTGCTGAACTGCTGCAGGATCCCGATTATTTGACGAACCATATGATAAGACTGTGTATCGGAAGGCTGCTGAGCTATTGCAAGCGCTTTTTCGAGCAGCGCTATTCAATCCGCACCTCTCCAGGACGCAATCTGGCAAGCACTCTCGACACTATGATAGACAGCTACCTCTCGAGCGGGAGCGCAGCCCAGCAGGGGCAGCCCAACGTCGCATGGTGCGCCGACCAGTTCCACCTCACGCCCAACTACTTCGGCTCTCTGGTTAAACGTGAACTTCATATGTCCGCGCAGGAATTCATACAGGGGAAGATAATATCGGCGGCACAGAAACTGCTCTCTACGACAGATATGCCGGTCGGCGAAATCGCCGAGGAACTGGGATTCTCCTACCCCAACCATTTCACGAGGCTGTTTACCGCCAAGACGGGAATATCCCCCCTGCAATACAGAAAAATGCAGGGAGCTTCGTAAATTATGGTATTTTTGCAGTGTTATGATGCAAAACAGGTTTGACAACACCATCTGTGCTCCCGCCACCTCACGCGGCGGCGCCGTCTCGGTCATCCGCGTCAGCGGGATGAACGCCATACGTTGTGTGGACAAATTCTTCCGGGGGCGGAAACCACTGGCTGAAGCCGGTGGCTATACGATGCATTTCGGTCGGATCGTCGATTCGGACGGTGCGCTGCTCGACGAGGTCGTAGTTTCGGTGTTCCGCGCCCCGCATTCATATACCGGCGAAAACGCCGTCGAAATCGCGTGTCACGGGTCGGACTACATAGTATCCCGGATTCTGTCCCTCCTGCTCTCAAACGGCGCAAAAATGGCCTCCCCGGGCGAGTTCACAAGGCGCGCCTTCCTCCACGGCAAAATGGACCTGTCCCAGGCCGAAGCCGTTGCCGACCTCATTGCCGCCCAGACCGCCGCGGCGCATCGCATAGCACTGAAACAACTCAAGGGCGGCTTCAGTGAAGAACTTGCCGGGATGCGTGCCGAGCTTCTGCATCTCGCATCGCTCATGGAACTGGAACTGGATTTCAGTGAAGAGGAAGTCGAATTCGCAGACAGGAAACAACTGAGGGAACTGGTCGGAAATGTGACTGCACACTGCGACAGGCTTATCGAAAGTTTTCGTTTAGGTAACGCTATTAAAAACGGTGTACCAGTTGCGATTGTTGGCAATACTAATGTCGGAAAAAGCACCTTGCTCAATGCCCTTCTCGGAGAGGAACGGGCCATCGTCTCCGATATCGCCGGGACAACGCGCGACACCATCGAAGAAACTTTCAATATCGACGGAGTCCTCTTCCGTTTCATCGATACGGCAGGTTTGCGTGAGAGTGAAGACAGCATAGAGCGCATAGGTATAGGGCGCGCCTATGAAAAACTTTCCTCCGCCCAACTTGTGCTAGCCGTCCTGGACCTTGCCGCCCCGGTCCCTGAAATCGTCGCCAGTGCGGAAGAGATTTCTTCGCATCTTTCCACAGACCAGAGAATCGTGTTCCTGCTCAATAAAGCTGATGCCGTGCCGGTTGTAACCACTACAGCCGCCCGCAAAGCCCTATCCCATCTCCTTGCTACTCAGGGCAGGCAACTTCTGATCATCTCTGCCCGCGACCGCATCGGCCTGGAAGAGCTGCGTAACTCCCTTTCCGAAACATACCGTGACATGGATGCAGGTGCGGAAACGACCCTTGTCACGAATCTCCGTCATGTGGAAGCCCTCCGTAATGCATCCGCATCACTACGCCGTGTCCAGGAAGGCCTGGACTCCCCCACTCCAGTTCCCACCGACCTCCTTGCCCAGGACCTCCGCGAAGCCCTCTACCATCTCGGCTCCATTGTAGGAGAAGTCTCCACTGATGAGATCCTGGGGAATATTTTCAGGAATTTCTGCATCGGCAAATAATCGATTATAACTTATTGATTATCAATGATTTGCTAAGTTGTGCAAGTTTTAGAAAAATGTTCTAACCCGCATCGTTTTCTGATTAATATTTAGTGAATTTCAATAAATATTCGAGTGGGTTTTGGGCTTTGTGTAATTCTCAGATGATTTTTGAACCACATTTGAACCACGAGTGCTTTTGAGCAGTCTTTTTTGTCAAGTAAATCGATGCTTAATACATTGATTTATAACTATTTCACTGTTTGTATTGGCTTTGTTATTGAATTTCTGTTGCAGAATTTGCAAAAGATGTCACCGGAGTAGTTCTAGAGCCATTTTCCCTATATAGCAATCGCTGCTGAATAGTCTTATATCCAAGATTCCGTTCCATATTTGGTTGAATTAAAACCATATATTATGAAACGGAAACAATCTCTGATTGGCGGACTGGACAGGATACTGTCTGTCCGTGAAGCATCCGATCTGCTGTCAATACCAGTAGACGGGTTGCTGAAGTTCTATGCTGGCCAGCGTGAAATATCGCTGAGTAATCTCTTGAAACGGATCTGCCGATCCAATCCCATCTACCACTTCCCCATTATCGGCGAACCGACCTATACCCTTAAGGGGGTCATGAGCGCAACTGGGAAAGGTCGTTCATGGTCGTTATTTTTCCTGGAGAGAAACTGTGTCCGAACCTGGTGTCTGGGTGTCCACTATCTCTACTCCAAGGCTGACGTCGACAACGCTTGGAGAAAGGAGTCCATCATGTGGGAAGAATGGATTCCGCTTCTTCAAGTTCCAGGGGCATATGGGTTGGATATCCGGGTTGTTCTGCAACAGATTGCAAACGGGTGTGTCCATGTCCGTCACGGACAAAGGGAACAACTTGTTTTACGTAAAGATATCAAGACGTTATGGAAGAGAATGGCAGAGTAACCGTCAGGAAGGTTGTGAGGCCCGATGGCATGACTGAGTATATGCTTGAATATATGCCACCGATCATGGTATCAGCAGGTAAATACCTGAAAGAAGAGCACTTGAACCTAGCTTCTTACACCAATCCTTGCAATGATGTCGAACGGCATTTCAATGAGACAGTTGAAGTCATGGTCGAGGAAATACGCTGCTTCCGGTATATCCAATCCGTCAAGAAGGATTTCTCTTTCCTCTCGCTGAACAAGGATATCGACGTAATCGGATACTTTGAGAGTCATGGAGCCTATAAGAGGAAGGAGTGTTATGCGGCCGTTAAGACATTCAAAGAATTCTGCAACAACTCGTGTAGATTCGGAGATGTCTCCGTTGCATTCATGACGGCATACAGAGAATATCTCCTAAAGTCAAAGAAAGCAGACGGCCGCCGTCGCTATTCAAGCAACACGGCCTCCAGTTATCTCAAAAATATCAAGAGGCTTTTGCGAATTGCTTATGCAGACAACCTAATAAACTTTGATCCCACAGAGGAGATTGAAGGGATTAAGTGGGATCATACATGTAAAAGGGAAAGGCTGACCAGTAAAGAGATAGAGGCAATCAAGCATGCCCCATTCAAGGATGAAGAAGTCAAAAAGGCTGTTCGCTTCGATATTGCTTGTGGGCTTAGGCGCGCAGATCTGCTGGCTCTTAGGTGGGAGAATCTGGAAAGAGAGAAGCGGCGTTATTATATGTGTATCACTATCAAGAAAACTGGGAACAAAGTCCGCATACCACTTTCCAAGGAGGCAGTTTCCATTTTGAGGCCAATCAGGAAGAAGGGTACCATCTTCCCTACCCTTTCTCCGTACATCCTCAATCACAAAGTCCCGCTTCTGATTGAGGCTGCCGGAATCGACAAACATATCACCTTCCACTGCTTCAGGCATACTTTCGCTATGCAGTTGCTGGACAAGGGTGTCGATATCCCGACCATCGCTTTCTTCCTGGGTCATAAGTTCCTGGGCAGTTCCCTGACCTACCTCCATTGCACTAAGGAACATCTTGAAGAGGTCATTGCGAAACTGGAGAGATAATACCTTATCGTGACTCAAATTGCTATTAATAGGACTGCCGCCACCTCACTTTGAGATGACGGCAGTCCTTGTTCAGTATTTAGATTAACAGTGCTTATGAATCCCAGCTACCTGAACCGCCCCGTATCCACTGCCTCACGCTTCTTCTCAGTATATCCGCCGAACTCCCATGTAAGAGCGACACCAATCTTGCGCCAGCACTTGTAGTCGGACGTCATTTCACAGATGAATCAAGCAGCGTTTTAACTTATTCTATTGATAATCAATTAACGTCAATTAAAGCAGGCCATCTACCCTATTTCAGGGAGCATGATTTCATATTGCCAGATCCGCGATATCCCACTTGTTGTGTCATGATTATATTTGGTGCAGAACGGGTAAATGATACTCCACTCCTTCTTCCAACCATCTTCCCAAATATAAAACAACGCCATCCCCAATGCCTGTGGCTTGCTCGACAGCGGAGATAAGTACAAGTTTGTAAATGGCTCTTTGCTGCGTAACACTTTATCAACATATTCTTTCAAAGCCTGAGCCGTAGAGAAAGGGTCATTGGCGGCTGCAAAGATATTTAAGTCCATATTCCGGAAACAGTCCATCCCCACAGCAGGCTCTGCTTGAAAAGCTCGTAATATGTTTTCTTGGAACATCCCTGGACTGCAAGGGGGAAATCCAAATAGCAACACCTTCTTGGCGCTTTTCTTCTCTGTAGCTACCTCAATGATACGACTATGGTCATAACCTGCCGCCACAATTAGCAAGTCGTTCGACATATCGGAGATATGAATCCCAGAATAGCCAAGAATCTGTTTGACGCAGATGGGGATTTCGGTGAACTGTGTTTCTTCACCTTCTTTGTATTGGTTAGGTTCCGTATAAATAACATCGAACGAACGAAATCCTTGTATCTGAAGAAAACGCAGCAGGATCAATAACTGAGGTATAACAAAGCCTGTGATGTCAATACACAGGCGACTATAGCCTTTTTCCACTAACTCTTTTACAATCCCGCCGTCACTCACATCGGTAATCCTGAAAGTTCTAGTGCTACCGATGAAATCACCATAAGTGGTATTATCCTCTAACACCCACCATTTCTCCTTGCTGGGGATATACTTCGAAGGAGCCTTTGCCCGCTCTGATTCTACATATGTAGAAATTAGGCAGTCATATTCATCAAGAGCTTTTAGGTCTTCTACTGCTCTAAATCGAGTTTTCTTAAAATAATTGTAATCCATCTTCATCATCAAATAAGGAACGTTGCTTATCTGGTGCTGCTTTAACTCTGCGCTGAACAGCAAAGGGATAGTTATATGACTTCAGTTTATTCTTCACAAATTCCTCATATTCTTCTTTTCTTTGGGGATTAAATATCAATTCTGCATCATCTTTCGTCAGCTCCACATTGGCTCTTGCCTCTAGTGCTAACTCAAATTTAGGCGCAAGAATGCTATTTAGTTTGTAGGTAGAGACTTTACTGTCTGCATTTTTCTTTCTTCGGTCTTTATGCGGAACCAGGTATGAGTATCGCTCCAATGTTCTGAGCGATTGCAATGCTTCTTTCGACAGAGTTTCTTCTTGAACACTGAAAATATTAATGGAACATTGGGGAGGTAAATCTGAGAAACGCAAACGCTGCAAATAACTCCCTAAGCGAGTAACTACTTCCGTTATTCCAGTACTATCATTCGGAATGCGGTTTTCTTCAAAAAACCACTCCCCTGCACTTTCAATACCTGATTGTTGGGATTCAGTCAGAAGATGCCTTCCTTTTTCAAATGGCACCTTACCTGTATTAAAATACTGTTTCGAGAAAGCCTGCTTCAGTAACCGTAGCAACGTGCGAGGAGTACCACACGACAAGTCCATCAGCGTATTCATCCCATAATATGGAATTTGAATATTGGCTCGCCGAGCAATATCATCTATGATGTCCTTCCGATAATAGCTCAAATGCTTTGCAATGGCGTTATCTTTCCTTGTCTCTTTCGAAAGATAATTATCCTGCTCGTCGTGAATCCACTTTGCATCATCAACAAGTGTTGTACTCTTACCTTTCATTTTCATATAAAGAAGTTTGATACCTGCCCTTTCCACCACAAGGTCTTCTTTGCAGGTCACACAATCTATTATCTCTACTATCTCTTTCTCTGATAGTTTTTGGTTCTTGTATGTCCCAAGATTCCGTTTCAGATTAATCATCACACTCTGCGAAGCCTTCTTTTCCCTTGCACTCTCCAATAGCTCAACAATATCCTTATTATCAATGTACTCCTCTATACTAAAAGGGTTTATCAGCGACAACCCGGCTTCTGTTAATCGTTTTTCACAGATTGCTTTCAGATAGATCTTATAGTTTTCAGATTCTCGCAACATCTCGTCAAGCCGCAACTTCTCGTATTCCGACCCCTCTCTGTTTTCCTCTATCTTACCAATAGTGTACTTAGTCCTAATACCGTATGGTCGAGTTCCAATGCGAATAGTGCAGGACGTGGGCTTTTCCCTCAACAAGGTCATAATGACCTGCTGCTGCTGTTCTGAGAAGTTCTCGTACTCGTCAATCAAGTACAGAATATGTCTTTTCTTGAAAAAAGGGACTTTTGCTTTCAGTAAATCCGGAATGCCAAAGGTCAAAGCTGCTCCGTCCAAACGAATAATAACGTTAGGCCTTTCTTTCCCCAGAAGCAGGAAATTGTGGATCTCATAAAGCAGTTCCTTCTGTAGTTTAATTAGATAAAAACGAAGATCTTTTAGTGTCTGGCAATCTGCTTCCTGTTTCATAAACAACGATAGAATACCTCTCACAAGTTCTTCCTCATCGCACCCTTCCAGCAAACTATTCTCTTTCATATCCGTCAACGCGGCAAGAACACGTTCGCTGACCCAAAGCTCCCAATAGTAAGCGAACATCATTTCCCACGAATAATCATTCACGCCTTTCCCTTCGAACACCCTCGCATTCAACCCACTGCATCGAACATAGATTCCAATGAAAGTCTCATCCTTGAACGAATCTGCCAGACTTTTTCCTTTTTTTGCAGCCAAGCGTATTTTCTGCAATTCATACGAATAATACTTCATGATATGTGTCTTCCCACTGCCCTTGCTGCCTACAATAATCATTGGCATCAGGGTATTAGGCTTAATCATTTCATTGAAACCGGCAGGCTCGCTGATGTTCACCCAGAATCTGTAGATGTCCTCGTCGGTATAATCAACTGCCTTGTTGATGTCAAACGGATTCGGTATCATATCTCACTATTTGTAAACTTTGTTATACCTTTTGAAAATCGGAGTCCAAACTGTATCATCTTCATCAAACCATATGATGGGCAACGTATTATTGGGAGTATTGTGCTGCATACTCAATAGCAACTGGCAGTTTCCAAAGCCCAATGCTCTATGTTCTATCAACTTTGCACGTCTTTCATCCTCAAGCTTCTTATGATAATCCCTGTCAATAATATTGTTTATCAGTTCTTTCCCATATTTATAAGCCATATCGCGTGTCTTTTCCCTAAGCTCTTGTTCTTCTTCCTTGAAGTAGCGAGACCTCTCATCAAAACACTTGTAGCTCTCATTCATCTCCATCACGGCCTCTGCTTCGTCAAAAAGTTTCACGTCACTACCCTTCACCGTCGCATTTCTCACTACCTCAATTCCGTCAGAGGTGCCAAACATCATCAAATATGATATCTTGGGAGCGTTCTTTAGTTTCCTGAGCTTTTCGACACAAGGTCTAACGCCAGAATCGCCTGTGGCCTGAGAACCTGATCCGCACAGATCGTCAATAAACACGATTCTATCCACATCCTTATGCTTAGTGCTTAATTTGACTTCTTCACCACAATCAGCTGCAAACAGTTCATCGGTGTTGATAAATAGTTTCCTCGGTATCTTGTTTTCCTGACGGAAATAGTACAACAGATGAACCCCACTCTCAGACGGATTGCCTACCCCCAAAAACCGCGTCCTGAACAAACGTTTTTTATACTCCTCTTCAATAATCTCACCGTCCATTGTTCCATCATAATCTTCTCGGATTTCTTGAATCACTGTTGATCGATATTTGTCGCGGTACAATTCGCGCAAAAGAGCCCTAATGCTCGAGTGACCAAAATACATACATTTCGATAACAGGAACAACGCCTCTTCGCGCTCTTCCTCTTCTCTAAAGTTCTTCAACCAATCTCCTATAAAAGGCCTCAACGCACGATTGTCCCAAAGAATATCATTCAGAGTCTGAATCTTTTTATATAACTTTTCGATGTCCATTCTATTATTTTTTGAATACCAGTATCCATTCCCGTGAAATCGTATTTGCAGTCTTATTCCTCTTTGTCATCAGCCCGTAGGACTTAATGTCGTCTATCAGTTTATACTGCAAGTGCATACCTTTATCCACCAAATAGCTGGTAAGGTAGTCCTGGGTGTCGAACTGGCGCTTGCATACAGTATTGTTACCAATCACGATCACCATGTGGCCACCGGTTTTCAGCACACGGCATGACTCATCTAAAGCCACCTTCATCTCGTTCAAGTAATTGGCCACAAGGAATGCCCTTTCTTTATAACCGTTCGCATATAACTCCTTTAGCACCTTGTCAGCCGCCTCAATCTCCGAATAACATTCATACACCTCTCCCTTCCGGTAGTCCTCCCTGCCTATATTGTGTTTCTTCAGTTCCTTGATGTCTTCAAGTTTCACAAGATTTAGCCAATATAGATTCAGCCATGAGGCGCGGATGTATTTTTGTGCACCGGCGTATGGCGGTGAGGTCAGAATCATGTCAACGCTTTCGTCTGGGATTCCCAACTGGCGGGCATCTTTCGAGATCACGCTAGCCGTAACGCCTTCTTCTATTCTCCCATTCAGGCTTTCTACCCTATCGATATTGGCTTTGCAGATTGTCTCATACTTCATTATCACATTCACATTCTGAAGCTGCTGTAATTTATTCCTCACCTCTTCCATACGGCATGGATTTGCACTGAAACGTTCTGGATTCCAGTGAACGGGCACGGAGATGGATGGATCGGCAAAACTCACCTTCCTAACTACACTTGAGAAGCACAGTGCAAAAAAAGCCTTTTGACGTTCATTCGTCAAGTCGTTAATCACCGTTTGAAGGGCTGATAATTGTTTTAGGGTAGAAGGAGCAAACCATGCCGTTATAGCATCAGGATATTGCCGATTTACAGTCACTTGTTTTGCTTGCTTGAGCAACACGGTCAGTGTCTCTTCCAGTTCCTTTTTGGGGATAAAATTCGTCTTGACTTTAGTTATGGCTTCAGCCAAAGGGTTGGAATCTGCCCCCCATGCATTCCGTCCGCTAAGTACTGCCTCCAATAGAACCGTTCCTGTGCCACAGAAGGGATCAAGGACAATTCCGTTCTTCGGGCACAAGATATCAGTAGCAAGAAAATAGTAGGGAATGTTCGTTAGTAGTTTGGCGGGATACGAGTGTATCAGATGTGTAAAACGCTCTGCCTTTTTCAGTTCAGGGACAAGAGTACGGAAATTGACGGGTATGGGGGTCCCGTCTTTCTGAAAGGCCTCGGAGTAACCTTTCAACGTCTTCTTTATGTTCGTTTGCTTTTTCTCTGTCATTTTTCCTTTTTGAGAAAGGTTACAACTCCTCATATATCAGCCGTCCCAAATCCCAGCGTAGGAACTCCTCGACTGGAACACCGCCGGAGCCGACCACAAACGAGTACGCCGTGTTAAAACGCCTCTTGAACTCGCCAAGTCCTTCATTCATTGTCCTTCGTCCGCTTTTCACTTCAATTGCGATTAGCTTTCCGTCCGCATCTATCACAAAATCTACCTCGTCATCACGCTCGCGCCAATAGTAAAGCTTATAGTCATATTCATCAGCCTCATTCAACAGATAGGCTCCAACAGCGCTTTCCACCCAGCGTCCCCACGCCTTAGGAGTAGTAAACGCTTTATTGAAGTTCATGCCGCTCTGCACCGAAAACAAGGCCGTGTTATATACCATCAGTTTGGGTACCGAGTTGTACTTCCTTACATTGTCTGATGCATATTTGTGCAGTCCGCACAGCATCCGCGACTCATCCAGCGTAGTCAGATACCCGGCCAGCGTGGTCACGTTCCCAGCATCCTGCAATTGCCCCAACATCTTGTTCAGCGACAGTTCCTCGCTCGAATAGGCACACCCCAGCTCAAACAACTGTCTCATCAGCGCTGGTTTATATACCGTTTTGGTTTGAAGCACGTCTCGCTCAATAGCTGGCGCAACAATGCTGTCCTTGATATACTTCCGCCAGCGACGTTCATCATTCACATATTTGGCTCCTCCGGGATACCCTCCGAAATAGATGTAGTGATCCAAATCCATGTTAAATGCATCATGCATCTCTTTATAGCTCCAATGTGGCATTCTGATTAACTCATAGCGTCCAGCGAGCGATTCCGTCAACCCGTCCTTCAATAATAGACGTGACGATCCCAGGATAACCACCTTTAAGTTAAAGTCGTTGAACGTATCGTCATCCCATTCCTTCTTTACTGCTTCACTCCAGTTATCTACCTTATGCACCTCGTCAATCACAAGTAGGTACTCAGTTTCTCCAGATGCTTTCATTCGTGCCCGTGCAGTGGACCACATTTCACCAATCCATTCCGTGTTCTCCTTGTTCACGTTATCGGCACTCACAAGCATATAAGGCAAGTCTACGTCTCGAAGCACTTGCTTCACTAGTGTCGACTTGCCCACTTGCCTCGGTCCGGACACAACTTGTATCTTATCCCGTGGTTCTTCTATCCTGGATTTCAGTTCTTTATATTGTGAACGGCTATACATGTCTCATGATTTAAGATGACAAGGAAGGTGTAATCAAATCACAATCTTTTACAAAGGACAAAGTTACACGAATTTCTCAAATTCACAAGAAAAAATTCTCAAAAGCATTTTACAAAATTCTCAAATCTATATCTTGAATAGTTGATTTGGCTTATGCTTTGATCAGGATATCGGGATATCTAAGGATATTATGTGGTAGTCACTTTTCATAATGCTGAATACTGGCATAATACGATATTTTGTTATCAACTCAAATTTTGAACAATTATGAACTGAGAACAAATTGATATGTGATGAGAATGGGAAGATATGGGTATCCTAAAGCAAATTGAACATCCTCGTTCCGATTGAAAATGTCCCCCACGTCCTGATGATGGAATATATAATAGAATGCAGTCTGGAGCGTTTTCTCATCTCAACAACCTGCATTTTGTCCTCAGATGAAAAGGAAAAGTTTAAGGGGCCAATTAGGAGTAGAATGAGGGGGTCAATTTAGAGGGGATTCTCCATATTACAACGGGACTTCTATATAGTGTTTCATTATTCTGTTTGAAATCTTACGAGTCTTTTGAATCTGATTGGTAAATTTGCCAATCAGAAAAACAATTCTTACATTTGTCCCAAGTTTAATTTTCCGTGGGGTGCACCACATTAATAACGCTTGGAAAATTATGGACAAAAATCTCAAAAAGTTTATGGCGACCGAGACAAGGTCTCGGGCCCAGATCCTCGACAGATACTTTGTCGAGGTGCAGACGCCGGATGGCGAGCTCTTCAAAATCATGTCCGACATTGCCAAGTACGATAGCGATGAGTACAAGGCCTATGTCCTCCACCTGATTGAATTCATTTTCGACCGGAACTTCTCCGACGATAAGGAACAGATGGTAAACCGCATCAGCCGCGATTTCCTTCTCAATGCCGTGCCGTCTATGGGTATGGACTCTGGTAACCGGCAGGCCGAGCGAGTTCGCATTGGCAAGCGCATCAAAGAACTCCGTGAGGGCAAAAAAATGGAAGCGCGTGATTTGGCACTCCTCACCGGCATTGATGCTGCCAACCTTTCCCGCATAGAGCAGGGCAAGTACTCCACCGGTGTGGACATCTTATCTCGCATCTGTGTCATCTTGGACGCACATCTGGATCTAATCCCCAACGACCAGACGGGGAAATAGTATGGAAAACCAGGATCTGCTTGAGGTATTCGACCGCGAGATGCAGTGCGAATACAAGGGCCGTCAGTATTTGGCCCGTGACAATGGTGCCATCTGCCGCCTCCCGAAAGAAGGTTGTCGCCCCAGTAAGATGGACAATGTCTGGAGCTTTGGAACCAAGAATTCCGACAATGGCTATATGTTTTTCACTGGTAACATCCGTGTCCATCAGGTCGTCTGCACAGCCTTTCATGGACCGGAACCGCAGCCGCATATGGTGGTAGACCATATCGATACCAATCGTTGCAACAATCGGCCGGAGAATCTCCGCTGGCTTACCAGGTTGGAAAACGCCCTGAACAATGACGCCACGAGAAAAAAGATTATCTATCTCTGCGGCAGCATTGAAGCGTTTATCGAGAATCCGGCCATTCTCCGGACTAAGGCACTGCCACCGGATGTCAGTTGGATGAAGACCGTCACCAAAGAAGAGGCGGCTGCCTGCAAGAAGCACATTGAAGAATGGGCCAAGAGGGACAGCAAGCCTCAAGGCACCGGCAAAGGTCTCGGGGACTTGGTCTTCTCAGATGAAGAAATGGCCGAGGCCCGCAAGTGGAATGCTGGCCAACTTCTTGCGGATTACAAACCTTGGGCGCAGCAGAAGGCCGAGATAGAGGAAATGAACCGCCGGATCCACGAAGAGCAATACGGTCTCAAAGAATCCCTGACGCCTGGCGTTCTTCAACTCAATTGGAAGGTGCCGTCAGAATTCCCTCTTTGCCCGGCACAACACTCACCTACTCCACTTCAGGACTATCTGACAAACCTCAAGACCGGTGAGGTGTTTTGCCACAACGACGTCTATGAATCAATTGTGTTCAAGGCCGATATCTCAGACGACGGTAATACACTCGCCGTAATTACGACAAGCGAACATGTCAAAGGAGGTAGCGGCTTTGTTCTCTGCACGATCACATATCGGGATGGCCACTTCATCCACGAGAATCAGTACTCTTACTTTGAAGAGATCGGTGCCGAGAAATACTTCACCTTGGCTCTTGGACGCGAATGGAGTGGTGGCGACGTATTTGATGACTTTTGCTGAAAGAAAAACTTAGTGCGACGTTCGAGTATAACAGAATTGTCAAATAATAACTGGATTTGACGGAATTGTTTCCGAGGCTCTCAACTGAGTGAATCCAAGTCCGTTTTAGTTCCGGCTACGTGGAAGCATATACCGAAGGGTTTGAACAACATTTGAATCACGAATGGTTCAAATTCTCGAAGGCTTGAGGCCAAAGTACGTATATATTTACATTGCTTTACATACTTTTCTCCCATTTAGGATTTAATGGTGTCATAGATGGCCTTGGTATCAGTCTATTGTTTTGTAGAAAAAGTGCGTATTTGTCGATTTAATCTATTGTGTTATATTTGTATATCCTTGTATAACGCTTAGTGGTTTCATGGTCGATATTTGATTGATGATCAGTCTTAAATAATAATCGAGCCATAATTCGTTGTTTTTTTCTTGTTGTTAACTGCTTGTAAAGCATTATTGATTTATTATGCATAAAAATGAGCAAATTACGCCTAATAGTAATCCTATTATGGAAGATGTTTGGTTTGATGCTTTCTATATTGATGAGTCTTTGGGCAGCGATATTGATACGAAAGGGTTGCTAATTGAAGGAAAGAATATTCAGATTGGAAGCACCCACAATTGGTATAGGATAGATCCTCCTAATGGTGAACCAAGACCTGGGAATTTAAGACATATGCATGGATATGTGGAAAAGAGAGGGCATCTTATTCAGATTTTTGCGATATGCGATGATGGGTCTGGTCATGATGGGTGTCATCAAACACGAATCCCCCAAGAGTTCGTTTCTATTCTTCAGGCAAAGGGTTTCGTGCTTCCTAAAGATAACTTGATTGAGACGTATGTTGTTCCTCGATATGTCATTGGTTATGAACAGCAAACAAAAACTACAATGATGATTGATTCAAATATACAAATTGGCAACATTTATATAATGCGTCTTCCTATGGACGCTCCATTCCCATTCGCATGTGTTAAGGTTGTTGCCGTTGATAAGGATATTATAAACAATGATAATGTCGTGTGTGACATTGATATAGCAGGTTCCGTAAGTAGGGAAACTATAGACGCTCTGCGTTTTCGGCTGATGTGTATTCCATTTAAGATTCATCATATGCTGCTTGAAAGATTGACTTTTGCGTATGAAGAAAACGTATATTCTATAGTCATGGATGATTTATCTGGACGTACTCTATACATTAAATGCGTTGGAGATTGTTACGATATTGATAAAGAAATGAATGGAATTAAAAATCAGATAGTTAATACTAAATTCAATTCGTTAGATGGTCTGCAGAACTTGTGCAGGCAATTATTCAATTTAACCTTTAATATTAAAATTGAAGGGTTTACTCATATATTGATTCTTATTAAGGATGTCGAAGGATATTTGAAAAGATTAATTCACTATATTAAACAAAACGGGTATTGCTTATCTTCCAGAGTTCCGGACCTTTTCACAATTAGTAATAACATACCACTGTCTCGTAATGATTGTGATTTAATACTCAGTTATGCTAAAGCGATAGGATTGATCAAAGAGGTGATTATTGATATGGAGTATCTAGCATACGAACTATGCGAATGAAGATGGGGTATCTATATAGTTAACATTTCTCTTTGATAATTGAAATGACACATGAAACATCTGTATATTATCGGAAACGGATTTGATATTTTCACAGGATTGAGGACAAGGTATGTGGATTTCCGTCATTGGCTACAATATGCCTACCCCTTTATCTATGAAAATATGTATGCTGCTTATGAGATGGAGGGTGAATGGTGGCATAACTTTGAGATTCAGTTAGGAAAACTTGATGTAAAGCGATACGTGCAAAAGTTCGCTGCTCCTAATAAATCAGGAGAGGAGATTCTAAAAGAGATTGAGGAGAAAAAGGCTTTCATAGATAAAAATAATATCCCTCCAGATTTACATCGTAGTAGCCCATGTGCAAATAGGTTGAGGGGATTACTGGATGTTTTGCAGTATTGCTTTGAACGGTGGATTGAGGACTCCACGAGTGTTATAAATAATCCGAAATACACTCATATAGAAAGAAATGACTCATTCTTCATTAATTTCAATTACACAGATGTCTTGCAATGGCTATACGGAATAAAGGATGAACAGATTCTCTTTATTCATGGACGTGCTTCTAAACACGAACATTTAGTGTTTGGTCATAACTCTCATCACTTGGGAGGAATGATGGGATTTGATGAAGAACAAACGTTATTTGAACTTGATAAGTACAATAAGAATCCATATGAGTATATCTTTAAGCATGATGAATTACCTGTGATTCTAAGTGATGTCGAGAATGTTCACGTGTATGGCTTCTCGATATCAGAAGTTGATGAGGATTATTTGGATTGGATGGAGAAGAACACACCTCAAAACTGTAAATGGGAATTCAGTTGGTATTCTGAAGAGGATATAGAAAGAGTTGAAAGGTTTGTCTTGGATCATTGGACATTGAAGGGTAGGTATTCACTAATGCAGTTACAAGAGATTTCTAGAGAGGAAGCATGTCGTGATTCTTAGTCTATATATCATGTTCTTGAAAATGATTTCAAGGACATCGGCCAAGTAGATTCAACTCCGTTTTAGTACCGGCTACGTGGAAGTTATTACCGAAAAACTTGAACCACATTTGAACCACGCAATACGCAACTCGTTGATTGTCAATGAAATTAACATTCTGCATCGGAAAGTAGATTCTGCGTGGGAAAGTGATTTTTTGCAAAGAAAAGCATACTATCTGCAAATATAAGCCTGTAAATCTCTATAAATCAATCTACATAGATTCCGTTCATTTTTGCAGATTTTTGATTTTTAACTTTGATATTTGCAGATTATCACCCATTTTGTCCCCCATTTGTCCCCCGAAGTAACACATTCTCTTCGAGGGACAAAAAGAAGAGATTCAACGCTTTCTCTTCAATTGCTTATGTATCGTTTCCCTCATTTTTCATCCTTTACACCGCTTTTCATTAGTCATTCGCCATAATTATTCATCACAATCTCTACCCCAGCACTCAATGCTCTGATGGCAGAAGGAAAATGGATATTATCATTACCTTCCTTTTTCGACGACGCGAGCACATCCCCTTGTCCGTTTTCCGAGAAGTGCTCATATTGCGAAAAATACTTGTAATAGTGATATAATCTTGTAGCCTTCTTTTCTAGTTCAGGAATACTTGTCAAGAAGTCTGCAACATCTTTGGTCATAACACTCTTTACTCTCGAAAAACCTTCTTCCTTCAGTTGCCCCTTCGATCGTTTCGTAACCGTCAACTCTTCCAGATTATCGTCAAGTGTCAGTGGCCCCAAAAAGTTGTCTTCCATCGTCAACTCCCACAAATGATCTATATAATCATCATCAAGGATCTTTCCTGTACTTTTCACCTGATCTCTATATACTTCTTTGCGATCCAACATCGAATTAGCATACTCTATTGTTCTCAAATCCAACTCCTCGTAAACTCGTTCCTTGCCTGCACGCTGAATGTATAGAGCGAACAAACAGTCGGTAAAACAACAACGCAACAACAATCCTATCGGTAACTGAAAAAATGAAATCTTTCCAGTTTTCAGGACTTGCACAGTTAATAGTAGAGACGAATACAGATTCGAGTAAATACGGAATAACAAGAGTAGCTTAACCCTTACTACCCTTTCCAGGTCACCTTGGGACTGTTCTTTCCCGTACTTTTGAATCTTCTTCAGCAAGGCATTCTCTTCAGCAAAAAAATCTCTAATCTCAGTCATTATTGTGATCCTTTTCAAATTGCATCAGAGGTAAATACTTCATCCAGTCCATCATGTTAGCTAAATTGCGCAATCTTTCGTCTATATTGGCTATTTCTATTCTTCGGTTGGGAAGATATCGTGCATGTTCCACAGAGTCACCCAAAGCCCATGCACGGTTTGCCAAGAAGGCCTCATCTCCAGCATTCTGCTCTAACTCGTCAACCAGTAAAAACACATTATGCTCAAAGGCCGCTCTTGAATCAGGTGGCGGCATCCCATATTTACTCTTCTCTTTCATGCATTTGATTGAATACGTTTGATGCCAACATATGGAAACTTGATCTTACTAGTTCATCCACCGTGTCAAGATTCAGTCTTCCGTTAGGCAACACTCTCACACGCAGAATAGAACCAGCAGTTTGGCTTCTCACGCTTGCCGAAAAACGAATACGATCATTTTCCAAACACTCTTTCAAAAGATTGGCACCTCTTTCAAAATACCTTCTTTCTGGATATGACGAATGTAAATCTTTAGGCATACTAACAGTCATTGATTGCGCAATACACGTGTCCTGCCCTCACAGCATCAACTTTACCATACAATATCCTATCAAATATGTTTTCCATTATCCTACTATATCTTCCCTTAGGTGGAAAACTTAAATAAAAACTCCTTTGGACGTATTTTCCAGAACTTATAAGCATGCTAATAACCCCATTCTTTGCCATCTCATGAACTTCATCAAGATACTGCGTCGCAAAGTCTCTACCAGTAACATTCAGATTATTGAGCCTATCAATCTTATGTTCTACAAAAATTTTATCTTCAAAGTCTATCCAAACATCTCCCCTATCCGGTAATGATTCGGGAATTACGGACTTCAATGAATTTATCAAGTCTGTATAGCCACATTTTTCATCAAATACCTTAGCCATTTCAAACAGATTTCTGGAAACAGAAAAAAGGTGGACTTGTAGTAGTCGCGTCTCATTATCTTTCATCTTCGTATGGGCTAATAACCTATCAGGATTATCATTTGCCATTTCAAGTAGTATAGCAGAAGCTTGAGTCGCCAGACCCATTTCTGAGGGGCTCACGACCTCATCAATTAGGCAATCTATTACTCTTTCATCGAACCTAACCAACCAAATGATGGATTTCAAAGCTCTGAATGAAATCTTCTTATCGGGGTGTAACAAGAACCATATCAACAAATGAATCATTTGTTCTTCCTTATCATACTCCTCCCGTTTCCCTTCAAACCAATTAAACTTCTCAAATTGTTCAGCAGAAGGCTTAACATTGATGTCATAATGCCCCGTTATGACGTCAAACAATTCATCAAAACTAAAGTCTGTTTTACTAATAAGAGGACCTATGAATTCGCTCAGTGAATACCAGTAGCTACCTAAGGGTGAAATAATATCTTTCCTGCATCTTTCAAGAATCGCCTGACTTGAAGGGAGAGTGAAAAGGTTTTCATGACGGTCTTCTTCTACGGATTCGACCTTTTTCTTCCCAGCTACTCTTTTCCATCCATATCCATGCATCTTCAACTCCCCCTCCAATGCATCAAGCATTTTAGTCGGTACATTTGTATGCTCAAGATCCGTCAAATAGTTCCCTTTACTATCGTGATTATACTCGTGTAGAAAGTATTCAGCCATTTTGGGCACTATATCAGCCACGGCCTTTCCCTCCCCTATTCTAGCGAGAATATCTGCATGTAGATCTGCATACTGGCGGTCATTATGCATCTTGTCCCAGTTTTCCCAGAATAACTCACTGATTGCATATCTGATATATGGAGATACGTCCGTGCACTCTTCCAATAGTTGACACAATGCGCTGGCCTCTATCAAGTGGTTGGCACCAAGATCATAGCCATTTCCTTTTGTTGGCATATCAACCCTCCACTCCTCTGCATTTCTAACAATAATGTCAGCCGCTGGCAGAGTTTCAAATTTATAATAGGCTATGGCGTCTTTCATCGAAGATATTTTTGCTATCGTTGCGACAAAAGAGTTCTTCTGTTGTCTTATATATCTCTGAAAAGTCATCTCTCCAGATGCTTCCTCAAATATAGCGGCCAAATGGGCAATCTGATCTCTATCAAACTTCACATTCCATCCCTTGAAGCTATTGATGAACTCTAATTGTGCTTCTTTATACCACTCCGGTCCCATAGAGCTACACATTGCTTCATGATAAACGGCCGCCGCCTTATCTTTCTTTCCCATTAAGGCATATTCACGACATAATTGCAATAAATATCCACATCGCTCGCCACGGTTCTGTACTGCATATTGAATATAGTTTACGGCCTCGTCTGCTAAATACACAGCTACGTCACGCATTTGCTCGCTTAGAGCAAAAATACAGGTCAGTCTGATTAATACTGCGCAATAACCTTCCCGATATAGGGATAATTGGTCAGGCATTCTATTTTGTAAATGAGTTACAAAATCGGCGAGTTTGTCCACAAAGAACTCTTTGTATATCTCAGCCAGTTTGTCATATATAAAAGGAATCAACTCTTCAGGCAACAAATAACTTCGCTTCCATCTTACTCGCTGTTCAAATGAGAAGTCCATGTAGTCTATGACCTCCTTGACAGCTGCATAAATTCCTTGATAATCCTCACATGCAGATCTCTTCCTATAGAGAACCCCGCCAAGGTAACCAATCCGGTTCACTATGGCTTCAATATATTTCTCCCAAAGGATGTCACCATAATAATTTCTATTCAAAGCCGGGCAAAGCAAATCTTCATCAAGATATGCCAAATAAAGAGTTTCTTGATAGAAATGGTTCAATGCATCGGCATCAATATCTACGCCATTATCCTTCCTAAATATAAAAGGTCCAGGAGCGGGCCCGTAATCCTTCAGTATCTTTTGAACAATATCTGGACGTATGTTTTTATCGATCAGTCCACTCGGCAACACCATCAAATCATCCTTGCTAAACGTAAAAGTATGGTTAAGAAAAGCTCTCTCTATCTGTTTCAAACAGTCATTGAAAGCATCGTTGTGACCAATAGCATTTAAACCTGTATCCGTATTATCATATAAAGCAAGGACTTTGATGAAAAGCATCAAAAACTCCTCGTTCCAATCAACCCCATAGTTCTTCAGATGATTCTCAATATTAATCTTCTTACCAGCACGCAATTCACAGGATATCTGGTAGGCCAGAATCATATCACGCATCATCGATTTCATTTTCTTGGTCGCTTCGTCTTTTCCATCTATCAGACGATCGAGAAAACTGAAGTAGCGAGGTAAATGGGCGTATTCTTCATATCCCGACAAAATACCTTCCACAATCAATTGGCCTTTTTGGACAAATATATATGGGCTGGATTTCTTCCCAACATTTTCATTAATTTGCTTTCTAATCGCTGCATCTATGGCACATGATAAAGTATATGCCTCTTCCTCATACCCCAATTCAAACAAACAACGCAAATAGGGCATGGCCGCATCGATACTGATTAAGAGGCTGTTGTCTCTTACCAGATATTTCAATGCAACTGCCGGTTTCCCCATAAGTATCTTTATATCCGCCACCTCTTTTGCATTATCCACCATGATTGAGTCACAGCGCGTTTCTATACGTTGCGCTAGCAGCATCAACCTTACGACTTCAATTGGAAGATTGTTATCCACAGCCAGCGACAGGCATTCTTTGATATCATGCATTACCAGGTCTGGTGACACATCGTTTATGGCACATTGGTCCGCCCAACTCTGATTACACATAGCTAGACCTTTTCTCACATCACTTCCATTAACTACGTGATGCAGGTGATTCTCTATAGAATAAATTTGTTCTTTATGAGCACCACAATAGGCCGCTATCTGGTCATTGGTATAATTAATAATAGTTGAAAGATTCTCCGTGATGAAAAGCCGGAACGAGCTATGATATATTTCATATACGTCGGAGTCTTTCTCTTTTAACAAATGACAGAATTCCTTGGTAACCGATTTGAATTCAAAAGGATTGGGGCTTTTCATCATACCTATCAAATGCTCCTCTTCGACAGGTCCTCTTGTTTGAGACAACAAAGCCAGTACTTCGAATACGACACCTTTAGGATCCGCTTTCTTCCAGACGGCTTCATAATAAGAGCGGATATCTCCACTAATAGTAGGCAAACTAATCAGCCAGTCATTCAGTTCGCATTCTTTGGTAGTCTCATTGAAGGTTTCAGAAATATAGCGACACAGATAATTCATATACAAGGGATGCCCCTCTGTCTTAACAGCAACAGCTTGTATAAATGAGTAAGGTTTAGACCACTCGCCGCTGTTTTCTTGTATGAACGATTCGCAAGCAGCCATATTCAATGGCGTAACTTCAATATAGTCGTCCGCAGCAATCCTTCCAATCACACTGGCAGGCAGTATTTCTTTTGTAATGCAAGACAACACAATGCTGATATTATCTGGTAACGTGTCAGGAATTAGCGATAGTATTTCATCTACACGGTTGCCACTTTCTGTTGACAATTCATCCAGTCCGTCAATAAATATTACGCCCCTTTTACCTTTACCTTGCAACACACAGCTTATCATCGATAACCATTCTGCTATTCTGTTACGCTTGTCCTCGAATGAAGAGTTCACAAGTTCCGCACCGGTAAGGTTTGCACAAACGGTCTCCAGCCAGTTAACAAAAAAACCTTGGGAACAGCGTTCTGCTCGACTACGAGTATCATTAGGCACCTTGAAGAAAAATCTGCCTAATACTTCCAAATTCTCGTCATTCGACTCAAAATAAGCTGACAGTGTCGTTTTACCGCAGCCTGGCGAGCCATACAGCAACAGCCATTTACTACCACTGTCTGCAAGTCGTCCATCCAAGGTTTGAATTACCTCAAAATTCGGTTGTGAAGCTTCAACGTCCCGTGCTATAGACGCCGGTATTGTTGTCACTTCCTGCTCAATTTCTATTGGAAGGCATCCTTCTTCTTGAATTTCATTTAATTTCTGTACGCTTACGATGTTCAGGCTGCTACCCGATTGCTCTACCACAACACCAACTACCTGATTCCCCAGAAGCAAAGGGGATCCCGACATGCCGCTATAATCATAACCGTCTCTTGTATCATCTGTCTGAAGGTTGAAATCTGCAGTCGAACCCATGACTCTTTGTTTGATATCCCCCTCCAGTCTCACATTCTGTTTGGCTGCGTAAGGGTATCCATACGTAATGCAACTTTCTCCAATTCTTATATGGTGGGATAGCAGTGGCAAATACTCTTTTGACGCTCTTCCCTGCACCTTCAACACTGCGACATCTGCATCTTCATATTCTTTTTCTACCACAAAGGCCAAATCACCCTCAACATCCTTCAACACATTTTTTCCACCTTCTTTGAAAGATTCAACAGTATGCCACGCTGTTAATAAAAGGTCTGGAGCTACATAGAATGCGGTTCCTACTTCTTTGTTACAGAATATTTGTACTATCAGCTTCTCGTACATATCATATCTCGATTTGAATTCCGCTCTTTCCTTTAGGAGTTATGATTTCAAAGTTAAAATCTTTATGGTATAATTCATCACTTAGCTCCTCGCAGATTGGTAAGTCATAGTTGAAGTATATCTTTCTGCCTTTATCCTTCGTAATAATATGTGCCAGAGTAGGCATATCAGGATGGTTATACTTATCACCATTTGTGGACACCAACCATTTGTCTGCAACTAACAAACTAAACAACTCTGGTGAATTGTTGTTATAGCTACCGTGATGCGAAAGTTTCACAGCATCAAAATGATAGGGTGCATTTTCTTCACCGTAAAGTGCCTTCAGTGATGTCATTACCGTTTCCGCATGTGAATCACCCAAAAACAACACTCTCTTTCCTTCTGTCTCAATCACAAATGAAATAGAACTTCCGTTGCTTGCAGAACCATCTGGTTCATAAGTCTCCTTACACAACTTAAGCAAATCGTGATTCTTAGATACCTTTTTCTCATGGAAATGGAATCCTGGCATATCTTTGCTAAGACTAAACTCATAAGCATCATCCCAGAACTCTTCACTGTGAGCCTTTTTTAACAATCCGTCTTTAATCAGCCTTTTCTTCCAAAAACTTTCAAGGGCTTTTATATCCTCATTGTTGGGAGAAAGAACGTGAATAATAGCATTAGCATTCCCTAACGGAAATGATAATGGCGCCATAATGGTATTACCTTTCGCCGGTGTATTCCAAGAAAGCCCGTTTTTTGCTATAAGTGCTGATAAGGTACACCCTTGTTTTGCGCTAATGGGTTTTGGTTTCTCAGCTTGACACTCTTTGCAGATATTTCTATGAACAAACGTTTCTTTTTCTTCCGTGGTAACAGCTACTGACTGAATATGTCTGTAACCATTGTACCATACATCTCCTATCCCGATTGGCATCTCTTCCAGCAACCTGATGATGCCAGAGATATGGTCGCCGTCTATATGGGTTACAACCACAACATCAAGTTTACCTCCTCGCGATTCAATTTCTTTTAGAGTAGGCAAAAGATAGTTCTCGTATGTATCGACATATCCTCCATCAATAAGGATATAATGGGACAGCTGGAATTCCACCAGAATACAATCTCCATTTAGTGCCGGAAGAATGATAGTTCTCATAAATCCTTTCAATTATTTTGGTTCAATTTTGACGGCTCATAACACAAGCAGCTCAAATGTGAGAACTTTACGTTCATATATTCCTTTGCAGCTGCCTTGTGCTTGTGTAAAACTTTCATGCTCTCATCAGGGTGAGAATAAATTGTTATTTCATCTTCAATAATCTCAAACCCATACTTCCGATAGTACTCTGGCTTTATTGATTCTAAAAATGCCTGATAAACTTTTGGCAGGTTGGTGATTTGAGCATCTTTACAACTAGTAGTTAGAATTGTATTGGCTGACGCCGGTATGTCATCCAATCCCATAGGAATTAATATGGCTTTCCATAATTCAGGAACAATTGTTTTCAACACCTTGAAAAAATAAGCCGTAACTATCTTATTGATCCGCTCAACTGCGCCTTTTAATGCAGCATGTAAATCATAGGTTTGTAGAGGATATTTATCTATACATGTTTGTACATAAGCTACTTGCTCCTCATAGCTTTTGCCTTCCAATCCGCTCTTGTCTATCTTATAATCCTGTATTACGACACTCAAATCCTTGAGGCTATAATCGCTCACATCGGGGCGGTGTCCCTTTGGTATCAAACGTTGTGCATAAGTTTCGCACATCTCTTTACCTTCGTAGTTATCGTTCAAGAGCACATAATACTGAAATGTGCTGAACAAATCAAGGTAGCAATACAATCGCGTTTTGCCATCATTGTACTTCGATGTAAACAATTTAAGCATATGTGAGGGATAACCGTCCTCAAAAAGATATCGATGGTCTTCATACAAGATGTCGAACAGTGTGGTTGGAATAAAAGGTATCAGTTTTGCCTTGTCATCGTCTATCGTAGCCTTACCTTTATCGTCTATTGAAATAACCTCCGTAAGTAACTCACGGCCTATGCCACAATGAAGGGCATACTCTGTGGCTATCTTGACCATACCCTTCTTAAAGTCCTCGTTGAAATTGTCATTCCCTTTGGAAAAATAGTAAGCTAGATAGCCTTGATTATGAATGTCGGTATGCTGCTCTATTGTATAATTGGCAATGTTATCACCCTTGTCTGCCAACTCTTTAGTCAGCACTTTGAGGTAATCTTTGATGCGCTTCTTGCCTGCATAAACATCTATTTTATTTCCTTCTATCATATAGAATGGTTGTACAGGTATAACCTCACCATTCTTGGCTGTAACCTCTATGCCTTCATCACCTTCCTTTACGTTAGGCGTCTTGAATATACTTCCTTTAAGCGTATTTCCATCTATCCTACCATGATCTGCGGGAATCATCCGATCACTCAATGCTACAACAAATGGTGCAAAAATCTTGCAGAAGTTTGCATCATATTTACTGTATGCACCTCCGCATTCCTCACACTGTGCAATATTATCCAAGCTGACCCCCTACAATTATCATCTTGACCCCCTATTCTCATGATATTGACCCCCTCATAGAAGTGAGTCTGTGGGGGTCAGTATGATGATAATTACGAAGTTGACCCCCGGCTTTCAGAGAT
>JAFRNC010000001.1 GCA_017430365.1 Bacteroidales bacterium | reverse complement strand
TACATATAGGCTCCCACCCAATGTCGGCGTGTAAATCTGGTGCGCTTTGACCGTCATATAACCCTCCTTGCAAAGGATAAAGATATTGTATTTCCCCAAGAACGGCTTGAGGTCTACCTTATCTCGTTTGGAATTGTAAAACAAAAAGTCTTCCATGGCCAATAAATGTCTTCAGACACAAATATACGCCATTTTTGGGAATCAGAAAAATAGTTAAGCCAAAGTGTCCGCAGCCAAATGAAGGGATAGGAAAGATTCTTGCTGCCCAAGTGGCCGGAAATGCTTATCTTTGTATTCGATCAATCGTAATTCATGCCATGACCAAACCGAATTGCCTTCTCATCCTCAGCCTTTGTCTTGTCATCGCCGCGTGCGGAAATCACGGGCAAGTTCCTGTGAACGATGATTTCTTTGACAGTGTAACTGAAGCGCTCTCAAACGAGGGATGCATTGACCTGAACCGGCTCCAATGGACCAGGGAACCGCAGTCCTTTGAAGTGAATGACGGAGTCATTACCGTCATCACGGCACCGCATACCGATCTTTGGCAGCGAACCTACTATCATTTCCGCAATGACAATGCCCCGGTATTCCAGATGCGTACCAGGGAGCAGTATTTCAGTTTTGTGGTAAAGACGGACTTCACGCAAAGCCACCAGCGCTTCGACCAGTGCGGCGTGGTGATGTATCTGGACAGCGACAACTGGCTCAAAGGCTCTGTCGAGTTCGAGAATGAGGAATTCCAGCATCTGGGCAGCGTGGCCACCAACAACGGTTATTCCGATTGGGCCACCACGGCCATTCCGGCTGATATCAAGACCATGTGGTATCGTTTCTCCCGCAGGGCCGATGATTATTGCATCGAGTGCTCTCAGGACGGCGTGAACTTCAGCCAGATGCGCATCTGCCACATGTACGCAGCGGCCGACGAAATCAGCTTCGGCATCTACGCCTGCTCACCTGAAGAATCCTCGTTTACTGCCGTCTTCTCGGACATGAAGATCACGGAGTGCATGTGGAAGGCCCATGACGGGCAGCAACCTGACGAGGAGTAATCGCTACCATTCCCGTTTATCGGTGAAACAAAGGCCAAATGAATAGAATAATAATCCTTCTTGCGGTGATGGCTATGGTGTTGCCATCTTGCCGCAACAATAACCAGGGAAAAGCTATGCCTATCACTGTGAATCTCCGGTATACGGGTGTGGATGGGAACGCCCTCAAGTTCGCCGAGGAAATGATCTCCAGCGGCACCGTCGATGCCATCCGGGCCGAGGAAGGCAACCTGCGCTATGAGTACTACCAATCCCTGGACGATCCCGAGACCATCCTCCTCATCGACAGCTGGGCCAGCCAGGAAGCCATTGACGCCCATCACGCCACGCCGATGATGGCCACCATCGCGGCACTTCGGGAAAAGTATGACCTCCACATGACGGTGGAGCGTTACACCGGCGCCGATATGCCGGAGTCGGACAATCGGTTCATCAGAGAATGAGACCAGGTTTTTTCGCCATTATCGCGATTGTAATCACACTGACCGGCCTGGGGGCTACACCTGCGCGGGAATACGCAGTATTACGTCAGCTCTGGTCTGGGCATCTGGGGCGCTAAGGTTCGCATAGGAACCCGTTCAGAATACTTGGTTTTGACAATCCTCAGCACCTCGTGTTCATAGTCTTTATCCGCATCATCTACCTATACCATTGTTTATACTCTTCCACCAGTCAGAACGGCAGTCGTTTTGGGAAGATACTTTCGCAGCAGGAAAAACAGAGCCGTCACTACAGTGCAGTGGAAGGCGATGAAGGCGAAGTAAAACAGGATCACGGCCGCATCTGTAACCGGAGACAGGGCTTTAAGGAGTGCGTCCCTAAGCGGGTACAGCCACAGGATATGGGCTGCGTAAAGAAAGAAGCTTGCTGCCGAGAGCCGGATGAGCCGATCCGCAACCGGCTTTTCGGCCAGCTTCCCGGCGAGGGCCAATGTCGCCCCCATGATGCTCACGACATAGACGTTGAATACCAGCCAGTTGAATCGGAGTTCGTGGTAGATCGGATAGTTCTTGTACATTACCAGGAAATCGGCCACCAGCATCACTACGGCGGCGATGTAGAAAGGAACGGCATACTTCCTGGCCAATTGCACAAAGTCCACCTGCTTCATTGCGAACAACGCGCCCAGGGAGAAAAAGAAGAGACTGTCGGCCCCGAAGCCGAAGAATTTGTCGTGGGCCGGGAACCACCAGACCGCCATCAGCAGGATTCCCCATCCCCTGGTCTTATGGAGAAGGAACCAGATGAGTGGCGAAATGAGCACCAGAATCATCAGGTCCCGGATGAACCACAAGGGCATGTTCATCGGGTAACCAGGGAGGGTTCGGCTGAAGTTTACGCCGTCATTCCAGAGCGCCGTGTCCCACAGGCCTTGGATATAATGAAGGAAAGTGGGTGTCACCTGCCCCTGCACGGCCGCAATGATGAAACAGAGAGTGGACCAGATGATATAAGGGATGAACAGCGTCCGGAACCGGCTTTTCAACTTGCGTCGATAAAGCGCCCCGTCAAACCGCCCTTCCTTGAAAAAGAGATAGCCGGGAAAGAGCAGGAAAAGTGGCACGGCAACGTGCGGGAGGGTTTCGCTGAAGAAGATCTGGACGGCGGTTCCTCCGCCATCCAGGAAGCCGCAGTGGCACATCACCACAAGAACGGCCAGCGGATAGCGGAGGAGGTCGATTACCCTCGATTGCTGCCGATCCATTACTTAGCGGCCTTACGTTTGAGCCAGTGCTCTTTGAGCCACTCACGCACCGGCTCGTCATAGATCTTGAGAACGCCCCAGGCCAGGACGATGGACAGGAACACCACACCCACATTGACAGCGATGTGCATCCAGGCCGGTGCCGCCTTATGGCTCTCGAACCAAGACATCTGCATATACATCAGCGGATAATGCGTGATATACAGCGGGTAGGAAAGGTCGCCCAGCCATTTGCACACCTTGGTGCTCCACTTGTGCGTGGTTACGCTGCCGGAACCCGCCAGCACGATGAGCGGGAAAACCAGCAGGATGCAAACCGCCTGATAGATGCCGTCCGGGACGCCAGTCTTTCCGCCGATGCAGGGTATGGAGAAAAGGACAATGAGCGCCAGGGAGCACCACCAGAATCCGCCCTTGAGATGGATGGGAGAGCCGCTGGTATTGCTTTCACTGCGATGCGAGGGAAGGATACGGGAGATGAGAAGGCCGCAGAGGAAAGGGTACAGCAGGCGGGTAAAGCCGATGTAAATCTGCTGCGCGTTGAGGCTCCAGCCGCCGATGACCGTATACTGCGGACCGCCAATCTTAACCACTTCCCCTGCCGGGTTAGTAAACTCGTGCACAGGGAACAGGCCGAAGACATCCCAGCCCATAGTAAGGTCCAGCGTGAAGAAGGCACATACTACGCAGAGGATGGCCAGCGCGACCTTGGGCAGATGGCGGAACACGAAAGCATAGAGGATATTGCCGCAATACTCCAGCGTGAGCGACCAGTTGGGGCCGTTGAAGGAGTTCATCTCACCCCAGCCGCGGATATCGAGGTTCTTGCCGCAGGGAATCATCAGCAGACCCATCACCAGGCAAAGGGCGAACTTCCATCCGGGTGCTTCCAGGGTTTTCGGGAAGGCGGAACCGGCAAAGAAGAACAGCGCCGCGCCGATGAGTGTGCCAGCGATTACCATAGGATGCAGGCGCGTGAGACGGCGCTTGAAGAAGCCCCAGGTGGTCATTTTGTCCCAACGGTCATCGTATGCATAGCCTATCACGAAGCCAGATAGAACGAAGAAGAAATCCACCGCCAGATAACCGTGGTTGATGTGCTGCGTCCCGAAAACCGGGATGTAAGTCTCGAAACAGTGAAACAGTATCACCATAAGAGCGGCTACGCCGCGAAGCCCGTCGAGGATTTCGTAACGGGGCTTGGATGCCAGATATACGTTTTCTTTTGCCATGGTGCAAAGGTACTTGATAATTAATGGGATATATTGATATATCTTCATTAGTTTTTATCGTATATTTGCAATATGTACACCTTCGACCACGTCAGAATCACACCCGACAAACAGATTGGCCGCCACAGCCAGTCCGGATATGAGCTGGATTATATCATCACCGGCAAAGGCATTCGCACCTTGGGCTGCGTCAGCGAACCCTTTCAGGAAGGAGAAGTGGTTCTGGTCCCGCCGGAGCTGCCTCACCAATGGGTTTTCGACCCAGAAGCCATCGACAGGGGTGGATGTATCGAGAATATCTCCTTCCATTTCCCTCCCACCTTCCCGGAGAAGTTGGCGGAAACCTTCCCGGAATTGTCGAATAAAATGCTTCGGCTCCAGAACCTTACGGAAGCCGTCCGCTATGAAGGAGAGGCAAGGGAACGCCTGATACAATTGCTGATGGATATGGACGGTTCCAACCCGGAGGCACGCAGCGCCGGAGCCGTTTCGCTGATGACTGAAATGGCTCATCTTGGAGACGCCGTAAGCATCAGCTCCATCTCGAAACTAAGCAGTACAGAGAAACGTCTTGATAAGATCCGCATCTATGTCCGTTGCAACTACGCCAGACCTATCACCATCGAGGAAATAGCCTCCTATGTGGGCATGAACCGGACCGCCTTCTGCACATTCTACAGGAAAGAGAAAGGCAAGACTTTCATCACTGACCTGAATGAGTTTCGCCTTGAAATGGCAGCGGGACTGCTGAAGGGGCACCCGGAGATACCAGTTTCCGAGATTGCCGAGGCCGTAGGCTTCGGCTCCCTCCCACACTTTGTCCGCAGCTTTACCAAATGGAAGGGCGTCAGCCCCGGCAAGTGGAGAAAATGATGTATATTTGCTTTGAATAATCAGTTTATCAGACATTGACATATCCATGAAACGCCTTCTCCTTACCCTCGCGGCAATGGTGCTTGCGCTCACTGCTTGCGGACAAAACAAGAAAGAAATGAAAACACTTGTAGCATACTTCTCTGCTACCGGGACCACTGAGGCCGTTGCAAAGAATCTGGCCGAAGTGACCGGAGCGACCCTCTATGAGATCAAGCCGGAAGTCAAGTACACGGCGGTCGACCTGGACTGGCGGAATCAAGCGTCCCGCAGCAGCGTCGAGATGAAGGACAAGAACTCCCGTCCCGCCTTCGTGAAGGACCTGAAGGATGCCGATTCCTATGATGTCATATTCATCGGCTTCCCGGTCTGGTGGTACACGGCCCCGACCATCATCAATACCTTCATCGAAGCCTATGGCTTTGAAGGCAAGACGGTCATCTTCTTCGCTACCTCCGGAGGCAGCACCATCGACAAGGCCAACAAGGACTTCGCGGCTGCCTATCCCAAGATTAACTGGAAAGCCGGCAAGACGCTGAACGGTGCTTCCAAGGCCGAGATAAAAAGCTGGGCGGAAGGGCTCAAATAGCTAAATCAATTTACCAGTTATGAAGAGAATCGGTCTCTGGCTATTGAAGAACAACATTCACTTCATGACGCTCATCTTCCTGGGATGGGCCGTTTGGGGAGTCTGCAACTGGAACAGTCTTGAGCTGGTGCAGAAACTGGTGCTGGGCATGTACGCGTGGCTCATCATCCACGAGTATGAAGAAGGTTACAAGGGTCGATTCCTGGACCTGATGGCAGGAAGGCTCCTGCAACTGGATTACCGGGCGCTTACACCTGGCCGTACGCACTTGGGGCAGGCGGTCTATATTACGGTGATCTTCTCGTTGGCGCTCCTGTTTCCTAATCAATTGTGGCTCACCTTTGCAGTGCTCATCCTGGGCCTCTTCGAAGGTTTTGTCCACAATATGGGCATCTTCCTGTTCCAGCTTCGCGGCCTTTCACCCGGCTGGTACACGGCTATGCTGATGGCTGCCTACGCCATCTGGGCCATCGTGGTGATTAACCGCAACATCGACTATTCGGGCATCCAGTGGCTATGGGGCATCCTTGCGTTCGTCGCCGGATTCTTGTGTCTGCAACTGAGCGTACACTACCTGATGGGGAGCACGCCCAAGAAATCTTTCGCGAAAGCGAAGGCGTTCTTAAAGAACAGATTCGCTTAAATTCGAATTCGGCATAAATGAAACAACTTGAAGTCATACTCGTTCCCCTGCAGCCCGATGACCGGGAGCAGTTCATCCTGGACAACCAGTGGGCATTCAAGTATGGAGCCCAGCAGGAGTTCGGGATGCGGGACGAACGTTGCGAGGAAGGTGAGGAGGTCATCTCCCGGAAGACCATCGAGGATTCAATCGACGGGGATAATGCCGAGGCTTACCGGATCGTACTTGACGGGAAGAAGGTGGGCGGCGTTGTCCTGCGCATAGACAAGGCGGCGGCCAAGGGCGAGCTGGAGCTGCTTTTCGTGCTGCCGGAGGTCCACAGCAAGGGTATCGGCCAGGCCGCCTGGAAGGCGGTTGAAGCGATGCATCCGGAGATCAAGGTGTGGGAAACCATCACCCCATACTTCGAGAAGCGCAACATCCACTTTTACGTGAACCGATGCGGGTTTCATATCGTCGAATTCTGGAATAAGTATCAGCACGGCCCGGCCGTTCCGGAGGAAGAGGAGGGCAACTGGAGCATGGACGATGAGATGTTCGTATTAAGGAAAGTCATCACAGACAAGAATGACTGAACGTGTAATTAATTATAGATTAAGTTCAAATAACGAGGTTAAACATTATTATATTATAGCTTATGGTTGTCGGCCGTAGTAGCCTACGAAGTATAGGAAAGCAATAAAAAGGTGGTGACTTACCACCTTTATAGATTAAGTAGCTTTCCGCTATCGAAAGATTGATGCTCCCGGGCAAATACGTATCCTAGCTGATTAGAGACGCATTTTGTCTTCCCAATCAGTTTGTCGATGTTCCTATGAGAATGGCCGTATATCCAATAGTCCGCCCCACAGGTCTCAATGAAGTCATCTTCATTTGAAACAAAGGCGCCGTTGATACGACTTCCCTTGAAATCCGGAGATGACAACTGGAATGAGGGGACGTGATGAGTGACTATTATCCTTTTGGATGCGGAGGATGATTTACAAGCTCTACGCAAGAAAGCCATGCATCGTTCATGTTCCCTGTTGAACTGCTCAAAGGTTAAAGTTTCTCCCTCGAACAAAATCCTATGGAAATCCGTCACCCCGGATTCGGTTGCAAAAGCATCCTGCAGGGGAATATGAGCCCATAACGTGGAAAGAATCATGTCCACATCGTCAAAGTTCACCACCCCATTGTAATAGACCTTCACGTTGGAACGGATCTGTAATAGTTCCCCTTCCTGAAGCGATGCGATATCATAGTATTTGTAAAACTCGTGATTCCCTGGGACAACTATCACCTGTTCATATTGGTCCGCCATTTGGCTCCAGAACGGATGCAAGGAATAATTCTCGTCGCCGATGTAGCCTATGTCTCCGGCTAATACAAGGATGTCACCCGCTTTTTCAAGCGGATGCTCCCTCAAGTATCGCCAATTCTCGGCGAATTCCAAATGGAGGTCTGATGCAAATTGGATTCTCATAACACGAAACCCTCTTTCAATACCCCAAGAACACCATCCAACACAATGTCGTCAATACCCAGGGAGCCTTTGAGTGACTGCCTTACCGAAGCATCGTCCACCGCAAGGAGGAATTCATCCAGCATATTCCGGATGCTATCTCCCACCTTGTACTGCTTTCCGGCGGGCAAATAAGCAGCTGCCATAATGACGTCTCTGCGGTGCTTCTTGATGTCATCGGCATTCACTCTCTTGCCGGCCTTTTTATCGGAAAGCAGATTCAGGTACGCCAGTGCTTTCAGGCAGACCAGGGCATCGGCCGATGCGTAGCGGATGCCGTCAACCATCTCGAAGTGAGACGTCAAATAATCATAGTAGTTCCTGTCCAGAATAATGGCTGACAGGTGTGAATACTCTTCGCCGGTGTCGATGTACTCGATATGGTGCTCGGCGGGCGTGCCGATGGATTCGTCAGGCTTTGACAGAAGCTCAATTTGGTCCGGAAATCCCTCTTTTCCTTCAACAAAGCTATAAAACACATAGCGTTTGTCTCCGTCCCCGTTCTTTCGGGAGGCGAACTTATAGCCGCCATCCTTGATGAATCTCCAGAATGTGCTGACAAAGTCGGCAGACAATTCCTGCGGTACCAAGACCATGTCGATATCCGTTGTTTTCCTGGGCCTGATGTCGCCCTCGGGGATGACAGCCCTGCACGCGCTGCCGCCAATCACGATGAAGGAATCGGCATATGTCGCAAACGTCTCCCTGAAAACGTCAATTCCACTTACTATTTCTTCCATACGCTCTCAAACACGAATTCAAGTTCTTTTTCGACCCGGGGGTCCGGATCATTCTCCAAGTTCAAATATAGCGATAATTTGTCCACGCATTTACTGCCAATGGCAGGATATCTCCAAAACTCCACGACATACGGTCCCTCAAACGTGTTCAGGTTCTCAAACTGCTCTTTCTTCCACTCCTTTGCATACGCGGCAATCGCCTGTTCGGGATCAGGAGCCAGATGGGAATACATGGAAAGGGCCGATATTCCTGAGGCTGGGAAGTGCCCCTCTGGGAGGCCCGTGCAGTAGAAACGTTCTTTGACCGGAGATGACATGAAGGGCTTCGCTTTATCCCACAAATCTTTCCCGTATAATCCAAAGTCAATGGATTTGCTTCCGGCAGAATCCCGCTCGCTTCGGCACAATCCCAACTCCTCCAGATTCTGGACCGCCTTGGCGATACTGACGTATGAGTAAGGAAGGGCTTCCGACAATTCTTGAATGGACCGATGATCAAGCGATTCCACCTGGAAATGAACCATAAGCAGGTATTGGGCAGCGGCCGAAAGCTTTACTGCCTTTTTTCTCTTTCTCACCGGGGATGCCATCAGCATCGGCAAGAAGGCGTTGCTGTCTCCAGAAATATAATATATGCCATGCTCCACATAGCGCTTACGCTCGTAATACAAGAGTTTGTCAAAGTAAAAGACTATCGGCCGGCCGAAATATCCCTCGATCCGACTTGCCATAGTCTGGCAGACAAGCGGGGTGAAATGCTTGTCAGACTCCAGCAGAATCATCTGATTCCCCTTGAATGTGAAGTCATAGAAACGATGACTGTGAACATAAATGACCGGTAGTCCTTTCAGTTCATCTTTCGACCACACCCTCAGTGGGATTGAAATACCGGCGACAGTTACTTTATCCATATAAAATGCACTATTATACATATAAAATATAACAGTGCAAATATATAAATAATATTTTGAAATTCAACAAGATTTCGGCTGATCTCAATATAGGGTTGGATTTTTAGTCTTCCCAGTATTCCGCACAATGTCCCCTACCGTCACTATTTACGTAAACATTTGGTATAGTTATGTATATTGCCTAAATTGGGCTATCGGGTATGTCATTGCAGTAAATGCAGCACATCTTCCGGCAAAAGGGAGTTACCGGCATCGTCTTCCGGGCTTACTTTAGTGAATAGTTTATACACGATTTGTTTCCCCTTCGTAAACGGGAGCAAAGGCGCTATCCTCTTCAATCCGTTTGTCAATAAACGGCCATTCGCCCCAGTCGTCCATTTGCACTCTCCGAGGAGAATGGTAGAATGGTCCAGAGACTCCGCAACCACATCCAGTTCAATATCCTTGCTTTCCGGCCTTCCTTCCTCGTTGATAACGTTTATCTTTCCCCACCAACGGCGGGCAATGCCGTAACTGATTCCGTCAATTATATTTCCGCTCACGGCATCCCGACAGATGTGCTCCCACCAATAACCGACATGCCCGGGAAAATCCCGTTCTAAAGCCGCTTCAACAGGAGCATTGCGCCTAAGTTCTATGAAAGATTTGTTTGGTACGACAAACTTGTTGTAGAAAAGCAGGAAGGGATCCGCTATCCTGTAGAGGCTTCTCTTGGAAGACTTTATAGATTCCCCAAAAGGAACTTCTTTCTCCAGATATCCAAGATCTATCAACTTAGCCAAGGGCCTGGAAAGGTTCGTTGCCGGCTCACTCAAGCGGGAAGCAATCTCCGACAGTCGGTTGACCCCGCCCCCGATGACGGACATGAGGGTTGATGTCTTGACTATATCCTTCATATCGTCCCGGAAAAGACGAAGTGGCTCTTCGTACAAGGCTCCCATGTCAGACAGGATATGTGTCCAAATGGCATCCTTCAGGGAAGCCGAGGATTCCGCCAGTTTCCAGTATCTGGGGACACCGCCCCAAACGGCGTAATGCTCGATGGTTTCCTGGGCATCCAGATTCAAGGCTTCTTGCAGATAATTGACAGATATCGCCTTCATCCCAAAGTCCGCATCCGTTCTTCCGTATAGCGGAGAAGACTCGTCATGGGTGAGGTTGTGCATCATCTGCTGGGAAGATCCACACAGAATCAGGTTGTATTTCAGTTTGTCCGTATCCGAATCCAAAAGCCCCTGGATAATGGACGGCAGCGAAGGCGTCCCTTCTACAAGGTACGGAAACTCATCAAGGCAGAGGGTTATCTTTGCCGTCACACGATGATTTATGGCAGAGAGTAATGCCCGCCAATCTTTATACACGGCATCATCAAACCCAGGAATAACATGAGCTACCATGCGGGACAGTTCCGCCATCTGGTTTACCGGGTCCGTCCTGTCTGCCTCATAATATATATCTTTTTCGCATAGCACTTTCCCAATCAGTGTCGATTTCCCGATTCTGCGCCGTCCCCGAATAATAACGAAATACGGAGAATCGCCTTTCAGCAGTTGCTGAAGACGTGCGATTTCTTTCTCTCTGTCAACAAATTTCATTTCTTCTAATTATTATGCTATGCAAACATAATGTTTGCGGAGCATAATTCCAAATATTCGGACAAATAGTTTTAAATTAGCCCATCAAACTTCGTCATCGAACTCGCCTTGATGGAATCCACGATGTCGATGTAGGGCTTCATGGCCTTGTAGTCGGAGTGGCCGGTCCATTTCATCACGATGTTGGGCGTGATGCCGAGGGACAGAGCGTTGACGATGAAGGTGCGACGACCGGTGTGGGTGCCGACCAGTTCCCACTTGGGCTGGATCTTGTCGGTGCGGACGTTGCCCTTGTAGGTGGTGACGCGGATCTCTTCATTGATGCCGGCGAGGCGGCAAAGTTCCTTGATGTCGCGGTTCATCGCCTGGTTGGTGTAGTTCGGCAGGGCCTTGTTGTCCTTGAAGGGTGTGTCCTTGTATTTCTCCAGGATGGCCTTGGTAACTTTGTTCAGTTCGATGGAAAGGCTGTCTGCGGTCTTCTGAGTCGTAATCTCAATGTGGTCACCCTTGACATCGCTGCGGCGGAGGTTGTTGACGTCAGAGTGCCGGAGGCCGGAGAAGCAGCAGAAGAGGAAGACGTCCCGGATGGGATCCAGGTAGGCCTGGGATTCAGAGAGTTCCAGGTCGCGGACGCGGGTGATTTCTTCCTTAGTGAGATAGATGACCTTCCGCTGCGTCATCTTCAGGGTCGGATGGAACTTCTTATAGTCAAGGTTGGTGTTGTATCCTCGGTCGGTCGCCCAGTTCAAGAACCAACGGAGGTAGCCCAACTTCTTCTCGATGGTGGAGTTCTTCAGGCCCACCAGGTCTTCCTGGTCATAGTCCTCCCTTTCTCCCTTCTTTTTCCGGGGTGTGCGAAGCTTCTTGCTGTCGCGCATATACGCGACGAATTCCGTCAAGGTGGCTTCCGTCAGGTCGGAGAACTTGATGTTCTTCTTGAAAGTGGTCAGATCGACGCGCATCGCCTCCATCTTCTCGAAGGTAGCCTCTGTCCATGCGTTCTTCTCGCCGCACTCTTTCAGGAACATATCATAGACCTTGAAGAAGTCGTGCTCCTTGGGCTTGCGCTCCTTCTTGGGTTCCGGGGCAGGCTTCTGGGGAACAGATCCGTTCAGCCGATCCTCATACTTCTTCTGAAGTTGAGAAGGCGTCGGAATCTGGTCGATAGCCTCGAAGAACTTGAAGGTAGAGTCCATCTGGTCCTTGATGTTCCGGAGCTCGTTGTTGATGGCCAAGGCGGTCTCGCCCTTTGGCCCCTTGTATCCTGACTTGACCAGTTGGGCCTCGTCATCCCAGGCTTTGGCATCGACGAGTTGGCATCCGGTCTTCAGATCCAGACGCTGGCTGTTGAAGGTAACACGGAATCTGATCTGATACCTGTTCTTGTCCTTTCCGTAGGCAAAGAGACGGAAAGCTGCATTGCGCTTGATTTTCATTTTGCGACCCCTCCGCTAGTTAAAATCGTATCCCAAAAATATCCCAAAAATGCTCAAAGGTGAGCGAACGCGTTTGCAAAGATACGCAATAGAAAGCACTCCTGCAAGGGTTTACGAAGGGTGTTGTACTTGGTTTACGATTCTCGTCCTCTCTGCTGAAATCCCTTACAGAGCGTTCTGTGAGGGATTTTTCGTTTCTAGTGTGACAAAAAGTGTATCAAAATCGCTCTTTCGATAGTATCCCCAAAAGTGTGTCCAGATAGGTAAAAGAAAAAAGTCTGTAACTTTAAAGAGTGCAAAAAGAACCGGGTAAGTTCAACTTTAAAGAAACAGACTTATGCTAACTTTTACAAAGGAACAACTTTCTGAGGTAATGTGCAAGCACGCCGAGAAAGAAAACGGTCTTCATGACCTGTTGGAGATCATGTTGGAGAGTTTGATGGTGGCTGAGAGGGGCGAGTTTTTACGGGAGCAGGAGGAGGAGTGCGAGAAGCTCGCAGGGAGCCTGTATACGAAGGGATTGACGCAGGCGCAGGTAGGACAGGTCTTCGACGAGATAGTTTTAATGCTCTTTTCTTCTTTTAGACAGCATGATAACTCTCGTAAAATCAGGCGATTACTCGCGTCTTTTCTTTAAAGAAGAAAGCTTTTTTCTTTTTTCTGCCACACTTTTGAAGAAAGAACTAGGGCAAACGATATCGTCGGAATTTCCTACCGCCATCAGGAATTAGTTCTCCTTCTGACGCCATTCTTCTAACCATCTTTTGAAGATCCTTAAAAGGGATATCCGGCAACCTTTGTGAAATATCAGATACTAAACTGAGTGAATGATACTTAAGGTCTTGCTTTATCAATTCTTTGAGCCGGTATGGCTCAATTGCTTTTAATGTTGTCTGAATATTCGCTTTCGAATCTGATATAATAGCGGGATTGACATAATACTTTGTTCCTTTCCCTCGGCCGCGCGACAAGATAATATCCTGAGATATCAATGGTTCAATATAGGAGCGTAACCTATCTGCTTCTTGTAATTGAAGCTTCCGAGTTTTCGCTGTAATAACGCATTTTTTGGAACGAGTCCGTAAACAGGTCAAATCGCAGTATTATGCTTTGCAAACATAATGTTTATGGAGCATCCTTTCAGATATTCAGACAACTAAATCAGCCCATCAAACTTCGTCATTGAGCTCGCCTTAATGGAATCCACGATGTCGATGTAAGGCTTCATGGACTTGTAGTCGGAGTGGCCGGTCCATTTTCACGATGTTCGGGGTGATGCCCAGGGAGAGGGCGTTGACGATGAAGGTGCGGCGGAGGTTTTAAAGGGAAAGGAATCAAGTTTTATTCGTAAATTCGCTTTCGTGAATTGGAATCGATCGAACTGATTCCCCAAAAAACAACATGAAGAAGATTGTAATCATTGACGGCGGTCCGCGTCGCAATATGAATACCGCCCAGATGCTCCAGAGTTTTGCGGAAGGAGCAAAATCGGTAAATGAAGAAATCGAAATAAAGTCTTTCCGGCTTTACGACCTGGATTACAAGGGATGCATGTCCTGCATGGCATGCAAGGTCAAAGGCAAAGCCGTGAACATCTGCAAGTTCAAGGATCCTCTGACGCCCATTCTGGAAGAGATTGCACAGGCCGACGGGCTCGTGCTGGGTTCACCCATCTATTTTGGCGATGTGACCGGTCAAATGCGTACCTTTCTGGAGCGTCTATGCTTCCCCTGGCTGTCCTACAACGATTACAGCATGACGGCGCCCAAGCGGATGCCTGTCGTTCTGATAGAGACCATGAACGGGACTCCCGAACGGAACAACAGCCATGGTTACGGTTCCATGGAACATTGCCTCACCGTTTCCCTTGGCGCCCCGGAGCGGATCATCGCCTACAACACTTATCAGGTCAAGGACTACGGCCGCTTCGAACTGGCCGCATTCTCAGAACCGGATAAGCGGCATTGGCGCGAGGAGCATTGGAACGATGATCTTCAGAAAGCCTATGCTGCCGGTCAGAAAATTGCTGGACGATGAAACTGCCTGATGTCGTACTGCTTCCCCTGCAACCCGAAGACCGGGAGCAGTTCATCCTGGACAACCAGTGGGCGTTCAAGTACGGAGCCCAGCAGGAGTTCGGAATGCGGGACGAGCGCTGTGAGGAAGGTGAAGAGGTCATCTCCCGCAAGACCATCGAGGGTTCCATCGACGGGAAGAATGCCGAGGCATACCGTATCGTACTTGACGGGCAGAAGGTCGGCGGCGTGGTCCTGTGCATAGACAAAGATGCGGCCAAGGGTGAGCTGGAATTGCTGTTCGTGCTGCCGTTCCGGAGGATATGGAAGAAAACTGGAGCGAGGATGACGAGATGTTGGTGTTCAGGAAGGTGGTAAATAACACCCCCGGAGAATGATAAAAAAGGCGATCATTACAGTTGTTTTTCACAAAATATGCATAACTTTGCCCAAATTTACTCCACATGAAAAACACACTGAATCTGATTATCGGTCTCACCGCACTCTTCCTCGTGGCAGCCTGCGGTCCTTCCCGTTACACGAACTCCAATGTAAACCTGGCATCCGTTCCGGAGTATGCCTTCATCGAGCCTTATTCCTACATCGTCCTTTATGGGGATGACGGTAAAGGATACTACAATGAACAATCCTCCGCTCAGGCGACGAACATCATTACTAACCTCATCAATTCGGAACGTTTCCCCTTCTCCGACATGATTCCCGCCGACTACGACGACGCGAATTCTGACATCGCGAAGTGGTTGCGGACCTTCCCGGATGTGGATCCGTCCAAGGCGGACCGCCTCCGCGTTCCCAAGTCTCTCAAGAGAATGCTGGACCAGAGCGGCCTCCGCTACGGTATCGTCATCTATTCATACGGTTATGTACAGACCAAGGCGGGCTATCAGAGGGAAAAGGTAGAAAAGGCTGCTTCCAGAGTCATTGACAAAACCGTCGAGAAACTGACCGGTATCACCGGCCTGACCAATCCTTCCCAGAATTACTACGTCAGCGACCCGTACGGCAATGTCCTTTACTGCGCCGTGATCGACGGGGAGACGGACAGGGTCATCCATTTCGTCAATGAGACTCCGACCTTCGGTTCCCATCCTACAGAGAATTCCTATGTCAGCGATCTCCTCCACAAACTGCTGAAGGAGTTCATCCGATAAGCCTTTCCCAGGACAGGTAATTTATACGCACGCCTCCACGAAGCTGCGGAAAATGCAGCGGCTGGGGGCGTCGTCATGAAAAAGATATTCCGGATGCCACTGTACGCTCCACAGGAAGCGTGCGTCTGGCATCCGGAATGCTTCTATAAGCCCGTCGGGAGAGAAAGCCATAGGCTCCATGCCGGGCGCCAGATTGCGTACGGCCTGATGATGGAGAGTATTGACCGGGAGTTCTTCGGTTCCCAAAAGGTCGCGGAGCTGGCCTTCCAGGCGTACGGAATGGGTATATCGGCCGTACGGCTTCGCCTGTCTGTGGACCAGTTCCGAAGGGTGCTCGGACGGAAGATCGAGATATAGCGTTCCTCCGAGTACGGCGTTGATCAACTGAAGGCCGCGGCAGATTCCAAGGACAGGTTTGTCCAGTGCCACTACCCGGCGAAGCAGTTCAGCCTCCAGCAGGTCCCTGGGGGGACATGTTTTCGCCTTGCCCTCAGTATCGTCCACACCGTACAGCGACGGTGATACATCGGGGCCTCCGGTGAACAGGAATCCGTCGAAGCTTTCTGCCAGAACGGCGATTGCTTCCGCATCGGCTTCAAGAGGCAGCACAACAGGCACTCCCCCGGCCTCCCTGATACCGTCGAGGTAATCGGGAAGCATCCATACGCTCCTGAGCTCCGTATCCCAGAGCGGAGTGACACCGATCAAAGGCCTGTTCCGTTTCATATTGCCTGCAAATATACACAAGAAAAACACTACCTTTGCAAAAACCTCAACCATGTTCTACATCATCCTCGCCGCCGTAGTGCTCTTCCTGCTGGTAGTCATTTTCCGTGACGACAACGACGGCCACTACAACAAACGTGGAGAGACAAGGAGACCGGCGATCCTGCCGCCCGAGCAGCCGAAGAAACCCAAACCTGCACAGCAGGCGCCGAGACCGAAGCAGCCCGCATCACTGAAATCCGAGGCACAGACCGCCCCGAAGAGGCTTTTGACCTGGACATTCCTCTACAACCTGAAATATAACGGAACCATCGTCGGCGACACCATGGAGACGGAGATCACAGGATTGCAGTATTACTGCTCACACTCCGATCTCGGGCCGGTAAACGGAACCATATGGCATGAGCCGAACAACCCGAAAGACCCCCGTGCCCGGGTGGTCATCCGGGATGACGGGAAGAAATTAGGGTATCTCCCCCGCTATGCCCTGAACGAATACGAGGCTTTCAATGACAAGAATCTGATCTGCCCGTTCGCCGGACGGATCAGAGTGGACCAGCGTGGATTTCTGCGGGCCGACATCCGTGTCGCCCTGCCCGAAAGCCGGGAATTCGTGAAGGAAAAGCTGTCTGAATATCTGGACAACAGCTAAGCGGCTTACGGGCGGGCAAGGACAAAGGCGATTCCCCTATTTGTACAGGAATCTCTTGATAGACATCTTCGGGGTCTTCTCGAAAGGCTGTGCCTGGAGCTCGACCTTGTAAAGCTGACTGTAGGCAGGAAGCTGGCGGTTTGCGCCGGTACGGATTTTCTCGGGTATGTCGGAACGCGCCTCGACATCGAGAAGGGCCTTGGCAATCGCCTGTTCATCGAGGAATACCAGGGCTACCAGTTTTCCTCCGCGGTCGACCACGACGCTTTCGATCACATAATCCTGATTGTTGACGATCGCTTCGATCTCCTCGGGATAGATGTTCTGGCCGGAAGGTCCGAGTATCATGTTCTTCAAGCGGCCGCGGATGAAAATATTGCCCTCGGCGTCGATGATTCCAAGGTCGCCGGTCTTCAGCCAGCCGTCGTCGGTAAAGGCGTTGGCCGTAGCCTCGGGGTTCTTGTAGTAACCTATCATTATGTTCTCGCCGCGGCATTGGATCTCGCCGACCACGTGCTGCGGGTCTTCGGAATCGATGCGGACTTCCGCCACGTCGACGCACTTGCCGCACGATCCGGCCACGTACTTGGTCCAGTGCTCGTAAGCGAGCAGAGGGCAGGCCTCGGTCATGCCGTAGCCCACCAGATAAGGGAACTTGATGCGCTTGAAGAGCCTTTCCACCTCGGGGTTGAGAGCCGCGCCGCCCATGATGAACTCGAGGACATTGCCGCCGAATGCCTGGACCAGGCCGTCCTTCACCTTCTTGTAGATGATATTGTTGATGCCCGGGACCTTCAGCAGGAATTTCACTATCGGCTTGTCGAGGGTGGGTTTCACTTTCGACTTGTAGATCTTCTCCATCACAAGCGGGACGGTGATGAGCAGGTAGGGTTTCACGTCTGCGAAAGCCTTCATCAGGGCGGCAGGCGTCGGGGCCTTGCCGAGCCAGTAAATGGAGGTGCCGTTGCAGAGCGGATAGATGAACTCTATCACCAGGCCGTACATATGGGCCATAGGCAGCATGGAGACCATCTTGTCGCCGGCCGGGACGTTGCGCTGGCTGTAATCCACGTTGGCCGAGAAGTTTCGGTAGGTCAGCATCACGCCCTTGGGATCGCCCGTGGAGCCTGAGGTATAGTTGATTGTGCTCAGGTCGTCCCAGTTGTCGGTCGGGAACACCACGTCGTCGGGACCGAAGCCGTTCGGATACTTGGCTGCGAAAAGGTCGTCCATCTGTCCGTAGATCTCCTTCACCGTATCGTCGACCGTCCAGAGAGGCTTCCAGGTATCCACATCGATGACCAGCTTCAGGAGCGGCATCTTGGCAATGTCGAGTTTCTTCCATTTGGCCTCGTTGGTGAACAGGGCCAGGCTCTCGGAGTGGTTGACAAGGTGATTGACGCTGTCCGGCGTGAAATCGGTCAGGATGGGCACGATCACCGTTTCGTAGGTATTGACTGCCAGGTAGGCCATGCCCCAGCGGGCGCCGTTCTGAGCGCAGATGGCAATCTTATCGCCTTTCTTGAAACCGAGTTTGTCGAATACGAGATGGAATTTCTCGATCTGCGTCGCCATCTGGGCGTAGTTGAAGGTCTCGCCGCCAATGTTGTTGAGGGCAGGCTTGTCCCAGAATTTTTTGGTGGCTGCCTGAAGCCGTTCCAGGTAGTGGGGATATTTGTTCATCGCGGTTATGGTGGTTTTAGTATTTCAAATCTACGCTTCGGCGTCGGGTTTGATGGGAGGCATCATGATCGGGCCGATCGGGAGCTTGATCTCCCCGAACTGGCCCTCGTACTTACGGATGTTCTCGGTCAGGGCGCCGAGGAGGCGCTTGGCGTGCTCCGGAGTCATGATGATGCGGCTGTTGACCTGCATTTTGGGCAGGCCGGGCATGTTCTGGGCGAAGTCGAGGATGAACTCGCTGGAGGAGTGGGTTATGATGGCCAGGTTGGCATAGTTTCCCTTTGCGACTTCGGGATTGATTTCGATGTCGAACTTCTTTTCCATGGCTACTTGGCGAATGCTACGGCACGGGTTTCACGGATTACGGTGATCTTGATCTGTCCGGGATAGGTCATCTCGTCCTGGATCTTGCGGGCGATTTCGGTGGAGAGCTCCTCGCACTGCTGGTCGGTCACAGACTCGGCGCCGACAATCACGCGGAGTTCGCGGCCAGCCTGGATAGCGTAGGTCTTGGTGACGCCGGGATGCGAGAGGGCGATGCCTTCCATGTCCTTGAGGCGCTTGATGTACGACTCGATGACTTCGCGGCGGGCGCCGGGACGCGCGCCGGAGATTGCGTCGGCCACAAGCACGAGCGGAGCGATGAGGGTGGTCATCTCGACCTCTTCGTGGTGTGCGCCGATGGCGTTGCAGATGTCGGGTTTTTCCTTGTATTTCTCCGCCACCTTCATGCCGAGCAGGGCGTGAGGCAGTTCGGGATCTTCCTCGCACACCTTTCCGATGTCGTGGAGAAGGCCTGCACGCTTGGCGGCCTTGGTGTTGAGTCCGAGTTCGGAAGCCATCGTGGCGCAGATATTCGCCACTTCGCGGGAGTGTTGCAGCAGGTTCTGTCCGTAGGAGCTGCGGTATTTCATGCGGCCTATCAGACGGATGAGCTCGACATGGAGTCCGTGGATGCCAAGGTCTATACAGGTGCGCTTGCCGGTCTCCATGATCTCGTCGTCGAGCTGCTTGCTGACCTTCTCGACCACTTCCTCGATGCGAGCGGGATGGATGCGGCCGTCCGCCACGAGCTGGTGGAGGGCAAGGCGCGCGACCTCGCGGCGCACAGGGTCGAAGGAGGAGAGCAGGATCGCTTCGGGAGTGTCGTCGACCACGATCTCGACGCCCGTTGCGGCCTCGAGCGCGCGGATGTTGCGGCCCTCGCGTCCGATGATGCGTCCCTTGATCTCGTCGTTCTCGATGTTGAAGACCGTCACGGCATTCTCGATGGCGGTTTCGGGAGCGGTGCGCTGGATGGTGTTGATCACGATGCGCTTGGCCTCCTTGGCGGCGTTGAGACGGGCCTCGTCCATCACTTCGTTGACATAGGACATGGCCTCGGTGCGGGCCTCGGCCTTCATGTTCTCGACAAGTTGGTTCTTGGCCTCGGTGGCGGTCATTCCGGCCACCTCCTCGAGCTTCTCGATTACCTTGCCGCGGAGTTTCTCATATTCCTCCTGCTTCTTGCCCACGATGTCCATCTGGTTCTTGAGGTTCTCGCGGATAGCCTCGACCTCTTTCTGCTTGCGGCCGATCTCTGAATTCTGCTGGTTCAGGGTGAGTTCGCGCTGCTTGAGCTTGTTTTCAAGCTGAAGGGCCTGGGCGTTGCGCTCGTTGATGTAGGCTTCGTGCTCGCTCTTGAGCTGCAGGAATTTCTCCTTGGCCTGGAAGATCTTCTCCTTCTTGATCGCCTCGCCTTCGGTCTCGGCGTTCTTGAGGATCTCGTCCTTCTTGCCCTTCATTATGAAGTTTCTGACGAGAATGTAGATAAGTATACCCAATCCCGCAGAAATAAGTGCTGTTAAAATGTAGGGTAACATTGTTGTAATATATTGAGTGTTAAATTGTCACGCAATACTTACAATCAAAGGAAAAAAGCCGTTAGTCCTGGTCTATCGAAAATCTTAATGAATAAGATTTGAGCTCCGGCTATGTCGCAGACTTCCAACGTCCAATAAAAATTGAATCCCCCGAAGGGTCACCCAGGCCTGTCTTTGACGACCGAGTTGGCTCGGTTGATTTATTAGTGTTGATTTTGGCAAAGAGCAAAACTAACGGCTAAGGTATTCTCCAAGGCTCGCGTCCAGTTCCTCCAGACGGCGGAGCACGCTGTTCGTATCCTGATTGTTTCTGGCTTCCATCTCAAGCAGCCGGGTCTCTTCCGAAAGGAGTATCATGCTCAGCACCTCGCTCAGCCCCTGGTCCCGGAAATCGAACCGGAGGGAATCTATCTCCCGGTTGATCCTGTCGGCAGCGGCACGGACCAGCTCCTCCCTCTCCGCATCCACCAGATGCTGGGTCTCCTTACCCGCTATCTTCAATGTGATCCTCTGCTTCATACTCTCATTCGCCGAGCAAACTCACGCACTCGTCTATCTCCTTTATAAGGTCGGCCACCTTCTTGCGGGCCTTTGCCCGGTCGCCGGTGGTTCCCAGAAACACTTCCTTCAATTGCAAGTTGTCTATCTTTTTTTCTAAGTCTTCTATCTTTTTGTCTTTTTTGTTGATTTGGTTTTCGGCCTGGAGCAGCCTGGCCTTCAGGTCGGCGTTCTCTCCGGCAAGGGTCTCGCAGCGAGCGATCAACTCCTCAACCTTCGATTTCAGCCGGAATGCCAGGTCCTGTTCCATAGTACAAATTATCGTCCAAATATAAGCATTATTTTACAAATTTCCAATTAGTTGCCACTTCAGGAACAACCTCTCCCTTGGAAGCGATGTAATCGCCTATCAGCGAGCGGATATCCTTGAGCTTGTCCACAATCTTCAGAGTGGTCGGATCCACCCCCGCACCGTTGCGGAGCAGGTCGCCGCCGCCGCTGGCGCGGTAGGAAGTCATAGCCACCTTGTAGACCTTGTCAAGGTCGAACGGTTTGCCGTCGCTCATCGAGACGATCTTCACCCTTTCACCCTTAGCCGCGCTCCTGCTGACTTCGTAGATTATGCCGTCGGCGGAATCCCAGTTGTAGGAAGGTCCGCTCTTGTTCACCCAGTTGTCGTAGGAATACTCCAGATAGTCCTTCACCTGGCGTCCCGTCATCTCCACGGTGTAGAGCTGGTTCTCGAACTTGTAGATGGAGACCAGGTCCTGGAACTCGATGACGCCCTTCTCTATCACGCCGCTGTTGGCGAGCGGGGCCGCGAAGGAGATATCGGCTCCGGTGGAGGCAAGCTGGACGGTCTGGACCAGATTGATGTAGGAAGAAGGTCCGTCGAGGGCGTCGGCGAGGAAGATGTTCTCGCTCAGATTGCCGATGGGGCGGTTGGCGAAGGCCTTGACCGCGTTGAAATCGTCCTTGAATGCGGCTACATACTCCGGATCCGGTGCGTACTTGTCCATCGGAACAAGTTTGTAGTCGGCGGTCTTCGAGACGACCTTGCCGTTCTTCACTGTAATGACGAAATCGGCCTGGGCGACCACCACAGCCTTGGTGCCGGCATTGAGCAGCACCACTCCCCCTTCGGGATTCTCCACTTCGCGGGCGAGCGGCCTGTGGTCATGCCCGTTGATCACCACGTCCACGCCCTTGATCGTAGAGGCGAGATAAAGCGCCTCGTTCTCCCTGTCGGCTTGGTCGGTCCCGGTTCCGGAATGGACCGCCAGCACCACCAGATGGGGTTTCTCCTTGGCAATGACCTTGTCGACAAGGCCCTGGACCATATCGGATATGATCTGGAAATCCATGCCGTGCCATGTCGTGGACGAAAGCCAGCTCTTGATATTGCCGTTGGTCATTCCTATGATGGCCACCTTCACCCCGTCACGGTCGACGATGCAGTAAGGCTGGAAATAGGAATCGGAGACCTCCTTGTTGCCGGGATCCTCGTCCATGTCGGCTTTGCCGTTCTCGTCGCGGTCGAAGGCGGCATTGGCGGCCAGGTAGGGCATCGTCAGTTCGCGGGCCACGCGGTCGTAAACGTCGTGTCCGGTCTCGATGTCGTGGTTGCCCACGATTATGGCGTCATATCCGAGATAGTTCGCTATACGGGGATAGACGTGCGGCACGTCGGTGGCAACGTAGTTGAAATAGTAGGCCGCGTTGTCGCCCTGCAGGTTGTCGCCGGCATCGATGAGCACAGGTTTCACGCCCGAGGCCCTGAGCTCCTTCATGTAGGAGGAGACATTGGCAAGCGAGGTCTTGGCCGCAAGATTGTCCACATAAGCGGAATCGAAATAGGCTCCGTGCACGTCGGTGGTCTCACAGATCGTGACGGCATAGTCGCCGTCGGCCAGACTCCCTTTCGAAGAAACGAGGGAGATCAGGCAGCCGATACCGAACCCCAGCCCAAAGAGGGCTATGAGTATCGCTGCAATATTCAGAACATTTTTTTTCATGCGTTTATAAGATTTATCTAAATCAATATTTCAAATCTGTCGGAATCGCGGCTCACCGGGAATTTCTCGCGGTAGTGACGCAGCGGCTCCATCTTGAGTTCGGAAGAGAAGAATCTGACCCCGCCGACGCGGCGGCTCCGGGCGATGTCGTGGCCCAGATAATCCAGTATCATCGACTTCCCGTTGTAGCGGCAGATGGCATCGCGCCCGATCCTGTTGCAGAAAGCGGCATAGCAGGCGTTCTCGACAGCCCTTGCACGCAGCAAAATCTGCGCCGCCTCGATTCTCGAATCGGGCCAGTTGGCAATGTTTATCAGCAGGTCGTACAATTCCCCCGTGTTGCGGCTCCATACCGGGAAACGGAGGTCGTAGCATACGTTGAGTTCTATTCTCCAGCCCTTGTACGAGACCGTGGTACGCGACTTTCCGTGGCTGAAGGCAGGGCTCTCGCCCGAAGTGGCGAAGAGATGCCTCTTGTCGTATATCTCCTCCCTGCCGTCGGGAGTGATGAAGCGGCAGCGGTTGTATCTGCACTCCTCCCCGTCCGTGTCTTTCACGACAGTGGGAACAGAGGCTATAACGGCCACGGAGCAGCCGGAAGCGATACCCCTGAGCCAGGTGGCCGAAGGGCCGTCCTCAGGTTCGGCCTGTGCGGGATTCATGGTGAAGCCCGTCGAGAAGGCCTCGGGGAAAAGCAGGATGTCGGGCCTTGCCTTTTCGCAGAACCTGCGCACGGGAGAGTCGATGCGCCTGAGCGTCTCCGGCGCATTCTCCCACACGGTATCGTGCTGGCACAGGGCTAACCTAAGCGTTTCCGACGACATTCCCTTTCAATTTAATCTTGTTGATGATAAGCGCTATCGCGCCGTCGCCGGTCACGTTGCCCGCAGTTCCGAAGCTGTCCATGGCGATGTAGAGGGCTATCATGAGGCCCTGCATGTTGGCATCGAATCCCAGCATGGAGGCCAGGAGTCCGAGTGCGGCCATGATGGCCCCGCCGGGAACTCCGGGAGCGGCTATCATTGTGATGCCGAGCATCAGGATGAAGCCGGCATAAGTGGCGAAACTGAAGTCAAGGTGCATGCTCATCGAGATCGCGAGGGCGCAGGCCACAATCTTAAGCATGCTGCACGACATGTGGATGGTCGCGCAGAGCGGAACCACGAAGTCGGCGACGTCAGGATCGACGCCGTTCTTGATGGCCTGGGCGCGGGTCACAGGGATCGTGGCGGCGGAGGACTGGGTTCCGAGGGCGGTCACATAGGCCGGAAGCATGGTCACGAGGGCCTTGAAAGGATTCCGGTGCGCTATGGCGCCCGCAATGCAGAACTGGAGCACGAGCACCGTCACGTGCATCGCGAAGATGATGAGGATTATCTTGAGGAACATCCCGAGCACGGGGCCCACGTTCCCCTCCGCTCCCATCTCCAGGAACACGCCGAAAATGAAAACGGGCAGGATCGGGATGATCACTTTCCGGATGACGAGGAATACCAGTTCTCGGAGCTCCAGCATTACGTTACGGAAGGTGTCGCCCTTGATGCCGATCAGCGAAAGACCGATGACGAAGGCCAGCACCAGGGAGGTGGTGACACTCATCAGCGGGGGCATGTCTATGGTAAAGTAATACTTGAGGTCATTGGACTCCATGTCTATGTTTCCCAGGGATGTAAGGGCATCGCCGAGAAGCGAAGAATAGGTGGCCCTGCAAGTCCCGTACGAGAAAAGGCCGGCAAGTATAGTCGAGGCGTAGGCTATGGCAGCAGTGATCAGGAGCAGCTTCCCCGCCCCTTTCCCAAGTTCGAAGATACCGGGCGCGATGAGTCCGAGGATTATGATCGGTATGAAGAGCCCGAGGAAGTTGCTGAAGATGCTGTTGATCGTGACAAAGCATCTCACCAGCCAATCCGGAAAGAAGAACGAGCAGATGATACCAAGGGCGATCGCTATAAGTACCTTGGGGAGCAAACCCCACTCTTTGAAAGGTTTCATAACTTTACCTAAAGTTCAGTTACAGCTTTATTCAATCTCTCCAGAGCTTCGGCGATCATAGATCTCGGAGCGCCCACATTCATCCTCATGTGCCCTTCCCCGCCTGGTCCGAAGGCTTCGCCGTCATTGAGGGCGAGGCGCGCCTTGTTGACGAACAGGTCGATGAGCCTGTCGTGGTCCAGTCCCAGCCCGCGGCAGTCCAGCCACACCAGGAACGACGCCTGCGGACGGACGGCCCTGATGCCGGGGATATGGTCGCGCAGGTAATTGCATACGAAATCGACATTCTCCTCAACATAGGAGAGCATGTCGAGGCGCCACTGCGCGCACTGCGTGAAAGCGGCCTCGGTCGCCACAGTGGAAAGGAACATCGTGGAGTTGAGTTCGCACGATTCCATGTAGCGGTAGAATTTCTCCCTTATCGCGGGGTTAGGGACCACGCAGAACGAACTGACGATCCCCGCCATGTTGAAGGTTTTGCTGGGAGCCGCGAAAGTTATGGAGATGTCCGCCGCGGTGTCGGAAACCGTGGGGAACGGATGGTGTACCGCTCCGGACAGGGCCATGTCGGCGTGTATTTCGTCGGAAATGGCCATCACTCCGTAGCGATGGCAGATATCGGCCAGTCCGGCCAGGTCTTCCGCGGGCCACACGATCCCGGCGGGATTGTGAGGATTCGAGAGGATGAGGACTTTGGGCGACTCCCTGCGGCATACCTCCTCGAGGTTGTCGAGATCCATCCTGTAGCTGCATGAAGCCTCGTCGAAGATCAGCGGATTGTAGGCCAGACGCCTGCCGTTAGCCACGGGAAGGTTCAGGAACGGCATATATACGGGAGGCTGCACCACCACCCTGTCGCCGGGTTCGGTAAAACACCTGAGTACGAAAGCTATGCCCCTGACGATGCCGGGAATGAAGGAGAGATGTTCCCTTGCGATCTCCCAGCCGTGTGTACTGCGCTCCCATCCGATGATGGACTGCCAGTAGCTCTCCGGAGCCACGGCATAGCCGTATATCTGATGGTCCAGCCGCTTTTCAATCGCCTCCCTGATCGGTGAAGGGGTCTCGAAATACATGTCCGCAATCCACAGTGGAAGAAGGTCTTCGCGGCCATAGCGTTCCTTGAGACAGTCCGTCATGATGGCACCCGAACCGCGGCGGTCGATCACTTTATCAAAACAATATCCCATGTTACGAAATTTCAAAATAACTTGTAAAGGTAACAATATAATGGTAAAAATTCGTACTTTTACCGATTATTTTAGACTATGAAAACGTACATTAAGCATATCGACATCTACACCGTAGATGAAGTGATACGCGGCGGTTCCCTGCTGATAGACGGGGAAAAGATCGCAGGAGTCTACAGGGAAACCCGCCCCGGGCGTGAAGCCGAAGCGGACAAAGTGATAGACGGAAGGGGCACTTCGGCAATTCCGGGATATATCGACGTGCATGTCCACGGAGGAGACGGGCACGATTTCAACGACGGAACCGAGGAATCGGTACGCCAGACCCGTGATTTCTACCAGAAGCACGGCGTGACCACCATCTTCCCCTCCTACCTGGCACTCCGGATTTCCGAGATCGAGGCCTGCCTCGACTCCCTGCGCAAGGTCCGTTCTGAAAACGCCCCGGGCAAGGCTGAAGTGGCATGCGCACACCTCGAGGGGCCTTTCCTCAACCCGCAGTATCACGGCTCCCAGCCCGTGGACCAGATAGTCCCGATCGACGACGAAAATGTCGGCATCTTCGAACGTTACCGCGACACTATCGCCCGCACAACCATCGCTCCGGAATACGGGAACAACATGGAATACTTCCCCGGCATCGCCGCCCTGGGCATACAGATCTCCATGGGCCACAGCTGCGCTACCATAAGCCAGGCCAGGGAAGGATGGAAAAAGGGGGCCACGAGCGTCACCCACCTCTACAACGCCATGTCACAGACCCACAAGGAGGGGCCGTACCGCATAGGCGGCCTGGTCGAGGCTGGTCTGACGATAGACGGCCTCTACGCCGAGACCATCTGCGACGGATACCATCTGCCGAACGAACTGCTCCGCATAGCTTTCCGATGCAAGGGCCCCGATAAGATGCTGGTCGTCTCCGACGCCTGCCTCTGCGCGGGACTCCCCTCCGGATCTGTAGTCAAGACCGCAGGTCTGAGTTTCTACGTGGAGGACGGCATCTCGCTCAACGAGGCGCGCACTTCGTTCGCATCATCCACCTCCCCCATCGACCGCATGGTACGCCATTTGATATTCGATACCAAACTTCCCGCCGAGGCGGTGGTCCGCATGGCCAGCGCCACCCCCGCCCGTCTCACGGGCATTTACGACAGGAAAGGATCGATCGAGGTCGGCAAGGACGCCGACATAAACCTGGTCGATGCCAACTTCAACATCGTAAGGACCTTCTGCAAGGGAGAGGAGAATCCCGCCGGGAAAGAATAATTGATATGGGAAAAATATACGACCGCCTCGCGCAGGACTACCGCATCAAAGAAGGACTCAAGGCCTGCATAAGCTGCGGCACCTGCACCGCCATATGTCCGGCGGCAGAGTTCTACCGCTACAACCCCAAGAAGATCGTCACGATAGTACAGAGCCGCGACGACGACGCCATCATCGAGCTGCTCAAGGGCGACACCATCTGGTATTGCGGAGAGTGCCTCTCCTGCGTCACCCGCTGCCCCCGGAAGAACGCCCCGGGCCTGGTGATCATGGCCCTGCGCTCGCTCTCGATCGAACTCGGTTATTTCGCAGAGAGCGAGAAAGGACGCCAGCAGCTGCCGCTGATGCACGCCATGCAGCGCAATATCCTCAATTACGGATACTGCGTCTATCCCAAGACTTTCGCATATGGCAAACACCCTGAATACGGCACCGTGGGCAAATGGACCCAGGAGCACATGGAGGACGTCTACGAGCGGCTCGGAGCGCATCTCGGGCAGATAGGCCCCGGCGCACTCCGCAAGATCCCACAGGAATCGCTTGACGAACTCAAGGCCATCTTCGACATCACCGGCGCGACCCGCTGGATGGAGATAGTCGAGGAGAAATCGAAGGAGAAGGCCGACGAGATGGGCCTGACGATGGAAGAATACGAGGAACAGGCCTTCAACCGGACCTCCACGTGCCACCTCAACACCGAAGACTGACATGATCTATCAAGGAAAACAACGCATCTGGTCAGAATACCAGAAAGAAATACCCGTCGACCACTGGTTCTACGTGCGGAGCTGCATCCGCCAGAGCTTCTTCCCCGCCTCAGAGAAGACTTTCCTGGAGATACTCCGCGACAGGCTCGGGAAAGACGTCTACGAAACCCCTCACCACACGACCTGCGGAGGTATAGCCTATCACAGTGAAGCCATCCCCCAGGAGACGATGATGACCATAATCGCCCGTCAGTTCGCCCTCATGACCGAGGCCGGCTACGAGAATTATGTATGCAGCTGCATCACCAGTTTCGGCCTCTACAGCGAGGTCATCGAAGACTGGAGGGAATTTCCCGAACTCCTGGCGAAGATCCGCGAGAACCTCTGGAAAGCCACGAAACGGGAGTTCAAGGTACCCACATACCTTGCGCACGCCAGCGACCTGATCTACAAGTTCCGCAACGAGATCGCCGAGCAGGCCAAATACCGGCTCGTAAACTGCAAGACAGGTGAACCGCTCCGAGTGGTGGAGCACATAGGCTGCCACTACTCCAAGATGTTCCCGTCCAAAGGCGTGGGCGGCGCCGAATACCCTTACGTGCTGGCTGGCATGGTGGAGTCGTGGGGCGGCGAGGTCGTGGACTATCCCGAGCGGCGCCACTGCTGCGGATTCGGTTTCCGCCAGTACCTGGTCAGGGCCAACCGTGGCTACTCCGTATCGAACACCCACAAGAAGTTCGAGAGCATGGAGCCCTTCAAGCCCGACATGATCATCACCAACTGCCCCGGATGTCCCTATTTCCTCGACCGCTGGCAATATGTCATCGCCGAACAGACAGGCAAGACTTACGGCCAGGACGGCTACGGAATCCCCGTTTTCACCTATGAGGAAGTGGCAGGACTGGTGCTGGGCTACAATCCATGGGACCTCGGCCTGCAGACGCATCAGGTGGCCGTCGAACCCTTGCTCGACAAACTGGGCATCCCCTACAATCCTGAAGACAAATACAAGGGACTCAACGGCAAGCAACTCCAGCGGCCGGAGTTCCCCATGAACATAAAATGCTGCTGACATGAGCCAGAACGTAGTTGTAATCGGCGGAGGGCCCGCCGGAATAGAAGCCTCTCGCAGGCTCCGCGATCTGGGATACACCCCCATACTCATTGAAAAGGAACCTGTCCTTGGAGGTCATCTGGCCCGCTGGGACCGCCTCTTCCCCGACGGGGTCGAGGCCCGCACTTTCCTTGAGCCCATGCTGGCCGACCTGGACGGTATCAAGTATTTCACCGATACGGAAGTCGCTTCGATCAACAGGCTGAAGGACACGTGGGTGGTCAAGCTTTCCAACGGCCTCTCCGCCCAGGTGCGTGCGATCCTGCTGACCACGGGATTCGACGTTTTCAAGGCCGAGAAGAAGGAGGAATACGGCTACGGCATCTACGAGCGCGTGATTACCAACGCCGACCTGGAAGCCTGGTTCAAGAGCGGGGCCTCACCGCAGTTCGACAACATAAAGACCATAGGTTTCGTCCACTGCGTAGGTTCGAGGGACGAGAAGGCCGGAAACCGCCAGTGCTCTAAGGTATGCTGCGTGACGGCCGTCAAGCAGGCATGCGAGATAAAAGAGAAGTTCCCCGAAGCCAACATATACTGCTTCTACATGGACCTCCGCATGTTCGGCCGCAGGTTCGAGGACCTCTACCTGAAAGCGCAGAAGGATTTCGGCATCAGGTTCGTCAGGGGCAGGGTCTCGGAAGTGTCGGAAGACATAGACGGGCATCTTTTCGTGAAAGCCGAGGACACCCTCTTCGGGAAGCCCATGAAAATCAAGATGGACCTTCTGGTGCTGATGGCCGGAATGGCTCCTTCCGCAGGTACCCAGCAGCTGGCCAGGATGGTGAACATCCAGACCGGCGACGACGGATTCTTCCTCCCGAAGAGCCTCATTGCCAGCCCGTTCACCTCATCGCGCGAAGGCATCTTCTTCGCCGGCGCGGCCACGGGTCCCAAGACCATGCCCGAAACCCTCAGCGAAGCCGGCGCAGCCGCCCTCGCAGTCGACAGATTCCTTAAGAGCCCCGCAAAATGATAGACTTCGGATACGGACTGACACCGAGTTCGACGCTCAAGATCGAGAATGTCTCCAATCCGGCATTCGATGAACTCCATGCGCTCGAACCCGACGTGTCGAAATGCATCGCCTGCGGCTCCTGCGCCGCAAGCTGCTCCGCAGGGGTCTTCACGGAGATGAACCTGCGCCGGGTCATCCTCTCCCTCCAGCGCGGCCGCGAAAAGGAGACGCTGTCCATGCTGAGGCACTGCATGCTCTGCGGGAAATGCCTCCTGGTATGCCCCAGGGGAATCAACACGCGCCATCTCATACTGAGCATCGGCAAAGTCTACAAACTTGAGGAGGGATCACGATGAAAGAACGCATCCTGGCGGCATACGACCCCTTTGTCCTCCCCTTCGTCTTCGGCATGACCTTCGTGCTGTGCTGGTGCCTCTTCAGCCTCGTGAAGGTGCTTGTCCAGCTCACCCCCGCCGACAGGCGCAAATTCGCCGTTTCGCTCATCACGCCCACCACGATACTGAAGAACATCCGCGACCTGTTCAGCGACTGCCTCTTCCACGTTAAACTTTGGAAGCGCAATCCCGTCCTGGGATACATGCACTCCAGCATCGCTTTCGGTTGGTTCATGATCATCCTCATAGGCCACATCGAGACTATACTCTACATACCCGAAAGGCTTCACAAACTCTACTACCCCATATTCTTCCGCTATTTCATGGAGGAGCAGAACGAGACCCTGCAGGGATCATTCTTCTTCTTCCTGATGGACTTCTTCCTGCTGTTGATACTCAGCGGCATCACGATAGCCATCATCAAGCGGTTCAGGTCAAGGATAGTGGGCATGCGCCGCACAACCAGGCTCACCCTTACAGACAGGATAGGTCTCTACAGCCTCTGGGCCATATTCCCGCTCCGCTGGATAGCAGAAGGATTCACGGCTGGAGTCGCGGGCGGCAGTTTCATGACCATCCCCATCAACTGGATCCTAAGCGGATTCATGAGCAAGCCCGAGAACATCACAGTCGCATGGTGGGCCTATTCGTTCGCACTCGGCACTTTCATGACCGTGCTCCCCTTCACGCGCTACATGCACATCCCTTCCGAGATTCTTCTCATTCCGATGCGCAACGCAAGGTTGCCGGTACGCCATACTCGCAAGGGTTTCGCGCTTGCGATGCTCTACTCCTGCCCCAGCTGCGGAGTCTGCATCGACGCCTGCCCCATGGGAGTCCAGAAAAAGAACGTCAAGGACGCCACTGTCTATTACGTGCGCAACCTGAAACGGCGGAACGCCAAGAGGTCGCTCGAAATAGCCGAGAAATGCCTCATGTGCGGCAAATGCGCCTCCCTGTGCCAGGTCCAGATGGATGCCTGCGGACTCAGGCTCGCCTACCGTACGGTCCAGGAGAAAAACAACAACAGGATTCCTGCGGATTTCGCCTATCTGGCCGGAGCCGGAGAGCCGCAGCGGGAAGAGGCTGCCGGGAACGACGGATTCACCCCTTCCGTCAAAGGGAAAGTTCTCTACTACGCAGGCTGCATGAGTTCGCTCACTCCTGTGATAGGCCGTTCCGTAGAAAAGGTCCTGCAGCACGCAGGCGTCGATTACGAGCTCATGGACAAGGACGGCAGCATATGCTGCGGCAGGCCCCTGATGCTTTCGGGACGCCAGGAAGAGGCGAAGAAACTGATCGAGAGGAACCGCGCCATCATCGAGAAGAGCGGCGCCGAGATCCTGCTTGTAAGCTGTGCCATCTGCTACCGCATCTTCAAGGAGCATTACGACCTCATCGGCGTCCGGGTGATGCACTACACCGAGTATTTCAACAACCTCCTCGCGGAAGGACGGCTCAAAGTGAAGAATTCCCACGCCACTATCGTATATCACGATCCGTGCGATCTCGGACGCGGCTGCGGCATCTACGAAGAGCCACGCAACGTCCTCCGCTCGGTCGGGCAGCTGGTCCCCGCGCTCAAGGAACGCAAGGAGAGCGTCTGCTGCGGCGGATCGGTCGGTTCCCTCACGCTGCGCTATGAGGACCGGGAACCCATCACCCGCAACTCTATCGACAACCTGACGGCCAACAACCCCGAGAGTATCGTGACCGCCTGTCCTCTTTGTCTCAAGACATTCGGACGGTACTCCCCCATTCCCGTGGTGGATTTCGCACAGGTGCTGGCGGACAATCTCGAACAGCAGTGACAAAAAAGCGGTGGTTCACCGCTTTTTTCGTATATTTGAAGATTAGACAATCCTACGATACATGAAAAACTTTCAACCGACGAAATATCAGCTCGAAACGGTCGCGACAGGACGCCGTTTCGAGGACAGCGGCTGGATGCTCGCTGACCCGGAATGCAAGGAGCCTTCCCTGATCCGTGCAATCTACGAAAAGAAGCAGATAGAATTCGGTCCCGACGGGATGGGAATCTACAAATTCGCCGACTGGATGCCGGTCAGGCGCATGCTCAACGGTTCCTCTCCGACGGTCACCTACAAAAGTGAAAAACTGGGAGCCCGCCTCGGGCTTCCGAACCTGTACATATCTTTTTCCGGATACTGGCCCGAGAAGGGCGCCGGAATGACCACCTGCTCCTTCAAGGAGACCGAGGCCTACAGTGTTTGCGCCCGCATCCCCGACGGGGAGAAGCGCGTCCTGGTAGTCGCCTCCGCAGGCAACACCGCCCGTGCATTCGCAAAAGTATGCTCCGACAACAACATTCCGCTCCTGCTTAGCGTGCCGGAAGAGAACATTGGCGCACTTTGGTTTGAAAAGCCCCTTAACGATTGCGTAAAGCTCATATGCTCTCCCAGGGGCACCGACTATTTCGACGCGATCGCGCTCAGCGACGCGGCCTGCACTTCCCCCCTCTTCTTCGCTGAAGGCGGAGCCAAGAATGTCGCCCGCCGCGACGGCATGGCTACGACAGTGCTCTCGGCGGCACAGGTCATCGGACGCATTCCGGACGCCTATTTCCAGGCGATCGGATCGGGTACGGGTACTATCGCCGCTTGGGAGGCCAACCTCCGGCTTATCGAAGACGGACGCTTCGGCTCCCACAAGATGAAACTGTTCCCTTCGCAGAACGTCCCGTTCCTGCCCATGTACGATGCCTGGAAGGCCGGAAGCCGGCCGCTCCTCCCCATGGACGACGACGAGGCCCGCGTCAAGGCCCTCGCGATCAAGGCTGAGGTACTGTCGAACCGGCGTCCCCCCTACAGCCTCAGAGGCGGAGTCTACGACGCCCTCTGCGATGCCGGCGGCGACATGGAGTGCGCCACCAACGCCGATATCGACGCCATGCAGCAACTCTTCCTCGAAACGGAAGGCATCGACATCTATTCGGCTGCTGCGGTAGCCCTCAAGGGAATGATCAACGCCTTCGAAGCGGGCAAACTTCCCCGCGAGAGCGTGGCCATGCTCAACATCACCGGCGGCGGCGCAGCACGATTCCAGCGCGAACACTGCTGCCATTACCTGAAACCCAGCCTGATCGGCAACGCATCCGATCCCGGCATTGTTGAAAAGATAGAAAAACTGTTCATATGAAAAACTTCCTCCTCCTTGAATTGGCGGCACTGCTGACCGTAGGTTCCGTCTGTTCCTGCGCCCAGAAAGACGACAGCACCGATGCTGCCGCGGCCCGTGCGCTCACGGAGCGCATCATCCCCGGATCAGCCCGCAGTTTCGTCTTCGAAACCCTTCCCGCCGACACGGCCGATTTCTTCACCCTGCGCAGCGAAGGACGCAAGATCGTCATCGGCGGCAACAACGCCAACTCCATGGCCGTGGGCCTCAACCACTACCTGAAGTATTACTGCCACGTCAACATCGGCTGGTTCGCATGGGACAAGGGGACTATGCCCAAGGCCCTTCCGAAAGTCGAAACGCCTGTCCGCATCAGCGCCCGGGTTCCGGAACGCTTCTTCCTCAACTACTGCACCTACGGCTACACCATGCCATGGTGGGGATGGAAGGAATGGGAGCATTTCATCGACTGGATGGCCCTCAACGGCATCAACCTGCCCCTTGCAATCACAGGACAGGAGTCCATCTGGTATCAGGTCTGGACCGAGATGGGGCTTACCGACGAGGAAGTGCGCAGCTACTTCACCGGTCCGGCTCATCTTCCCTGGCACAGGATGCTCAACATAGACCGCTGGGGAGGCCCGCTTCCCAAGTCGTGGCTCGAGGGCCAGGAAGCCCTGCAGAAACAGATCGTGGCAAGGGAGCGTGAACTCAACATGAAGCCTGTCCTCCCCGCCTTCGCAGGGCACGTCCCCCCGGAACTCAAGCGAATCTTCCCCAACGCGAAGATCGAGCGCATGAGCGACTGGGCAGGCTTCGCGCTTGAAGACTATCCCTGGTTCCTCGATCCGGAAGACATCCTCTTCCCCGTCATCCAGAAGAGATTCCTCGACAAGGAGATCGAAATCTACGGCACCGACCACATCTACGGTATAGATATCTTCAACGAGATGATTCCCAAGAGCTGGGATCCCGACTATCTGGCCGGCGTGAGCAAAGGCGTATATGAATCGCTCGCCGCAGCCGACCCCGCAGCCACCTGGCTCCAGATGACCTGGCTCTTCTACAACGAGCGCAAATACTGGTTCGAAGGCGACAGCGACGAACGCGTGAAAGCCTTCCTGACCTCCTATCCCGCCGAAAAATCCATTCTCCTCGACTACTACTGCGAGAGGATGGAAGTTTGGCGCAAGACCGACTGCTACTACGGAGTACCGTTCATCTGGTGCTATCTCGGCAATTTCGGCGGCAATACTTTCCTGGCCGGAAACATTCAGGAAATCTCCGGCCTGATCGAGGGAACCTTCGCCGAGGCCGGTCCCAACTTCAGGGGACTGGGATCGACGCTTGAAGGATTCGACTGCAATCCCTTCATGTACCAGTTCATCTTCGAGAAGGCATGGGATGTTCCCCAGCACCGCAACCTCGATGAATATGCCGACGCTCTGGCATGGAGCCGCGCCGGAGTGGACAGCGAGGAGGCACGCGCCGCCTGGAAGGAGCTTTTCGACGAGATATACATCCAGCGTTCCGTCCCCGGACACAGTCCGGTCATGAACCTGAGGCCTTCGTTCAACCGCTCATCTTCGTACCATTCAAGCGTGAAGTTCAACTACGAGAACGAAAAACTGCGCGAGGTCGTCACCCATCTCCTTGCCGCCGGCGGAAAGGGTCCTTCGTATGAATTCGACCTGGTCAACATTACCCGGCAGTATCTGAGCAACGATTTCGAACAGCGGTTCGCCGCCTACAAGGAAGCCTACGAGAAAGGCGATACCGAGGCGATGAAAGCCCGTAAGGAAGAACTGCTCGGCATTTTCGATACCCTCGACGAACTTCTGGCGTCGCAGCCCTACTTCCTTGTCGGAAAATGGATAGCCGACGCACGTGCATGGGGGGCTGACGCATCCGAGTCCGACTACTTCGAGAGCAACGCCCGCAACCTCCTCACCAGCTGGGGCGACCGCGGCAACCTCCTGACCGACTACGCCGACCGCTCATGGGCAGGCCTCGTAGGAACATACTACAAAGGCCGCTGGGAACTGTTCTTCAATGCCGTCGAGCAGGCTCTCGCCGCCGGCGAGAAACTCGAAGGCGCCCGCGAGGAGCAGATGCTCGAGGCGATGAAAGACTTCGAATACGCCTGGTGGGCCGAGCGTCCCGGTACGTTCTCCGCAACCCCGACGGGCAATCCGGTGGAACTCGTCAGGAAGGTGTTCGAATAGCGGCGCACCACTTTTGGCGCTGCAACGGACGCACCACAGAATCAGTGCATTATGAAAGTTGATCCCCCTCAAAAAGAGGGGGATCAACTTTCATAATCGGCTGTCAATCAGTTGCGTCCGTTGCAGCGAAAAAGATCTGTGTGCGCACACGTACAAGCATGTGCGTGCATCCATAAGGCGATAATCGAAGGTCAGAGTATTTCGCAGACGACGAAGTTGCTGCCGCCGACGAAGATCAGGTCTTTGGGACCAGCGAGGCGGTCAGCCTCGGAAAGGGCGCCGGCGACGGAGAAGGCGACGCGGCCGGGAAGGCCGCGGTCGGCCATTTCATTGGCCAGGTCGACCGCCGGAAGGGCACGCTGGCTGGAGGCCTGGGTATAGATATAATTGACATTTCGCGGCAGCAAGGGCGCGATCGCATCGATGTCCTTTTCGCGGGCGAGACCCAGGATGAAGAAAACGTTGTCGTAGTCACAGGATATGCGGTCGATCTGCTCGGCCACCCACCGTAGGCCGTGGGCGTTATGGCCCGTGTCGCAGATGATGCGCGCCTTCCCGGCGACGGGATCCGCTTCACGCAGTGTCTCCCAACGGCCGTGAAGGCCCGTACGGTGCGCGGCTTCGCGCACGCCGCAGCGGAATGCCTCAAGGTCAAGTCCCAGCATGGGCTGCAATACTCCGACGGCCGCCGACAGAGTGCACAGATTGCGCATCTGATAGTCGCCCGGCAGGTCGAGTCCGGCCACTTCCATCTCCAGGCACGGCGCCGCTTCCGTTGCGAAAGTCAGGGGGCTTCCGCAAGCGGCAGCCCTGGCTTCGAACACGGGACGAGTCTCCGGGACGAACTCCCCTATCACAGCCGGGACACCTGGTTTGATGATGCCGGCTTTCTCTCCTGCAATCGCTTCGAGAGTATAACCCAGATGCTCGCAATGCTCCAGGCCGATATTGGTGATAATGCTCAGAATCGGGGTTATGACGTTGGTCGAATCGAGACGGCCGCCCAGTCCGGTCTCTATAACGGCGATGTCAACCGCCTCGTCAGCGAAGAAGTCGAAAGCCATTCCGGTCGTGATTTCGAAGAAAGAAGGACGGTGCTCTTCGAAAAAGCCGTGCCACCTGTCGAGGAAAGCTTCGACGTTCTCCTTCGGAATCATCCTGAACGAGTCCCCCTCCACTATCTTCATCCTTTCACGGAAATCGACCAGATGCGGTGAAGTGTAAAGTCCGACCTTCAGGCCGCAAGCCGCCAGGCCGGCAGCCAGCATATGGCAGGTGGAACCTTTGCCATTCGTCCCGGCCACGTGTACGGAACGGAACTTACGGTGCGGATGTCCGAGTGCGGCGTCGAACGCCTCCATCGTCTCGATTCCAGGCTTGTACGCCACCTTCCCCACCTTCTGGTAGGACGGAAACTGGTTGAACAGCCACTCTATTTTCTCGTCGTATGTTTTCATCGCTTTGCCACAGAATGATTCTCGCCATACCTGGCGTCATTCCGTGACACAAATATCGGGATTTTTACGCCTTATCCGGCCACAGAATAAGGAATTCGGAACAAATTCCCATTCCGTGGCCGGAATTCGGAAAAAGGCTTCGTGCTATTTGGTTATTAATCAATTTTTTATTATTTTTGGCAAAACCCCTAAATACATATATTATGAATCGCTTCCTGACCGCCATGATGGGCATCGCCCTATGCCTCTTCGTCACATCATGTGAACCGAAGACCGAGTTGTCGGTCAATCAGTCTTCACTGACATTCGACAACAAGGGGGGCAGCCAGACCCTGACCGTCACAGCAAACAAGGGCTGGTCGGTCTCCTGCGACCAGAGCTCCTGGTGCAAGGTCTCTCCTTCAACCGGCGACGGAAAGACGAACAACAATGTCTCTGTCACCGTCACCTGTGATCCCAATGCGACTTACGATTCAAGAAGTTGTACCCTCACCATCGTATGCGAAGAACTGACTTCAACCGTCAAAGTCACCCAAGCGGAAGGAATCGGCCTGATCCTTTCCCAGACCGACTTCAACCTGAACAACGAAGCTCAGGACGTCTCCATCGAGGTCAAATCGAATGTCGACTACCTGGTCTCCGTGGAAGGCGATGCCACTTCATGGATAAAGGTGAAGTCGACCAAGGGTCTTAATTCAAGTACGATTGTCCTTGCCGTTTCCGAAAACAAGGACTACGACGACCGCACCGGGAAAGTGACCGTCAGGGATGTGTCCGGGGAACTTTCCCAGACAATCACCATAAAACAGGGCGAGGCATACGGACTGTTCATTACCAAACCGGAATACAATCTTTCAAACGAGGCGCATACCCTTACCGTGGAGGTGAAAGCCAACGTATCGTTCGACGTGGTCTCAGAAGTTGACTGGATCGGGTATGTGGAAACGAAGGGCCTCAAGACCTCCCAGATTGTGCTGGAAGTGGCCGCAAATGACACGTACGACACACGCGAGGGCAAGGTTACAGTCCGTCAGACGGGCGGAGCCCTGAGCGAGACGATCACCATCCGCCAGGATGAAGCGCTCGGACTGATCATTTCGAAGACAGGCTACGGATTGTCTTGCGAAGAACAGACGATAGATGTCGAAGTGAAATACAATATCGACCTGGAAGTGGTCATTCCCGACGACTGCAAGGAGTGGATATCATTTGTCAAGACCAAAGGACTGTCAACCACCACATATACTTTCCTGATCAAGAAAAACGAGGCGTTTGACAGCCGTGGCGGCTCCATCACTTTCAAGCAGAAGGACGGAACGCTGAGCGACACGGTCTACATCAAACAGGAAGCGGCTCCCGGCCTGGTCCTTCCGAAGACGGAATACAGGATTTCAAAGGAATCCCAGCAGTTTGAAATCGAGGTTCAGCACAACGTCGACGTGGAGGTGAAAGTTTCGGATGACTGCGACTGGCTCAAGTTTTTGAATACAAAGGGCCTCGATACGGATCATTTTGTCTTTGCCGCCGGGACGAACACTGGAAAGGATGAAAGGACTTGTTCTATCGTATTCAAGCAGAAAGACGGCGACCTAAGCGCCACGGCCGTGGTCCGCCAGTCCGCTGCGGACCACATCGAAGTGGAAACCGAGGAGTTGAAGGTCACTTACAAGGCCCAGACAGTGGAAATCAAGGTCAATTCGAATGCTGAATTCAAGGTTGACCTGAATGCCCAGGACTGGATCTCGCTGGCGGAGGTCTCCCCCGATGGAACCGTAACCCTGAAGATTGCCGAGAACAAAGGCGATACCCGCGACGGTTTCGTGGTCTTCTATACCGATGAGGTAAGGCAAGCTGTCAAAATCGTCCAGGAAGACGGTATCGTTATTTTCGACGATGCCAATTTCAAGGCCTACTGCGTGGAGAATTTCGACAAGAACAAGGACGGGGAGATATCATTTGCAGAAGCCGCCGCTGCAGACGTCATAATCTGTCGCGAACGGGGTGTGAAGTCGACATTGGGACTGGAACACTTTACCAACATCACTATCCTGAATCTGTATAAGAACTCCATTTCCAGCATTGACGTGACTCACAATACGCTACTGAAGCATCTGAATCTCAACTACAATAATCTTTCGACGCTGGATGTCAGCCATAATCCTTCCCTGGACTCCATAAAGTGCGACAGGAGCCACCTGAAGAGCATTGATCTGAGCCATAATCCCGCCTTGAAAAAACTGACTTTGGAAAGGAATGAGTTGACAGAAATTGATTTTTCGAACAATCCTCTCCTTGAATACATCGATTGCACCGAGAACGCCATCACGGACATTGACGTCAGTTTCATGGAGCATCTGACCTATTTGAATATGAGCGATAACAAACTGAAATCAATTGACGTAAGTCACAACTATAAACTTGAGTGGCTTATTTTGAGTGATAATCAGTTATCCAGTGTCGATATCAGCAAGAATCCCCTGCTGATATCATTTGTTGTCAATAATAATCAATTTAGTTCCATTGATATCAGCGCCCATACTCTTTTGGAGTACATCGGTATTAAGGATAACTTCTTTATTGAGAGCCTGGATGTGTCCAAGAATCCCTTGCTGGTCATTATAGAAGCTGGTGGGACCTCCGTGAAAAGCATTGATTTGAGCAACAATCCACTGCTGGATTGTATCAATCTCGACTTTTGTCATATGACTGAATTGGATGTCAGCCATAATCCCAAGGTGAAGACTCTGTCTTTGAGAGATAACGATCTGACAGAACTGGACCTCAGTCATAATCCTGATTTGGAATGGCTTGCCTGCACCGATAACAGGATCGCAGTTCTGGATGTCAGCAACAATCTCAAATTAAAGTTTCTGACCTGTTCGTCCGAATATCTGAAAGAACTATGGTTGAAGGAAGGACAAACGATCGATGAGGTTTTCTGCAACGTAGAAATATCGTATAAGTAACGATATCAAAAACAAAAAGAGGGCGGCCGTGGCCGCCTTTTTTTGTTTTTACGTTACTTACTTTTTCTTATTTTTGTCCATTCCGACTGCATATGAACCTATTCCAACTTTTCAAGGACATCAGCCCCTTCGTGAAGCCTTACAAGTGGCTGGTGGCGATAACGCTGATCCTGACTCTGATCGGATCGCTTATGGCGCAGGTCAACGCCATTGTGCTTGACAGGACTGTCGATGCGATAAACGCCCTGATCGGCACCGATTTCAGCTGGTCCCAGGCCGCACGGATCATGACCATCATCTCCATCGTCCTGCTGGGCAAGGAAATCCTCTCGGCCGGCATCACGTTCGCCCAGAACTACTACGGAGAACGGATGAGAATCTTCGTATCGCGCGACCTGTCGCAGAGTGTCATCGAGAAGGTGCTCACCTTCAAGATGGCTTTCTTCAATTCGGGCGACAACGCCACGGGCAAGCTCCAGGCCAGGATCGACCAGGGCGTCAGCAGCCTGTCGCGTACTGTGCAGAATTTCTTCATCGACCTGCTGCCACTGTTCACCAGTGCATTGCTAGCCCTGATCCTGATGTTCGCCGCGAATGTCTATGTAGGCCTTGTGGCCCTGGGTATCGTCCCGGTATATTTCTGGATCACCTACCGCCAGGCAAGGCGGCTCAAGGGGTGGAGGCGCGAGATGCGCTCACATCTCGAGACCAAGAGCCAGGGCATCAAGAACATCATAGACTCAATCAACGTCATCAAGAGCTTCAACAGGGAGAAGATCGAGGGGCAGAAACAGCTCGACATACAGAACCAGGTAACTGAAAACCAGATGAAGACCCGCAAGGTGGCCTTCTACTACAACGGCCTCAAAAGTTTCGTAAGGCAGGTGGGCACGGTGCTCGTGATCATCCTCACGGCCTATCTGGTGCTCAAAGAGTATCCCGGAATGACCATAGGCAAGATCATGTACCACGTGATGCTCTTCAGCAACGTCATCGCCCCCATCACCCAGCTCCAGCGCATTTTCGACGACGTCAACGACGCCCTCATCTATGCGGAGGGCTTCTTCGGGATACTCAATTCGGAGGCCGACGTCGAAGAGACCGGCAGCTACAAACCTGAGAAGATCTACGGCAAGTTCGAACTCAAACATGTGGATTTCACCTACCCCAACGGCAATCAGGCTCTCTACGACGTGAACATGACCATCGAGCCTGGCAAGATCACTGCCCTAGTGGGTCTTTCCGGAGCCGGCAAGAGTACGATCGTCAACCTGCTCGACAAGTTCTACACCCCCCAGAAGGGAGTCATCCTGCTCGACGGGGTCGATCTGCGGGAATATGACACCAAATATCTGCGCGAGCATATAGGACTGGTGCTGCAAAAGAACCACATATTCGACGGTACCATAGAAGAGAACATCCTTTACGGCAATCCCAATGCGACCCATGAGGATGTGGTGGAAGCGGCCAAAAAGTCGTACATCTACGACCAGATAATGGAGCTCCCGAAGAAATTCGAGAACAAGGCTGCCGACCTCTCCGGAGGACAGCAGCAGCGTATCGCCATCGCCCGCATGTTCCTGAAGAATCCTCCCGTGATCTTCCTCGACGAACCGACCGCAAGCCTGGACGCCATCGCCACGGAGCAGATCAAGAACAGTATCGACGCCATCAAGAAGGACCGCACCGTCATCATCATATCGCACAGCATATCACAGATCATCGACAGCGAGATGGTATATGCCCTCAAGACCGGACACGTGGAAGAATCCGGCCATCCCGACGAAGCCTACAAAATGGGCGGCATCTACAAGGACATCATAGACGCCTCCGCGCGGAGCCTCAATATTCAAAAGATTGCCCGGACCATTGGTGGAACGGACGATGGAACGCAATCAGGGAATTGACGACATCGTCAGGCTCGTCGGTTATCGACAGCAGCAGGTTGTTGTATTTCCCCTTCGCCAGAAGATCCTGAAGCATAGGATAGACAGGGACCTCTTCGGTATAGTAATTCTTGCCCAGGAAGATCATGGGGCTGGCGTAGCCAAGCGTCTCGTAATGGTTCTGTGCCGCGTCCTGGAATATCTCCTGGATGGTTCCGGCACTTCCTGGAGTGTAGATTATGCCTCCCTTGGGAACTGATACTATATAATTCTCGCGTACACTGTTGTCGAAATACTTCGCTATGTCGGAAGCGAACGGCGTGGCGGGCTCGTGTCCGTAGAACCACGTGGGGATGCCAAGACTGTGGTACTGCTCCACGCGCGGATATTTCTCTATCACCTCGAAAGCAAGCGGCAGCCACCCGTTGTCGCGGAACGTGGGCGCCTCCTCTATTATCGAGAGCGCGTCCTCGACTTCCGCATCGGAACGGCCGGCCATCCAGGCGCCGAAATGGACCGCTTCCATAGCGCCGGGGCCTCCTCCGCTGACCATCAGCTTGCCGAGTTCTGTCAGGCGCTTGCTGATGGTGACAATCTTCCGGTAGGACGGATCGGTACGCTTGATGGCGTGGCCGCCCATGACCGCGACAACATCCTTCTCGTCGTAATCCCTGATGAACTGGTCCAGGGCATTGGAGATGGAATGGTCGTGGAGGGCCCTGCACAGTGTCTCCTTGATATCGTTGCTCTCCTTCCCCTTGGCCATGTAGCGCTCGTAGTTGATGGTGTCGTAGCACGTATGGAAGGATTTGTGATTGCGGGGATTGTAGTGGAGATATAGTGACCGGGCGTCATACAGCCTGTTCGGGAAAACCTTGTAGGGCATCTTTACGCGCGGGAAGACTATGCAGTTCTCATCCATGGCGAAATACATCCTGGGAGGGATGTGGCATCCCATGAAAAGGCAATCCTCGAAACGGTAGTTTTCGACCGGATACCCGCATTTCTCGAAGTTTACGGACTGGAACGCGTAATGCTTTATCGTTTCCGTCTGGGAGAAGAGCTGCCGAAGGGCGTACAGCTCCTCTATTTCGATGTAGTTTTCGCGCATGGCTTGCAGATTATTATGATTTTATTCCTTTCGTTCATGGTTGTGGCGAAGAGATGATACGGCCCGCCGTCCAGAATCCCGATACGGCTCCTCAGGGCCTCGGTGGTCATCGGGAAATTGAGCGCCGTCATCTCGATGCGGTCGAAACGGCCCTTGAGTTCGCGGGCCGTCGATCCGCTCCAGGGTATGATATCCTCAACCGTGAAGCATTTCCCGGGGAAAGTGTCACACGGTCCGTCAGAAGTATACAGATGTGTGCTCGGAGCCAGTTTGGCAAGACCTGTCCGTTCCGAAAGGAGACGGAAGGCTCCCGCCTTGAGCAGGGCCCTGGAGGGCTGGAAAAGGAACTTTCCGGGGCTGCCGGCATAACGCACTGCGGCATCCCGTTCCTCTCCGGGAGTGAAGGCGAAACGGTAAGGTCCGTCTGCCGCAACGATAAGCGGCTCACGCTCCGGACTGTCCGGGGTCAGCAGGAGCAGCAGCTCCTTCACCTCCCCTTCCGCAGCCACGACGTGCAGTTCGGCTGTCTCGGGAATCTGTTCCAGGGTACGCGAGATGTCGGCCATCGGAGAAACCTTTGCCAGGACGCGGCCCGAACGGCTTAGAAGCAAATCCTTTATTTCCAGAAGATTCGGCTCACAGCCGGCGATGTCGTAGAGGCGGCGTCCCCCGCCTCCCCTCCTTGCCGGGTCCAGATAGATCAGGTCGAACCGGTCTCCGCTTTGGCGGAGCAGTTCGGGGCCGTCACCCTGCCGTACCTCTATGCGGCAGGGAGCCCCGTTCCCGAGTATGGCGAAATTGTGGGCGGCCGCCGAACAGAGCTCTTCGTTCCGCTCGAAATATACTGCCCCGGAACTCCTCCTGCTCATGAACCAGCAGTCCACCCCAAGACCGCCCGTCAGGTCGGCGATCCGTCCCCCATCGGGGACAAAAGCCTGCTTGTAGAGGGCCGTAGCCTCGGAACTGCACTGTTCCAGCGCCAGGGGGAAGGGGTAGTCAAGCCCGGGGTGGGCATACCATGACGGGACCTTTACGCGTATCCTGCGCCGCGCCTCTATGATCCGTGCCGCACGGCGCACGTCGATACCGCTCCAGCGCGAAGCCGAGAGCAGCAGGCGTCCGGGGTCGTCATCTTCGTGCTCCAACACGAAACCGATGAATTTTTCTTCATCCATCTCCTTACAAAGATAGCATTTTTGCCGCTTTTTTTCATATCTTTGGAAATTAAACCTTTACTCCCATGGCAAACTACCTTGAAGTGGCCAAGACCTGGCTCAGCAACAATTACGATCTTGAAACCCAGCGCGAAGTGCTGGAGATGATGAAAGGCGATCCCAAAATCCTGGAAGACGCATTCTACCGTACACTCGAATTCGGCACAGGAGGCCTTCGCGGCGTGATGGGGGCCGGAACGAACCGGATGAACCGCTATACGGTGGCAATGGCGACCCAGGGCCTCGCAAACTACCTCAAGAAAAACTTTGTCGACCAGAAGATATCGGTTGTCATCTCCTACGACAGCCGCAACAACAGCCGCCTCTTCACAAAGGTTTCAGCCGACGTGCTGATGGCCAACGGCATACACACCTACGTTTTCGACAACATCCGCCCCACGCCGGAACTGAGCTTCGCGATCCGCTACCTCAAATGCAAGGCCGGCATCATGATCACCGCTTCGCACAACCCGAAGGAATACAACGGCTACAAGGTGTTCTGGGAGGACGGTGCACAGATCATCGCCCCCCACGACAAGAACATCATAGCGGAAGTCAACAAGATCACCTCGATGGACCAGGTCCTCATCGACGAGAACTCCTATCCCCAGGGAATCGGAGCCGAGGTCGACAAGGCCTTCCTCGACAGCCAGCTCTCGCTGCTCCTCTCCCCCGACAGCATCGCCCGTCACCGCGACCTCAAGATAGCCTACACCCCTCTCCACGGCACCGGCGTGCGCCTCGTGCCCGCAGGATTGAAGCAGGCCGGATTCACCAACATTTATCATGTGGACGACCAGGACGTCAGCGACGGCAATTTCCCCACAGTGGTCTCTCCCAACCCGGAGGAACCCACCGCGATGCGCATGGTGATGGAGCGTGCCGATGCCGTCGGAGCGGACATAGCTCTCGGAACCGACCCTGACGCCGACCGCGTAGGCTGCGCAGTGCGCAACGACAAGGGCGAGATGGTCCTTCTCACGGGCAACCAGATCGCCACGCTGGTCTCTTCTTATGCTCTCACCCGCTGGTCCGAACTCGGCAAACTCGACGGGAAGCAGTTCATGGTCAAGACCATCGTGACCACCGACCTGCTGAAGGTCATATGCAAGAAATACGGAGTCGAAATCTTCGACGTCCTCACCGGTTTCAAATACATCGCCGAGAAACAGCATGCCCTGGAAGGCAAGAAGACCTTCATCTGCGGCGGCGAGGAGAGCAACGGCTTCAATGTCGGCAGTTTCGTGCGCGACAAGGATTCGGTCGTCACCTGCGCCATGCTGTGCGAATGCGCGGCCTGGCTGGCCGACCGCGGCCAGAGCCTCTACGGTTATCTCCAGGAGATCTATGCCGAATATGGCTATTTCAAGGAAAGCCTGATTTCCGTCACCAAGAAGGGCAAGGACGGAATCGAGCAGATCCAGCGGATGATGGTCGACTTCAGGGCCAATCCGCCGAAGGAACTGGCCGGTTCGCCTGTCGTGAAGGTGATCGACTACAACGAACCCGAGAAGACCGGCCTTCCCAAGTCTAACGTGCTCCAGTTCTTCAGCCAGGACGGCTGCAAGGTGACCGTCAGGCCTTCCGGAACCGAGCCTAAGATCAAGTTCTACTTCAGCGCGTGCGGCGACGACGCCGATGCACGCAACGCCGCCCTCCGCGAACAGTTCTCCGCATAGGGCCCGCGATGCACAATAAAAGAGGGCAGCCTTTCCGAAGGCTGCCCTCTTCAGTTTTCAGAATGACTACTTCTTCTTGAAATACTCGAACAGGATGTCGGGCAGGGGCTGACCGAGCAGATACCTGTACCAGAACTTGTAGTCCTGGAGCGAGGAGTGGACTCCCTGGTCGCCGCGGTAGCCGTGCATTCCGTCGGGATAGATCATCAGTTCGAAATCCTTGTGGCCGCTCTCGAGCTTGTCGATCAGCTGCAGGGAATTCTGGAAATGGACATTATCGTCGCCGGTGCCGTGAGTGATGCGGAGCATGTTCGTGGCATCGCCCTTATAAGCGTCTACGCGGTCGATGACGCGGGACTCGCGGTATCCGTCGGGATTGTCCTGCGGACGGTCCATATAGCGCTCGCCATAATGGGTGTCGTAGAGACCCCAGTCATAGACACCGCCGCCGGCGATGCCGTACTGGAAGTGCTCGTTGCCTTCGGTCACGCAGAGCGTGGTCATGGTACCCCCGAAGGAGAAACCTTCGACACCGATCTTGTTCTCATCGACGAACGGCATCTTGCGGAAATAATCGATACCGTCGCAGAAATCCTTGAGTTCCAGGACGCCGAGACGGCGGTAGACCGACTCGACCCCCTTCTTGCCGTAGTGGCCGCCGGCACGGTTGTCGAGCGTAACCTGGATGACGCCGTGGTTGGCCCACCACTGATTGCCCATCGAGACACCACGCCAGCCTTCGCGGACCTGGGGGTTGTCAGGACCGCCGTATATGTTGACCTTGACGGGATAGCGCTTCGACGGGTCGAAATCGACCGGCCAGGTCACAGCCGCAGGCAGGCTCACGCCATCACGGGTAGTGACGTACACAAGTTCCGGAAGCGCGATCGCATATTCGTTGAAACGCTCCCCTTTCGTGTCGTATACCACTCGAACATCCTTTGCCGGATCGACCTTGCCCGAAGCGGGCACCGAGATGTTGACCAGCTGCGTAGGGGTACGGTAGTTGGAAGCCAGGGCGCAGACGTTGCGGTCGTCAGCCGACACCTGTACGCCGGTGAAATTCAGGTCGCCGTAGGAAATCCTGTGAACCACCTTGTCCTTCAGGTCAAGGCGATAAATGTCCACGCGCGTGGTAGCCTCACGTTTTGCCGTAAAGAACAGATACTTCTTGTCGACCTTCAGCAGGTGTACGCCCCAGTTGTGGCCCGAGGTGAGCTGCTCGAAACGGCTTCCGTCGTATGAGAGGAAATATATCTGCTGCCAGCCCGAGAAGTCGCGGACGATATAGATTCCCTCCTTTTCGAAGAGCATGTCGTCCATCCAGTCGATCCAGCTGTCCTGATGTTCCTTGTAGACAAGGACTTTCGCGCCGGTACCGGGCGTGACGGAGAAGAGCCTGAAATTGTCCTGTGCGCGGTCCATCCAGCTGACCATCAACTTGGTTCCGTCGCCGCTCCAGAAAGGAGTGCCGAAATACTGGTCTTCCTTCGGATCGAAGTCAGCCCATACTGTCTCCCCGCCGAGAGCCGAGACGAATCCCAGCTTCACCTCGGGATTGGGGTCGCCGGTCTTGGGATAGCGGGTCTGGTTGAGACTGCCGTGCTTTCCCTTCGGCGAGTATATGGGGAACATCGGCACCTTCGAATTGTCGAAGCGGTAGAAAGCAATCACCTTGCTGTCGGGAGACCACCAGAAGGCACGGTACTGCGAAGGCCTGCCGAGAATCTCCTCGTAATAGACCCAGGAGGCATATCCGTTCAGGATCAGGTCGCTCCCGTCATATGTGTGGCGCACGATGGCGCGCGTGTTGACGTCGATGGAATAGAGGTCGTTCCCAAGCGTGTAGGCGATCCTCGTCGAGTCGGGAGACCAGGTCGGATTAACCCATCCGGGCACCATGTTCTCGATATTTGCGGCCTTCTGGCGGGGCTTGGGAGGAACAGTGCTCCTGGAGCCGTCCTTGAGCGAGAAGGCATAGAGATCGCGTCCTACGGAATAGAGCAGCGTATTGGCGTCGGAATAGCCCATGGGAAAGGGAGCGGGCTTCACGATGCCGTCGGGTAATGCGTTCAAAAGTTCAGCTTCAGTGAACCTTTTGCCTTCAAGGGCTTTCTGCCCCTGCATGGGAAGTGCAAGCAGCAGGACAAGGGATGCAAACAGTATTCTTTTCATAACGTGATCAGCTTCTTCTACCGGAAAAAATCGAGAGATAATAAACCAGTGTGGCCAGCGAACTCAGCGCAGCCACGACATAGGTGTAAGCGGCAGCCTTGAGCGCACCACGCGCTTCGTCGGCATTCGAAGGATCGATGATGTCGCTCCTATTGAGCCACGCAAGAGCCCTGCGGCTTGCATCGATCTCCACGGGAAGGGTCACGAAACTGAAAAGCGTCGAGAATGCGAAGAGTGCGATGCCGACCCACATGATCTGCGGGAAGATATTGATCAGCAGCATGCCTCCCAGAAGGACGAACGGAACGATGCGGGAAGTGATGGATACGACAGGGACAAGCGCCGAACGGACCTTCACCGGGAAATATCCCTGTGCGTGCTGCACGGCGTGACCGCACTCGTGCGCGGCCACCGCTGCGGCCGCCACGTTGGTCTGGGCATATACGGCCTGGCTCAGGTTGACGGTCTTGTTGGTAGGATTGAAATTGTCGGTGAGCTGCCCCGGAGTGGAAGTGACCTTCACGTCGCGGATGCCGTGCTCCTCCAGCATCCGCACGGCCACCTCCCTGCCGGCCATGCCGTTCAGGAGAGGCGCCTGCGCCGCCTGCTGGAATTCTTTCTGAAAAGAGGCCTGCACCACATAACTGAGTACCGCGACCCCAATGAACAAAATCCAATATAAATACATATAGCCTAGGTTTTTTTCAGCTGAAAAATTCGTCCTTAAAGTTAACAAAAAATATCTTTTCCACGCCACGGGTGATGGCGGTATAGAGCCATTTCAGGTCGTCGAGGGTCATTTCCTTCCAGAAAGGGTTGTCGATGAAGACGCAGGACCACTGGCCGCCCTGGGATTTGTGGCCTGTTATGGCGGTGGCGTATTTGATCTGCAGGGCGTTGAAATATGGGTCTTCCCTTACCTTCTCATATCGTTTCCGCGCTGAACGGATATCGGCATAATCCTCATTGACGCCCTGATAAAGGGCCCTTTGCTGGGCGTCGGAGAGCGACGGCTGCTCGGAATCGAGGGTGTCGAGCACTATCTTGGCGTTCACCTCCACGTCGTTGTAGTCGGGGAACGACAGGACAGCGTCGGCGAAATGGAGACCGTAGCGCTCTTCGTGGTGCGATATCCTGACCAGTCGGGCCACATCTCCGTTGGCTATGAAATCGAGTTCTGGAATATCCTCCAGGAACTGGTAACAGTTCTTGACTACCATTAGCTTGTCGCCCCTGGAAAGCCTTTCCTCGCGGTACAGGACAGTTGCCCGGATACCCGCATTGTAGCGGTTCGCCCGTTTGTTGGAACGGCACAGGACGACTATGTCGTCTAGTCCGTAGCGTCCCACGGCGTCGCCTATCTTCTCGATCAGTTCACCTCCGTTGATACGCTCCACGTCGTCGAAGCCTTCCAGGTGGAGATGCGGGACCTCGGCCCTTCCCTCCTCGATCAGCCTTCTCACTATGGTGGCGTTGGTAAGGATTCCCGATTCAGCGGCCTGCCTGACCACCGTTGTCAGTTCCGCTGTCATCAGGGTCCCGTATCGGGACATATAGTTCTCGTCGAGGGCGGGACTGCGGTCAAGTCCTATGGGGGGCAATTGTCCGCGGTCACCGATGATTATGAGTTTGTCGTCGACTCCGCTCCTTACGAAACGCACCAGGTCTTCGAGCAGGTCGCCTGATCCGAACACGCTTGCGCCGGAGGAGTTGTCGACCGAGATGAGGGACGCTTCGTCGACTATGAAAAAGGTATCCTTGGCCTTGTTGAAATTGAGCTGGAATTCCCCCACCCCGTCGTGGACCGATTTCTGCCTGTAGATATGCTTGTGAATGGTATATGCCTTCTCTCCGGTAAAACCCGAAAGCACCTTGGCGGCCCGCCCGGTGGGGGCGAGCAGCACATACCGGTAGCGCAGTTCCTTGAGGGTGCGGACGAACGCCGCCACGGCGGATGTCTTTCCGGTACCGGCATACCCGCTGACAAGGAGCAGGTCACAGGTCTCATACTGCATGGAGAATTCCGCGAGCGTATCGAAAAGACGCTCCTGGCACGGCGTGGGCGCATAGCCCAGATGATGCCGCAACCTTTCGGCGAAGAATTGCGCGACCCCCATCAGACCCTTTTGCGATAGAGGACGAAAACGAGCAGGATTGAATAGATTCCCAGACGGCCGATGATCATCTGGATGCCCATCAGTACTTTCATCACCTCAGGGGCTGTCGCGAAACTGCTCATAGATGAACCGAATGTACCGTAGCAGGGCCCTACATTGCTCATCATCGACAGCGAAGCGCTGACAGAAGTCATCAGGTCGAGGCCGAAAGCGGCATAGACTATAGCCATCACGAAAGCGATGATGACGTAGAGCAGCACGTAAAGCGAGACGCTGTTGATGAGGTCGCGGTCGACCAGCTGCCCTCCCGACTTGACGTGCACTACCGCGTTGGGATATGCCATCTTGACCAGAAGCGCATGAGCCGCCTTTACCGTGAAGTAAACCCGGTCGGACCTCAGTCCGGAAGTGGTGGATCCCGAACAACCGCATTGTATGCCGCAATAAAGCAGGATAAGTATGGAGAAGACCGGCCAGACATTGGTGTCGGTCGAACCGAATCCCGATGTGGAGATGGTCGATACGACAGTGAAGAAACTGTGCCTCAGCGCCTGCCACACATTCGGAATGGTCCCGGAGAATACCAGGTTGGCGGCCACCAGAAGTCCCGCGACAAGGATCGTGACCAGATAGAACTTGGTGACGGGATTCTTCAGCACCTTGAAACTGCGGGTTGCGAACGACGCGTATATGAGTCCGAAATGGAGACTGGCCACGATCATGAAGAAGATGAGGATCGCTTCGATGAGCGGCGAGTCGAATGCGGCTATGGAAGCGTTCCTGGTACTGAAACCTCCCGTTGCGGTGACGCTGAGGGCGTGGTTCGCCGCGTCGAAGAGCGGCATGCCGGCTAGAAGCAGGGATATGAATGAGCAGACGGTGATGCCGACATAGACGGACACCACCACGTGGATGAATTTCCCGGCCTTATAGCGGTAATTGTTCTTTGAGATATCGTCTACGTCGATCTTGCTCATCTTGTAGCGCACCGTGCCGAAGGAAGGAAGGATCATCATGATGAAGACCACGACTCCGAGGCCTCCGATGTAGTGCGTGGACGAACGCCAGAACAGCAGTCCCTTGGGCAGCGCCTCTATGTCGTTGAGGATGGTCGCCCCGGTGGTGGTGATTCCTGAAGCGCTCTCGAACCAGGCGTTGACCAGGGAGAACTCCCCTCCCCAGAGAACGTAGGGGAGCATGGAGAAGATGCAGCAGAGGAACCATGCGATGAGCAGGATGGCAAGGCCCTCGCGGGTATTGATGTCTTTGTGGCGCCTGACGAAGATGAGGGGGAATATGCCCACCATCATCGTGAGTATTGCGCTGAGGAGAAGGGGCGAGAAGGAAGTATCGAAACCGTCGACAGCCGCTACCAGCGCCGACAGGAACATGAACGCCGCGCAGCAGATGAGCGCGATGCCTACGTTTCTCGATATGACCCCCATGTTCATCTTTCCAGTTCCCTCCTGAATGTCAGATTCTGTTCCACGATGTCCCCGACCGCCCGGTTGAGCTCCTCGAGCTCATCGTCGCTGTCGAGTTTCACGTCATAGCTCCGCCCGTGATAGCGGTATCCCTTGATACCGCCCGTCACCTTCAGGAGCGGATTGATGAGATAGTAGTTCAGGAAATAGTTGAAGAGCAGGACGAGGATCATACCGACAAGGACGGACGCCAGACCGGGCATCAGGCTGCGGTAGGTGCCTTCCCGGATATCCTGCGAGCTCTCGATAAGCGCGTCCTGGCAGACCGAGGTCAGCTGCATCATGTAACCGCGGAACTTATGGTATACGGGCTGCAGCCGGTTGAAGAACCAGTGCTGCCTCTCCTCGTAGTCGTGCTTCCATATCTCGTCCGCTTCGGCAACCACCTGCATGTATGCCGCATAGGCATAGAGCACGGAATCCGCGCCGGCACGCTCCTCAGGCGTGATGAAGCTCCTGCTGAGATTCTCGAACGAGGATACGAGTTCCTCCTCACGAAGGATGGGAACTGCCTCGACCTCCTCCGCACCTTCAAGCACGAGTCCGTTCATGAGATCGATGTTGTACTGCTCCGACACCGACAGCAGTTCGCGGGCCGCATTGATGCTGCGGATATTGTCGGCGATCACTCCCGACACGTAGCGGTTCATTTTGGTGAACTCGAAGATGGAAATCAGGCTGGAGAAGAATAGTATGATCGCCAGCACGATGCATCCGAGGAGCACCTTCCGCTTGATACCTAAAGTCTTGAATCTCGACATACGCGCTTATTCGAATAACAGGTCCAAATCAATGTCGGTCTCGAACACGCGTGTGGCGGGTCCGGTTAGCCATACGTCATGGAAGGAACCGTCCTCCCCGGCGATGAAATCGACCGACAGCAGGCCGCCCAGAGCCTGAACTACAAATTTAATACGTTCTGCGCCATTTTCGACAGAACGGACGAAACATTTTTCTCCGTGGGCATATGAAGCCAGTGCGGAAGCGGTCGCTCCGGTGCCGCAGGCCCATGTTTCAGCTTCCACTCCCCGCTCATATGTCCTGATGTAGAGGCGGTCGGCCGCAGGCTCCACGAAATTGACGTTGGCACCTCGGGGAAACCGGGGATCCCATCTCAGTCTCTTTCCCTCTCCGGCCACGTCGAACGAGGCGAGATTGTCGACCCACTGCACGAAATGGGTCGATCCTGTCTCCAGATGCCATCCGTCCACATACCTGACAGGGGGTTCCACGTCGCGCATCTTGAGCCTGACTATGCATTTGTCCCCCTGTCGGGACAGCAGTTCCGCGCTGTGGGGGCCGTCGCAGGCCACGAACTCGAATCTTTCAAATCCCATCAGGGCGGCGAAAGCCACCAGGCAGCGGCCGCCGTTCCCGCACATGGTCCCTTCAGGGCCGTCCGAATTGTAATAGTGCATCTCGAAATCGGCACGGTCGCTCGAGCACAGCGTCATCAGTCCGTCGGCCCCTATGCCGAAACGCCTGTCACAAAGGCGGTTGATCTCTTTTGGAGTAAGATTCACCGCTCCGCTGCGGTTGTCCAGGATGACGAAGTCGTTGCCGGCTCCCTGATACTTATAAACGTGTAACTTCCTCATAAATGTCTCCGGCTATCCGTTCCGAGGCGCCGGTACCTCCCAATTTGTCTTTCAATTCCTGATAATCGGCCTGCATGCGCTTCCTCACATCCGCGTCAAACACTATCCGTTCCAATTCGGCCGATATCCGCTCGGGAGAAGCGTCGTCCTGGAGCAGTTCGGCAAAGATTGAACGGTCGAGGATAAGGTTCGCCAGGCTTACGAAACGCACCCTGACCGTATGGCTTACCACCCACCAGGTAAAGGCGTTGAAACCATAGCACACGACCTGGGGCGTGCCTATGAGGGCAGCCTCGAGCGAAGCTGTACCCGAGCAGATGACGGCGGCTTCGGAAGAGCCTAGCACGTCGTATGTCCTGCCTGAGACTATCTCGATGCTGGACCCTTCAGGGAGATATTTCCTATAGGCAGCTTCATCCATCGATGGCGCACCGGCGATTGTGAGACGATATCCCGAGAATTCCGGGTCAGCGGCAAGCATATCCCCGAGCCGTGCGAGCCGCGGCATGAGGAACTTCAGTTCGGAGTTGCGGCTCCCGGGCAGCAGCGCTATCCTACGCACCCCTTCCCCTCCTTCCAGGGGGTGTATCCCGGCACGGGAGATCGCCTCCGGCAGGGGATTCCCGAAATAGCGGGGCTCAATCCCGTGGCTGCGGAACCACCCGAGTTCGAAGGGAAAGATGCAATAGAGGGCGTCCACATATTTCTTAAGGGGCCTTACGCGCCAAGCCTTGTGCGCCCACACCTTCGGGGCGATATACCAGAATACCTTGAAGCCGTGTGCCTTGGCGAACCTGGCGATCCTCATGTTGAAACTGGGATAATCTACCAGAATCACGGCGTCAGGTTTCCATCCGAGTATGTCGCGGCGGCAGAACGACATGTTGCCCAGTATCTTCCGCAGCATCGATGCGACTTCCACGAGTCCCATGACCGCCATATCACGGTAATGGCGGACCCGAGTGCCCCCCACAGCCGACATGGCATCGCCTCCCCAAAAGCGTATGTCGCAGGAGGGATCCTTCGAGAAAAGCCCCCGCATCAGGTTGGATGCGTGGAGATCGCCCGAAGCTTCGCCGGCTATGATGTAATATTTCATGGGATGCTAGTCAAATGTCCACTCTGCACCGAGCCTCTCCATCTCCCCGTAGTCGGTCGTGTCGACACGATGGGGCACTATGGAGACATACCCGCCGTCCACTATGTGGTGGTCGGCATCGGGGGCTCCGGGATCATCGAGATCCTCGAACTCGCCCACCATCCAGAAATAGTGCTTTCCGCGCAGGGTGATCCTGTGGTCGAACTCCTTGATCCAGCGGCCCAGGCCCTGGCGTCCGAAACGGATGCCGCGGATATCATCCCTGGGGATCGCGGGAACGTTCACGTTCAGATAAATGCCGGGACGGAGTCCTTCGGCCAGAACCCGTTCAACCACTTTGCGTCCATAGAACAGAGAGCCGTCGAAATCGGCATTGGGATCGTGGGTATTGACGGAAAGCCCTACGGAAGGAACCCCGTAGAGGGTGCCTTCCTCGGCCGCGCCGAGGGTCCCGCTGTAGATGGATGCGGCGGATGCGTTCGAACCGTGGTTTATTCCGGATACTAGGAGGTCGGGAAGACGGCCCTCGTGGATATACATGTTGATGCCGAGCTTGGCGCAGTCGGCAGGCGTTCCGGTAAGGGAATATGCGCGCAGCGATCCTTTCCCCCCTTCCGCCGCATGTTCTCCCAGCAGTTCTATCATGAGCGGTTTGTCGAGGGTCAGGGAAACCGACTTCCCCGACTGGGGTTCCCTGGGAGCCACCACGGTCACATTGCCGTAATCGCGGAGCATCTCCGCCAGAACCCGGATTCCCAGTGCGGAATATCCGTCATCGTTGGTTACCAGTATTTCCCGGGTATTTTCCATTTTTTTCGTTTGAATTACAAAGATAGGAATAATAAAAAAAATTATTACTACATTTGCGTGATTGAATCGGAAGTCAATTATTAACCAAATAAGTACAATGAAAAAAATTAAAGTAGGTATCAACGGTTTCGGACGTATCGGCCGTTTGGTTTTCAGGGCAGCTCAGAAAAGGGATGACATCTTGGTCGTAGGTATCAATGACCTGATCGATGTCGATTACATGGCTTACATGCTCAAGTATGACACTATGCATGGCCAGTTCGACGGCACCGTCGAAGTGCGCAACGGCAATCTCGTGGTCAACGGCAACGAGATCCGCGTCACTGCAGAGAAAGATCCCGCAAATCTCCGCTGGAATGAAGTCGGCGCAGATTACGTCGTCGAGTCGACCGGTCTCTTCCTGACCAAGGAGAAGGCCGAGGCCCACATCAAGGCCGGCGCCAGGAGGGTTGTCATGAGCGCTCCTTCCAAGGACGACACCCCGATGTTCGTCTACGGCGTAAACCACAAGACATATGCAGGCCAGGCAATCATTTCCAACGCCTCCTGCACCACCAACTGCCTCGCACCGCTCACCAAGGTCCTCAACGACAAATTCGGTGTCGTAAACGGACTGATGACCACCGTGCACTCCACTACCGCAACCCAGAAGACCGTTGACGGTCCGTCCGTGAAGGACTGGCGTGGCGGCCGTGCCGCTGCCGGCAACATCATCCCCTCCTCCACCGGCGCCGCCAAGGCTGTCGGCAAGGTGATTCCCGAACTCAACGGCAAGCTGACCGGCATCTCGATGCGCGTCCCCACCCTCGACGTTTCGGTAGTCGACCTCACCGTCAACCTCGCAAAGCCCGCCACCAAGGAGGACATCTGCAATGCCATGAAGGAAGCAGCCGAAGGCGAACTCAAGGGAATCCTGGGTTACACTGAGGACGCAGTCGTTTCGAGCGATTTCCTCGGCGACGCCCGCACCTCTATCTTCGACGCCAACGCCGGTGTCTATCTCACCGACACCTTCGTGAAGGTCATCTCCTGGTACGACAACGAATGGGGCTACTCCAACAAGCTCCTCGAGATGATCGTCTACACCGCCGACAAATAGTCTCTGACGGAAAGGCAATGAAAAGAAAGCGCCCGGGAAAACCCGGGCGCTTGTTTTATGCACGGCGCTTTGCCTACTTGCGGATTATCCTGTCGGCATCCTGTCCGTACTGGGACGTAAGGATTTCTCCTTTAAGGAATTCCACAATATACTTCTCGAGAAGGTTGACATCGGGGATACCGAGATTGTAGCCGACTCCGTTGAGCATCTCGTAGCCGTCGCCAGCATCGCGGAGCAGGTATGCCGTTCCTCCCACGGTATAGGTCTTTTCGTGGTCGATGGGCTCGTAAATGCCGGTATCCTTGTTGAGTATACGCACGTTGAACACCCGGCGTTCCCCGGCGTCGATACGGACGAAAGCCTTGTTGATGTCATAGACCACGGGGCTCTCTATCGAAGGATCGAATTCGAACGTCAGACCGGAAACCTGGAGGAATCCTCCGAAATCGGCGGGCCACGCCCCGACCGAGAATTCCAGCACGTCCAGTATCTGTTTTCCGGTCAGTTCAGCCTTGCACACCATATTGCTGAAGGGGAACACGTTGAAGATGTCGTCGAACTTGATGTCGCCAGCGGGCAGGTCCTTGCGGAGCGAGCCTCCCCCCACCAGCGCGATATCGGTGCCGAGCGTGAACCGGAATGCGTCGGCGCAGAAATCTCCGAGCGAAGTCTCGTATTTGCGGACCAGCCAGTCCCCGTCGGAATTCTTGGCCGGAAGCATCACTTCCGAAGCGCCGATCCTGCGGCCGCCTATCTTGGCGTAATCACTCTTCTTCTCAGCGATGACTTTCTCCACCTTGGGATCCTTGTTGGGATAATCCTTGACAGGGATGAGCCCGACCGAGCACCCCTTGCCGGGACGGATCTTGAGCACGCCGAGATTCTCGAAGTGTGCCCCGGTCTGGGAATAGAGCACCTTGCGGCCTGCCTTGTTGACCAGTTCGCGTTCCGGGACAAGGCTGTGTGAGTGGCCGTCTATGATCACATCGATTCCTTCAGTCTTCCATGCGAGCGACTGGGAGTTGATCGGATCGTACTCGACGTCATCGCCGAGGTGGGTCATCGCCACGACATAGTCGGCTCCCTGGCTGCGGGCGTCGTTCACGAAATTCTGGACATTGTCATAGAAGTTCTCCGCACACAGGGAATAGACATAGTTGCCTTTGTCGTCCTGGAAATAGGCAGGAGTGGAGGAATTGAAACTGTAGGGGGTCGCGACCCCGATGAAAGCCACTTTCGTACCCCCGTAATCGATGATTTTGTAAGGTTCGAAAAGCCGCTTGTCCGCCCTCAGGTCGATTAGGTTGCAGCACAGTGTCGTCGCATTCAGCGCCGACGTCAGCTCCATAAGTCTGGGGATCGCGAAGTCGAATTCGTGGTTGCCGGGGATGACGATGTCGTAACCCGCGGCATTCATTATTTCAACTATATATCCGCCCTTAGAAGCGGCTCCGAGACTTCCGCCCTGCACGAAGTCTCCGTTGGAGACGAGCGTGACATACGGAGTCCTGGTCAGCATCTCGGCCTTCAGCGCAGCCATGTTGGCGTAGCCGTCAACCGAACAGTGGACATCGTTGTCATAGAGGATGACGATGTCGGAGGCCTTCGGGGAAGTATCGCCGGCAGGTGTATGCTTCGGACCGCACGCAACGGCAAGAGCCAGAAGCATCAAAGGGAGAAGAATCTTTTTCATTGTATTGCAGTTTGTTACAAATATACGAAAAAGATTCTTTCTTTCAAATACCAAAGAATGGGGAGCGGTCAGTTCCCGAGGAGTCCGGGACGGAGGCGGCGGGTACGCTCGAGAGCCTGCTCGTCCTGCCAGGCGGCGATCTTCTTCGGATCTCCCGAGAGAAGGACGTCGGGAACTTTCCAGCCGTTGAACTCTGCGGGACGGGTGTAGACCGGCGGCGCCAGAAGTCCGTCCTGGAACGAATCGGAGAGGGCGGAAGTCTCGTCCCCGAGGGCTCCCGGAATAAGACGCACCACGGCGTCCGTAATGATGGCCGCAGGCAATTCACCTCCGCTGAGCACGTAGTCCCCCACCGTTATCTCACGCGTAATGAGATGTTCGCGGATACGGTGGTCAATGCCCTTGTAGTGGCCGCACAGGATCATCATGTTCTCCTTGCAGGACAGTTCGTTGGCCACCTGCTGCGTGAACTGTTCGCCGTCGGGAGATGTGAAAATGATCTCGTCGTAGGTACGTTCAGCCTTGAGTTTCTCCATCAGGTTGAACACGGGTTCGATCATCATCACCATTCCGGCGTCGCCGCCGAAACTGTAGTCATCTACCTGGCGGTAACGGCCTTTGCCGTATTCACGGATGTTGTGGACGAAGATTTCGACGAGCCCCTTTTCACGGGCACGTTTGACGATGGAGTATCCGAGAGGGCTCTCAAGCAGCTCCGGAACGACGGTCAGGATATCAATTCTCATAGCCGGTGCAAAAATAGTGATTATTTGCAAAAAAAGACTATATTTGCAAGTTACAACCAAACAACAAAAAAGAAATGAGTGAAGATCTTAACCCGGTTGAGCCCATCGTGGAACAGCCAGTAGAAAGCCAGGAAGAAGCTGTCGCAACGGCAGCCGAAACCCACACGGAGACCGAAACGGAAAACGTCAGGAGCGATTTCTCGGACAAGGGTCTCAAAGAGATTGTCGACACCTTCAAGGAGCTGATCGAAGGCGATAACATGCAGCAGCTCTACAAGAATGCCGAAGCCCTCAAGGCGGCATTCTACAAGAACCTGCGCAAGGAGAAGATCGCCTCCGGCCTCGAGCAGCCTGCCGGAACGACCGTTCCGGAGGCCCCCGCCGCAGCTGCGGAGGGAGAGGTCCCGGAACAGGAGGAAAAGACCGACGAGGCCGTCTCCGTCAACCCCTTTGCCGAGATCGAACGCGGGTTCAAGGATCTTTATAGCCAATACAAGGCGAAGAGAGCCGTATTCACGCAGGAGATGGAGAAGAACAAGGAGGAGAACTACGAGGCCAAGCTCGCCGTCATCGAAGACCTCAAGGCGCTGCTCGAAGCCAGCGAGGATCTCAACCAGACATTCCCCCGCTTCCGCGAGATCCAGAACCGCTGGCGGACGATCGGTCCTGTGCCCCAGGCAAAGGTCAAGGACCTCTACGACACCTACCAGCACTATGTCGAGATGTTCTACGACTATGTGAAGATCAACAAGGAGTTCCGCGACCTCGACTTCAAGAAGAATCTCGAAGCCAAGGAGAAGCTCTGCGAAAGGGCTGAATCCCTCGCCGACGAGGAAGATGTGGTGGGTGCGTTCCGCACGCTCCAGAAACTCCACGAGCAGTGGAAGGAACTCGGCCCCGTGAGCAAGGAGTTCCGCGATTCCATATGGGAGCGCTTCCGCGCCGCCACCGCCGTGATCAACAAGAAGCACCAGGCATTCTTCGAGAGCCAGAAGGGAAGCCAGAAGGAGAATCTCGAGGCCAAGACCGCACTCTGCGAGAAGATCGAGGAGATCGCCAAGGCCGAGATCAAGGATTCCACCACATGGAACACCCTCACCAAGGAGATCGAGAACATTCAGAAGGAGTGGAAGAAGATCGGTTTCGCCTCCAAGAAGGACAACCAGAAGATCTACGACCGCTTCCGTGCCGGATGCGACGAGTTCTTCGCCCGCAAGCGCGACTTCTATTCCGATTTCAAGAACCAGATGCAGGACAATCTTGTCAAGAAGATCGAGCTCTGCGAGAAAGCCGAGGCCCTCAAGGAAAGCACCGACTGGAAGAAGGCAAGCGAAGACTTCATCGAACTCCAGAAGGCATGGAAGGAGATCGGTCCCGTTTCCCGCAAGAAATCGGAGCAGGTATGGAAACGTTTCCGTGCCGCTTGCGACGAATTCTTCAACAACCGCGACAAGCACTACGGCAGCCAGGATTCCGAGCAGGTCGAAAACCTAAACAAGAAGCGCGACCTGATCGCCGAAATCAAGGAATATGTCATCGAAGACCGTGAAGAGGCCCGTGAGGCCCTCAGGGCTTTCCAGGAGCGCTGGAACGCTATCGGTTTCGTTCCCTTCAAGGAAAAGAGCCGCATCCAGGACGCCTTCCGCAAGGCGATGAACGAGAAATTCGCCGAGTTCAAGGAAGGCGGCAGCCGCTTCGGAGCCAAGGCAGACCGTGCAATCCGCACCGAGCGCGACCGTCTCGTCCAGAAGTTCATGAAGAAGGAGCAGGAAATCGCCACCTGGGAGAACAATATGGGATTCTTCTCCCAGTCCAAGAACGCCCAGGCCCTCCTCGAGGAACTCAACAAGAAGATCGACATCGCGCGCCAGGAACTGGCGGAACTGGAAGAGAAGATCAAGGAATTCGACCTCGAACACGAGCAGGAGTAACCGGAGCGCATAATGAACGAAAAGAGAAGCAGCATCGTCGGCTTTGCGCTGATAGGTGTAATCCTGTTGGTGTTCAGCTGGTACAACACCAAACAATTCGAGAAAAGGCAGAAAGAGATACTGGTCCGCGACTCCCTGGCCACCGTTGCGGCTATCGAGAACGGCACTGTTCCTGAAGCGGCTGAAGATACCCTGACGGCTGAGGCCCTCCCCGAGGAGGCCGACTACGGCCAGGAATATCTCAACATGGCAAGCCAGGCCGAGACCGCATGGTACAATCTCGAGAACGACAAGATCCGTGTCAGGATATCATCGAAGGGCGCCCAGCCATACGAGGTGCTCGTCAAGGATTACTACGCCCATGACAGCACCGCCCTCTATCTGGTACGTCCCGACAAGAGTCTCTTCGACCTGGAACTCAACACCAACCAGTGGCTCAATTCGAGCGACCTGAACTTCAGCCCGGTCGAGAGTACAGACAGCACCCTCACCCTCCGCCTGCAGTTCGAGCAGAATTCCTGGATCGACGCGGTATACTCGCTGGCAAGCGGCAGCTACATGCTGAACTACCGTCTCCGTTTCTACGGCATGGACAAGGTCCTCGACCGCCACACCGGACAGATGACCCTCAAATGGGTGCTCGACGTCCCCAGGCTCGAGAAAGGCTACCAGAACGAGCGCAACTACTCTGGCGTCGCCTACAAATATCTGGCGAACAACGACGTGAAGACGCTCGGCAAGAGGCGTGACTCGGCCGAGGAGAGTTTCAGCTCCAGCATACGCTGGTTCGGTTTCCAGCAGCAGTTCTTCTCCGCCATCCTCGTTGCCGAGGAAGGCTTCCAGGCCGGCAAGCTGGTCAACAAATTCTATCCCGAAGACAACACCGACGGCACCCTGATGCAGTCAGGAGCGGAGATGAGCGTCGCGCTCGACACCCGCAGCGAAGACTTCACCCTCCCCTTCAACTTCTACTTCGGTCCGAACCACTTCTATACCCTGAAGAGCTACGGTGAGGATTTCGAGAAGATCATCCCGCTGGGCGGAAGGGTAATCGGCACCATCAGCCGCTACATCATCATCCCTACCTTCAACTGGCTGAGCAGATTCATCAGCAGCTACGGCCTGATCATCCTGATTCTGACCATCATGATCAAGCTGGTGATCTCGCCGCTTACGTGGAAGTCCTATTCTTCCTCCGCCAAGATGAGGGTGCTCAAGCCCGAGATCGACAAGATCAACGCCAAGTATCCCAAGCAGGAAGATGCGATGAAGAAGCAGCAGGCCACTATGGACCTCTACCGCAGGGCCGGGGTCAGCATGTGGGGAGGCTGTCTCCCCATCCTGCTCCAGTTCCCCATCCTGTGGGCCATGTTCCGCTTCTTCCCTGCTTCCATCGAGCTGCGCCAGCAGGGATTCCTCTGGTGCCACGACCTGAGCGCCTATGACTCGATCCTCGACTTCGGTTTCAAGATCCCGCTCTACGGCGACCACATGTCCCTCTTCGCGCTCCTCATGGGTGTTTCCATGTGGGGTTATTCCAAGATGACGATGTCCCAGCAGCCGAGCACACAGACGATGCCCGGCATGGAGTTCATGCAGGTCTGGCTGATGCCGATAATGATGGTTTTCATCTGCAACAACCTGTCGGCAGGTCTGAGTTACTATTACCTGCTCTCGAACATAATCACCATCGGTCAGAACTGGGTGATCCGCAAGTGGTTCGTCGATGAGGACAAAATCTACGAAAACCTCAAGAAGAAGGCAAATTCCAAGGAGCCCCAGAAGAAATCCAAGTTCCGCGAAAGGCTGGACGCCGCTTACAAGGCCCAGCAGGAGCAGATGAAACAGCAGTCCAAGAAAAGATAAAAATGTCAATCACTTCAGCGATTTTGCAGATAAGACATGAGCTGCCACCGACAGTCAAGTTGGTGGCAGTTTCCAAATTCAAGCCTGTCGAAGCCATACTCGAGGCCTACGGAGCAGGCCAGAGGGATTTCGGGGAGAACCGTCCGCAGGAAATGGCTGCCAAGGCAGCCGTCCTCCCCGCCGACATCAACTGGCATATGATAGGGCACCTTCAGACCAACAAGGTCAAGATGGTGGTGCCGTTCGCCTCCATGATCCATTCCGTCGATTCCGAAAAGCTGCTCGCGGAGATAGACAAGTGCGCCCGTGCCGCCGGCAAGACGATGGATATCCTCCTTGAAATACATATCGCTCGCGAAACCACCAAGCAGGGTCTTTCACCTGAAGAGGCCGTCCAGCTCGCCGGCCGGATCGGCGAATTTCCCAACGTCCGTCTCCGCGGAGTCATGGGAATGGCCACCTTCACGGATGACGCGGATGAAGTGCGCAGTGAATTCAGGTCTCTGAAGGCCCTCTCCGAAAAGCTGGCATGCATTCCCGGCTGCGACCAGGTCTCGATGGGAATGTCTGAGGACTGGCGGATCGCCGTCGAGGAGGGCACGACTATTGTAAGGATAGGCACGTCGATATTTGGAAAAAGATAATCTCATGAAAAGGATAACCCTTATCTTGTTCGCGGTTCTCGCGACAGTTTCTTGCAAAAAAGTCACCCCTGAACAGCAGATAACCCGCATAGGTACCTATTTCTCAAATCTAGAGGCCCCCATGGCCGGACAGGTTGAAAGGTTCGATGGTTCGAAACGAATCGATTTTCTGACCCTAAACCTCGCCAAGGATCTGGACAGCGAAGATATCTGGACACTGGAAAACGCCGGGGAGAACTCCCTGATAGCAGAATTCCCGGGCAAGGAAAAAGAACTTAAAAGGTACACCCTGATATCCGCGTCGCTCGACGACCCCGCCGCCTGTGCCGCCGTCATCGACCTGATGAAAGCTTTCAAGGAACTCAAGATACGCCCCAGGAACACTGTCCGCACCCTTTTCTACAGCACCGCTGCCGACAGCACGGGTTACTCGGGCCTGCATGCCGTGAACGAAGAGATTTACGATTCCCACGAAATCTACGAATTCGGCATCGAGATATCTTCCTGCGACACCCTGCCCAAGCGCACTTTCGTGATCGAAGAGAATCCCATGTTCGCCAGCCAGCTGATTGAAACGATCCAGCCCTATTTCCTGGACGGCGGCTACAAGTTCGTAAAAGGGACTTTCCCAAATCCCGAATGGCCGCTCAAACTGGCCACCTACAGGTACGCGATAGATCCGGGCTCCTACAAGGAAGACCTCAAGGCGATTGCCACCATCGCCATGCTGTTGATCTGACAATAGAAAAAAAGTCGCCGGCTAGAAAGGATAACCTATGCCGAAATGGAAGGCATAGTTGCCCTGGAACCATTCGCCCGGTCCGAACCACTTCCCGACGCTCGGGTCGTAAAGCCTGACTCCAAGGTCGAACCTCACAAGCACAAGCCCGAAATCCAGACGGGCTCCGAAACCCGTATCCATGGCCGTGCTCCGCAGCAGATTGCTGAACGAGAAAAGGCTCCTGGGATCGCGTGTTTCGCCGTCTATGTCGTCGGTACCGATGTTCCAAACATTGCCCGCATCCACGAATAAGGCTCCCTGCATTTTCCAGAACATGGGGAAGCGGAACTCCATGTTGGCTTCCAGGTGCATGTCACCCGACTGGTTGGCGATGGCGAAACTGGTGTCCCTGGGCGCCATGCCGGGACCGACCGAACGGGCTCGCCAACCGCGCATGCTCCCTGCGCCTCCGGCATAGAAGAATTTCTCGAAAGGAAGCGAGAAAGAGTTCCCGTATGCGAAACCGGCCCCGGCCAGCGCCCTCATGGCAAGCGCGAAACTGTTGCTCCGGCCGAAACGCAACGTCTCCACTGCCTGTATCTCACCCCTGGCATACTGCGAATAGTGCACCCCGGCTATCAAGTTGTCGCCTCCGGGTCCCTTCCCGTATATTCCGGTCTTGTTGAGAAGGCTGAGCATGTTGCCCGACAGGTCGAACTGCAGACGCGTGTAGAAATAGGAAGTCTTGGGATTGACGGTCGGGTTGGTGGTGAAGTATATCATGCCTCCGCCGCCGAGGTCGATATGACTGCGGAAGGAGTTTTTCAGATAGGGGTCCCTGATTTTCTCGTAGAAGACCGGATCGAGGCGGGAAGTCCGCACTGCGCTGAGCTGGATGGGATAGATCTGATACCAGAAACGCTTCGACACGTTCCAGCTGAAACCATAGGATCCGGTGACGATGTCACGGGTGTATTCCGGACGGTTCTGGTAGCTGTACATGAAATTGATGTCCATCTGAGGCAGGTTGATCTTTTCCATTCTCCAGAGGAACGAGGGATACCAGGGGATTCCGAGTCCCGTCGATACTGTAAGTTCCGTGGACCGGGTGGGGTTTTTCAGCATGAACTGGAAGTTGCCGCGGAAGCCCAGCGTAAGGACCTCTCCCCCGCCGAACAGATTCTTGTGGCTGTACGAGAGGGAGGGTGTGACTCCGAAGAGGCCTGTGGAATTGAACGATCCCTCAAGGTTCACTTTCACTGACTGCCGCCGCGCCTGCTGGAGCATGATCCGGCAGTCCACGGCCGAGGAGTCGGTTTCAGACTGACGCAGCATCATGTTGACGCTGCTGAAGATAGGGATGCTGGAGAAGCGGGAATATGTATTGTTGATCAGGTCCTCGCTGTAGGGTTCGCCTGGCTCGATGTGGTTGAGATTGTGCAGGAATTTCTGACGGACATGCATTCCCGGCTGTGGAATGAGGGCCACATTCCCTATCGTGTAGCGGCGGTGCGGACGGGCGGCTTCGGCGCTCTCGTTGCGGGTGAAATCCTCTATGCGGACTATCAGGTCGGCTGTATCCCGGACCGAAGAAGTGTCGGCGTAGAAGAAGAAATAGTTCTTGGAAAAGCCCCAGTAACCATTGTTGCGGAAGTGTCCGGCAAGCCTGTCGCTTTCCCTCTCGAGCGATTCCTGCGAGAGTATGTCGCCGGGAAGTACCGTGAAATTGAGGGAATCGGAAGCCATGAGGGAACCGAGGTCAGTGTTGTCGACCTGGTATTCTATGGTACGTATGGGAAATTGCTTGCCCAGCTTCACATAGTAATTGACCTTGGCCGTCTTCCCGTTTACCACTGTTTCAGGAATGACCTCGGAATTATAATATCCCTGATACTCCAGATGGTTGAGCATGCTGACGACCGACTGGTCCACCATGGCCTCGTCGAATACTACTGGCGCCTGTCCGAGCTTGCGGCAGAAACGGTCCCACCATCCGTTCTTTCCGTTCTGCCAGTTGTAAACGCAAAGGAATGGATGCCAGCCGCCTATGAGGTAGTAATTGGATTTCTGCTTTACATAAGGGACAAGAGAAGCGGCGTTGTAATGCCTGTCGTTGGTCACCACCACTTTGTTGTCGGCTAGGCGCACCTCATCCTCGGCGAGCATTTTCGTCGTGGAGCAGCCCTGCGGGATGAGCGCGGCAGCGAGAAGTATCAGAAGCAGTATCCCCGATCTTTTCACAACAGGCAAAGTTAATGAAAATCAGATTTCATGAAACGGCGCCTGAATTCGGCGCATGTGACTGCCGTAGCCACGGCCACGTTCAGGGATTCGCTGGTGCGGGAATCCGGCGGGAACGGCGGGATGAAGAGCCTGCGGGAAACGGCGGAGGCCACCTCATCCGATATGCCGTCCGATTCCGAGCCCATGACGATAATGCCTCCGCGGGTCAGCGGCGTGGAATAGATGTCGTCGCCGCCAAGGAAAGTGCCATAAACTGGAATTGTATCATCGCCCTGTCCGGCTGAACCCTGCAGGAAAACAGGCAGGTCGACATAGTGGATATGGACACGGAAGATAGCCCCCATCGTAGCCTGGACGACTTTGGGATTGTAACATTCCACGGTGTCTTCAGAAGCGAGGATATGGTGGATACCGAACCAGTCGGCAATCCTTATTATCGTCCCGAGATTGCCCGGATCGCGGATCCCGTCGAGGGCGAGGGCCAGTTCATCGGGACCGATGGAGAACGGCTCCGGGTCCCTCTGGCGAAGGACGGCCAGGGCCGGCGACGGATGGGTCAGCTGGCTGATGCGGGCCATCGCATCCTCGCCGATATCAGCCATGCGATACAGCCCCACCACTTCGAAACCGGAGTGCAGCGCTTCCTCGACCAGCTTCTCCCCCTCTACGGTAAAGAGACGCCGTTCGTCGCGGAACTTCTTCTGTCCCAGCGCCCTGATCTCCTTGATTTCGTTTTTCGACAGCATGGACCCTGTCCTAGCGGTTGTTGTACATGTCCTCGTAATAGCGCTGGTAGTCGCCGCTGGTCACATTGTCCATCCACGCCTGGTTGTCGAGATACCAGCGGACGGTCTTCTCTATACCTTCCTCGAACTGCAGACTGGGCTCCCAGCCGAGTTCCCTCTGGAGTTTGGTGGAATCGATCGCATAGCGCAGGTCATGGCCGGCGCGGTCGGTCACGTAAGTGATCAGATGGTCGCTGGTTCCCTCCGGGTTGCCAAGCAGGCGGTCGACGGTCTTGATCAGAACCTTGATCAGGTCGATGTTCTTCCACTCGTTGAATCCGCCGATGTTGTAGGTCTCGGCGATCTTTCCCTCGTGGAAGATCAGGTCGATGGCACGTGCATGGTCCTCGACATAGAGCCAGTCGCGCACATTCTCGCCCTTGCCGTAGACAGGAAGCGGCTTCCTGTGGCGGATGTTGTTGATGAAGAGCGGGATGAGCTTTTCAGGGAACTGATACGGGCCGTAATTGTTCGAGCAGTTGGTCACCACCACGGGCAGACCGTAGGTATCGTGGTATGCGCGCACGAAGTGGTCGCTCGAAGCCTTTGCGGCGCTGTAAGGGCTGTGGGGCTGATACTTGAGGTCTTCGGTGAAGAAACTCGTGCCATAGGCGAGATGATGCTTTCCGGACGAGGCCCTTGTCGTGAACGGCGGCTCCACGCCCGCCGGGTCGGTGATTTCCAGTGCACCGTAAACCTCATCGGTGCTGATGTGATAGAAACGCTTGCCATCGAACTGTTCAGGGAGCGACTCCCAATAAAGCTTAGCTGCCTGCAGCAGCGTAAGCGTACCCATCACGTTGGTCTTGGCAAAGGTGAAAGGGTCTTTGATCGAGCGGTCCACGTGGCTCTCGGCGGCCAGGTGGATGATGCCGTCCACCTTCTCATCCTGCAGCAGATTCAGCACTCCTTCGAAATCGCAGATATCCATCCTGACAAACCTGTAGTTCGGACGGTCCTCGATATCCTTGAGATTGGCGAGATTGCCCGCGTAGGTGAGCTTGTCCAGATTTATGATACGGTAGTCGGGATACTTGTTCACGAAAAGCCTCACTACATGGCTTCCTATAAACCCGGCCCCGCCGGTTATCAAGATAGTGCGTTTCATGACGATGGAATTAACAATTTACAAATATAACAAAATCTTCCGCTCGCCATGCGAAAAACGGCAGGCGGTCAGGAGCGATGCGGAGACACGTCGATCCGGGTGTAGTCGTGGGCGCCGACGTGGAAATGGACGGTGCGGGAAAGATTCCCGGTCGAGCCGGGATTGACGGCTGGTGTGTCGGGGTTTATTCCGAAGAATTCGAAAGCTTCTTTCGGGATGGCCACGTCGACGTCGACGGGATGGTCGGCGAAGTTGGCGACTATGGCCATGGCGCTGCCCGCATAGCCGCGCATCCAGGCGAACTGGCGCGTAGGATCGAAGTGGTCCGACGCGGGATTGACATACATGAGGTCGAAAGTACGGCCTTTAGAGAAGATGGCATCGGCGGTGGCTATGCGCATCAGCCTGCAATACTCCTTGTAAAGCACCGTCTCCGACACCGTAAGATGCCCGGTGAGGAAACGGCGGATCGACGGGATGGAGCAATAGTCGAAAATGGAGGTACGGCCGTCGACGCCGCTGAATCCCTCTGCCTCCATCCCCCTCTCGCCGAACTCCTGTCCGGCATAGAGCATGAAAGAGGAATTGTTGAACAGCAGCGATACCGCAAGCGCGGGCAGCCCTGCCTTTCCGCTCCCGGCAAACCAGTCGGAAGCAAGCCGCTGCTCATCGTGGTTTTCGAGGAAATTGAGCATCCGGGGCTGGAGGTCGCCCAGGAACTGCCACTCGGCAGTCAGCGCCGATGCGGGACGTTCACCGCGGACTATCCCCCGGAGGGTGTCGTAGAACCCGGACTTGTCGTATAGCAGGTCGAACCCGGCATCCGCATAACGCCTGTAGTTCCCCTTCCCGTAGACTTCGGCGATGAAGAAGAGATCGGGATGACCGGTTTTCAGAACGCGGAAGGCCCAGCTGAAGAACTCCGCCGGGACCATCTCAACCATGTCGCACCGGAAGCCGTCAACGCCTTTCTCCACCCAGAATTTCAGGACGGAGAGCATCTTGCTCCAGGTACTGCGGTTCCCGTAGTTGAGTTTCACGGTGTCGTACCAGTCGTTCACCGAAGGATGACAGTGGAAGACATCGTTTCCCGTCGCAAGGGCGGGATTCTCGACATAGCCGCTGTGGAGGGACTCCGGCAGATGCAGCGGGCCGTCGAGCAGATAGAAATTGTCGTTCGAGAAATAGCTGCGGTATTCCCTGTAGACGTGGTTGGGGACGAAATCTATGATGACCTTCATCCCGTTGCGGTGGGTGCGTTCAATCAGCGCCTCGAATTCCGCCATCCTGTTGTCGAAATTGACGGCAAGGGCGGGATCGACGTCGAACCAATTGCGGATGGCATAGGGCGAACCCGCCTCCCCTTTCACGAGCGACGGGTCGCAGTCCGGTATCGTACGCCAGTGCGTACGGGTGGCATGGGAGATGACACCGGTATACCAGACCGCACCGACCGAGAGCATCTTCAGTTTGAGGAGCATCTCGTCGGTTATGTCGTTGAATTTGCCCGACCCGTTTTCAGCATAAGAGCCTCCGGGAACACAAGGCCGGTTCCCGAAGGCTCTCAATAACAGCTGATAGATAATCACCTATTCCCTCTCCCAGTTAAGGATGTTGTAGAAATCGTAGTCCTCGGGGTTGGGAACATACTGCCTTGCGCCTTCGTAGTCGCGGGGGGTGATGTAGTTGAGCAGGTGTTTGAAAACCACCTGGGCCTGGTCGCCGTCGATGTCCACGAGTCTCGGCGGGATCTTGCCGGTCTCGGGATCCTGGAGTTCCTCGAGATAGAGGGGACGGATGGTTCCGACCTGGTCGACGAACACCATGCAGCCGGTCTCGCCCTTCTTGAAGAGCTCATAGACGCCTGCGCCGAGCTGAGAGCAATAGAAGAGGTCGTAGGCAATCGGCTGCTGGCAGCGGATGTCGTAGCCGATCTCCACCGGACGGGTCTTGACTTTCATGCCCAACTCCTTGAGCTTGATTTCCAGCATGTCGTTGAACAACTGCGCCTTGGAAATCTTGCCGAGTTCCGGATGGCCGTGGTCGTCATAGGTGAACTTGATGCCGGTTTCCTTGAGCTGCTCGTCACTGAGCATGTGGAACACGCCCTCGGAGACGATGATACCGCCGTAGGCGATGCCGCGCAGCCTGCGCTTGACGATGGCGCTGATGGAGAGACGGAGAATCTTGTCGACAGTGATTTCGGTCTTGTTGAACATCTCGGGGATGATGATCATGGGATAGTGGCAGGAAGCGCCGATACCCATGGCCAGGTGACCGGCGCTGCGGCCCATCGCGGAAACGATGAACCAGTTGCCGGAGGTGCGTGCATCCTCATAGACGGTAGTGGCGATACGGGTTCCCTCCGCCTTGGCGGAGTTGTATCCGAAGGTCGGTGCGTTCATCGGCAGCGGCAGGTCGTTGTCGATGGTCTTCGGCACGTGGATGTTCTGGACCGGATACTTTTTCTCACGCAGGAACTTGCCGATGCGGTTGGCCGTAGAGGCGGTGTCGTCGCCGCCGATGGTGACCAGCAGACGGATGTTGTTTTCCTGGAAGAACTTCAGGTTGAAATAACGGTCGAAATCCTCCTGGGACGGCTTGTAACGGCTCATCTGCAGGTAGGAGCCGCCACGGTTGAAGATGGAGTCGGCAAGGGCGAAATTGAATTCGATGAAATTGGGAGACGCCGAGAAAATGCCGGAATAGCCTCCGTGCAGGCCGAGCACACGATAACCTTCAGCCATGAATGCTTTCGCGATAGTTCCCTCCACGGTGTTGATGCCGGGAGCCGGGCCGCCGCCCGCCAGAATGACAATGGATTCCTTCATAGTAATGTTGTATAATAGAACTGACTCTTTTGACGGCCCAAAGTTACCACTTTTTGACAAATAATAGTTAAATTTGTAGTTTAATGGAGGAATATGGCGAAAATCAGCAGAGAATCGGCTAAAGAAAGGATCGAATTCCTGAAACGGGAGCTGGAGCGGCAGAACTACAACTATTATGTGCTCAACAGCCCGGCTATCACCGACTTCGAATTCGACCTCCTGATGGGAGAACTCCAGGGCCTGGAAAAGATGTACCCCGAGTTCGCAACCGAGGACAGCCCCACCCGGCGGGTGGGAAGCGACCTCGCCCCCGCATCTTCCGACACGGGATTCGTCCAGGTAGCCCACCGCTACCCCATGCTCTCGCTCGGCAATACCTACGCCAAGGAGGAACTCTACGAATTCGACAACCGCATCCGCAGGAGTGCGGGACGCCCCTACTCCTTCTCGTGCGAACTGAAATTCGACGGCACCGCCATCTGCCTGACCTACCGCCGCGGAAGGCTCCTCCGCGCCCTGACGCGCGGGGACGGGACCAAAGGAGATGACGTAACCCGCAACGTGGTCAACATCCCCGCCATCCCGCAGTTCCTCCACGGCGACGACATCCCTGAAGAATTCGAGATACGCGGAGAGATCTACATGCCCTTCGCCGCTTTCGACCGTCTCAACGCCGAGCGTGCCGAGGCGGAGCTGGAGCCTTTCGCGAATCCCAGGAACGCAGCCTCCGGCAGCCTCAAGCTGCAGAATCCCGAAGAGATGCGCACCCGCGGCCTGGACTGCGTGCTCTACCATCTTCTCGGAGAAAACCTTCCTTTCAAAACTCATTCTGAAGCCCTCGAAGCGGCAGGCCGCTGGGGGCTTCCCGTTTCAGGATACAGCCGCATCGCAGACAGCATAGATGAGGCCGTCGCCTATATCGACGAGTGGGACACCCGCCGCAAGACCCTTCCCTTCGCCACCGACGGCATAGTCATCAAGGTCAACGAACTCGACCTCCAGAGGCAGCTCGGTTTCACGGCCAAATCGCCGCGGTGGGCCACGGCGTGGAAGTTCAAGCCCGAGCAGGCCCTGACTCCCCTGCTCTCGGTCGACTATCAGGTCGGACGCACAGGTGCCGTCACCCCGGTGGCCAATCTGGAACCGGTGCTTCTCTCGGGTACTGTGGTGAAAAGGGCCTCGCTTCACAACAAGGACCAGATGGACCTGCTCGACATCCATATAGGAGACTATGTCTATGTGGAAAAGGGCGGAGAGATCATCCCGAAAATAACGGGAGTGGAACTCTCCCGCCGTCCTGCCGACGCCCTGCGCCCCGTATTCCCCGAGCGCTGCCCCGACTGCGGCACCCCGCTGGTGCGGGACGAGGACGAGGCGCGGCACTACTGCCCCAACGGAGAATCCTGCCCCGTGCAGATCAAGGGCCGTTTCGTCCATTTCGCGGGACGCAAGGCCATGGATATCCTTGCCGGTGACGCCACTGTCGAGACCCTCTATTCCAAAGGATTCATCCGCACTCTCCCCGACCTTTATACCCTGACCAGGGATCAGCTAATTTCCCTCGACGGATGGCAGGAAAAATCTGCCGACAACTTCCTCGCCAGCCTCGAGGCCAGCAAGAAAGTGCCTTTCGAGCGCGTCCTCTACGCATTGGGCATACGCCACATCGGCGAGCAGACCGCCAAGACCCTCGCACGCCACTTCGGCTCCATCGACGCCCTCGCCTCGGCAAGCCGCGAAGACCTGCTCCAGGTCGAAGACATAGGCGGGACCGTGGCAGACTCCATCATAGCCTGGTTCGCTTCTGAAAGCGGCCGTGAGACCGTCCGCCGCCTCCGCGAAGCCGGTCTCCGCATGGAGGCCGGGAGCGATTCCATGGAACGCCTCTCGAATACCCTTGAAGGCAAGACGGTAGTAATCTCTGGCAATTTCACGATTTCCCGGGAGGCGATGAAAGGACTCATCGAAGCTCACGGAGGCAAGAATTCCGGATCGGTGAGCGGCAAGACATCCTGGCTCCTCGCCGGAGAGAAGGCTGGACCCGAAAAACTGAAGAAAGCCGAGAAACTGGGCGTACCGGTCATCTCGGAAACCGATTTCTACGGAATAATTGGAAAGGAATAAGGGATGAGACTGTTTCTGGCCAGGATAAAGGATTTCATCATGTCGCTCGTCAGGTTTCTGACGAAGGACATATGGGCGCTAGATTTCAGCCAGTTGAGCGAGGCCAGGAAACGCTTTTTCAAGAGCGTCCAGGCCTTCATCCTTACTGCCAAGGCTTTCGGCAAACAGCGCATCGGCCGCGAAGCCATCGCACTAAGCAGATTCACCACGCTGGCGTTCATCCCGATGATAGCCGTGATACTCTTCATATCCCACGGATTCGGGCTCGACGAGATGCTATTCAACAACCTCGTGGAATCGTTTCCCACGAGCACCCAGATGATCAGCGCCGTGATGCAGTACGCATCGAACATCATAAATGCGACCGACAACGGGGTTTTCGGCTGGATATCGTTCCTGAGTTTCATCTGGACAATCATCTGGCTGATGCTCAACATAGAGGTGGCATTCAACCGCATCTGGCAGGTAAAAGAGCCCCGCAAGATATGGGTGAGGATGCTCCTCTACCTGGCCATCATGCTGGTCGCCCCCTTCGTCATCCTCCTCTTCCTCTCGGGATGGGTCTACTACCTGAGGTTCATCGGCCTTCTCGAAGGGAAGCTCGGGATGTTCAGTTTCCTCACAACCAACCTGTTCTGGCTCGCACTCTACGGCATAGCGGTCCTGGCCCTCTCGGTCATGTACAAGGTCATACCATATGCCAAGGTCCGCTACGGATCCGCCCTCAAGGCAGCGCTTATAGTCGGAGTTGTCTTCGTTGGAATCCAGTATCTCTATCTGGGAACCCAGGTGATGGTCACCAGGCTCGGTGCAGTGTACGGAGCACTCGCGTTCATCCCCCTCTTCATGATATGGCTCAACCTCTGCTGGCAGGTAATCCTTTTCGGAGCCGAACTGACACGCGGCTACACCCTGGTCGACTACCGTGAAGCCAGGGAGCGCGGCCTCTCCGACATGGATGAAAAAGAGGCGGTAAACCTTAATTTAGACGAGTATGTTTACGGAAGAAGATTATAAACTTATAGAACGGGAATTCGCCGGACTGCGCGAGTCCAGCCTGAGACGGTGTACCGACGACGGACAGTACGAGCTGGTCCTCAAGGCTTTCGAATTTGCCAACGAAGCCCATAAAGGGGTACGGCGCCGTTCAGGTGAGCCCTACATCCTGCACCCCATCGCGGTCGCCAAGATCGTAGTGGACGAGATCGGGCTGGGATGCAAGTCCATCTGCGCCGCCCTGCTCCACGACGTGGTGGAGGACACCGATTTCACCGTAGAAGATATACAGCGCCTGTTCGGAGACAAGATAGCCTCGCTGGTCGAAGGCCTGACCAAGATCAAGACCGCCCTCGACAACGACAACAAAAACAAGAGCCAGGCCAACCACAGGAGCCTCCAGGCCGAGAACTTCCGCCGCATCCTGGTCACCCTCAACGACGATGTCCGGATAGTGCTGATAAAACTCGCCGACCGCCTCCACAACGTCCGCACGATCCAGTTCATGCCGGAGTACAAGAGGGACAAGATTCTCAGCGAGACGATGTACCTCTTCATCCCGCTCGCGCACAGGCTCGGTCTGTACAGCATAAAGTCGGAGATGGAGAACATCTGGCTCAAATTCCGCGAACCCGCCGCATACGCCTCCATCGAGCAGCAGCTGGACAAGATCATGGTCGACCGCGAATCCCTGGTCGACGATTTCTGCAACCCGATCCGGGCGGAACTGGACAAGGCCGGTTACAAATACCAGATACTGAAGAGGCTGAAGACCCCCTACTCCATTTGGAAGAAGATGACTTCCAAGAACATCCCCTTCGAGCAGATTTACGATATATACGCCGTCCGCATAATCTTCGAGCCGAACTCAGAATTCACGGAGCGCGAGCAGTGCTGGTACATTTTCTCGATGATCACCGGCATCTACAAGTACAAGCCCGACCGCACGCGTGACTGGGTCGACAAGCCCAAGGCCAACGGATACGAGGCTCTCCACCTGACCGTGATGGGCAACGGAGGCAACTGGGTGGAAGTCCAGATACGGTCCCGGAGGATGAACGACATAGCCGAAAGGGGCATCGCCGCCCACTGGAAATACAAGGATGCCGGCGTCACGAACGATTCGGGAAGCGAAATCGACCGCTGGCTCATGCAGGTGAGCGAGATACTGGAGAATCCCGACGTGGATGCCATGAAATTCCTCGACGAATTCCACCAGGAACTCGTGACCAGTTCCATCTACGTCTTCACCCCCAAGGGAGAGTCGAAGAGCCTGGCGAAGGGCGCCACCGCGCTCGATTTCGCATACAGCATCCATACCCATATCGGCAACCATGCCATCGCGGCCAAGGTCAACCAGCGGCTGGTTCCCCTCTCCCAGGTACTTTCCAACGGCGACCAGGTGGAAATCATTACCTCCGAAAGCGGAAAGCCCAAGCGCGAATGGCTGGAGTTCCTCCAGACCGGAAGGGCCAAGACCCAGGTGATGGACTTCCTGAAAACCGATGTCAAGAACAGCATCAAGGAGGGCATGGAGATACTCGACCGCAAACTGGACGAGCGCAACATCACGGAACGGAGCCGGGTGATCAAGAAGCTGATAGACTATTACAAGACACCCGGCGGCAAGGATGACCTCTACAACAGGATAGGAATCGGCGTCATCGACCTGAGCGATCTCGACAAGGCCCTGAGGACCAACGCAGAGCGCCGCAGCGTGCAGATGTGGGGAGTCAAGCTCCTCAACCCGCTCCGCAACGGCTCGATCAACAAGAAGAGCGAGTTCCTGCTCCAGGAGAACATAGACCAGGGCACCATCTCCTTCAACATCGCCGAATGCTGCTCCCCCATCCCGGGAGACAGCGTAGTGGCGTTCATCGAGGACGACGGCACCGTCACCATACACAAGAAGAGCTGTCCGAAAGCCAATGACCTCGCCTCCAAGGAAGGGCACAGGATCGTATCCGCCAAGTGGAGCAAGCACTTCATGATGTCGTATCTGGCAAGGATTTCGCTTGAAGGGATCGACCGGGTCGGCGTCCTGAGCGATCTCACCCGCGTGATCTCCCTCGTGCTTGGCGTAAACATGCGCAAGCTCCACATTGAGACCCACGACGAGATTTTCGAGGGCTTCATCGACCTCTATGTACACAACACCGACGACCTCGACAAACTGATCAAGGCTATATCCAAAGTCAAGGGGATCGAACGTGTAAAACGAGTTGAACTCAGCTGACAATGAGAAGAATCATCACAATGGCCGTGCTGCTGGCGCTCTTCATCGGCGCCTGCATATCGAGCCACTCCTGCGCGAATACGACCACACCTCCCAGCGGAGGCCCCAAGGACACCCTTCCTCCGGTGCTCCTGAAAGTCACTCCTGAGGCCGGCGCCACCGGATTCCCCGTGATGGAAGGGAAAATCACGCTGCTCTACAACGAGTATACGGTCGTGAAAACACCTACTGAAATCCTGCTCTCCCCGCCCACGCGGCGCAAGCCGGTTGCCAAGGTCAAGGGCAAGAACATCATAGTGACCTTCCAGGACACCCTCAAGGAGGACCAGACATATACCATCGATTTCGGTGAAGCCCTTGCAGACAACAACGAAGGCAACCCCGCGCCCCGGCTCGTCTATCCGTTCTCGACCGGCGAAACCCTTGATTCCCTATACTTTACCGGAAGAGTTATCGACAGCAAGACACTGTCTCCCGTCAAGGGCGCTCTTGTGGCGGCGTACATAGACCAGTCAGACTCCGCCTGCTTCAATACCCTCCCCGACGCTGTGGTCAAGTCGGACGACTGGGGATTCTTCGCAATGCGCAACCTGCGCGACACTACATACCGCGTCTATGTCTATTCCGACAAGGACACCGATTTCAAATACAATCCGGATGAGGACGAAGTGGGCTTCCTCGATTCCCTCTTCACCCCCGAATACGCGGTGAACGACTCCATTTTCGAACTGAAGCCGTTCAATATGAAGGACACGCTTCTGTGCGCCGCGAGGGTTCCGATGGTCACCCTGCTGACCTTCAAGGAACTGCAGAGCGTGCAGTATCTCCAGAACAGCGGAAGGGTGAGCGAGAGGCAGGGCTTCCTTAAGTTCAGCGCCGCCGACGTCCAGATCAACTCCCTGGAATTCGTGGGCATCCCGGACTCTTCGGTGATACTCCAGTACAATATGACGCGCGACAGCATCGATTTCTGGATCAACACCGACTACAGGCTCGACGACAGCCTGCTGGTCAGGTTGAACTATCTCAAGACCGACTCCACAGGCGTGCTCGCGCCAGCCGACGAAAGCATCTCGCTGGCAGTGAAAAAGCAGGAAGAGACCGCCGCTCCCCCAAGGCAGCCGAATGCAAAGCAGGACGCCGGCCCCGACACCGTTTTCAAACTTACGGTCAACGCCGCCAACGAGACGGTGGAGCAGCTCGGCATCAGCATCTCATCGCCTTCTCCAATCATAGGGATAGTGCGCGACTCCATCTCGATAACGGCCACCAACCCCAAGGGACAGCAGTCTGTCATCGGATACACCATCAAGCAGGACTCCACCGACATCAGGCGCTACATAGTGCGCCCGAAGGAAGACCTGATAAAGGGATTCGAATACGAGTTGAAGCTTCCTGAGGGGACGTTCACCAACCTCGACCAGCTCCCCAACGCTCCAGCGTCCGCCAAATTCCAGATCCCTCAGGCGGAGGAGCTCAGCACGCTCAATCTGGTGCTCACGAATGTCAGCGACCGCTACATCGTGGAACTGACCGATGAAAACGGGTCCGCGGTCCTGAGGACATACCACGTCGACAACGACGGGACATATCCGTTCCCCTATCTCAAGGCCGGCAAATACCAGGTGAGGATCACATACGACAAAAACCGTAACGGCTACACCGACACCGGAAACCTTCTGGAACGCAAGCAGCCCGAAACCGTGCGTTTCTATGAGATAGCCCCCGGCAACAGGCTCCTGGACATCCCCGAGTCGGCCGAGATCGAACAGACCATAGATATCAGGGAGGTATTCAGATGAAAAAGTTCCTGATTTCACTCATACTTTTAGCTTCGGCCCTGACAGCTGCCGCCCAGGACGAATTCATCTTCGACATGCCAGACGACTTCGCGCAGCTCGACACCGTGGTCCATCCGGCACGTTTCAAGAACATCCACATGATCGGTGTCCAGTATGGCGTCAACTGGAGCGGGGTATCGTCCTCCCCGAGGCTCGGTCAGTCAAAAATCTTGACATACAACAATATAGGTGTGTTTTTCACCTATTATCACGCACTCTGGGACCAACTCTTCAATTTCGGCCTGAAGTTCGGGGCCAAGCACGGATACGAAGGATATACCTCGACGACCGAGGGCTACGGGGAAACCAATGAAATAATCGAGATTCCCCTGCTGTCGCAATTCAAGATAGACTTCTCCCGCTTCAGGCTTCTGGTAAATCTGGGCACCTACGGAGGATACCGCCTTTCGACAGACAGGGAAGGCGGATTCGACCAGTATGACCAGCGCTACGACTACGGAGTAATAGGCGGAGGCGGACTTGGAATAGTTTTCAGTCCGTTCGAACTCCATCTGGAAGCCAATTACAAATATTCATTCGCCAGTCTGTATCACACCAACAAGTTCAGTGACATCTACTGGATATACACCTACCCGATGAACCTCATGTTCAGCGCATCCCTTCATTTCCACCTATGGTAGCACGGAAAGTGTCATTCTCCATCGCAGGCCGCCTCCCCATCGGAGGAGGGGCTCCCGTCATCGTACAGACCATGTGCAACACTTCGACCGACGACATCGAAGCTTCGCTCGCCCAATGCAGGGCAATGGCTGCCGCCGGTGCCGGCATGATCCGCCTCACGACCCAGGGGCTCAGGCAAGTGGAATCGCTGCGCATCATCAAGGAAAGGCTGAGGGCTGAAGGCATCATGACCCCCCTTGTCGCCGACATACATTTCCTCGCAGACGCTGCGCTCGCCGCAGCTTCCGTAGCCGACAAGGTGAGGATCAATCCCGGCAATTTCGCGAAGGAACACGAAGTCGCGTGCGCCAAGTTCCGTGAACTCATCGGACTGTGCCGGCAGCACGGAACCACGATCCGTATAGGCCTCAACCACGGATCGCTGGGCGAGAGGATCACGAGCCGCTACGGCAACACGCCCCTGGCGATGAAAGAAGCGGTTGTCGAATGGCTCCGCATGTGCATCGAAGAGGATTTCTTCAATGTCGTCGTGTCGCTCAAGGCCAGCAACACCATAGTCATGGTGGAGGCCTACAGGCTACTGTACCGCGCTATGAAGGAGGATTTGGGCCATATCTTCCCCCTCCACCTCGGAGTCACCGAGGCAGGCAACGGGGATGAGGGACGCATCAAATCGGCCGTGGGCATAGGCACCCTGCTCGGCGAAGGCATAGGCGACACCATAAGGGTTTCCCTCACGGAAGATCCGGTCAACGAGATCCCGGCCGGAAATATGATAGTCTCCGCCATCTCGGAGGGCTATTCCCCGGGCGGAGGACGCAGCTCGGTTACGGCAGACGGATGGGATGATTTCATCATAAAGGCATCCTGCCTGTGGGGACCGTCACTGCTAGACAAGCGCATCGACGACTTTTCGCTGGAAGGATCCACTATAGGCGGGAAGCCCGTTCCCGAAGCGGATGGAGAATGGTTCCGCGACCTGCTTCTGCAGGCATGCCGCCGCCGTTTCACCCGCCCCGAGTACATTGCCTGTCCGGGATGCGGCCGCACCCTGTACGACCTGGAATCCACTTTCAACGAGGTCAAGCGGCGCACGGCGCATCTGGCCGGGGTGAAAATCGCGGTCATGGGATGCGTGGTGAACGGCCCGGGCGAGATGGCCGACGCCGATTACGGATATGTGGGAGAAGGGCGGGGCCACGTAACCCTCTACCGCGGCAGGACGCCTGTCCTGCGCTACATTCCCCAGGAAGAAGCGATCGGCAAGCTTTTGGAATTAATCGAGTCAGACATGAATCAATATACATACGAAGTCGCGGGACACCGCTTTACGGTCTGCGGCGAGGAGGGTGTCGATCTCTCCGCCGCCCTGGCACACTACTCCCCGTTCAAGGTCGGTCCCGATGCTGCAGTCGAACCGGTCTTCAGGCTCAAGGTGGTCTCTCCCGACAATCTCCCCGTTCCGGAAGGAATGACCGAGGAATTCACCCAGGAGGATGAAGGATCGGTTATCAGGCTCTTGCATGTGCCCGGCGGCGCATCCTGGTTCGAGTTCGGCCTGAAGGGCAGGCTGGTCGCCCGCCTGCTCGCACAGCCCGGCTTCAGGGAGGCGACCCTGGCGGTACGCGGCATGAACGGTTACGGCCTGAACAACGCCCTGATGGTGATGTATGCCATGAGCACTGCCACGAAGATGACAGCCCTGTTCCATGCGGCCGTCATCGGCAACGGCGGGAAGGGCTACCTTTTCCTCGGCAGGAGCGGAACCGGAAAGAGCACTCATGCTCAGCTGTGGATCAAACACATCCCCGGCTCCGAACTCGTGAACGATGACAACCCCGTTGTCAGGATAGAGGAGGACGGCAAGGTTATGGTTTACGGCTCGCCATGGAGCGGCAAGACCCCGTGCTACCGCAACATGAAACTGCCCGTGGGAGGATTCGTGCAGCTTACCCAGGCTCCGTACAACAGAATCAGGCGTATGAGGAGCATAGAGGCTTATGCGGCTCTTCTTCCGAGCATCTCCGGCAAGCGCTGGGACCGCACGCTCGCTGACGGACTGCACCAGACGGAGAACGGGCTCATATCGCTCGTACCGGTATGGTATCTGGAGTGCCTGCCAGACGAGGAGGCGGCACGCCTGTGCCATGAAACAATAACCAGAGGCTGACCCACATGGAAAAAGTCAGTGACGACCGGATCATACGGGATGCCGCGGCCCTTATCCAGGAAGGACTGGCCGTGACCCTGCTCGTCAAGGGAAGGAGCATGCTTCCCTTCATATTGGGAGGACGCGAAAGCGTGGTTCTGACGCGGCCCCTGGACATCCGTCCCGGTGACGTGGTGCTGGCCAGGATCGGGGGCAGCCGCTACGTGCTCCACAGGGTGATGGAGATTTCTGACAGCCGGGTGGAACTCATGGGCGACGGCAATATTCGGGGACGCGAGATATGCCGTCCCGAAGATATACTGGCCAGGGCCGACGAAGTGGTCGGGGCCGACGGAAAGCACAGGCGCCTCGACACTCCCCGCATGAAGCGCGCTGCCCGGCAATGGCGCCGGATGCTCCCGATAAGGCGCTGGCTGCTTGCAATTTACAAACGGACATATTTACGAAACATAGAAATCAGATGAAAATCAAGGAAGGATTCGTGCTGCGCGAAGTGTGCGGCGAAAAAGTAATAGTGGGCGAAGGACTGGGCGCAGTCGATTTCGGTCGGCTTGTCAGCCTCAACGATACTGCGGCCTGGCTCTGGAACAAGGGCCAGGAACTCGGCGAATTCACAGTGGAGACCCTTGCCGGGGCATTGTGCGAGGAATATGAGGTGAGTGAAGAAAGGGCCCGCACAGATGTACAGGCCCTTCTCGACAAGTGGGTTGAAATGGGTATCGTGGCCCGTTAGCCGCCGATTACCCTTATGACTTCCTGCGCCAGGTCTTCCGCAGCCGCCTCGGAAGGGGCTTCGGCATAGATGCGGATGATGGGTTCGGTATTGGATTTCCTGAGTACGAACCACTTGCGCTCGTCTTCGAAATCGATGCGGAGACCGTCGAGTTTGTTTACGGCAGCCCCTGCAAAATAATTTTCCACCTTCGTGAGCGCCTCCTCTATCTTGGCGGGGTCGCTCATTTCTATACGGTTTTTCGAGACGAAATAGTCGGGATACGTCGCCCTGAGTGCGGAGGCGGACAGTTTCTTGTGCGCCATGTTGCTCAGGAAAAGCGCGGTTCCGATGAGAGCGTCGCGTCCGTAGTGGAGGTCCGGCACTATAACTCCGCCGTTGCCCTCGCCTCCGATCACCGCTCCTTCCTCCTGCATCCTGGTGGAGGCGTTCACCTCACCCACCTTGCAGTTGAAATATTTGCAGCCGTGTGATTCCGTCACGTCGCGGAGGGCACGTGAAGAAGAGATATTCGAAACCGTAGGACCCTTCCTGACTGAGAGCACGTAATCGGCGACCGCCACGAGGGTGTATTCTTCGCCGAAGGGGACTCCGTTCTCGCAGATGAAAGCGAGACGGTCGACATCGGGATCGACCGAGATGCCGAGGTCAGCCTTCCGGCGTACCACTTCTTCGGAGAGTGTTACCAGGTTGGCTGGCAGCGGCTCGGGATTGTGTGCGAAATGGCCGTCGGGAGTGCCGTTGATGGTCACGCACTCCACTCCGAGCTGTTCGATGAGGGCCGGCATGCATATGCTTCCCACCGAGTTGATGGCATCGAGCACCACTTTGAACCCCGCCTTGCGGATAGCGTCAAGGTCTACGAGCGGATAGTTCTTGACGGCATCGATATGTGCCTGTGTGAAATCTTTCCGTACCAGTGTTCCAATGCTGTCCACATCCTTGAAATCGAAATCTCCTTCCTCGGCCACCTTCTGGAGAGCCTTCCCCTCCTCGTCGGTGAGGAACTCGCCCTTGGAATTGAGGAGCTTCAGGGCATTCCACTGCTTGGGATTGTGCGAAGCGGTCAGGATGATGCCGCCGTCGGCCTTTTCGAAAAGAACCGCCATCTCGGTGGTGGGAGTGGAGGCGAGACCGGCGTTCACCACGTCGATCCCGCATGCCATAAGGGTGCCGGAGACCAGGTAGTCCACCATTTCGCCGGAAATCCTGGCATCCCGGCCGACCACAACTTTGCAGCGCTCCTTGCCGGGATACTTCATCTGAAGCTGGCGGGCATACGCAGCAGTGAACTTGACCACGTCAATCGGGGTCAGGGCGTCGCCGGGGCAGCCGCCTATAGTGCCCCGAATGCCGGAAATAGATTTGATCAGGGTCATAATATGTGATTTTTATGGATTATTTCAGCGATTTTCACTAAATTGCAAAGTTAAAAAATATCCATAGAAACCATGAAAAAGATTGCTTTGATGGCAGCGGCCATCCTGATGATCACCTTCTCGGCAAATGCGCAGAATCTTGGCGGCATACTCGGCAAAATTGGCCAGCTCGGCAACAAGGACAGCAAGGCCGGATCTATCGTGTCCAGCATCACCGACCTTATCTCCGGCAAGAGCGCCCTCACCCCCGAAACCATAGCCGGCAACTGGAACTACAGCGGCTCCGCCATCAGTTTCAAATCGGAGAACAACCCTCTCTCCAACATCGCCAGCGGAGTGGCCCAGTCCACCATCGAGAATAAACTGGACGGCTACCTCCAGAAAGTCGGCATCACCCAGGGACTTTTCGGCTTCACCTTCAATGAAGACGGCACCATGGCCGTCAAGTATGGCCAGAAGACGTTCACCGGAACCTGGACCCTCGACAAGGAGAATGCGACCATCAACATGAAGATGGCGAAATTCCTCAACATGAAGGGTTATGTCGCCGTCAAGAACGGCCAGATGGAACTCCTCTTCGACGCCACGACCATGATGAAAATCATCAAGTCGCTGACTTCGGTCTACAAGAACTCCACCCTCCAGACCATCAACGGGATCCTGAACCAGTACGACCAGATGTACGCCGGATTCAGATTGACAAAATAATTTTGCCGTTCTCCAAATTATTCCTATTTTTGCGCTCCGTTTGGAAAACTGTTTAAACTAGATACGCAAAATGAAAAAAGGAATCCATCCCGAATCCTACCGTCTTGTAGCATTCAAGGATATGTCCAACGAGCACGTCTTTATCACCCGCTCCTGCATCAACACCAAGGAGACGATCGATATCGACGGTGTCACCTTCCCCCTCGTGAAGGTTGAGATCTCGAACACTTCGCACCCGTTCTATACCGGCAAGATGAAGCTTGTCGATACCGCCGGTCGCGTGGACAAATTCTACTCAAGATACGGTCAGAAGAAGAAATAAGCGCTTCTTCGGAAAGGAACACGAAAGACGGCAGCAAGAAACTGCCGTCTTTTTTATATCTTTACGACATGTTTTCATTCAGGACGACTCCCCTGCTGGAGCAGCAGGACCTGGTGCTCAGGAAAGGGCGCTTAGGCGTGCTGTGCAACCAGGTCGCATGGCATCCCGACACCGGGGAGTATCTGTTCGAGAGCCTTGCCCGCCGTGGCAACCTGGTGCGCATCTTCACCCCCGAGCACTCCCTCTACGGCCCCATGGTCCCGGGAATCGAGACCAGGGAGGTGACCACGTCGCTTGATATGGATGACCTGAAGGATCTCGACGCCCTGGTAATAGAACTCCAGGACGTAGGATCCCGCTACAGCAACTACACCACCCTGCTGTACAATCTGTTCAAGAGGCTCAGGAGCGACGGGGCCGACCTTTCCGTTTTCCTTGTGGACCGCATCAACCCCTGCGGCAGGCAGATCGAGGGAACGCTCGGCATCATAGGTCTCCCCCACCGTCACGGGCTCACCCTCGGCGAGACGGCCAACCTCTTCTACAGCGAAATGGGAGCGAAGTTCCCCCTGCACATCATATCCACCTCCGCCGAACCGGTAAACAGGGAGCTGATGGCATGGACCATCCCGCCCTTCTCCGATTTCTCCGGGCTTTTCACCTCCCATTTCTACAGCGGACAATGCCTCTGGATGGGTACCAACGTGAGTTACGGCCACGGCACGAACCGCCCCTTCGAGCAGTTCGGAGCCCCCTGGATGGAACAGCTTTACGGGTATCCGTCCCGCATGGGGAGAGGCAACTGGAACGATACGGAAAGTCCGGTCGCCAATCCCGGGCTCCACGTCAGATGGACCCGTTTCGTCCCCTCCTACGGGATATACCGTGACGAGACGTGCTTCGGCTTCCAGCTGATGTTCATACCCGGCGCTACATACCACGCCCTCAACCACGCCCTCCAGCTCCTGCGCTTCATCCACGACACCTGCCCCGAATTCCGGGATGAAGGGCTGAACCGCTATCTGGAAGACGCGACCCTGCTCGGTTTCGTGGAAGGACGGCTCGACTGGGAGGGCACACGCGAATACATCAAGACCGAAGAGCAGAAGTGGCTCCGGAAGTCGAAGAAATTCACACTTTACGGGGACGATCCCTACAGGATCAAATAGACCGATGTCGCGGCTCTACATCATATCGGGTTGCAACGGTGCGGGCAAGACAACCGCATCCTACACCCTGCTGCCCGACCTGCTCAATCTCCATACCTTCGTCAACGCCGACGAGATAGCGGACGAACTCTCGCCCCAGAATCCGGAGAAAGAGATGATACGTGCCTCCAGGCTGATGGTGGAGAGAATGGACCAGCTGATAGCCAAGGGAGATGACTTCGCGGTCGAGACCACGCTCGCCACCAGGTCGCTCGCCAATACGGTCATTGCCGCGAAGAACAAGGGCTATATGGTGGGGATATTCTATTTCTGGCTCAAGAATCCGGAACTCGCCATCAGGAGAGTGGCGATCCGGGTATCGTCGGGAGGACACGACATACCCACCGAAACCATCGTCAGGCGATACTGGCAGGGCATGAAGAACCTCCGCGAAATCTATCTCCCGCTCTGCAACTACTGGGTGCTGATCGACAACAGCGACCGGCAGGGGAAATGGATAGCGGAAGGCGGACTGAGCACCGCCACCCACATATACAACAAGAGAATCTACAATATTATTCTGAACATAGACAAACCCAACCAACCATGACAATCCAAGATGAAAAGGTCGTCTCCCTGAGCTACACCCTGCTCGTAGACGGCGAAGTGAAAGACAGTGCCACGGAAGAGAATCCCCTCGAGTTCATCTACGGACTCGGATACCTGCTGCCCAAGTTCGAGGAATATCTCCTCGGCAAGGAGGTGGGAGACACGTTCGAATTCGTCCTCTCTCCCGAGGAAGGCTACGGGGTATACGACAATCAGGCGGTGATCGACCTGCCCAAGCACATATTCGAAATCGACGGCAAGATACAGGAGCAGCTGCTCATCCCCGGCCAGGTGATTCCCATGATGAACCAGGCGGGCGGAGTGATTCCCGGCAAGGTGGTCGAAGTGTCGGCCGACAGCGTGAAGATGGATTTCAACCACGACCTGGCCGGAAAGGAACTCCATTTCACCGGCAAGGTGACTGCCATAAGGGACGCTACCGAGAAGGAACTGACCGACGGGCTGCACGGAGAAAGGGCCGCCAAGGGATGCGGCGGCAACTGCTCATCGTGCGGAAGCGGCTGCGGCAACTAGGATTCCGTCCATGGCGCTCGAGACTATGCCGCCGGCATATCCCGCGCCCTCCCCGCATGGGTATAGGCCTTCCAGGCCACAGACACACATCGTCTCCGGATCACGCGGAATGCGTACCGGGGACGATGTTCTCGATTCGGTGCCCAGAACCAAGGCGTCGTTGGTGTAATAGCCGCGCATCTTGCGGTCGAAGGCAGCGAACGCCACGCGGAGCCTCTCATATACCGGCGAAGGCAGCAGTTCGTACAGCGGGGCGTTCACAGTCCCGGGCTGATAGGAACTCCTGGGAAGTCCCTGCGAATCTTTATTTCTGCAGAAATCCACGAGCCTCTGGGCAGGAGCGCGAAGCGAGCCAGAGAAACCGTACATGGCCTTCTCCACGGAAGACTGGAATTCCAGAAGTGAGAAGACCCCGTAACGCTCGAAACCGGGGACGTCTCCCGGATTGACGGCGCAGACTATCCCGGCGTTGGCCCAGGGAGAGTTGCGCATAGAGTTGGACATGCCGTTGAGCACAACCTCGCCAGGACCGGTGACTGACGGAACGAGGATGCCTCCGGGGCACATGCAGAACGAGAAAACACCCCGTCCGTCCACCTGCTCTACGAGCGAATACTCCGCAGGCGGCATTCCTGGCTGGAACTTTCCGTGATACTGGATTCGGTTGATGAGGGTCTGCGGATGTTCCGCCCGCACCCCCAGTGCGAATCCCTTGGCCTCCAGGGGCCATCTTTTTTCGCCGAAAAGCCGGTATACTTCGTGGGAAGAGTGCCCCGTCGCCAGTATGACCCAGCGGGCTTCATAGACCGCTCCACCTTCGCATATCACCTTCCAACCCTTATGCATTCCGTCGCTGAAGGGAACAAGGTCAGTCATTTTCTCACTGAAATGATACTCCCCCCCGTGTTCGGTTATGCAATTCCGGATCCTCTCCACTATCCGCGGAAGGTTGTCGCTCCCGATGTGGGGATGGGCGTCCACAAGTATGCTCGCGGAAGCGCCGAAAGCGACCAGTTGGGAAAGCACTTCCCTCAGGTCGCCCCGCTTGTTCGAGCGGGTGTAGAGTTTTCCGTCGGAGAATGTGCCTGCACCTCCCTCTCCGAAACAATAGTTCGAATCAGGGTCGACGCTCTGCTGCCGGTTCAATGCGGCCACATCGGCCTTTCTCGCATGCACGTCCTTCCCGCGCTCCAGGACAATGGGACGGCGTCCTTCCATGAGCAGGCGCAGGGCGGCAAACATGCCGGCAGGGCCGCTGCCCACCACTATGACGGGCTCCGCGTCCCTCACGTCACGGTATTGCGGAACCGTATATTCATCAAGGCTTTCGCCCTGAGCCGCGGCCTGTACCCTGTAGCGGTATACGATATCGCCCCGGGCATCCAGCGAACGCCTGACGATACGCACCCCGGAAACCCTCTCGGGCTTGACGCCCAGGGCGCGGCCTGCCGCCTGCCGCAACTCGGCCTCGGACGGGTCGTGCTGAAGGGGGAAAGCAATTTCGAACTCCTTCATCGGTCTCCGTATTCAGCTGCGCGGGAGAGAGGAGCGATGTCGAGCCCGGCAAACTCTCCTGCCAGATACTTGTAATGGCCGGTGATGGCTATCATCGCCGCATTGTCGGTAGTGAAGCGAAGTTCAGGAAGGAATGTGGTCCAGCCGCGCTTCTTCCCCTCTTCCTCGATGCGGCGGCGGAGACCGCCGTTGGCGGAAACTCCGCCGGCGATTGCGATCTGCCGGATACCGGTCTGCTTTGCAGCAAGGATCAGTTTCTTGAGAAGGATATCTATCAGGTCTTTCTGGAACGAGGCGCACAGGTCCGCCTTGTTCTTTTCAATGAAATCCGGATCCTCGGCGATCCGGTCGCGAAGGAAATAGAGGAGCGAAGTCTTGATGCCGCTGAAACTGTAGTCAAGGCCCGGGATGTTGGGCTTGGCGAAGCGGAAACGCTTCTCGTCGCCCTCCTTAGCCAGACGGTCCACTACAGGTCCGCCGGGATAACCCAGCCCCATAAGCTTGGCGCACTTGTCGAAAGCCTCCCCGACCGCGTCGTCGATGGTATGGCCGAGTATCTCGAAACGGAGCGGCTCGTCGACACGGACGATCTGTGTATGGCCGCCCGACACCAGGAGACAGAGGAACGGGAACGAAGGGCATCTGTTCTCCCGACCTTCCACTTTCACGAAATGGGAAAGAATGTGCCCCTGGAGGTGGTTTACCTCGATGATGGGCTTGCCGGTCGCAACCGCGAGCCCCTTGGTGAAGGAAGTTCCCACGAGAAGGGAGCCCAGGAGGCCAGGACCGCGCGTGAAGGCAATCGCATCGATGTCGTCCATGGTGGTTCCTGCTATCCGGAGCGCCTCGGAAACCACCGGCAGGATGTTCTGCTGATGTGCCCTGGATGCCAGCTCGGGAATCACCCCGCCATACTGGCGGTGGACCTCCTGCGAGGCCATCACGTTTGACAGCAGCAAACCGTCACGCAGGACGGCCGCAGAAGTATCGTCGCACGAAGATTCTATTCCGAGGATTGTAATCGCCATAGCCTTTGATTTTGCGCAAAAATAGCAATTATTTCCTATATTTGTAAGTTACAGCTACGCATGAAGACCTGGAAGAAGATAGTTCGGATAGTGGTGCTTGCGATGGTCATCATCCCGACCGCCGCCCTCATCGCCGTCCAGATTCCCGCGGTCCAGACACGCATCGTCAACAAGGTCACAGAGACCCTCTCGAAGAACCTTGACGGGCGGGTCGAGGTCGGCCGCGTCCTCATCTCCTTCCCCAACAACATAATCCTCAAGGATGTCAACGTGATCCAGGGGGCCGGCGACACGATCGCCACCCTGGGCAAGGCGCTTGTCAGCCTGAAGACCACCTCGCTGGTTTTTTCGGAACAGGCTCTTGTCAGGAGGGTCAGCCTGGAAGACGGCAGTTTCACTATCAGGCACCTTACCGACAGCACGACCAACCTGTCGGCGCTCCTCGCCCCCATGCCCCACAATGAATCCGGAGAACTTGTCCTCCCCTGGGACGAAATACGGATCAACAAGGTCACGCTCAAGAACATCGACTTTTCAACAGTCAACCCCTTCGCCGCGGAGGAAGGCAGGAAGCGCAATCCACGCGCAATCGACTGGAAGAATATCGGCCTTCAGGACATCAACCTGACCGTCAGGGACCTCAGCTACGGCAAGGCCCTTTCCGGCAGGATCGCCGACATCTCGCTCAAGGAGAAGAACGGTCTGGATGTGAAGCATGTCGAAGGGGACGTTACTATGGATGACACCGGAATCCACCTATCCGGCCTCGAGTACAATGACGGCTGGTCGGACCTGCATGCGGACAATTTCGAACTCGGCTTCACCGATTTCTCAGACTTCTCGGATTTCGTGAACAAGGTCAGGCTCTCCGGCACCTTCCGCAACACCTTCTTCGACGCCCGTACGCTGCAGTACTATGCCGGGATGAATGAAATACCTGCCGGTCTCTGGATCGACGGCAAGGCGGAAGGCACTGTCAACGACCTCAAAAGCGACGGCCTCAGGGTCCGGTCCGAATCGAAGGGGACCGACATGGACCTGCGTTTCCACCTTAAGGATATCACTGATCCGGCCCGCTCGCGCATCAGTGCGGAAATACTCCGTTCCTCTACATCCACCGCAGACTTGGCAAATATCATCTCGGCCGTATCGCCCGGATTCAAGCGCTCCTCCATCACAGGTATCGCACACGGAGAAACCATCTCCCTGCGAGCCAAGGCCGAAGGCCCCCTGGATGACCTGAAAGTGACGGGACATCTGGGGACCGGAACGATGGGAAGCGCCACGTTCGACGCGATAGTCGGGACAGGAAAAGGCGGAGTCCGCGTAGACGGCACAGCCTCTACGGAATCGCTGCAGCTCGGCCGCCTGCTCGGCAACCCGTCCCTCGGCGCACTCACCTGCCAGACGGAACTGGAATTCTCCTCGTCGAAAAAGAACGGTCTGGTGGTCGGGGTAGCTCCCCTGAAGATAGACAACTTCATCTTCAACGGCTACGATTACCGCGGAATCCTTGCTTCGGGAAGGCTTAAGGGCGACAGGATTGACGCGGATTTCTTCTGTAACGACCCGAACATCAGCATAATAGGCCATGGCGACATCGTGCTGGGCGGGAAGGGGCAGAACAACAGCATCAAACTGGACATAGACCTCAACAACGCCGACCTTACCGCCCTGAACTTCGACAAGAGGGAAGACGCCTCGGTAAGTTTCGCGCTCGACGCCGACCTCCTGCAGACTCCCCAGGGCGCCATACTCGGGCATGCGGACTTCCGTTCACTGCAGGCCACGCTCCAGGGACAGCAGTTCGACATAGGGGACCTGTCATTCAATTCGGAATATCAGGACGAACGCTACCTCCTCGACCTCAACTCAACGGTCGCCAAGGCGAACTACGAAGGCAATCTCTTCATCACCAAATTCGTATCCAGGGTGATGCACCTGATCGTAGAGGACAATCTCGAACAACTGCTTGGAAGGACCCACGACAGGAGCGAAGATCTCCCCCACCCTGAAGACTACGGATCGCTGAGGCTCAGGACGCAGGAACTGAAACCTCTCTTCGATTTCTTCCTCCCCGAGTTTTACCTCTCGCGCGAGACCACCGTCGGCATAAATCTTCTGAACGACGAGGTGCAGAGCACACTGTCTTCCGAACTGGCAGCCTACGGCAACAACATCATAAGGAACCTCCAGGGACGTTTCGTCACCGAGCACGGCCGCATCCTGGCCGACTTCGACGCCGACAAGGTGCAGGCCGGTTCGTTCAATGCCGAGAACGTGAGGCTCGACGCACTGTCAGACAGCGTCACGGTCGACCTTCAGGCGAGTTTCCACAACGAAGACGGTTCCGGGCACAGGGCCAATCTCCATACCCTGTTCACATTCCTGGACAAGGAGGCTGACGGCTACAGGCTGCGTGCCGACATTCTTCCTTCCGAACTGGCCGTTGCCGGCAATGTATGGGAACTCCTTCCTGCGACCCTCCTTTACCGCGACAAGGAGATAACCCTGGACAATTTCGCAATCCAGAACGGGGAACAGAGCCTGCTGGCCGACGGAGTCATAGGGCAGTCGCGCTCCGACACCGTCAGGGTAATGCTCAACTATTTCGACCTCGGCCTGGCCAATTCGTTCATCTCGACCCCGATGAATCTCCAGGGACTCCTCACCGGGCACGGCGAGGCGTTCGCACTTCTCAGCCCCGACAGGGGGATATTGCTCGACATGGACGGACGGCGCATCTCCGCCGGCGGAATCGACGTGGGAGACCTTCATCTGGAGAGCCACTGGGACGAGGTCGCCAAGCAGTTCAACTTCCTGGTCGACAATGCACTGGAAGGAAGGCACCCCTTCAGTGCCGAGGCCTCATACCGTCCTTCGAACAAGCGGGTGGAGATGGACATGGTCCTTGACCGCCTGCAGATAGGAATGCTGGAACCGGTATTGTCATCGATAGTATCCGATTTCGGAGGATCGGTTTCGGGTCATATCAAAGCCTCGGGGCCCCTTGACAAGATATCTGTCGAAAGCGAAGGCACACGCCTGAATGAACTGAAGTTGAAACTGCTGTATACCCAGGTCGACTATATCCTTGACGGTCCGTTCACGATAAATGACCGAGGCATCACTTTCGACGACATCTCCGTCTCCGACAGATTCGGCCATAATGGAAAAATAACGGGAGGCGTCCCGTACGACCACTTCAAGGACATAAGGCTCAACACCCGCATCGAACTCAACAACCTGCTGGGGCTCAACACATCCCTCCGCGACAACGAAACCTTCTACGGCAGGGCGTTCGCAGACGGCACTGTCCGCCTCTCCGGTCCCCTCAACAACATACGTCTCAACCTCAACCTCACCCCGAAGCCCAACACATCGGTCCACATACCTATCGGGAACTCCGCCAAGGAGACAAAGTCCCTGCTGACCTTCATCGACAGGGAAGAGAGGATAGTCGGGCTCTTCGACTCGCTCATAATAGCCAAACAACTGTTCAAGCAGAAGAAGGAAAAGCAGTCCACCAGCCTGAGCGTCAACCTGAGGCTGAACGCCAATCCCGACGCCGAGATACTGCTGGAGATCGACAAGAATACCGGCGACATCCTTAAGGCGCGCGGCTACGGCCAGATAGGCATCACGGTTGACGGCGATAATTTCGACATCAAGGGCGACTACAGGGTCGACAGCGGAAGCTACCACTTCGGAATGCTGGGATTCACCTCCAGGGACTTCACCATCAATCCCGGCGGAACCATCACCTTCGGAGGGGATGTGATGCAGTCCGACCTCGACCTTACGGCGAACTACCGCGCCAAGGCCTCGATCAGTCCCCTGATAGCCGACTCCACCGCCGTCACGACGCGCCGTGTCGTTGACTGCGGCATCAGGCTCAGCGGCAAGCTTTCCAATCCGGAGATATCGTTCAATATCGACATCCCTGATCTCGACCCGACCACGAAGAGCCGTGTACAGGGGGCCCTCAATACCGAGGACAAGCGTATGAAACAGGCCCTCGCACTGCTGATTTCCGGAGGTTTCGTTCCTGACGAGCAGTCCGGAATCGTCAACAGCACCACGATGCTCTACTCCAACGCCTCGGAAATGATGGCGAGCCAGTTGAACAACATATTCCGACAATTGGACATACCGATAGACCTTGGGTTCAATTACCAGCCTACGGAAACCGGGAGGGACATATTCGACGTAGCCGTATCCACACAGCTGTTCAACAACAGGGTCATAATAAACGGAAACATAGGCAACCGCCAGTACATGTCATCGAGCAATAGCGACATAGTCGGGGACATCGACATAGAGATCAAGCTCAACCGGCAGGGGCAGCTCCGACTGACCCTCTTCTCCCACTCCGCCGACCAATACAGCAACTACCTCGACCAGAGCCAGCGCAACGGCGCCGGTATCGTTTACCAGGAGGATTTCAACACCTTCGGGGAACTCTGGCGGAAGATATTCCATATCAAGAGCGATGAAAGCCAAACTGTACCTTATCCCGACCCCTCTGGGAGGCCACGCCCCGAGTGACGTACTTCCCGGTCCGGTAATGGAACTGATACCGCGGATCCACCTGTGGTTCGTGGAGGAACTGCGCACGGCACGGCGTTTCCTGTCCGCTGCGGGATGGAAGGGGCATGTCGAAGAGCTGGAACTCCTGGAGATCAACGAGCATTCCACGCGTGAGGAGATCGAAGGATATGCACGCCGTCTCGGCGAAGAGGATGCAGGGCTGATATCTGAAGCCGGGCTCCCCGCAGTAGCCGACCCTGGCGCACTCCTGGTGGAACTGGCGCACAGGCGCGGAATCGATGTCGTTCCCATGGTGGGCCCCTCATCACTCATGATGGCGCTGATGGCGTCCGGACTCAACGGACAGTGTTTCGCATTCACCGGATACCTGCCCGTAAAGACCCCCGCACGCAGGGAGGCGCTTCTGCAGCTTGAACGCACTTCCGCAAGGCTCGGCCAGTCGCAGATCATAATAGAGACCCCTTACCGCAACGACTCCCTCCTGGCCGACATCCTGGAATGCTGCAAGCCTTCGACCCGCCTCTGCATCGCTGCCGACATCACCTGCCCCGACGAGACCGTCCGGACCCGGAGCGTCTCGGAGTGGCGCACCGAAGTCGGAAAGGGCTTCGCAATCGGCAAGCGCCCCTGCGTCTTCGTGCTGCTGGCCGCCGGGGGCGTGGCACCCAAACCAATGTAGACCAAACACTTACACACAATCGTGTGCGCGTTTTTACGCACACGATTATTAGTAAAATATTGATTATCAGATAGATATCTGCCACGATGGTAAGACTCAACAATATGCAGTTCAGGGGGCATCACGGGTGCCTCGAAAGCGAGAAGCGCGACGGCAACTGGTTCCGCGTCGACCTTGCATTCGACTACGACATGCGCAGGGCAATCCTGACGGACGACCTGCAGGATGCCATTGATTATAGTGAGATTTACGAAGTCATTAAAGCTGAAATGGCAGTACCTGCCAACCTGCTGGAGCATCTCGCCGGCCGCTGCTTGAATGCGGTCACCGGCCGTTTCCCCAGGATAGAGTACGCCGAACTTACCGTCACCAAATACAATCCCCCATTGGACGGAAAGGTCGAAAGCACTTCCGTCACCGTCGTCTATGAGTAAGAAAGTCGCTTTCGTAACCCTGGGCTGCAAGCTCAATTTCTCCGAGAGTTCCACCCTGGCCAGGCAGTTCGCAGCCGAAGGCTACGAGGAGGTCAGCCCCGGCCCTGACACCGACATAATAGTCGTCAATACCTGTTCCGTCACCGAACACGCCGACAAGAAGTGCCGCAACATCATAAGGCGCCTTCACAAGAACTCCCCCGATGCCAGGATCGCCGTAACCGGATGTTACGCTCAGCTGAAACCGCAGGAGATACTGGCCATCGACGGCGTGGACCTCGTAGTGGGAGCCGACCGTAAGGGCGACCTGGTCCGCCTCATGCTCTCACCTGACGGTGGAAAACGGGGTTACTCATGCGAAATCAACGATATTGAGAGTTTCTTCCCCGCCTACTCCTCCGGCGAAAGAACCCGTTCGTTCCTGAAAGTCCAGGACGGATGCGACTACCGTTGCTCCTATTGCACCGTTCCACTGGCAAGGGGCAGCAGCAGGAATATCCCGGTTGCCGACATAGTCGCCCAGGCACATGAAATCGCGGCCCAAGGCATACTCGAAGTGGTGCTCACAGGCGTCAACACGGGAGATTTCGGGAAGACCACGGGCGAGAGTTTCCTCTCGCTGCTCCAGGCGCTCGATGCAGTTCCGGGAATCGAACGCTACCGCATCTCTTCAATCGAGCCCAATCTGCTCACCGAAGAGATCCTGCGCTGGATTGCATCTGGAACCAAGTTCCTCCCCCACTTCCACATCCCGATCCAGTCGGGTTGCGACCGCACCCTCAAGGCGATGCACCGCCGCTATACCGCACAGATGTTCGAAGATAAGATCGCCCTGGTACGTGACATACTTGAGAAACCGGAGGAACGCTGCACACGCGTCTTTTTCGGAATCGACGTGATAGTGGGATTCCCTGGAGAAACCGACGAGGATTTTGAAGAAACCTATCGTCTGCTGGAGAGGGTCCGTCCGGCATTCCTCCACGTATTCCCCTATTCCCGCCGCGCCGGGACTCCGGCGGCGGAGCGGCCGGACCAGGTACAGGAAAGCGTAAAGACCGAGCGGGCCGCGAAACTGCAGGAACTCTCCGACAGGCTGCATGCCGGATTCATCGGGGCCAACCGGGGACGGACCGCCAGAGTGCTTTTCGAAAGCACGATGAAAGGGGGCAGGATGTTCGGATACACGGAAAACTATATACAGGTTGAACGGCCCTACGACAAGGAACAGATAGGCCGAATCGTCGAAGTCACAATATGAACAGCATAACGTTTCTTGGCACCGGCACATCGCAGGGCATTCCCATCATAGGATGTTCATGCCCCATATGCAAATCGGACGACATACGCGACAAAAGGCTGCGTTGCTCCGCACTCATAAGGTATGAGGGCAAAACCTTCCTGATTGACGCAGGGCCCGATTTCAGGCAGCAGATGCTGCGGGAAGATATCTCCCATCTCGATGCCATACTCCTGACCCACAACCACAAGGACCACACAGGCGGCCTGGACGACGTACGCTCGTTCAACTATCTGGAGCAGCGTCCCTTCCCCATCTTCTGCGAATCACATGTACTCGAGTCGCTCAAGAAGGAGTATTACTATGTGTTTACGGAGAAGCCTTACCCCGGAGCTCCGGCCATGGATATCCACCTGATCACCAGCCTCCCATTCGATATCGAAGGCATACCGGTGATACCGATAAGGGCGATGCACTATAAACTTCCTGTCCTGGGTTTCCGTTTCGGCGACTGCGCATACCTGACCGACGCCAACTATATCCCGGAAAGCGAATTCGAAAAGCTCAAGGGCCTGAAGATATTCGTCATCAACACAGTCAAGCGTGGTCATCACATCTCCCACTATTCGCTCGAGGAGGCAATCGACATATGCCGCAAGGTGGGTGCCCGCAAGAGTTACCTGACGCACCTGTCCCACATGCTCCCGCGCCATGCTGAGCTCGCAGGGGAACTGGCCGCCCTCCCCTTCTCCATACAGCCCGCCATCGACGGTCTGACGGTGGAGTTCTGAAACTAAGCCTGGAGAATCTCCCCTTCGGTGACGTACCAGAGCCAGCCCTCGACAGAGGGGTATCCCATCTCCTGCATCAGTTTGACATAGTTCCGGACCTGCCGGTGATGTGCCGGACGCTGTTCGCCGAACTTGTAGTCGATTACGATCACCTTGTCGCCTGAGGAGGATATCAGGACACGGTCAGGACGGTAAATCTCCCCTTCTCCCGTGACGATAGAAGCTTCGTTCATCACCCGGAAAGTGCCGTCGAACCAGTGGCGGTTGCCGCTGCGGACCTCAAGGTCGGGATCGGTTTCAACACGGGCCATTTCACCGTGCTGCTCGATGCCCCTGCGCCGCGCGCTCTTTTCCTGGGAGAAATAATCTTCGCCGTGAAGCGACAGGCGCAGGCGGCCGTCAGGTGACGGGGCCGCTACAAAACCCGGAAGCGGATCGTCGACGAGGGATGATGTCTCCTCCTTGCGAACGAAAGTTTCACGGCGGCCGTCTTCAAAGACATTCTCCTCGAGTTTCTGCCTGAAATGAAGATACAATGTATTCTCAATGCCAGACGGACCGATATCCTTCCCTTTGGAAGAAGGCCCGGGCTTGGGAGCATAGATCAGCAGACGTGTGCGGGCCCGCGTGAAAGCCACATACCATGTGTTTATCACATCTATATGCTTCAGGGTGCGTTCCTCTTCATATTCCGCTTCGAACAGGCTGTCCTTCATTGCAGAGGAGACCTTGAGCGGGATGAGCGCCGGACCGTCAAGCTGCTCCGGGCATTTGCACCATAGCGTAGGCTGGTGCCAGCCCCTGTTCGCAAAGGATTCGGCGCAGAAAGGTATCACCACCGCATCGATAGACAACCCCTTCGCTTTGTGGACGGTCATCACGCGTACCGCGTCCTGCCCGGCCGGAGCGCAGATGGGCTGTTTGTGGCCGGCATCCTCCCACCACTTCACGAATGCACGGAGGGAGGATCCGTATTTCTCCTGGAACGCAAGTACGGCGTCGAGGAATGCATTGATAAAAGGAAGGTCATGCCTGTCGTGAACGATGATGCCGCAGCCCAGCAATTGTTCGCAGGTTTCGTAGAGGGAACCGGCTTTCCATTCGGGCAGGCCCTCCCTCAGATTCCTGGACTGGAGTTCATTTACCGGATCGTCGGGATCGACCATCCATCCCAGCAGCGACATAAGCTGCGAGATGCAGGGTGAACCGCCGATCTGCAGGGAATCCTCGGTGATGACGCTTATGCCCGCGTCGATCAGGGTCTGTGCCACCTGGGCGCCCTCCCTGTTCCAGCGGACGATTACTGTGATATCCTTGTAGCCGTACCCTTCATCGTGAAGCGCGCGGATATCCTCGACCATCCGTTTGAGAGCCTCTTCCTTCCAGGAGTTCCCCGCGGCCTGTCCCTGGTCCAGGAATTCCAGCCTAACATACCCCTGCGGGTCATCTTTATGCTTATCGGGGAGCTGTTGGACGCAGTCCGAATAAATCGCCTGCACTTCCGGGGCAAGCCCTGCGCGTTCCGGATCGGAGGCCAGGATATCGCCGACATGGCTGAAAAAGCCATTGTTGAAATCAATCAGCTTAATCCCGCTCCGCCAGTTCTCGGAAAGCGTTTCAGCCCAAAGCGTGCCGTGCGACAGGTCACGCGACAGATAGTCGCGCATCAGCCGCCAGTCCGAACCGCGCCAGCGGTAGATGGACTGCTTGATATCGCCCACCACCAAATTGCGCCCGCCCGAAGCCTGGCTGTTGATGAAGAGCGGACGGAAATTGTTCCACTGCATCAGCGAGGTGTCCTGCGCTTCGTCGAGCATCAGATTCTCGTAACGGACGCCTATTTTCTCATATACGAAGGGCGTGTCGTCGTCCGCTATTATGCGGCTGAGGATGTCGTTTGAAAGTTGCAGCAGAACCACATTGTTTTCGCGCAGATAATCATCGAGCAGATGCTGCAGATCACCGTATATACCCAGCAGATACAGATTCTTACGTATAAGTTTGGCAGTATTGGAAAGCTTCAGCGGCTCACCGAAATGGGTCTTGACACGGTCGAAGAGCGCCGAGAGCGACGCAGGGTCTGGGAAACCTTTTATGGCGCCTTCGATATAATTGTCATTGGGACATTTTTCCGGAAAGACACGTTCCGACCAACGCTTGAATATCATGGCTGCACCCTTCGCCTTCTGATATAGGCCGTCAGGCGAAACGCCATACTTGCCGAGCAACTGAATTCCTTCTTTCCCGATCGCAACCGCTTCATTATCATAGGCAGCTATTATTCCGTCCAGTCTCTTGAGGAAAGCCTTCAAGGATTCCTTGTCACCCAGGACATTGTCACCCCGTCCCGTCTCGCGCATGCGTAACAGGAACGATTCGTCCAGGAACTGCTTGGCCATGTTCTTGAGCGGGCGCGATATATTCCATCCCTCCCCCTGCTCGACCTGGTCGAAGGAGTACTCCTTCAGCCACTTAAGCAGAGTCTCGCGTTCAGGGTCCTCGATCGAGTCGAGCATCAGGTCCACCACCTGGTCGAGGACAGCTTCCGTATCGAGTTCAACCCTGTACGAGGCATACTGTCCTATCTCCCTGGCGAATGCCCTCATCACTGACTGGAAGAATTTGTCAATGGTGCTGACCGAGAAGCAGGAGTAGTCGTGAAGCATCCGGCGCAGCCTGTCCGCCGCAAGGCCGGCATCGGGATCTCCGCTGACGGAAAGTTTGTAGAGTTCCTCGATGACCCTGGATTTCATCTCTTCGGTCGCCTTGTTGGTGAAGGTGACCGCAAGGATATGCTTGTAGCCCTGCTCATCGCCCGAGAGCAGAAGGTCGATGTAGTCGTGCGTGAGGCGGTGTGTCTTTCCGCTTCCGGCAGATGCCTTGACAATGCTTACTCCTTGTTGCATAACCTCTTGAAATTACAGTACTTACAGACGGAATTATCCGGGTCTCCGTCATTCCAGGAATAGGGCTGGAAGTCGAGTCCGGGGTTGAAAATCTCTTCTATGAGTCCGGTCAGCCGACGCTCATAATCTTCGAGATCCTTTTTCTCTATCGTATAGGACTTGGGGGCTTCTGTGAAGATCGAACGCAGCGAATAAATGCACGGATCGTAGCGCACACCCTCCTTCGGATGGTTGCGGTTCATCAGGAGCGCATAGAAATAGAGCTGGAATGCGATGTGTGGCCGCTTTTCGCCTTTGGAGGAGTCGAAAAGTTCTTTCACATCCCTGCACTTGTCCTTACTTCCCACTGTGCCGCTCTTGTAGTCAACCACCCTCTCCACACCAGGCACACAACTGTCAAGCCGGTCGATGGCCCCGAAGAGCCTCACCTTTCTTCCGGAAACGGGAAGAGTCAACTCACAGGATTCCTTGCTTTCTGTACCCAGGATCCGGAGTCCGCCATGCCCTGACGCAAGTGCGCGGTCCAGCGCTACGACGCGTTTGACGAAGTGCACGACAAGTTCCTTCATGATGAGGTTCTGCCCCGCGATCTCACGGATATGCTCTGCGGCGAACGCTTCGGTAACGATGTCATCAAGCCTCTTTCCCCTGTCGCCGAAAAGGGTTTTCTCCTTCAACTCATCAGGAGTGACGCTGCGGCCGGCGAAGGGTTTGTACAACTCTTCCATGACCTTGTGGAAGACGGTTCCGAAAAGGCCTGCGTCGACATCCTCCACCACTTCGTCCTGTTCCTTTATGCCTTCGACATACTCATAGTAGAAGCGGAGGGGACAGTTCAGATATGTGTTCAGCGAACTGGCCGAGAAAACCCCCTTGCCGCCTCCCGTGAACAGATCTTCGAGTTGTTGCATCACCCTTCCGTCCTTGACGATCCGGCACATGGGATTGCCGGCTGTGCCGCCCGCCAGGGAATAAGTGGCCACTTTCTCAACCATGGGCACGTGGTACAGGTAGCGCAGCTGCTTGATGAAACGGCTCTCCTCCCCGCTCTGAAGGCCTTCGGTGCGGGAATCGTAGAGCAGCCATACCCGTTCGGCGCGGCATATTCCCCTGTAGAAATAATATGCCCACATGGCGTCCTGCTGTTCGTAGGTCGGAAGGCCGAAGCCCATACGCAGATTGTATGGGATGAATGAGGCGCTTACTCCCCGTGAAGGGAAGATGCCCTCGTCTACGGAGAGGATTATTACATTGCGGAAATCGAGCGCACGGGTCTCGAGCGGTCCCATGATCTGCAGTCCCCTGAGAGGTTCTCCCTCGTAAGGAATCTTGACCATGGCGACATATTGCATGAGCAGACGGTACCATGTCCTGGGTTCCATGGAATCGAGCGGAAGACCGGAACCGGAAAGATCGGCTATGCATTTGTGGAAATGGAAAAGGAATTCGCGCTCGAGGTCCGACTGGAAGGGCTGCAGCTGCTCGATGATTCCGAGCAGGTATCCGGGAATGTCTGAAGTGGCTTCGATATGGCGGAATACTTCGGCAAGGATGCCGCCGTACCCGGCGAGTCCGCTCCCGGGAAGGAAGATCAGATTCTCGGTCCGCATGCGCTCGAGGAGTTCCGCCACCGACTCCCGGTCGCATGCCGCCTTTATATACGGATGCTCGAGCAGACCCGTCACGTCGCGGTGATAGAATGAACATTCGCCATCTTTCACGCGGCAATCCGCCTGCAGCCGCTCCAGAAGCTGGAAAAGGCTCGCACCGCTGCTTGCGGAGAGCGAATAGCCCATGGTGACGTTCACATGTTCTATGGATTCAGGGACGGCGCCCAGCATGGGAAAGAGCAGATTCTCGTCGGGGAGCACTACCGCCGTCTCTTCGGGATGCTCCATTTCGCCCTGCTGCTGAAGCTGTTCCAGTATCTGCATCGCCTTGCGCGTCTGGCCCACGGCCGAAGGGACGCTTATCACTTCGTATCGCTGGCCGGCAGGGTCGGCCGCAGGGCAGTCGAACGGCTCCCTGGAAGGGAAGCATTTGATGTTATCCTTGAGGAACTTTCCGGCGGGATTGTCGGGATCAGTGACCATGGGTCCGGCGAAATCCCAATAGAAATCGGCACGTCCCTCTTTCCGGAAGTGGTCGAGCAGGTGTTTCTCGCATTTGTTCAACGCGTTAAGCCCGACGAATACTATCTCATCGAAATCCCGCAGCAACGTCCCGGCCGTGGGAAGCGACTCGGCGACGGAGCGGTAAATCATTCCCGCGTAAGCCATCCCCTTCGCGGAAAGCGATTCCCTGAAAGCATGGTACAGCGGCTGCAGCACATTCCATATGGCCGCGAAATTCTTCCTGCTCCCTCCAGGCACCTCCCGTCCGTCATTCCCGGCTTGACCGGGAATCCCCCCCGTGAAGAAACTGTTGCAGAAAGCGGCAATCGCCGCTTTCTGGTCTTCAGTGAGGAAATCGTAGTCTGTACTGAGTTCCTTCAGGTCGCGCAGATTGACCAGGAGTTTGTCCACCTCGACCAGATATTTGTCAAGGTCATCGAAATCGGAGAGGAGGATGTCCCCCCAGTAGATGAACTGGTCGAAACTCTCCGGGTCGCTTCCTTCCGGCCTCGGCATCAGTTTTATATACTCCTCGTACAGTATGTAGAGAAGCCTGGCTTTCTGAGGGGTTTCCGAAACTCCGGCGATACGCGAGAAGAGCTCGTCTATAGTGAGTATGTTAGGCACGAAGACAGGCCTGCCCGCCTCCTTTCCAAGGTACCTCTTGAAAAAGGTGGACGAGCGCCTGTTCGGAAATACGAAACATACCCGATCAAGCGATCCGCGTTGCGCGAACCGCCGGGCCACGGCCTTCAGGAAACTCATATGCTAGTATCCGGGTTTTTCCAGAAGTTTGAACATATTCTTCTTGTAGGCTTCGACACCGGGCTGGTTGAAAGGATTCACTCCCAACACATATGCGCTGATGCCGCAGACTTTCTCGAAGAAATAGAAGACAGCTCCCAGATTGTATTCGTCGAGCCTGTCCATGCGGATGTCGATGTTGGGCACTCCGCCGTCGATATGGGCCATCCTGGTACCCAGCTGGGCCATGCGGTTACAATGCTCCACATGCTTGCCTGCCAGATAATTCAGGCCGTCGAGGTTCTGGGGATCGGAAGGTATGGTTACCTCGCGCTGTGCGTTCTCCACCGTGATCACGGTCTCGAAGAGCATCCTCTCTCCTTCCTGGATATACTGCCCCATGGAGTGAAGGTCGGTGGTGAAGATTACCGATGCAGGGAAAATGCCCTTGCCGTCCTTACCCTCGCTCTCGCCGAACAGCTGCTTGAGCCATTCGCCGAGATACTGGAGCTTGGGATTGAAGCTGGCGAAAAGTTCCACCTTCTTGCCGTCGTCATAGAGAAGGTTGCGCATGGCGGCGTAACGTACCGCCACATTGTCGGCACTGCGCTCGGCAAGCGCCTTTTCGGCATCCTGCGCTCCCTTGACCATGGCCTCGATATCGAAGCCCGCCAGGGCGATAGGCACCAGGCCTACGGGAGTGAGCACCGAGAAGCGGCCTCCGATGTTGTCTTCGATGACGAAGGTCTTGTAGCCTTCCTGGTTGGAGAGCGACTTGAGGGCGCCGCGGGCCTTGTCGGTAATGGCGACAATCCTCTCGCGGGCCTCATCCACACCGTAAGTCTCCTCGAGATAATTCTTGACCAGCCTGAAGGCTACGGCCGGTTCGGTGGTAGTGCCGCTCTTGGAGATCACAACGCAGGCGCAGTTGTGGAGCCGGAGCAGGTCGAGAAGCTCGGCGGTATAATCTTCGGAAAGATTCTCACCGGCGAAAACCACCTGCGGGCCGTGACCGCCGAGACTGGCGGCGAAAGTATGGCTGAGGGCCTCGATGGCGGCCTTGGCACCGAGATAGGATCCTCCGATGCCGATTACGGCCACGAGGTCGATGTCCTTACCTACCCAGCGGTCCACAACGCTGAGGCAGTCGTCAAGTTCTTTCCTGCCTATGGAGGAAGGCAGATGCTGCCATCCCAGGAAATCGTTGCCGGCGCCGGTCTCCTCTTCGAGCACCTTCTGCGCAGCGAGCGACTTCTCTACATATTGTTCAAAACGTTCCTTCGCAACGAAGGAATCACATCCGGTCAAATCGAGTTTTACCATATCGTATCTGTTTCTTTGATTATTCATACCATGCGCCCGGGCGCGTCTTACAAATATACGAATAATATATAAAAACGAGCCATTCCATGGCCACTTATTCGCTCCCCGCCGTATCGTTGTGCACTTACGCAGCCGCCCGCTTTTTTTCGCTGCAACGGACACAACTGATTCGCAGTCGTTTACGAAAGTTGATCCCCCCGTTTTCGAGGGGGATCAACTTACATAAGTATCTGATCTACTGATGCGTCCGTTGCAGCGCAAAAAAGGGGGAAAGTGGCCTACGAAATCTTCGAATAGTCCTTGAAAGATTCGTCAAGCCGAAGGGTACGCAGCTGGTGGTCGAGCAGGCGGTTGCGGGGCTGTTCGAGGAGAGGGTCGACGGCAAGGATCTTCTCGCCGAGTTCGCGTGCCTCCACGAGGGCCGGCGAGTCCTTCGCCAGATCGGCAATGTGAAGGTCGAAGGCGAGACCGCTCTGGCGTGTTCCTTCGAAATCGCCCGGACCGCGCATCCTCAGGTCCGCCTCGGCCAGCTCGAAACCGTCGCTCGTGGCACACATCAGGTCGATGCGCTGACGGGATTCGGAACTGAGCTTATACCCCGTCATGAGTATGCAGTAGGACTTCTCCGCTCCGCGGCCGACGCGTCCGCGCAACTGATGGAGCTGCGAGAGGCCGAAGCGCTCCGCGCTCTCTATCACCATGACCGAGGCATTGGGCACATCCACCCCCACCTCGATGACCGAAGTTGCCACGAGGATGTGCGCCCGTCCCTTGACGAAGAGATCCATATCGAAGGCCTTGTTCTCGGCTTTCTGCTGCCCGTGGACCACCGCGGTGACATATTTCGGGGCCGGGAAGGCTTCGGTGATGTGCATATAGCCCTCTTCGAGGTTTTTGTAGTCCATCTTCTCCGACTCCTTGATGAGCGGATATACCACGAAAATCTGCCGGCCGAGCGCGATCTGCTGCCTCATGAAATTGTAGAGGTCGCCACGGCGGTTCTCCGTCCAGTGGACCGTTTCGACGGGCTTGCGGCCCGGCGGCAGCTCATCCAGGACCGACACGTCCAAATCGCCGTAGAGCGTCATCGCCAGGGTACGGGGAATCGGCGTCGCCGTCATCACCAGGACGTGAGGGGCCACTGCAGATTTCGACCACAGGCGCGAGCGCTGCTCCACGCCGAAACGGTGCTGTTCGTCTATAACTGCCAGGGCGAGGTTGCGGAACTGCACAGTGTCTTCTATAAGGGCATGGGTACCCACTATTATCTGGATAGAGCCGTCCAGCAGGCCGCTGTGGATGACTTCCCTGTCTTTCTGTTTCGTATTGCCCGTAAGCAGCGCTATCGTGGCACCGGACGGCGCCAGGAACTTGCTTATGCTGTTATAATGCTGGTTGGCAAGGACTTCGGTAGGAGCCATCACGCACGCCTGATAGCCGTTGTCCAGCGCCATCATCGCAGCTAGCACCGCCACGAGTGTCTTGCCGCTCCCCACGTCTCCCTGCAGGAGCCTGTTCATCTGGCGTCCGCTCGCCACGTCGGCACGAATCTCCTTCAGCACGCGTTTCTGCGCCCCCGTAAGCGGGAAAGGAAGCGAAGCGTATGTCTTGTTGAAATAATCCCCTATCCTGCGGAACACAACCCCGCTCTCGGCCCGCATCCTGATGCTCTTCTGCCTCAGAAGGGAGAGTTGCAGATAGAACAGTTCCTCGAACTTGAGCCTGCGCTGCGCCCTCCCCAGGTCCTGCACGGACGCCGGGAAATGGATGTTCCGCAGCGCGTAATCCAGCGGTACAAGATGCTTTTCTTCCAGGATATATGCAGGAAGCGTCTCCTCGAGAGTTCCGAGCACGCGGTCGAGGAGCGTGGCGATCATTTTCTCGAAGAACTTGTTCGTGATGCCGGCGGAATGGAGCTTTTCGGTGCTCGAATAGACACCCATCATCACCCCCACCTGCGAGAGTTTCTCCTCCGTTGCCGGATCCACCTCGGGATGGACCAGGTTCCAGCTCTGCCCGAAAACCGAAGGTTTGCCGAAGACTATGTATTCGGACCCGACCTGGAGTTTGTCTTCCATCCACTTGAGCCCCTTGAAGAAGACGAGGTCGATATAGCCCGTGCCGTCGGTGAATTTGGCGATCAGCCGAAGGTTCCTCCCACTGCCGGCCTTGTCTATCCGGGTTATCCTTCCCCGCAGCTGGACATATACCGCGGAGGAGTCTATCTCCCGCACGCTGTAGAAGCGTGAACGGTCGATATAACGGAACGGGAAGGTGTAGAGCATGTCACGGAACGTGCTGATGCCAAGCTCTTTGGAGAGAAGCTCCGCGCGTTTCGGCCCGACGCCGGGAAGGAATTTGATATCGCTGTCCAGGATCCGTGACATACACAAATATAAGAATTTTTGTATCTTGCGAAAAATTTACCATTCGCAATGAGAGACAAGATTGTTGTGGGCATCACCCAAGGTGACACCAACGGTATTGGATATGAAGTGATTATCAAGTCGCTTGCAGACGCGCGCATTCTCGAGAACTGCGTCATTGTGCTGTACGGATCGTCCCGGTTCTTCGGCATTTACCGCAAATTCCTCCCCGAGATCGACCAGCTGGCCACCAACGTCATCAACTCCGCGGAAGATGCGCGGAGCAAGCGCATCAATATCATCAACGCCGTGCCGGAAAGCATGGCGATGGAGATCGGGCAACCGACGACCGACGGAGCGAAAGCCGCGGTTATGGCCCTCAAGGCCGCAGTGGCCGATGCCAAGCGGGGCGCCATCGACGCCATCGTAACCGCACCGTTCAACAAGCATACGGTCGCCAGTCTGGGATTCGGCTTCCCCGGCCACACCGAATACCTCATCCATGAATTCGGCAAGGAGGACGGCCTGATGTTCCTCTGCTCCGAGAATCTCCGGGTAGGTGTGGTGACCAACCATCTCCCCATCTCCAAGGTCAGCGCCGCACTGAACATCGATATCATCGTCAGCAAACTCCGCCTGATGAACGACTCGCTGAAGCGGGATTTCGGGATCATCAAACCCAAAATCGCAGTGCTGGGCCTCAACCCCCACGCCGGAGACGGCGGATCGCTCGGAAACGAGGAAATCGATACCATAATCCCCGCTATCCAGGCCGCCAATGCCGAGAAGATACTGGCCTTCGGCCCCTACTCCCCCGACGGCTTCTTCGGCACCCACATGCAGAGCAATTTCGATGCAGTTCTGGCCATGTATCATGACCAGGGCCTCATCCCCTTCAAGGCGCTCGCCTTCGACAGCGGAGTCAACTTCACCGCCGGCCTGCCTATAGTGCGCACCTCGCCCGACCACGGCACAGGCTATGACATCGCCGGCAAGAACAAGGCATACTCAGGCCCGATGCAGCGCGCCATCTTTGCGGCCATCGACCTTAGCTTCAACCGCCGCAAATACGACGAGATGTACGCCAATCCGCTCGAAATCAAACGTTTCGAAGGACCCAAATACGAAAAGACAATCCTTCCTGAATAGCATTCCGTGAACCGGCCCCCAATCCAGATCTATACCGACGGAGCCTGCAGCGGCAATCCCGGCCCCGGCGGCTTCGCCACCATACTCCGTTGCGGCGACTACGAAAAGGAAATCTCGGCCGGCTACGCCGTGACCACCAACAACCGTATGGAGCTGCTGGCTGTCATAACCGGGCTGGAGGCCATCCGTTGGGAGCATGCCCAGGTCACTATCTGGAGCGACTCTTCATATGTGGTCGACGCGGTTGAGAAAGGTTGGGTCTTCAGTTGGGAACATAAAGGTTTCAAGAAGAAGGCAAATCCAGACCTCTGGACCCGTTTCCTTGCCGCCTACCGTCGGCACGACGTCCGCTTCGTATGGATAAGGGGCCATAACGGACATCCCGAAAACGAGCGCTGCGACCGCCTCGCGGTCGCAGCGTCACAAGGGAAAGACCTCCTTGAAGATACAGGATATACCCAGGAACAGTAGCTCAGGCTTCCGGGGTTTATGAAACCCTGAGGAAACGGAGCGCCTTCAGCATCCAGCGGGGCAGTTGCCTGTGGTCGTCACGTTTCGTGAAATCCAGATAGAAACCTATCTTCTTTACGACAGGAATCCTGAAGGTCTCGACGAATTCGATGAGAGTGCCGTCGGGATCCTCGATATAGGTGAAATGGCCGTTTGCATCGCCCATGTCGAAATCCACGCCGCTGTCGCATACGAACGGATGGCCGGCGGCCTTGCAGTCGCGCTCGACAGCATCCATGTTGCGGACATCGAAACATATCTGGATATATCCGGGATCGCCCCAGTAGCGGTTCTCATATATCTTGACGACGGGGTCAGATACCGCCTGGACCAGCTCGATATGCGAAGGTCCCATAAGGCCGGAAAGCGGGCCCTCGAAAGGTTTAGAACGCTCGAGAAGGACACGGCGTATGCGGCGCTCTCCGCCGGGAATTCCCTTCATGTCATCGAAAGCATCGGTCTTGTCGGCGCGTACCTTGTCATAACCCAGCACCTTGCCGTAGAAATCTATGGAACGGTCCATGTCGCTGACGCCGACGACGGCGCCGCAGGTGCCGCCGGTCGTGAATGTCTTCGACTTCACAAAAATGTAGGGATCCTCCTCGATCTCAAGGATATTGTCCCATGGATCGGCCATATAGAAATGGTTGATTCCTGCGAATGACTTGCAAGGTGCGGTGAGCAGGCGCAGACCCTTCTTCGAAAAATCCCCGTATGTGGCTGCGACGTCACGGCTCTTGATCTTGGCGATGAAGATGCCCAGGTCGCCCAGTTTGGGCTGCACCGGAGGATAGTTGAGTTCACGGCCGCGCGGCTCCCATATCTCGAGGCCGCCGCCGCTCTGGAGGCTGACGGCCAGGATTGCGAAGCGGGGCTGGGGCTTGCCGCCCGTATAGGGAAGCATACGCTCGGCGACTCCCTCATCCGCAACGACCGGGATATCGATCCCGAAATTCTCCCTGTACCATTTCCACGACTCGTTGGCATCCTTTACGCCGATGCCTACCTGCTGTAGACCGCAAATGACCTTTTCCTTCATGATTCTCTATTCTATAAATAACAAAGATAACGATTTTTTCGCGAAGAGGCACCTGCACCAGCTCTCATCGGGGCCGATAACACTGGTCCCGCAGCCAAGGGGTGAAACCAGCGGAAGCTATGGCATCGTACAGTGTCTTTTCATTCAGGGAATTATGCACCCCGGCGGCCGAAACGACATTTTCTTCGATCATGATGGAACCCATGTCGTCGGCACCGGCACGGAGCGCGCGGAGACCGGTCTCCAGGCCGACGGTAAGCCAGGAGGCCTGGATGTGGTCGACGTTGTCGAGCACCAGGCGGGCGATGGCCACGGTCCGGAGGAAGGCTTCTTCTGAACTCCAACTGCATGGCTCCCCCGGCAAGGCAAAACCCTCCGGCAGCCGGCCTTCCCCGGCCATCCTTTCCAACTCCGTTCCGGTAAGCTGCATCGGCCAGCAGATGAATGCGCGGAAACCCGGTGTCCCGGAAGGCCTGGCGTCCTGCAACGACCTGATCGTCAGCAGATGACCGATCCGTTCTTCAAAGGTCTCGACATGACCATAGACCATCGTGGCGGTAGTGCTCATCCCGAGGGCATGCGCCTCGCGCATGACATCGACCCACTGCCGTGCAGAAGGTTTGGCTGGCGAAAGGAAACGGCGGACTCGGTCTGAGAGTATCTCAGCCCCCGCTCCAGGCAGTGTGTCGAGTCCGGCATCCCGAAGCCGGACAAGCACCTCCCGGTAAGTCAGACGGGAAATCCTTGCGATATGGGCGATTTCCGGCGGGCCCAGGGCATTGAGCCGCAGCGACGGCTCAGTCTCCTTCAGCCGGCGGAAAAGCGTCTCATAAAAGTCTATGCCATAGCGCGGATGGAGTCCTCCCTGCAGGAGGAGCTGGTCGCCGCCAAGGGCCTTGAGCCCGGCAATCTTCGGCAGATAGTCTTCAAAAGACAGAGTGTAAGCTTTCTCCGGTTCGTCGGGCCGGCAGTGGAAATTGCAGAATTTGCAGCCCGAAAGGCATACGTTGGTGTAGTTGACGTTGCGATCGATCTGATAGCTGACGCGCCGTTCCGGTACATGCCGGTATCGTGCAGCGTCCGCCATCGCGCACAACTCCACGAGCGGAGTATCCCTATAAAGCGCCAGAGCCTCGTCTTTGTCCAAACGTCCCATAGCCGCCACGCACAGATTCGCGCCTGCAGAGCGCGGTCCGACAAATTACAGCTTGAACGAATCCTTCAGCTGAGTCGTCTTGTTCATCACGAGACGGTCAGGCGTGGAGTCGGGATCCTTCTTGAAGTAGCCTACGCGTTCGAACTGGACGGCGAGAGTACCGGGATCGTCGAGCAGAGCGGGCTCCGCCCAACCGGTCTTGACTACGAGGCTCTCGGGATTGAGGAAGTCCTTGTAGTCCTTGTCTTCCGGCACCTGCGACATGTCTTCGAGGGTGAACAGACGGTCATAGAGACGGCATTCGATCTCCTTGGCGAAGGCCGTGCTTACCCAGTGGATCGTGCCCTTGACGGAACGCCACTGTCCAGAAGCGGGATGGGTAAGCGGATCGTAGGTGCAGCGGAGTTCCACCACCTTTCCGGAAGCGTCTTTGACCACATCCTCGCATTTGACGATATAGGTGTATTTCAGCCGGACTTCACCGCCCGGACGCAGTCGGAAGTATTTCTTCGGAGCGTCTTCCATGAAGTCGGCACGGTCGATGAGCAACTCCCCGGTGAAAGGCACGCGGCGTTTGGGACCGTCGGGAGCAGCCGGATTGAGAGGAGCTTCGAACCACTCCACCCTGCCGGGTTCCCAATTCGTTATGGAAATCTTGATTGGATCGTCGGAGACGACCATATAGCGGTTGCTCCTCTCGTTGAGATCCTGGCGGACACAGTATTCGAGCAGCCCGATGTCCATCAGCTGGTCACGCTTCGAGACCCCGATGCGGTCGCAGAACATCTTGAGCGCCTCGGGAGTATAGCCGCGGCGGCGTACGCCGCAGAGAGTCGGCATACGGGGGTCATCCCAGCCCGAGACTATGCCTTTCTCGACCAGTTCCAGCAGCTTGCGCTTGCTCATCAGGGTATAGGTGAGATTGAGGCGGGCGAATTCATACTGGTGGGAAGGATAAATGCCGAGGGTCTCGATGAACCAGTCGTAGAGGGGACGGTGTATATCGAATTCGAGGGTGCAGATGGAATGGGTAATGTGTTCGATGGAGTCGCACTGCCCGTGGGTATAGTCGTACATCGGATAGATGCACCACTTGTCGCCGGTACGGTGATGATGCGCATGCTTGATGCGGTAGAGGATAGGATCGCGGAACATCATGTTGGGATGGGCCATGTCGATCTTGGCGCGGAGCACCTTGGCGCCGTCCGGATACTTGCCGGCCTTCATCTCGCGGAAGAGGCGGAGGTTCTCCTCGACGGAGCGGTTGCGCCAGGGACTGTCGGTACCCGGAGTCTCGACGGTGCCGCGGTTGGCTCGCATCTCTTCCAGGGTCTGGTCGTCCACATATGCCAGGCCGCGCTGGATGAGCTGCTCAGCCCATTCGTAGAGCTGGTCGAAATAATCGGAGGCATAGCGCTCTTCCGCCCACTGGAAACCGAGCCACTTGATGTCCTCCTTGATGGCGTCGACATACTCCACATCTTCCTTCGTGGGATTGGTGTCGTCGTAGCGGAGGTTGGTCTTGCCTCCATACTTGAGGGCCAGTCCGAAATTGATGCAGAGGCTCTTGGCATGTCCGAGATGGAGATAGCCGTTTGGTTCCGGAGGGAAGCGGGTAATGATGGTGTCGAATTTTCCGGCGGCGAGGTCGGCCTCGATTATATCTTCGAGGAAGTTGTTTTTCTTCTCTTCTTCCATACTGCAAGATGTTTCAAGCCACAAATATATTAAAAAATCACTATCTTTAGTGTCTAAAACCAAACCCCGGAATGCTGAAATCCATGACCGGCTACGGCAAGGCCGAGTGCCTGGCGGGCCAAGACAAATATCTGGTCGAAATCCGATCGGTCAACGGCAAGAACGCCGACATAACTTTCAAGACAACCATCATCCCCCGCGAAAAGGAGACGGAAGTGCGCAAGTACATCGCCGACCGCCTCGGACGCGGCAACATAGACCTTTTCATCACCGTGGAGCGCGCCGAAGGATCGGCCGCGAAACAGATCAGCCGGGACGTGCTCCTGGGCTACTACAACCAGCTCAAAGCCGCCGTAAAGGGCTCGATGCTCGAGTACTGTGATCCCGATGTGATGCTGGGTTCGATCATGCGCCTGCCCGATGTCCTGGAGACCAGGAGCACGGAACTCACCCCGGAGGAATGGAGCAGACTCTACGATGCGATCCGCGAAGCCGTCGCGAACCTCGACGCATTCAGGTCGCGTGAAGGCGCGAGCCTCGAACGTGACATCCTGTCGCAGGTGGAGAAGATCGAATCGTACATCCCTCAGGTTGAGCGCTACGAACGCGAACGGATAAGCGCGATACGCGAGAGGATCGAGGCGAGGATGGCGGAACTCAAGCTCCAGCCCGACGTCAACCGTCTCGAGCAGGAGATGATATTCTGGATCGAGAAACTCGACATAAACGAGGAGAAGGTACGCCTGCGCCAGCACTGCCGCTATTTCCGCGAAACCGTGGAATGCGAGCCCCTGCCCGGCCGCAAACTGGGCTTCATCGCCCAGGAGATGGGACGAGAGATCAACACCCTCGGTTCTAAGGCAAACCATGCCGAGATCCAGAAGTGGGTGGTGAAAATGAAAGACGAGCTCGAGAAGATAAAGGAACAATCACTTAATATACTATAATCTGATGAAAAGAATCCTAACCGTAATCGCAGCGCTCATTCCGCTGCTCTCGTTTGCGGCCGGGCAACAGGAAGCCCGCCTGCTCCGTTTCCCCGCAGTCGGAGGCGACAACATCGTCTTCAGCTACGCCGGCGACCTCTACCGTGTGGGCGTCACCGGAGGTACAGCGGTAAAACTCACCTCGCATGTGGGCTACGAAGTGTTCCCGCGCATCTCTCCCGACGGGAAGACCGTGGCCTTCACGGGCCAGTATGACGGCAACACCGAAGTCTACACCATCCCCGTGACCGGAGGCGAGCCCTGCCGCATCACCTACTCCGCACTCGTAAGCCGCGACATGGTAGGCGAACGCATGGGCCCCAACAACATCGTGATGTGCTGGACTCCCGACGGCAAGCAGATCGTCTATCGCAGCAAGACCCATACCTTCAGCGGCCTGCGCGGACAGCTCTGCAAGGTCAACTCACAGGGCGGACCCGCCGAGGAGATTCCCACCACGGAGGGCGGCTTCTGCAGCTATTCGCCTGACGGCAAGAAACTCGCCATGAACCGCATGTTCCGCGAATTCCGCACATGGAAGTACTACCGCGGCGGCCAGGCCGACGATATCTGGATCAACACAGTCGGTACCACCAAACTCGAGAAGATTACGGACAACGACGCCCAGGATATCTTCCCGATGTGGATCGGCGACGAGATCTACTATCTCTCCGACCGCGACAGGACCATGAACCTCTTCGTATACAACACCAAGACCAAGGAGACCCGCAAAGTCACCGACTTCACCGAATACGACTGCAAGTTCCCCTCCTACTCCAAGGATTACGTGGTCTTCGAGAACGGCGGCTACATCTACAAATATGACGTCAAGGCCGGCAAGTGCGAGAAGGTCACCATCTACCTCGAAAACGACAATGTATACGGACGTCCCGAATACCGCAACGTTGGCAACCAGATGTTCGCCTACAGCCTCTCGCCCGACGGCGAGCGCGTGCTGATCATCGCCCGCGGCGAACTCTTCTCCCTCCCTGCACGCCGCGGTCCGGTCCAGAACCTCTCCGACACCCCCGGCGGCCACGAGCGCGAAGCTGTCTGGAGCCCCGACGGCAAGCACATCGCATGGTTCTCCGACAAGGACGGCGAGTATCAGGTCTATGTCGCACCCGCCGACAATCCTGCGAACGCCACAAAGATGACCAACTTCAAGGACGGTTATCCGAGCAACCTGCAGTGGGCCCCCGACGGAAAGACCCTATATTTCTCCACGCTCAAACGTGAGGTCTGCAGCCTCGACATCGATTCGCGCATCTGCAAGACCGTCCTCGGCGGAATGGAAGGCTCGCCCCGCGGATTCACCCTCTCAGCAGACGGCACCTGGGCCGCCTACACCATGGACCTGGCCAACGACATGACCGCCGTCTATCTCTATGAGGTTGCCACCGGCAAGTCATATCAGGTCACCGACCGCTGGTATCCCTCTTCCAGCCCTGTCTTCTCGCAGGACGGCAAATACCTCTTCTTCACTTCGTCGCGTTCCCTGCAGTCGCAGTACTCACGTGTCGAGTGGAACGCATCCTACAACATGAGCGACTATGTGTTCGTGGTTCCTCTGGCCAAGGGCACTCCCGACCCCACGACCCTGACGAACGATGACTATGTAGTCAAGAACGAGCCTGCTGCCGACAAGAAACCGGCCGCAACAGACAAGAAGCCCGCTACTCCCGACAAGAAGGCTGCTCCCGCAAAGCCCGCGATGAAGGTCGATGTGGAAGGCATAGGGCAGCGAGCGAGCGTGCTGCCTCTCCCTGCAGGCCGCTACCGCCTCATCCTGGCTGACAACGACAAACTCTATTACAGCTCCTTCGGCGGCGGAATGCCCGGCATGGGCGGCGCCGGCGGACGCGGCGGCGCAGCAGCCGCTGCAGTCAAGGTGCTCGACCTCAAGACACTCAAAACTTCCGACGGTCCCAGGAACACTCCGCTCGCATTCACTCCCGACCACAAGAAATGCATAGTCCGCGAAGGCGGCAAACTCTATGTCACCGGTTTCGGCGGTCCCGCCAAACTCGAAGACCCCATCCCGACTTCCGAGATGGACATGCTCATCGACCACCAGGCAGAATGGAAACAGATCTACGACGAGAGCTGGCGTGTAACCCGCGACAACTTCTACGTGGAGAACATGCACGGCATCGACTGGAAAGCCATCCATGACAAATATGCCGTGATGCTGCCCTATGTCAAGCACCGCCACGACCTGACCTACCTCATCGGCGAGATGATCAGCGAACTTACCGTCGGCCACGCCTACATCACATCCGGCGAAGTGCCCGAAATCCCCCGCGTCGCAACCGGCATGCTGGGCGGCAAGTTCAGCAAAGACGCCAGGACCGGCGCTTTCCGCATCGATCACATCTACAAGGGCGCCTCTTGGGACAGGTCGCTGGTATCGCCGCTTGACGGCGCCGGTATCAACGCCAAGGTGGGCGAGTATATCACCAAGGTGGCCGGAACTCCGGCATCCGAACTCGTGGACATCTACCAGGCCCTTGTCGGAAAGGTCGGAAAGACCGTCGCCCTCGAAATCGCGGAGAACGCCTCCGGCAAGAATGCCCGTACCGTATATGTCAAACCCGTCGCAGACGAGGGACAGCTCGCCTACTACGAGTGGGTGAACAAGAACATCGAGAAAGTCGACAAGGCCTCCAACGGCCAGATCGGCTACATCCATATCCCCGATATGAGCACAGCCGGCCTCGACATGTTCACCAAACTCTTCTACACCCAGCTCGACAAGAAAGCCCTGATCATCGACGACCGTATGAACGGCGGCGGTAACGTTTCCCCGATGATCCTCGAGCGCCTGCAGCGCGAAGTCTACCGCATGACGATGTCACGCAACGGCGGCCGCAACGAAACCGTGCCGGACAAGACCTTCTACGGTCCGAAGGTGTGCCTCATCGACAAGTACTCCTCCTCCGACGGCGACCTCTTCCCTTACGGCTTCAAGAGGCTCGGTCTCGGCAAACTCATCGGCAAGAGGTCGTGGGGCGGCATCGTGGGCATCTCCGGCTCGAGGGCTTACCTCGACGGACAGGACATGCGCACGCCTTTCTTCACCTCCTACTCCACCGATGGCGAGTGGATCATCGAAGGCCACGGCGTCGATCCCGACATCGACATCGACATCAACCCGTTCGAGGATTACCTCGGCAACGATGCACAGCTCGACAAAGCCATCGAGGTGCTGAAGGCCGAGATGAAGAACTACCCTGCCCTTCCGGGAACTCCCGCGGCTCCCGACAAGAGCAAGATCGGACTGAAATAAAACGGTCCGCTCTAACGCAGAGAGGGCCCGCCTGGACAGGCGGGCCCTCTATTTCTGCACTGGAACTATCCTAGAGCGTATATCTCAACCCGAACGTCGCTCCCATCACATCGGGCAGTACCGATCCCTTGTCGGCATAAAAGCCGTATGTGACGTTGAAATGGCGCCAGACGGAGTCGATTCCCGAACGGCTGAAAACAGAAAGTGGAATCTCTCCCACAAATGCACCAGAAACCTGCCGGAGGGGCGTCTCCTTGACAGTGCCCCAGGGCTTTCCGAGTTGAGATTCACCGACATATGCCTTCCTGTAAATACCATAGTTCTGGCTGTAGGTAAGCATCAGTTTATATGGAGCCTTGCGGAAAAGTTTGCCGGCAATTCCGACATGATGCGCCCTGATGCGGTTGTTCTCCACGCCCAGCGTGACGCCGCTGCTGGTCCATGTACCGGCATGCGTGCCTGCAGGGAAGAACAGTGGAAGGCCCACCGTCCTTCCGAAATGGGTCCATCCGGACCGGTATCCGCTATTATTGAAATAATTGTCAGCTCCTCCCACGATCTTTATGTACTTTATGTGATCCGGATCCATCTTGGCCCGTTCCTCCTCGGTCGTGGGACGTTCGTGCCATGTACCTGACTGCCACCTTGAGTATTCGTATTCGAAGAGCAGGTCGGACACCCAGCGGTCCTTGTCGTCCCAACCGAACCAGACAGTATTGACTCCGTCAGGGAAATTCTGCAGGCCCATTCCGGAACCGTCGTCATAAGGTACGTCATGCTGAAGTGCCAGCTTCCATCCGTCACCGCGCCAGTCGAGCCGGAACACCTCCCCGCCCCTCTGGTCTCCGATTACGTTTTTCTGGTCGCTGGAAGTTCCCTCTGACGAGGCATGACTTCCGGTAATGACACGGAGATAATTCTCAAGAGTGACAGGCATCTTCCCGTATTTGGGATGAGTTCCACCCCACACGCCCACATGGTCGAGTCCGATCTGGAAATCAAGTTGCGGCAGGATCTTGAACAATAAATAGACTTTGGTGCGATGGACCAAAGCTCCCTGCACATAGCGGTTATCGAGAGTCTTGAAATCTCCCCAGGCCCCGTGTATCAGAAAATGTCCGTTCGTGAACGGGACGGCGACCGGATCCATAGTGATCATATAGCCCGGCATCGTACGGGCGTTGCCGCTCCAGGCGATATGCCCGCCTGTCGTAGAGAGAGAGCCGAGGGTCGGTGTACCCGCACCATAGAAATCGATATCAACGCGCTTGAGTCCCGCATCGAGGGTAAACACCTTCCACTTCGCACTGGCATAGAGTTCATCCGCCATCAGGTTGAAATCGGCAGTGCGTCCGCCCTCTTTTCCGGGACGGGAAGGATCGTAATTGGCAGCGAGCGAGACGCCCCATTTCCACTGGAACTCTTTCGAAGTGTCGAACTGTGTCCCGGCCTGCACGACCGCAAGGCCGCCGCTGCGCTCGGGCATGAGACCGAACTGATTGGCAGTCATCCAGAAAGGAAGCGGTCCGCCGCTCGAGAGAGCGCCGGTAAGCATCAGGGAGAGTATGAAGTCGTTCATAAAAAGATTATTACAGTGTTTTGTCAAGTTCGAAAATCTTATCCATAAGCTGCCACTTGGCGGTCGAAGGCGCGCCAGGATCGCATCCCTGGAACTGTGCCACATAAGCCTCCCATTCCGCCTGTCGGGGAAGGGACGCCAGCCGGGCGTTGTCTTTCACGAAATCAAAATCGTCGGTCGTATCCATTATCATGAAGAGACGCCGGCCAAGACGGTATATCTGCATGTCCAGAATGCCGACCTCACGGATACCGGCCTGGATTTCAGGCCACACGTGGGCGTGGACTTCGACATACCTGTCTATCATATCCGGATCATCGCGGAGGTCAAGGGTCTGGCAATAGCGTTTCATTACATTCCGGGACGGCGTATTACGAGGGGAATGGCGCCTTCAGGGAAGGAATCGCTGCTTTCGCATACAAGAGCGAGATAGCCTCCTCCACCGGCACCGGGCATTTTCCAGGCGAGTACTCCCGGCATGACGGAGTACTTCTTGATATAGGCCTCAACGGTAGGAAGGAAACCGTCATCCACTTCCGGCAACTGTTCTCCGGAAGGATGTATCATTCCGGGGAACAAAGTCGTCTGCGCATCGAATGAAGCCTTGTATGCAGAGGCAAACGCTTTCAGGTCGCGGGCCATTATAGCGTTCCAGCAGGCATTGGCAGCATCAGCCAGGGCAATAACATTCTCCCTGGTGATGTTGGAGCCTTCCACTACGGAACATCCCGGTCGCCGGGGAAACATGGGTATCATGCACAGATGTCCCTCCAGCCATGATAGGATTTCCTCATCGCAGCAGCTCTCTATCCTTTCTGGCCAGAAATGATTGTCATAATAGTGGCGGCAGAGCCCGGGCATACAGATGCCGATGGCATCCTGGGCCCCGCTAATATGACCGCCTTCCCTCTCCGGATGATTTTCGAAACAGAAGACCAGCCTGGCCAGCATCTCCGGATCCATGTTCAGGGGAAGCTGAAACGGCCATATCTTCTTGATAACATTGCGCGTGGAAGTGGACAGTCCGCAGCGCTCCCTTATTTCAAATGTGGGCTCGAGCGAAATCGTAATCGCCCAACCGGGAGCGTGGCAGGAGACATAGGGCTGGTCTATCCACGTGCCGGCGAGATCGAGACGCGTTGGGATCTGCGGATCGGTTTTCTTCAAATCGGTGCTGGAGCGGGCCTGAAGGCCGTCCTGCGGCACTCTCTTCAACACGACATACCCGATTCCGTGCTCCTCGCAGAAACGGCGCTTCTCCTCGCGCCCGCCGTCCTCGTTGACGACCAGAAGATCCGGCTTGAGAGCCTCTACGGTCGGAACGAAATCCATGACTCCGCTTCCGGCATTGATGAAGGCATCCTTCACATAGCGTATGCTCTTGACCATGAAAAGCCTCTCCTGCTCGCTGTAAACCGGCTTGTGATGCTTGTACTCCAATATGGTGGCGTCGGATCCGATGCCGACATACAGATCGCCGAACTGAGCCGCCTGACGGAAAAACTCCACGTGCCCGCTGTGCAGCAGGTCATAACAACCGGAAACGAATACCTTCTTAGCCATTCGGGACAGTTTTTCTGCGGAGACCGTAAGCCAGCACCACCGCGAAACATACCAGAGGTACTACGAATGAAAGGCCCAGCCTTCCTCCGTCGATTATCATCGCCTGAAGCGGCGGCAGGAGCGAGCCGCCCAGGATTGCCATGATAAGCCCGGCGGAACCGATTTCAGCGTCCGGTCCGACATCCTTGAGTGCAAGGCCGTAGATAGTGGGAAACATAAGCGACATACAGGCCGAAACGGCGACGAGGCTGTATACCCCGATACGGCCGCCGGCGAAGATAACGACCAGCGTCAGCACGGCCGCTGCCGCGGCAAGCACAGAGAGCATGGCGGCAGGGCGGAAACGTTTCATGAGCGCGGTGCAGATAAAACGCGAGCAGCAGAACAGCACCATGGCGACAATGTTGAGACGCTGTGAAAGAATCTCTGCCGCCTGCTCCGCCATACCCTCGCCCATGAAGACATGGGTGCCGTACTGGATGATGAAAGTCCAGCAGGTAATCTGGGCGCCGACATAAAAGAACTGGGCTACCACCCCTTCCCTGTAAGCCTTATTGGAGAAAAGCCTTCGGAGAGTGGGGCCGAACGAGAGCGGGAGTCCTTCCGATGCGGCCTTGCACACCGGAATCTTCGTGATGAGCACCAGCACGAAAATCACTACCAGGACCAGGCCAATCGCGGCATACGGTTTGACTACCACACCGAGGTCGGCCGACTTGAGGGCCTCGAAAGACGCCTCGTCGAGTGCCGCCCTCTCAGCCGTGCTCATGGGATTCATCCTGGCCTGTATATAGTTCATAGCCACGAACATCCCGCAGAGCGATCCTATGGGATTGAAAGACTGTGCAAGGTTCAGCCTGCGAGTCGCACTTTCGGGCTCGCCCATGGACAGGGCAAACGGATTGGCGCTGGTCTCAAGGAAAGAAAGACCGCATGTAAGGATGAAATAGGCTGCGAGAAAAGGCCAATAAGAACCGGTCGCGGCGGCGGGCAGGAACAAAAGAGCCCCGACAGCATAAAGTCCGAGGCCCATGAGTATCCCGCTCTTGTAGCTGAAGCGCCTGATGAAAAGCGCCGCCGGAAGTGCCATAGCGAAATAGCCCCCGTAAAAAGCCACCTGAATCAAGGATCCCTGCGTCACGCTCATCCGGAATATCTTGCTGAACGACTTGACCATCGGATTGGTGATGTCGTTGGCGAAGCCCCAGAGCGCGAAGCAGGATGTAATAAGGATGAAGGGGACCAGATAATTGATCCCCTCCCTAGTCCTCAATATTGAATTGCCGTCCTTCATTTTTTACACCGGCTCGAAATAAGTGTCCGGGCGATCCGGATCGAAAAGTTCGTTGGCCCACATAAGGGTCACGAGAGGTTCGGTTTCCGAAAGGTTGATGATGTTGTGAGTATATCCCGGCAGCATGTGTACCGCTTGGATCTCGGAACCCGAGACTTCGAATTCCATAACCTCATCCGAGCCTATGGGGCGCTCCCGGATAAGAGCCTTCCCTGAAACCACGATGAAGAATTCCCACTTGGTGTTGTGCCAATGCTGTCCCTTGGTGACTCCGGGGTTGGAAACATTTACGCTGAATTGGCCGTTGCCAAGTGTCTTGAGTATTTCGGTGAACGATCCCCGTGCATCGACATTGCTCTTGAGTGGAAAAGCCACTTTCGATTCGGGCAGATACGACAAGAACGTCGAGTACAGTTTCTTCGCGAAACTACCTGCCGGAATCTCAGGAACGACCAGGGTGCTGCGCTGCTCCTCGAACCTGTGCAACAAATCTACTATCTCGCCGATAGTCGCGCGATGGGTAACAGGCACATAACAGTAAAGACCCTTTTCCATCGGGAAAACTCCCATGCCGTCGAAGTCGCAGCGATGTTCTTCCCCGCGGAGGCATGCGATCAGTTCATCTACCAGATCGTCGATATAAAGGAGTTCCAGTTCCACGGAAGGATCCCCGACCGTGAAATGGATATCGTTAGCCACGGCATTGCAGTAATAGGCCACAGCCGATTTGTAGCCCGGATTAGACCACTTGCCGAATACATTCGGGAACCGGTACACCAGCACTCGTGCGCCTGTATCTTCACTGTACCGGAACCATCGCTCCTCCTCGGCCTCAGGCAATGAAGCAAGCATTACGGGGCAGCCGTTCCCGCGCTCCTGAAGTTGTGAGCGTAAATCGGTCCCCGCCAGATTGAACACGAATCCGCAATCCGAACACCAGGCATCCAGATCATCAGCGGCCGGGCCGGAACCGCATTCGAAAACTTCTTCGACTGCGACACCGTAGTTGCGTGCCTTGCCGTCCCGGATGTTCCTCAACTGCGCACAGAGATTCCTGCCCACAAATCCGTCTGCACCGGTAACGAGTATCTTCATAATGAGGGTACTTTAACCGACTATCGCTTCCTTTATAGTGTCAACGATATAACGCACATCGTCATCCGAGACGCAAGGGCCGGCGGGAAGGCACATGCCTACCTTGAAGAGGGCCTCCGACACGCCGTTGACATAGGCCGGAGCTTTCTTGTAGACCGGCTGCCTGTGCATGGGTTTCCAAAGCGGACGGGCCTCGATTCCGGCCTTGTCCATATAGACACGCAGAGCCTCGACATTGTCGTTGGGTTCGCAGTCGGTATGGGCATTCTCGCTCGCATGGACCACGCCCGCGGCACCGCCGACCGCACCTTTCACAACGGTAGCGTAAGCATTCTCCTGGCCCTTGATCCTGACCTTAGGGTCGAGAGTGAACGTGCAGAGCCAGAAGTTCGCATCATATTCCTTCCTGGGAGCGGCATGCATCTTAACACCCGGCACGTCTGCCAGCAATTCTTCATAAAGAGCCTGCACATGCTTGTGATGAGCGAGATGCTCGTCGATAATGGTCATCTGGCCGCGGCCGATTCCGGCACAGACATTCGAGAGACGGTAGTTATAACCAATGGCTTCGTGCTGGTAGTAAGGATACGCCTCACGCGCCTGAGTTGCATACCACATAATCTTATTCTTCGCAGCGGCATCCCTACATATCAGGGCGCCTCCGCCTGAAGTGGTTATCATCTTATTGCCGTTGAAGCTCAGCACACCATACTCGCCGAACGTGCCAAGTACCCGTCCGTTCCAGCGCGAACCGAAACCTTCTGCGGCATCTTCAACCACGGGAATACCGTACTTTCGGGCTATCGCCATTATCTTCTCGATCTGATATGGCATCCCATAGAGAGCCACGGGCACGATGGCCTTGGGTTTCCTGCCGGTCTTGGCAATACGGTCCTTAATTGCCAACTCGAGAAGTCCGGGATCCATGTTCCATGAATCCCTTTCGGAATCCACGAATACGGGTGTGGCCCCTAGATATGTGATAGGATGGGACGACGCGCAGAAGGTAAAACTCTGCACCATCACTTCATCGCCGGGCCCGACTCCGCAGGCGAGCAGTCCGAGATGCACCGCCGCAGTTCCGGAGCACAGCGCGACAACCTCGCGCTCCCCTCCCACGAACTTCTTCAAATCATCTTCAAATCCGTTTACGTTAGGCCCCAACGGCACCACCCAATTGGTGTCGAAAGCCTCCTTGATGTACTTCTGTTCCAGCCCTGCTTCACTCATGTGGGCAAGACAGAGATAAATGCGTTTACGTTCAGACATTTCAATATTTATTATCGATTATTGTTCTTTATTCTCGGCCCGGAGCTCATGCCCTGGCAGAATCACCTTGCCGTGCCCAAGTTCAAATATCCTGGCCATGGATGCGGCGGCGATGGATTTGTTGCCTCCCGGAAGAGCGGTTATTACTTTTTCGCCAGGGATATACGCATCGCCCGTGAAAAGCATTTCACCTACTTCAAATGTAAGACAGGAAGGATTGTGACCGGGAGTCTCATAGACCCGGGCCATTATGCCATCAAATATCGGGACACTGTCACCGTCATGTACGAGCATAACATTAGTTGGAGTAACCTGTAACGGTGTGCCATTATAGCGTGACATATTAGCTTTATCGCTTCCCAAAGCCGCCAATCCGGTTTCGTTGGTAACAATCAGGCATTGAGGAAATAGTGACAGCAACTCCGGCAGCCCGTATATATGATCGAAATGCGCATGCGTCAGAAGCACTCCTGCAATGGCCTTGTCCCCTATCCTGTCAAGCACCTTGTCGAAATCCCCGCAATCGACCAGCCACACTGCCGGACATGCATCCTCCTCAAGGATGTAGGTCCGGGAAGTGAAAATCGTATTTACAATATATGTATAACTCACTATCTACAAACTTATCCTTCCTTGGCTGCGGCGCGCAGACCGACTGAGAGGATTCGGAGGAAGAATCTGACGGAGTCAAGGGGGAAGATACACGCATGATTGGCAGCGTCCCGGAAACGTCTCCAAAGAGAGATGGTTTTACGGATCAGGAACGAATGCTTTCTCCTATCGCCCTTGTCCCGGCCGCTGTCCGAATCACCTGCCTCAATGATAAAGGCATGAAGGCGTTCAACTTTCCGACGCCACTTGGGTGCAGGATCATAAAACGGCATTGCGGAAGAAGGCATCCCCAAGCGAGCCACCGCATAGGCGGCAAAAACCTTCCACTCGGTCATCAATCGCATTGACCGGAGCCTTGACTCAAGATATCCGGTGTCTATTTCTTCCCTGTATGTCCAGAGGATGCGGCACCAGTCGCACAGTTGCCTTACGCAAATGCCTTCCCTGTAAAAATGTTTTATGAAATGGGTGAAGATGAAAAGGATGTCGTTATCTGCCGAAGGCAGGGAGACGGCTGTTGTACCGTTCTGCCACGTCCGCACGGATTCATTATCGAAAGTATCAGCCTGCAGCTCATCTATGCACTCGTCCATTTTCCTGGAAAGCCCGCCTCTCATCGAACCGTGCAATTCTACAAGCCAGGAATCGATATGCATCCCGATGTGCCTGGTATAGATGTGTTCGTCATCGACAGACGAAGCAAGCGGGACAAGAAACTCACGGGCTGCCTGATAGTCTTTATCAGCCACGAACAAATCCACATCACCTGATGTCCGCCACTGCGGCCTGGCATAGCACCGGGCGACACCCTGACCTTTCATTAAAACCGGCCGGATACCTGCTTCCTGCATTCTTCCCACTATCGCACCGATGAAAGAATCCATGGCTGAGTTCCTGGCCTCAAGGGTAAGCACGAATTTCATGAACGGGATGGCATCCTGTTTGGCGACTTTCATATCCTCGACATGTTCCAGTCCTGCCGCTATAAGTCCAACCACCGACTGTTCATCCGCTATCCGGTAAACCGCACCGAAATCAACGGGAGCAAAACCGGAAAGCCTGACACTCTGTTCCCAAAGGCCAGCTCTCAGCAGTGCAAAAAATGCCTCTATTGTCCCCTCCTTATCAATCATAAATCAACGCTGGCCCTTCTCGGTTCAAAACAGCAGCAAGGGCGGAGAGCGACGATCCTGACACCGCTGGCCCTCTGCGGTCCTACTTTGGCAAAAGTGGCCAGGACACTGTGGTTGCCGCCCAGCCCCAACGCTCCGATACCGGCTTCGTTTACTTTATCGGTAATGGTTTTTTCGAATTCAGACTGTTCATCGTAACGGCCTTTCGCCATCGCTTCCATCATCAGGGACGTAGCCTCGAACTGTGAGCGGCCGATACCGACGGCCAGAGTGCAGGGACTGCAGCCCAGTTTCGAAACACCTTCTTTAGCCCGGGCCACAATTTCGGCGATTACAACATCCACATTATGCTTGTGGAACACGCGATGCGTGATACCCCGTATGGCGGGGCCTCCCCCAAGCATCAGGACAGTCAGGCGGATGACATCTTCGTCGACAGGTTTGATAAGGATCGGAGATGGTCTCAGAGCTCCGGAATCAGGATCCAGGCCGCCGCTCTGGTCGATGCGGGCATAATCGTCGCCCATGATCGCCATCGGACGGCCGGGCAGCATTCTCAGTCCCTGAGCTACACCTTCTATTATCTCCTGCATCATTCCGCCGGAAACAGACCGGTTCTTCCCTACTTCAAGGAACAGATGCGGGATTCCCGTATCGTCGCAAAGAGGACTTCTCCTCTCTTCCGCGACGATGGCGTTGTCAAGCACCTGCCTCATCACCCAGCAGGATTGACCGTTCTCCTCGGAGGCAATGGCCTTGCGATAGGCCTCTTTCTGGTCCTCGCGGAAAGTCGATCCTGCGCGGACAAGACAATCGGCTACTTTATCTTTAATGCTGATCATAAATCGACTCTCCTTTCGCTGCGGCTATTATAGCCTGGTATTCCACTACTTTCAGCCTGTTGAACGCCTCCATCCCCAATTCTGGGAAGGCGACGATTTCCTGTTCGACGGTCTGACTGCCCAAAAGCGCTGTCACAGGGGGAATGATGGCAAAAACGGCATTATTTCTCGCAAGTGCGGCAACAGTCTCTTTCGAGATAGCGCCCTTGCCGAGGTGCATCTTGACTCCTGCCTTGGACAACGGATCGAACGTACTCTCAATCTCCAGCTTATTGCTGGACGTCGGTCCGACGCCTGCGGGAGAAACAGCGGTATGAAAAATGACCGATCCCTGCAGGTCGATATTCAAATCCTTCAATTTACCGTTTTCAGCCGCTTTCACTATCCTGGGAAGTACGGCGTCACGGCCGGTGTAGATGTCGCCCGAAATGGTAACTACGTCTCCGACTTTAAGGGAACGAACAACATCCTCACCCAGTGGTGTCGTCAAGTGAATCATCTGAGATTGAATTATTACTGTTTTTACTCTTTTCCCACAATACCGGCCGGTTGATCACCCGGCCATAGTCACATTCAAAATGGACCTTCACATACATGGTGTATTTCGGCTGGCTCAGCCTCTTTTTCTGCAGGGATCCAACTTCCACGAATCCATTTTCAATGTCATTGGCGCTCAGGACCTGGACACCCCACTCGGGACGGGTTCCCTTGAGATAGCAGAATTCCAGATAAATTGGCTTGGCGTTCTCTGAATGAAACGCGATCCGTTGACGGTCTTTGTCGGCTGTGACCTGGATATCTACCACTTTCCAATACGTGAACTCACTTTTTCTCGGCCATTTTTTCAGTCTGGCCTTATAGTCGCCATACGGCAGGTCCTTCAGGGCAATATCCAAATCGTCACCCAACTTGATAGTTTGATAGTGTTCATCATCCTTGTATATCTCAAGCCGGCCATATCCCTTGGCAATGTTCAATACAACTGTGTCACCAGCAATATAGCAAGACTTATCTCCCCGGTTGGGACAGATCGCATCATTGTATTGGAAATCCACCGGTTCTTCCCCTTCTACAGCCACGAACTCGGGCCATGGCGTATATGTGTTTTTGTCAAGGTCTTTATAACGGTATATCTTCCATTTGCCTTCGCGCAACATGGCGTTGAAATCATCTTCGCTGTTCTTCACCCTTCTCCGGCACCCTGATTTCCATGCTTCGCTGATTTCTATCCTGACGATTTCGCCCGTCTCCTTGTTTCGCCTTATCCCCGTGACCAAAGCTACATGGCCCTTCTGCCATAACACATCGGCCAATTGAAGCCCTTTCGCTGACTGATCTTCGACCAGTAACATGGAACCGGCATTCGGGACGTCGTAGGTTATCATATACACGTCCAAACCCAATGCATAAGAAACAAAACCACTGCAAACAGTACCGTAATATGCTCCAGAACTCTTCCCCCCGTGATAAGGCAGCCGGCTGATGTCTTCTGTATAAAGAACACTTCGGGGATTATGCATGGCCGTCATGAACGTATGGAAACTGACATCGATCCCTACGAAAGTATTGGGTTCCTGCACCTCGGAATAAATCAAGCCTTTGCTTTTCTTATTCTTTTGATAGGTCTTTTTCGGATTGGCGTAAAACTTCTGCAACGGGACGAATTCCAAATCCGTCATCTGGTGAGCCTTCTTTACGGCGTTCTGGGCACCGGCACTTCCGACGTCGTCTACATACTCCTGGGCGTTGCACCCGAGCGTAAACGACAGAAGGGCGATAACGAGAAAAGCAATCCGTTTCATTATCATTTCATCAAAAGATCCATGAGGGCGGTCTTCTGTCCTTTATGGTCGATGTTCAGTTTGGGCATATCAGGGCGTATTCCTTGACGAACATGCACGTCGATGAAGAGCGGCATCCCGCCGGTCACCTGTCCCTGCAGCGCATTCTGAAGCGCTTCCTTGGACTCAATGGCATGCCCCAGTGTCCTATACCCGCATGCACGGGCGACTTCAGTCAGGTTGATGACCCTTCCGGCGGACTTCTGCCCGCCGACCGATTCATTGACGCCGTTGTTCAGTACGATATGGACCAGATTGCCGGCCTTATACCGGCAGTTGGTCGCCAGGGCGCCCATGTGCATGACCGCAGCGGCGTCGCCGTCGAAAACGACCACCTTCACGTCGGGCCGTCCCAAGGCGATACCCAGACCGACCGACGAGACATGGCCCATCGAGCCTACATTCTGGAACTCGTGTCCCTCTCCGATGCCATGTGCTTTCAACTGCTCGTGCAGCTCACGAGTGGCGCGCCCTGTGGTACCGAGATACACCGCATCCGTTCCCAGGATATCAAGAACCGCAGAGATGGCTTCCTCGCGATTCATAAGCGGGCTTTCGGGATAGACCTGCTTTTTCTCTTTCTGCGTCAATATTGCTTTCTTGGCGATAATAGCCACCGGCGAGGAAATCTCCTTCGCTTTCTGCACCGCCCATGTGAACTTGTCGACGACGGTATCGTCACTGTCAAGGATTTCATATGGGATATCCATATCCTTCATCAGGATGGGCGTCAGTTCACCCTGCTTCCTGTGCTGAGCATGGTCTTTGACCGAAGGGTCGCCGCGCCAGCCGATGACAAGGATCATCGGGATGCCATAGACACAGTCATGCGTGAGCGATAGCAGGGGATTCGTCGCATTGCCGATCCCTGAATTCTGCATATATACCAGAGGGATGTTCCCCGTGGCCAGATAATGGCCGGCAGCGATGCCGACGGCATTGCCCTCGTTGGCTGCCATCACATGGCGGCAGTCGGGTATATTGCTGCTCATATAGAGGCAGAAATCGTTCAACAATGAATCCGGAACGCCCGTGAAAAACTTCACGCCAAGACGGTCCAGCGCTTCAAAAAGATTCTCCTGGTTTACCATAACGGACTATAAGTTTTGTATCAGTTCCGGGACTGTGGTCCCGTTCTCATGGACTTTATCATATACGGCAGTAAAAATGTCCCAGCCAACTCCTCCATACGACATCAAAGCCTCGTACCTGCTGCGGAATTCATCTTCAGTCAAAGGATTCTCCGGTTCGCCCTTGGGAAAATCCACCTGCTCGGAATAGTTGCCGTCGGCGGTACAAACGGTCAGCAAAGCACTTTGCTTCCCGGGGAATGACCGGCTCATGTCCTCGTCGGCGACTACTTCCACTTTCCCCGTAAGGGACCTGATGTCAGGATCGGTCAGAACTTCTTCCTCAAATTCCTGCAGGCCGGCCTTTCCATAGGCAAGGGCGACGGCGACACTGTAAGGGGTACTCATCTTGGCGGAATAAGCGCCCTTCACATCGGTATGGTCATGCCCCGACACGGCAAGGTCGTAAGTCTTGACACGGATGCTGCTGACGCTATCCGGGCCGATTCCGTATCGATTGCGCAGATGAATGGCGGCCTCAACGGGAGGATGGGTATAGCGGCATGACGCATAGGGCTTGGTGTAACTCTTCATGATGGCGTAAGTGCCGTCCAGCAAAGTCGGTTTTATCGCCGTATTCTCATCACCCGTCATCATCTTCAGGAAACCGCGGTATCCCCCCAGTGGATCGGAGTGACCCTTGAAGCCTGATTTGGCGAGTTGAAGGCTTGTCAGCGACAGTAAAGCGGTCTTGGCCACATTATAGGGTTTCAGCTCCGAGCCGTCGTCCAGTACTTTCAACATGCCCGAAGCGGCGACGCATGCCGTGGCGAATGCCTGGAAACGCTCTTCTTCTGTGAAACCGAGCATATATGCCGCAGACAACGTGGCCCCCAGCATCCCGCAGGTCCCGGTTGCATGGAAGCCAAGAGCCTTGTGCCGTGGCTGGATGGATACGGCCATTGTATAAGATGCCTCATAGCCGACAACAGCAGCCTTCAGCACATCTTCGACACTTTTTCCATAACGCTGAGCCAGCGGCAGCAGGAGCGAGAAGATCGGTGAGCCCAGATGTATGATGCCCGAATTGGTCCCGTCATCGAAATCAAGGGCATGCGCATTCAGGCCGTTCAGGAAAACCGCTTCCTTCAAAGTCAGACTTTTCCCGGTTCCTATAGCCTTGAAATCCCCCTTTTCCGGTTCGGCAAACGCAAAATAGCGCTGCAGTTTCTCTTTTTGAAATGCAGCGCCTGCACAAGTAACGGCCAGATAATCCAGCAGTGAGCGCCTGGCCCTGGCCATAACCTCCTCCGGTATCTCCCGCTGGGCGACCTCATCTATCGCCCGGAAGAAGGTCTCAGAAATATTCATGCAGTTTCTTAAAAGAACTTGAAATAAGCCGGACTGTCGGGCTTGGCCATCTCCCAAGCCTCGTCCATGGCCGAAACGATATTTTCAGAAAGCGGTCCTTTTCCCGCCGCTTCAAGGTTCTGTACCATCTGCTCCTGCTTCGAAGCGCCCAGCAGGATGCCGTCGCCCTTGCCGGCATCCATATGTGAATGATTCACTAGCCAGCGGTATGCCGCTTCCACCATGGGAACGCCCTCGGCATCACAGGCCTGCTTGATCTGATCGATGGCATCGAAATAGGAATGCTTCCAATAGCGGTCACGGTAGCTCTTAAGACGGGCGAAACGGCCCGGTTCCGGAGCGTCCTCGAAATGCCTGTGCTTTCCGGTCAGCAGGCCGCCGGCCAGAGGGTTGAAAGCATAGAACCGCATTCCTAGACTCCTGATGGCGGGAAACAGCTCCGGATCGACATTGCGGCACAAAGCGTTGTACATTCCTTGATATACCGTCGGCCTGGGACATCCGATCTTGTCGCACTTGTAAGCGATTTCCACCACCTGCCAGGCAGGGTAGTTGCTGAGCCCGAGTTCCCTGATCTTTCCTTGCCCGTGCAGTTCGGCAACTGTTTCCAATGCTCCATCAACCGGGGTCTTGCCATCAGGGAAGTGGAAATAAAGCAGATCGACAGCGTCGCGTTTCATGCGGCGCAGCGATTCGTTGAATTCCAGCAGGATGGTCTCCCGGTCCAGTTTCCCGGTGATCCGGGGATGCACCTTGGTGGCAATCTCATAGCCGGAAGAAGGCAATTCGGGCAATATCTCGCCGAGGTAGTTCTCCGTAACGCCGTCGTTGTACACATATGCCGTATCCAACTCGCGGCCACCAGTGGCCAGATAGGCTTTCACCATCGTGCGGCTGGCCTCCAGATCCAACTGGGGGCCAAAGTTCATGGTACCTAAAACTATTTTCATTCTTCTGATGATCAATTACCCATAACCAGGGAAAGTACGGAATCTTCATTCTTTATGACTCCGTAGACCTCGGCGCGTTTGACTATCTTTTCAGCCCAGCGGCGATGAGGACCGATCTCGTTCATCTTATCCCCACGGGCGCTCTTTACGACGCCGCCGGAAGTGTGAAGCACCTGAAGGGCATCGTTGTATTCCTCCTCCACCACCGTGAACATGGCGTTCACGAACTTGGCATGTGTGGGATGGATGATGGTTTTGCCGACGAAACCGTTGGCACGGTCTATCAGGACTTCCTTCAACAGGCCGTCGATGGCCGGGTTGACTATATCCTGTCCCTTGATAAGGGCATTGTGGAAATTCATCCTGATGACGTCATCAATATCGTCGTTCTTATAGGCGCGGAAATACTCCCAGACCGCGGCAGACACGCAATAGTCGTTGTATCTGTTGAAGAAATTCAGCACATCGGACAATGCGTCCCGCACCGGCATGATGTCGTAGACGGTAGAGTTGATTCCCCTGCGCACTCCGAACAGTGAAGACATGTCGGTTCCACCGACACGAATGTTCAGAATCAGGTCGCGGTAAGGTTCCAGAATGTTCCTCAACAGCAGCAGCTCCTGATTTCGAAGCTCGCGAAATGCGATCTCGGGGCCCTCAAGGATGGGCATTCCATAGAGCACCACACCAAGACGGTTGTTGACCCTGACTAGCGTCTGGAGTACCGTCAAGGCATTCTTGCTGCTGAACTTAGGGAAGTTGAATCCCGTCAGCACGGAAGCCTGCCTCGCTGTCATACGGTCGGAGAAGCGCTGGAACTGTTCGGGATTGCGCACCCTGACGAAAATCAGGGGGATGTCGTCGTGCGTCAGTTTACCGGCTTCAATCAGGTCAGCGAAAAAATCCATGTGGTCAAGGATATTCTGCTCCGCCGCAGGGAGGTCCTCCTCCTTGATGGCGTCTTCACAGCACATGACCAGGGAAGTCACGGCCAGTTGATGCTGCACGACCTTGTCCTTGATATCCTTTGTTCCCGGCATGTAGAGCGTGGCGCCGAGGCAGTACTGGAGTGTATCGCGATCGGTATACTTGTTGAACTCTACCGGAGCCTTTACGAAAGAGAAAGTCGAATTGTAGCTATGGTGTCTCACGTGCGATTATTTAGGAGATACGACCGCTTCCGGATAATAGGTATCGATGACCCTCTTGACGAGAAGGATCTGCTTGGCACGCTGCCTGGCTTCTTTTTCGGTCGTGTCGTAGCTATGGTTGGCAGCGACTGAACCGCCGGTCTTCAGATAGACGGGAGCCGCCACGCGGATGAAATCGGGCACCTCGTAGTGGCGGATGAAACCGCCACTCGACTTGGGGTTCTCCGTATGAAGGTCGATCGGCACGTCGATTGCGGCGCGCATCGCAGAGAGCATCTGCACCTGGATGTCGCGCACAGGATTGATGCTGTCGGCACCTAGAGTTTCCAGCACATGGGCAGAGCAGGGGTTGCCGTGGCCGGAGTGGGCGCTTACCTTGAAATGGCAGTCGGCCGGAATGAAGCCGCGCTTGCGTGCTTCACCCAACGCCCACAGCAGACCCTCGTCGTAAATCAGGAAACCGCGGACGCCCAGGCGGACACCGCGCCGAATCTCCTCGATGCCGCGCGCGATCTGTTCCTCGCCGCGCAGGCGGTAGCCCATACGCTGGCCCTCTTCCGTCTTCACGGATGCGGAAGTGTCGGTAGTCGCACGCGGACCGCACGCAAGGACAAGCTGTACTTTCCATTTCTTTGCATATTCCACCATCTGCGATATCTCTTCATCGGTAAGGAACATGATGCCCTTGGTCTGGGTGACGCGATGGATCTGCACACCGTATTCATCCAAGGCCTCGAGAAGGGCCCTCATCGGGCCGGGTCCCTGAATGCCAGGAACCTCAAAACGGTACTGTCCCCCGTCAGGGAAACGTTTTTCAGATGTCGGCAGGTCGTAGAGGTCGCCGCCCGGCATCCCTATACTCTCAAGAAACGCTCTCGTTTCCGGCATGGTGTAGTAAGTCATGATTAATGATATTTGATGATTCTTATTCTAGTATTTAACAACCGGTACTGTCTCCCAGTCTATTTGACAGTCTGCATTCTGAAGATTCATGAAATCTCTGTGACGGATCAGATCCGACATCTTGTCAAAAGCGTGTTTCTTCCCCAAATTAGATTTTACAAACCGGGAATAGCGAGCTTTCAAAGTGCCCGGTTCATGGAAATAGGCTTCATACTCTTTCTTGCTGACCAATCCTTTTGTTTCAGGAATCAAATCGTTAATATGGAAGTAACACATATTATAGCCATTAAGCGCCATTCGGTTTTCGATGAATGACAGAGGAAAAAACCTGAAATAGCCACCCCCTGAATACGCAGCTTCTTTGCCCAGTATTTTTGTCATACACACCGGGAACTCCTTGATGACAGTCCCCTGATAATCAACAATCACGGGAGCCTTGTGCCCGAAATTTGGAAAACCTCCGAAATCCCTGGCCGAAGGGAAAACAGAGGCATCTCTTTCTATCCCGTTTTCGGCCAGTATTTCAAAAGACCACTTATTGCTCCCTCCTATGGAAAAAGCAGGCGCGCGATAACTCCTGACTTTTTCTCCAATGCACTGTTCCAATGAGTCAACAGCTTCATGCGTATCTTCACGGCATTCTGCTTCATTCATTTTGTTCAGCCATGTATGTATGTTGGAATGGCACCCCACCTCATGACCGCGGGAATGAATTCTCCGGATTACTTCAGGAAAAAGGACGCCCATTTTCCCAACACAGAAAAACGTGGCTTTCAATTGCCGTTCGTCCAACAGATCCAGGATCCTTCCCAGATAGGAATCGTATTCTGCATACTTTTCACTGCGATTGTTCCGCATGCTCTCCAGATACCACTCCTCGATATCAAAAGTCAAAATGTTCATCGGATTAGCCTGTCTATTTCTTGAAACTACCGCCAAATTTCAGATGCACCGTCTTCCTGTCGGGGAAATCCTTGAATTGCAAGACACTCAACTTTCGCCGGTCGACTTTCACTTTCGATACATGCTCCATGATTTCGTCCAAATCCTCTTTACTGAACATCGGGCCAACGGCCTGTTGCAAACCGACTCCGGGTCTTGGATTGAACTCTATCAAAATTGGACGGCCATCGGGTGACAATGAAAAATCCCATCCTATAATATCAAGCTGGGGCAGGCGACCATGCAACTCCAATGCAGCCGATTTGATAGTATCCCAACAGGGTATCTCCTCTGGCATAGAATCCGGAATAGAGGGTACATCCATCACGAAGTATGTATACCGCTTCCTGTTCAACAACTTCCCGGTAGCGATATCGATTCCGGTGTACCCACCTCCTGAGCACACATTATCCATCACAGATCCTTCTCCGCCAAAACGCAGACATGAATATAAAACCTTGCGTTTTCTGTCAAAACCCCGGTAGGTGACAATTCTGACCGTATTGACCGACGTGGGATTATATTGGGCCATGGTCGGATGTTGCTCGACAAACTTCTGAAAGGTGAAATTGTATTTGTACTTTTCAATCAGCGCCTTAAAACCAGTCTTATCCGTGTCGCCAGACACTTTCATAACGCCATGACCGCCGAACGACTCGACAGATGGCTTAAGGATCATATCTTTGCCGTATGATACCAACACATCAAGCGCCTCGTCGCAGGAACATTCCTTTCCATCTCCGGTAAAAAATGCCCTGTTGGAGTTATATACGACATCTTCAGTTGTCATTACCCCCAGTTTATCGTCAGGCAGGCCAAGCAATGATTTCTGGACATTTTTGTCCATATATGCAGGTACAAAGTCATATCGGTCCAAATAGGGATAAATGTAATGTACAGCCATCGACCTTGTCACATAATGTTCTGCCTCGACACCCGACATACGGCTGTAATAATCTGCATCAAGTTGGGAGATATCAAAACCCCATTTCTTGAAATACTGATTCTTATTGTTGATGTACTTTTTCCATTCGAAATCAGGGCACATTTCATTGGAAAAGAACATGAGTGTGTCATATACCTGACACCTCCAGGGAAACGATAAAGGGACCCACTTTCTCAAATGAAGAATGGCGCTGACCGTATTCTTTTTCAAATTTTTAGCCATGACTCAAGCTATTATCAGTTATGATTGTTTCGCATATTCTTCTTTAATCCGGAGATGAACCAGGAATACCAAGTGGAAGGATCGCTCTTGAAAATATCCTGATAATAAATATCTCTGCCGATAAAGCGGAACCATGATGGAGATGTCTTGAACCGCCTAGGACTCTTCAAAAACCACAAGAGGTCGGTTCCCAGGAAGCGAAGGGTTTTGCCGGGCAAGTATTGACTGCACTTAGAACGCTCTCCCAGAGTGTCGAGAATGATGGTTTCAGGAAAATCAACCCCGGAAACGTAGGCAGCTCTCATACTGGCAGGAACCCTTGGATTAATCTCAATGATCCTGTATTCAAGCGTGTCCTTGCGCTGCAGAACATCGAAATCAGCCATCCCGTGCCATTCCAGTTTCTCCAATGCCGCTTTGCAAATCGACAGCAGTTCCTCGTTTTCGACAGAGATACAACAAGTACTGCTTCCGGCTCCGACAGGAAACATTCTTACGATCTTGATGATGGCATACGTGTCACAGCGGCCCTGTGAATCACGATAGATCATCACGTTGTAATAATAATCCGAATTATCGATAAATTCCTGCAACGTACAGGAACCATACTTCTGTTTTATTTCAGGATAGTGCAATTGCAGTTCGTCCAAAGAGTTCACTTTCGTGATGCCCCTGGCACCGACGGAAAAATCGGGCTTGATGAGAGAAGGGAAGCCCACATATCCCGCAGCTTTATCCAAAGTGCCTTCCGTAACAGCAATGGTTCTTGGATGTGGTATTCCGTTATCCTCACAAAAACGCATGAAATGCCCCTTGTCAGAAACGATAGATACAGCCCCATAATCAGGAACCGCACATTTGACAGAATAACCGGTTTCTATCCGATTCTTGTTCCTGCTTAAATAATTAACAGCTCCGTCACTCATTGGAACGATGATATCATACCTGTCTTTGCTAAAAATATCAGCCAGAATCTCATCTTCGTCCCTATCCTTTTTTTCATAAAAACAACTGAAGAACCGGCTTTTGCTGACGCTATAATCATTTGAGATGACTGACAGGCTGTATTCGCTCCGTTTGTCAAACATAGATTCCCCGAAGGACATGCCTTGCAATCCACCACCCAACAAAAGTACTCTTTTCATGCCTATAAATGCGAACTACCGATAGTACACAAAATCCAAATCAGAATCCGCCGAGGTAACTAGCAAATCGCTGAAATCAATATCCTTATTACCGGTTGCGAAATTCAACTTCTTGGGTGTTTCTATCAGGAACGGACACCCAAAGAAACGGTATTTTCTGGAACTCATCCCGAACACCAAACCAATTCTGTTCCGACGGGCCACCTTTTGTGCCAGACGGAAAGCTTTGCGCTCATCTTCACGGTTACGGAAGCGATAGTCAACCACAGAAACCATCTCAACACCCCTGTACGAAATCCGTCTCAGAACAGCAAACCCTTCTGTCTTCTCATGTTTTACATATTTGTAAAGAGCATACCATTCAGCACAATAAATGTCAAAAAAGCGCTTTTGCAAATAGGATCCATCGCGGACTAACTCCACGTTATCGGTTGTCCAACCGACTTCTTCCGGAAACCCCAGATCGTTGATATTATTGATGAGGACAAAGGATTCCCCATGCGGCAGACCGATGTTTCCGGGCCAATCGACAGCGCGGGAATCTTTCTTCAGCAAACGCCTGACAATCTGCGTAACAATCCATCCATTCAGTGCAACATAGACATTTATAGGCCGGAGTGGAGTAAAGTTGTTTACATATTTCGGCTGGATTTTCCAAGCGATATCCGTAATCCCTACGGACAACCAGTTGTCGTAAGAATTAACTCTGTCATACAACCGTTTACTCACCCCTCTGCCTCGTTTGTCCGGTGAGATAATGGTGTTCCCCCTCAAATAGAAGCCGGTCTTTCTTCCGTCGCGAACAAGTTCAATGGGGATTGCCGTGGTGCACCCGATTATCTCCTCTCCTTCTAACACGATGAAGCATCTCTGCCAATCACCCTCCTCTCCCGAATCCATGTTTGACAACCACCAATCCAGATACCTCACATCCCTGCTTGGATAAACAGTCTTCATGTAATCCAAAAGCCGGGAATGCCATTGGGGGGAATATGGAACGACTGTAATACCTGTCGATACAGTACCCATTGTTATTCAGATTCAATAACTCCGAATCTCCCGCATTTCACCCCCGTTCGAATCACTTTTGCCGGATTACCTGCAGCAATACAGTTGTCAGGGATATCTTTCGTCACTACACTTCCAATTCCGATAATGACCTGATTACCTATGTGCACACCGGGAAGAATGGTTGAGCGGGATCCGATAAAACAATTATCTCCGATATATGTATCAGCTTTCAGTTTACGACAGGCATCGTGTGTGAGTATTATCACACTGCCTGTTACACGGGTGTTTTTGCCGATATGCAACCCCTTGGGATAAACATTCGTATCCAAATGGGTTTTTCTGGAAATAACAGTCCCTTCGCCTATATCCATCCCATAAAAAAACCTGTATTTCCAAGATTGGAACCCTACAATCTTACCGTATAGCCAGGACCTGCTTTTTGAAAAAATGTTTGCCATAATCAATAATCCTGTATGGTACGGTTTTTACGTTTTAAAGGGTTGACTATAGTATTCTCCGCGCTGAGAGCATCGGCCAGGATTTCTTCTGTATAATCTCCGAATGCCGGACCGTGCGCCACCTGACTCAGCTCAGCCGATCTGTTCCACTCGATCATCACGGGGTTACCGCTAGTGTCAACGGAAATGTCCCATCCGATCAACTTGAAATACGGAAGCCTTAAATGTAAACCCTTGACAAAATCGAGTACTTGAGGGAACGATGGAATCAAATAATTATCCAAATCCACCCCGGAGTCGGTCTGCGGCATGTTCTTCTCTGTAGGACTACCGAATGCAGGGCCTTTGATGCGGCCAGTCTGTAAATCGATATCAGCCTTCACTCCGCCAGCAGTTTCATTATCGACAACCTTTCCCAGTCGGCCGATACGTATAACTGCATAAAGAATGATTACCTCCTCACCTTTGCGATAAGACAATACTCTGATCGTATTGACAGAAGTCGGATTAAGTCTTGCTAAATCGGGATGCTGTTCCAATTTACCTTGGATGATAAAACTCCTTTTATATTTCGTAAATAAATCACCGACAGACATATTCAACTCGGGTACAAAACCATTGTCAGTGTGGAACAATCTGACTCCCTCACCCCACGTGCCAAAAAGAGTTGGTTTTATCACCGCTTCTTTCAAATTCATACATCTTGAAATAGCCTCCTCCCTGGTGATAGGGCTCTTATCATCATAATAAAAACCATTAGTATTCTTGACAAAAGTCTGCGGTCGGTTCACGTCCGGGAACAGAGTGTCATAAAACCCTTTATCAACATAAGCCAGGCTAAGCTCATGATGATTCAGTCGGAAAATAATACTGGATACATATATGCTTGCAGGAATATACTTCACCGAATACAAGCCGTTTCTTGAATACAGATATTGATGCCAGTAAGTAGGCACTTCCCTTCCTAAATGCTTTTTGAAATATGCCTTTATATCAGCTTCCTGCCCTTTGGTAAGAGGTTTCATCGGACACAATTGCATAGATTTCTTTATCTTCCGCTCATGTGTTCTCTCAATTTGTTTGATTTTCAGCTTGCCCTCGTAATTGAGTAAAGTATCAGTTAAAGACATCTTCATATAGATATGTATTGATGGTTATCTTTGTAGGATGGTTATCTCTTGAGAGATGATTCCATTGAATGAATAATCAGATTTCTCCTCTGATCGTTTTTCAGCAAACAGTGTAATGCGTTATCACTGGGGGTACTCCTTCTTCTTATTCTGCTGAACCAATGCTTGAGAAGCATAACCGTGCTCTTGGGCAGATTGTTTGAGTGAAAAGTATAATCAATGATACTCATTTCCTTTCCAAGACCCAAATCCTTGCATACGCTCCTCAGATAATAGTCATACTCCTTTTTTTCAACAAGATAGGAGCAAATCATCTCATTATGTTTATTTCTCTCAACGCTGTCATCCTTCACAATGGTCAGATTATCTATGTTTAGCGTATTAAATGTCTCCCAAGACAAATGCCCGTCAGTAATGGATAACACTACGCATAAACCCTCATACCAATGGGGTTTGTCACACTTGAAATCCAGAGATTCTTTACTGTTGAAAAAGAAGTTGCCGAGACTGTAGAAAATCGGTCTGCCTCTGTACTCCTCCCAACCCTGCGGACAATGAGGATGGGTTCCAATAACCCCATCGGCACCATAATCGATGAAATCTCGATAGCGTGCAATGGTTTCGGGCATAGGTATATCAATGTATTCGATGCCGTCATGGGGCAATACAAAGAGGAAATCGACAACGGTCTTGGCTTTGATGATGATATGGTTTACGATCAAATCGTTAATATATGCACAACCCAACCCCTCATGATCCATAACATCATCAAACACCCCGGTATAGGCAGCGAACGACAAGGCTAGAAAACCTATCTTTAAACCATCTTTTTCAACCACCTTTACCTTGTATGCCTCATCGTACGTCCCTGCACCGAAAGAGGAATCACCTAAAGCCGCTTTAGTCTTCAAGAAACCTTCATCACCCCAATCAAAAGCATGATTATTGGCCTGCGAGAACAGATTAAACCCTAAACCACGCAAAAAGTCAGGGGCGTCATCATTTTGAAAGAAGCGTTCCCTGGTTTGATGTGGCATATGGACATTATCTGGCTTAAGGGGAACTTCAAAGTTGACTACTTTTAAATCGCAGGATTGAATAAGCGTTTTCAATTCATCAGACACCGTGATGTGAGATGTCGATGGTTTTGAGCAGAAGTCGCCGGCAAAAAAGAGTTTAACAATGCCCATAATGAAACAAATCTTTCAAATAATCAATCAGGGAACCATGTGTTCTGCTTTGGCCATATTTCCCTGATAATCCTTTCCGTATATTCTCCCATACCAGACTTGAATGCAGATTGACTCAAACCAGGACTGGTATTGAACTCTATGAGTACAGGTTCACCATTTTCTTTAATGGCCACATCCCATCCCACAATGTTGAAAAACGGTAGTCTCAGATGCAAGCGTTTCACCATGTTGACAGCCTTTTCGTAAGAAGGCAATTGATAACCTTCAAGAGCAACTCCCGTATCTGTTTTATCGACATTATCTTCCGCATAGCCGCCGAAAGCGTATTTCCCTAATTTTCCATCTTTGGCAATAGTAGTACTGATGCCTCCAGCACATTGATTGTCAATTACGGAGCCACTGCGCCCTATTCGAACTACTGAATAAATAATCAGGACCTCCATTCCCGAGCGATAAGAAAGAATTCTCATGGTGTTCACAGAAGTCGGATTCAAAGCGGCCATGTCCTTATGTTGCCTGACCCATTCTTGAATCAAAAAATCCACTCCGTAACTTTTGAACAACTCTGAAATACTCTTTCCATTCAAGTCGGTTATGCCATCTTTCACACTGAATAATTGCACATTGCGGCCTTGTGATTCACAAGATGGTTTTATAATGACTCTCTCCATATTCTGGCACAAAGCAACGGCTTCCTCTTCTGAAACAGGTCTTCCTTCGTAGTAATAATACCCGTTCATGTTTTTAAGGATTGTATGAGCTATGTCTTCCTTGGGGAACAGAAAATCACACATGTTTTTGTCACCATACGCCCTCATAAGCTGGCGCACATTGGCTCTCGGAAGAATTTCGCAATGGTAGAAGTTATTGGGAACATACTCTTTGGCAAATACGCCAGTCCTTGAATAGAAATATTCATGGCAATAAAGTGGCACAGTGTGTCCAATCATACTGACATAAAAGTCATCCACTTCCTTTTTTTGCTCTTTAGTGAGTTTTCGGTGATTCTCCAAGTCTTTGTAGTTCTTGGTAATACGTCTCTTATACCTCATCATTTCGAGGCATTTATTGAACCTATTCTTAACTTTCTTGAACATATTAAATCAATCTAATGATATTATTAATTATCTCTTTTTTCTTTCCCAGAACCTGAACTTTTTGGGGATAACTGTAAGGAAATAAGTGAAGGCTTCTGGTTTGAACATAAAAGACCAGCCCAAATAGACAATCACATAAACCAATAGTTTAACTAAAGCGTCTGGGTACATCCCCAAATGAAGCAAGTATCCTACGCCATAAGCGACTGCCGCAGACAACACAGAAGCCACTGTTACCGGAATTAAATCACGAATCTGTTTCCAGAAATGATAACCGACATGTTTCGAAACCAGACAAATATTGACCAGATAAGAAAACCAGTTACTGAAAACCACTCCAACAAGAAGTCCTTTCATGCCAAAAAGAAACAAACCGCCTACTATTACAGCAATGCCGATTCCCCTTTTGATAAAAGTCCACACAAACATTACCTTGCTCTTGCCGATAGCGGCGATCGCTTGTGTATTTACAGCAGTAAGGCTGATACCCAGTCCCGCAATACAAAGTACCTGAAAATATGGGACACTGGCCAACCACCTTTCCGAATACAACAATATGAAGAAAGGTTTTGCCAGAAGCAACAGAATAAACAGAAAAGGAAACGTGATATAAGCAATCGTCATGGTCATTCTTCTGATCATATTGGCCAATTGCTTAAGATCATTTTGAACTTCAGCATAAAGAGGATAAGTCACCTGGGTCATTACAGAAGAAATGCTTTGAGAAGCAAGATTCTCCGTATTGTGTGCCTTCGAATAATACCCCATTGTCACGGGACTGTATATTTTACCAATGAGCAATCCCTGTATTTTAACCGAAAAATTATTCAACAAATGGGTTAAAAACATATAAAACCCAAAACCGAACAACTCCTTGAACGACTTCCATGAGAAAACCCGGATCGGTCTCCACTTGATGAAAAACCAAAACACAATGGCAGGAATAGCGGCGGTAATAATGTGCTGAGCCACCAAAGCCCACACACCAAAACCTTTATATGCCATATAGACTGTAACACACAAAGCTGTAATGGATGTGGTTATAGTCACGATGGAAAGCATTTTGAAATTCAGGTTTTTTCTCAGCTGGTTGCGTTGGACAATATTGAATGCATAAATAAACAAAATAATACCTTGCACCCGAAGCACATCGCAAAGAAGCGGAATGTTATAGAACCTGGAAATTGCCGGTGCGCTAATGAATAAGATGGCATACATCACCGCGGACATCCCCAGGTTCCACCAAAAAATAGTGGAGTAATCTTCCTGCGTAGGACGTTTTTTTTGAATCAAGGCCGATCCAAAACCACCGTCGATGAAAGCCTCGGCCAATGTCATAAAAATGGCAAGCATGCCGATGCATCCATAATCATAAGGCGTGAGCAAACGCGCCAAAATAATACCCGAGATAAACTGAATGAATATCGACGAGTACTTCTGCAAGGCTGTCCACACCATGCCTGAAGCGGCTTTTTGTTTTAAGCTCTTCGCCAAGAAATGCTGGTTTTAGCTGATTGACTCTAGATTAACCCTTAGCGAAATCAGTCAGATATTCGAAACGAGGGGTAAGCTTTCCTTCTTTCAAAATCATGGAACGGTCGATAACAGCAGAATGCTCCCCCTTCAAAAGAGGTTCGAAAACATGCTTGATCAGCATGGAGCCGAAGTATTCACTCGTATCCATAGCCAGAGCATTAGGGCATGTGTCAACGGCCATGACGGAAATATTCTTGTCCGAAGAGAATGCCGGTTCATCCTGTTCTGTGACCGGATTATAGTCGAAATATGGATCCGCATGAGTGGCAGGACGGACGGTCGACTTGATGCTGCCTTTTATGTCGCAGGTAACGTCACCTATCATCTCTATCCTCATATCGCTCCGGCGAAGGTCTTCCTCAGATAGATACACCGGCGCATCAGGGCCCCAGAAATGGGCGCAGACAAGCACATCCGTCGCCTTCGCCCATCGCATGAAGTCGCTCTCATATTCTCCGGCGTTTTGGGTAAAGTCTTTCCAGGAGAACTCGCCGCCATCCCTGCGCTTCACAAGACGGTCGACATCGGCAAAGCAGAAAGACAGCCGATCGACTTTGTCTGTCTTCAGATACTCTTCTTCCGTCATCCTGACCGCTCCGATATTGTCAAGCACATATTGAGCTCCCTGGGAAACACGGCCTGCTCCGGTTACGAACAATTTAACATGAGGCAGATCTATCGATTTGAGGTTGCCGAGCAGTTGGGGCAGCGTGAACCGCAGGTCAGGCTTCGGCAGTTCATATAGTTTGTGCTTGAAGCCATAGCCACGCAGTGTATAGTACACTCCCACTACTCCGGCCCACCAGCCGAATGCGCATACGCGTTGGTTGTTGTCATCTACGAGGTACTCATAGTCGCAGAATGTTATCTTCTTATTGATGAAAGCCTGCAGAAGCGGACGATTGTATTCCTGCATCTTGGCTATGTGGCCGAAGAAGAAATACTGTTTCTCCGGAATAAGGCTCTCAATCTTAGCCTCTTTGATACCGAACAGGATATCACAATCTTCTACATTATCAACCACACGGGCTCCGACAGCACGGTATTCTTCATCCGAAAAGGCGCGGATATCGCTGGATTGCACGACGATTTCATGCTGGGGGAAGCGTTTGTTCAATTCCGCCACCTGGCCGGGGGACAGGGCAACTCGATTGTCGATGGGAGTCTTGGTTTCTTTGATGAGGGCTATTTTCATGATATATATTTTATTGTTTATCTTTCTTTTAACTAAACCATTGCGGGTATCAGGTCATGGCGCATGATGTCATTGCCTTCAGTGTCGATAACCATTACTGTTTCATTGATGATCCTGCGCTTCTCATTATATTGCTCAATGCTGTCCGCCACAATGTTCATGCCTGCGACCCTGTCGCTGCTGCTCGTGACTCCGTGCATAACGGTGCCTTTTATCCTTACAGGATGGAATTCGTTGATCAACCCCTGATTCTCCATTTCCTCGAACCCCTCGAAGTGGTCGAAAACACCTGGCTTGCAATAGATGAAATCGTTCACCACGATATTGTACCGCTTCGCCTTGGGGCTCAGGTCGGGCTCCTTTCCGAGCGTGATGTCGATCGTGGCTCCGATGACATCCACTCCTGTAGAGTATTTGATAAGCAGATATTTCATATTGCCGCCGGTACGGGCGCAAAACTCCAGAACAGACACCTTGTCGCCCTGATGCAACAACTGGATAAGCAAAGGAGCGTTGACAAGTCCGAAACCGTCAGCTATCTTCTGGGCGATTTCATCAATCTGTTTCAACACCGCATCGGATGCCTTTACAGGAAAGCGGCCCCGGAAAATTACGAAACGGTCTTTATCCTTCACTTTCTCACTGTTGGTGACATTCAGCACCCTGGCCTTTCCGTTCACAACAAAAGCGTCGACGCTGATTTCTTCCCCTGCAAAGAATTCCTCCACTATAACGCCGCCGCTGCGGCTGATACCGTGCGCTTCCTCATAATATTTCTTCAGTTCTTCAAGATCATCGGCTTTGCGTACCCCTTTAGAACTGTACGCGTCCACGGGCTTTACAACCAAGGGGAAGTTCAACTTGCCGATCACATTCATATCCAGCGAATCGGTCTCCACATAGTCAGTCGTCGGGATGCCGTTCGCCTTGAAGATACGCTTCATGCGGATTTTGTCGGATACATTCTGACAGGTCTCGTAGTCGATATAACAGGGAAGTCCGAGCATCTCCGACACCTTGGCCACCACCAGCAGAACCTGGTCGGCGCAGACGGTGATGAGAAAATCCACCTTTTCCTTAACTGCAATCTCCTTGATTGCCTCCATGTCAAAGACATCCACGTGATAGAACTTGTCACAGAAAGGCCTGGCCACGGCATTCGAACTGCCGTCAGCCAACAAGGTCTCGATTCCTCGCGCTTTCAGCTGTTTGATCAGTTCTATCTGAGGCACTCCGCCTGCAATTACAAGGGATTTCATACTGCAATTATTTGTTTATTTAGGTGACGGACCTGGTACCTCTCCCTACCCCTTTCGTAATAGCCATTCATCAAGAACAGTAAATAATAGAGCATATAAAAAGTACCATGTGTATGAGCGGTAAAATATGAAATGACGACAATGACCAGACTGATCCAGAACAAAGATCCTTTTAACTTGAATAGACCTTGAATATAAAACCAGTATGTAAAAAACAGACCTACGATACCCCATTTGAAATATGTGGCGAAGAATCCAGACAAATTGAAATCGATATCGCTGGTAATTCCAGGAGTCCCGAAAATCACTGCCCGACCCGAAATAGTCTGTGCAAAAGATCTTGCCAAACGGACACGGCCATCTATTGCATTATGATTGTCATTCGTAAAAATACGGTCGATACTGGAATGAATGAAGGGAACGGAAAGATATGCCACAAAAACAACGGCAGCGATAGCCAAAAGGACAAAAAGAGTCCGTACCGATAAAACCCTTGATAGAACGCCTTTAGCCCCTTGAGTATCATTCTTGAGTAAATAATAAACAGCCCAAAAAAACACGACGCAACCTATGCCCATCCCCGAAGTGGTTAATACAACGCCAAAAGAAAGGAAAAGAGCTACTCTTTTACTCTTACGGTCGCGATTCGGAGATAAAAGAAGCATTCCTATCAAAGGGAATGTATATAAAAAGAAATGAGACGGTTCCAAAAAGAAGCCTGAAGGTCTATAAAAATAAGAAGAAAAATCCAAACCTTCGATAGCCTCAGCGTTCCTATCCCAAATCGTATCGTCCTTAACCAGATATTCCAAAAACTTCAAATCAATATTCCGGCCAATTATATAATGCGTAAAATATTGAATAATAACAGTGATAGTCGCAAAACATCCTATGATGATAGCATATTTAAAGAAATAAGAGATATTGACACATCCGCTTGCTATACTTAAAAACAATAAAACCACAAAAAACACATAAAACAATCTGGAAGCACTAAAGCCGTGGACAAGAGATGTGTAGAATTCAAAAAGTACCAAGGGAAGTATAGCTATCAGACATTCTTTATCAATACCACCTTTCAATAAAACCTTAAAAAACTTCAGAATGATAATCGGGGAAATCAATAGCAATAACGTGAAACCGGCATTTTGGATGACACCGATATAATGCTGTAATATGGGGACCAAGGCAAAAACCAACGCGCTGAGTTTATTAAATAAACCCTTATTCCATATTCCATACGAAATAACAGACTCTATTCGTACGCGGTTATTCATGATCTGTCTTCCTCCTCATGGTAGGCTTTGGAAAAACGGTCAACGCCGCGATACTCGGTCTTCACATCCGTGCCTTCCCTTTTGAATACCGTTATGACCGACATAAAGAGAATCTTCACATCGAACCAAATGCTGTAATTCCTGATATATTCCAAATCATATTGAATCCGTTCGGTCCACTGAATATTATTCCGACCTTTAACCTGTGCCCACCCTGTCATACCGGGACGCATTGCAAATCTCCCATTTTCTTCCTCAGTGCATCTCTCCGCCTGGTAATCCAGCATCGGTCTAGGACCGATGATGCTCATGGTTCCATTCAAGATGTTGAATAATTGTGGAAGTTCATCCAGGCTCAGTTTTCTCAATATCCTGCCGATTGGCGTGATCCTGTCTTCCGACATGATTTCTTTACCGTCTTTGTCATACTGTTCGACAATCATCGTCCGGAATTTGTACATCATAAACGGTTCCTTATCCTTCCCGATTCTCTTTTGCTTGAAAAGTGCCGGACCTTTAGAACTTAGCCGAATGGCAATAAAAACCACTTCAAAAACAGGTATGACAAACAGGACTATAATGGCCAACAAACCTATTACGAAATCAAAACACCTTTTCAAAGCAAGGTGGAACTTTCTGGAACCGGAATAATTGTTCATAAAAACGAATAAAAATTTCAACTATTTGAAGTCCCGGTCGTGCCGGAAGTGAGTTTCATCAATCACGTTTGAAAATATCCCTTGTATAAACCTTGTCGAACACATCGTCCAGGGCAGGGTCGTAGCGGTTGGCGATGATGGCCTGGCTGCGGCTCTTGAATTCCTTAAGGTCGTTGACTACCAGACTGCCGAAAAAACGGCTGCCGTCGGGCAGGGTGGGTTCGTAGACTATCACCGTGGCTCCTTTGGCCTTGACGCGCTTCATTACGCCCTGGATGGAACTCTGGCGGAAATTGTCGGAGTTGCTCTTCATGGTCAGGCGGTATACGCCGATGACGACACTCCCCTCCCTCGTTTCATCCCACTGTGCAGAAGCCTCGTAGTAGCCCGCCTTACGGAGCACCTGGTCTGCAATGAAATCCTTGCGGGTGCGGTTGCTGTCGACTATCGCCTGGATAAGATTCTCAGGCACGTTCCCATAGTTCGCTAGGAGTTGTTTCGTATCTTTGGGAAGGCAGTATCCGCCGTATCCGAAACTCGGGTTGTTGTAGTGGCTGCCTATCCTGGGATCGAGGCATACACCTTCGATGATCGACCTGGTGTCGAGGCCTTTCATCTCAGCATAGGTGTCGAGCTCGTTGAAATAGCTGACGCGCAGAGCGAGATATGTGTTGGCAAAGAGTTTCACCGCTTCGGCTTCGGTAGCGCCCATCAGGAGGACTCGGACATCGGGGTCCAGCGAAGCTTCCTTGAGCAGGCCGGCGAAGGTTTGAGCCGACTTGAATGGAGATTCCCGGTCAAGCCGGGAATGACGATCGGGAGTCTCATCGTATCCGACGATGATCCTGCTGGGGTGCAGGTTGTCATGGAGAGCCTTGCTTTCACGCAGGAATTCCGGAGAGAAGAGGAGCTTCGCACCGGGATGCTTTTCCTGCAGAGTGCTTGTATAACCGACCGGAACCGTCGATTTTATGACCATCACGGCACCGGGATTCACATCAAGTACGGTTGAGACGACTTCCTCAACATGGGATGTATCGAAGAAATTGCGCTGGGGGTCGTAGTTGGTCGGAGTGGCTATTAAAACGTAATCAGCGTCACGATATGCCGTCCGGGCATCGAGAGTGGCAGTCAGGCTGAGTTTCTTCTCAGCGAAGAAACACTCGATTTCGGGATCATGGAATGGACAGATGCGCCGGTTAACCTGATCAACCTTTTCGGGCAGGACATCCACAGCCACCACTTCGTGCCGCTGCGCGAGCAGTGTCGCTATGCTAAGGCCGACGTATCCGGTTCCGGCGACTGCTATTTTCATGGTAATAACTTAATTATGATAGTTTTTGTACCACTCGGCGAACTTGGTCAGGCCTTCGCCGAGGCGGACGCGGGGCTTATAGCCCGTTTCGCGTTCGAGGAGGGAGGTGTCAGCTGCGGTCCGGCAGATGTCGCCGGGCTGCATGGGGAGCATCTCCTTCCGCGCCTGTGCTCCCATCGCGCGCTCAAGTTCCGAGATGAAGTCGGTCAATCTGACGGGATGGCCGCAGCCAATGTTGTAGATGCGGTATCTGAGTCCGTTCTCATCGGGCTCAGGCTCACGGTCGATGCATGCGATGGTTCCCTCGGCTATGTCGTCGATATAGGTGAAATCGCGAGTCATGTCTCCTCCGTTGAAGACCCTGATGGGTTCGCCTTTGCTGATAGCATGGGCAAAAAGCATAGGGGACATGTCAGGCCTGCCCCAGGGACCGTAAACCGTGAAATACCTCAACCCTGTCATTGAGATGCCATAAAGGCTGCAATAACTGTAGGCGAGAAGTTCGTCGGCTTTCTTGGTGGCGGCATAGAGACTGGCGGGAGAGTCGGTCCTGTCCCCCTCGCTGAAAGGGACTTTCCCGTTGAGTCCGTACACGGAACTGGAAGAAGCAAAAACCAAATGTTTTACCCCATGGTTCCGGCACGCCTCGAGAAGATTGAGAAAACCTGCGATGTTGTTCTGAAGATATGCGGCGGGATCGACGATGCTGTGCCGGACACCGGCCTGGGCGGCCATGTTGACTACTTTGTCAAACTTTTCATCCGCGAACAGGGAATCCAGGGCCGCCTTGTCGGAGATATCGATCCGCCGTACTTCAAGTCCGAATTCCGCGACACGCGCTTCCTTGAGGCGTACGTCGTAGTAATCGTTGTAATTGTCGATGCCGACCACCTCATCGCCACGTGCCGCGAGGTCGTACATCACTCTTGAACCTATGAACCCGGCCGCGCCGGTGACCAGAATCTTCATCCCTGTCGGACCTATCGTCCCCGTCCGGGCGCGCTTCGCGGCTGCCCGCCACATGGCGGACAGTACGGCAGGGTACAATAAGACAGACAAAGTTACAAAAAATAGTAATGCAAAGGCAAGCAAATAGTAGACTTCACAACAATTAACATTAAGATTTTTTTCTTACCTTTATCGGCAGAATGTACTAATACCTCAAAAATCATTTGCCTATGAAAAAGTACTTTGCAGAATGCATCGGAACGTTCGTACTGACGTTCCTGGGCTGCGGAACCGCAATGTTCCTCGGCTGCAACACGTCCGCCGGCGTTGTCGGTACCGCAATCGCCTTCGGTCTTACCGTGGTCGCAATGGCCTATACCATCGGCGGCATCAGCGGATGCCACATCAATCCTGCCATCACCTTCGGCGTGGCCCTTTCCGGCCGCATGACCTGGAAGGACGCCGTCGGCTACTGGATCGGCCAGCTCATCGGCGGTATCATCGCAGGTGCAGTGCTTCTTCTGCTCACCAAGGTAGTCGCGGCTCCCGACCTAACGGGCGGCCTTGGCACTAACGGCGTCGCCAATGCGGGCGGCGTAGGCGGGGCTCTCCTCGTCGAGTGCATCGCCACCTTCCTCTTCGTCCTCGTAGTGCTCGGCACCACCGATGCGAAGAAGGGCGCAGGCAACCTCGCAGGACTTGCCATCGGTCTTACCCTAATCCTCGTTCACCTGGTCTGCATCAACCTGACCGGCACTTCGGTGAACCCGGCCCGTTCCATCGGCCCGGCTCTCTTCGCCGGCGGCGAAGCCCTCAAGGTAGTCTGGGTATTCATCCTGGCTCCCATGGTAGGCGGCGCATTCGCAGCATGGGTCTGGAAAGCCCTGGCGAAATAGGCTGACCCTTACAACGCAAAACGCCTTCCGGCCGAAACCGGAAGGCGTTTTTCTATTATGTTTTGGGGTAGGTCCGATTCCATCGGCGGGACCTACCCCGGAAATCGGCTTCCCAGTGCATCACATTCCCATACCTCCGTCTACCAGGATCACCTGGCCGGAGACATATGAGGCGAGGTCGGAGGCGAGGAAGCAGCATACTTTCGCCACCTCTTCGGGGCTGCCGCCGCGACGCATAGGGATCTTCGACTCCCACTGCTTCAGCATATCCGGGCCGAGTTTCTGCGTCATATCGGTCAGGATGAAGCCGGGGGCAACCACATTGGCGCGCACTCCCTTCGGACCGAGTTCGGCCGCGATGGACTTGGCCAGGCCGATCATGCCCGCCTTTGAGGCGGAATAGTTGCACTGGCCCGCATTGCCGTGGACGCCCACGATCGAACTGATATTGATGATAGAGCCGCCGCGCTGCCTCAGCATCACGGGAGAAACTGCGTGTATGAAATTGAACGCACTCTTGAGGTTGACCGTAAGCACGGCGTCCCACTGCGCTTCGTTCATGCGGAGCATCAGCCCGTCGCGGGTGATGCCGGCGTTGTTGACAAGGATATCGACCCTGCCGAAGGCGTCAATGACCTTCTGCACGGCATCGTGAGCCTGCGTGAAATCGGCAGCATTCGAAGGAATGGCCAGGACACGCACGCCGAAGGCCTCGAGTTCTTTCTTGGTAGCCTCGCCGATTTCGTCGATGACCAAGTCGGTGAAGGCGATATCGGCGCCTTCCTCCGCAAATTTGAGAGCAATCTGTTTGCCGATTCCTCTCGCCGCACCGGTGATCAGCGCGACTTTATTCTTTAAAAGTTCCATATCAAATCTCTGCAATTAAATCATATTCATCCGCACCTGTGACAGTGACGTCCAGGAACTGTCCGACCAGAGCCTCCGGCCTGGAACCGGAAGGCTTGATCAGTATCTCTCCGTCGACTTCCGGCGACTCGTTCCGGCTGCGGGCGACCAGGATGCCGTCAGTAAAGCTGTCTACCAGCACGCGCTCACGCGTGCCGATACGAGAACGGTTGTACTCCAGCGAAATTACGCTCTGGAGTTCCATGAGACGGTCGTATCGCTCCTGCTTCACTTCGGCGGGGATGTCATCACGGTAGTGGATTGCCCCGTAAGTCCCTTCCTCTTCGGAATACGTGAAGGCCCCGAGCCGTTCGAAACGGCACTCCCTCACGAAATCGAGAAGGTCGGCGAATTCCGCCTCCCCTTCCCCGGGATGTCCCACAATCAGGGTTGTGCGAAGCACGACTCCCGGAACAGTCCGGCGCATCTTCTCCACGAGATCGCGCGTCTGCCTTCCGTCAACTCCGCGCCTCATCATCAACAGCACCTTGTCGGCGCTGTGCTGCAGCGGGATATCGATATAGGGACAGATCTTGGGATTCTCCGCCATAACGCGGAGCACGTCTTCTGGGAAGCCTGCGGGATAACTGTAGTGAAGTCTGATCCACTCGATACCTTCGATAGCGGAGAGACGCTCCAGCAGGTCGGCGAGACGGCGTTTGCCGTAGAGGTCAAGGCCGTAATAGGTAGTGTCCTGAGCTATAACTATCAGTTCGCGCACTCCCTGGGCCGCAAGAAGGGTTGCCTCATCGACCAGGCGCTCAATCGGAACGCTAACGTGAGGCCCCCGGATCAAAGGAATAGCGCAATAAGAACAGGACCTGTCGCAGCCTTCAGCAATCTTCAGATAGGCGTAGTGCTTCGGAGTAGTGAGTACGCGTCCCAGAGTGTCGAAAGTCAGCACGCCGTTCCACTCGTCCACCTCCGGAATCTCTCCCGGAAGTTCGCTCCGGTAACGCTGCGAAAGGCAGCCGAACACCGACACCTTGCTGACAAGCCCCGCTTTCTTGGCCTCGACGGCTTCAAGGATGGTTCCGATAGATTCCTCCTTGGCATCCTGGATAAATCCGCAGGTGTTTATCACCACCTCGTCCACACTTCCGGAAGCCAGATCGGTATCTTCAGGCACAAGTTCGTAGCCGCGCTCCTGCAGAACGCGCATCAGGTGCTCCGAATCCACACGGTTTTTGGAGCAGCCCAGCGTCACCACCTGGATTCGCTTCACTCGGCTTTCTCTTCAGCGGGTTTCTCTTCTTCGGGCTTGTCTTCCGTCTCGTCCTCTTCCTCCACGAATTCAAGGGTGGCGTGGTTGCGCAGCACCTCGTACCAGTCGAGGATCTTCTTCATGTGGGAGACGTAGAAGCGGTCTTCGTCATAGTTGGGGAGCACTTCGGCGAAGAAGGCCTTGATGGCCTTGGGATCGCTCTTGGGGCTCATCGCGGGACCCTGGCCAAGCTTTTCGGCCATGGTCTTCAGAACTTCGCGCAGAGGCACGTCGGTCTCGTCGGTGTAGATCGATATATCTGCCAGGGAGCTAACCTTTGCGTTGGCCCCGAACATCTGGCGCTGGCCTGTCAGCATGGACTCGGCGATGATGCCGCCGCGTCCCTGCGCCACGTATTCAAACAGTCCGTGTTCACCTGAAACGGAAAGAATCTTCTTGAGATCAGTCTTTTCCATCTTCTTTAATCTTTTCCAATATTTCAATTATGGCCGGCAGCATAGGCTGCAGGTCGTTGTTTTCCAAAATAAAATCGGCGCAGGCTGCACGCCGCTCATCACTCCACTGTGCCGCCATCCGCTGCCTGACCTTGTCTTCCGTAGTGCCGTCGCGGAGAACCACCCTGCGGATACGTACATCCTCAGGCGCAGTGACCGCAAGCACGTAGTCATAGACTTTTCCGGGAAGCCGCTTCTCGAGCAGGATTGCGGATTCGATCACCACGACCGGCTCCTCGCGCGACTCTTTCCATTTCTCGAAGTCGCGTATCACCGCAGGGTGAACCAGCGATTCCAGGGACGCAAGCAAAGCGGGATCCGCAAAAATCCTGCCCGCCAGGGCGGAACGGTCTAGCCGCCCGTCTTCCCCTATAACTCCGCGCCCCACAAGTTTCACAACCTCTTCCAGCAATTCCGGGTCCCGGTCGTAAAGGTCCTTGGCCGCAGCGTCGCAGTCGTAAAAAGGGACCCCCATCACTTCGAAAGCCTTGACCACGCAGGACTTTCCGCTCCCGATGCCGCCGGTGCACAGTATGACGCGACTCCCTTTCATTCCCTGCCTTCAATCTGGATGCACTCCACCAATTCGGGCTTCAGGCGCCATGAATAGATGTCGCGCGATGTCACAAGTTTCGGGATAACCTTGGTGCTGCCAGCTCCTGCGAAATCGGCATAGTCCACTACAAGCGCGAGATCCTCAGCCTGGATTCGGCCTCCCCGGGGCCTGAACGGAGCCCGGAAAGTGATCTCGACCTGCGAGGGCAGGAGGAGCATCGAACGGTCGCCGGGAGCTCCGGTCACCGTGACCGGCAGTGTCATGGTAGTTTCGACGTAACGGTCCACGTCCACTTCGTACCAAACGCGGTCGGTCTCGAGGCGCAGTCCGGGGAGCGGCTGGAGCGCGACCTGGCCCTGCAGCGTCTTGTCTACCGCGTTTCCGGTCACGTTGCGCGTAAGGACTTCAGTGACGCGTTGCAATTCCTTCACGGGGCCATATACCCGGATAGAATCGGGCCGGAGCGACACCTGTCCGACCTGCATGTACTGCGGGCGGAAAGTCAGGTCGAGCGCCAGTTCCACGGGCACCAGCTTATAAGACTGGGGCGTGAAGAGGAAAGTGAGGCGGTCGTTTTCTATGAAATCGACCTCGAATCGCTCTCCGAGCTGTTCGTTGATCTTCTCGCGCACCTCCGACACCGAGAGGGTGTAGAGATCGGGCTCCCCCTCTACGGGCTGGAAGTGATGCGAATCCACGGTGAGTTCGATTTCAGCGGGGCGGCGTCCTGTCCCCCTCGTTTTCAGGATATAGAATCCCGTGGCCTTGCCCCTAACCACAAGCGGTTCGCGCGCAACCGCCCCGGGCGAATAGCCGGTCAGGTTGGTCACGACCTTTACGCTGCAGGTCAGAGTGGCCGAATAGTCAAGTGAGAAGGTGTGCATCGCCCACACGAGGCAGGCGATGAGTATTGAAGAGATCAGGAGCCGCAGGTCGCGCATCGGCTAAGCCTGCTGCGTATCGCTGAAATCCTTGACCAGCGACGCCTTGTCAACCTTGATCTTGACGTCCTTGTCGATTTCGAGCATCACCTTGTTGTCGTTGACCTCGACGATGGTGCCGTAGATTCCGCCGACGGTGACAACCTTGTCACCTTTCTTGAGGTTGTCGCGGAAATTGTTGAGTTCCTTCTGGCGTTTCTGCTGGGGACGGATCATGAAGAGCCACATCACCACGAAGATGAGTGCGAGCATGAGGAGCATGGTCATACCGCTGCCGCCGCCCTGTCCGGCAGCCGCCTGCTGGAGGAATGAAATAGAGAGCATGTTCATTTTGATTTATTTGATTATTAATGATTTACTGTTCGAAAAGGCCGCGTCCCTGCTTGGTCACCTCACCTTCCTTGATTTTCTCCTGGATGATGCGGTCGAGTATGCCGTTCACGAATATACGGCTGTTGGGAGTGCTGTAGTATTTGGATATTTCGACGTATTCGTTGATCGTCACCTTGACGGGGATGGTCGGGAAGACGACCGCCTCGGTGATTCCCATCACGATGAGGCATGCGTCAGTCGAGACGAGCCTGTCGGACTTCCAGTTGTCGAGATGGGATTCAATCAGCTTGAAATAGTCGTCGTAGCGCACCGCCGCTTCGGTGAAAAGGCGCAGCGCGAACTCCTTGTCGTCCTCCTTGACGAATGTGGAGGGATGATGGATCCGTTTCTTGCGGGACGTTTCGGCGATGCCTGCTATGATGACGTTGAGCGCATAGGCGACATCGTCTATCCACAACAGCGACATGTCTTCGAGAAGTGAGTCGAGTTCTTCGTTGTCTTCGAATTCGTCCTGGAAAATGCAGGAGAAAAGGCGGCAGTCCTCCTCGAATGAGTCCTCGCCGGAAGCCATGTAGTCCTGATAGTACTCCTTGGTGATCATGGAGTTGTATATGTGGCGGACGAAAGGCTCGTACTCGCCCCAGGAGAGGCCGCGTTTCTGGCAGTAGCGTCCGAACTCGGGATCGTCGGAAAGAAGTTTCGCAAAGCGGTTGTGTACGAACTTCAGGTTGGGGTTCGCCTCAGCCTCGGTGGGATGGAACTTGCGCATGCCCGCCGCGATCTTCTCCTCGGCCACCCTGATCAGGGAAGGAGATATGTTCAGTATGAAATAATATAGATCCTTTACCTTGTCACACGACTCCAGGAGAGACTTCTGCGCGGCATTCACATTGTCGGATTCCGAGCCGACGAAGGCGAAGAGCGTCTTGAATGCCTTTATACGGATCAATCTGCGCGATAGCATTTCAAAGTTTTCTGAATTTTTTACAAAGATAGTGCTTTCGTTCAAAAATAAAATCTATCTTTGTAGGAGTTTATCGAAAAAACTGTTCAACATCATTATCTAGACCTATGTATTACGAGGATTATGACAATGCAGGCTTCCAGGATAGAAATGGAGACGATGTTTATTCGAAGCCTGTCAGAGCGGGCAAAAGGACCTACTTCTTTGATGTAAAAGCCACCAAGGGCAACGATTATTACCTGACCATAACAGAGAGCAAACGACGCGTGGAACGTGACGGCCGTTACGTCTACGACAAACACAAGATTTTCCTCTACAAGGAAGATTTCGACAAATTCGCCGACGGCCTCCAGGAGGTGGTCAACTATATCCGCGAGCGCTGCCCCACAACCCAGGAGCAGGCTCCGGGAGAGAGGGCCGAAAGCCAGGAACCGGCGCCGAACTCCTTCTCCGACGTCGATTTCGAAACTCTCTGATTCGAAAAATCACGAAAAACCGGCTTTTTGAGCCGGTTTTTTTTGTGCCTGACAAACGAATTGCTATCTTTGTAACATAATTGTTAGTTTTTCGGTCTTAACGATGGATTCCCCATTCGCATTCGACAAAATCTCCGCCGGATCCAGCATTCTCGGACGAAGCGGCGAGATTGCCGCCATCGTATCAGCGATCGAGCAGAACGGCAGGAACCTGGCTGTCTATGGAGAAGCCCGCAGCGGCAAGGAGACGATCGTCAGGGAAGCCATAGAGCAGGTACGCTCCAGGAAGAAAAACCTCATCGTCTGCGAGATCGACTTATTCAACATACGTTCCTTCGAAGGATTCTCCGCCCTCTGGCGCGAGAAAATGAAGGAGTGCGCGTTCGAGGTGAACCGTGGCGCGCTTCTGCCCTTCGAGATACGCATCTCCGACATTCCGGACTCCAAGATATTCGATCTGCCCGGAATCGTGGCCAACGAGGCCGGCACGCAGATGGTGGTCTATTTCAAGGAATTCCAGAACCTGGCCCGTTTCGAGGACGACGATTTCCGCCTAGAGGCGCTCGACAGGACCTGGAGCCGCCAGCCCAAGGTGACCTACCTCCTCACCGGTTCGTTCGTCAACGCGATGAAAAGCATCTTCGAAGAGAGGAAATGCTTCTACGGAATGTGCCGCACCCTGGAACTCATGCCCCTCGACCGGAAGGAGGTATGCGAATACATCCGCTCCACCTTCCTCAACTCCGGCCGTGTCATCGAGATGGAGGAGATACTGGCCATCTGGGAGATTACCTCGGGCAACCTCTGGTACGTGAAACAGCTATGCTACTTCTGCCACGTCCAGCCTGCCGGATACATCAACCGCAAGATCGTCAACCAGGCCCGCGACACGCTGCTCTCGCTCCACGTACCGCGCTTCAAGCAGTGGCTGCTCGACCTTACCGGCAACCAGATAAACCTGCTCCATGCCATAGTGGACGGAGTCCAGAAATTCAGCAGCGCAGAGATGATGGAGCGCTACCGGCTCAACTCCTCCGCGGGTGTGGTGCGCATAAAGGAGGCCCTCCAGAAGAAGGAGGTCATCACTTTCGACGGCGAAGACAACGCCAGGATCATCGATCCGCTCTTCGCCTGGTGGCTCAGAAACTACTATTTCAACTGATATGAAAAAACTGGTCGTATTGTCAGGTGCAGGCGTCAGCGCGGAGAGCGGTATCAAGACCTTCCGCGACAGCGACGGCCTCTGGGAGAACTACAACGTGGCCGATGTGGCGGACATCGAGGGATGGTACCGCGACAGGGGCCTTGTGCTCCGCTTCTACAACGAGCGGCGTCACCAGCTCGAAAAGGCGCAGCCCAACCAAGCCCACAAAATCATAGCTGAGCTTGAGAAATACTTCGACGTGACCGTGGTGACACAGAACGTGGACAACCTTCACGAACGCGCCGGTTCCACCAAGATCATCCACCTCCACGGTGAACTCACGAAAGTGCGTCCGGAAGACCAGGAGGACCGCGGCGTAAAGGACATCGGCTACCGCGACATCAACCTGGGCGACTGCGACAAACGCGGAGTCCAGCTGCGCCCGCACATCGTATGGTTCGGCGAAGCCGTCCCGATGATGACCCCTGCGGCCCATGCCGTTTCCGAGGCCGATATCCTGCTGATCATCGGAACTTCCCTGAACGTCTATCCGGCCGCCGGGCTTTTCCGCTACATACAGTACGGCCGTCCCATATTCCTCATCGACCCCAAGCCCATAAGGCTGGACTACAACAACTTCCGCCAGATCCAGGAGCCGGCCACGGTGGGTATGGAGAAGCTCAAGCAGATCCTGCTCGATGAATATCTCTAGTACGGGGAGCTCCGAGGTTTCCGGCTGCCGCGACGGTTCATCCGGTCCGGTCAGGAACGTGGTGCTGGCTGTCACCGGAGCCAGCGGTTCCTGCTATGCCCGGAGATTCCTTGAACGCGCTTCCGGATTGGAAGGCGTACAGGTCCATCTGCTTATGACCGATACTGCCCGCGATGTATGGCGGCACGAACTGGGATCCGATCCGGTTCCCGGCCGCTACCAGCTGATCGAAAACGGCAGTTTCTTCAATCCGTTCTGCTCGGGCAGCGCCGCCGCGGACGTGATGGTGGTACTCCCCTGCTCCATGGGTACGCTTGCCCGCATCGCCGCAGGCACTGCCGACGATGCCCTTGCCCGCATCGCCGACGTCCAGCTAAAGGAACGCCGCCCCCTGATCCTCGTTCCCCGCGAGACCCCGCTGAGCCTCATCCATCTGCGCAACATGACCGCCCTCACCGAAGCCGGAGCCATCATCGCCCCCGCCGCCCCGGGTTTCTACTCCCGCCCAGACAGCCTCGACGACCTGGTCGACGGTTTCGTCGCCCGTCTTCTCCAGCTGGCCGGTCTCGCCCCCCTCGACCCCGCCTACCGCTGGAATCCGTAGGTCCGTTATTTCCTTCCGTCAAAATCGGTTCACATGAAAAAGAATCTGGCTTATATGACTGTCATTCTCCTGGCTGCGGGATTGTTCACGACAACGCTCCGGGCACAGGACATCCATTATTATATGACGGAGCATGAGCTTCCGAATCTGGTCAACTGCCTTCCGGCGCCGCCTGACACTGTCGGAGAGGCTTTCACACATGATATCATGCGGTACATGTGGGGGAAGGCCCAGCGGCTCGATCCCGGGCGGCTCGCACAGGCGAAGCGCGATGCCATTTGGGATCTCGACACCGTCAGGGTCATATACAGCGAGCCTTTCGGATATGAGGTGGATCCTGTGAAGACGCCCGAGATCTACCGGCTGTTCGTAAACGGCGTTTCGACTATCGAGCAGATCCGCTTCCGGCCGAAAGCCCATTATTTCAGGATGAGGCCCTATGCACGTTTCCATGAGAGTTCAATATTTCCCCAGGATGACGCCTGGCTCGCAACCGAGGGGTCCTATCCTTCCGGCCATACGATCCGTGCATGGAGTGCGGCCCTGATCCTCGCGGAGGTGAATCCCGCCGCCGCGGAGGCGCTCTTCCACAGGGCTGTAGAATCAGGGGAGAGCCGCGTGATTGCGGGCTGCCACTGGCAGAGCGACGTCGATGCAAGCGCCTCCGCCGCCTGCATCGGATATGCAGTACTTCACGCCAACGCCGAATATCAGGCCCAGGCCGAAAAGGCGCGGGAGGAGTTCCGGCGTATTTCGGGCATCCCTTCCCTGAAGGCTGAATTCGTCTGCGACTTCGCCGACTGGACTCCGGCTGACGAAGAAGTTACCGGATCGACGCAAGGCTTCGCTATACATGACAAATATGCATTCGTGCTTCACGACAAGGGCCGCATCTGCATATTCGACATGAAGAAAAAGAAGATGGCCGCCAATTTCATGCTGGAAGGCAATACGTCGCACTGCAACAACGCCTGCTTCGGCGTGGAGAAAGCTTCCCGCCGCTCCCAGTTCCCCTTGCTTTACATTGCTTCCTGCGGAGGTGAGAACTGCTGCTACGTCACCGACGTCACCTTGAAGGGCAGCCGCATCGTCCAGAAAATCTTCTACACCGGCACGGACTACGCAGGTACCATCGACTGGTGTCTGGACGCTGAGAACGGATTCATCTACACCTACGGAGGCCGCAACGGGGATTACAAACTGCTCAAGAAGTTCCGTCTTCCCAAACTCTCGGACAGCGATGCTAACGGCGAGGTGCATCTTACCGATGCAGACGTGCTCGATGTCACACGCCTTGACAAAGGCATCAATATCTGGCAGGGAAGCATAGTCCGCGGACGCTACGCATATCTCCCCGACGGGTATCCTCCCTATGAAGGGTTCCTTCACCTGGTGGATCTCGACGGCAAGCGTATCACCGTCAGCAGGAATGTCACCGACATGGCGGACGAGCCCGAGGGCATCTGCCTGGCCGACGGTTACGCCTACGTGGTATTCCACACCTCCGGCGAACCCCGCCACTCCAAGCTCTGGAGGTTCAGCCTGCAGCAGTGAACTTTGTCCCCGTAACATTTTGCATTCCGGAGCTTAGTTTATTATATTTGTTGCCATTATGAAAGCTATGAAACGTATATTATTTTTCGCATTTGCCATGACACTTGCCCTCGCCTGCAATCGCGAGCAGGCTCCGAAAGTACTTGTACTCTATTATTCCCAGACCGGCACGACTGAAAAAGTCGCACAGGCGCTGCAGAGCAGCCTGGGAGCCGATATCGAAGAGATTGTCCCCGCCGAGTCCTACGGCACCGATTATCAGGCGACCATCGAACGCGGCCGCAAGGAACTGGAAGAAGGGATCCTTCCGGAACTCCAGCCCCTCAAATCAGATATCTCTTCCTATGACATTATCTTCCTCGGTTATCCGGTATGGTTCGGCACATATGCCCAACCCATCGCAACCGTGCTGGCCACCCAGGATTTCTCCGGCAAGAAAGTGGTCCCGTTCTGCACATTCGGCAGCGGCGGACTGGTTTCAAGCGCAAAGAGTATCAGCGAGAAGCTGCCGGATGCCGAAATCCTGCCCGGCTACGGCGTACGCGCCGCCAGGATCGACGCGGCCCCGGCTGAGATCGACCGCTTCCTGAAGACGGGAGGATTCATCAAGGGAGAAACAGTCAAACTGGAAGAATTCCCCGCCCCGAAGCCCGTCACTGAAGAAGAATCAGCCATCTTCGACGCTGCAATCGGCAGCTATCCGATGATACATGCCAAGGCGACGGAAGTCGCTTCCCGCGCCGTCCCCGAAGGCCGTGAATACCTGTTCACGGCCCGTGACCTCCCCCGCGACGGCGGAGATACTCTCGGCCGCGAGCTGAAGGTCTATGTCCTCGCCGCCGACGGACAGGATCCCGTTTTCACGCAAGTTGTCAGATAAAAGCCACAGGCATCATGAAAGGAATAGTACTCGCAGGCGGCAGCGGAACCCGCCTCTACCCCATTACCAAAGGAATCTCTAAACAGTTGATTCCGATATACGACAAGCCTATGGTCTATTACCCGATTTCGGTTCTTATGCGGGCCGGAATCAGGGACATCCTCGTCATCTCCACGCCCCACGACCTTCCGGGCTTCAAACGCCTGCTGGGAGACGGATCCGACTACGGCATCAACTTCTCCTATGCGGAACAGCCCTCCCCGGACGGTCTCGCACAGGCTTTCATCATCGGCGAGGAATTCATAGGCGACGACTCAGTCTGCATGGTCCTCGGCGACAACATCTTCCACGGCACGGGCTTCGAGGCGCTTCTGCATCAGGCCGTTGAAAACGCCGAAAAGAATTCCGAGGCAACCGTATTCGGATGCTGGGTCAACGACCCCGAGCGTTACGGAGTCGTTTCTTTCGACGCCGAAGGCCGTCCCGACTGCATCGAAGAGAAACCGGCCAAGCCTAAAAGCAACTACGCCGTGGTCGGACTCTATTTCTATCCCAACAAGGTGGTACGCGTCGCCAAGGAGGTCAAACCTTCCGCACGCGGCGAGTTGGAGATCACTTCGGTCAACAATGCATTCCTCCAGGACCGCGAACTGCGGGTACTCACATTCGGCCGCGGTTTCGCCTGGCTTGACACCGGCACTCATGAATCGCTTGCCGAAGCCTCTACATTCGTGGAGGTTATCGAAAAGCGCCAGGGCCTCAAGATAGCCTGCCTCGAGGAGATAGCTTACGCCAACGGATGGATCAGTCCTGAGAAACTCCGCGAAGTGGCCGAGCCCATGCGCAAGAACCAGTACGGTAAATATCTGTTATCGCTTCTGAACGGATGAGACGGCTTCTTTCCGTTCTGGTTGCATTGTCGGCTTTCCTGGCTGCCGCAGCGCAGACCGAGCCGGTAAGGTTCGCCTATCTGAGTGATATACACATTACTCTGGGCGGAACCTCGCACATTGAAAACCTGAAGCGATGCATAGCGGATATCAATACCCGGCCGGATATCCAGTTCACGATCCTGGGAGGCGACCTGACCGATTTCGGGACTGACGAGGAATTCGCATTCACCAAGGGGATGCTCGACGAACTCGATCATCCTTATTGGGTAGTGGCCGGCAACCACGACGCCAAATGGTCGGAAAGCGGCTGCAACACTTTCGCCAAGGTCTTCGGCTACGAACATTTCGAATTCGATGCGGGCGGTGTAAAGTTCATGGGATGCAGCTGCGGCCCCAACATGAGGATGGCACCCGCACTCGTCCCCCATGAGGCCCTTACCTGGCTGGATTCAGTCGCCCGGGCCGTCCCGCGCAGCCAGCCCGTTATCCTGGTCAACCACTACCCCCAGGACACCTCGGTGCTCAATTACTTCCAGTTGATGAACACCGTCAAGCTGTGCAACATCCAGATGCTTATCGGCGGCCACTGGCACCAGAACCGCATCCTGAACTATGAAGGAGTGCCCGGAATACTCGGACGCTCACCCGACCGCGGCAAGGAGATCGGCTACAACATAATGGAGATACGCGACGGAGAGTTCACGGTCCATGAAAGGATACTGGTCGATTCCGACGGCAAAGTAATTGAGCCCCGGGACAGGGAACCCTGGTACACGCAGAAATTCACCGATACTCCCCAATATGAGCCGGACAAGGTTTCCGTTCACGACAATCCCTACGGGCTGCCGGCAGATTATCCGTTTATGAATTTCGGCGTAAACAGTGAATTCCCTCAAGTCACGGAAATCTGGCGCACACAGGACGAGGGAGATATCGGCTGCGGAGCCGTCAAGGCAGGCCGTTACGTGCTATACGCCAACGAGGCGGGAGTCGTCAAGGCCCTTGACGCCAAAACCGGCCGTGAGGTATGGCGTTTTGCCACGGAAGGCAAGGTGTTTTCCACGCCGGCCGTCTGGAAAAGACGCGTTGTCATAGGATCTACCGACGGTTATATCTACTGCCTCTCGCTGCGCAACGGACGTCTGCGCTGGCGCTACCGCTGCGAAAAATCCGTGCTGGCATCGCCTGCCGTCCTCAAAGGCATCGCCTACGTAGGTTCCTCCGACCATGTGTTCCGGGCACTCAAGGTTCGCAACGGCCGGCTGGTATGGGCCAGGGAAGGAATCGCCGGATTCGTGGAATGCCGTCCGTATGTGGACGACAGCCAGGTTGTTTTCGGTGACTGGGCCAATACCCTCTATTCTCTCGATCCCCGCACCGGAGCCCTTCAATGGACATGGTCAACCAAAGGATCCCGTATGTTCTCGCCGGCGGCAGTCTACCCGGTCAAGGCCAACGGCCGTATCTTCCTGGTGACACCGGAACGGAAGACCTATGCCCTGGACGCAGCCACAGGCGAACAACTTTGGGTATCGGCTGGAGGGCGTGAGTCTGTAGCGCTTTCGCCAGACCGCTCGACAGTCTATGTCAAAACGATGTTCGACAGTGTACAGGCTTACTCAACGGAATCGGCAGAAGCGGAGAAACGCTGGGAAGTCCGGCCGGGCTTCGGCTATGAGATCGGTCCCACTCCCTGCGCCTGCAGCGCCGACGGCCGCCTGCTCTTCGTCCCGACCGACAAGGGCAACCTTTTCTGCCTGAACGCCGCCGACGGTTCCCCTGTCTGGAAGCACAAGATTTCAGTCGCACTGATCAACTCCATCGTCCCCCTCCCCGGCGACCGCCTCCTGGTCGCCACGATGGACGGCGTCGTCACGCTGCTCCAGTACTGATGCCCTCCGCCCGGGACTCTGTTTTTCCGCTGCAACGGACGCAACTGACCGACAGGCAATTACACAAGTTGATCCCCCTGTTTTTGAGGGGGATCAACTTGTGTAAGTAGCTGAGTTACTGGTGTGTCCGTTGCAGCGGAAAAATGGCCACTGAAAATGGACAGCGGAAAATGGGCAGCCCCTCCTACTGCAACTTGAATATGTACGTGATCGTACCCTCCTGCGAAAGCGGAGCCTTTGGATTGGCATTGAAACGGGCCTGGAGGGCGGCGTTCTTTGCGGCATTCCACAGTGAACGGTCCTGCACAGTAGTGCCCTCGATGCCGGGAATAGCTTCAGTCACGTTGCCTTCACGGTCGACACGGATGCGCACCACGACACGGCCGGACTTCTGCACCCCGTAAGGAGGAAGCGGCAGCGATCCCACCACGTTGCGGCCCGCCAGACGGGCGGAAGGCTCTCCGTCGGAAGAACCTGTCATTGTGTTGCCGCTGGCATGACCCTCATCGAACCTGTTGGAAGGCTCAGACGAGGTATGATGGGCAAGCGTGTCCTTCTTGTTGTTGGCTGCCGAGGGGAAGAGGGCTCGGCGGTCGATCTCCCGCTTAGGTTCCGGGACTTCGACATCGCCGTCCTCGCCTACCGTGGCCTCATTGGCTTCGTTTGCCTTGGTACCCTTGACGGGCGACTCGGAACGCTTCACCAGAGTCACTTCCCTTTCGGGCTCCGGATTAGGCGAACGGGGTTCCGCCCCCACCTGCATGACCGCCGGCTCGGGTTCCTCGGGGAATTCCATGAGGAAGGCCTGTTCCTGCGGCGGCGGATAGATGTATTTCAGGCCGGAGGAGACGCATATCCCCAGCAGCAGCGCGTGGAACGCCGCCGTCAATCCGATTCCGACCCATCGTGAACTATCCATCCCTGCTGGTATTTACTATTCGGGCGAAGTCGCCATAATAACCTTGTAGTGGTTGCGCTTGGCGATGTTCATGAGCGCCACCACCTCCTTGACGGGGACGGTCTCGTCGGCATAGATCGAGAAGGTCGGATCGTCTTCGAACTGGAGCAGGTCGCGGATGGCAGGTTCGATCTCGCCGAATGCCACCGGTTTCTGGTTGCCGTTGATGTGGTATGTCACCCTGTTCTGCTCCGGATAGTGCTTGATCGAGACGCTGACGGTCGCCTTGGCGGCCACCTGCCCCGTGCTCTTCGGAAGCAGGAGCTTCAGCGCGTTGGGGTTGACCAGGGTCGAAGTGACGAGGAAGAATATCAGCAGCAGGAAGACGATATCCGTCATCGACGACATCGAGAACGCGGAATCAACCTTTGTAGTCCGTTTGATCGCCATGACTATGCCTGGTTTTTGGATTCTTTACGTGCCTGGGCGGCGTCGAGGAATTCGATCGATGCGGCCTCCATCTTGGATACGAGACTGGTGACGCGGGCGGTGAGGAAGTTGTAGCCGAAGTATGCGAGGATACCTACGATAAGGCCGCCCACGGTGGTGATCATGGCCGTGTAGATACCTCCCGACAGCAGGGTGATGTCGATGTTGTTGCCGGCCTGGGCCATATTGAAGAAGGCCTGGACCATACCCATCACGGTGCCGAGGAAACCGATCATCGGAGCGCCGCCGGCGATTGTCGCCAGAACGGGAAGCCCCTTCTCGAGGTTCGCGACCTCGACGTTGGCCACGTTCTCAACCGCGATGCGGATGTCGCCCAGCGGCTTGTCGATCCTTTCGACACCCTTCTCTATCATCCTGGCGATAGGGGTGTCGCTGCGCTTGCAGAGAGCCCTTGCGGAACGGACCTTGCCCTCGGAGAGATAGTTATCCACGTCCTTGATGAAGTTCTTGTCGATCTGTCCGGCCTTGCGGATGGCCCACCACTTCTTGCCGAAGATATAGATGGCGATTATGGAAAGGGCGAGCAGGACCAGCATCAGCCATCCGCCCTTGGCGGCCATGCTGATAAGGGAAAAGGAGAGTTCCTCCTGGACGGGAACGGCTTCGACTGCCTCGGCGGCATCGACGGCTGTTTGAAGAAAAGTAGAAAGCATAACGAGTTTATGTAATTTAAATTGTTTTCAATTCATATGGGTACCGTATCTCCGAGAGGAAGAGCGCTTCTCCGATGACAGACTGTCCGGCCCGGCCGCGGTCCCGGGCCTCCAGCACATCCGCCACCCACTCTGGGGAGCGCCGTCCCCTTCCCACTTCCAAAAGCGTGCCGACCGTAGCGCGGACCATGTTGCGCAGGAACCTGTCGGCGGTGATGGTGAAGACGAAATGCGTGCTGTCAACGGCTTCCCATGAAGCCTCGGTCACCGTGCAGAGGGATGTCTTGTTGGCTCCGCCGGTCTTCTCGAAACTCGAGAAATCGTGCCTGCCGAGGAGGGGAAGCGCAGCGCGGTTCATGGCCTCCACGTCGGGCCGATACCAGATCCGGCAGGAATGGCGGGCGAAAGGATCCTTTTCCGTATGGATGTAGTAGCGGTAGGTACGGCTGATTGCGTCGAAGCGGGCATGGGCTCCTTCAGGCACGGAATAAAACGCTTCTGCCACGATGGCAGGATGCAGAATGGCATTTATTTTGCGTAAGTCCGGAACGATGCTTTCGCCCAGGGGGACGTTCAGGTCGAAATGCGCGATGTAATGTCTCGCATTCACTCCGGTATCAGTCCTTCCGGCCCCGACGACAGTGATTTTCTCTCCGAAGACGATCGAAAGCGCCCTCTCAACTTCCTGCTGGACCGTAGGCGAATTCGCCTGGGTCTGCCAGCCGCAGAATGGCGAACCGTCATAGGAGAGCTGTATAAAAAGACGCATCGAAAAAAATACTATCTTTGTGAGATTGTTCAGACAACAAAAATACAAAAAAACATACAAATACTATGGATAGCGTCAACATTAAAGAGTTAAATGAGCGCATCGAGCGGGAGAGCGCCTTCGTCGATATCATCCAGATGGAGATGGGCAAGGTAATCGTAGGCCAGAAACAACTGGTCGACAACCTTATGATAGGCCTGCTGGCCAACGGCCACATCCTACTCGAAGGTATGCCCGGTCTTGCAAAGACCCTGGCGATCAACACTCTCGCACAGATCGTGGATGCCCGATTCGCCCGCATCCAGTTCACTCCTGACCTGCTGCCTGCCGACCTTATCGGCACGATGATCTACAGCCAGAAGAGTGAGCAGTTCCAGATCAAGAAGGGCCCCATCTTCGCCAATTTCGTCCTGGCCGATGAAATCAACCGCAGCCCGGCCAAAGTGCAGTCGGCCCTGCTGGAAGCGATGCAGGAACGCCAGGTGACCATCGGCGACGAGACCTTCAAGCTCCCCGAGCCTTTCCTGGTGATGGCCACGCAGAACCCGATCGAGCAGGAAGGAACCTATCCGCTGCCCGAGGCGCAGGTCGACCGTTTCATGCTCAAGGTCAAGGTCAGTTATCCCAAGAAAGAGGAAGAGAAACTCATCATAAGGATGAACAACCAGGGGCAGTTCCCCCGCCCCACCACGCAGCTCAAGCCCGAGGACATCATCCGCGCACGTGAAGTGGTCCGCGACGTCTATATGGATGAGAAGATCGAACGCTACATCGTGGACATCGTCTTCGCCACCCGCCAGCCCGGCGACTACGGCCTGGACAAACTGAAGGACATGATCTCCTTCGGCGGGTCTCCCCGTGCCAGCATCTCGCTTTCGCTTGCCGGCAAAGCATACGCTTTCATCAAGCGCCGCGGCTATGTCATCCCCGAGGACGTCCGCGCCGTCTGCTACGACGTGCTCCGTCACCGCATCGGCCTGACCTACGAGGCCGAAGCCGAGAACATTACTTCCGAAGAAATCATCACCGACGTCCTCAACGCAGTAGAAGTGCCGTAATGGAAAACGAACTGTTAAAGAAGGTACGCAAGATCGAGATCAGGACGAAGGCGCTGTCGCACCAGGTCTTCGCCGGGGAATACCATTCCGCGTTCAAGGGACGGGGAATGGCATTCAGCGAGGTACGGGAGTACCAGTACGGCGACGATGTCCGCAACATGGACTGGAACGTCACCGCGCGCCTGAGAGCCCCTTACGTCAAGATCTTCGAAGAGGAACGCGAACTTACCGTGATGCTGCTCGTCGACGTGAGCGGATCTCGGCTCTTCGGCACGACCAGCCAGACCAAGAAAGACCTGGCTACCGAGATCGCCGCCGTCCTCTCCTTCTCGGCTTCGATCAACAACGACAAGGTGGGCGCCCTGTTCTTCAGTTCGAAGGTGGAGAAATTCATTCCTCCGAAGAAGGGCCGCAGCCATCTGCTCCACATCATCCGCGACCTGGTCGAATTCGAACCCGAAGACCGCGGGACAGATATCGGAGCCGCTCTGCAATACCTCACCAACGCCATCAAGAAGCGTTGTACGGCATTCCTCCTCTCCGACCTCGTGGACCTCGACGCCGATCGCCGTCCCCGATACGAGGATGCGCTCAAGATAGCCGCCAACCGGCACGACATATCGGTAATCAACATTTACGACCCCCGCGAGAGGACACTCCCTGACGTGGGCTTAGTCCATGTCCGTGACGCCGAGAGCGGCCGCGACCGCTGGGTCAACACCTCGTCGTCCAAGGTTCGCCGCAATTACGAAGAGTGGAACCGCGAGGCCTCCGACAACACCCGCGCCCTACTTCGCCGCTACCGCATCGACAACGTGAGCATCGGCACCGGAGAGGATTACGTGAAAGAACTGATAGCATTCTTCAAAAACAGAGCCTGACATGAAGAAGATAATTCCGCTCGCACTGACCCTGCTGTTCGGCGCACTCACCTGCCCCGCACAGGATGACGGCAGCCTGCGCAGCCGCCTGAGCCGTGACACGATCCTCATAGGCGACCAGATCGAGTGGACCCTTGACCTCAGCCTCGCCCCCGGCGAGCAGGCCATGATAAGCAAACCGGGGGAATCGCCCGTCCCGGGAGTGGAATCCCTCTCGGAGATGGAACTCGACACCCTCGCGCGGAAAAACGGTACGATGGACCTCCGAGGCCGCATCATCCTCACCAGTTTCGACAGCGGCAGCTACGACCTTCCGCCTCTCTATGTACTTAAGGCGCACGCTGACGGCACGGTCGACACCCTTGCGTATGCCGGCCCGAGACTCGAGGTTACGACCATACCCATCGACACCGCCACTTTCCAGCCCTACGACATCAAGGGCCAGATCCGCTACCCAGTAACCTTCAGGGAAGTGCTTCCATGGATCGGCCTGGCGCTGCTCTTCGCCGCGGCCATATGGGCTTTTATCCGCTGGATACGCTTCCGCCGCCAGAACCGTGACTTCTTCGGGAAGCCCGTGGTGAAGGATCCGCCCCACATAGTGGCGCTCAGGAGCCTGGAGAAGACGCGCTCCCAGAAACTCTGGCAGGCCGGAAAACAGAAACAATTCTACACCCAGGTGACAGACGCCCTCAGGCAGTATATCGCCGACAGATATGAGGTCTCCGCACTCGAGCAGACCTCCGCGGAGATGTTCCGTGACCTGGAGGACAAGGACATCGACCCGGCCCTGCGTGAAAAGATGAAGGATCTCTTCACAACCGCCGATTTCGTGAAATTCGCAAAGCACACGGCCACGGACCAGGAGAACGAGAACGCCATCCCCACGGCTATCCGTTTCGTGAACGAGACCTATGTGCAGCAGCTTGAAAAGGAGGAGGAAGAGTGATGTTTTTCGAATATCCGAACCTGCTCTGGCTCGAGCTCCTGCTGATTCCCCTCGCGGCACTGTACGTATGGCGCTGCCTGAAGGGGCGGCAACCCGCCATGACGGTACCCGACACGGAGCAGTGGGACACCGGCAACGGTCGTCTCGCCGCCTGGGCGAGACATCTTCCCTTCATACTCAGGATGATAGCCCTGGCCGCGATTATCATCGCGATCGCACGGCCCCGCTCGAGCGAGAATTTCGAGAAGGTGGACACTGAAGGAATAGACATAGTCCTGACAATGGACGTCTCGACCTCGATGCTTGCCCGGGACTTCAAGCCCGACCGGATCGGAGCTGCCAAGGACATAGCCATAGAGTTCATCGCCAGCCGTCCCGCCGACAGGATGGGCATCGTGGTCTTCGCGGGTGAAAGCTACACACAGGCCCCGCTTACTACCGACAGGGCGACACTCATCAATCTGATGAAGGAGGTCGAGACCGGCCTGATAGACGACGGCACCGCAATAGGCAACGGTCTCGCCACCGCCGTGGCGCGCCTGAAGGATTCCGATGCCAAGAGCAAGGTGGTGATCCTGCTTACCGACGGTATGAACAATACCGGAGAAGTGGCTCCCGCCATGGCTGCGGAGATTGCCAAAACCTACGACATCAGGGTCTATACCATCGGCGTGGGCGCCATGGGAGAAGCCCCGTATCCCTTCATGACCCCGTGGGGCGTGCAGGTGCAGAATGTCAAGGTCGAGATTGACGAGGACCTGCTGAAGCAGATAGCATCCACGACCGGAGGCAAATATTTCCGTGCGACCAACAACACGAAACTCATGGAGATCTACTCCGAGATCAACCAGATGGAGAAGACCCGCACTACCGTGGACAGTTTCCCTGTCTATTCGGAACTGTTCATGCGTTTCGCGCTTATCGCCCTGTTCGCCCTGCTGGCCGAACTGCTGCTGCGTTTCGTAATCTTAAGGAGGATACCGTAACATGCTATATCTCGCACAAAGCCAATATATCCTTCTGCTGCTCCTTGTGCCGCTGCTTTTCGTGGCATACGCGCTCCATCTGCGGGTGCGCAGGAAGAGGATCGCGAAAATCGGCGATCCGGAACTGGTTAACCGGCTCATGCCCGACGCATCTGTCGGGAAAGGATGGCTCAAGGTCAGCCTCCTTGCCGCCGCATGGCTCTTTTTCGTGCTCGGCCTCACCCGGCCGCAGCTCGGCGCCAGGCTGAAGGAGCACCAGAGCCAGGGAGTGGAGGTCATGATAGCCCTTGACGTCTCCAACTCCATGCTTGCCGAAGACTACTCCCCCAACCGTCTGGAACGCTCGAAACTCGCCATATCGCGCCTTGTGGACCGCCTCCAGGGCGACCGCATAGGCCTTGTGATATTCGCGGGCGAAGCCTTCACGCAGCTCCCCATCACGGCCGATTATGTATCGGCCAAGATATTCCTCAAGAATATCGATACGGGAAGCGTTCCGATCCAGGGCACCGCACTGGCGGAGGCCCTCATGACCTCGGCACGGAGCTTCAGCACCCAGAGCGAACGCTCCCGCGCGATCATCCTGATCACCGACGGCGAGGACCATGAAGGAGACGTCCTCGAGGCCGCCAAGGCGATTGCAGAGCAAGGTATAAGGATCTACTGCATCGGCGTCGGCTCGCCGCAGGGCAAGCCCATCCCCATTGGAGGAAGCCTGATGAAGGATTCCAACGGCGAGATCGTGGTGACGCGTCTCGACGAAGATATTCTGCAGGAGATCGCAGGTGTCGGAGGCGGCAAATATGTCCGCGCCGGTACGACTGAATTCGGCCTGAATCCCGTAATCGAGGATATCAGGACCATCGACAAGGAGGAGTTCAACTCCATCGTGTTCGAGGATTTCGATGAACAATACATGTATTTCTTCGCAATAGCCCTCTTCTTCCTCATACTGGAGCTGCTGGTTCCGGAGAGGAAGGCAAGGCGCAAACTCTTCAACTGACGGGTATGAAACGGATGATATGCATATTGATGGCCTGCCTTCTCGGCTCCGCCGCCTGTCTCGCCCAGAGTTCCCCTACCGGTGAACGCAAAGGCGTGCGGCGCGGGAACCGCGACTTCAGGAAAGAGCAGTGGCAGGATGCCGAGATCAACTACAAGAAGGCGCTGGTGGCCGATTCCACTTCTGCCACGGCCGACTATAATCTTGCCAACACCTACTACCGGATGGAGAATTACTCCGAGGCCGACAGGTATCTGCGTGCAGGTGCTGATTCGCTCGCAAAAGGAAACCACGCGGCCGACCTGTTCCACAACCAGGGCAACGTGATGCTGAAACAGCGCAACTGGCAGGGAGCCATCGAGGCGTACAAGAACGCCCTGAGGCGCAATCCCGGCGACATGGAAACCAAGTCCAACCTCGCCTACGCCCAGAAGATGCTGGAGAACGAGCAGCAGAACGGCGGAGGCGGCGGGAACAACGACCAGAATCAGGACCAGAACCAGAACCAGGACCAGCAGGATCAGAATCAGGATCAAAACCAGGACCAGAACAACGATCAGGACCAGAATAAGGATCAGAACCAGGATCAGAATAACGACAGGAACGACAATCAGCAGAATGACAACCAGGACCAGCAGGACCAACAAAACAAGCAGGACCAGGGTCAGCAGCCAAAGATAACGCCGCAGGCGGCGCAGCAGATGCTGCAGGCCATCCAGGCGCGTGAAAAGGACACCCAGGACAAGGTCAAGAAGGAAAAGGCCGCCAAGCTGAAGTCGAAACAGAAAGAGAAAAATTGGTAATACGCATATGAAACGCATTCTTGCACTGCTGTTGCTTTTGAGTGCCTGGACGGGGATGGCCCAGACGCTCAAGCTCGAAGGCCCGCGGGTGGTCGCCATGGACGAGACCTTCCGCATTGTCTTCACCGCCGATGCGCGGATGAGCGATTTCGAATGGCCGGGTACGGACGACTTCGACGTTGTATGGGGCCCCCAGAAAGGCTCCATGTCGAGCACCAATATCATAAACGGCAAGCGGACGTCGACCCATCAGGAGACGGTGACCTATCTGCTGCAGCCTAAGAAGACCGGCACATTCACCATTGCCGCCGCCAGCGCCAACGTGGACAAGAACGCCGTGACTTCGTCCACCATCCAGATCGAAGTCGTGGCCAGCCAGCAGGAGGCCCAGCAGGCCGGCGGAAACAACCAGCAGGGAGGGCAGCAGGGACAGCAGGATGCACAACAGGGCGGTTCCCGCAACAACGACCCCACGGTCACCGGAACCGTCTCCGGGCAGGACCTCTTCCTGAGGATGTCGGTAAGCAAGTCCAACGTCGTCAAGGGCGAGCCTATCACCGCCACTTTGAAAATTTACACACGTGCCGACATCTCATCGTTCGAAGATGTCAAATTCCCCACATTCAACGGATTCTGGAGCCAGGAGACCCTGGCCCCGAGCAACCTCGAATTCAACCGCGAGAATGTCAACGGCACCATCTACAATTCGGCGCTGATCCGACAGTACACGCTGATTCCACAGCAAAGCGGAACGCTTACTATCGACCCTGCGGAGATGGTATGCCAGATCCGCGTCCGCACTTCCAGCGGCAGTCCCCTTTCGATCTTCGACGACTTCTTCGACCAGTACCAGACCATACGCAAGCGCATAACCACCCCAACCATAAGCGTCAAGGTACGTGACCTTCCCGCAGGGGCGCCCGCATCATTCGCAGGCGGCGTCGGCAACTTCAAGATCACCGCGAAACTCAGCAAGGAAAGCATCAAATCGAATGAGGCGTCATCCCTCATCGTCACTGTGAGCGGCAACGGCAACCTGTCCATGCTCGAGGCCCCGAAGGTCGACTTTCCGCCGGATTTCGAAGTTTATGACACAAAGAGTACCGACAAGACTTCGGCCAGCGGGACCAACGGTTCCAGGACATTCGAATTTCCCTTCATCCCGCGCAGCCACGGGGAATTCACCATACCTTCGATAGAGTATGGTTTCTATGACATGGCCCAGGGCAAATATGTCACCGTATCGACCGGCGACATCCCCGTTTCGGTAGAAAAGGGAGAAGATGTGGCGGGAGGCGGAGTGGTCGTGCCCGGCACCAACAGGCAGGGCGTCCGCAGCCTCGCAGAAGACATACGGTACATAGCACTCGAGCCCGGACATCTGAAGAAGAAAGGCGTGTTTTTCGCCGGTTCCATACTGTTTTACCTGCTTATGCTTACAATTGCCATAATAATCTTCATCATCAACCGGCTGTTCCGGTTCTCGCAGGCCCGCCGCGAAGACGTGGCAGGCTCGAAGAACCGCCGCGCCAACAAAATGGCGAGGGCACGGCTCAGGCAGGCTGAAGAATATCTCCACAAGAACCTGAGCGGAGCGTATTATGAGGAGCTCCACAAGGCGCTCCTGGGCTATGTCTCCGACAAGCTGATGCTCCCCGCCGCAGACATTTCCAAGGAGACCGTCAGCGGCAGGCTCCGCGACCTGGGAGTCAGGGAAGAAAGCATAGGCGCGCTGAACTCGCTCGTGGACCGTTGCGAGTTCGCCCGTTACTCCCCCGAGAGCGGCCAGACCCAGATGGAGAACGAATATAACGAAGCCGTCAATGTCATCTCCGCGATCGAAGGGGATCTGAAAAACGCCATGCGTCCGAAGAAAGGCTCGAAAGGCGCTGCCGCGGCCGCATTGCTGCTTGGTCTTCTCCTTTCATCAGGTGCGGCCTCGGCCCAGGAGGGAGTCTCCGACCTGTGGCAGAAAGCAGCGGATGAATTTGCCGCAGGACAGTGGCAGAACGCACTGAACTGCTACCAGATGATAGAGGGTGAAGGCCTTCAGAGTCCGAACCTATACTACAATATCGGCAACACATATTTCAAACTGGGTGACAATGCCCACGCCCTCCTCTATTTCGAGCGTGCGCTCAAGATCGACCCGTCACATGGCGACGCACGCCATAACCGGGATATCGTCGCCCAGATGACGCTTGACAAAATCGACACCGTTCCGGACTTCATTCTCCTGTCATGGTTCAGGGACCTGCGGCAGGGACTGTCCGCCGATGCCTGGGCATGGATTACGCTGGCTCTCGCGGTCCTTGTCGGAATCCTTATCACGGTCTTCCGTCAGGGAGCATCCGGGGCCATGCGCAAAACAGCCTTCATACTGGCCTGCGTAATTGCCGCGGCGACGATAGTCACCTTCATTTTCTCACTGATGCAGCGCCGCGCCGTGACTGGCGAAGACAGCGCCATCGTCACGTCGCCGGTCTGCACGGTAAAGAGTTCTCCGGCCGACGGAGGCAATACGGTCTTCGTGCTCCACGAAGGGACCAAGATCCGCCTGCTCGACAATGTCGGCGACTGGTCGAAAGTAGAGATAGCAGATGGCCGCCAGGGCTGGGCTTCGACATCGACATTCGAAGTCATATGACATTCCGGCAATTCCTGCGAAAAAAAACCGGTTGCGTTGGATATGCAACCGGTTTTTCTTTGACTGACACTTTGTATCTTCCCTATTTACCACTTATCGAAGTGGATGCGTTCGGGCTTCCACTTGTCTTTGGGCTGCTCGTCGTTGGCGGGATATCCGACTGCGACGGCGCAGTAAGGCAGGATGTTGTCGGGCATGCCAAGTTCCCGTTTCATCGAAGCGTAGCGTTCGCTGTAGGGATAGGCTGCAGTCCAGACTGCGCCAAGTCCGAGAGACTCCGCGGCCAGCAGGAAATTCTCCGTGCATGCCCCAAGGTCGTCGCGCCAGGTACCGCTCGGACGGGTGACGGGAGCCCCGTCGGGGTTGTCACGCGGCGGACGGGTTACCGTCGTATCACCGCAGAATACCACGACGGCAGCGGCGGAGTTGAAGATGCGCATGTTGAAATTGTTCTCGAATACTTTCTCGTACTGTGTCTTGTCGGTCAGCACGACGAAATGCCAGGGCTGGATGTTGGAACCCGTCGGCGCGGCCATGGCGGCCTTGAGCATAGCCTCCATGTACTCGGCCGGGATGGCCTGGTCAGTGAAAGCGCGCACGCTCTTGCGGTTCATGATAGTCCTGATGGTTTCATTGTCCACGCCAGTGGACGGGGCGGTTTTCTCCCCGCTCCCGCAGGAAGAAAGGGCGAGTGCGGTCAGCAGAGCCGCACTCAGCAATAAACTCTTTTTCATAGGATTGCCGTTTTGTCTGAGGCAAATATACTAAAAAAACTCACAGACTCCTCAATGCTTCGACCGGATCCAAAGCCGCGGCACGGCGGGCCGGGAGCAGGCCGGATGCAAGGCTGACCGCCGCCGACAGGGCAGTCGCAGCTGCTATCCAGAGCCAAGGCACCACGAAACGGCCATCCAGTGCCAAGGCCACAAGCGAACCGAGCAGAAGCCCCAGGGCGACTCCGGCGACATTGCCCATCTGGCCGATCAGCAGCGACTCGAGCAGGAACTGGCGCTCGACCGCCCGGGCACGGGCACCCAGCGCCCTCCGTATCCCGATCTCGCGCCAGCGCTCCTTGACAGATACCAGCATGCTGTTCATCAACCCGACGGACGCACCCAGCATGGTGATCAGCCCCACGGCCAGCGCCACGAGGGACAGCCGCCGGCGGATTCCGTCGAACAGTTCCTGGGTGCTGTCGGCCTGGACAGTCTCGAAATCGGGTTCCGCTCCGGGAGTGAGGCGTCGCACGGCAGCCATCCGCCTGCCGGCCTCGGCTACAGTGGAACCCCTGCTGAGGGCACTGTAACGGACAGTGACCTTGTAGCCCTCAGAAGTGATTGATGACGACCCGGGAGGGCACAGCACGCTCCCGTCGGTTCCCGTGCCGAAGAGGGCGCCCTGACGGTCCAGCACGCCTACGACAGTAAAACGGTCCCCGGCCAGGCTTATCTCACGGCCGACAGCGGAATCTTCTCCGAAGAGTTTCCTGCGGACATTGTCCCCTATCAGGGCGACCGCTTCCCGCCGTTCGACTTCGCGTACCGAAAAACTGCGCCCGGCGGACAGGCCGATATCATAAACGCCGGTATACGCATCGTCCGCAGCAACCAGTCGCACCACGGGATCGGTAACGCGGCCTCCGCCGCGAGCCACTGCCGCGGCATGAAGCACTCCCCATACCGTAACCCCGGAAGAAGCGTCTCCGCACATCATCTCTTTGAATCCAGCCGCCTGATGCAGGGACAGCGGAGGAGAATCCTCCTTCGGCTGCAGTGTGAAACGGCCGGCGCCTCCCCGCTCGAAAGTGCCGGCCACCTTTTCGGACAGTATCTCCACCGCGGTCTGGATTCCGACCAGCGAAGAGATTCCTATCGCAATCATGGCAACTGTCAGCACAGCCCTGCGGCGGTTGCTCCATACTGACTCGAAAATGAAACGGAAAGAATCTCTCATCACATATCCTCCAATAAAGATTTGACCTTTAAAAATAGGAAAAATTCGTGGTTTATCTTATTTTTGCAAGATAAAATGCACTAATTGTACACAGTTATATTCCATGGAAAACAAGAAAAGACCATACGGCCGTCGCACAACCGATGAGAATCGCCCGACCAGGCCGAACAGACAGGAAAGACCTTCGAAGCCCCATCGTCCTGCATCCCATGACCGCGGAGACCGCCCCCAATACTCCGACAAGCCTGCGTACCGCAAGCCCAGGACGGTCAGGAAGCCCGAACCCGAAACCGAGGAAGGCGGACTTGTACGCCTCAACAAATTCATCGCCAACTCCGGCATCTGCTCCAGACGCGAGGCCGACACCTATATCGAGACCGGCCTGGTATCCGTCAACGGAGTGAAAGTCACAGAACTCGGCACCAAGATAGACCCCTCCAAGGACGATGTCCGTTTCAACGGCCAGCGCATCAAAGGCGAGAAAAAGGTCTACATCGTGATGAACAAGCCGAAGGATTTCGTCACTACGATGTCCGACCCCCACGCGGAAAGGACAGTGATGGATCTCATCTCCAAGAGTCTCTGCCCCGAGAGGGTATTCCCTGTCGGACGTCTCGACAAGGCTACGACCGGCGTGCTGCTCTTCACCAATGACGGCGACCTGACGGAGAAACTCACCCACCCCTCCCATGGAATACGCAAGATATATCATGCCGTGCTCGACAAGAACCTGAAGAAGGAGGATTTCGACAGCATCCTCGACGGCATTGAACTGGAGGACGGCCCCATCGCCGCCGACGCCCTCTCATATGTCGACGGCGACAAATCCCAGATCGGACTCGAGATCCACTCCGGACGCAACCGCATCGTACGCCGCATATTCGAGCACCTCGGCTACAGGGTGAAGAGACTGGACCGCGTATATTTCGCCGGGCTCACCAAGAAGAATCTCCGCAGGGGGGCATGGCGCTTCCTCGACGAGAAGGAGATAGGTATGCTGAAGATGGGGGCTTTCGAATGATGGAAGATCGTACCGACAGGAAGCACAGGGCGGGATTCGTCAACATCATAGGCAATCCCAATGTCGGCAAGTCGACCCTTATGAACGCCCTTGTGGGCGAGAATCTGTCGATAGTGACCGCAAAGGCCCAGACCACCCGCCACCGCATCATGGGCATCGTCAACGGGGAGGACTGGCAGATCGTCTATTCCGACACTCCGGGCATCCTCAAGCCGAACTATGCCCTGCAGCAGAGCATGCTCGACTTCGTCGACACCGCGATCGGCGACGCCGACATAATCCTCTACGTCACAGACGTGGTGGAGAAGAAAGACAAGAACGAGGCCTATGTCGAGAAACTCCGTAAACTGGAGTGCCCCGTAATCATAGTCATCAACAAGATCGACATAAGCGACCAGCCCACCGTTCTGCGCCTTATCGAAGAGTGGCAGGCCCTCGTACCCAAGGCCCTCATATTCCCAGCCTCCGCGAAGGAGCGCTTCAATCTGGACAGCATATTGAACGCCGTCATCGCCCGGCTGCCCGTCAGCCCGCCCTGGTACGACAAGGACCAGTTCACCGACAAGAGCATGCGCTTTTTCGCCTCTGAAATCATCCGGGAGAAGATACTCGAGAATTACGACAAGGAAATCCCCTACTGCACGGAAGTGGTTGTGGAGCGCTTCAAGGAGGGTGAGGAGCGATACGACATAGGAGCGGTCATAAACGTGATGCGCGAGTCCCAGAAAGGGATCATCATCGGCCGCGGAGGCAGCGCCCTGAAGAAGGTGGCGACGCAGGCCCGCCTCGAGATGGAGAGCTTCTTCCAGAAGAAGGTTTTCCTGCAGGTATTCGTGAAGGTGGAACCTGACTGGCGCGAGGACAGGCAGAAGCTCAAGAAATTCGGATATATACTTGACTGACAATAAGAGATGAAAGAAGACGACGAGTTGGACGAACTGGAAGAACGCGAGGAGCTGGAAGAAGAGGAAGAGGAGCTCGACCAGATAGTGGACGAGGACGACGATGACGCCGGTACCCCGGGCAAGTTCGACAAGCTGGTTTCAGAAGGGGAAAACCGTTACAAGCTCTCGGGCATGTACCGGGAGTGGTTCCTCGATTACGCCTCATACGTGATCCTGGACCGTGCCGTCCCCCATATCGAGGACGGTCTCAAACCGGTGCAGCGCCGCATCCTCCACGCCATGTACAAGGTGGAGGACGGCCACTACCACAAGGTGGCCGGCATTGTGGGCGACACCATGAAATACCACCCCCACGGCGACGCTTCGATCAAGGACGCACTCGTGGGACTGGGCCAGAAAGAGTATCTGGTCGATACCCAGGGCAACTGGGGCAACATCTTCACGGGCGACATGGCCGCCGCTTCACGTTACATCGAGGCGCGGCTGAGCAAATTCGCCCTCGAGGTCGCCTTTAACAAGAAGATCACCGAATGGGTCCCCTCGTACGACGGAACCAACCAGGAGCCGGTGGTGCTTCCGATGAAATTCCCGCTCCTGCTCGCACAGGGAACCGACGGCATCGCTGTGGGTCTCGCGGTCAAGATGCTCCCACACAACTTCAACGAGCTGCTCGACGCCTGCGTCGCGGCGCTCCGCGAGAAGCCTTTCGAACTCTATCCCGACTTCCCTACAGGCGGCCTGATCGACGTTTCACGCTACAATAACGGAATGAGGGGCGGCAAGGTGAAGATCCGCGCAAGGATAGTAAAGACCGACAAGCGCACCCTCACCATAACCGAAATCCCTTACGGCCAGACCACCGAGAGCCTGATGGACTCCATCATCAAGGCCAACGACAAGGGCAAGATCAAAATCAAGAAGATAGACGACATGTCGAGCAGCGGGGTCGAGATCAACATCACACTGCAGAACGACGTCTCGCCCGACAAGACGATAGACGCGCTTTACGCCTTCACCAACTGCGAGGTGGCCCTCTCCCCCAACGCCTGTGTAATCTACGAGCGCAAGCCCCATTTCATGGGGGTCGACGAGATACTTCGCTACAACGCCTTCCATACCAGGGACCTTTTCCGTCAGGAACTCACCATCCTGCTTGACGAACTCGAAGGCGACTGGCACTGGTCGAGCCTCGAAAAGATATTCTTCGAGCAGAAGGTCTACCGCATCCTGGAGAACGACGCGGCCTCCTGGGAGGAGCAGCTCGGCGACGTAGAGCGGGAGATGGCCAAGTATCAGTCCCTGCTCCGCCGGCCCATCACGTCGGAGGACATCGCGAAACTGGTCGAGAAACCCGTCAGGAAAATATCCCGCTTCGACATCAAGGCTGCGGAAGAGAGGATCCGCGGCATCGAGGCCGACATCGACGAGGTGCGCAACAATCTGGAGCACCTGACCGAATACACGATACGCTATTTCCAGCAGCTGAAACGGAAATACGGTTCCCGCTTCCCCAGGAAGACCGAGATATCGACCTTCGAGAACATCCAGGCCGAGAAGGTCATCACGCTCAACGCCAAACTCTACGCCAACAAGGCTGACGGCTTCGTGGGAACGGACCAGAAGAAGATCGACGGCGCCGAATACATATGCGACTGCTCGGACATTGCCGAGATCGTGGTCTTCATGAAGAACGGCAAATACATGGTGACCAAAGTCAAGGACAAGGCCTTCATCGGCAAGGACATCATCCACGCCGCAGTCTTCAACCGTCGCGACGAGCGCACCGTATACAACGTGATCTACCGCGACGGCAAGCCCGGCGGCGTATACTATGCCAAGCGCTTCGCAATCACGGGCATCACGCGCGACAAGGAGTACGACCTGACGCAGGGCACACCCGGCTCGACCGTAATCTGGTTCACCGCCAACAGCAACGGGGAGGCCGAAGTCCTGAAGATACATTACAGGCCGAGGCCCAAGCTGAAGAAACTGGTCGAGGATTTCGATTTCGCGCAGCTGGGAATCAAGGGCCGAGCGACGCGCGGCAACGTTGTCACAAGCAAGAACTCCATACAGAGGATAACACTCAAGGCAAAGGGAGTGTCGACCCTGGCCGGCAAGCAGATCTGGCTCGACGAGGACATCTGGCGCCTCAACGACGCTGGACGCGGCCGCTATCTGGGAGAATTCTCCGACGGCGACCTCATCCTGGTGCTCTGCAAGGACGGCACCTTCTATACCACCACCTTCGACCTGAGCACGCATTTCCAGGGAGAAATCATGAGGGTGGAGAAATTCGACCCGGAAAAGGTATTCTCGGCTCTCTATTACGACGGCCCGGCAAAGGCATACTACATCAAGAGGTTCAGTTTCGAGCCCAACAGCGGCATCGCTGTAAGTTACATAGCGGAAGGCAAGAATTCCAAGCTGCTGGAACTGAGCGAGGATACCTGGCCGCAGCTCGAGATCACGTTCAAGGGCAAGAATGCAGGGAAGGAGCCTGAGAAGGTAGACGTGGCCGAATATATCGGGAAGAAAGGCTTCAGGGCCAAGGGGAAAAAGGTATCCTGGCTCGATATAAAGGGCGTCCGGTTCATCGAACCGCTGGTGAAGGAGATGCCGGAAGAGGAACCCGAAGTGGAAGAGCCCGGGAACGATGACGACCTTCCCGAAGAAGGAGGAGGCCCCATGCAGGTTCCCGGCGTAGACAACCCCGACGAACCCAACTGGAGCAACCCCGAAGAGCCGACTCTGTTCTGATTATGATCATAGCGCTGACAGGTTTCATGGCGAGCGGGAAGACGACGTTCGGACGGGCGGCGGCGGAACAGCTCGGCTGGTCGTTTGTCGACCTTGACGAACTGATTGCAGAAACCTACGGCACTCCAGCCGAGATATTTGCCTCCCATGGCGAAGACCGCTTCCGAGAAATCGAGTCGGAAATGCTCTGCTGTGCGCTCCAGACAGAAGAAGACACCGTTCTGGCGCTCGGAGGCGGCACCGTGCTCCGCGAAGAGAATCTCCGGCAGATAAAATCCCGCGCCACGCTTGTCTGGCTGGACACTTCCTTCGACATAATCCTTTCCGAACTCGGCAACGCCGACAGACCTCTCCTCAAGGGCAAGTCCGCCGAAGAGATCCGCGGCTTGTACGACCGGCGCCGGCCTCTGTATTCTGCAGCGGCCGACAGGGTGTTCCACATCACATCGACCGATTACCGCAATGTCACAGCCGACCTGGCCAACTTCATATCCAATCTGTAAACCATCATCCCTTCCCATGAAAAAGATAGCCTTCCTCATGACCGCCGTCCTGGCACTGATCCTTTCCTCCTGCCATAACCCAAGGTTGAAGATGCCCGCCGACGCCGTCGTGCTGCGCAGCCCGGACGCCGTTATGGAACTTAAATTCGCAGTGGTGGACGGAGTCCCCGTGTATTCTCTCTCGAGGGACGGGAAAGCGGTTATCCTCACCTCCCGGATGGGTTTTGAACTGATAGACCACGACGACCTTCTGGCCGGCTTTACAATGAAAGGCTCCTCGTTCGACAGTCTCGACGAGACCTGGGAGCCGGTATGGGGCGAGGAAGCCAGGATAAGGAACAACTACAACGAACTGCTGGTAAACCTCTCGCAGGATTCCGGTGCGGCCATGGACATCCGTTTCAGGCTGTACAATGACGGCCTGGGCTTCAGGTATGAATTCCCGCTGAAGAACGCCCTGACCTATTTCAAGATCAGGGAAGAACTCACTGAATTCGCCCTTACCGGCGACCACACCGCATGGTGGGTCCCCGGCGACTATGACATCCAGGAATTCTGCCCCACCGAATCGCGTCTTTCCGAAGTGCGCGGAGCGACCGATTCCGTAAGGGCCAAGGGAGGCTGGCCTAGAACCCAGTCATCCCCTACCGGAGTCCAGACGGCCCTGCAGATGAAAACCGACGAGGGACTCTATCTGAACATCCATGAAGCAGCCACCCTGGATTTCCCCACACTCCACCTCGACTTCGACGAAAAGGCGCTGACTCTCAGGGCGCATCTCACCCCCGACGCGGAAGGTGTCAAGGGAAGGCTGCAGGCTCCCTGCAAGTCGCCGTGGAGAACGGTGATGGTATGCACCAGCGCCACGGACGTACTGGCATCGCGGCTCATCCTGAACCTCAACGAGCCCTGTGCCATCGACGATGTCAGCTGGATACATCCCATAAAATACATGGGTGTATGGTGGGAGATGATATCAGGAAAGAGCCACTGGTCATATACGGGTGATTACCCTTCCGTCCAGCTCGGCGTGACTGACTACGCGCATTCCAAGCCTCACGGCAGACATGGCGCCAACAATGAAAACGTACGCCGCTACATTGATTTCGCAGCTGAAAACGGTTTCGACGCCCTGCTCATCGAGGGATGGAACGAAGGCTGGGAGGACTGGTACGGCTGCCAGAAGGATTTCGTTTTCGACTTCATCACCCCGTATCCCGATTTCGACCTGCCTGCACTCAACGCTTACGCCCACGGAAAAGGGATGAGACTTATTATGCATCACGAAAGTTCTTCCTCCACGATAAACTATGAACGCTGGATGGAGCAGGCCTACGACCTGATGAACCGCTACGGCTACGATGCCGTCAAGAGCGGTTACGTGGGCGCCATCATACCCTACGGCGAGCATCACTACAGCCAGCCTATAAATAACCACTATCACTACGCCGTCGTCGAGGCCGCAAAACATCACATCATGGTCGACGCCCATGAGGCGGTGCGGCCCACGGGCCTCTGCCGCACCTGGCCGAACATGATAGGCAACGAGAGCGCGATGGGCAACGAATTCCGCGCCACCATAGAACCGGGCCACACCACAATTCTCCCGTTCACGAGGCTTCAGGGAGGTCCGATGGACTTCACTCCCGGCATCTTCGAACAGGACATGTCGATCACTGCTCCGGGCCAGGTGGGCAGGATGCGCCATACGATATGCAACCAGCTCGGCCTCTATGTCACCTTCTATTCACCTCTCCAGATGGCAGCCGACCTGCCCGAGAACTACGAAAGATTCATGGACGCCTTCCAGTTCATAAAGGACGTGGCAATCGACTGGGACAGGAGCATCTATCTGGATGCCGAACCCGGCGCCTATATCATCACGGCACGCCATCCCAAACTGGCCACCCTCAACAAGGCTGCTGAAGGAGTCGGAACGCTGCCCGACGGAAAGAAAGGGACGGTGAACAGCGTCACACGTTTCGTCTATAACCTGCCTGAAAACGCAACGGCACGCGACCTTGCCAGCGCCACGCCTCGCGACGTGTGGTATGTCGGCGGGATCACCGACGAAAATGCACGGGATGTTTCCGTCAAACTCGATTTCCTGAAACCCGGTTTAAGCTACGAGGCGGTTATCTACGCCGATGCCCCCGACGCGGATTTCGAGACCAACCCCCAGGCCTATTCCATCACAAGGATGAAAGTCGATTCCTCCACCGTCCTGCAACTGCGCATGGCCAGGTCGGGAGGTTTCGCGGTTTCGATACGTTCGGACTATTAGGTCTCCTCCCCTGACGGCGGAAGACGTTTCATGACAAGACGCGCCAGGAAAGCGAAGAGCCATCCGGCAGCAAGGCCGACCAGGAAACCGGCCATGACATCTCCCAGGTAATGCTTCCCTACGAAGATCCTGCTTATTCCGATCAGGAAGGCCAGGATGAAAGCCAGCCAGGCATAACCACGGTACTGACGCCTGCGGTCGAAGCGGAAGCAGAGGAAAGAGCAGACCGCCAGGCCCATGGCATTTGCGGCATGTGCTGAAAAGAAGCCGAAATCCCCTCCCTTCCCCTCCAAGACACGCAACCCCGCTTCGAGAAGATCCTCGTCCCAGCATGGACGGAGACGCTCCAGGCCGAGTTTGACCAGACGGGCCGTCTGCCCGCAGAGGCCTACTGTCAGCAATAAGGCCACGAATGTGATGAGCCCCCGCTTCCATCCCAGACGGAGGAACGAATAAGCCACCATGGGAATGCACAGCACGAACCATATTATCGGAGAAGACAGGAACTGCCACACCGGGTCAGTCCAGGAAGTATGCAACCCGTTGATGAACAGCGTCGCCTCGCTGTCTAACCGCAGAGCCTCCTGGAACAGTGTATTTCCCATATCGATGCCGGACTATTCTTCCTTTGAGAGCAATTCTGCGACGGTTTCATATATCTGCTCTCCGCGGAGCCCGCGTTTCAGGATGGTTCCGTCAGGAGCGAACAGGATCAGATGCGGGATGGCAGACACTCCGTAAATCTCGAGGGGTATCTTCTGGCCGTCATAGATCTGGTTCCAGGGCATGTCGAGTCGGGACAGGGCTTCTTCGGTATCGGCGCGCTTGTCGCTGACCGCTATGCTCACGACATCGAACCTGTCGCCATGGAAAGATTCCCATGTCTTCTTCACAATGGGCATTTCCGCTTTGCACGGACCGCACCATGAGGCCCAGTGGTCGAGCAGGATATATTTCCCTTTCCCCACATAGTCTGAGAGCCTCACGTCGGATCCGTCCGGATTGCCGCCCTTGACCAGATAGTCCGTGAACATACGGCCCGGGGCGGTACGGTTCTGCAAATCGATGGCATCATAAGCCTTACGCACCAGATAGAATTGCTGTAAACGTTCGGGCAGCAGCGCATAAAGGGACAGGAAACAGGTCGTATCGACGTATGCGAGATCCTCCAGCGCGACGGCGCCCACGAGGTTGTCACGGTTGGCCCGTACGACCGAATCGGCCAGCGCAGCCTTTTCGGCCCGCTGGTCCCGCTTATATGCATAGAACCGTCTGTGGAAGGCCATATAATCGTCCACCATCGGCGTACCGGAGCAGACCCGCTCGTCGATGTCGGCCGTGACCACGCCAGGTTCCAGGAAAAGGTGGACACGCGTCCGTTCACGCCCCACATAGACATAGCAGGGCTCCTTCACGTTGCCGGTAAAGGAGAATCTGCCGTCCTGTACCGTGGTCACCCCCAGGGTGTCGCCCCGGTCCGTATCGATCAGGTACACCTCTGTCCCGTCGTCTGTCGTAAAAATACCGTCAATCGTGTAGGCGCTCTTGCCGCAGGAAAACGCGACAGCAGCCAGCGCAAGGAAAAAGAGGATTCTTTTCATTCTCTCCGTTATCTGAACAATTCGTCGATGTAGCGGTACAACGCATTGCTCTCGCCGATGAACCGCTTCACTATCCGGCCGTCCGGATCTATCAAGATTTTTGTAGGATAGCCGGTCACGCCATAGAGCGCCGCGACGTCCACGTCCCCGTTGTTGATCACGTGGCGCCAGGGCATGCCATAGCGGGCAATCGCTTCCAGCCATTTCTCCTGCGTCTCATCGCAGTCGATGCCAAGGATATTGAGCCGGTTATTGTGATTGGCGTACATATCCTCCATTTTCGGAAGCCCCTCGATGCAGTTGGGGCACCAACTGCCCCAGAAGTCGAGGAGAAGATACTTTCCGTCGATCGAATCCCAGAGCGACATCGTATGGCCGTCGGGGGCCGGAAGTGAGAAATCCGGAGCTTCCGCACCGGGATAGATGCGGTCTACCGCCGTCAAGAGGTTCTGGCGGGCCTCCAGGAATCTCATTTGCGCGGCAATCAGGGGCTTCATCACGCCGTCCTTCACCGAAGGGTCGAGCAGGTCCAGCGCTTCAGGAGCATGGTCGAGGCAATCGCCTATGACCGTGGCGGAGAAAAGGGAAGATGGATGCTCCCTGACGAACGCCAATGCAGTCCCGGCGATTTTCTCTACGTTCTTGCCCAGCGGTGCAACCAGTTCGTCGTAGGCAGCCTGGTCCTGATAGAACTGGGATCCCGTGACCGTATAGTTGTCGAACGAGCCGGAAACTACGGCATGTTCTCCCGGAACGGTCATCAGGCGTACGCATTTTCCGGTCTGGAGGCCTTGCAGTGCCAGGTCGGTGATGATGATCGAAACCGGCTTGTCGTAATCGACGTCGAAGGCGAAAGCGCCGGCGAGGCAGTCGAGGGTATCGACGCGTTCAGATCCGCCGTTTCCGAGCTGGACCACGGCCAGTTGACCGGCTCCGCCCTCCAGGACTCCGGAGACCTGATACTTGGAACAGGCCGTCATTCCGAGCACGGCCGCGAGGCATAATATGAATCTGATCCTGGTCATGTCAGTTGCGCTTATTTGAACATTTCTTTCAGGGGACGGCCGCGCCACTCCCTGGGAATCTTAAGGCCGAGCGCATAGGCCAGTGTTGCCGGCAGGTCGTACTGCATCATGGGATAATCCAGTACGTAGCCTTTGCGGATATGCTTTCCATAGAGGATGAACGGCGTCTCGAGATGGAGCATCTCGAGTTTTCCGTGACCCTTGTCGGAGCCGCCATGGTCGGACGAGAAGACGAAAATTGTGTCATCGAAGATGCCTGCATCCTTTGCCGCCTGAAGGATGATGCCTACCATCCGGTCGGTCTCCTCGAGGCAGTCGTAGTAGCCGGGTGTATCCCAGCCCAGCCGGTGTCCGACTTCATCGACGTCGCCGATGTAGAAAGTAAAGAATGTCGGCTTCTTTTCGAGTATGTATTTCACGGCACGTTCCCGCGTGTAGTTTTCGAGCGAATAGTTTTCGGGCTGGTGATAGCCCGGATCATAGAGATGGTAGTTGATGACCGCGGTGTCAAGCAGCGGTCCTATGCCGTCCCAGTTGTACACGCATCCCGACTCGGAGTCCGGCCGCTGCTCGCGGAGCAGAGTATATACGGTCGGAGGCATGCCCCGGCCGTTGTCCAGCACTGCGGGAATCTCCGGCCTGGAGGAATTCCACTGCCCGTAACCATGCTGCTCGGTCGGCAGGCCGTTGAAAATCGTCGCCCAGTTGATGGCCGACGATGACGGCATCACGGAACGTTTTCCCAGGGTGTAACTCCCCTGCTCCATCATCATCCTGACATTGGGCATACGAGCCAGCAGGGCGGGATCCTTGAAAGCCGGCGTCGATACGCCGTCTACACCGATGAAAATCACATGCTTGGCCTTCGGCCTGGCGCCGGAAGCGTCGAAGCAACAGCCGGCAAGAACAGCCAGCACTATCAGGATGAATCTTTTCATGGCTATCTCCGGTTCTTCAACATGCCGGCCGTGATTATGCCTTCTACGATCTGGTTACGGTCCGTCACTGTCTTGCAGAGGATGAAGTGCTGCCTCGGAGCCGTAGAATATTCATTTTCGTCCCTGGGATTGCGCCATTCATAATACTCCTCGACAAGCTCCCAGCCGCGCTCGCCCATGTAGTTGAGCGCATCGATCATGGAATTGAAAGTGACGCGGTTCCCCCTCTCGTCAACAAGTTCATGGTCGGTTCCCCAGAAGTTGTTGGCCTGTCCGAAATTCACATGGATCGATATCTTCGAATTGAATATACTCACATCGTAATAGGATACGATTTCACAATAAACTTTGAAAGTCTTCGATGATCCGTGTTCCTGGGCAGACATCAGGGTGCTGCAAAGCATCAATGCGGTCAGCAATGCCGCAAGTTTCATAAATGATTTCATCATACTATAGGGATTTGGGGCGAAGCCCCGGTTTTCCTGTCAGAACAGTTCCTTCTCCTTGATGTCCTTGACACGGAGCTGTATGTTGGCGATGCCGCGGTAATAGTTCTCGGCGATCGAGTAGCAGATATCCACCGGATTGCCCGCCTGCATGTGTTCGAAGTGCTCGGAGAGATTGAAGGCGATAGCCGAAATGTGGTGGTAGGGCTCATCTTCCTGAATGAGTTCCAGTTTCAGATGCTTCAGGTCGCCCTGGTCGGCGGCGCCGACCTTGCGGCCGTTGCCGTTGTCATAGACGTTCTCCGTAATGAAGACGGGAGACTGGTTGCCGGGGCCGAAAGGCTGGAACTGCTTGAGCAGGCGGAAGAACTTCGGAGTGATCTGGTTGAAGTCGAGATAGGAGTCTATGTCGACAGTGGGGGTCATCACCACGTTCTTTATCTTGGACGCGACGGTGGCCTCGAACCTCTCGCAGAACTCGGGGAAATTGGATTCCTTGATCGTGAGGCCTGCGGCATACATGTGGCCGCCGAAGTTCTCGAGAAGGTCGGCGCAGCTCTCGATCGCGTCGTAAAGGTCGAATCCTGCGATGGAGCGGGCGCTGCCCGTGATGAATCCGTTGGATTTGGTCATCACTATGGTCGGGCGGTAATATGCCTCGACCAGACGCGAAGCGACGATGCCGACCACTCCCTTGTGCCAGGAAGGGTTGTAGACTATGGTCGACTTGCGGGAGGCGAAATCGGGCATCTGCTGCACCATGCGGAGAGCCTCGTCCGTGATCTCGCGGTCGATCTTCTTGCGGTCGTTGTTGTGCTCGTTGATAGCGGCGCCTATCTCCAGGGCTTCCTGGTCGTCACGGGCGGTGAGCATGTCGACCGCGGTGCGGCCGCTCTCCATGCGTCCCGCCGCGTTGATGCGGGGACCGATCTTGAATACAATTTCGTCGATTGTGATACGGTGCTTCTCAAGGCCGGAAAGCTTTATGATCGGAACCAGGCCCTTGCGGGGGTTCTCGTTGAGCTGCTTGAGGCCGTAGTAAGCCAGCACGCGGTTCTCGCCCGTAACCGATACGAGGTCGGAAGCGATGCTGACGACCAGCAGGTCGAGCAGGGTCTGGTACTCCTCGAAGGGGATGCCGTGACGGCTGGCATAAGCCTGAACCAGTTTGAATCCGACGCCGCAGCCGGAAAGGTCGTCGAACGGATAGGTGCAGTCCTCGCGCTTGGGGTCGAGGACGGCCACTGCCGGCGGAAGTTCCACGTCCGGAAGATGGTGGTCGCAGATTATGGTGTCGATGCCGAGTTTCTTGGCATATTTGACCTTCTCGACCGCCTTGATGCCACAGTCGAGGGTTATGAGCAGGGTGCATCCGTGCTCATGGGCGGTGTCGATGCCTTTGTAGGAGACCCCGTAGCCCTCGTCGTAACGGTCGGGGATATAATATTCAATATTGGGGTCGAACTGGCGGAAGAACGAGAAGACCAGCGAGACGGCTGTGGTTCCGTCCACGTCGTAGTCGCCGTATATCATTATCTTCTCCTTTCCGGCAATAGCCTTGTCCATCCTCTCGACAGCCTGCTCCATGTCCTTCATCAGGAAGGGATCGTGAAGCATGCTCAGGTCCGGGCGGAAGAATTCGCGCGCCTTGGCGAAAGTGTCGATTCCACGCTGCACGAGCAGATTGGCCAGGACCTGGTCGATACCCAGTTCCTGCGCCAGCTGGCGGACGGAAGCCGGGTTGCCCGGTTCCTTTACGACCCATTTCTTCTCGATGCCCATAAATACGACGCTTAATTCGCAAAGATAATAAAATTGTCGGGCTTTCCACAAAAAAATGCTAACTTTGTAGACTGAACAAATAGACGAAAAGACCATCAATGGAAATCAAGGACCTTAACGAACAGGAACTCAACCGGCGCACTTCCCTGCAGAAGCTTCATGAACTTGGCATCAACCCTTATCCCGCAGCTGAATTCAAGGTGAACACCAACACACGGGAGATAAAGGCCGGATACGATCCTGAGAAAGGGAACTTCAAAGATATAGTGATCGCAGGACGCATGATGAGCCGCCGCATCATGGGCGCGGCCTCGTTCATCGAACTGCAGGACGACTGCGGACGCATCCAGGTATATGTCAAGCGCGACGAGATCTGCCCCGGCGAGGACAAGACCATGTACAACACCGTCTTCAAGAAACTCCTCGACATAGGCGACATCATCGGCATAACCGGCTTCGCGTTCATCACCCAGACCGGCGCCCTCTCCATCCACGCCACCAGCCTTACCGTCCTGAGCAAATCGCTCAGGGTGCTCCCCATAGTGAAGGAGAAGGAAGGCGAGGTATATGACTCGTTCTCCGATCCCGAACTGCGCTACCGCATGCGCTATGTCGACCTGATCGTCAATCCGCAGGTCAAGGAGATCTTCGAGAAGCGTACGCGCATCATCAACACCATGCGCGAGTATTTCAATGAGCACGGATATCTCGAGGTCGAGACCCCGATCCTGCAGTCGATACCTGGCGGCGCCACGGCGCGTCCCTTCATCACTCACCACAACACTCTCGACATCCCCCTCTACATGAGGATCGCCAACGAGCTCTATCTGAAACGCCTCATAGTGGGCGGCTTCAAGGGCGTCTACGAATTCGCGAAGGATTTCCGCAACGAGGGTATGGACCGCACCCACAATCCCGAGTTCACCTGCATGGAGATCTACGTGGCCTACAAGGACTACAAGTGGATGATGCAGTTCGTGGAAAACATGATCGAGCGTATCGCGATCGCCATCAACGGCAAGACGAAATTCCAGGTATGGGGCAACGAGATAGAATTCAAGGCCCCCTACCGCAAACTTCCCATGCTCGAAGCCATAAAGGAATACGCCGGAGTGGACATCGCCGGAATGGACGAGGAGCAGCTTCGCGACACCTGCCGCAAACTGAACGTCCCGATCAAGCCCGAGATGGGCAAGGGCAAGCTGATCGACGCGATTTTCGGAGAATACTGCGAGAAGAAGCTCATCCAGCCCACCTTCATCATCGACTACCCCGTGGAGATGAGCCCGCTCACCAAGCGCCATCGAGAGAACCCCGACCTCACGGAGCGGTTCGAGCTCTTCGTCAACGGCAAGGAACTCGCTAACGCCTACAGCGAACTCAACGACCCCATCGACCAGCTCGAGCGTTTCAACGAGCAGGTCAAACTGAAGGACGCCGGCGACGACGAGGCCATGTACATAGACATGGACTTCGTCCGCGCCCTGGAATACGGCATGCCCCCGACCTCCGGACTTGGCATGGGCATCGACCGCCTTACGATGATGATGACCGACTCCTCGACCATCCAGGACGTCCTCTTCTTCCCTCAGATGAGGCCCGAGAAGAGCGCATCCAAGGAGGGTGCCGAGCCCAAATCGGAATAAAACTGATGCCGGAGCTGATCTCATCCCCCCAGAACCCGAAGGTCAGGGATCTGATAGCCCTGCAGACCAAATCCCGCGAGCGCAAAGCCCGCGGGCTCTTTGTTGTGGAGGGAAGGCGCGAATTCGAGCGCGCCCGCGCAGCAGGTTTCGAGCCCGCGACCGTATTCGTGCGGGAGGGCGAAGCTTTCGCCGGCGAGGCGGATTTCCTGGTGAGCGAGCGGGTATACGGCAAGATCGCCATGCGCGGGGGAACCGAGGGGATAGTGGCCGTAATGCGTACCCGCGATATCAGTCTGGACAAGATCAGTCTCTCCCCCGCCCCGCTCGTGCTGGTGCTGGAAAGTGTAGAGAAGCCCGGCAACCTGGGAGCCGTACTGCGCAGCGCAGACGCGGCTGGAGTCGATGCCGTACTTGTATGCGACCCGCTCACCGACCTGTTCAACCCCAACCTGATACGTGCCAGCCTTGGAGCCGTGTTTTCCGTCCCCACGGCGGTATGTACCTCGGAGGAGGCATACGCGTGGCTCTCTTCCAACGGAATAGCCATACTGACCGCACAGCTCCAGGATTCGGAACTCTACTACCGGACCGACATGATAAGGCCGACAGCCCTGGTTTTCGGAGCGGAGGACACCGGCCTTTCCGGTTTCTGGCGGGAAAGGGCCGACGCCCATATCCGTATACCCATGGCAGGGATGATGGATTCCCTCAACATATCCGTCTCAGCCGCGATACTCGCCTTCGAGGCTGTCCGGCAACGCAATCTCAAAAGATGACGAAGTGACATGAAATACGGTCTCATAGGTTTTCCCATCAGGCACAGCCTGAGCCCGATACTTTTCAAGGCTGCCTATCACGACAATCCCGAAATCGATTACGATCTGATCGAGGAAGACGATTTCGACAGGGCCTGGGCCCGATTCCAGCGGGACTACGACGCAGTCAACGTGACCGCGCCGTACAAGGGCGACGCTTTCAGGAAAGTCGATATCGCCGACACCATAGCGCGCGAACTCTACTCCGTGAACATCCTAAAGAAGAAAGACGGGAAGATATACGGTTACAATTCCGATTTCTGGGCACTCCAACGGCTGCTTTCACCTTATGCCGACCGCAAGGAACGGCCCAGGGTCCTGGTAATCGGCTGCGGAGGTGCCGCGAAGGCGGCCGCCCTTGCTGCCCTCAAACTCCGCATGTCGGTTATGGTGGCCAACCGCGACTACCGCAAGGCCCGCGAGTTCTGCTTCACCGGCGGAGGCATGATCCCCCTCAGGCTGGACCAGGTGCCCTCAATGGCGGGTCAGGCCCGTATCATCATTTACGGACTGCCGCTCGAGATTCCTGTCGTGGAATCCCTTCCCCTTGAAGGACGGATAATCGTGGAGCCGAACTACAAGGATCCCTGCCTGAAAGAGAGATGCGCCCAGGCCGGTGCCACATATATCTCCGGGCTTCAATGGCTGGCCGAACAGGCAATCGCCGGTTACGGCCTGATGACAGGTGCCGAACCCGACGCAGAAAGCATAAGGACCAGAATCTCAGAAATCTGACCGGCGATGATGGAGAGCACGGATTTCCTCCTTTCCGCAGTAGTGCTTATCGAAAGCCTCGTGGCTCTCCTTCTCATATTCATCATGCTGCGTCAGCGCTCCGACATCCGCCTGCTTCTCAAGGCGCTTGACGACCGGCGTTCACATTCAGACCCCGCCGCCCGCAGCCTGATCGAATTGCTGGCGGACGTGGCCAACGCCTCGGCTCTCGGCGGCAGCAACATCCACATGCTTGCCAAGCGGCTTGACAGGATACTTCTGTCCGACCGCGGTGAAGGCCGCACGATCAAGGAAGATTTCCGGACGATGGCGGATCTCGGCCAGGCCGGGCTTACGCGATGCCTCGAAGAGCGATATCCCGATCTCACCCCCGCAGAGAAAGCGCTATGCGCCATGCTCATGGCCGGCCTGGAACCTGCCTGCATCAGCAAGATCTGCCGTTACGAACATGAACAGACTTTCTACAACAGGCGCAAGGATCTCCGCAAGAAACTCGGGCTGGAGCACGGGGAATCGCTCGAAGGTTTTCTGGAAGGGCTCTCGGAGGAACTCCGGAGGAAAGACGACGCGTTCTTTCTCAAGATGAGAAGAAGGTATCGATTTTGATTTGTTTTTATTGGGGATTCTCCCTATATTAGCGAAAATATCATTTAACCATGGCTCTGAATAAAGTATTACTCATCGGAAATGTAGGGAAGGATCCTGAAATCAGACATCTGCAGGGCGGCGAGGCCGTCGCCACAATCACGCTTGCAACCAGCGAACGGTTCAGGGACCGCGGCGGAGAGTCCCGTGAACGCACAGAATGGCACACCGTCATAGCATGGCGGCAGCTTGCCGACCTGGCGCAGAACTATATCCGCAAAGGCAGCCAGATCTTCGTAGAAGGCAAAATCCGCAGCCGCAGCTGGGACGACCAGAACGGCCAGAAACATTATGTGACGGAAATCCAGGCCGATACCATCCAGCTTCTCGGCCGCCGGTCCGACAACCCGGCCCAGCAGGGTCAGTCCCAGCAGGGAGGTTACGGACAGCAGGGAGGCTACGGACAGCCCCAGGGATATGGTCAGCAGCAAGGCTACGGCGGCTATGTCCCCCCGCAGCCGCAGCAGCATCACGCCCCAGCCCAGCCTCAGACGACGACCCCTATCGTCAGCCCCGACGACCTGACCGACGACGGTGCCGACGACTTACCGTTCTAGTATTACCGGGGCGCTGCCCCGAACCCTGCGGCACGGTTTATATTGAAAATGTGCCCGATGTCCCATTTCAGGTGACACCGGGCACGTTTTTACGTTGATTTGTTCCCGAAGGCCGTCAGGCGACCTCCTTCGAAGGCCGGTCGATCTTGAGTTCGGGGTGCTTCTTCGAGTTGAAGAAGAGACAGACCGCGACGGTGATGGCGACGATGCCCAGGGAGACGAAAATGAACTCGGAGTGGACGGCGGCTGCCTTGTCCAGAATCTCGGCCGTTGAGGCGTCAAGGCCTTCCTTCTTGTCGGCATAGTTCTTCATGATGCGGCCCACGAAGATCGGGACGAGCAGCATGCCCATATTCTGGATCCAGTAAATCATCGAGTAGGCCGTACCCAGATTCTTCTCGGGGATGATCTTCGGAACGGTCGGCCACATGGCTGAAGGAACGAGCGAATAGCCGATGCCAAGCAGCACGATGGCAAGGTAGCCGTAGAAATGTACACCCGGCGCGAAACCGATGATCAGGTGCGCGCAGAACACAAGTATGGCACCGAGGATCATCCAGGTCGTCGCCTTGCCCACCTTGTCGACCAGAGCGCCGAAGAGCGGCGTGAAAATCACGGGGGCGAAGGCTATCATGGAGATCATGACCGAAGCGGTGGAGGCGTCAAGGCCGAAGCGCGGGATGATGATCGAAGTACCGAACTTCTTGAAGCTGATGACACAGCAGTAGAAGAAGACGCAGAGCAGGGCAATCATGATGAAGCGCGGGTTGCCGAGCACCTTGAGGATATCGGAGAATTTGAACTTGTCTTCCTCCTTCACCTCGCCGCGCTGGGAGGCGATGCCTTCCTGCCTGTCATATTTGGCATCCATGGCCACGAAGATAGCCCACAGGATGGCACCGATGAAGAGCAGGGATAGACCGACCATGGCCGGCTTGTTGGTTTCGGAGAGGGTGAACATCGTCCCTTCCGCGTGATTCTTGAGGACCAACACAGGAGAGAGCAGCATGGCGAGGCCGGTACCGATACGGGCGATGGCCAACTGCAGACCCATTGCCAGGGCCACATTCTTGCCCTTGAACCATTTTGCGATGGACCGGGTGACCGCCACGCCGGCAATCTCACTGCCCAGGCCGAACAGCATACAGCCTATATAGGCGATAGTCAGCGACGAGCTGGCCGAGAGACCGGACGCGGAGATGGCGCAGGTCACGATTGCAGCGCCGAGCACCATCAGGCCGACGAACACCGAACCGATGAGACGGACACCGAACTTGTCGAGCAGGATGCCGCAGATAATCAGGCCGCCCCAAACGCAGAGGAATGAATAGCCGCCGGCATAGAAGCCGAACTGCTGGGAGTTCCAACCGAGCTGCAGCATCTCCGGATTCTTGAAGATCTGCGACACGGTGGAGAACATGTCGTCGAAGAAGTAGGAGCCGAACATCGGCACTACCAGGCAGGCAAGCGCCAGCCAGCAGGCGATTTTGCTTGTCTTCAGGGTTTTAGTATCAGTTGCCATAAAGCGTGAGGATTACTTGATATTGGGTTCTTCCAGGCCGAGGTGCTTCTTGCGGTCGACCACCTTGAGGTAGAGGCCGATAAGCAGGGCGGCCACGCCGAGGCAGGCCAGCATCACGAGGGCCCAGGTATAATTGAGTTCATCGGGGCCGGTGCCGGGAGCGTTGGTACTGGTGAGCACGTTGCCGATAAGGATCGGGAAGAGCCACAGGCCTATGTTCTGTATCCAGAAAATCAGCGCGTAAGCCGAGCCGATGATCTTCTCGTCGACGAGCTTCGGGACAGACGGCCAGAGGGCTGCGGGAACGAGCGAGAACGATGCGCCGAGGACCAGGATCGTGGCGTAGGCCACGACCGTGCCGCCGACTGCGCTGCCCTTGAACAGCGGCAGGATGAAGGCGAAGGTCAGGTGGCAGATGATAAGGAGCAGCGAGCCGATGACGAGCATCGAAGCGGCTTTGCCCTTATGGTCCACATAACTGCCGAGTATCGGGGTGATGGCCACGGCGAGCAACGGGAACACTGCGAAGATGGTTTCGGCGGTGCCGCGCTTGAAGCCCATGACGCAATAGACCACCAGTGCCACGACGGCAAGCGCCATCAGTCCGAACTTCAGCCCCTTGTTCTTCTTGATGAAATTGCTGGAGAATGCGCAGACCGCGACAACGAGCATGATGATGTACTGGACGATGGTCACGGCTTCACCCGCCCAGAAGCTTCCTGCGGCGGGTTCGGAGAGGGTCAGGTTGCACTGCAGCATGTTGACGGCATACTTCTGGAACGGGAAGATTGCACTGTAGTAGAGCACGCAGAGCAGGGCCACGAGCCAGAATCCCAGACTGGAGAGTATCTTGCCGATGTCGGACACCTTGAACGGATCGTCCTTTTCCTCGGCCTCGCCGGTCTGTTTGTCGAGCTTCTTGTCCATGAAGAAATAGGTGATGAACATGATCAGGGCGATGCAAAGCAGCACCACGCCGAAGGCCACGGAGCGGGAAACCTCGATCTGTCCGCCCAGCTTGGCGAAGTAAGGCGAGAATATCATGCAGGTTGCAACGCCCAGGCGGGCGAGAGCCATCTCCGAGCCCATGGCCAGGGCGGTTTCACGTCCCTTGAACCATTTGACGATACCGCGGCTCACCGTGATGCCGGCCATCTCGCAGCCGCATCCGAAGATCATGAAGCCCAGGCCGGCCAGTTTCGCCGATGCCGGCATCCCTTTGTAGAACGGGAGTATGTCGTCGATGAAACCGGCGCCGGTGTGCCAGTTGAGGTTCTCCGTGAACCAGTGTTCCAGGCCGCTTCCCATGAACGAGGGGCTGACGGCGTAGTACTTGATCAGGCCGCCGGCCAGCATCACGGCACCGGAGAGTACGGCGGTGAACCGGACACCCATCTTGTCGAGGATGATACCCGCGAAAATCAGGAAGAATACGAAGACATTGAGGAAGGTTTCGGAACCCTGCATGGTGCCGAAAGCCTTGGAATCCCATCCCCTGGTCGACTCCATCAGATCCTTGATGGGCGAGAGGATGTCCATGAAAATGTAGGCGCAGAACATGCCCAGCGCCAGCAGGAGCAGCGCGATCCAGCGCATTGCGGCCGAATCACGCAGAGTTTGTTTCACTGTTTCAGTCATATGGTTGATTTATAATAATCACACTTTTCCGGAAAAACCGAATTTACGAAATTAAGAAAAAACCTGCGAAAAGACAAATAAAAGTAGAGCAGGGCCCATCCCGGGGCAATGGGTTTCATTTATTCAAAAATAAAGTGTATCTTAGCGGTTCGTAACAAATCAATACATGAAAACACTCGACGTAGTTCTGGGTCTCCAGTGGGGAGACGAAGGCAAAGGCAAGATCGTGGACGTGCTCGCAGAGCGCTATCCCGTTGTCGCACGCTTCCAGGGCGGCCCCAACGCCGGCCATTCAATACATTTCGGCAATACCAGCTTCGTGCTGCACTCTGTCCCTTCCGGCGTATTCCGGGAAGGATCGATCAATATCATCGGCAACGGCGTGGTGCTCGACCCCACGATTTTCCGGGAGGAATGCCAGGCCATAGAGGCTCTCGGCGTCCCGGTGCGTGAGCGTGTGAAGATTGCAAAGCGCACGAACCTCATCGTCCCGACGCACAAGCTGCTCGACGCCGCCGATGAGGCCGCGCTCGGAAAGTCAAAGATCGGCTCCACACTGAAAGGCATAGGTCCCGCCTACTCCGACAAGACCGGACGCAACGGTCTCCGAGTCGGAGACATCCTCGGCGGCGACTTCAAGGAAAAATACGATATACTCAAGCACAAGCACATGCTGCGCCTCGGCCAGTACGACTTCACCTTCCCCTTCGATCTCGAAAAGGCTGAAGAGCAGTGGTTCCGCGACGCGGAGTATATCAAGGGCTTCGACATCATCGACGGCGAATACGAGGTCAACTCCCTGCTCGGATCGGACAAGGCCATCCTCGCCGAAGGCGCCCAGGGCTCCATGCTCGACGTGGATTTCGGATCCTATCCTTTCGTCACCTCTTCCTCCACCGCCTGTGCCGGCGCATGCACCGGGCTCGGGGTAGCCCCCTCCCGCATCGGAAAGGTCTACGGAGTATTCAAGGCATACTGCACCCGCGTGGGCAGCGGCCCCTTCCCCACCGAACTGGGCGATGCCACGGGTGAACTGATGCGGCAGAGAGGACACGAATTCGGCGCCACCACCGGCCGTCCCCGGCGCACCGGCTGGCTCGACATCCCCGCCCTCAAGTTTGCCGTGATGCTGAGCGGTGTTACCGAACTGGTCATGATGAAAGCAGATGTCCTGGACGGATTCGAAACCGTCAGGGTGGCATGCGGCTACCGTGTCGACGGGGTCCGCACCGACAGGGTCCCCTACGACGTCTATGCCGAAGTCGAACCGGTCTACAAGGAGTTCAAGGGATGGAAATGCGATCTCGAGAACTGCCGCCGCGAAGAGGATCTTCCCGCAGAGTTCATGGAATATATCAGGTATATCGAGCGCGAGGTAGGAGTTCCGATCAGTATCCTCTCTCTCGGTCCCGACCGTGACCAGACGATAATCCGCAAGTAGAAGTGTCCCTTCTGGAATCAATCGACGATCCCTCCCGCATAAAGGAGTTGGACAACGCGCAACTCGAAGAGCTCTGCGCGGAACTCCGCGAATATATAATAACATGTTGCGCGGAGAATCCCGGCCATATAGGCGCAAGCCTGGGGGCCGTGGAGATAGCCGTCGCCATCCACAAGGTGTTCGATACGCCCAATGACAAGGTCGTCTGGGACGTAGGCCACCAGGCCTATGCCCACAAAATCCTGACGGGGCGGCGCGAAGCCTTCAGGCAGAACCGCAAATACCACGGCATCAGCGGCTTCCCCCGCCGTGCCGAGAGCCCGTACGACGCATTCGGAACAGGGCATTCCTCCACATCCATTTCCGCAGCTCTCGGACTTGCCGTAGCGGCTCAGCTGGAAGGGAAGCACGAACACGTGATCGCGGTCATCGGCGACGGCGCCATGACCGGCGGACTGGCGTTCGAAGGACTCAACAACGCCGGAAGCCTCAACGCCGACATCCTGGTCATCCTCAACGACAACCAGATATCCATAGACAAGAACATCGGCGCCCTCCACAACTACCTCCTGAAGGTGGTGACCGACCGCCGCTACAATAAACTCAAGAAGAGCATATGGGACCGCCTCGGGGCGGGACGCCTCCGTTCCTGGATCCAGAAGATGGTCAAGAACACCAAGCGGAGCCTGAACCGCACCGGCGTTGAGACCCTGTCCCTCTTCGACTCCCTCGGATTCCGCTATTTCGGTCCGGTCGACGGAAACGACATCGGCACCATGACCTATATGCTGGAACGCCTCAAGGGGATTCCCGGGCCGAAACTGCTCCACGTGGTTACTACAAAAGGCAAGGGATACGCCCCGGCCGAAGAGGACCAGACAGTATGGCACGCCCCCGGAACCTTCGACGTGGAGACCGGAAAGCGTACGGGCAAGAAGAGCGAAGTCGCGAAATTCCAGGAGGTATTCGGCACCACCCTTCTCGACCTGGCACGCCAGGACGGACGTATCGTGGGCATCACTCCCGCCATGGCTACGGGATGCAGCATGGACATACTCCAGAAAGAAATGCCGGGCCGCGTCTTCGACGTGGGTATCGCGGAACAGCACGCGGTCACATTCTCGGCAGGCCTCGCGGCAGGCGGTATGCTGCCATTCTGCAACATATACTCCAGTTTCGCCCAGCGCGCCTTCGACAACGTCATCCACGACGTGGCTCTCCAGAACCTGAAAGTCATACTCTGCCTCGACAGGGGCGGACTGGTCGGCGAAGACGGGGCGACCCACCATGGTCTCTTCGACATGGCGGCATTCCGCACGGTCCCCAACCTTACCGTATGCGCCCCGCTCGACGAGGCACAGCTCCGCGACATGATGTATTCCGCCACGCAGCCCGGATACGGTCCGACCGTGATACGTTATCCGCGCGGCTACGGCAACGGGGTCGAGTGGAGGAACAGGCCGTTCGGATTCATAAAGCCGGGTACGGCCGTTAAACTCCATGAAGGGAAAGGTGTGGCATTATTATCTATAGGTGCGATCGGCGCGGAAGGAACGAAAGCGGTCAGGCGGATCGAAGAGGAGAAAGGAGTTTCGGTACTCCATTTCGACATGCGCTTCCTCAAGCCTGTCGATGAAGCCGCCCTGGCCGAGGCGTGCAGCAGGGCTTCGCACATCATCACCCTTGAGGACGGCGTGAAGGCCGGAGGTCTCTACGGAACCGTGGCCGAGTTCATAGCCTCGCGCGGGGCATCATGCAAACTCACCGGACTGGGTGTCCCGGACCGTTTCGTGGAGCAGGGAACCCCCGCCGAACTGCGCGCAGAGTGCGGTTACGACGCAGAATCGGTGTATCGCGAACTTTTGAAAGAAATTTTTTAAAATAATTTTGGACTTTCATTGAAAACCCATATATTTGCAGTCCCAAACAGCCGACGTAGCTCAGCTGGTCAGAGCAGCTGATTTGTAATCAGCAGGTCGTGGGTTCGAATCCCTCCATCGGCTCGGATCAGTCAAGCAATTGAAACTGAAAGACCTGGGCAGATACCAGAGTGGCCAAATGGGGCAGACTGTAAATCTGCTGGCGCACGCCTACGGTGGTTCGAATCCATCTCTGCCCACTTTTTTTATGCAACAAGCGGAAGTAGCTCAGTTGGTAGAGCATCAGCCTTCCAAGCTGAGGGTCGCGGGTTCGAACCTCGTCTTCCGCTCGATTTTTTGAAATAATGGCCAATGTAGCTCAGTGGTAGAGCGCTTCCTTGGTAAGGAAGAGGTCGTGAGTTCAATTCTCACCATCGGCTCCAACAACACATAAAAAGAAACAAACTATGGCAAAAGAAACCTTTAAAAGAGACAAACCGCATGTGAACATCGGTACGATCGGACACGTGGACCACGGTAAGACCACTCTGACTGCAGCCATCACCCTCGTGCTCGCAAAGCAGGGTCTCTCCGAGATCAAGACGTTCGACCAGATCGACAACGCTCCCGAAGAGAAAGAGCGTGGTATCACCATCAACACGGCTCACGTTGAGTATCAGACGGCTACCCGTCACTATGCTCACGTCGACTGCCCTGGTCACGCCGACTACGTGAAGAACATGGTTACTGGTGCTGCCCAGATGGACGGTGCTATCCTCGTGGTCGCCGCTACCGACGGTCCGATGCCGCAGACCCGCGAGCACATCCTTCTCGCCCGTCAGGTGAACGTCCCCCGTATCGTCGTTTTCCTCAACAAAGTTGACATCGTTGACGATCCCGAAATGATCGACCTCGTCGAGATGGAGGTTCGTGAACTCCTCAACTTCTACGATTTCGACGGCGACAACGCTCCTGTCATCCGCGGTTCCGCTCTTGGCGCACTCAACGGTGATCCTCACTGGGAGTCCGTCGTCATGGACCTCATGAACGCAGTCGATGAATACATTCCTCTGCCGGTCCGCGACAATGAAAAGCCGTTCCTGATGCCTATCGAGGACATCTTCTCCATCACCGGACGTGGTACCGTGGCCACCGGCCGTATCGAGACCGGCGTCGTGAAAGTCAACGACCCTGTCGAAATCATCGGCCTCGGCGAAGAGCCGCGCAAATCCGTCGTTACCGGTGTCGAGATGTTCCGCAAACTTCTCGACCAGGGCGAAGCCGGCGACAACGTCGGTCTGCTGCTCCGCGGTGTCGACAAGAAAGAGGTTAAGCGTGGCCAGGTGATCGCTCACCCGAACACCATCACCCCGCACAAGGAGTTCAAGGCTGCCATCTATGTCCTGAAGAAAGATGAAGGTGGTCGTCACACCCCGTTCAAGAACCACTATCGTCCTCAGTTCTTCATCCGTACCCTCGATATTACCGGTGAGATCGAACTCCCCGCAGGTGTTGAGGTCGTGATGCCCGGCGATAACGTGGAGATCAAGGTCGAGCTCATCTACCCGGTGGCTCTGAACAAAGGTCTGCGTTTCGCAATCCGCGAGGGCGGTCGTACCGTAGGTTCCGGTCAGATTACCGACCTGCTCGACTAAGCGCCCGTCTGGACGAGACAGTACCAAAGGGTCGGATCCTGCGGGATTCGACCCTCTTTTAGGGGAATAGAACAAGGGTAGTTCAGCGGTCTCCAAAACCGTCGATGTGGGTTCGAATCCTGCTTCCCCTGCAAAATCCGGTGGTTACGCACCGGACTGTTATTAACCGGCAGAGACTTCCGCTTCCAACTGTTCTCTGTCAACAACAAAATAACAATGGCAAAAATAGGAACTTACGTAAAAGAGTCCTGGAAGGAGTTGACGACGAAAGTGACTTGGCCCACCTGGGACAAGTTGCAGAACTCGGCTATCCTGGTTATGGTTACTACCCTGATCCTCGCTGTGATCATCTGGTTGATCGACCTGGTCATCAGAAACATCATGATGGGAATCTATCAACTATAATCACTATCCATTCCTATGAGCGAGAGCACGAAAAAGTGGTACGTAGTCCGTACCGCTGGGGGTAAGGAGAAGAAGGCCAAGGAGTATATCGAAAAAGAAGTCGAAGCGCTCCACCTCGGACACATCATCACTCAGGTTCTGATTCCGACAGAAAAGTACTACCAGGTGAAGAACGGAAAGCGCGTCAGCGCAGAACGCATCTTCTACCCGGGTTATGTTCTGGTAGAGGCAGTCATGACCGGTGACGTCCAGCACCTGATCCGCAACATCCCCTATGTGGCGGGCTTCCTGAGCGAAGGCAAGGACCACATCCCCGTACCTGTCCGTGAATCCGAAATGAACCGGATCATGGGCCGCGTGGACGAACTTGCCGGTCAGGACGAAGAGACGGTCACCCCGTTCGTCGTCGGTGAAGCCGTCAAGATCATCGACGGCCCCTTCAACGGCTTCGACGGAACCGTCGACGAGATCCTGGCAGACAAGAAGAAAATCAAGGTCGTCGTCAAGATTTTCGGACGCAAGACTCTTTTGGAGTTGAATTTTGCACAAGTAACAAAAGATTAAACATTTTACATTATGGCTAAAGAAATTGCCGGGTTCATCAAACTGCAGATCAAAGGTGGTGCAGCCAATCCGTCGCCGCCCGTGGGACCGGCACTCGGTTCGAAGGGTGTCAATATCATGGATTTCTGCAAGCAGTTCAATGCCCGCACTCAAGACAAGGCCGGCAAGATTTTGCCCGTAGTCATTACTGTTTACAGTGACAAATCGTTCACCTTTGTCGTCAAGCAGCCGCCGGTGGCAGTCATGATCAAGGAAGCCGCCAAGATCCAGAGCGCTTCGGCCGAGCCGAACCGCAAGAAGGTCGCTTCGATCACCTGGGACCAGGTACGCGAGATCGCGAAGGAGAAAATGCCGGACCTGAACGCATTTACCGAGAAATCCGCCATGAGCATGGTTGCCGGTACCGCCCGCAGCATGGGTGTCACCGTTAGCGGAGAGTATCCCGCCGATGTACAATAAAATCACACGCAATGAGCAAGCTGACAAAAAATCAAAAAGAAGCGGAAGCTAAAGTAGATTCCCACCGCCAGTATAAGCTTACCGAGGCCTGCGCCCTGGTGAAGGACCTCTCCTACACCAAGTTCGACGGTTCGGTGGAGCTCTCTGTACGTCTGGGCGTGGACCCTCGCAAGGCCAATCAGATGGTTCGTGGCGTTGTGACCCTTCCGCACGGAACTGGCAAGGTAACCCGCGTTCTGGTTCTCTGCACTCCGGACAAAGAGGCCGAGGCTCAGGCAGCCGGCGCCGACTTTGTCGGATTGGATGAATATATTGACAAGATCAAGGGCGGCTGGACAGACGTCGACGTCATCATCTGTACTCCTACTGTGATGGCCAAGATCGGTCCCATCGGCCGTATCCTCGGTCCCCGCGGCCTCATGCCTAACCCCAAGACCGGCACCGTGACGATGGACGTCGCCACCGCCGTCAAGGAAGTGAAGGCCGGTAAGATCGACTTTAAGGTTGACAAGCAAGGTATTGTTCACACTGCTATCGGTAAGGTATCCTTCAGCGCCCAGCAGCTCGCCGAGAATGCCGTTGAATTGCTCAACACTATCCAGAAGCTGAAACCTCAGGCTCTAAAGGGCACTTATGTGAGAAGCATCTACATGTCCGCAACCATGAGTCCCGGTATTTGCATCGACACCAAGGCTATCAGTGCTACCGCTGAATAATTAAAAGGCAAGATTATGAGAAAGGAATTGAAAGCTCAGATTATTGAGAAGGTAGCTGCGCAGCTGGCGGAAAATCCCAATTTCTACCTCGCGGACATCGCCGGCCTCAACGCCGAGAACACCTCCGCACTGCGCCGTGCCTGCTTCGAAAAGAATATCAAGCTCGAAGTAGTAAAGAACACGCTTCTCCACAAGGCTTTGATGACCTTGGACAACAAGGAAATCGAGGCTCTTTACCCGACTCTCGAAGGCAACACCGCCATCATGTTCACCGATACCCCCAGCGCACCTGCAAAGGTCATCAAGGAGTACGGTGCCAAGTTCGGCAAGCCCGCCCTCAAGAGCGCGTTCCTCCAGGACTGCGCTTACGTAGGAGCCGACCAGCTCGGTATCCTCGTGAACATCAAGTCCCACGATGAACTTATCGGTGACATCATCGGTCTCCTCCAGTCACCTATCCGCAGGGTCATTTCCGCCCTCGAGGATTCCAAGAAAGAGGCCGAACAATAACAGCAGAACAATAAAAAAACAATTAAAATTCAATAATTATGGCAGACATCAAAGCTCTTGCGGAAGAACTTGTTAACCTTACCGTAAAAGAAGTCCAGGAACTTGCACAGATCCTCAAAGATGAATATGGTATCGAACCTGCTGCAGCTGCAGTGGTCGTAGCCGCTGAAGGCGCAGCCGGCGCTCCCGCCGAGGCTGAGCAGACCGCCTTCGACGTTATCCTCGTCTCCCCCGGCCAGGCTAAACTCCAGATGGTCAAAGCCGTCAAGGAACTCACCGGTCTCGGTCTGAAGGAAGCCAAGGAACTTGTCGACAAGGCTCCTAACGCAGTCATCAAGGAGAAAGTCTCCAAATCTGAAGCAGAACAGGTCAAGGCAGCTCTCGAAGAAGCAGGCGGCGAAGTTGAACTTAAATAGCTACACGCCCACTTCTTCCCTTTGAGGGAAAGAAACTTGGGTTTAGGGCCTGCGGGCCCTAAACCTTTTTGTCGTTATTTTAAGTTTATTTTCAACCTGCCTTTTCAAAATGCCACAAAAATCTAATAATCAGAGGATTACATTCGCAACCTCCAAGGCCCTTCTGGACTATCCCGATTTCCTGGAAGTCCAGCTCAAGTCCTTCCGCGATTTCTTCCAGCTCGAGACCACAGCCGAGAACAGGAAGAACGAGGGACTCTACAAGGTCTTCCAGGAGGTTTTCCCTATCACCGATACACGCAACAATTTCGTCCTCGAATTCATCGACTACTTCATCGATCCCCCGCGCTACTCCATGGACGAGTGCCTCGACATGGGCCTCACATACAGCGTGCCCTTGAAGGCCAAGCTGAAACTCTACTGCACGGACGAGGAGCATGAGGATTTCGACACGGTGATTTCCGACGTCTATCTCGGCGCCATCCCTTACATGACGCCCCGCGGAACATTCATCATCAACGGTTCCGAGCGTATCGTCGTCTCCCAGCTGCACCGCTCCCCGGGCGTATTCTTCGGACAGAGCATGCACGCCAACGGTACCAAACTCTACTCTGCGCGTATCATCCCCTTCAAGGGTTCCTGGATCGAGTTCGCGACCGACATCAACAACGTGATGTACGCCTACATCGACAGGAAGAAGAAGCTCCCCGTCACCACTCTTCTCCGTGCCATCGGATTCGAGAGCGACAAGGACATCCTCGACATTTTCGGCCTGGCCAACGAAATCAAGGTCAACCGCGCCAACCTCAAGAAATGCATCGGCTGCCGCCTGGCCGCCCGCGTCCTGAAGACCTGGAACGAGGACTTCGTGGACGAAGACACTGGAGAGGTCGTCTACATCGAGCGCAACAGCATCATCGTAGACCGCGAAACCGTCCTTGAAGAGAGACATATCGATGAAATCCTCGATTCGGGCGTAAGCACCATCCTCGTACACAAGGAAGACGCCTACACCAGCGATTTCACCATCATCTACAACACCCTTCAGAAAGACCAGACCAACTCCGAGAAAGAGGCCATTTTCTATACCTACCGGCAGCTCCGCAACTCCGAACCGCCGGATGAGGCCACTGCGCGTGACGTCATCGACAAGCTCTTCTTCTCGGACAAGCGCTACGATCTCGGACAGGTGGGACGTTACCGTCTCAACCGCAAGCTCAACCTTTCCACCGATCCGAACGTCCGGATCCTGACCAAGGAAGACATCATCGAGATCATCCGCTACCTCATCCAGCTCATCAACTCGAAGGCAACGGTCGACGATATCGACCACCTGAGCAACCGCCGCATCCGCACCGTCGGCGAACAGCTCGCCAACCAGTTCAGCGTGGGACTGGCCCGCATGGCCCGCACCATCCGCGAAAGGATGAACGTGCGCGACAACGAGGTCTTCACTCCGGTAGACCTGATCAACGCCAAGTCACTCTCGAGCGTGATCAACAGTTTCTTCGCAACCAGCCAGCTGAGCCAGTTCATGGACCAGACCAACCCTCTGGCAGAAATGACCCATAAGAGGCGTCTCTCCGCACTCGGCCCGGGAGGCCTTTCCCGCGACCGCGCCGGATTCGAAGTACGAGACGTACACTACACGCACTACGGCCGCCTCTGCCCTATCGAGACCCCTGAAGGCCCGAACATCGGCCTTATCTCCTCGCTCTGCGTATACGCCAAGATCAACGACCTGGGCTTCATCGAAACCCCGTACAGGAAAGTGTCTGAAGGCCGTGTCGACCTGAGCCAGGACGGCGTGGTCTACCTGAGCGCGGAAGAGGAGGAGAATCAGACTGTTGCGCAGTCCTCCGTACACCTCGACGACGACGGAAACATTCTCGACGAGCGCATCAAGTGCCGTCTCGAAGCCGACTTCCCCGTTAAGGGCAAGGAAGATATCGACCTGATGGACGTCGCCCCCAACCAGGTGGCATCCATAGCCGCATCACTCATCCCGTTCCTGGAGCACGACGACGCCAACCGCGCCCTCATGGGATCGAACATGATGCGCCAGGCCGTCCCGATCATCAAGCCCGAGGCTCCGATCGTCGGTACCGGTCTGGAAGGACCCGTGGCCCGCGACTCCCGCACCCAGATTGCCGCCGAAGGCAAGGGTGAGGTCGTGTTCGTGGACGCACGCGAGATACATATTAAATATGACCGCACCGAGAACGAGCGATTCGTAAGCTTCGATCCCGAGATCACGGTCTATCAGCTGCCGCTCTACCGCAAGACCAACCAGAGCACCTCGATACGCCTCACCCCGATCGTCCGCAAGGGCGACCGCGTGGTCCCCGGCCAGATCCTGACAGAAGGCTACGCCACCCAGAACGGCGAACTCGCACTGGGCCGCAACCTTAAGGTCGCTTTCATGCCCTGGAAGGGATACAACTTCGAGGATGCCATCGTGCTCTCCGAGCGCATCATCCGCGAAGACATCTTCACCTCCATCCATGTGGACGAATACATCATGGAGGTCCGCGACACCAAGCGCGGCATGGAAGAGCTCACCTCCGACATCCCCAACGTAAGCGAGGATGCCACGAAGGACCTCGACAAGAACGGCATCATCCGCATCGGCGCCCACGTGGAGCCGGGCGACATCCTCATCGGCAAGATCACCCCGAAGGGCGAAAGCGACCCTTCACCGGAGGAGAAGCTGCTGAGGGCCATCTTCGGCGACAAGGCCGGCGACGTGAAGGACGCCTCCCTCAAGGCATCCCCTTCCCTCTCCGGTACCATCATCGGCAGGCGCCTCTTCTCCCACGTCGTCAAGGAAAACACCAAGGCGGGCAAGGAGAGGGCGAAACGCCAGCTCCAGGAGGCCAAGGACGATTTCGACCGCAAATGCGCCGACCTGCGCAACCTCTTCCTCGACAAGCTCACCAAGCTGGTCGCAGGCAAGAAGAGCGCCGGCGTAGGCGACCTCTACGGCGCCGAGATCCTGCCGAAGGGCGAATCCTTCACCCGCGAGCTCCTCGATCAGATTGACTACAACAACGTCAATCCTGTGAAATGGACCTCCGACAAGAAGAGCAACGAGCTCATCAAGGCACTTATCAACAACTACTTGATCAAATACAAGGAGTACGACGCACACTACAAGCGTGTCAACTACAACCTCACCATCGGCGACGAACTTCCCAGCGGCATCATGAAGCTGGCCAAGGTCTATGTCGCCAAGAAGCGCAAGATCCAGGTGGGCGACAAGATGGCAGGCCGTCACGGCAACAAGGGCATCGTGGCCAAGGTGGTCCGCGACGAGGACATGCCGTTCCTCGAAGACGGTACCCCGGTCGACATCGTACTCAACCCGCTCGGCGTGCCTTCCCGAATGAACCTCGGACAGATCTACGAGACCGTGCTCGGATGGGCCGGCCGCGAACTGGGCCTGAAGTTCAGCACCCCGATCTTCGACGGTGCAAGCCTGGAAGACATCTGCAAGTACACGGACGAGGCCGGACTGCCGCGTTACGGACGTACCCAGCTCCGCGACGGCGGAACCGGCGAGCTCTTCGACCAGAAAGCCACGGTCGGCGTGATCTACATGATCAAGCTGGGCCACATGGTCGACGACAAGATGCATGCGCGTTCCATCGGTCCCTACTCCCTGATCACCCAGCAGCCGCTCGGCGGTAAGGCCCAGTTCGGCGGCCAGCGCTTCGGCGAGATGGAGGTTTGGGCGCTCGAAGCATTCGGCGCCTCCAACATCCTGCAGGAGATCCTGACCATCAAGTCGGACGACGTCACCGGCCGCAGCAGGGCTTATGAAGCTATCGTGAAGGGCGACCCGATGCCAATCCCGGGCATCCCCGAGTCCCTCAACGTGTTGCTCCACGAACTCCGCGGCCTCGGCCTGAGCGTGAAGCTTGACTAGTTAATCCAAGTGTTTGACAAGTAAAAATCAAGGATATGTCTTTAAAGAAAGAGATAAAGGTGAAAAACAACTTCAACCAGATCACCATCGGCCTGGCTTCTCCGGAAGAGATTCTCGAGCAGTCGTCCGGCGAGGTGCTCAAGCCTGAGACCGTCAACTACCGTACCTACAAGCCGGAGCGTGACGGACTCTTCTGCGAGCGCATCTTCGGTCCGACGAAGGACTACGAGTGCCACTGCGGAAAGTACAAGCGTATCCGCTACCGCGGCATCGTCTGCGACCGCTGCGGTGTGGAGGTGACTGAGAAGAAGGTGCGCCGTGAACGTATGGGCCACATCAGCCTGACCGTGCCGGTGGCTCACATCTGGTATTTCCGCTCCACCCCGAACAAGATCGGTTATCTGCTCGGAATCCCGTCCAAGAAACTCGAGGCCATCATCTACTACGAGAAATACGTGGTGATGCAGGCCGGAGCCGCAAGGGACATAAAGGAACACGGAGTGAACGACCTCGACCTCCTTACCGAAGAGGAATATCTCGACGTGCTCGACCGTCTGCCCAAGGGCAACCAGGAACTTCCTGACGACGATCCCCAGAAGTTCATCGCAGGAATGGGCGCGGAGGCCATCTATGAGATGCTCAAGAACGTCAACCTCGACACCCTCTCCTACGAGCTCCGCCACAAGAGCGAGTCCGAGACTTCGCAGCAGCGCAAGGCAGAGGCCCTCAAGCGCCTGAGCGTAATCGAGGCTTTCCGCGAGTCGAAGGAGATCAACCATCCGGAGTGGATGGTGATGAAGGTTATCCCGGTCATCCCGCCGGATCTCCGTCCCCTCGTCCCGCTGGACGGCGGCCGTTTCGCCACCAGCGACGTCAACGACCTCTACCGCCGCGTGATCATCCGCAACAACCGCCTCAAGAGGCTCATCGAGATCAAGGCGCCCGAGGTGATCCTCCGCAACGAGAAGCGTATGCTTCAGGAAGCCGTCGACTCGCTCTTCGACAACTCCCGCAAGTCCAACGCCGTCAAGTCCGAGGCCAACAGGACGCTGAAATCCCTCTCCGACAGCCTCAAGGGCAAGCAGGGACGTTTCCGCCAGAACCTCCTCGGCAAACGCGTGGACTACTCCGCACGTTCTGTCATCGTCGTCGGTCCGGAACTCTCCATGCATGAATGCGGCCTTCCGAAATACATGGCCGCGGAGCTCTACAAGCCGTTCATCATCCGCAAGCTCATCGAGCGCGGAATCGTGAAGACCGTCAAGAGCGCGAAGAAGATCGTGGACCGCAAGGACCCCGTCATCTGGGATATCCTCGAGAACGTCATGAAGGGTCATCCGGTGCTCCTCAACCGTGCACCTACCCTGCACCGACTCGGTATCCAGGCATTCCAGCCCCGAATGATCGAAGGCAAGGCCATCCAGCTCCACCCTCTCGCATGTACGGCTTTCAACGCCGACTTCGACGGTGACCAGATGGCTGTCCACCTCCCGCTCGGCAACGCCGCCATCCTGGAGGCACAGCTCCTGATGCTCGGAAGCCACAACATCCTCCATCCTGCCAACGGCGCCCCTATCACGGTGCCTTCACAGGACATGGTGCTCGGCCTCTACTACATCACCAAGGAGCGTCCCGGAGCCAAGGGCGAGGGAATGAAATTCTACGGTCCCGAAGAGGCTATCATCGCCAAGAACGAGGGACGCGTGGAGTGGCAGACCAAATGCCAGGTACGCATCCCGGTCGACAAGACCGACCTTTCCAAGGGATACAAGATGCAGTCCACCACGGTGGGACGCATCCTGTTCAACCAGCTCGTCCCGGACGAGGTGCCCTACATCAACACCCTGCTGAAGAAGAAGTCTCTCCGTGACATCATCGGCGTGGTGCTCAAGTATACGAGCATCGCCCGTACCGCTAAGTTCCTCGACGACATCAAGAACCTCGGCTACCGCATGGCATTCGAGGGAGGCCTGTCGTTCAACCTCGGCGACGTGATTATCCCGGAAGAGAAGGCTGCCCTCGTAGAGGACGGATACCAGCAGATCGGTGTCTGGCAGTCGAGCTACGACATGGGTCTGATCACCAACAATGAGCGTTACAACCACGTCATCGATATCTGGACCACCGTCAATACGCAGCTCACCAACATCGTGGAGCAGCGCATCAAGGAGGACAAGCAGGGCTTCAACCCGGTATACATGATGCTTGACTCCGGTGCCCGTGGTTCGAAGGAGCAGATCCGTCAGCTCTGCGGTATGCGAGGCCTGATGGCCAAGCCGCAGAAGTCCGGTTCCACCGGCGCCGACATCATCGAGAACCCTATCCTCGCCAACTTCAAGGAAGGCCTGAGCGTGCTCGAGTACTTCATCTCCACGCACGGTGCCCGCAAGGGTCTGGCCGATACCGCCCTGAAGACCGCTGACGCAGGTTACCTGACCCGCCGTCTGGTAGACGTCTCCCACGACGTGATCATCAACGAGGAGGACTGCGGAACGCTCCGCGGCCTCGTCGCCACCGCCATCAAGAACAAGGATACGGTGGTTGAGAGCCTCGGCGAGCGCATCCTCGGCCGCACCTCGGTGCACGACATCTACAACCCTCTCACGGGCGACAAGATCCTCAGTGCCGGCGACCAGATCACCGAAGACATCGCCGAACTGATCGAGAGCCTGCCGATCGAACAGGTCGAGATCCGCTCGGTTCTCACCTGCGAGTCGAAGAAGGGCGTATGCGCCAAGTGCTACGGACGCAACCTTGCAACCGGCCGCATGGTCGAGAAGGGCGAGGTGGTCGGCGTGATCGCAGCCCAGTCCATCGGCGAGCCTGGTACCCAGCTGACCCTGCGTACCTTCCACGTCGGTGGTACCGCTTCCAACGTGGCCTCCGAAAGCGAGATCGTCTCGAAGTACGAAGGCCGTCTGGAATACGACGAACTCCGCACCATCACCAAGACTGATGACAAGGGCGAGCACACCATCGTGGTGAGCCGCGCGACCGAAATGCGCATCGTCCACCCCATCACCGAGATCACCCTCGGACAGTACAACATACCCTACGGTTCCGAACTCTTCAAGAATGACGGGGAATCCGTGGTGCCGGGCGACCGCATCTGCAACTGGGATGCCTACAACGCCCTTACCATCACCGAGACCGCAGGTAAGGCTTCCTACGACAACATGATCGAGGGCGTTACCTACCGCGACGAGGCCACCGACGAATACTCGCAGCACCGCGAGAAGGTAATCATCGAAGCCCGCGACAAATCGAAGAACCCGACCATCCGCATCCTCAGCGAAGACGGCTTGGAACTCAAGCAGTACAACCTGCCTGTCGGCGCACACGTCATGGTCGAGAACGGTCAGGATATCAGGGTCGGTGACATCATCGTGAAGATTCCGCGCGCCATCGGCAAGTCCGGAGACATCACGGGCGGTCTGCCCCGCGTCACCGAGCTCTTCGAGGCCCGCAATCCTTCCAACCCTGCCGTCGTCTCCGAGATCAACGGCGAGGTCGTCATGGGCAAGAACCGCAGGGGTAACCGCGAGATCATCATCAAAGCCCGCAGCGGCGAGGAGAAACGCTATCTCGTCCCTCTGTCCAAGCAGATCCTCGTCCAGGAAAACGACTATGTCCGCGCGGGCATGCCGCTGTCCGACGGTGCGGTCTCCCCTACCGACATCCTCAACATCCTCGGCCCCATCAAGGTCCAGGAATACATCGTCAACGAGATCCAGGAAGTCTACCGCATGCAGGGTGTGAAGATCAACGACAAGCATTTCGAGGTGATCGTCCGCCAGATGATGCGCAAGGTCGAGATCGTGGATCCCGGTGACACCAGGTTCCTTCCCGAGCAGCTCGTGGACAAGCAGGAATTCCTCGAGGAGAACGACACCATCTTCGACAAGAAGGTCGTTACCGACGCAGGAGATTCCGAGAACCTACATCCGGGTCAGATCGTTACGGTGCGCCAGCTCCGCGACGAGAACTCCGCACTCAAACGTTCCGACAAGCGGACGGTCGAGGCACGCGACGCCATCCCCGCCACCTCCAACCAGGTGCTCCAGGGTATCACCCGCGCAGCCCTCCGCACCAACAGCTTCATGTCGGCCGCTTCCTTCCAGGAGACGACGAAGGTGCTTTCCGACGCCGCAATCCGCGGCAAGGTCGATACCCTCGAAGGCCTGAAGGAGAACGTGATCTGCGGACACCTGATCCCTGCCGGTACCGGACAGCGCGAATTCGACAACCTGATCGTCGCCTCCCTCGACGACTACCAGAAACTCACCGCTTCGCGCAGGAGACTCTGATGCGATATGGCAATCATCCGTGAACTCAGGGGAATCACCCCGAAAATCGGGAAGAATTGCTTCATTGCTGAAAATGCTGTAATCATCGGCGACGTAACAATCGGCGATGATTGCAGCATTTGGTATGGAGTGGTCCTGCGCGGCGACGTCAATACCATCAAGATCGGCAACAGGGTCAACATACAGGACAACGCCAGCGTCCACACCCTGTACCAGCGTTCGGTCACAATCATAGGTGACGACGTTTCGGTCGGCCACAACGCCGTAGTACACGGCGCGAAAGTCGGAAACGACGTGCTGGTGGGAATGGGCGCCATCCTGATGGACAATGCCGAGATAGCGGACGGCAGCATCATCGCTGCCGGAGCGGTAGTATTGAGCAATGAGAAGCTGGAACCGGGCGTCTATGCCGGAGTACCTGCCAAAAAGGTCAAGGAAGGGTCTGAAGCCATCACGGCCGCGGCCCACAGGAACGCCCAGGGCTATATGATGTACAAGGAGTGGTACAAGTAGCCGTCGGCCTCGTCGCCGGCGATCTGCCGTACCAGTTTCCGCAAGGTTTCATCGGAACCGGTCGAGAAGAAGGTGCATGCACCGGAGGCTCCGGCCGGTTCTGCTTTTTGAGGCAGTTCTCCCCGCAGTCCCGCCAGCACCCTTTGCGCCTGCCTGGCGACGGCCGGCGCAGGGTTGACGATTACAGCCCTTCCGGCAACGATCTTTTCGATGGTCGCGGTTAGGAATGGATAGTGGGTGCAGCCCAGGACGATGTGGTCGGCGCCTGCCTCCAGCATCGGTTCCACATAGCGTCCGACCAGTGTTTCAGCTTCGGGTCCTTCGAGCATCCCCTGCTCCACCAGTTCCACCAGGCCTGTACCCACCTGTTGGATGACCTTGACCCCGCCTGAAAAACGCGCAAGCGTATTTAGATACAAACGCCCTTTGAATGTTCCGGCAGTGGCCAGCACACCTACGACACCGCTCTTCGAGTGAAGTGCGGCAGGCTTGAGCGCGGGCTCCATGCCCACGAAAGGTATGTCAAAAGAAGCGCGGAGAGCGGTGATTGCCGCAGCGGTCGCGGTATTGCATGCCACGACTATCAGATCCGCACCGCGGGAGATAAGGAAACGGCTGACCGCCATGGCCCTTTCTACGACGAACGAAGGATCCTTGGGACCGTATGGGCAGAATGCCCCGTCGGAGACATAACAGAACTCCTCGGACGGCATCACCGCCCTGAGTTCCTTCCATACGGAAAGTCCGCCGACGCCGGAGTCGTAAACACCTGTCATTTCGATATCAAAGGTAATAAAAAAAGAAGGATTTATAAGAATTTTTATATAACTTTGTAGGTCATTGCACCCAAAATAACAATATGCAATATTGTCAATTTGGACGATTTTAGACATGATTTACGGACAATTGCAAATTGTTCCCACTTATTTGATTTAAAATTATTACAAAAGAGGCATTCTGTTCGTTATTTTTCATATATTTGTGTTGAACATTGCGATTCAAACTTACAATTTGGTAATTCATCAACCATTTTATCTTTAACTTAATAACCAAACTCCATGAAAAAAATCAGTTTAGTTTTGACAACCCTGCTGATGGCTTTCTCGCTTTTCGCGCAGAACATCACCGTCAGAGGTACTGTGACTGATGCAACTACAGGAGAGCCGGTGGCATTCGCGTCCATCGCAGTTAAAGGTACTACGACCGGAACAGCTTCGGGTCTGGACGGTACCTACACGCTGAGCGCACCCGCCAACGCTTCCCTGTTGTTCAGTTTCATCGGCTACAAGACGCAGGAAATCGTCGTTAACGGACGCACTGTCGTCGACTGCGCTCTCGCTCCGGATGCAGAGTATCTGGAAGACGTGATCGTGATCGGTTACGGTACGACCCGCCGCGAGGCGAAGACCGGTGCAGTCTCCACGGTGAAAGCCGACGAGATCGCCGTCGTTCCCGCATCTTCGGTCGATAAGATGCTCGCCGGTAAGATGGCCGGTGTGTCCATCTCCTCCGAAACCGGCCAGCCTGGTTCCAACTCCCAGATCCGTATCCGCGGTACATCATCCATCAACGCGGGCAACGAGCCTCTCTGGGTCGTGGACGGTATCCCAGTGATGTCCGGTGACCAGAGCTACTTCACCAATACCAACAACGCCATCGCCGCAATCAACCCGAACGATATCGAGAGCCTGACCGTCCTGAAGGACGCTGCAGCAGCCTCCATCTACGGTTCCCGCGCAGCCAACGGCGTCATCCTGGTGACCACCAAGTCCGGTAAGGCCGGCAGGGCATCTTTCAGCGCCCGAGCCAAGTACGGTATCAGCAAGCTGTCGAACGACAACCACTTCCGCATGATGACCGGTCCCGAACTGTATGACTTCTACAAGGTAGCATACGCCAACGCAGGCCGCAACATCGACAACTACTACGACCCCAGTACGCCCAACAAGCCGATGACCAACTGGATCGAAGAGGTGACCCGTATCGGTAAACTGCAGGAATACGAGGTTAACGCACAGGCCGGTACCGAAAGGGGCCGCTTCTACAGCTCCCTCTCCTACCAGGACAACCAGGGCGTCTCCTACGCTACCAGCTACAAGCGTCTCACCGGCCGCGTGAACTCCGATTACAAGCTCACCAACTCCCTCGAGGTCGGTACCCGCGTGAACCTCGCCTACACCGAGAACCACGATACCGAGATGCAGTCGCTGTACTACTCCAACCCGTTCTTCGGCGGTCTGATCATCCGTCCCTGGACTCCGCTTTTCGACGAGAACGGCGAGTACAACCAGAACATCCCCGAGAACTCCAACACCAACCCGCTCTGGAACGCCCTCTGCCACGGTGAAGACCAGTGGGAGAAACAGTTCCGCACCCAGGCCGGCATGTACCTGCAGTGGACTCCGATCGAAGGCCTCGTCTTCAAGACGAACAACATGTTCGAAGGCACCTTCGGCGAAGGTATCCGCTACTGGGGTCCGGACCCGGGCGACACTGAAGGCACCCTCCAGGGTTCCCGCAGCCAGTATGTCCGCCTGACCACCTCCAACACCGCCACCTACAGCAAGATGTTCGGAGACCACTCCCTCCGCGTGATGCTCGGTCAGGAAGCCATGAGGCAGACTTACGCCAGCATGTACGGCTACGCCCCCGGCGTTGACGCCAATATCCCTTACTTCTCCACTTCCGTTGCAAGTTCCAGCCAGATCGACGAGTCCCGCAACGCCCGTACGCTGCTTTCCTTCTTCGGAAATGTAGACTACAACTATGCGAACCGCTACTTCTTCGCGGCTTCCATCCGTGAGGACGGTTCCTCGCTCTTCGGTTCCCAGAACAAATGGGGTACCTTCTGGTCCGCATCCGCTTCCTGGAACGTCTCGAGCGAAGAATTCATGCAGGGCGCTTCCGACTGGCTCTCGCTGCTGAAGATCCGCGCCAGCTACGGTGTGAACGGTAACAACAACATCTCTCCTTACCGTGCTTACGGTGTCTATGCCTCGTCCGCATACAACGGCGGCAACGGCATGCTCCCCTCCAGCCCGGCCAACGACCTCCTCTCCTGGGAGCTCAACAAGACCTGGAACGTCGGTATCGACTTCGCATTCTTCAACAACCGCCTGAGCGGCCAGATCGACGCCTATACCCGTAACACCAGCGACATGCTGCTCAACAAGCAGGTCCCCCAGACCTCCGGTTTCGGCAGCAACTTCATGAACATCGGTTCCATGAACAACAAGGGTATCGAGTTCCAGCTTGAAGGCGACATCATCCGCACCAACGACTTCGTCTGGACCGCGGGCTTCAACTTCGCCTACAACAAGTCGACGGTCCTCGACCTCGGCGACGACGAGTGGATGGCATCTTCCTACGACAGCCGCCTGCGCCACGTAGTGGGCAAGCAGTTCTACAACTTCTACCTTAAGGAGTACCACGGAGTCGACCCGACCAACGGCGACGCCCTCTTCCGCGCCACCGATCCCGAGCATCCGGATGACGAGTCCTACTACATCCTGACCAACGACTACAACAAGGCCCGCTACATCTACGCAGGCAGCCCTGAACCCAGGTTCACCGGCGGCTTCAACACCAGCATCAGCTGGAAGGGCCTCGAGCTCAGCGTCTTTACCGAATTCAAGACTCACAATCTGGTATACATCTACGAATGGCGCTACCTGAACGCTGACGGTAACCAGATGTCCATGAACCAGATCGCCACCGCCCTCAACTACTGGAAACAGCCCGGTGACACCGCCTGCAACCCGAAACCCGTTGCCGGTAACGCCACCAACTCCTACGCCAACTCCACCCGTTGGCTCCAGAGAGGCGACTATCTCCGTATCAAGGACGTCACCCTCGCATACAATCTGCCGCAGAACCTCATGAAGAAGATCAACATGAAGGGCGCCAAGATTTATGTCAGCGCACTGAACCCCTACACGTTCCACGATGTGAACTGGTGGGATCCCGAACGCGGTATGGAAGGTATGGGCTGGGGTATCTACCCTCACACAAAGACCTTCGCCGGCGGTATTGAACTCACATTCTAATTAAGGAGGAAAAGAACATGAAAAAATATATCATCGCACTTTTCGCGGTTCTGACCCTGGCGGCTTCCTGCCAGAACTTCCTGACTGAAGATCCTATCATGTCGCAGAGTACCGAACTGACCCTCTCCGACTACAACGGTCTGAACAAGGCCATCGCCGGTGCCTATTCCCCGCTGGTCGGCAGCGTCTGGTACGGAGCATTCTACGTGCTCGATTCAGAGATGCGCGCCGGTAACGCCATGATTCCGTCCAACACTAACTTCCAGTCCGGACGTATGATGACCCCCTACTACATGACCTACGAACCCAGTTCTACTTCCGGTCTTTGGGGCACCGCATACTTCGTAATCTCCGCCTGCAACAACGTGATCAACGCCATCGACAACAATGCCGAGAATCTCGTTTCCAGCAGCGTTACGACCGCTGACCTCAACAACCTGAAGGCCGAGGCCCTCGCTCTCCGCGCTCTTTCGCACTTCGACCTGCTCCGCCTCTACTGCCGTCTTGACGGTTCCAACGGCGAGTACGGTGTCTGCGTTATCACCGAGCCTCAGCTCCCTACCGACATGCCTGCCCGCGCATCCGTTGAAGAGAGCTTTGCCCAGGTCATCTCCGACCTTACGACCGCTGAAGGCCTGATGGCGGACAACTATCAGCGCGGCAACGTCAATGACAAGAAGGCAACCTTCACGAAAACGGCCATCCAGGCCCTCCTCGCCCGCGTATACCTCTATCATAAGGAATATGCAAAGGCTGCCGACTATGCTACCAAGGTCATCAACTGCGGCAAGTACAACCTCTGGACTGCTGACGAATATACCTCTGTTTGGGGCAAGGATGTCGCAGGCGACGGCGGCGAAGTTATCTTCGAAGTCTATGGCAAGCAGGCCAACGGCTACGACGCATACTGGGAAGGACCTTCGCATATGACCAACCCTCTCGGCTATGCCGACTGCGCCGCCACGGCTCAGCTCACCGGACTCTTCGAGGAAGGTGACGTTCGTGGTACCAAGGGTGTCCGCGGTACCGACGACGGCAAGGTGATGTTCTGCACCGACAAGGACCAGGCATCCGGCGGACAGTTATGGACCATGAAGTACTACGGCAAGGGCGAAGGCAACGCCACCTCCACCCCTGACGTAAGCAACACCATCGTCCTGCGTCTCTCCGAGATGTACCTCATCCGTGCTGAAGCCTCTGTCAACGGAGCCGGTTCCACCGCCCTGGCCGACCTCAACGCCATCCGCGCCGCGCGCGGCGCTTCGCTGCTGACCAGCGCCGGCAAGGCTGACGTCGCCCTCGAGCGCCGTCTGGAGCTCAACTTCGAAGGTCATCTCTGGTTCGACCTCGACCGCACCGGCGGTTCGATCTCCTACTCCGATGCCGACATTACCCGCAACATCGACGCCTCTTCCAAGTTCTGGGCACTCCCCATCCCGAAGAGCCAGATCGACATCAACGAGAATCTGAAACAGAATCCGGGCTATTAATAGATTAACGCAATGAAAAAGATATTCTACCTTTTCAGCTTTGTGGTTCTGGGAGCGCTGGTAGCATCCTGCCACCTCAACGATCTTCCCGCATTTGATGACAACGATGCCTTTGCCGCCTTCCCTTCGGCTTCTTTGAAGATTGCCGAGGATGGAGGTGTCCTCAACATCCCTGTCCATATCACCTCGCTCAAGGGCGCGGCCACGACGGTTTCCTATGAATTCGTCAACGGCTCCGCCACCCAGGGCGTCGACTTTGAAGATTCGGCCAACGGCACCATCACTTTCGCAGCAGGCGAAAGCGAGAAGAACATTGCCGTGAAGATTATCTCCCACCTTGGAACCTTCACCGGTGACCGCGCTTTCACCGTAAAACTCAAATCCGCCGGTGACGTCAACATGGGCGCCAGCAACACCTGCTCGGTCACCATCAATGACACCGACCACCCGCTTGCAGCGATCCTCGGTACCTATACCGCATCCTCTGTAGCCGATTACTGGGGCGACGAATATGATTTCAACGTCACCTTATCCAAGGATGCCAGCGACGTTTCCAAGATCTGGATTTCCAATCTCGATCCTTACTTCGCCAGCTATGGCTACACTGCTCCCAACTACAACTACATCTACGGTGTTGTCAACGATGACGTGACTATGATCACCATCCCGAGACTGCAGGCCGTGGGATATGAGTCCGTCGTATTCAACGGTCTCGACGATCCCGATCCGGATGTAGCCGGAGCCGAAACCGATATCCTGATCGAAATCAGGGACGGCGGTGCCAAACTGGTTGTTGTCAACGCCTTCGGTACCTACAATGCCGGCGACGGCTTCTGGAGCCTCTATCCTGGTGGCTTAGTGCTCTCCAAGTAGATCCGACTCCTGTTCAAGAAAGGGGACTTCCATTATCGGAAGTCCCTTTTTTTTTATAACTTAGCACAAAATTAGGCTATATGAAACGCATCATCTTCTTTTTTGCCTTATTGACCATGGCGGTTTCGGCGCATGCGCAGATTGACGCTTATACGACCTGGCCGTACTACTATCGTGAGTTTCAAAATGGTACCTTGATCCTCAGCAACGGACAGACCCGCGTGATGCCCATCAACATACACCTATTGAAGGGCGACCTTCATTTCATAGACGACAAGGGACTGATACAGATGGCACCCGCAGGACAGTTTTCAGCCGTCCAGATAGCGGACGACACTTTCAGGAGGGTCAACGGATATCTGATGAAGGTCGTCCCCGGTCCGGATGAAAAAAGATTCGTGGCAATCCGCAGCACGGCCGACTTGACCAAACTGAATGAGACCGGCGGAGCCTACGGTACGTCGTCCACCACCGCATCGACACAGCGCCTGACTTCCATCGACCTTCCCGGGAAAGTCAATACCAGCCACATGGAACTCATGCAGAATCGTGACAACGGGAAGAAACTTACGATCAAGAACGAATATTTCGTAGTTATCGACGGTAAAGCCATCAAGGCCACCAAAAAGGAGATGACCGAAGCCGCCGGCGACCGCGAAGCTGAGTTCAAGCAATTCCTCAAAAAGAACAAAATCAACTGGAAGGACGGCCAGAGCCTGCTCAAGCTCTTCGAATTCTTCTCGGAATAATCAAAAATGATGAAATTTAGATTCCTGTTCCCTATCGTTACGGCAGCCGCATTGCTTTGCGCCTGCGTGAACGAAGAAATGTTGCAGGAGGAAGTTCTGGAAACCCCTTCCGGAGAGTATTCCTCAGCCCTGTTCGAAACTGGGCATGTCAGAATATATGTCGATCCCGCCACCGCCGAACGGCTGGAAAGCAGTTCTGCACCGGAGAGCGTCATCCCTACAAAGGCCGCCAGGATACTAGGCCAGGTAAGGATGGAGCGTACCTTCCCCTATGCCGGCAAATTTGAAAAACGTACCCGCGAAGCCGGCCTGGACCGCTGGTACGATGTCTGGTTTGACGAAAGCACGCCGCTGACCAAGGCGGCGCTCTCACTGGAAGATATTCCCGGAGTCATTGAGGTTGAATACAGGCCTATAACGAAAAAGGCCTACGATGAAACCGTTTTCTACTCCTCCGCCGCACCCGCCGCAGTCCCTGCCAACTTCCCTTTCGACGACCCTTCATTTGAGAAGCAATGGGACCTGTACAATGACGGCGGGACCTCCGGCAAGGAAGCAGGATGCGACATAAATGTCCTTCCTGTCTGGAATAATATCACCACAGGAAACCGCGAAGTCATTGTCTGCGTGGTGGACGGCGGCATAGACTGCGAGCACGAAGACCTGGCTGCCAACCTTTGGGAGAACCCCAACCGCCCCGGAGTTCATGGGTTCAACTTCATGGACAACAGCATCAATATCATCAAGAGCAACCACGGTACCCACGTTGCCGGAACCATAGCTGCAGTCAACAACAATGGAAAAGGCATCTGCGGTATTGCGGGCGGCGATTTCGCCAAAGGTATTCCCGGCGTACGCCTTCAGTCCGCCCAGATATTCAAGGACGGCGAGAAAGGGAGCGGCCACGGTGCCACAGCCATAAAGTGGGGTGCCGACAATGGAGCGGTCATTTCGCAGAACAGCTGGGGATATGAGGATATCGACTATGTCCCCAACTCCGACAAAGCTGCCATCAATTATTTCAATACCTATGCCGGCATGGATGAGAACGGCCGTCAGGTCGGCCCGATGGCCGGAGGGCTCGTAGTTTTCGCAGCCGGCAACGAGAATATCGATTTCGGCGCTCCCGCCATATACGAAGGCGCCCTTGCCGTCGGTTCTCTCGGAGCCGATTTCTACCGCGCATACTATTCTTGTTTCGGCGACTGGGTAGATGTTGCTGCTCCGGGAGGTGATGTCCAGAAAGGCTTCCAGATCTACAGCACCCTGCCTGACAACAAGTACGGGAACATGCAGGGAACATCCATGGCGTGCCCCCACGTATCGGGAGTCGCCGCCCTCATCGTATCGAAATGCGGTGGCGACGGTTTCACCCGCGACATGCTATGGAACCGTATCGTCAATACCGCCAAGGACATAAGCAGCCAGAACCGTAACTATCCGATAGGAGGTCTGGTGGACGTGACCGCCGCCATCCTTGCCGAAGGCTCCACTCCGCCCGAACCTGTGAAGGATTTCAAGGCTGAACTGCAACATGCCGATTTCATCAACTTCTCACTGACGGTTCCCCAGGATGAAGACGACGGAAAGGCTTACGGCATAAACATCTATTACAGTACCCAGCCATTCTCCGACACAAAGATGCTGCCCTATAAGAAATTCCCGTTTGAGGATCTTGAAGCCGGAGACAAGATGGAAGGCCTCCTTCAGGGACTCCAGTTCGAGACGACTTATTATCTGGCCTGCGAAGCCTACGACATGATAGGAAACCGATCCGGACTCTCCAATATGGTTGTCGTGACCACAGGCAAGAACCACGCCCCCGCTTACGAGACAAGCGATGCGCTCAGTTTCACCATCAAATCCCACGAAACACACTGGCTGGAATTCCGTTATTCGGAACCGGACGGCCACGGCGTCCATTCGAAACTCGAAAAGGGTTCCCCTGCCGACTCGCTCTTCCCCATCCAGAACCTGGTGCAGCGGATCGAGATAAATGCCCTGAGGGCGGAACCCGGCTCATATAAGGCGACACTCAACGTATTTGACGATTACGAGATGGGAACAAGTGTTTCCTACTCTTACACTATACTGCCAAACCACGCTCCCAAGGCAGTCAGCAGGATCGACGATATGGTTTTCGGTTCCAAGACAGACATGAAGACCATCGATCTATCGGAAGTATTCAACGACGAGGACGGTGAAATGCTGGTCTATACTACCACATCGTCCGACAATGACATACTTAATCTGCATGTACGCGAAGGCTCACTCTACGTCACAGCGTTGAAGTATGGTTACGGCGAAGGCATAGTCACCGCTACGGACGCGAGGGGCGAGAACGTATCGGTATCATTCAAGACCCTTGCCCGTGACGGGAGCAAACCCGTGGACATCTACCCGACATCCGTGAAGGACGGCAAGGTCTATATCAGGACCGCCGCCGACCAGTCCGTCAATGCCAGGGTGATTTCCGCTACGGGTACGACAGTCCTGGAAAAGAGCCAGAATTCCACACCGTTCTCCCCTGCCGTCCTCGACATTTCCGCGCTTGGCGGCGGCGCCTACACCGTCGTAGCTACCGTCGGCGGTGAAACGTTTACGCAAAACATCGTGAAGCTATGAGAAGTAACATGATATCCCGCATATTGCTCGCGTGCCTGATCGCGCTCTCCGCAATCCCCGCATCGCGTGCGCAGTCATTCAGCCCGTTCATCCTCTCCGGCAAAGCCTCCGACCTAGCCGTGGGCGACATATCGTTCCGCACCCCGGAACTCGCCTGCCGCAAAGTGGACGCGGGCGTTTCGTTCGGCAAATGGATGCCGGGACAACTCAACTACTCGGCCATCCAGGCAGGCGGCTTCCTTGCCTTCAGCGAAGGCTTCGGCATCCGTCTTGACTACCGGAACAATCTATATCCGGAATTCCCCAGAATCGATGAAAACGGCAATGAAAAGGGAACTGTCAAGCCCTCGGAGCAGAGAATCATGGCCGGGGTTTCGCTACGCCTTAACGACAATATCTTCATTGACGTAAACGGCAAGTATTTCTCCACCGCCATGGACGGCGCAAGCGGCTCGGCGTTCGCCGGTGACGTAGCAGTAAGCTATGTGAAAGAAGGCCTCACCCTTGGCATCAAGGGAGCGGATATCGGAACTAAATACACGCTGGACCAGGCATACTCTCTCCCGATGAGAGTGCTCGCAGGCGGTTCATACGATCTCGATCTCGCAGAAAAGCACGGCGTGACGATAGGAGCCGACCTGGGTTACATCCTTCCCCAGGAATACAAGGCATTCACCGCCGCAGTCGGTACGGAGTATAATTTCAACAGGATGGTATTCGCCCGCGCCGGCTATCACTTCTCCTCGGCCGTCGCACCGCGTTTCGCTTCATTCGGTCTTGGATTCGCCTTCAAAGGCATCGGCCTTGACGCCGCATACCTCCTCGGCCCCGTCACCAACGCCTGGACCGTCTCACTAAGAGTCAATCTGTAACCTTTTCTTTATCTTCAGTTCCCGTCCGGATTTCAGGTAGAAATTCGGACGGGACTTTTATTGATGACCAATATACGGGACAATTTCAGACAAACAAGACTTGTATTTGGAGGATTTCTATACTATATTTGAAAATCGATAGTTGTGAGATATGGGAAAGAAGTATATAAAAAAAACTGATGGACAAAGGTTATTGGATGATTCAGCATCCATCAGCCTTGTTCATGAGGGTCTTTACGCTCCAGTGACGGAAGATTCCTCGGGGAATAGGATTATGGCGGATACGAAGTCGGTTGATGAATTCTTCGACGAATTGATTTCACAGGTGCGGAAGGACTATGAAAACATATGAGGTAAGAATCAGCAATTCCGCCTATTCTGACATGAAAGCTTTGCAGGCTTTCCTTGATGGGATGCTCTCATTGGATGCTGCTGTGCGATATGCCAATTTGATGCGGATGGAGATCAAAATGCTTTCCCTGTTTGCCGATTGCTACAAACGGACATCTTCAAAAACGCTGCTCATAATTCATCCAGAAGCAAGACGAATGGTATCCCACAATCGGAAGTGGATATATGTTTACCATATTGAAGAACAGTTTGTTATCGTTGACAGAATCCTTCCCGCCAAGATGAATAAAGGATAAGATCTGCAAGACACAAAAAAGGGCTGCCCATCTGGACAGCCCTTTTTTTGTGATAACCGTCAATGCCAAAGTCCGCATCAGCGGACCGCCGGAGGCCGGTACTTTGCTAAGCCCTGCTCAAGGAAGCACGTCTCCCGACATTAGCAAAGTACTAAGGCCGGGAGGCGCGGGGTTCGGGGCAGAGCCCCGGTAACTTAGATAATTCCCTGCTCGAGCATGGCAGTGGCGACTTTCATGAAGCCGGCGATGTTGGCGCCCTTCACATAGTCGATGGTGCCGTCAGGCTGGGTTCCGTACTTCACGCAAGCCTCGTGGATCGAGTCCATGATGAAGTGGAGCTTCTCGTCGACTTCCTTGCCGCTCCAGCTGATGTGCGAAGCGTTCTGGGTCATCTCGAGGCCGGAGGTAGCCACGCCACCTGCGTTGACGGCCTTGCCGGGAGCGAAGAGAATACCGTTGTGCTGGAAGAAGTGGATGGCTCCGGGCTGGCAGCCCATGTTGGAGACCTCGCAGCAGCACCAGGTGCCGTTTGCCTTCAGTTCCTTGGCGTCATCTTCGGAGAGCTCGTTCTGGAAAGCGCAAGGAAGGGCGATGTCGCACTTCACGCTCCAGGCTTTCTTGCCGGCGGTGAACTTGGCCTGTCCGGGGAACTTGTCAGCCATGTCCTGAACCTTGTTGCGGTTCGAAGCACGCATGACGAGCATGTAGTCGATCATCTCAGGGGTGATGCCGTCGGGAATCTCGCAGACACCGTCAGGACCGGAGATGGCAACCACCTTCGCACCGAGTTCGGTAGCCTTGGTGGCAGCGCCCCAAGCCACGTTGCCGAAACCGGAGAGAGCCACGGTGCAGCCCTTGATGTCCTTGCCGGCCTTGTGGAGGAGGTTCTGGGTGAAGTAGAGGGCACCGAAACCGGTAGCCTCAGGACGGAGGATAGAGCCGCCCCAGGTAGCACCCTTGCCGGTCAGCACGCCGGTGTTGTACTCACGGGCGAGCTTCTTGTACATACCATAGAGATATCCAATCTCACGGCCGCCGACACCGACGTCACCTGCGGGAACGTCCTGATCCGGGCCGATGCACTGCCACAGCTCGGTCATGAATGCCTGGCAGAAACGCATGATCTCGTCGTTGCTCTTTCCGACAGGGTCGAAGTCGGAACCACCCTTCGCACCACCCATGGGGAGGGTCGTGAGGGCATTCTTGAAGGTCTGCTCGAAGCCCAGGAACTTGAGCATCGAAGGGGTGACCGCCTTGTGGAAACGGAGACCGCCCTTGTAGGGGCCGATCGCGCTGTTGAACTGAATGCGATAACCAAGGTTGGTCTGCACCTTGCCGGCATCATCGACCCAGGTCACGCGGAACGTGAAGATACGGTCGGGTTCGACCATACGCTCGACGATCTGTGCCTTCTCGAATTCGGGATGCTGGTTGTACACTTCCTCGATGGAGTCGAGGACCTCGCGGACAGCCTGGAGATACTCGCTCTCACCGGGGTGCTTCCGCTCAAGGTTAGCCATAATTTCAGCTACTTTCATGATAGAAATTTGTTATTTAAAAAGGTTGGTGAACTTATAAGTTGTTGAACTGTTTCATTATTCCACCGTCCAGGTGGCGCCGCTGCGGAGAAGTTCGTCCATGCAGGTGATCTTGGAAGACTCCTTGACCTGGGTGAGCTGGTCGCGTACGCGGTCGTCGTAGGTCGGTTCGTTTACCTGGCGGATTACGCCGAGGGCTACCGGATAATCCGGGTATTTCATGTTGATGAGCTGGTTCTGGATGGCAGGATCCTCTGCGTGGGCATCGTGTACGAGGAGTTTGTTCACGGTGATGCCGTTCTCGCCGATCTTGACGACCTTGAGCTTGCCGTGTTCGAGAATCAGGCCCTTGTCCCTGTCCTTGCCGAAGACCATCGGCTCTCCGTGACGGAGGATGATGGTGCGGTCGGCGCGGTACTCGCGGTCGGAGATGGTGCTGTGGGCGCCGTCATTGAAGATGACGCAGTTGGTCAGCATTTCGCATACCGAGCATCCGTCATGGGCGGCGGCGGCCACGAAAATCTCCTGGTTGAGAGCCAGTTCGCTGTCGAGGCTGCGGGCGAAGAAAGTTCCGCGGGCTCCGAGCACCAGCGATCCGGGGGTGAAGGGATTCTCGACGGTTCCGTAAGGGGAGGTCTTGGTGATCTGTCCCAGTTTGGAAGTCGGGGAATACTGGCCCTTGGTCAGACCGTAGATCTGGTTGTTGAAGAGGATGATATTGATGTCGATGTTCCTGCGGATGGCGTGGATGAAATGGTTTCCGCCGATAGCCAGGGCGTCGCCGTCACCGCATGCCTGCCAGACGCTGAGGTCGGGATTGGCGACCTTTACGCCGGTGGAAATGGCGGTTGCACGTCCGTGGATACTGTGGAATCCGAAGGTGTCCATGTAGTACGGGAGGCGCGAAGAGCAGCCGATACCCGAGATGAACACCAGGCGCTCCTTGCTGTAGCCGCGGGCCTCGCAGACCTGCGGGAGGGCACGGTGGATGGCCGCGAGGACGGCATGGTCACCGCAGCCGGGGCACCAGCGAACTTCCTGATTGCTCTTGAAATCTTGTGCTGTATATCTCATTTTGATATCCTCCCTTAAAGAATTGCGTTAACAGCATCCACGATCTCCTTCACGATGAAGGGCTGACCCTGGACCTTGTTGTACTGCAGGTAGCTGAACTGCGGCAGCTTGGCGCGCAGATAGTCGGCGAACTGTCCGCTGTTGAGCTCACATACGATGATCTTCTTGTGGCGTGCGAAGATGTCGGCGGTGTTCTTCGGCAGAGGGTTGATGAAGTCGAAGTGGCAGAGGGCCACGCTCTTGCCTTCATCCTGCAGTTCGTGCAGCGCGGTATAGAGATGGCCGAAAGTACCGCCCCAGCCCACGATCAGGACGTCGGCGTTCTCGTCGCCGATGACCTGCTGTTCGGGGAGATAGTTGGCCAGGCGGGCGACTTTCTCGGCACGCTCGGCGACCATCTTGGCGTGATTCTCGGGATCCGAGGAGATGACACCGGCGGTATTCTTCTCAAGACCGCCCACGCGGTGCTCCAGACCGGCCTTGCCGGGGAACGCCCACTTGCGGGCGAATGTATCGGGATCGCGCTCGAAAGGCTTGAAAGCGCCTTCGCAGGAGTTGATAACCGGCGGATTGATGGCAGGATAGTCCTTCATTGAAGGAATCTTCCACGGCTCGCTGCCGTTTCCGAGGAAACCTTCGGTAAGGAGGATGACGGGCATCATGTGCTCCATAGCATACTTGCCGGCATAGAATGCGGCGTCGAAGCAATGGCTGGGGGAATGGGCCGCAATCACCGCGATCGGGCACTCTCCGTTACGGCCGTAGAGGGCCTGCGCGAGGTCAGTCTGCTCGGTCTTCGTAGGGATACCGGTGGAGGGGCCGCTGCGCTGTACGTCTACCAGCACGAGGGGAAGCTCGGTGATCATAGCCAGGCCGAGGGCCTCGCTCTTCAGGGAGAGACCGGGACCGGAAGTAGTGGTGACTGCGAAATTGCCCGCATAAGCCGCGCCGATGGCGGTGCAGATGCCGGCGATCTCGTCTTCCGCCTGGAGGGTCTTTACGCCAAGGTTCTTGTGTATGGCGAGTTCCTCGAGGATCGCGGTCGCGGGAGTGATGGGATAGGAGCCGCAGAAGAGCGGACGTCCGCTCTTCTCGGATGCCGCGATGAGGCCCCATGCCGTCGCCTGGTTGCCGCTTATGTTGCGGTAGACGCCCTTCTCCTGCTTGGCAGGCTTCACCGTATAGGTGTTGGCGATAGCCTGGATGTTGGCGGCATAGTTGAATCCGTCGAACAGGACCTTCTTGTTGGGCTCGATCAGGGCCGGTTTCTTCTTGAACTTCTTCTCAAGGTAGGCGTAGGTGTACTCCAGGGGACGGTTGAACATGTAGAAGCACATTCCGAGCGTGAACATATTCTTGCAGCGGACGATGGCCTTCTGGTCCATGCCGCTGTCCTTGAGGCTCTCCTTGGTGAGGGTCGTAATGGGTGAATAAATGATATTCCTGTCCTCGATACGGAGTTCCGTGATCGGGTCGAGGGTTGAGTAGCCGGCTCTTTTGATGAGCGCTTCATCGAACGTGTCGGTGTCGATGATCACTGTTGCAGTAGGTTTCGCCCACTTTGCATTGGCGCGCAGTGCGGCGGGATTCATCGCGACCAGCACATCACAGAAATCTCCGGGCGTGTTGACTTCGCCGGCCCCGATATGGACCTGGAAGCCTGAAACGCCGGAGACTGTTCCGTGCGGAGCGCGGATCTCCGCGGGGTAGTCGGGGAAGGTGGATATCTCGTTGCCGTACAAGGCCGAGGCGTCAGCGAACAGGGTTCCCGTCAGCTGCATTCCATCGCCCGAATCTCCACAAAACCTGATTACAACATCCTGGGTGTCGATTACTTTATGTTGCATAGGTTATAAGTTAGGTATGTAGTTTTAGAAGCTTCTGCTTACTGGGCGGTAGGCTGCGTCGCCGGCTGGAACTGCGTGGGAGCGACTTTCTCCGCAGGGATGCCGAGTTCCTTCTTTGCGAGCGGCAGCAGGTCGAGGCTGACTGCATCGTCGAAGTAGATCAGCGAACCCGCCGAGAGGTCGAAGACATAGACCAGGTTGTTGGCCTTCGCCACCTTCGTGATGGCGTTCTGAGCCTTCTCGATCACGGGCGCCATGAGCACCTGCTGCATCTGGGCCATCTCCTGCTGGGCGTTCTGCTGGAACTGCTGGATGCGCTGTCCCAGTTCGGTCAACTCGCGTTCCTTGGTCTCCACGACCACGGGAGCCCACTCGTTGCGTTTCCGCTGATACTCGTTCAGCTTATTGTTGTACTCGGTTCCCATTCCTTCGAGTGTCTCCTCCAGGTCGGTCTGATAGGCCTGCAACTTGACGACGGCGGAATCACGCTCGCTCATCAGGCCGATCAGCTCGTTGGTGTTGAGATGTCCGAATTTGAGATTCTGTGCGTGGGACAAAGCACCGAAAGAGAGTACGCAGAAAGCAATAAGTAAGATCTTTTTCATTTTATTCCAATGAATTAAGTAAGTATGATTTAAGGTTGATTAGCTTGATACTGGGCCAGGACCTCGGCGGAGAGGTCGAGCTTGTCGTTCTTGTAGACGACGCCCTGGAGGGCGGCAAGGTCGATTATCAGGTCGTAACCGCCCTTACGCGCGATCTGCTCGATCGCTACGTCAAGCGCCTTGCGGATCGGGGAAAGGAGTTCCTCTGCCTTCTTCTCCATTATGCCGTCTTCGCCGAAATAGATCTTCTGCTTCTCCTGGACCACACGTTCCTTGGAAATGATCTCGTTCTCGGCCGTCTGGCGCTGGGTGGCCGTCATGGAAGAGCGGCTGGCCTGGTAATTCTGATAGAGGACCTCGATCTTGCCGAGTTCGGTTTCGATCGATGCCTTGTACTTGTCGGAGAGATTGTCGAGCTGGGTCTGGGCGGCGGTGTAGGCCGGAATCCCGTTCAGGATAGTCTCCGTATTGATGTAACCTATCTTCTGCGCGCTGAGCGGGCCGAAGCAGGCGAAGAACGCGGCGATTGCGGTTAATAATCTTTTCATGACTGTATTATTAGAATTGTTGTCCTATCAGGAAATGGAAATGGCTCCTGTCCTTGCCGTCGGCTGTATCGAAGCCGTAGCCCCAGTCTATGCCGAGCAGACCGACGACCGGCAGGAAGACCCTGAGACCTACGCCGGCGGAGCGCTTCATCTGGAACGGATTGAAATTTTTGATGTCCGACCAGCTGTTACCTCCTTCCAGGAAGAGAAGGGCGAATATGGTGGAACTGGGCTGCATGATGAGCGGGTAGCGGAGTTCGACGGTGAACTTGTCGTAAACGTTGCCGGCATAGGCATTGCCGATATAAGGTGTCAGCGAATAGTTCTCATAGCCGCGGAGGCCGATCACTTCGTTGCCGTAGGTGTTGTAGCCCGACATGCCGTCGCCGCCCACGATGAAGCCCTCGAAAGGAGAGTAGCCCCAGCGCTTGTTGAAATATCCGAGATAGCCGAACTGGGCGCGGGTCATGAGCACCAGGTCGCCGATGATCGGCGTATAAAGCGAACCCTTGAAGGTCCATTTGTGGTATTCGATCCAGCGGTAGTGGTCCTGGACGCTCTGGGAGGAGTAGTCGATATTGCGCCAGTCCTTCTTCATCATCGACCACGGCGGAGTGACCTGCAGGCCAAGCGTGAAGTCGGAACCGCGGCGGGGATATATCGACTGGTCGGTGGAGTTGCGGGAAAGGTTGGCGGACCAGCTGATGTTGTGGGAACGTCCTGTCGAATAGATGAAATAATAGTTCCAGTCCTGGAGGTTGTACGACTGCCAGTTGAGGGAATTGTACAGCACGAAGTAGTTGTCGGGCCACTTCAGGCGGGTGCCGAGTCCTATGGCGGCGCCGTAGATCTCCATGAACTGGTCGTCGTTGAGGACCTGGTAGTAGTAGTATGAGTACGAATTGGTCTGACGGGTGAAGTAGGCCGATATATTCAGGGATGTCGGCTTCTTGCCTGTCAGCCAGGGCTCCACGAAACTCGCGGTGAAGGCGGTGTAGTAGGAGCCGTTGGTCTGGAACCTGATGGAGAGGTTCTGGGCGTCTCCGAGAGGTACCGGACGCCAGGCTTCCTTCTTGAAGAAGTTGGCGGTCGAGAAGTTGTTGAAACTCACGCCCACGGTTCCGACGAACATGCGGTTGCCCCAGCCTCCGGAAAGCTCGAGCTGGCTGTTGGGTTTCTCCTGGACATTGTAAGCTATATCGACCGTGTTGTTGACCGAATTGGGGATCAGGGTGTAGCCCTTGTTGGGGTCTACTGCATACTCCGGATCGAAATGTCCCATGGAGGAGATTTCACGGACGGAGCGTTCGAAGTCGGTCTGGCGGTAGAGATATCCCGGGCGGGTGAAGACCGCCCTGCGGACCACCTTTTCGTTGGTGATCGTGTTGCCGTTGATGATTATATTGTTGAATGTGGCGGGCTTGCCCTCGACCAGGCGCATTTCCACATCCACCGAGTCGCCGTCTATATTGAGTTCCACAGGCGTGACGTTGAAGAAGAGGAAACCGTTGTCGCTGTACATCTTGCGTATGGAGATATCCCCCTCCTTCTCGCCGGAGTAAAGGCGCTTCTCCATGGTCACCACGTCGTAGACGTCGCCCTTCTTGATGCGGAGCACATCATTGAGAGCTTCCTCGCTGTATTCAGAATTGCCGGTCCAGGTGATGTTGCGGAAATAGTATTTCTGTCCCTTGTCGAACACGAAATGGATGCCCAGTTTCCCGTCCTCGGGACGCCTGTAGAGCGAATCGCTGACGATCTTGGCGTCGCGGTAACCGGCCTCATTGAACACCTCGAGGAGTTTCTCGCGGTCGCTCTCGTATTCTTTCTGCTGGAATTTCTTGGACGAGAAGAGGTTGTACCACTTGGCGTCCTTGGTCTTCTTCATCGCCTTGTCCAGCTTGAACTTGGAAATCTCGCCGTTTCCTTCATAGGAGATTTCCTTGACCTTGAGTTTCTTGCCTTTCTTGATATCGAAAGTCACGCGGGTGGCGTTCTTGATGACGGAGTCGTTCGCCACCTCGATGTCGACATCTACGTCGGCATAACCTTTCTCCTGGAAGTAGTTCTTGATGGAACGGACATACGATGTCTTAACATATTCGGAAAGGGGTGCGCCGCGGCGGGGGTTCCCCAGTTTCTCCTTCAGGTCGTCGCGCTCGCTGTTCTTGACCCCCTTGAAATTCCAGGTAACGACGCGCGGACGCTCCTTCATGTCGAGGCGGAACCATGCCGTATCCTGCCCCGCACTCACGGAATCCACATAAAATCCGATGTCCGAAGCCGCGCCCTGGAGCCAGATGCGCTTCACGGCGGCGGAAAGGTCTTCGCTTGGAACGGTCACCCGGTCACCGGGATGGATGCCGAGTACGGAGAGCAGCTGGCTCTCGCCAAGATACTTTATACCCGATATACGGACGCCTCCGACTACATACTCACGGGGACTGTTATAATCAACTTCCACACCGCCGGCGACCTTGTCCTGGGCCGCGGCGGGAAGTGCTGAAATCAATAGAAAGGCACCCAGCAACGCCAATAAAATTCTTTTCATCAAATCCTTTCCGAATAGACTTACAAAGTTACACTTTTTTTCGACTTAATCCACTTTACCGTATCTTCTTTCACGCCGGTTGTAACTCAGGATAGCCTCTTCGAGGTCGTTTTTGCGAAAATCAGGCCAAAGTACAGGGGTATAATAGAACTCCGTATAGGCGCACTGCCAGAGCATGTAGTTGCTGATGCGCTGCTCGCCGCTGGTGCGGATCATAAGGTCCGGATCGGGAATGCCCGCGGTGGCGAGATATCCGGCGAAACCGGTCTCGTCGAGCGGAAGCCTGCGTCCGGCCGCCAGGCAGTCGTCCGCATATCGCTGGGCAGCCTGGAGGATGTCCCACTTGCCGCTGTAACTGAGCATTACGATCAGGGTAAGGCCCGTATTGGCCGCCGTCTCTTCCTGCACCATATCGATGTTCCGGAGCAGTTCCGCCGAGAGCCGGCTGCGGTCGCCGATGACGAGGAAACGGATGTTCTGCTTGCGGAAAGTCTCCCTCTCCCCGAGCACGCTCTTGAACATCAGTTCCATCAGGCCGGCCACCTCGTCGGCGGGACGGTTCCAGTTCTCCTCCGAGAACGCGAAAAGGCTGAGATAGCGTATGCCGTGCTCCACTGCATACTCGCAGCATGCGCGCACGCTGTCCGTGCCCGCCTTGTGGCCGTACAGGCGCCGCTGACCTTTCTGCCTGGCCCAGCGGCCGTTGCCATCCATGATTATGGTTACATGAGTAGGAACTTCCATGACTGTGTTCAGATATTGTTGCGCCTGTCTTCTCCCCAAAGGAGCTTGGCACGGAGCGCGTTGATGAAATTGTTGTCGGAAAGCGACGCGTAGCGGAGACCGTACCGGCCGCGCGCGATGCTGACTTCCGTTCCGGGACGGATCTCTACCGCCCTGTTGTCGAGCATCAGAAGGGCGTTCCCTCCCCTGCTTTCGAAACTCATCTCGATCACGGAGCCGATGGGGGCCACGAGGGGACGGACATTCAGGTTATGGGGAGAGATCGGAGCGATGACCATCACCTCGGAAGAGGGCATGACTATGGGCCCCCCTACACTCAGGTTATAGGCCGTACTGCCGGTCGGGGTGGATATCACCAGACCGTCGGACCAGTAAGCGGGAAGGTCGCGGCCGTCAATGCGCACATGCACCGAGAGCATCCCCGCCCCCCGGCGCTGCAAAGAGACCTCGTTGAGCGCGAAGGGATAGAAATCTTCGGGCATGTCAGCGCAGACAACCCTGAGGAGGCTTCTCTCCTCCACCTGGTAGCGCCCTGACAGCAGGTCGTCAACCCACCCGGTATCATCGGCCCTGGCCGTGGTAAGGAAACCCAGCCTGCCGAAATTGATTCCCGCAACGGGTATTCCGCGGTCGCGCACGAAAGTCAGGGACTGGAGGAAAGTGCCGTCGCCCCCGAGCGACAGGAAAAGGTCGGTATCGTCCGGAAGATCCTCCCAGGACAGAAAATCCTCACCGTAACATATCGGTGTGGCACCTTTTTCGCGCAGAAGTTGGACTATGGTTTCAATTCCGCGGTTCCGGTCGCGATTGTATAAAGCAATTTTCATATTGAAGCCAAATTTATTAATTTTGTATATTATGACCAAACTTATGACCAAACTTAGCGTAAACATCAACAAAATCGCCACGCTGCGGAATGCGCGCGGCGGCAACGTGCCCGATGTCCTCAAGGCGGCCGTCGACTGCGAACGGTTCGGCGCCCAGGGCATCACCGTGCACCCGCGTCCCGATGAGCGCCATATAAGGTATGCCGACGTAAGGGCGCTCAAACCACTGCTCACCACCGAATTCAATATCGAAGGCAACCCCATCGAGAGTTTCAGGAAACTGGTACTCGAAGTCCGTCCCGCACAGGTGACACTCGTCCCCGATGCCGATAACGTCCTGACGTCCAACGCTGGATGGGACACGAAAAACAACCTGGCATACCTCAGGGATATCTGCAGGGTTTTCAAGGACGAAGGGATAAGGGTCTCCATCTTCATCGATCCGGTAGTGGAAATGATCCGCTACGCCGCCGAGACCGGCTGCGACAGGGTGGAACTATACACAGAGGCATATGCCAGGGAATACCCAGTAAACAGGGAAAAAGCCATAGCGCCTTATTATGAGGCCGCATGCGAGGCCGTCAGACTCGGACTCGGCCTCAACGCCGGACACGACCTGAGCCTGGAGAACCTGAAATACTTCCACGAAGTGATACCCGGACTGCAGGAAGTGTCCATCGGCCACGCCCTTATCAGCGACGCCCTTTACATGGGACTGGAGCGGACGATAAAAGCATATTTGGGAGAGTTGAAATAAATTGCTTATATTTGCAGGTTGCACGAAAGCACGAAATTGAAACAATAGTACAATACAATGAAACACACCCCTTTAATCCTGAGCATCATCGCCGTTGCAGCCGCCGTGGCCGCACTGGTCCTCACCCTGACCACTCCCAAGAACACCCATAAGCCCGCCGAGGCCGGAGAATCCATCCAGGCCGTGGCCGGTGACATCGTGTATGTCAGGCTGGACACCCTGATGATGCAGTACGACATGTACAGCGACCTGCAGTCGTCATTCGAGGCCAAGGCCCAGAACGTGGACAACGATCTCAACAAAAAGGCCCGCAAGCTCGAAAGCGACATCAAGAATTTCGAAAACCAGATAAACAAGGGTCTGCTTACCCGCTCCGCCGCCGAGCAGCAGAACAATTCGCTGCAGCAGCGCCAGGCCAATCTCCAGACCGAGGCCGCCCAGAAGCAGCAGGAACTCGCCGAAGAGAGCCAGGTGCTTCTCAACCAGGTCATGTACGCCATCAAGACCTATCTCGAGGAATACAACAAGGAGCACAACTTCGCTGCCATCCTCACCACCACCGACGCCTCCAACGTGGTGATCGTCGGCGCCCCCGCCCTCGACATCACCAACGAGATTGTTGAAGGTCTCAACGCCGAGTATATCAAGACCCGCAACACCAACAAGTCCGAATAGCTCCAGATGAAGCGCCTCCTTTTCCTCCTGTTCCTCCTTTCTGCGCCACTGGCCTTGTCGGCCCAGACTTACACGGCGCCCGACGTTGTTGTCTCGAAAGAAAAGGCGAACATCGCGGGAAAGGTATACTATGTACACAAGGTGCTTCCCAAGCAGACGGTCTACTCCATCTGCAAGGCTTATGGCATTACTTCCGACCAGTTGTCCGCCGCCAATCCCGACATCGGCGGCGGACTGAAGGCCGGATCGATCATATTCATCCCGGTCGACAAAGCCAATATTCCTGCAGAGCCTGCCGCAACTCCCAGGAAGCAGCAAACCAGTACCACGCCCGCTGCGGTCAAGGTAACGGAAAAAGCGGCTGAAGAAAAGGCTGAAACCGAAAAACCGGCCGGTGACAAGGTCGTGACGCGCGTCATTGAGCACAGGGTGCGCTGGTACGAATCCCTCTCGGGCATCGCCCGGAAGTACGGGATCCCGGAAAACGAACTGCTCGACTACAACGGTCTTACGGCCTCCGACTCCGTCAAGGGAAGGGTCCTTCTGATCCCGGTCATGGGCGACATCGAACCGGATGACGGGGAAGAAGTCGAATCCGACAGGGACGAGGAAATAGTTGAAGAGAAGGAGGAAGAGCCTGAAGCGCCCATGAACCCGGTCAGGCCCATCCGCTGGTTCTCCGCCGAAGAACCTCTCCACATCGCGCTGGTTCTCCCCTTCAATCTTTCAGGAGGCTCCGCGTCTGCAAATTTCCTCAACTTCTACAGCGGAGCTCTCATGGCTATCCAGGAGCAGAAGGAAAAGGGAGCCCATCTCGTGGTCAATGTATATGACCTTTCCCAGGGCGCGAATTCCATTCTCCAGGATTCCAAGTTCCAGGAGAGCGACCTGATCATAGGTCCCGTCGAGGCCCCCACGATGCAGCCGTTCCTCGATTATTCCGACAGGAACGGAATTGCGCTCGTGTCGCCTCTCGACCACAAGGCCGACTCGCTGGTAGATTACCATCCCTTCCTCTTCCAGGTTCCAGCACATTCACGCACTCAACTCCGCAACCTCGTGGAGAGTCTACATGCGCATCCCCAGGACAGGGTCCTGCTGGTAGCCGGCACCGCCGCATCCGATGCCAGGTTCGTAGCCGAAATGGAGGCCGACCTCCGCTCACTGGGGGTATCCTACCGCAAGGTGAGCCTCGGAGAGGTCTCTTCACTGGTCAGCGGCGGAACGGCCGCCAACCCCGTCAAAATCCTGATCGGCTCGGAGAACAAGAGTTTCTCGACCGAAGCGGTCCGTTCGCTCAACGCCCTCTCGAAGCGCGGCGGCGGCCATTTCGAAGTCTGGGGCACCAACAGGGTGCGCAACTACGAAACCTCCGATCCGGACGCCCTCTTCAACATCAGGTTCCATACCTCGGTCCCCTATTTCGTGGATTATTCCAATCCCGCAGACCGGCAATTCGTACTGCGCTACCGCGCAATGTTCTATGCCGAACCGGACGACTTCTCGTTCCAGGGATACGATGTATTCACTTATTTCATCACTGCCATGTCGCAGCAGGGCACGGGCATCATCAACCATGCCGACACCGTGCCCATGCAGATACTCCACTGCAACTTCCAGTTCGTCCGTGACAATGAAGAAAGCGGATGGCGCAACCACGCCACCCGCAATCTCGTCTACGAAAAGGAAGGCTTCTCTATTTTAATATCGAAGTAGGGTCGAGATTGTATTTCTCGATGTCCTTGAAGTAGTTGACGGTTCCGACCTTCAGCTCCACAGTCGCCGCGTCGTCGCATACGATGATCCCCCTGGGATGCATCTGGAGGACGGAGATGGTCCACATGTGATTGACCGACCCCTCGACTGCGTGATACAGGGCGCGGGCCTTGTTGTGCCCGTTAGCCAGGATCATGACCTCCTTGGCGTCCATGATGGTACCTACTCCCACGGTCAGCGCGCGCTTGGGCACGAGGTTGATGTCGCCCCCGAAGAAACGGGAGTTGGCGATGATGGTGTCGGTGGTGAGGGACTTCACGCGGGTGCGGGAAGCGAGAGATGAACCGGGCTCATTGAAAGCGATGTGGCCGTCGGGGCCGATGCCGCCCATGAACAGGTCGATGCCGCCGAACGACGCGATCTTCTCTTCGTATGCGGCGCACTCCTTCTCAAGGTCGGGTGCGTTGCCGTCGAGGATGTTCACGTTCCCTTCAGGAATGTCGATCTGTGAGAAGAAATTCTTCCACATGAAGGTGTGATAGCTTTCGGGATGGTCCTGGGGGATGCCGATATACTCGTCCATGTTGAACGTCACCACGTGCTTGAAAGAGACACGTCCGGTCTGGCAGAGGTGTATCAGTTCCTTGTAGGTGCCAATGGGGGTCGATCCGGTAGGGAGACCCAGCACGAAGGGACGCTCATCGGTAGGCCGGAACTCTTCTATCCGCTTTGCGATGTATGCCGCAGCCCACTGCGACATTTTCCCATACGATTCTTGAATGATTAAACGCATATTGTCAATTATTTGATTTGTTTTCCTGTAACAGCACGCCCGCATTGGCCAGAGCCTCGGGAGTGACATTCTCACCGCTGAGCATCCGGGCTATCTCCCTCACCCTGTCCTCTCCCTCGAGGCGTCGGATGGCAGTGCTCATGCCCGAAGGGCCGGCCTCCTTGTAGACGAGGAAATGTGCCTCGCCCTTGCTGGCCACCTGCGGCAGATGTGTTATAGCGAATATCTGCATCCTTTCCCCCATCGAGGCTATCATCCGGCCCATTTTTCCGGCGACGCTGCCGGACACCCCTGAATCTATCTCATCGAAGACAAGGGTAGGCATACCGCGGTAGCGGGCAAGAAGGGCTTTGATACACAGCATGATCCTGGAGAGTTCGCCTCCGCTGGCACATTTGGAGAGTGGCTGCATTCCGCGGTCGTTGGCATCGAAAAGGAACACCACATCGTCGCCGCCGTCGGCGGCTATACGGCCCCTGTCCCTGACTTCGACAGTAAAACGCGCCCTCGGCATCTCCAGCCAGCGAACCTGCTCCTGAAGCAGAGATGACAGTCCGGGAGCCGCCTTGAGTCTGGCTTCGCGGAGCGAATCAGCTGAAAGGCGGACCTCCTCACGAAGTTCCTCCACCCTCTTGGAAAGGCGGTCGCGTTCGATCTGTCGGTCGGCACCGGCATCGAGACGCGCGGAAATGGAATCACGCAGCGAAATCAACTCGGAAACGGCACGCACTCCGAATTTGCGCATCAGTCCGTACAACAGAGCAAGCCGGTTCTCAACCTCTTCCAGACGGTCGGGGGAGAAAACGACCCTCTCGCTCCGGGATGCGATCTCGCCGTGAATATCCTTGAGTTCTATGCGCGCCGACTCGAGACGGGCGCGGTATTCTTCAAATTCGGGGAAATAGGGTATTATCCTGTCAAGGGCTGATGTCATCTCCTTGAGACGGGATTCCATGGAACCGGACTCGTCTTCGAAGAGGGAGTCCACCCTTTCCATCTGCTCCTTGACCGATTCGGCATGCGCGAGACGCTGTTGCTCTTCTTCCAGTTCCTCCACCTCCCCTTCTTTCAGTGCGGCTTCTTCAAGCTGACGGAGCTGGAACTCCATATAGTCCTTCTGACGGGAGGCCTCCGCGATCCCGGCATCGAGACCGGCAAGCGTTTTTTCAGTATCCTGAAGCTCCTGCCACAGGCTGCCGTGCCTTTCCACACCGGACGTTATCCCGGCGTAACTGTCCAGCACGGTCCTCTGGAAATCTTTCTCCGAGAGGAGAAGCTGCTGGTTCTGGGAATGGACGTCCACGAGGGCGGCGGCTTCGGAGCGCATTTGCTCCGCAGTCACCGGGACATCGTCTATGAAACCTCTCGAGCGTCCCTGGGGAGAGACTACGCGGCGGAATATCCTTTCGTTCCCGTCCTGCTCGAAAACGGCTTCGACAACGCAGTTGCGGCTTGGATCCATCAGTGTCGAGACATCGCTGCGGCCGCCGAGGACCAAAGAAATGGCGCCCAGCAAGATGGACTTGCCGGCGCCCGTCTCTCCCGTCACGATCACGAGACCATCAGGAAAACCGATGTCCAGGTGATCGATCAGTGCATAATTCCCGATGAAGAGCCGCTTGAGCATCTGAAAGACTACTCAGCCTTCCGATAGTAGATCTTGCCGTCCTGGAACTCCTTGGTAGCGATCAGAACCGGCTTGGGAAGCCGCTCGTAATACTTGGAAATCTCAATCTGCTCGCGGTTCTCGAAGGTTTCCTCCAGGGTGTCCGCATAGTTGGAGAACTCCTCCAGTTTGTGGTTGAGTTCCTGCTTGATGTCGGCTGCGATCTGGTTTGACCTCTTGGCGATGATCATCACGCTTTCATACACGTTACCGGTCGGAGCCGCGAAATCAGAAAGATTGCGGGTGACGGTATTGGTGGGTACCTGTGCGATTTTCTGGTTATCCATATCTATTCTCCTTTTTTCAATTGTTTCTGCACTTTGTTGTAGAGTCCCTCCAGTTCCTTAACATACTTGGACTCGGGAAATTCGCTGACGATGTTGAAATAGTCGTCCACGAATACGAGATAGCGTTCGCGCTGCTTCGACTCGATGCTGTAGAGGGCGTACTTGTATGCCGCCATGGCGGTGTAATACAGGATCTCCTCGCGATAGCGGTTGTCGGCGTTATCCTTGAGGACGTTCTTGAGGGCGTAGTGTGCGGCCAGATAGTCCTCCATGTGATAGTAGAGATATGCGGACTTGTAGGCCTTGAGTTCCAGGCGGTTGTTCAGATCGTCCACCATCTCGGCCACACGGTCGTGATACTTGGACGAGGGATTCTCGATCTGGAAAACGTTCATCTCGGAGAGAGCCCTGTAGGTCGGGGTGGGATCCAGTTCATATCGGTATGTACCGCGATAAAGGCAGTCGAGCCTCAGGAAGCGGGCCTCCTCTATGAAGGGACTCAGGGGGAATGTGGAGACGAACTGGCTGAGATTGCTCTCGGCGGTGATATAGTCTCCGTAACGGTAGTTGCTCAGACCCCAGTAGAACTGGACGGTGTCATCCTGCGGAGTGCCGCGGGTAGCCATCGTAAGCGACTCGAAGGCCTCCGCGGCCTTGGAGTATTTCTTTGCCTCGAAGAGGTCGAAAGCCATCTTGTACTTAGCCTGGATGTCGCTGCCGTAAAGTACGGCCTCGTACTGCGACTTGCAGGACGAAAGCAGGGCGACGGTTGCCAAAATCACTATCAGGAGTCTGGAGCGCATGCTTTTTATTGCTGTGACAAAATAAACCTTTCTGCATCAAGGGCCGCACGGCAGCCGCTTCCGGCGGCCGCTATGGCCTGGCGATACTGCGGATCCTGCACGTCTCCGGCAGCGAAGACACCCTCGACATTCGTCCTGGAACTCTTGCCTTCGGTCAGGATATATCCGTTCTCGTCGGTGGCGATCCACTCCTTGAAGATGTCGGACTGCGGATGGTGGCCGATGGCAAGGAAGAATCCGTCGATCGCTATGTCGAACATCTCCCCGCTCTTGCGGACCAGGCGCGCGCCGTTGACTCCCGACACGTCACCGAGGACCTCGCTGGTCTGGCATTCCCAGAGGATCTCGATGTTGGGGGTGTTCATGACCCTCTCCTGCATCGCCTTGGAAGCACGCAGCACGTTGCGGCGCACTATCATATAGACCTTGCGACAGAGATGGGCCAGATAGGTAGCCTCCTCGCATGCGGTATCGCCGCCTCCAACCACTGCAACATCTTTGCCACGGTAGAAGAAACCGTCGCAGGTCGCACATGCGGAGACTCCGAAACCACGGAATTTCTCTTCGCTGGGGAGGCCGAGATACTTCGCGGTCGCACCAGTTGCGATTATAAGCGTCTCGGCATACAGGGTCTCGGAATCGTCCACAGTTACGCGGAAGGGGCGCTTCGATAGATCGACGGCCGTGACGAATCCGGGACGGACGTCGGCACCGAGATTCACCGCCTGGGCCCTCATGTCGGCCATCAGCTGATTTGCGTCAACTCCTTCGGGATAACCGGGAAAGTTTTCGATGACAGTGGTGGTGGTCAACTGGCCGCCGGGCTGAAGTCCTTCGTAGAGGACGGGATTCAAGGCGGCGCGGGAAGCGTAGATAGCAGCTGTATAGCCGGCAGGTCCGCTTCCGATAATCAGGCATTTGGTGGCGCTTTCGTTCATGGTGCAATCTTTACAACCTGCAAAGGTAATTATTTTTTTACAAAGGTATCTTTAAGATAGAATTCCAGCCTCTGCTCCCATACAAGTACTATGGACATAGCCCATCTGGAGAGCAGCAGGATCCACCAGACCGCGCCGCATGCAGCAAGCAGCAGCAGATCTTCGAGATTGCTGTGTGATATGCAGATGTGGGAATCGAGCAGCAGTACATCGCGTTCCCCTATGTCGCCGTGATCAAGTTCGTAAAGCATCGCAGCCGCGCCGTAGCCAAGGCCGATGATATTGGCGACTATCCAGAGGAAAACTGTTTCGGAAGGAAGGCCGAAGACGGTCATCAGCGGCCTGAACACCTTCGCGATCTTCTCCATTATGCCGAACTCCCTGAGGAGCCGCTGCAGGATATTCAGGGAATAGATGATGGCGACCATCATCAGCACGAGCTTCAGCGCGGACAGGAACCACTCCCAGAGCGCGGTAAGGAATCCCGGACGGGCTCCGGTATCAACCGACATCTCCGAGAGGTCGGAAGAGCCGGGAAGTATCAGATTGAGCAGGATGCCGAGGATGAACGAGCAGAGGGTCCGGACTATGACCATCCGCACCCCGCTCGCCCCGGTTTTCTTCAGCACGGCAGTCTCGAGCACCATGGAGTGTGCACACATCACCATAGTGCAGAGTATGGTGATCGCCCTCCAGTCCAAATCCAGGGTGGTCATGACGGCAATGCAGGAATAGACGTTCACGAAATAGCCGGACACGTACGCAAGCGCCGTGGCGCCAGGCAGGCCGAATATCCTGAACACAGGGCTCACCGCATTGGAAATCCACGGCAGGATCTGGAAATATTTCAGGAGCATCATCGCGAACGAAACCGCAACGGTGATCTTTATGATCCATATGCAGGTCTTGGTAGTGGACGGCAGGACATCCTTGACGCAGGCAATTATCCGATGCTTGGTTTCATCTTTCATGGTTCGGATCGTGACAAACTAACTGGATCTCCACCCTGTCCAGCACCAGGCCGTCGGGCAGAATCGCGCGTATCCCCTCCCCGACAGCCTCAAGCAGCTTTTCATCGCGGAGATCGGAAACGGTTCCGGTGTCTTTACGGTAAATGTGGAAATGGGAATCTGCATTGACGTCGAAGAACATCTTGCCCCTGAAACTGGGGCGGAGCGCCAGAAGCCCCGCTTCGGTCATCGATTCCAGGACATTGTAGACCGTGGCTATCGTCAGAGGACTGCCCGGTCCGCCCAGATGCCGGTATACGGAATCAGCCGAAGCGTGCCCGAGCCGGCACATCGCCTCATAGACGAGGACCCGCTGCGGGGTCGCCTTCAGGCCATGGCGGTTCAGGCGCTCGCGGATATCCTCTCCGGTAAGGTTTTGAAGTTCTTCCATCTGTATCAGCCGCACAAAAGTATTTATAATAATTCAAATTGCAAAGCGACTCGACAAAAGTGAGGGAAAATGATTATTTTTGTCAATATGAAACATTTCACACTCCTGATGCTTGCCTTCATGATGGTATCAGCATGCAATGACGCGGCCCCGGGGCCGCAGGTAATCGCCCACCGCGGCTTCTGGAAAGCGGAAGGTGCGGCCCAGAACTCCATCGCCGCCATCCGTGCGGCCGGTCTGTTCGGAGCATACGGTTCCGAATTCGACGTCAATCTGACCGGCGACGGACAGCTGGTCGTCAACCACGACTTCACCTATCACGGGCTGACAATCGCCGACACCACCTACGCGGCGCTACGCGATCCTTCCCTGCGTCTTTCCAACGGTGAGATCATCCCCAGCCTTGACGAATACCTGGACGCCTCTGCGGAATTCCCCGAAATGAAACTGATATTCGAACTAAAGAGTAAGGGCGAGCCCGCCTACGAAGCCATAGCCCTCCCCGCCTGCGTAGAAGCGATAGAACGGCACGGAGTCCGGGACAGGGTGGAATTCATCTCCTTCAGCCTTTCGGCATGCAAGGAATTCGCCCGCCTCATGCCCCAGAACCGGGTCGAGTATCTTGGCGGCGACATCGCTCCGAAAGAACTCCACGGGATGGGTATCAACGGCATCGACTACCACTTCTCGGTTTTCGACAAGAATCCCGGATGGGTGGAAGAGGCCCACTCCCTCGGCATGATAGTCAACGCCTGGACGGTGAATGAAGAAGCCGACATCCTCCGCATGCTGGAGCTCGGTGTCGACCACATCACGACCAATGAGCCGGAACTCACGGCAACACTGATAGAGAGGTTTGCGTCTGAGAGAAAAAAATAGTATCTTTGCCGCTCCTTAGGGAAGGTTGGCCGAGTGGTCGATGGCGGCAGTCTTGAAAACTGTTGGGCGGTAACGTCCCGGGGGTTCGAATCCCTCACCTTCCGCATCAATTCAATCCGGCTGGTCTCGCAGAGACCAGCCGGATTGAACTGTTGCCGGGCCTCGCGGCGAGCGTCCGGGGATGTCAAACCCCGTTTGACAATCCCCACCCCCAACACTCCTACAATAAAATAGTCCCAACGGCAACTCCGCCCATTGGGACATCAGACTAAGAATTCTCTTCTTTCCCTCCTCCCGCAAAGAACTTCCACTGGAACAGAAGCAGATAGATTGCGCCGCAGGTGATGCAGCTGTCGGCGAAATTGAAAATCGGACGGAAGAAAATGAAATGGCGGCCGGGCCATATGGGAAAACTCTCCGGCAGGGTGGTGTCTATGATAGGGAAATAGAACATGTCCACCACTTTCCCGTACAGGAATGGAGCGTAATGGCCTCCGAGAGAGGCGACAGTGCCGGGACCGGAGGCTGAAAAGATCAATCCGTAGAACATCGAATCGATCATGTTGCCGATGGCCCCGCACAGGATGAAGGCAAGACCTACGAGGACTCCGGTAGGAGTACCGGAACGCTTCAGCAGCCTGCGCATGTAGAAGATGATCAGCCCTATGAGCACCAGCCTGCAGAGGCTGAGCAGCAGTTTGCCGACACCTTCCCCGAACTGCAGTCCGAAGGCCATGCCGTTGTTTTCAATGAACAGTATCTGGAACCAGTTGCCGGAGACATGTATGCTCTGGCCAAGGGTCATGTTGGTCTTGACCAGGATCTTTATGACCTGATCTATGACCAGCAGGAGAACGACAAGGAGCGTGATCCGAGTGCCCTTCGAAAGCTTCATCGTCTCCTACCGATTGTTCTTCGCTTCGACGCTGAGGGTGGCGTGCGGAACGAGACGCAGTCTCTCCTTCGGAATCAGCTTGCCCGTAACACGGCAGATGCCATAAGTCTTGTTCTCGATACGGATCAGCGCTGCCTCCAGATTCTGGATGAACTTGTACTGGCGGGCGGCCAGCTGGCTGGCCTCCTCCTTGGCCTGGGAGGCGGATCCCTCCTCAAGGACTTTGAACGAAGGGGATGTATCCTCCGTATCATTGCTGCTGCTGTGGTCGATCTGCGACTGCAGCATCTGGTAGTCCTTCCGGGCCTTCTCAAGCTTCTTCAGAATCAGTTCCTTGAATTCCTGAAGCTCCTCATCGCTGTAACGGACCTTCTCCACGGTTTCTTCTTTCTTCTGTTCCATAATATCCGGTTTAAACTGAAAATCAAATATAACCAATCTATTTCATTTTTACAACAGCAATCGCCAATGTTCCGTCCTCCCATTCCACCTCGACAGCACCTTCGGGATTCTCCATGAAACGGATGCCGCGGGCAAGGGTCTGGGAGCATACATAGCCTCCGAAGCGTTCCAGTGCCTCCTGGAGGGCGGCATTCGGGGAAATGACCACCTCGATGCGGTCGGTCACCTCGAACCCGGAATTCTTGCGGAGATTCTGGATGCGGTTTACCAATTCACGTGCCAAACCTTCCTGGCGGAGTTCGGGGGTCAGTTCAATGTCGAGGGCGACGGTCAACTCTCCCTGCGAGGTGACGAGCCAGCCCGGCATGTCCTCGGATGATATCTGATAGTCATCGGGAGAAAGCGACACTTCGCCGCCGGGCAGATTCAGGACATAGTCCACGCCGTCGGCACCGGCACGCTGTATCGCGGAAATCACCGACTGGTCCAGAGTGCCGAAGGCGGCTGCTATCTCCTTCATCCTCGGTCCGTACACCTTTCCGAGCGTCTTGAAATTGGGTTTGATCTTCTTGGTGATGATGCCGTCGGTGTTCTCGACGAACTCCAGTTCCTTCACATTCACCTCCGCGAGGATCAGGTCCTTGACCGCTTCGATCTGGCTTCTTACTTTCCCGGAGATGACCGGCACCAGCATCTTCTTCAGCGGCTGACGCACAGGCAGGCGCTTGTCCTTGCGGAGGGCGAGCACCATGGATGTGGCCTGCTGGGCGAGAGCCATGCGCTCTTCGAGGTCCGCGTCTATGAGGGAAGATTCGGCAGAAGGCATCCGGACGAAGTGTACGGAGTCCCCTCCTTTTTCCGCGCTTCCGGTAAGGTCGAGCCAGAGCCGGTCGGAATAGAAAGGAGCGATTGGCGCCGAGAGGACGGCCACGTCGAGGAGAGCCCTGTAAAGCGTCTGGTAGGCCGCCTGCTTGTCATCGGTCATCTCGCCCGCCCAGAAGCGGGAACGGTTGAGCCTGACATACCAGTTGGAGAGGTCGTCGCAGACGAAACTCTCGATGAGGCGTCCGGCGCTCTTGATATCATAATCCTCATAAGCGGCGCGGACGTCGCGTATCAGGCTGTTAAGGCGCGAAAGGAGCCAGCGGTCGATCTCGGGACGCTCCTGCAGAGGAACCTGAGGAGCCTCCGGGTCGAAACCGTCTATATTGGCGTATCGGGCAAAGAAGGCGTAGGTGTTGTAGAGCGTCCCGAAGAACTTGCGGCGCACCTCGTCTACACCGCCTTCGTCGAATTTCAGGTTGTCCCAGGGTTCGGCATTAGTCAACATGTACCAGCGGAGCGCGTCTGCACCGTAGGTATCGAGGGCCTTGAAGGGATCGACGGCATTGCCGAGCCTCTTGCTCATTTTGTTGCCGGCCTTGTCGAGCACCAGTCCGTTCGAGATCACCCTCCTGAAAGCGGGAGAACCGCTCACCATGGTATGGATGGCGTGAAGTGTATAGAACCAGCCGCGTGTCTGGTCGACGCCTTCGGCTATGAAATCGGCGGTCGCCCCGAATTTCGGGGAGCCCAGGTTGCGGAGACCTTCCTGGGCATACGGCATAGCGCCGGAGTCGAACCAGACGTCGATAAGGTCGCTCTCGCGCACCATCTTGCGTCCAGTGTCGGATACCAGGAAGATGTTGTCCACATATGGACGGTGAAGGTCTATGCGGTCATAATTCTCACGGCTCATGTCGGAAGGATCGAAACCGCTGTCTTTCATAGGATTGCTTTCCATGACGCCTGCGGCTACAGCCTTCTCGATCTCGGCGTAGAGTTCGGCAACGGTGCCGATGCATTTCTCCTCCTTCCCGTCCTCGGTTCTCCATATGGGCAGAGGAGTGCCCCAGAAACGGCTGCGGCTCAGATTCCAGTCCTGGATGTTCTCAAGCCACTGGCCGAAACGGCCTGTACCGGTCGATGCGGGCTTCCAGGTTATCTGCTTGTTGAGCTCCACCATTTCATCCTTTACGGCCGAAGCCTTGATGAACCATGAGTCGAGGGGATAGTAGAGCACAGGGAGGTCGGTCCTCCAGCTGTGGGGATAGCTGTGGACATGCTTCTGTACCTTGAAGGCGCGGCCGTCAGCCTTCATCATGACGCAGAGGTCTATGTCAAGGCTCCCCTCCTCCTCTACATGCTCGAAATACTGCTTGTAGCCGGACTTTACGTAACGTCCGGAAAACTCTTCATAGGAAGGATCCACGTTCCGCTTCACATACTCCGGATCGAGATCCTCCAGGCGGCAGAACCGCCCCTGGCGGTCGACCTGTGCCTGCGGATTGCCGTCTTTGTCGACGGGATGGATTCCGACGATTCCAGCTGCTGCGGCGACGCGCTTGTCATCCGCACCGAAGGTGGGGGCTATATGGACGATGCCGGTACCGTCTTCGGTCGTAACATAGTCGCCGGGAATCACCCTGAATGCGTCTCCTTCGGGCTTGAACCATGGAATCAGCTGTTTGTAACGGATACCCACCAGTTCGGAGCCCCTGGATTCCCCGTCAAGCACCTTCCACGGAATCAGCTTGTCGCCTTTTTTGTACTCCTCCATCGGAAGGTTTTCCGCCTTGGCATTGAACCATGTGGGAACAAGAGCCTTGGCCAGCAGATAGACAGCAGGTTCACCCGTATAGGGATTGAACGACTGCACACGTACATAATCGATGGAAGGACCCACGCAGAGGGCGGTATTGGAAGGAAGCGTCCAGGGCGTCGTGGTCCATGCGAGGATGTAGAGCGGAAGCTGGTCTTCGAACAGGCGTTCGGAAGCCGAATCGCGTATTACCTCGAACTGGACGGTCGCCGTCGTGTCGGACACGTCCTTGTAGCAGCCGGGCTGGTTCAGTTCGTGGGAGCTGAGACCAGTACCGTCGGTCGGAGAATAGGGCTGGATCGTAAAGCCCTTGTAGAGCAGTCCCTTGTCATATATCTTGCGGAGAAGATACCAAAGGGTTTCGATATAGCGGTTGTCATAGGTGATGTAGGGATCGTCCATGTCGACCCAGTAGCCTATACGCTCGGTCAGGTTGGCCCACTCGCGGGTATATTTCATGACCTCCTTGCGGCAGGAGGCGTTGTAGTCGGCAACGGAAATCTTGCTGCCGATGTCAGCCTTGGTGATTCCGAGTTTCTTCTCTACCCCGAGCTCCACGGGGAGGCCGTGCGTGTCCCATCCGGCCTTGCGCTCCACATGGTACCCGGTCTGGGTCTTGTAGCGGCATACCGCATCCTTGATGGAACGTGCCATGACGTGATGGATACCGGGCATTCCGTTGGCGGAAGGCGGCCCCTCGAAGAAAATGAAGTCGGGAGCGCCAGCGCTCATTTTCAAAACGTTACGGAATGTATCACAGCTTTTCCACCTGGCTTCGACCGTATTGTTGACCTCAACCATATCCAGCTTCTTGTATTCGGCAAAACTCATGTCTCGTATATCTAGTTTCAATATGAATTTGCAAAGATACGATAATTCACTAATTTTGGGTATGCAAAGAAAAATTATCCCATGGGCGTCCTGGATATCATAATAGTATGCTGCTTCCTGCCGGTTCTCTACTTCGGAATAAAGAACGGCCTTGTCAAGCAGCTCGTGGCGGTTGCAGTAATCTATCTCGGCATCAGCCTCTCCCTCAGATTCTCCACTCCTGTCGCCGAATGGGTGATGGAACATGTCAAAATATCGGAATTCTGGGCCAAAGCCGTCTCTTTCCTGCTCATTTTTCTCGTAGTTGCGCTCCTTCTGAGCCTCCTGGGAAAAATAATCGACAAGATTATCAAGATTTCCATGCTCGGCTGGCTTGACAAACTCCTGGGCATAGTCATGACGTTCTGTCTCTTCGCCCTGGTCATTTCCGTCATTGTCTATTTTGTGGATTCGGCAAATAAGTTGCTGGATTTCATTCCGAAGGAGAAACTGGAGGAATCCCGTTTCTTCCCCATGCTCCTCGAATTCTCCCAGCAGGTTTTCCCTCACTTCAAGGAGCTGTTCCAGCACTGAAAAAGTTAAAGTATTTTTTTGCACAGCCCGTTTGAGCATAATTGCTTTTTTGCGGGTTGAAAGGGGCGTCGCATGCCTACTTTTGCCTTCCGGAAACCAAGCTGACCCATGGAACGCCGACGCAGGATATATCGTCTGACCGACAGGGATGGAACGGCGTGGCCGAGGCTGCCCCTTTCTCCCTCTTCTGGCTTTCTCTATGCATTTCTGCTGGCAGTCACATCCGCACTGTCCATCCTGTCGGTCATTTTGTTCCGGTAAACCCGAGGGAGCGTGGGTGAGATGTCTTGACGGGCGAGAAGACACGTGCTGGAGAGCTCCCTCTTTTTTTTATTTACCATGAAAACCGCAATCCGACAACACGACCCCTCCGACTGCGCGGCGGCATGCCTTGCCTCGATAGCAAGACACTACGGCACCTTCGTGCCTGTCACCGTGATACGGGAGATGTCCGGCACCTCCCGGGCCGGAACCAGCATAAAGGGGATACTGGACGCCTGCGATTCCATCGGTTTCAGCGCAAAGGCCTACAAGTCGGATGATAAGAGACCGGAAGATCTCGGCGGTTTCAACGGTCCCGTAATCCTCCATCTGCTGACCGGCCGCGGCGACCTGCATTTCGTCGTACTCTACGGAACAACTTCCCGCAAGGCAGTAATTATGGATCCCCGTCTGGGAAAAACAGTCCGGATTCCTATGGAACGGCTGCTTGGAGAATGGACCGGTTACCTTATAGACATGAAACCCGAACCAGGAAGGGAACCGGCCGGGGCATCCGCCCGCGGGCATGACTCCGTCTGGAGCTGCATGAAGCTCATACCCTCCCGCGACTTCATCCTTATGATTGCCGGATCGGTTCTTTATATCGTGGCCGGGCTTTGCACAGCCCTCTTCCTGCAGCACATCATCGACCGCCTCATTCCTCAGGGCGACACCGCCGGGCTCCTGCGGGTCGGACTACTGATGGCCGCCATAATGTTGTGCACCCTCGTAGTCGGATACGGGAGAATCATCTACGCTCTGCGCCTGAGCATAACCATGGATTCCAGGCTGATACTGGATTATCTTCAACACCTGTTCAAACTCCCCTCCGCCTTTTTCACCCGCAGGGGGACAGGTGAACTCCACGCAAGGATAGGCGACGCGGCAAGGGTAAGGAGTTTCCTGATCGAAGGGGTTCCCAATCTGCTGACAAGCGTCCTCATCCTGGCGGTATCGTTCGCCCTTATGTTCACCACGCACTGGAGACTGTCCCTGTTAATGCTGACGTTCATTCCTGTCTATCTGGCTCTCTACCTGTGTGCAGACAAGGTGAACAAAAGGGTGAACCGGGAGATCATCGAACAGTCGGCGGCATTCGAGGAGAGCGCCGTGGAAGGCATCTCATCGGTCCGCACGATACGCTACTTCGGAGGCGGCGCCAGATTGCTCCGCACAATCGAAAAGGAGTACATGCTCCTCTCAGGCAAGCTATTCTCAGGAGGCCGCAAGGCGGGAGGATTCGCCTCTGCGGCCGACGGAATCTCGAAGCTTCTGACGCTCACGCTGCTCACGGCGGGTTCGGCATTTATTTTCTCGGGATCCCTCACCGTCGGTTCGCTGGTATCTTTCTATGCCCTTACTTCCTGGTTCTCCGCCCCACTGGGCGAGATGGTCAGGATAGTGAACTCGGGCACCGAGGCCCGGATTTCGTTTGAACGGCTCCGCGACATAACACTGCTGCCTCCTGAAGAGGAAGGACAGGAGGGGCTCCTCCCGGCCCCGGGCCAGGACATAGTTTTCGACAACATAACTTTCTCATACCCCGGGGCTTGCGAATTATTCCACGATTTCACCCTGCGCCTCGGCCCGGGACTCATAACGGCGGTCCGGGGAGAGAGCGGATGCGGCAAGAGCACACTGGCGTCCCTGCTGATGCGCGACTATACGGTTCAGCGCGGGGCGATACGGCTCGGAAGGTATGACATACGGCTCTTCCCGCTCGAAGAGTGGCGCCGCTATGCCTCGATCGTTCCCCAAGACCCGCACCTGACCGGCGGGACACTGCTCGACAGCATAACGGGACTCGATCCCGAACCTGACATCGACCTCGTGGCAGGGCTTCTGGATGAACTCGACCTGACGCGGATGGTCCGCGAACTGCCCATGGGCCTTTTCACACGCATCGGGGAGAGGGGCTGCACTCTGTCCGGAGGACAGTGCCAGAGGATAGCACTGGCCCGGGCACTCTACCGTAAGCCCTCCCTGCTGATACTCGATGAAGCCACGGCAGCCCTGGACGAGGCTTCCCAGAAACTTCTGCTCGAAAGGGTAATGCGCTTCCGCGACGAAGGGGGCACCGTCATGATGATAACCCACAACAGCGGAAACGCGGCATTTGCCGACACAATTGCAACGATCTGAAATATCCGTGTGCACGGAAAGGTCAATTCCAGACACCTGCAAGGATGGAAAAACCAAATCTAAAACACCGATGGAAGAAACAATCACTTATGGAAAGGGTTTGAGGGAAGCGACTTCTTCCGAACTCCTGGTGACGGGCGGAGGCAGCGGCGCCTTCGCCAATCTTTTCGAAAAGATCCGCAACCTGATCGACACCATTGCGGATTATCTGCCCAATTTCCTGAAAGGATTCAAAGACGGTTTTCTCGGCAAGGACCGCGACGACTGACGGAGGACTGACGCCATGAGAGAACTGGGTTTCCGCGAAGCCTCCCTGGTTTGGGGCGGCGTAGACAAGAGGGCACAGGACGCGCTTTACACCATTGGCTACGTGATAGGTGTGATAGCCCGTTTCATCGGCGCCCTGTTCCTGTTCAAGAAAGAAAGGCCTACGGCCTGATATCTGTCAGACGGGTCTCTCCCGCAGAGAGACCCGTTTATCTGATATGGAACGGTTCATCATTACCATGCTCCTTACCCTGGCCGCCGCCGGGGCATGCGCCCAGGAAACCTGGACGCTGGAGCGCTGCATCGCATACGCCACAGAACACAACCTGGATATCCGCGAAAAAGAACTCGAGGCCGATATCCGCAAAGCCGAATACCGCGGCGGCAGGTTCGGCCACCTCCCTGCCCTGACCCTCGGCCTCGCACAGGACTTCAACTGGGGGCGCAGCGTGGACATGCAGGAACTCGTCATAGTCCGCAACAAGCTTACGAAAGCCACCGGAGCGTCGCTTACGGCCGGAATGACCATCTTCGAAGGCTTCACGCGCCAGTACGACTGCCTCGCCGCAGGGAAGGCCGCGGAGCGCGCCTCGTACGACCTGCTTGCCGGCAGGCGGCAGCTTTCCATCGACGTCACCCGGGCGTACCTGGAACTGATGCTTGCGGGCCAGATGCAGAGCCATACCCGCGACAGCTATGCTTCGATAATGGAGCAGCACCGGCGTACCGTCAAACTGGTCGAGGCCGGCAGCCAGCCAAAGAGCGCACTTCACGAAATGACCGCGCAGGTCGCAGCAGAGAAGGCGGCGATGGTGTCATCCGACTGTCAGGTACGTACCTCCACCCTCTCTTTGAAGTTGCTGATGAACCTCCCGGACAGCGTAGAATTCAATGCATCGGCTCCTTTGGCGGATAAATACACCTTCGACCGGCCTGTCCTGATTCCGGAACCGTCTGATGAAGTCATCTCCCGGGATCCCCGCCTCGGCAGCGCCCGTTCGTCGGTCTCGGAGATGGAATACCGGCTGAATTCAGCCCTTGGAGCCTTCTTCCCGAAACTGAGCCTGGCAGTGGGTTACGGGACATTCTACAGCAGTTCCGCCGGGGAGCAGTTCAAGACACAGCTCGACGAGAACCGCAACCCTTCGCTTTCGCTCCGGCTCGACATACCCGTCTTCAATGCCATGCAGAATCATTCGAGGATGAAACGCAGGAGGCTGGAACTGGAGGCAGCGCGCACCGGGGCGGAAAATGTACGGACCCGGATAGCAGGAGAGATCAGCAGCCTCGCCATCGAAGCCGAGAACGGAGCGCAGAAATACCGCTCCGCGGAAGAGACCCTCGCCGCGATGAAGGAACTCCTTTCAGTCACCGAAGCCAAATACGACCTGGGAGCTGCATCGGCGCTCGACTACATAGTGGCCAGGAACAACCATTCCAAAGCGGTAGCCGACTATCTCCAGGCCAAATGGCAATACCTGTTCCAACTGCTGCTCATGGAGTACTACAGGCCATGAAAATGAAACTCAAGAACATAAAGAAAAAAGCGTGGCCGGCGATTCCGGCTGCGGCCATACTGCTGCTCCTACTCCCGAAAATGTGCGGAGACCGCCGGCTGGCCGTAAAGGCTGCACATCCCGAGCGAATGGACCTTGTGGAAACCATACCGGCTTCAGGAATCGTCAGGCCGGTCACGGAGGTAAGGATCACCCCGGAGGTATCCGGGGAAATCGTCGAAATCTTCGTAAAGGAAGGGGACAATGTTGAAGAAGGCGACCTGCTGATGAAAATAAGGCAGGATCTCTACCTGTCGCAGGTGGAGCAGGCCACGGCCTCGCTGGGCAGCCTGAGGGCTCAGTACGCAAGGCAGCGTGCGGAAGAGAAACAGGCGCGGCTCAACCACGAACGGAGCCTCCGTCTGTTGGGCATGGACGCCATCTCGAAGGCCGAATACCAGCATGACCGCACCGCGATGGAAATAGCAAGAAGCAGCCTGAAAGCCGCGGAATTCGCCATCCGCAGCGGTGAAGCGCAACTGAATGAGGCCATGGAGAACCTCGCCAGGACCACGGTCTACGCCCCGATGGGCGGAACGGTTTCAAGAGTGGATGTGGAAAGGGGCGAGCGTGTCGTGGGAACGAGCCAGATGTCCGGCACGGAACTCTGCCGGATAGCAGATTTCAGCCGCATGGAAGTCGCCGTAGAAGTCGGAGAGAGCGACATAGTCCGTATAGTTCCGGGCGATACCGCAACGGTAGAGATAGACGCCTACCCGAGACGGCGTTTCCGGGGATTCGTGAGCCAGACGGCAAATTCTGCTAAAAATATGGACCTCCGCTTCGAACAAGTTACTAACTTTGCGGTCCGGATTGAGCTTCTGCCCGATACCGTGAAGTTCCTGCCCGGAATGTCCGCCGCCGTCTCAATCATGACCCGACGCCGCAACGAGTGCCTGACCGTCCCGGTTGAAGCGGTATTCACCCGCAACCGGGAAGAGTTCATCTGGACAGTCGACCAGAGAGGCAACGCCAGGGCGCAACGGATCGAAACGGGCATCCAGCAGCGGGACCGTATCGAGATACTCCGAGGTATCTCCGAAGACGACCTTGTGGTGACATCCCCTCCGGATGCCATCGCCAGGCAGATAGAAGAGGGCTGCAGGCTCAGGACCGGACGATAGAACGACTTGCCATGAAAGAAAGAGTATTGATGATCGAAACCAGCACGGAGAGCTGTTCCGCAGCCCTCTCGGAAGGAGAGCGTATCCTTGCCTGCCGTACCAGCGACACCCCGAGGCAACAGTCCTCGATGCTGGCGCCATTCATACAGGAAGTGCTGGCCGAAGCCGGTTTGTCCGCCCGCGACCTGGACGCAGTCGCCGTGAGCGAAGGCCCGGGTTCATATACCGGACTCCGCGTAGGGGTGTCGACCGCCAAGGGCGTCTGTTTCGGCGCCGGTAAACCGCTGATCGGAGTTGACACGCTCCGCATACTCGCACTTCAGGCGGAAGGATCGTTCCATCGCATCATTCCCATGATTGACGCGCGCAGGATGGAGGTCTATGCTGCCGTTTTCGACGGGAATGCTGAAAAACTCGGAGACACCGCGGCCGTCATCCTGGATGCAGACAGTTTCAGGGAAGAACTGGACGGGGGCAGCGTTCTCTTCATCGGCACAGGCGTGGAGAAGTTCCAGGCCGTATGCAGGCATCCCAATGCCTGTTTCCAGCCCTGCATGCCGAACGCATCCTTCATGCTGAAGCCCTCGCTCGAGGCACTGCAAAAAAAAGAGTTCAAAGACGTTGCGTACTTTGAACCCTTCTATCTGAAAGAATTCGTGGCAGGAGTCACGAAACGTTCCGCCCTATAGGCATTTCGCTATCTGCTTCTCCAATCCGTCCTTGTCGAAGATGTCGTTCGCCACGATATCTCCGGCGCGGTCGATGATGAACATCTGGGGGATACGGTTCACGTTGTAGGCAAGCACAGAAGGCGAATCCACGCCCAGGCCGTCGTTGACGCTGATCCATGGAATGCCCTGGCTGTTCACGGTGGCAGCCCACTGGGGCTTGTCCACGTCAAGGCTCACCTGATAGACTTCAAGGCCCCTGTCGTGGTATTTGCGGTACAGGTCGATAAGGTCTACGTTGAACATTTTGTGCTCGGTCTGCGCCACACTCCAGAAGGACAGTATGATTACCTTGCCGTCAAGTTCGGAAAGCGCCCTGGTCTTACCTTCGACATCGGGGAGGCTCAGTTCAGGATGGTTGAGCAGCACTGCACCGTCCAGCTGCGAGGCGATCTGCATATTGTTGGCCCTGGCGGTCAGTTCATCCCTGAGGGCGAGGAGGAACTCGGACTTGGGATAAACCTTGGCGAGCGAATCCTGTACGCTCTTGATGATGACCGCGTCGGATTCCTGGCCGAACACGGGGAGATTCTCATTGAAACGCTGGAAAAGGACCACTGCCGAAGTGATGGAGCGGGGATGCTCGACCACATACCTGATGGCCTGACGCTTGTAGTCGACATAGAGCTTGCTCATGTCGCGGTTGACAGCCTTGACCTCTTCGTCCGGACTATCCTCGGTGATCGAAGATGCCAGCGCGTTCATCCTGTCGGCAGCGGCGGCGAAGGTTTCGTTGACCTGTTTCAAGAGCGAGGACTCCTCGGATCCCTCGACCTCGAAAGGTCCGGCGGCGGGAATATTGATGGTCACGCGGTCCTTGGGAAGGAGGATCATCGAAGCGACGGGTTTGCCGCCTGCGGTAAGATAGTAGAAATAAGGCTCATTGCCGATGAGGCGGACCTTGTATACGAACTGCCCGTCCTCGTCGGTCCTGATGGTATCGACCGGCATCAGGCGGTTGTAATTGAGTTTCTGCAAGACGACTGCCGAGTCGGCGGCGCCCTCCATATTGACGGTTATCTGGGCGGTGGGAGCGGTATTGCAGGCCGTTATGAGGATGGCTGCGGCGAGCAAGGAAACGAATCTTTTCATGGAATCCCCTATTGCTTGTTGAACTCCGAGGCGATGGAAGCCGCAATGGCGGCGAAACGCTCCGGCGTCAGCTGTTTCTTCTCTTTCCTGAAATCGAGGTCGCCCTCGGTCTGGAGCGGAACCAGATGTATATGGGTATGGGGCACTTCCATTCCGAGTACAGCGACACCGACCCTCTTGCACGGGATGGCGGCCTCGATGGCTTTAGCTACGCGTGCGGCGAACTCCCAGAGGCCGGAGTAGGTCTCGCTGTCGAGATCGAATATGTAATCGACCTCCTTTTTCGGAATCACGAGGGTATGCCCCTCGGCAAGGGGATTGATGTCGAGGAAGGCATAGAAACGCCCGTCCTCCGCCACTTTCCAGGAAGGGATCTCCCCTGCCACGATACGGCTGAATATCGATGCCATTGTCAGATTGAGATTTCGAGGATTTGGAACTTGATCACTCCCGAAGGGACGGTCACGTCGACAGTCTCTCCCTTGCGGTGGCCCATAAGCGCTTTCCCGATCGGAGTCGTCATGGCGAGTTTGCCCTCCATGATATTGGCCTCGCTTTCGCCCACGAATGTGTAGGAGACGACGGCGCCGTTGCCCAGATTCTTCAGTTTCACCTTGGTAAGCATCTGGACGGTGTCGGTATTGATCTTCGACTCGTCTATCACCTTTGCGTTGGCGATCAGGTCCTGCATCTTGCTTATCTTTAGTTCGAGCATTCCCTGGGCCTCCCTTGCGGCGTCGTATTCCGCGTTTTCGGAGAGGTCGCCCTTGTCACGCGCCTCGGCGATAGCCCTTGAAATGACGGGGCGCTCGGCAATCATGGCCGCGAGTTCTTCGCGGAGCTTGTCGAGTCCCTCCTGAGTTACATAATGTGATTCACCCATTTTATAAAAAAGTTAAAAAGAAAAGAATCCCAACGGGTGGGACCCTTTCGCAATTCCGTATTTTCTGCAAAGATAATACTTTTTTAATTAGGAACAACTAACAGGGACGCCTTTTCCCTGTCCTGCTCAAGCTGCGCCTTCAACAGCTCCAGCGATCCGAAACGCTTCTCGTCGCGAAGCCTTTCGCAGAACTCCACGGAAATGTCCAGCCCGTAGATATCCTGGTCGAAATCAAGTATGTGCGTCTCGATGGTCCTGGCATTGCCGAGTCCGACGGTGGGACGCGTACCGATGTTGCATACGCCACGGTAGCGCTGTCCCAGGACATCCGCCGTCACCACATAGACACCGTTGCCGGGAACAAGTTTCAGCGGTTCGTATAACTGCATGTTGGCTGTGGGAAAGCCAATGGTGCGACCGAGCCTGTTGCCCGCCACCACGACTCCGCAGAGACCGTACCTGTAGCCCAGCATCCCTTCCGCCGTGGTCACGTCGCCCGATTCAAGGGCCTTGCGTATCCTGGTTGAACTTACCGCGGCCTCACCGGCTGAAAACTCCCCTACCTGCACCGGATCGACCCCGCATCCTACCACGGTTTCCATCATCTGCTCCGTGGAATCGAAACTGTCATGGCCGAGCCTGTGGTCATAGCCAAGGATAAGCGTCGACACGCCCAGCTTCTCCACGAGATAATCCCTGATGAAGCGTTCGGCGGAGAGTTCGCTGAAGGAACGGCTGAAAGGAAGCACCTCGAAACGGTCCACCCCCAGGGAGAGACAAATCTTCCGCTTCTCCTGCAGGCTGGTAAGCAGACGGAGCCTGTCTGCATCCTGCTGGAGCACGCTGCGGGGATGGGGCCAGAAGGTCACGATCATGCTCTCCTCCCCCCGTTCACGGGCGACGGCGCACATCCGTTCGATCACCTTCCGGTGTCCCAGATGTACGCCGTCGAAAAAACCTGTAGCCGCTACAGCCATCTCACGAGTTCGAAATCCTGCCTGTGAGGCATAGCCGCATTCTTTGCGAACAGCCTTCCGGCCGACTCGTACGTGCCGGAGAACTCCGGAACGAAAGTGGCCCGCCAGGTGGCGATTCCGTCATGGAAATCCACGAGGTTGAACCCGTACAGGGCGACGATATGGTGCTCGCCCTTGGCGTTCCTTTCGGTCAGTATGATCTCGGCTCCGAGGTCATCGGGCTCGAGGTCTCCGATAGAAGCCACCAGCTCAGCCGTGTACTCCTGGCCAAGAATCATCGAGGACTTGTCGTTGTCAGGCTTGGTATAGGAAATGATCTCTATGTGAGGCCATTCCCTGCGCACCCTCTTCTTCCAGAAGGCGATGTCGCGCGCCAGTGCGAAGTCGTCGGCAAGCAGTTTTTCGGAACGTTCCTTCAGGGGCTCGTAGTATTTGTTGCAGTAGTCGGAAAGCATGCGGTTGGTGGTGAAGTTGCAGGCAACCAGCGCCACCGTGTTCTTGATTGTCTCGATCCAGAGCTTCGATATGCCATAGGTATCCTTGTCGTAGAACGCAGGGGCTATCTCGGTCTCTAAGATATTGTAAATCGTAGAGGAGTCGAGATCGTCCTGGAACGACTGGTTGTCGTAGGTGCGCTCCATCCTGAGGGCCCATCCGGCTCCCGGCTTGTATCCTTCGACCCACCATCCGTCAAGCACGGAGAAGTGCATGACGCCGTTCATCACTGCCTTCTCGCCGCTGGTTCCGGAAGCCTCCTGGGGACGCGTGGGATTGTTCATCCACACGTCGACGCCCTGGACGAGCAACTTGGCTATGGTGATGTCGTAGTTGGGAACGAAGACTATCTTGCCGATGAACTGAGGCATCTTGGAGATGTCGATAATCCGCTTGATCAGGTCCTGACCCGCCTTGTCGGCAGGATGGGCCTTGCCGGCGAAGAGGAACTGCACCGGACGCGCGGGATTGTTGATGATGTCGTTCAGGCGGTCCAGATTGCTGAAGAGCAGGGTCGCACGTTTGTAGGTTGCGAAGCGGCGGGCGAAACCGATGGTCAGCACGTCGTCGCGCAGGGTCTTGCGTATCTTGACTATCTCATGAGGCGAATAGTGGCTGGTCAGCTGAGTATCCGCCATGACTTCCTTCACCTTGTCGATCAAGCGCTTGCGAAGGGCCTGACGGGTACGCCATATCTTTTCGTCGGGGACTTCGTAGATACCTTCGAAGCAGCGCTTGTCATAATGATGGGTCTTGAACTCCTCACCGAAAACCTTAGCGTGGATTTCTTTCCACTCCGGAGCGGTCCAGGTAGGATAGTGGACGCCGTTGGTAACGGAACTCACATTGAGTTCCTCAGGAAGGTACCCGGGCCACATCGGGGCGAAAATCTTCTGGCTGACGCGGCCGTGCAGCCAGCTGACGCCGTTGATCTCCTGCGACAGGTTGGCTGCCAGGAAACTCATGGAGAACTTCTCGTGGGGATTCTCCACGTGGATCTTGCCAAGGCTCATGAATGTCTGCCAGTCGATCTTCATCCTCTCTGGATAGTGCGAGATGTAGACGCGAAGCAGTTCCTCGGTGAAGGCGTCATGTCCTGCGGGAACAGGGGTATGGGTGGTGAAGAGCGAAGAGGCGCGTACCACCTCGAGTGCTTCCGGAAAGGACAGGTTGTCATTCTGGATATACTCCCTGAGCCTCTCGAAACCGCAGAATGCCGCGTGTCCTTCGTTGCAGTGATATACGTCCACGTCGATACCCAGAGCACGCAGGGCTCGGATACCGCCCACGCCGAGCAGCAGTTCCTGTTTGAGACGGTTCTCCCAGTCTCCTCCGTAGAGCTGGTGCGTCACCTGGCGGTCTTCGGGAAGGTTGTCTTCGAAATCGGTATCGAGCAGGAAAAGATCGGTACGTCCGACATCTACCTTCCAGATGCGGGCGTTAAGGTTACGGCCAGGGAAGGCGACGCTGACCTTCAGCCAGTTGCCGTTCTTGTCGCGGACCGGGGAAGCCGGGATCTTGGTGAAATCCTGAGGTTCGTAGTCTGCGATCTGGTCACCGTATGCCGAGAGTTTCTGGGTGAAATAGCCGTGACGGTAAAGCAGGCCGATGGCGGTCATGTTGACCTTCATGTCGGAAGCTTCCTTCAGGTAGTCGCCTGCCAGGATGCCGAGACCGCCGGAATATATCTTGAGCGATGTATCGATACCGTATTCCATGCAGAAATAGGCGATACGGGCACCGCTGCGGGAATCCTTTTCAGCCATATATGCCTCGAACTCGGCATATACGGAGTCGAGCCTTGCAAGGAATTCGGGATCGTTTTCCAGTTTACGGTACTGCTTGAGCGGAATCTTGTCGAGGAACAGGAGCGGATTGCCGCCTGTCGTTTTCCACAGGTTGGGATCGATGCCGCGGAACAGGTCGATCGCGGACTGGTTCCAGCACCACCAGAGGTTCTTGGCAAGCGCATCGAGATGCTTGAGCCTGGCCGGTAGCTCGCGGCCGATGAAGACGCTCGACCACGAAGGCTGGCCGGCCGCAAACTTGGAGAAGTTCTGCGGACGGTCGTCGGATATTTCGGTAAAGTCCTTGCGGGCGGCCTGGACCTTCTCGATCGCGACGGTATAAGCTTCCTTGTAATAGACGATGTTATTCCGCCAGAGGGCGATTTCGGAGACCTTCTTGGCGTTCTCCCTGTAAGCAGCCGCCTCGGCCTCACCGAGACCAGCGGACTCCAGGATACGGCCGGCGACCTGGCTGACCACCTGGTCGTAATTCGAATCGTCGCGGTCTATCACCATGATGCCCGGATGGGGTTCCTCGCAGTGCTCGCGCACCCAGAGGCCGAAACCGGCAAGCGAAGTCGTGGTCGTAGGCACGCTGAATGCGAGCGACTCGAGGGGGGTGTATCCCCAGGGCTCATAATACGAAGGGAACGCAGTCAGGTCCATTCCGACCAGCAGGTCGTAATAGCGCATGTTGAATACGCCGTCATCGCCGTTGAGATAAGTGGGGAAGAAGAATACTTCGATCCTGTCCCCTGCTCCGTTGTTCAGGTGCAGTTCGCGCAGCCTCCTCATGATGATGTCGTAGTCGTCCATCAGGTAATGGCTGGTCTGGGTGGTATAGTTGCCGGGAGCGCCTCCAAGTTTGGCAACCAGTTCCTTGTCGGGACCGTTGTTCCCCGAAGGGATCATGATGAAGGCCAGGATCCGCCTTCCGGAATAACCTTCTGAAGCGAGTTTCCCAAGCGCATCTATGAAGACGTCGATTCCCTTGTTGCTGTATTCGTAGCGGCCGCCGATGGCTACCATCAGGCTGTCGTCGGAGAACTCTTCGCCGGACATCGCAGAGGCCACTCCAAGCAGTTTCGCGCGGGCGGCGGCACGGCAGGAGGCATAATGCTCCTCGTCGGGAGTGAAGCTGTTCTCGAAACCGTTGGGCGTAATCACGTCGCAGGCACGTCCCAGGAACTGCTTGCACTCACGGGCGGTTATCTCGCTCACCGTGGTGAAAACATCGGCGGTAACGGCCGCGGCCTTCTCAAGGGAGTGGCGGGCTACCACGCCGTATTCGTGCGAAAGCTGGTCCGCATTGAGGCTTTCCAGTCCGTCGTAGAGCGGAATGTTCTTGCCGGCGACGCAGCGGCCGATGACGGTGGCGTGGGTCGTGAAGATCGTTCCGATCGGCAGGTTGGACATGCGGATGTAGAGAAGACCCGCACCGGTCATCCACTCGTGGAACTGTGCCACCACTTTTTCGTGGGGCTTGACATTGTAGCGCACGAAACTCTCGATGACCTTGCCCGCGGCATAGCCGAACAGGGCCGACTCGATATAGTCCCAGTTGCCGCTGATGGAATCGACACCGAACCGTTTCCAGAATTCGGTTAGGATATCATCTTTGTGTCCTATGAAGGTGGTGAAATCGACCAGGATGGCGACAGGGTTGCCGGCTACGTTCCAATGGCCCACCCTTAAACGGAGTCCCTCCTCCGCGGCTTTTGCGCGCCACGAACGGAAGAGCGCCGGATCTTCGGTGAACTCCGGGTTCTGTGCCACATCGCGCCAGACGTCCGGCCCGATATGGATATGATGGTTCTTTTTAAAAGATGTTCCTAAGTAAAGGGCTTTGGTGGCAATGACAGTATGGATACCGCCTACCTTGTTGCAAACTTCCCAACTGGTCTCGAACAGGTAGTCGGGCATCGTGAATTTATCTTCCATCTGGGTTTACTTGGTTTTCTTGACTTTCAGTTTCTCGCGCACGCGGAGTTCGAAGTCCGCAAGCACGTTCATATAGTTGATGAATGCCTCGTAGGGAGTGTCGTAGGGGTTGAAATAGCTGTGGACACTGCCGTCGGAGAAGAATTTGGTGCACATGTAATAGAAGTGGTCGCTCTCCTGCAGTTTCCTGAAGGCGCTGACCAGGTTTTCATCCTTCGTCTTATAGACGTCAGCCTCGAGCGCATAGAGCTTGTTGAAGGCCTCTTCCTGAAGCTCGTTTCCGAGCCATGCACTGGTGTCGCGCTCCTCGTCCGCCCATGAGATCGGGAACGGAACGTGCAGCGGGGCGACAGGCTGGTGCTTCTGCGCGGCTTCGGAAGGAGTGCAGAAATCTATGCCGCGCGAAAGGATAACGGCGGGAAGTGCGTTCATGAAGTCGAAGATGCCGCTTGCGCTGCTCTGGTGCTCGCCGAAGGTCTCGTAATCCATGAAGAGATTGACTATGTCACCTTTCTCCAGGGCGGATGCAGTCCAGTCGGAGAACTTGTCGGCGGTAAGGGGCCATCCGTTCCATCCCTTGTCCGAGAAGCGGAAGGCGATGTCGTCGCTGAGATTGAAGTTGCGGAGCAGGAGTTTCAGTCTCGGATTGATTGCGTTGACATAGACGAAATCGGGGCTCTTCCAGCCGAGGACATGCTTGGCGCCCTCGGTCAGCATCACGTTGTATCCCATTTCGGAGACGGCGGCACCGATTGCATCGGAATAGACAAGCTCGGTGTTGCGGAAAACGGTCGGTTTGACTCCGAAGAGGCGCTTGACCATATCGGCATGCTGCTTCACCTGCTTCTTGAACTCAGCCATCGAGGAGAGGGAAGCCAGGGAATGGGAATAGGTCTCGGCAAGGAATTCGACGCAGCCGGTTTCGGCGAGGGCCTTGAAACTGTCGAGGACTTCGGGAGCGTAGCGTTCGAACTGCTCGATGGCCACGCCGGAGATGGAGAACGCCACCTTGAAGGCTCCGTTATGGCGGAGGATCAGGTTGTGCAGCATCTGGTTGGCCGGCAGGTAGCAGCGCTCTGCGACACGGCGCACGATGGTCCTGTTGGCGAAATCGTCGAGATAGTGGTAGTCATTGCCGATGTCGAAGAAGCGGAACTGACGCAGACGGTCGGGCTGATGGACTTGGAAGTAGAAACAAACTGATTTATTCATGGTTTTACGCTTTTTTATTTTCCTTCGATAGCCGATTCATAGACTCGCTTCACCTTGACGGCGGCGCTGTCCCATTTCAGGTTGTCGACCTCCTCGCGTCCCTTCTCCGCGGCCAGACGGGGAAGTGCCGGATAGTTGAGGAGTCCGTACATGGCGTCCGCCAGGGCGTTGACGTCCCAGAAGTCCACCTTGATCGCATATTTAAGCACCTCGGCGACACCCGACTGTTTGGAGATGATGGTCGGGACGTCGGTCTTCATGGCCTCCAGCGGGGAGATGCCGAAAGGTTCGGAAACCGAAGGCATCACATAGACATCGGAAAGGGCGAACATCTTCTGCACATCGTCGCCGCGCAGGAACCCGGTGAAGTAGAAACGGTCGGCTATGCCGAGTTTGGCGACATAGCGGATGCAGCGATTCATCATGTCGCCGCTGCCCGCCATGACGAAACGGGTCTCGGGACATACCTTGAGCACCTTGGCAGCAGCCTCGATGAAGTATTCGGGGCCCTTCTGGAAAGTGATACGTCCAAGGAAGGTGATGACCTTCTCCTTGACGCCGCGTTCAACGGCAATCCTTTCCCTTCCGGAGAAGTCGACGGCGTTGTGGACAGTCACGACCTTGGAGGGATCGATGCCGTACTTATTGATGACTATGTTGCGGGTCAGGTCGCTGACGGTGATTACCTTGTCGGCCTCGAGCATTCCCCTGCGCTCTATTTCGAAGACACGGGTGTCGATGTTGTCGGCGCTGCCGCGGTCGAAGGAGGTAGCATGGACGTGGATCACCAGCGGTTTGCCCGAGACCCTCTTGGCGGCGATGCCGGCATAATAGGTCAGCCAGTCGTGGGCGTGGATCACGTCGAACTCCTGCTCGGCGGCTATGGCGCCGGCCACCATAGCGTAACGGGAGACCTCTTCCATGAGGTTCTTTCCGTATTTGCCCGAGAATTTGTATTTCTGACGGAACCAGAACTTGAATTCCTCCGTCTGGTTGCGCTGTTCCTCCTCGACCAGTTCCGTGAAGTCGGTAGGGTCGATGTATGGATGCAGGTTCGATCCTACGCGGAGGAACTGCACCTTGCTCAGGAACTCGTCTATATTGTGGCAGTTGTCATAGACCGCCACGTCGCTTGCATTGATGATGCGGACCGATGTCTGGTCTTCGTCGCCGCTTGCGGAAGGCATCACGAAGAGCACGTCCACACCTGCGTGGGCAAGCCCCTTGGTCATTCCGTAACAAGCCGTTCCGAGGCCGCCAGCGATATGGGGCGGAAACTCCCAGCCGAACATCAGGACTCTCATAACGATTCCTCCTTCTTATATTGGTTGATAAGATATTTTACCCGGATGATTTCCGACACGCTGAGGGCCGAGTTGATGGCTCCGTGAGGCATGTATGGCGGATCTCCGTCGTAGATTTCCGCTACTCCGGCGATACCATGCACATTGAGGTCCTCCTGGAAGCCGTCGACCAGTTCCTGTGCCTTGCGGACGAAAGAGGGACCGAAGAGTTTGAAACTCGCATCGACATATGCACCGAGGAGCCAGGGACGGTTGCAACCGTTATGGGTGGCCGTATCACGCTCGATCTGGTTGCCGTCGTAACGGGAACGGTAGAGCGGATTCTTGGGTGAGAGGGTACGGATGCCTCTCGTGGTAACGAGTTCACGGTTCACGGCATGCAGTATCTCGGCCTGGACCTCTTCCGACACGGGACTGTAGGCAAGCGAGCATGCATAAAGCTGGTTGGGACGGGTGAAGACGTTCTGTCCGGATTCGTCCACGAAGTCAGCCAGGTGGCGGCGGGCAGGCACCCAGAACAGGTCGTAGAAGCATGCCTCGATGGCTGCCTTTATCTCGGAGAGGCGACCGGTAAGTTTTCCGGACTTGCCGTAACGTTTCTCCATGTCCAGGGTGAAGCAGACCGCATTGTACCAGAGGCAGTTGGTCTCGACCTGATAGCCGCGGCGCTCGGTGACGGGCTGCCCGTTGACGTAAGCGTTCATCCAGCTGAGAGCCACACCGGGCTTCGAGGCCCAGAGGAGGCCGTTGTCATGGAGCCAGACCTCGGGACGGCCTTCGATGTAGCTTTCTACCACCTGCTTGAGGAATTTGCCGTAGCGTTTCCAGACTCCGGCTTCGTCACCGGTGAACTTGGCAAGATGCTGGACGGCCTCGAACAGCCTGAGGGGCGATTCCACCTGATTTGAACCGTGGAGGAACGCATCGCTGTTTTCAGCGATCAGGTCTCCGAGTATTTTCTCGAAACGTTTGACGTCACCGGTATTGTAGAGGGTAAGGCCGGGGAGGGCGATGCAGGTCTCCCTCATTCCGCCCATCTCGTGCCAGGAGAAACCGGTGCAGATGCGCACCAGCTTGCCCTTGTATGCGAAAAGTTGCTCCGCGGCCGCCTTGAGGCAGTCGTCGTAATTGTCGCGCGGCATACGGCGTTTCACCTCGCGGGTGAACTGCGCCTTCAGGCCGGCGGGATTGACGGGTGCAGTCGATGCCGAGAAGACGACGCTCTCGCCTTTTTCCATCGGGAATTCGAAGAAACCGGGAACCAGGAGGTCCTCACGGCAGTCGAATCCGCGGCGGTACTCTTCTTTGTAAACCACGTTGCGGTACCAGTCGGGAGCGTGGACATATTCACACGGCTTCGAAACCTGGAGATGCAGCCTGGGGAAATCCTTATAGAGGCAGAACGAAGCGCCGCACTCTTCGGGCTGGTAGTGGGTGTCGGCGTCGCCGTTGGCCACGGTAAGCTCGTGGATGCTCCTGAAGGCCAGATAGGGTTTCAGCCGGAGCAATGTATGGGAATGCGCGTCGAGGAGGGTGTAGCGGATCATCAACTGGTCGCTCCCCACCGCAAAAAGTATCTCCTTCTTGAAAAGCATGCCGCCCACCCGGTAGGTGATGACCGGGAAGGGGTTCATTTCGAAATCCACGATATACTTGTGGCCGCGGGGCTCATAGATATCCCCGTAGCAGTGGATCCCGAGGTTGAATGGCATCCCGTGCTGCAGGAGGGTCTCGTCGAGGGACGACAGCAGCATGTAACGGTGCCCGTCGAAACGGTCGATCGGAACTGCGAACAGACCGTGATATTTGCGCGTATTGCAACCCACGATGGTGGTGTTGCAATATCCGCCCGTCCGGTTGGTCGCGAGCAGCTCCCGCTTGAGGGAGTATTCCAGGTTCACGAGCTCAGCCTTGTTGAATTGCAAATAAGCCATTGTTTTATCCGTACTGTTTGAACTTGCAAAGTTACTGAAAATTATTGCATCTCCTATTTTTTCTTGCGCAGCACCTGCACGGTGCGGCTGGGGAGATACAGATAGAGCTTGTCCGTCCCCTCTTCGGGAATAGTGAGATGACTGACGGTGTCGTCGTTCCGTGCAAAGCCGCCGAAGATGGCCGAGTCGCTGTCAAGCACGGTTTCATACTCTCCGGGTTCCACGTCGAATCCGTAGTTCTCGAACGAATTCCCAGGGTTGAAATTGAAAACCGCCACCAGGCCCGCACGGGAAATGATGAGGATCTTCTTCTCTTCGTCGCAACGCAGGCAGACCGGAGCCGAAGCCAGCAGTGCGTTCCCGCGCGCCATGTCCAGCATGGCCTTTTCGAAGAGCCACAGCCCCCTGTAGCGCAGGTCCTTGTTGTCTACAAGCGACCACTGCCGCCGGGCATAGAAGAACGACCAGTTGTTGCCCTCCCTGGGGAAGTCGATCCATTCGGGATGGCCGAATTCATTGCCCATGAAGGTGAGGTAACCGTCACCTGCGGTCGCCAGCGTGACGAGCCTGATCATCTTATGCAGGGCAATGCCCCGGTCAACCACCAGATTCCTGGAGGCGAGGTTCATGGCCGTGTACATTTCCTTGTCGATAAGGCGGAAGATGATGGTCTTGTCGCCTACCAGCGCCTGGTCGTGGCACTCGGCATAGCTGATGGTCCGCTCGTCGGCCCTCTTGCCGGAAAGTTCGTACCATATTTCGCCCATGCTCCAGTCCCAGTCGCTGCGCTCCTTGATCCATTTGATCCAGTGGTCCGCCACGCCCATGCTCATGCGGTAGTCGAACCCTATGCCGCCGTCCCGTATGGGAGCGGCGAGCCCCGGCATTCCGGACATATCCTCCGCAATCGTGAAGGCGTTGCGGTTCATCTCGTGTACAAGGATGTTGGCCAGGCCGAGATAGGTTATCGCATCCTCATCCTGCCCTCCGTCGAAATAGCATGGATAGCCGCTGAAATCGCGTTCCAGGCCATGGTCATAGTAGAGCATGCTCGTGACACCGTCGAAACGGAAGCCGTCGAGGCAATATTCCTCCATCCAGTATTTCAGGTTGGAGAGCAGGAAATGGAGGGTCTGCCCCTTGCCGTAGTCGAAGCAGCGGGAGCCCCAGGCGGGGTGCTCGCCGCGCGGTCCTTCGTGGAAATACGTGGTATACGACCCGTCGAGACGGCTCAGTCCTTCCACTTCATTCTTAACGGCGTGACTGTGGACCACGTCCATTATCACGGCAATACCCGCCTTGTGCGCCGCATCGACCAGGGCCTTGAATTCCTCAGGCGTGCCGAAACGGCTGCTCAGGGCGAAGAAATTCGATACCTGATAGCCGAAGCTACCGTAATAGGGATGCTCCTGCAGGGCCATGATCTGCAGCGTGTTGTAGCCGGTCTCGATGACGCGCGGAAGCACCTGTTCACGGAACTCGGTAAACGAAGCCACCTTCGGTTCTTCGGAACTCATGCCGATATGTACTTCGTAGATGAGCGGGTTGGCGATCTTCGGGCCGCGTTTCTTCCTCCAGCGGTAGGGCTTTGCAGGAGCCCACACCTGGGCGCTGAACACCTTGGTTTCGGGATCCTGGACGCAGCGCGTGGCATAGGCCGGAATACGTTCTCCGGCACCCCCGGGCCACTCCACGTACCACTTGTAGAGATCTCCGTGAGCGATCAGGTTATCTGGGACCCGCAACTCCCAATTGCCCTCCCCCACCGGTTTGAGGGCCCAGTCCGGAGTGCGTCGCCATCCGTTGAAGTCACCTACCAGATAGATTTTGGTAGCATTGGGAGCCCACTCCCGGAACACCCATTCGCCGTCTTCCCTGTGCAGGCAATAATACATCGCGCCGTTGACGGCGTCTTTCAACGGTTTCCCATATCCGGCAATTTCCTGCCGTCGGATAATGATCTGCTGGTTGCGACGCTCCACGATCTTCCCGTACGGCTCCAGCCAGGGATCCTTTTTCCATATTTTCATCTCTATTCCGTTTTCATCAATTTTTCAATTGCCTCTTCGCTGCCGCGGATGTAGTCGCGGCACCATGCGATCATTTCAGTCGCCTTCTTTACGTCCGCCCCTATGGCGGAAAGGTCCCTCTCAGGATCCTCGATCTTCTTCACCAATTCCTCGAGCTCGGCAAACACTTCTTCGTAACTTTTCCCTTCCATGGACAAATCGCTATAATTCTTTCAAATTTACGCAATCTGTCTGAAAAAGCAAAACTGTTTGTTTGAATAATTGAAGCTATCACATATCTTTGCAGAGACCCCGGGTCATGAAGGAAATGGAACACAGTAAACGCAACCGGAACTGGGACATGAAGGAAGGCTTCCTCATCGGGGGCGGCATCCTTCTGGCTGGGATATTGCTGCAGCTGCTGGCCGGCCCTGTCCGCTGGGAGGTACTGGCATTCCCTGTCAATCTGATCCTGCTTCTCGTTTTTCTGGCAGCGCTTATAGTAATGTACGCTCTGCGGCGGAAAGTCCGTCTTTTCGAATGGATGATGCACCTGCAGGCTGCCGTGCCTGCACTTTGCTACGCCCTGGGCCTGACGATCATCATGGGACTGGTCGCCCAGCGGGAAGAGGGCGGCGGAATCCCGTGGCTCTCGCAGATTCTTGATTTCTGGCCGTTCGTCCTGTCCTATTCATGGATGATGGTCATAGTCGGTCTCGCGACAATCAACCATCTTCTCCGCTTCAGACTCCGGGAAATCCCATTCCTGCTGAATCACCTCGGCCTTTTCATGGCGCTGGTGTGCGGCGCCATCGGCGCTCCCGACACGCAGCGCCTGCACATGACTACCCGCGAAGGCGAGACGGAATCACGTGCCGAAGATGAGAACGGTGTCCTGCACGACGTCGGTCTGTCCATCGGACTGCACGATTTCATCATGGAGGAATTCCCTCTCCAGGAAGGCCAGCGCCGGGCTACTCCCAAACGATTCGCTTCCGATGTAACCGTGTATACAAAAAATGGGGAAAGCATCGATGCCGTAATAGAGGTGAACAAGCCGCTTAAAGTCGGGCGCTGGAAAATATATCAATACGATTACGATGAAGAAAAGGGAACGGAGAGCCGGATCAGCGTCCTGGAACTGGTCAGCGACCCGTGGCTGCCGTTCATTCTCACCGGAATATACATGATGCTCGCAGGAGCGCTCTGCCTTTTCTTCTTCATGGCGCCGCGCCCCGGGAAAAAGGAGGATAAGCCATGACCTGGGATCTGTTCGCATGGTTTGCCATCCCGGCCGTAAGCTTATGGGCTGCAGGAGCTTTCTTCGCCTGGAAGGACAGGCGGACGCTGGCCGCCGGCCTCACAATCCTGGGTCTGCTGGTTTATGCGGCATTCATCACCGGTCTATGGCTGTCTCTGGAGCGGCCGCCGCTGCGCACACAGGGCGAGACCCGGCTCTGGTATTCGTTCTTCCTTCCCCTGTCGGGCATCGTAGTATACAGCCGCTGGCGCTACAAGTGGATTCTGAGTTTCACGACATTCCTGGCGCTGGTATTCATATGCGTCAACCTCTTCAAGCCGGAGATACACAACAAGACGCTGATGCCGGCCCTCATGAGCCCGTGGTTCGCACCGCACGTCATCGTCTACATGCTCTCATACGCCATCCTGGGCGCAGCCACGCTAATGGCAATCTATCTGTTGTTTTTCCGCCGGGAAAAGCGGGTCGGCGAAGAGATGGCGATGACGGACAACCTGGTATACGTGGGAATGACTTTCCTGACCTTCGGAATGCTGTTCGGATCGCTCTGGGCCAAAGAGGTTTGGGGCACATACTGGGGATGGGACCCCAAGGAGACCTGGGCCGCCATAACCTGGCTGTCATATCTGCTCTACATGCATTTCCGCCGCGTCCGGCCGCAGGGACACCGTACGGCCCTGTGGCTCCTTATCTTCGCCTACCTCTGCCTTCAGATGTGCTGGTGGGGCATCAACTACCTGCAGTCGGCAAGGGCGACTTCCATACACGTCTATTGATCACGGGCCGTCTTGACAGACGTCACTTCCGCCTCGACCGAGCCGTCCCTGAAAAGCAGGGTCAGGCGGTCGCCATGGGCGAAAACGGCAGCCCGGTCAGCACGCCGGCCGTCCTTGAGGGCGACGAGGAAGCCCCGCTCGAGCGCGCGCCGCGGGTCTACTGCATCCAGCCGCAGCGCCAGCGCCTCCACCCTCCGGAGTTCATCGGCATGCCGGGTATGTACGGCATGGGCGATCCGAAGCGCAAGGGAATCAAATACGCCCTGTTGGCGGACCGCCTTCGAACGGACTGCAAGGTGGAGTCTCTGCATGAGGCTGTCGACCTGCCACTGTTCTGACGCGAAGCGTTCTATCAGCCAGTCGGCCAGCGCAGTCGGCGTCTTGACATGGGTATGGGCCACCATGTCTGCCACATGGTAATCGTGGTCGTGGCCGATTGCCGTCAGGACCGGAAGCGGAAACTGCGCCACGTTGACGGCCAGATCGTAATCGTCGAAACAAACCATGTCCATCGCTCCCCCGCCGCCCCGGAGAATCAGCACGGCGTCGAAGTCACCGGCCTCTTCCGCGACGGCATCCAGGGCGGCTATGATGCTCCCTGGAGCCGAATCACCCTGCATCACGGCCTGGAAAAGCTTAGTCACGAACTTGAAACCGTATTCGTTATCCTGAAGGTGATGCATGAAATCGCGGTAACCGGCAGCCGTCGCGCTGGTGATCACCGCCAGGCGGCGCGGAAGTGCGGGAAGTGACAGCGAGGCGTTCATTCCGAACATCCCTTCGGCTTCCAGCCTTGCTACCGTACGCTGGCGCGCCATCTCCAGATCCCCCACGGTATATGAAGGATCTATATCGTAAATCACGAGAGACAAGCCGTAAAGGGCGGAGTAGCTGACCTGGGTCTTTACCATGACGCGCATTCCCGGAGCAAGGGCACGGCCGGTCTGCGACTCGAAAAACGGTTTCACCATCCTCCATGTGGAAGCCCAGACAATTGCCGTGGCCCTGGCCAGAAGGGCGTTGGAGCCGGGATCCTTTTCCACCAGCGTGAGATAGCAGTGCCCGGAAGGGTTCTGCTTCAGCTCGCTGATTTCCGCCTGAAGCCACACAGTCTCGAGAAAGCAGTCTTCTATTGCCTGCCTGACCTGCTCCTGCAGGTCCAGCAGGCCGATGGTTCCGTTAGTCTCCATATCCACAATTCACTGTTGACAAATATACGGAAAATCCTCAAGTTTTTTTCTTACTTTTGTCAGACAAATCGCCGCATCCATGATCATCAAGCAGGCCATCTTTGCCGGGAGCAGCCAGCATACCGGCCAGAAGCCGAAGACCGCCCTTCCGGAATTCGCCTTCATAGGCCGCAGCAACGTCGGAAAGTCGTCGCTGATCAACAGGCTCTGCGAGAAAAAAGGGCTCGCCCACACCTCGGCGACACCCGGCAAGACCCAGCTGGTCAATCATTTCCTCATCAACGATTCCTGGTATCTCGTCGATCTCCCCGGCTACGGTTATGCCAGGATGGGGAAGAAGGGGCGAGAGAAATTGCAGGAGATGATCGGGGAGTATATCCTCAACAGCAAGGAACTGGTGCTTCTCTTCGTACTGCTCGATGCGCGGCACGAACTCCAGAAGATCGACCAGGAATTCATCACGGAACTCGGGCAGGAAGGCGTACCGTTCGCCATCATCTACACCAAGTGCGACAAGCTGGGCGTGAACGCGCTCAAAGCCAGGGTCGAGCAGAACGCCGCCGTCCTCGGCGAGACCTGGGAGGAACTGCCGCCGGTTTTCTGCAGTTCATCCGAGACGGGTATGGGGCGTGAAGAGATACTGTCCTACATCGAAACCATCCTCAACAACCTATAAAAACTTCTAGACTTTCCTATGGAAGAATACGATCACAAATTGAAAATCTTCTCATGCAGCGGATCACGCACTTTCGCCGAGAAGATAGCAGAAAGACTGAACACCCGCCTCGGTGATTCCGAGCTGACCGTCTTCAGCGACGGGGAATTCCAGCCGCAGTTCACTGAAAGCGTCCGCGGCGCAACGGTATTCATCGTCCAGAGTACCAACCCTCCGGCCGACACCCTCTTCGAGCTCCTTCTGATGATCGACGCCGCCCGCCGTGCGTCAGCATACAAGGTGATCGCTGTCATCCCCTACTTCGGATGGGCCCGCCAGGACCGCAAGGACCGTCCCCGCGTCTCCATCGCATCCAAGCTGGTCGCCAACATGCTGACGGCAGCCGGCTGCGACAGGGTGATGACCTGTGAACTCCATGCTGCACAGATCCAGGGTTTCTTCGACATCCCCGTCGACCACCTGTGGGCAAGTTCCATTTTCATTCCCTATATCAAGGCCATGAACCTGGATAATCTTTCCATAGCATCTCCGGACATGGGCGGTGCCAAGAAGGCAAACATCTATGCCCGCCACCTCAACGCCCCCCTTATCATCTGCCACAAGGACAGGTCCAAAGCCAACGTCATCGGCAGCATGACCGCAATCGGTGAGATAGAGGGACGCAACGTCGTCATCGTAGACGACATGGTCGATACAGCCGGTACCATCACCAAGTGCGCCGACGTCCTTATGGAGCGCGGCGCCCTCAGCGTACGCGCCGTCTGCACCCACCCCATCCTCTCCGGCCCGGCTTACGACAGGATCAACGCCTCCCCCATCCAGGAATTCCTCGTCGCCGACACCGTTCCGTTGAAGCAGGACAAGGACAACTCGAAGTTCACCGTCCTGTCCATGACCGGACTCTTCGCCGACGTGATCGACCACATATACCACAACGAACCCGTAAGCGACCTGTTCATCCAGAGTTAAGCCATGATCCTTGAACCAAACCTGGACATAGCCGCGGTCCATGACCTTCTCGTCGGCAAGATCCGGAACTATTTCGCCTCCGCCGGCAAGACCCGGGCGGTCCTGGGCCTCTCCGGAGGAATCGATTCCGCCATCGTGGCCGCCCTGGCGGTCGATGCCCTGGGCGCTGAAAATGTCCACGGCATCCTGATGCCTTCGGAATTCTCCTCCCTCAGTTCGGTAACCGACTCCATAGAGTTGTCCAACAACCTGGGAATCAGCTACGATATCGTCCCCATCGAGAAGATATACAAACGCTCGATGATAGAGATGATCCGTTTCTTCGAGCTGGGGAAATGGAGCGTGGCGCAGGAGAATATCCAGGCGCGCATCAGGGGCATGATCCTGATGACATGGTCGAACCGCTTCGACGCCCTGCTTCTCAATACATCCAACAAGAGCGAACTCTTCACCGGCTACGGCACCCTGTACGGCGACCTCTGCGGCGCCGTCATGGTAATCGCCGACCTCTACAAACTGCAGGTCTACGAGCTTTCCCGCTACGAGAACGCCCTGCACGGCAGTGAAGTGATCCCCGAGGCGATCCTTACCAAGGCTCCTTCCGCCGAGTTGCGTCCCAACCAGAAGGACAGCGATTCCCTTCCGGAATACGAACAGCTCGACCCGGTGCTCCACGCGCTGTGTGAAGAAGGTCTTTCTCCCGAGGAAGTCGTGGCGAAGGGCACCGATGCGGCCCTCGTGGAACGCATCGTCAAGCTGAAACGCGGCTCCGCATTCAAGGTGATGCAGATTCCTCCCGTCCTTACTGTCGGTGACCACCCTATCGTCCCTGAATTCAAACGGATCTGACGGCATCAGCCATGAAAGTATTCCTCCTGGCCGTCCTTCTGCTTGCCATAGCCGTCGCCGGCATGGCCGTGACAATCCTGGTCAAGAAAGACGGCAAGTTCCCCGACGGGGAGATTTCCCACAACAAGGAACTCCGGCGCAGGGGAATAATTTGCGCCAAAGAGGAAGAAATGCGCATGTGGCGCAAGCGGCACCCTTCCGCAGCCGCCTCCGGCAAGCGTCCAGACACCTGCCCGGAAAGCGGCTGCGACGGTTGCGCCTTTTTCGAAACGGAAAAGTAATACCCGGACAATGTTAGTAAACACCACGATAAAAGACCGCATCTGCTTCGTGGAAATGCAGAACGGCGAACACTTCAACTGCCTCAGCGAGGAGATGTGCCTTGAGTTGGGAAACGCCATCAGGACTGGCTATGATGAGGAATGCGTCGGCATAGTAATCAAGGCCCAATGCTACAAGGGCGTCTGGAGCGCCGGCCACGACATCCGCGAACTTCCCCAGACCGGAGACGACCCGCTGGCATACAACGTCCCGATGGAAAAACTTCTCCGCTGCGTCCAGGACACGGCCATCCCCGTAATCGCCTGCGTTGACGGAACGGTATGGGGCGGCGCCTGCGACCTCTGCCTGTCGTGCGACATGATCGTCAGTTCCGATACGGCCACCTTCGCCATTACCCCGGCGAAGATCGGCATACCCTACAATGCCTCGGGCATCATGCACTTCATCAATCAGCTGGGTATCAACAAGGCACGCGAAATGTTCTTCCTCGCCACGCCCATAACCGCCCAGGACGCACTCAACGTCGGTCTCATAAACCGGGTCGCACCGGCTGAAGAACTCGAAAAGGTGCTTGAGGAGCAGTTCCTTACGCCTCTACGCCGCAACAGCATCATGTCCATCAGCGCCATCAAGCGCCAGTTCCGCGCGTTGAGCAAGGCGGCCAACCTGATCCCTTCGGAAACCTTCGAGCACATCAACGCCTACCGCGCACGGGTATACAAGGGCGCCGACTACCTGGAAGGCATCCGTTCCTTCCTCGAAAAGCGTCCTCCCGTCTATCAGGGCAAAGCCTCCGACCTGGACACGGAACGGTAAAACGGCAGCCGCGCCACCGCGCCGGACCGCCACGACATACCGGCATCGGTCACCGGTTTCTCTTCTTCCCGGCCCCTTTTCCGGAACCCGACATCCGGATGGAACGACAGACAGGCATCTATGATACTTGTGCCCAGATTTGTGTTCCCGCCGAGCCGATTTTGGCTCAGATGGAACGCCCGGATCGGTTTCAGGCACCTCAGAGGCATTCCCATGTCCCCGACGATTGTCGCGCAAACACTGAGCCCGGCACTGACCATAGTGCCGGGCTCATAAAATAGCTCTGCCGGGAAATATTATTTCTTCCGGATGATGTTCAGACCGTCACGCAGGGGGAGGATGATATTCTCTACGCGGTCGTCGCCCGCAACCAAATCGTTGAACGCCATGATGCTGCGTGTCTGCTGGCTGCGCGGGTCGCCGTCAACTACCTGCCCGTCCCAGAGCACATTGTCTGCCAGTATCCATCCGCCGGAGCGAACAAGCTCGACCGCAGACTGGTAGTAGGCCACATATTCACGTTTGTTACCGTCAATATATATAAGGTCATAGCATTCATCGATCATGGGGAGGATGTCGAGAGCGTCTCCTATAAGCAGCCGCACGCGGTCCTCAACACCCGCCCGGGAGAGGCCCTCACGGATGAGGTCCTCCATCTCGTCATTGATCTCGATCGTATCGACACGTCCTCCTTCGGGAAGGGCCGATGCCATCCAGATCGTTGAATAACCTGAAAAGGTGCCAATCTCCAATATGCGGCGTGGCTTGAGCATCAGGACAATATGCCGCAGAAGCGAGCCGAGCACCGGGCCGGAGATCTGGCGGCCGTGGCTCGTACGAAGCCACGACTGGCGCTCCAGCCAGTCCAGCGCCTCACCCTGGGGCGTCGAATTCTCACGGATGTAACGTTCCAGTGCGTCCATGGCCTATTTGAATATCAGGGTGGAAAGTCTATCTTCCGCCAGCACGGAAGCCGCAACCTGCTGGAGGCTTTCAGGAGTAATGGCCTCGATGCGACGGCGGACCTCGTCGTCGGGGAGTATCCCGTCGAAGACCAGCATGCTCTTGGCCATGGAGAGGGCCTGAGACTCGCCGTTGTCAGACGCTACCGCGAGTTGTCCGAGAAGTTGTTTGCGGGCTGAGCGCAACGCCCGCTCGGAGAGAGGCTTGTTGCGCAACAGAGCCAACTCCTCGTGCACCAGTGCTATGCACCTGTCAAGGTTTGCCTTCTCGCAGCCGAAATAGATAAGCAGCGAACCGTTGTCCGCGAACTGGGTGAACGAAGCGTCAACCGCATAAACCAGAGCGTTCTTCTCGCGCAGTTTCTGGTTGAGCCTGGAGTTGGCGCTGGGCCCTCCGAGAAGATTTGCCAGAAGCACCATCTCCATTCGCCGGTTGTCATAGTATGAGTAGGCGGTCGTGCCGATGATGCAGTTTATCTGGTGATTCTTCTTGGCAACTTCCCTCTCGAAACGGGGAGGCTGCGGCAGTTCGGCCGGAGCGGAAGGTTTCTCCGGACGCTGCGATGGAACATATCCGTCAGGGATATATTTCGCCGCCGCCTGCCGGGCTATCTTCTCCGCCCGCTGCGGCGTAATGTTCCCCACTATCGCTATGCACATGTTCTCGGGACGGAAGTTCTCCCGTACGTAATCCCGTAGTGCAGCCGAATCGATCTTCCTGAGGCTCTTCACATTGCCCAAAATAGGCCGCGAAAGAGGGCTGGTATCGAAAAGCATCTTCTCGAACTCCTCGAAGATACACTCCGACGGGGAGTCCTTATACATGTTTATCTCATCTATGACTACGCATCTCTCCTTGTCCAGTTCCTTCTGGGGGAAAGTCGATGTGAATGCCAGTTCGAAGAGCAGTTCCACCGCCTTTGCAGTATCTTCTTTCAGGACAGTGGAATAGAGCACGGTCTCCTCTTTCGCGGTATACGCATTCAGTTCCCCTCCCAGCATCTCGAGACGGTTGCTGATCTGCTGCGGAGTGCGCTTGAGCGTCCCCTTGAAGAGCATGTGCTCCGTCATGTGGGCGATCCCGCTGAATCCTTCAGGCTCATTGCGCGTCCCCGACTTTATTGCAAGCGCCGAATACGCCACCTGCGACCGGGTGCGACGGAAAGCGAACCTCAAGCCGCATTCGAATGTTTTTGTATAAATCATGCGGCAAAAATAGACATTTTATTGCTATCTTTGTCAGTTATGGAACCATTCATCGTATCGGCCAGGAAGTATCGTCCGAGCAGTTTTGAAACTCTGCTGGGGCAGGAGAATATCGCCAGGACGCTCAAGAACTCCATCTTGCGCGGCCAGCTGGCGCACGCTTACCTTTTCTGCGGACCGCGCGGCGTAGGCAAGACCAGCGCCGCCAGGATTTTCGCCAAGACCATCAACTGTTCCAATCCCGGGAAGGACCTGGAGCCCTGCGGAGAATGCGAATCCTGCCGCTCTTTCGCGGAAGGGCGCTCCTACAGCATCCACGAACTCGACGCCGCCTCCAACAACTCCGTCGACGACATCAGGGCCCTCACCGACAAGGTTAGGATACCGCCCCAGGTCGGCCGCTACAGCGTCTATATCATAGACGAGGTCCACATGCTCTCGCAGCAGGCTTTCAACGCTTTCCTCAAGACACTGGAAGAGCCGCCGGCACATGCGATCTTCATCCTGGCCACCACGGAGAAGCACAAGATCCTTCCCACCATCCTTTCACGATGCCAGACCTTCGACTTCAACCGCATCAGCGTGGAGGACATGGTACGCAACCTCAAGTCCATCGCGGCGAAAGAGGGTGTCACGATGAGCGAGGACGCGATGCACATCATAGCCCAGAAGGCTGACGGCGCCATGCGCGACGCCCTCACCCTTTTCGACCAGACAGTCGCATTCTGCGGCAGGGAAGTGACATACGAACAGGTAATACAAAACCTTAACGTACTCGACTACGACTACTATTTCAGCCTGACCGACGATTTCCTCAAAGGCGATTATGCCCATGCGATGCTTACTTTCGACGAGATTCTCTCAAAGGGATTCAACGCCCAGAGTTTCATCGGAGGGCTGAGTTCCCATTTCCGCGACCTGCTGGTCTGCAAGAACGAGGCATCCCGCACCCTGCTGGAACTGGCTCCGAGCGTGGCGGCCCGTTATGCGGAAGTCTCCGGAAAATGCTCCGCCGCCTTCCTGTTCGAAGCACTCTCCATAACTTCGGGATGCGAGGCTGCATACAAGCAGAGCGGGAACCCGCGCCTTCTCATCGAGTTCGCCCTGATGAAGATATGCAATATAACGGTGAAATTCGCCGCGCCGGCGCAACAGGCCGAACAGGCTCCCGCAATACCTGCAACCAAACCGGCGGCAGCCCCCGCGGCTACCAAAGCTCCCGCTCCGGCAGTCGCTCCGTCAGTCACTGCGGTCCCCAGCCAAGTTCCCAGTCAGGCTCCCGTCCCTGAAACTCCAAGGAGGGCCCGCCCTACCGGCCTTTCCATCAAGGCCATGATGGAAGAAGCGGAAAGCGGCCCCGCAAGCGTCGAGACGGCTCCTGCGGCTGCCCCTGCCGAACAACCCGACAACGACCCCGAACGGATAGCCAAGGCGTGGAAAGCCCTTGCGGAAAGTGAATCGAAGACTCCCCGCCTCTCGAATGCTATTTCGATGACCACTCCGGTGGTGGAGGGCAAAATCTTCCATTTCGAAGTCGGGAACATGGCACAGAAAGAGTGGATCGACCGTACCTGCCGCTCCAGGATGGAGGCGTTCCTGCAGAAAAATCTCGGCGACTCCGCGATCAGGCTGACGATTGACGTCAAGCCGGCCGAGGAAACCGGCCGCGGGATCTACATGCCCTCCGACAAGGCAAAGTATTTGCAGGAGAATTCCCCCGAATACAACAAACTGAAGGATGATTTGAAATTGGAGATCAGCTAGATGAAACTGTTTTGCACCAATCTGGTCAAGAAATACGGCAAGCGCACCGTCGTGAAGGGCGTTTCCATCGAAGTGGAACAAGGAGAGATAGTGGGACTGCTGGGACCCAACGGCGCCGGGAAGACCACGAGTTTCTACATGATCACCGGGCTCATCAAGCCCAACGACGGACGCATCTTCCTCGGAGAAGAGGAGATTACTGGCCTGCCCATGTACAAGAGGGCCCAGAAAGGAATCGGATATCTCGCCCAGGAAGCCTCGGTGTTCCGCAACATGAGCGTAGAGAACAACATCCTATCCGTGATGGAGATGGCCGGGTTCGAAAAGGAATACCGCCTCCAAAGGCTTGAAACCCTGATCGACGAATTCGGCCTCCAGAAAGTGCGTAAGAGCCAGGGCATCCAGCTCTCCGGAGGCGAGCGCCGCCGCTGCGAGATCGCGCGCGCACTTGCAATCAATCCCAAGTTCATCCTGCTCGACGAACCTTTCGCCGGGGTCGACCCCATCGCCGTAGAGGACATCCAGCACATCATCGCCAAACTAAAGACGATGAACATCGGCATAATCATCACCGACCACAACGTCCACGAGACCCTCGCCATCACCGACAGGGCCTACCTGCTCTACGAAGGCACCATCCTGGAAAGCGGTACCGCCGAACAACTGGCCAACAACCCCGAAGTCCGCAAGAAGTACCTCGGCCAGAACTTCGAACTCCGTAAGGCGGTACTCCATGAGCGCCCCGAATAGCGCAGCCCGCTTAAGCCTGGACGCTCAGTCCACGTTTTAGCTATCTCATGGATCGAACGTCCGGAATAACGACGTTTCTCCGCCTATTTGGGACGCTCGATCCATATAACGGCGAATCCGTTGTCCGAGCGTCTACCTAAGCGCCGCAATCCTTATCCTGAGTTTCGCGAGGCATACCGAGTATGCCGGTAATTCGCTTTCACCGCAGAAACGGGAAATAAAAAACCGGAAAGCGTTAAATAAGAATTGACGAAAGCAGGAAAAAACCTGCAGTGAGTGTTGTATATTTGTATCTGGCATTTCGGCTGTGGCGGTAGAACGCGGCGGACGGATTGTGCGAAAGATTTGTGTAACGAAAAGAACGAAATGCGATGAGGAAGACCTTTCACATCTCCCTTTCCTCGCACAACGAGGTAATGTTCCGGGACGAAGCCGACCTAATCCGCGGCTTCAACAGCTTGGCTTTGGCCATCATGGAAACCGACTCCCGGTTGCTTGCCGACGGTTTCACAACAACGCATCTCCACAATCTGGCGCAGACAGATGCGCCAGTTGAAGTGATGCGGCGCTATCGCCTGGCCTACACCCGTTATTTTAACGCCAGGCATAAACGGTCGGGAAGGATGGCGGAGAAATTCTGTTTCAAACTGCCGGTAGAAGGTTTCCACCATACGATGGCGGCGCTCAATTATGTAAACCGGCAGGGGCTCCATCACGGCCTTGCACCAACACCGTTCGGATACCCGTACTGTTCGGCCAACGCCTTCTTTTCCAAACAGCTGGGGAAAGATCGGCCAACCGTCCTCCTGCCTGATTCACAGCGCTACAAGTATCTGCCGCACGGCAACAGGATTCCCGCCTCTTATCGGATGGACGCTTCCGGGCTCCTGTTCAGGGAAGACATTCTCGATGTCGCTCTGGTCGAATCCTATTATATCACGCCACGGAACTATCTCTATCAGATGAACCGGCTCGGCGATGAAATGTCGTTGAAAGAACAGCGGGAAGAAGAATCTTCCTCCCCGCTCATCACACTGGAACTCATTGAGCAGGGCACGCCCGACTTTGACATCGGCCGACTCCTGCAGAATGAAAAGGGAAAGTTCGATCCCACCCTGATCTCCGATCTGGAATTATGTGCGCTGATCGATAAGTCCTGCCTGCCGAAGTATTGCAAAGGTGTTACCATCTACGAGACATCCCTGAGCCAACGCGAATTCCTGTATGACCTGATCCGGCGAAATCTATGGCGCGCCCGACAGAAAAGAACGTACGAAGCGCAACTGCGCCGCTGCCTCTGTCTGTAGCGACCAGGAGGTACTGACTTGCGCTGCTTTACTGGACGCTCGGTCCATGGATGTGCCGTCTCGTGGACCGGGCGTCCAAGATTACCAGCGTAGTGCCCTATTTGCGGACGTTCGATCCATGAGATGAATAAACGATGGAGCGAACGGCCATCATACCAAATCAGATTAAATTTTCTTTCTCTATCTTTGTGCCCTGTTATGACACTCTTCCTGACAGGGAGTCCCACGCGATACGGCGAGGACCATTTCACGGCTGACAACGGCTTCCGGGCGAATGTCGTTGCCGCCTTGCGGGCCGTCACGGGCGGCCGCAGGGATCCGCGCGTGCTGCTGGTGAGCGCCGCCCCTGACGATCCCGGCTTCACGGAATCCGTGAAAGAAGGCATGAGCCTGTGCATCCACCGTTCCGGCATCGCCACCTCCGCCATCGTGATGCTCGACCGTCACAATGCCGACAAGGCGCCCGAACTGGTGCGATGGGCCGACTGGGTGATTCTCTGCGGGGGACACGTCCCTACCCAGAACCGTTTCCTGCACGAAATCGGAATGCGCAGACTCCTTCAGGATTACCGCGGCGTCGTCATGGGATGCAGTGCCGGGTCGATGAACTGCGCCGGGCGGGTCTATGCCCATCCGGAACTGCCCGGCGAAGCGGCTGATCCCGGTTTCAACCGCTGGCTCCAAGGGTTGGGGCTGACCGACATCAACATCATCCCCCATTGGGAACAGGTGCGGGAGGCCCGGGTCGACGGCCTGCGCCTGATCGAAGACGTGGCCTTTCACGACAGTTGGCGCCACCCTTTCTATACGTTCCGCGACGGCGGCTACATAAAGGTGCATGACGGCCGCAGCGAACTCCGCGGTGAAGCCTGGGAGATTTCCCGGGGCGGGATGCACCGCATCTGTGAAGAGAACAAATCCTATCCTTTTATGAACCTGGTATTCATTTCCCCCCACTTCCCGCAGACATACTGGCAGTTCTGCGCCGGCGCCCGCCGCAACGGCGTGAACGTACTGGGCATAGCGGACACAGACTACGATAATCTGTCTCCGGAACTCCGCGCGCATCTCACTGATTATTATAAGGTGAACGATCTGGAAAACTATGACGAAGTTTACCGCGCCGTAGCCTGGTTCGCCCATAAATACGGCAAGATCGACTGGATCGAATCGAACAACGAATACTGGCTGGAACAGGACGCCAGGCTCAGGACCGATTTCAACGTGACCACCGGCATCCACAGCGACCGCATCGCCGCTATCCGCAACAAATCGGAGATGAAGAAATATTACGCGCTTGGCGGAATTCCTACCGCACGGCAGATCCGGGGCTCCGCAGGCCGCGACGCCATCCGCGCCTTCGCCGCGAAGACCGGATACCCGGTCATCGCCAAGCCCGACAGCGGAATGGGCGCCGCCGGCACTTTCAAACTCCGGGACGACGCGGAGCTGGAGGCCTGGATCGACGCGCATCCGGATTACGGGCAGTTCGTCATCGAAGAATTCATCACAGGCCTGCTCGTGAGCTACGACGCTATTTTCAATTCCCGGATGGAGCCCATTTTCGAGAACAATTCCGTGTTCCCCACACCGGTGATGGACATCGTCCACGATAACCTTGACACCTGCTACTGGATCAACAGGACAGTACCGGTCAAACTCGCCGCCATCGGCCGGCGCACAGTCAAGGCATTCGGCACGCCGAGCCGCTTCGTCCATCTGGAGTTCTTCCAGCTCGACCGTGACCGTGAAGGGCTGGGCAAAAAGGGCGACTACGTGGGGCTGGAAGTAAACATGCGCCCTCCCGGCGGCTACACTCCCGACATGATGAACTATGCCCATTCCACCGACGTCTTCCAGATCTGGGCCGATATGGTCGCCTTCGATGAACGCCGCAAACCTGAAGGCACGGCATACTACTGCGCCTATGCCTCCCGTCGCGACGGGGTCGCATACGTCCACGGACACCAGGAAATCCTGGACCGCTATGGCTCAGACATCTGCTTCCACGGGCGTGTCCCCGACGCTCTCTCCGACGATCTGGGCAACCACTGCTATCTGACCCGCCTCACCGACAAGAAAGACATCGACCCCTTCTTCCGCTTCGTCACGGAGCGGAAATAGCTTCCGGTTCCGGAAAGGAAAAACGGAGCGGTCGGGCCGCTCCGTTTTTTTTGTGCACTCTTTGTGGAAATTTTTGGAAATATTTGTAAGAAAGTGGAAAATTATTTATACCTTTGCTTCACACATCACTAAACGCATATAGGATTTGATGGCAAAGTTTATCGGATGCTACAAGGCTAAGGTCGACGACAAGGGAAGACTCATCTTCCCCGCCGCCTTCAAATCCATTATGGGCGAAGGCGCCAACCTTCGCTTCGTAGTCAAAAAGTCTCTCTTCGCAGAGTGCCTCGAAATGTACTCCTTCGACCAGTGGGAGCAGGATTCGGAAGCCGTCAGAAGCCGGTTGAACTTTTTCAATCCGGAACATGCCACCTTCTGGAGGGAATATATGAGAGGCACTGCGGACGTAGAGCCAGACAGCAAGCTCGGGCGGATCACCATCCCCAAGGCGCTGCTCGACAAGGCGGGCATCACCAAGGAGGTAGTATTCGCGGGCAACAACCACATGATCGAGATCTGGGACAAGGAGAAATACGAGGCCAGGGAGATGGATAGCGGAGAGTTCGTGGCGCTGGCTGAAAAGATTCTCGGTTAGCGGAAAAGGAGCCTGCCATGTCTGAATATCACACGCCTGTCCTGCTCCACGAGAGCATAGAGGCGCTTTCCATCCGCGAAGACGGGGTCTACGTGGATGCGACCTTCGGAGGAGGGGGACACAGTCGCGAGATTCTGCGCCGCCTCGGTCCCAAGGGCCGTCTTATTGCATTTGACAAGGACGAGGAAGCGCTGGCAAACGCACCGGAAGACGGAAGGCTGACCACAGTGCACGGGGATTTCCGTTTCGTGCACAATTTCATCCGTTACCACGGATACGGTTACGTGGACGGAATCCTGGCGGACCTGGGAGTATCCTCCCACCAGTTCGACACTGCGGAAAGGGGCTTTTCCTTCCGTTTCGAGGACTCTCCGCTGGACATGAGAATGAACCATCGCTCACAGTTGTGCGCGTCGGATATAGTAAATAGTTATAGTGGGGAGGATCTGGAAAGGATCTTCCGCCTTTACGGCGAAGTGGAGAATAGCGGAAGGCTTGCGGAACTGATAGTTTCGAGCCGTGAGAGGGAGCCGTTGAGAACCACGGAAGATTTAGGCAGAGCAATAGCACCTGTTCTGCCTAAATTCTTGGAGCATAAGCATTTGGCTAAAGTATACCAGGCTCTTCGGATTGAAGTCAATGGCGAGATGACTTCCCTGGAGGGGTTTATGAAAGGGGCCATGCGATCTCTTGGGCAAGGAGGGATCCTGGCTGTCATAACATACCATTCTTTGGAGGACCGCATCGTCAAGAACTCGATCAGGGCCGCCTGGCAGGAAGGGCGGCTCAAGCGCGTGAACAAGAAACCAATCCTTCCCTCCGAGGAGGAAATCTCTTCGAACACACGCGCCCGCAGCGCCAAGTTGAGAGTGGCCGAAAGGCAGTTTGACGAAAATGAGCGGCAAAATCAAGCACATCGTTGACAAGGTAATCAGCTATCTGAGCGGAGACAAGCTGATCGAATGGGGAGTGGACCGCCAACTCGGTTTCATCTTCTACATCTTCGTCATAGTTTGCATAACCATAGGCTGGAGCCTCATGGTGGAGCAGAATCTGGTGAAGGTACAGAAGAATGAAAGGGAGCTGCAGGAGCTGCGCATCAGCTACCAGCAGCGGACCCTCGACCTCGTGGGAATGAACAACCGGACCAAGATCGACGGGATGCTCAAGGGAAGTGCATCGAAACTGCACGCACCCGATGCGCCGCCTAGAAGGATAATCCTTGACAAGCAATAAGCGGGCATGCAGGTCAATATCAGGAAAATAGGCATCTTTTACATCGGATTCGTATTGCTGGCTGTGCTGGCAATATGCCAGATGTTGAACCTGCAGTTCATCCACAAGCCCGGCCGCAGCTACTCCGCCAAGACCCTGAGGGAAGATGTCCTCCCCTGCACAAGGGGCAGCATACTGGCCGACGACGGACGCTACCTTGCATTCTCCATCCCGGAATACCGCATGGGAATGGACTGCGTCCAGCCCGACTCCGCACTGTTTGCGAACGGAATCGATTCGCTGGCCATCTGTCTCGCGGATTTCTACAAGGACAAGAAAGCCGCACAGTACAAGAAAGAAATAACGGACAGGCGGAAGGAAGGACTCGGCGGAGGACGCCGTTACCTCTACCTCAACCGCAAGCTGCTGACCTATCAGGAGATGAAAGAAGTCTCCTCCTTCCCTATCCTGCGTGAAGGGCGTTCCCGAGGCGGCCGTTCGGAAGAAAAGGTCGACCACCGCACCTACCCCTACGGGCGCCTGGGCTTCCGCACCCTGGGTTACATCAAGGACCAGAGTGAAATCCCCGTCATCGGCATCGAGGGCAGCTGCGACACCATCCTGCGCGGCACCGACGGCATCCAGCCCATGCGTCTGACCGAAGGACGCAACTGGATCGTCGACACCGACCGTGAGACCGTCGAGCCCATCGACGGCATAGACGTACAGCTCACTCTTGACATAGACATGCAGGACATGGCCCAGAACGCCCTGACAAGCGTTCTCAGCAAGACCACGGAAGTCGACGCCGGCACCGTCGTCGTAATGGAAGTGGCGACCGGCGAGATCAAGGCGATGGTCAACCTCGAGAAGGACGGCAAAGGCGGATTCGACGAAACCTACAACTACGCCATAGGCCGCAAGGGCGAACCCGGCTCGGTCTTCAAGTGCGCTACGCTGACTACCCTGCTGGAAGACAAGAAAGTCACGCTCGACACCGAAATCCCCGCAACGGTCACCTGGAACTACGGCGGCGGCAAGCCGTTCGTCGACCACTATCTCGACCGCTACAGCACGATTTCCGTAAAGCGCGGTTTCGAAATATCGTCCAACAACGTGTTCCGCATCCTGGCGGCCAGATATTATGGCAATAATCCCAAGGAGTTCCTCGACAAGCTCACCAACCAGCGCCGCATCACCCACGACTTCTCCTTCGACCTCAACGGCATGGCAAAGGCCAATCTGAAGGATCCCGACGACAATACGGGCCGGGGTGCATGGAACATGAAAGACCTCCCGCAGATAGCGATGGGATACACCGTCGAGATCACCCCTCTGCATACACTCAATTTCTACAACGCGATAGCCAACGAAGGCGTGATGATGCATCCGCACCTGGTGCGCAACTACCAGAAAGACGGCCAGATCATCAAGGAATTCGAGCCCGAGACGCTCGGAGTCGTCTGCAGCAAGGAAACTGCGCATGAGGTATGGAAGGCTATGCGCGGAGTCGTGGAGTCGGAAGGCGGCACCGGATACAGGGTGTTCAAGGGCTGCCCGGTACCTGTCGCAGGCAAGACGGGTACGGCGAGAATCGTTTTCCCCAAGACCGGACGCTACGAGGACCACGCGGGCCACAAGATGCACCAGGCGACTTTCGTGGGCTTCTTCCCTTCCGACGCCCCCAGATACTCCATGATCGTGGTGGTCTATTCAGCCCCGACCTTCGGCAACTTCTACGGTGCGACCTGGGGCGGTCCCGTTTTCCGTCAGGTCGTGGAGCAGATATACGCCTCTTCCGTCGACTGGCAGGAGCCTCTCGCAAAGAAAGGCAAGCTCCCCGAGATTGACGACAGCATAGTGCTGGAAGGCCGCGAAGAAATACGCCAGGGACTGGTGCCGAACGTCAAGGGACTCGGCCTCCGCGAAGCTGTAGCCCTGCTCGAGAAGGCCGGGTATACGGTCTCGTTCGAGGGACAGGGCACGGTCACGGGACAGGTCCCGTCTCCCGGCGACTCATGCAGGAACAAGAAGATTTCACTCACTCTCAAGGAAAAATATGGCAATGCTGCTCAATAGTATCATAAAAGGAATAGAAATCCAGGCCGTAAGCGGCGACTTGGCCTGCGAGATCGAAGAGATCACCTTCGATTCGCGCAAGTGCCGTCCCGGTTCGCTTTTCATAGCGGTAAGCGGCACTGAGGCCGACGGGCACGCCTACATAGGCAAGGCCCTGGCTGCCGGTGCACGTGCAGTCATCTACCAGAACGACACGCCCGGTCTTGAGCCTGGGGACGGCGTCACCCTCGTCAAGGTTGCGGACAGCCGCAGGGCGCTCGCCCTGGCTGCCGACAACTGGTACGGACATCCTTCGGGGAAACTCAACCTGGTCGGCATAACCGGCACCAACGGCAAGACGACCACGGTGACCCTCCTCTACAAGCTGTTCACGGGAATGGGTTGGAGCTGCGGCCTGATCTCGACCATCGCCAACTACATAGAGAGCGAGCGGCTCGAGACCTCCCACACCACCCCCGACCCCATCGAACTGAACTCCCTGCTCGCCAGGATGGCCGAAAAGGGATGCAACTATTGTTTCATGGAGGTCAGCTCCCACTCCGTCGACCAGGAACGTATCGCAGGACTGGAATTCAAGGTCGCCATATTCTCGAATCTTACACACGACCATCTGGACTACCACAAGACCTTCCTCGCCTACCGCGACTGCAAGAAGCGCTTTTTCGACCAGCTTCCCGCCACCGCATTCGCCCTCACCAACATCGACGACAGGAACGGCGAAATCATGGTACAGAACACCAAAGCGCAGATAAGGACCTACGCTTGCAAACGCATGGCCGACTTCCGCTGCAGGATAATCGAGGAGAGCCTTGAGGGAATGCTCGTGAGCATCGACGGGACGCAGGTATGGACCCGCTTCATAGGGGCGCACAACGCCTACAACCTCCTGGCCGTCTACTCGACCGCCGTCCTGCTCGGCGCAAAGCCCGAAGAGGTGCTGGTCAAGATGAGCGCACTCGGCCCCGTTCCGGGAAGGCTCGACTTCGTCAGGGGCGGAGATGACATAACTGCCGTAGTTGACTACTCCCACACCCCGGACGCCCTCGAGAACGCGCTCAAGACGCTCCGCGAGACGGCACGCGACCGTGCGCTGGTATGCGTTTTCGGCTGCGGTGGCAACCGCGACAAGACCAAGCGCCCAGAAATGGGAGTCATTGCGGCCAAGTATGCTGACCGCGTGGTGGTCACTTCCGACAACCCGCGTCACGAGGAGCCGGAAGCCATAATCAAGGATATACGCGAAGGCATGGATGCCGCGGCCCGGGCGAAGAGCCTTTTCATCACCGACCGCCGCGAAGCGATCCGCACTGCGATAATGACCGCCCCCAAGGGTGCGGTTATACTGGTCGCCGGCAAGGGGCACGAAGACTACCAGATAATCGGCGACACCAAGATCCACTTCGACGACAAGGAAGTGATCGCCGAAACGTTTGAAGAAATGAAATAACGAAGGGACATGCTATATCATCTGTTTGAATATCTGAAACAGGCCGGAATCGATTTCCCGGGCGTCGGACTGATGCACTATATCTCATTCCGTGCCATCATCTGCAGCGTCATAGCCATTCTCACATCACTCTGGGTGGGCAAGAAAATCATTGCGAAGCTGCAGAAGAAACAGATCGGCGAGACCATACGCGACCTGGGCCTCGAGGGCCAGTTGCAGAAGAAAGGCACCCCCACGATGGGTGGAATCATCATCCTGATCTCGATCCTCTTTCCGATACTCCTCTTCGGAAACCTCGCCAACACCAACATCCAGCTGCTCATCCTGACTACCGTATGGCTCGGCGCGCTGGGTTTCATCGATGACTACATTAAGGTGTTCAAGCATAATAAGGAGGGCCTCAACGGACGCTACAAGATAGTCGGGCAGGTGCTTCTCGGCCTGATAGTCGGCCTCACCCTCTACTTCACATCCGAACAGGGAGTAAGTTACAGCCGCACCACCATTCCCTTCTTCAAGGGCAACGAATTCGACTACAAGTGGCTCATCCCCTTCTCCGGCAAATTCGTAAGGGCGCTGCAGGGAGGTCTCTACGTGGTGGTAATCATCTTCATCATCACGGCTTGCTCCAACGGCACCAACCTGACAGACGGCATGGACGGCCTTGCGGCTGGCGTTTCTGCGATAGTCGGCGCCACCCTCGGCGTACTCGCTTACGTCTCCGGCCACTCTGGTTTCGCAGAATACCTCAATATAATGTACCTTCCGAACATCGGCGAAGTGACGGTATATGTATGCTGCTTCGTCGGCGCACTCCTCGGATTCCTGTGGTACAACTCATTCCCGGCGCAGGTATTCATGGGCGACACCGGTTCCCTCGCGCTGGGCGGCATCATCGGTGTGCTGGCCATCATCATCCGGAAGGAGCTCCTGCTCCCCATCCTGTGCGGCGTGTTCCTCGCCGAGAGTCTCTCCGTGATTATCCAGAGATATTATTTCAAATACACAAAGAAAAAGACCGGTACGGGAGTGCGGGTATTCCGAATGTCGCCCCTCCACCACCACTACCAGAAGGAGAATCCCGACGCGATCATCCAGAAACCGCGTCAGATCCATCCTGAGAACAAGATCGTCGTGCGGTTCTGGATCGTATCGATCATTCTGGCAGTCATTACCATCGTAACATTGAAAATCAGATAACAATGAAGAAAGCAGTCATTCTCGGCGGAGGCGAAAGCGGCGTTGGGGCCGCGGTCCTTGCGAAAACGCAGCATTACGACACATTCCTGTCGGACAGCGGCAATCTCAAGGAAAATTTCCGCAATGAACTCATGAAGTGGGACATTCCTTTCGAGGAAGGCGGCCACAGCGCCGACAGGGTCCTGTCAGCCGACCTCGTGATCAAGAGCCCCGGCATCCCCGAGACCGCGCCCCTCGTGGTGAAACTCCACGAGATGGGGACTCCAGTCATTTCGGAGATCGAATTCGCAGGCTACTTCGACAAGGCCAGGAAAATTTGCATCACCGGAAGCAACGGCAAGACCACGACCACCTCACTGATCTATTACCTCCTCCAGAACGCCGGGCTGAACGTCGGCCTCGGCGGAAATATCGGCAAGAGCTACGCGATGCAGGTGGCCACCGAGAAGCACGACATCTACGTACTGGAACTCAGCAGCTTCCAGCTGGACGGCATGTATGACTTCAAAGCCGACATCGCCGTGCTGATGAACATCACCCCCGACCATCTCGACCGCTACGACCACTGCTTCCAGAACTACATAAACGCCAAGTTCCGCATCACCCGCAACATGAAGCCCGAAGACTGCTTCATCTTCTGCAGTGACGACGAAGTGACTATCGGCGAGCTCAACAAGATCGTGCTCCAGGCCAAGAAACTGCCTTTCACCCAGGACGGAGGAAGTGTGGAAGAGGGAGCATGGCTGGACGACGACACCATGCGCGTCCGCTACGACGGCGACGAATTCGACATACTGGTCAAGGATCTGTCGCTGGAAGGGAAACACAACGTCTACAACTCCATGGCCGCGGCCATCACCGGAAAGATAATGCATATCACCAACGAGACCATCCGCCGGTCGCTGACCACCTTTGAAGGTGTGGAGCACCGTATGGAGAAGGTCATGACCGTCGGCGGCGTGCTCTATGTCAACGACTCCAAGGCCACCAACGTCAATTCCACCTGGTACGCCCTCGAGAGCATGCAGGCCCCCACGGTCCTGATCCTCGGAGGCACCGACAAGGGCAACGACTACGGTCCCATCATCGACCTGGTCCGCGAAAAGGTGAAGGCGATCGTCTGCCTGGGAGTGGACAACCGCAAGATCCACGACTCTTTCGGAGGAATCGTCCCCATCTATGACACCCTCTCCGCCGTGGAGTGCGTCAACAAATGCGCCTCACTGGCAAGCCCCGGCGACACCGTGCTTCTCAGCCCCTGCTGCGCAAGTTTCGACCTGTTCAAGAATTATGAAGACCGCGGCCGCCAGTTCAAGGAAGCCGTAAGAATGCTGTAGACGATGAAGGAATTCTGGAAACTCAAGGGAGACAAGGTGATCTGGATCATCGTGGTTCTGTTCGCGATGATATCAATCGTGGCCGTATTCTCGTCGAGCAGTTTCCTCGCCTCGTCCCGCGGTATCAGCAAGGTAGCGATTTTCTGGGAGCAGACCAAATCGGTACTCCTGGGCTTCGTGGCGCTAATGATATGCTATCTCATACCGCTGCGCGCCTACCGCTTCTTCTCTTTCGCCATATTCGGACTTTCGCTGTTGATGCTCCTGCTGCTGTTCGTACCGGGATTCCAGGTGAAGATCAACGGGGCTATCCGCGGCATCCGCATTTTCGGAAAGACATTCCAGGTATTCGAGTTCGCCAAGATCGGCGTTATCCTATATCTCGCCAAGGCCCTAGAACTCTGGGGCGACAGTCTCGACGACTTCAAGCAGTTCGCCCTGAAGATCCTGCTGCCGGTGGGCGCCGTCTGCATGATGATCATGGTGAACAGTTTCTCGTCAGCCCTGCTGATCGCGATTATCTGCTTCCTCGTTCTCTTCTTCATGGACGTCAATTTCAAGAACCTGGCGATCACGGTAGGCATCGTGGCGGCGGCGGTCCTGCTGATGTTTTCAATCTATCACCTTTTCTATGCCGGAAAACCCGAGCGGCAGCAGTCGGCCATAGGGAAGATATTCAACCGCTTCGGTACGGTAGAAAGCCGCTTGACCGCCCATTTCGACAAGGAAGACGAGATCAATATGGACGAACTTTCAGCCGCCGAACTCGAGCGTCTCAAGGACAAGGACAGGCAGAGCGAGAACGCGAAGGTGGCCATTTCGGAAGGAGGGATCTTCGGCAAGGGGCCCGGCAAGAGCACCCAGCGCTACTCCCTCTCCATGGCGTTCTCCGATTTCATTTACGCATTCATCGTGGAGGAATACGGACTGTTGGGAGGGGTCTTCGTGCTGCTGCTCTACCTCATATTCCTCTTCCGCTGCATACGTCTCTGCCAGAGATGCAAGGCGACCTATTCGAGCGTCCTTATCGTAGGCCTTTCATTCCTCATAGCCACACAGGCGTTCCTCCACATACTGGTCAACGTACGCCTCTTCCCCATCACCGGCCACACCCTGCCCCTCATCAGCCATGGCGGCACGGCCTACCTGGTGCTTTGCGGAGCCTTCGGCATGATCCTGTCGGTCAACAGGCAACTCGACAAGCAAGATGCAAGGGACAGGGCAGAACGCGAAGCACAGGCAGCAAGCCTTACGGACTCCTACAATTCCGACACTACCAGCAGTACTCACGAGATAACCTATTCCACAAATGAATAATCCCAGAATCATCATCAGCGGCGGCGGCACCGGAGGACACATTTTCCCGGCGCTTTCAATAGCCAACTCAATCAAGGAGATATGTCCTGAAGCGGAGATACTCTTCGTAGGAGCCTCCGGCAAGATGGAGATGGAAAGGGTTCCCGCGGCGGGATACAGGATAATCGGACTTCCCGTGGCGGGATTGCAGCGCTCGCTTTCGCTCAAGAACCTGGCACTTCCCTTCAAGGTGCTGCAGAGCGTCCGCAAGGCAGGTGAAATCCTGAAGGAATTCAAACCCGACGTGGCGGTGGGTGTGGGCGGATATGCCAGTGCCCCCCTCCTCTGGAGCGCGTCGCGCAAAGGCATCCCCTGCCTGCTGCAGGAGCAGAATTCCTATGCGGGGCTGACCAACAAGATACTCTCCAAGAAGGCCGCAAGGATATGCACAGCATACGAAGGAATGGAACGTTTCTTCCCCGCAGACCGCATCATCCTTACGGGCAATCCGATCCGCAAGGAGATCGCACCCGCGACCGCTGCACAGCGCGAGGAGGGATATAGGTTCTATGGCCTGGACCCTGAACGCAAGACCCTTTTCGTTGTAGGCGGGAGTCTGGGCTGCGGCACCCTCAACCGCGTGATGAAGAGTTGGGTGGAGAATCGTGCCGGAAAGGCCGGATACCAGGTTATCTGGCAGTGCGGACGTATATACAAGCCCGGTATCGACGAATTCATGGCCGGACGCGAAGTGAAGAACCTCTATTATACCGATTTCATCAAGAGGATGGACCTGGCCTATGCCGTGGCCGACCTGCTGGTCTCGAGGGCCGGTGCGGGCACCATCTCCGAACTGTGCGTGGCGGGCAAGGCGACAGTTTTCGTCCCTTCGCCCAATGTGGCCGAAGACCACCAGACGCACAACGCCATGGCCCTGGTCGAGAAGGATGCTGCACTGATGGTACGTGACGCCGACGCCGACGGGAAACTGCTTGACACGGTAGAAGCGCTCCTGCCCGACGACGCCAGGCTCGCCGCACTGGAGAAGAACATCCTGAAACTGGGGCGCAAGGACGCTTCGGAGGTTATCGCCAGGGAAGTATTGAAACTCCTGAAATAGATTACCGTTGAGCAATGGCTGATTATAATCATTATTATTTCATAGGGATCGGGGGTATCGGCATGAGCGCCATAGCCCGATACTTCCACCACAGGGGATTTGAAGTCTCGGGATACGACCGCACCCCCTCCGCACTCACCCATGCGCTTGAGAACGAAGGCATAGCCGTACATTACGAGGACGACGTTACTGCAATCCCGGGAGACGCGGAGCATACCTTCGTCATCTATACTCCAGCCATCCCGGAGGACCTGGGCGAGATGCGGTTCGTCCGCAGCCACGGCTACCCCATGTGCAAGCGTTCCAAGGCACTGGGCGAAATCGCCCGCGGGCAGGAATGCCTCGCCGTCTCGGGCACCCACGGCAAGACGACCACCAGCACGCTGCTGGCCCATCTGCTTACTGTCAGCGGCGAAGGATGCAGCGCATTCCTGGGCGGCATCTCGAAGAACTACGACACCAACCTGCTGCTCAGCAAAAACCCCGTCCTCGTGGCCGAAGCCGACGAATTCGACAGGTCTTTCCTGCAGCTGCATCCCCATATAGCCGTCATCACCGCTACCGATGCCGACCACCTCGACATCTACAACGACCACGCACACGTGGTCGAAGCCTTCGGGGAGTTCGCATCCCAGGTCGACCCCGACGGAGCAGTGATTATCAAGTCAGGAGTGGAAGTCCCCCTGGACAAGATCCGGGCGAAGGTCTTCCGCTACGCGTACGACACCTCCTGCGACTTCTTCGCATCAGATATCGTTCCGCTTCCAGACGGACGTTTCGATTTCACGCTCAACTATCCCGGAGGCACCCTCGCACACTGCAGTGTCGGTATTCCCGGGTGGGTCAACGTGGAGAACGCCGTGGCCGCGTCGGCCATAGCCCTGCTCCATGGCACTGAGCCTGAAAAACTCCGTGAAGGCCTCGCCACATTCCAGGGAGTGAAGCGCCGCTTCGACATACATGTCAATACCCCGCACATAGCATATATCGACGATTACGCCCACCATCCCAACGAGATCAGGGCGGCAATCAGCTCGATCCGCAACATTTTCCCGGGAAGGAAGATCTGCGGCATATTCCAGCCCCATCTCTACACCAGGACCCGTGACTTCGCGGCGGATTTCGCTGACGCCCTCAGCGGTCTCGACTCCCTCATCCTCCTCCCCATCTATCCCGCCCGCGAGGAGCCGATCCCGGGAGTCACCTCGGACATCATCTTCGACAGGGTGACCATTGAGGACAAGGTGCTCATTCCCAAGGAGGAGTTGATGGAACATCTGAAAGGAAGGGATCTCGACTGCCTTGTCTCCTTCGGGGCAGGCGACGTGGACCGCTTCATAGAGCCCATTGAAACCTATATCAAGAGCCTTATATGATCAAAAAGATACTCCTCACTTCGCTGATCGTCCTCTTCTCCGCCGGACTGCTGGGCTGCTGGTTCTACTTCGTAGGATCCATGTCCGCCCAGGGACGCGGTCAGGCCGTATGCCGCAATGTCGAGGTGATACTGCTCGACTCGCTTGAAAGTGCGATAGTGGACCGGGCTGAAGTCACCAGGCAGATGGAAAAGGCCGCGATCGGACGGCGTACCGTCGCAATCGACCTCGATTCCATCGAGAAGAGGCTCCGCGCACGCGGTGAAGTGATGAGCGCCCAGGTCTTCACCCCGGACGAAGGGACACTCGCCGTCGAGATTACCCAGCGCAAGCCCATAATACGTTTCGAGAAGGGAAGCAGGCGCTGGTATGCCGATCCGGAAGGTTATCTCTTCCCCGTAACGAATTCCGTGGATGTACCCATCGTGACGGGGAACATCCCGATCCATGCGGACAGCACTTACAGGGGTGCGGCCCCCGAACACGACCGCGAGTGGATCCTGGGTATGGTATCGCTTGCCCGCTACATAGACGAGCGCCCCTTCCTCAGGAGGGAGATAGCCCAGATCGACATCGCCGGGGACGGTGACATCATGCTTTATACCAGGACACCGGGGCCGGCAATCATATTCGGCGACTATGGCGACTGCGAGAACAAGTTCACCAAACTGGAAACATGGTGGAAGAACATCCTGCCGGAAGTGGGCGAAAGGAAATACAGGACAATCAATCTAAAATATAATAATCAGATAATTTGCAAGCAGCTATGAGCAGGTACGCAGCAGCATTGGATTTCGGTAGTTCGAAAGTGGCGCTGGCAGTCGGTGAGAAGACATCGGCCGGCATAAAGATCGTAAGCTACCACGACACTCCGGCGGCCGGCATCGAATGCGGCGAAATCGTCAACGACTTCAAGGTCGAAGAGATCGTCCGCAGACTTATAAGCCAGGCAGAGGCCGAACTTCAGGAAGAGATCGGCGAGGTCACCGTCGGCCTCTCCGGAAGGATTCTCCACAGCAAGGAGCTCCCTTGCCTGATCAACCGCACCGACCCCAAGGCCTACATCACCGAGGAGGAGGTACGCCAGATCACCAGGGGACGCTACAACGCCACCCTCGAGGGAGGCGACACCGTCTTCGAGGCGGTTCCCCAGAAGTACAGCACCGAAGAGAGGTTCGGCATCAATCACGACGAACTTATCGGAATGGTGGGCGGCACAATAGAGGCCACTTTCAAGATCTTCTACGGAAAACGTGCCATCCTCGACCGCAGGACCACCATCCTCAACGACTGCGGGCTCAAGATGAACAAGGCGATCCTCGCCCCCATCGCTTCGGCGAGGGCCGTCCTGAGCAAGCCCGAGATGGAGAACGGTGTGGCTCTCGTCGATATCGGCAAGAGCTCGACCGAAGTCGCCATCATCAAGGACAACATCGTCAGGGAGGTCGCCATCATCCCCTTCGGAGGTGAATCCGTCACGGTCGACATCAAGAACGTCGCCAACATCACCAACCAGTGGGCCGAGACCATCAAGGTCATGCACGGCCGCTGCTGCGAAGAATTCGCCGTCGAAAACAAGAAGCTGATCCTCAAGAACGAAAACGACGTGGAGGACGGCGAAGTCGAGATCAGCCTGCTCGCCCGCGTCATCGAGGCCAGAATGAGCGAAATCTTCGACGCCGTACGCTATGTCATAGATCAGTCGGGCTATGCCTCCAAGATCACTTCGGGCATAGTCATCACGGGCGGCGGCTGCCACCTCGACAACATCATCCAGCTGGCTAGCGCTCTCCTCGGACAGCGCATCCGCCTGGCCGCACCCCAGGGATCGATCGACAGCTCCAGTGTGGAAGACGCCTTCGACGTCTACGCATCCACTGCCGTGGGACTCGTCCTTGAGGCCATCGAGCCGATGCTCTCGCACGCCATCGAATACAAGAAGGAAGCCGTAGCGCAGGCGGCCGCAAAGCAGGAGGACAGCACTCTCTTCGAAGAAGAGGAAGAAGAACCGGTCGACGAGCGCATCTCCGCACGCGAGGAGCGCGAGCGCCGTAAGGAGGAAGAGAGAAGGGCCAAGGAACTCCGCAAGCAGGAGGAGAAGGAGCGCAAGGCGCGCGAAAGGGCTGAGAAGAAGAAACAGCCCAGCTTTTTTGACATGCTATTTTCCGATTCCGATAAAGACAACGCTTAAGCCATGGACGCAGATTTAATACCTACCAGCTGGGAGAAAAGAGGCAATATCATAACCGTCGTCGGCGTGGGCGGCGGCGGAAACAATGCCGTCTCCTACATGTACACGCTCGGACTGAAGGATGTGGATTTCGTGGTCTGCAATACTGACCTGCAGGCCCTGCAGACAAGTCCGGTACCCACAAAACTCCAGATAGGCCCCGTCCTGACCAAGGGACTGGGAGCCGGAACGGACTATCTGACCGGCCGCAAGGCGGCGGAGGAGTCGATCGAGGAGATCAACAAGATCTTCGCCGGCGACACGCAGATGGTCTTCGTGACCTGCGGCATGGGCGGCGGCACCGGCACCGGAGCCGCTCCCCTCGTGGCTAAGACAGCCAAGGAGATGGGCAAACTGACGGTCGGCGTAGTCACCGTCCCCTTCCGCGATGAAGGTAAGGAGGCTCTCTACCGTGCAGTAGAAGGCATCAAGGAACTCAGCAAGCATGTCGACAGCATACTGGTGATCGACAACCAGAAGCTCTATCAGCTCTACGGTAAGATGGGCATGAAGAAAGCCTTCTCCAAGGCCGACGAAGTGCTGGCAACCGCCGTCAAGAGCATAGCCGAGATCATCACAAGCAGCGGCTACATCAACGTGGACTTCGCCGACGTGAAGAAGGTGATGCAGAACAGCGGTGTGGCCATCATGGGTATAGGCGAGGCCGAAGGCGAAGACCGTGCGACGAAGGCGGTCGAGCAGGCGCTCAACTCACCTCTGCTGAACGACCTCAACCTGCGCAGCGTGAAGAACGCCCTTATCAACATCACAGGCAGTTCCGACGACGAGACCGGAATCTCCATGGAGGAACTTTCCCAGATCATGGACTTCACCTCGCAGTACACCGGCGCTACGATCAATTTCAAGCGCGGTATCGTGTTCGACGAGAACATGGGCGGCAAGATCAGCGTCACCATCATCGCGACCGGTTTCGAGATGTGGCAGCTCCCCGTGATCGACGAGAACGAGATCAACCGGGGAAACCGCATCGAAGTGAAATACAATCCCAACCTGTTCCGCAGCCGCAAGAAGGGACGCCCCATCGCCCCGGACAACGGCAAGTTGCTCAACAAGCAGCGCGTCACCGGAATTCCCGCGCTCATAGTGGACGACGTGCGCCTGATCAAGGATCTGGAAGAGGAGCCCGCATATGTGCGCCGCGAGCGGATGCTGAACGTCAAGGAAAGCAAGGAGGAATAGGATGGAAAGAAGACGCAGGGTACGATTCGCTCCCAGTCCGACGGGGCCGCTCCACATGGGCGGCGTCCGCACGGCCCTTTACAATTATCTTTACGCCAAGCAGGCAGGAGGCGATTTCATCCTCCGCATCGAGGATACCGATTCCCAGCGTTTCGTGCCGGGTGCCGAAGCCTATATAATCGAGAGCCTCCGCTGGTGCGGCATTTTCCCCGACGAGGGTGTAGACCAGGACGGCAACGTGGTGGAAGTTCCTTCTGAGAAGCATCCCCACGCCCCCTACCGGCAGTCGCAGCGTCGCGGTATCTATCGCAAATATGCAGAGGAACTGGTCGAAAAGGGCCTCGCGTACTATGCCTTCGACACCGCTGAGGAGCTCACCGCTCTCCGTACCGCAGCCGAAGCCGAAAAGAAGACCTTCACCTACAACTGGGAGACCCGTCTCTCGTTGAAGAACTCCCTGACGATTCCCGCTGAAGAAGTGAAACGCAGGGTCGCCGAAGAGACCGGATGGACCATCCGGTTCAAGATCCCCGAAGGACGGACCATCGCAATGGACGACCTGATCCGCGGCCACATCGAAGTGAGCAGCAACACTCTGGACGACAAGGTCCTGTGGAAACGTGCCGACGAACTCCCGACCTATCACCTGGCCAACATAGTGGACGACCACCTGATGGAGATAACCGAGGTTATCCGCGGTGAGGAGTGGCTGCCTTCCCTCCCCCTGCACTATCTCCTCTATGAGGCTTTCGGATGGCAGGATACCCAGCCAAGGTTCGCCCATCTCTCGCTGCTGCTCAAGCCCGACGGAAAAGGCAAGCTCAGCAAGAGGGACGGTGACAGGCTCGGATTCCCGGTATTCCCGCTCCGCTGGGTCAATGCCGAAGGAGAAGTGTCGCGCGGCTATCGCGAGGACGGATACTATCCCGAGGCTTTCGTCAACATGCTGGCCTTCCTGGGATGGAATCCCGGAACCGAGCAGGAGATATTCTCTCTGGAGGAACTCGTGGACGTGTTCTCGCTGGAACGGGTGGTCAAGTCGGGTGCAAGGTTCAATCCCGACAAGGCTAAGTGGTTCAACCAGGAGTATCTCCGAATGAGGCCGACCGAAAAACTGGTGGCCGATTTCAGGGCAGCTGAAGGCGACCGTGTGGCCTCGTTCAGCGACGAATATATCGGAGGCGTCCTGGACCTCATGCGCGAGAGGGTGCACTTCCCTACCGAATTCCACGATGCTACCGCTTTCTTCTTCGAGGCTCCGGCCTCCTACGATGCCGCGGCAGCCGCCAAGTTCTGGAAAGACGACATCCCCGCCCTCATCCCCCGGGTCCGCGACTTCATAGCAGGTCTGGAACCGTTCACCAGGGAGCATGTCGGAGAGTCGCTGGAAGGGCTTATCCGTGAGAACGGATGGCCGATGGGCAAGGTGATGAACACTCTCCGCCTCTTCCTTGTCGGCAAGTCGGTAGGACCCGGCGTGGCCGAGATGATGGCCCTGATGGGCAGGGACGAGGTTCTCCGCAGGATTGATAAAGGAATAGTTTCTTTGAAATAAAGATTCATGCTTGTGTGCGGGTTCGCACTGCTTGCATGAAAAACCACCCTCCCACTTCGTGGGCCCCTCCCCCTGAGCCGTGGGCGGCATTGTTTTTCATTGCAAACAGTGTCTCACCTTCAGCACACTTCGCATAAACATAGGATTGCGCTGAAAGCGCGGGTGGGATATTGCCTCGAGGACCCTAAGCACCCGCGCTTGATAGCGGGAGGGGCCCGCCGCGTAGCGGTGGGAGGGAGACGCGAAGCGTCGGTCCGAGAAGCAATTCCCAGAGCGCAAGCGCAATCCGTAAACTGACAGAATAAATTATGAGAATTGGATTGGCATCGGATCACGCTGGATATGAATATAAGCAACAGCTGATCGCATACCTGCGGCGGAAAGGGATTTCCGTCGTGGACTACGGGACCCACGGGACGGCGAGCGTCGATTATCCCGACTTCGCACATGCCCTGGCAAAAGGCATCGAAACCGGTGAGGTAGACAGGGGCATCGCCCTCTGCGGCACCGGGAACGGCATGGCCATGACGCTGAACCATCACCCGGCAATACGGGCCGGCCTGGCCTGGAACCGTGAAATCGGCGCCCTTATCTCCCAGCACAACAACGCCAACGTCCTGGTGATGCCCGCACGTTTCATCACCCTGACCATGGCCCGCCTGATCGTCAAGACCTGGCTCGAAACTCCATTTGAAGGTGGAAGACACCAGCGCCGCATCGAGAAGATACCTTGTGCTTGACGGGTGCCCTGTCGAAGAAATGGCCAGTTTCTTCGAACAGCATCTCTCGCACGACCCGGCGGACTATCCCGGCGGGATTGTCCTACCCATGGACAAACCCTACCGGTGGACCTCCGCGGACCTCGTGCGCAAATGCCGGTTCACCCTGCAGAAACAATTTGGAATACGCAACCTTAGAGTTGGCCATGCCGGCACCCTGGACCCGCTCGCCACGGGCTTGCTACTGGTATGTGTCGGCAAGGCCACGAAGGTTGCCGAGGCCCTCCAGGCCTCCGAGAAGGAGTACGTGGCGACCGTCGAATTCGGCGCCACTACTCCCTCTTACGACCTTGAGCAACCCGTTGACTGCCTCTATCCCTTCGAGCACATAACAGAGGAGGCGGTAAAGGCGGTCCTCCCGGACTTTCTGGGCCCGCAGGAACAGGTCCCTCCCCTGTTTTCAGCCAAGATCATCAATGGCCTCCGGGCTTATGAATACGCCAGGACCGGCGAACCGGTGGAACTCCGTACGAACCATATCGAAATCTTCAGCATAACGCTGGAGAACTTCACCCTGCACAACGCCATGGCAGGCGACGGATATACCGTGGACAAGGTCGTCCGCAATATCCACAACTACCACACCTCCGGCACGAGCGACGGCACACGTCCCGCAGCCACCCTCCGCATACGCTGCTCCCGCGGCACCTACATCCGTTCCCTTGCCCGCGACCTGGGCCTCGCCCTCGGTTCCGGCGGATATCTCACAGCACTAAGGCGCACAGCGAGCGGAGAATTCCGTCTGGATTGACAATTATTCTTAACTAGATATTTTAGTTGCATTACTAATTTTTTTAGTAATAATTCGGATTATTGTATATCTTTGCACTTAACTTTTCATGGAAAATTGCGTCCAATACATAGAAAACCCACCTGAATGCAAAGGATACGACTCTATACAGCGGCATTGACCGCCCTGCTCCTCGCCGCAAGGCCTGCTTCTTCCCAAATATTCACCATATCCGGAGACATGTTCAATCCGGTGCAGGGTTCCGTTAAAATGCAGGTACTCGATGCCGCAACCGACGCCCCTGTCGAATTCGCATCGGTATATCTGACCGCAAAGAACGATACCCTGATCACCAACTTTACCCTGACCGACACGACGGGACGGGCGGAACTGACAAAAGTGAACAGGGGAACATATAACCTGACGGTCGAATTACTTGGCTACAAAAAGTATGTCAAAGAGCATTATTTCAATTTCACATGGGACAGCGAGGTCAAGGAACTGGGCGTAATCAGGCTGGAGGAGGACCATGAGATACTGGATGCCGCCCATGTGTCCGCGATAGGCAACCCGGTCGAGATCAGGCAGGACACCATAATCTTCAATCCCGCCTCCTTCATGCTCGGCCAGAACGATATGCTGGAAGACCTGCTGAAACGGATGCCAGGCATGGAGGTGTCGAAGGAAGGCACTGTCAAATACAACGGCGAGACCATCCAGAAGATTACCGTCGGCGGCAAGACATTCTTCTTCGACGATCCCTCGATGGCTCTGAAGAACCTGCCTGCGAAAGTGGTCGACAAGGTCAAGGTCATAGACAAGGTAAGTGACGCCGAAAAGTTCTCGGGAGTGGCCACCGACCGCGAGAAAGTCATGGACCTGGAGTTCAAGAAGGAATTCCAGGAAGGCTGGTTCGGAAACGCCAGGGCCGGCGCCGGCACCACGCTGGCTGGAGACAGGAAAGACGAGATGGTGGATGACCGCGGGCTTATATACAATGGCAACGTGATGGTGACCGGCTACAGTGACAAGGACCAGCTGGTCCTGATAGGCAGTGCATATAACGCCCCCATTTCGGGCGACGGCCTCGTAGTGGTCTTCCGGACTGATGACGAGGATGACATATCGCCGGTAGCCGGAGGAATCCAGACCTATCGCCAGATAGGAGCCAATTACAATACGACCCGTATCAAAGGCATGGAGAGCACCGCGATGGCAAGCTACAACCACTCCTTTGACGATTCGCGCAACAGGTCGAGCCGCACGACATGGGGCACAGGCGGCAGTGACATATTCTCCCGGAGCGAATCGAAAAACTTCACCTCCTCCGACAAGGCAAAAGTATCGCTGGAGCTGAAGAACACGGACAGGAATAAAGTCCTTTTCACATTCGAGCCGAACTTCCAGTTCACCTTCGGCAAGATTGAAAGATACAACGACAACGACGCATCGATGGCCCGGGAAGGTATGAGACTGAACTCTTCATCTTCGAGCAGCTACCAGGAATCGAAACAATTCGTCCAACACTCATCTTTCACCCTGGGCATCCGCAACCTGGGAGACAAACGCCGCAACCTCACATTGACAGGCAATTACGCCCTGACAAACTTCGACGCCGACAGCAGGGAGTTCTCTCGGACCCTGGTCCGGAGTTCCTCCGACGAGCAGATCAAAGACCTTTTCTACGTAACCGGCAACCATAATTACAGAGGGACTGCTCGGCTGACCTATGTCGAGCCGATAGCGAAGGACTGGGTGCTTTCACTGAGCGTCTCAGGAAACGGCAATATACGCGACAACGGGAAAAGGGCGTTCGACCGTACATCCGGCGCTCCCGGGTACAACGCATCGGTAATAGACAGGAACGACTACACCCGTCAGAACGACTACTATTCCACGCAGATGAAGAACACATATGTCTCAATCGTGCAGAGCGCGCAGTTCCAGTACAGCAAAGGGCAGACCTCCGTCCAGATCGGAGCCCAGACACTGGAAACCCTCAACGAGACATATTCCAAATCCCTCGGGCGTGAGACACGTACAGGTGTGGGAGAATGGCTCTTCGACTGGAGCCCGTATCTGAATTTGCGATGGTCGAAAAAACAGAACCGGTTCACTCTGCTCTACAACGGCAGTACCGTCAGGGTATCCAATTCCAATCTGCTTCCTGTGCTTGACATATCCGTACCGACCAGGCTCAGGGCAGGCAATATCTATCTTCAGAACGGATACAGGCATACCATGTCGGCAAATGCCAGCTTCAACAACCCCCAGAGCCAGCGGAACGGCAACATCAGTTTTTCGGGCAACCTGCTGCTCAGACCGCTGGTTACAGCAAGCTGGTTCGACTCTGACGGCATCCAGTACAGCGTACCTGTCAATTCAGTCAAACCCTCTTTCACTGGCTTCGTATACGGATCCCTGGGCATTCCCCTGACAAGTGACAAGAGACTCAGCATAAACGCCAATTTCAGTCTGACTGAGACCCGGGCGGTAAGCTACCAGAATACACACAGGTTGGAGAGCATGGACATCGCTACCTTCGACTACGGAAAGTTCATGGAATGGTTCTGGGGCAACGAACGGGGCGACAATTTCTACTCCGGCAAAAGCGGCTTCAGCGAGAGTCTGACAAACAGCCTCGCGTTCTCCCCTTCTCTTTCACTCCGCTACAGGGGAGACAGGATCACGGCATGGGTCCACGGGTCGACAACCCTCAATACTTACCACTATTCCCTAGACAATTCGGCCGACACCCGCACATGGAGGAATTCGGTAGGAACTTCGTTTGACTGGTCCACTCCCCATGAATGGGAGATTTCAACCAATGCGAACTATTATTTCTACAACGGATTCCCCGAAGGCTACAACGAGCCCTACACCGCGTGGGATTTCAGCGTTACGAAGAATATCAAGGCCTGGGCGATAAGCTTCAATGTCAACGACATTCTCAACAGCGCCAGGAATTTCCGCCACATAACGACGGCCAATTACGTGGAAGACAGCATGCAGAACATGCTTGGCCGCCACTTCTTCATCTCCCTGAAATGGAACTTCGGCAAACTCAACGCCGCGAAGAATGCCAGCGCGACCAATGCCGCCCTCAGAATGACATTCTGAGCCTGTCTGCTCAGATATCACGGCCGGAAAGGAGCACGGCCGAGAAGAAACGGCCGTCAAGTGTCCGGCCTTCAAGCCTTATGTAGTGACTTTCCGGAACTGCCGGCAGGCCGATGTCCGCCTTGCCGGAGGCATCGGTCCTGATGCAGGGGTTCCAGTAGATGGTGCCGTTACGGCGACCGTCTCCCGGCCGGTCCTCCGGAAAAGCCTCCGGCTTCTGATAGCCCAGCGGGAGAAGTCCTGTCGTCGCCTTGGGCGACTCATCTTTCTCCAGTAACTTTTTCCCGTCGAAATGGCGCATCTCCAGCAGGACCACGGCTGCGGCTTTGTAAAGCGAGGCCTCCGCTCCACGCAATACGTAAAGGTTCTGGATATCGCTGACGGTCATCGACGCGGCATAGTCCCAGTCGGGTTCCCGGTTTCCGTCGATATAGAGTACGACCGGATTGTACCCGACGGTATTCTTATATGTGGCTTGTCCATGGCTGACGACGACACGCTGCGTGATGGAGCCGGAGCGTGTCGTGTACATGGTCCGCCCGCTGGAAATTCCGTCGATGGAAGATGTAGCCACAAGTCCCGGGAAATGTGCGGCGATGTAGGACATGAGGTCCATGTCGTCGTATTTCTGCAAATCTTCGCGCAACTTGACCTGGCGCCATTCGAAAACGTTTGAATAAGGTCCGACCACACGGCCTGGACGATAATACGCCGGCTTCCGTTCCGAAGTGATGACGCTTGCAGCCAAAGTGTCATCGGAAGGAAGAGGAGCCACGGTACCTTCCAGGCGTTCCCGTATGATGGCCGTATCCACTTGCATTTCCCTGGCAGGCCATGTCGGACCGTAGTCGTAAGGATCGGCGAACGGCTCCTCCGCTCCGGCGGGATAGAGAAACCTGGACCCGGAGACATTGACCGTAAAAAGGGTCTCTTCAGGATAGTCAAGGTCGGGGATACGGAACGACTGTCCCTCGTCGCCCCTTATTGAGCGGTCGCCTGTAACTTCGGTAGAGAAATAATAACCGATATCCTGCGACATGATGGCCACTCCGTATTGTTCCGGGAGCCGTCCCCGTACGCTCTTCACGAGGAAATCAAGCGTCTGGAAATATTCCCGCTCCCCTTCCGGATATTGGAGGACGGGAGAGGCATTCAACTGTTCCAGAGGGGCCTGGAAATCGAAGCCGGCATAACTGGAGGGAACGACGGACAACGAAAAGTTCCCGGCCAGAAGTCTGCCGGCGGCATCGCTCAGGGAGACTGAAATCTGACCGTCGGATGAGGGCTTGATGGAGACATCGACTCCGGTCCCCTTCTCCGTTTCCCCGGTCGGAAAGCCTTCCGGCAGAGAACGGTACAATTCCCTGACCTGGCCGGCGCCGCGGATCAGCAGCCGCGTATGGAACAGCTCCGCCGCAGGCCACTCCATCTGCGCAAGCGTATATGCCCGAAGAGTATACCAACCGCTCTCAAGATCGTCCGGCAGGTCCATTTGACCTATAAACATCCCGCTGCGTTCCTTGACCTTGATGCGGCGTTCCACCGAACCTATCCCGTCCCGCAGCAGTTCCACATAGATGAACTTGCTGGAAGGGGAAACCGCCTCTCCCGAAGCATCGTCCAGGACCCAAGCCCTGAACCATAGTCTTTCGCCTGCAGCGTAAAGAGAGCGGTCGCAATGCATCAGCACCCTTTCTGAAGCATGCGACGGAAGCCATGGCAATAACAGCAGGAGAACCAGCAACGGCAAGGGCAGACGTATCATGTCAGTGGCTATTTCTCCAAAGGTAACAAAAAAAAATGTTTTTGCCTATCTTTGTCTTTGAATCTCAAACACATCCATTCCCATGGCCTCGATTTCCACCATTGTTACTATCACTGTCAATGCTGTCGTTACCGCCATACTGTTGCTGCTGGCCCTTGTCATCCGGGTGGGGAAAGGAGACAAACTGATAGCCGGATACAATACGGCGAGCGAACAGGAGCAGGCAAAATATGACGTCGTCCGCCTCAGGCGCGTTATCAGCTGGTGCCTGTGCATCATCGCCGTCCTAATGTGGATCCCCACCATTGCCGAAGCGCTGACAGGAAAAGTAAAAAGTGCCGTTTACCTGACCTGGGCGGTGCTCCTCATCGTCGTAATCGTCACGACCCTGATCATGGCCAACACCTGGGCGAAGAAGAAATAGCGTTCTACTTATTATGAAAAAACCTCTCAACACTTTGGCGCTTTGCCTGTTCATCTCACTTGTGGCAGGAAGCGCCTGCAAACCGACCAAACCGGAAGAGATCTACCATATCGTGACCACTGTATGCGAGGATGCCTCGACAGGTGTCACGGTCAATTATCATTGCAGCAGCGGAGAGAGTTACGTTCTCTATACACGCGATGATGATACAGCTTTCGCCGCAGCAGAAAAGGCCTTGCCGGTAAGCAATTTATGGAGCACTGAAGGTATCGCGAACACATCCGAAGAGTCTACATTCTACACTAAAGAGCGCTACGTATGCTATGCGACCCTCACGGGTCTGGAACCATGCACACGCTATCGTTTCAAGGTCGTGGCGAACGGGACTGAATCAGAAGTCCGCACTTTCAGGACGGCCGGAGACAAAGGCCCATGGAATTTCGTGGCATTCACCGATTTCCAGCATAGGGAGAATCCTGTCACCCTGCCGCTGATACAGATGATGAAAGAGATGGCATCGCCCGAACTTGTGATCTGCAGCGGCGACCATATCGATGTGGCGGGCAACGAATATGAGTGGTCTTTCATACTCGACAACGACATCTTCCGCGATTTCGTTTACGCAGCATCCCCCGGTGACCATGCATACTGGGCCTGCGACCTAGTCAATGGCGGCTATCCGCAATACGACTTCCCCTACACTTTCAACCATCTCTTCAAATTCCCGGAGAACGGCGCTCCGGGCAGCCCGAACTCCACGTACTGGTTCCATTATAACGACATCCTGTTCGTGGCACTCGATATGAACAACTCCGATATCGCCTCCGGTGCCCGTTTCGACGAACAGGTCCGCTGGTTTGAAGAGACTCTCGACCGGCTCGAAGGAACCTACCGGTATCTGGTGGTATTCGAGCACAAGTCCATCTTCGGATCTGAAGTGATCGACCCCGTGGTCGGCCGGGAGCTGCGGCCGCAGTGGTATCCCGTATTCAGCAAGTACAGGGTAGACCTGGTGCTGAGCGGCCACGACCACATCTACTCGAGGACCCTGGCGCTTGACGGTGACAAGCCGGCCGAAGATCCGTCCATGGGCACTTATTATCTCGACATGGGCTCCAGCGGCGACAAGCGCCGGCCGCTCGACGAATCCCTCACGGAAAGTCCGCGCTACGCGAAAGTCATGGATCTCAAGGAACTCGGCCAGAGTTGTGCCTGCAACATCGAAGTCGATGATTCCTGCATGAAAGTCACGGTCTACAACCAGGACAGGCAGATAGTGGACGGTTTCACCATCCCGGCCCGCAGACAGCAATAAAACCTCCGCACTATCTTTTGCCCGGCCCCTTCCTTTTGCGCCGCCGGTCTGGCAGCGAAAGGGATGGCAGCGCCGCTTGATACCTTTCATTGCCAAAAACTAGTTGTTTCGGCCGAAAAGTGGCAACGAAAGGGATGAGATAGCTATCCGGCACCTTTCGTTGTCAAGTGATAAAATAAAGTAATCAATCTCCCACAAGTGACACGCCAGGCACATCATAGCCATAGGCATCGTTTCAATTGTCCCTCCGTGGTCCTTTTCCGCTTTCTTGCCCAGAGATTATTCCATAGCAGATCGAAGAGCCGGATCCGTTGCGACCGGGACATTTCGTAGATGGTGACTCCCTTGAAGTATTTTGGCAGGCAGGCATTATCGATGATGGCACACAGCTCCAGGTCTGTAATCATCTGCGGATCATGCCGTCCTTTTTCATTCTGCAGCAGACGGCCAATCCCTTCCGGAGAATAACCGGGTTCCATGACGGCCATCGTAATGATGGGTGTGGAGGATTCTTCCTGTCGCTGTTCCCTGACCGATACCTCATCGCCAATCTTGTTCATTTGGAAAAGAAAGTTCCGCGGAGAGACATAGAAGGTTTCCACCTGGGCCGTATCGATTATATCTTCCCTCAGCAGCAACCCATCGGTATCCATCCTGTATTCAGAGGGGATACCTGTTCCTTTGGGCAGATACTTGTAACGCTGGTCATCGGGCATCAAAGCCACCGGTTGGCGGTGCCCCAGATCCTTCCGGAAGAACACGCCGGCGGAACAGTGACGGTAACCGAAAGGCGTTTGGGAAAGTCCGTGATGGAGTCCCTGCCGGTTTACGTAGTTAAGGGCAGCCAATGTGTGATGGAATCCTTCCACATCAAGCGAAAAAGGGCGCCTTTCGCCCAAACTCCCCCGCCGCTTGTATTTTGCATTGAAGAACCGGGCATACGAATAGCGTGTCCGGCGCATGACCTCCTCAGGACAGTCCGTCTGTACCAGTTCATGGAAATGAGTCGTCAGGAAGCCCTCCGCAAGCAGACGTGAATCTGTTTCCAGGATGGCCAGCGCGAGTGCATTGAAGCCGCGGCACAAGTCGGCTTCACTCCGGAACATCACTTCATCGTGGGAAGAGAGACAGCTATGAAAGGTTTTTCTCATGGCATTCCGTTTTACTACAGTTTCACAAATCTTTCGCACGTTTCGATCGCCACGGCCCGCCGCACCGACGAAATGCTTCATATAAAGATAGGGATTATTTGCTAACTTTACAGAAAACAACGCCACAATTATGAACAAGAATATCCAACTCATCGAGGAGATTATAGCTGTAGTCTTGCTGTTGGCCACTATGTTCCCTCTGTTACACTATGGCGAGTTGGCCGGGATACCTGTTCCCAGACATTTCTTCCGGGGTGAGATCAATGCCTGGGGAGACCGGACGGTTTTCTTGTATCTGGCTATCTTTGCGATTGCCCTTTATGGGCTGCTTTTCTTTGTCCAAAAACACCCCCGTCTGATCAATATGCCCCGGCAATCGGGAGAAGAAAATCCCGTTCTGGCAACAGTCATCGGACACGCCTTGAAAATGTGGGTGATGGCCGTCTTCGCCTGGATATCACTGAGTCTCTACCTGTTGGCTGTCGGGAAACTCGCGCGACCCTTGTCCGGCGTTACTTGTGCGCTGCTTGCCGCAATGGTGATACATCTTGTTTTTCTCTTTCTCCGGCAGCGAAAGGCATAGTTAATCTATCTCATCCCCTTCGTTGCCACTTTTCGGCCGGAATCGCCGGCAGCTGGCAGCGAAAGGAGCCAAGCTGCGCCTCCATCCCTTTCGCTGCCACATCGATAGCGCAAAGGCTTCATTCCCGGCTTGACACCCTCCGTCATTCCCGGCTTGCCCCGGAATCTTATACCCCGGTAACAAACGACACAGGTATGCGAAGATAATTGTCGCTAATTGTGTATTTTTGCCGTATGAAACGTGCATTGCATCTTACTATTATCACTCTGGCCGCACTGGCCAGCATGCTTCTGGCCGGTTGCCAGAGCCCGGAGCAGCAATATGTAAAGAAAGCCGTCAAACTGATGGACAGGCAGGGACTTTTCGCCGAAGGACCGGAATGGGAAGAGGCAAAGGCGGCAGCTCTTGCGGCCAAGCCGGCCACAAAAGAAGAGGCCTACGAAGTGACCCGGCAGGCTTTGAAAGTTGCCGGCGGCAAGCATTCTTTCATATACACGGTCGAGGGCCAGCAGGAGTCGGCGGCCGAGGACAAAGAGACCGCTCCATCAGTGACTGAAAAGGATAACGGCATATTGCTGATAGTCCTGCCGGCTTTCAGCGGCCAGACGAAAGAAGAAAACCAGCGTTACGTCCACGCGGTACTCGACGCCCTGCCCGAAGCCGGATCACAGGAGGAGGGAAGCCTGAAAGGCGTTGTCATCGACCTGCGCGGAAACACAGGCGGCAATATGTATCCGATGATCGCCGCTGTCCACCGCTTCCTTCCTGACGACGACATCCTCCGCTTCAAGAGCAATAAACGCACGATGCCCATAACGAAGGACTTCATACTGGGGAGCGTCGGAATAGAATCCAAGCCGCGTATCGACTGCCGCGTCGCCCTGTTGACCGACGGCCATACCGCCAGCTCCGGCGAAGCTGCCCTTATCTGCTTCAGGGGATTGGAAAACGTCCGCACTTTCGGGGGGCCGACAGCCGGTTACGCTTCCGCGAACACCCCATTCCAGATGCCCGACGGTTCGAAGCTCGTGCTGACGGTCAGCTGCGACATGGCCCGCACGGGAGAAGTCTTCTGCGACGACCCTATCGCTCCTGACGTTGCCACCGACAGGCCTGTGGAGGATGCGGTGGAATGGATCCGCAGCCTTTAGAGGGCTAGAGATTTTTCTCCAGAAAAGCTTCGAACTCGTCCAGGTTATGACTGCCTTTCAGGACGATGTCTCCCTGCGGATCGAGCAGGAAGAACTGGGGGACACCCATGACGGGATATTTCGAGCAGATTATGCCTTCGAGGTCGAATACCTGATCGTAGTCGATGCCAAATTCGGCCATGGCCGACATGGAATTCTCAGGTTTGTCCTTGACCGTAACCCCAACAATCTTCAGGCCTTTCGCAGCAAAGAGCCTGTTCAAGCGTATCACATTCGGAATCTCCTCCCTGCACGGTCCGCACCACGATGCCCAGAAATCGAGCAGAAGATATCCTCCGCCGCCAGTCAGGGATGACAGGCATTCATCGGCATCCATTTCCTCCTTAGAGACAACGCCACCGTCTTTGCCGACGCTGACATAAAGGACAGATCCTTCGGATTTGAGCGGAGCCAGCTTGTATTTCAGGGTCATGGCAATATCTTCCGCCTCCCTGATGAAATCACCTCCTTCATCGAGCAATGTCACCATTCCCTCATAATCCAGATGGAACGACAGCAACCTCATCGTCTGAAGGCCGACAGCATCATGGGAATGCTCCCGCCAGGCTTGCCGGAGTATGGTATCCATCTTCCCGGCGGTATCGCCCTCCGGGTCACCCTCCATCAGCAATTTATCCAGTTCATGGATCAGATCGTTCATCGCAGCCGTCAGAGGGCTGCCGGACGACTCCTGGGTATCGAAGTTTACAGTCATCGAGCGGGTGTCGGCCACAATCTCCATCATGTCGTATATACCGCCTTCCCCCACATCGTTCCCTCCGGCGTCAATCAACTTGATACGCTGCTGTACCTGCGGATTCTGCATGGTCTTCAGCGTAAACGCGCCATGCTCGATCCGACAGGTATCAATGCCCTCCCCTCCCTGCAGCAGCACGGCGGAATAGGGCTGACCCGCATCAGGGACGCTCACAGTACCCCGGATTGTGCACATATTCTCTGAACGGCATCCTGCACACAGGAGCGGCAGGACAAAAATGGCAAGCAGTCGTTTCATCGTTTTTATATTCTTGTTTTATATTCTTGGCGTTTGCACAAGCCGGATGAGCAGCGAAATGAAATAGATGATCAGGCCATACAGTAGCGGGATGATGGCAATTTGCAAACCGCCGCCGATAATAGGAAATATCTCACTGCCGAATTGATCCATCAGGCCGAATATCTGGAACAGGCCGACAGTGGTCAGGAATACCGAGAGGACCAATGCGGCTATTCCCACTTCCCGAACCCAGCGCGGGGCTTTCCAGGCTGCGAGAAAAAGCGCTATCAGTAAAAGGGTGAGCGCAATCATGCCTGACACGCCGCCATCCACAAAGAATCTGGCCAATGACCAGCCTGGCGTTTCAATGGTTTCCGGATGGAACACACCCAGCGAATCCGCCACTTGATAGGTTGTCTGTTTCATAGTTTCGATTGTTTGTTCTGCAAAGGTATGGACCACGCCGGTTTCTTCCAAAGTTAAAACCCATTGCAGACTCATTGAATCCCACTGTGGCGGCTATTCTTTGCCGGCCGGGCTGTTTTTTCAGTATATTTGTAACAATGAAAATCTTAGGTCGGATCGCTTTTTGGCTCGTGGCGCTCGCGCTGGTGACCGCCATCCTGATCAGTCTGGATTACACACCGGGCCAGGCCGTCCTGATCAGTCTGGTATTCTTCCCCTGTGCAATCGCCCTGGAGTTTTTTCTGCCGAAAGCCGAAACCATCCGCAGCAAGATCTCTCTCTCCCTGGCCGTGCTGGTTTCCACCGTTCTGCTGTTGTTGATTGTCCATCGCCTGCTATGGAGTCCTTTTATGAAGAGCAGGGTCTGGTTCATTCTCGACGTGCAGCCCGTTCTGGTCAACCCCGTATTTCTCGGCCTCATCCTGACCATGCTGGCGCTCGGTGATTATGCCTGGCGGAAATGGCTGGACCGCCGACTGCAGGCCGCACCCCGCCAGATTACATTTATCTCGGACAGGAAATCCGTCACCCTTTCCGCAGCTGAAATCGCCTACATCGAATCAAACGACACGGAAGTCCACCTCGTTACTCTTGACGGTCGCTCCTTCCGCAACAAGACGGGTATCAGCCAATGGGAAAACCTGCTCGGAGAACCCTTTGTCCGCATCCATCGCTCCTACCTTGTAAACCGTGCCTGCATCGAGTCCGTAGATACGGACTCCCTGGTCGCTGCCGACACTACCCTTCCTATTTCCAAGAAATACAGGAAAATCCTTCAGCCCTGACCGGTCGGAGCATAAAGAAGTATCCTGTCATCATTTCTCATTCATGAAGAGTTCACCCTTGATGTACTCAATGCTCTTTTTGGCGAACTCGTAGCCGCGGGAACCGGGCTTTGCTACCTTGAGATATTTTTCGTAGTATTCGAGCGCCTGCTTGTATTTCTTCTGGCGCTCATAGCAATAAGCGATGGTAGACAGGGCTTGTATGAACGAGGGATTATAGCGATATGCTTCCTGATAATGAGTAATGGCGCGGTCGAATATCTCTTCGCCATAGTATCCGGTGCCGTACTGCTGGTGGATGCGCGAAACCAGAGAGGAATCGGGCTGTATCATGGCCTCGGCCTTTTCCAGCCAGGGTTTCACCTGCCGTTCGAAGGGCCTGCGCATTTCGACCTTTACGGCGGCGATCGTCCATGCAAGGTTGGCGTCGGACGAATCAATCGCCCAGGCCTTCAGCAGTTCCGGCTCGGCGGCATAGACGGTTCCATTGTGCCAATAACTCTGCCCCAGATAATAATGCAATGGATAATTGTCCATGCCCAGGTCTTCCAGGTGCTTGAAGACAGCCTCGGACGAATCGTACCGGGCACTTAGGTAGTAAGCCAGCCCCTGGATGGGCGACACGGTAAAATTGTCCGGATCAAGCGCCAGATAGCCTGCTGTCATCGCGATGACGTCGTCGTATTTCTTATCAGCCAGCAGCAGGTTCGCCGCCTTGCTGACAACCGCCTCGTTGCGGGGCTTCAGAGCCAGCGCACGACGGTAATATACAAGGGCTGAGTCTGTCTGCCCCGCCAGATTGAAAGCATCGCCCGCGAGCGTGGCGACTGCCGGAATTGAATCCCTCGCCAGCACGGACCTGCCGAACGAGGCACAGGCGGCATAATCCTTCATCCTGTAGGCCAGTTGCATCTCTTTGATTTTGTATAGGAGATTCTCCGGTGCATGCAGTGAAAGCAGCTGGTAGGTGCCGGCAGCCGTCTCATAGTCGCTGTTCTGGAAATGGCAGTCCGCCAGTTCAGAGAGCACTTCTTCATCAAGGACACCCGGCTTGACCAGTGTAGAGAGCAATTCTATGGCCTCGTCCGTCTTGTATATGCTCTTCAGGTAGCGTGCTTCCGCGAGCGCCGTGCGACGCGCCAGGGAATCAGCCGGCTGCGCCGCCGCCCAAAAGGCGGCGGCAAGCACGGCCACGGACAGAAGCAGGCGTAGCTTCATTTTTTAAGTTGGAAAAGCACCGGGAAATTGAAGATGACCCGGACAGGCTCGCCATTGACGGTACCGGGGGCCCATTTTGGAGACTGGCTTATGACACGGACGGCCTCGTTGTCAAGGGCGGGAGCGATGCCGCGGAGCACTTTGACATCGTTGACACTGCCGTCTTTCTCTATGGTGAATTGCAGCGTCACTCGACCTTGGAGGGAGTCTTTGACCGCCTCAGGGGGATACTTGAGATTCTCATTGACCCAGTGGGAGAATTGCCCGGCGTCGCCACCCTGGAAGCGGGGCTTTTCCTCCAATAAGCTGTAACGTACAGGCTCTTCCGGAGGAGGATCGGGCAGGAATTCGCCCGTCGCCACGGCCGGTTCATCGACGTTAAGGTTTACATCCGTTGCCGGGACGGCGCGTTCTGCAAGGAGGAGTGTCGTGCCGGCAAGCAGCGGGAGCAGAAGCAGCAGGAAAAGTTTCTTCCAGGCTGCTTTCGTTGTAGTCTGCATCATAGTAATACGGTTTTTGAGTTGGGCGTGATTGAAGCCGTTGGCCAGGAGGAAACGCTTTTCCCCCACGGCTTTTTTCACGAGTAATAATTGGTATTGCGTTGCATCGATGCCTTGATTGAGGACGAAGTCGTCGGCTTCGTATTCGTGGAGCAGTTTGAGTTCGCTGCGGCAGATCCACACCAGCGGATTGAACCACTGAAGGATAGTCAGCAGCGAGGATAACATCAGGTCCACGGAGTGACGGCCGCGTACATGCGCCCGCTCATGCGTGAGTATGGCGGGATAGCGTTCAAAATCAATCCGGGAGATGACTATATGGCGCAGCCAACTGAAGGAGGGCGTCTCCCTATCCACGAGATGGAGGATATAACCGTCACACCGCTCACCGGACGAATGCCTGAGCATCCTGAACATACTTACGTACGAGCGGAGATATAGCCCGAGCGTCACAACGGCGCCCAAAGCATAAACGGCCAGGAGCATGATATGCCAAAGGGAAGGACTCTGCGCGGCTGATGAGGCCGCTTCGGCCGGAGATCCGCCTCCGGCATACGCGACAACGACCACGGGTTCTATCCACGTAGAATAGACAGTGGGCGTATGGAGCCGGACGGGAATGAGTGGCAGCAGCAGGCAGACGACGCTTCCGGCCAGCAGCGTGAAACGGTTGAATCGGAACCATCCGCTCCGCCGCATCACCAGCAGGAAAAATGCGTAGAATACCGCTAGCAGCAGTGTGCTTTTCAGAAGATATATGAGTATATGGCTCATTTCCGCTGGTTTTCGATTTGAGCGATCAGGGCCTTCAGCTCGTCGAGATCCATCTTCTCATCCCGTACGAAGTGGGAGACGACACTGGCGTACGAATTGTCGTAAAACTTCTCGACCGTATCGGAAATGACCAGGTCGGCGAACTCCTGCTCGTTCACAAGGGCGTGATAGCGATAGGCGTTGGCAAACTTCTCTCGGGCGAGATAGCCCTTGTCTTCCAGGAAACCTACCTGGGTGGCCACGGTATTGTAGTGCGGTTTGGGATCGGGGAAATGTTTGAGTAGATCCTGGATGAACATCGGCCCGTAGGCCCAGAACATCCTGAGAATCTCATCTTCTTTTGCAGTAAGTTTTTCCATTTTCAAAGTCTCGGGGATTTAGTACCAATGCAAAGATACAATAAAAAACAATATCTCCTAATAAAATTAGTAGAAAAACTAAATTTATAAGGATTTTTGTCCGATTCAAGCGAAATGACTAACTTCGCAATAACTATGAAACATTTCAGAACAATCTTCGCGGCCGCAGCCGCCGCATTGGCCATTATCTCTTCCTGCGGAAAGCAGGCGACACCCCAGGCACCGGTATTCGTAAAAGACGACGCTGGCATCGTCCGTCGTGTGAATCCTGATGAAAAGAATGTGTATCTGGTCTTTACGGCCCACTACAGCGAGAACGACAAAGGCTTCTTTGAAAATTTCGACGGCGTCGTGCCTGTCCTCAACACCTTGAAGGAGAAGAATGTGAAAGGTTCGTTCTTCCCTACCGGCGTCTGTTTCGTCCAGCCCCAGTATCAGGAGCCCATCCAGCGGATAATCGACGAAGGACACTACCTGTCATCCCACTCCTATGCACACCTGGTACTCTGCGAGAACGGCAGGACTCTGGTAAGCGCCGACTCGCTCGCGGCAGACTTCGCCCTGATGGAGAAACAGCTGAACCGCTTCGGCCTGGAAAAGAAACAGTACTGCTGGCTGATTCCTCCCTACGAGACCTGCAATACGGAATCGCGCGAGAACATGGAAGCCCTTGGCTACAAGCTCCTGAATCCTTCCGAAGGCCCTATTTTCGGCCTGGACTGGACGACGCCCGACATGACTGCATACAAGAGTATCGACCAGATGCTCGCACGTCTTTGGGAGATCGAGGAGACAGACGGACTCAACGGTATCATCCTTCTGATCCACGCGATGAACTATCCCGACAAAGAAGAATACGAAAGGCCCTACAACCATCTAGGCGAAATCATCGATACGCTCAAGGCGCGCGGCTACGGTTTCCGGACATTCAAGGACGTGATCGCTGCCGAATAAATGTTGGATTTTAATTCTTAAAACCGTACATTTGCAACTCGATCCAAAGGGGTATTAGCTCAGTTGGTAGAGCGATAGGTTCGCAATCTATAGGTCAGGGGTTCGAATCCCCTATGCTCCACAAGATAAAAGAGCTGGCTTTTAGCCAGCTCTTTTATCTTGTGGAGCGCGCGCGGATGCGCGCTTTGAATACCGAGGGGGCGGACCCCCTCGAGCTCCCCTGAGTCACTGCGTTCCTTTCTCAGTTGATGGGGAAAAGCCTGCCTTTTATCTTGTGGAGCTCGCGCGGATGCGCGCTTTGAATACCGAGGGGGCGAACCCCCTCGAGCTCCCCTGAGTCACTGCGTTCCTTTCTCAGTTGATGGGGAAAAGCCTGCCCCTTATCTTGTGGAGCGCGCGCGGATGCGCGCTTTGAATACCGAGGGGGCGGACCAAATTTGGGCAAGGTCCGATTTCAAGCTTGACACCTTGCCCGGTTCATTAGCGTCAGGCTGCAGTATACCAACGTTCCAACGGGCAAGGTGTCGACTTTATAATTGGACCTTGCCCACCTTGTTTATCCAGACCTTCCCCGCTGCAACGGACGCAATTGACTGTCAGCCGATTATAAAAGTTGATCCCCCTGAAAACCAGGGGGATCAACTTTCATAAATCACTGACCTGCTGACGCGTACATTGCAGCGGAAAAACGTGGCCCTACAACTTCGCCACCAGGTCGCTGATCATCTTCATCTGCTCAGGGATGCGGATATGCTGGGGGCATTTGGGCAGACATGCATTGCAAGCCACGCAAGCGTCGGCCCTGACGGCTGAAGGAAGTTCCTCATAAAGCTTGAGGAAGGCTTTCCTCTTCTTGTTGAAGTCCTTGCCCTTCTTCTCCGGATCCGGGATGCTGAGGGCATCGCTGGCAGCGTTGAAAGCACGGAAGTTACCGGGAATGTCAACGGCATGGGGACAGGGCATGCAGTAGGAACATGCCGTGCAGGGAATGTGGATGTTGGACTTGTAGAGGTCGGCGACGGTCTGCATGAATTCCATATCTTTCTTGTCGAAAGGCTGGAAACCGGTAAATATGGAGACATTCTCCTTGAGCTGCTCCATATTCGACATGCCGCTCAGGGTGACCATGACATTGGGCAGGCTGCCGACGAAGGTGAGGGCGTTTCCTGCAGGAGTCAGTTCGGGATGGCGGGAGCGCATGACACCGGCGATGGCGTCGTTGACATTGGCCAGCGCACCTCCCTTCACGGGCTCCATGACCAGAACGGGGATACCTTTCTCCGTAAGGTAGTTATACAGATATTCCGAACTGGTTTCGCCGAGCGAAGGACCCCAGTTGGCGGGCATGTCCTTCCAGTCGGCATAGTTAAGCTGTATCTGAACGAAATCCCAGTCGTAATAATCCACAAGCGGAGGGAAGGTAGCATTGCTGCCATGGAACGAGAAGCCCAGGTGCCGGATCTTTCCCGCAGCTTTCTGCTCCAGGATATAGTCGAATACACCGTTGTCCAAGAAACGGCGTTTGAGTTCTTCCTTGCTGGAGACATTATGCAGAAGGAAGAAATCGACATAATCCGTCTGGAGGTTCTTCAAGGAGTTTTCGAACATCTGCCTGGCCGCTTCCAGAGTGGGTTCCGACCGACCGAAAGCCATGTTGGACATCTTCGTCGCAATCATATAACTCTCGCGGGGATGGCGGCTCAGCGCTATGCCGGTTACCTTTTCAGATTCACCATAGGCAGGGGCGGTATCAAAGTAATTGATGCCGTGTGCGATGGCATAGTCTATCATGGCATTGACGGCTTCCTGGTCGAGCCTGCCGCCATGCCCTCTTCCGCCGCCTTCGGACGGGAGCGAAGGAAGACGCATGCATCCCAGGCCGAGCATACCGATAGTCTCGCCCATCTTGTCCCAGGTACGCGTGTCTATACGGGATCCTTCAGGGGCTTCGGTCCACGGGATTTCAGAACTGTCAGCAGAGGCCTTGCCGGTCTTCGAGCCGCAGGCCTGGATGATGGGACTGACCGACATCAGGCCCATTCCCGCGAAGAGCATTCCCTTGATGGCTTCGCGACGTGAAATTTTCTTGTTACTCATCGATCTATGGGTTTCTTTGATCTGTTGAATATAGCAGCCACGGAAAGGCCGGAAATGATGTGCCAGACTCCCCACCATGCGGTGATGACAAGCATACCTCCGTGAGGCGGAAGGCCGGCGAAGATAGATGTACCGAGAAGCAGCACCAGTCCCAGGCCGGAATTCTGTATGCCGGTCTCGATGGTCAGGGTACGGCGGTCGCGGCGGGGCACCTTGAAAGCGGTTCCCATACCGTAACCGATAAGGAGCGCCAGCAGGTTGTGGATCAGCACTATCACGAAGATATACTTGATACACTTGAGGAAAGCGTCCATGTTGCCCACGAAAGAGAGCACAACCATGACGAGGAAGAACACTATGCTGACCCACTGGAAAGGCTTCTTCAACTTCGCGGCCACCTTCGGCAGGAAATGGGATGTCAGGATACCGAGCGTCAAAGGAATGCCGAGCAGTATGAATATGGTCTTGAATACATCCCAGAGGGGTATCGACAGATAAGGGACCTCTCCGTGCACCGAAGCGAACTTGAGGAACATGTTCCCGTAGAACCAGAAATTGAAAGGCGTCATCAGGACGGCCAGGGCGGTGCTGATCGCGGTCAGGCAGACTGACAGCTCGATGTTTCCACGGCCGATGGAGCTCATGAAATTGGAAATGTTGCCTCCCGGGCATGAAGCCACGAGAATCATTCCGAGCGCCATGGTCCAGGAAATCATTCCCACGCTGTCGAGTAAAAGGGACAGCAGGAATGTGAACAGCGGCAGCAGAATCAGCTGGCAGCACGCCCCGATGATGACTGACTTGGGTTTCTTGAAAAGGTCTACGAAGGTTTTGGGTTTGATGCCCAAGGCCACTCCGTACATGACGAAGGCCAGGACGATGTTGATAGTGTTCATGCCACCGGCATTCATCGTAACATCGATGCTGTCGATTGCGGCGGCTACTTCAGGTTTCATGGTTTTAGTATTACTGGGCGATAAAACGATATAGTATCCAGCCTTGCTGCGTCTTGGCAGCGTCGGCCGAGGCGGAGAAACGGGAACGCTTTGCAGCGTCGATTGCGAAGGAATGGAGCGAGGCGTCACCCGAGGAGCCGTCGGGACGGACGCGGGCGTCTACCACGCGGCCTGCCGGGTTGACCTCTATGTCCACCAGCACGTCGCCTGCGCCGTAGCCTTTATAGGCAGGCACGGGGAGGCTCAGGGCTTTGCGGCCCTCAAGTTCATATGAAATGACGGAAGGCCCGTGATAAGCCGGAGCCGGTTCGCTTGACTCCTGGCCTTTCTGCTGCTGGTCCAGATCGACCGCCTCATCCTTCGCCTGCTGCGCAAGTGCGTCGCGGCGGGAGGCGTCCAGTTTGCGCTGGAGTTCCCTCGCCTCGTCGTACACTTCCGTAGGATTCTTGAAACGGTCGTCCCGGAGTTTGCTGCCTGCGTCTACCGCGACGTTGCGGATGCGCTGCTCAGGCCGCCGGGCAAGCATCTCTTCCAGATTGCGGTTGACTTCCTCTTTGATTTCAATCTCCTTCTGAAGCTTCTCGAGCTCTTCCTGTTTCGTGAAATCGAGGACGAAGGTGTTTTCGCTTGTAGCTACGCGGCCGATCGATACGGCCAGCAGGACGATCAGCAGGGCAAGATGGAATACCAGGGTCGTGTAGAAACCGACCCTGTCCTCCTGATGACGACCGCCCCACCATTTCATGACTACTCGTGCTCCCTCTCCCTGGCCATCTTCCTGATTCCGGACAGCAGAACGTTGATGGCCACCTTGTTGTGTCCTCCCTGGGGCACGATGATGTCGGCGTAGCGCTTGCTCGGGGCTATGAACTGAAGATACATCGGCTTGACAGTCTTTGTGTAGCGGTCGATGACCCACTCCACGTTCTTCCCGCGCTCCACGATGTCGCGCGTGATGACGCGCATCAGCCTGTCATCGTCGTCGGCATCGACGAACACCTTGATGTCAAGTTCGTCCATAAGGTCCTTGCATGTGAAGATGAGGATTCCCTCCACGATGATGATGTCGGAAGGCTCTACATGGACGGTTTCGGGCTGCCTTGTGCAGGTGATGTAGGAATAGGTAGGCTGGTCGATGGCATGGCCCGCCTTGAGTTCCCTCAGATGCTCCACGAGCAGTTCCCAGTCGATGGAATCCGGATGGTCGAAGTTCAGGGCCTGGCGTTCCTCCATGGAGAGATGCCCCTGGTCCTTGTAATAGGAGTCCTGCGGAATGACCGTCACATGCTCGTGAGGGCTCATCCTGCGGGCAATCTCCCTGACTACTGTGGTTTTGCCGGAGCCGGAGCCCCCTGCGATGCCGATGATCAACATAGTTCTTTGTCCAGGTTTAAGTCAAGAATTAAAACTCAGCGCTCTTTGGTGTACGCGGGAAAGGTATTACGTCGCGGATGTTGCTCATGCCGGTTACGAAGAGCAGCAGGCGCTCGAAGCCGAGTCCGAATCCGCTGTGGGGGCAGGTGCCGTAGCGGCGGGTGTCGATATACCACCAGAGGTTGGTTGTATCCATTTTCAGTTCCGCGATCCTGTTGTTGAGCTTTTCAAGAGAGGACTCACGTTCGGAGCCGCCTATGATCTCGCCGATCTTCGGGAAGAGCACGTCCGTTCCGCGGACGGTCTTTCCGTCATCGTTCTGCTTCATGTAGAACGCCTTGATGTCTTTCGGATAGTCGGTCAGGATGACCGGCTTGCCGAAATGCTTCTCCACGAGATATCTCTCATGCTCGCTCTGCAGGTCCACACCCCACGCGACGGGGAACTCGAACTTCTGGCCGCTCGCCTCGAGGATTTTGATGCCTTCGGTATAGGTCAGCCGCACGAATTCGGTGGAAACGACGCTCTTCAGGCGGTCGATCAGTTCGGGATCTATCATCTTGTTGAGGAATGCGAGGTCGTCCTGGCAGTTGTCCAGAGCATACTGAACCAGATACTTGATGAACTCCTCTTCGAGATCCATCAGGTCGTTGACATCGTAGAACGCCATTTCTGGCTCCACCATCCAGAACTCCGCAAGATGGCGGGGAGTATTGGAGTTCTCGGCACGGAAGGTCGGGCCGAATGTGTAGATATTGCCAAGGGCGGTGGCGCCAAGTTCGCCTTCGAGCTGGCCGCTCACCGTAAGCGAGGTCTGGCGGCCGAAGAAATCCTGGGAGTAATCGACCTTACCGTCCTCAGTGCGCGGGAGATTGTCGATGTCAAGCGTCGTGACCTGGAACATCTCGCCCGCACCTTCGCAGTCGCTGGCAGTGATGAGAGGGGTATGCAGGTAGCAGAATCCCTTGTCGTTGAAGAATTTATGGATGGCGAAAGCCATTGCGTGCCGGATACGGAGGACTGCGCCGAAAGTGTTTGTGCGAGGGCGGAGATGGGCTATCTCGCGCAGGAACTCCATGCTGTGCCCCTTTTTCTGAAGGGGATAGGTCTCGGCGTCTGCGGTTCCGTAAATCTCGATGGAACGCGCCTGGACCTCGACGGCCTGGCCGCTGCCCATGGAGGGAACCAGGTCTCCGCGGACGCAGAGGCATGCTCCCGTGGTGATCTGTTTCATCAGGGCCTCGTCGAACTTGGAAAGGTCGCACACAATCTGTATATTGTTGATCGTGGAACCGTCGTTGAGGGCTATGAAAGCCACGTTCTTGTTCCCACGCTTCGTGCGGACCCAGCCCTTTACCACTGCATCTTCCTGCGGCTGTCCGCTCAGATAATCCTTTATTCTTTTCATATTTACCACTTTATAATTGTTGAGGGTTCACTTTCGTTCCAGCAGCGGTCCACCGTCGTCACCACGTATCTGTGCTTCCCGTCACGTTTCCAGGAAGGTTTGAAGTGCGTGTCGCGGGTGATTTTCACTATATGTCCGCTCTTCGATATATCTATCTCCTCCCCGGCCCCGAAGCAGTACACCACAAAGAAATGGGGCTGCTGCATGATATCCTGAGTCTCGGCTCCCTTCCAGGAGATCCCGTGGCCGGATGCCCGTACGGATACAGGGGCTTCCGGAGCCACGCTGTCGAGATCGGTATATGCTGGAATAAGGGCAGGGGTGCGCTGGTAAATCAGGCGCAGGGAATCCTGCAGTGCGAAAGCCGCTTTACGGGAAGGAGAGTACCCGGGCTGCGCCTCGGGAGCCAGTGACCAGCCCGGCCACCAGACGTTCCCGTCCACGTTCGGCAGGTCGCGCACCAGGGAGAACTTGCGCGCGGTCTGCGTGACCTTGGGATTGTCAAGGTCAGGTTCATTGAATGTACCGATGCTCTGGCCTACGTAAAGATGTCCCTTGCAGTTCCGGTCGTTCCACCAGTTGATCAACACTTCGTAATCGGCTGCCGGATGGCCTATGCGCCAATATAGCTGGGGCACCACATAATCTATGTAACCTTTGTCCGCCCATGCCGGGACGTCGGCGAAAAGCTCTTCGTAATTGGAGAGTCCGTTGGTATCGCTTCCGCTCCCGTCGGGCGTATCTTTCTTGTTGCGGTGTATGCCGAAAGGAGAGATGCCGAAACGTACCCAGGGCTTGATGGCCTTGATGGTATCGTTCACCGCATGGATCAGCGTCTCTACATTGTGCCTGCGCCAGTCGCCCTTCTGCCAGTATTCGAATCCCTGGGCGGCTGCATATTTGTCGAACGAGGCGTCGTCGTGGAACTCCTCGAATTTTACGGGGTATGGATAGAAATAGTCGTCGAAATGGATGGCGTCCACGTCATATCGCGAGACTATGTCGGCTATCACCTTTACCGTATGCTCCACGCTCTCAGGTTCGCCGGGATCGAAATAGAGCTGCTTCCCGTAGCGCCTGAATATATCGGGATTCTTGAAATAGAGATGCTCGGGGCAGAGCTGTTCCTGGTCGTTGGATGTCACCCTGTATGGATTGAGCCAGGCATGGAGTTCCATACCGCGGGCATGGCACTGCTCTATCATGAACTGCAGGGGATCCCAGAAAGGATCCGGAGCCACGCCCTGCTCTCCCGTCAGGAACCTTGTCCAAGGTTCTATGGAAGAGGCGTAAAATGCGTCGGCCTGCGGCCTGACCTGGAAAATGACAGCATTGCATCCCTGAGCCTGCAGCCTGTCCAGCGTGGATGTGAACCACTGCTGGATCTGGCTGCGGGAAAGGGTCTTGATCTGCTGATTGCCCACAATGTGCAACCAGGCGCCACGGAACTCATGCTTTGGCAGTTCCTGGGAGAAAACGGGCAGTGCCGCGAGCAGGGCGATCAGAATAACGGAAAGCTTCCTTGTCATCTGTATCTCCTAAAAAGCCACTCCCATGGCCTCGCAGATCTTCTTGGGAATGTCAGTATTGTCCTGACGGCCGGCAAACTTCTCCGAACCGACGCCGATGGCCCATACGGGGACGGGACCTCCGCTGTGGGATCCGGTCGTCCAACCGACCCTGGCGGCACGGTTGAGGGAGTCCATTGACTTCCGGTCGTTCATATATTCCTCCACGTCGGTGGTGGTGTCGGATTTCTTCACGCTGTCGATCACAGTCAGGTCGAAAGTGTAACCCCGGCGTCCGAGTCCCAGGCCGCCGGTCTCATGGTCGGCAGTGACAACTATGAGCGTCTCCTTCGGGTGACGGTCATAGAAGGCCTTGGCGACGGCGATGGCATCTGAGAAATCGAGAGTCTCGATAATGGTGCCGGCCAGATCGTTGCTATGGGCGGTCCAGTCGATAAGACCTCCCTCCGTCATCAGGAAAAAGCCCTTGCGGTTGCGTTCCAAGACGGATATGCCGGCCTCGACAATCTGCGAGAGCGTAAGTGCTCCTTCAGGACGGCCCAGGGCGTAGGGGCAGATCTCCTCAGACCTTTCGCTCTGGATAAGCATTATGCGTTCAGCGTCTTTTTTGGTTTTGAAATCCTCATAACCATTGCAGATGGTATAGCCGCCGTCGGCAATCATGTCGAAGAGATTGGGGGTCTGCGTGCTGTCCTTGCCGTTGGGATGGTAGAGTCCGCCGCCTGCGAAATACTCGAAGCCGGTCGCAGGTATTTCCTTGCCGATTTCATAGTAGTTGCCCCTCTTGATGTTGTGGCCGAAGAAAGAAGCGGGGGTTGCATGGTTGATCGTGGTGGTGGACGACACACCTACGCTGAAACCGGCGTCATGAATCTTGTAAGCGATACTTGTCTGAAGCGTGGTGGAATCGGGAGCGATGCAGAGCATGCCGTTATTGGTCTTCTCGCCCGTGGAAAGTGCGGTGCCGGCAGCTGAAGAATCGGTGATGATGTTGCTGGCCGAGAAGCTGGTAGCCTCGCCCATGACGGGGAAAACGGTAAAACTCAGGGGGTCCATCCCTATTACTCCCCTTTCCTGCGCAAGATAAGCCTCCGCAGCCGCGACGATGGTGGAACTCATTCCATCGCCTATGAAATAGAAGACATACTTGGCTTTCTCCTGCCTTCCGCAGGACACCGCCACACAAAGCAGGACGGCAACTGCAATGATATTCAGAATCTTTTTCATCGGTCTAAAGTATAAAAGAAAGGGTGGACGAAGCCACCCTTTCCATGAATCAAGCGTTCGTCATTTGGTGATGCCACCCTTCCTTGCGCCATACATGATCTTCAGTGCCGAGCACCGGCGAAGCTCCTGCTTCACATCGGAGATGATACCCATGCGGGTATCCTGGTCAGCCTTGATGTTGACCTGCATGAAAGGACGGTCGACCTCGGACATCTTCTCGCGCTCAGCCGCAATAAAGTCGCGGATGGAGCTCAAGTCGCTGTTGTCCTTGCAGATGACGTCGTTCAACTGAATACGGGAATCCGTACCGTACTCCTTCTGGTACTGCCTGGAGGGAGTGCCGATATAGATATAGGAAGCCAGGTCCTTGCGCTCGAGCTTCGCGATTTCCGAAGCCTGGGGAGTGCGGACGCGAACCTTCGTCTCCATCTGGCGCATTGAAGTACACACCATGAAGAACATCAGGATGATGAACACGATGTCCGGCAGGGACGAGGTATTCATCTGCGGAAGTTCGCCTTTGTTTTCTTTGATGAATTTTGCCATACTGAATCCTCCTATTTCTTTCTGACATCCTTAGGCTCCGCCTCGGAGATATTCTGAGGGACAGCCTTGCGGACCATTCCCTGCTGATCCTCGTCGAGTTTAGAGTACTTCTTTCCGAATGTCTTCATCGAGAAATCGTCGCGGAGTTCGTTGATGGCCTTGATCAGCTCGTTCTGGACGGTGATATAGGCCTGATACGTGGTGCCGCGGTCATTCTGCAACGAGATGACACCCTTGGAAACGGGAACCGGTCCGAGACCCGGAATATCCTTGACCTCTTTTTCAGGAAGGTTCGGGTCGTCGTAAGGGTTGGTCATGAATTCCTTGATCTTGTCTTTCAGCTGGCTGACATCCATCGGTTGACTGCCGGCCAACAATCTATCGTTGGAATTGATCTTCACCTGGATGATATTCCTGCGGTTGACCTTCTGGTCCTCCACCTTCTGATCCTCAGGAGGTATAGGAGGGAGGAGTCGGGAAATACCCTCCTCCTTGTCCATCGTGGTCACCATGAGGAAGAATATCAGCGCGATGAACGCAATATCCGCCATAGATGAGCCGTTTATTTCAGGAACCTTTTTCTTAGCCATACCAAATCACTATTTTTTGAGTGCGTTGTTGATTGCGCTCCAGATCAGGGTGACGATGGCACCGCCGACGAGGAGATAGGTAACATAAAGCACCGCATCAGCGAACTTGAAGTCGCCGGGAGACGTAACCGCATTGGTATCGATCTGCGTGCCGGGAGCCAGCAGCCATGCACCGCCGACGATCACGACGACGGCAACGATGAGCAGAACCAGACGCAGGAGTTTCTTCTTGTCCTTGAATGCGGCCACCAGCGGGAAGAGCAGGGCGACGCAGATTGCAAAGAGAACAAGAGCGTAGATCCAATACAGGAACGGGTTCAGCGTGGGATCATCCACGGTCTTGGGGCTTTTCACCAAGACAACGCAGAAGAGCGCCAGCGACACCACGAAAAGGATCAACTCCAGAATTTTCCAGGGCCTGGTTTCTCTTTTTTCGTTAGCTTCTTTCATAACAAATCCGAAGAATGAAAGTTGTTATAATTATTTGCTGTACTTGACCAGCATATCGACGAGGGAGATGGAAGAATCTTCCATATCGACGACGATCGTGTCGATCTTGGAGATGATGTAGTTGTAGAACAACTGGAGGATGATGGCGACGACCAGACCACCGACGGTGGTGATCAGAGCCACTTTCATACCACCGGCCACGAGTGCAGGGCTGATATCGCCGGCAACCTCGATGGCGTCGAAGGCCTGAATCAGACCGAGGACGGTACCCATGAAGCCCAACTGAGGAGCGATACCGATGAACAGACCGATCCAGGAGAGGCCCTTCTCAAGTTTACCCATCTCGACGGAGCCGTACTCGATGACCGATTTCTCAGCTTTCTCAATGCCCTGGCCATCCTTCAGACGGAGGAGGCCCTGGGTGAAGATGCGTGCCACGGGGCCGGGAGTGTTGCGGCAGAGCTCGTAAGCCTTGTCGACGCCCTCGTTCTGCAGGCAATCCTCGATCTTGTTGAGGAGCTTGGTGTTGTTCTTCTGCGCGATACTCAGCGTGATGATCTTCGCGATTGCGATGGCCAGACCGAGGATAAGGCACAACAGAACCAATGCCATGAAGGTAGCGCCACCTTCGATGAACAGCTTCTTCAGCTGCTGGTGAATCGGCTTGTCATCCGGTGCTGCGGCAAACGGATCGACTACGTCGTCCTGAGCCTGCGCGACAGCCTCAGTCTGCTCCTGGGCAGCCTGATCGTCCTGGGCAAAAGTCTTCTGGAACTCAGCAGAAATGGTCAGGAGACCGATCACTGCCAGAAACATGAAAATTTTTTTCATAGGTTTTTGGATTAATTATTAAACACAGTATTTAAATAGTTATAGTTTGTCGGTATGGTTTCCGCCAAAAATTCTTTGCAATTTAATAATTTTTTCGGAAAATATCATTATTTCTCAGAAATTTCTCCACTCACCCCGATTTCGAATAATTTATTAACATCCTTATTATCAGGGTATTGACCCAAGAGAACAAATAATTTAGTAACAGCCGCTTCAGTTGTTACATCCTTCCCGCAGATCAAACCGGCCTGCCGGAGTATGTCTCCGTTGGCGTACGCGCCCATGTCCACCATCCCCGCCTGGCACTGCGTGACGTTTACAATCACACCTCCGGATCCGGTGAATTCGCCGAGCGCTCCGAGGAACCATGGATCCGAAAGCGAGTTGCCGGAACCGTAGGTCTCGAGAACCACGGCGCGCAGCCCCTCCGTCGAGAGCACGGACCTGACAAAAGGCTCGGTGATGCCCGGGAAGATCTTGAGTACCGCGACCCGGGTGTCGAGATCGGTGTGCAGTATGAGCGGCCGCCCCCACTCCGGCGGACGGTAGAGGGCCGCCGTGTTGAACTTGATGTGGATGCCCACTTCTGCCAGCGGAGGATAGTTGGCCGAACGGAAAGCCCTGAAATTCTCTGCGTTGTATTTAGTGGTACGGTTGCCCCGGAAAAGCTGGCTGTCAAAATAAATGCAGACCTCGCTCACCTTAGGATGGCCGTCAGGTCCCTGTGCCGCCGCCAGCTCGATGGAGGAGATGAGATTCTCCTTCCCGTCGGTCCTGAGCATTCCTATGGGGAGCTGGCTCCCGGTAAATATGACCGGTTTCTCCAGATTCTCCAGCATGAAACTGAGAGCCGATGCTGAATAGGCCATCGTATCGGTGCCGTGCAGCACCACGAAGCCGTCATAGAGGGAATAATTGTCCTTGATGATTCCCGCAAGCTCCACCCAGAATGAGGGCTTTACGTCCGACGAGTCGATAACCGGGTCGAACGAGAAAGAGTCGATAACATAGCCGAATTTCTTCAGCTCGGGCACCTCCCTGGTGATCTGGCGGAAATCGAAAGGCTTGAGCAGCAGTGTCTCGGGATCCTGCTTCATGCCGATCGTACCGCCCGTGTAAATGAGTAATATCTTCCTTTCCATCGAAACTATAGGTTAAAAAACTCCCGTGCGTTCGAGGTGGTCGCCGAGGCCACATCGTCCACGGGCATGTCCTTGATCTGTGCGATTTTTTCAGCCGTAAAACGGATATAGGAGGGTTCGTTGCGCCTGCCGCGGAACGGTACCGGAGTAAGCCACGGGCAGTCTGTCTCAAGCATCAGGTCGCCCAGCGACATCTTCTCCAGTGCCTGGGCGACACCCGCATTCCTGTACGTCGCCACGCCGCCGATGCCGAATTTGAAATCTCCCAGCGAGAGGATACGCCTGTAGGATTCGTAGCTCCCCGACCATGCGTGCATCACCCCGCGGAAACCGACACCGCGCAGGTCTTCCAGGGCACGGAAGAAATCGTCGGTAGCCTCGCGCAGGTGTATGATCACCGGAAGGCCGGCTTCCGAGGCGAGTGCGACCTGCTCTTCAAACACGCGGATCTGCTCTTTGACGAACTCCTTGGACCAATACTCATCGAGTCCTATTTCGCCGATGGCGTAAAAACGTCTGTCGGACAAATGCTCCCTGACGAAATCCAGTTCCTTCTCCCAGGATGCATCGACCGAAGTAGGGTGGAGTCCGATGCACGGGTATGCCACCCCGGGCAGCCTGTCGGCTGCTGAGAGCATTGCATCGTGGCAGGAACTGTCGATGCCGGGCATGACAAAAGCCTCCACCCCAGCCTCACGGGCACGCTCCAGGACATCGGAGAAATCGTCCCGGAAAGCCTCGTCGTACAAATGACAGTGAGTATCGATCAACATTCCTACAAAGATAGGAAAAATTTGTTTCCGTCGGCCACGGCGCGGCCCTCCATTTCCAGCTCCAGGAGCAGCACCGTGACCTCGCCCGCTTCCAGTCCCGTCAGCCTTGCGGCATCCTCGGCCGAGAGCGGCGAACTGCTCTCCAGCAGGCGCAGCAACTCTCTTTTCTTCGGAGGATCGCCGGGCTGCAGCAGGGTCCTGCGGCCGCGTATGCTTTTCCGCATCTCCCATCCCATCGCGAGGGCTATGGCCTCCGCATCCTCGGCGAGAATAGCGTCGCGCCGCGCTATCAGATGATTGCAACCTTCAAACGAAGCGTCGGTAAGGCGTCCCGGGAGAGCGAACACCTCCCTGTTGTAGGATTCCGCGAGGGAGGCGGTGATCAGTCCCCCGCCCTTCCGGTACGATTCCGCCAGCAGGACGGCGTCGGACATCCCGGCGATTATCCGGTTGCGGCGGAGGAAAGTGAATGCCACAGGGGATGTCCTGCGGGGAAAGTCTGTTACCAGCGCCCCTTCCCCGAGTATCCTGCAGGCGAGTTCGCGGTGCTGCCGCGGATAAATCTCGTCCAGACCGCATGGCAGAACTCCGACTGTCTGCAGCCCCGAAGAGAGAGCAGTTTCGTGGGCGGCGCCATCGATACCAAGGGCCATCCCGCTGACTATCAACGGCTTTATTTCAAGGTCTGAAAGCCGTTCCAAAATCCGGCGGCAACCCTCCCTGCCATACCAGGAAGCCTTGCGGGTTCCGACGACAGCCAGCACCCTGGAAGCGTTGAGGTCGGCATCTCCCTTGCAGTAAAGCACGAGGGGCGCATCCCCGCATTCTGCCAGACGTCTTGGGTAACGCGGATCCCCAAGCGGAAGCAGCGCGATGCCGTATCCGGCCGCCCATTCAACCTCCCGCTGCGCCCAATCGAGCAACTGCGGATCCAAAAGGCGGTCGATATACTCCCTTCCGCCGCTCAGACGTGCGGAAAGGCCGTCCCGCCCGGCCTCGAAAAGGGAACGGACGTCCCCGAAAGAGTCGAGAAGCCGCCTGCCCACGGAGCATTTATAGGCGAAAACCCTGCTTAGGGCACACATATAAGAAAGCCGGTCGGACTCCATCTTTTTTCCGCTAAGATAGGGAGTCCGACCGGGTTTCAACCGTCAATAAGGCAATTTCACCCCGCCTTATGAATCCATATTTTCCAGAGCCGGACACGGACAGGATTGTACCGCCGGCCCTGACAGAAACTGCATCAGATAATAAGCATCGCGTCGCCGTAGGTGCCGAAGCCGTAGCCTTCCTCAAGGGCAACCTTGTAGGCGTTCATCACCTGGCGGTAACCGCCGAAGGCGGCGGCTGTCATAAGCATCGTGCTGTAAGGCAGATGGAAGTTGGTGACGAGGGCGTCGGGAATGGAGAACTGGTAGGGCGGGAAGATGAACTTGTTGGTCCAGCCGTCGAATGCCCTGATCTCCTTCTTGGTGGTCACATACGTCTCCAGCGCGCGCACCACGGTTATGCCGACGGCGAAAATCTTGTTGCCCTTCGCCTTGGCGCCGTTGACGCTGGCGGCAGTCTCTTCGGAGATCGAGTACTGCTCGGAATCCATCTTGTGCTTGGAGAGGTCCTCGACATCCACGTTGTGGAAGTGGGCGTTGCCCATGTAGAGGGTCAGGAACGCGCTGTCGATATCGCGTATCTCCATCTTCTTGAAGAGGATCTTGCTGAAGTGCAGTCCGGCCGCAGGACAGGCCACAGCCCCCTCCTTGCTGGCGAAAATGGTCTGGAAGCGCTCCTTGTCAATCTCTTCGGCATGGGGACGTATCCACTTGGGGACCGGAAGGGAACCCATCTGGTAGAGGGTTTCCCGGAACTCTTCGTAGGTTCCGTCGAAGAGGAAACGGAGGGTACGGCCGCGGGAGGTGGTATTGTCTATCACCTCGGCCACCAGGCTGTCGTTTTCCCCGAAATAGAGTTTATTGCCTATGCGTATCTTGCGTGCAGGGTCGACCAGGACGTCCCAGAGCCTCTGGTCGCGGTTCAGTTCGCGGAGCAGGAAGACGTCGATCTCGGCCCCGGTCTTCTCCTTGTTGCCGCTCATCCTTGCGGGAAACACCTTCGCGTCGTTGAAGACGAAGAGGTCGTGGGGGGCGGCATATTCGATGATATCCTTGAAAACACGGTGTTCGATCTCGCCAGTATCCTTGTGGAGCACCATCAGACGGCACTCGTCACGTTCGGGAGAAGGGTATTTCGCTATACGGTCGGCGGGAAGTTCAAATCCGAATTGAGATAATTTCATTTTTTTAGATTTTACGCGAGAAAACAATAATTATACGGATAAAATCCAAAAAAGTTTCACTTTACTCATATTTCATCACGGCTTTTATCACATTGTCTATCGTAAGGTATATGGGATAGAAGGCATCGTCGTTCATCGGGGTGTTGCGCCCGATGAGGGCCCTTATCTGCACCAGGATGGTCTCACCCGATATTTCCCACTCCTGCGGGGTGGCCTGGACTCCCTGCGAGGCGGCATAGGAGATGAAACCGTCCTTGAGCCCCTGCCCGTCCAGGAAGCGGTTGAGAGAAGCAAGGTCGCGGATCTGGCTGAGAGCGGCACGGTTGCGGTCGGAGACCAGGTTGGCGTACTTGACCTGCAGGCTCTGCTTGTTGCACTTGCCCAAAAAATCGGTGTACCTGGTAGTGTCGAGCGGAACGAAGACGTCGGGGATGATGCCTCCGCCCCCATAGACGGTACGGCCTCCCCTGGTCTCGAACTTCAGGGAGTCGTTCACCTTTATGCTGTCGGCGCTCATCATCTCGCCGCTCAGATAACGCTCGTAGAGATCATATCCGTAATCGTCGCCGTACGGCTTCTGGATGCACCTTCCCGAAGGGGTGTGGTAGCGCGCCACGGTAAGGCGTATGCCCGATCCGTCGCTGAAGAAGAGCGGCTCCTGGACCAGACCCTTGCCGAAGGAACGCAGGCCGTAGAGTTCCGCCCTGTCGTTGTCCTGCATCGCCCCGGCGAATATCTCGCTGGAGGATGCCGAAGCCTCGTTTATCAGGACCGCCAGTTCGACATCGCGCAAGCCGCCTTTGCCGTCGGCGAAGACGTCGTTGCGGGGACGGTTGCGCCCTTCCATATATACAATGAGGTCACCCTTCTCCAGGAATTCGTTGGATAGCAGCAGCGCCTGGTCGAGATAACCTCCGCTGTTGTCGCGCAGGTCGAATACCAGCCGCTTCATTCCCTTCTCCTTCAAGCCCATGGCGGCCTTGAGGAATTCGAGATAGGTACTCCTGGCGAACTTGGAGAGCTTGATGTAACCCGTGGTGTCATCGAGCATGAATGCCACGTCGACGCTGTTGACCGGGATCACGTCGCGCGTTATATTGAACAGGATGGGTTCGCTCACCCCTTCGCGCTTCACATATATATCCACCTTGGAACCGCGACGGCCCTTCATGAGCCTGACCATCGAGTCCTGGGGGGTCTGGGTGCCGGCTATCACGCGGTCCCCCACCTTCACTATCCTGTCTCCGGGCTGCAGGCCGGCCCTTTCGGAGGGGCCGCCGGCGATGACATGGGTCACGACCGCGGTATCATTCGGCACATTGAACTGGATGCCGATACCGTCGAATCCTCCCTGGAGGTCCTCCTCGGACTGTTCCAATTCCACCGGTGGCAGGTAGATAGAATGGGGGTCAAGTTCGGCAAGGATTCCGGGCAGGATACGCTCGGTCACCTCTCGCTGGTCTACGGGATCCACATAATCGCGGTCCACGCTGTGGAGCACCAGCATCAGCTTGGCCCAGTCCGTATCGGGTATCTTCACCTCGTTGCGCTTGTCCCGCTGCCATACCCTGACCAGCAGGACAAGCAGCAGTATCAGAATCACCCACCATCCTATGGTGAGCAAGCGGTTGCGGGTACGCTCTTCCATCCCTATTCGAACTTTTCGACTATGACGCCGGCCCTCCTGAGCAGGTCGAGGCCGTCGGTGATGCGGTATTCCTCACTGTAGACGACCCGGGAGATACCGGCCTGGATTATCAACTTGGCGCACTCCATGCAGGGGGAGGCGGTCACATAAAGGGTGGCACCCTCGCTGCTGTTGTTGCTCTTGGCTACTTTTGTAATGGCATTTGCCTCGGCGTGAAGCACATAGGGCTTCGTCACCCCGTTCTCATCCTCGCATACGTTCTCGAAACCGGCGGGCGTGCCGTTGTATCCGTCGGAGATGATCATCCTGTCCTTGACCAGGATGGCCCCGACCTTGCGGCGGGAGCAGTACGAGTTCCTTGCCCATACCGCCGCCATCTCCAGATAGCTCCTGTCGAATCTCTTTTCCTTTTCCGTCATCTTATTGAACGTTAACTTCTCTTTGGTACAGATAGCGCTTGATGCTCCGCTTGGGAGTCTTCTCGAACTCCTGGTCCACAATCTCCACACCTGAAATCTTGCAATACTGGTCCAGCTCCAGGTTGGCGAGCTGGACACCCTCCTTGAGCCTGGCGAGCAGCTGGTCCCTGTCGAGTCCGTCTTCCTGCGCCTGCTCGAAGTCGGGATAGATGAGTCCGACCAGCTTGTAATCGTCCTCGATCACGAGCGACTCCACCACATACGGCATGTTGTTCAGTATGCTCTCTATCTCTTCGGGATAGATGTTCTGGCCCGAAGGGCCCAGGATCATACTCTTGCACCTGCCTTTCAGATAAAGGTATCCGTCCCCGTCGATAATGCCCATGTCGCCGGTACGGAACCATCCGTCCGCGAAAGCGTCACGCGTGGCGATTTCGTTCTTGTAGTATCCCAGGAACACGTTGTCGCCCTTGACCAGCACTTCTCCCGGAATCTTCTTGGGATCGTCGGAGTCGATCTTGATCTTCATGCGTGGCGCAGCCTTGCCGCAGGAATAGAGCTTGGTCTTGTCCCAGTGGACATAAGTGATGATCGGGGCGCACTCGGTCATGCCGTAGCCTATGGTGAAGGGGAAGTTGATGCGCTTGAAGAAGGCCTCCGCCTCCCTGTTGAACGGAGCGCCGCCTATGATGACCTCGCCGAACTTGCCGCCGAACGCCTGGATCAGGCTGTCCCGGATCTTGTTCTTGACCATCTTGTCGAGGACCGGCAGGTTGAGCATCATCTTGATGCGCTTCTTGCTGATGAAGGGAAGCAGCATGTTCTTGTAGATCTTCTCGATGACCAGCGGCACGGAGATGATCGTATCGGGCTTGACCGCCCCCATCGCCTCCAGAATGATCTTGGGGCTTGGAAGCCGGGTCAGGAAGAACACGTGGGCGCCTATCGTCATCTCGAAGAGGAACTCGAAGACCATACCGTACATGTGGGCGGTGGGGAGCATCGAGACCATCCTCGAATTGCAGTCCATGTGTGGTTCGGCCTCGCAGGCGAACTGCACGTTGGAGAGCAGCGCCCTGTAGGGTATCATCACACCCTTGGAGAATCCCGAAGTACCGGAAGTATAGCTTATGAGGGCCAGTTCCTCTGGCGCATCGACGTGATACCTGATGTCATCTTTCCTGAATCCGGCGGGGTAGCGTTTCTCCATATGGGAATCTATTTCCTCAAGGAAGGACGCGGCAGAGGGATTGATGGAACGCACCACTTTGAAATCGGTCAGTGTAACCACCACCTCCATGCCGGGCAGGTCCATTTCGGACATGTTGCTCCAGATGTTGTCGCCCACAAAGAATACCCTGGCCTCGGAATGGGAGACCAGATGACGGAGATTGGCGGGCTGGAATTCGTGGAGGATCGGTACCACGACCGCGCCGTAGGTCATGCCGGCCAGATATGCCACCGCCCAGTTGACCTGGTTGCGGGAACAGACGGCTATCTTGTCACCTTTCTTCAGACCGCAGTTCTCGAAAAACAGATGGAGTTCGGCGATCTTCCGGGCGACATCCTTATAATAAAGTGTCTTCTGATTGTAATTGCTCAGAGCGGGGCGGTCCCAGTTCTTCTTGAAGCTTTCTTCAAAAAGCACATTGAGGGACCTTTTTCTGGATGGTTTCTTTGCCATAGCCTTGATTATGAAAATGCCTGCAAACTGCAAAGATGAGAATAAAGCCCGTCATTTGCAACCAAATCTTCGTGACGTCCGTGTTCTACTATACTTCCGTCCTTGATTACATATATCTCGTCCGCATGCCGAACGGTCGAAAGCCGGTGCGCGATGACCAGTGAAGTGCGGCCGGCCATAAGGCGCGTCAGGGCCTCCTGCACAAGGCGTTCGCTCTCGGTGTCGAGGGCTGAGGTCGCCTCGTCCAGTATCAGCAGCGGAGGGTTCTTGAGAACGGCCCGGGCAATCGCGATGCGCTGCCGCTGCCCCCCTGAAAGGCGGGTGCCGCGGTCCCCGATATTGGTGTCGTAGCCTTCGGGGAGGGCGGAAATGAACTCGTCGGCATTGGCTACACGGGCGGCCGCCACCACCGCCTCCCGGGTGACGCCGGTCTGGCCGAATGCGATATTGTTGAAAACTGTATCGTTGAACAGGATGGATTCCTGTGTCACTATGCCCATGAGGGAGACCAGTTCCTCCATGCGGAGAGTACGGATGTCGCGGCCGTCGATCCGGATCGCTCCGCCGGCAACGTCATAGAATCTGGGGATCAGGTCCGCCATGGTCGACTTGCCCGCCCCAGAGGGTCCCACCACTGCAACGGTCTTCCCCTTTGGAATAGTCATGCATATATCCGTCAGCACCGGAGCGTCACCGTAGGAAAAGGTCACATGGTCGAAAGTCAGCGCGTCGCTGAACCCTGTAATGGGCAGTTCCCCGTCCGGGATTCCGGCAGGAGCGTCCAGGATGGCGAAGATGCGGTCGGCCGAGACGAGTCCCTTCTGGACCCCGGCATACGACTTGGCCATGGTTTTGGCGGGTTCCAGCACCTTCCAGTAGAACATAATATAGACTATGAACTGGGGCCAGCTCATTCCGAGGTCGCCGTGATAATTGAGCCACCCGCCGTAGAAGAGCACGCATGACGCTATGCCGATTCCCAGGAATTCGGAAAGCGGCGAAGCCAGTTCCTGCCTGTTCCTCACCTGCCTCATGATGCGGCGGTGCTTTTCGTTGTCGTTTTCGAAGCGGTCCTCCACGTAACGGCGGGCCCTGAACGCCTTTATGATACGGGAGCCAGAAATCGCCTCTTCGAAATGGGAAAGGATGCGCCCCATGAGCCGCTGCGTCTCCACCGAACCCGCGCGGAGCCTGCGGGTGATGCGCGTGACAAAAAATGCCGAAACCGGAAGGGCAACCAGCGATACTATGGTAAGCTTGGGGGACATGTAGATGAGCATGGCCAGGAAACCCGCCACCAGCAGCGGCTCGCGCAGGAATACATGGAAACTGCCGGCTATCGTGTTCTGCACCTCGGCGACATCGTTGGAAATGCTGGAGAGCACGTCTCCCTTCCGTTTCTGGTTGAACCAGCCGACAGGCAGAGAGGCTATTTTGGAAAAGAGAGCCTTGCGGATGTTTTTCATCAGACGCGTCTCAAGGCTGACTATTATCCTCTGCGAAAGATATCTGCACACGTTGGAAACCAGGCTGGCCGCCACGATCGCCCCGCATACGAACAGCAGTCCCCTGATGAGGCCGTCCGAACGGATTATCGAGGAGAGGAACCAGCTGAACCATGATGTCACCCAGTCGACCGAAAAGGCGAATCCGGGCCGGGCGAGCGGCGCTGCCGCCGCACTGTCGTCGAACAGGACTGTCAGCAGCGGTCCGAGAAGGCCGTAGTTGATCACGCCGAAGATGACCGACAGGACCGAGAGCAGCAGATAGCCGGGCCAGTAGCGGCCGAGCGGCCGGGCGAAAGATAGGACGCGCTTGAAGGTTTCCATATAGTCGACGGTGCGCAAATATACGAAAAATCAGTTTTTTTGAATTAACTTTGCAGAATACATACATATTTCATACCCATGAGCACATTTTGCGACTATAACATCAATCCACTGGTTGAAGCCCTCGGCAAGGAGCCGAAAGACTTCACGAAAAAAGACCTCGTCGGCTATATCGTCGAAAACGGTGTACGCATCGTCAACTTCCGGTATGTCGCGGCCGACGGACGCCTGAAAACCCTCAACTTCCCGGTTACCAACCGCCAGTACCTGGAGACCATCCTCTCCTACGGCGAGAGGGTCGACGGTTCCAGCCTCTTCCCCTACATCGCCGCCGACAGCAGCGACCTCTACGTAATCCCACGTTTCAGCACCGCCTACGTCGATCCTTTCCAGGAGATTCCGACTGTCGGTTTCCTCTGCAGCTACTTCACCAAAGACGGCCTTCCGCTTGAAAGCGCTCCCGAATTCACTCTCCGCAAGGCCCACAAGGCCTTCCAGGAGACCACCGGCTACACTTTCGAGGCCATGGGTGAACTCGAGTTCTATCTCGTGGATACCGACGACGGCATGTTCCCTGCGGAAGACCAGCACGGCTACCACGAATCGACTCCTTTCGCAAAATTCGAGAGTTTCCGCGCCGACGCCATCCGCTGCATAGCAGAAGTCGGCGGCCAGATCAAATACGGCCACTGCGAAGTGGGCAACTTCACACTCGACGGCAAGATCTACGAGCAGAACGAGATCGAATTCCTGGTCAACCCTGTCGAATCGGCTGCCGACCAGCTGCTGATGGCCAAGTGGATCCTCCGCTCGCTGGCCTACGAATATGGACTCGACATCACCTTCGCTCCCAAGATCACTACCGGCAAGGCCGGCAGCGGCCTCCATTTCCACACCAGGATGATGAAGGGCGACCGTTCAGTGATGATCAAGGACGGCTCGCTCTCCGACGACGCACGCCGCGCCATAGCCGGTTACATGAAGTTCGCCTCGTCGCTCACCGCGTTCGGCAACACCAACCCCACCTCCTATTTCCGGCTCGTACCCCATCAGGAGGCTCCCACCAGCGTATGCTGGGGTGACCGCAACCGCTCGGTTCTCGTACGCGTCCCCCTCGGCTGGAGCGTTGACAGGAGCATGTGCGCCATCGCCAACCCGCTCGAGGATCCCGCAGACTTCGTAGTGCCCGACAAGCAGACGGTCGAAATGCGCTCCGGAGACGGCAGCGCAGACATCTACAACATGCTCGCAGGCCTGGTGACCGCGGCACGTACCGGATTCGAAATGCCCGACGCACTGGAAGTGGCCCGCAAGACCTATGTGGACGTAAACATCCACGACAAGAAGAACGAGGCGCTTCTCAATTCGCTGGAACAGCTCCCCGCATCCTGCCACGAGTCGGCCCTCTGCCTGGAGAAGAACCGCGCCCTCTACGAGAAGGACGGCATCTTCTCCCCCAGCCTCATCGACGGCACCATTGCCACGCTCAAGGCCTTCAAAGACCAGAACATACGTCACGACGCCGCATCCGATCCCAAGAAGATGGCCGCGCTGGTCAAGAAATATTACTACTGCGGATAAGCGTTACCGAAATCCGAAAAAAAAGCCCGGCCAAGCCGGGCTTTTCGTTTAATTGCCTACCTCGGACAGGAATTTGATCCTCACCAGACGGACCTCCTCCTCCGTGTAGTCGCCTCCGAGTTCCTTCATCGCGTCGGTGACTGAATCCGTGTCAGCCTCGTCACGGAAATAGTAGTAGATGTCGTCGACCTTGTCGTCGTCGATCGTCTGGCGGATGTAGTAGTCGATGTTGAGTTTGGTCCCCGCGCCGACTATCGATTCGATCTCGTCCAGCAACTCGTCGAAGTCCATGTCCTTCGTACGGGCGATGTCCTCGAAGGGGAGCTTCCGGTCTATGCTCTGGATGATATAGACCTTGTTCGCGGAGCGGTTGACCACTGACTTGACTACGAAGTCGTCGGGCCGGATGATGTCGTTCTCCTCTACGTAGCGGGCGATGAGGTCGAGGAAAGGCTTTCCGAATTTGCGCGCCTTCCCTTCGCCGACGCCCTGGCAGCTCTTGAGCTCGTCGACGGTGACAGGATACTGGATGGACATGTCCTCAAGGCTCGGGTCGGAGAAAATGACCCAGGCCGGGAGATTCTGTTTCTTGGAAAGATCCTTCCTTACATCCTTGAGCATCGCCAGCAGCTGCTGGTCTCCGCCGCCACCGGAGTTCTGGCTGTGCTTGCCGGCTCCGACGGGCATCTCGTCGTCATCATCGTCCTCGCCGTCCACGAATTCACGGTCCTCGGTGAGCATGAGCTGCACCGGGTTCTCATAGAACGCCTTGCCGGCAGGGGTCACGGAAATCAGGCCGTAGCGCTCGATGTCCTTGTCGAGCAGGTGCAGCACCAGTCCCTGACGGATTACCGCACTCCAGAAGCGCACGCCCTTGTCCTTTCCGATTCCGAACAGTTCGTGATGGTGGTGATTATAGGACTTAATGATGGAATTGCCCACTCCGGACAGAATGTTCGCCAGATGGTCGGCCTTGAAGGACTCCTTGAGCGAGAGGATCAGCTCGATGACGGTGCACATCTCCTCATGGCCGTCGAACTGCTTCTTGGGATAGAGGCAGTTGTCGCACATGCCGCAGTTCTCCTGGGTGTAGTCTTCCCCGAAATAGTTGAGCAGTATCTTCCGGCGGCACTGGTTGGATTCGGCGTAAGAGACCGTCTCCATCAGCAGCTGCTTCCCTATCTCCTGCTCGGACACGGGCTTGCCCTGCATGAATTTCTCCAGCCTCTGGATGTCCTTGTAGCTGTAGAAGGCTATGCACTGTCCTTCGCGGCCGTCACGTCCCGCCCGGCCCGTCTCCTGATAATATCCCTCGAGACTCTTGGGAATGTCGTAGTGGATCACGAAACGTACGTCCGGCTTGTCGATTCCCATGCCGAAGGCGATGGTTGCGACGATGACGTCGACCTCCTCCATCAGGAAGGCGTCCTGGTTGCGGGCGCGCGATACGGCATCCATTCCGGCGTGGTACGGGAGCGCCTTGATGCCGTTGACGACCAGGAGCTGGGCTATCTCCTCCACCTTCTTGCGGCTGAGGCAGTAGATGATGCCGCTCTTGCCGGGATTGTCCTTGATGAACCTGATGATGTCACGTTTCGGATTCGACTTGTCACGGATCTCGTAGTAGAGGTTCTCCCGGTTGAAAGAAGATTTGAAGACGCGTGCGTTCTGCATCCCGAGGTTCTTCTGGATGTCCGACTGGACCTTGGGGGTCGCAGTGGCGGTAAGGGCGATGATGGGGGCCATCCTTATCTCGCCGATGATCTCCCGGATGCGGCGGTACTCGGGCCGGAAGTCATGCCCCCACTCCGAGATGCAGTGGGCCTCGTCTATTGCGTAGAGCGAGATGGGAAGCTGTTTCAGGAACTGGATGTTCTCCTCCTTGGTCAGCGACTCGGGAGCCACGTAGAGCAGTTTGGTGATGCCGGAGAGCAGGTCGGCCTTCACTTCGGCGATCTGGGCCTTGTTGAGGGAGGAATTCAGGAAGTGGGCTATCCCCTCGCGGTTCTGGATGAAGCCGCGGATGGCGTCGACCTGGTTCTTCATCAGGGCTATGAGCGGGGAGATGACGATCGCGGTGCCCGGCAGGCATAGCGCCGGCAACTGATAGCACAACGATTTGCCGCCGCCGGTAGGCATCAGCACGAAGGCGTCGTTTCCGTCAATCAGGTGTTGGATGATTTCTTCCTGGTTACCTTTGAAGGCGTCCCAGCCGAAAAAATCCTTGAGCTTGCCGTGAAGGTCTTCCGAAGTGATGTTCATACCACTAAGTTAAGAAAAAAAAACGTATTATCCACAGTTTGGGATTAATTTTTCCAAGATTTGTTATCTTTGCGCCGCATAATGGACGAACGGACAATATCAACACATTCAAATATGAAAAAGATTCTCACACTTGCAGTTATCTGCATGCTCGGAGTTCTCGCACTGAGCTCCTGCGACAAAAAGACTTCCGACGGCAAACAGGTTCCCGGCATCACCAAGAGCGATGTCGACTCGGTCAGCTACATGATCGGTTACTATGTCGGTATGAATTTCAAAGGTGACGATTTCGGACCGCTCAGCGGAAACAAGATCATCGAAGGCATGAGGGCGGCCAACAGCGGCCTCGAAATTGACTTCATGGAATTCCAGAACGTCATCAACGGTTACATGGAGAAGCGCAACAAGATCGTCGGCGAAGACATCCTCAAGCGCAGCGAATCTTTCCTCGCCGACAACGCGAAGAAAGACGGCGTCATGATCACTGAATCCGGTCTCCAGTACAAGATCATCCGCGAGGGCGACGGCCCCAAGCCCAGCGCCCAGGATACCGTGGAAGTCAACTATGAAGGCACCAACCTCGACGGAAAAGTCTTCGACTCTTCCTACGAGCGCGGCCAGAGCGTAACCTTCCCCCTGAACGGAGTCATCCCCGGCTGGACCGAAGGCATGCAGCTCATCGGTGAAGGCGGCGAGATCATGCTCTATATCCCTGGTGAACTCGCTTACGGAGAAAGGGGTGCAAGTTCCGACATCCGTCCCAACGAAGCGCTCACCTTCAAGGTGGAACTCCTCTCCGTCAAACCTTACGTAGAACCGGTCGAGGAGAAGAAGTAATCTCCCATGCATTAAATGGAAGAAAGAGGCCGGCCCCGAAGGGTCGGCCTCATTGTTTGCATACGGGCAGGCAGTCCCCTACAGATTGCAGGCCACTTCGAAGCGGAGCTTGCCGTCGATGATGGTAGGTTTGAAGAGAGTATCCTCCACCTGGTAGTAAGTCTTGCCGCCGAGCTCGACTTCGTCGTAGTCTTCGGGAATCTCGTCGATCAGGGCGCCGATCGGGGCCTCGATCACGCAGTATTCGCCATTCCTAAGGGTGTAGAACACGCCGTCCTGGTAGTAGTAGTTCTGCCCGGCCTGGCTGGCCAAGTTAACGTTGTAGTAGTCGTCGCTCGTACGGACCACGTAGTCGGCGTTCCGGGCCGCATAGAATCTGGAGAGCTCCGCAGCAGCCTGTGCGCGCTCGATTTCGTTGCGGATGGTGTTGATCGCGATGGCGGTCATCGCCATGTCGAACATGGCCTCGGCGATGCGGGTTCCAAGCGGCGGACGGCAGATATAGTAGCCTCCGCCAAGATACGGCCTGTAATAGATCCCGTCGTAATAATAGTAGTCCCTGTAGCCGACCCGGATCAGCGAATAGCCGATGGGAAGGGTATGGATCCTGTGGCCGAAATAATGGTAGCCACGGTGATAGGACGGCATGGGCCTGTAACGGGGCTCGAGATACGGACGGGAGAAGGCGGGTCCGCGATGGGAAGGACGCGGACTGCGGCCGATGTCGACGCGGCCCGAGCCGGGACGGGGACCGTTGTTGCGGGGTGCGCGATTGACGTTCGGCCTCTGGCTCGGCATACCGTTCGAACGGACGGCGGGCCTGTTGCTCCGTGCGACGCTGCCGCTGTGATTGCGATTGACCTGGGGAGCGCTTTGGCTGCGATTGACCCGGGGAGCGCTTTGGCTGCGGCTGACCTGAGGGGCACGGCTGCGGCTCACTTGTGCGCTGCGGTTGATTTGGGAAGCACCATGACTGCGGCTGACCTGGGGGCTGCGGCTGTTACTTCGGGGTGCCGACATCTTCGTACCCGGCCCGCTGTGCCCCGACGGGGCGCGGTGCTCCGTCCGTGGCGAATGGGAAGACCCACCGCCCGAACGGCGATTCTGGCCTTGTGCCTCTAACGAGGTAGTACACATCAATGCGATGCAAAGCATCAGTACCACTTCTGTAAATCTTTTCATGATAGTATGGGTGTTTCGTAGCTGTTGAAAGCTAACATCGTGAAAAGGAAAAATCGTGCCAATAATCAGGATCCGGCATCCGCATGCAGCCCTATCCACCGGATCGAGGGATCACGCGCCCACCATGTCAGTTGTTTCTTGGCATAATGCCTGGTATTGCGCTTGATGAGACGCACGGCCTCCAGCAGGTCGTACATCTTGTCCAAATAGCCGAACAACTCCCTGTATCCTACCGTATTGAGCGCCGGCAGGTCCCTGTAGGGCAGTAGTCCCCGCACCTCTTCGAGCAAGCCTTCCTCCATCATCCTGTCGACCCTCGCATCGATGCGGGCATACAATTCCGCACGCGGGCGCGTCAGGCCGATTTTTTCTATTGCGAAGGGGCGCGGCTTGGGTGCGTGTGTCTTGTAGGAGGAAAACTTCCTGCCGGTCGCGATGGTCACCTCGAGCGCCCTGACGATACGCTGGCCGTTGGCGGGGTCAATGACGGCATAGGTTTCGGGGTCGAGGATGCGGAGTTCGGCGCGAAGGGCGGCGACTCCTTCCTCCCTGAGACGGCGGGAGAGTTCCGCACGCAGTCCGGGATCGGCATCGGGAAAGTCGTCCAGCCCGTTGCACAGGGCATCTATATAAAGGCCCGATCCTCCAGCCATCACCACCGTTTCGTGATCCTTGAAAAGCCGTTCCAGAAGCCGCAGCGCTTCGACCTCGAACTGGCCGGCCGTACAGCCGTCGCTGACACTGCGGTCTGCTATGAAATAATGGGGCACCGCAGCGAGCTGGGCTTCGTCGGGCCGTGCGGTACCGATGCGCATCTCGCGGAACATCTGGCGGGAATCGCACGATACGACCGGAGAGCCGGCCTTCAAGGCCGCCTCTATGGCATAGTCCGTCTTGCCGACGGCAGTCGGTCCCAGTATTATCTGCAGCTTTGACATTCAGGCGTCACGCCTCATCCCCGTCATCATCGTACCGTTCATCCTCGTCGAAGATCTTTTCGTCGTCATCGTCATCGTCATCAAGATCATCGTCGTCGGGATCGATATCGTCGTCAGGGACGCTTCCCTGCCTGAAGGGGTGAAGCTTGGGCACGGTGGGTTCCTCTTCGAAGCGTGCCCTGAACTGGTCGGGATTCTGTCCCTTCTCCTCCATCAGCGCCGGGTAGACCCTGAGCGGCGAGAAGGGGACTTCGCCCTCGAAAACCAGTTTGATATATCGACCGTTGCGCATGTCGAATAGATAGTGCAACTCAGTCTCCCCCTTCCCGACCACGTCGTCGAAGGTGACGGTATCCATGGCACCGTCGCCCAGGTCGAAGAGGCCGTATTCTCCGTCCAGTGCACCTTTTTCGTCATAGCCCTCGAAGAGGACCATCTGGTCCGGGGAGAAGCCCAGATCGTCTATGATGAAGCTGTTGAACTTGAACAGCGTCATTTCACCCTTGATTTCATACACCCTGTAGAAAATCTTGCTCTCGGGTATAGTTGCTCTGAATTGATATACCATAACACAAATTTAACATTTTTTTGCGTACTTTTACCCGATGAATTCAATTTCCGACACCTATTTTTCGATTGCAGGGCCTTCTGAGGGCATTTACAAGGAACTTGGGAGCAAGTTTCTGGCCTTTGCGTGGCCGGTAGAGACCGAAGAAGAGGCCAAAGCCCGCATCACCGCCGTCCGTAAGGAGTATTTCGACGCCCGCCATCACTGTTTTGCCTGGCGTCTCGGCCTCACGGGCGAACCGTATCGCCTGAGCGATGACGGCGAGCCATCGTCCACGGCGGGCCGCCCCATCCACGGACAGTTGCTGAGCCGGGAACTGAGCGATGTGCTCGTGGTAGTAGTGCGCTATTTCGGCGGCGTGAAGCTGGGCGTGCCGGGTCTCATCCGGGCCTATAAGACCGCCACGCAAGACGCGCTGGACCACGCGGAGGTCATCGAAAAAGTGGCGGGGCGGCACTTCACAATCCAGTTCGGCTACCTGCAGATGAACGACGTGATGAAAACGCTAAAAGACATGGGGATCGCCCCCATCCGGCAGGACTTCGACCTCGACTGCACGATGGAAGTCCGGGTGCGTCTGAGCCAGATCGAAGACTTTCGCAAACAATTGTCCTTTTGCCAGATTAATCTCAAATAATTTGATTAAATTTGCGGATTACGGAAATCAACAATAATCACCTTATAAACACTGTAATATTTTATGAAAAAAGCTTACAATTTCAACGCAGGTCCCTGCGTGTTGCCCCAGCAGGCAATTGATGCAGCGATCGCAGCATTGCAAGACTTCAAAGGTACCGGCATGCCGGTCATATCCGTGTCCCACCGTTCGAAGGAATGGGAGGAGACCATGAACGAGTGCCGCGCACTCTGGAAGGAACTCCTCAACATCCCCGACAACTATGAAGTGATCTTCCTCGGAGGCGGCGCTTCGCTCCAGTTCCTCTATGTGGCGATGAACCTCCTCGAGAACAAGGCCGGCTACCTGGAGACGGGTGTCTGGGCCAAGAAGGCGCTCAAGGAAGCCAAAGGCATCGGCAACGCGATCTGCATCGCATCTTCCGCCGACAAGACCTACAGCTACATCCCGAAGGGCTACGAGATCCCGACCGACCTCGACTACTTCCACATCACCACCAACAACACGATCTACGGCACCGAGATCAAATATGACATGGACTGCCCCGTGAACCTCGTGGCCGATATGTCCTCCGACATCATGAGCCGTCCCGTCGACGTCAGCAAGTACGCCCTCATCTACGGCGGCGCACAGAAGAACGTAGGTCCTGCCGGCGTTATCTTCGCCATCATCCGCAAGGACATCCTGGGCAAGGTGACCCGCTACCTCCCGACGATGCTCAACTACCAGACCCACATCGACGGCGGTTCCATGTTCAACACCCCGCCTGTGTTCCCGATCTTCGTGATGACCGAGACCCTCAAGTGGCTCAAAGGCCTGGGCGGACTGGAAGTTATGCACAAGATGAACGTCGAGAAAGCCCAGCTGCTCTACGACGAGATCGACCGCAACCCTCTCTTCGTCGGCACCGCCGCCAAGGAAGACCGTTCCATCATGAACGTCTGCTTCGTAATGGCTCCGGGTTATGAGAACCTCCAGGACGAGTTCATGGCATTCGCCAAGGAACGCGGCATGGTCGGCATCAAGGGCCACCGCAGCGTCGGCGGTTTCCGCGCCTCCATCTACAACGCATGCCCGAAAGAGGCCGTCGAGGCCCTCATCGCCTGCATGCAGGATTTCGAGAAACTTCACAAATAAGCCGTCATGAAGATTCTAGTCGCAACGCAGAAACCCTTCGCAAAGGCTGCCGTAGACGGCATCCGCAAGATCGCTGAAGAAAACGGACACACCCTCGCCCTGCTCGAAAAATATCCCGGTGAAGCCGAGCTGATCGCCGCCGTCGCCGATGCCGACGCCCTGATCGTCCGCTCCGACAAGGTGACCGCCGCTGTCGTGGAGGCCGCCAAAAACCTGAAGATCGTCGTGCGCGCCGGCGCAGGCTTCGACAACCTTGACCTGGCCGCCTGCACCGCCCACAATGTGGTCGCGATGAACACCCCGGGCCAGAACTCCAATGCCGTGGCCGAACTCGCACTCGGCCTGATGATCTTCATGAACCGCAACCAGTTCACCCCCGGTACCGGCAGTGAGCTGAAGGGCAAGACCCTCGGCATCCAGGCCTACGGCAACGTCGGCCGCCTCGTTGGCAAGCTCGCCATGGGATTCGGCATGAACGTCATCGCTTTCGACCCCTATCTCCCCAACGAGAAGATCGAAGCTACCGGCGCCAAGGTCGCCCCGTCCCTGGAAGCTCTCTATGAGAACTCCGACTTCGTGTCGCTGCACATCCCCGCCACTCCGGAGACCAAGGGTTCCATCGGCCGCAACCTCGTGGGACGCATGCCCAAGGGTGGCTGCCTGATCAACACCGCCCGCAAGGAAGTCATCAACGAGGCTGAACTCTTCGACCTGATGAGCGAGCGTGAAGACCTCCGCTACGTCGCCGACGTCGCTCCCGAGCGCGCCGCCGAGTTCGCCGAGAAGTTTGGCAAGCGCTATTTCGGAACGCCCAAGAAGATGGGTGCCGAGACCGCCGAAGCCAACATCAACGCCGGCCTGGCCGCCGCCAACCAGATCTGCAAGTTCTTCGCCACCGGCGACCGTACCTTCCAACTCAACAAATAAAAAGAGATTATGGTAAAGGTTAAACCGTTCGCAGCCATCAGGCCGCCGAAGGCCATAGCCAAGGAAGTCTCCGCCCGCCCCTACGACGTGATGAACTCCGTCGAGGCCAAGGCCGAGGCCGGCGAGAAATCCCTGCTCCACATCACCAAGCCCGAGATCGATTTCGACCCGATCGCCGGCGAGCACGAGCAGCGTACATACGACAAGGCCGTCGAAAACTTCAAGAAATGGCAGGAGCGCGGCTGGTTGAAGCAGGACGACAAAGAGTACTACTACGTGTACGCCCAGACGATGGAGGGCCGCACCCAGTACGGAATCATCCTCTGCGCCAACACCGATGACTACGCCACGGGCGCCATCAAGAAGCACGAGCTTACCCGCAAGGAGAAGGAAGACGACCGCATGGTCCACGTCCAGATCCAGAGCGCGAACATCGAGCCGGTCTTCTTCGCTTACCCCGACAACGCCGAGATCGACGCCATCATGTTCCGCTACATCGCCCGCGTGCCCGAATACGATTTCATCGCCGATGAAGACGGCTTCGGCCACAAACTCTGGGTAATCGACGACCAGAAGGATATCGACCGTATCACCGAGATCTTCGCTTCGATTCCGGCCTTCTACGTGGCTGACGGCCATCACCGCACCGCAGCGGCCGCCCGCGTGGGTGCCGAGCGCCGCGCGAAGAACCCGAACCACACCGGCAACGAGGAGTACAACTACTTCATGGCCGTGTGCTTCCCCGACAACCAGCTGAAGATCATCGACTACAATCGCGTGGTCAAGGACCTGAACGGCCTGACGGGCAAGCAGTTCTTCGAAGCCCTGCAGAAAGATTTCATCGTGGAGTGCAAATGCGACTGCACGAAGGACGGCGGCAAGTGCGAATGCGAGTTCCCGTGCCACTGCAACTGCAGCGAGGCCTACAAGCCCGCCGGCCTGCACAACTTCTCGATGTACTTCGAAGGCGTGTGGTATTCGCTCACTGCGAAACCCGGCACGTATAACGACAACGACCCTATCGGAGTGCTCGACGTGACGATCCTCTCGAACCTCGTTTTCGACAAGATCCTCAACCTCGGCGACCTGCGCACTTCCAACCGCATCGACTTCGTCGGCGGCATCCGCGGTCTGGGCGAGCTGAAACGGAGAGTGGACAGCGGCGAGATGAAAGTGGCCTTCGCGCTTTACCCGGTGTCGATGAAGCAGCTGATCGATATTGCCGATACCGGCAATATCATGCCGCCCAAGACCACCTGGTTCGAGCCGAAGCTCCGCAGCGGCCTGGCGATTCATAAGTTTTAACGGGGCGCTGCCCCGAACCCCGCGCCTCCCGGCCTTAGTGCTTTGCTAATGCCGGGAGTTGTGCGTTAATGAGCAGCTGTAGCAAAGCACCGGCCTCCGGCGGTCGCCTGATGGCGACTTATTTAACGGGGCGCTGCCCCGAACCCCGCGCCTCCCGGCCTTAGTGCTTTGCTAATGCCGGGAGTTTTGCGTTAATAAGCAGTTGTAGCAAAGCACCGGCCTCCGGCGGTCGCCTGATGGCGACTTTTTTAACGGGGCGCTGCCCCGAAAGAAAAGGATATGAAAACCGGGAGTCAAAAGGACTCCCGGTTTTTAATTATTCTGTGACGGGACGGACATTGAGCCCGGCATAACGGTCGGCGGTTAACCACCTGAAACCTGAATCTAATACCTCCACGCCCATGGCGAACAAAGCTGTATCAAGAGAAGAGGACCAATAAAACCCCTGGGAACCCCCATAGAGCCATAGGGACTGGAACCAGCGCCCAGCGGCGGGAAGGAATATGCTGTTTCCGGCGCAAGGGCCGGTTCCTTCCTTGCGGGTCACAAGCATGCCATTCTTGCCGGAACCGTTGTAATTGGTTTCCCACTTCCAGGTGTAGAGCGTCGCGTCGCGTAGCACCGCCCATTCTTCGACCGTCGGCATACGCCAGGGATCCTTCCAAAGGCTCGTCGCAGCATCGTCTTCAGGAAACAACGTCTTATACGAGTCTTCTTCGGAATACTTCTTCACCCCATTACTATAATCAGAAGGGTCTTTGGCAAAGATGTAGTTGGTCCAAGCATAACTTTCCTTCGTGGCCGTCTCGCCCCAAGCGTAGTAGTCGCCGTAGTCCCACGGATTCTCCGCGCCGATGTTGCAGGTGGCCCATTTGAGGCCATCGCCCATCTCCACATAGGCGTGGCCGTTGATTTCCTTGGGGACCAAGACTTCGAGGACTTCCAGGATGGTTGTGAGGATGTCACTATAGTCAGTTTGGCCCGTGATGGCATCGAGGATGTTCGACAGTGCCGTGGCGACAGCGCCGGTGGTGAGCGTGGTGTTGACGGCGCCGATGGCCGTCAACACTTCGGCGATCTTGGCGCTCAGGTCCGTGTCGAGCGATGTCAGGGAGCCAGGGATGGCTTCCACCGCCGTCTTGACCAGGGCCAGCGCGTCGGTGACGTCGGCGACGCCACCTGTCACGGCTTGCTGAATCGCCACAAGCTTCGTCGTCAAGTCGGTCGTCTGGCCGCCAATTGCCTGTTCGAGGGCCGTGAGTTTCTCCGCCGTGGTGGTGCCCGACGTCTCAATCGCCGTCTTAATGGCTTCCAGTGCCGTGGCTTCGTCGCTCGCACCGTTCTTGACAGCCGCCTCGATGGTGGCCAGCTTCGACGACAGCGTGGTCGTCTGGCTCGTAATGGCCTGCTCGATCTTCGCAAGTTTCTCGGCCTCCGTGCCTGCCAGCGATTCGACCGCCTTTTGAATCAGCGCACGCTGCTCCTTGGCGTCGGCAACGCCGTTCTCCACCGCCGTCTCGATGGCATCCAGTTTCGTTTCCAGGCTGGAGGTCTGGCTCTTCATCGCTTCTTCGAGGGCAGCGAGTTTCTCTTCAACAGTACCCTGCAGCGACTCGATGGCTTCTTTCAGCAAGTCTTCCTGGGCTTTCTGGTCGGCAAAGCCTTCCTTCACCGCCGTCTCGACCAGGGCGAATTTGGCGCCCAGGTCGGTCGTCTGGCTTTGGAGAGCCGTTTCGATGGCGGCAAGTTTCTCCTCCATTGTGCCGCCCAGGGCTTCGATCGCTTCCTTAACCAGCTCCTGGGCCGTCTTGACGTCGGCCAGGCCGTTGGTCACGGCGGCTTCGACCAGGCTGAGCTTCGTCTCCAGGCTCGTCGCCTGTTCCTTGACGGCCGTCTCGATGGCCGCCAGTTTCTCGGCCATCGTGCCGCCCAGCGATTCAATGGCCTGCTTCAGCAGTTCCTGCTGCGTCTTCGCATCGGCGAAGCCGTTCTTCACGGCGGCCTCAACCAGGGCGATCTTCGTTTCCAGACTCGTGGTCTGCGACTGGATGGCCGTTTCGATGGTCGCCAGTTTCTCGGCCATCGTGCCGTTCATCGACTCCACGGCCTTGCGGACCATTTCGAGCGCTTCCTGACTGTCTGCCAGGCCGTCGGACATCGCCTTTTCAATCGAAGAAAGCTTGTCGCTCAACGACGTATTCGCGTTGTTTAGCGCCGCAAGCACACCGCTGAAATCGGTCTCCATCGAAATGTTGAGTTCCGGAGCAGGGTTGCCGCACGCGGTAAACGTTACCGACGCAAGCGGCACCAGCAACAGGAAAGAAACCAGCCAGCCGCAATGTATGATTCTATTCGTAAAACGTTTCATAAAGACGGCTATTTCTATTTAATTTCCGGTAATTTCCACCGTCAAGTCGAAGCGGAACTTCATTTGAACAGGGCTGAAAGCGAAAGACCACTCGTCGGGTTCGACACAGACGCTAATTGTCCCGATCAAACCGAATATGTCGCCTACATGATAATCGTCAGCAAACTCCACTTCCAGCGCAGTTTCCTTCGGCTTGAACTCGCCAGTTATAAGTTTATAATTCCCGTACTTTTCGTACGCTGAATTGATCAAATACCAGGAACTCTTCAACTTATCATAGTCGAACCCGAGGATCCTGGAAAATTCATCCAACACGATGGTCACTTTGTTGTCTTCGTTGATCATGCTGATGGACACTTTCTTGCGCCAGGAGAAACCCGAAGCGTTGAACCAGCTCATCGTGAATAACTTTTCGCCCTGCTGGTCAGTCATGTTATAAAGCGTGTCCTGGGTTTTCCAACGGTCCGTCACGATCAGCCTGCCTGTGACAACCTCCTGCTTGGCCGCGGTGGAATCCTGGAAACTGCGCCAAACCGGGCTCCCGGTCGTATCGGGATGGAAACGAAGGAAATGCCTGTCCTTGTCAAATGTAACCTGAACCGGTGCGACGGATTCATCCAAAGGCAGGAACTCAACGGTCTCGATGTTATCGGCCGTATAGGAACCGTCCTCCGACGCATGGAGCGCACAAAAGATATCGCTGACCTCCACGGCCTTTGACAGATCGATGTCAAAGGTCGCATTGGGATAACACCAGACAGTAAGATCTTTCGGAGAGCCGTGGGAAGGATTGACTTCGATACCTGACATTCCCTCGACAGCCGTCTTGATGGCATCGAGGATTTCGCTGTAATCGGTGTTGTCCGAGATAGCATCGAGGATTTCCGAAAGGGTTTGGGCAACCTTGCCGGTGGTGAGCGTCGTATTGACGGAGCCTATGGCCGTAATCACTTCGGCGATCTTGCCGCTAAGGTTCGTTTCGAGCGATGTCAGGGCACCGGGGATAGCCGCCACCGCAGTCTTGAGAAGGGACAGTGCGTCGGCCACGCCGGCGACGCCGCTTGTCACGGATTGCCGGATCGCCTCCAGTTTCGTTGTCAGACCCGTAGTCTGGCCGCCGATCGCCTGTTCCAGGGCCTCAAGTTTCTCCTTCGTTGTGTTGCCCGAGGTCGCGATAGCCGTCTTGATGGCTTCCCATGCCGCTTCCTTATCGCCGGCGCCGCTGGCGACTGCCGCCTCGATGGCGGCCAGCTTCGTCGACAGCGTCGTCGTCTGACTCGAGATGGCCTGCTCTATATTCGCGAGTTTCCCGGCTTCCGTATCTTCCAGCGATTCGACAGCCTTCCGTATCAGCTCACGTTGCTCCTTGGCGTCGGCAAGGCCGTTGGTGGCAGCCATTTCTATGGCCTCCAGCTTCGTCTCAAGACTGGAGGTCCGGCTCTTCATTGCTTCTTCGAGAGCTGCGAGCTTCTCTTCCATCGTGCCGCCCAGCGATTCGATAGCCTGTTGGAGGAGTTCCTGTTGCGAATGACCTTCGGCAAAACCTTCTTTCACAGCCGTCTCGACAAGGGAGAGTTTGGCGCCCAGATCGGTCGTCTGGCTCTGGAGCGCCGTTCCGATGGCGGCGAGTTTCTCCTCCATCGTGCCGCCCAGCGACTCGATTGCTTCCTTTACCAAACCCTGCGCATCTTTGACGTCGGCCAGGCCGGTTGTCACGGCAGCCTCGACCAGACCGAGCTTAGTCTCCAGGCTCGTCGTCTGCCCCTTGACGGCCGTCTCGACAGCGGCAAGCTTCTCGGCCATCGTGCCGCCCAGCGATTCGACAGCCTGTTTCAGCAGCTCCTGCCGCGTCTTCGCATCGGCAAAGCCTTCATTCACGGCCGCTTCGACAAGGGCGATCTTCGTCTCGAGGCCCGTGGTCTGAGCATTGATCGCGGCTTCGATGGCGGCGAGCTTCTCGGTGGCGGTGCCGCTCATGGAAGCCACCGCCTGGCGGACCAGTTCGAGCGCCTCCTCGTTGTCGGCAAGACCGTCGGACATCGCCTTTTCAATCGATGACAACTTCTCAGCCAGCGTCGTTTTCGCTTGGATGACGGCATCGATAACCGACCGGAAATCGTTTTCCAGATTGATGTCCAGTTCGGGATGCGGGGAGTAACACGAAGTCAAAACCTGCAGCAGGAAAGCAACAAGCCAGCAACAGCGCATTATACTATAAGCAAAACGTTTCATGAAGACAGGTTTATGAATTAGTCGGAAACGGCCCGGACAGTATACCCTGTATAGCGATAAACCGCCCGTGATTGCCATTCGGTGGGACTGATAAACAATATATATGAGTGGGTATATGAGGGGTCGGTAAACAGCTCTGCTGACCAATAGTAACCGTATTCTCCGGCTCCGGGACCACCGAACCAGGAACCCGCCGGAATGAAAATACTGTTACCCTCATATCCTGAGACTTTGCTTGTTACCGTATATCCCCCCTTTACGGAATCATACACCCAGCTGTATTTGGCATTATTACACAGTGTTTCCCATTCAGCATTTGTCGGCATTCGCCAGGTACCTTCCCAATTTGCCCTTGCGGCGTCATCGGAAAGGTCCAAGGTCACCTTACCGTCGGATGCGTTGTATTTGGTCAGGTTATCCTCCGTCCCATACTTGTAATTGTCCCAATTGAAGCTGTTTTTCGGTTCCGTTTCACCCCAGGCGAAATAGTCGCCGTATTCTTCCGGAGCCTTGGCGCCCAGGTTCATCGTCGCCCATTTCAGGCCGTCGCCCATCTCCACGAATTTGTGGCCGTGAATCGTCGTGCCGCCCAACCCCTCGATGGTTTCAAGGATGGTTTCGAGGATGTCGGTGTAATCGGTCTGGTTTGTGATGGCATTGAGGATGCCCGACAGGGCAGTGGCGACATCACCGGTTGTGAGTGTTGTGTTGACGGCGCCGATGGCCGTGACCACTTCCGCGATCTTGCCGCTCAGGTTCGTGCCAAGCGTTGTCAGGGACCCGGGTATGGCTGCTACAGCCTTCTGGAGCAGGGTAAAGGCGTCGGTCACACCAGAGACGCCGCTTGACACGGATTGCTGGATCGCCTCCAGTTTCGTCGTCAGACCAGTAGTCTGACTGCCGATCGCCTGCCCGAGGGCATCGATTTTCTCGGCCGTGGTATTGCCGGACGTCTCGATGGCCTGTTTGATGGCTTCCAACGCCGCTTCTTCGTCGCTGGCGCCACTGGCGACAGCCGCCTCTATGGCGGCCAGCTTCGATGTCAAGGTCGGCGTCTGGCTCGTAATGGCCTGCTCAATGCTCGCGAGTTTATCGGCCGCAGAGCCTTCCAGCGATTCGACAGCCTTCCGGATCAGCTCACGCTGCTCCTTGGCGTCGGCAATACCGTTCTCCACCGCCGTTTCGATGGCGTCAAGTTTCGTTTCGAGGCTGGAGCTCTGGCTCTTCATCGCCTCCTCTAGAGCAGACAGCTTCTCTTCCATCGTGCCGCCCAGCGATTCGATCGCCTGCGTCAGCAGGTCTTGCTGCGTCTTCGAATCGGCGAAGCCTTCCTTCACGGCCGTTTCTACCAGGGCGAGCTTGGCACCCAGTCCGGTCGTCTGGTCGCTTACCGCCGTTTCTATGGCGGCGAGTTTCTCTTCCATTGTGCCGCCCAGGGTCTCGATCGCTTCCTTGATAAGACCCTGCGCATCCTTGACGTCTGCCAGGCCGGTCGTCACGGCGGCCTCGACCAGGCCGAGCTTCGTCTCCAGACCCGTCGTCTGTTCCTTGACGGCAGTCTCTACGGCGGCAAGTTTCTCGGCCATCGTGCCACCCAGCGACTCGACTGCCTGTTTCAGCAGTTCCTGCTGCGTCTTTGCATCGGCAAAGCCGTTCTGCACGGCGGTTTCGACCAGGGCCAGCTTCAGTTCGAGGCTCGTAGTCTGGGAGTTTATGGCCGTTTCTATGGCCGCCAGCTTCTCGGCCATCGTTCCGCTGAGCGACTCGACGGCCTCCTGGATCAGCTTGATGGCCGCCTGGCTGTCGGCCAGCCCGTCGGACATCGCCTTTTCGATGGCAGTCAGTTTGTCGGAAAGCGCAGTATTCGTATTGTTGATGGCCGCTATGATGGAACTCATATCGGTTTCAAGCGTGACATTGATCTCAGCAGGTTCCTGCTCACAGGAAGTCAGGAAGAGCGGCGTTAAGCCGAAGAGTGCGACTGCACACAGAATGCCGCACCAAAACGATTGATTTTTGAAAGATTTCATAATAGCGTCCATTCATTATTTCGAAAGATTGAAGCGAAGGCCCAGGACCGCAAACGGCTGGCTCTTAGCCGAAAGCCCGTTCTTTCCGGCCAGGATGAGTCGGTAGCCGCAGCCCGCGCTCACAGCCACTTGCGGCAGGAATGCATATTCCAGCGAAAGAGTCACCGGAATATACGGTGCGACATACTTATGTCCCACATTGTGTCCCGTGACATGGATCGAATTGCCCAGGCCGCCGGGTTTGACTTCGTTCTTTACGCCGATCGTATAGGTGTTTCCAATCGCGAACTGGCAGCCTGCACCCGCACCCAGGTACAAAGACAGGGGACCTGCACCCAGCAGATTGAATTCACCCGTCAGTTCCGCAGCATGGAAATAGGTCCTCAAATCGCGATAGACCTCACCCTCTACGCCACCGCCCGGGAGCTCGTGCATAGTACCGTCTGTCTGTTCGCGGACCATCCGCGTGTAACCGTAGTCCAGACCTGCCCGGAAACGGGGACTGAAGTTATAGAACAGTCCCACGACGCCCTGGGGCTGGATCGTGGTCAGGGCGTTTTTGGCCGAGTTGGTGAAATCACCTCCCAGCGACCAGGAAAGACCACCGTCGAGGCGGATACCCAACGTCCCTTCACGCGCATCCTGCGCCTGGAGGGAAACCGGCGGCAGCAACAGCAGCAGGGCCGGCATGATGGCTAAAAAGAAACGTTTCATAACCAGTATATTATTCAAATATTATTCAGGGAGTTGACCGCACCATAAAAATAATAAATAATATGCAATTTCCACAAATTTTTGTGTGGAAACATAAGGCCGCCGCCGTGAACGGCAGATGCAGTCCTGCTCACCGAAAGGGCACAAACCGCCCCTAGAAGTACTTTGTGATATCCGCGCCGGAGAAAGTATCCATCTGGTTGATCATCCTGACGGCAGAGTCCAGGACCGGATAGGCGCAGATGGCGCCGGTCCCCTCTCCGAGCCGCAGGCCGAGGCTGAGGATAGGTTTGGCACCCAGGGCGTCAAGCACTTTCCTGTGGCCGGATTCATCGCCGCAGTGGCCGAAGACCGCGTAGTCGAGGACTTCGGGGTATAGTTTTGAAGCGGCCAGCATGCAGTTTGTCATGATGAAACCGTCCACGAGGATCACCATATGGAGTTCGGCCGCCTGGAGCATGGCGCCTACGGCCATTACCATTTCGAAACCGCCGAACCAGCGTATTATATCACGTGGAGAACCGTCTCCCCCGTAATTCGCCATGGCCTGCGAAAGCACCTCGTACTTGTGCCGGATGCCGGCACTGTCAAGACCGCTGCCCGCCCCAACGCATTCGGCGAGGGGAATCCCCGTGAAATATGACATCCATATGGACGACGGCGATGTATTGCCGATGCCCATCTCCCCGAAACTCAGGACATTGCTTCCCTCTTCGAAGCACTGGCGGACGACCGAGGCGCCGCCGGCGAGGCATTGTTCCATCTCGGCCGCGGTCATCGCCGGTCCATGGAGGAAATTACGTGTGCCGCGCCCCACCTTCAGGTCGATGATTCCACGGTCCCGGGGCAGATCGAAGTCGACGCCGGCGTCGACGACCTTCAGCGTGAAACCATGCTGGCGGCAAAGGAAATTGACTCCTCCAGTACCATGTGGATGGGTGAAATGGCAGACCTGCTGCCAGGTCACCTCTTTCGGGGCAATGCTCACCCCTTCATCCACTATGCCGTGGTCTGCCGCGAAAACTATGTTCTGGGGATGCCTGAGCGCCGGGGATAGTGTCTGCTGTATGAGACCCACCTGAAGGGCCAGTTCCTCAAGCCGGCCGAGAGATCCCTTGGGTTTGGTAAGATCGTCAATCTTTTCCTGCAGCGCAGGACGTATGGCCTGATCCGGCCTCGAAATATGGAACTCCATGTTTATCCTTTGATTTTGACAGGGATGCCGCTCACCATCAGCATCACCTCGTCGGCACGGGCTGCGGCATATTGGTTCATCCAGCCCTGGAGGTCGGTGAACCTGCGCTGGATTTCGTTGTCTGATGTCCCGCCCATTCCGATCTCGTTGGTTACCAGGATGAATGTGGCATCATGGGCTATGAGGCTGTCGAACTCCGCCTGCAAAGCGGCCAGAGCCTGATCCACGTCGCTTTCCAGGTCGAAGAAGAAATTGGTAGCCCACAGCGTGAGGCAGTCCACCAGCACTACACGCCCTTCAAGCGCATGACGGCTCAGGAACTTTTCTTCCTCTATATTGGTCCACTGGGGTCCGCGCCGCGCCTGGTGCCTCCGCACCCGTTCCCGGAACTCCTCGTCCCATATACGGGCAGTAGCCATATAGACAGGCGTGTCGGAAAGCCCGAGCGCCAGCTTCTCGGCATAAGAGCTTTTTCCGCTCCGCGCCCCGCCGGTAATCAGAATGATGCGTCTCATGAAATACAAAGATAACGATTTATCACTAATTTTGCAGTGATATGAGACTTCTGGCGGCATTGACCTTTTTCACCCGGCTCCCCTTCTGGCGGATCCGCGAAATCCCTGCGGAGCATTTCAAGCGGGTGGTACCGCTCTGGCCCGTGGCGGGCTGGCTGACCGGATCCACGACAGCCCTCGTACTATGGCTCTGCAGCCATGTGATGCCCCTGACTCTCGCCTGGATCGTGGCCCTGGTCTCCCGCCTGCTGCTCACGGGCTGCCTGCACGAAGACGGCCTCGCCGACTTCATCGACGGATTCGGAGGGGGCACGACACGCGAGCGGACTCTTACCATAATGAAGGATTCGCACATCGGGACCTATGGTGTCATTGGGCTTATAGTCTATTTCGCACTCCTGATCCAGCTGCCGTCCGTCATATCCCGGGACACACTGATTATCGCCGTGCTCTGCGGCGACTGCTGGTCGAAATGCTGCGCCGCCCAGCTGATCAATTTCCTCCCGTACGCCCGCAACGAAGAGACGGCCAAGAACAGGACGGTATATGAACGCATGACCTTGCCGGAACTGCTGATATGCTTCTTCTTCGGACTGGCTCCGGCATTCGTGATGGCCTTCGTCCTCAAGTGGCTGCCCGCCGGCATGCTCTGGCTGCTGTTCGTCCCGGCCTGCATGACTCTGCTGCTCACCCTGGTCATGCGGCGCAGGTTACAGGGCTACACGGGCGACTGCTGCGGAGCCGCCTTCCTGCTCAGCGAACTGGCTTTCTATCTCTCCGTCGCCATCGCCGTCTTCTGACGCGGACTGTCAAAGTCCCAGTGCGCGGACAAGTTCCGCGGCAGCGGCCGCAAGACCCGCCTTGGCGGATATGCACTGCTCCGCGGTATCGTTATAGACACGGACGGCCATCAGATAGTCCAGCAGAGAAGAATCTCCCTGCAGATAGGCCGTACGGCGGCTCGCCAATATGTTGGCGGCATCTTCAAGCATCGAGTCGGAACACTCCTGCGCAACCCTTGTCGCAGACTCCCATGACACAAGCGCCTGCCGGACTTCGGATACGATCTGCTGCCGGGCTGCCTCATATGCCGCCTCGGCCTGCAGCACGCTCCGTTCGGCGGCCAGGCGCTCGCCGCGGTTGAGCCGCGAGAACTTCAAAGGCACGGCCACCCCGACCGAGAGGCCGTGGAACTGGGGTGCAGGAGCAATCTCGTTGCGTACCTCGGTATTGTAGGAATAACCGGCGTTAAGTTCGATCTCGGGAGCGCGCGAAGCCTTCACGAGAGCCAGGTTCCGTTCCGAGAGCGTGCGGGAGAGTTCGGCAGCCCGAAGGTCGGCACGGTGCTCCAATGCAAGGTCAAGCAGTTCCTGCGCCGGGAGAGCAGGCAGGGATACGGCCACATCGGCATCAGGGATATCCCTGAACCGCATTCCGCCCGCATAGAGTGAAAGTTCGTGGAGGGCGTTGACATAATCCGCTTCCGCGGAAAGGCACTCGGCATGAAGGGCCTGCGCCTCGATGCGTGACTGGCGTGCGTCGACCTGGCTCCCGTCGCCCAGGACGGCTTTCAGGCTGTCGGAAGCGGCCACCTGCCGCATGCCTTCATATGAAGACCTCTTTACTTCCAGGATGGACCTGGCCTCCTGAGCGCTCAGCCAGGCCAGGGTCGCATCAGCCTTCAGGTTGCGGAACCAGTCTTCAACCGCGGCACGCGTGATGTCCTCTTCACTGCGGGCGACATTGATACGCGCCCTGCGGACATTGCCGAGGCTGAATCCGTACGACAGTTCGGCCTCGACGGACTGTCCCATCTGCAGAGACCAATCCTGGTTGTTCCCGTATGCCACTGAAAGGGAAGGATCGTTGAATACCCGGGCGGCAGTGGTCATGGCCTCGGCGACATCGACATTGTAGCGTTCCGCCAGATAGGCGGCGTTCCGCTGCTCGACGGCTTTCATGTATGCAGTATAATCCTGCGCGTGGAGCACGGCCCCGGAACACATGAGGCAGAGCAATGCCGGCAGCAGGCTAGAAATCTTCTTCATCTTGCTTTACGGTTTTTTGTTCCCGGCGCTTCTCCATGCGGTAATAAAGGGTCGGGAGTATATACAGGGTGATGATGGTCGAGAAAAGCAGGCCGTATACGATTACGGTCGCAAGGGGACGCTGCACGTCAGAGCCTATTCCAGTGGCGAGGGAAGCCGGCAGCAGGCCCAGGATTGCCACGGTGGCTGTCATCAGCACCGGACGCAGACGATGCGACGATCCTTCGACAACCGCTTCGTCCAGGGGCATGCCGTGTTCCCGGAGATGATTGATGTGTGAAATCATGATGACGCCGTTCTGTATGGTAAGGCCGAACAGGGCGATGAAACCCACGGCCGAGGAGACATTGAACGTCATTCCCCGGACGTTGAGGGCCAGCAAACCCCCGAACAAGGCCAGCGGCAGCAGCGAAATCAGCAGGCCTGCCTGCCTGAAACTGCGGAACGCCCCGTACAGCAGGATGAACATGATGGCCAGCACGAACGGGATTATCACGGCCAGGCGGGTATAGGCGCGGCGCTGGTTTTCGAACTGTCCGTCCCATTTGAGCGAATAGCGCGAGTGGTCGTACTGGACATTATCCTTTATCAACTCATCCGCTTCGCCCAGGAAAGTGGTCAGGTCCTTGCCCCGCAGATTGACACGCACGGTCAGGTGGCGCTTGTTCATCTCGCGGGCGATCGAACTGGCGCCCAGCCTGGTATTAATGTCGGCCACGGCGGAGAGCGGGACCCGGGATCCTGAAGCTGTTGTAAGGGTAAGGGCGGCTATCTTTTCCGGCGTATCGCGCACATCGTCCCGGTAACGGCAGATGACGTCATAGACGCGGTTGCCGATAAAAACCTGCGATACGGCACGGCCGCCCACAGCGGTTTCGATAAGGTCTGCGATATCGGAGATATTCACGCCGTAATAAGCCGCCTTCTCGCGGTCGGCAGTGATCTGGAGCTGTGGCAACGGCGGCTCTTCGTCTATAACTACGTCAGTCGCTCCCGGAATGCCTGCTATGATGTGTTCGACTTCTTCGGCTATGCGGCGGGCCTCGTCCAGATCATCGCCGTAGACCTTCATGGCCAGGTCGCTGTGCGAGCCGGCGATCTGGTCCATGACCATGTCTATGATCGGCTGCGAGAATCCCACCCGGTATCCCGGCATCAACGCTATAGTATCGGCCATCTGGGCGATAAGATCCTCCTTGCTCTTGCCGAACTTCCACTGGGAGTATGGCTTCAGACCGATACATACCTCGATATGGGATGACGTGAAGGCTTCCGTACCCTCATCGTCACGGCCGACCTGGGTCATCACATAGGTGACTTCGTCGAACTCCTTCATCCTGTTCCGGAAAGTATTGGCCATCTCGGTCGATTTCCCGAGCGAGATGCCCGGAGGGGTCTGCACCTGGATCCAGATACCGCCTTCGTCGAGATTGGGGAGGAAATCCTTACCTACGGTTATGATCATCACTATCACGGCCGCGAGCACTGCCGCTATGCCCAGGAACACCTTGCGGGGCTGGTCGATCAGCTTGCCGGTATGCCTCCGGTAAGCCGTATTCATCCGGGTCAGGACCTTGTTGTGATATACTTTCTGCGGTTTGCGGTAGATGGCATATGCCAGGCCGGGAATCAGTATCAATGCTACGGAAAGCGCTCCCAGCAGGGCGTAGCCGACCGTGAAAGCCATAGGCGTGAAAAGTTTCTTCTCTATACGCTCGAAAGCGAACAGGGGCATGTAGGCCACGATGATGATGAGGGTGGCGAAGAAGATAGGCCGGGCGACCTGCATGATGCGCTGGACCGTCGTCTTCCCCGACAAGGGCGCAGACGGATCTTCCTCCCTCAACTTCAGGATTGTCTCGGTCATCACTATCGCTCCGTCCACCAGGATACCGAAATCGATGGCCCCCAGGCTGAGAAGATTGGCCGGCACGCCTGTCAGATGCATGAGTATGAATGCCACGAGAAGCGATACGGGAATCGTGGCGGCTACGATCAGTGCGCTCCTGGGACTTCCGAGGAATATGAGCAGGATACCTATGACGAGGAGCATTCCGAAGAGAAGCGTATGCTCCACGGTATGAAGCGTGGTGCCTACAAGATTCGTGCGGTCCATGAAAGGCCGAATCTCAACCCCTTCGGGAAGGCCGTCGCTGTTCAGGCCGTCGACCACATCGTGCACTTTCGCCAACACTTTCGAGGGATTCTGGTAACGCAGCATCTGGACTATACCTTCGACTCCGTCTTCGATGCTGATCCCGTCGTCCACATAGCCCAGGATGCCCTTCCGCTCCAGATTTCCATATTTCAACTCTCCAAGGTCCCTGAGATACACCGGGATTCCGTCCTCGTTCTTGACCATGATGTCACCCATCTCCTCCAGATCGTGTATCAGACCTACCCCGCGGACCACATAGCTCACGTCACCCATGCTGATCATGCTGCCGCCGGCATTTGAATTGTTGCTTTCCAGCGCTGCTTCGACATCGGATAGGGAGAGGTCATATGCAACGAGACGTTGCGGGTCTATTTCCAGCTGATACTGGGTTGTCAGACCGCCGAAATTGCTCACGGCCGCCACGCCCTGTATCTGCTGCAGTGCCGGGATTACCGTCCATTTGTTGATTTCAGTCAGCTCCCGGAGCGACTTGCCCTCGCCTACAAGTACATATCGGTATATCTCACCGGTAGGCGACGTAAGCGGATTGAGTTCAGGAACCGCTTCGTAGGGCAGGTCCACGTCACCGATGCACTCCCTGACGCGCTGTCGTGCCCAATAATCTTCCGTACCGTCCTCGAACACGAGGACGATGACCGACAGGCCGAACGCGTTCCTGCTGCGCATGACGTCGAGCGACGGCATGCCGTTAAGGGCACGTTCCAGCGGTATAGTTATCTGCTGCTCGATCTCCTCGGCGGCAAGGCCCGGAACCTGGGTGACAACCTGTACGGTCACGTCGGCGATATCGGGATATGCGTCGATGGAGAGGCGGGTCCACGAATAGATGCCGAACAGTGAAACCACCAGGAATATGACGGCGATCAGCCCCCTTCTTCTGAGGGCGAAACTTATGAAGCGTTCCATGGCCTACTTGCTGAAATAGATACCGCCGTCGGCCAGGATGGTCATGCCGGGTTCAAGTCCTGAAATGACCCTCTGGCGTCCACCTTCCAGGCTCTCCACCTGCACCGGGCACTTAGTGAAGTGCCTGTCACCGTCCTGGACGTAGACGAACTTGGATCCCTCTCCCTGGAAAATGGCGGAGGAAGGGATTATCATGGCACCGCTGACATGGCGTTCGAAAACCGCAGGGACGAACATGCCGGGTTTCAGCTCACGCCGCGAATTGTCGCATTCAACAACCACGGGAAGGGTACGGCTTTTCTCATCCAGTATCTCACCCACATAGAACACCTTACCCTCGACGGTTCCGCCTTCGCCCGTTTCGATCAGGGCCGGCTGGCCTGCCGTGATTCCGCCTGCCTGGGAGGCATTGACATTGGCCGTAACCCAGACCACAGAAAGGTCCGCGACCGTCATGGGCGCTTCGTCATCGGCGGCGAGATAGCCCCCGGTCACAAGCTCGTTCCTGACTACACGGCCGGATATGGGAGAAACCACGCGCAAGGGCTCGCCCACCTGGACGGATGAGGGATCGACATTGAACAGGGCAAGGCTCCGGCGGGTCATTTCACATGCATTGGCCGCATTCCTGGCCTCGGTGCATATCTCCTCCCATTCCCTGTCGGAAATCATTCCGGACTGGTGGAGCGTCTCCTTGCGCCGCTTGTTGGAATCAGCCAGTTCGGCGGCGCCTTTGCTTTCTATGTAATCCTTGACTGCGGACATGTATTCCGACGAACTGACTTCGAAAAGCGCCTGCCCGCGATGGACGGGATCTCCCAGCTTGACGAACGAACGCACGACACGGCCGTTGAAAGGAAGGCCTATCTCGGCCACCCTGCCGGATTTGGGATTCACCGAGGCGGTAGTCCTGATGCGGATGTCGATGTCCTGCAGTTCCGTTTCAGCCAGCTTGAGGCTGGATGACAAAGGGGAATCAGGTAATATGGTTATTCCGTTTTCGTCCCGGGTGAAACCGGAACAGGATGCGTCAGCCTCTGAAGCGGCGGTATTCCTGCCACACCCGAAAAGAGCCGATGCGACCAGCATCAGCAGCATTATATGACTTTTCATCTGTATTGCCTAACTTGTTTGACGATATGTTTCAAGGCATAAAGCCCTATCATTGGGTCAAGCAAGTTCGGGCGGGCCGCGCAGGGAGACCGCTGAGACCGTGCGGTCGGATATAACTGAATAGGGACGGGTCAGGCTGGCGTAAACCTCCCACCTGAAAACGTCCTGGTTGTAAGAAGTGACGGCGGATTCGGTGCAGGCGAGCTGGTTTACCTCTGCAAGCAACTGAAACTGCGCGGCGGTATGGTCGCCGGAATCGTGGGCCGTACGGTGGGCCCAGCCTGCGATATGGGAATGGAAAAACCAGCCGCCCTGAAAGCTGTGTCCGTGCCAGAACATGGTGGCATTGACATAGCAGAAGAGGAAGATGGCGATGCATATCGTCGTCATCACGCTCCTGAGCCTGCTGATATGGCCGTATCCTTTCATCGAAAGCCCAAAGGTACGGAATATCCCCGAAAAAAGATACTGTTTTTTACAATGTCACCGCCACCACAGAGGCCGGCGGCAGGGTAAGGGTTACGGTCCGGCCGGAAACCTTGAAGCCGACAAAGGCTTTCGGGGCGACCTGCACAGGTTTGTCAAACGTATTGTGGGCACGGATGTCGGCGGCATGGAGAATCTCTCCGGAGACAGACCCGGGGTTCAGGGCGTCCATGGTCAATGTAACAATCTGCGCTTTGTCAAGGCAGGGATTGGCAAGGGTGATGAACAGGCGTCCTTCTTTAGTCCGGGATGCGGAGACACTGAGGGCGGGATACAGGCGTCCTGAAGGCGACTGAAGGGTGTCGCATGTGAACTCCACGGGCACCGCTACTGCATCCTGATGCCCGCTGAACATCCGGAACACATGATAGGTGGGGGTGAGCACCATCTTGTCGCCGCCGGTCAGTATCATCGACTGGAGCACATTGACTATCTGTGCGATGTTCGCCATTTTCAGGCGGGCAGTGTGCTTATTGAAGATGTTTAGCGACATGGCCGCGACCAGTGCATCGCGCATTGTGTTCTGCTGGAACAGATGTCCCGGATTCGTGCCTGGCTCCACATCGAACCAGGTACCCCACTCGTCCAGCAGGAGGTCGATCCTGCGCTCGGGATCGAAAGTGTCCATGATTACCTCGTGATTGCGCAGCACCTCTTCGATTTCGATCGCCTTGGCTATGATGTCATAGTATTCGCCGTCAGTGAATACGGTCGCAGAACCCTTGTGGTTCCAGTCTATTATCGAATAATAGTGGAGCGATACGGCATCCGCACGGTGGCCGACCTGCTGCATCAGCACCTTCGTCCAGTTGTAGTCGTAGTCGGAGGCGCCGCTGGCCACCTTGTAGAGACGGTTGCCGTCGTAGTCGCGGCAATAAGTGGAATAACGCCTGTAAAGGTCGGAATAATATTCAGGAGTCATGTTGCCTCCGCACCCCCAGCTTTCATTGCCTATCCCTATGTATTTGACCTTCCAGGGCTCTTTCCGTCCGTTGGCCGCGCGACGCTCGGCCATCGTACCTCCACGGGCGGTCATATATTCCACCCATTTGGCCAGTTCCTCGACCGAGCCGGATCCAACATTGCCGGAGATGTAAGGCTCGGCGCCAAGCATTTCACACAGGTTCAGGAACTCATGCGTGCCGAAGGAATTGTCCTCCACCGTGCCGCCCCAGTTGGAATTGATCATGCGGGGACGGCTTTCGCGCGGACCGATGCCGTCCTGCCAGTGGTACTCGTCGGCAAAGCATCCGCCCGGCCAGCGCAGCACCGGCACCTTCAGCGCCTTCAGTGCTTCGAACACATCTTTCCTGTAACCGTCGATATTCGGGATGGGAGAATCAGGGCCTACCCAGATGCCGTCGTAGATGCAGCGGCCAAGGTGTTCGGAGAACTGTCCGTAGATTTCCTTTGGAATCACTGGACCGGGGTCAGACTCGTGTACGGCCACGCGGACCTGTGCGGAAATGGCAACGCTGGCGAGAAGCAGCAGAAGGGAGATTGGTTTCAGAAATTTCATCGCTGGATCTGTTTGATGCAAATTTACAAAACTGACGGAGATACTGCGAATTTATCTAACTTTGCCTTCATGGAAGTCATCCTCATCCGCCACACCGCCGTCGATGTTCCGACAGGCACCTGCTACGGGCAGACCGACGTGCCCCTGAAACCTTCGTTTGAAGAAGAAGCTGCCATCACGAAAGCCGCTTTGGAAGCCTTCGGGCCCATAGACCACGCCTTCACCAGTCCCCTGTCCCGCTGCACCCGCCTCGCAGCCTTCTGCGGTTATGCCGATGCCGAGCGGGACCCCCGGATCCTGGAGATCGATTTCGGCGAGTGGGAAATGATGCTCTTCGACGACATAACCGACCCTCACCTGCAGGAATGGTACGCCGACCATATCAATACGCCGGTCACCGGCGGGGAGTCTTTCATGCAGCAGTATCAGCGGGTCAGCCGATTCCTCGACGAATTGAAGGAAAAGCCATGGAATCGGGTGGCGGTATTCGCACATGGCGGTGTGCTGGTCTCCGCCCAGGTCTATGCCGGCATGGTCACTCCAGAGGCGGCCTTCGCCGCCCTCCCGCCTTTCGGCGGCCTGGTCCGCATCACACTCTGACGGTTGTCTTTTCCGCTGCCATTCTTTGCGCCGTCCTTTTTCCCGCCGCCATTCTTTCCGCTGCAACGGACGCAATTGATAATCAGCCGATTACAATAGTTGATCCCCCTGTTTTTGAGGGGGATCAACTTGTATAAGTGTCTGATATACTGATGCGTCCGTTGCAGCGGAAAATGGGCTGTCAGGCAGCACGGCTGATGGAAACCGGAATCATTCGAAGACGTTGCCGTCTTCGTCCAGCAAGAGAATCGTGAGGGAGGGATAGACGTTATCGCAAACGGCATGGCAGCGGGCAAGGACAGCCGGGAAGAAACGACGGGCGTCGTCGGCCGGAAGCCCTTTCCAAAGCTCCCTGGCCAGGGCCAGCCGGTCGATGGCACCCGCGGCGGCAGGCGAACATCCGGCCGAAGCGGCGACTTCCTTGAGGAAATCCCTGTTCATGACCACACTTTTGCTGTGGGTGTCGAGATGGCCTTCGGCCAGCTTGACAGCCTTGCCCAGCATGATGCCCATCGTGACTTGCGGAACGTGCAAGTCGGCTGCAATTTTCAAGGTTTCCCCGATGAAATTGCCATAGTGGACGAAAGCCTGGGGCGGCAGCCCTGGGAAACGGGCCTTGAGGAAAGCCTCGCTTTTGGCTCCGGAGTTGATGACCAGACGCGGAGCTCCTACAGCTATCGCCACTTCGACTTCCCTCCGGATTGCATCGACGAAGGCCTCGTTCGAGAAGGGACGGACGATTCCGGAGGTACCGATAATTGATATACCGTCCACGACGCCCAGTTTCGGGTTGAATGTGCGCTGCGCCAGTTCGCGACCTCCCGGCACGGAGATGGTGACGTCAAGACCGCCGTCGTAAAGGTCGGAAAGATTGCTTTCCATCATCTGCCTCGGCACGCGGTTGATGGCCGGGCCGCCTATCGGCAGGCCCAGGCCCGGCAGAGTTACGCGGCCGACGCCCTCTCCCTGAAGGAAATGGATCCCGGGCTCGTCACTGAACGCGACAGTTGCGACAATGGTGCGTCCATTGGTAATGTCCGGATCGTCTCCCGCGTCTTTGACGACGGTTGCGGTGGCCGATTCCGCTTGCAGAACCGGCGGTGAGCCGGCATCAGGACAACCGTTTAGACAGCATGAGGAAATGGGAAGCGACAGTCGTTCCCCATCCGGGAACAGTACATCAACTGTCTCCCCCACCTGCTGTCCAAGCAACGCCATCAGCGCCGCCTTGGAGGCCGCCGTGGCGCAGGCTCCGGTCGTAAAGCCGCTGCGGAGCGGGAAGAAACCTGGTACCAGGCGTTCTATGGCTTTCCGCAGCCCGTGTTCTCCTGTCACAAGCTCAAAACCGGAAGGCAACGCAGGACGCCGGACCGCATAGACCGGAATGCCGGCCGCGACAGCCGCGGCGACCTTCCCGGCAAAACCGCCGGAATCGCCGCTCTCCTTTGTCAGGATGGCCTGAGGCTTCAGACGGCTGATGAGCGACGTCTCATCCTCTTCTTCAAAATAGACCAGCCGGTCCTCAAGAAAACCCTGCTGCCGCGCCTTCTCCAGCGACTCGTCGCGCCGAAGGATGCGGAACCAGCAATCGTGATGCGACCAGTACGAACGCAGTTTCCCTATGGTCTGCACGCCCGTCAATGCCAGCAGGCGGGCAATGCCATCCGCCTCCAGTTGCCGGACGGCATCTTCGTAATCCTCACACCAGCGTATCGATGCTTCTTCCCCCGAATAAGTGCGTTCCACCCTCACGACCGGAAAGTCAAGCGACTCAGCGACGGAAGCGACAGTACGGTGCAACTCCGCAGCGAACGGATGCGCCGCATCTATCAGAAGCCTGATACCGTTTTCCGAGCAGAAAGAAGCCATGGCCGCTTCATCCATAGCGCCGGTAATATGCGTACCGTTCCGGCACTCGACCTGCTGAAGGTCGCCCCTGGTGGAATACCAGTAAGGCGAACCCGCCGCATCGGCCACCCTGACTGCCAGGCGTCCTTCAGTCGTTCCACCGAGAATGAGTATCATGATCCGGTATTATTTCCTGAACAGATGCTTGAATTCGTGCGCATAGAGACGCGAAAGGCCCTCGCGGTTGCCTATGGCATCGCCGACGACCAGTAGCGTAGTGAGAGTCAGATTATTGTCGCGGACTATCTTCGCCAGGTCCCGTAACTCTCCCCTGTAGATGCGTTCCTCTTTCCATGTAAGCTTGTAACAGGCGGCCACCGGCGTCTCGGGCGGATAGGCCTGAAGCAGTTCAGCCTGCACCTCCTCGACTATTGCCGCGCTGAGATAGATGCACATGGTGCTCTGCGACTGCGCCAGCTTGTGGAGCTGTTCCTTCTCGGGCATCGGCGTCCGTCCCTCCCCACGGGTCAGGATGATGGTCTGCACCTTTTCAGGAATCGTGAACTGCGACCGGAGCGCCGCAGCGGCGGCCTGGAAGGCCGATATGCCGGGCGTGATGTGATAGTCCATCCCGTAGCGGTCGAAGAATGCCATCTGCTCCTGGATTGCGCCGTAGATGCAAGGATCGCCGGTGTGGAGCCTGACGACCAGCAAACCCCGGTCGTAGAACTCCTTCATCAGTGCAAACTGCTCCTCCAGATCCATTGAAGCGGAACTGCGCACAGTACAGCCCGGTTTGGCGTAATGCGTCAGTTCCACCGGCACGAGGCTTCCGGCATACAGAATCAGGTCGGCCTGCTGAAGGAAACGCTTGCCGCGAACGGAGACCAGTTCCGGGTCGCCCGGGCCGGCGCCCACTATTTCAATGTGTCCCGCCCTGAGCGACGAGGCATCCTGCGCAAGGGCGAATGTAAAATCATTACCCTCGGTCAACTTGCATTTCTGCTTCTCTATGACGAGCGGGCCTCCATGGGACGAGGCGATGGCCGCCGCTTCCGCCACGCCCGCGCTTCCAGTGGCCGCCAGGGCCTTCTCGGAAGGATTCGGGACATCAATTGCGGCCAATGTATCTGCAGGATAGACGGCGGAGTCTGCCTGCGGCAACTTCTCAAGCAGTGCCTTCAACAGCGGTTCGTCTTTCTTAAGTTCGACAGTTCCGACCGTGGCGACGGACTTCGGCGAGAATCCGGCCTCCAGCAAACGGGACTCGACATACTCCGGAATGCCCGCCGGATCGCACTGTTTCCGGCATCCGAATCCCAGATGGAGCACCGGCGGGCGGAAGGCGAGCGCCGGAATCCCTTCCGGCACTTCGGGAAGGGTGCGGGGCGTAACTGCGACCAGCAGTCCGAATCCGCTCAGATCAATATCCTCCCGACGGTAGAACACGCTTACATGTTCCGGCTTTGAACGTTCCAGAGCATCGGTCCCCGCATCACGCGCTTCCAGGAGCAGCGCAGTGGGCAGCTTCCGGACAAAAGCGAAAATGGCCCGGTTCATCATGGCCGGAGTCGCATCTACCTGCCAGCCGTAGGTACGGTCAAGAGTATCCAAAGCCCAGAGGCCCTCGTTGTCGCTCTGCGTAGTCACGACGGCCTCGGCGCCTATAAGGGCCGAGATACTGCGGGCCAGGTCGTTGGCTCCGCCGACGTGGCCGGAGACGACGGGAATGACGAACTTACCGGTACTGTCGATACAGACGACGGCAGGGTCCTGATATTTATTCTTCAACGCAGGAGCGATGCTTCGTACACATATGCCTAGGGCTCCGATGAAAACAACGGCATCGAACTCCGTCCAATGATCCTTCAGGAACGGAGCATAGGGCCCGATGGCGGAGCAGCCGGGGACCTCGTTCTTTGTATAGATGACAGCGACGTCATGCCCGGCCTGACCGGGCATGCCAATGCTTCGCGCAACTTGTCCGGCAAGGTGCAAAGAAGATTCGGAGACTAAAAATATCGCGGTATGTTTCATTCGGCCTTGAGTATTGTAATGGGGTTGAACTGGTTGACGGCGACGTGCATTTCTCCGGTAATCCTGCGGCCGACAGCGGCGATGCCCTCACGGAAGAGGGCCTGGCTTTGCTCACTGACGGCATTGAAGACAATGACGCCGCCCGGAAGCATGACTTCGTCGATCCGGCGTATCATATCGGCAAGCCTGCCGCCATGGCCGCCGATGAATACGGCATCCGGGGCCTGCAGCGCCCCGAGGTCGGCATCGAGGAAATCGCCGATTACGGCGTTGATTCCCGGTGCACCGAACTTTCGGGCGTTCTGTTCCATCAGCGAGCGCCCTTCCTCCCGTATCTCGAAAGACGTGACCTTCAGATGGGGGAACTGAAGACGCGCCTCGATAGAAACCGAGCCGGTACAGAATCCGACATCCCAGAACGAAGTGCGGCGCGGAAGGTCCAGCTGGCTCAACGACAGCAGACGTATGGGCATTTTAGTTATCATGTTGACACGGCCGTCGAGCAGTGCGAATCCGCCTTCAGGAAGTCCGAAGGGCCGGGGCCGCAGGGCGGTCCGCTCGAGAACGATGCAATTGGGGAAAGTGAAATCAGTCGCGGCTGCCTCTTCCAAAGAAAAGGATCTCACACGCTCCGTCTCCCTGTTGCCGAGGCACTCGCCCACCGTCATCCGATAATTGTCGTATCCGTAATCCAGCATCCTCTGAGCTATCATGGCGGGAGTCTTGTGGCGGTCGGTCAGGGCGCCGATGAGCCGTTCTCCGCATATCAAAGCGGCATCGAAAGCATCCCACGGCCTGCCGGTAAGCGAAACTGTCCGCATGTCGGCATAAGGCAGGAGCATCCGGTGAGCCAACAGCTGAAGGGAATTGAATGACGGGAACACTTCTATCTCCGCCTCCGGCAATTCCCTGCGGAGGGTGTTGGCAAAGCCGTAAAAGAGCGGGTCGCCCGAAGCGAAGACCACAACTTCCGGATTGCCCTCGTATCTTTTGAAAACATCTTCCAGCGGCACGGTGATGTCGATCCAGACCGCCCCCTCCGGAAGCAGCGGGGCGACAATTCCGTGATGACGCTTTCCGCCCGAGAAGACACGGCCGGAGGCGATTATGTCCCGGACCCGCGGCGGAAACCACACCTCCTGCTCGTCGGTCATGCCGATGACGAAAAAACGCTGACGCTTTTCTGACATATCCTTACACATCGCGGCCGGGTCTCAGGTTTTCTGCGTCATTGAAACACAGGATGGCATTGACCAGGGTGGCGGCGAGGTTGCTGCCTCCCTTGCGTCCCTCGACTATCAGCTTGGGTATATGCCGGAAAGGCTTCACCATGTGCTTGCTCTCCCTCACGTGGACGAATCCGACCGGAGCCGCCACTATACCCGCCGGCGCGGCTTTCCCATGCCGGATCAGGGAGCATAGTTCCATAAGCGCGGTTGGCGCATTGCCGAATACGAACAGCGCGTCGGGATGCTCCTCCACCGCCAGCCGTATTCCTGCCTGAGTGCGGGTAATCCCCTTTTCTGCCGCCATTTCCGCAGTGCGCGGGTCGGAGAGATAGCATTTCACTTCAACGCCAAGACGCTGGAGCGCGCCCTTGCGGATGCCGGATGCGGCCATCGTGACATCCGTCACGACAGTCTTGATCCGGCCCTCGGCGAAACCGGCGTACAAGGTCTCCACCGCCCCGTCGTCGACCCGCAGGATGTTCTCCATGTCGAAGTCGGCGGTGGTATGGATTGCATGGAGCAGTGCCCATTTCCGTCCGAGTGGGATGTCCGGATGGCGGAGTTCCTTTTCGATGGTCCGGAAACTCTCGATCATGATCTCCTGGCCTATGCCGCGCGCGCCTTCCGGGGAAGACTCCCGATAATACCCGCGGGGCGTGATGAACCTGCCCTCATGAATATAGGACTGCGAATTGCCTATGATCACCACAGTGAACATGTCCGCCTGCTCCGGGTCGAACTCTTCCAGCGTGGTAACGGTCACTGACTGGTCATCCCTTCCGGCCTGACGGACGAAGCCAACGGGCGTGGAGGGATCGCGGTGCTGAAGGAATATCTCCTGAAGCCTGTAGAGCTGCCAGTAGCGCCCGTTGCTCTTAGGATTATAGACAGCGGTTATGAAATCGGCTACGGCCGCGGCCTTGATACGGCGCTCTATCTTCTCCCAGGGCGTCATCAGGTCGGAGAGCGAAATGATGCACATGTCATGGCCTATAGGGGCTCCCAGCAGGGAAGCGGCTTTCTGGAAGGCGCTGATGCCGGGCAGCACTTCGATCTCAATGTCGCTGCCGCGTTCGCGCTTCATCTCCCAGATCAGCGGCGCCATCCCGTATATGCCTGCGTCGCCCGAACTGATCACGCACACGGTCTTCCCCTGCTCAGCCCGTTCAAACGCATCGGCAGCCCTTTCCCGCTCCTTCAGCATTCCGGTATCGACACATTCTGTACCTGATGAAACATACGGTTCGATGAACTGGAAATAATATTTATAGCCGATGATTACATCGGATTCCCTGACCGCATCGAGCACGGCGGGTGTGATGTCGCCCGCGCTTCCCGGCCCGATTCCGGCCACAATGATCTTCGGATTGCTCATATCTTACAAAGATAATAAAAAAGACGAGCGCTTTTTTAGTATATTTGACAATCGAACCATATAGAACCTGACATATGAAAAAGACCGCTATCCTTCTGGCACTGCTCCTGATGCTCCCCTTCACCGGACAAGCCCAGCAGCACATCTCCGACAAAGAACTTGTAAGCGTTATCTGGGCCATGGGGCAGATGTTCCCCGACGGGTTCACCATCAGCATAGATTCGCTCCGCCAGCCCACCAGGGGCCTTGCGGTATCCTATCTGGCGACTCAGAACAGTTTTGACAAGAAAAGCATTCCGGCCGTGATCAGGCACGCCCGCGAACATGACGGCTTCATAGGGGGATGGTACAATCCCGAGGACGGGAAATACTATTTCGACAGCACCCGCATATTCCCGGAAGACAGCCTTTCCGCCGCCCTGGCTTTCGCGCGCGAGAATCACCAGCACACGGTATTCGACCTGGCGAAGGGAATCAACGTAAAAAGCAACTACGAGCAGAAGGATGTACGCATCATACTCGACACCGACATGGGCAGCTCGACCGACGACCTTTTCGCCCTCATGATGCTCCACCGCTACATGGACATGCAGCGGTGCAAGCTGATAGGCGTGATCGTGGACAGGATGGGCAAGGCCAACGCCGACATCGTCGATGTACTCGACAACTATTACGGCCATCCCGACATCCCGGTCGGCCTTGAGACGCAGGGGCAGGAATCCACCCATGTCTGGATCCCCTATCACAACCTGGCATACGCCCGCACGACCGACGGCGTCCCGATGTTCAAGCGCAGCATCGGCGACAACGGGACCTTTATGGAAGGCTACAAACTTTACAGGAAACTCCTCGCCGCCCAGCCCGACCGTTCCGTTACCATAGCTTCCATCGGTCTTGTCACGACACTCGCCCGCCTTCTCGAATCCGGCCCTGACGAATACTCCCCGCTCAGCGGAGTCGAACTCGTACGGGCGAAAGTGAAGGATATATACGCCATGGGAGGCGTATTCGGTGATGCGGTCGAGCCCGACTACAATTTCAAACAGGCCATCGACTTCTCCCTCAAGTTCTTCGAACTGCTGCCCAGGGAGGTGGACGTGGTCTTCTCGCCCGGTGAGGTCGGCGACCCTCTCGATTACCGTCCTGAGCAGGTGATTGCGGATCTTGACTGGACGGACTTCCATCCCATCAAATGGACCTACCAGTTCCTCAACTGCAATACCGGACAGAAGATGTGGGATCCCCAGGCTGTAATCAACGCTGTCGAAGGCGATGACTTCTACAAACTCTCCCCGCGCGGCACGGTGAAACTTACTCCGAACGGCGAGACGCTGTTCACCCCCGACCCGAACGGCAACTGCCGCTACCAGTACCCGGGCGATCCCGTCTGGTGCGACACAGTACTGAAATATATCCGCCTGATGGCCATACAGCACTGACATGACTGGAAAAAGGATGAATCCCCTGCTGTGTGAATCAGCCCTTCCGTACGGGGCTCCGGCTTTCGACCTAATCGAAAAAAGCGATTACCTACCCGCCTTCAGGGAAGCGGTTGCACGTGCCGAAGCGGAAATACAGGCGATTACAGACAATCCCGAGGAACCGGACTTCGCGAATACCATAGAAGCCCTCGAGGAATCGGGACGCGACATCGACCGCGTCTCCGGCATCTTCTTCAACCTCACCGAGGCATGTACGGACGACGAGATGGACCGCATCGCCGAGGAGGTGTCGCCTATACTGACGCAGCACAGTCTCTCAGTGCTGCTGAACGAAAAGCTTTTCGCCAGGATCAAGGTGGTCTGGAACAAACGGGACGGGCTGAAACTCGACACCGAAGCCTCTAAACTGCTCGAAGATACATGGAAGACCTTTTCCCGCCATGGCGCGAATCTCCCCCCCGACAGGAAGGAAAGGTTCTCGAAACTGTCGGAGGAACTCTCCCTCGCGACCCTGAAATTCGGGCAGAATGTGCTGGCGGCCACAAATGCATTCACCCTGAACCTCACCGACGAGGAGTCCCTGGACGGGCTCCCCGGCCATGTCGTCGAGACGGCCGAGGCGGAAGCCCGCAGCCGCGGCGAAAATGGATGGACCTTCACCCTCAACCAGCCGAGTTTCGGCCCGTTCATGAAATACTCCTCCCGCCGGGACCTCAGGGAGAAAATGTGGATGGCATACAACAGCAAATGCATCGGCGGGGAATATGACAACACGCAGACAGTCCTGAAAATCGTTTCGCTGCGTGCCGAGAAGGCCCGGCAGCTAGGCTACCCGACATATGCCGACTATGCCCTTGAAGAGAGGATGGCGAAGAATCCATCCACGGTAGAAGGCTTTATCGACAGGCTCTTGGAGCCTTCCCTGCCCGCAGCAAGGCGCGAAGTCGCATCGATAGAGGAATACGCCCATACCCATGGATTCGAAGGGAGCCTCATGCCCTGGGATTTCGCCTACTGGGCGGAGAAATACCGTAAGGAGCATTTTGCACTCGACGACGAACTCCTCAAGCCCTATTTCAGGCTCGAGGCGGTACAGGCCGCGCTCTTCGACCTCGCCGGACGGCTCTATGGACTGAAGTTCCGCGGACTGGACGGCCTGCCGCTCTACCACCCTGACGTAAAAGTCTTTGAAGTTACGGAGGAGTCCGGGCGGTTCATGGCCTTGCTCTATATTGACTGCTTCCCCCGCGCCAGCAAACGCGGCGGAGCCTGGATGACATCGTTCAGGGACCTGTCACTGCACTGCGGGAAAGAGGAGCGTCCCTTCATATCCATCGTCACCAACTTCACCAAGCCCACAGGAACCACCCCCTCCCTCCTGACATTCGGGGAAGTGACCACCCTGCTACACGAGTTCGGCCACGCACTCCACGGGATACTTGCTGAGGGACGCTACAGGTCGCTCACAGGTACGAGCGTGGTCAGGGACTTCGTGGAACTCCCCTCACAGCTGATGGAAAACTGGGCTTACGAGCCTGAATTCCTGAAGAACTTCGCACGTCACTGGCAGACGGGAGAGACAATACCCATGGAGTATATCGACCGCATCGTATCAGCCCGCAATTTCCTTGCAGGCTACTCACAGGTACGCCAGCTCCAGTTCGCCCTGACCGACATGGCATGGCACGACACGCCGGACGCCCCGTCGGACGACGTAGTAATGTTCGAGCAGGAGAAACTCCTTCCCGGGGCGCTGCTTCCCCAGATTCCCGGCATAGCTTTCTCGCCCTCGTTCAACCACATTTTCTCAGGCGGATACGCCGCGGGATACTACTCCTACAAATGGGCGGAGGTGCTCGAAGCCGACGCTTTCGAATGGTTCCTGGAAAAAGGAATATTCAGCCGAGAAGCGGCCGGGAAGTTCCGGAAGGAGATACTGTCTCGTGGAGGCAGCGTGGACGCGGACATCCTCTACCGCAATTTCCGCGGCAGGGATCCCGAGCCAGATGCCCTGCTCAGGAAACTTGGACTGATCTGATCTATTTGCGCTGCTGGATATAGGCATCCGCCGCGGCCTTCATCCTGTCGGCGCGCTCCTGCGTTGCAGGGTGGGAAGAGAAGGCTGCCTGGGCGCCGGAAGGCTTGGAATTCGACTCTCCGCTGAGTTTCATCAGCGTGACGAGCGAATTGTACATGCTGTAGGGGCTGTATCCCTGTTCGATGGCGAACTTGAATCCGTTCTCGTCGGCGGCGAATTCCTGCTTCTGGGAGTACTGTGCATTGAGATATGACTGCGCGATATCGCCGAGGACGCTGGTGGAGAGCGAGCCGATGACGCTGCCGGTGGAGCCGAGCGCCAGACGGGCGGCATAGGCCATATAGGTCTTCTTCATCGCCGTCTTGGTATCCTTGTGGAGCACGTGGCCGATCTCATGGCCTATGACAGCCATCAGTTCGGCGTCGTTCATGGCATCCATGAGGCCCGAATAGACGCGTATCGAACCATCGCCGCAGGCGAAGGCGTTGACCTCCTTGGTCCTGTAAACCTTCAGATTGATCGGGACACCGTCCACGGTCTTGACCTTCGACATAAGCTTCCTCAGCCGGGCGTCGTAGGCGCCCCTGTCGACGGTATTGACAGAGTCCATGTAGGCGACCGACTGGGCGCTCAACTGGGCTATCTGCTCATCTGAGATGCTCAGGGCCGTCATGGCCGTATTGGCGGCAGTGGCGAGGGTCGTGGGATCCACATTGGCCAGGCCGTTGGCAAGGATTCCGCATCCGGAAAGCATCATCATAGCGGCCAGGAGGGCCAGGAAAGATCTTTTCATAGTCTGAACGTTATTGACCATCAAATATACAAAAAATAATGATTACAAAGTTTTGGCGTAATGACAATTGATTACCTCCCGGCAATCGCCGTGCCAGTTGTGCATCCCGTTCCCCAGGCAGTCGCGGAACACGGGACAATCCGCGCAGCGGCCGCGGCGGGCCCAGCCGTGGTCGCGGAAGGGCTGGAAACGGTTCTGCCATACTTCCCACAGGCTGTCATGGTAGATATCTCCCTGCGAGAAGCGGTCACGGTCGATGTTCGGACATCCGCAGATGCGTCCGTCTATGAGCACCGACGCTATGTTTACGCCGGCCCTGCAGAAAAACGGCGTCTGACGCACCTTCCGCTCGTATCGGCCGAGATAACCTTCGCAGCTGAAAGTCACGTTCATCGGGGGCCGGCCGCCCTTTGCGGCCGCAGCCGCCTCTTCGCGCCTGCCCTTGATGAACTCCATCAGGGTGACGAACTCTCCGTCGGAAAGATGCATCTCAGGGTCGTCCTTCGCCCTGCCGATGGGGATGATTGTGAAAATGCGCCACTGCCTGACACCGAGTGAAACCAGTTTCCCGTAAAGGGCATCCAGTTCCCCGATATTGCGTCGGTTAATGCAGCTCACCACGTCGAAATTGAGACGGGGTTCCGCAGAAGCGATCGCTATGGCCTTCTCCGTACGGGAGTAACATCCGGGACGGCCCCTCATCCAGTCGTGATTTTCCTCCAGACCGTCGAGGCTGATGGTAAAGGCACCCATTCCGGCGCCCATGAGTTTTCGGTGCATGGCCTCATCGTAGAACCATCCGTTGGAGACCATGCTCCAGCGGACACCGTGTCCGCGGAGAGACCTGCCGACCTCGGCGATGTCGGGGCGGAGCAGCGGTTCTCCGCCGGTAAGCACTACGGTGAATTCGGGGGGGCGCTCTTTCTTCGGAATGGTATCAAGTGCCCTGAGGAAATCTTCAAGGGGCATGTCCACGTCATGGCTAGCCGCCATGCAATCACTGCCGCAGTGGCGGCAGTGAAGATTGCAGCGGGTTGTACACTCCCAGAACAGATAGTTCAGTTCGTGTACCTTCACCTCATTGGCCCGGAAAAGCCGGAACAGGGAGTCGCGGAGCATTATTCCACCACTTCGGGTTCCGGATTCTCCGATTCGGGCAGCTCCTCGGGAGCGATGATTTCATCCTGCGGCGCAGGGGACGCCTCAACCTTCTCTTCGGCGAAGAAATCGTCGGGATAACCGGGCGGAGTGCCGTAGCATGCCTGGAAGACGAAGAGCGCGGCGGTAAGCGAAAGCCCTTTCAGCAGGTTGTGGAGCCATTTCATACAGCAGCTGTTTTTGAATTCTTTGCAAGTTACGAATAATTCCCGAGATTCGTTATCTTTGTACCAATCGAAAAACATCCATGTATTCACCTTCAGAAGATCCGGTTTTCAGCCGTACCGCACTGCTGCTCGGCGACGATGTGATGGCCGCCATAGGAAATGCGCGCGTCCTGCTCTTCGGAGTCGGAGGAGTGGGCAGCTGGTGCGCCGAAGGGCTGGTGAGGTCCGGCATCACCCATATAACACTGGTAGATTCAGACTGCGTAAGCACTACCAACATCAACCGGCAGCTGATGGCCACCTCCCGCACGGTCGGGCAGGTCAAGGTAGAAGCGTTGCGCGAACGGCTCCTGGAAATCAATCCCAACGCGGAAATCACGGCAGTCAGGCGCGTCTACAGCGCAGAGACCGCTTCCTCGTTCGGGATGGAAGGCTACGACTACATCATCGACGCCATCGACTCCCTCAAGGAAAAATCCGACCTCATCCTCCGCGCAACCCGCACCCCGGCCGTATTCTTCTCCTCCATGGGCGCCGCTCTCAAGGTCGATCCACAGGGCGTAAAGGTGGCTGAATTCTGGAACGTGCGTGGCTGTCCCCTTGGCGCCGCGATACGCAAGAAATACAAGCAGAACCATACTTATCCCGGGCACAAGTTCCGCTGCGTTTACGACGAGGAGGTGCTTGAGAACCGGGGGGCGGCCGTAGCGGCCGACTCCTCGAACAGCGAGTGGGACGGGCGCAAGGCGCAGATCAACGGAACGACGGCCCATATCACCGCCATTTTCGGGATGACACTGTGCGGCCTGGTGATCGATGACATCCGCCGCAAGGTCCTGCAGCAGGCCCAGAAGGGATGAGAAGGGTCATATTCCACATCGACGTCAACTCCGCATTCCTCTCATGGAGCGCGGTCAAACTTGTCCGCGAAGGGAAGCCCGACCTGCGGCTCGTGCCGTCGGTCGTATCGGGCGACCCGAATGACCGCCGCAGCATCGTCACCGCCGCATCCATGCCGGCCAAGAAACTCGGCATCAAGACCGCCCAGCCGGTCTCGATGGCGCTTCGCACATGCCCGGGACTGATAATCGTACGGGGCGACTGGGCCTGGTACAAACAATGCTCGGAAGCCTTCACTTCCATATGCCGCAGCTATTCCCCCGTCCTGCAGAAGTTCTCCATCGATGAATGTTTCATCGACATGACATCTTTCACGGGGAAGCGCGATCCCGTTGCCATAGCCACGGAACTGAAGAACCGCATACGCACCGAACTGGGTTTCACGGTCAATATAGGGATAGGTCCGAACAAGCTGCTGGCCAAGATGGCGTCCGATTTCGAAAAGCCCGACAAGGTCCATACCCTGTGGCAGGAAGAGATCGCCGAAAAGATGTGGCCCCTGGGCGTGCGGGACCTCCTGTGGGTCGGAAGACGCACGGAAGAACGGCTCGTCGCCTACGGAATCAACACCATCGGCGACCTCGCCCGTCTCAGCCCGGCCTCGCTTGCCCGGCTGGTGGGCCAGCGGGCCGCAAGGCAGCTCCACGATTCGTCTAACGGCATTGACGATTCACCGGTGGAAACCGATTACCAGGAGGCGAAGAGCTACAGTGCGGAGCGTACATTCGCCAAAGACATTTCGACTGCCAGGGAGCTCGACAGGGCGCTCTTCAACGTGGCATGTATAGTCGCGCACCGCATAAGACGGGACAATTTCAAGGCATCCTGCGTCTCGGTCTTCGTAAAGCACAGCGATTTCTCGGTAGTGCAGAGGCAGGGGCAGATGGCCCGTCCGACCGACGTCACGGCCCTTATCCTCAACGAGGCGCGGAGGCTTGCGGGAACCGTATGGGACGGGGTTACGCCTCTCCGACAGGTGGGCCTGGGAGTGTCGAAACTCACTCATGAGACCGACCTGCAGTTGTCGTTGTTCGAAGATCCCCAAATAGAATACTACCGCCAGTGGGACCGGGAATACGACGCCCTGGCTGAACGGCCGGAAGATTCCCGGGTATCGGCATTCCAGCGGCAGGCACCATCCCCCGGCGGCAGGAAAAAGGAGCCGGAAGTCCTCACTTTCCGGTATGGAAGCGGCGAAGAGGCCCTTGCCGCAGTCAAGCGTGCGGTAAGGGAACACCGCACCTGGAAATTCACCCGCCGCACTTTCCCGGACGGCTCCGACGGTTTCGAGCTTTGCGAAAACGGCAATCCGGTGGAAAGGCACTGTGTCTGACACAAAAAAAGAGTTCGCGATGCGAACTCTTTTTTTGTAGCCCCGGGCGGAATCGAACCGCCATCTAAGGTTTAGGAAACCTCCATTCTATCCGTTGAACTACAGGGCCAGGGTAAAGAAAAGCCGGGAGAGCCCGGCGTTTCTCATTCAGCAGCGGTCAATTAAGCAACAGTCTTGTTGATGATCTGACGGCCGCGGTAGAAACCGCACTCAGGGCATACATGGTGATACATGACGGTTGCACCACAGTTAGGGCAGGTAGTCAGCTGCGGGGCGACGGCCTTGTCGTGGGTTCTTCTCTTATCTCGGCGCTGCTTGGAGATCTTGTGTTTCGGATGTGCCATTTTTCCTTATATTTTAATTGTTTTTGTTTTCCAACAAATCTTTCAATCCTTCGAAAGGCCGGACCGTTTCGTTCTCGGGGGTGGTTTCATTGCCGCCCGACTCGCTCAGGTAACGGAGCATGTCGGGATTGCATTTTCCCTCGGGATGGACCTTGACCAGCGGCAGTCCCAGGCATACGTAATCGTAGACGAACTGATTGAGATTCAACTCGCTCTCAGAGCGGTCGACTACGATGACGTCAGTATCCGATTCGGCGTCGTCATCTACGTCGACGTTGCCGAAACCCACCGTCAGCCTGGGGTCGATGTCGACCTTCAGGGTGAGGTCGTCGAGGCAGCGGTCGCACTCGACAACTACGAAACCGGTGACGTTGCAGACGACGTCGAGAAGCGTCTGGTGCCGGAATACGCTGATCCTGACGCTGCAGTCCGCGTCCTTGATCTGGCTGTTCCCGAATTCCTGAAAGAACGGTTCCCCAATTTCGAACCGGAACGTACTTTCACCGGAAGGCAGGCCCTTGATGGGAATCACGATGTCTTGGTGCAATCTGTCCATGGCGGAAAAATTGGGGCTGCAAATATAGCAAAATATTTTGAATATTAGTTTCTTTCCGCTCTTTTTCGCGCAATCTCGTCGAGTATGATCTTGCGCATGCGCATCGACTTGGGCGTAACTTCCACCAATTCATCCTCCTGGATATACTCCAGGGCCTCTTCGAGGCTGAAGCGTACGGGCGGGGGAAGCATTACTTTCTCATCGGTTCCGGCGGCACGCACGTTGGTCAGTTTCTTGGTCTTGCAGATATTGATCACGAGGTCGAAGTCGCGGGTGTGCTCGCCCACTACCTGTCCGGCATATACCTCTTCGCCCGGATCGATGAAGAAACGGCCCCTGTCCTGCAGCTTATCCATGGCATAGGCCACGGAAAGGCCGGTCTCATGCGCCACGAGCGAGCCGTTGGTACGTTTCTCTATCTCGCCCTTGTAAGGCTCGTAATCCTTGAAGCGGTGAGCCACCACGGCTTCACCCTGCGTAGCGGTGAGCAGATTGCTGCGAAGGCCCATCAGGCCGCGTGAAGGAATTTCGAAGTCGAGATGGGTGCGGTCGCCGCGCGTCTCCATGTGGATAAGCGCGCCCTTGCGGCGGGTAGTCATCTCGATGGCACGGCCTACGAATTCTTCGGGCACGTCGATGGTCAGGTACTCTATAGGTTCGCAGCGCTTGCCCCCGATGGTCTTGTCGAGCACCCTGGGCTGGCCGACCTGCAGTTCGAATCCCTCGCGGCGCATCGTCTCGATCAGGATCGAGAGATGGAGCACGCCACGGCCGTAGACCACGAACGAGTCGGCGTTCACTCCGGGCTTCACCCTGAGCGCCAGATTCTTCTCCAATTCGCGCTCAAGACGCTCCTTGATATGGCGCGACGTCACGTATTTGCCTTCGCGGCCGAAGAACGGCGAGTCGTTGATGGTGAAAAGCATGCTCATAGTAGGCTCGTCGACGGCGATGGGAGGAAGGGCTTCGGGATTCTCGATGTCTGCGATGGTGTCGCCGATCTCGAATCCGTCAATTCCGACGACGGCACAGATGTCGCCGCACTGCACCTCTTCCACCTTCTTCTTCTCCAGGCCCTCGAATACCATCAGTTCCTTGATCTTCTGCCTCTCGACGATGTCGTAGCGCTTGCAGAGCGAAACGGGCATGCCGGAACGGAGCGATCCGCGGGTGATCCTGCCTATGGCGATACGGCCCACATAGGGTGAATACTCCAGCGAAGATATAAGCATCTGGGGAGTCCCTTCCACCACCTTGGGGGCGGGGATTTCCTCGATGATGGCGTCCAGGAGCGGTGTGATGTCGTTGGACGGATTGCGCCAGTCCTGCGACATCCAGCCCTGCTTGGCGCTGCCGAATATGGTCTTGTAATCGAGCTGGTCCTCCGTGGCGCCGAGCGCGAACATCAGGTCGAATACCTCTTCGTTCACCTCGTCGGGACGGCAGTTCAGTTTGTCCACCTTGTTGATGACCACGATGGGTTTCTTACCCATCTCAAGGGCCTTCTGGAGCACGAAACGGGTCTGTGGCATGGTGCCTTCGAAAGCGTCCACGAGCAGCAGCACGCCGTCGGCCATATTGAGGACCCTTTCCACTTCCCCGCCGAAATCGGCGTGGCCGGGAGTGTCGATGATGTTGATCTTGGTATCCTTGTACGGCACCGAGACGTTCTTCGCCAGGATGGTGATACCGCGTTCCCGCTCGAGGTCGTTGTTGTCGAGGATCAGTTCTCCGAGGTCCTCCGCCCGGCGGGTGAGTTTCGCCTGATAGATCATGCGGTCCACGAGGGTGGTCTTGCCGTGGTCGACGTGGGCGATGATGGCTACGTTCCTTATATCTTGCATTGTGACTGATTTTTCCACTGAAGGCGCAAAAGTAGAAATAATCTCGCAATTATCGGAAACTGTTTCATATTTTTGCATTATGGTTGAAAAGATCCTCATCCTCGATTTCGGCTCCCAGGTCACACAACTCATCGGACGCCGTCTCCGCGAACTCAACGTTTACTGCGAAATCCATCCCTTCAACAAGATACCCCCTATCGACGAAAGCGTCAAGGGAGTGATACTCTCCGGAAGCCCTTGTTCCGTCACGGCCCCCGACGCCCCGCAAGTCGACCTCAGCGGCATCAAGGGCAGGCTTCCCCTGCTCGGCATATGTTACGGGGCCCAATACCTCGCCTACCATTACGGAGGTTCCGTCGAAAGTGCCGGTTCTCGCGAGTACGGCCGCGCCGAACTCGAAGTGAAACAGCGGGACCCGCTGTTCGACGGCGTCCCGCCCAAAAGCCCGGTCTGGATGTCGCACGGAGACACCATCACCGCACTGCCCGACAACTCGACGGTGCTCGCCTCCACGACCAGCGTGGTCAACGCCGCCTACCGCATTTTCGGAGAAAAGAGCTACGCGGTGCAGTTCCATCCTGAAGTCTATCATACCGAATACGGCTCGAGGATCCTCGCCAATTTCGTCAAGACCATATGCGGCTGCAGCGGCGACTGGACCCCGGCATCGTTCATCGACACCACCGTCGACCGGCTGCACCGCCAGATCGGCGGAGACACCGTCATCCTCGGGCTGAGCGGCGGAGTAGACTCCACAGTCGCCGCAGTGCTCCTCCACAAGGCCATAGGCGACAGGCTCCACTGCATCTTCGTGGACAACGGGCTGCTTCGCCGGAACGAATTCACCGAAGTCCTGGAGTCCTACCGCGGCATGGGTCTCAACGTTACAGGCGTAGATGCGGGAGACAGGTTCCTCTCGGCACTGGCAGGGCTGGACGAACCCGAAGCGAAACGCAAGGCGATAGGCAAGACCTTCATAGAAGTCTTCGAGGCTGAAGCCCGGCGCGTGGAAGGCGCCCGCTGGCTCGCCCAGGGCACCATATATCCGGATGTCATCGAATCAGCGGCCATCGGCGGCCAAGCTGCCAAGATCAAAAGCCACCACAACGTGGGCGGCCTGCCCGAGAAGATGAACCTCAAGATCGTGGAACCGCTCCGCATGCTCTTCAAGGACGAAGTGAGGCGCGTCGGCCGGGCGCTGGGCATCCCCCAGTCGCTCATCTGCCGCCATCCGTTCCCCGGGCCGTCCCTGGCCATCCGGGTACTGGGCGAAGTTACATACGAGAAACTGGAGATCCTCCGGGACGCCGACAAAATCTTCATCGACTCGCTGCGCGCAGACGGCCTCTACGACAAGATCTGGCAGGCCGGTACCATCCTGCTCCCCGTGAAGAGCGTGGGAGTGATGGGCGACGAAAGGACTTATGAATACACGGCCGCGCTCAGGGCAGTGACCTCGACCGACGGCATGACCGCCGACTGGTATCCCCTGCCCTACGACTTCATGGCCCGCGTCTCCAACGAAATCATCCGCCGCGTCCGCGGCATCAACCGCGTCGTCTACGATATCTCCTCCAAACCGCCGGCTACGATTGAATGGGAGTAACCTTCTTTCCCCAGATCTTCTACCGACCCGGAGCCGAAGCGTAATAGGAACAGGCTATGCCTCCTGAATAGGACTTGAAGCCCGTTCCGGTGAAGCCGGCGTCTTCGAATTCGCCGCAGATGTCCTCGTAACGGGGAAAAGCGAGTACGGAATCCACCAGATAGCCATAAGCTTCGCCGCTGCCGACAAGACGGCCGGCCAGAGGCAGGACATGCTTGAAATAGAAAAGATACAGTGAACGAAGCGTAGGATTGCGCGGCAGGGCGAATTCCAGGACGGCAAGCCTGCCGCCGGGTTTCAGGACACGCCGTATCTCGTCCAGGCATAGCTCGCGGTTGTCGAAATTACGCAGGCCGAAGGCTATGGTAACGGCATCGAAGGAGTTGTCTTTGAATGGAATCTGCGCGGCCGAGCCGAGGACGAAAGTGGGTTTCGGCGAGAGATAACGGCATTTCTCACGTGCGACAGCCATCATCTCGGAGGAAATATCCAGTCCTGTGACATGATAGCCTTTTTCCGACAAAGCTTTCGTAAGGTCTCCGGTGCCGCAGGCAAGGTCGAGCACGGTGGCATTCCCAGGGATTTTCCTGCCCAACTGCCGGACGAAACGACTGCGCCACAACCGGTCGATCCCCAGCGACATACCGTGATTCATCCGGTCGTATTTCGAAGCGATCGAATCGAACATTCCGGAAATCCTCTTCTCGTCTTTGTCCAAACGTTCTGACATCAGGGACAAAAATACGAAAAAAACGATATAACTATTTCGATGTGAATGTACAGTAGTCGGCGTAGACTTCCTTGACCACGTCGTCCCAGTTGAGATACAGGTCGGAGCGGGCCGCTGCCGACACCCGTTCATATCCGGCCTGGTCCGACAGGATGTCCATGATCATGCGGGCATAGTTATCCTCCCCACCCCGTGAGATATAGGCATTGACCCCCGGCGTGACCGTAGCGGCGGTTCTTGCGCCCTCCAGAAAGACCGTGGGCGTTCCCTGGCAGGCAGCCTCGATCTGCACGAGGGAATTGGCGTCGTAGAGTGACGGGAAGAGGAACAGTTTCGCCCGGGAATACAGATTCTCAAGCATCTCCCTTTGGGAAACAAGCCCGCACATGACCACTTCATCCCCGAGGCCTAGTTCCTTCACCAGCGCGGCAAGTTTCTCCTCATCCTGTCCCTTGCCGACAAACAGCATACGGAAGTTTTTCAATCCCATCTCTTTTGCCCTGGCCAGCGCCCTGACGGTGAAATCTATATTCTTGATGAAATTGATCCTGCCCACGAAAAGGAAGACGGTTGCGTCAGCCGGAATGCCCCAGGTTCCGTTGACGATGGCGGCCGCCCTGGCCGGATCGGCGACGGGGACATGGTCGGTGGCATTGAGCCTTACCTTGCACGGCGCGGTCAGACCGTAATCGTTCACATACAGGTCCTTGATTCCGGCATTGACGGCCCAGCATTCGTCACAGGCATTGAAAACCCGCATGATTCCATCCATGGCAATATCCACGGCACCCTTGACCTTCAAAGGTTTCTCAAAGTCCTGCCTGTACTGGCTGTGAAGCGTCGCCACCACGGGAAGACGGCGCAATTTCGCATACAACACTCCTGCAAGGCCCAGGGAGAACGGGGAATGGATGTGGACCATGTCGATCCCGCTCTTGAGTACGCGTGCCTCGAAGACAGGATCGAGGGCGGGAGTGGGAATGTCGTAGTCATTCCCGATCATGGGAATCGACGAGCATCGCACCACTTCATAAGGGAAAGCAGCATCATCCTCTTTCCTGTAGCCCCTTGATTCCGGACAGAAGACAGCGACATCACAATACTTGACCAGGCGGCGGGCATAATTGTCCACAACCTTGATGACACCGTCCACCATCGGATACCAGGTGTCTATGAAAAGGCCGACTTTTTTCATAACGGCGACAAAGTTAGCATTTTTTAATCTTTTTTCGCCTTGATACGCCATTGCGGGGGACAATAAATATCAATAACTTTGCTGATAGAATACAATAGTCAAATGAACAGATTTCTCATTATTATATGATAGCCCTATCCACTTCCATTACGGCTTTCGGACAGCATCCCCAGCCCACCTACAGCTATCTGGAAATCTTCGATGTGGAAACCGGAACCCATAAGGTAGTGAAATCCTTCCCTTATGTAATCGAGGCACCCAACTGGACACCCGACGGGAAATGGCTGATCGTGAACAAAGACGGGAGATTGTTCAAACTGGCTCCCGACGGTTCCTCGGACCTGCAGGAGATTGATACGGGCTCCATAGTCCAGTGCAACAACGACCACGTGGTGACGGCCGACGGTCGTTGGATAGGCCTCAGCAGCAACGATCCGGCAAGTATCCGCTCCTACGCGCGGCCGGCATCCCCCGCCTGGTGATGTCATGGTCCCAGCCGCTGCAGACGAAAGCCGAGCTTGAAACGATGGCCGCATACCTGAACGCTATCGGAAAGAAGTGCCGCGAAGCGGGTATGAGTTTCGGCTATCACAGCCACAGCCATGAATTCCAGAAAGTGGACGGCACCACCATGATGGACGCTTTCATCTCCCTTACCGATCCCGAAAATGTCTTCTTCGAGATGGATGTCTACTGGGCGGTCGTGGGCGGCGCCAGCCCCGTCGAGTATATGCGGAAGTATCCCGGCCGTTTCGAATTGCTGCACATCAAGGACAAGCATGAGATCGGCGAGAGCGGAATGGTTGGCTTCGACGCCATCTTCCGCAACATGCCCAAAGCCGGGACAAAGGCTTTTGTCGTGGAACTGGAAGAGGCCAGCACCCCAAACATCCTGAAAGGTCTCCGCGAAAGCGCCCTCTATCTCAGGAACGCGGAAAAAGCACCGGCGGAACATGCAGGCGGGCAAGGTCAAATTATATAGTCAACACCTTGCCCATAGGATCATTGGTTCACTGCGGTCTGACGCTCATGCAATGGGCAAGGTGTCAAGCATGAAATCGGACCTTGCCCAAATCAATGCCATCGCAATGCCGTGCGAAGCACGAGGGGATTCGGGGGATATGCCCCCGTATAAACGGTGCCCTTGGGCACAAAAAAGCATTCGCGATTGAAGCAGCTGGACGCGAAGCGAAGGGGGTTCGGGGGATATGCCCCCGTATAAACGGTGCCCTTGGGCACAAAAAAAGCATTCGCGATTGCGGATGCCTTTTTTCGTGCCCAGGACAAGACTCGAACTTGCACGCCCTAAAGCGGGCACCAGCCCCTCAAGCTGGCGTGTCTACCAATTTCACCACCTGGGCGGTGATTGGGAATGCAAAGGTACAGCTATTTTTGAACTATGCAAATTATTTTACCGTTTTTTTTCTTTTCGTATCTTTGTATGACGACGGATTCCATAACACCGGCAAAACTTTACCCATGATTGACGACATACTCAAATTCAACCGCGGATTCGTGGCGGATAAGCGCTACGAGCCTTTTATAACCGATAAATATCCCGCAAAGAAGCTGGCAGTTCTCAGCTGCATGGACACGAGGCTTTCCGTCCTTCTCCAAGAAGCGCTTGGCCTGGCCAACGGCGACGCAAAGATCATAAAGAATGCAGGAGGCATTATTCCCACCCCCTATGACTCCGCGATGCGAAGCCTCGTGGTGGCAATCTACGAACTGGGAGTCGAGGAAGTGATGGTAGTCCACCACTCACAATGCGGCGCATGCCACATGAGTTTCGGACACCTGCGCGAAGAGATGCTGCACCGCGGCATTTCCGAAGAAACTATCGCATCGGTTGAAGCCGGCGGCATCGACCTCACGGCATGGCTCGAAGGATTCCACGACACGGAAGCATCCGTCCGCCGCACCGTCACAGCCATCCGGGAACATCCCCTCATGCCCCGCGACCTCACCGTCCGCGGATTCATCATCGACTCCACGACCGGCGCCCTCACAGAAGTAGTATAGATAGATTGTCATAGTGACAATAAGAAAAGGACAAAAAGATGCTGTTTCTTTCTTGACGACTGATACTATTTTTAGTATCTTTGCCGAAAGGTTTGTGTGATGAGTACGAAGGGAAAACTGATAGAACGGTTCAAAAGCCTTCCTAATGTTTTACATTTGATGAATTAATCCGCCTGTTTGCTGCTTTTGGATTTGAATTATCAAACAAAGGGAATACTTCGGGGAGCCGAATCGCTTTCATCAAGGAAGAAGAAACGTTCACGATGCATAAATCACATCCGGATAATTGTATCAAAAAAGGAACCCTGAAGGGTATCAGAGATTATTTGGATTCGAAAGGATTATTGGAATAACTATATGCAGAATGGGAAAGCTTAGATATAAAGGCTACACTGGCAGTGTAGAATACTCGGAAGAGGAGAACAGCCTGTTTGGGAAGGTTCTCGGTCTCAGAAGGGACGGAATCGTCTATGAAGGCAGCTCCGCGGCTGAAATCAGAACTGATTTTGAGGAAGCCATCGACCATTACCTTGAGAGTTGCGCTGAAAGGGGTGTCGAGCCGGAAAAGCCATACAGTGGCAATATCATTTTGAGGATGCCCCCCGAACTCCATGGTCAGGCAGCAGAAAGAGCAGACGCGCTTGGAGAAAGCATGAATGACTTCATCAACAACGCCATCCGCCTGGCATTGGCTTCAGCATAGTATTATCAGAACGAACTATAGATGCTGGAAAGGAAGGAATTGTTGCGTATCTTTGCATACAATCATGAAAAAAGTGCTTATCCTCCTGTTGCTGGCCGGAGCGATGATTCCGGTTGCAGCCGCTGCCGGCGGACCTGAAGATATCCTTCCGGCTCCCGCCAGAGTAATTTCCGCCGAAGGCGTCGCCGTGTACCGCACACCTGAAATAGTCATCGGAAGCAAATCGTTCCGGAAAGCCACTGCAGCCCTGCCCGGATTCGCCAGGGAAGAAGCCTACCGGATCTCGGTCAGCCGCAAAGGCATACGCATCGAAGCCAACACCGAAGCGGGTGCTTTCTACGCCCGGCAGAGCCTGGCACAGATGCGCCGTGAAAGCGACACGCTCACCTGCTGCACTGTATTCGACTATCCCCGCTTCGCCTACCGGGGAATCATGCTGGACATATCCAGGCATTTCCGTGACAAGGATTTCATCCTGAAGCAGATAGATGCGATGGCCGAGGTCCGGCTCAACCGCCTGCATCTGCATCTGACCGACGATGCCGGGTGGCGCATCGAAATCAAGGCCCTGCCGCGACTGACCGGCTATGCCGCCTGGAGGAAGGGGGTCACATGGAAAGAGTGGCGGCAAGGCGGCAGTCAGTACTGCGGGCAGGGAGAGCCCGGAGCAAGCGGCGGTTTCCTGACCCAGGAGGATGCCCGAGAAATAGTAGCATATGCTGCCGCACGCCATATAACTGTCATCCCGGAGATAGAGATGCCGGGGCACAGCTCCGAGGTCCTCGCCGCATATCCCGGACTCCGTTGCGTGAAGTCGGACGGCACCCCTGCCGAAAAAGGCAGGGATCTCTGTCCCGGAAACGAGGCCACGTTCACCTTCCTTGAAACGGTCCTGGGGGAAATCATGGATATTTTCCCTTCCAAATACATCCATGTCGGTGGCGACGAGGCTGAGAAACGCAACTGGCCCGACTGCCCTGCCTGCCGTGCCAGGATGGAGCAGGAAGGTCTGCAGACGCCCGAAGAACTGCAGAGCTACCTGATAGCCCGCATCGAGCGCTTCCTGAACGACAACGGCCGCTCGCTCCTGGGATGGGATGAGATCCTCGAAGGAGGACTCGCCCCCAACGCCACTGTCATGTCGTGGCGCGGGACGGCGGGAGGAATCAAGGCCGCAGAAATGGGGCACGACGTGGTCATGACTCCAAGCCCATGGTGCTATCTCGACAAATACCAGGACGCACAGTTCAAGGAACCCGAAGCCATAGGCGGTTATCTGCCTTTGGAAAAAGCATATGGATACGACCCCTGCGACGGTATCCCGGAGGAATCGCAAAGACATGTACTGGGAGTGCAGGGCAACTTGTGGCACGAATACATCCCCAGCCCTGACCACACGGAATACATGCTCTGGCCGAGGGCATTCGCAATCGCCGAGAACGGCTGGACCCTGCCGGAAAACAAGGATTGGCCGTCCTTCCGCATCCGGGCCCAGCGCCAGGCCGACTATCTGGCTGAAAAAGGATACCATCCCTTCGACCTGAGGGATGAGTTCGGCGAAAGGAAAGCCTCGCTTCAGCCCGTCCGGCATCTGGCGGCAGGCAAATCGGTCACATACACCCTCCCCTGGAACAAATCTTATCCGGCAGCAAGGGAAGCGACCCTCACAGATGGCATCATGGGCACCTGGACCTACACGGACGGCCGCTGGCAGGGCTTCCTGACAGATGTCGACGTGACCATCGATCTGGGAGAAGTCAGGGACATACATTATGTAGGCGCCACATTCATGATGCAGCCCGGGCCTGAAATCTTCCTTCCCAAAAAGGTGGAGATATTCGTCTCGAATGACGGCGAGAGGTTTGAAAAGGCAGGCGAAGTCTGGAACGAAGTCCCTGTCGCTGACAAGTCGGTTCTTTACACCCTGTTCGGAACGAGTGTAAACGCTTCCTGCCGATACGTCAGATACCACGCCAAGCAGGATCATGCCTGGCTGTTCGTCGATGAAATCGTGGTGAACTGAGGACGGACGGCCTTCGCTGCCACCAGCGGACAGCCCGTTTTCCGCTGCAACGGACGCATCTGAATGACAGCCGATTATAAGAAGTGATCCCTCTCGTTTCGAGGGGGATCACTTTACGTAAAACGCTGACTGACTGATGCGTCCGTTGCAGCGCAGAGCAGCGCAGAACAGAGCAGCGCAGAGATGTCAGAAGAGCAAACGCGCGGCAGCTACCTCACGCCGCTGTGACCGCCGCCGGAGAAGCCGCCGCCACCTCCGAAGGAGGAGTGACCGCCTCCGCCGCTGCGGCTGAAGCCGCCGAGCGAGCCGCCCGAATACGAAGGTGTCGCCACAGCAGAATCCATAACCCGTGAGTAGGAATTCGTCAGGCGGATGACCCGTGACATGTCGTTGTAAGGCATCGTATAAGCCTTCTCGAACACCACAGGATCGATGTCCTTGAGTTCCTTGGCCACCTGTTCGGCGATGCCGATGAGCGAGGCGAAAATCAGGTATTCGCGCCACAGGGTGACTTCAGGGCTCGTACGCTGCTTGATGAGCGTCGTCTCTTCCAGGAATTTCTTGAAACCGATGACTTTCCGGTTTTCAGCACGACCTTCGTCCGTGTATTTGCTTGCATTGTAGTACCCGCCGGTGCGCAGCTTGTTCAAGCCGGTGGCCTTGACGGAATTGGTCCAGTTGACCAGCCGTGTCTCGTGCTTCCTGGCCCAGGCCGAGAATTCCTTCTCTTCCAGGATCCGGTTGGGGCCGCTGGCCTCGAACATCATCGACCAGAGCCCTTTTTCCGTACTGTCGAGATTGGAAAAGTCAGCGTCTTCCTTGAAATAGATGTTGACCTTGCCGGATGCCAGGTCGCGCTGGGCTTCGAGGCATCCCTCTTGCAGCATATGGAGAATCATGGCTGACGCCACGGAATTGTTCTTGGCCTTGATGTCCTTGGAAGTCGAGATGATGTAATTGTTCATCAAGATGTTACCGTCATAGGGGATATCCCGCGACCATCCGATGGAGGAAAGGTCCAGCGTGCCGAACGTATTCTTCCGGGCTTTCCGCCGCTGGATGATCCGTGCGACTAACGGAAGGAACGGGATCAATATCATGAACCCGAAGAAGATCGCTCCAAGGATTTCATAGAGCTTTTCCTTCCACCTGGGCAGCGGATTGTCAGGCGTATCGGCTCCTTCCAGCGCCCGGTCGAGCACTACCTGGAAAGGTCGTTCCTGAATGCTCTCGGAGTTGAAAATCCCCTTGTCGAAACGCATCAGTATGATAACCGAATTGTCGGGTTCAAGCGGAGTCTCGCTCTCGGCGAACACGCTGCCGTCCTCCCGCCAGATGTAGCCGTCGTAGCCGAAAGCCCAGATGCGCGTCAGGGTATCCATCTCGAACCCGGGCTTGCTGATGGTCACTTTCACGTGCTCCGAACTGAAGTCATTGGGCGTCACGAACTGATAGTGTATCATGTCGTAATCGTCCAGGCTTTTTACCAGATTGGTCAGCGTATATTCAACCGTATAGGTACGGTGCCCGTATTCGCCGATGCCCCAACATATCTCATATCCCCCCGAGGTGGGATTGAGACCGCAATGGTTCTTCTTCCTTTCGAAGGAGCGTTCGGTATCCCACCGCTTGTCGGTGGTATAGGTCTCTCCCTGGTCGTCGGAGACTGTAAGGTCAAGGATACTGATGTCGCCGAGATTCTCCCGGCCAAGATAGACCTCTGTTCCGCGGCTGAGAGTCATGTCCCATACCTCACGGATTTGCGCACTTCCGTCCGTCGCGAGCGTAACCGTCACATCCACGTCGTGGACCTTGTTCTGTGCCAGGGCCGTCTGTCCTGTGAGAGAAAGGACGGCCAGGGCGGTCAGGATCAGGGAACGGATTCTCATGGGAACGGGAATTAGATCTTCATCGAAGGGATTTCGGTCTTCTGCTCGTTCACCTGCAGGTATTCGCGGGGAGTGAAGTGGAACAGTGAAGCGACGACAGAGTCGGGGAACTGGCGGATGATCTGGTTGAACTTGGTCACGGAGTCATTGTAGACCATCTGGCTCATCCTCACCTGGTTGGTGTAGGTGTTGACGCTGTCCATGGTCTTTGCGTAGTTCTCGTTGGCCTTCAGGTCAGGATACTTCTCGACCACGACATTCAGGTGCGACATAGCCTGGGTGAAGAGGTTCTCCTGTGCATTTGCGTCGGCGCTGGAGCTGTTGGCCGTGATGGGACGGCGTTGGGCGATGACGTCGGTCATGGTTTTGTACTCGTAGTCGGAGTAGCCCTTGGTCAATTCGATGAGGGCCTTGAGGGCATCCCAGCGGTTGGTCTGCTGGACGCCGATCTGGCTGAGGCCATTCTTGCAGATCTCTTCTTGCTTGACGAGTTTCCGCTGTACGGAAATAACCCACAGCACCAGGATCACGATGATGGCAATAATAATAATCGCTGTCATAACTGTATGGTTTTATGAATTTTCAAATGTCTTGACAATATTCTCCGCAATCTTGCCGACCAGGCAGATGCGGGCCTCCCTGCTCGCCCAGCCTATATGCGGGGTGAGCTGCAGGCGTTCGGGATGGCGGAGTTTGAGGAAGGGATGGTCGGACGGCATCGGTTCACTGGTGAAAACGTCTGCGGCGGCTCCTGCGATCAGTCCTTCATCCAGGGCCCTTGCCAGGTCGCTTTCGACGATGATGCCGCCGCGGCCCATATTGACTATGACCGAGCCGCGCTTCATCTGCGAAAGCTCCCCATAGCCGATAAGGCCTTTGGTACGCTCGTTCAGAGGGCAATGCACCGACACAACGTCGCAGCGCGAGAGGAAACTCCGCAGGTCCGTGTCAGCCTCGTAGATGTCGGAATGCGGCTTGCCGGATGTCGGGTAGTAGATGACATCCATTCCGAATGCGCGAGCTATGCCCGCCACGCGGGAGCCGATATTTCCAAGGCCGACCGTACCGAACGTCTTGCCCCTGAGTTCGAAGAACGGGACTGCCGCGTTGGTGAAGCATCCGCTCCCGCTGTAGGAGCCGTCCTTCACGTAGCCGTCGAAATATGCGGCCTTGCCCACCAGGTTCAGGATGTGCATCCAGGTGACCTGCGTAACGCTTTCGGTGGAATAATCCACTGCGTTCTTCACGTGGATTCCCTTCGAAGCGGCGTAAGCGGTATCTACGTTGTTGGTTCCGGTTGCCGCCACGCAGATGAGTTTGAGGTCCGGGCTGGAATCGATCTGCTCCTTCCCCATCCACACCTTGTTGGTTATCACCACGTCGAAGCCCTTGATGCGTTCGAACACTTCTTCAGGCCTGGTGAAAGGATAGGAGACATATTCGCCCAATGACACGACAGGCGCCAGGGAGATGTCGCTCCCCAGCGTCTGCGCATCCAGAAAAACGATTTTCAGCATGGCTGAAAAGAGATGTTTAGTCCTTCGTGACCTTCTCGAGCCACTTCACCATGCCGAGCATGATGGACATCGAGACGAGGCAGATGACCAGGAACACGGTCCAGCACTTCCAGATCGGCCATTTGTTGAGCATGATCGGGCCGACGAAGATGAAGAGGTTGCCGATTGCCGTGGCGCCGAGCCAGAGGCCCTGGCAGAGACCCACCATATGCTTCGGGGCCACCTTCGAGACGAAGCTCAGGCCAAGAGGCGAGATGAGGAGTTCCGCTACGGTCAGGAAGAAATAGATAACGAACATCACCCAGTAGCCCGATTTCGCAAGGCCTGCCGCGGCCATCTGCGTGGAGTCCATGGCACGGAAAGCGTTGCCGGACGGATAGTGGTTGGCTACGGAGAGGATCACCAGGAAGAGATATGCCAGGCCGGCGATAAGCATGCCGAGCGAGATCTTCCGGGGAGTGGAGACCGGTTTGCCCCTGCGGGCGAAGCCTGCGAAAATGGCCATCACTATAGGGGTCAGGATGATCACATAAAGCGGATTCAGAGCCTGTGAAATCTCGGGAGCGATCTTGTCGGAGTTAACGAAGTCACGGGCGAAGACCATGAGCGACTGGCCGTTCTGGTGGAACGAAAGCCAGAAGAAGATGGCGATGCCGAGGACTGCGAAGAGGGCGGCCATACGCTGCTTGATCTCTTTCGCCATTGCCTGCTTCTCTTCGGCGGTATATTCGACGCTCTGGGCGGCGACCTTCTTTCCGGGCTGCGGGAACTTGTGCTTGGTGGCCAGGAAGATGATCAGGGAAGTGACCATTGCGACGGCCGATACGATGAACGCCCAGTGGATACCGGTATTGAACACCTGCACGTAGTCGGAGCAGAACTGGGCCGGATTGGCCAGGATGGAAGGATCGGTTACCGAAGCGGCGCTTGTCTCTATGAATTTCTGGGTCTCCACGATAGAGGTCTCACCGCCGATGAACTTGTGGCACAGGCCGGCCATGTCGGCATTGTAGATGAAATTGCTGCGGGACAGCCACCATTTGCGGAGCATCGGAGCGATGAAGGGGGCGATGACGCCGCCGATGTTGATGAAGACATAGAAGATCTGGAAGCCGGAGTCGCGCTTGTCCTTGGCGATCTTGAGGGCCTCGGGGCCCTTCTTGGCTTCCTCTTCCTCGAATTCATCGTAGAGTTTGCCGACCAGCGCCTGGAGGTTGCCCTTGAAGAGGCCGTTACCGAAGGCGATGCAGAGCAGGGCGACACAGGTGAAGATCAGGATGCCCCACCATCCGCCGTTGCCGTCCGCCACGAGGCCGCCGACCTTGCTGAAGAGCGGGATGGCCAGCGCCACGTAGCCGGCTGCCATGATGAAGAGGCCGATCTGGATAGTCCTGTTGTAGTTCTGCGTCTTGTCGGCAATCAGACCGCCGACCAGGGCGAGGATGTAGATGCCGAAATAGAAGAACGAATAGATAAGGCCTGCCGTACCGTCGGGAAGTCCGAACTTCGAAACGAGGAACAGCAGCAGCACCGCATTCATGATGTAGTAGCCGAAGCGCTCGCCCATATTGCTGAGGGCGGCTGCGATCAGTCCCTTCGGGTGTTCCTTCGCCTTCTTGAGATAGTAGACGACGAAAACTGCGACGATGATCAGGATAAGTACCAGCAACACCAGGGTGGCGTTGTTGTTCCAGAGATCAGAGATGAAAGATAGCATTCTCATAGGCTTGAGTATATTAAATAAATAATTGCCTTTTTCAGCATTTTACAAAGATAGCAAAATAAAGTGAAAAAACAACAAGCCCGTTGCCGGCCAGGCGGCAACGGGCTTGTGTGCCAAGGTACGGAAGAGATTAGCTCACGTGTCCAAGATAGCAGTCCAGCGTATTGCGGATCAGCATGGCGATGGTCATCGGACCGACGCCGCCGGGGACGGGCGTGATCCATCCTGCTTTTTCGGCTGCCGACGCGAAGTCTATGTCGCCGCAGAGCTTGCCGTCCACGCCGCGGTTGATGCCGACGTCGATCAGGATTGCGCCAGGCTTGACCATGTCTCCGGTGATTATGTTCGGACGCCCTACCGCGGCGATGATGATGTCGGCCGTGCGGGCGATTTCGCCAAGGTTGCGGGTGCGCGAATGTGCGATGGTTACCGTCGCGTTCTCGTTCAGGAGCAGCGTGGCCACCGGCTTGCCCACCAGTTCTCCCCTGCCGACGACGAGAGCGTGCTTGCCTTCTATGGCCTCACCTGTGGTTTTGATCAGATGTATGCATGCTCTGGGCGTGCAGGGCGCCACATATCCCTGCTTCATGGTAAATCCCGACTTCATGCCGAAGAAGCCGTCCACGTCCTTGTCGGGAGCGACTGCGGCGATAACCGTATCCTTGTCGATGTGTCTGGGCACGGGCAGCTGCACCAGGATGCCGTCCACGGCCGTGTCGGCGTTGAGCCGTGCAATGACCTCGAGCAGTTCATCCTGAGTGGTTTCCTCAGGCATGCGGATAACTTCCGACACGAGTCCGACCTTTCTGGCGTTTATCTCCTTGTTGCGGACATAGACCTGGCTGGCAGGGTCTTCGCCCACGATGATGACCGTAAGGCCGGGCCTGCGCCCGTACTGCTTGTCAAACTGTTCGACTTCCTGCCGCATCTCTTCATACAATGCGGTGGAAATGGCTTTTCCGTCTATTATACTTCCCATGGTTTATAAAACATATTTTGCTATATCGTGGCGATAGAAGAGGTTGTCGCAGGCGACCTGCGACACGCCGGCGTAGCAGCGGCGGGACGCTTCCGCCATCGTCGGGGCCGATGATACAACCATCAGGACGCGGCCGCCCGATGTCACCAGTCCGCCGTCAGCGGCGCGTTTCGTACCCATATGGCAGATACTTTCTGAAAATCCGGGAGCCACGGCAATGGGCGCTCCCTTCGAATAACTCCCGGGATAGCCCTTGGATGCCATCACCACACCCATGACGGATTCGTCTCTCCAGCTGATTCCGGGAATCGTAGAACCTTCCGCTACAGCCTCGAACACTGAATAGATGTCACTCCCGAAGCGCGGAAGCACGACCTCGGTCTCAGGATCGCCGAACCGGGCATTGAACTCGATCACCTTTATACCGGCAGGAGTCTTCATCAGGCCGCCGTACAGCACCCCGGAAAGAGGAGTCCCGGCATCGGCCATGGCATCGGCCACCGGCTGGAGTATATTGTCAACGGCAAAGTCATACTCTTCATCGGAGATGAATGACAATCCGCTTTTTCCGGTAGCGAACGACTCGGTGTATGCGCCCATTCCGCCCGTGTTGGGGCCGGCGTCACCGTCGAAAGCGCGCTTGTGGTCCTGCGCGGCTACCATCGGCCGGACCTGCCGGCCGCTTACGAAGGCCATCAGCGAAAATTCGGGACCTGTGAGGAACTCTTCGATGACCACCTTCCCTTCACCGTATCGGGCGTCAAGCAGCATGTCGCGCAGAGCCGCCTCGGCAGCCTCCAGGTCCGGGGCGACGACCACACCCTTGCCTGCGGCGAGGCCGTCGTATTTTATGACCGTAGGGAATGATCCGGTACGGACATAAGCCAAAGCCTCCTCATATACGGTAAAAGAACGGTAGGCCGCAGTAGGCACTCCGGCACCGGCCATAAGCCGCTTGGCGAACTCCTTGCTCGATTCGATGGCAGTCGCGGCCTGTGTATGGCCGAATATCTTCAGCCCTGCCGCACGGAACCTGTCGACGATTCCCTCCGCCAGGGCCGCCTCCGGCCCCACGACCGTCAGGTCTACCGCATTCTGCTGCGCAAACGCCAGCAATCCGTCGACATCCGTATCTTTAAGCGGCACACATTCCGCCTGCTCCGCGATCCCCGCATTGCCGGGAGCGCAATAAATCTTAGAAACCTGTGGCGAGCGGCTCAGCGCATCCACGATGGCGTGCTCTCGCCCGCCTCCGCCAACTACTAAAACTGTCTTTTTCATATCTTACGTCATACGGTAAGGTCAGTGTTTGAAATGCCGGACGCCGGTGAAGAGCATCGTGATGCCGAGTTCATCGGCGGCGGCGACGGATTCCTCGTCGCGGATGCTGCCACCTGGCTGCACGATGGCCGTCACCCCGTATTTCGCCGCAAGTGCGACCGTGTCGCCGAAGGGCAGGAAACCGTCGGACGCCAGGACAAGGCCTGAAGTGAAACCAGCCGCGTGAGCCTCTTTCAAGGCTATCTCGGCCGATCCCACGCGGTTCATCTGCCCAGCACCGACACCCACGGTATGGCCGTCACGCACCACCGCGATGGCATTGGATTTCACGTGCTTGACAATACGCCAGCCGAAGTCCATGTCGCTGAGCTGCGCCTCCGTAGGTCTGACCTTCGTCACGCACATCTCCGCTGAGATCTTCTCGACAGCGGTGTCGAGCTGCTGCACCAGCATTCCACCGTTCACACCCACATACTGCATCGGAGCCTTCTTCACTGGAGCCATCTCGACCTGGAGCACCCGCAGGTTCTTCTTGGTCGAGAGTATCTCGAGGGCCTCGGGCGAAAACGACGGAGCTATTACGATCTCAAGGAAAATCGGTTTCATCCCCTGAGCCACCGGAGCGGTCAGTTCACGGTTAACCGCCACGATGCCGCCATATATACTGACCTTGTCAGCCTCGTATGCCGACTGCCATGCCTCTTCGATGGTCTCCCCCACTGCGGCGCCGCAGGGATTCATGTGCTTGAGGGCGACACAGAACGGCCTGTCGGCAAAGTCCCGGACTATATTGAGAGCGGCATTGGCGTCCTGGATATTGTTGTAGGACATCTCCTTGCCCTGGATCTGACGGGCGAAAGCCAGAGAGTACGGCTCGGGCTCCTTCGCTGCGAAGAAACGCGCCTCCTGGTGAGGGTTCTCACCGTAGCGGAGAGGCTGCTTGAGATCGTATTCCAGGAAGAGTTTCTCGGGCAGGCCTGCCTGCGCCCTCATGTAGCGGGCGATCATCGTATCGTACTGAGCCGTATGGGTATAGGCCTTGGCCGAGAGTTCCAGGCGTGTCTCCGGCGCAGTGTTGCCATTATGGCTTATCTCGTCGATGACCCTGCCATAGTCTCCGGGATCACACACAACCGTTACATCGCGCCAGTTCTTAGCGGCGCTGCGCAGCATGGACGGGCCGCCGATGTCGATATTCTCGACTGCCTCCTCCATCGTCACCCCTTCACGGGCGATCGTGGCGGCGAATGGGTAGAGATTGACGCAGACCATGTCTATGAATTCGATGCCGTTCTCACGGAGTGCCTCCAGATGGGCCGGCAGGTCGCGACGCGCCAGCAGTGCGCCGTGTACCTTGGGATGCAGGGTCTTCACTCTTCCTTCGCAGATTTCGGGGAATCCCGTCACCTCGCTGATGCCGATTGTCCTTACCCCCTCATTCTCCAGCAGGCGCTGCGTCCCGCCCGTTGCGATTATCTCCCAGCCTAGCCGGGTAAGCGCCGCGGCGAAAGCCGCCACGCCGGTCTTGTCGCTTACGCTGATCAATGCTCTCATTTCAATAACTTGTCTATGGTCTCAACATAGAGACGATGTTCGATTTTCTGTCCGATGCGGTGAACCTCTCCGGGGTCGTTCCCTTCATACGGGAATGCCTCCTGGGCGATGATACGCCCCCCGTCGAGGGTGGCATCCACCCAGTGGATGGTGATGCCGTAGACTTTCACGCCGTATGCCACTGCGTCTTCAACCGCGTGCGCCCCCTTGAATGCGGGCAGCAGCGATGGATGGATGTTTATGATGCGGCCGCCGTATCGCTCGAGGAGCACCGGTCCGATAATCCGCATGTAGCCGGCCAGGCATACCAGGTCGACGCCCAGCGCATCGAGCCGATCGGCGATCTCGGTTTCGAAATCGGCCTTGCAGGCGTATGACTTGGGCCTGAAGCAGAAAGTATCGACGCCGAAACGCTCTCCTCGCTCAAGCACTTTCGCACCGGGCACGTCGCATACCAGCAGTGCTATTCGGGCATCGAGGCGACCGTCCACGCACGCCTGCGCTATGGCCTCGAAATTGGTGCCCGATCCGCTCGCGAAAACTGCCAGGCGTTTCATTGCATGATGATGTTGACGCCCTCGGTTCCGGTGACACTGCCGATGACGGACGCTTTCCTTCCGGCCTTGGAGAGAATGGCGACGGCTGTTTCGACTTCAGAAGCGTCGAGCGCCAGTACCATTCCGACACCCATGTTGAAGATGTTGAACATTTCGCGGTGCGGAATGCATCCCCATTTCTCGAGGGCCTTGAATACGGGCAGTATCTCCCAGCTCCCTTCACGGATCTCGATTCCCTGGCCGGGTCGGAGGATGCGGGGGATATTCTCGTCGAATCCGCCGCCGGTAATATGCGCAACCCCGTGAACGTCGCAGTTGCGGATTACCTCCAGCACTTCCTTGACGTAGATATTGGTCGGAGTCAGCAACACTTCCCCAAGCACGGCGCCGCCCAGTTCGGGACGCCTCTCGTCCAGCGAAAGTCCAGCATCTGCGACTATCTTGCGCACCAGGCTGAATCCGTTGGAATGGACGCCGCTGGAGGCTATGCCTACAAGCACGTCCCCTACGGCAACCTTGGAGCCGTCGATCAGCCTGCTTTTCTCGACCACGCCGGTGGTGAATCCCGCGATGTCATATTCTCCGTTACCGTACATTCCCGGCATCTCGGCGGTCTCGCCGCCTACGAGGGCGCAGCCGGCCTGGCGGCATCCTTCCGCCACTCCGCTGACGATGGCCTCGACCTTTTCGGGAATGTTGTGTCCGAGCGCCACATAGTCGAGGAAGAAGAGAGGCTCGGCACCCTGGGCGAGTACGTCGTTGACGCACATCGCGACAGCGTCGATGCCGATCGTGTCGTGTTTGTCCATTGCGAATGCAATCTTGAGCTTCGTACCGACCCCGTCGGTACCGCTTACCAGCACGGGTTCGCGATATCCCAGTGACGAGAGGTCGAACATTCCTCCGAACGAGCCTATCCCGCCCATGACTCCGGGACGGTTGGTGGAGGCCACATGCTGCTTGATGCGCCTGACCACTTCGTATCCCGCTTCCAGATTGACGCCTGCTTTTTCGTAATTGACTGCCATGATCTATGCTTTTCTGAAATAATTGACTGCGTTTGTGAAAATCGATTCGCCGACCGGTGAAGGAATATTCCTGTAGAGATCGCGTCCGGCGCGTTCGGAGTGGCCCATCTTGCCGAGGACAAGCCCGTCGGGGCTGATTACGCCCTCGATAGCGAAGGAAGATCCGTTGGGATTGAAGGGCGATTCCATGGTAGGCATACCCGTTGCGGGATCGGCGTAACGGAAGGCTACCTGTCCGTTCTCGAATAGCTGCCGTGCCTGTCCGGGATTCACGACGAACTTGCCTTCGCCATGGCTGACCGCCACGGTATGCAATTCGCCAGCCTTGAAGCCGGAGAGCCAGGGAGAACGGGTTGTAGACACTACCGTCGTGACAAGCTGCGAGATGTGGCGGTTGATGTCGTTGCGGAAGAGCGTGGGATCGTCTTCCGAGACACCCAGCCTTCCGTCAGGAAGGAGGCCGCTCTTGACCAGGGCCTGGAAACCGTTGCAGATGCCCAGGACCAGTCCCTTGCGGCGGAGCAGGGCTTCAACCCGTGCGGCGACCTTCGGATTGCCCAGCACGTTGGCTATGAACTTGCCGCTGCCGTCGGGCTCATCGCCCGAAGAGAAACCGCCCGACAGGGCCAGGATCTGGCACTCGTCCAAATCGCGGCAGAGCGCTTCGATAGAGTCGAGCACATCCTGCTCGGTAAGATTGCGGAAAACTGAGAACCTGACATGGGCACCCGCGGCTCGGAACGCTGCGGCGGTGTCGTAATCGCAGTTTGTTCCGGGGAAAACCGGAAGCAGTACCAGGGGATTCTCAATAGCCTCACCGGGATAGGACGGCGCAGGCTCGCTGCAGGAGCAGCCGGCGAATTCCGGAACCGGATCGGCAGGACAAGGAGTCTTTTCAGGATAAACCTCATCGAAGCGGCTGTAACAGGCATCCCGCAGAGCGGAGAGTTCCATGCGTTCGCCATTCAGCGACACGCAACCGTCCGCCCCGTCGGTTACCCTGCCTATCGGCAAAGCGAACAGGGCATCCAGTTCACCCGTCGACTCGACAAGGATGGAACCGTAGCCCAGACGGTACAGGTCGTCTTCAGGCAGCTGCACGTCGAAACCGAGCCTGTTGCCGAAGGCCATCTTGGCGAGGCCTTCGCCTGCGCCGCCGAAGCCCAGGGACCATGCCGAAACCACAATCCCCGATTCAATTTGCCTGTGGACATAGCTCCAGAGCTGTTTGAGCGCATCGGTATCGGGCATATGGTCGGCAAGCGGGATATGCCGGAGCAGATAAATCCTGTTCCCGGCATGCTTGAATTCCGGAGAGATGACACGGGAAGCCTTCACGGGAGTGATACCGAAAGCGATCAGCGTCGGGGGTACGTGGATCTGTTCGAAAGTGCCGCTCATGGAGTCCTTGCCGCCGATTGACGGAAGGCCAAGTTCCACCTGCATCCGCAACGCTCCCAGCAGGGCCGACAGGGGCTTGCCCCATGTATGCGGATCGGACGTCATCCTTTCGAAATACTCCTGATAGGAGAAACGCATGGTGGACCAGTCGCCGCCGGCCGCAGCCACCTTGGTGCATGCCTCGACGACAGCGTAGGCCGCCGAATGATAAGGGCTCCAGGTCGCCAGGTCGGGATTGTAGCCGAAGGCCATCATGCTTGCAGTGTCTGTTTCGCCGGAAACCGGGAGTTTCTGTACAGAGACCTGTGTCTCGGTATCCTGCCAGCGGCCGCCGAAAGGCATGAGTACAGTGCTGCTTCCGATGGTCGAATCGAACATTTCGATGAGACCCTTCTGCGACAGCACATTCGGCTTGGCCAGCAGATTCCGGAGCCTCTGCCCGGTCGTATCGCCTTCCACGGAAATGGTGAACGGATCGCAATCGGTCACAGGCAGGATGGTCGCCTTCGCATAATGGCGCGCACCGGCGCTGTCGATGAAACTGCGGGGCAGGTCCGCCACCAGATCCGCGCCGTTGAATATCTGCATCCGGCCGGAACCCGTCACATCTGCGACATAAGTCACCTCGATATTCTCCTGTGCGCAGCACTCCTCGAAAGCACTCCTGTCGGCAGCGGCGATGACCACCGCCATGCGCTCCTGCGACTCGCTGATGGAAAGCTCCATGGCATTGAGGCCGCTGTATTTGGTGGGAACCCTGTCGAGATGTATTTCAAGGCCGTCGGCGAGTTCGCCGATGGCGACGCTCACGCCTCCGGCACCGAAGTCGTTCGATTTCTTTATCATGTGCGAGGCATCCGGACGGCGGAAGAGCCTCTGCAGTTTACGCTCCTCGGGAGCGTTGCCTTTCTGCACCTCGCTGCCGCATGTGGTCAGGGAAGCGTCGGTATGCCCCTTGGACGAACCCGTGGCGCCGCCGATGCCGTCACGGCCGGTACGGCCGCCCAGCAGCAGGATGACGTCGCCCGGCTGCGGCCGCTCGCGGACCACCTGGGCTACCGGGACCGCGCCTACGACCGCCCCGACTTCCATACGCTTAGCCGTATAGCCGGGATGGAAAATCTCCCGGACATGGGTGGTCGCCAGGCCGATCTGGTTGCCGTAACTGGAATAACCGGCCGCCGCCTTGCGAGAAATCATACGCTGGGGAAGCTTGCCGTGCATAGTTTCGCTGACCGGCTTCCATATATCGCCGGCGCCTGTCACGCGCATAGCCTGATAGACGTAGGCACGCCCGGACAGCGGGTCGCGTATTGCACCGCCCAGGCAGGTCGCAGCGCCTCCGAACGGTTCGATCTCCGTCGGATGGTTATGGGTTTCGTTCTTGAACTGCAGCAGCCATTTCTCGTTGTTTCCGTTCACATCCACATCGATGACGATGCTGCAGGCATTGTTCTCTTCGCTCTGTTCCTGATTGTCCAGCACCCCTTTGTGTTTCAGGTAGCGGGCGCCGATTGTGGCCAGTTCCATGAGGCAGAGCGGCTTTGCGTCGCGGCCAAGCTCATGTCGGATTTCATCGAGCCTCCGCAGGTCGGCCTCAAGGGCGGGCCTGATGAAGGAGTCTTCCACCCGGATGTCGGTCAGATGGGTCGTGAAAGTGGTATGGCGGCAATGGTCGCTCCAATAGGTATCCAGGATGCGAAGTTCCGTTTCGGTGGGATTGCGGCCTTCGCCGCGGAAATGCAGCACGACCTGGCGCAGGTCATCGGTATTCATGGCCAGGCCCCAGCTGCGGCAGAAAGCGGCGAAATCCTTCTCCTCCATCTCAGTGAAACCGTCAAGCACCGCCAGAGGACGTACGGCTGCGGCTTCGGTGCCGGCAATCACCGACAGGTCTTTCTCGCGGCTCTCGACCGCATTGATGAAATAACGGCGTACGGCCTCCAGGCCGGTCTCGCTGAAGTCGTCGTCGAATATCAGCAGGCGGCCGCTGCGGATTTCAACCTGGGCCGCAGGGTCGATCAGGTGCACACAGTCGAGAGCTGATGAAGCGCGCTGGTCGAACTGTCCGGGGATATATTCCACTGCGAGATAACGGCGGCCGGCCAGGTCGAGCGAGTCGACGACGGTGTCGGACACACGCTCCCCGAAGACGGTATACCTGCACTGCTCCAGGAGCGAATCGCTGAAACCCGACAGGTCGTACATATTGACCAGCCGGAGTGAGCGGATGTCGAGCGAAAGGTTCTCGTTGAACTCCCTGCGGAGGCTCTCGGCCTCGACGCGGAAAGCGGGTTTCTTCTCTACGAAAATGCGGCGGCTTCCCATCGTTCTCCTAAAGTTCCGTTTTCAATACCTTTTCAGCCTGCGTCCTGCGGAAATCCTCAAGTTTCGCGGCAAGGGCCGCATCATTGAGCGCGAGGATGGATATGGCGTAGAGTGCAGCATTCTTTGCCCCGTCGATGGCCATCGTGGCCACCGGAATCCCCGAAGGCATCTGGACAATGGAAAGCAGTGAATCCATTCCGTTCAAGGCCTTGCTGCGGATGGGAATGCCGATAACCGGCAGAGTGGTCAGTGCAGCCGCCATGCCCGGAAGATGGGCGGCTCCGCCTGCACCGGCGATCACGATGCCGACCCCGCGTCCGCGGGCGCCGGCCATGTATTCCATGAAGAACTGGGGAGTCCTGTGTGCGCTGATTACTTTTTTCTCATATTCCACGCCGAAGGCGTCGAGGGTCTCGCAGGCGGCGGACATCACGTCCCAGTCGCTCTTCGATCCCATGATGATGCTGACTTTCATAGCAAAAAGATCAATTCGGGTTGACAGAATTACAAAAATACAACTATAATCCGTACCTGTCGACGCTTTTCGGGAAAAAAGTTACAAACCGCCATTGTTAAAAAAAGATATCCCCTTCTCCCTTGCACATTCCGTAAAACGCACTACCTTTGCACAAATATCAGAAATGAAAAGGAAAACCCATCCTAATAACATATATGCCGAGACAGCTCGCTGAGCTGTCTTTTTTTTGTTCCGATGAAAAGAAATCTCCTACTGAAAGGCGCAACGCTGAGCACCGGACGCGGAATCATGAAGCGTGGGGACGTATTCGTCTCTGACGGCCTGATCCGTGCCGTCGGGGAGAACCTCCCCTGCCCCCCGCAGGCAGATATGGTCGACCTGGACGGGATGCTGCTCTCATACGGCTTCGCCGACCTCCACGTCCATTTCCGCGAACCTGGCGCACCGCAGAAGGAAACCATCCGGACCGGTTCAATGGCGGCCGCACGGGGAGGCTATACCACGGTCTGCGCGATGCCCAACCTCAATCCCGCACCTGACGCTCCGGAGACAATTGCCGTCGAACAGGCAATCATCGACCGGGACGCCTGCATCGAGGTTCTCCCCTACGCTACAATCACGCACGGGCGCAGCGGACATGAGGTGGTCGACATGGAAGCCCTCAGGGGGCGCTGCGTGGCCTTTTCCGACGACGGGAGCGGAGTGCAGAATGACGGCGTCATGCTGGAAGCCATGCGCAGGGCCGCGGAACTCGACTGCATCCTGGCGGCCCACTGCGAGGATAATTCCCTGCTCCGGGGAGGATACATCCATGACGGACGATGGTGTGCGGCGCACGGACACCGGGGCATATGTTCAGAAAGCGAATGGGGTCCGATAAGGCGCGACCTGGAACTTGCCGCGCGTACCGGATGCCGTTACCATATATGCCATGTCTCCACTAAGGAGAGCGTGGCGCTCGTGCAGGAAGCCAAGCGCAGCGGCGTCCGGGTCACCTGCGAGACCGCACCGCATTATCTGGTGCTTTGCGAAGACGATCTCCAGGAAGACGGCCGTTTCAAGATGAACCCGCCCCTGCGCAGTTCCGACGACCGTGCAGCCCTTCTGGAAGGATTGGCAGACGGTACGATCGACGCTATAGCCACGGACCACGCCCCCCATACCGCAGAAGAGAAATCCCGCGGACTGGAAGGCAGCGCGATGGGAATCGTCGGGCTTGAAACCGCATTCCCGGTTCTCTATACGGCATTGGTACTTACCGGAAAGTTCTCACTGGAAAGGCTGCTCGACGCACTCTGCACTACTCCCAGAAGAATCTTCAGGCTGGGAGGGGCGTTGCAGGAAGGCGCACTTGCCGACCTCACCGCAATCGACCTCGACGCCTGCAGCATAATCGACAGCCGCAACTTCCTTTCAAAAGGCCACGCAACCCCCTTCGACGGAATGAAAGTGCGCGGCGCGGTCCGGATGACCTGGAAAGACGGCAGCCTGGTTTGGAAAGACCCTGAATGACAATGGACAGAAAGATATATACCATAGAAAGCAACGCCCCTGTCGCGCCTCAGGTGTACCGGATGGTACTCCACGCGGAAGATGCGCCGGAAGAGCGTTGCGGAAGATTCGTGGAAGTGGAAATTCCGGGTAAGTTCCTGAGGCGTCCCATCTCCGTCTCCATGTCGGAGCCCGGGCGGCTGACACTGCTCTACAAGGTTGTCGGCGGAGGAACCGCGGCCCTTGCGGCGATGGAGCCGGGATCCGGACTCGACCTGCTGACAGGTCTGGGCAACGGATTCGATACTTTGGCATGCCGGAAAAGCGCGCTGCTGATCGGAGGAGGCATAGGAGCAGCGCCGCTCCACCAACTCTGCCGCGACCTGCGCTCTGAAGGGAAGCGGGTGACCGCTATCCTGGGTTTCAACACCGCTTCCGAAATACTCCTCCGCGAAGAGATGGAAGCGCTCGGCGCCACTGTCCATGTTGCCACGGCCGACGGAAGCTGCGGAATCCGGGGCCTGGTGACCGACGCCCTCAGGGAGACACGGCCCGATTACGACTACTATTATGTCTGCGGTCCCATGCCGATGATGAAAGCGCTTTATCCGGTCCTGCCCGACTGCGGAGAGTTCTCCCTCGAAGAACGCATGGGATGCGGCACGGGACTGTGCTTCGGCTGCACGGTCCAGACGACCGCAGGCCCCAGGCGGATCTGCCACGACGGACCAGTATTCAAGAAAAACATGCTGCCATGGTAAGAGACACTTCAGTAAACCTCGCAGGCATACGCCTGAAGAATCCGGTGGTTCCGGCCAGCGGCACATTCGGTCTCGGCCCGGAAATGGCCGCTTACTACGACCTTGGCCGGCTCGGCGCCATCGCTCTCAAGGGCACGACCCTTGAGCCGCGTTTCGGCAATCCCACCCCGCGCATCGCTGAGTGCACGGGCGGCCTTCTCAACGCAGTCGGGCTGCAGAATCCAGGCATAGACGTCCTCACGGGCGAGACCGCTCCCAAAATACGCGCCCTTTGCGACACGCCCCTTATCGCCAACATCAGCGGATTCTCGGTGGAAGAATACGGAATCTGCTGCGAAAAGGCTGACCGCTGCCCTGAAATAGACATAATCGAAGTCAATATCTCCTGCCCCAACGTGCACAACGGCGGAATGGCTTTCGGTACCGATCCGGAAGCTGCGGCCGCAGTGGCCCGCAGGGCACGGAAAGCCACGGGCAAACCCCTTTTCATCAAGCTGTCCCCCAACGTTTCGGACATCGTTCCGATTGCCAGGGCATGTGAGGATGAAGGAGCCGACGGCATCACGTTGATAAACACCCTTCCGGGAATGCGGATCGACATCCGCCGGCGCAAACCTGTCCTGGCCAACCGGACCGGAGGTTTTTCCGGTCCTGCGCTGTTCCCCGTGGCGCTGCGCTTCGTCAACCAGGCCGCCTCAGCCTGCCATATTCCGATCATGGGCTGCGGAGGGGTTTCTTCGGCCGAAGAGGTGATCGAGATGATGATGGCGGGAGCGACTGCGGTGCAGGTCGGATCGGCCAATCTCAAGAATCCGTTCGCCTGCCCCGAAATAATCGACGCCCTCCCTTCCGTTATGGAAGAGTTGGGAATCGAAAAACTCGAAGATATAATTGGAATAGTTTAAATAATTATAAGCCATGGTGTGTTTATCTTTCAAGACCGTCTGCGCCCACGCAGCCGTGAGTGGGAGGGGCCCAAAGCCTGCTTTGGGAGGGATAGGACCCAACGGGGCCGTAGTCTTGAAAGATAAACATACCATGGCAGCAGACAAGATTTATGAATAAAGACGTCATCATAGCCTGCGATTTCGGCAGTGCGGAAGAAACCTTCGGATTCCTCAGCCACTTTGACGGAGATGCCGTAAAGCCTTTCCTTAAGATCGGCATGGAACTCTATTACGCCGAGGGCCCAGATATGGTCCGCCAGCTGAAACGGCGCGGGCACCGCATCTTCCTCGACCTCAAGCTCCACGACATTCCCAACACCGTGCGCCGGACGATGCGTGTCCTTTCCGGACTGGACATCGACATATGCAACGTCCACGCAGCCGGAACGATCGACATGATGCGCGCCGCACTCGAAGGACTGACACGTCCTGACGGCACCCGCCCGCTGCTTGTGGCCGTGACACAGCTCACTTCGACAAGCGAAGAAAGGATGCAGCGCGAATTGCTGGTCGACGCCAGCATCGACGAAGCCATAGCACATTACGCCCGCAACGCCCGCGAGGCCGGCCTTGACGGAGTGGTATGCTCTCCTCTGGAAGCTTCCCTGGTGAAAGCCGCCTGCGGCCCGGAATTCCTGGCTGTCACTCCCGGCATCCGCTTCGCGGACGCCGCTTCGGACGACCAGGTACGGATCACCACCCCAGCCCGTGCACGGGAAATCGGATCCGATTTCATCGTAGTCGGACGTCCCATAACGGCGGCTGCCGACCCCCATGCGGCGTGGCTGCGCTGCCGCAATGAATTCTGTCCCGAAACTCTGTAAAACCTGAATATCCATGTCCGAAACTATGGAAAAATCAATCGCCCGCGACCTCCTCTCCATCGGTGCCGTATTCCTGCGCCCGGAAGAGCCGTTCACCTGGGCCAGCGGCATCCACAGCCCCATCTACTGCGACAACCGCCTCATCCTTTCCGCCCCCGACGTACGCAACCGCGTTGAAGCGGGGCTGGCGGAAATCATCCGCACCCGTTACCCCGAATGCAGAATGCTGATGGGGACCTCCACGGCAGGCATCGCACACGCCGCGCTGGCCGCACAGCTGCTCGGTCTCCCCATGGGCTATGTGAGGGGCGAAAACAAGAGCCACGGCCGCACCAACCGCATTGAAGGCAGACTGGATCCCGGGACGAAAACCGTAGTGGTCGAAGACCTGATCTCGACTGCCGGAAGCGCAGTGGAAACGGTGGAGGCCCTGCGCGAAGCAGGTGCCGACGTCCTCGGCATCGTCAGCATTTTTACCTACGGAATGCAGCGCGGCCTGGAAAGGCTTGCCGAAGCCCGTACCGTCAACATCTCCCTCAGCAACCTCGATGCTCTCCTCGAAGTCGCCGTGGAGCAGAAATACATAGAGCCCCAGTGGAAGGAACGCATCCTCCGCTTCCGCGACAACCCCTCCGACGAATCCTGGATGAAATCAAACAATTAAATTCAAATACCAATGAAACACCTGATCGAACCCACCGACCTGACCCGCGCCGAGATAAGCGAAATCATCGCCCTCGCCGACCGGATCATCGAACACCCCGAAGACTACTATGAGGCCATGGCCCACAAGAAACTCGCCACCCTCTTCTACGAACCCAGCACCCGTACCCGCCTGAGCTTCACCGCCGCCATGAAGGAACTCGGCGGACAGGTCCTCGGCTTCTCCGACGCGGCACGCTCGTCGGTTTCCAAGGGCGAAACGGTTCAGGACACAGTCCGCGTCCTCTCCTGCTTCGCAGACATCATCGCCATGCGCCACCCCATCGAGGGCGCACCGCTCGCAGCCTCCGAAGTATCTCCGGTGCCTATCATCAACGCCGGCGACGGCAGCCACAGCCACCCGACGCAGACCCTCACCGACCTGCTGACCATCCACCGCGAACTCGGCCACATCGACAACCTGACCATAGGTTTCTGCGGCGACCTGCGCTTCGGCCGTACCGTCCACTCCCTCATCAAAGCCCTGTCGGCCTACGAAGGAATCAAGGTCTACCTCATCGCGCCCGATGCGCTCAAGCTCCCCGAATACATCCGCCACGACGTCTGCGACCGCAAGGGAATCCCCTATGAAGAGGTCGATTCGATCGAAGAGGCCATGCCTGAGCTCGATATCCTCTACATGACCCGTGTCCAGAAAGAGCGCTTCCTCGACCAGGACGAATTCGACCGCCTCAAGGACAACTTCATCCTCAACGCCGAGAAGATGAAACTCGCCAAGAAGGACATGGCCGTACTGCACCCGCTCCCGCGCGTCAACGAGATCCTTACCGAAGTCGACGCCGATCCCCGCGCCGCCTACTTCCGCCAGGTCGCCTGCGGTAAATATGTCCGCATGGCCCTCATCAAATCGCTCATCGACTGGAAGGACGACCCGGCCCACCCGATGCCGGAAAAGAAGGACATCTTCGAGGACGCAAATCTGCGCTGCACCAACCCCAAGTGCATGTGCAACCACGAGCATGTCACCCCTTACTTCAAACGCACCGAAGAAGGCGTCATCCGCTGCGCCTACTGCGAGTCGAAAATCTAAGGCCCTCGTCATTTTTCCGCTGCAACGGACGCAGCAATCAATCAAGCATTTACGCAAGTTGATCCCCCTCGGAAACAGGGGGATCAACTTTTATAATCGGCTGACAGTCAGTTGCGTCCGTTGCAGCGGAAAACTACGGCAGGCCGGGCAGGCCTATCGGCACACTTTGGGCACGCATACGGGCGAAAACGTGCCCCGACAGGCTGGAAAGCACAGTCGGGGCACGGTATCGAGGGTTTTTGTGCCCGGAGTATCAGCGGGTCCGGGCAGACTCCTGATCTAGATGAAGATATACCGCAGTATGAAGAGTACTGCGAGTATCCACATCGTAACAGAAATCTTCTTGGCCTTGCCGGTCAGGGCGTTGAGCACCACATAGGAGATGACACCGATGAGGATGCCGTCGGAGATGCTGTAGGCAACCGGCATGAGGATCACCGTCAAGAAGGCGGGGATGGCTTCGCGGAAGTCGGTCCAGTCGATCTGCACGATAGGAGTCATCATCATTACGCCGACGATGATCAGGGCCGGAGCTGTCGCTGCACTCGGGATGCCCAGGAAAATCGGGGAGAAGAAGAGCGCGAGCGCGAAGAGCAGGGCTACGGCGAAAGCTGTAAGGCCCGTGCGGCCGCCGGCGCCGACACCAGACGAGCTCTCGACATAAGTCGTAGTGGTGGAAGTACCGAAGCAGGCGCCTGCGATGGTACCGATGGAGTCGGCCAGGAAGACCTTCTCGGCATCCTGGATGTTGCCCTTCTCATCGACGAATCCGGCCTTCTGCGAGACGCCGATCACCGTGCCCATCGTATCGAACATATCAATGAACAGGAAGGTGAATACGACGGCCAGCATATCCCAGGTGAATATCTCACCCCACTGGAACTGGCAGAAGATTGGAGCGATGCTGTCGGGCAGCGAGACGACTCCGGAGAAATGGGTGATGGCGGCTCCGGTTGCAGGATCCTTGATGAAGAGACCGATGACGGCGGTGATGAGGATACCCCAGAGGATGCCGCCCCGGATGTTCAGGATGACGAGGACGCAGGAGATCACCAGACCGATAATGGCCAGCAGGCCGGTGCCGTGGCAGACATCGCCGAGGGTCACCAGGGTGGCGTCGCTGTTGACGATCAGGCCCGCGTTCTGAAGGCCGATGAAAGCGATGAACAAACCGATACCGGCGCCGATCGCATGTTTGAGCGAGAGCGGAATCGCGTTGAGTATCCAGGTCCGGACTTTGGTCAGGGTCAGGATCACGAAGATGATGCCTTCGATCAGGACGGCCGTCAGGGCGAACTGCCAGGTGTGGCCCATGGTCAGGCAGACCGTGAACACGAAGAAGGCATTGAGGCCCATGCCGGGAGCCAGGGCGAACGGTTTCTTGGCCCAGAAGGCCATGACAAGGGTCGCCACTATGGCCGCCAGGGCCGTCGCGGTGAAGACAGAGCCTGCCGGCATGCCGGGAAGCGCGCTGAAGATGTTCGGGTTGACGGCCAGGATATAGGCCATCGTCAGGAAGGTCGTCAAGCCCGCCACGAGTTCGGTCCGCACGGTATTCTTCGACGGATCGAATCCGAAAGCTTTCGTCAGGAAATTACTCATGATATATATAGAATATGATGTTCAGGATGTCCTAGAAAACCCACTTCATACCGAGGCAGGGCATGACATGGAAACCTTCCATTCCGGCAAAATTATAACTGAATTCCACCTCGCCGCCAAGATTGAAGTGCTCGGTGCCGAAGCTGTACCAGAGCTGGGGCTCGGAAAGCACCACGGCATTGTGACCCTCGCACCAGACATCGAGGAAGCCCGAGAAACGCAGGCCGGGAGCGCCGAAAAGGTCCTGGCAACCCCAGACCGTGGTGAACTGGAGGGGAACCTGCGAATAGAGGTGCACGAACTGTTTGTACAGGAGTTTGAAGTTGAGCGTATTCTTGAAGTCTCCGCTGTGAAGGAAATAATCCACGCCGAACAGGAAAGCGCTGTTGACGGGGAAAGCTCCGTAATCTATGCCGGGAAGACCTGACAGGTTGCCCCAGGTTCCGAAGCCGCCGTTATATTCCACCTGGAGGCTCAGCGGAGCCAGTGCGGAATTCTGCCAGAAATTGAGGCAACGGGCGATTTCGAAGTAGGTGTTGTTGGGCGAAATCACGGTTCCCTTCTCGTTGCGGTTGTTGTAGTCATAGTCGATGAAGAAGAAAGTGTTGCCCCAGCTGTCGGTGTGGAAACCTTCGAGGGTCGTGGTGAAGTGCTTGCGACCGAAATCGTAGAAGGTCTGGAAGTTGGTCTGGCCGAATGCGGTCAGGGCGCATAGCAGCACGGCTGCGGAAAGGATCAGTTTTTTCATCTGTTTATATAGTTTTAAGATTATCGGTTTATTTCTCTTTTCTGTGGGGTTTGTGCGTTCCGCCGAAATTCACGGAGACGTCTCCTTCACCGTTGGGGAACTCATAGGTGTTGCCGGGGAGGACGGCATTGAGGATGATACCGACCAGGGCGGCTACTGCCAGTCCGCTGAGCGAGGTGAAGCCGATGGAGATGGAGTCTCCGGCTCCGTATTTGATACCGATGGCAAGCACCAGGATTAGAGCGGTGATGATGACGTTGCGGGACTCGGTCAGGTCGACGCGGTTCTCCACCAGGTTGCGTACGCCGACGGCAGAGATCATACCATAGAGCACGAGGCTCACTCCGCCGATGGTAGAGGCGGGCATGGCGCTGATCAGTGCGGCGAATTTCGGGCAGAAACTCAGGATGATGGCGAAAACGGCAGCGATGCGGATCACGCGCGGGTCAAAGACGCGGGTAAGGTTGAGTACGCCTGTGTTCTCTCCGTAAGTAGTGTTCGCAGGAGCGCCGAAGAGAGAGGCCAGGATGGTGGCCAGGCCGTCGCCCATCAGGGTGCGGTGAAGACCGGGGTCCGCCAGGTAGTTCTCACCGGTTGTCGAGGATATGGCGCACATGTCGCCGATGTGCTCGACCATGGTGGCCAGCGAAATAGGCAGGATGGCGATGATGGCTGCCACGATCAGGCCCCAGTCGGGAGACTTGAAGACGGCGAATGCAGTATTCTGCATCTTGAACGGAACTCCGAGCCACGCCGCCTCCTTAACTCCGCTGAAATCACAGAGGCCGAAGCAGGCGGCCACGATATAGGAGCCGAGTACGCCGAGCAGGATGGGGACTATCTTGACCATTCCCTTGCCCCAGATGCTGCACACCACGATAATCGCAATCGCCAGGAGGGCGATCCACCAGTTGGTGTTGCAGTTGGAAATCGCGGAGCCCGAAAGGGTAAGACCGATTGCAATGATGATCGGGCCGGTGACCACGGGAGGGAAGAAACGCATCACCCTCTTCGGCCCGAATGCCGCGAAGAGTCCGGCGAGGATGAAATACATCAGTCCGGCACAGACCACGCCGATGCAGGCGTAAGGGAGTGATTCGACCAGAGAGAGACCCTTGTCGGCACCCATCTGGGTAACGGCGGCATAACCGCCGAGGAACGCGAACGAAGAGCCGAGGAATGCGGGCACTTTCCACTTTGTAAGGAGATGGAACAGAAGTGTTCCCAGGCCGGCAAAAAGAAGGGTCGCCGATACCGACAACCCTGTGATGACGGGAACCAGGACGGTGGCTCCGAACATTGCGAAAAGGTGTTGGAGTCCGAGCAGTCCCATTCTGGATTTTCCCAGCGAACGGGCGTCGCGGATAGCTTGTGAGTTGGTCGTGGACATAGTAAGAGATTTTATTACAAATATACCACAACCGGGATAAAGTTAACCAGGCAAGCCGGAATCTTTATCAACAAGTTTTCAATAACACCGAAAGTATGGTGATGTCATCGTTCTGCTCCGCACCGCGTGTAAAAGCCTTTACACGCGAATAGAGGTCCACTACCGCAGCCTCGGCAGATGCGTCGGCGTACAGCGATCCGGCCCATGAGAGAAGGGCGCTGTCGCCGAACTGCGCTTTGTCCTTGCGCTCGGCTTCAGTCACGCCGTCGGTATAGAGGACAAGCCTGGATCCGTACTGCAGTCCGATCTTCCCGGACTTGTAGGGGAAATCCGCGATCAGTCCCGCCGCAAGGTTGGGTTCAGCCTCCAGGAAAAAGGCCTTCCCGCCGGGAGGGATGACGACAATGGGATTGTGTCCGGCGTTGCAGTAGGAGAGCTCTCCGGTAGAGACATCGAGGCATCCGGCAAAAAGGGTGACGAACATATCGTTCTTGTTCCCGTCGCAGAGACAGTCATTTACGCGCCCCACCACTTCCTCCATCGGGAGGCCCAATGCACCTACGAAACGGAAAGCGGCACGGGCGATGGCCATGAACAGGGCGGCCGGGACTCCCTTGCCCGAAACGTCGCCCACCATGAAGAAAAGTTTGTCACCGACCCGGATGAAATCGTAGAGATCCCCTCCGACTTCCTTTGCCGGCTGGATCATGGCATAGAGGCTGCACTTTTCGTTCGTCGGGAAATCCGTCGGCAGCATGCTCATCTGGATCTGCCTGGCGATGTTCAGTTCACTCTCATATCGTTCATTTGAAGCGGTCGTGCTCTTCAGTTCAGTGATGTAACTGTTGATGGACCGCTGCATGAATTCGAGCGAATTGCGCAGTTGTTTCAGTTCATCCCGCGTATTGACTTCCGGTATGGATGCCTTGAAATTGCCTTTGGCGATATTCAAGGCCGCATTGCTGAACTCGATGATGGGCATGGTTGTCCGGCGGATCACTTTCCGGCAGCCGAGATACATGCCGAGCAGGCCTAGAATCAGGAAAAGTACAAGGAACAGGTTGAAAAGACGCAATCTATGGAAAACGGAGGAATACAGGTTGATCAGCATCACTGACCATCCGTTTTTCAAAGGGCCGTAGACTACGAATACATCGCCTGCCCCGCCGGTTTTTCCGCCTTTGATGCGCACGCTGCCTTTATTCCCCGCAACCATGTTCCTTGCCACGGAGAGGGCGGTCGTATCGTTCATGGCCTCCGCCACCTCGAAAATGGTCCGGTTGAGCAGCCTGGTACTGTCCGGATGGGCGATATAGGTTCCTCTCGAACTGACCATGAAAGCATAGGAGTCGGGATAAGGCGTAAGCTCACCGATACGTGAGGAGAGCCATTTAAGGGAGATGTCAGAGGTGAGTATGCCAATCAGTTTTCCATCCTCATCCTTGAGAGGACAGGAATATGTTGCCATGCTCTGGTTGCCTCCCCCTTCATCGAAATAGGGCTCGCTCCAGCAGGCGTGGCCGAGTTCCATGGGCACTCTGTACCAGTCCTGGTTCAGATAATCGTAATCCCCTTCGAGCTGGGTCGTGATTATCCGCCCCGTAACCGGGTTGAGATAGGAATAGGGAGAAAACTCCTGTTCCCCCTTGAAATAGCCCGGTTCGAAGGCTACGGCGCTGCCGATGATATTGGGGTTGGCCTCTACGAGTTCCCGGGTCACATTATACAGGAATTGTTCGGAACGGCGGTTCGACTCGACCACCCAGTCTATGTTGTCGACGGCACGTTCCACTTCGACAAGCACTTTTTCGATGTCGCTTATTGCCAGATCGAGATCATTGCCGGCCACCTCCTCGGTCGTGGATTCGATGATATCTCGCGAATAAAGCCCCACAAGCAACGTGACTACGAACAAAAGGCCTGCGGAGATAAGGAGCACGCGCCGGCTCATCCGGTTTGCTATGGAATGTCTGGAGTACATCGGAGCGAAGCTTGTCAGGCAATCTTCTTGGTCATTGTCAGTACGTTGCAGCCATCTTCATACTTGTATTCGATGTGGTCCATCAACTTCTTGCAGAGGAAGATGCCAAGACCGCCGATCTGACGTTCCTCGGCAGACAGGGTCACGTCGGGGTCGGGCTTGTCAAGTGGATTGAAAGGAACGCCGGCATCCTTGAGCAGGATGGTCAGCATCACTCCTTCGGGATCAAGGCCGGTGCCGACCTCGATCCAGCCGACGCCGCCTTCATAGGCATAGCGGACCACGTTTTCCACTGCCTCCTCAACGGAGAGTCTTATCTTGAATCTCAGGGAACTGTCCTGAGGGATATCCGGAGAGGACATCAGGTAGTCGACGATTTCGCCGCACTTGTCCATGATGGGTTCAAATCTCTTTTTCATAGAAACGACGGAAGGAAGTATAAGGTTTATTTCTTTAGGAAGGATACGGATGTCGAAAGAGTGTCCGGAGAGCATCTCGCCGTCCAGGCATATGTCAATCAGGCTGGGAGCATTCAGGGTGACGCTGCGCACGCGCCTGTAGATGAACATACGCTTCCATGGTTTGAGTTCGAACTGCTCGCCGCGCTCGTAATGCGGCAGGAAAAGGAGCAGCATCAGCCAGCTCATGCGGCGCACGAGGCTGAACTCGATGAGGCCGTCCTCGTTGTCGGCATAGGGTGCGCAGAGGAATCTGCCGCCGATCCAGCGGCAGTTCGAGAGGGTGCACAGGAAGAGGCGGCGGTGGTTCATGCGTTCGCCGTCGGCCTCCACACGGATGCGGTTACGGCAACCGTTCAGCAGTGCATATAGTATTCCCCGGTTCACGTTGTCCCCTGGTCTGCCCGATTCCGAAAGCATATACGCCTTTGCCGCAACTACGGCCTCGAAACCGACATTGATGACATTGATGGAATAGCTGTCGTTGACTTTGATTATGTCTATTTTCCGGGGCTCTCCGGCAAGCAGGTTACGCAGGCTGCGGAAATCCCTGTCTGGATAATACTTGGTGAAGTCGTTGGTTTCGCCATAGGCGAGGATTGCGAGATACTTGTTTTCGAAGCCCACCATTCCGGAAGCGACCTCATTGACGGTGCCGGAGCCTCCACACGCCACGAAACAGCATTCAGCCCGGGGATGAAGGTCGCAGTAGATCCGCACGAAACGGGTCGCGTCGCCGATTCCTACGGTCTTGTATATCTCATAATCCAGGCCGGGGCCGGCGCCGTGTATCTGCCGGTCCACTTCCGCGGAAATCCACCGCTTGTCTTCCCTGTTGTTTATGACGAAAATGTAGTGCATGGGAGCAAAGTATCAAGATAAAGCCGTAGGAGCCGCAGGGCCGAAAACATGATCTATGAGCATAACGAACTCGGCATAGGCATGGGTGCCTTCAAGGGCGGACAACGCCTTGGCAAGACTCCTGTAGCGCCATTCCAGGTCTGTCCGGCCTCCGGGAGCATGGAAACGGCTCCACAATCTGTCGCCGATTTCGTCATAATCCCTTGCGATGGCCCGCATATTCGAAAGCTTGTCTCCAAGCGCGACAATCTTCGCCTCGAATGGCGCGGCTGCAATCCTTTCGATGGCGGCGTGTTTCCTGATAAGCCAACTCTCATGTTCATTACGCCCCGGGACAGATTTGTCGCTTTCAATCTCAACCAGGCCGGCAACCCTCTCACCGAACTCCCGACGGAGTTCTTCCAGGGTGACATCGGTATCCTCTACCACGTCGTGAAGCGCGGCGGCTGCAAGCAGTTCCTGGTCGGAAGTCATCGTAGCCACTATTGAGACCGCTTCAAGGGGATGGACTATATATGGGAATCCCTTCCCGCGGCGTTCAGTGTCGTGATGCGCCCTTACCGCGAAAACTATCGCCCTGTCAAGAATGCCGCTGTCAATATATCCGTTCGCCATGGCTACATCTCATGAATCTTGGAAAGTTCTGAGAAAATTTTTTCAGCCGTTACGGCATTGTATTCGGAATGTCCGTTTAGGATTTCCAGGAACAGTTCGATTCCCTTGGCGCCGCCGAGCTCCGCAGCATATACGAAGCATACGTTCTGCATCCCCAGGGTGGAAGAGATAATATCCAGGTCCGTACCGCCTATCTGGTGGAGGGCCAGCCTGTAAGCCTTGGATGAGCAGCGCTTGCGCATGTTTTCCACGTCGCCGAGCGTCTTAAGGCCAAGGAGGCGCATGGGTTCAAGGTAAGGCATTCCGCTGAGCTGCTGTATCTCCGCCTGGTTGATGGAGGCGATCCTTTCGTTAAGCGGACCGAAAGGATCGAGCGCCAGGTAGCTCCTGAATGTATCGGAGTTGAGCGAGACTTCATCGAAACTGCCGTCCTTGACAAGGCTTTCCATCTTGCGGCGGTAGTCCGTCAGTTCCTTCCGGATCCTGCCGAACTCCTCGTCGGCAAGTTCGAGCAGGCCTGCCAGGCGGGAAAGGCTCCGGATATATTCCGTAGGGACTTCGAAGCCGCTCTTGTATCCCGTATCATGGTTCATGCTTGCCCAGACGTGCTGGAGCGTGGTCCTCATCTGTACCTCGAACCAGATTCCGTTCAGTTCGGGGAACTTTTCGTCACGGAAAAGGGTTTCAGGTATACGGCAGATGTAATGGAGCGACATATAGCCGAAAGTGTCGTTGCCCAGAAGCTTCCGCTTGTCCACCGAATTGTTCCAGTCAACCTCGAAGAGGCTGTCGACCAGCGCGGATATCTTGTCCACCTCGTCGGAATAGAAAGTGATGATCCTGGCTCCGACTATATCGGTTATGTCGGAGATGCTGTGATATTTGTTCCCTTTGAGTTCCAGTTTCTCCGCCAGGCTCTGCTCCGTCTTCACACGGGCTTCGACTCCGGACACTATCAGCCTGCTGCGGACGATGCATCCCTTCAGCTGCTCCAGGGCAACCTCGCTGAGACGGTTGAACATCGGAAGCTTCTCGCGGTACTCCTCGAGAATCATCGAGCAGTGCAGGTCAAGTCCGTATTCTTCAATTCTCTTTTCCATCGACGGTCGGACCCTTTATAACTCGCGGTTTCTCATCAGCACTTTACCGTTGCATATTACGGTGTCTATGCAGCTGCTGCCTGCCGCATAGACCCAGTTTGAAACCAGACTGTGGCACGGCTGCATCCGTTCGTCGTCGAGCCTGACCAGCAGGGCGTCGGCCAGTTTGCCTTCAGCGATAACGCCGGCATCGATTCCGAACGCCTCCGCTCCGCACCGTGTCGCCATATCAAGGGCTTCCCCCGCAGGCATGACTTCCGGATCCCCGCTGTCCATCTTGGCCACAAGGGCGGCGAATTTCATCTCCTCGCGCATGTCCAGGTTGTTGTTGGAAGAATCCCCGTCGGTTCCAAGGGTGATACGGCAGCCCGCCTCGTGGAGCATCCGGTAAGGGAAGATGCCGGAAGCGAGCTTCAGGTTCGAGCAGGGGCAGTGCGATATTGTCACGCCGCGCCGGGCCAGGATTGAAGCCTCTTCCTCGTCAACGTGAACCACATGGGCGGCAATTACGTCGGGGCCGAGGAAACCGAGGAAATCCAGATAACGGACAGGCGTCATCCCGTGCTCCCTTACGCAATCATCAACCTCGCTCCGAGTCTCGGAAAGATGTATATGGAGTTTGAGTCCGAGTTCCCTCGCAGTCGCGGCACACTTGACCAGCAGGTCCGGACCGACCGTGTAGATGGCGTGGGGAGCTACCGTAAGGGTTATCAGGCCTCCGGAAGGATCGACCCAGTGATGCAGCATGTCGAGTTTTTCGGTCTGCTGCGACTTGGAATGGGAACCTACGAAGGTCACTCCGACAGCGGCGCGCATCCCATATTCCTGAACCACGGATATCGTCTCCTCGATGTCGAAATACATGTCTGAGAAAAAGACCGTGCCGGACTTGATCATCTCCCTGACCGCCAGGCGCGATCCTTCCATGATATCGCTCCGGGTCATCTTGTTCTCATATGGCCAGATATAGTCCTGGAGCCATTTCATGAGAGGCATGTCGTCGGCATAACCGCGGAGCAGGCTCATCGCCGCATGGGTATGCGTATTGTAAAAGGGAGGGAAAATCGCCATTCCCGCAGCGTCTATGACCTCGTCGGCCGCCGTACCGGCCGGAGCCGACAGCGATTTGAAGCGGTGATCCTCTATGAGTATATCCGTCGTCTTGCCGTCAAGCAGGACGTTTTTTATAAGCAGGCTTCCCATACTAGTAATATTTCACTTCCCTTCCTTCAAGGGCTGAAAGCAGATTATTGGCCATGCGGCTGGCGCCGAAACGGAAATAGCGTTTGTCGAGCCAGGCCTCGCCCAGTGTTTCAGACACTATCTCCCAATATGTAACGGCATCCTCCGGAGTGGCGATGCCGCCGGCGGGTTTGAAACCGATCATTTTGCCGGTCTTGCGGAAATACTCCCGGATGCATCCGCACATGATGCGCGCCGCCTCGGGCGTGGCCGCGGGCTGCATCTTGCCGGTGGATGTCTTGATGAAATCGGCTCCGGCCTCCATGGCCAGGAAAGAGGCGTCCTCGATCAGCGCGCGTTCCTTCAAGGCTCCGGTCTCAAGGATAACCTTCAGGTGAACGGAAGGATTGACAGAGCGGATCTCCCGGCCTATAACCTCAATCTCTTCTCTTGCGGGGCCCGGGCGGCCTTCGAGGAAACTATTGAGCGCCAGCACGATGTCGACCTCGTCTGCCCCGTCGCGGACTGCGGTGACACACTCCGCCACCTTGACTTCCAGCGGGCTCTGTGAAGCGGGGAAGCAGCCGCCGACCACTGTGACGTGTACGTCGGGATTGTTGCGGACGCGGGCCACGGTCCCGGCGAAATTGGGATAGACGCAGATGGATGCCGGGAGAGGATAGTCGGGGAAGGATTCGTGGAACCGGTTGACCTTCTCTGTCATCCCGGCTATTTTGGTGTAGGTGTCGGTGCCGTTGAGCGACGTAAGGTCGATCATTCCCAGCACTGACTTGTAGATCTCTTTCTTTTCCATATCAGATTCTGTTCTTGCTGTCGATGCAAATAGTCACTGGCCCGTCGTTGATGAGGGCGACTTCCATTTCCGCTCCGAAGACCCCGGTAGGGACAGGACGGCCGAGCAGCGAAGAGAGAAGGTCCCTGAACTGTTCGTAAAGCGGTATGGAAATCTCAGGCCTGGCGGCGGCGATGTACGAGGGCCGGTTTCCCTTTTTCGTGGAAGCCATGAGTGTAAACTGGCTCACGAGCAGTATCTCCTGTCCGACGTCGATGACCGAGCGGTTCATGACTCCCGCCTCGTCGTCGAAAATACGGAGCGCGACGATCTTGCGCGCCGTCCACTCCAGATCCTCCTTCCCGTCGGCCTCCTCGAATCCGCACAGCACCATCATTCCGGGGCCGATCGACGAGACCGTTTTCCCGGCTATCGTAACCGAAGACTCCTTAACTCTCTGTATCACAACCCTCATCCCTATTTGAGCTCCTCCTCAAGCCGTTTCAGGTCATCCTTGGTCATCTTTTTCTTCTTCGGTCTCACTTCCTTGCGGAGACGGTCCTCTTTCTTTTCCTTGATAAGGGGCTTGCCCTTTTCGGGTCCGGACGGCGCATCCATCATTTCGATGTCCGGTTCGGCGCCTTCGGGAAGTACGGCATCCCCGGGCCCGGCATCGGTTTCCTCTTCATCGGCCCTCTCGATCACATCCTGCTGCGCCTTCATATCCGCCTGGTGCAGGAGGTTTACATGGACGTTGTGGAATATCTTGGAAAGCTCGTCGGAGTGATGCAGGTAGTAGTCCAGGGAGGACAGGAACATCTCCTTGGAATAACCGTGTTTCTCTATGATGGGCTGATATACCCTCATGGAGTCGGGATTCTCCCGGGTATCGCTCCTGCTGGAATTGAGTGTCTCGATGACTGCGTCGGCAAGATAGAATTCGGACAGGATCTCCTCCATATCCTTTCTGGGAATGACATCATCAGGTCCGCAGCCCTGGAAGAGAAGCAGCGTCAAAACAGTCGCCAATACGATTTTTACCCTGTGGAACATAATTACTGAACTTCAAAGTTAGCAATTTTTGCGTATTTATCTAACTTTGTAGTTTGATGAACCGGGCGAATTCTGATTTTATGGTGATCATCACCATCGTGGTCCTGCTGGCGCTCTACTGCGTCACGGGATGGATGGCTGCATCTCCCGTACCGGGCAGGCCCTTCATTTCCGGGCTCCTCGCAACTCTGGCTGTCGCTTTTTCGGCGCTCGTACTCTATTTCGCCAACGACAGGGCGATGAACGAGATGAGTTTTCCGATACCCGTCATTTTCGTGCTGCTGGCGACGGCCAATCCATGTACACTCTATGCCGCGCCCATCCACGCGGCAGCCGCGCTGCTTGCCGCGAGCATCTTCTTCCTCCTGGGTTTCAGTTCAGTATCCCCTTCACCCGGACCGCTCTCACTGACCTTCATCTCAATTTCAGCGGCAGGTCTCTTCCATCCTCCGCTGTTCTGGCTGATCCCCGTATACGCCATCCTGGCCATAGTCCTCTTCGAAAACAAGTTCAAGGGGTGGGTCACCATCATCATCTCGGTACTGCTTCCTCCCCTGGTCCTGGCAGGGATACGCTATCTGGGCAGCGGAAGTAATCCGGCTGAAGAGCTGCTATCCGGAATCTGGGACCGCATGACCGCCATATACCTGCCGAAATCCAATATCCACGCCGCAACCGTGCTTCGGATCATCCTTACGGGCGTCGCCGCAATATTCGCCATCGGGCATATCCTGCGCCATCTGACGACCTACAAGACTTCCCAGTTCAAGGCCGCTGTCCGCATAGTCATACTTACACTCGCCATAACCCTGGTCGCTCTCCTTTTCATGCCAGAAGGAGGACAGACTGCCGGGATCCTGGCCGCCATGCCCCTTTCCCTGCTCCTTAACGAGTATTTCAGGCAGCCGCGGCATTCCCCGGAAGTGAAAACCATGGCCATCGTGCTGATCCTGATACTGATCACCGAGCGCATATCATATTTCGTATAAAAACATCTAAGAATAAACAGACATGAAAAAAATCATTGGAATCGTGATCGCCGGCCTCATCCTGGGACTCGCGGTATTCTGCTATTTCCGTTTCTGGTTCGTATTCGGGGAAGGAGTCCGCAGCGGCGAACTCAACTATGTGGTATACAAGGGAGTTATCTGGAAGACCTATGAAGGCAAACTGATCCAGACCGGCATCAAGGCCCAGACCAGCGGCGTGCAGTCGAACACGTTCGATTTCTCCATCGCCGACAAGGAGATCGCCGAGCGGCTGATGACGGAAAGCGGCAAGGTGATGGACCTCCACTACAAGGAATACTTCGGACGCCTGCCCTGGCGCGGCCACACCAAATACATCGTGGATGACATCATTTCCATCAAGGACAAGACCACGACTATAGATGACCAGAACGAGGCGGTACTGAGCACCATCGCCCCGGGCGCCGAAGGCGCCGGCACTGTGGTTCCGGGACTGTATTAGCATTCCCCGGGCAGCGCCCTATTCATCACATCATCGAGAACCAGGCCAGGAGGAAGAAGACGATCGAGGCGACGCCGTTGGCCGTGAAGAAGGCCGCATTCAGGCGGCTCAGGTCTTTGGGAGAGATGATGGCGTGCTGGTATACCAGCATAGCCAGGAAAAAAATGCCTGCGGCTATTCCCCAGAAGTCGGTGAGTCCGGCTTGGGCTATGAATGCCGGAACCAGGAAGAGTTCCGGGAGATGGACCAGTTTCGAAATGTCCATTGCCGTATTGCGGCCGAAACGCTGGGGGATTGAATGGAGTCCCTGCTCACGGTCGATTTCCTCGTCGGCGAGCGAGTAGAGGATGTCGAATCCGCTTGACCAGAAGAAAACCATCAGGCTGAGAAGCATCGCCGCAACGGACAGGTGTCCGGTCACTGCGATGTATGCTCCTGCCGGAGCGATGGAAAGGGCGGCTCCCACTCCGAAATGGCAGAACCAGGTAAAACGTTTAAGATAGCTGTATCCCAAAAGGATGACTAGTGCCAGGACCGACAGTCCCCCGCAAAGGGGATTGACCGTCCATGCCACCGCCATGAAAAGGGCGGCGTTGACCAGAGTGAAAACCAGCGCCCTGCGTGGGCTTATGCGCCCTGCAGGAATATCCCTGCCCGAAGTGCGTGGATTGCGGGCGTCGATCTCCCGGTCCGCCCAGCGGTTGAATCCCATCGCGGCGCTGCGGGCGAACACCATGCAGCAGAGTATCTGCAGCAGGAGGAGCCAGGTGAATCGTGCACCCGGCTCCTTCAATGCCAGCAGAAAGGCGAGCAACGCGAAAGGAAGGGCGAAGACCGTATGGGCGAACTTCACCAGGGAACCGTACTTCCTTATCGAATCGACCAGAGAGGCCATTCCCTATCGCAGCATTGCCCCGAACTTGTTCTCGAAGGTCTTGAGCAGCTTCTGCATCGTCGCTTCCACCGCCTGGTCCGTAAGGGTCTTCTCGTCGTCCTGCAGGATGAAGCTTATGGCGTACTGCTTCTTGTCGGTAAGGATCTTCGAGCCGCGGTAGACGTCGAACAGGTTGACCTGGCGGAGAATGCCGCGGGCACTCTGGAAGGCCGCCTTGCGGATGTCGGCGAACGAAACTTCCTCGTCGAGCAGCAGCGCAAGGTCGCGGCGCACTTCGGGGAATCTGGGGAGTTCCTTGTATTTAATCTTGTCACGCTTGACCAGTTCGAAGAACACGGGCCAGTCGATTTCAGTAAGGAAGACCGGCTGCTTGATGTCGAACATCCTGAGCAGCGGCTTGGCGACTGTGCCCGCAACGGCTAGACGCTTTCCGCCAAGTTTGTAGGTGAGTCCCTCGGCGAAGAGGTCGGAAGGGGCCGCATCGGTCTCCAGGTCATAGAGATTTGCCTTGAAACGCTTGAGGAGCAGTTCCAGATATCCCTTCAGGGCGAAATAATCGCCCGCCCCTATCTCGCTCCGCCACGACTTGGCTCCGGGGCCGGTCACGGCCATGCAGAGACGCATCTCCTCGCGGTAGCTCTTGAGGTCCGCCTTCGGATCTTCGACACCCTCGCGGGGCCTGAAGCTGTAGCAGTTTCCGATTTCGAATATCCTGAGATTGTTGTTCTGGTGGTTGATGTTCCTTTCGATGACCTCGAGGGCGTTGAAGATCAGTGTCTGGCGCATCACGTTGAGATCGCTGCTGAGAGGATTGACTATCGGGACTAGCTGTCCGGAAGGATAACTCGTCAGTTTGTCGTAATAACCGCCCTTTGTCAGGGAATTGTTCATGACTTCCACGAATCCCCTGTCGGCAAGAAGGTCGGATACGCTCTTCCTGACCTTTTCGGGATCGGGATGCGATGAAGGGTTGATGGAAGCCTTCATGCTGACCGGCAACTCGATGTTGTTGTAGCCGTAGATGCGCAGCACCTCTTCCACCACGTCACATTCACGGGTCACATCCACCCGGTAGGCAGGGACCGCCACGAGAAGTCCTTCCGGGGTCTCACTGATTATTTCGAACTCGAGGCTCTCGAGGATCTTCCTGTAGGTATCATGTCCCAGTTCCTTGCCGATAAGCGAGTCCATCCTGGCGTAGAAAAGGTCTATCCTGGCCTTCTCGAAAGTGCCTGCGCAGAACTCCTGCGGCTCACCTGCTATGCTGGCGCCTGCAAGGTCGCGGATGAGGAGGGCCGCCCGCATCCCGGCTTTCATCGTGGCGAGGGGGTCGATGCCGCGCTCATAGCGGAACGAGGCGTCGGTTTTCAGCCCGAGACGCTTGGAGGTCTTGCGGATGGAGACGGGATTGAAATAGGCGGCCTCGAGGAAGACATCGGTAGTCGACTCCGTGACTCCGGATTCGGCACCGCCGAAAACGCCGGCGATGCACATCGGTTCCTCCGCGTTGCAGATCACCAGGTCGTCCTCGCAGAGCGTACGCTCCACACCGTCGAGAGTGACGAATTTGCAGTCGGGAGTGCTGCGGCGCACCACCACCTTGCGTCCGCGGATCTTGGCGGCATCGAAGGCATGGAGGGGATGGCCCATTTCATTGAGTACGAAATTGGTGATGTCCACGATGTTGTTGATGGGACGCTGGCCTATGGCCATGAGGCGCTCCTTGAGCCAGTCGGGAGAAGGGCCGACCTTGACTCCTGTAAGCGTGATGCCGATATACCTGGGGGCGAGGTCGGGGGCCTGCACCTCGACAGGAATGGCTTCACCCGCCCCGGCCTTGAAACCACCGAGGTCGGGCAGGGTCCACTCCACGGGAATGTCGTGGCGTACGCAATATGCATAAAGGTCGCGTGCCACTCCTATATGGCTGGCCCCGTCTACGCGGTTGGGGGTCAGGCCGATCTCGAACAGGGTATCCTGTTTGAGACGGAGCTGTTCGCGTGCGGGAGTGCCCACCACTGCGGAGGGGTCGAGCACCATGATGCCGGAGTGGTCGTTTCCGATTCCGAGTTCGTCCTCGGCGCAGATCATGCCGTTGCTCTCGGCGCCGCGTATCTTGGAACGCTTGATCTTGAATTTCTCCCCGCTGTCCGTCGGCAGTTCGGTGCCGACGGTGGCGAGCAGGACTTTCTGTCCCTGGGCCACGTTGGGGGCTCCGCAGACCACCTGCAGCAGCTCCGGAGCACCGGTGTTGAGTTTGGTGATGTGGAGATGGTCGGAATCGGGGTGCGGGACGCACTCGACTACTTCCGCCACGATGACGCCGGCAAGGCCGCCGGGTATCTGTTCCACGGTTTCCATGTGTTCCACTTCCAGGCCGGTGGAAGTCAGGATGGCGGATACCTCCTCCGCCGTCAGGTCGAACTTCAGATAATCTTTCAGCCAGTTGAATGATATATTCATAGTGCAAAAATAATAATCATAGATAATATCCTTGTGCTTTCATTTCGCACTGTTTGCATAAAAAACCACCTTCCCAAGACAAGCTTGGGCCCCTCCCCCTGAGCCGTGGGCGGCATTGTTTTTTATTGCAAACAGTGACTTCATTACAGCACAGGATTATTCAAACAACGATTCAACGAATTCTTTCTTGTCGAAGAGCTTGAGGTCGTCTATTTTCTCGCCTACACCGATGAACTTGATCGGGATCTTGAACTGGTCGCTGATGCCGATGACAACGCCGCCCTTGGCCGAGCCGTCGAGCTTGGTCACAGCCAGTGCGGTGACGTCGGTCGCGCGGGTGAATTCCCTGGCCTGCAGGAAGCCGTTCTGCCCGGTGGAGCCGTCGATCACAAGCAGCACTTCGTGAGGGGCGTCGGGGACGACCTTCTTCATCACGTTCTTTATCTTGGTCAGCTCGTTCATCAGGTTGATCTTGTTGTGGAGACGTCCCGCGGTATCGACGATGACCACGTCGGCGCCCTTGGCGACGGCGCTCTTGACGCTGTCGTAGGCGACAGATGCGGGATCCGACCCCATCTCCTGCTTGACGATGTCCACTCCGGCGCGCTCAGCCCAGATCACCAGCTGGTCGACGGCGGCCGCGCGGAAGGTGTCGGCGGCGCCAAGCACCACCTTCTTTCCCTGAGCCCTAAGCTGCGAGGCGAGTTTCCCGATGGTAGTCGTCTTGCCCACTCCGTTGACACCCACCACCATCATGACATAGGGTTTTTTCGAGAAATCGAAAGGCTCGGTGCTCTTGCCGTCGGCGGCCGCGTCGAGCAGGCTGGCTATCTCTTCGCAAAGATAGCGGTTGACCTCGTCAGTCTTGAGATACTTGTCGCGGGCAACGCGTGCCTCAAGCCGCTCGATTATGTTCTGGGTAGTCTCCACTCCCACGTCGGAAGCGATGAGCACCTCCTCGAGGGAATCGAGAACCTCGTCGTCCACGACGCTCTTGCCGGCTATGGCATAGGAGAGTTTCTCGAAAAGCGAGCGTTTGGTCTTCTCCAGCCCGTTGTCGAGAGGCCGCTCCTGATCCTTGTCTTTCTTCTTCCAGTTGAAAAGTCCCATATATTACAAAGGTTTATAGAGTTCTCTGATACATCCGTCGGCCAGTGCCTCGAGCGAGGATATGCCCATCTCCGGAGGAAGTCCTGCCTGCTGCCATGCTACGGGGAGTTCCGTGCATGCGCAGACTACAGACATGCGTTCGATTTCCCAGAGCCGCTCCACGATTGCGCGGTACCGGACGCCGGCTTCCTGCTGCCGTCCGGCCTTGACGAGGTCGGTCACTTCGTGGATTTCGACGCACATGGCTTCGTCGGGAACACGGAAACGATAGCCGCACGAAGCCGCATGGCGCTGGTAGATGCCGGTATTGATCGTCCCGAGCGTAGCCGTCAGCCAGGCTCCCCGGGGGCTCCGTTCCATGCAGGTCCGTATGGTTTCGTCAATAATGTGGATCACGGGGACGTCGATCAGTCCCTGCTCCAGGAATTTGTCTATGAAATGGTGGGCCGTGTTGCAGGTTACGGCAAGCCGGTCAGCGCCCCATTTTTCAAGGGTCCGCAATCCGTCGAGCAGATACGGCTCGGGGTCGGGACCTTTGCCGAGAAGGTAAGTGGTGCGGTCGGGGGTGACGGTATGGGAATAGACTATCATCCGCGGATGCTCCTGGTCGCAGTCGGCAGGCGCCTTTACGGCCAGCAGACGCTGGAATTCGGCGGTAGCCGCCGGTCCCATGCCTCCGAGTACACCCAATGTAAGTCCGTTGTTTTTCATTATTGTTTTTGAAGTTTAGGATCAATGACACCCGTCTGTGCCTGGGCCATAGCGACTCCTGCCATTGCGAGTGCTATGCCGACAAACTGCAGCGGCCTGATTTCGTCCTGGCCCAGCAGGGATGCCGCCACGGCGGAGACTATAGCGACAAGGGGAAGGAAAACCACCGTGCGTGTCATCCCTATCCGGTCGACGCAAGCGGCATAGATCACGAAAGCCACACCGGAGCACAGGACTGCAAGTTCGGTTATCGGCCTGAGCACCTTCCAGGAAAGGTGTTCAGGCTTCCACGCAGAGACTCCCCAGATCAGGAAAGGTATGAGGAAGAATCCGATGGCGAGGATGAACTGCCAGGCGACTATCGAAAAGGCGTTGTATCCCTTATTGCCCAGTTTCTTGCAGATGGCAGTATATCCGGTCGAGCCTATGACGGCAAGTACCAGTATCGCGATGCCGTAGAGGTAGTCGGTATGGAGGCTGCCTCCGAGGATTATGAAGAATATGACGCCCGCAACCGCCAGGAAGATGCCGGCACGGTTGAGAGCGGAAAGTTTCTCGCGGAACACTATCCAGCCGACGACCAGGCTGAAGACCGGAATCGTGGCTATGATGACCGAACACAGCGTAGGCGAACCCGTGATTTTCAATCCGAAGGTCTCCCCGAGGAAATAGAGGAAAGGTTCGAAGGCGGTCATCGCGGCGAACCATTTGAAATCGCCCTTGCGTATGCGCTGGAACTTGCCGGTCAGCAGGCTGAAGAGCGTCAGGGCGGTGGCGGCGATCACCATCCTGATGAAAATGAAGGTGAATACGGGCACTCCGAGATCCAGCACCTGGTCGCTCCAGAGGAAGGACATTCCCCAGAAGAAGACGGTAACCAGGATACCCAGATACCAGAAAAGCCCTATCCCCTTCCCACTCATCGGCGCGGACGGATTTTACGGAAACGCAGCATCAGCACGCCCCAGAAAGCCTCGCCGAAGATACCGGAACTCATCTTGGAGGTTCCCTCCTTGCGGTCCTCGAAGATGATGGGCACCTCGGTTATCTTGAAGCCGAGTTTATAGGCGTTGTATTTCATTTCGATCTGGAAACCGTAGCCATGCATACGGATGCGGTCGAAATCGATCGCTTCCAGGACCTTGCGGGAATAGCACTTGAATCCTGCGGTGGTATCGTAGACCTTCATGCGCAGGACGGTACGGACATATGCCGAGGCGTAGTAGGACATTATCACCCTTCCGATAGGCCAGTTGATGACGCTGATGCCGTTGCAGTAGCGCGATCCTATGGCGAGGTCCGCTCCGCCTCCGGCGCATGCGGCATAGAGGCGCGGCACGTCGTCGGGTTTGTGGGAGAAGTCGGCATCCATCTCGAAGATGTAGTCATACCCGTGTTCGAGGGCCCAGCGGAATCCGGTCAGATACGCCGTGCCCAGGCCCAGTTTGCCCTTGCGCTCGATCATGTGGAGAGCGTCGGGAAACTCCGCCTGAAGCGATCTGACGATAGCGGCCGTCCCGTCGGGCGAGCCGTCGTCTATGACCAGCACGTGATAGTCGCCCTCGAGCGAGCGGAGCGTCCTGATCATTTTTTCGATGTTTTCCTTCTCGTTGTAGGTAGGGATGATGATGACTTTCCTGTCCATATTTGCCTATTTTTAGCAATCTTGCAAAAATAGCAAATAATTTCTACAATTCAACATCGATTCGGGCCGATGCCGACGCGCAAAGGACACCGTATCCGCCGGTTACGTTGGAATACAGCGTAACCCCTTCCGCGAAGATATTGAAATCGCTCCTCATCTGTGCGAACGAAGTGTCGAACCAGTACAGGCTTTCGGTCACCGTGCGGAGTTCAACGGAGAATCTGTCCCCTTCCGCAAGCCGGACGCCGGGAAAGACCAGTTTCATAGAATGCTCCTGCCCCCGGATCAATCTGTCGGAAAAATAGCAACTTACGAGATCGTCGTCCCCGAAGAGGAATCCATAGATTTCGAACACGCCCATGGCAACGTTCCTGAAGACGATGTCGTCAGAATTGAAGCGGCAGAAAACCTCCGCCGGCTCCTCTGTCCAGGGAGAGGGCATCACGCGTTTCGGGGCCAGGAAATAATACTTTTCGTAGGAACCGTCATCGCTGAGGCGTATCGTCATCTCCATGTCTTCATCAGCGCCGCCGGGCTTCAAGGACGTGATTTCAAAGCGCGGAGGATACGGGACGCGTGTCTCGGCACGCACGGGATCGAATCCCGGGAACTCTGCCTCAAGCACTATGCGGTCCCCCGGACGGGGGACATAGTCGCAGCCGTACAACAGGGCTCCGTCGACCTTTTCGGGCATGCACCGCATGGCTACCGGTCCGGACTCTCCGTTGACAGTCACCTGTACCACGCCCCTGGAAACATCCAGATCCTTCACGAAAGCTTCGATCCCGTCGCTGTCCAGGAAAAAGAGGGACGAAGAAACATATGCCCTGAACGGCTCCCCGGCTTTCGCCAGGGCTGACACCGTCAGGCGGGGTTCGCTCTCCTCCCCGCTGAATTCTATGTACTTCTCGCACGATGCGGCGATGAGCACCGCAATAAGGAACGCCAATACATTGATAATCTTTTTCATCATTCCCTCCTCCTAAAAATAAAAAGTGTACGACAGCGACGGCATGATGGGGAAAATGGAGAGTTGCTTGAGCGACGATCCCACACGGTAGACCAGGAAGGGATTGTTGCGGTTATAAACGTTGTAGACGCTCAGGTTGATCGTCCTATGACGGCCGCTGCGGAACTCGCGGTGGAAATTGAAACCTATGTCGAGCCTCTGGTATGACGGCAGGCGGTAGTTGTTGCGGCTCTCGAGATAATCCACGGGATAAGGATTCGTGAACGACCCGGCGTCGAAATTGTATCCCGGAGGAACGCTGATGGTCTGGAGTGCGAGAGATCCGCACAGGCCTGTGCCATAGACGAATGTGGCCGAGAGGTCGAACTTCTTGCTGAACTCGTACGACGCGACTATGCTCAGGTCATGCCTCCTGTCGTATTTCGCGGGGAAAGGCCGGCCGAAATTGATCACGTTGCCTTCGCGGTCAAAGAGGCGCATGGTCCGCGACCATGTATATCCGACCCAGCCCGTAAACCTGCCGCTCTTTTTCTGGACGAGGAACTCAATTCCGTATGCCCAGCCCCGGCCGGACGCCACCTTGTCCTCCCAGCCGCTGCTCGAACCCAGGAAAGTCGCTCCGTCACGGTATTCCAGAAGATTGTCCATCCCTTTCCAGTATCCTTCCAGCGAGAAGTCCACCGGACCGAGTTCATAGAAAAGGCCGGCGGCGGCCTGCCTTGCGCGCATGGGGCGTATCCTGTCGGTCGAAGGGACCCACAGGTCGGTCGGCATGGATATATTGCTGTTGCTGAGCATGTGGACGGACTGGCTCATCTCCGAATATGAGGCCTTCATCGAAAAGTGCTCGGAGAAGAGGAGACGGAGTCCAAGGCGCGGTTCCAGCGAGAAATAATTGCTCTTCCCGGTAGAGTAGAGGGATATGCGCAGGCCTCCGTTGATCTTCAGCCACTCGAAAGCGGTCCAGTTGTCTTCCACGTAGGCGGCTCCCTCCGCGGTATAAAGATTCCTGTCCCCGAAAGTCGTATCCTGAACCATCTCCATTCCGCCGGTCCTGTCTTCGTAATGGACTGTGTTGACCGAAGGTTTGAAAGTGTGCCGGATGAATGTCGCGCCGAAACGCACGTCGTGGCGCGGGGACGGGTTGAATTCGAAGTCCGATGAAGCCGAGATATCGTTGATCAGGGAGTTGTAGCCAAGAGAGAAGGCGCTTGCCGGATCATTCTGCAACTCATAATGCTTCACGTCGGCGTCCAGTTTGTGCCGGTATTGCGTGTAGTTGAGCGTTGTGTTGACGAAAAGCCTGGAGCCGAAGAGATGATTCCAGCGGACCGAACCCACTATGTTGCCCCAGTACCAGCCGAGTTTCATATTGTCTTTCTCCCTTTCGGCGTTCATCTTCACGCGGGCGTAGACCTGGTCGTCGCCCATGTAGTAGCTCACGTAAAGCTTGTCACGGTTCGAGAAGCGGTGGGTCAGTTTGGCGTTGATGTCGTAGAAGTAATAGCCGCCCATGCCCCTGTCCTGCGAATCGCGGTTGATATACATGAATACGGGCTGCGCCAGTATGTCGTAATAGGTGCGGCGGGCTGAAACGTTGAATGTCGTCCTGCCCTTGACTATGGGCCCCTCCAGGTTGAACTTGGCCGAGAGCAGGCCGACGGAAGCGCTTCCGTGGAACTCCTGGTCGTTACCGTCCTTCATGCGCACGTCCACGATGCTGGAAAGCCGGCTGCCGAAACGGGCCGGAAAACTTCCTTTGTAGAGTGTCACATTCTTGATGGCGTCGGCGTTGAACACCGAGAAGAATCCCATCATGTGGTTGACGTTGTAAATCGGCACCCCGTCGAGCAGCAGGAGGTTCTCGTCGGGGCCGCCGCCCCGCACATACAGGCCTGCCGAACCTTCCGTGCCCGACTGGACCCCCGGAAGCAGTTGTATTGCCTTGATAACGTCGACCTCCCCGGCCAGCGCAGGTACGCGCAGTATCTGGCGGACCGGTATCTCGACGGTACTCATCTGTGTTCCGCGGACTCCCGTCTCGGAGCGGGATGCAGTGACTGAAGCTCCTGACAGCATCTCGGGCGCAGGCTTCAGGGCAATGTTGATCACAGTGTCCCGCTCCAGGCTGAAACCGGTGCGGAAAGGCTCGAAACCCGTATAGGAATACTCCAAAGATACCTCGCCCTTGTTCAACGTCAAGGTATAGAAGCCGTAATTGTTGGTAACCGTCCCCTTTCCGGAAAGCTGCTCCAACAATGCTGCGCTGATAAGCGACTCTCCCGACGAGGCGTCGGTCATATAGCCGCTTACAGTAACCCGCTGGGCCGACGCCACGGCGGGTGCAAGAAAGAGGATCGCCGCTGTCAAGGCGGCGATTCCGATGTCTTTCAACCTACCTTTCATCTTTCCTCTCTTTATTCATTCCTTTCAATGAAAGCCCTATCCTTCCCCTTTTCAGATCGACGCTTATGACCCGGGCTTCCAGCTGCTGGTGTACCTTCAGTACCTTCGAAGGGTCGCCCACATATTTGTCCGCCATCTGGGAGACATGTATCAGGCCGTGTTCGTGAATGCCGATATCGACGAATGCGCCGAATGCGGTCACGTTGGTAACTACACAGGGAAGTATCATGCCGACCTCGATGTCCTCGATCGATTTAATCTCCTGCGAGAATTCGAATACATGTATGGAGCCGCGCGGATCGCGCCCCCTCTTGGCGAGTTCGGCCATGATGTCGCCGAGCGTGGGCATGCCCGCCTCCGTGGAGACATAGCGCTTCAGGTCCACGCCTGAGCGCACTCCGGCATCCTCGACGAAACGGCTCACGGGGACCCCGGCATCGGAAGCCATCTTCTCCACCAGGGCGTAGCGCTCCGGATGAACCGCAGTATTGTCGAGGGGATTCGCGGCACCAGGAATCCTGAGGAATCCGGCGCACTGTTCGTAGACCTTTGCCCCGAGCCGGCTGACATTCATCAGATCGTTCCGCGAGGAGAAGGGCCCGTTCTTGGTGCGGTAGTCCACGATGTTGCGCGCGATTACCGGGCCGATGCCTGAAACATACCTGAGCAACCAGCTGCTGGCGGTGTTCAGGTTGATGCCTACGCTGTTGACGCAGCTCTCCACGGTCTCGTCGAGCCGCTCCCTGAGAAGATTCTGGTCCACATCGTGCTGGTACTGCCCCACACCGATGCTCTTGGGGTCGATCTTGACCAGTTCTGCCAGAGGGTCCATGAGCCTGCGCCCGATGGAGACCGCACCGCGGACCGTGACGTCGTAGTCGGGGAACTCTTCCCTGGCGACTTCGGAAGCGGAATAGACGGATGCGCCGTCTTCGCTTACCGAGTAGACCCGCACACCTTCGGGCAGGGCGACCTTCTTGATGAACGCTTCGGTTTCGCGGCTGGCCGTACCGTTCCCGATGGCTATCACCTCTATCTTGTATGCCTCCACCATCGATGATATCTTCTTCATCGCGGCTATCTTCTCGTTGACCGGAGGGTGGGGATAGATGGTGTCGTTGTGCAGCAGGGCTCCCTGCGCGTCAAGGCAAACCACCTTGCATCCTGTCCTGAATCCGGGGTCGATGGCCAGTGTCCTCTTCTGCCCGACCGGGGGGGCGAGGAGCAGCTCGCGGAGGTTCTCCCCGAACACCCTTATCGCCTCGATATCGGCTTTCTCCTTCGCCTGTGCAAGGGTTTCATTCTCTATCGAAGGATGAAGAAGACGCTTGTAAGCGTCCTGCACCGCCATCCCGACCTGCTCCCTGCAGGAGGATGTGGGACGGCGCTTTTTCTCATACACCTTGCGCTCGATCCTCTCAATGGCATGCTCGGGATTGACCTCCACCCTGACCGATACGAGATCGAGGGAACGGGCCCGGAGCATGGCCAGCAGACGGTGCGAGGGTATGCGGTCGAGCCGCTGCGAGAAATCGAAATAATTCTGGTAGTTGAGCGCCTCCGGATCCTCTTCCTTGCCACGTGCGACATGCGAGACCACGGTGCCCCAGCGCTGGTACAGGTCGCGGAGCTGCGAACGGACCGGCTGGCTTTCGGATATCATCTCGGCGACAATGTCGCGTGCTCCGGCAAGGGCTTCGGGGTCCTCACGTTCCGGGCGGTCCAGTTCCATCGCCCACAATTTGTCCGCAAGAGGGCCGTAGCCCTTCTCGCGGGCCACGCTGGCACGGGTGCGGCGCTTGGGACGGAACGGCAGATAGAGGTCCTCAACGGTCTGGGCGTCGACCTCGTTCTCAATCGCCTCGCGCAGGGCGTCGGTCAACTGTCCCTGTTCTTCAATGCTTTTCAGTATGGCCGCCTTGCGCTTCTCCAGTTCCGTGAAGCGGAGGAAATAGTGCTTGACGGCCGCGACCTGGATCTCGTCGAGGGCTCCGGTGCGCTCCTTGCGGTAACGGCTGATGAACGGGACGGTGGCCCCTTCTTCGAAGAGTCCTATGCAGTGTTCCACCTGCCAGGCGGCTACCTGCAGCTGGCGGGCTATGTGGTCGATGTAGAGGCTATTCATTGGAAACCACTTTGAGCTGGTCGCGGTAGGAAGAGAAAATCTTGCTCTTCGACACGAAACCCAGATATTTGTTTTCATCGTCCATCACCGGGAGGTTCCAGGCCTGGGTCGATTCGAATTTGTCCATTACGCTGTCCATCTTCTCGTCCTGATAGATGAAAGCCGGGGCGCTCTTCATGATCGATCCTATTTTCACGGAATCGTACCTGGAGCGGTCGAACATCATGCCGCGCACGTCGTCGAGGGTCACGACTCCCTGGAAACGGCCTTCATGGTCGAGCACGGGGAAAAGATTGCGGCTTGACCTGGATATGGCGTCGACCACGTCGCCGAGGGTCCCGTCAGCATATACCGGGGTGAAATCGTGCTCTATCAGATCTCCTGTCTTCAGGAGCGTGAGCACCGCCTGGTCGCTGTCGTGGGTGAGCAGTTCCCCTTGTGCGGCTATCCGCTTGGTGTAGATGGAGTAGTGCTCGAAGAAACGTATTGTCGCGTAGCTGATAGAGGCCGTTATGATAAGAGGGATGAGCAGCTCGTATCCTCCGGTGATCTCGGCGATGAGGAAGATTGCCGTCATCGGGGCCTGCATCACTCCGGCCATCAGTCCACCCATTCCGGCAAGGACGAAATTTGCCTCGGGGACTCCGGCAATGCCGCTGAGATTGATCAGCCGGGCAATTACGAAACCGGCCAGGCCACCGCTGACCAGCGTCGGACCGAAGGTGCCTCCGACTCCGCCGCCTGCATTGGTGAAAGCTGTGGCGAAGACTTTGAAAAGCAGGATGGCGGCGAAATAGAGCAGGAAAAGCCACTCGTTTTTGAGCAGATGGTCACCGAAAACCGCCATCGACACCTCTCCGGGGTTGTTGTTGAGCATCAGGGAAAGCGAATGGTATCCCTCGCCGTAGAGAGGGGGGAAGAGGAAAATCAGCACGCCCAGCAATGCGGCGCAGATTATCCAGCGCCAGAAAGGGTTGCCCAGATGCCTCATCCTGTCCTCGACCTTCAGGGTGACGCGCATGAAGTATAGCGACATGAAGCCGCAGAATATTCCGAGTATCAGATAGAAGGGGATGTTGCCGATGCGGAAAGCCTCAATAGTACCTGCAAACTGGACATCGTTCCCCATGAAAATATATGTCACCACCGTCGCCGTCACTGATGACAGGAGCAGCGGAAGGATGGCGTTCATCGACATGTTGAACATGAGGATCTCCAGTGTGAAAAGCACACCGGCGAGCGGGGCCTTGAAAGTACCCGCGATCGCGGCGGCGGCGCCGCAGCCCAGCAGCATGGTAACGTTCTTGTAGGAAAGGCCTGCACGGCGGGCGACTACCGATCCTATGGCCGCTCCGGAGTAGACGATAGGGGCCTCGGCACCGACGCTGCCGCCGAAGCCGATGGTAACGGAACTGGCGGCTATGGACGACCAGGTATTGTGCGCCTTTATATTGGAATCATTCTTCGAAACTGCCTGCAGGACCTTGGTCACGCCGTGGCCGATATCGTCCTTGAGCAGGTAACGGACGAAAATGAGCGACAGCAGCATGCCGATACCGGGATAGACAAGATACAACAGCCCTTCGGCGGATGTGTCGATCCACGAGGTCAGTCCTTCCTGTATGATGGAGATAAGCCACTTAAGCAAAATTGCCGCGCATCCGCACAGCAATCCCACCAACACCGCAAGCAGCAGAAGCTTTGTCTTTTCAGTCTTCACCTTCTTCCTGGGCAGCTTCGGCCGCGGCGATATCGTCGTCCGAAGCGGGGAAGCTTCCGCCCTCCCCTTCGTCACCGTCGTCGCCGTCGTCGCTCTTGAAAACTTCTTCAGCATCCTCATAGTCGTCCACCTTCACCTTGATCTTGACAAGGTAAAGCGCGTCCGGAATCTCCAGTGTAACGGCATAGAACGAAGTGCCGTCAGGCTTGTCAACTTTGAATATGTCCCCCATGTAGTCGGCATATCCGTGGGGATACTTCTCCTTGAAAGCTTCCAGAAGTTCTTCCGACATGTTCTCGTAGCTGATAACAGCACGTTTCCTAGGGATACTTTGTCCTGACATAGTTCGTATAAATTTAGTTGTGCAAGTATAGGGGAATTTTTCGTTCCGACAAAATTAATTAGCGTTTCTTGAAGAAAAAAGACTTCTGCCTTTGTTTTTTTGCTATATCCCGCTCCACGAATATCTTTTTTCCCGTCCTGGGATCGCGGCCGGTATGGAACATTTCAGTCGAAACCGTCATGGGGGTCGGGGTGAAATCCTGTACCTGCTCGGTCCTGACGCCACGGAGCGCGGGATGCTTCGAGAGCGCCTCCATCTCCTTCATGGAACAGCCGGGATGTGCTGAAATGAAGTACGGGACTATTTCGTACTTGAGGCCCCGTTTCCGGACAATGGCGTTGAATTCCTTCTCCAGCCGGACGAAAAGTTCGAAACCGGGTTTGCCCATGGCGTCGAGCACCACCTTCTCGGTATGCTCCGGGGCCACCTTCAGCCGCCCGCTGGTATGGCAGGTCACCAACTGTTCGAAATAAAGACGGCCGTCTTCAGACAGGAATCCATGTTCGTCGAGGAACAAGTCGTAGCGTATGCCGCTGCTCACGAATACATGCTTCACTCCCGGAATTTTCAATACCTTCTCATAGAGCCTCAGGAGCGGAGTGTGGTCGTGGTCGAGATTGCGGCACATGTTGGGGAAGAGGCAGGAAGGGCGCCTGCACTTTGCGCAGAGCTCCCTGTCGCGGCCGCCCATCCTGTACATGTTGGCGCTCGGCGCCCCGAGGTCGGATATGGTGCCCTTGAATTCAGGATGATGTGTCAGCGTCACGACCTCCCGCAGTATGGATTCCTCGCTCCGCGACTGTATCTGCTTTCCTTGATGCGCAGTAATAGCGCAGAAATTGCATCCTCCGAAACAACCGCGGTGCGTGGTGATCGAGAATTTGATCATGTCGTAGGCAGGAATCCGCTTACCCTTGTAACGCGGGTGGGGCAGCCTCGTGAATGGCAGTTCGTAAACCCAGTCGAGTTCCTCCGTTGTCAGCGGCGGGCCCATGATGATGCGCGGCAGCCGGCCGGCAGTGCCGTTGTCATATGCCTCCGCCACCTGTATGATGGGCTTCTCCCCCATTCCGGCAATCAGGATGTCGGCGCCGCTCTCCTCCAGTATGGAAGGCTTCATGCAATCGTCCCAATAGTCGTAGTGGGGTTCCCGCCTGAGGGAGGCTTCAACGCCCCCGATAACAACCGGCACATCAGGCCAAAGCTGCTTGAGAATTTTCGTATAGACGACAGTGGTCCGGTCCGGACGGGCATCCGGACGGGCATCCGGGGTATAAGCGTCATTGCTGCGGAGCCGCTTGGCGGCAGTGTAGCGGTTGACCATGGAGTCCATCGCACCTGCTCCAACGCCGAAGAAAAGACGGGGACGGCCCAGTTTGCGGAAATCCCGGAGGTCGTCGCGCCAGTTCGGCTGCGGCACTACGGCCACCTTGTATCCTTTCGCTTCCAAGACCCGGGCGATCACCGACACGCCGAACGAGGGATGGTCCACATAGGCATCCCCCATGAAGAGGATCACGTCGAGCCGGTCCCAGCCCAACGCCTCAACTTCCTTCTTCGATGTCGGCAGGAACGGACTCGCCATATCTATCCTTCCAGTATCTGGCCGGCTGCGTTCCTGGTATCGACTTTCTCGATGATGCGCTCCAGGACTCCGTTCTCGTCAAAGATGAAAGTGCGGCGAAGCGTACCCAGCACGGTCTTCCCGTACATTTTCTTTTCGCCCCATGCGCCGAAATCCTGCAGCATCTGCGTAGTCGTGTCTGCCAGCAGCGTAAAAGGAAGGTCGTGCTTCGAACGGAATCCGGCGTGCGACTTCACGCTGTCCTTGCTGACTCCCACCACGTTGTACCCGGCGGCGGTAAGCGCGGCATAATTGTCGCGCAGGCTGCACGCCTCGGCGGTACATCCCGACGTGTTGTCCTTCGGATAGAAATAGACGATGGTCTTGCGGCCCTTGCCGATGAAATCTTCCGACCTGACGGTATTGCCGTCCTGGTCCAGCACCTCGAACCGAGGCATCTTGTCGCCGATAGCTAACATGGTTGATCTTTGTAAGATGGTTATCGTACAAAGATAATAATATTTTTACAGTCCGGGCGGAAGCATATAGTCCGTCCGGGCGTCCGGGCCGGGCGGAAGCCGCCAGCCACCTTTCCGTATCATCTTTTTTAGAAGGTCGCCGAAAAGAGCGCCGTAATGGTTCATGAAAGTCTCCTGCCGGTCCGGCCCTTCGTAGAAGAGAGAACCGATACTTTCGGCATCAGCCACGAAGGTGCTGACGAACTCAGGCCGTAGAAAGCCGTAGAGTGCCGTTCCGAAGAAATGGTACCAGGCGCCATAGTTGTCTCCCATCTCCTTGGAATCGTGGCGGATATAAGCGAGTTTCTTCTGCAGGGGGTCTTCTTCCCGCTCCCGCCTGTGGGGCTGTCCGGCAAGGACGTTTTCGCAGGTAAGAAGTGTCAGATAGATATTGCCGTTGTTCAGCAGGTAGCTCTCCTCAAAGACCTGGTCGATCTGGACGCTGCGGTCAGGATATCGCATGATACGCTCCTCCAGGGCTGCTTCCTGTCCCGAAACGCAATACTGGGAGGTCCATCCGCAGGCAAGACACAGGAGCAGTTTACTGCGCATCAGTAACGGAACCGGGAAGTTCTGCTGCTTGTAATCCGCGTGGCGCTTCAGCCTGTGCCAGAAGCCATATCGAAGGTATTTCTTCGCCTCCGGCGACCACTCGTGCTCTTCGCCCGCAATCGGCATGACGGCGGGGTCGTGCAGTCGCAGGATCTCACAACAACGGTTCAACAGGCGATCGATATCGATGGGCATCGTTTTCCCGATCCGGAAAGGAACTTCCCCGGCCTGCTTCGCGCGCTCCCGGTCCACCCGCGTCCGCTCCCGGATTGAATCCGTCTGAGGCAAATGGCCTTCAAACAAATAGGTGTAGAGTTTGCCGGGGAAACGATCCAGATTCCGTATGAGCCTGGCATCACCCTCCGGATCGACCAGAAGCAGGCTTCCCTGCTGATAGGGCATGGATTCATAACCGTCCTCAACCATATCCAGGAATGCCTGCGTCGTACCGCACCCTGCCAACAGCAGGGTAACCAGCATACAAATGATCAACTCATGTCGTGCCACGGGAATCAGGTTCGGGACTGGCCGGCGAGCCATTCGCCGGGAGTCTGGCCGGTGCGTGCCTTGAAGTTACGGTAGAAGGTGACTTCGCTGGAAAAACCCGATTCCTCGCTGATCTGCGACAGGCGCATGTCGGGATTCTCGTAAAGCAGATGCTGGGCGTAGCGGATGCGATAGCCGTTCACAAAGTCAATGAACGAACAGCCTGCCTTGCGATTGATACAGTCGGACACATAGCGGGAGTTGGAACCGACGGCCCGCGCCAGATCCTCTTTCGTCAAGCCTTTCTTCAGGAACATGCGCTCCACCTCCATTTGCCTGGTAATCCGGTCCATCAGTTTTACAAAAGAATCCTCGGCAGAAGATTCTCCTGCAGCTTCTGTCAGTGGCGCATTTGAGGGTAGCCGACTCCGCCGACGCCGGATTATCAGAAACAGGATGGCGGCGAGCATGGCAGCAGCAACGATAATCCACAGCCACGGCAGAGCAGCCTTCTCGACAGGCTCTGTATGAAGTATGAACGCTATGCCGTCAGGGTGATAATTGTCGGAATCTGCAAGACCGCCGACGAACGCAATATCACCCCCCGGCATCAAAACCGCCCCTATCGAATAGACAGGACGGCCGTCAGGTGACTCCGCCCTGTACAGGCTTACAGGAGCCTTCCCACCATTCAGGGCTTCGCCGTAATCCACCTTGGCCAAATAAATCTGCCCGGTCCCTCTGACAGCCCGGATTATCCAGGCACATCTGTTCGCCCTGTCGGCAAGCAGTGTCGCGCCAGGAGTCAGGGCCTCACCTTCCGGACTTGCCATAGGCAGGGGACTTTCCGTCTCCAATACGGAGAATTCCTCTCCAACCACCTTGATAATTCCCAATTGCCCGTCCTCCTTACGGATAGCAGGAAAAATCCAGGCATAACCGCCCACAGTTTCGTCGCCGATGAAATAATTGCTTATCTGACAGACATCGGGACGTATCCACGACTCCCATTCCTTCAGCAGCGGCACTTCGACGGGATCTCCTTTCAAGCGGTCTGCCACGGGATCAAGGTTTTCTCCCCGAGTGCCGGATGAACTAAATATCAAGGCATTGTCCGGAGCGGTCTGAAGGATGAGTGGAAACGAGCGTCCAAGCACAGGCACACGCAGGGATTCACCGCCGGATTCAGGGGAATACGCTGAAATCATATCCTCCGCATACCAATTGCCGGCCACAATGATACGGCCGTCCGAGAGACGCACCGCACTTGTGTTCGCACCCCGTTTAATATCCAGGACTGGGAGCGGAGAAAAACTGTGTGTGGAGGAATCGTACAACTCCACGGCCCAGGTCTGTCCGATTCCGAAAGGCTCAGCGCTACCGCCTCCCACCAGCACCTGTTCCGAAGGAAGAGTGACACCGAAGCCCCAATCGTGCGGGAAAAACATTTCCATAAGGTGCCAGCTCCCGTCGCGGAAATACTCGGCCGTGGCTGTGGGGATAAAGCCCGTCGTGTGACCGCCGATGACAGTCAGTTCCCCGCCGACAAATGCCAAGAAGTGTCCGTTTCGCGGTACGTTCAAGTCCGGCAGCCGCTCGATCCGCATCGGCCGGAGCCCGACGTCATGCGCATCTTCACCTGGCATCTTTGCGAAGCCGGTAAAGCCGACCAGAACCGTCAGCAGCAGAAGAAAGTGTAATGATTTGCGCACCTGAATCAACTACCTGCGCAAAGTTAAGAAAAATCTTCTCAGTCAGATACGGGGCGGATGGCCATCCCGTATTCCCTGCTGGTACCGAACCAGCTGCCCGGCTTGCCTTTCTTGAAATAACAGGTTACCGTAAAATTATTATCCATGTCGGACACCCAGAGGTTTCCCTGGTCTTTGTGATGAAGGGTTTTGCCGTCGTAGCCATCCGTCTGGGAGTAGAAACCGGTGAGAGGAAGGAAGATGGTGTTGTCGTTCACCTTGCTTTTGACTTCAAAGCCATCCACGCCGGACCGCGAAGTGAGCGTCCAGGTACATTTGTCGATCAGTTCCTGGAATTCCGCGCGGGTGGGCATCCGCCATTTGCCTCCAAGCTTGGCGCGGGCGGCGTCATCCTCCGGATCCAACTTGGTCTTGTTGTCCACTTTGCCCTGGTTGCTGCTCGAATTATATTTCGAACGGAGCAGGATGGGATCTCCGTAACTGCTTTTTTCTTCGTACGTCCATTTGTAATTATTCCAGGTAAACTCGGTCTTGGGCGTTGTCTCGCCCCAGGCGTAGAAGTTACCGGACTGCTCAGGAGATGAAGCGCCCAGATTGCAGGCCGCCCATTTGACGCTCAGGCCGAGATCGACGGCGCCTTTGGTGTCGCCGGATCCTCCTTCATCGATGATTCCACACGAATTGACAGCAAGCAGCGCGCAGGCCACCAAAATGAAAGCAATGGTCTTTTTCATGATCGTTTAGTGTTTATTTCCTACAAATTTCGTCACCATTCACAACCCAGCCTTCCTCAAATCGGAAAAACCGGTACTATCAAAACACGCAACCGACTTTCAAAACGGGAAAACCCGTCAGGCGGCCGCTCTTGAACGCATGACGAGGGCGACGCCGGCGAAGACCAGCAAGGTGGCCAGGAGTTTCTGCCAGGTCAAGGCATCGAGCCCTGCGATTATGCTCACGACTGCGGCGATGATCGGCTGAAGATAGGTGTACATGCTGACCAGCGTGGGGCGGATGCGTTTCTGGCCGTAAGGGATGAGGAAATAGGCCACGAATGTGGCGAAGAAGATGAGGTATGCGATCTCCCAGAGCACGTTGTGCGGAATCGCGGCGAAGTCGGTGCTGACCAGTTCGCGGGCGGAAAAAGGCAGCGACAGGATCAGCGAGAAGAGGAAGGTCCATTTCATGAACGTCACCACGCTGTAGCGGGAGATGAGTTTGCGGAAGGCCCCCAGATACAGGGCGAAACTCAGGCTGTTGAGCACCAGCATCACGAAGCCCAGCGGCGCGGTATGCTCGATGCCGCCTTCAGCGTGTACCGAATTGAAGATCAGCAGCAGCACGCCGCCGAAACTTATGGCCACGCCCAGCGCCTTCTTCCAGGTAATGGGTTCCTTTGCGAAGAAAAAGGCGAAGAACATCGTGAAGATCGGCGAGAGGGTGTGCATCACCGAAGCGTCGATGGTGGCCGAAAGCGTCATGGCTTTCAGGAAAGTCAGCTGAGGGACGAAAAGGCCGACGAAAGAAGCCAGCATGATCAGGCCGATGTCGCCCCGGGCGATGGGCTCCTTCGGCTGGAAGAGCGACAGCAGCCAGAACAGAGTCGCCGCGCCGATGGCCCTGAGCGTGAAGAGCAGCATGGGAGAGACCGCCTCCGCGTTGGCGATGTCCTTGCAGAAGACGATGTTGAGGCCGAAAATGGTGTAGGCGCCGGCTACGGCGAGATGTCCTAGAAGCTGATCGTGTTTCATAGCGGACGGCAAAGATACGCATTTTTTCGCTGCAATGTACACATCAGTCAATCAGCCGTTTACACGAAGTGATCCCCTCGGAAACCGAGGGGATCACTTTACATAATCAACTGTCAGTCAGGTGCGTCCGTTGCAGCGGAAAAATGAGACAGGCGTTCAATGTCACATCCGTTCGGGGAGTTCTATGCCCAGGATCTTCATCGCATGGCGGAGGGTGCGGGCGATGACGGAGATGAGTTCAAGCCGTTGGTCGCGGACTGAGGCGTCCTCTTCGCGGAGTATCTGCGTGTCGTGATAATACTGGTTGAACTCCTTGGCCAGGTCGTAGGCAAAGTTGGCTATCAATGCCGGCGAATGGGCCAGGCCCGCTTCGCGCACCTTGTCGGGATAGCCGCTGAGAATATGGACGATCGACTCCTCCTTCGGCAGCAGAGCTGCTCCGTTGACCGACGGTTTATAGCCGGCCTCGGCCGCCTTGCGAAGGATGGAGCAGATACGGGCGTGGGTATACTGGATGAAGGGACCGGTATTGCCGTTGAAGTCGATCGACTCCTTGGGATCGAAGAGCATGGTCTTGCGGGGATCGACCTTGAGTATGAAATACTTCAAGGCTCCGAGCGACAGCATCCGGAAGAGTTCGTCCTGCTCCTGCTCCGACATTCCCTCGAGCTTGCCCAACTCCAGAGAGGTATCCTTCGCCGTGGCATACATGCGGTCGAGAAGGTCGTCGGCATCGACTACCGTCCCCTCGCGCGATTTCATCTTGCCTTCGGGAAGTTCTACCATGCCGTAGGACATGTGATAGATTGAGTCGGACCAGGCGAAGCCAAGTTTGCCGAGTATCAGCTTCAGTACCTGGAAATGGTAGTTCTGTTCGTTTCCGACCACATAGATGATCTCGTCGAAGCCGTATTCGTCGTAGCGCTGCTTGGCGGTGCCGAGGTCCTGCGTCATGTAGACCGAGGTGCCGTCACGGCGTAACAGGAGCTTCTCGTCGAGACCGTCGGCCGTCAGGTCGCACCATACCGATCCGTCATCCCGGCGGTATAATACGCCTTTGGCAAGACCTTCCTCTACCAGCGCCTTGCCGTCCTTATAGGTCTGGGATTCGTAATAGATGCGGTCGAACGATATGCCGAGGCGGCGGTAGGTCTCGTCGAAGCCCTTATAGACCCAGCCGTTCATTTTTTCCCAGAGCGCCCGTACCTCGGGGTCGCCCTGTTCCCAGCGGACCAGCATCGCCTGAGCCTCCTGAAGGATGGGGGCATTCTTCTCAGCCTCTTCCTGAGGCATGCCGCCGGCCACCAGTTCCGCGACCTCGGCCTTGAGAAGGTCGTTGAACTTCACATAATAGTCGCCTACGAGGTGGTCGCCCTTGACTCCGGCACTCTCGGGAGTTACGCCGTTGCCGCAGCGCAGCCAGGCAAGCATGGACTTGCAAATATGGATGCCGCGGTCGTTGACCAGGTTGACCTTGATCACCTTGTGCCCGCATGCAGCCAGCAGCTGGCTCACCGACCATCCCAGCAGGTTGTTGCGGATATGGCCCAGGTGAAGGGGCTTGTTGGTGTTCGGGCTCGAGAACTCGACCATCACGGTCTTCCCGGAAGCGGGAAGCTGTCCGAAATCGGGTTTGGAAGCGATCTCGGCAAGGACTGAAGACCAGTAGGATCCGGAAAGCTTTATATTCAGGAATCCCTTCACCACGTTGAAACCGGCTATCTGCGGATCATTGGCGCAGAGCCAGGTCCCGATCTCATTGGCGGTTGCCTCGGGGGCCTTGCGGCTCGTCTTCAGCAAGGGGAAAACCACGAGGGTCACGTCGCCCTCGAATTCCTTGCGGGTGGGTTGTACCTGGATCAGTGAAGCGGCGGGTTCGACTCCGTATAGCGCGGTCACGCAGCGGCGTGCCGCGTCGGATATATGGTCAAGGGGATTCGTCATGGATTAATGTTTCTCTTTTTTGGTTTTGGCGAAATAGCGGTCCATCTCCCTGCGGGCCCTGGGGGCGAGGCAGAAAAGAGTGAACATGGTCGGGAATGCCATGAGGGCGTATGCGGCGTCGATGAGGCTCACCGCCACCTTCAGGGGAATGATGGCAGCCACGACCAGCATGGCCAGGAAGAAGTAGTTGTAATATTTGGAGTACCTGGCCCCGAAAAGGAAGCCGGTACATTTCTGTCCGTAATAGGAGTAGGAGAACATCGTGCTGAAAGCGAAGAGGATGACCATCGCGAAGAGGAGATAGTTCCCCACCCCGGGAATAGCGGCGCTGAACGCGTTCAGGGCATAGCGGAGGCCCTCCATGGATCCCATTCCTGAACCGGCGGGTACTATGGAAGGATTGAGGGCTGAACCGATGAGGATGGCGAGGGCGGTGAGCGTGCAGACCAGGCCCGAGTCTATGGAAGGGCCGATCATGGCCACAAGGCCTTCGCGTACCGGTTCATTGTTCTTCGATGCACCATGCATCATGGAGGCCGTACCCACACCGGCCTCATTGACGAGCGCCGCCCGGCGCACGCCGGTTAGGGCTATCATGATGATGGACCCGATGCCGCCGCCGAGCGCCCCCCTGGGAGTGAAGGCTCCCGTGAAGATGTCGCGGAAAACTCCGGGAACGAGCCCGATGTGACGTATAAGGATGTAAATCACCAGGATGAAATAGAGGGCCACCATGGTCGGGACCAGTTTGGTCGCTATCTTGGATATGCGGTGTATGCCTCCGATCACCACGAACGATACTATCGCGGTAATGATCAATCCGATGATCAGCCTGAGGGTGACGGTATTCTGTTCGGCGCTGAAGAACAGTGTCGTGACCGATTCGGTAAGCTGGTTGGACTGCATCACGCACAACGTGCCGAAAAGGCCGAAGATGGAGAAGAAAACCGCAAGCGGCTTCCACTTCTTTCCGAGGCCTTCCATTATCATGTACATCGGACCGCCCTGCGTCTCTCCAGCATCGTCCTTGCCCTTGTACATGACGGCGACAGTCCCTTCGAAGAACTTGGTCGCCATTCCGACTATGGCGCTGACCCACATCCAGAAGATGGCGCCGGGGCCGCCGATCGACAGGGCGACGGCAACACCGGCGATGTTGCCCATGCCCACGGTCGCCGCAATGGCGCTGGTAAGCGCCTCGAACGAGGAGATCTGGCCCGCGGCCGAATCATCCTTCACCCTGAGGGCCTGGATGGCGCGTCCGTAGTAGCGCAGCGGGGCGAATTTCGAATAGACAAGGAAAAACAGCCCGCCGCCCACTAGCAGGAAGAAAAGCGGATATCCGCAGATGAAATCGCTGAACGACGCTATGCCGTTGCCAATGGCATTCCAGAAGCCATTCATAGCGCTGCCCTATTAGCCAAGGTACCCCTTGAGCAGTTTGCTTCTGGCGCTGTGGCGGAGCCGGCGGATGGCCTTCTCCTTGATCTGGCGGACCCTCTCGCGGGTCAGGCCAAATTTCTCGCCTATCTCCTCGAGGGTCATCTCCTGGCAACCGATGCCGAAGAAATATTTTACGATGTCGCGTTCACGTTCCGTAAGGGTGGAAAGCGCCCTTTCGATCTCGGTATTGAGGCTTTCGTTCACCAGCCCCTTGTCGGCGTTGGGGGAGTCGTTGTTCACCAGCACGTCGAGAAGGCTGTTGTCCTCTCCGTCTACGAAAGGAGCGTCCACGGAGACGTGACGACCGGATACGCGGAGGGTGTCGGCAATTTTCTCCCTGGGAATCTCGAGCATGTCGGCCAGTTCATCGGGTGAAGGCTGGCGCTCATACTGCTGCTCGAACTGGGAAAGGGCCTTGTTGATCTTGTTGAGGGAACCCACCTGGTTGAGAGGCAGGCGGACTATGCGGCTCTGCTCGGCGAGGGCCTGGAGGATGGACTGGCGTATCCACCATACCGCATAGGAGATGAATTTGAAACCGCGGGTCTCATCGAATTTCTCAGCCGCCTTGATAAGGCCGAGATTGCCTTCGTTGATGAGGTCGGGCAGGCTGATGCCCTGATTCTGATACTGCTTTGCTACCGAGACCACGAACCTGAGGTTCGCGCGGGTGAGTTTGTCGAGTGCGGCCTGGTCGCCCTTCTTGATACGCTGGGCGAGCTCCACCTCCTCCTCCACTGTGATCAATTCTTCCCTACCGATTTCCTGAAGATACTTGTCGAGCGAAGCGCTCTCACGGTTGGTGATTGATTTGGTAATCTTTAACTGACGCATAAAAAAACAAGTGCCGCCAAAGAAACGCGGCACTTATTTATACGAAATCCCGTCGGGATTGTTTCAGAATTTTTACAATTTTACAAAGTGGCTATGAATTCATGCTGCTTGCCCTTGCGGAACACAGTGACCACAGCCTTCTCGCCGGGCCTGAGTTTGCTTATCTGCTCCTGCAGGCCGGCGCTGTTGTGAACGGTATTGAGGTTGATCTCAGTGATGACGTCACCTGTCTGTATGCCCGCCTTCTCCGCAGGGCTTTCCCTCTGGACTTCAGCTACATAGACGCCATCAATCTCGGTCAGGTCGGCCTGGGCGGCGAGCTCAGCCGTCACGTCGGTGATACTGACGCCAAGGATGGCGCGCTGCACCGAACCGTACTCGATGAAATCGTCCACGACCTTGCTCACGATATTGACCGGAACGGCGAAGGAATAGCCCGCATACGATCCGGTACGGGAGATGATGGAAGTGTTGATGCCCACCAGGTCGCCGGCGGCGTTGACAAGCGCTCCGCCGCTGTTGCCGGGATTGACGGCTGCATCGGTCTGGATGAACGACTCCACGCGGTACTGGCCGTCGTAATTGGGCATCGAGCGGCCTTTGGCGCTCACGATGCCGGCGGTGATGGTGGACCGCAGGTCATAGGGACTGCCGATTGCCAGCACCCATTCTCCCAGACGGAGGTCGTCGGAGTTGCCCATCGGCACGGTCGGCAGATCTTCCGCCTCGATCTTGATCAGGGCTATGTCGGTAGCAGGATCGGTACCTATCAGTTTGGCGGGATATACCTTGTTGTTTTCAAGCGTCACCTCGATGACATCCGCACCCGATATGACATGATTGTTGGTCACAATATAGCCGTCAGGACGGATGATGACCCCGGATCCCAGGCCGACCTGGTCACGGGGAGTCTGGGCGAAACCGAAAATCAGATCGAGCAGCGAACCCGGCTGATAATTGGCTTTCTGAGTCACCTTGACATATACCACAGCCTGCACGGCGGCCTCCGCCGCATCGGAAAAATTGGGAACCTCGGTCACCTCGACGCGACGCTGCGGAACTGACTTTTTGGCAGTCGCGCCATCGCGGACAAGGGCGGCGGCATCCCCTTCTTCCTTCAGCTTGCGATTAAGCGAAAGATTGGAGGCAAAATAGCCCGTAAGTCCTGATACAGCGACGATTAAAAGCAAATAGAGAAGTTTTTTACCCATATTGTTCTATTTTTATTATATTTGTATTTCGGATTAGTTGTATTCTCTTGAAATAATAAAAATTATACCAAATATGAAATTTACCGTATCAAGTTCCGAACTTCTCAACGGTCTGATGTCCGTTTCCAAGGTAATCGTCCCCAAGCCGACCAACTCGATCCTGGAGAACTTCCTTTTCCAGCTCAGCGGCAACACCCTGACCGTCACCGCATCGGATGGCGAGACCACGCTCAAGACCAACATCTCCATAGCGCAGGTCACCGAGGAGGGCTCCACCGCAGTCCCTGCGAAGCTCCTGACAGACTCCCTCAAGGAATTCCCCGACCAGCCCCTTGCATTCAGCGTGGACGAGGGCAGTTCGGTGATGGATATCGTATGGGCCAGCGGCGCCTCAAAGATTCCCTGCTTCGATGCGGCAGACTTCCCCGAACTTCCCGTCATCGGAGAAATATCCGAGAGCGTAGTGATACCGTCTTCCACGCTGCTCGACGGCATCAACAACACCATTTACGCCACGGCTGAGGAAGAGCTCAGGCCGGTGATGAACGGTATCTTCTTCGACATTGACCCCGAAGTCACCACCCTGGTAGCTTCGGATGCCCACAAGCTCATCTGCTTCAGCTTCGTAGGCGCCAAACTCTCGCAGAAGTCCAATTTCATTCTCCACAAGAAACCCGCTTCCATCCTCAAGAGCATCCTTGCCAAATTCGACGAGGACATCACCATCCGCTACGACAACAAGAACGCCTATTTCAGCTTCGGAAGCAATATCCTGGTCTGCCGCCTCATCGAGGGCAACTATCCCGCCTACAGGAGCGTAATCCCCAAGAACAACAATAACAAGCTCGTCATCGGGCGCACCGACCTGCTCGGCGTCGTGAAGCGCATCGCGGTCTGCTCCAACCAGATCTCCAACCAGATCAGGCTGAAGCTCTCCCTCAACGAAGTGCTCATCTCCGCTCAGGACCTCGGCTTCTCGATGTCGGCCCATGAGACCCTCCCCTGCCAATACGACGGCCAGGAGATGGAGATCGGATTCAAGGCTCCGTTCCTCCTCGAGATCCTCGGCAACCTCCCCTACCAGAACATCTGCATGGAACTTGCGGACCCGGCCCGCGCCGCCCTCATAGTCTCCGCCGACGAGGCGAAGCCCGGGGTGGACATCCGGGCACTGCTGATGCCCGTAATGATCAACGCCTAAACCGGGTTCCCGATGCAACTGGCCCTCAAGAACCCGCTCCTGTTCTTCGATATCGAGAGTACGGGACTGAATGTCGCGTCCGACCGTATAGTCGAAATATCCATAGTCAAGGTCTCTCCCGGCGCTCCGGGTGAGCCCAACAAAGTGGATATAAAGACCAGGCGTATCAATCCCACCATACCCATCCCGCCCGAGGCTCAGGCAATCCACGGCATAAGCGACGACGACGTGAAGGACTGCCCCACTTTCCGGCAGATCGCCAAATCGCTGGCAAAACTGATGGAAGGGTGTGACATCGCCGGATACAACTCCCTGAAATTCGACATCCCCATGCTGGCTGAGGAATTCCTGCGCGCAGATGTGGATTTCGATTTCCGCAAAAGGAAACTGGTGGACGTGCAGAACATATTCCACAAGAAGGAGCAGCGCACGCTGAAGGCCGCATACAAGTTCTACTGCGGGGAGAATCTGGACAACGCCCATTCGGCCGAAGCCGACACCATGGCCACCTATCAGGTACTGGAGGCGCAGCTTGACCGCTATGCAGAAGATGAAGAGCCTCTTCAGAACGACGTGGCTTATCTGGCGAAATACTCCACCCAGAACCGTTTCGTGGATTATGCGGGACGCATCGTCCTGAACGACAAAGACGAACCGGTATTCAATTTCGGCAAGCACCGCGGCCAGCCGGTCACGAGGGTGCTCCGTGACGAGCCCTCCTATTACAACTGGATAATGGAAGGCGATTTCACCCGCGACACCAAACAGCAACTGACGAAGATCAAACTCTCGATGCAATGAACATCCATGTCGTCAAGCCCGACGGAAGCTGGTACTGCCGTCCCGACGTAACGCTCGTTCGAGATGCGGACCGGTTCTGCCTGCCTGACGACTGCACGGAAGCCATCGCTTTCAGGGGTCTCTGCATACGGATAGACAAAGCCGGCAAAGCCGTCGTACCCCGCTTCGCCAGGAGGTATTTCGATTCCTGGACCGACGCGGTCCTCTTCTACGGAATCACGGAAGAAGGGACCGCCACTCCCAACCTTGACAGGGCTACGGTAGTCAGCAGGGATTTCCGCCCGGTGGAAACACTCGACGCCGCGACGCTGGAAAGAATCACCGGAACAATATGCAGGATCAGCCTCCACCTCTCCTTGAGGATAGGAGACTTCATAATCTTTGAACAGCCTGAGCCGACGGAGCTCGGACGGGGCTGCCATATAGACACCATCGCAATCCTATGAAAAAGTTTTTCCAGAAATACGCCGCAGAAATAGCTGCCACGGCACTTTTCGTCATACTGGCTTTCATCTATTGCAAACCGGTCCTAAGCGGGAAGGTACTCCAGTCGGGCGACGACATCAACGCCGTCTCCGCCGTTCAGGAGAGCCTGCGCTACACCCAGCAGACCGGCGACCATACATGGTGGAACGAGTCCATGTTCAGCGGAATGCCGAATTACCAGATCGGCGGCGGACAGTATAAGGCCGACGTGCTCCTCGGGCCCGTCAAGGGCTTCCTTCACCGCGGCCCTGCCCATCCCGCCTGGATCCTGATCTTCTATTTCCTGTCCTTCTTCATACTGATGAGAAGCTTCGGGGTGGACAAATGGCTCTCGATCGCAGGTGCTATCGCCGTAGCGCTCTCGTCCTATTTCATCGTGATCATTGCGGCAGGACACGGCGGCAAGACCATCGCTATCTCGTACATAACGCTTGTGGCGGCCGGCTTCTATCTGACCTACCGGGGCAGATATGTGCTGGGAGCCGTGATGGTGATGCTGTTCACGGCAATGGGATTCAGCATACATCCCCAGATGGCCTACTATCTGTTCATGATGATAGGACTGTTCTTCATAGCGGAACTATGGATCCATATCCGTGACAAACGCTGGAAAGAGTTCGGAATCGCCACGGCAGTCTTCGTCATCGCACTCGGCATAGGCCTCGGCACCGGCTCCGCCAATATCTTCGCCAACAGGGAATATGCGCGTGAGACAATGCGCGGCGGGCATTCCGACCTTATTACGGAGGAGAATGCGGACAACGGCGGCTCCGATGGCCTGGCCCTGGACTACGCGACCCAATGGAGTTACGGTATCGACGAATCCCTCTCGTTCCTGATTCCAGGATTCAAGGGAGGGGCATCAGGATACCCGCTGGGAGAGAATTCCCATACCTACAAGGCCGTCATCGGCATGGGTTACCCCGCATCGACAGCCCGCGGCTTCTGCGGCAATGCGCCCCTATACTGGGGAGACCAGCCCTTCACTGCCGGGAACGTCTATATGGGAGCGATCGTGTGCTTCCTTTTCCTGCTCGGTTGCCTGATCGTACCCGGCCCTTACAAATGGGCGCTCCTGGCCGCGACCCTGTTTTCGGTGGCCCTTTCATGGGGGCACAACTGGATGGGGCTCACCCGTTTCTTCTTCAATTACTTCCCGCTGTACAACAAATTCCGGGCGGTATCATCAATCCTTATAGTGGCGGAAATAGCGATGCCGCTCCTGGGTTTCCTCGCCGTTAAGGAGATCATGGACGGTTCGGTTGACAAAAGGAAACTGCGCAAGAACCTCTTCGTCTCCGCCGGAGTCACGGGAGGCATATGCCTGATCTTTGCGGTTCTGGGGCGAGCCTTCTGCTCTTTCGTCGGCCCCGGCGACGCGGCTTTCACTTCGCAGATTCCCGAGGCGCTCTACCAAGCGATCATCGATGACCGCGCCTCGCTTCTCGCCCGCGATTCCTGGCGCAGCTTCGCATTCATCGCCGCCGCAGCCGTGCTGCTATGGCTCTTCCTGGAGAAGAAGATTCCACAGACCGCGATGGTCGCAGTCCTCGGAGTGCTGGTGCTGGCAGATATGTGGCCGGTCGACAGGCGCTATTTCAACGACAACAATTTCCAACTGTCCAGGGACAGCCGCAGCGTCTTTGCGGAGCAGCCTTGGGAAACCGCGATACTGAAGGACACCGACCCGAATTTCAGGGTGATGAACCTTACGACGAGCACATTCAACGACGCGCGCACATCCTACAGGCTCAAGTCGGTGGGCGGCTACCATGCCGCCAAGCTGCGCCGCTATCAGGACCTGATCGACGAGCATCTGTCAAAGTATCACAGACCCGTGATCAACATGCTCAATACGAAATACTTTATCGTTGAGGAAAACGGCAATACGGCCATCCAGCAAAACCCCGGTGCGATGGGCAATGCCTGGTTCGTCGGGAAACTCTATGTGGTCGACGGCGCACGTGCCGAGAGCGACGCACTGACTGAGGTCGACCTTGCGACCACCGCCGTCCTCGAAAGGGAGTTCGAGAGTTTCGCCGCAAATCCCGATCCCGGCATCGCCGGGGACGCCGAAGTTCGGCTGACCGCCTTCAGTCCAAAACAGCTCGACTACGACTACCGGACATCGGCGCCCGGCACGATAGTCTTCTCGGAAATCTACTATCCTCACGGATGGAAGGCCTCGATAGACGGAGTCCCCGCAGAGCATTTCCGGGTCAACTATCTGCTGCGCGCCCTCAACGTTCCGGAAGGGTCGCATCACATAAGCTTCATCTTCGACCCCGACAGCGTCAGGAAGGGAGACACAGTGGCAACTGTATGCGTAGTGCTCATGTACCTCTTAATCCTCGCCGCCGCCATATGGGGCATAATACGTAAATCCAAGGCCGGGAAGGATGCCGCAGCAACGCATTAAGGTATACACCCGCTCCTTCGACCTGAGGCTCTACCGTCTCGCGAAAGGACTCTTCGGCGACTTGAAGGACGCGGAAGGAAACCACATACCCTGCGTACGGCTGACTGACCAGAGTGCCGACGGTTATTTCTACACCATGCTGCGCGACAATGACTGCGACATAGCCATAAACGTGGACGAAGACGCTTTCATTGTCGATACGCAGGCCGTGCTCGACCTGGTCGGCACGCTCCTGGAAGGCGGATACGCCAACATAGGATGCTCGGACGGAGACCCGGCTACGACAGGCCGCGACCCCGTGGTGACCAATCCATTCTTCAATATTTTCAATCTGAAGCTGATCCGGACCAGGTTCGACCGTCACGCCATGGTAAACACGCCGGAAGACCGGGAGCCCTACTATCCCTTCTTCCACTGGCTGGCCGCCGAATTCCCCACCCTGTATCTTCCCTGCCGCAAGCACGGGGACGGCATAACAACCGTCGCCCTGGATCCACAGGGCAGGACACTATGCCTCCATACATGGTTCTCACGGTTCTATTCCATGCCGGAATGGATAGTCCGGCGCATCGAGCCTTCGCAAGGCACGCAGAAAGCCCGCATCGATGCAGTCATCCGCGAAGCATACGCACTTCGCGGGCTTCAGGTCCCTTCGTTCGGAATCGCCGACCGCCTCTCTTTCGCCGGGAACAAAGCCGTCAGATGGATTATCAAGGTCCCGCAGCGCATAGCCCGCTGGCCATATAAAATCAGACGGCGGCTCGCCATGAAAAAAACGCACCGGCCATGACTAAGGTATCCATCATCATTCCCGTGTACAACGCCGCCGGACAAATTGGTGACTGCCTTTCGTCTGTCGTCTCCCAGACGCTCGACGATATCGAAGTCATACTGGTGGACGACCGCGGACAGGACGGAAGCATTGCCCTTGCACACAGATTCGTGGATAATTATAAGGGACCGAAGAGCTTCCGATTCGTAGAGATGCCTGTCAATTCCGGCCCGGGCGCGGCACGCAATCTTGGAATCCGGTCTGCTACAGGCGACTTCGTGGCTTTCCTGGACAGTGATGACACCCTTGCGCCGGATTTCTGCAGCAGGCTTTACGAAGCCGCCGTATGCGTCGATGCCGACATTGCATTCGGTTCGATATCGTTCGACATGCCGGACGGGTCGTCGGAAATCCGTCACAATCCGTCCGTCCCGGGCGGAGTTTTCGAGGGAAAGGTGAAGCGGAGATATCTGAGACGCTTCAAATCGTATTTTACAACATATCTGTACCGGCGGAGCATGCTGCTCAGCAACGGGATTTGTTTTCCTGACACCCACAGTGCAGAAGACAGCTGCTTCCTCATATGCAGCCTGCTCTCCGCTCGCAGGATAGCGGGAGACAGCCGGGCAGTATACCACTATGCCATCCATCCCTCATCTACCAGCCGGCGCCGTGACACCGCCCGATGGAAAAACCGTCTCAAAAGCTTCCGTACCATGGTCTCGTTCGCAAGGGAGAAGGACCTGTACAAGCCGTATCGCCGGACCATCCGGCTGCTTCTCCTGAAAAAGGGATACCTGATGGCCGCTAAGGATTACATGACAAACAATCTGTTCAAATAATGGGGAAACTGATCAAAGTCGCTTTCGTGGATTTCGAACCGGGATTCGAACCCGAAAAAAGCCTGCTGTACCGCATGCTGCTGCAAAACTATCAGATCGAGCTGAGCAAGGAGCCGGACTACCTCTTCTATTCGAATTACGGGGAGAAACACCTGGCTTATGACTGCATCCGGATATTCTACACCAGGGAAGACATCACGCCGGACTTCAATTTCTGCGACTACGCGATCGGCATGGATTATATCACCCTGGGCGACCGCTATTTCCGCTTCCCGGCCTACTATCTGGACAGGGAGAATTTCGCCCTGATGAACGACAAGAGTTATTTCACTTCCAGCAACATACGCAGCAAAGGCAGTTTCTGCGGCTTCTGGTACCGACAGGACGAGGCGACGCCGGAACGGGAACTCTTTTTCCAGAGGCTGGGCGAGTACAAGGATATAGATTCCGCAGGGGAACTCCTCAACACCCGCGAAGGAGTGGTATCCGAGAAACAGGCCTTCCTCTCGGACTGCAAATTCATCATCGCCTTCGAGGAATGCAGCCAGCCGGGCTACACATCCGACGTGCTGATGCAGGCCTTTGCCTCCCAGGCGGTACCCATTTACTGGGGCAATCCCTTCATAGGAAGGGAATTCAACACCCAGGCCTTCGTCAACTGCCACGACTTCCGTTCGTGGAGCGAAGTGATCGAGGCCGTAAGGCGCATAGACCAGGACGATGAACTCTATCTCAAGATGATGCGCGCACCGGCGCTGACGGGACCTGAACGCGACATCGACCGGATGGAGGAAAACCTGCTGGCATTCCTCTCAAGCATTTTCGACAGGCCTGTCGAGCGCGCCCGCCGCAGAAGCGGCGCCGTCGCCAGGAGGAACTTCGAAAAACGCGCCCGGACAAAGGGCATACTCTACCAGATCAGCCCCCTGGGCTGGTGGGATGCTTTCATGCGCCTGAAGAACAAGCGTCGATAGCACGACGCAGCGCCTCGATGTAGCCACGGCCATACTGCCGGTCGGGCTCCATGTAATTACCCTCACCCCACTCGTTCCAGGACTTGAGGAATATGATTCTGCGCTCCTCGGGTTTGTCCTTCACCAGTTCCAAAGCCCTCGCCGCCAATTTGCCGAACTCCTCGGGCGTACTGTCGACATAGATTGAATCTTCCCGGGTACGGGGAGTACGGTCCCAGTTCGGCACGATGGTCGGATAGACGTTGTTGCGCTTCTCAAGTTCCAGCAGCATATATTCGTTGATTTCAGCCTGACGGAAACGGAATGGCCGGCGGATGCCGAGATATTGGGCGAAGAGGTCATGCAAGGCATTCTGCCACAAACCCTTTGCATGAATCTGAGCATACTGGTGGTTGTCGGTCGCCACGGCATCGTAGCCTTGTGCAAGTATGCTGTCAACGCGCTCACGGGCGACAGCCTCGGGATCGGCCTCACCCTGCATACGGGTCCTTGCGACCGACGTGGGGTTGGCTGTGCGTACCACGGCCACGAAATGGAAGCCGGGCAGGCCGTACTCTGCCGCCAGCTGCTTCCACTGCGCCATGAAAGGACCGGCATTCTTGAAATTGAAGGGATCGAAGATGGCGAAGAGGGGCTTCCCGTTCACACGGATATAACGCCTGTCGCGGAAAGCCGGCAGCAGCGTGCGGAAATGCATCTCATTGTCGGCCGTACCGGGATATCTCTGCTCCATCAGTATCTGCGACCCCGCCTTGCGGGACTTGGCATTGGTCCAGGTGGAAGAGGCCCATGTGTGGTTCGCCCAGCACAGGCAGAAGGGGAAATCGGGTTTGCCGCTCAGGACGACCTCGTTGAACGGCCTCTCGAGCAGCTGGCGGCCGTTCCCGAACCAGTAATGATAATAGCAGAACCCTTCAATACCCGCCTCCCGGGCCAGTTCGGCCTGTGCCTCGCGTGTTTCGGGAAGCCTCAGGTCATAAAAACCCAGGTCAGCCGGTATGCGGGGCTGCACATGCCCCCTGAAAAGCGGCCTGGCGGCGGCCACATTTGTCCACTCTGTGAAACCGGGGCCCCACCACGCGTCGTTTTCCGGGATCGGATGGAACTGGGGAAGGTAAAATGCGATGATTCTGTTCTTTTCCATTTGTCAAATACGGCTTATTCTCAGAATTTACCCACAATCCAGGAGAGGATCTTATGCCGGTAAATCAACCAGATGAGTACACATATCCCGGCGACACAAAGGATAAATGCCGTCAGGTGGAAGCAAAGACAACCCACAGGACGCCCGTCAGGATAGAGCGGCATCAGCATACGGAGTACAAGAACCTGGACGGTGCTGTTCATCAGATATGCCAGAAGCGAACCCTGTCCCAGAAGTGACAGCGTCCGGCTCCTTTCAAGTTTCTGCGACAGCCACAGGACGAGTGCAGATCCGCCCGCTACGTTGACAAAATGCAGCGGAAAATTGAGAAAGGTCACATCGATGAACAAGTCACTGGCGGGAAGCGTGAAAGAGGTATATTTTGCCAGAAAGTTCTGGGCCACGATAAGCAGGAAGCCGGCAAGTCCGACGGGCAGAAGACAGCGTTGCAGCCGGTCAAGATTACCTTTGAGCAAATAGCCGCCGAACAGGAAAGGGATTGCCATCAAAGCATGGCGGTGCCACTGGTAATTATCCACCAGATTGAAATGATTCAATGCCAACCCGAGAAGGAACAGGACGGCGACCGACATGAACTGATATCCGCGGGACATGCGGGAGATGAACCACATCAGGATTTTCGCCCAGAAAAGGGCGATGACGAACCAGGGGCCTCCAGTAGAAAGCCAAGATGAAAAACCCGCCAAGTGTGCTCCGAAGCCCTGATCGGCACTCCCTGCCGCCGACATGATGCCAAAGCACAGCAGATCTATCAGAACTGCCGGCAGTATCAGCGTCTTAAGGTTTTTCAGGAGAAACGGCAGGAACCCGACCGTAAAAGTGGAGCAGAAGCCGGTAATCAGGAAAAAGGTCTGCATGAAGAATGGTCTGTAGGACCCTATCCCCGCCCCCCATACACTGAGCACCGGATCATCCAGTCCTTCCCATTTCGCCAGGACCCGCAAATGCCCGTAAAGCAGGCAAAGGATCAGAATCCCCTTTGCAGTATCCAGATATGCTATCCTTTCCTGTTGTCTATGCATCGCCGGCACTCTTTTCCAAGGATATGACACGCGCAGGAACTCCGACCGCCATATGGCCTGCGGGGACGTCTTTTGTCACTACGGCACCCGCCCCGATGATGGCCCCGTCACCGATACTGACACCGGGCAGAATGGATGCCTTCTCCCCGATCCAGACATTGTCCCCGATGATCACCGGTCCCTTGGAGACGACAGGACGCCGGTTCGGTGCGACCGACAGCATGGACTGGTCAGCGCCGCCGTGCGAATTGTCAGTAATAAGGACATATTTACCTGTAAGGACATTCTTTCCCAATTCGATGCGGTTTACGGAGGTGATGTGGGCCCCGTCGCCGATGGAACAGCCGTCGCCTATGACTATCGAGGGAGTGAAACGCTGGTCGAGGAACCGGTCCCAGGCCGTCAGCTGGACATGCTTGCCCACTGTAACGTCTTTCCCCAGGGAAACGTACTTCTCTCCGACCAGCATGTCCGGAGAGGGATAGATGCGGCTTCCCGCCCCGAACGAGGCGAAGCGGTGCCTGATGCAGGCGTTGTAAAGGCGCCAACGGAGAGTGGGAAAGAGTTTACGCAGTTTCATGAGAACCTATTCCTTATTAAACAATGTGTCCAGCAAAGCGGCAAATGTACTGTAAGAGGTCGTTTCAATGGCGACTTCCCTGCATCGGGCCGAAACAGCTTCACGCTCGGCCGCGTCCATCGACCAGCAGCGGAAAATGCCTTCCTGAAAGCATCCGGCATCCCTCAACGGGGCGCAGAAGCCTGTCCCGCGTCCATCCACGACATCTAGGGCCGTCCCTATCCGGAAACAGACGACGGGCGTACCGCAGGAAAGAGCCTGATTGACCATCAAAGGTCCGGCATCTTCGACAGAAGGACTCAGGAACACATCGGACAGGGAATACAGACAGGAAAGCGTATCCAGATCCACATAGCCCATAGGCCGATGGTCAATCCTGATCGCGGCGTCCATTTCAGGATCGGGAGTTCCCACGGTCAGCAGAAGCGCTCCTTCCCTGTCTTCGGGTGAAAGCCGGTCATGAAAGAGGTTCACAGCCTCGACAAGATAACGGCCGCCCTTGCGGTCATCCCTGAAATTCTGGGCCCCGGCCAGCATGATGAAACGCTTGCCGGACGGGATGCCGAAGCGAGACCGCAGGGAGGTCTTGTCCTGCGGCCGGAACTGGGTTTCGTCCACTACCGGAAAGAAAGTGGATATCCTTCTGTCACGGAGCAAGGTGCTTTCCCGGAAAATCCCTCCCACATATGTATTGCATAGAATAACCGGATCGACCTGATCGTAGAAACTCTCCCGATACGCCACATTGTGCCTTGTGAAAGTATCCGGACAGAAACCCCTCAGCCCCGGGCAGCTGCCGCAGCGCTCCCTGTACCGGGTGCATCCATGAGGATAGTGGCATCCCCCGGTCATCACGGAACAATCCATCGTGGCGAACACGACCGGGGCCCTGTATTTTTCCCAAAGCCTCTTTACTGTCTCAAAACTCAGCAGTTCCTGCCAGAACGCTATGAGTATCATGTCGTATCCGTCTCCGTCAATCCGTTCCAGAATCCGGGAGACAGGGACCGGGGGACACTCTTCCCGACCGTAAAAGAAATAGTAGGCGGGTTTCTGCACCCGCGTGAACAGATAACGGTAAATCCTGGTTTTGATATCCGGAGCGTCACCGCAAAGTGCATGGATTTCCGGATGCCCCGCAACTGAATACTGTGTATGGAAATCCACCCGGTATCCTCCCCGCAACATCGCCTGGTACATATCCCATGCGAGCCGACCCGGCCCGTGAAGGGGATCCGCCGACGAGAGGAAAAGGATACGCCTGCCCATTGTCAGTTGAAGAATTCCTTGATGATGGAACAAATACGGTCCACGTCTTCGGGAAGCAGCTCATAGTACATCGGAAGACGCACCAGACAGTCGGCGAAGCGGTCACAGCATGGCAGAGCCCGCCCGTCATGCCTGTCTTTGTAATACGGGCTGGAATGCAGGCTCAGATAGTGGAAGACGGCCAGAACGCCGTTTTCTTTAAGTCTGGCTATCAGTGCCGTACGTTCTTCGATGCTGCGGCACACCAGATAGAACATATGCGCATTGTTTGTGGCGTATTCAGGAATATCCGGCATCCGGAAACAGCCGCGCGCTTCCAGCGTTGACAAGCGGTCACGATAAGTCTCCCACAGCAGCTTCCGTTTGTCCTGGATCCTGTCCAGGCATTCCAGCTGGGCCCACAGGAACGCAGCGTTAAGTTCGGAAGGCAGAAAAGATGAGCCCGTGTCGACCCATCCGTACTTGTTGACCTCTCCACGGAAGAATTCAGCCCGGTTGGTTCCCTTTTCCCAGAGGATTTCCGCCCTGTGCACGAAACGTCCGTCGTTCACGACAAGCATGCCGCCCTCGCCGGCTATCACGTTCTTCGTCTCATGGAACGAGAAAGCGGCCAGATGGCCTATTCCACCCAGAGGACGGCCCTTGTAACGGGAATCTATAGCCTGGGCCGCGTCCTCCACGACCAGAAGCCCGTGCCTCCCGGCAAATTCCATCACCTTGTCCATATCGCAGGCAACACCGGCATAGTGGACTACGACCAGGACACGGGTTTTAGGCGAAACAAGCGGTTCAAGCTTCGTGACGTCGATATTCGGATTGTCGGGGCAACTGTCTGCAAACACGATCTTTGCGCCCTGCCGGACAAAGGCAAGGGCAGACGACACGAAAGTATAACTCGGAACTATGACTTCGTCACCCGGGCCGACACCGCTCAACAAGGCGCACATTTCCAGCGCGTCGGTACAGCTGGTCGTAAGCAGGCATTTCCTGAATCCATAGGTCTCTTCAAAAAAGTGCTGGCACTTCCTGGTATACGTCCCGTTGCCGGAAATTTTCCCGGAGTCGACCGCATCCTGCATGTATGCAAGTTCCCGTCCGGTCATGAAGGGTTTGTTGAAGGGAATCGGTTTCATACGGCAGAACTATGACAGTTTCTCTTTCAGGATCCTGATGACATCATGGAAAGACCGCATTTCCCCTATCTCTTCGGGCTCGATGGAAACGCCGAATTCGGACTCGAGTTCCACCACCAGATTCAGCTGTCCCAGGGAGTCCCATTTCTCACACGTTTCCTGCGAACAATTCTCGTCGACAGTCTCCAATTCAAAGAGATCCTTCAGAATCTCCATTACTTTCTCTTCCATTTTATCGCGATGTAATATGATAATACTTATCAGTCTTCAAATCTGCATCCTGCAGCGCAAGCGAGTAGCGCTTCGCTCCCCCGGGTTCCTCTGCCTTGAGGCTGAAACCGCATCGTTCGTAGAACCCGCTGACCTGGGAGTTCTTGGCCGTGGGCACATAACAGGCCTCCACGGAAACCACACCCTGTTCACGCAGCAGGGCGAGGGCATATTTCAGGAAAGCCGTCTCTATGCCTTTGCCGAGAATCCTGCAACTCAGCAGGAATGTGTCGATGGTGGTGCCGTCGAAGAAAATGCAACCGGTTATTCCGCTATCGCCGAAACGGTCGGAAACACGGAGACACCATATCTTCCACCCTTCAGACAAAAAACGCCGTATGTCGGAGTCGGTATACCGTCTGGTGGTCAGATTGAACTGGTTTGTCTTCTGTGTCATCTGGGCGATGCGCGGGATGTTGAAATCGTCGGCCTCCTCCAGTGACATACGTATATCCAGGCTCTCCAGATATGAGCCGAAATCCGTGAACGCCTGCTGCGCCCTGACCCGGGCCGCATTCGCCTTGTATTGCTCGGTTTTCTTCCTGTCCTCCTCCGTGACGGTATAGACCGTAAAGTAGTCTTCCACCATCTTCTTGAAAAAGAGCGGCAACTCATAAGGCTGACGGGGGAATTCGGGCACACTGACCATCGGGAGCATCTGCCTGACTATCTCCCGTTCAGCCGGATTGTCGTCGACGAAGACAAATGAATCCAGTCCGATATTCAACTCTTCCGCCAATTCCCTCAGGTTGGAGGCCTTGTCGGTCCAGTTTATCCTGTATGCGGAAAAGTGCTCTTTCCTGAGCACAAGATAGGGATTCTTCCCCCAGGCTTCAAGTACATCCGCTTCATTGTTCTTGGAGCATACGGCCAGGATCACGCCGGTCCGCGACAACTCGAGCAAAGCCTCCTGGAAGAACCGGAAAGCCTTTCCGGGATAATCTCCGCCGATCCTGATACCGCTGACCCCGTCCTCGCCCAGGACTCCGCCCCAGAGCGTGTTGTCCAGATCCAGGACGAGACATTTTTTGCGCTTCAGCGCAACGCTTTCCAGTTTCCTGTCCCACCAGACCCTGAAGTCTTTCGCAAGCCTGGGATTGATACCCATCTGGCTGACGAAATAGAATTTCCAGTCGACAGCCTCATCATTTGGATACCGGCGGATAAACGCTGAAAAATCCAGGACCTTCACATTGGTGTGCGTCCTGCCGGCATCCCACAGACAGTCGTTATACTCCCCGATTGCACGGCGCACCCGTTTGTCGTCTTCAGTGAAAGGTACAGCGTAAAGCTCTTCCATCGTCAGCACATAAAACGGCTTGTCCGGCCCGATCCGACCGAGGACGAAAGAGAACTTTTCACGATAACCGCGGAGTGTATTCTCCAAGGCAGACTGGTCGAATCCGAGGGTAGCCTGGTAAAACCAGACATATGCGGAAGCATTTTCCGGAATGACGGAAATGTCGTCATACCCCGAAAAGACGTATCCCTTGGGGAAGAAACTCTCTACCGTATTGTTCCTGAACACGAAATAACTCATAGCACGATTTCGGCCGGGGCTTCGACCAATTCTATAAGCCCGATGTTCCTGTTGAAAAGGAAACAGACCCGGCTTCCGTTGAAGGCGACGGCTTCAGCCGCCCTTTTGACCAAAGTATATTTCTGTTTCCTCAAAGCCTCTACCGCGTCTTCCAGCCTGTCCACCACATAGCAGCAATGATACGGAGAGACGCCGACTTTTTCGAGGATACTGTTGACGGGAGAATCCTCATCCGCCGCAGCCAGCAGTTCGATTATCGGAGCGCCCTCCCGCGTCAGCCAGCATACATTGACATGCTGTATGGGATCGAAAACCACGGCCGAACGCCTGTAGCCCCCATTCTCATACAAGGAGGCCGTCGCGTCCAGATCCCTGACCGCAAAGCCGATATGATGGAATTTCAGAGCTTCTGTCATTGTCTTCTCTTTTGTCGGACGTATACGTATCGCAGCGTTTCAAGGCGATATCCGAGATATTGGTACAACTTGACGACGGGCAGGTTGTTCGAGGATATGCTGGTCTCCACACGCTTCAGGGGAACACCCGCAGCCTTTGCATACAGGAACGGAGCCGCCGGTGTCAGCAGGCCGAGCCCGTGATTCAGATAAGGTTCGTAGACGCCGCCCAGAAGATAGTCCCAAACATCCCCAGGCTGTACGCGGCACAAGGCGAATCCATATCGCGTCCCTTTCCGGACGAATTCAAAAAAAACGGAGTCCGGAACATCCATCACTGAACGGATCCAGTTTACGTAGCGTATCCTCCCGGCTTCCGGCCCGAAAAGAGGGTCCAGGTGGATCCGGTCCGTGGAGAACATCCCCGGAGTGATGGAATCCAGGACGGCCTGTCCCGCATCACCATTTTCCACCGGAACAAAGCTGAAACTTTCCGACATCTTCCGGACCAGTCTGTCCGAGTAATCGAAAGATGCCATGGCTTTGCTGATACTGAACTGGGTTTCCACAAAAGAGTAGCTCAGCCCGGGCAGACCGAAGAGGAAATCCGCTTTGTCCGAAGGGACCTTGACCACGGCATATTCGGCCTCCTCCCCTGCAAGGGCGGGGGTGCAGTCAATGAAAACATCGGTCTCTCCGACAGAGAATTCACAGGACGTGACGCCGAGATTGGCTTTTTCCCAGGGTGTATCTTTTCTGATCATTATCCTTTCCTCCTGAAAATTACCTGCATCCTTTCCCGGGCAAACTGTATGCATTCCTTGAAAATCTCGGAACCCGACAGCCATACCACCCCGGAGTAGATCAGGACGGCGACGGCGATACGGGCGAGGCAGAGCCAGCGGGGGTCGTGGATGAAAATGGTTATGAAGTAGGTCGATACCATTACCAAAGCGGAGAGCGAAGCATATGGCAGGATATCCGTCAAGAAATCTTTCAGCGGATAACTGATGTAACGGTTAACGCAGCCCAGCCAGATGAAGATCCAGAGACAGTTGACAACCGTATAGGCTACAACCATCCACGTCACGCCGAAGGGAAAGAGCAGGGCGCACACGGCAAGCTGCGCAAGCCCGATGGCTATATTGTTCCACATCTGGACACCTGAACCGCCGTGAGACAGTATGAGCTGCACCATCACCGTCGTTACCGGGTACACGCTTCCGCCTATACATAATATGCGAAGCAGTCTTCCGCTTTCCAGCCATTTGTCAGTAAGCAGGCTGGTTATGAATTCCGGGGCGACGAGCGAGAGGCCGAACATCAGGGGGAAGGACACGAACGCCACGAAACGCATCAATTTCCGGAAAACCCGGACCTGACGTCCGTCATCGCCGGCGGCCTCGACAAGCATCGGCTGGGCGACATTATAGGCCATCCCGTTGACAACGGAATAGCCGGCGGAGTTCCATTTGTTGGCCTGATTATATATGCCCACTTCCTTCTCCGAATAGAAGCGTCCGAAGACGACGGAGAAAAAGTGAAAGTTGATGATGGCGAAGACGTTCGTGATGAGCACCTTGAAACTGAAACCGAGCATTTCGCCCACCGGCTTGAAACTGATGCGGAAGGATGGCCTCCAGGAAGAGGCGATCCAGAGTCCCAAAGTATTGACCGCCATCATCACGATGTTCTGTACCGCTATTCCCCAGTAGGAAAAGCCTTTCAGGGCCAGGACCACTGCGACCACGCCGGCCACGACCACGGAAACGATGCTGGCGATCGATTTCTCCTTTATCTTCATCTGTTTCACCAGCCATGCGTTCTGTGCCGTCCCGAAACTTCCGATCAGGAATCCGAGGAAAGTGAAGCGGGAGAGCGCAACCAACTCTGCGTTATGGAAGAAGCGGGCGATCAGCGGTGCGCAGAAGAACAGGATCAGATACAGTATCAGGCTCAAAAGCACATTGAACCAGAAAACTGAATCGTAGTCGGCCGGATCGACCTTTTTGCGGTTTATCAGGGCAGCCGTGAACCCGCTTTCCTGCATGGCGGTGGCGACAGCCGTGAAAATCGTAAGGACGCCTATGACACCAAAGTCGGACGGATCCAGTATCCGCCCGATGATGATGCCGAAGACAAGGCTGATTACCTGGAGAAGCCCGTTGCTGAGGCCGCCCCAGAAAAGGCCTTTCGCCGTTCTGTCCTTCAATTCTCCTTCTGCCATGGACCGGGAGCCCGAATTGTAACTGCCCTTACATCTCCTTCACCCACAACCCGTGAAGGTTGCAGTATTCATAGACCGCCACTACGGGTGATTTGCATGTGCAGATCTCGGCCACTGCGGGTTTTTCGGGATCCAGATTCACAAGCTGCCCGCCGTTTTCAGTCTCTGCATAGATGAAGCAGATATGGTGCTCGGGAATCATCGGATGCGGAACGCTGCCGACTTCCACCTTGATGGTGCAGTCATCGATCTTCGTAACATGGGGGACATGTTTCTCGTAGGCGCCGTCTGCGTCTTTGGGATTCAGTTCCTTCATGGGCTCGCCGCAGCAGACCGGGGTGACGCCGGAATCCACGACCTTGAGGATGATATTGCCGCAATGCGGGCATTTGTAAAACTTCGTAGCCATAGTTATCCTATTTTAATGTTACAAATTTCAAATTTACCATATTTATTTGAAAAATTGCTTTTTTGACGGAAGAGTTTCCCCAAAAACCGCTTACTTTGAGACGGACCGGCACGTTGCCGGAAACTGTAAATAAGGAGGTTATATGAAAAGATCAGTGCTGGCGGAAATAATCTCCGCCTCAGTTGCAGCGGCACTTGCCGCATCCATCTCATCCTGCACCTGGATGCCTGATGCCAGGCCCGAAAACGACGCAACCCTGACATTCCGGTTCGCCGCCACCAAGGCCGAGGACATCCCCGACACCAACAGATTCATCCTCAAAGTCATTCCTGAAGGGAGCGACAAACCGGTTTACGAAGGGCCCTATGGAGATCGTCCGGCGCAATTGCCCGTGCCTGCAGGAACCTACGAAGTGAGCGTCAGGTCGTGCCGCTTCACCGCTCCGGCGTTCGACACGCCTCTTTACGGCGACTTCAAGACTGTCGTAGCACGCAGCGGGGAGACCGTTGCCGTGCGGTTCCTATGCATGCTCCAGAACAGCGGAGTAAGGCTCGATTTTTCCGACCGCTTCCGAAAGCGCTATCCCGGCTCGGTCAGGATCAGGCAGGAATGGGGGATGCTTGACTACGGCTATTCGGAAAACAGGACGGCATGGCTGTTCCCGGGCGATACGCGTTTCTGCTATAGCGACGGAACTGCCGAAAACGTACTCTTCCGGCGCTCCCTCGATGCAGGGGAAATAAGGCGCATCTCCCTCGACGCCACATCCGACGAATCACGGTCCAGTTTCAGCATCACCGTCGACACGTCAGCCGTGCGCAGGGAGGAGAAGATAATCTTCGGTGAGGACAGCGGAGACGGCCTCTCCATGTCCACGGCATTCAGCGTCCCCTCTTTCATCGAGGCCGGATGCGCGGGCGACACGGTATGGGTCTGGGGCTACATAGCCGGAGCGATCACGGACGAAGGAACTGTGGACTTCAGCTGCGACACGGTCACTTTCGACGGCAACATCGCCCTCTCCCCCGCTCCCGATACACGTGACGCCACATCCTGCATCGGGATCCATCTCACGAAGAGCGCCCACAAGGCGGAACTGGGCCTCAACTCCGCCTCCAACCGCGCATCGCTTCTCCGCCGCAGGATCCATATCCGCGGCAAAGCCTGCACCTACAAGAAATTCCCCGCCCTGACCAATATCTGCGAATACAAACTGGAGTGACGAATTGTTTGTTTGATTGCCTGATAAACAGTATCTTTGGAATAATTCTAAAAAAGCACTGCCTTATGGAGAATATCAGGTTAGGTTATGAAACTCCCCGGACGGGAACCGTAACATTAAGGTCCGAGGGGTTGATTTGCTCGAGCGACCCTGTATTCAGAGGTTTCGAAAAAGAAAAAGAGTGGTAGCAGGAGGATGCGGTTATGAAGAAGTATTTATTCGTTTTCATGGCTGTCGCAGTCGTGCTTTCTTCATGCGGAGGAGAAAACCTGCTTCCTGGGGACAGATCCGTAAGACAGGCACCAATTACCTTCAATCTGACGGCAAGCCACCCCGAGGCTACAAAGGCGGTAAAGACGGGCTGGGAAGCAGGAGACGCCATTTTCGTATTTTTCAAAAACGTTGCCGCACCCAAGCATTTGAAAATGACATTCGATGGATCGAAATGGACCAACGTCGAATATGACGGCACTACGGCAAAGCCCGGTTGCCTTGGCCTTTCCAACGGTAATACAGGGACCATGAGAGCAGTATTCCTGCCTTTTGGCAGCGACGCCACACTATCCGCCAGCGGAAGCAGTTTCGTTTTCAGTACAACGTACTATGCCTACTATCTGACGGCGACACTGGATTACACCGTCAAGAACGATTCAGTTAGCGGTGCTTTCCTCATGACAATCCCTGAAGGGTATGTACAATTCTTCGTAGAGGACGCATCTGCAGACGACGGAGCATATACGCTCGGCACCGATGCCGTCATTCCCACAGGCGTGGCCTCGATAGCGGCAGACGGGACGATTGTCGAAACTTCAGACAAGACGTTCGTGGATGACATGCCGGGCTACGTATATTCCAAGGGATCTGAAAAAGGATACCTGTTCAGTGGGAAACTTAACGATGACTATAAGTTTGGCGGTCATTACTTTGCGAAGAGCAAGGCAGACGGCACTGTCCGCCATGACTATCTCGTAATAGGCAATGAGATTACAAGCCATGATGCTATAAAGCTTCCGGCCAGCTCGAGTGATAAATGGATAGCTGTAGGCAACGGCAAAACAGTCAAACTGACGGCCAGAACACTTCCTGCTGGCTTAGGTACCTGGCAAACTTGTAATTACGGCTGCTCCGCACCGGAAGAAGTCGGCACACTATATTCCTACGAAGATGCATATGCGCTTGGTGTACCCATTCCCACCAATGACCAGTTCAGCGATATCAGATTCCATGCATACACTGATCATGTATGGCTCACTGTCCATGGACAGCCAGGTATGGGGATTAAAGCCAAAACGGAACCCGGGATCCTGTTTTTTCCGGCTTTCCCAGCGCCGGGTCTCACCACGATTGAATATGGTGGATATTGGACCTCCACTCTTTCTGATGATAACTACCCTTGTTGTTTCAGAGTTTACCCTCCCCCAGGTCAATTTGGACAACAATTAGTAATCATTAGCGATGGTGAATTCATGCAATATCGCAGATATGCCGTCCGTTGCATCCAAGAGTAAAAAGTAAAAGTCGTATACTTTAGCCACTCCTCCATAATACAAGCTCAAATCATGGACAAACGTAAGTAATTTGGCTAATAGTCCATAAATACGGCCACATTTATGGACATTCCCCGCCGACGGGTCACAAAAAGAGGAGGTCTTTCGACCTCCTCTTTTTGTGACCCGCTTGGGGCTCGAACCCAAGACCCCAGCATTAAAAGTGCTGTGCTCTACCAACTGAGCTAGCGAGTCTCCCAAAAATGGGACTGCAAAGATATGCAAATATTTACAATTTGCAAAAAAATCGGGCCGACTTTTCAGCCGGCCCGAACGATTGAGGCAACTGCGGACGCCTACGCGCCGAAGTTGTCGTAGAGGATGCTTTCCGGCGCGACGCCGAGGGAATCCAGCAGATTCACGACCGACGAAACCATCATCGGCGGACCGCACATAAAGTACTTGATATCCTCGGGCGCCTCGTGATCCTTGAGATAGGTCTCGTTCATCACGTTGTGCACGAAGCCGGCGGTGTACTTCACACCGGCCGCATCGGCGGCCGGGTCCGGACGGTCGAGGGCCAGGTGGAAATGGAAGTTCGGGAATTCCTTCTCGATCTCCGCGAAATCCTCGAGATAGAAGGCCTCGACCAGGGCGCGGGCACCATAGAAGAAATGGACTTCCTTCTTGGTGCGGAGCGTCTTGAACAAGTGCATGATGTGGCTGCGCAACGGAGCCATGCCGGCGCCGCCGCCCACGAAGACATATTCCTGGCTGTCCGGATCGTCCTTCGGGAGAAGGAACTCGCCGTAAGGACCGCTGATCCACACCTTGTCGCCCGGCTTGCGGGAGAACACGAAAGTGGAGGCGATGCCCGGAGGCACGGGCAGCATCTTGAACACGCCCTTCGGCTGGCTGCGGTCGAACGGCGGCGTAGCGATACGCACGTTGAGCTTGATGACATTCTTCTCCGCAGGATACGAGGCCATCGAGTACGCACGGATGGTCGGCACGGTGTTCTTGTACTTGAGGTCGAAGAAACCGTATTTCTCCCAGTCGCCGCGGTAGATCGGATCCACGTCCATATCGGCGAAAGCCACGTCGTACTCCGGAATGTCGATCTGGATGTACTCACCGCTCTTGAACTCGATGTTCTCGCCTTCAGGCAGACGGACGGTGAACTCCTTGATGAAGGTGGCCACGTTCTTGTTGGAGATGACCTCGCACTCGAGTTTCTTGACGCTGAGGGCGGAGTCGGGCACCTGGATCTTGAGGTTGTCCTTTACCTTGACCTGGCAGCCGAGGCGCCAGTTGTCGGCGATCTGCTTGCGGGTGAAGAAGCCCGTCTCGGTGGGGAGGATGGTTCCTCCGCCCTCGAGCACCTGGCACTTGCACTGGCCGCAGTTGCCCTTTCCGCCGCAGGCGGAGGGGAGGAAGATCTTCTGTTCGGCCAGCGTGTTCAGCAGCGAGCCGCCCTGCGGCACGTCGAGCACCTTTTTGCCGTCGTTGATATCGATCTTGACCGTTCCCGAAGGAGTGAGTTTGATCTTGATGAAAAGGAGCAGGGCCACGAGCAGGAGCGTGACCACGACAATCACGAGAATTGCTGCAAGAATCGTATTCGTCATAACGTGTCCTCCCTTACAGTGAAATGCCCATAAATGTCATAAAGGCCATACCCATCAGGCCCACCACCATGAAGGTGATGCCCAGTCCCTTGAGCGGAGCCGGAACCTTCGAATAAGCCATCTTCTCGCGAATGGCGGCCAGGGCCACGATGGCCAGCCACCAGCCGATGCCCGAACCGAGCGCATAGACGACCGCTTCGCCGCAGCCCTGGAATTCACGCTGCTGCATGAAGAGCGAGCCGCCGAGGATGGCGCAGTTCACGGCGATCAGCGGAAGGAAGATACCCAGCGACGAATAGAGCGCCGGCAGGTATTTCTCCACCACCATCTCGACGATCTGCACGAAAGCGGCGATTACCGCGATGAAGAGGATGAAGCTCAGGAAGCTCAGGTCCACGTCGGCGAAACGCGGTCCCAGCCAGGCCAGGGCGCCGGGCTGAAGGACGAACTTGTTGAGCAGGTAGTTCAGCGGGAGCGTGCACAGGAGCACGAAGATAACAGCAATACCCAAACCATTTGCTGTCTTGACATTTTTGGATACCGCCAGGTATGAGCACATACCCAGGAAGTATGCAAAAATCATATTGTCAACGAAAATTGACTTTACGAACAAGCTGATGTATTCCATAATCGAT
>JAFRNC010000007.1 GCA_017430365.1 Bacteroidales bacterium | reverse complement strand
TGCTGATGACATTCTGGTTCTGCATGAACGCTTCGTTGCTGATGCGCCACGAACCGGCCACCGACCAGAAATTACCCCAACGGGAAGCGGCGCCCAGACGGGAACTGCCGTCGCGGCGGAAACTGGCTGAAAGGTAATACTTGTTGTCGTAATTGTATTCGGCACGGGAGAGGATGGACATCATCGAGTAGCCCCAATAGTATGCATTGGCGTCGAGCGTACCGGCTGTTGCCACGGTATGGAGTGCGCTGACAGGAAGGTCCTTACCGGTGGATCGCATGAACTCGGTGTCGTTCTTCTCAGCCTCGAAACCTACGAGGGCGGAGAAAGTGTTCTTGCCGAACTCCTTATTGAAATTGAGAGTGGACGATGATACCAGTTTCTTGTAATCTGTCATCATTTCAGATACGGAGCCGTTGACAGAAGTTCCGTTATAGTGCTCGGAGCTGAACCAGATGTGGTCGCGGACACGGGTATCGTCGTAGGAGAAGACCGTGCGGAAATTCAGCCAGTCGGTGAACTTGATGGTAGCCGTCTCGCTTACCGAGACCTTCAGGGTCTTGGAACTGTTTTCCCACAGATCGTTGTAGTACAACTGGTTCTGGGCGAGGGATGCATAGCGGGATGTCCAGGGGTCACCGGTCTTGTAGTCATCCGGCCAGTAGAGAGGCCACAGCAGGTTGCGGGTCTGCATGAAATAGTTGGCGCCAGTGCTTCGGGTATCATTGAAACCTGACTTGTTGGTGTGGGCAAGGCTCACATTGGTCGCAAGTTCGAAATGGCGTCCGACTTTCTGATCGAGATTGACGCGTCCGCTGATACGGTCGAATCCGTTCACATAGACACGGCCCTGGTCCTTCGTGTATGCAAAGGAAGTATAATAGTTGCTGGTCTTAGTACCGCCGCTTACGCTGATATCGTAATTCTGATAGACAGCCGTGCGGAAGTAGGCGTCGTCCCAGTCGAAGAACTTGACGTTGCCGTTTTCGTCGACACGCTTCAGTTTGCCGTCAGTTTTCGGCGTAATAGTGATATGCCCGTAGCGTTCTGTGTCGGGTTTCGAAAGGTCGTAACCGAACTGATTCCACTTGCTGTTCAACTGACCGAGGGCATAAGAACTGGCATACTCCTGTGTACGGCCCTGGGACATGCGGTAGTCCCAGAAAATCTGATACAGCATGTCTACGTTATCCTGGGCGGAAGCCGTCTCGAAGTTGTCGTATGCCCAACTGGGAGTCAGACCGACCGAAGTGCGGAACGTGACCGTCGGTTTTCCTTCGCGGCCTCTCTTGGTGTTGATCAGAATCACACCGTTGGCGGCACGGGATCCGTAAAGGGCGGATGCTGCGGCATCCTTAAGCACCGTGATGGATTCGATGTCGTTAGAGTTCAAGGAGGCCATCACATTATTGGTGGAATAAATCTCGCCGGACATCTGACCGGTGTTACCTGAAACGGTGGGGACACCGTCGATGACGTACAGCGGTTCGTTGGAGGCGTTCATGGAACCTATACCGCGGATGCGGATGGCAGAAGCGGAACCGACCTGGCCGGAACTCTGGGTGATCGACATACCGGCAACCTTGCCGTTCAGGGCCTGCTCGAAGGATACCGAAGGGACATCCTTGATGGATTCCTGCTTGACGACCGAAGCGGCGCCTGTATAAGTGCCTTTCTTGGCCGTACCATAGGCGACCACGATGGTCTCTTCCAGAGCCTCTGCATCGGGCCTGAGGAGTACATTGACATTTGCCCGGCCGTCCACGGCGACCTCCTGGGTCACGTAGCCGATCGAGCTGAAGATCAACGTTGCATTACGGGGCACCTCAAAGGCGTAATTGCCGTCGGCGTCCGTAGCAGTACCGGTCATGGTTCCCTTGAGCTGTATGGAAGCGAAGGGTACCGTCTCACCGGTCTGTGCATCTGTTACCGTACCCCTTACCGTGATGTTCTGGGCGAAAGCGGTGCCGCAGAGCAACAGGAAAGCCAGGCAGGCGAACAAAAATCTTGGTTTCCTCATAATGATATTTTTAGGTTTGATGATGGTTTCTCCCTCTTTTTTTACAAAATTAAAGAAATTAATTGCAAAAAACAAAGAGAGCACTATTGTCATTTAGCCCAAACAGCAGGACTGATGATGACTATTTCCGCATTTTTTATTATATTTGTTGTTACGGTAGACAATCATCCAACCTAATAATATCCGCTTATGAAGAAACTATTCGCAGCAGCGCTTCTGGTACTCGCATTCGGTACCTTGCTCGCGCAGAACAGAGTGACGGGACGCGTCACCTCTTCAGAAGATGGAAGTCCCATCCCCTTCGCCAGCGTCGTGGTCAAGGGGACAATGAACGGCGTGGCCACAGACATCAACGGTGTCTATACCATCTCGGGTGTAGCATCCGGCGCCGTCCTGGAATTTTCATCCGTCGGTTTCATTACACAGGAAGTCGCCTTCGACGGCAAGCCTGCAATCAACGTAATCCTGAGGCCGGATACCGAATCGCTTGAAGAAGCGATGGTCGTGGCCTACGGCACCGTCAAGAAAGGATCCTATTCAGGTTCGGCGGCAGTCGTCAAGCAGGAATCCATCAAGGATGCACCTGTCGTCAGTTTCGAACAGGTCCTGGCAGGTAAGGCCCCCGGCGTACAGGTAGCCTCCTATTCCGGACAGCCCGGTGCTGACACGGATATTTCCATCCGCGGTTTCGGCTCCTTCAATGCCGGCAACCAGCCGCTCTACGTCATCGACGGTGTCCCTGCTACCAGTGGTGACCGTGCATGGGGAAACCTTTCCATCGGTTCGATGAACTTCCTCAACCCGGGCGATATCGAGTCGATCACCATCCTGAAGGATGCCGCAGCCGCTTCGCTCTACGGTTCCCGCGCTTCCAACGGTGTCATCCTGATCACTACCAAGAAGGGTAAGGCAGGCAAGATCACGACCAACTTCAAGGCAAGCGCCGGTTTCTCGTACTTTGCATACAACAACTATCCGCTCTGTAATGATGCTGAAACCGAGAGTATGCACCGCATGGCCTGGACCAACTATGCCAACGACAATCCTTCTTCCTGGCAGAGCTACGGCAGCGTAGATGCCTATGTGAACGCAAAAGTCGCGGCAAACTATCCCGCCAAGGATGAAAGCAAATATATTTATAAGGACTGGGAAGACGTGCTCTTCCGTACCGGTATCGCGCAGAACTACGAACTCAGCCTCACAGGCGGCGGCGAGCGCGGAAAAGTCTATGCTTCCGTCGGCTGGACAGACCAGCAGGGCGTGGTGGTCATCGACTACCTGAAACGTTTCTCCACCACCATCAACGCCGAAGCCAAGGTCACCGACTGGCTGTCAGTGGGTGCTACGAGCCAGTATTCCTGGCAGTACCAGAATGGTCAGCAGGACGGCTGGGCCTCCAAGGACAACCCGTTCTTCATCTGGAAAGTGGTCCTCAACGAGCGCTGGCCGTATGCCTATAAAGATACGGGCGACCTCTACATGGATACCTGGAGCCCGAGCTTCTCGACTGTCAACCCGGTGCCGACCTACGACAAGCAGATCAATGACGCCTGGCAGAACCGTGTGCTCCTCAAGGGCTGGGCTGAAATCAAGTTCGCCGATTTCCTGAAACTCAAATCGACCATCGGTGAAGACTGGCTCTATATCCACGACCGTTTCGGCTGGCTCTACGGCCACCCGAACTTCTATGCTTACAGCGACACCGGCGGTTACATGGCCGACCACCACTTCAATATCCGCCGCCTGGTCAGCTCCACGACCCTGAATTTCGACAAGACCTGGGGCGACCACCACGTAGCGGCAATGGCCGGTTGGGAGGCTGAAGAAGAGAATTATGAAGAATCTGTCGTCAACAAGATCGACTTCTCCTACATGGGTGCGACCCAGTCGGTCCTGGCAACGAACTTCGATGACGGTTATACCTATACCAGCCGTTATTCCCTCCTCTCCGCACTCGGCAGCCTGAGTTATGACTACGATGCGCGTTACTACCTGACCGGCACGTTCCGCCGCGACGGTTCCTCAAAACTTGCACCGGAAACCCGCTGGGGTAACTTCTGGTCCGTATCGGGATCCTGGCGCTTCTCCAACGAGTCGTTCCTCAAGGATTCCGGCTGGCTGACCGACGGTAAGATCCGTGCCTCCTACGGTACCTCCGGTACGCTTCCTTCCTCCTATTACGGCTACATGTCCGTGTACGACTACACGAATTACGGCAGCACCGGCGCCAGCTATCCTGCCAATCTGGCCAACTCAGACCTCTCCTGGGAAAAGAACAAGAACTGGAACGTAGGTATCGACCTGAGACTGTTCGACGTGCTGAACGTGACGGCCGAGTATTTCAACAAACTCACCACCGACCTGTTGCTCGACGCCACAGTCCCCTCCACCACCGGTTTCTCCTCCACTCTGATGAACATCGGTTCGATGGTCAACCGTGGCTGGGAAATCGCCGTCAGCGCCGACATCCTGCGCAACAATAACGGTTGGAACCTCTCGGTCGGAGCCAACTGGTCGCACGTCCACAACGAAGTCCTCGCCCTCTCCGAGGAAGGCGAATCCATCGTGGATACGCCGTACGTATGGCAGCAGGGTTATTCCTTCTACCAGTTCCGTACCCGTTATTACATGGGCGTCTGCCAGGAGGACAATTACATGGGCAACAGCCGCCTGAAGGCCGGTAACCCGATGTATGCGGAAGGCTCCTATTATGAAAAAGGTGAAATCGCCGACCAGACCGTGGTGCTCAAGAACGGTACCGTGATCCAGGAAGGCGGCACCATTCCCGAAGACACCTGGAACTTCTATCCCACCAACCGCAACAACTCCAGCAACATGATCCTTGAGGGCATGACCGCCATCCCGAAGGGCTTCGGCGGATTCAACCTCAATGTCGGTTATAAGGGTCTCACCCTCGACATGGCATGGTCCTACAAGTACGGTCACTACATCTGGGATGAAGGCGTGGAGCAGATGGAAAGCGACGGTTATTACGACTTCCACCGCAACATCGCCAAGGACCAGCTCAACGCATGGACACCGCAGAACACCAACACCAACGTCCCGCGCCGTATCCGCGACAACGGACAGGGCGGCTACTACTATTCCAGCAAATACCTCAAGAAGGGTGACTTCCTCCGTCTGAAGAACCTCACCCTTTCCTACAATCTGCCCAGGAATTTCAGCAGCAAGCTGAGCATGAGCAATGCGCGTCTTTACGTGGCGGCGGCCAACCTGCTCACATTCTCCGGCCTGAACATCGACCCGGAAATCAAGTCGAATGGTTACTACTACTATACGATGCCGGCCATGCGGACCGTTACCCTCGGCCTCGACCTGACATTCTAAGACAACCCTATAACATTTGAAAGATATGAAACGCTATATCAGACACATTGCGATTGCAGCGGTCCTGCTGATCGGCCTGACCGCCTGCGAAGGGTTCCTCGATACCGTACCGACCAGTTCAGTGGTAGACAAGAACGCCATGGTGACGCTGGCCGATGCCGGCGTGGCCTGCAACGGCCTTTACACCCCGCTGAAGTATTATACCCTCTACGGTACATATATCCCGTATATGGGCGACCTCAGGGCCGACAACATATACCCGCGCATGTCCGACGGAACCGGAGCCTCTATCTACACCTGGCAGTATGAATCGACCCAGAACAGTTATTTCGGCACATTCTGGGAGAACTACTACAACGTGATCATGCGCTGCAACACCTTCATCGAGAACATCGAGTACTGCGATGCCACCAGTTCGAGGGAAATCGCCCTGAAGAACGACTATAAAGGCCAGGCTTACGCCGTGCGCGCCCTGTGTTACTTCGACCTGGCCCGCCTATACGGCCAGCCATACACTTTCGACAACGGAGCATCGCTCGGCGCAGTCATCCTGACCGAAACGGTAGGCCCGAAAGAGGCACGTCTGCCCCGCAGCACCGTGGCCGAGACCTACCAACAGGTTCTGTCCGACCTTACCACCGCCAAGGGACTGTTGTCGACCGAGACCAACCTCGGCCACTTCAACTACTGGGCGGCACGTCTGCTCGAGGCCCGCGTACATCTCTATATGGGCAAGCACTCCGAAGCACTGGCAGCGGCCACCGACGTGATCAACAACTCTCCGTACCGGATGGTAAGCGGTGACGGTTACGCCAACTACTGGGGACGCGAAGGAGACATGGAATCCGTACTCGAACTGCTTGTCTCCGTGCTGGGTGATATCGACTCGGACGGCGGCTTCTACACCATCTACCACAACATGTGGTTCGACGACCCGAACAGCGGCGCCAGCCTGATCCCTACACGGAAATGGAGGAATCTGTTCAAGGATACCCCGAACGACGTCCGCGGCCAGATGATTCAGTACGACGACCCGGAAACCGGCGCCAAGAAGTCGGGTGAATACTGGCTCCGCAAGTTCATCGGCAACAAGGACCAGGGCTACACCTTCCGCCGCAACAACCCGCGCGTGATGCGTATCACCGAAGCCTACCTGATCGCCGCTGAGGCCGCCCTCGTGACCGGTAACACCTCCGAGGCCAGCCGCTACCTCAACGCAGTGCGCAAACGCGCTGACGCAACTGCCAGCGACGTAACCGCCACTATGGAACTCATCCAGACCGAACGCCAGAAAGAGTTCATCGGCGAGGGTCACCGCTTCTTCGACGTGCTGCGCACCGGCGGCGAAATCACCAGCGATGCCAGCGACCCGCACGAATTCCGCAGCGGAACCGCCTACATCCACACCCTGAAGGCCGGCGACACCAAAGCCGTATTGCCGATCTCCAGCGACGAACGTGTCTCATATCCCGAACTCCAGCAGAATCCCGGATACAAGGATTAGGAACCGTTCCTGAAAAAAGGAGAGCCTGCCCCGGCCGGGGCAGGCTTTTTTATTCGACTATCGCAGCCTTGCGGGCTATCCTTGCCGCCTCCCTGGCGGCCTTTTTTGCGGCCCGCCGTGCGGCCCGTTCCGCTTTTCTGGCCTCGCGCTTCGCAATACGCTCGGCACGGCGCAGGGCGCGTTTTTCGGCACGGGTCAACTCTTCCTTATGGATGACCGTCTCCGGCGAAGCGGGGGCGACCGCCTCTTCGGTTTCATCGACTTTCCTGCGCGGACGGACCTTGTCCTCTTCCGGCAGGAGAACCCTCTCGGCGGGTTTGGCGACGGCGGCGGTATCGGAAGGCATCTCGACCGCGAGGGCAAGAGAATCAACGGCAGTAGAATCTGCGGCAGGCGGCACGACAGGGACAACCGGGGCGACAGCGGTCGTGTCGGGAGCGATAAGCGGCTCATCCTCTCCGATCGGAATCTCGGGATGCATATCCGCGGCTATTTCCGCACGGAGGATCGAATCCTGCTCAGCCTGACGGCGCGCAAGCTCAGCCCTCTTAAGGGAATCCTGCCTCTCGAAGAGTTCGAACATGTAGTTGTCGTAATATTTGTTCGTCTCCAGATAGAGAGGTTTCTGGATGTCTTCATACAGCTGCCGCTCCGACTCGCGGATTTCCCTTGTGGTAATGACCTCACGGGAGACAGGCCTTTCGTCCCCGCGCCATTTGAAACCCTTGAGGCGCTGCTTCTCCGCAGGCAGTTCGCCCACGGGATAGACGTCGCTCTTTATCGATTCGAAATAGATTACCTTCTGGGCCTGCGAATCCTTGAGGGCGGCAGTCATGGACTTCGCCTCCTTGACGTTGATGGTGGTGATGACGTCTTCGTCAGCCATGTAGAATATCGCGGAGACTCCGCCCAGCGCATCGTAACGGTATATCTTGTTGTCACGGAAATAACCCAGCATCTCGGTGCTCCTGATCTGGTTGTAATGCGCCGTGTCGCGTTCGGAAATCATCCAGGCGTTGGTAAGCATGCTGCCCCTCTGCAATTCCCCGCCTTTCATGAGCAACTGCATCTCGTCGGCCGTAAGCTGGTTGCGCACCTCGTTCCATAGTACTGGGGAACCGTAAAGGCGGGCTATCGAATCGAGTTCGGAAAATACCATCGAATCGCATGCTGCCTGGATGTCGCTGCGGTAGACCTTCACGTTGTTCCATGCAAGCACATAGCGTATGGGCGTGGTATCGCGGGGGGCAACGGCGAGCGAGTCCAGTTCCGGAGGAGCCGCGAGCGAATCAAGAGGGGCCTGTAGCGAATCCGACGGAGGGGCGATTGAATCCAACGGGGCAGCGAGCGATTCCGACAGTGCGGCGAGCGAATCCTGCGCGGCAAGTGCCGCAAGGGAATCGGCCTCAGCCTGCTTTTGCTTCTCGATCCATTCGGGCGGCAGTTTGCCGGCTTCGCGCATCTTCTTGATCCTCTCCTGTTCCCTCGATTCGGCCTCTTCCTGCCGTTTCTTGGTCAGGGCGTCAAATGTTATGTCGGCAACCCTCTTTTCGGCTTCGGCCACCTCTGTCTGCGGAATATCACAACGCGGCACCGCATAGACGAAGAAAGTGTCGGCACGGCTGTAAAGGGTATCGACGACATGGTCCTCGTTCTCCCCGAAATAAATTATGGCCGGATCGCCCGTGAGCATACCCCGGGCGGAGAGGGAATCCGCGGGAGGGAAATACTGCAGGTGGTCGCCCAGATAGATGCTCTTGTTGGTGGTGTCGAGCACCTGCGCGTTGTTGTAGAGGTCGGCCGCTCCGTTCGTCTGGTCGTAGTAGACCTCGTCCGCCCATGCGTCATAGTCGGGATTGAACATGAAGACGTGGTCGGTATAATGGATGATCTTCGCTGCGCGGTCATAAGAACCGGAGTCCGCCCTGAGGAAGCCGTCGCCGCGCCAGACATAAGTATCGGCGCCGAAATACGCCCTCTCCTCGTCGCGGAAATAATCGAGCAGGGATGTCTTTATCTCGATTGAATCGAGATACATCTGCACATTGTCCCTGAACGTGAAAAGGCCCTGTTTGCCGTCGTATGTGCCTTCACGGCTCTCTATCACGTTTCCGTCGCGGTCCTTGAGCGAAGCGCCGTTGTCAAAGACGGCAAGGCTGTCCTTTGTATTGTAGACCAGACGGTTAGTCCTGAGGGTATTGCCCTCCTTGTCCAGGAGTTCCACCAGGTCGCCGCTGAACTGCGCCCTGTTCTCGTCTATCCAGTAGACCATGCGCTCGCTCTTGAGCATGGTCTTGTTCTGGATCATCTGGACATTCCCGTATGCTTCGATGAAGCGTACGTCCACGTTCCACGATGCCGAATCGCAAAGCAGGTAGGTATCGTTATGCAGGAAACGGGCGTGTCCCTTGACGAGACGGTAATGCATGCCGAATTCCTCATACTGCTCCGCCCTCTCCGCCTGGACGAGGCGGAAAAGGCTGTCCTTCTCCGCTTTCTTCTGTCCGAAGCAGGGCCAGCCGGCCGTAAGGGCCAGCATCAGCAGCAGGAAAATCCGGATGGGACGGCGCATCGTTTATTTTACCCAGCCCTGTCGCTGGAATTCGCACCCCTGGAACATTGGATCTATGACTATGTAGGTGCTCTTCTGCTTCTCCTCTATGAATTTGTCGATGGCCTTCATGGAGTTTTTCTGGTTGACCTCCTCCAGAAGGGAGTTGTAGTCTTCCTGGAAATTGGCCACGTGGGCGGGTATGATCTTTTCAAGATAGAGGATCTTGTAGATGGTGTTGCCGTTGCGTCCCTCGTTGTCGAGGGATTCGAAAGGTTCCGAAATCTCACCTTCCTTCATGTTCCTCAGGACATTGTAGTCTGCGGGCTTGAGCTGGTCCTTCTCGAAATAGGACGATCCCGTATACTCGTCGGCCATGAGGCCGCCGTTGGTGGCGCTGTGCTTCTCTTCGGAGAATGAGCGGGCGGCGTCGAAGAAGGAGAGGGAGTCCGCCACAACCAGGTTGCGTATGCTGTCGAGCTTGTGGAAGGCCCGGTCGCGGTCGCCGGAGGTGTATTTGGGCTTGATGAGGATGTGTCTCGCGTTGAACATGTCCCCGTCCCTTTCGATAAGCTGGATGATATGGAATCCGTCGGGAGTCTCCACTATCTGGGACACCTGTCCCACCTTGAGCGACATCGCCGCGTCGGAGAAAGCGGGCCAGAAAATGGAACGGGAAGCCATTCCGAGCTCACCACCCTTGCTCACGCTGCCCGGATCCTCGGAATAGAGGCGCGCAAGCGTGGAGAACTTCTCGCCGTTTACCACCCTCTCGCGAAGGCCGATCAGCTGTTCCTTGACCGCAAGTTCGGCGGCCTCCTTGTCGGGATATACGCCTATCTGACGGATACGGTATTTGGTGCTGACCATGGGGAGGTCCTCTGCGGGGGTCTCTTCGACATACTTGCGGATATCACGGGGCGTGACCTTCGGAATCTCCGAAGCCACGTTGCGCTGCATCTCCTGGATGAGCGACTGGTCGCTCAGGGTCTCGCGCCACTCCTGGCGGAGTTTGTAGATAGGCCTGTTGAAATATTCCTCCGTCTTCTGCTCACCGCCGAGGGTGCTCATCACCTCATTGACGCGCTGGTCGAGCATGGCATTCACCTGCGCCTCGTTGACGACCAGGGAGTCGAGCTTCGCCTGCGTCAGGAAGAGCTTCGATACCAGGAAGTTCTCGAGGATTTCGCAGCGTGCGGTCCTGTCGACTGTAAGCCCGCGGGCGCGCATCATCTGCGCCTCGGCCTCGATTTCCGAAAGCATCACTATGTCGTTCCCGATCATGGCGACCGATTTCTCGATCACGCCGTCGTATTTCTGGGCTCCCAGCGGCAGGAAAGAGAGCAGCATCAGGGCCGTCGAAAGTATTCTCTTCATTTTCTTCTGCATTAACGGATTTCTATCCCAGCAACTCTTGCGCCAAACGCTAACGGGTGGAGTAGTTGGGGGCCTCGCGGGTGATCGTCACGTCGTGGGGATGGCTCTCTATCATGCCGGCGGCAGTGATCTTGACGAACTTAGCCTCACGCAGCGCAGCCAGATTGGCTGCTCCGCAATAGCCCATACCGGCCCTCAGGCCGCCGACGAGCTGGTAAATCACCTCGGCAAGGGTTCCCTTGTAGGGCACCTGCGCCACGATTCCTTCCGGAACCAGTTTCTTGATATCCTCTTCCATGTCCTGGAAATAGCGGTCCTTTGAGCCTTTCTGCATGGCCTCCAGCGAACCCATTCCGCGATAGGACTTGAACTTGCGGCCGTTGAGGATGATCGCCTCACCGGGAGCCTCCTCCACACCGGCGAAGAGGGAACCGGCCATGATGGTGCTCGCACCAGCTGCGAGGGCCTTGACGATATCGCCCGAATAGCGGATACCGCCGTCTGCGATTACGGGAATTCCGGTACCCTTGAGGGCGTTGGAAGTCTCCATCACGGCCGTAAGCTGGGGCACGCCGATACCGGCTATGATGCGGGTGGTGCAGATGGAACCGGGGCCTATGCCAACCTTGACTGCGTCGACGCCGCATTCGGCAAGTGCGCGGGCCGCATCGGCGGTAGCTATGTTGCCAGCCACTATCTGCAGGTCGGGGAAAGCGTCGCGGATCTTCCTGACCGTCTTGAGAACGCCGGCGGAATGGCCGTGGGCCGTGTCGAGGACGACTGCGTCGGTATGGACGCTCACCAGGCGTTCAACATCCTCGAGGCTGTGGGAATTGATGCCCACGGCCGCCGCCACGCGGAGACGGCCGAGGGTATCCTTGCTCGCCTTGGGATTGTCCTTGATCTTGGTGATGTCCCGGTATGTGATCAGTCCGACAAGCCTTCCTTCACCGTCGACGACCGGAAGCTTTTCGATTCGGTTCTTCCGGAGCACCTCGGTCGCCTGGGGAATCGTCGTGCTGGGGCCGACCGTGATCAGGTTCTCGCTGGTCATGACGGTCTTTATCGGTGTAGCATGATTGTCCTGGAAACGAAGGTCGCGGTTGGTCACGATGCCGATCAGGCGGTTGCCGGGATCGACCACGGGGATGCCGCCGATATGATACTGCGACATGAGACGGAGGGCGTCGCCCACCGTCGCTTCGACGTCGATCGTGATGGGATCGTAGATCATGCCGTTCTCGGCACGCTTCACCTTGCGGACGTGTTCCATCTGCATCTCGATGGGCATGTTCTTGTGGATGACGCCGATACCTCCCTCACGGGCGATAGCTATGGCCAGGTTTGCGTCGGTCACGGTGTCCATGGCGGCCGATACGATCGGCACCTGCAGAGGAATCTCGCGGGTGAAACGCGTCTGTACGTCAACCTCACGGGGAAGAACTTCGGAACGGGCAGGAATGAGCAGTACGTCGTCGTACGTCAGACCCTCCATAACAATCTTGTCGGAAATCATGTTGTGTGGAATCGGGTAAAATTTTGCAAATATACGAAATTATTTGACGCTGCGGAGCATCTCCTTCACCGCCGCCTCAAGTTGAAGGTCCTCTCCCCTGAGCATGGAGGCAGGATCGTTGGCCACGCGGATGTCGGGTTCGATCTGATGGTTCTCCATGTACTGGTTGGCACGTGTCCATCCTCCGACCTGCGGAATGCCGAAGACGATCTGCGGATTGATCTGGGTCTCCCACCATACCGCGGTCATGGTGCCGGGAACCGGCATGCCGATCAGTTTGCCGATCTTGAGGTCACGGTAGGCGAAGGGGAAGCCGCATGCATCGGAGTAGCAGTCCTCGCCTATGAGCACGCAGGAAGGTTTGGTCCATTTGCTGTAGGGCTCGGTGCCGATGTACTGTCCCCTAGGGCGCCACTCCACATAGGCTTCGCCTCCGAGGAAGGTGACAAGGTCGTCGTGGAGCCAGCCGCCTCCGTTGTGGCGGATATCCACGATGAGGGCGTCGCAGCCGCGGTATTTGCCGAGCGCCTTGGAATAGACTTCACGGAACGAGGGAGAATCCATCCCTTCCACATGGACATAGCCCACGCGGCCGCCGGAGAGACGCTCCACCATCTCCTCACGCTGGCGGACCCAGCGCTTGTAGAGGAGGGCCGACTCGTTTGCCACGGGTTTCACGATGAGGTCCTCGTCCTTTCCGCCCTTGCGGACCGTCACGACGATTTTCTTGCCGGCTTTCCCGGCAAGCAGGGGGAACCAGTTCTCACCGGGTGCGATGGCGTGGCCGTCGATGGCCATTATCATATCTCCGGCCTTGATTTCACTGTCGGCAAGATTGAGGACACCGCCGGGAAGGACTTCGCCGATACGTATGCCTTCACCGGCATAGTTCTGGTCGTAAAGGACTCCCAACCTGCCCATCGTCTCGCCTCCGGCGGGACGGTAGCGGGCGCCGGTATGGGAACCGTTAAGCTCGCCGAGCAATTCGGAGAGCATCTCCTGGAAATCGAAATAGTTGTCGATGTAGGGCAGGAACTGCGCGTAGTTGTCACGATAGTAGTCCCAGTCGGCTCCGTGGAGGGCGGGATCGTAGAATTTCTCCTTGACCTGCTTCCAGATGTGGCCGAACATATATTCGCGTTCTGCCTTGGGCTTGAATTCGAAATCACCCGAGAAGCCGATCTGCTTGGTCTGGCCGCCGGCGAGGGTCACTTTGGTGATGCCGCGTCCCGAGAAGACATAGATGGTGCTGCCGTCGGCGGAAGGGGTGATGCTGCCCTGGACACCGCGGGCGAGCACCTTTACGCTGCCTTCACGGAGATCCTTCACGCAGAGACCGGCTCCGCTTTCAAGAGGCGTGACATAGTATAGCTGGTGCCCGTCCTTCGAGAGATAGTGGTCGCCGTAAGCGGCCGAAGATGAAGTGAGCCTGCGGGTGCGGTTCTCACGTCCGTCGAGCAGGAGTTCGAGTTTCCTGGGTTTCTCCTGGGCCAGGCTGTCTTTCTTCTCCTCCTTGGCAAGCTGTTTTTCGCTCTTGCCGCTGAGCAGTTTCTCTATCTCCTCGTCCTCCTTGTCCTGGAGGAACTTGGTCATCTCCTTGCCGTCGAAGAACATGATGTAGATATCGTCGTGGGCGCCCCAGCTTCCGTGGCTGCGGTAGCCGTTCTTGTCGGATTCCCATGTCATGGCCTTGCCGCCAAGCGCCCAGCGGAATCCGCCGTCGTTGTAGCCGCTCTCGGTAAGGTCCGTCACCTTGCCGTTGTCAACCTCGATGAGCGCGATGTCTACGTTGTTCCAGCCGCCGTTGGCCTGATAGGTTGCGAGCAGATACTCGCTGTCGGGACTCCATGCGAAATCCTGGTCACCGTCGCTGTAAGAGTAGTTTGCGCCTTTGAGCAGCGACTTGGTCTTGCCGCCCTTGGCCGGCTTCACGACCAGTTCGGTGCGGTCGCGGAGATAGGCCACCCACTTACCGTCGGGAGACACTTCCGGCTGGAAGCAGGTTTCACCGGGGTCGGAGAAAAGCTCCTCCTTCGTGTTGACCGCATAGGTGAAGAGTTTGTCGTTCTTGCCCGTCAGCACAGTACGCCAGATGCCCCAGCATCCTCCGCGCTCAGCTGCGTAGTAAAGCTCGCGTCCGTCCTTGGAAAAGCTCACTCCCCTTTCCTGTTCGGGCGTGTTGGTGATGCGCCTGGTCGTATTGTATTCGGTAGATGTAACGAAGACGTCGCCCCTGATCACCATGGCAATCTCCTTCCCGTCGGGCGATACGGCCATCGCGGTCGCACCGCCGGTATAATTCATCTTCACCATGTCGCGCTCGTTCTCGTCACGGATCACGGTAATTTCGAGTTTACGGGGCTGGGAGCCCTCCTTCATCACGTACAGGTCGCCGTTCTGGGAGAAAGTAAGCGTGCCGTCAGCCGCCACGGAGACGTAGCGGACTGGATCCTTCTCATATGAAGTGAGCTTGACGTTCCTGCCGGGATTGCTGACGGAGCTGCGGAAGAGGTTGATGGTTTTGCCGTCCTGTTCGCTCAGGTAGTAGAAAGTGTCGCCGTCAGCCGCGAAGACGGGCTGACGGTCCTCGCCGACATACTTGGTCAGCTGGGTGAATACACCGTCCTTGCAGAGCCAGATGTCCCTGGTCACGGAAGAGGTGTGGTGCTTGCGGAGAGGGTCTTCATAGCCTTTATAGTCCTCATACAGAATGGCTCCGTCGGAGCGGACGCTCATTTCGGACATCGTGACCGAAGTCAGCAGAGAGGGCCTTCGGCCGCTGTCGTCCACCGCATAGACCTGGGGGTCGCCGGGGAAACCGCCATAATTGATGTCCGGCTGGAGGGATGCCGTAAAGGCGATGCGTCCGTCGGGAAGGACGGCTTTGGGGGTCTCGTTGCCGGGATAGTCGGTAATCCGTTTTGGCGTGCCGCCGGATGCGGCCACGCGATATATATCCTTGCTTCCCTCCCGCCACGAACTGAAGAATATCTGGGTGCCGTCGGGGGTCCATACAGGGTCGGAATCGTAGGCGGGATTGGTGGTAAGCTGCCGGGCGGTACCGCCTGTGACCGGAACCGTGTATATGTCGCCCTTATATGAGAAGGCGACCTGTTTTCCGTCGGGAGATATGGCATTCTTGCGGAGCCAGCGCGGGCTCTCCTGGGCAAAAACGGCCGTCAGGCCGAAAAAAGCCAGCAGGATGAGGGTAAGGGTACGTTTCATGCTTTAAGTCGTTTTATTCGTAACATTCAAAAAGATTCGTGAAAGATACGAAATAATTGCGTAAGTTTGTCGACAATTCACTGGAACCGACAATTATGATCTCCTTTACCTGCGACTATTCCGAAGGCGCCCACCCGAAGATTCTGGAACGCCTCGCCGCCACAAATCTCGAACAACTGCCCGGTTACGGCATGGACCACTACTGCGAAAGCGCCAAGGCCAAAATCAGGGAGGCCTGCGCCGCTCCCGACGCCGACGTCTTCTTCCTGGTCGGGGGCACCCAGACGAACTCGACCGTGATTGCCGCGATGCTGCGCGATTATGAAGGAGTCGTATCGGCTGAAACGGGTCATATTGGGGTACATGAAGCGGGTGCCGTGGAGTACACCGGACACAAGGTGCTCACGATTCCCGGACACAGGGGGAAGATCCTTCCCGAGGAACTCTCCTCCTGCCTCGAGGCGGCAGTGACGGATCCGAACTACGAGCACATGGTCTTCCCGGGAATGGTCTACATCTCCTTCCCTACTGAATACGGCACCATCTATTCAAAACAGAAACTTGAAGAGATCAGGGCCATATGCGACAAATACTCCCTGCCGCTCTTCATCGACGGAGCCCGTCTGGGATACGGCCTCATGAGTCCGGAATGCGACCTTACTCTTCCCGACATCGCCCGCCTCAGCGACGTCTTCTACATCGGAGGCACCAAGGTCGGCTGCTTCTGCGGCGAGGCCGTGGTTTTCCCCAAGGGAAATGCTCCTGCTCATTTCTATACCATCACCAAGCAGCACGGGGCTATGATGGCCAAGGGCCGCCTGCTGGGCATACAGTTCGACACGCTCTTCACCGACGGACTGTATTTCGAGATCAGCCGGTACGCCATCGACATGGCTATGCGCCTCAAGGAGATGCTGACAGAGCACGGATGCACTTTCTTCCTCGATTCACCCACCAACCAGCAGTTCGTGATCCTTGAAAACTCAAAACTTGAGGAACTGTCCAAACACGTGGCTTTCGACCTGTGGGACAAGGTGGATCATGACCACACGGCAGTAAGGTTCGCCACCAGCTGGGCCACCCCGCCGGAGCATATAGACGAACTCCGCCGCTGGCTATAAGGAATACCTCAGCCCGGCGAGTATCCAGGTGCCGTTGCCGGAATACGAACGACTGTTGACGATGTGACGGACGTAGCCTGTGACCTGCAGCACATGGCCGCCGTCGCCTGTTCCCAGATCCTGCGACACACGCGCCTCGACGGAATGCTGCCATATATCGATTTCAGGAGCGGGATAATAGCTGCTGAACTCATCGTTGCCCACGTAATGGCTTCCACGGTACAGCACCGATACGGTAGTGGCCATACGTGTCAGATACAAGGCCTTGTATGAGAATCCACCGTAAATGCGGTCCTTGTAGAATCCGTCACTCCTGGTATAGGAAGCCAGGGCCCATAAACGGTCGGCAAGCGGGCGCTCCAGGCGTGCGGTAAGGGCATAATGGCTGTCGATGATATTGCGCCTTGAAATATAGAAAGGCCTCTTCCAGGACTGGCCGTAGATTCCTTCAAGCGTGAGATAGAATTCTCCCGGAAGCCTCGTATCGACCGCCGCCAGGTTTTTCCATACCGATCCTTCCCCGTGTACTCCATAGACCGCAGTTCCGGCCCTCAGCACAAACGCTCCGTCGCCCAGCAGGTCGTACCGCAGACTGACGCGGGGTGAAAAGGCGAACGGGAAGCTGAAGCGGAGGCCTGCCTGAAGTGTCATACGCCGACCGAGGCGTATGACATCCTGTACATATACATCACCCTGAGTGGCGCTTGAATCGATGGCTGTCATGTTCTGGTGTGCAGCCCGCACACCCACCAGCAGCCGCTGGGAACCCGCGGCCACAGTGAAATCGTCACTGAAAACCAGCTGACGGTCCATGGGAGACCCGTACCAGCCGGCCTGTGCCCGGTTGGAAGCGGCTCCGTCACCCAGTTGCGTGGTAAATCCGGCCGCCGCCCATGAATCCATCCCGTCGAGGCGGCCTCCGGTCAGGTCCAGACGGTTCGTACCGCCAAGGCGCGCATCTAAACGGGCTGTCCCGTTGAGGCCCGAAGGACCGTACTGCAGGCCGGCGTACATCAGGTAGTCCTCGCTTGATATGGGAGTGGACATGTTCAGGCCGAAAATCCCTTTCGACCCGGCAGAAGGGAACCCTCCGTAGTAATAACCGAAGGCCGAGCCATGGAAACGGCTGGTTCCCGTGGGTGTCATACGCAGCCGGTTTTCGCCGGTAAGCGTCGCTTCCTCACGGACGTCGAACGGAACCGGCGTGTCTATCTCCTGCGCCACCAGATTGAAGTCGAGCGGAGAAACGGCTACCGATCCCCCGCCCAGGGCTTCACCCAGCCGGAGCGAGGTCGCCGCCTCGCCACGGTGGACTTCGGTAGTCCCCGCCTCAAGGTCGGCATCTACGACCATATTCTCGCCGGCATATGTGAACAGGTTCCGGACTGTCAGCGGATTGTAGCTGAAATAGTGGATACGGACAGTATAAGGGCCGCCCGGCAATACGTCCAGCATCTGATACCAGCCGCCGCGGCCGGTAGTGGCGTAATACTGGGTATTGGTCGGCTGGTGTATGGCCACCACCGTCACGCCTTCGATCGGACCGTTGTCGTCTGTGATACGTCCTCCTATCGAGGCCGTTGTCACCTGTGCCGACGCCGTAACGAAGCATAGCAGGGCAAAAAGAAGGAATAATCGTTTCATCGATACAAAGATATAAAAAAAGGGCGACCGTGAGGGCCGCCCTTTCATTTCAGTTACAGTCGTAACTGCTAGAAATACCATCTTGCGCTTAACAGCATGGACCAGGTGGAACGCAGACTGTTGTAGGTGTTCCAGGTCGGTGCGGTGAACTTGTAGGCACCGTTGCTGTAGTTGAGCACGTTGTTGCTGCTCATGATCTTGTATGCACCCCAGTTGCTGTTGATCAGGTTGCCGATGTTGTTGACATCGAGGCCGACCTCGAAGGTGTGGGCCTTGCCGGCAATGTTGAAGTGGAAGTCCTGGGCGATGCGGGCGTTGATCTGATTGCGCCAGGGAGCGGTCGCGCCGTTGCGCTGCATGTATTCTCCACGGTGACGGCTAAGATACCTGTCATTCTCGATGAAGGTCTTGAAGGCGCTCTTGGAACCGTCGGCGAAGGGCATCTGCTCGAGCTGGGCATCGGTGGGGATGTAGATCAGCTGGGCAGCCGTACCGGCGCCGCTGACGTTGTTCATCAGGTAGGAAACCCTGGAGTAGGAGTAGTTGCTGATGAAACCGATGTTGTAGCCCTCGTAGAAGGCGCTGAGTTTCGTGGTGGTGAACTTGCCCCACTTGATGTCGTAGCTTGCGCTGGCGATCACGCGGTTGGGCGTGACATAGCTGGAGTAGCCGAGTTCAGGGGTGTTGCAACCGTTGACATTGTAGGTGTTGACGAACTCTGAAATCTGGTCGCCGTTGCCGTCGGAGAGAGTCTTCGAAGAGCTGCGTGTGTAGGCGGCCATCAGGGAGAGACCGGAATTGAAATCCTTCTGCAACTGTGCGGTGACCGAATAGTATGTGCCGTGGAGATCGTTCTCGTTGTGCACGTAGTAGCCGTTCATGCCGGAGCCCTGATTGTTCTTCACGCCTTCGGAAGTCCAGAGATCACGGGCCTTGGGCTCGCCGGGGAGCTGGACGGAACCGCTGTTGGCGTAGCCGAGGAAGGTGGCGTAAACTTCGTTGAAGTTGTAGTTGTAGAGACCTTCGACAGTGGCCTTGATGTCACCGGGAAGACGGAAGTCGAATGCGAGTGAGGACTTCCAGCTGGAGGGCATCTTAAGATCCCTGGCGATGATCGTGGTGGCGGTAGGAGCCGACAGGTCCTGCTTGTGGAACTTGTTACCCGAATAGATGCTGTTGATGATCTCGGTGCGGTCGTTGCTGAAGTGGACAGCCGGGTTGCCGGTGCGGGAATTTGCGATGTACTGATACTGCAGGCAGTTGCTGTTGCCGATGGCGGAGACCAGCCAGACATTGGGGATACGGCCGGTGAAGATACCGGTACCACCGCGTACGATAAAGCTGCGGTCCTTCAGGACATCCCAGTTGAAGCCGATACGGGGCGATACGCTCACGCGGATGTCAGGGATGTCGGAGGTCTTCAGGCCTGCGAAGGAAGTATTCGGATGGGCATTGGCCACTGCGGTGAAGTCCTTGTTCTCGTTGTCGGTCGGGATGGAGATGACCGGCATCTCGAGGCGCACGCCGGCGGTCAGCTTGAAGTTGTCGCTGATGTTGAGCTCATCCTGTGCATAGAGGGAAGCCTGCATGTAGTCGAATGCGGGGAAGGTCTGTTTGGTAGGGTCGTCGAGGTTGGCGTGGGTGATCATGAAACCGACGGGAGCCGCCGACTTGTTGGTCACGTCGTTCTTGAAAGAATCCCAGGAATCATAGATGAACCAGCCTGCACCGCCCTGCATGAAGCCGTTGACGGCGCGGTTCCACTCGAACTGGGCGCCGGCGACGAAGTTGCTGATGCCTTTCGAGAAGGAGAACTCGTCGGTGGCGATGACCGTCTGCACGTCGCGGAGGTTACCGTAGGTGAAGGGGTCGATACCGATGGTGGTGAAGATGGCGGTATTGTCGTTGCCGGTAACCCCGTCAGGACTGAGGATATCGACCGTAGGGAAGAAATCGCCCACATAGCTGCGGGGTTCGTCCTGGTGCGACCAGGTGACACGCACCATGTTGTTGGCGGCGCCGTCCATCATGCGGGTGTTGAGCTCAGCCGCGATGGAGGTGAAGTTCTGCTCCTGATAGTAACGCGCAGCTTCGTAGAACAATGCGTACGAAGACTGGCGGCCAGCCGAATAACGGTTGAATTTCAGAGAGTTGCCGTTGGCGTCGACGAAGGTCGAGTTGGTTCCGCCCAGCGGGGACATCGAAGACGAAGGCTGGTTGGATCCGAAGGTATGGGTATGGCTGAAACGGATGTTGAATCGGTTGTTGCGGTTGATGTTCCAGTCGATACGGGCAAGCAGTTTGTAGTCCGGAGTCTTCAGGGAGTATCCTTCATAGCGCCCGGGATCGTAATTGAACTTGTCGGCCAGGAAGCTCTTGATGGCGTCGAGTTCGCTCGCGAGAGGACGGTTGAACTGGGACTTGTCACCGAAAGCGTCACTAGCGGAAGTACGGGCGCGGCTGCTCGAACCGGGAATCTCGTCGAAGGTATATTCGGCATTGAGGAAGAAGAAGAGCTTGTTCTTTATTACCGGACCGCCCACAGTGGCACCGACGGTGTTGTTGAGCGACTTGGTCTTGGGGACATCTTCGCCTGCAGCCTTGGAACCCTGGAGCTTGTCGCTCGTATAGTAGTTGTAGACGGATGCGTGGAAATCGTTGGAACCGCTCTTGGTCACGGCGTTGATCGCACCGCCGATGAAACCGGACTGGCGCACGTCGAAGGGAGTGATACTGATGCTCATCTGCTCGAGGGCATCGAGGGAGATCGGGGAACCGCCGGCAGGCAGGTTGGAGCCGATACCGAAGGCGTTGTTGAACGCGGCACCGTCAACGGTGACGGTCGATCCGCGGTAGTTGCCGCCGCCCACTGCGAAACCGCTGGTGGTGGTCGAAGCCTGAGGGGTGAGCTTCATCACGTCGTTCATGCTGCGGCTTACGGTCGGAACCGATTCCATGCGGCGCTGGCTGATGGTCGTTCCGGCGCCGGAACGGCGGATATTCATGCCGGACTCATTGCTGTCGGCGACAAGGACCGCCGCTTCGAGGGCGATGGCGTCCTCCACGAGTTCGAAATTGAATATCGAGGTCTCGCCCAGAGGGGCATAGACGCCGGTTTCCTGGGCCTGATGGTAGCCGAGGAGGTCGACGGAAATGCTGTACGGGCCGCCGGGGATGATGGCATTGATCCGGTAGTTGCCGTTCTCATCGGAGATGGCCCAGTACTGGGCTCCCGAAGGAGTGTAAACGGCGATAATCGCGGCTCCCGCGACGGGACCTTTGGCATCGGTAATCTTGCCGCTCATCGAGGAAGTCGTGACCTGTGCGTTCGAGAGGAGGCACACGAAGAGTCCGAAAGCTGCAACAAAAAACTTAAGTGTCTGTTTCATAAGTATTTATAATGTTGTTAGGTTTTTTCCGGCGGCAAAAGTAGCTATTTTTCATAAATAAAGTATGAAAAAGTATAAAAAAGGACGACCCCTCCATGAAGGATCGTCCTTTTCAGAATAGTCCGGGCAGAGCCCGTCGTCACTTGCTAGTTCGCGGGGATGTGGCTGAAGTAGACACCACCGTTTATCTGAGGAACATCATTATAGGAACCCTTAGGGCCGATGACTGTAATCAGATCGCCCGGCATGATTCCCTTGTCTGCAACCAGGCCTTTGCGAGCATCACCTGTAGCACCCCAGCCGGGATAGCAGCCATAAACATACAGATCATTGGTGCCATCGGTCAGATGCATATTGCCATAGGCATTCTCCCTGCCATTGCTGTCCAACAGGTCTTTCACAGTAGCTGTCACCATGTAGTACTTGGTCTTGTCATCCGGTTTTGTCAGGAAATCGGCGATGCTGACCTCTTCCACGACAGCCACGACAGCTTCGATCGTACCGGAAGTCATCTGCGGATTGTCGTTGTAGGCACCGCGCTTGCCGACGACGGTCACGACGTCACCAAGCTTGAGACCGGAATCCTTGAAGTTGTCCGTACGATATACGAGCGTCTCGCCAGACCAGTCGCGGATGTAGAAGCTCTGGCCCTGCTTGTCGCCGGGATAATCGCCGGAGATGATACCGGTCATGCGGAACGGGCCGTCGCCGACACTGGCGGCCAGGAATTCGGCAACGCTGACATCGACGATGGATCCCTTCTGAGTGAAGGTCTGCTGCGTCGAGTAGTCTTTCTTGCCGTCCGTGGTCTTGAAGGTGATGGTCGCCGAACGCTCACCGCCAGCATTGGCGGCTGCTCGGAATTTCACGGTATTGCCGGCAATGGCGGAAATGGAGAGCCAATCCTGCACACCTTCTGGAATCTCGACATAGATGCCGTTGCCCTTGTTCGAGAGAGTCACGGTGAATTCTCCTCCTTCAGCGGGGACCGTGGCGTTTTCCGGCTCGACGGAGTCGATCTTGATGAGGGACTTGCTTACGGATACCACATAAGCTTCCTTCTCCTTGGTCTCAGGGGTGCCCTTGTAATTCATGATAAGGCCTTCGACGATCAGTTCGTCACCGACGGCGAATTCGTCGCCGGTCTTGAACGCCGCACCGTTGAGCCAGAGTCCGCGGTAGACCTGGATCCAGTTGCAGTCGCTTATGCCGGAACCTGTGAAGGAACCGTCGTCAGAGAGGTAGTATGTAGCGTTGCCGTAGGACGGGCTGATCTCGTTGATACGGCATACGATACCCTTGATACGGTAGGTGCCGCTTGCGACTTCCTGGTCGGCAAGGGGCTTGATGACCTCAAGGGCCTGCTTTACCGTCATGGTGACGGGTTCGGTCTTCTGGGTTACCTGGATGAAATTGATGATCTGCGACTTGCCTTCGCACGACAGGTTGAAACTTCCCTGACGGGTGTCCTTGGCGGCATTGGCGCTGAAACTGATGGTACCTTCACCTGCACTTCCTGAAGCGGGAGAAGCGGTGATGTAGTCGGGAAGATTGGTTACCGACCATGAACCTGCGGCAGTATAGCCGATGGTCACGGAACCGCCATCCGCGGGGAAAGACAGATACGAAGAAGTGACCTGCATCTCCGGAAGATAGTGGTCAGGCTCGACTTGGTTGCATCCGGCTGCAATGGCCAGGAAGGCAATCAGGGAAACAAGTATATTCTTGATTTTCATATTGCAGTCTTTCTTTTAGTTGAACAGATATTTGATACCGACGGAAGCATACCAGCACTGGCCGAGTGCGTGGTTCGGAACGAAGGTCTGGGTTTCGCCATGTATTGCGGAAGGCGTGGAGAAGGTTGCATATCCTTCAGCGTCGACTCCTTCATACTTGAGGATACGGGCGTCGGAACCGATGGCCGGGTTGAGGTACTTGCTCACGCCCCAGCTGGAGTTGAACAGGTTGAGGACATTCTTCAGGTCAAGGCTGAGCTGCAGGGTGTTGGTATTGTTGCCGCACTTCACGGTGAAGTCGTGCTTGTAACCGAGGTCGATGCGGTGTACCCAGGGCGAGTAGACGCTGTAACCCTCGGCATACTGGCCCTGATGCTTGCTCAGATAGGGATCGTTGTGCAGGAAGGCCATGAAGCGGGTCTGGTCGTCGTTCGAGACGAAACGGAACTGGCGGCTGGAGACCTCGTCATCGGTAGGGATGTAAAGGGCATCGTAGCTGTAACCGTCAGCGTTCATGTCGTTGGTCGTCATATAGCTGTAGTTATAACCGCCGCGCCATGCCTCGTAGATGATGTTGTAGTGGTTGCCGCCTTTGTCGTGGTGAGTGATGGACGCCACCACGCGGTCAGGGGTCACATACTGGGAGTTGTGCAGCTTGATGTAGTTCGGGCCTTCGTTGGTCGGCACATAGGTGAATGCGGACTCGGCTGCCGAACCGGGCATACCGGTGATTTCCTTGTTCACGGTGTGGGTATAGGCGGCCATGAAGCTCAGGCTTTCGATCGGACGGACGTTGATCTGGGCGCTTGCCGACCAGCCATAACCCTTGTCAGTGTTCTCCAGGACGAATGCCTTGGTGGCATAGCGGAAACCGGAAGGATAGATCGGACGGTTGTCGGCGCCGTTGAAGCGGGCGAAGCCGGCCACGTCTTTCATGCTCCAGTCGGAGATGGCCACTGCGTTGATAGTCTTGTTGAAGATACCTTCAGCCGAGAAAGTGAACGGGAAGGAAGTAGGGAAGCTGTAGTCGAATGCCAGAGAGGTCTTCCAGACCTGAGGCATCTTGAATTTCGGATCCACTCCGTTGACTGCGGACGGAACGGTACCGTCTTCAGGCTTCACGGTGCTGGGATAACCGAGCGAGAGGAGTTTATTGTAGAGAGCCTCGATAGTGGGCTTTCCGTTGCTGTCGGTCACCAGGCCGCCGTTGAAGACATCCATCGAGAAGCCTTTGGCGGCTGCGTTCTTGGCGTTGATCTGGGCCTGGTACTGCACCATACCGCCGTTGGTCGGCATGTTGGTGAAGAACACGAGAGGCAAACGGCCGGAGAAGAGACCGGTACCGCCGCGGATCTTGAAGCTCTTGTCACCGAAGACATCCCAGCTGAAGCCCACGCGCGGCGAGAAGGTCAGTTTGGCCGTAGGCCACATACCGGTGTCGATGTGGGTTTCCTCGTAGTTGTAGACGCGGGGGAAATAGCTGATGTCATAGATGGCCTTGTTGGTCATCAGGTCGCCGTTGTCGAAGAACAGGCCGTCGATGCGGATACCGGCGGTCAGCTTGAACTTGTCGGTCACGTTCCAGTCGTCCTGGGCATAGATGCCGGCCTTGTGGAACTGTACGCGGGCCGCAGGATACTGCTCGCCGTTGTAACCGTAGGTAAGGCAGACAACCTCGGGATTGGCGCCTACGAGGAAGTCGTCCACGGAATTGTACCTGTAATAACCCGTACCGTTACGCATGTACTGGTTGTCGGCCATCTGATACTCGTAGCTGATGCCGGCGGTCACCTTGTGGGCGCCCTTGTACCAGGTGAGGTCGTCCTTCACGTTAGCGATGGTGTTGTGTACGGCGTTGTTCCAGGTGAACAGCTCATAACCGAGAGCCATGTAGTTGTTGCTCTGGGTGTCGTCGAGGATATCGATGAACGGGAACTCTTCGGAGTTGGTGCCGCGGACGTCATCGAGTTTCGAGAAGGTCGCCAGGAACTGGTTGGAGAGATTGTCGCTCAGGCGGCTGTTGAGGTCGAGGGACCAGGTGCTCACCAGGTTGTTCATCGAATACATCGAGTTGGCGAATGACATGGAATACTGCGACATACGGGCACCGGACATACGCGTGCCACCGTCCATGGAGGAGCCGTTGGGCGAGTTCCACACGTTGTTCTTGGTATAGTTGTAACGGAGGGCCAGCTTGTGCTTGTCGCTGATGTTCCAGTCGATGCGGGCGAGGAGCTTCATGTTGTTCTCGTTGGCAGGGAAATCAGTCCATGAACCCGTATCGTAACCGTACCTGCTCTTCACGAAATCGGAAACGCGCTCCAGGTCGGAGAGCTTGGTGCGGGAAAGATAGTCGTTCGCATTGGCCACGCCGTTCGCGGAGCCGCGCCAGCGGTTGACGACGGTAGGAACCTTGGAATATTCGGCGTTCACGAAGAAGAAGAGTTTGTTCTTCACGATCGGTCCGCCGAGGGTGAAGCCGTAAGTGGTGCTGCGGTCAGTGGCGCGCGCGCCGCTGATCTGCTCGCCTTCGATGGCGTCACCGCGCATGTTCTCGTTGCGGTGATAAATGTAAGCACTTCCCTTGAAGGTGTTCGTACCCGATTTGGTGATGGCGTTGACACCGCCGCCGATGAAGTTGGTCTGACGGACGTCGTAAGGGGAGATGACCACCTGGAGTTCCTCGATGGCGTCGATGGAGATCGGGTTGCCGCCGCCAGGCAGGTTGGAGCTCAGACCGAAGTTGTTGTTGAAGTTCGCACCGTCGACGGTGAAGTTGGCGTTACGGCCGTCGGAACCGGCGAAGCTCATGCCGTTGCCGCCGTAAGGAGACAGGCGTGTCACGTCGGTGATGGCACGAGAGACGCTCGGCAGGTTCGTGATCTGCTGGTTGGAGATGTTTGTTGCGGCACCTGTCTTCTCGGTGGAGAACTTCGAGAGGGCTGAAGCGACCACGACCGCCTCGGTCAGCAGTTCGGTTGCCGTCTTGAGCTCTGCATTGAGCTGATAAGTCTCTGCCAGAGAGAGGACTACGTCGTTGTAGACCATCGTCTGGCAGCCGATCAGTGACATCGTGACCTCGTAGGGGCCACCGGTACGCATACCCTGGATGGTGTAGCGTCCGTCCTCGTTGGTCACGGCATAGTACTGCGTGCCGGAAGGAGTGTGGACGGCAACGACCGCCACACCGATGAGAGGCTCGCCGCCTTCATCGACGATCTGTCCCGCGAGGCTGGAGGTAGTCACCTGAGCCGTTGCCGGAACAATCATCAGCAGGAAAGCTGCGACAGCCAGAAAACATTTGAATGCTTTTTTCATGAATGTTTTTAAGTTAATTGAATTGATATAGTAAATAGTTATTTCGTTATAGTCCCCATGATGAGGCGTCGTATTTCGCTTCCGCCGCCTTCTGATATTCATCCTTCAGGTTGACGAAGAAATCGATGCCGGTAAGTTTCTCTATGTCATCGACGCTGCGGGCGTATGAGCGGTCGAGGGGCGCTTCGCCGTAACCCCTGTTCTCTATCCAAAAACCGATGGCGGAGTATCCTCCGTTGGCCGTCCCGGCCTTGTACTTGAGCAGCACCTTGTAATATGCCTTCGGCACGGCCACATCGGCCTTGCGGTTGTCCTTGATGTACTGTATCGTAGGATCGTCGGAGGTCGTCAGGACACATCCGGTCACGACATAGAGCGTATCGCATCCGCCGATCTGGGCGCGCACCTTTTCCTCGAGCTTTTCCCACAACCCCTTATTGAGATCGGAGTCCTGCGGGGTAAGGTTGGTATAGTAGAAGGTGGACTCGTTCGCCTCGGTCGTGCAGAGGCGGTCGGCGGAAGGCAGCTGATGGCCGCGGTCATACTCGGTGGTGCTGTAGCTGCCGGAAGCCAGCCCCTGATAACGGCGCGGCACCTTGGGATTCCAGTCCCATTTGTCGGTGCGGGAAACGCCGGAAGTCATTCCGGAATAGAGCGGATAAGCCACCCAGAGGGAGACCCTGTTCTTGAGATCGAGCCAGAAGGAGTAGTTGCGGACTTTGCCTCCGCCATAGGTCATGTCATGCGTGAAGAAGGCCTTGTCCCCGTCCTCGGGAACGGCCGGCATTTCCATCCATGCCTGAACGGCATCGGGATGAAGTACCTCGTAAGGCTGCTGGGTAACCGTGAGGGTCTGCTCACTGTAAGGGACCTCGGTGCTCGGAGTCTTGAAAGTGATGACGGCGGTACGCGTCAGGCTGGTACTCGGATTGTCCGTGAAACCGACCTTGACAGAAGCGCTGCCTTCTCCCTGGCTGGGGGAAACGGTGAAATCGGGGTCCGAAGAAGATGCCGTCCACGTAACGTCGGATGTGACATCCACCGTGAACTCAGCGGCGTCACCCCAGGCAGGATACTCTTTGATGGATATGTTGAAGACCTTGCCGGTGGAGAATCTCTCCCCTGTCAGGCCCGACCAGTCGCTTATGGCCGATATGCTCATCTGGATTCGTGCGCCGTACTTGCCGGCCACGCCCTTGAGGACGCCGCTGCCCGTCGGTACGAGTTCGTCCTTGAAGACGGCATATCTGGATGTGAACAGGTCGAAGTCGCGTCCGTCCTTCCCTTCAAAAACCACAGTGGTTACATCTTTGCCGTCTTCCTGATATACGAAACTCTTCCCGACGAACTTCCCTTTGAGCTGTACGTCGGACACCGCCACGTACATCGACTCGAATTCGCCGGAAAGCAACTGATTGAGCGTGATTTCCTTCGCGACGGGAGTTTCGGCGCCGATCTTCTCGATATTCCTGAGCGGCATTCCGTTGATCTGGACGGAACCGTTGTTGTAAACCGACAGCGTCTGGCCCTTGAGCGTTAGACGGACTTTGTCGCCGCGGGCGAACTGGCTGTTCTCCTCGGTGCAGTACAGCATCAGGCCTGCCTTCCCGTCGGAAACCACGATTGTCTTGGCTGATGAATAGTTGTTGAGCCCACCGGAGGTATTGCGGCGGTAATCGCTGATCACCACGCCTTCGGCAAAGACATCGCCGTCGATCTTGAAATCCGTCCCCTTGTACATGGCACGGACCTCGGCAAGGCTCAGCGTCTTGCTCACATGAGCCTCCTGCCGGACCTGGACCGTGGCAGACTGGTCGGGCGTCTTGAAGGTGAGCGCGCCGGTACGGACGTCGCCTCCGTTGATGTCGGCCGTGACCGTAACCGATGCGTTCCCGGAACCGGAGAACTTATCGGGTTTGAACCATGCGCCCTGGGTTTCAACATACCAGCTGCCGTTGGATGTCACCTGGATGGAAGCGGTACCCCCTTCTTCACTGAAAGAGACCGATGAAGGCGATACAGACACTGTTACAGTCTCCTTCTCGGGTTCCGGCTGACTGCAGGCGGATACCGCAAGTGCCAGGATGGCAAAGACGACAAACAGTCTGGATGCTTTCATCTTCAAACGGGCTTGTAATATCTTGCAAAAATAACAATATTTTTTGTTTCTGAAAATTAATCACCTACCTTTGCCGTCCCAAACCAAAGTGGATGGATTTGACTGCTTGCCAACCACTCTAAAAAAGGCTAAAATTATGTATCTTTTCACTTCTGAATCCGTTTCAGAAGGCCATCCCGACAAGGTGGCCGACCAGATTTCCGATGCAATTCTCGATGATTTCCTGAGGCAGGATCCCGCTTCGCGCGTAGCCTGCGAAACCTTCGTCAGCACCGGTCTCGCCGTCGTCGGCGGCGAGGTTACTTCCCATGACGCATACGTCGACATCCAGGGCGTAGTGCGCCGTACCATACGCCGTATAGGCTACACCAAGGGCGAATACCATTTCGACGCCGATTCGTGCGCCGTAATCTCCGCCCTTCACGAACAGAGCGCCGACATCGCCCGCGGCGTCGACCGCGACGGCGATGACCAGGGAGCAGGCGACCAGGGCATGATGTTCGGTTATGCCTGCAACGAGACCCCGGAATTCATGCCGCTCCCGCTCACCCTGGCCCACATGACGCTGATCGAGCTTTCACGCATCCGCAGGGAGGAGAACTCCCCCATGCCCTATCTGAGGCCCGATGCCAAGTGCCAGTTCACAGTCGCATATGACGACGACCACACTCCGCACCACATCCACACCCTGGTCCTTTCGACACAGCACGATCCCGACGTTTCCCAGGCCCGTATCAGGGAAGATGTCGAGACCATCCTGCTGCCAAGGGTCAAGGCGCGCCTGAGCGCCGACAACGCGGCCCTCTTCAAGTATGGCATGATACTCCATGTCAACCCTACCGGGCAGTTCGTCATCGGCGGCCCCCACGGCGACACGGGACTTACCGGACGCAAGATCATCGTCGACACCTACGGCGGCCGCGGAGCCCACGGCGGCGGAGCCTTCTCCGGGAAAGACCCGAGCAAGGTCGACCGCAGCGCAGCTTACGCAGCCCGCTACATCGCCAAGAACATGGCGGCGGCCGGAGTGGCGGACGAGATCCTCATCCAGATCTCCTACGCCATCGGCGTGGCAAAGCCCGTGAGCATTTTCGTCAACACTTTCGGCACATCCCACACCGGGATGAGCGACGGAGAGATCGCCGAAACCGTAGGCAGGATCTTCGACCTGCGGCCGGCGGCCATCGTGGCGAAATTCGGACTCACAAACCCGATCTACGAACCCACCGCGGCATACGGCCACATGGGCCGCGACCCCTTTGTGAAAGAGGTCGAACTTATCAGGGACGGACGTCCCGTCAGGAAGCAGGTGCAGTTCTTCGGATGGGAGCTACTCGATTCCGTCGACCGCTGCCGTGCGGCCTTCAATCTCAAGGGCTAAATCCTTGGGGATCGGAAGGGAAGAGCCGGGAATCGTCAGTTCATAGTGTACCACTGCCTTCCCGGTTTCACGGTCCAGATCGACAGAAATGATTTTGAAAGAGGTCTGCAATGAGGCCTCTTTCATTTTTTGTACCGTTTCCCCGGGCACCCTTCCGGAATCAACCGCTCCTTTGGAAACGAGTTCCGCAAGGCGGGGTGTGCATAACTTCGCCGCCTTTCCGCAGTCTCCGGAATAATATGCCTTGAGAAAATCTTCCGCGGCGGTGCAGACCCGCTTTTCGGGAGAAGAGCAGGAGACCATGGTCAGCAGGGCCAGGATGGAAGATGCAAGCAGGAATCTCTTTTTCATGATGGTCATACGTCCATTTCGACAACCGTGATCCCGGCCCCGCCCTGCTGCACGGCCTCGTCACGGAACGATTTGACGGCAGGTACCGTCCTCAGGTATTTCCTTATCTCCTCACGGAGCACCCCGTTGCCCTTTCCGTGGAGTATCTTCACCTGTCCCACCCCCACCATTGTAGCGTCGTCTATGAAATGCATCACAATCTCCAGGGCATCGGACAGCCTCTCCCCCCTGATGTCGATCGTGGGACGGAACTCGAGTTTGCGGCGACTGATCGACTCGCTGTCGTAGTGGATTACTGGACGGAAGGTGTTGCGGGACTTCTCTTTGTACTGCTGGTTGGATATCCTCTCCACCTTGCCGGGTGCAAGTTTCGAGATGATGCTCCCCACGGACACGGAGATGTATTTGGCGGCTATCTGGGTCACTTCTCCCACCATGTCGTTGTCCTTCAGCCTCACCTTGTCGCCAACCTTGAGCGGGGAATTGTCCACGACCGGCTTTTCCTTGCGCTGTACCGGCGCTTCGCCGCGCTTTTCCTTGCGGGCGCGTTCCCTCTCCTTCCTGGCGACTATCTGCTGCATCTTACGCTCGATAGCCTCGTCGTTCCCGCTGGGATGCTCCTGCTCGAGGCTTTCCTTGAATTTGGAAAGGTTCTCGCGGGCGGTGCGGGTCTTGTCCTTTGCGGCCTGGGATTCGCGGATCTCGCGTATGGTGCGCTCCACCTGCTTATTGGCCTCGGACAATATCTCTCTGGCCTCGCGCCTGGCCTCGTCGAGTATCTCTTTCTTGAGGGCCTTGACCTCGCCCAGTTCCTTCTGGTATTTGTCCGTCAGGCTTTCGAGGGTCTTGTCGGTGCTCTTGATACGGGCCAGCTTCTCATCGAGGACGCGGCGGCTGCGGGCAATCTGGCGCAGATTGCGCTCTATGTTGACGAATTCGCTTCCGGCGCGTTCCTCGGCATCCTTCACCACGTCGGAAGGAAGCCCCATCTTGCGCGCCAGTTCGAAGGCGAAGGAGTTGCCGGGCATACCCTGCTGCAGCTGGAACAGGGGCTTGATGGCCGCGCCGTCGAAAAGCATGGCCCCGTTCATCACTCCCGAACTCTTGTCCGCATAGAGTTTGAGGTTGGTATAGTGGGTGGTGATCACTCCGTAGGCACCCATGGCGTCGAGACGCGCCAGCACCGCCTCGGCTATGGCTCCGCCCGCCGCGGGTTCGGTACCGCTGCCGAATTCGTCGATAAGCACCAGGGAAGAGGATGTGGCGTTGGTGAGGATCTCCCGCATGTTCTTCAGATGGGAACTGTAGGTGCTAAGGTCGTTCTCCAGCGACTGGTCGTCGCCGATGTCGATGAAGATGCTGTCGAAAATCATCATCTCGCTCACCTCTGACGTCGGGATGAGCATGCCCCACTGGAACATATACTGCAGCAGGCCTACAGTCTTGAGGCACACCGATTTTCCTCCCGCGTTCGGCCCGGAGATCAGGAGGATGTGCTTCTCCTTCGAAAGCGAGAGGGTCAGCGGCACTATCTCTTTCTTCTCCCTGCGGAGCGAAGCCTCAAGCAGGGGATGGCGCGCGCGGCGGAGATTAAGCTCGCCGTTGTCGGAGAGAATGGGCATGCCGGCGATCATGTCGAGGGCAACCAGGGCTTTGGACCTGATGAAGTCGATCTCGCCTATATATTCGGATGCGGCTATGAGTCCTCCCAGGTACGGACGCAGGAATTCCGTGAATTCGAAGAGGATGCGGGCGATCTCGCGCTGTTCCTCGAACTGCAGTTCGCGTATCTGGTTCTCGATCTCTATTATCTCGAAAGGCTCTATAAACGCCGTTTTCCCAGTCGCCGACTCGTCGAATACTATGCCGGGCAGTTTCTTCTTGGACCCTGCCGGAACCGGTATGAGGACGCGCCCGTCGCGGACCACGACCTCGACGTCCCCGTCCACAAGGCCTTCGCTCTTGGCACTGCCGAGGATGGCGTTGATGCGGCGGGAGACCTGCCCCTCCTTCGACTTGAGGGTGCGGCGGATCTCGCCGAGGGCCTGGGATGCGGTATCCCTCACTTCGCCGGCGCGGTCCAGGATGCCCTCGATGCGGCGGGAAATCTCAGGTTCGTAGCTGACCGAAGATGAAATCTGCCTGAGAGTGGGATAGAGGTCGTCCTTGCACTCCCTGAAGAAGGCCAGGATGCGGCGGAGCGTGTCGAGACTGATACGGAGGGAGCGGAGCGACGGCAGGTCAATCATGGTGTTTTCTGCCTGGAGCGGCATCAGGAAAGCCTTGGTGTCGAGATAGCCTCCCGCGGGAAAAGAGTCCTCGAAGAGGCAGATGAGCCGCATCTCGTCGGTAAGCCGCAGCCTGAACATGATCTCGTCGCCGTCGTGGGATATCTGTTCTGCCGCAACCTTTTTCAGCGCGTACTGCGTCGCACATTTGGCGGATATCCTCTCCCTGACTTTATCAAACCCTATTTTCCGTTCCAGCACCATGATCCGTCCCCCTTACTTGTATGATTCTTCTATTGCCAGGCGCAGTTCCGTGATGCTGCCCATTGTGCGTATCCTGCCCTCCGACACGAAAGAAATGTCGCCCGTCTCCTCGGAAACCACTATGACCGACGCATCGGACACCTCCGACATGCCGATAGCCGCACGATGCCTCATGCCGTAGTGCGCGGGGATATCCTGGCGCTGGGTTATGGGGAGCGTGCAGCGGGCGGCGAGGATGCGTATGTCCGAAATGATCATTGCCCCGTCGTGGAGCGGGGAGTTCTTGAAAAATATGTTCTCTATCAGGCGCCTGCTGATGCGGGCGTCGATTTCGTCCCCGGTCTCGAGGATGTCGCCGAGGGATGATCCGTGCCTCAGGACTATGAGCGCTCCTGTACGGGTCTCGGACATCTTCCGGCAGGCGGCCGTCAGTTCCTCCATCTCGCGGGAGGGCATGCCTCCCGTCTTGGCCTGGCGGAACAACTTGTTGAACACGCCTTTCTGCGCCGCGGTCGTGCTGGAGCTGATGCGCAGCAGGAACCGCCTGATCTCGGGTTGGAAAATCACCAGAAGAGCCACCACGCCCACTCCCAGCACCTGTCCCAGTATGAATGAGAGCAGTTTCATGCCGAGGGCGCGGGAGGCGATCCAGATAACGTAGAGCAGCAGGACTCCGAGGAATATATTGACAGCCGACGTCCCCCGGACCACCCTGATGAGCCAATAGACCAGCAGGCCGACCATAAGCACGTCGAGCACGTCTATGAAGGAGATGTCGATGAAGTCAAACATATTCTACAAATATAGCAATTATTCGGAGGATTCCCCCTCTTTTTCCCTCCTCCAGTACAACTTCTTCCCGAAACCCAGACGGTTGTCGGTATATTTCAGGACATCGGGCACAATCTGCCACACCTCGCCCCCTTTGAACACGGCATAGGGGAAGCGTTTCAGATATCTGAGGCGGGAACGGTCGAACAAACCGCCTTCACACCGGCGCACTTTACCAGAGAACTGGAGGCCGCGGATCTTTCCTATCTCCTCCGTCTCGAGCACCACGGAACCGGCCACGGAAGGATTCTCCAGAAACATCCGTGCATGAAGCGTATCCTCCGAAGAGGTGATGATGAAAACCACTTCCCCGGGATCGAACACATAGAATGCGTTGGCGCACCATATCTCCCCGCCGTCCCGGGAGAGACACGCAATGGTAAGCACATGGTGCTCCGCTATGAAATCGGTTATGCGTGAATCCGTCATGATTGCAAAAATAGTCATTTTTGACTATCTTGCCCCGGATTTTCAGGGGCGAAGGATATGTGCGGTTTCTTTTCCAGACAATTGTTTCTTTCACTGACCGGACTGAGGGATCTTTTCTTCCCCCGGCGCTGCCGCGTTTGCGGGCATCCTCTCGAAACCGGCGAGGAGGATGTCTGCCGTGAATGTTTCGACGACCTTCCGCTGACATACCAGTGGGAGACTGTCCAGAACGCCGCGTTCGAAAGGCTGGCCGCGCGCTTCGAACCGCAGGCCGCAGCCGCCCTGTTCTTTTTCCGCGCCGGAAGCGACTACAGGAAGATAATATATGCCGTGAAATATGGCGGCCGGCGGCGTCTGGGTTACCGTATGGGATTCATGCTGGGCGAGAAGCTGGCCACAAACAGGGAATTCCTTCGCTGCCAGGCCGTCGTCCCCGTACCGCTCCATCCCCTTCGCCGGTGGAAAAGAGGCTATAACCAGGCTGAAGATATCGCCCGGGGAATCGCCGGGGCGATGGGTCTCCCGCTGGAAACGGGATTGCTCCGGCGCCGGCGCCACACCAGGACGCAGACCGGGTTGAAGGGGCTTGCAAAGGCAAAAAACGTGGAGGGAGCCTTCCGCATCGATGCGGAACGTGTCGCAGAATTAAGGGCGGAGGGAACAGGGGAACTGCTGCTGGTCGACGACGTTCTCACCACCGGCTCTACACTGGCGGCAAGCGCCGCTCCCCTGACAGCCGCAGGCTTCAGGGTCAGTTGTGCGATATTGGCTTTTACTTCTTAGCAGCCTCGGTGAGGTCGAAGTCTGCACCCTCCTGCATGACGGAGATGATGCAGGTTTCAGAGGTGGAACGGCTGGAGCATATTACCAGGATCTGGGCCGAACGGCTGGACCTGCTGGTGTTGGGTTCGACATGAAGGAGGAACGACCCGTCGCCACTTCCGGCAATGGGAGAGATTGTCAGGAAAGATTTATCGGCATCGGTCATTACGTTCCAGTCGTTGTTTGCCGTCACCTTGACAGTCTTGTCGCCTCCGAAAAGATCGAAGATGTAGTTGGTGCGGGAAACCGAAATCACCGGATCAGGTTCGCATGACGCCAGCATGAACAGGCAGGCCGCGAGGAAAACAACCAACTTTTTCATATCATGCCTCCTGGGAAACTGTAAGTACGACTTTGGTGGAGGAATTCTCCTCCAGTGCGAGGGTGACGGTGAAAGTGCGGACCTTGCCGCTGTCATTCGAGGGTATCAGTACCGACACCTCGACCCGGTTGGCGTCATGGCGCAGGGGATCGACCGGCAGGGAGAAGGACTCCCCGTCCATCGTCGTTCCCGCCACTTTCCACGGTGCGTTGGAATTGACTGAAAAACGTGCGGTCCCGCCGGCGGCGCCTATCCTGACGGAAGGCTCCTCGCAGAAAATGAACGGCAGGCAGTCCTGGGTAAGGACTATGCGGCCGTTGCGGGATTTGCCTTCGATCCTGGAAACGAGTTCCACCCTGATCGACTTGGTACGATAGTCCAGGTTCGGACCGACCGTGATGTGCATCGGAGCGGTATAGTCACCCGAATCGGGAGTAAGGGTTACGGTGGGATCGGCGCAGGTGGCGGTCCAGGAACCGTTGGTGAAAATGACCACGTCCAGGGATCCGCCGGAAGGGTCGAACCGGTACGACGTGATGTCAGGCTCGACGGTAATCTCCGACTCCTGGGTGCAGGAGAGGAGCATCAGCGACATGAAAGCGAGGATCAGGTACTTTTTCATGCCACAAATATATCAGTTTTTTTTCATACCTTCGCACCATAAAACGAAAAACCCGGTGCGAAAACTCTCCGTCATAATGGCATCAGCCCTGCTTCTGACCTTCGCCGCACAGTTCACGGCGTGCGAGAAGTACGTGCTCCCGGAAGTGAGCGTAGCGCCCGACACCCTCAGGTTCGGGGCCGCGCCCGATTCGCAGCAGGTCTTCGTCACGACCAATGTCATCACCACCGTACGTCCCGGACTGGACGCCGAATGGATCACCACCAACCCCGACTGGTTCGACGGAAGCTGCCACGTAATGATACGCGTCAGCGAAAACGAAGGCGAGTCGGCCAGGACGGCGGTCCTTCCTGTCCACTCGGAAATCATACAGAGAGACCTTGTCGTAATACAGGAGGGGAAACCCCAGCAACCAGAACAGCCATCCGAATGAAAACCCTGCAGAAAATCCTGACAGCCGCCATCCTGGCGTTCGCGACGGTACAGGCCGTACCGGCGCAGGAGCCCCAGCAGCCCGACATCAACCAGATAATCAACAACCTGCTGGATAACCTTACCAACAGCTACAAACTGGACGACGTACAGGTATTCTACGTCGACTCCATCCTCCAGTACAACTATCCCGCAATGATGGCGGAAATCGAAGCCACCCGGAAGACCGGCGCCAGCAACAGCGAAACCTTCCAGGCCGTGTCCGACAAATGGATGGCCGCGACCGACGAGGCCTTAGAGAAGGTCTTCACCGAAGAACAGTGGCGCAAATACATGAAATCCTCGTTCGGCAAGGAGAAAGGCCGTCGCGACAAGAGAATGGCTGAACGCGGACCGGTCCGCTAGCCATTCAATCCAAGTATATTCCTGAGCTCCTCTTCACTTTCGAAACGGTATTCCGCCGGGATACCCTGCATTCCCCGTTTCCTCCAGTCCGCGAGTGCGAAATCGCATCCCGCGCCATGGCCGCATTGCCAGTCGTGTACCGTGTCGCCCAGGAAGAGGGTCGCCCCGGCAGAAGCGCCGGTACGTTCCAGATAAGCCAGCATCGGGTCGGGAAATGGCTTGTGGCGGACCGTATCCTCAGAACTCACCACGGTACCGAAAAGCGGCAGCAGCGGGGCGAGCACCCGGTCGTATTGCAGTTCGAAACGGGAGCGGGAAGTGACTATGCCCATGCGTCCTCCCCCGGCAAGGAGGTCATGCAGCACCCCTTCCACTCCCGGGAACGGCTTGACCAGATACATCAATTCCTGGAAATGCTCCTCCCAAACCTCGGCGAAACGCGCTTCGTCGGCGTATCCGAGGGTGGATGCGGCCTTTGAACTGGGAACCCCGAAAAAACGGTATGCCTCTTCGTAGGGCACGTCCCTTCCGGTCAGTTCGCTGATGGTCTGCATGAGTGACAGGACGCCGGTACGTTCGGTGTCGAGAAGGGTCCCGTCTATGTCGAAAACGAAATCGGTGTAGCGCTTCATCGCCTGTCGAGTTTGATCAGCACCGGCAGGTGGTCGCTGTAACCGTTGTCGAAAGTATTGCCGTAGTAACTCCTGCGCGGCGCTCCCTTGCGGAGCATGAAATTGCGGCGGAATATCTCCCCGTAATGGTTCTTCCCGTCAAGCCTCACTATGCGGAATCCTTTGAGCTGGGGCCAGGTAGGGAGCATGTTGTGGGAAACTATGATGTTGTCGTAGAGCACCCAGCGGTGGTTGTGTATACTGGTCCCCTTCCCCTCCTCGGCCAGCATCCAGAAAGGATTGAAATACTCCCCTTCCGGAACGTTGAAAATGGTCTTGTGCGCCTTGAGCAGGCCGGCGAGCGATTCGTCGGAGGGACTGTCGTTCATGTCGCCCAGAATCACCACTTTGATGTCGGGATAGTCTTTGCGCAGTGCGGCCGCATGGTCCCTGGCTGTCTCCGCGCCGGCCCTGCGGAAGCCTGCCGAAGAGGCGACCCCGCCCCGGCGCGATAGGAAATGGCATACGTAGAATACGAACATCTCCCCTTCCAGTTCCCCCCAGGCGGCAAGGATGTCACGCCCGATATATTCCCTGCCGCTCCGCAGCGCGAGCTTGAGGGGCTCGCAGCCCATCAGGGTAAATTTGTCGGGACGGTAGAGCATGCCGACCTCGACGCCGCGGGCGTCGTTCGACTCGAAATGGATACACTTGTAATGTGCCCCCGACATCCTTTTCTGCGCCGCAAGATCCTGCAGGACCTTAAGGTTCTCCACTTCGGAAACGCCGGCCACTACGGGGAAGCCGTTGTGGGCGGAAGCCACCGCCGAGAAAATCTCGCTGAGATTGGAGAGCTTCCTTCGGTACTTGTCCGGTGTCCAGCGCTTGTCGCCGACAGGAGTGTAATCGTCGTCGGCAGTCTGGGGATCGTCTATGGTGTCATAGAGATTCTCCAGATTATAGAACATCACAGTGTAAGCCATAACACAAATATAAATAAAAATCTGGGAAAAGTCACCCGTTTTTTCTACCTTAGCGAGTTATTATTTTGGAGAAAAGTGACCCGATGAAAAAAATATACGAACCGGACTTCGGATATACACTGGTGCGCCGCATAGCGAACTTCTACATAAGGGGTTCCTACAGGTTTCTCGAATATGAGGGACTGGAAAACATACCGAAAGACGGGGCCGCCATATATTCGCCCAACCACTGCAACACCCTGATGGATCCGCTTGTCGTCCTCGCCATGATAAGGGACAAGATGGTCTTCGTGGCGCGCGCCGACATTTTCAAGAAACCTTTCCTGAAAAAGGTCTTCACCTTTTTCAGGATAATGCCCATCAACCGCGTACGCGACGGTTTCAGGAGCGTCCTCAACGTGGAGGAAACAGTAGAAAAATCGATAGAGGTACTCAACAATCAGGTCCCTTTCTGCATCTTACCAGAGGGTATGCACCGTGCCATGCACAGCCTGCTTCCCATCGGCAAGGGCATCGCCCGCATAGCCGTGGGGGCTGACAGGCAGAAGAAGCCCGGCACCCACATCCGCATAGTTCCGGTGGGATGCGAATACGGAGACTACTTCCGCTACCGCTCGTCGCTTGTGATGACCGTAGGCGAACCTATCGACATTACGGCCTACATCGCGGACCATCCGGAAAAGAGCGAATCGGAAATTTTCGCCGATATCCGGAAGATGACGGGAGAGGCGATGAAACGTCTGATCGTTTATATCCCGGACGATGAGGATTACGATGCTACCTGGGAGATAGCCCGGCTGCGCAGCGGCCACCAGGTTCCGGAATGCCGCCCGAAAGAGCGCATGAAGGCGAACAGGGCTGAGATAGAGAAAATCGGACGTCTCCGCGAAGAGTCGCCCGAAAAGGCGAAAGGGATCTTTGAAAAGGCGCTGGCGTACGGCGAAGCCCGTAAACGCGCGCGCGTGAGCACGCATGCCACCTATACCCGGCGGCCCGTCGCGAAGGCATTGTGGAGCACGCTTAAGGCACTTGTCTGTGCGCCGTTCGGCTTGGTGTTCGCCGCAGTTTCCGTCCCGATCTGGGGCGTGGGCGAAAAGCTGGCGGCAGGACTGAAGGACCCTGCGTTCCGCAACTCCTTCAGGTGCGGGGTCAACATCATCGTATGGACCCTGCTGCTGCTGATCGCCGCGGTCGTGCTGTTCTGCACGGTCAAATGGTATTGGGCTATTGCCGCACTGGTATTGCTCCTGCCCGCCCCCATGCTGGCCTACGACTGGTTCGAACAGGTCAGGCGCCTGGCTTCCTCCTGGAGATATGTCTGCAACGGCAGCCTCAGGAAGCAGAAAGATGAATTGATGGAAGAAATGGAAAAATTGGATTTATGAAACATATAACCGCTTTACTGGTCCTGCTTGCCCTCGCCCTGGGCGCAGGCGCCCAGGAGAAAAAGGATATAGAGAAGACGGGGCTCTCTTTCGGAGGCTTCCCCATAGTCGCCTTCGACCAGGACAAGGGGTTCCAGCTCGGAGCGCTGGCAAACCTCTATGATTTCGGCAAGGAGGGATGGTATCCCAATCCACGCCAGCAACTCTATGTCGAGGCATCATGGTTCACAAAAGGCTCCCAGCTCTATGTCCTGAGTTACGACAACCGCTTCCTCATCCCGGGAGTGCGCTTCTCGTTCGCCGCACAGTTCTCCAACGAGAAAGCGTTCGACTTCTACGGTTTCAACGGCTACGGCTCCTATTACGATTCATCGCTCCCCACCGCCTATTACAAGATGGCCCGCATGGTACCTTACGGGAAACTTGATTTCACCGGCAGGATAACCGACCATTTCTTCTGGAAGTTCGGATATCATTTCAAGTATTTCATCCTGGATGAATACAAGAACGATAACCTCCTCCCTCTCCCGTACGGCAAGAGCCTCTTCTCATGGTACAAGAGCCTTGGATTCATAGAGGCCGACGAGTATAAGGGCGGCATGACCAGCGCATGGCGCGCCGGCCTGTGCTATGACAGCCGCGACGTGGAGAACGCACCCTCGCGCGGCATCTGGGCCGACGCCTTCATGGAGTGGGCCCCGAAGTGGATGGGAACCAACAAGCCTTACGGACGCTACTACGCCGTCCTGCGGCAGTATCTCCCCCTCTCCGGCGACAAGCTGGTTTTCGCCTACAGGGCCAACATCCAGGGTTTCATCGGCAAGCCGGGATTCTATGCCCTCCCCTTCGAGCCGGTGCTCGGACCGGGATATGACCGCGACGGGTTCGGCGGCTACCGCACGATACGCGGTCTGATGCGCAACAGGATCCAGGGCCTGAGCGTATGCTACTTCAACACCGAACTCCGCTGGAAGTTCCTCAACACCACCGTGCTGAACCAGAACCTCTCGCTCGGCGCCAACATTTTCTTCGACGGAGGACGGGTCCTGAAGGATTATACGGACGTATCGGTCGATCCCTCATGGCCGGTCACCTACCCCGACCGCTTCCCCTCCCAGCTTTCGTCCGGAGGACCGGAGCGGTTCCATCTGGCTGCCGGCGGCGGCCTCCGGTTCATCCTCAACCGTAATTTCATCATCGCGGTCGACTACGGACGGCCGTTCGACAGACAGGACAACGCAAAGGGTTCCCTCTACATCAACACGGGATACCTGTTTTAACCTACACAAAGTTTCGATATGAAAAGAATCTTCGTATCAATCCTGCTGGCCACCTCCCTGCTTCTCATTTCGGGATGCTATCGCGACATCTACGAGCGGCTCGACGACCTGAACGAGCGCGTGGAGAATCTCCAGGCGATGTGCGACCAGCTCAACAAAGACCTGAAATCCCTCAGGGACCTGGTCAGTGTCCTGGAGAGCCAGGACATGATCACCGGCATCACCCAGATACAATCCGGATCTGAAACGGGTTATCGGATCAATTTCGTGGAACACGAACCGATAACCATCATCAACGGAAAGAACGGCAGCATTCCCTTGGTCTCCAGCCAGAAGAACCCCGATGACAACAAGTATTACTGGGCTGTGCAGTACGGCGACGGACAGTGGGACTGGCTAAGGGCCGAGGACGGCAGCATGATGCTTTCCGTCGGCATCCTCCCGTACGTCACAATCCGCAACGGCATGTTCTGCTACACCATCGACGGCAAGACATACATCGAGCTGGGCAAGGCGAACGGAGAGAACGGAGACCAGATGTTCAAGAATATCGACACCCGCAACGAGGACTATGTGATATTCACGCTGATCAACGGACAGCAACTGAAGATTCCCACATACAACGCCTACCAGAATCTGAAGGATGCTTTCGATGCGGCCAACGACAATGCCCTCACGCAACTCGAACTTGTCCAGAGCACGATGGAGAAGCTTTGCTTCATCTCCTCGGTGACTCCGATCAGGAGCGGAAGCGACACCACCGGACTCACCGTCACCCTGTCCAACGGCAAGAGTTTCAAAATCCATGACTGGACCGCAAAGATGAGCCCGGCCATCTTCATCAAGAAACACACGGACGGCAAGTTCTACTGGGCCTACACTATCGGCGACGACCCGGAAAAGTGGGTGCTCTCGGAAGACGGCGAAAAGATCCCGGCATCGAGCGAATCGGTCGAAGTCCCCAAGGTTTCCGTCACCCGCGACAACGACGGCGAGTACTACTGGACAGTCACGGTAGGCGGCAAGACAGAGTTCCTCCGCTATCCCGTCGGCAAGGACTGGACCCCCAAGGCCGTGGACTCGGTTTCCAGGGCCTTCCATTCCGTGACGAACTACTCCGACTCCCTGGTGGTCGTCCTCAAGGACGGGAAAACCAGATTCTCGCTTCCGAAGCAGAACACGGTGTCAATCACCACATCCGCCGGCAAGGCGGTCGGTGAAAGCATCTCCCTCAGCGCCGGAGGACAGGTCACGCTCAATTACGTAGCAAGCGGTTATGATTTCGTCCTCTCTGTCATACAGCAGGGCGGACTGACCGTAACCTACGACAGTTCCACCATCACCATCAAGGCTCCAAATCCTTTCCCCAGTTCCGGAGGAAAGATAATGGCGCTGTTCACATTCGACCCCAAGACATCACCCGTCACGGTCGTCAAGACAATCACCGTCAAGAAAAAATAAGCGGCAATGAAAAAAATCATCTTCATAATCATTTCGGGACTGTTCCTGCTTGGCGGCTGCACGAATTCCATCGAGAACGACCTGAACGTCATCGAGCGGCGCATCGAGAAACTCGAGCAGAGATGCAAAGAGATGAACACTACGCTCGGAGGCCTCAGGGACATAGTCGAGAAACTCCAGGATTACGACTTCATCACCCGTGTGGAATCAATCCTCAAGGGCGGCAAGACCATCGGTTACACCCTTTATTTCACCAACTCCGATCCGGTGACGCTCTACAACGGCACCGATGCCGCCACTCCGCTCCTGGGAGTGGCGAGAGGTGAAGACGGCGTCTGGTACTGGACGGTCCAGTATTCCCCCGGAGAACAGGCTAAGTTCATCACCGATAACTATGGTGTGCGCATCCCCACCTCGGCCGCCTCTCCCGTAATCAAGATTGAGAACGGTTACTGGATGGTCACCTACGACAACGGGGAGATATGGCACAACCTGGGCCGCGCCACGGGCGAAGACGGCGTCTCCTTCTTCGAGAGCGTGGAACACGAGGGCGATTACTACCTCTTCAAACTGCTCAACGGCACATCCATCAAACTGCCCACCTGGTCAAGCTTCGAAAAGCTGGAGAAGAACTGCCAGACCGTCAACGACAATCTCGAGACCTTCGTCAAACTCGTGGAGAATCTCCAGAACAAGACCTGGGTCAGCGACCTGGTTCCCATAGTCAACGACACAGACACCATCGGCATGACCCTGCAGCTCACGGACGGCTCATCCTATTCGTTCTACAACGGAACCGGCACCAACGTCCCGGTCATCGGAGCCAAGAGGGCTACCGACGATATAAACGACAACGTCTGGTACTGGACCATACGTTACGGAAGCGGCGAGAGCCAGTGGATACTCGACGAAAAGGGAAAGAAGATCCAGGCCAACGCCCCGGAGGGCCTGGCTGTGAAAATCTCCCTCAAGAAAGACAAGGATGACAAGTATTACTGGGCCATCGCCTACGGATCCGCAGAACCTGAATTCCTGCTATGCAACGGGAAGAAAGTCCAGGCCAGCGTCGACGTACCCGAACCCGCTTTCGCCCCGGTCGTGAAGAAGGAAGGCGATTTCGTCGTCCTGACGCTTTCGGGAGAGGATCCGATCATGATTCCCATGGCAAACGGATTCAACGTCACATTGACGGGAGTCACCAAGAACATCATTACGATGAGCGCCAAGGATACGGTGTCCTTCACCTGCGCCCTTGACAAGGCCGACGAACGGGCGGAAGTGCTTCCCATTCCCAACAACGGTTTCTATGCCAGCGCCAAGACCAGCAACCACAAGAGCTGGACAGTGACGGTGATTTCACCCGCGTCATTCAAGAAACCGACCACCAGCAAACTCAACGTCCTGGTTTCAAACGGCAAAGGGGCAATGAAAACCATAGTGATCACCATCCAGGCCAAATAAAGGAGGAAAAGTATTATGAAAAAGACAGCATTATTCCTCACCATCGCAGCAGCCCTGCTCCTGGCCGGATGTCATTCTGACATCGACGACAGGATCACTCAGCTCAAGCAGGATGTCTCCGAGCTCGAAATAAGGGTCTCAAGGCTCAACGAAAGCCTGAACTCCCTCTCGGAACTCGTCGGAGCCCTCGAGAAGAACGACCATATAACCAACATTTCCGAAAGCGGTTCGGGTGCGGACAAAACCTACCGCATCACATTCGCCAGCGGATCCACGCTCACTTTCCACAACGGATCCGAAGGTGTCAGCCCGATTGTCGGAATCCAGTACGACGACAACTACAAGTCCTACTACTGGACCATCCAGATGGGTCCCGACAGTTCTCCCACATGGATGACCAACAGCTACGGCCAGAGGGTAAAGGCGACCGGATCGGTCCCCCAGCTCAAGATAGAAGACGGAGTCTGGTGGTACAGTTTCGACGGCAGCGGCTGGAGCAAATGCAACTGGGGTCCCACACAGGGAGAGGCAGGCTCTTCCGTTTTCGTCACCGTCGACACGTCGGATCCCTATTTCGTCCGCTTCGTGCTGACCAGCTGGGTCGGCATCAAGATGCCTACCCAGAAGGCTTTCGACGAACTGAACGACCAGTGCCGCAAACTCAATGAATCGTTCAAGTCATACACCGACATCATCAACAGCATCAACGGCAACACCTTTGTCAAATCGGTCGCCGAATACAAACAGGGTGATGACAGCGGATACCGCTTCACCCTCGAGAGCGGCAAGGTGATAAGTATACGCACCGGACGCAGCAGCCGCGATTCCGTGCTGCTGAGCGCAAAGGCCTATACCGACGGCAAGTACTATTGGGTTTTCCGCAACAAGTCGAGCGAGAAATACCAGTGGCTGAAGTACAATGACAAGATGATATGTGTCACGATGACCGATGTCACACCCCGCATATCCATCCAGCAGGTTTCCGGCAGTCTCTATTTCGCAGTCTCCGTCGAGGGCGGCGAGCCCGAACTGATGCTCGATGAAAAAGGCAATCCGGTGGAGGCCACCGGAACCATGGTACCTGACTTCTTCTCGAAAGTCGACCTGTCCGACCCTTCGGCCGTCATACTGACCATGACCGACGGAAGCGTCATTCGGCTTCCGAGGGGCAGGCAGTTCATCCCTACGATGGAGCTGTCGCTCGACCATTCATATATCGAGCCCAACACCGGGTACAGCTATGAACTGCTGCTGTTCGTCAACGACACGCTCCCTTCGACCACAGAACTCAAGACGTTCGCGGAATATCACAAGGCTTCCGGAGTGAATATTGAAGCTATTGCCCTCGATGACGGTTATGTCAGGGAAATAGAAGAGGTCAGCATAACGCCCACCAAGATCAGCAAGGGTGTGGCATACAGCCTGGTCTATGACGTCAAGTTCACCACAGGCGACGGCGGCAGCTGGGATACCACCCGCAAATTCCGCATAGCCATCTTCCTCAACTGGATGAACCAGTCGATAATGAAGGTGGCCGAATTCGACCGCCACATCGCCGCCACGTCAATCAAGTTGACAGATGTGACTGTGTCCGCAGGCAAAACCGCGACCGTAAAATGCACTTTCGCTCCCGCAAACACTACCGACAAGATAGAGTGGAGCAGCAGCGACACGTCTGTCGCAACAGTTTCCAACAAGGGCGTTGTTACGGGAAAGAAGGCAGGAACGTGTACGATCACCGCGACCCTCGGTACCCTTACGGCCACATGCAAGTGCACGGTAAAATAACAGCGATACTCTTTATCACGAAATAACAAAAGGCAGCACTTCCGGTGCTGCCTTTTTTGGTCCCGGACAAACCAGGATCTTAGGGACAACGGTTTTCTACTTGGGCTGTTTATCGCCTTTAGTCCTTGAAGTCACCCCAGATAATTCATTTTTTCGTAGCTTTGTCAATAATGTACAACTAACTGTCAAACGAACGATGTTGGAAAAATTAGACACCCTCGGGGCCTGCCTGCTGGCCGTGCTGATCGCCGGTACTTTTCTCTTTTTTATAATTGCCCACGCAATCGGCTTCAAGTACTGCAAAAAACTATTCGGTACCCGGCGGATCACCCAGCAAACCCAGGAGATTCCTCTGGAGGGCGACCTGTTTGCAGCCTGCTACATCCGGACCAATCAGCCGCGCGTCCTGGATCAGCACATCCATCACGAACTGCCGGCCGCTTTCCTTTACCGCTGGTACAAAGAAGGAAAACTGAAACTCGTGCAGCAAAAACCCGCGCTGGAGATCGTCAACTACCTCTCCATCCAGAAAGACGCTGTCATCCGTGATAAGGAAGAAAACAGTTTGTACCAGAAATTCTGTGATGCCGCCGGGGAAGACGGGCTGCTGGATGTCGATGAAGTGTATGACTGGAGCTACAGACATCCCGGAGATCTTTATGGCTTCAAGCCGGAAGTCAAAGGAAAGGAATGGTTCGAAGACCGGAGAATGATCGAGCCCGGTAATCCGAAAGACAAGATGACGAATCTGGGCGTCCGGATACGCCCCCTCACGCCGGCAGGGGCGGCGGAAGCCCGCAGACTGGTTGAATTGCAAAACTTCCTGCAGGCCCAGGCAGAAGACAAACCCTGTGACCCGGTCGATACCAACCGGATCGATGATTTGCTATGCTATGGCCAGTTCTTCGGAATCGCCGACAAACTGGTTGAAAAGTGGAGTAAGTATCTGAGCGAAGAGACCAAGATCGTCGTCAAGCTTTGCCGTGACCTGGCACAGGCATTTTTCGACGGAAACAACAATTCTACGGATTAAGCGGATCCGCACACTTTGACCCGCCGAAAAAATCAGCCACCTACGTGTTCGTAAGTGGCTGATTTTAAATGTGGTCCCAGCAGGGCTTGAACCTGCGACCCACGGATTATGAGTCCGCTGCTCTGACCAACTGAGCTATGGGACCGATTTAGCGGCTGATGCCGCGGGAGCACCAACCACTAGCAAAGCTATTCCCTTACACCTTGATCTCTACCTCGACTCCGCTGGGAAGCTCAAGCTTCATCAGGGCGTCCACCGTTTTGGGGGTGGAGCTGTAGATATCCAGGAGACGGCGGAAAGAATTCAATTCAAACTGTTCGCGAGCTTTCTTGTTGACGAAAGTCGAACGGTTCACCGTAAAGATCTTCTTGTCGGTCGGAAGCGGAATCGGACCGCTCACGATGGCACCGGTAGCCTTCACAGTCTTGACAATCTTGTCGGCCGACTTGTCAACCAAGGCGTGGTCGTAAGATTTGAGTTTAATTCTGATTTTCTGGCTCATTATTATTTGTTTTTTAACATTTTAATCTTCATCATCAAAATATCTGCGCGGTCCGCCCTGCTTGTCGATGATCTCCTTGGCCAGGTTCGCAGGAACCTCGGCATAGTGCGAGAATTCCATTGAACTCGTGGCGCGTCCGGAGGTCAGCGTACGGAGGACGGTCACATAGCCGAACTGCTCTGCAAGCGGAACCTTTGCCTTCACGATCCTGGCGTTTGCCTTGGAATCCATGTCCACGATCTGGCCGCGGCGGCGGTTGAGGTCGCCTACCACATCGCCCATGTATTCTTCAGGTGTAACCACCTCGAGCGACATGACAGGCTCCATCAACACCGGCGAGCATTTGCGCAGTGCGTTGCGGAAGGCGACGCGGGCGCAAATCTCGAACGAGAGGGCGTCGGAATCGACGGGATGGAAACTTCCGTCGAGCAGACGCACTTTCAGGGCGGTCATAGGGAAACCGGCCAGCACGCCGTTAGACATTGCTGCCTTGAAACCCTTCTCCACCGAAGGAATGAATTCCTTGGGGATGTTTCCACCCTTGACTTCGTCAATGAACTGGAGTCCGGAGACTCCTTCATCCGCAGGACCGAGTTCGACCTGGATGTCAGCAAACTTGCCGCGTCCGCCGGTCTGCTTCCTGAACACCTGACGATGTACATACGTCTTGGTGACCGCCTCCTTGTAGTTGACCTGGGGTGCCCCCTGGTTGATCTCGACACCGTATTCACGGCGCAGACGGTCCACGATGATGTCCAGATGAAGCTCGCCCATTCCGCTGATGATAGTCTGGCCGGTCTCCTGGTTGCTCTGCACCGTGAAGGTGGGGTCCTCTTCGGAGAGTTTGCCAAGGGCTATGCCAAGACGTTCCAGATCCTGCTGGGTCTTGGGCTCGACGGCGATTCCTATCACCGGTTCGGGGAAGGAAATCGATTCGAGTACGATGGGATGGGCGTCTTCACAGACGGTATCGCCAGTACGCAGCTCCTTGAATCCCGCAGCGGCGCATATGTCGCCGGCCTCGACGAAATCGATGGGATTCTGTTTGTTGGAGTGCATCTGGTAAAGGCGGACAACCCTCTCCTTCTTTCCGGAGCGGGTATTCAGCACCTGTGCACCGGCGTTGAGACGGCCGGAGTAGGCACGGATGAAAGCAAGACGGCCGACGAAAGGATCGGTCGCGATCTTGAATACAAGGCCGCAGAACGGGTCGGTAGCCACCGGCTTGCGCTCCACCTCCTTGTCATTCCTGGGATCGGTACCGAATACGCTTCCCTTGTCCAGCGGAGAAGGGAGATAACGCATCACGGCATCGAGCAGGAACTGGATGCCCTTGTTCTTGAACGACGAACCGCAGCAGGTCGGAACTACGGCCATGTCGATGGTCGCGCTCCGGAGCGCGTCGATAATCTCCTGATCGGAGATCGAATCGGGATCGTCAAAGAACTTCTCAAGGATCTCGTCGTTGTATTCGGCGACGGACTCGATCAGTTTCCCTCTCCACTCCTCCACCTCTGCTTCCATTTCGGCGGGAACCGGTTTCTCGACATAGTTGACGAGTTCCTTGCTGGTTCCGTCGTAATAGTAGGCCTTCTTGGCGATCAGGTCCACGATGCCTTCGAAATGCTCCTCGGCACCGATGGGGAGACAGATGGGGACTGAACGGGCGCCCAGTTTTTCGGCAATGTCCTCGACGACGGCAAGGAAATCAGCGCCGGTACGATCCATCTTGTTGACGTAGGCGATCTTGGGGACATGGTATTTGTCCGCCTGACGCCAGACCGTCTCCGACTGGGGCTGCACGCGGCCCACCGCACAGAAAGTGGCGATCGTCCCGTCCAAGACGCGGAGCGAACGCTCTACTTCGACAGTGAAGTCCACGTGACCCGGAGTGTCGATAAGATTGATCTGGTATTGCTCACCGTTGTAATGCCAGAAGGCCGTGGTGGCGGCCGACGTGATGGTAATACCGCGTTCCTGCTCCTGGACCATCCAGTCCATTGTCGCAGCGCCTTCGTGCACCTCTCCTATCTTGTGGGTCTTGCCCGTATAATAGAGGATGCGCTCGGACGTCGTGGTCTTACCGGCATCGATGTGAGCCATGATACCGATGTTGCGCGTATATTTCAGGTCTCTTGCCATCTAACGCAGATCAAAAGCAGACTAGAAACGGAAGTGGGCAAATGCCTTGTTGGCCTCTGCCATTCTGTGCATATCTTCTTTTCTCTTGAATGCCGCACCTTCGTTGTTGTAGGCGGCCATGATCTCTGCAGCCAGTTTCTCCGCCATGGAGTGGCCGGAACGTTTGCGGGCGAAGACGATCATATTCTTCATCGAAAGGGAGATCTTTCTTTCCGGACGCACCTCCATAGGGACCTGGAAGTTGGCACCGCCGACGCGGCGGCTCTTGACCTCAACCTGCGGGGTGACGTTTTCGAGCGCCTTCTTCCAAATATCTATAGGAGCCTGTTCAGAATCTTTCATCTTCTCGCCGATGATATCGATAGCATCGTAAAAAATAGAATACGCGATACTCTTCTTCCCCTGCAGCATAAGATTGTTCACGAAACGGGTAACCTGTACATCGTGAAACTTAGGATCAGGAAGTAGAATCCTCTTTTTAGGCTTCGTTTTTCTCATTTCTGTAAGAATTTAAAAAGGTGATGAATTACTTCTTAGCGGCTTTCTTTGCAGCTTTCGGCCGCTTGGCACCATAGAGGGAACGACTCTGGGTACGTCCTTCTACGCCAGCGGTGTCCAACGCGCCCCTAAGGATGTGGTAACGAACACCAGGGAGGTCCTTCACACGGCCGCCGCGAACCAGCACGATGCTGTGTTCCTGGAGGTTGTGACCCTCGCCCGGGATGTATGCATTGACCTCTTTCTGGTTGGTGAGACGAACACGGGCCACTTTACGCATGGCGGAGTTCGGCTTTTTCGGCGTCGTGGTGTAGACACGGACGCAGACACCGCGCCTCTGAGGGCAAGCATCCAGCGCGCGAGATTTGCTCTTTTCGACGATAACCTCGCGTCCTTTGCGAACTAATTGTTGAATTGTTGGCATAAATAGTTGTAAATCTATTATTTATGTTTGCTTCCCCGCTTTTTGCGGGGTTGCAAAGATAGGACAAAAATTCCTAACCGCCAACAAGTTTTGAACAAAATTAACGAAGCTCGAACGAAGTTGCCGCGCGGAAGGGCTCTCCTGCTGCGGTAATTCCCTCGGCCACAACGACGAAGCGCCCCTTGTAATCGGGCAGTCGGCATTCGGTGACGGTCGCGGCACCCGCTTCAAGCGACATGAGGGGATGCCAGTATATTGTCTGGCGATAGTCGGGATATCCGTCTCCGGGGAAGAGGCTTTCTCCCGTAAGGGCCATCGGGCGGCTGACTCCCTGCCAGTCGATCACCCTGACATTGCCGCCGAAGGTGAAAGAAGGTAGATTGCGCTTGTAGGTGACGAAATTGGCCACCCCCTCAAAAATGCGGTTGCCGATGAAACAGGTGTGGGGATAAATCTGGACGGTCTCCACCAGCAGGGGATCGTAGTTCATGATCTTTTCGTGGTCGAAGACCGGAACACCGTCGAGCATCATCAGCGAATGTCCTTCCGGGAAGGCGGGGCCGCCGATCGACTCGTCGAGCTGGACCCTTATCTCACGCTTTCCGTCCGTCCCTTTCCGGGTCTTGATCTCATGGATGAACTCCACGAAGTCCTCTTCCATGGTAGGGAACCTCGTATAATCGTCGAGGATATACTTAATCGCATCCTCCCCGAACAGGGCGTCCACGCGCTCCGGCAGGAATTCGAAAAGCGTATCGGCTTCGAAACGGCGCTCTATCTGCATGGCGGCGCTTCTGGCCTGCAGGGGCGTACGGAGCGACCGGGCGATGCGCAGGGGCGCCGGAGCGGTTACCATGGCATTGGCGTAGGGAGACTCCAGTTCGACATGGCAGTTCAGGGACTGGTCGATCCCTTCGATCTCGCATACGCACTCCTTGTCACCGTAGATTCCGGCGGTGAAGAATGTGAGCGACCCGTCATCACGGATGGGGGCGGAATAGACGTCGGACTTGTCGGAAGGAGACGAAATGAAAGCGTATTTTCCGATAAGCTGGGGTATCATCGCTTCGCTGAAACCCATGACGTGGCCGCGTATCACCTCACCCTCGTAATCCGGGATCCTTTCCCCGCGGAACGAGCGGGGGCCTGTCCGCCGGGCTTCGGCGATGAAATCCGCAATAGAAGGATTGTCATTGGAAAGGAAGCCGTCGTCGTGATATACGGAAAGGCTGAATGTGACCGGTTCCCCCGTCTTATTGGTCAGCGTCACGCGGCCCGCATCGACCGCCAGCTCGAGAGATGCCCGGTCCGTCGTCATCCCTGGCTTGACCCGGGATCCCATTCCCTCGTACTCCCCGTCCGTCACCACCTCGACTCCATCCGTCACCCTGTCGGCCGAAAAGACGTTGAAAACAGAAATTGTCTTGGAAGCAATCCCGTTGTAGTCGTAATCCACCTCATCACGGTTCTGCGCCGTATAGACAATCAGCCGATAGTTGCCTGTCGGCAGGGTGTTGGGCAGCACCATCCGGCCTGCTCCCCGGCCTCCCGAGAGAGCCGCCCTGGAGGTGGCCGCAAGCCCGTCTGCGGAATGCAGTTCGAGATATGCGATGCTGCTGATATTGGAAAACTTTCCGGTGGAGACATCTATGCAGAAGGCGGAATACCATATCGACTCTCCCGCCACGTAAACATCCTTGTCCGTAGAGACCCACGTGCGCTCCACCACACGCCCCTGTCCGGCAAGGGAAAGGGCGGTAACGGTCAACGTAATGAGTATCAAGAGCGCTCTATTCATATCTTACTCTTATATTTCAGGCGTGGGCCACCATTCGGGTTTGTTCTTGGTACCACCCTTGAGGCGGCAGTCCACGCAGCGGACGGGCCGCCAGTAGTATTCGTCGTTCACGCCGAAAATCACTTCCGGAATATTGCTGCCGAAAGCCTCGGGGTCATGGAACGTGGTAGGGACAAAACCCTGTTTATACAGCTTCCCCCAATCACTCCTGGCCGGGACAAAAGGCTCGGGAACAGGTTCCCATTTCTCTCTGTAGAACCTGTTGATCCTGTCATCGACGAAAAGCCGCTTGGTCACCGGCTTGACGACACTCACATATCCGAGGACCATCTCTTTTTCATCAGACTCGTTGACAATATTCCCCCGCAGTTCCGAAGGCTCCGGAGAGAAGAGACCGCCCACATCGGTCGTATTCCGCTTCAAGGCTTCCCAATAACGAAAAGCCTCTTCCGAAATCCGGGTCTGCCGCACTTCCACGCCATAAACATACGAAACCCGCCAGTCGGTGTTGGCAAGAGTGTATATCTGATAGTTTACAAGTCTGTCCTCCGTAAGGGCCTCCGTCGAACCTGTCATGAGCTGGCTCCTCGAATCGGATGTCCAGCAGTAATAGATGTTCTCCCCGTTCTCGAATGCCGCGACGGTATCCTTTGAAACGACGCCGTCTTTGTACCTGGTGCCGGCAGGCATGAAATAGTAGAAGGCATAGCAGTCCGACCGGTATTCCCAAGTTTCCTCGGCAGTCCACCGATAGAATCCGAGCCGTTCGGGGGAATGGGTGGAAACCCGGATCGCCATCTCGGTACCTCTTTCATTGATCGAATAGGAAAGACTGTCGATCGCCGCAGGCTCGACAAGCGATGACCAGGAAGAGACATACCGGCGCGGCCGCACTTCACCTGCTCCATAATCCGAAGGCAACACTGCGTTCAGGACTATCCTGTACTGAAGGGAAGGGTCGGCCTCCCGCATATCCACACTGTAATACTCGCTGTGTCCCATGCCTTCGTATATGCTTCCATCGCTGGCCTCCACCACGAACCGGTGGATGTCAACCCTTTCCGACTGCCACGTATCGAGACGGGATGAGAGATGTATTCTGAAACTGCTCACCTCTCCCAGCGCGATGTCGCCCTCGATGACCAGATACCCATCCTCCCCGCTCAGGTCGGGGTTGAAATCGTAGATGCAGGAACTGACCGAGGCGGCCAGCACCAGCATTAGCAACGATATGACGCGGAAGGGTTTCATCAGAATTTAAGATTGAGGTTGATATATGGGATCTGTGTGGCGAATACGCTCAGCATATGGCCGGATATGTCCCTGCCATCGGTGGTGTAGAAAATCGAGTAGGGATTCTTCCGTCCGGTGACATTGTAGCATCCCACGGTGAACGACATGTGCGTAAGCTGCTTAAGATAGTGTCCGGGCTCGATGACCAGGGCCATGTCGAGCCTGAAATAGTCGGGAATGCGGTAACCGTTGCGGGCTGAATAGACCAGGCGTGTTCCGCCGGCATATTGATATTTGCCCACAGGTATGGTGACGGGACGTCCCGTAGAGTAATCAAGGTTGACAGACAGGCTGTAACGGTGGGTGAACTTGTAATTGGCCACCACTTTCACGTCATGGGGTTTGTCGTAAGGGGCGTTGTACCAGTCGCCGCCGTTGATGGTACTGACTCCGCGGTCTTCCATTTCGCGGAGCCTGGAACGGGACCAGGTATAGGAAACCCAGCCGTTCAGCTTGCCGAGGCTCTTCTTGGCCATCAGTTCGACGCCGTATGAACGGTTCTCAGTCCCCACGAGTTCGTCGGCAAGGTTCTCGTTCATGACCAGGACGGCTCCGCTCTTGTAATCCACGAAATATTTCACCCGCTTGTAATATGCCTCCAGCGACAAGTCCAGGGTATTCCCCATCAGGGTCTTGTAGAAACCCGTGGCCGCCTGCCATCCCGTCTGGGGATGGATCTTGTCGCTGCTGAGCCTCCAGCTGTCGGTCGGCGATACGTTGACGCTGTTGGAGATCATGTGGATATACTGCCGCATGGTGTTGAATCCCGCCTTCACGCTGGTCACCTCATCGAAGGAGTATTTGCCGGAGAGACGGAATTCAGGGCCGCCCGGGATATGGGAGTTGCCTTTACGGAAGAACTGGGACCAGCGCAGACCGAGGTCAAAAGTCAGGTGCTCGTCGATTTGCCAGGTGTCGCTGACGAAAACCGCTCCCTCCAGCGCTTTTTCCAGTGAAAGGTCGCGGGACTTGACCAGCGAAGAGTCGCCCAGGGCATGATACGAACCGGGGTTGAGGTCGTACATGACGGCGTTGACACCATACTCCAGAGTATGGGCGTCGGAGAGCGCCGACTTGAACTGGATCTTGGCGAAAGTCTGGTCGACCGCATTGGAAAGCCTGTATGCAGTAAAGGCATTGAACTTGTCCTCGATGCTGTAATGATAGCTGTCGTATCCGGCGGTGACGGTCATCGAGTGGCCTTCGCTGAATATGCTGTGCCAGCGCACCGACCCGTTTATATTGCGGTAGCGGAATGTCGTGTCATTGCTGAAGCTGAACTTGTCGCGCGACCAGTAGCCGTAGAGATGGAGGCTGTTGCGGCTGCCTATCTTCTGGCTCAGGCCCAGATTGACGTCCTGGAACGAGGCCTTTCCGCCCGCATATCCGCTCCCCTGTGGAAGCAGATTGAATATCCAGTTGGAATAGGTCGTACGGCCGCCCAGGATGAATGTGGTGCGGTCCTTCACTATGGGGCCTTCCAGATGCAGGCGGCTGGTGAGCAGGCCGAGGCCGAGCGATCCCTCGACTTTCTTGCTGTTGCCCTCGCGGTTGCGTACCTCCAGCACGGAGGAGATGCGTCCGCCGTATGAAGAAGGAATCGAACTCTTGTAAAGTTCCACGTCGCTTATGATATCGGGGTTGAAGGCCGAGAGGATGCCGAACATGTGGTTCGGGTTGTAGATGGTTCCGCCGTTGAAGAGCACCAGGTTCTGGTCTGTCGAACCGCCGCGGACATTGAAGCCGCTGGAAGCCTCGCCGACCGACTTGACGCCAGGCAAAGTCATCACCACCTTGAGGGCATCGGCCTCACCGAACGCGACCGGCACGTTCTTTATCATCTGGATGCGTACTTTCTCGATACCCATCCTGGGAGTGCGGTGCTGTGCCATGCTCTCAGAAGTGATCACTGCACCGGTGAGCGAGAATACCTTCTCCTTCATAACCACGTCGAGGCCGCCGTCGCCATAGACCATCAGGTCGAGTTTCAGGTCTTCCAGGGAATAGCCGCTGAATCCCAGTTTGTTCTCCCCGACAGGAAGCGAAATCCTGTAGAAACCGTATTCGTCGGTCGAAGCGTAACTCTTGCCGCTCTCGTCATAGACAGAGATGCCGACCAGGGGCTCTCCCGAGGTAACGTCCCGGACATAACCGCGGACTGTTGCCTTGCCGCTCCTGCGCCTCGCATCCGGATCGCCTATCTCGTATATCTTGTTCTGGAATGTCATCTGGGAGGCATTGCCCCCGAGATAGTTCTTCAGGGAATCGTCTTCCGCTGTTTTCGTTTCCCGCCGCTCGAAATAGCCGGCCGGCAGGGTAAGTGCGATATCACGCCCCGGAAGGACGAAATACTTTCCGTCATAATGGGTGACGGTGTAACCGCTGTTGCGCAACTCGGCGATGGCACGCTCAAGGAACTCCTCCTTTGGCACCCGGATAGTATAGCTGCTCTTGTCGGTATCGTCCGGCACGAAATAGATCTCAGGAGTGATTTCAGTCCGTATGAATTCTATGAGTGACGCCGCATCCACCTTGCTTACGCCGAAACCCGCTCCGGGATTCTGTGCCGGTGCGTCCGGGGCGAAGCATAAAAATGCCCCCAGGAGGATGATGAGCAGGCGTTTCATCGGTTTTCAAGGAATTTCAAGACCTCCACGCCGAGAATCTCGATGGGCATCATGGACGACCGCGCCTCAAGGACGCCGATATGATGCCGGACTTCCCGGCGCCTCTCCCGGTCGATATTGAGGATATGGCGCCTGCGCTTTACTGGCACGAATTCGCCGTTTTCCAACACGCATCCGTAGGCGACATTCTGTATGAAGACATTGAAGACGTTCCGCTTGTATTCGGAATAAACCTCGCCTATCTGGCTCCGCTTGGACCCGTCCATGTCCTGGACCATCTGTTTCGTTACCTGCCTGACAAACTTCTTCTCCCCGTCGTACAGCACCTGCCAGTATCCGCCGGGGGCCTCCGGCCCGTAAATTTTCCGGAGATTGAGATATCGAGTCCCGTCGATGACGAAGTATTCCACCAGGTCGCCGGCAAGCAGTTTACCGGTCAGGCCCACCGGATCCTGGACGATAAGATCCTGACGGGCGGCGTCTATGTTGAGCTGCACGTCGCGGTAGATTTTGCCGTTGTAAAAGACCTCGCCTGTCTTGAACGTGGGTCCCGACCACCAGTAGGTACCGTTAAAGAGGATAGGATATTCGAAGGCCCGGCGGCCTCGGTAAATCAGGGAAGCGCTACCGGCCTCACTCATGTAGAAGGCATAATCGTCCTGTGCCGTGGCAGGGATGACAAGCAGTGTCAGCAGTAACAGTCCGAGCGCCTTTTTACACATATAGTGATTGAAAAAGTAATAATTATATGAACACAAAAGTAATAATTAAATTGTTTATCTTTGTGTTCCTTTGAAAAAACATATATATGAAGAAAATTGCAATGGTTGCTTTTGGCGGCAATGCCCTTCTGCGAAGCGGACAAAAAGGTACGTATCAGGAGCAGATGGTCAATGTCGAACAGACCTGCGAGCAACTCTATAATCTTGTCAAACGCGGCTATTTCCTGGCCATCGGTCATGGAAACGGCCCCCAGGTCGGCACGGTGATGCTGCAGCACGAAGCCGGCCGTCAACTCTACAATCTGGCCGATATGCCGATGGATTTCTGCGGAGCGCAGACCCAGGGATCCATAGCATATCTCATCGAACAGGGAATGAACCGCGTGCTGGTGAGGCACGGACTCCGCCGCCGCGTCGTATCGCTTATAACCCAGGTGGTCGTGGACAGGAACGATCCCATGTTCCAGAATCCGACCAAGCCCGTCGGACCCTATTACACCCGCGAAGAGGCTGAAAAGTTCCACGAGCAGACCGGGGCCATCTACCGGGAAGACCCCAAGGGGAACGGATGGCGCAAGGTTGTCGCCTCGCCCAAGCCTGTAAGGATCAACAATATCGAGATTATCAGGCAACTTGTTGAAGTGGGCAACATCGTCATCACCGTGGGCGGCGGCGGTATCCCCGTCATCGACGACGGAGGTGTCCTGTCCGGAGTCGAGGCCGTCATAGACAAGGACCTCGCATCAGCCCTCTGCGCCTCACAGATACGCGCCGAAGCCCTCTACATCCTTACCGACGTGCCCAAGGTGTATATCAATTTCCGCAAACCCGGAGAAAAGGCCCTAGACGTCATTACGGTGGAAGAAGCCAAACGCTACATGGCCGAAGGCCATTTCACCGAAGGCTCGATGGCGCCCAAAGTCCGGGCGGGCATATTTTTTGTTGAAAACGGTGGCACCGAATGCGTAATCACCGAAGCAGGCCAGCTCGACAACCCCGCATGCGGTACCAGGATAATACGATAACCGAAAACCTTAATCATTCATAACCAATATGGCTTACAACCTCAGAAACCGGAGTTTCCTAAAGCTCCTCGACTTCACCCCAAAGGAAATACAGTATCTCCTCGACCTCGCACGCGACCTCAAGCGCGCAAAATACACCGGCACAGAACAGCCCCGCCTCAAGGGCAAGAACATAGCACTTATTTTTGAGAAGACTTCCACCCGTACCCGCTGCTCCTTCGAGGTGGCGGCCTACGACCAGGGAGCGCACGTGACCTATCTCGGCCCTTCCGGCTCGCAGATCGGCATCAAGGAGTCGATGAAAGACACCGCCCGCGTGCTCGGACGCATGTTCGACGGCATCGAATACCGCGGATTCGCACAGACCACCGTGGAGCAGCTTGCTGAGTACTCCGGAGTTCCCGTGTGGAACGGCCTGACGAACGAATTCCATCCCACCCAGATCCTCGCCGACTTCCTGACGATGAGCGAGCATGTCGACAAGCCCCTCAACAAGGTTTCCTATGCATATCTGGGCGACGCCCGTTTCAATATGGGCAATTCCCTGATGGTCGGCGGCTGCAAGATGGGCATGGACGTGCGCATCGTGGCCCCGAAGTCGCTCTGGCCGAACCCCGAGCTTGTGGAAACCTGCCGCAAGATCGCCGCCGAGACCGGTGCCACCCTCACGCTGACCGACGATGTGGAGAAAGGCGTGAAGGGCTGCGACTTCCTTTACACCGACATCTGGGTCTCCATGGGCGAGCCCGACGAGGTTTGGAAAGAACGCATCAATCTGCTGATGCCCTATCAGGTCAACGCCAAAATGATGGAGAAAACCGGCAATCCCAAGTGCAAATTCATGCACTGCCTCCCCTCTTATCATAACCTTGAGACCAAGGCAGGCCGCGACGTATATGAAAAATTCGGCCTGGACGGCATCGAAGTCACCGAGGATGTCTTCGAAAGCGAGAACAGCATCGTCTTCGACGAAGCCGAGAACCGCATGCACACTATCAAGGCCGTAATGGTAGCAACTTTAGGCGATTAATATGAAACATTTACTAACCCTGGCCGTTCTTTTCACGGCCATCATGTTTGCCGCTCCCGTGCAGGCTCAGAGTTTTTCGGAGCAGATCGAAGAGAGCATCGCAAACCAGCAGGACGCCGTAAAGCGTGCCGAAGAGAGCAAGAAAGCAGTTGACCGCCGCTGCGAGCGTGAAATAGACCGTTGCAAGAGCGCTATCAAGCGTGCCGAAGCCCAGATCGAAGAGGCTAAAATGTCTAAGAAGAGTTCCGGCGAATCGGCCAAGCTCCGCAAGGAAGAACTCAAGACCGCAAAGGCCGCCTACAAGGAACTTGAGAAGCAGATGAAGAACGACGGCATAGACGCTGTCGAGAAGCAGCAGCTCAAGGAGCGCAAGGAGCAGATCAAGGAGATGGAAAAAGCTGTCAAACAGGACAAGGGCCATTCCAAATCCGCCGACAAGGAGATTGACGCCGCAAAGAAGCGCATCAAGGAGTTGAAGGAAGAGATCAATTCCTACAAGGACGAGATGAAAGCCGCCAAACTCCAGCTCAAGGCCGCCAAGGACGACCTCAAGCAGAGCAAGAAAGTTATGAAGGAGCTCAGCAAATAGCCGTCTTCTTCCGGGTAATTAAAAAGAGAGGGGCGCCGAAGCGTCCCTCTCTTTTTGGTTTAGATACTCTCGAATACGTCGCGGATGATGCCGACGGCTTCGCGGAGTTGCTCCTCGGTAATGACCAACGGCGGGGCGAAGCGGATGATGTGGCGGTGGGTCGGTTTGGCCAGCAGGCCTTTTTCTGCCATCTTGAGGCAGATGTCCCAGGCCTCGATACCGTTCTGAGGCTCGGTGATGACGGCGTTGAGAAGACCCTTGCCGCGTACGGACTTGAAATACGGCGACTTGATCTTGGCGATCTCTTCGCGGAAGATCTTGCCCAGATAATCGGCTTTCTCGGTGAGATGCTCATCGCGGATCACTTCGAGGGCGGCGACGGCCACCTTTGCGGCGAGAGGGAAGCCTCCGAATGTCGAACCGTGTTCGCCGGGTTTGATGGTCAGCATGATCTCATCGTCGGCGAGGACGGCGGAGATGGGAAGGACGCCTCCGGAAAGGGCTTTGCCGATGGTGATCATGTCGGGACGGACACCTTCGTGGTCGCAGGCGAACATCTTGCCGGTACGGGCGATACCCGTCTGTACCTCGTCGGCGACGAAGAGCACGTTGTGAGCGTGGCAGAGGTCGTAGCACTTCTTGATATATCCCTCGTCGGGCACGTAGACGCCGGCTTCACCCTGGATCGGCTCGACAACCATGGCGCATACCTTGTCGCCCTTCTCTTCGAGCACCTTGCGGAGCGCTTCGGGATCGTTGTAGGGAATCTGTATGAAACCGGGGGTGAACGGACCGTAATTGTAGTAGCTGTCCGGATCGGTGGACATCGTGACGATGGTGATGGTGCGGCCGTGGAAGTTGCCTTCGCAGACCACTATCAAGGCTTCGTTCTCGGGAATGCCCTTCACCACATATCCCCAACGGCGGGCAAGCTTGAGGGCAGTCTCCACGGCCTCGGCGCCCGAGTTCATCGGGAGGAGCTTGTCATAACCGAAGAATTCGGTGGCGAACTTCTCATAGGGACCCAGGCAGTCGTTGTAGAAGGCGCGGGAGGTAAGGCACAGGTTCTGTGCCTGATCGCAGAGGGCCTTCACGATCTTAGGATGGCAATGTCCCTGGTTCACTGCGGAATAGGCGGACAGGAAGTCGAAATAGCGTTTGCCGTCGACATCCCATACGAAAGCACCCTGTCCCTTTGCGAGGACCACGGGCAGCGGATGATAGTTATGAGCACCGTACCGATCTTCCAGATCGATGTACTTCTGAGCGTTGGGGGTGATATTCATGACAATTCGTTTAAAGTCTCAATGCATTCCGCAAAATTGCAAATTATTTCGGAAGAATACTAAATAAATGCAAGGAATTATACGGGTTCCGCGGGTTATGCCGATGCGGGCATCGTAGTGGCGTGTGCCGTAGTCGAGTGTGCCGAGAGCTCATTTCCCGGGTTCGGAATAACCGTTACATCATACTACAATCACAATAAAAATCATACATTTCCTTTAATAAAAAAACATTATCAGTATAATCGTAAATCCAGAAAGAAAAAGTATCGTCATCAATAACATTCAGAATAAGATCACCTTCTCTTGTCTTCTCATCTGATTTGAAAAAAATAAACTCTTTCTTTTCTGCAGTCGTTTTAAAAACCGTGCTATCCAAATCTTGCCCCTCTACAAAAAACCAATGCCTTTTGTATTCAAAGCATCCCTTGTATTGATTTCCCCCATGATCAACCAACCACGAACCAATTGCCCCTACCTGATACTCGGTAGTAATATCGTTCACTACTTGACTGTGAATGGAAAAAATTAATTCGGGCGAATAATAAGCACATTGCTTCTCATGACTGATAATACTATCAAGGATTGATAACAAACTCTTATTCTTTATCTGTAATATTGAAACATATCCAACACGGCTGTTATTGTCCGATTTAAATAAATAACAGAAAGTAGAAAATACTACTATAAACAACAAAACAAAGAGTATGGTCTTTCTTTTCATTTTAGAATTGGTCCATTTTGATTATACCTATGATATTGCCCCGGATGAGTATAAATATTTAAAATGGTTTTGCTATTATTCTCAAGATATGCCGATGCTCCTTGCAGGTCTCCTAGTGATGGTCTGCCTATTCCGCTAGGTAAGGCTACATTTGAACCGACTTTAGATATATGTTCTCTATCTTATAGTAATACCTACTAAGTCAGGGGAATAATAAATAGTGTTGTGCGTTTTCTCATCTAGTTTTATTGTTACTTCATCGGATATAGTTATATACTTAACGCCTAATTGAGGAGTTGTTTTTATATTCAATAAAGATTCTTTAGGATAAATAGGAACTAATCCAATAGGATATGTCTTTCCAATCTTAATATGCTTGTTGTGATGATGTTTATCAGTGAATGAACGTTCGCTGACGATTAAAAAAGTAGAATCATTCTTTGTAGCGTAAATAATGTAATAGGAATGATCTTTTGTTATTTTTTGAATGGTATATCCAGACTCTGCTGTATTATCATTTAAAACCACAGCACCCGAAGAGGAACAACTAACAATAATGGATAATACTGCGCCAATAATAATGTAAATAATTGTTTTCATGATTTGAAGTGCTTGAATAACTCTATTGAAGTACTTGAATAACTTTAGATTTGTTCCCTTTTTTAACACTCCATTCAACCTTAACAGCTTGAGCAGGATAATACACTATTCTTCCGTATCTATCATACATTGTTTGGAATATAGGCGTTTGGGGCGTTGCTTTATTATGAGCCCTGCTATAAACACTATTAATGTTTGTAGCATCAGTTTGAGTAGCCGGTCCAACTCCAGTACCCATCTTTTGAGTTATTTGAGCTCCTATATAAGACTCTGTTACTTCGTGCAATAGCATTTTTCCTGCAGTATGAGTAAAGTCATCCGCGCTCCCTAATACTATTGGGTTAACTTCTTGGAAAGCATTAATATGAACATCCACTTCAATACTATATGAAACCTCATTCCCCATAGATGCACCGCCAATCATCAAATTGCCCATTGATGTTACATTCTTTTCAGTAGTTATCAAGTTAACTGTGCAATATTATCCAAGCTGACCCCCTACAATTATCATCTTGACCCCCTATTCTCATGATATTGACCCCCTCATAGAAGTGAGTCTGTGGGGGTCAGTATGATGATAATTACGAAGTTGACCCCCGGCTTTCAGAGAT
>JAFRNC010000003.1 GCA_017430365.1 Bacteroidales bacterium | reverse complement strand
GTGAGGATCCACCTCTTCCCATTCCGAACAGAGAAGTTAAGCTCACTTGCGCCGATGGTACTGCTACACCAAGTGGGAGAGTAGGTGACCGCCACCTTTGAGAGCCGTAGGGTCAATACCTTACGGCTCTTTTTTTTTGTCTGGGGCTCTGCCCCCGGTCCGGGCCCCAGGCGCTTGCCTGCCCAAGGATTTGGGCAAGGTCCGATTCCATGCTTGACACCTTGCCTACTGCATGAGCGTCAGACGGAAGTGTACCAATGATCCTGCGGGCGAGGTGCTGACTGTATTATCGGACCTTGCCCGGCTGATTTCCGCCGAACCTGAAAAAAACATGGAACATCGGGATTGGGGACAGGCCACTCAGTGGGCAATCGGTGTTCCGGCTGAGCCGATTTTGGCCCAGCTGGAACATTGAGCCAATTCTCGTGGCCTTCTGAACCGTTATAGTGTTCCCACCGGTTTTCGTGTTCATTGGCCGGCCTGAATGTGACTCTGTTTCTCTGTTCGGACGGCTGTTTTCCGCTGCAACGGACACAACAGTCAATCAACGACTTATAAAAAGTGATCCCCCTGTTTTTGAGGGGGATCACTTTTCATAAAGGCCTGTCAGTCAAGTGCGTCCGTTGCAGCGAAAGATGATGTAGAAAACTAGTAGTTGCAGCGGAAAAAGTTGCATCGGAGAAATGCTGCAACTAAAAACGGTTGTTCAGAGTGCTGTGCGCGGGTTGAGCGCAACAGTTGCCGACGGAATCAGTCGCCGTAGAGATAACGGTGCTGCTCTGGAGTGAGGGTGTCGATGGAAAAGCCCCAATAGGCCAGTTTGCGGCGTGCGACTTCCTCGTCGATCTCGCGTGGGACGTCGTGGACCATCGCACCGGCTTCACGGGGAAGTTCGGGATGCAGTATCAGATAACGGGCGCTGAGCGCCTGAATGGCGAAAGACATATCCATGATTTCTGCCGGATGGCCGTCGCCGGCAGCCAGGTTTACCAGGCGGCCTTCAGCTATGACATAGATCTTGTTGCCGTTTTCCAAACGGTAGCCCATTATGTTGTTCCGGGCGGGAGCGGCCTCTACTGCCATCTCCCTGAGTCCCGCCACATCGACTTCCACGTCGAAGTGACCTGCATTGCAGCAGATGGCTCCGTCTTTCATCAGGAGGAAATGCCCGCGGGTAATCACTCCTGAGCATCCTGTCACAGTGATGAACATATCGCCGACCCTTGCCGCCTGCTCCATAGTCATCACCGAGAATCCGTCCATTGCGGCCTCCATGGCCTTTATCGGGTCGACTTCAGTCACAATTACCTTGGCTCCGAGCCCTTTCGCCCTCATGGCAACCCCCTTTCCGCACCATCCGTAGCCGGCTACCACGACATTCTTCCCGGCCACGATTAGATTGGTTGTCCGGTTGATTCCGTCCCACACCGACTGGCCGGTGCCGTAGCGGTTGTCGAACAGGTGTTTGCAGTCGGCATTGTTGACCAGCATCATGGGGAACTCCAGTTTGCGGGCCCGGTTCATGGCCAACAGGCGCAGGATCCCCGTCGTGGTCTCCTCGCAACCGCCTATAACTCCGGGCAGGAGGTGCCTGAAAGAGGAATGCATGAGCGATACCAGGTCGCCGCCGTCATCGATGATTATGTTGGGACCGGGCTCCAGAACCCGGCGGATGTGGGCTTCGTATTCTTCGGGCGTGGCGCCGTGCCATGCGAAGACATTGAGTCCGTCGTGTACGAGGGCGGCCGCAACGTCGTCCTGAGTGGAGAGGGGGTTGCTCCCCGTCACGTACATTTCGGCGCCTCCTGCAGAGAGGACCTTGCACAGATATGCAGTCTTGGCTTCGAGGTGTACCGATAAAGCTATTTTGAGTCCGGCAAAGGGCTTTTCCGCCTTGAACTCGGCTTCCAGTCCGTTCAGGAGCGGCATGTGATGGCGCACCCATTCGATCTTGAGCGCGCCGTCAGGCCACAGTTCAAGATCCCTTATTTCGCTGGCCATGGTTTACAGCGAGTTATACGCGATGGAGAAGGTGTCGCCCTGGGAAGGATCACCGGTGGCTATGCCTTTCTTGAGCCACTTCGAACGCTGGGCTGAGGTGCCGTGGTTGAAGGAGTCGGGGACGGTGTAGCCGTAGGCCTGCTTCTGAAGATAGTCGTCGCCGATCTTGGCTGCTACTGCAAGGCCTTCGTCGATGTCGCCCGGTTCGAGCGAGCCGAACATCTTGTTGTCGTGATGGGCCCATACGCCTGCGTAGAAATCAGCCTGGAGTTCAAGCCTTACGCTGATCTGATTGTATTCCTTGCTGTTGGCCTTGTAGCGCGACATCTGCTGGTGGGCTTTGCCCAGGACTCCGAGCTGATTCTGTACGTGGTGACCCACTTCGTGGGCTATGACGTAGGCGTAGGCGAAATCACCGTCGGCCCCGATCTGCTTTTTCATCGAAGTGAAGAACGAGAGGTCGATATAGACGCACTGGTCGGCGCTGCAGTAGAACGGACCGGACTGCGAGGTGGCGCCGCCGCATCCTGACTGGACGGCACCGGAGAAGAGCACGAGTTTCGGAGGCTGATATGTTAGGCCGTTGGCCTTGAAGATCGCCGTCCAGACATCTTCGGTACCTGCAAGGATCTGTTTGGCGAACGTGGCGAGTTCCTCTTCCTCGGCGGTAGGGGTATAGTTGCCGGTGGTGGTCTGTCCCGCACCGCCGAGCACCTGTCCCGCCTCCTGGATCACGTCGCCGGGATTGCCGCCCAGCAGCCAGGTGATGAGTCCTATGATGATGAGGCCACCGATGCCGATGCCGCCGATCTTGCCGACCGAGGAGCCGCCCCTGCGGTCGTCAACGTTTGTGCTTACGCGTCTTCCTTCGAGTTTCATAATGGAAAAAAGGTTAGTCTGACTACAAAGATAAAAAGATTCTTCTTAAATTTGTAATGATAACCAGTCAGATTATGAAACGGATATTAACTTTCCTCCTTCTGGCCGCGATCACCGCGACAGGCGCCCAGGCAAAGATATACAAACTTACGTCCCCTGACGGAAGAACCTCCGTGGAGGTTGACGTACAGCAACATATAACATGGTCGGTAACCCATAACGGACAAAAAGTCCTCGAGCCCTCGGAAATCTCGATGACAGTTGCCGGAAACAGGATAGGCTTCAGGTCCAAGGTGAGTTCCGACAGGATTACAAAGGTGAAGAAGAGCGTCGTGTCTCCTTTCTGGCGGCAGCCTGTCCTGGATGAGAGTTACAACCAGCTGGAACTTGCGCTGTCCGACGGGTGGAGCATCATATTCCGCGCCTATGACAAAGAGGGCGTAGCCTACCGTTTCTGCTCGACCACGGTCAAGCCGGGCGACTGTGTCACCGCCGAGAAGGCTGTTTTCAATTTTCCCAATGACTTCACGGCCTATGTGCCCTACAGCAGCGGGACCGACAATCCCTACAGCACTTCGTTCGAGAGCAAGTATACCGTTGCGCCTCTGAGCCGCTTCAAGGCCGACAAGATAGCCTTTTCTCCGCTGCTGGTCTGCCTCGACAACGGGCTGAGGGTCGCAATTACCGATTCGGATATCGAGTCATATCCGGGAATGTTCCTCAAGAAGGGCGAGTCGGGCTTTTCACTGGAAGGCGAATTCGCTCCGGTCCCCGAAACTGTCCATGAAACGCCCACCCGCGGCCAGGTATTCGTGGACCAGTATACCGGAAATCTGGCGATCATCAAGAAGGAAGCCAATAAGAAGGAGCCCCGATATTTCCCCTGGCGCGCCCTAGCCATAGCCGAGAGCGAGACATCCCTTCCTACCAACAACCTGGTCTATCTGCTCGCCTCACCCAACAGGATCGGAGACGTCTCATGGATCAAGCCCGGCAAAGTGGCCTGGGACTGGTGGAACGACTGGAATATAACGGGTGTGGACTTCAAGACCGGAATAAATACAGAAACCTACAAGTATTACATCGATTTCGCCGCGGTCAACGGTATCGAGTACGTGGTGCTTGACGAAGGTTGGTCGGCTCCCCTGGATATAATGAAGATCAACTCGGACATCGACCTGAGGGAGCTGGTGCGCTATGCTTCCGCGAGGAATGTGGACCTGGTGCTCTGGGCCGTGAGCTATGTGCTGGACAAGGATCTCGAGAAGGCTTGCAAGAATTATTCTGCGATGGGAATCAAGGGATTCAAGGTCGATTTCATGAACCGTGACGACCAGGATGTCGTGGAGCAGCTCTACCGCATCGCCTCCACCGCCGCCCGCTACGGCATGATCATCGACTATCACGGCATGTACAAGCCCGCCGGCATGAACCGCACCTGGCCCAACGTCATAAATTTCGAAGGAGTATGGGGACTCGAGCAACTGAAGTGGACCACCGAGGACATCGTGGAGTATGATGTCACCTTCCCCTTCATCCGCATGCTTTCAGGCCCGGTCGATTACACCCAGGGCGCAATGCGTAACGCCGTTAAGAGGGAATATGTCCCCAACAACAGCAACCCGATGAGCCAGGGGACCCGTGCCCGCCAGGTTGCCGAATATATAGTCTTCGATTCCCCTCTCGTGATGCTGTGCGACAATCCCACCGCTTACGAGAAGGAGCAGGAAACGACCGACTTCATAACGGCGATTCCCACGGTATGGGATGAGACCCGTATCCTTCAGGGTGCGATCGGCAAGTTCATCGTGACCGCGCGACGCAGCGGCGACCGCTGGTATGTGGGCGGCCTCACGAACTGGGAGGCACGCGACCTTTCGCTCGACCTGAGCAATCTGGTGAAGGGCGAGCGCGAAGCGACCCTGTACCGCGACGGTGTCAATGCCACCCGCAACGCCTCCGACTACAAGTGCGAAAAAGTAGAGGTGATTTCCAGGAAGCCTTTCCCGGTGCACCTGGCACCGGGAGGAGGCTTCGTGCTGGTTATCGAATAAGGGAGTTCATCTCATCGACAGGCTTCAGATATTTGGCCAGCTCTTCGTCGGAGAGCTGGTAGTTCTGCATTTCGCCTGAGAAGAACTGGTCGTAGGCACCCATGTCTACGAATCCGTGGCCGGAGAGGTTGAAGAGGATGGTCTTCGCCTCGCCGGTCTCCTTGCATTTTGCGGCCTCCTGGATGGTGGCGGCGATGGCGTGGCATGATTCGGGGGCGGGGATGATGCCTTCCGTGCGTGCGAACAGGATGCCCGCGTTGAAGGAATCCAGCTGGTCGATGTCCACGGCTTCCATGAAACCGTCGCGCATGAGCTGTGACATGATCACGCCTGCGCCGTGGTAGCGGAGGCCGCCTGCATGGATGCTGGCGGGCTTGAAGCCGTGGCCGAGGGTGAACATGGGCAGCAGCGGGGTGAGACCGGCCTCGTCGCCGAAGTCGTATTCGAATTTGCCGCGGGTGAGTTTCGGGCAGGAAGACGGTTCCGCCGCAATGAAACGGGTGGTTTTTCCTTCCTGGATGTTGTGTCTCATGAAGGGGTAGGCGATTCCGGAGAAGTTGGAGCCGCCGCCGAAGCAAGCGATGACGATGTCGGGATACTCTCCGGCCATTTCCATCTGTTTCTCGGCCTCGAGGCCGATGATGGACTGGTGCAGGCATACATGGTTGAGCACCGACCCCAGGGTGTATTTGCAGTTGGGCGTGGTCACGGCAAGTTCTATCGCCTCCGAGATGGCGCAGCCCAGCGAACCGCGGTCATTGGGGTTGATGGTGAGGATGTCCTTGCCGGCACGGGTAGACATCGAGGGGGACGGGGTGATGGCAGCGCCGAAAGTCTGCATGATAGAGCGGCGGTAGGGCTTCTGTTCGTAGCTCAGCTTGACCATGTAGACGGCGAGTTCCAACCCGAATTTCTTGGCGGCGTAGGATAGGGCGCCTCCCCACTGTCCGGCCCCGGTCTCAGTGGTTATGTTGGTGATTCCCTGCTCTTTGGCGTAGTATGCCTGGGCCAGTGCGGAATTGAGTTTGTGGCTTCCGGCAGGGCTGACGCTCTCGTTCTTGAAATAGATGTGGGCGGGAGTGCCTATAGCTTTCTCCAGTTCGTATGCCCTGACCAGCGGAGTGCAGCGGTAGGAAGAATACTGCTCCCTTACCGGCTCGGGAATCGGAATCCATTCGTCAGTTGTGTTGAGTTCCTGGTCGGCGCACGCCTTGCAGAAGATCGGATAGAGGTCCTGTGCACTCAGCGGCTGTTTCGTCGCCGGATTGAGGATGGGCATCGGCTTGTTCGGCATAATGGCCTGGATGTTGAACCATGCGGTCGGGATTTCGCTCTCCGGGAGCAGGAATTTCTTCTGTTTCATGATCTTGTGGTATTAATTGATTGATAATTTTCCGGTCAACAAAAAAGGCCTGTCGCAAGTTCGACAGGCCTTATTATATACACGGCTGTACCCTTGCGACTATGAGAGTTGCAAGAGCCACCACCAGTTGTTGTTCATCCTTTTCATGAAGGGTTCGCCTTTACAGTTGTAAAGATAGAAAAAAGATTCTCCGGTTGGACACAAAAAAACTAACTTTGCGGAAAAGTCCGAATACTTTCCGGTATGTTTACAGAATTGCTTTTCGGCAGCAGTACTGCCCACATCATATTCATACTTGCGGTTACGATTGCTCTCGGCACTCTGCTCGGCAAGGTGAAAATCGGAGGCATTACGCTCGGAGTCACATGGATACTCTTCGTGGGAATCGCCCTCGGCCATTTCAAGATGGGCATCGATCCGAAGGTCCTGGGTTTCGTCAAGGAGTTCGGCCTGATCCTCTTCATATATTCCGTGGGTATGCAGGTAGGCCCCGGTTTTTTCTCTTCTCTCAAGCAGAACGGATTGAAACTCAATATGCTCTCCCTGGGCGTCATACTTGCCGGCATCCTTGTCACCTGCCTTGTCGCCGCCCTGAGCGGCACCAGCCTGATCACCATGACAGGTGTCATGTCGGGCGCCGTGACCAACACCCCCGCCCTCGGTTCCGCCCAGCAGACCTATCTCGATACCATGGGGAGCAATGAGCCGTCCATCGCACTCGGCTACGCCGTGGCATATCCCCTCGGCGTCATAGGACTCATCCTGTCCCTGATTCTGTTGAGAAGGATTTTCAGGGTCGATCCCGTGAAGGAGGATGAGAGGCTGCACAAAGAACATGTCATAGAGACGCACGACCCCGACCGCACGACCGTCGTCATCACCAATCCGCAGGTCGACGGAAGGAGAGTCCATGAACTGGCCCGCCTGATGAACCGTCCGTTCGTCATATCACGCGTGCTCAAGGAGGGGGGCGAACCCATAGTGGCCGACGCGCAGACGGTCGTGGGCCTGAACGACAAGGTCTTTTTCGTTTCGGATTCGCGCGATACGGAAGCTGTCGTTGCTTTCCTCGGCCGCCAGATCGACATGCCCCAGGAGGAATGGGACAGACAGAGCAGGAACACCGAGCTGGTCTCGCGGCGCATCCTTGTCACCCGCAGCAGCATAAACGGCAAACAGCTCGGATCGCTCCAGCTCCGCAACAATTATAAGGTGAATGTCACCAGGGTCAACCGTTCTGGCGTCGACCTGATCGCTTCGCCGTCTCTCGAACTCCTGCTCGGCGACCGTCTCACCGTGGTCGGTTCGGAGAATTCCATCCAGGAGGTTTCCGGGCTGCTCGGCAATTCATCCAAGAGGCTTCTCGAACCCAATATCATTCCGATGTTCGTCGGCATACTGCTCGGTGTGGTGGTGGGCATGATCCCTTTCCATATCAGCGGCATCCCCCTGCCGGTCAAACTCGGCCTCGCAGGCGGCCCGCTCATCGTGGCTATCCTGCTGAGCCGCTTCGGAGCGCGGTTCCATCTGGTCACCTACACTACGATCAGTGCAAGTCTCATGCTGCGCGAGATAGGCATCTCGCTCTTCCTCGCGGCGGTTGGGCTTTCGGCAGGACCGGAATTCATCAGCACGCTGCAGGGCGGCGGCTATGTGTGGGTGGGATATGGTTTCCTGATAACCGTCATTCCCATCCTCATCATGGGAATTGTCGGACGCTGGGTCTTCAAGCTCAATTATTTCGCCCTGATGGGAACCCTTGCCGGAAGTATGACGAATCCCATCGCCCTGTCGTTCGTGACGAGCAATTCGCCGAATGACATTCCTGCGGTCAGCTATTCCACGGTATATCCGTTGACGATGTTCCTCCGCGTCGTGTCGGCGCAGATACTCGTCCTGGCGGCGCTTTGACCGGCTTCAGGTCAGATTTTGTAGTCAGCGAACCGCTTGGGGAAAGGTGTGGCCGGGCGCGGTTGCCCGAATATCATCCAGTACAGGTCGTCGAACTCGCCCCGTTGCCAGTATCCGACCAGTTCTTCCAGGTCCTTGTCCTCCCCGAATTTGTCGTAGGGCTGCTTCAGGTTGCCCTTGAAAACCTTGGCAACGCCCTGCCAGAATCCTGCGGTCGTGCCGCCCAGATAGTGTTTCAGGATATAATACGGTGTCTGGCCGCATTCCCGGTCGATAAGCCGTATCATCATAAGGCCCTGTCTCAGCGTGAGTTTGCGGAAGATCGGGTCGAAATCCTTGAGCAGGTCCTCCTTCATCTTGTTGAGGTATTTCTCCTCCTGCCGTTTCGTGTAGTGGTCGGCCACGAAGATACTGTCGGTCTCCTTGATGACCCTGGCGACCAGGACTGCATAGGGATATGACTTGCTGAAGTTGTGGACCCGTTTGTAATACTGCCTCCATTCACGCTTGCTCATGGTCTGGCGCGGGTGGATCACGGCCGGGGGAAGTTCGTCGACATAGATGGTGTCCCCCTTGTAGACATAATACTCCATCACCTTCAGCTCGCGTCTCGTCTGGGCGTGGGCTTCAGGAATCAGCAATGCCGCAAGCGAGACGGCAAGCAGGAGCAGGGAGGTCTTTTTCATTTTTTTCGCAGGGCAAAGGTAGGATTCTTTCTGAAAAAATAGTTAATTTTACAAGATAAAACCTAACTGCCGATGTTCGACCTTGCAAATTTCACGCCGTGGGTGTTCTTCACCGACATGGGCATCATCTGCGGCCTGCTTCTCATAGGAAAGTTCCTTAGGGTCAAGATCAGGATCATACAGAAACTTTTCATACCGCCGAGCCTGCTTGCCGGCATACTCGGCCTGGCCTTCGGTCCGGGCGGCCTGGACTGGCTGCCGCTTTCGGGCAACATCAGTACATACGCGGCCATCCTGATCGCGGTGGTCTTCGGCGCCCTGCCCCTCTCTTCCCCGAGTTTCAAAGTGAAGGAAGTGGCCCGCAGGGTGGGTCCGATGTGGGCGTTCTCCCAGTTCGGAATGCTGTTCCAGTGGGCGCTTATGGGACTCTTCGGCCTGCTGGTCCTCAATATGATATGGCCCGAGCTCCATCCGGCTTTCGGCGTGATGCTGCCGACCGGCTTCTATGGCGGCCACGGCACCGCCGCGGCGATCGGCTCCGCCTTCGACGGACTCGGATGGGACGAGGCCACGAGCCTTGGAATGACAACCGCCACTATCGGCGTTATCGTCGCCATCCTGGGCGGCCTGCTCTTCATCAAGATGGCCACCAAAAAGAGGCAGACGTCCTACATCACCGATTTCAACGACCTGCCCGACGAATACCGGAGCGGCCTGCTTCCCGAAGAGAAGCGCGAACCCACCGCTATCGGCACCACCTCTCCCATATCGATAGATTCACATGTGTTCCATCTTGCGATAGTGGTTCTCGCAGCCTTCGGCGGCTACATGATGAGCAAGGGGGTGAAGATGCTCTGGCCGGTCCTGGAGCTTCCGGTATTCAGTTGCGCTTTCGTGGTGGGAATGCTCATCAAGCTCTGCTTCAACAAGGCCGGCGCGTCCGGATACATTGACCCGAAGACTACGGGCAGCATCAGCAGTTCTGCCACTGACCTGCTTGTGGCCTGCGGCGTGGCGTCGATCAAACTCAGCGTCGTGGTCAAGTACGCCTGGCCGCTCATAGTCCTGACCGTGGTCGGTATCGCCCTTACGGTTTTCACCGTATTCTATTTCGGCCGTCATCTCAACCACAAGGACTGGTTCGAGAAATCCATCTTCGCATGGGGCTGGTGGACCGGTACCATGGCCATGGGCATCGCACTCCTGCGGATTGTGGATCCCAAGATGCAGAGCAAGGCCATGGACGATTATGCACTTGCATATCTGCCCTGCGCGCCGATAGAGATATTGCTCATTACATTCGTTCCCATACTCTTCTCGGCCGGCCAGGGCCTCTGGCTCATGCTGGGATGCCTCGTGCTCTCGCTGCTGATTCTCTTCCTGGCGATAAGACTCGGCTGGTGGGGGTCTTCCAAAGCAAAAGCAAAACAATGAAACGCTGTTTGAATCTCCTTCCGGCGCTGCTGCTTCTCACGGCGCTCGGATTCACCGCCCAGCAGGATGAAGATGCGATGCTTCTCCGCAGGGCTGAAAAGCTTCACGACAAGATAGTCTCCATAGACACTCATACCGACACCGCGCTGGCGCTGACGGGGGATTCGGTTGACCTCGCGAAGGTCCAGGCGGATTTCGCAAAACTTCGCGAAGGAAGGATCGACTGCTGTTTCTATCCGGTTTTCGTCGACCAGGGACCGCTCGAAGACGCTTCGCGGGATTCGGCTTATCTCTGGACACGCGGCAGGATGGAAGCCATTCGCGCCTATATCGAGGCGCGTCCGCGTGAGGCCAGGATCGCGCTCGGGCCCGAAGATGTCGTCAAGAACAAGAAACGCCACAGGCTGAGCCTGGTGATGGGTATCGAGAACGGTTATCCCATAGGCCGCGACCTGGGCAGGGTGAAGGATTTCTATGACCTCGGCACCCGCATCATCACCCTCTCGCACAACTACGACAACGACATCTGCGACGCTTCCCGCTACCCGCAGAACACCTGGGGCGGACTCTCTCCTTTCGGGAAGGACCTGGTGAAGGAGATGAACCGCCTGGGCATCATCGTGGACTGCTCGCATGCCTCCACATCAACCCTGTACGACTGCCTCGAGCTTAGCAAGGCTCCCGTGATATGCTCCCACTCCTGCGTCTACGCCATCAAGGACCATCCGCGCAACCTCACGGACGATGAGATCAGGGCCATCGCCGCGAAGGGCGGCGTGATCCAGGTGACCACGGGCCGCTGGGCCCTCTCCTGGCTGCCCAGTCCCCAGGTGGACATCGGAGTCTTCTGCGACCATGTGGAGTATATCCGCAATCTGGTCGGAGTGGAATATGTCGGGATCGGCACCGACTTCGACGGCGGCGGCGGAATGAAGGAGCTGGAAGACGCATCCAGGATGAAATACATCACCGTCGAACTGATGCGCCGCGGCTGGACCGACCGGGAACTCGAACTCTTCTGGGGAGGCAACTTCCTCCGCGTCTGGCGGGCGGTAGAGAAGGCGGCTGAGACCGCGAAATAACAGTGGGCGTAAAACTGGCAGTCATCGGGGTGGGGAACCGTACGGGGAAGTATCTGCACTACTTCTCCCTGCATCCCGATGTTGTGGAACTGGCGGCCGTGGTGGAACCAGATCCGGTGCGCCGGGAAGCCTGCCGGAAACAGTTCGCCTTGTCCGAAGAGCGTTGTTTCGCCTCATCCGACCTGTTTTTCGAACGGTTCCGGGAACCTTGTGACGGTGTGATCATCGGCTCCCCGGACCGTTATCATCACGCCCAGGCACTTAAAGCCATTGAGCGCGGGTGGGACATCCTTCTGGAAAAGCCTGTGGCGCAGTCGTATGAGCAATGCCTGGAGATAGCCGGTGCGGCCCGTCGGAAAGGCGTCAAGGTGGGTGTCTGCTATGTGCTCCGTTTCATGTCTCTCTACCGGAAAGTGAAGGAACTGCTGGAAAGCGGTACCATCGGCCGGGTCACCGGCGTATCGCATCAGGAATATGTGGGGATTGACCGGATGCTGCATACGTTTGTCCGGGGATATTGGAACCGGGCTGATCTTTCCGCTCCGTCGTTCGTGTCGAAATGCTGCCACGATGTGGATATGCTCCTGTGGGTTACCGGCGCCAAGATCGAACGGGTCCAGTCTGCCGGGAGCCTGGCCTGGTACAGGCCGGAGAACAGCCCGGAAGGCAGTACCGACCGTTGCATAACCTGTCCCGTGGAACAGGACTGCTCCTACTCTGCCGTGGATATGTACCTTCGCCGGGGAGTGTGGACCCGCAATTTCCCCGTTCCGGATGGAAAAACGCTGCAGGAGGTGCTGGAAGATGAGATGAGGACAGGCCGTTTCGGCCGCTGTGCCTTCCGCTGCGACAACGATGTGGCCGACCGCCAGGTTGTGACGCTCACCGCGGCGGACGGCATCCTGCTCACCATCGAAATGAACGCGCTCACCCGGCGCGAAGGCCGCGAGACAGTCATCAGCGGGACCAGAGGCGAAATATCCGTCGCCGGGCAGGTCATCGAAGTGCGTGACCGTTCAGGATCTCTTATCCGGTCCTTTGACTTCTCAGGTGAAGCGGCCCTGCCATATCATGCGAATGCCGACCTTCTTATCGTGGGGGATTTCATCGATTCCGTAGCCACTCCCGACCGGCAGCCTGCCGTCACCCTCTACGACTCCCTGGAAAGCCATCGCATCTGCTTCCTTGCCGGGTAGCGGAAAGGGGTTCGGCGAAGCAAAGGACGTCCGGTCGAAAATGCAAGTGAAAAGCAAGTTTTAGATTTCCGTAACATCCTGCTTTCTCAGGAAGTTAAGTACCAAAAATTTTTGTCGAAAATTTGACAAAAGTTTTTGGTATTTGATTTTTTTGCTTACCTTTGCAACCCTGTGTTTTATGCCTGGAATAGGCTAAAACCCTGAAGGCTAGAAGTTTAAGAAATTTTTAAGTAATAAAGGCTATGTTACAACCTAAGAAAACCAAGTTCAGAAGACAGCAGAAAGGCCGTATGAAGGGTCTCGCCCAGAGGGGCAGCCAGTTGGCCTTCGGATCTTTCGGAATCAAGACCATGGAGAGCTGCTGGCTCACCGGTCAGCAGATTGAAGCTGCCCGTCAGGCTGTCGTCCGTTACATGAAACGTGAAGGTAAGATCTGGATCCGCGTATTCCCTGACAAGCCCTATACCAAGAAACCTGCTGAGGTCCGTATGGGTAAAGGTAAGGGTAACCCCGAGGGCTTCGTTGCCCCCATCACCCCGGGTCGCATGATCATCGAGGCCGAAGGTGTTCCGATGGAGATCGCCAAGGAGGCGCTCCGCCTCGGCGCCCAGAAGCTTCCCGTCACCACCAAGTTCGTCGTCCGCAGGGACTATGTTGAATAATCTTGAGGAGAGAAGACAATGAAAAGAAAAGAAATCGAAGAGATGGCGGTCAAAGACCTCCGCGAGCGTCTCGAAGTTGAGAGGCAGAATCTCAACAAAATGAAGATGAACCACGTGATCTCTCCCCTGGAAGACACTTCGGTTATCAAGAAGGCCAAAGCCGACATTGCCCGGATGATGACCGTGCTGGCTGAAAAAGAAAAACAGAACTAAATAGAAATGTCCCATGGAAAGAAATCTTCGTAAAGAAAGAATCGGCATCGTGGTCAGCAACAAGATGGATAAATCTATTGTAGTTGCTGTGAAAACCAAGGAGATGCATCCCGTGTACGGCAAGTTCGTGAACAAGACCACGAAGTTCGTCGCCCAGGATGACAAGAACGAGTGCAGCGAAGGCGACAAGGTCCGTATCATGGAGACCCGTCCCCTGAGCAAGACCAAACGCTGGAGATTAGTAGAAATCGTAGAAAAAGTCAAGTAAAATGATACAGCAAGAATCACGTTTGTTGGTGGCTGACAACTCGGGTGCGAAAGAGGTTCTCTGCATCCGCGTCCTTGGCGGTACCCGCCATCGTTATGCTACCGTAGGTGACAAGATCGTTGTCGCCGTCAAGAGCGCCATTCCGGGCGGCAACGCCAAGAAGGGCTCCGTTTCCAATGCCGTCGTCGTCCGCACCAAGAAGGAGATCCGCCGTCCCGACGGTTCCTACATCCGTTTCGACGACAACGCCTGCGTGCTGCTGACCAAGCAGGACGAGGTGGTTGGAACCCGTATTTTCGGTCCCGTGGCCCGCGAGCTGCGTGAAAATTATATGAAGATCGTTTCACTCGCCCCTGAGGTGTTATAAGGAGACAGAACAATGGCAAAATTGCACATCAAGAAAGGCGACATGGTATATGTAAACGCAGGCAACGACAAGGGCAAAACCGGTAAGGTCCTGGCTGTGAATACTGAGAAGAGCCGCGCCATCGTTGAGGGAGTCAACATGGTCAGCAAGCATACCAAACCCAATTCCAAGAATCCGCAGGGCGGCATTGTCAAGCAGGAAGCCGGCGTACACATCTCGAATCTTCAGGTAGTCGACCCCGTCAAGGGCGGCCCTACCAAGATCGGACGCCGTATCGGCAGCAAGGGCAAACTCGTCCGTTATGCTAAAAAATCTGGTGAGGAGATCAAGTAATGGCAAAGAAGAATAAAGAAGCAGCAGTACCGCAGGGTCCCAGCATGGCCCAGATCGGGTACGTCCCTTCCCTTCAGAAGAAGTACAAGGAAGAGATCGTTGACAAGTTGATGAAGGAGTTCAAGTACTCCACCGTGATGCAGGTTCCCAAGCTCACCAAGATCACCGTCAACCAGGGCATCGGCAGCGCCACCCAGGACAAGAAACTGGTCGAGGTCGCCCAGCAGGAGCTCACCACCATCACCGGACAGAAAGCTGTCCAGACTGTTTCCCGCAAGGACATTTCCAACTTCAAGCTCCGCAAGGGCATGCCCATCGGCGTGAAGGTCACGCTCCGCGGCATCCGCATGTACGAGTTCCTCGAGCGTCTGATCGCAGTCTCCCTTCCCCGCATCCGCGACTTCAAGGGTGTCTCCGAGAATTTCGACGGCCGCGGCAACTATACCATGGGCGTGAAGGAGCAGATCATCTTCCCGGAGATCGACATCGACAAGATCACGAAAGTGATGGGTATGGAGATCACCTTCGTAACTACCGCCACCAAGGACGAGGAGGCGTTCGCGCTTCTCCGTGAATTCGGTATACCTTTCAAGAACATCAAACACAATAACTAAGAGGTATGGCAAAAGAATCAATGAAGGCACGTGAAGTTAAGCGTGCGAAGATGTGTGCCAAGTATGCTGAGAAACGCAAGGCCTTGAAGGAAGCCGGCGACTGGGCCGCTCTCGACAAGCTCCCGAAGAACAGCTCCCCGTGCCGCAAGCACAACCGCTGCTCGATCACGGGCCGTCCGAAGGGTTACATGCGCTTTTTCGGTATCAGCCGTATTCAGTTCCGCGAGATGGCTTCCAAGGGCCTGATCCCGGGCGTCAAGAAGGCAAGCTGGTAGGAAATTCACTCAATTAATTAATAATAACACATTGGATATCGGGCGTCGCGCCAAGGCTTTTTCCGAGTGACGCCGGGATTCACAAAAACAAAAAACAATGACTGATCCAATTGCAGATTATCTGACCAGAGTTCGCAATGCCTATCTCGCAGGTCACAAGACCGTAGAGGTGCCGGCATCGAAGATGAAGGTCGAGATTACCCGGATTCTCCACGAGAAAGGGTATATCCTCGCCTACAAGGTTGTTGAGGGCAAGCCCTGCAACACTATCAAGATGGCTCTCAAGTACCATCCGGAAACCAAGAAAGCGGCTGTCAAGAAGCTCATCCGCGTCAGCTCCCCGGGTCTCCGTACCTACACTGACGTCGAGAACATGCCCCGCGTACTGAACGGACTGGGTATCGCCATCCTCTCCACCTCCAAGGGTATTATCACGGACAAAGAGGCCAAGGACCTCAATGTCGGCGGTGAAGTAATTTGTTACGTGTACTAATTGTCAACTATCAAAATTCAAGAATAATGTCAAGAATCGGTAAATTACCTGTAAACCTTCCCTCGGGTGTCGCCGTCACTGTGGGCGACGACCACGTCGTAAAGGTGAAAGGCCCGCTCGGAGAACTGTCCCAGAAGATTGATCCGGACATCGAAATCTCCGCAGACGGGGGTGTCATTACAGTGAAGCGCCCGACAGATCAACCTCGCCACCGCTCGATGCACGGTCTCTACCGCGCCCTTATCCACAACATGGTCGTGGGTGTCTCCGAAGGTTATACTGTCAAGCAGGAATTGGTCGGTGTCGGTTACCGCGTGGAAGTGAAAGGCCAGATCGTGGTCTTCAGCCTCGGTTACTCGCACGACATCCAGTTCTGCCTTCCCGACGAAGTCAAAGCCGAGGCCGAGCCCGTGAAGAAGGGCCAGAACCCGGTTTTGGTTCTCAAGAGCGCAGACAAGCAGCTGCTCGGTATGGTTGCTGCCAAGGTCCGCTCGTTCCGCAAGCCTGAGCCGTATAAGGGCAAGGGTATCAAGTTCGTCGGCGAACAGCTCCGCCGCAAGGCCGGCAAGAGTGCTTCTGCTAAATAATAGGAGATCAAGTTATGGCATTGACTAAAACAGAAAGAAGAGAGAGAATCCACCTCCGCATCCGCAAGGTTGTCAACGGCACCGCCGAAAGGCCCCGCATGGTGGTTTTCAGGAGTAATAAACAGATCTACGTCCAGGTCGTGGACGACACCAAGGGCGTGACCCTGGTTTCCGCCGCTTCCAACGACAAGGCTCTCGCCGAGTCCTGCAAGGGCAAGACCGGCATCGAGGCCGCTGCCATCGTCGGCAAGGCCATCGCCGAGCGTGCCAAAGAGAAGGGCATCGAGACCGTCGCATTCGACCGCGGAGGTTATCTCTATCACGGAAGAGTTAAAAGTTTGGCAGACGCTGCCCGTGAGGGTGGCCTTAAATTCTAAGAGCTATGGCAGATATCAATGTTAAGAAAGTAAAGACTACGGACCTGGAGCTCAAGGACCGCCTCGTGGCCGTCCAGCGAGTCACCAAAGTCACGAAAGGTGGCCGTCACTTCAGCTTTGCTGCCATCGTGGTCGTCGGCGACGAAAACGGTGTCGTCGGCTACGGTCTTGGAAAGGCCAACGAAGTCACTACCGCAATCTCCAAGGGTATTGAAGATGCGAAGAAGAACCTCGTCCGCATTCCTCTGAGCAAGCAGACGATTCCCCACGAGCAGGCAGCCAAATTCGGCGGCGCCCGTGTATTCATGAAACCCGCAGCCCCCGGTACCGGTGTGAAGGCCGGTGGTGCTATGCGTGCCGTCTTCGAGTCGGTGGGTGTCCACGACGTCCTCGCAAAGAGCAAGGGCAGCTCGAACCCCCACAACCTCGTGAAAGCTACCGTCGCCGCCCTCACCGAGATGCGCGATGCTTATACGGTGGCCGGCCTGCGCGGCATTCCCATGAACAGAGTATTTAACGGTTAAGGAGGGAAACGAAATGGCAAAAGTGAAACTTACCCAGATCAAGAGCAAGAGCGGCGCCACCAAGCGTCAGATTGCCAACCTCACTTCGCTCGGCATCCACAGGATGCACCAGAGCGTAGTCGTGGAACTTACCCCCGTCACCGAAGGGATGATCGAAAGGGTCGCCCATCTGGTAACCGTCGAACCCGTCAACGAATAGGAGGAATATCAGATGAAACTCAATAACCTTACACCTGCAAAAGGTTCCGTGAAATCAGAGAAACGTGTCGGCCGCGGTCCCGGTTCGGGCCTTGGCAAGACCGCCGGTCGCGGCAGCAACGGTGCGAAATCCCGTTCCGGTTATGCCCGCAAGATCGGTTTTGAAGGCGGTCAGATGCCTATCCAGCGCCGTCTTCCCAAATTCGGTTTCAAGAATCACAACAGAGTTGAATACAAAGCCGTCAACCTCTCCGCACTGCAGACCATCAGCGAGCGCTACAATCTCACTGCAATCGACGTTGACGTGTTGAGGAGCGCAGGCTTCGCATCGAAGGACGATCTCGTGAAGATCCTCGGCAACGGGGAACTGACCGCCAAGCTCGATGTCACCGCCGACGCTTTCTCCGCTACAGCAATCAAGAAGATCGAAGAGAAAGGCGGTACCGTTACCAAACTCTAAGCCCTATGAAGAGATTTTTTCAAACGATAGCGAACATCTTCAAGATCGAAGATCTCCGGAAGAGGCTTCTCTATACCTTCGGACTGATCGTGGTCTACCGTCTCGGCAGCTACATCGTGATCCCCGGTATCGACGCCACGCAGATCGCGGCGTTGCAGCAGAAGACTTCCGAAGGACTCGTCGGTCTGTTGAACATGTTCTCGGGCGGCGCATTCGGTAACGCGTCCATCTTCGCCTTGGGCGTCATGCCCTACATCTCCGCTTCCATCGTGATCCAGCTTCTCGGCGTCTTCCTTCCCTCATTCCAGCGCCTCCAGCGCGAGGGCGAGAGCGGACGTCGCAAGATGAATCAATATACCCGCTACCTCACGATCCTGATCCTGGCGATCCAGGGCCCTGCCTATGTCGCGAGCCTTCGTTCGACCCTTCCCCCCGAGGCGTTCGTCACCACGATGAACGGCTGGTGGTACGGTGTCTTCGCCACCCTGATCCTGATCGGCGGTACCATGTTCGTCATGTGGTTGGGTGAAAGAATTACAGACCGCGGCATTGGTAATGGTATTTCCCTGATCATCATGGTCGGTATCATCGCCCGCCTTCCCCAGGCGCTTTGGATCGAGATATCCGAGAAATGGACCACCAGCCTTGGCGGCATGCTCGTGCTCGTCATCGAACTGGTAGTGCTCTTCCTCGTATTCGTCGGTACCATCGCCCTCGTCCAGGCGGTCCGGAAGATCCCCGTGCAGTATGCAAAACGTATCGTGGGCAACAAGCAGTATGGCGGTGTCCGTCAGTACATTCCGCTGAAGATCAATGCGGCTGGTGTCATGCCGATCATCTTCGCGCAGGCGCTGATGCTCTTCCCGCTCATATTCCAGAGCTTCACGGCTACCAAAGGCCTCGCTGCAGTCATGGGCAACACCAACGGTTTCTGGTATAACTTCGTCTACGCCATCATGGTCATCCTGTTCACGTATTTCTACACCGCTATTACCGTGAACCCGACCAACATGGCCGAAGAGATGAAGAAGAACGGCGGTTTCATCCCGGGTTGCAAGCCCGGCAAGAAGACTGCCGAATATATCGACGCCGTGATGTCGCGCATTACGCTTCCCGGTTCCATCCTGCTGGCACTCGTCGCCATCCTTCCCGCATTCGCGAGGATGCTCGGCGTCAACTCCCAGTTCGCCCCCTTCTACGGCGGCACCTCGCTGCTGATCCTCGTGGGCGTCATCCTGGATACCCTCCAGCAGATCGAGAGCCACTTGCTCATGCGTCACTACGACGGTCTCATGAAGACAGGACGTCTCAAGGGCCGTTCAGGTATGTAAGAGTGTATGAGATTTTGATAGATTCACTGGTATGATCAAACTCAAATCCGAAGAAGAGATCGGTGTGCTGAGGGAAAACGCCCTGATGGTGTCGAAGACACTGGCAGAGGTCGGCCGTCACATCGAGCCCGGCATTACGACCAAGGAACTCGACGTGATCGCTGAGAAGTATATCCGCAGCCTCGGCGCAGTCCCCGGTTTCCTCGGATACGAGGGTTTCCCCGGCACTTTGTGCATGTCCGTCAATGACGTGGTGGTGCACGGCTTCCCTTCGGGCTACAAGCTCAAGGAAGGCGACATCGTCTCGGTCGACTGCGGCACGATCTATAGGGGCTTCTACGGTGACTCGGCCTATACTTTCCCGGTCGGGAAGGTGGCCCCGCGTGTACAGCAGCTGCTCGATGCCACCAAGCAGGCGCTTGAACTCGGCATCAGGCAGGCTGTCGCGGGAAACCGCACGGGCGACATCGGCGAAGCGGTCCAGACCTATTGCGAAAACCTCGGCTTCTCCGTCGTCAGGGAGATGGTCGGACACGGACTCGGTCGCGAGATGCACGAGAGCCCGGAAGTCCCCAACTACGGACGGCGCGGCCACGGGGTCAAGCTTCGCGAAGGCATGGTGATCTGCATCGAACCGATGATCAACGCCGGCCGCAAGGAGGTTTACCTCGATGAAAACGGATGGGCCGTCCATACAGCCGACGGTGCTCCTTCCGCCCATTTCGAGAAGACGGTGGTAGTCCGCCACGGGGAACCCGAAGTTCTGACGACTTACGAATTTATTGAAAAGGAAAACTGTTAAACCATACGATTTTCATATATGCCGAAACAATCAGCGATAGAAAAAGAAGGTACCATTATCGAGGCCCTGTCGAATGCGATGTTCCGCGTCGAGCTGGACAACGGCCACGTGATCATCGCCCACATCTCGGGCAAGATGCGCATGCATTACATCCGGATCCTGCCGGGAGACAAAGTGAGGGTCGAAATGTCCCCGTATGATTTGACAAAAGGAAGAATATCTTTCAGATACAAATAAAACTTACTCCAATGAAAGTAAAAACATCCATCAAGAAGCGTAGTGAGGATTGCAAGATCGTAAAGCGCAAAGGCCGCTTGTATGTCATCTGCAAAAAGAATCCTAAATTCAAGATGCGCCAGGGATAATTTTTTAATTTGTAAACAATAAAGTAAAAAATAGATTATGGCACGTATAGCCGGTGTAGATTTACCCAACAACAAACGTGGAGTCATAGGGTTGACCTATATCTACGGAATCGGCCGCAGTTCCTCCGAGAGGATCCTGAAGACTCTCGAGATCGACCCTGACATCAAGGTTAAGGATTGGAACGACGAGCAGATTGCCGCAATCCGTACGAAGATTGCGAACGAATTCAAGATCGAGGGCGAACTCCGTTCCGCCACTCAGTTAAACATCAAACGACTGATGGATATCGGTTGCTACCGTGGTATCCGTCACCGTCTGGGACTTCCTGTGCGCGGTCAGAGCACCAAGAACAACGCCCGTACCCGCAAGGGCCGCAAGAAGACTGTGGCCAACAAGAAGAAAGCAACGAAATAAGGTTTAGATTATGGCAAAGAAAACTACAACAAGCAAGAAAAGAGTTGTCAAGGTTGACGCTTATGGTCAGGCCCATATTTCGTCCACTTTCAACAACGTGATCGTCACTCTGACCAACAGCACGGGTCAGGTAATCAGCTGGTCGTCCGCCGGTAAGATGGGATTCCGCGGTTCCAAGAAGAACACGCCCTATGCCGCCCAGGTCGCCGCTCAGGATTGCGCGAAGGTCGCTTACGACCTCGGTCTGCGCAAGATCAAAGCTTATGTCAAGGGCCCGGGTGCAGGTCGTGAGTCCGCCATCCGCACTCTCCACGGAGCCGGCATCGAGGTGACCGAGATCATCGACGTCACTCCGCTTCCGCACAATGGTTGCCGTCCGAAAGGCCGTCGCAGAGTCTAACTTTTAAAAAAGTATTGAGATTATGGCAAGATATACTGGTCCGAAAACCAAGATTGCACGCAAGTTCGGCGAGCCGATCTACGGCCCTGACAAATATTTCGAAAAGAAGAACTATCCTCCGGGACAGCACGGCCTTGCTAAGAAGCGCAAGAAGACTTCCGAGTACGGCATCCAGCTGGCCGAGAAGCAGAAGGTCAAATATACCTACGGTGTGCTCGAGCGCCAGTTCCGCAACCTCTACGGCAAGGCGAACCGCATGAAGGGCCGCACCGGCGAGAACCTGCTCATGCTCCTCGAATCCCGTCTGGACAACCTGGTGTACCGCCTCGGCATCGCTCCTTCCCGCGCCGCCGCGCGTCAGCTCGTAACCCACTGCCACATCACCGTCGACGGTTCGGTCTGCAGCATTCCCTCGACCATCGTCAAGCCCGGCAGCCTGGTTGGTGTACGCGAGCGTTCGAAGAGCCTCGAAGTGATCCAGGACAGCCTCAATGCCTCTGCAGGCAAGTACCCCTGGCTCGAGTGGGACGCAGCCAAATGCGTCGGCAAGTTTGCCAACCTCCCCGAGCGCAGCGAGATTCCCGAAACCATCAATGAACAGCTGATCGTCGAGTTGTACTCGAAGTAAAAACCGAAAGCAATGGCCATTTTAGCATTCCAGAAACCGGACAAGGTGATCATGCTCGATGCTTCCGATTCCTTCGGTCGTTTCGAATTCCGGCCTCTCGAGCCGGGTTACGGAATTACCATCGGCAATGCATTGCGCCGCATCCTGCTCTCTTCCCTGGAGGGTTTCGCCATCACCTCGATCCGCATCGACGGTGTCGCGCATGAGTTCGACACCATCCCCGGCGTCATCGAGAGCGTCATCGACATCGTACTCAACCTCAAGCAGGTCCGCTTCAAGAGGATGATCGACGATGTGGACGGCGAATCGGCGACCATTACCGTCAGCGGAAAAGAGGAATTCACCGCTGAAGACATCTCCAGGAGTCTTTCCTCCTTCAAGGTGCTGAATCCCGAGCTTCACATCTGCTCCATGGAGCCGACCGTGAAACTGGTGATCGACCTGAAGATCGGCAAGGGCCGCGGATATGTCCCGGCTGACGAGAACAAAGTGGAGCTCGCTCCGGTGGATACCATCGCCATCGACTCGATCTTCACGCCGATCAAGAATGTGAAGTACACGGTGGAACCCTGGCGTGTCGAACAGAAGACCGACTATGAGAAGCTCAACCTCGAGATCACCACGGACGGTTCGATCCATCCGAAGGAGGCCCTCAAGGAAGCCGCCAAGATCCTTATCTACCACTTCATGCTCTTCTCCGACGAGAAGATCACCCCGGAGACCCCGGTGGAAGTCGACAGCAAGGAACTGGACGAAGAGGCTCTTCGCATGCGTCATCTGCTGCTGACCAAGCTTTCCGACATGGAACTCTCCGTCAGGGCTCTCAACTGCCTGAAGGCGGCCGACATCGACACCTTCGCCGACCTGGTGTCCCACCAGAGGGGCGAACTGATGAAGTTCCGCAACTTCGGCAAGAAGTCCATGAACGAGATCGAGATGCTCATCGACAAGGTGAAGCTGGGCTTCGGCATGGACGTCACCAAGTACGGCATCGAGCCGAAACCGAAGAAGTCCAAGGACGATGAAGCCGCAGGCGAAATTGAAACTGAAACAGAAAACGAAACAGATATAGAAGATTATGAGGCACAACAGGGCAATTAATCATTTGGGCCGTCAGAGTGGTCATCGCAAGGCTATGCTGGCAAACATGGCTTCCTCCCTTGTTCTCAACAAGCAGATTGAAACCACCGTTGCCAAGGCAAAGGCACTGCGCATGTATGTCGAACCGCTGATCACCAAATCGAAAGAAGATACTACGCATTCCCGCCGTATCGTTTTCAGCTATCTGAAGCAGAAAGAGGCTGTGAGCGAGCTTTTCCGCGTGATCGCGCCGAAGATCGCCGACCGTCCGGGCGGATATACCCGCATCGTACGCACCGGTTTCCGCGTGGGTGACGCCGCCGATATGGCGATCATCCAGCTGGTAGACTTCACCGACGCTGTCGCCGCTCCCGAGAAGGAAGTCAAGAAGACCTCGACCCGCCGTGGCGGCAAGAAGTCCGGTTCCCCCGAAGACGGCAAGTCGCGCAAGGCGAACAACCCGAAGGCTGCGAACGAGAACGTCACGAAGGCGGCTCCCGCCGCCCGCAAAGTGGTTGCTCCCCGCAAATCCGGGAATAACTAATACCGGGGCCCCGCCCCGAAGCGGCAAAAAGAAAGCCGGCTCGCAGGAGCCGGCTTTCTTTTTGTTTGTTCCCGATTCTATTTCGCAGGTTCGTGTTTGTATTTGAACAGGATGGCGAAGAGGATGGCGACTACGAGGGAGTAGGCTGCGAATATGTACCAGGCTTTCGGCCAGTTGGCGGGTGTGTTGAACACGTCGCAGGCATCGATCACGGCGCCCGCGGCCAGGGTGCCTATGGTGGCGCCGAAGCCGTTGGTCATCATCATGAACAGGCCCTGTGCGCTGGAACGGATGTCAGGGGATGTGCGCTGCTCGACATACAGCGAACCGGAAATGTTGAAGAAGTCGAAAGCGATACCATAAACGATGCAGCTGAGAATGAACAGGAGCACGCCGGGCATTGCCGGGTTGCCGAGTCCGAAGAATCCGAAGCGGAAGACCCATGCCAGCATGGCGAAGAGCATTACCTTCTTGATGCCGAATCTCTTCATGAAGAAAGGAATGAGCAGGATGCAGAGGGTCTCGGAAGCCTGCGAGATGGCTATCAGAGCGTTGGAATTCTTTACTGCGAAAGTGTCTGCCAGTGCGGGATCTGCGGCGAATGAACCGAGGAAGGTATTGGCATAGCCGTTGGTGATCTGCAGTGCGGCGCCCAGCAGCATCGAGAAGATGAAGAATACGGCGAACTGGCTGTCCTTGAAGAGCGTGAAAGCCTTCAGGCCGAAAGCGTCCACGAAATTCGTCTTCCCGCTGACGCGGTTGACCGGGCACTTGGGCATCGTCAGGGCATAGGCGCACAGCACTATGGAGAGGATGCCGGAAGAAATGAGCTGGGTGTAGCTGTCCTGCATTGCGACTCCGTCGAACTTGAGGAAGTTGGTCAGCAGCATGCTGCAGATGAAACCGATGGTGCCGAACACCCTGATGGGCGGGAATTCCTTGACGGGGTCCATCTGCTGTTCACGGAGCGCGTTGTAGGCCACGGAATTGGCCAGGGCGATCGTCGGCATGAAAAAGGCCAGGCTTATGCTGTAGAGTATGAACAGCGGCCCGAAATGTACGTCGCTCCCCGCGCTCATGCAGTACAGGCCGGCCGCCAGCATGAAAATGCCGGCGATGCCGTGGCAGAGCGAGAGCACCTTCTGGGCCTCGATCCTGCGGTCGGCCACGATGCCCATGAGGGTCGGCATGAACAGGGAGACGATGCCCTGCATGGCAAAGAACCATTTGATGTGCGGTCCGAGACCGATGTTGCCCAGATAGCGTCCCAGAGACGTGAGATAGGCTCCCCAGACGGCAAATTCCAGGAAGTTCATCAAGATCAGCCGGAGCTTGATATTCGATGAGGATTTCATAGGTATTGGTTGTTTATTTTGGAGCGATTTTGTAGAGGATGCCCGCTATGATGGCATAGACTATATTCGGTATCCACAGCGCTATGGCAGGCGGCATCATCCCTGTCTGCACGAACATCTGGCTGAAACGCATGAAGAGGATGTAGGAGAAGCTCAGCGCGAGCCCTATGCCGATGTTGAGACCCAGTCCTCCGCGTTTCTTCCTCGAAGAGAGCGAGACCGCCATTATGGTCAGCACGAATGCCGAGAACGGCATCGCGATGCGGTTGTTCTTCTCGATAAGGGAGCGCTGCACCATGGCGTCGCCCCTCATCTTCTGTGTCTTGATCAGTTCGTTCAGATCCCTCTCCGAGAGGGATTCCACTATGTTCTTGCGCCTGTAGAAGTCGTCGATGGTCAGGCTGATGACCGTGTCGGCCGCGCGTCCCGTGCTCACGACCTCAGACTCTCCGTAGAAGTCGCGTACGAAATAGTTCTTAAGTTTCCATCCTCCCATGGTGGAGTCCCAGGCAGCCGATTCGGCAGAAAGCTTGGTTACGATCCTGTTGTTCTCCATGCGCTCCAGCGTGAAGCGGTAGGCCGTGTTGGCCCAGCGGCTGAACTGCTCCACATACACGAATTCACCGGGAGAGAGCTGGTAGTGGATGTTGCGCATGTTGTCTGCCGCGATCTGCTGGGTCTTGATGTATTTGTTCTCGAAATCCAGCCGGTGCTGGTTGGCGGGGGGGATGATGTAGAGGCCGAGGACCAGCGACAGCAGGGCGATGACGCCAGCCGAGAAGAGATACGGGGCCATGAGGCGGCGGAAACTGATGCCGCCCGAGAGCATGGCCACTATCTCGCTGTTCTGGGCCAGCTTGGATGTGAAGAAAATGGCCGATATGAAGACGAAGAGCGGGCTGAAGCTGTTGACCAGCCATGGAATGAATCCGGCGTAGTACTCGAACACAATCTCCTTGACCGGAACCTGCTTGTCCACGAACTTGTCGATTTTCTCGCTGAGGTCGAATATCACGACTATGACTATGGCGATGAGAATCGTGAACAGGAATGTTCCGAGGAATTTCCGTATGATGTAACGGTCGAGGATCTTGACGCTCGGGGTCTTCATCGGGTCAGAGCTTGGTGTCGAGTTTCCTTATCGTCGCTTCCTTCCACGAGGTGAAGTCGCCGGCTGCGATGTGCATGCGTGCCTGTGCGACCAGATCGAGATAGAAGGCCAGGTTGTGCTGGCTTGCGATCTGCGCCGCCAGCATCTCACCCGCGATGAAAAGGTGTCTCAGGTATGCCTTGGTGTAGCAGCGGTCCACAAAAGACGTTCCATTCGGGTCGATCGGGGAGAAATCGTCATCCCATTTCCTGTTCCTGATATGGATTACCCCCTCGCTGGTGAACAGCATGGCGTTGCGGCCGTTACGGGTGGGCATGACGCAGTCGAACATATCGACGCCCCTTGCGATTCCCTCAAGCAGGTTGGCGGGAGTTCCGACTCCCATCAGGTACCGCGGTTTGTCCTGTGGCAGGACAGGGTTGAGCAGTTCGAGCATCTCGTACATCTTTTCCGTCGGTTCGCCGACGGCCAGACCTCCGATCGCATAACCTTCCCGGTCGAACGAGAGGGCATGCTCGGCGGCCTTGAGGCGAAGGTCGGGATAAACGCATCCCTGGACTATCGGGAAGAAGGCCTGGGAGTATCCGTAGAGGGGTTCCGTCGAGTCGAAGCGGCCTATGCACCGCTCCAGCCAGCGCTGCGTAAGTCCCAGTGATTTCGCCGCGTAGGAGTATGGGGCGTCGCCCGGGCAGCATTCGTCGAGGGCCATGACGATGTCGGCGCCGATGACCCTCTGGGTGTCTACATTGTTCTCAGGAGTGAAGATATGCCGCGAGCCGTCTATATGCGACTGGAAAATGCAGCCTTCCTCGGTGATCTTCCTGCTCTGGGCGAGTGAGAAGACCTGGAACCCTCCGCTGTCCGTCAGGATGGGGCGGTCCCACGAAGTGAATCTGTGAAGTCCTCCGGCCATCCGCAGGATATCGAGACCCGGCCTGAGATAGAGATGGTAGGTGTTGCCCAGGATTATTTGGGCGTGTATGTCCTCTTTCAGGTCCCTGTGATAAACCCCCTTCACCGAACCGACCGTTCCCACCGGCATGAAGATGGGAGTTTCGATCGTGCCGTGGTCAGTCGTAATCCGGCCAAGGCGTGCACCGGAGGCGGAGTCTTTCTGGAGGAGTTCGAATCTCATTTTTTACTAATTCGAGCAAAGATAGGCAAAATTGGTATATTTTTCGTTAACTTTAAGAGGCAAAACCGAGTTTGTGATGAAACGATTGCTTTGCGCGGTCGTCCTGCTGACCGCATTTGTTACCACCATGTATTCGCAGAACAATTATTCCCGCCTCTGGTCCAAAGTGGAGAAGGCGGACAAGGCGGGCAAGCCGCAGACCGCCGCAGGAATCCTGCGGGAGCTGGAGGAGAAAACCATCAAGGCCGGGGACGAGCTGGAACATCTCGCCGTGGCCGAGAAACTCTACGATGAATTGCGTGAGTACAACTGGAAGGAGGCGAACGCCTACTATTCCACTTACCGCAACCTCGAGCGCCGCGTCATGGTCGACAGCCTCGAAAGCTACATCGACAAGTACAAGGATCATCCCCGGGTGATGAAGCTGCTTTACAAACAGTTGCGCAACCACAAGGAGCAGGTGGACCGCCGTTCCCGGAGCGGCGTCGATCTGGGGGCGGATTATCTGAAGATACGGAAAGAGGCAACCGACCTGCTCAAGCACAAACGTGTCGGCGACTACCGGAAAAATATACAGAACCTCATTGACGATATGGACAGCCATTCCATCTCGTCAGGCCACCACTCCACCATGGCCCCTTCCGACAAAGTGGAATACACTCTCCGCACCAGGAATGTCAGCGGGGCCGAGGTCAGGGTGTACCGTCTCCTCGACGACAGGCTCTATCAGGAGGGATACAGCGACTCTTCCGAAGGAATGCTGATCAAGAATTCCACCCTCGTCTCGACGCAGAAGGTGGAGGGGTTCAAGTGCAGCTATAACATCGGAGAGGAGAAGGATATCACGGTGGCGTTTCCCACTCCCGGCATCTATGTCGTCCGGATGGAGGCCGTCCGCGGCCGCGACGGGAAAGCCGTGAGCGGTGAAATCTATACCGATCAGGTCTTCGTGAGCAATGTCGCCGGAGCTCTCCGCATCCGCGACGGGCACATGGAGGTCTATGCGGCCGACTGGGAGACCGGACGCCCGTACGGCGAAGGGAAAGTGAGCATCTACAAGAATCTCTACAAGGATGTGAAATCGTCCATACTGCGTCTAGGCAGCTGGAAGAGCGACCGGTTCCGCGGTGAAGGATTCGTGCCGGTGGATGCCGGAAAGGCAGTCGGCGACACGGAGAACGACTATATGGTCCGTATCGAGTCCGGCGGCGACATCTACGCCCCGATGATTTCGGCATATGAGCCTTATCGTTTCATCGAGTCCCGCGGCCGTTTTGAACACCGTTACGAAAACGCACACCTGTTCACCGACCGGGCCCTCTACAGGCCGACCGATACCATACATTTCAAGATCATATGCTTCGATGCGGGCGAGACCAGCGGGACCGTGACAGCCGGCAAGGAGGTCAAGGTCACCATACGCCACCAGAGCGAGTCGAAACCTGTCGATTCCGTGACAGTTGTCACAAGCGAGATGGGATCGGCGGCAGGAGCCTTTACCATTCCTGAAGGGAGCAAGAACGGAAACTATATCATCGAGGCACAGTACATGACATCCGCATGGGTGAGGGTGGAGGAGTACAAACGTCCTACCTTCACCGTGACCATGCAGCCCGTCCAGGATCCCCTGTGCTATGGAGACGTGGTCAGGCAGGAGGGTCTCCTCAAGAGCTATGCCGGGTTCTCCGTGGCCGGAGGTGAGGTATGGTACAGGATCACCCGGACCACTTATTCCCGGCCCCATGGCCGTTATATGGGCCGCGTCACGCTCAATGAGGGAACCGTGGTCTCCGATGCGGCGGGCCGCTTCGATATCGTCTTCCCGGCGGAGCGTCCCGAGTTCGAGGATTGCGAAGACACCCTCTTCCATTCGATTTACGACATATCGGTCAGGGCTGTCGATCCACAGGGCGAGACCCACGAGACCTCGATCAGCGTCCCCGTGGCAGACATCCCGGTAGAACTGCATCTGCTCCTGCCGGAGAACCAGCATTTCGAAGACAGGCTGATTGTCGACAAGGACCGCGTCAAGGCTGTGACGGTCCAGGGCACTACCCTCAACGGAATCCCCTATGACACCGGCTGCACATACATCGTGACCGACTCCGAAGGGAAAGAGGCCGCCCGCGGGAACTTCACCACGAACAGCCCCATAGCCTTCGATTTCGGAGCCCTTCCCTCCGGCGACTATACGCTCCGGGCCCGGACCGAGTTCCGCGGCAGGGAGATAGCTTCCGACCTCAAGGTCGTCGTCCTGAGTACAGACGACCGTAAGCTTCCTTTCAAGTCCCGCTATTTCTATTACCCGGTCAGGACCGAAGGGGCCATCGAATTCGTTCTCGGCACCACTGAAGACGACCTCTATCTCGAACTGGAACTCTTCGACAACGGCGAACAGCTTTATCGCGAAGGAGTGCATCTGCAGAACGAGATGCGCAAGTTCATCCTGCCCTATAAGGACAGTTACAGGGCAGCCGTCAAGATGTCGGTATTCGGCTTCCGTCATGGCGAGGAACTGGATTACACCTATCAGTTCACCCGTCCCGGCGACGTGAGGCTCGACGTGGCCGTGGAGACGTTCCGCGACAAGACGACTCCCGGCACCGAGGAGACGATGACCGTCCGCGCCCCTGCCGGATCGGAACTCATGGTGTCGATCTACGACGTCACCACGGACCGTTACCGTCCCAACTCCTTCTCGTTCTATCCCCTGCAGGAATACCCTTCGGTCAGTTCTCCCAACATACGGACTTCGCTCAACGAATGGCGTTTCCATCAGATGAACATGATGATGGCCAAGAGTGCCGGCGCCGGTATGGTCGAGGAGGCCGTAGCTATCAGGGCGGAAATGGAAGATTCAGCCGTGATGTCAGACACGGATGAAGGCGAAGGCGGGGAGGATACCCCCGAATTCGAAGGACGCACCAATTTCAGCGAGCTGATTGCATTTTATCCCCAGATACAGGCCGATCCCAGCGGGAAGACCGAGATCAGGTACACGACCGGAGACCTTCTCTCCACCTTCAAGGTGCGGATCCTGGCTCACGACAAGCGGCTCTTCGTGGGTGAGACTTCGACTGAGTTCGTCGTGCAGAAGGAACTGATGGTCATGCCCAACGTGCCCCTCTTCGTAACCGAGGGCGACCGCCTGGTGCTCAAGGCCAAGATAGTCAACCTGAGCAGCAGGGAGCTCAGGGGCACGGCATACATCGAACTGCTCGATGCTGACGGGAAGAAACTGAAGCTCAAGGGCCTCGAAAGCAAGAAACGCGCCCTGCTGGCCGGAGCCCAGGACGAGGTCTCCTGGACCGTCAACGCTCCCGCAGGCACCGACAGGCTCACGGCCAGGATATGGTTCGCGACACCCGGTTCCAGCGACGGGGAGCAGCATGAGATACAGGTGGTGCCCGCCGAAATCACCCTGACCGAGGCGGCCTCCTTCGTCATGGGCGGCAGACATGACCACAAGTACTATGAGAAAGAACTCCGCAAGAAGTTCGGCGCCGCCAACCCGAAGATTGAGTATGCGGAATATTCCACCCTCGATGCTGTCAAGGAATCGCTGCCAAAGGCTTCCAAGCCGGAGAGCGACAATGCGATAGCCTGGATCAACCAGCTCTACATCAACCAGATGCGCAACAACGTCCTGAAGGATGACGCTTCCCTCTACGAAAGTTTCCGTTCCCAGGCCTTCTCGAGGCTCAAGACCTTCCAGAGCGGCGACGGCGGCATCCAGTGGTTCCAGGGCATGGAATCCAATACGACGCTGACCCTGTACTTCCTGGAGAAACTCGGGCAGATGCGCTCTGTCGGGGCGTTCATTCCCGAAGATGACGAAATGGAGGTCATATGCCGCGCTCTCTCCTATGTCGAAAACCGTATCGCGGTGCAGGGCAGCTACAAGGAATTCCGTCCCTTCACCCTGATACGAGAATTCGCGGTCCGCAGCCTCTGGTACGACGTGCCGATGGGAGAGCAGGCCCAAAAGGTGTATGAAAGGTTCGTCAAAGGGACCGGGGACGGCTGGCAGAGGATTTCCATCCTTGAAAAGGCCCAGCTCTGCAACTTGATGCTCCGCGCTTCAGGCACGCCCTACGACAACAAGGAGTTCGGCAAGAGGATTAAGCTGCTGCGCGAGTCGCTCAAGGACTACGCGGTGGAGAATCCTACGGTCGGATGTTACTTCCCCAATGCCGTGATGCCTTTCCGCGGGCTGATGAACAGCGAGATTTATGCGCACTCCCAGCTCATCGAGACCTTCGGCAAACTGGGGGAGAAGAAGATGGTGGACGGCATCGCCCAGTGGCTGCTGCTCCAGAAGCACAACCAGGCCTGGGAGAATACCGTGGCCACGACCGATGCGGTCCATGCACTGGTCTCATCCAATGCCAAAGACCTGAAGCTCGGTGCGGTCTATTACACATACACCACCAGGCTCGACCGCGTCAAGGCTTCGGCCAACGAGCTTTCGGTGACCCGTACCTACAGGCATGCAGACGGAAGGCCGGTCGCTGAAGGTGAAGCGCTCCATGTGGGAGACGAGATTGTCGTCACTTATTCGATCCACAATACCGAAAACCGCAGTTTCGTGCAGATGAGGGCCATGCGTCCCGCCTGCTTCTATCCTTGCGACGAGCGTTCCTATTACACATGGTACGGCTGGTACCGCGAGGTGAAGCCTTCCGAGACCAACTACTATTGGGAGTTGCTCCCCGAAGAGGACATATCCGTTTCGGAGAGTTTCTACGTGCAGCAGGAAGGTACTTTCAACAGCGGACTGATTGAGATAGAGTGCCTCTACGCAAATGAATACCGGGGCCATACCAACGCGATCACAGTAGTATCCAAATAGATTGACCATGGGAAAAATGATGCTCATGGGTTCGTGTTTCACGACGGAGGTCGGCTCCCTGCTCAGGGAAGCCGGCCTCCCTGTCGTTATGAACCCCTTCGGAATCCTCTTCAATCCCGCCTCGATAGCCTCCTCCCTCCGGAGGCTTGAGACAGGAACGCCTTTCACCGAAATAGACGTCATCCGCCGCGACGGACGATACGTCTCGTTCTACCATCACGGCCATTTCGTACGCGACTCGGCCGAGGCTTTCCTGCGCGACGCCAACACGGGCCTGGTGCAGAGCGTCCGCGACTTCGAAGACTCCGACACCGTCGTCCTGACCTTCGGCACTGCCTGGGTTTACAGGCACAAGGAGCGCGGCATCATCGTTTCCAACTGTCACAAAGTGCCCGCAAGGGAGTTCTCCAGGGAGCGGCTCTCCGTCGATGAGGTGGTGGAACAGCTTTCGCCCATAATCTCGCGCCACAGCGATAAAAAGTGGATACTGACCGTAAGTCCCATAAGGCATCTGTCGGACGGGCTTCACGGCAACCAGCTGAGCAAGGCAACCCTCCTCCTTGCCTGTGAGGCGCTGCAGGAGAAGTTTCCCGCCTGCGTGTCCTATTTCCCCTCGTACGAGATACTGATCGACGAACTGAGGGATTACAAGTATTACCGGGAAAACAAGACCCATCCCACACAGGAAGCCGTAATTCTGGTATGCGAACGTTTCCGGGAATTCCTGAACCGCTGAAACCATGACAGAGGACCCGCACATAGTCATCCTGGCCGCCGGGGAGTTTCCCCATGCCCCGCTGCCGCTCTCCGTCCTGCAGGGCGCAGACCTGCGTATATGCTGCGATTCCGCCGCAGAGAACCTGGTGGCTTACGGCATCGAGCCCGACATGATCGTAGGCGACCTCGACTCACTTTCCCCGGTCCTCCTGGAGCGGTATAAGGGCATAATCACCCGTATCGGTGAGCAGGACGACAACGACCTTACCAAGGCTTTCCATGCGGCGCTGGCGCTGAAACCCTCCCGCATCACTATCCTCGGTGCGACGGGGCGCAGGGAAGACCATACCCTGGGCAATGTCTCGCTGCTGCTGGATTATGTCCGCGAGGCGGAATGTCCGGTGTCGATCCTGACCGACCACGGCCGTTTCGAGGCGATATCGGACACTGCCACGCTGGAGGCTCGGCCGGGTCAGCAGATTTCCATCTTCGCTTTCGACAACTCCCTTAAAATAGAATCGGCCGGGTTGAAATACCCGACCGGTTCAGTACGTTTCGATACGCTCTGGAAAGCCACGCTCAATGAAGCAGAGGGCTCATCCTTCACGCTGACTCTGTCACATCCCTGCGGCGTCCTTCTGTTTTTTGCCGATCACCGCTAGCATGTCGTCGACCATCGCGTCGATGTCCCACTTGGGTTTCCATCCCCACTCTTCGCGGGCGCAGGTGTCGTCCATCTTGTTGGGCCAGGAATCGGCTATGGCGGCCTTCACGGGATCGACGTTGTAGTCGAACGTTGCGTCGGGAATCCTCTTCCTGATCACTTCGAACAGTTCCTTGGGGCAGAAGCTCATGCTCGCTATGTTGAAACTGTTGCGGTGGACCAGTTTGGCAGGGTCGGCTTCCATGACCTCGACTGCTGCGCGGAGGGCGTCGGGCATGTACATCATGTCCATGTAACTTCCTTCCGGCACTTCGCAGGTGTAGTGATGGCCGGGTTTGAGTATCTCATAGAACACTTCAACCGCATAGTCGGTGGTTCCGCCGCCGGGAAGGGCTCCGTTGGAGATGATGCCGGGGAAGCGGACGCTGCGGGCGTCGACTCCGAAGCGCTGGTAATGGTAGTCGCTCAGCAACTCTCCCGTCACCTTGCAGATGCCGTAGATGGTGTTGGGCCTCATGATGGTGTCCTGCGGGGTGTTGTCGTGGGGGGTGTTGGGGCCGAAGGCTCCGATGGAACTCGGTGTGAAAATCGAGCAGTGGTGCTCCTGGGCGATGTTGAGGGCGTTGATCAGGGCGGTGATGTTGAGGTGCCATGCCACACCGGGCATGTGCTCGCCCTTGGCACTCAGCAAGGCGACAAGGTTGTAGATCGCGTCGACTTTGTATTTGACGACCAGTTCGTTGAAACGCTTTTCGTCGAGGACGTCCAGCTTTTCGGCTATGGCTATCCTGCCGAGTTTTTCGACAAGTTCGTCTTTCAAATCTGCTGCAATTACATTATCTTCGCCATAAATATTCTGGAGATAGGGTACGAGCTCGGTACCGATTTGGCCGCCTGCTCCGACGACAAGGATTCTTTTCATATGAATTGATGCTGGTTTAGTTTCAAATTGTCTACAAATTTAATAAAAATCGATATACGCAAGTACGGTTTCCTGGATTTTGGAGCGGCAAAAGTCAGGAGCGTGGACGGACCTTGCCGGCAGGGGTTCGAGGAGTATATTGCCCAAGGCCGGAATGCCGGCATGTGCTATCTGGCGCGCAATATCGAGAAGCGCTTCGATCCCTCGCTCCTGGTGCCCGGAGCCGCGAGCGTTCTCTGTTTCCTCGCGCCATACGGTCGCGGAGAGGGAGGTGTGGCAGGTTTTGCACAGGGAATGGACTACCACAAGGTTGTGAAGGACCGTCTCTTCGCCGTCATGGAATTCCTGAAGGATTCTTTTTCCGGTTTCGAAGGACGTCCCTTCGTAGACAGCGCCCCGGTGCTCGAGCGCTTTTGGGCCGTCAAGGCCGGACTGGGTTTCATCGGACAGAACAATTTCTTCATCTCGCCGCTTTACGGACTCCGTACCATTATCGGCGTGATCATCTCCAATATACCTTCCGACCTGTTTCCCCGGCATGCTCCGCTGCCGGCGGAGGAATGCGGCTCCTGCGGCGCCTGCCTGAGAGCCTGTCCTTCCGGTGCGCTGAGGGCGCCTTTCGACCTCGATGCGCGCAAATGCATCTCGTATCTTACCATTGAGTCACATGACCCTCTTCCCGAGCAACTTGCCTCTTCCGAGACCAGGCGCGGCTGGAGGTTCGGATGCGAGGAGTGCATGAGGGCCTGCCCCTGGGACAAGCCCCTCACCCCGCTTCCGGAATTCGAGACCCACAGGGAGGAACTCTCCGCTATGACCGCCGAAGAGTGGGGGACACTGACAAAAGAAGAATTCGAATCGCGGTTCGGCGATTCGGGTCTCATGAGGGCAGGTCTGGAAAAACTTGCGGGCTATTCGAAGTGATACTTTTCAGGCTCGCGGAATCCGAGCAGGAAGGCCTGTACATCCATACGTTTCTTGCCCGCCGCCTGCAGGTTGAGGATGCGCAGGGCTTTGCTGCCGCACCTGACCTCGAGATAGCTCTTGTGATCGGTAGTGATTTCACCGACGCTGCGGGGGTCTCCTTCTTCGCAGGGAACGACATAGCTTTCGAATATCTTTACGCCCAGGGTCGTTCCGTCATCCTTGACCAGGGTGGTCCAGGCGGCCGGGTAGGGACTCAGGCCGCGGACGAGCAGATTGACGCCGGCTGCGCTGCGCTTCCAGTCTATGCGGCAGTTCTCCCGGGTGAGTTTGGGCGCGGGACGCAGGTTCTTGTTGAAGCCGAGAGTCTGTTCGCTGGGTTTGGTGCGGCGGTTCTCAATGGCATCGACGGTCTTCAGGACCAGGTCCGCTCCCATCGTCATCAACTTATCGTGGAGCGAACCGGCATCGTCGTATTCTTCTATGGCGCAGGATTCCTGGAACAGGATCTTTCCGGTGTCGATCTGCTCGTCGAGCAGGAAGGTGGTGACGCCGGTGAATTTCTCGCCGTTGATGATGGCCCAGTTGATGGGGGCTGCACCGCGGTACTGTGGAAGCAGCGAGGCGTGGAGGTTGAAAGTGCCCAGGACAGGCATTCCCCAAACCTCTTTGGGAAGCATGCGGAATGCGACGACAACGAACAGGTTGGCCTTGAGTGCGGCAAGCTGCGCGAGGAATTCGGGATCCTTCAGTTTTACGGGCTGCAGCACGGGTATGCCGTGTTCCACGGCATATTTCTTTACGGCACTCTCGTTGATTGTGAGGCCGCGGCCCGAAGGCTTGTCCGGGACAGTCACGACCGCGGCGACCTCATAACCCGCCGCGATGAGTTTGTCGAGCGGAGCTATGGCGAATTCGGGCGTGCCCATATAGACTATGCGTATCCTGGCTCCTCCCTTGCGGAAGAGATTGATGAAGCGGTGGAAGCGCTTTGAGATCCATTTGCCGATGCGTGCGAAGAACTCCTTGTATGCATCGGGGTTGAAGAGCGAGGAGTCCTGGGTGGATTTGCGTGTGAGCAGTATGCCTATGGCCAGAAGTATGACGGTCGAGATGATGGTTCCTTCCGGAGGCGACAGGGTGCCGTTCTTTGCGAGTTTGCGGCCGATGATGCCTATGATGTAGTAGATCAGGTAGAACAGGATGGAGATGACCACCGGCGTGCCCAGTCCTCCCTTGCGGATTATGGCTCCGAGCGGGGCTCCCACGAAGAAGAACAGGAGGCATGAGAGCGAAAGGGTGAACTTGAGGATGGATTCGATGTCGATACGCCTCAGCAGTCCCGTGTTGTAGCTCGATTCCCTCAGGAATAGATTCGCCTGCTCCTCTCCCATGTCCGCGCGGTCGCAAGCCGTGCGGTGTGCGCGCAACAGTTGTTCCGGCGTCAGAAGTTCCTTCAGGCTGTCAAGCGGGAAGTCTCCGAGCAATTCCCCCCTGGCCCTGGCGGAGTCGAGCTGGTAGAAATAGTTCATGCCCACGGTGCTGATCAGGCGCGGGAACTGTTTCCGGGCCAGCGAATCGAGTTCACGCGAGATGGAATCGCGGTCGCTTTTCAGCCGTTTCAGGCCGAGTGCCTTGATTTCGTCGCTGTAGTCGCTGTCCGATCTCTGGAACTGGTAGTTGTCGAGCTCGATTATGAGCTGCTGCTCGTCGAAACGGAGACGGCTCAGTTCGAGGGTCGTGTCGCGATAATTCATCGTGTTCGTCTCGGTGTATGAGCAGCCGCTGTAGAGATTGAATATGAGGTTCTGCTTGTCGGGGGTGATGTCGATCCGGCCGCTGTCCGCTACGGTCGTGTTGCTGTTGCCGGTATTGGAGGTGTGGTCGTATATGACCAGGTCGTACATCATGCCGGTCTCCTCGTTGCTGTCTGCTACCCTGAGGATATAACCTTCGATGCCGTCATAGAATATGCCGGTCGGTATCTTGATCTCGTCGCGTGTCCTGACTATGTCGGACCGGAGTGCGTAGACCTTGTTGAAGGCATGGGGGACCAGCCTGTCGGCCGCGAAGAAGGCGCCGACCGTGATCAGGATCGACAATATCATCAGGGGCGCCATGACCCTCATCAGGGAGATGCCGGCCGCCTTCATGGCGAGCAACTCGTTGCGCTCGCCCAGGCCGCCGAGGGTCATGATGGAGGCCAGCAGCGTGGCCAGTGGAATCTCGTCGGGGAGCAGCGTGCAGGCCGCCCATCCCAGGAACTCCATGATCACCCCGAAACTCAGGCCTTTGCCGACCAACTCGTTGATGTATTGCCAGATGAACTGCAACGAGAGGGTGAATACCACGATGAAGAAGACCACCACGAAGGGGCCCAGGAACTTCTTGATCAGGTAAAGGTCGAGTTTTTTCATCAGATGCTACCGGGTGGCAGAAGCGATCATTTTTTCAAGTGCCTCCGGAAGTCCCGCAAGAAGCTTGCCACCCGCGGTCGCCAGGCCGGGCTGTCCGCCGCCGCCGCCCTGGATGGATTTGGCCGCTTCGCGGATGTCGGCCTGTGCGTTCTTGCCGGCCTTGACGAGGTCCGCCGAATACATCAGCAGCAACTGGGGCTTTCCGGCATTCTCATATGCAGCCGCGACGACCAGGTTCTCGACCTCGTTCTGCAGCATGAACGCGGCGTTGCGGAGCATCTGGGGATCGACCGAGCTGTTGACGGTGACCACGCGGCGCCCTCCGATTTCGGCGGCCTTTCCAAGGAGGTCGCTCTTGAGCAGGACGGTCTTTTCGCGGATCACCTCTTCCATCTTCTTCTTGTAGTTGTCGTTCTCGAGGACCATCTTCTGTATGGCTCCTGCAAGGTCGGGCGCATTGTTGAAGAAGGCCCTTGCGGCACGAAGGGCATTCTCCATGCCGTCGATGACCATCTCGGCCTCGAGACCCGTGACGGCCTCGATCCTCCTGATGCCGGCCGCCACGGCCGATTCGGAAGTGATTTTGAAGAATCCTATCGTGCCGGTAGCACGGGTATGGCATCCGCCGCACAGCTCGACGCTGTCGCCGAAGCGGACCACGCGGACCTTGTCACCGTATTTTTCTCCGAACAGCGCCATGGCACCCATATTCCGGGCCTCCTCCATGGTGGCGTCACGTTTCTCGCACAGCGGGAAGTTCTCGCGGATGAGGGCGTTCACGCGGCGTTCCACCAGGTCGATGGTATTGTCGTCGACTTTCTCGAAATGCGAGAAGTCGAAGCGGAAATAACTGTCGCAGACGAACGAGCCCTTCTGTTCCACGTGTGTTCCGAGGATTTCGCGGAGCGCCTGGTGAAGCAGATGGGTGCAGGTATGGTTGTTGGCTATCTTCTGCCGGCGGGCGGTATCGACTGCAAGCACGAAGACTCCTTCCGTGGAGGCGGGGATACGCTCGGCTATGTGGATCGTCAGGTTGTTCTCCTTGACTGTGTTGACTATCTTTATGACTTCTCCGTCAGGTGAAGTCACGGTACCGGAATCGCCGACCTCGCCGCCCATCTCTCCGTAGAAGGGAGTGCGGTCGAACACGAGCTGCAGGAGCTCCTTGTTCTTGGCCTTGACGGTACGGTATTTCATAAGGCGGGCTTCTGCGGAGGTGGTGTCGTATCCCACGAAAGTGCACTCGGTGAAAGGCTGCAGCTCGGTCCAGTCGCCGTTCTCAACCGCGGTGGCGTTGCGTGCGCGGGCTTTCTGCTTTTCGAGTTCCACGCGGAAGCCTTCCATGTCGACCGTACAGCCGTTTTCGGAGGCTATGAGTTCGGTCAGGTCGATGGGGAAGCCGTAGGTGTCGTAGAGGGTGAAGGCGTCGACTCCGCCGATGACCTTGTTCCCGCGGCTCTTTTCCAGGATGGCGTCCATCAGCCTGATGCCCTTGTCGAGGGTGCGGAGGAATGCCTCTTCCTCTTCCTTGATGACCTTCTCGACCAGTTTCTGCTGGGCTGCCAGTTCGGGATAGGCCTCACCCATGTCCTCGATCAGTTGGGGGACCAGCCTGCAGAGGAAGGGCTCCTTGAGGTCGAGGAAAGTATAGCCGTACCTGACGGCACGGCGCAGGATGCGGCGTATAACGTAGCCGGCCTTGACGTTGCTGGGAAGCTGGCCGTCGGTGATCGAGAAGCTGATGGCGCGGATGTGGTCGGCAATGACCCGCATGGCGACGCCGACCTGTCCTTCCGGTTCGTAACTCTTACCCGAAAGGCGGGAGATTGCACCGATCATGCCGGTGAATACGTCGGTGTCGTAATTGCTTTTCTTTCCCTGGATGGCCATGCAGAGGCGCTCGAGTCCCATGCCGGTATCGACGTGCTTGGCCGGAAGCGGTTCCAGCGAGCCGTTCGCCTTGCGGTTGAACTGCATGAAGACGAGGTTCCATATCTCGATGACGAGCGGATGGCCCTGGTTGACCATCTTTTCGCCGGGGATGGCTTTGCGGTCCGCCTCGTCGCGAAGGTCGATGTGTATCTCGCTGCAAGGGCCGCAGGGGCCTGTATCCCCCATCTCCCAGAAATTGTCATGCTTGTTGCCGTTCAGGACCCTTTCCGCAGGGAGGTACTGCAGCCAGTATCCGCGGGCATCGTCGTCGGCTTCCAGTCCGTCCGGACCGTAGCCTTCGAACACGGTGGCGTAGAGACGGTCCTTTGGAAGTTTGAACACTTCGGTGAGCAGTTCCCACGCCCACTCTATCGCCTCTTTCTTGAAATAGTCCCCGAAGCTCCAGTTGCCGAGCATCTCGAACATGGTGTGGTGGTAGGTGTCGTGGCCGACCTCTTCCAGGTCGTTGTGCTTACCGCTTACGCGCAGGCACTTCTGACTGTCTGCAACCCTTTTCGCCGCCGCGGGCGCGTTCCCCAGGAAAATATCCTTGAACTGGTTCATGCCGGCGTTGGTGAACATGAGGGTAGGGTCGTTCTTGACGACCATGGGCGCGGAAGGGACGATGGTGTGCCCCTTGGAAGCGAAGAAGTCCGTGAAGGTCTTCCTGATTTCTTTGACTGTCATTGGTGCGTGGTTCAAGTAATTTGGCACAAAATTAGTGTTTTTCCGTCTATATTTTCGTAATTTTGCAAAGATATGTCTTCTTGGAAGTAGATGCCGGGCGAGAAAAAATATATTTACAATGAGCAGGCAAATGCGTATGAGATTGACCGCCGGTCGGTCCGCGCGGCACTTTACAAGACGGGTGCGGTGCTGATCGCCGGACTGGCGGGTTTTCTCCTCTATTTCTTCCTTTTTGCCCTGCGTCCCGGCCATGAAACTCCCAAGGCCAGGCTGCTTGCAAGCCGCAACATGGCCATGGCCGAACAGCTCGAACTGCTTGGCGGAAGGATATCCGAACAGGAGCAGGAACTCCTCGATTTCTCTCTCCGCGACAACCTCGTCTACCGTCCTGTCTTCGGTATGGAGGAGATCCCTGCCGAAACCCGCGAAGCTGTCCTGGGCGGCGACGACCGCTATTCCGCTTTTCTCGGTCTGGAGCATCAGGCCCTCCTGACGTCGGCCGCAAGGAGAGTGGACCTCCTTACCCGCAAGGCCTACGTCCAGACCATGTCGTTCGACGCCGTCAAGGTATTCTCGAGCCGGGCGGGTGACATGGCTTCCTGCATCCCTTCCATATACCCGGTCAATCCCGCCACCGTCCAGATGACCAGTCCGTTCGGAGCCCGTTTCCATCCCATTAAGCAGGAGATCGTCTTCCACGAAGGTGTCGACCTCGCAGGTCCCGCCGGCCAGAATGTCTATGCCACCGGTGACGGTGTCGTAGAATCTGCGGAGGTCAATTTCCACGGCTACGGCAACGTGGTCGTAATAGACCACGGTTTCGGCTACAAGACCCGCTACGCCCATCTCCAGGAGATGAAGGTTATAGCCGGGCAGGTGGTGATACGCGGCGACATCATAGGGACCCTGGGCAGCAGCGGCCTCTCGACCGGACCCCATCTCCACTACGAGGTGCTCTACCGCGGAGAGCACGTCAACCCCTGGAATTTCCTCAATCCGGACGTATCGCCGGAAGAATACAATAAGATGATGCGCAATGGTTAAATACGTATTCGACAGGGAGAAGGGGGAGTTCGTCCCCAAGCGGGCAAGCTTCTGGCAGATCCTGCTCTCAGCGCTCAGGTATATCCTTGCCGCAGCTTTCTGCGCCGTCGTGTTCTATTGCGTCTTCGCCCTCGCTTACAGCACGGAAGAGGAAAAGATGCTGGAGCGCGAAAACCGCGCCCTGGCATCGGAGTACGCATCCCTTTCAGCCCAGCTCGACCTTCTGGACGGAGCGGTCGGCCATCTGCGCAGCCGTGACCGGGAAATCTACCGCGACCTCTTCAATGCTGATCCGCCCAACTACCTGGTCGAGGCCAGGGATACGCTCCTCAGCGGAGCCGTGGATCCGGAGGATATGGCCGAGAGCGACCTGGTATGGGACGCATACGCACTTACCAACCGCATTGAATCGACCGCGTCAATGGTCTCCCGCACCCTTGCCGAAATGGATACGCTCCTTTCCGGAGGCACCGTCGTCCCCACCGCCATCCCTTCCAGGGTGCCGCTGGCCGGCTTTTCCCCGGTCCAGACCGGCGCTTCGACCGGCAAGAAAGTCCATCCGTTCTACAAGAATATCCGCGAACACACCGGAATAGACCTCGTGGCTCCTACAGGGACTCCGGTCCTCTGCAGTGCCGACGGAAAGGTGTCCCAGGTGGTCCGCAGCGAGAAGGGGATGGGCAACCAGGTGACGGTCGACCACAAAGGCGGCTTCCGTACGACTTATTCGCATCTCGACGGCATCCGGGTCTCCGTCGGGCAGAATCTCCGCCAGGGCGACAGGATAGGCACCGTCGGACAGACGGGCTCCTGTTTCGCCCCCTGCCTCCACTACGAAGTGCTCAGGGACGGGGAGTATCAGGATCCGGTCAACTATTTTTTCGCGGAACTCGATCCCGTGACCTACCGCGACATGATGATCGTCGCCCTGACCACGGGGCAATCCATGGACTGATATGGCAGAAAAACTTTACTACAAAATCGGCGAAGTGGCAAGCCTTCTCGGCGAGGAGGTCTCCACAATACGCTTCTGGGCCGACACATTTCCCCGCTACGTGAAACCGGAACGCAATGCCAAGGGCAACAGGATGTTCCATCCCCAAGACCTGGAGAACATACGGCTCATCCACTACCTGACCCGCGTCGAGGGTCTTACTCTCGACGGAGTGGCCCGCAAGCTGGAGGAGAACCGCGACGGGCTCGACCACAAACGCCGGATAGTCGAGAAACTCTACGGAATACGTTCCCGCCTGGGCGAACTCTACGAAAGCATCTGATATGAAAGTCGGAGACATAACCGCAGTCATCGAAGAGTTCGCACCGCTCGGAACCCAGGAGCAGTGGGACAATGCCGGCCTCTGCATAGGAAGCCCGGAAGACGAGGTCCATGCAGTCATGGTGGGCTTCGACTGCACCCCTTCGCTGGTGCGTGAGGCCGCCGGCCGAGGCGCGGACATGATAGTGACCCATCACCCCCTCATATTCGGGGGACTCAGGAGAATCGATCCCCGCGATCCCGTGGGAGAGGCTGTCATGCTGGCGGTCCGGTCCGGAATAGCCGTCTATGCGGCCCATACCAACGCCGACAAGGCGCCGGGAGGGGTCAATACCCTCATGGCGGAGCGTCTGGGACTGGTCGAGCCCGAACCCCTCGACGAGTCGGGCCTTGGCTGGATAGGCATGCTTCCGGCCCCGATGGGCGGGCGGGATTTCTGTTTAATGGTCAAGGAGCGTTTTTCGCTCCGTTCCCTCCGGTGCTCCGCTCCCGTCGAAGAGGTTTTCCGTGTGGCCACGAGCTGTGGCGCCGGTTCTTCATTCGCGTCCCAGGCGTTCGAGGAAGGGGCCGACGCATTCGTCACCGCCGACGTTTCCTATCACCGTTTCTTCGTGCCCCGGGGACACATGATCCTCGACATCGGGCATTGGGAGAGCGAAGTGGACATTGTGGCCAAGTTCGTTTCGCTACTTAGGAAAAAAATGCCTACCTTTGCGGTTTACACGGCAACCCAGGATAATAATAACCCGATATACTACTACTAGAGCAAGTTATGGCTACGAAAAAGAAGGTAAACAAGATCGTCACTCCGATCGACCAGCGTGAAACGTTCGTTTCGCTGCAGAAGAACATGGCCGACACCGATTCGATCGCTATGGAGCAGAAGCTCCGTACGCTCTATCGGATACAGCAGACCGACACCAAGATCGACAAGATCTACCTGCTCCGCGGCGAGCTGCCGCTGGAGGTCCAGGACCTGGAGGACGAGATTGCCGGGCTCAACACCCGTATCGCCAATACCAGGGCGGAAATCAAGGAGATCGAGCAGGCCAACACCGACCACAGGCATGTGATCGAAGAAAGCAAGCAACTGATAGCCAAGTATAACGCCCAGCGCGACAACGTCAAAAACAACCGCGAATACGAATCGATCTCCAAAGAGATCGAGTATCAGGATCTTGAGCAGCAGGTGGCCGAGAAGAAGATCCGCGAGAACGAAGCCCTGATCTCCGAGAAGAACCAGATCATCGAAGAAGCGCAGGAAACTCTTTCCCATCGCGAAGCCGACCTCGTTGAGAAGAAGAAGGAACTCGACACCATCGTCGAGGAAACCTCCCGTGAGGAGGAGGAACTGCTCAGGGAGCGTGAGGAACTCGTCGGCCAGATCGACGAACGCATGATGGTGGCTTACACCAAAGTGCGCGCCAACGCCCACAACAAGCTCGCCGTTGTGACCGTCACCCGCGACGCCTGCGGCGGCTGCTTCAACAAGATCCCCCCGCAGCGCCGGCTGGACATCGAGGAGAGCAAGAAGATCATCGTCTGCGAGTATTGCGGACGTATCCTGGTCAGCTCCGCTTTCGAAAAGGAGAACTAGCGTCATATGGCCAAGGGCGAAAAGAAACCGCAGCGCGTGAACCTGGATGCGATCGCCGAGGATTTCGGCGGTCGCAAACCGCCTCAGGCCATAGACATCGAGGAGGCTGTCCTCGGTGCGCTGCTCCTTGAACCCGAGGCCGTACCCGACGTCCTCGACCAGCTCCAGGCCGACTGCTTCTACAAGGAAATCCACAGGAAGATATACGAGGCCATAACCACCCTCTCGAGCCGGAACGATCCGGTCGACATCTTCTCCGTCTCCGACGAGCTGTCCAAGCGCGGCGAACTGGAGGAAGTGGGCGGGATGGCCTATCTCAGCCAGCTCTCCACCAAGATTGGCGCGGCGGCGCACATCGAATACCACACCAAGGTCCTGCTCCAGAAGTTCCTGCAGAGGGAACTGATTTCCATCAGCTACGAGGTGCAGAAGGCCGCTTTCGACGACTCTCTCGCCGTAGATGACCTGATAGACAGCGCGGAGGAAAAGGTTTTCACCCTGGCCCAGCGCAATGTCCGCAACGAGACCAAGCCTATCCAGTCGGTGATCAACCGGGCCATGGAGCAGATCCAGGCCAACCAGAAACGCGAGGACGGCCTCAGCGGCATCCCTTCGGGTTATACGGGAATCGACCGGGTGACCTTCGGATGGCAGGCGGCCGACCTTATCATCCTGGCTGCGCGCCCTTCGGTAGGTAAGACCGCTTTCGTGCTGACAATGGCCCGCAACATGGTGGTCGACCACCATATCCCCGTGGCCTTCTTCTCTCTCGAGATGCCCGACACCCAGCTGGTGACGCGTATCATGGTGAGCGAGACCGGCCTTCCTTCCGAGAAGCTGCGCGGCGCCAAGAAGATGACTCAGGGCGAATGGGCCCAGCTCGAAAACGGACTGAACAATCTCTCCCGTTCCCCTCTCTGGATAGACGATACGCCTTCACTTTCGATTTACGAATTCCGCTCGAAGGCACGCAGGCTCGTCAACAAGCAGCACGTCAAACTCATCATCATCGACTACCTGCAGCTCATGCAGGGTCCGCCCGAGCTCAAGGGAATGCGCGAACAGGAGGTGGCGGCGATATCCCGTTCACTCAAGGCCATTGCCAAGGAGCTCAACGTCCCGATCATAGCGCTGAGCCAGCTCAACCGCTCCGTTGAGACGCGAGGCGGCAATAAGCGCCCGCAGCTCAGCGACCTCCGCGAATCCGGAGCCATCGAGCAGGACGCCGACATAGTGATGTTCATACACCGCCCCGATTTCCTCGGGGTACAGGATGACCACAGTTTCCCCGGGGAGACCGACCTGATCATAGCCAAGCACCGTAACGGTGAGGTGTGCGACGTCAAAATGCGCTTCCTCTCCTCCGAGGTCAAGTTCATCGACTACAACGACCAGCCATATCAGGAAGAGGAGAAAGCCACTTATACCCAGTCGAAACTGAATATGTTCACCCCGGGCGAAGAATTCGGAATATGAAAAGAATACTGATTCCCCTGCTGTCACTCATCTTGCTTGCGCCCCTCCCGCTGCGGGCGCAGCAGATCCCTTTCGGTGACGACGAGGAGATTGCATATACCATACACTACAAATACGGCATCAGCGCCGACCTCGCATCCCTCACCCTGAAAGGAGAACGCGAAGGCGACACATTTCATTCGACGGTCCGCATCAATACATTCCGCTTCTGGGACTCATTCTACAAAATGCGCGACCTTTATGAAACCACATTCGAATATGCCGCGGGACTCCGTCCGATCACCGCGTACCGCGATGTGGAAGAGGGAGGATACTGGGCCAAGTGCCGCTTCACCTGGACCCCGGACGCTTCTTCCGTCCGTGCGGTCATCGACAAGAAGGACCGCCCCCATCGCGATACCGTCCTGAAGGAGGAAGGTACCATCCGTGACATCTTCAACATGGTCTATTTCTGCCGCGCCGCGGATTACGGAGCGCTGCAGAAGGGAAAGCAGGTCCGTACCTTAGTGGCGATGGACCGCAGCGTCTATAAAGTCACGGTCCGTTTTGCCGGACGCGAGAAGAAGAAGGTAGGCGGCAAGACCTACAATACCATAAAACTGGCAATCGCAGTCAGCGCGACAGGTGCAGACATTAGCGATGTGGGTACGGCCGTGAGCCTCGGCAATTCCGAGTCCGACTATGACGGAGGCGAGAAGATGTGGTTCTGGGTCACGGACGATGACAACAGGCTTCCCGTCTTCTTTTCCGCCAACCTCAAGGTCGGGGCGATCCAGGGACGTCTCACCAAGGTCTCTGGCAACAGCCATCCTTTCACTAGCATCATCGAATAGAATATGGCACGTGAACGCATAGAGCACGAAGGCAGGGTCATAGCGGTCGACAAGGATTACGTCTCGGTCGAGATAGTCAACAAGTCAGCCTGTGCCTCCTGCCATGCCAAAGGGGTTTGCGGCGCTTCCGACGAAGCGGTCAAGGTCGTCGAGATAGCGCAGGACTTCTCGACCCTCGCATGTGACTACCAGGTGGGGGAGACCGTCAATGTGGTAATGAGCCAGGCCATGGGTACAAAGGCCATATGGCTGGGGTACGTGATTCCCCTGATAGTTCTTATGGCCGCCATCGGGATACTCTCCCTCTTCAAGGTCAGGGAGCTCGCCACAGGCCTGGGTGCGCTCGGCGCAGTCGCACTCTACTATCTCGGTGTTTTCCTTTTCCGCGACAGAATTTCCAAAATATTCATATTCTCAATAGAAAAACAACCTAAATGACTGGAACTATTCTTTTTACAATTGCATGTCTGGTGGCTCTCGGGCTGCTCTTCGCAGTTGTGCTCTACTTCGTGGCACAGAAGTTCAAGGTTGAGGAAGACCCCCGCATCGGAGTCGTGGAGTCCATTCTTCCCGGTGCCAACTGCGGTGGATGCGGCCAGGCCGGCTGCCATGCCTTCGCGGAGAATGTAGTGAAAGCTCCCGGCATGGACGGGTTCTTCTGCCCTGTGGGCGGAAACCCGGTGATGGCGAAGGTCGCCGAAGCTCTCGGCCGTGCCGTGGAGGAGAAAGCCCCCATGGTGGCGGTCGTCCGCTGCAACGGTTCGTTCGCCAACAGGCCCCGTACCAGCGAGTATGACGGCTATGCCTCCTGCAAGGTGATGGCAACCCTCTATCCCGGAGATACCGGATGCAAATTCGGCTGCCTGGGCAAGGGTGATTGCGAGACCGCCTGCAAGTTCGACGCGATCCACGTCGATCCCGCTACGGGCGTAGCTTCCGTCGACGAGGAGAAATGCACCGCTTGCGGCGCCTGTGTCAAGGCCTGCCCCAAGAATGTCATCGAACTCCGCGCCAAGGGATTCAAGAACCGCCGCGTCTACGTCTCCTGCATCAACAGGGACAAGGGCGCCGTCACCCGCAAGGCCTGCTCCGCGGGCTGCATCGGATGCGGCAAATGCGCCAAGACCTGCCCGTTCGGGGCGATCACGGTCGAGAACAACGTGGCTTACATCGACTTCACCAAGTGCAAGATGTGCCGCAAGTGCGTCGAGGTCTGCCCGACCCACGCCATCCATGAAGTGAATTTCCCTCCAAAACCCAAAATCGAGAAGCCCAATGAAGAAAACGTTTAGAATCGGCGGTGTCCATCCCCACGACAACAAGATCTCCGCAGAGGCTGCAACCGAGATCTTCCCCGCCGTCGAAACGGCATATGTTTCGATGGCCCAGCATCTGGGCGCTCCCGCCACGCCGATCGTGGCCGCGGGCGACAAGGTGAAGGTAGGCCAGGTGATTGCCGAACCTTCCGGCTTCATTTCGGGTTATGTCCATTCCCCCGTCTCGGGCACCGTCAAGTCGGTGGCTCCCCGTGGCGACATCGCAGGCAACATGGTCATGCATGTCGAGATCACGGTCGAAGGTGACGAGTGGATGGAAGACATAGACAGGAGCGACACCGTCGTCGCCGACATTCCCTATTCTCCCGAAGAGATTATCGAGAAGGTCAAGAAGGCCGGCGTGGTCGGCCTCGGCGGAGCATCCTTCCCCACGCATGTGAAACTCGCCCCTCCCAAGGACAAGAAGGCTGAATGCCTTATCCTGAACGGTACCGAGTGCGAACCTTACCTCACTTCCGATGACCGCATCATGCGCGAAAGGCCCCGTGAGATCCTCATCGGCGGCGCCATCATGATGAAGGCTCTCGGCGTGACCCGCGGCTACGTGGGCATCGAGGAGAACAAGCCCAAGGCTATCGCCTCCATGACCGAGGCTGCCCGCGAGTTCCCCCAGATCGAGGTCGTCACCCTCAAGAAGCGATATCCGCAGGGCGGAGAGAAACAGCTGATCGACGCGGTCATCCGCCGCCAGGTCCCTTCCGGAGCCCTGCCTATCGATACCGGCGCGGTCGTCCAGAACGTGGGCACCTCCCTGGCCGTCTATGAGGCCGTCCAGAAGAACAAACCCCTGATCGACAACGTCATTACCGTGACCGGCGGCTGCATGCCTGTCCAGCATAACTACAAGGTCCGTATCGGCACCCCGATGTCGAAGATCATCGAAGTAGCCGGCGGGCTTCCCGAGAAGGCTGCCAAGGTCATCAGCGGCGGTCCTATGATGGGCCGTGCCATCGCCAACCTCGACGCCGCCACCGTCAAGGCGAACGGCGCAATCCTGGTCCTCTCCGAGGACGAGACGCGCCGCCGCAAGGAATCGGCCTGCATCCGCTGCTCCAAGTGCGCATCGGCCTGCCCCATGGGCCTCGAGCCCTGGCTGCTCAACAAACTCAGCAGGGCCGGCGGAATGTACGACGAGCTCGAGAAAGAGCGGGTCTTCGACTGCATCGAATGCGGCTGCTGCAGCTTCACCTGCCCGGCCGGAATTCCGCTCCTCGACATGATCCGCATCAGCAAGGCGGAAGTAATGAAGATATTGCGTAGCAGACCTAAAAAATAGACTCTCTATGAACAAGCTTTTAGTATCACCTTCTCCCCATACGCACAGTCCGGAGAGCACCAGGACGATCATGCGCGACGTACTCATCGCGCTTGCGCCCGCCATGCTGGTGTCGGTGCTCGCAAGCGGATGGTCGGCCCTGATGCTCATCCTGGTGGGTGTCGCCGCCTGCGTCCTGACGGAATTCCTCATCCAGAAATATCTGATCAAGGGCCCTGTCACGGTCTGCGACCTTTCAGCCGCCGTTACCGGCTGCCTTCTGGCGCTCAACCTTCCCGGCAACTCGCCGTGGTGGCTCATCGTCGTGGGCTCGGTAGTCGCCATCGGCGTCGCCAAGATGACCTTCGGCGGTCTCGGCCAGAATATATTCAACCCCGCACTTGTAGGCCGCGTCTTCCTGCTGGTGTCCTTCCCGGTGCTCATGACCACCTGGGACGACGCCGGAGCGATGTTCGGCATCGTCGACGCCTTCTCCGGCGCCACTCCTCTGGGAGCCGTGAAGGAAGGCCTCAAGAACGGCATGACACTTACGGAACTCACCGCGGACAATCTTACCCTCGGCCAGCAGTTGTTTTTCAATCTCGGCGGCTCCGCGGGTGAGCTTTCGTCCCTGGCGTTGATCCTCGGCTTCATCTACCTGCTCTGCCGCAGGGTGATCAAGGCCACCATACCGGTGACGATCCTCTGCACGGTGTTCGTGATTTCCGGCATCTTCTGGCTCGCAAATCCCGAAAGGTTCACCAACCCGATCTTCAATATCTTCACCGGCGGTCTTCTTCTCGGTTCCATTTTCATGGCGACCGATTACGTGACTTCTCCGATGACGACGAAAGGACAGATCATCTTCGGTATCGGTATCGGTCTGATAACCGTTTTCGTCCGTTACTTCGGTTCATATCCCGAGGGCGTATCCTTCGCCATCCTCATCATGAACTGCACTGTTCCCTTGCTTAACAAATACTGCAAACCGCGCCGGTTTGGGGAGGTCAGGAAATAATGGCTGCTAAATCTACATTCGGCAATATGGTGCTGGTCCTTTCCGGCATCTGCCTCGTCTGCTCGGCACTGCTGGGTACGGTATATGCCGTGACCAAGGCGCCCATCGAGGCTTCTGAACTGAGGAAGGTCAACGAGGCTATCGCCGCGGTGACCCCCGCTTTCGACAATGTGCCTTCCGAAGCCGTAAGGGACGTGGAAGGCGGTCAGATCTACACCGCCACCAATGCCGGCGAGCCCGTGGGCTACGCCGTGAAGGTCTCGGTCGGCGGTTTCGGCGGCCCCCTGCAGATCATGGTCGGTTTCACTCCCGACGGAACGGTTTACAACACCTCCGTTATCTCGCATTCGGAGACTCCCGGCCTTGGAGCCAAGCTGGTCGATGAGAATATCGCCCCGCGGGTGCAGGTCAAGGGCAAGAATCCGGCTGTCAGCAATATCTCCGTCAAGAAGGACGGCGGTGAGATCGACGCCATCACGGCTTCGACCATTACCTCCCGGGCCTTCCTCAAGGGCGTGAATGCGGCCTACGAGGTATTCAAGAACAACTGCATGGCAGAAACCACTAATACTGAAGAAAATGGGCAAGAATAACAAATGGCAACTGATTCTTGACGGCATCGTCAAGAACAACCCGACCTTCGTGCTTGTTCTGGGTATGTGCCCTACGCTGGGTACGACCACTTCAGCCATCAACGGTCTGGGCATGGGTCTGGCGACTACAATCGTGCTGATCCTCTCCAACATCACCATATCGGCTATAGCGAAGATTATCCCCGACAAGGTCCGTATACCTTCCTACATCGTGGTGATCGCATCGTTCGTGACCATAGTCCAGTTGCTGCTGCAGGCCTATGTGCCGGTCCTCTATGAGGCCCTCGGCATCTTCCTGCCGCTGATCGTGGTCAACTGCATCATCCTCGGCCGCGCCGAGGCCTTCGCCAGCAAGAACAGGGTGGGCGACTCCGCCCTTGACGGCGTGGGAATCGGACTCGGTTTCACCATCGCGCTGACGGCCATCGGCCTTGTGCGCGAGATCCTGGGCAGCGGTTCGGCATTCGGCTGGAAGTTCATCTCCGGCGACGGCATGCTGGCCTTCGTCCTGGCGCCCGGCGCGTTCATCGTGCTGGCTTATCTCATGGTAGTATTCAGAAAGATCACGAAAAAGGCGTAATCGATGCAAATCTTACTTATCTTCATTTCGGCGATATTCGTCAACAATGTCGTCCTGAGCCAGTTCCTGGGCGTATGCCCCTTCCTGGGTGTTTCGAAGAAAGTCGGCACCGCCGTCGGCATGACCGCGGCAGTGACTTTCGTGATGGCCATCGCCACGCTGGTGACCTATCTGCTCCAGTACTATGTGCTGGTCCCGCTCCACATCGAGTTCCTGCAGACGGTCAGCTTCATCCTGGTGATCGCTTCGCTCGTGCAGATGGTCGAGATCATCATCAAGAAGATCAGCCCTTCGCTCTATCAGGCCCTGGGTATCTTCCTGCCCCTGATTACCACCAACTGCGTCGTACTCGGCGTCGCCATCCAGGTTGTGACCAACGAGTATGACTTCGGAGCCGGTGCACACATGCTCGGCCTCGGCCACTCAATCCTCTTCGCCATCGCCACGGCCATTGGCTACGGACTGGCGCTGATCCTTTTCGCGGGCATCCGCGAGCAGCTCGAACTGAGCAACGTGCCCAAGGCCTTCAAGGGCGTTCCCATCGCCCTTCTGACCGCTGGCATCATGGCGCTTGCCTTCATGGGATTCTCGGGTCTCGTGTAAGATGAACCGCAAGCCGCAGACTTTGTCAGACATTGAAGCGCTTCTTCGGGCCGGAGAGCTCGAAGAAGCGCATCAGTCTCTGCGCGAATTCGTAAAGAGGGAACCCGACAACCCGCAGGGCTGGTATATGCTGGGCAACCTCTACAGGCGCCAGCAGCTCTGGGGCGACGCCATCAACAATCTCAACAAAGCCAAACTCCTCGATCCCGACGGCCCGGCCGACGCCGCCATCGAGTCGATCTACAACATCATCCGCTTTGTCAACAAGGATCTGATGAATCCGTAAAGTTGTTTTAAAAACTCTTGTATACCCTTTGAATCCACTGATTGAAAACCGGATCCTGGATCTCAACCTGACGGGCGGTCTCTTCAATCAGGTCCCGCTTTTTGAGGGCGCCTTTTAGGATGCGGATATTGCCGCTCGTCCCTATCTTGTACCTGGACAAAGTGTCCACGGAAGAAAGGTTTCTTATGCCGTCGCTCACGGCGCAGAGAAAGCTCCGTTGCTTTTCCGTCAAACTGTCCATCAAGAGGCTGCGTTCCAGGGGATGCTTGATTCGCTGAACCTTCAGTTCGTGAATTATCGTCAGCGGACTTTCGGATTGTTATTGCCTGCCCGCTTCAGGCGATTGCCGGTCTCTGCCAACTCACATTTCGTTTATCCCGAAAAACACAGGGGACATCAGGATAAGGCACAGGCCATTCAATGGGCAATCAGTGTTCCAGCCAAGCCCATTTTGGCTTGGCTGGAACAGAGTTCCTTTTCTCGTGACAGTGGGAACAGTTATAGTGTTCCCGCTGGTTTTCAGGTTCAATAACCGCAAAGCGAAGCGCCGTGCGAAGCACGAAGGGATACAGGGGGCTGTGCCACCCGTAAACACGGTGCCCTCGGGCACAAAAACAGTTTTACTGAGCAATTCGGGGCAGCGCCCCGGTAAATTCAAGTCGCCATCAGGCGACCGCCGGAGGCCGGTACTTTTGCCTCTCAAGTCGAATACGCACTCAACCCGCATTGGCAAAAGTACTAAGGCCGGGAGGCGCGGGGCTCGGGGCAGCGCCCCGGTATAAAAAAAACAGCAGCCTTTTGAGCTGCTGTTTTTGTCGGGAAGAGGTGACTCGAACACCCGACCTCTGCGTCCCGAACGCAGCGCGCTAGCCAACTGCGCCACTTCCCGAGGTTCCCGGATTGGGACTGCAAATATAGCAATTTTTTTAGATTCTACCGGAAATTGTTCAAAATAATGCTCCAGAGCACCACACCGATGGAAACCGACACATTCAGAGAGTGTTTCGTCCCATACTGGGGTATCTCAAGGCATATGTCCGAAGCATCCACGACCTCCTGGGCGACACCCTTCACCTCGTTTCCGAAGACAAGTGCATATCGGCGGTCCTTTTCAGGCCGGAAGTCAGGGAGCTGGGTCGCATTTTCCGCCTGTTCCACGCTGACGATGACATAACCTTCGTCACGAAGCCGCCCGACAGCTTCCATGGCGCTGTCGAAATGCTCCCAATCCACGCTGAACTCGGCGCCCAGGGCCGCCTTGTGTATCTCCGGTGTCGGAGGAGTGGAAGAAATGCCGCAGAGACATATCTTGGAGACCCTGAAAGCATCGCAGGTACGGAATGCGGAACCTATGTTGTGCTGGCTCCGTACGTTGTCGAGAACCAGGGCGAGCGGGGCTTTTTCCGCTTTCCTGTACTCTTCCAGGCCAATCCTGCCAAGTTCGCTGTTCGTTAGCTTACGGAACATGTTTTTGTCAAAATTGCAACAACAAATATAGGAAATTGTTTTATCTTTGTAAATCTATTCGTTATCGAGGCAAAAAACAATAAAGAAAACTTCAACCTATATGAAACAAGACGTTCAAATTTCCGACCTGATCCGCAAGGAAGAGGATCGCCAGAGCGAAGGCATCGAGCTCATAGCTTCCGAAAACTTCGTAAGCAAACAGGTGCTTGAGGCCCTTGGCAGCGTATGTACCAACAAGTACGCGGAAGGCTATCCCAGGGCCCGCTACTATGGCGGCTGCGAGGTGGTCGACCAGATCGAGCAGCTGGCCATCGACCGTCTCTGCAAGCTTTTTGACGCCGAATATGCAAATGTCCAGCCCCACTCCGGCGCCCAGGCCAACATGGCGGTATTCTTCACCTGCCTGCAGCCCGGCGACACCTTCATGGGCCTTGACCTCGCACACGGCGGCCACCTGACTCACGGATCTCCGGTTAATATGTCGGGTAAACTTTATCACGCGATCGGCTATCAGCTCAACAAGGAGACCGGCCTGGTCGATTATGACGACATGGAGCGCAAGGCTCTCGAATACAAGCCGAAGCTCATCATCGGCGGCGCATCCGCATATTCCCGCGAATGGGACTGGGAGCGCATGCGCGCAATCGCCGACAAGGTAGGCGCCATCTTCATGGTCGACATGGCACATCCCGCCGGCCTCATCGCCGCCGGTCTGCTTAAGAACCCCGTGAAGTATGCCCACATCGTCACATCCACCACGCATAAGACCCTCCGCGGTCCGCGCGGCGGCGTCATCCTCATCGGCAAGGATTTCGACAACCCCTGGGGCATCACCACGCCGAAGGGCGAGATCAAGAAGATGAGTGCCATGATCAACTCCGCCGTATTCCCGGGCATCCAGGGCGGTCCGCTCGAGCACTGCATCGCCGCAAAGGCCGTCGCCTTCTACGAGGCCCTGCAGCCTGAGTTCCGTGACTACCAGGTCCAGGTCCAGAAGAACGCCAAGGCCCTCGCCGAGGCATTCATCAAGAAGGGATATTACATCGTCTCCGGTGGCACCGACAACCACCTGATGCTGATCGACCTTCGTCCGAAGTTCCCCGACCTGACCGGAAAGGTGGCCGAGAAGGCTCTCGTCCGCGCCGGCATCACCGTCAACAAGAACATGGTTCCGTTTGACAGCCGCAGCGCATTCCAGACCTCCGGTCTCCGCGTCGGTACTCCTGCCGTCACCTCCCGCGGCCTCGTCGAGAAAGATATGCCGGGCATCGTCGACCTGATCGACAAAGTGCTCTGCAACGTCGAGAACGACCAGATCATCGAGGAAGTCCGCCAGCAGGTCAAGATGAAGATGAACGGTCTGCCGCTCAACCGCTGGTAGACAGGGCATCTCTTCCCGACTGGAAATAAAAAACTCGCTGTCATATGGCAGTGAGTTTTTTTGTATTCCTTCTCGGAAATGATTATATTTGAGGGGGATAGAAAAAGGCTTACAAGCGGAGCCTGCCACAAACCATGAAAAAGACTGCTAAAAAAGGATATGAAACCCCTGCGACGGAGGTCGTGGAGGTGACTGCGACGGGTATGATCTGCCTGTCGGCGAAAACAGAGGATTACGAGTTTGCCAACCTGGATGAAAACTGATATGGAAAGACTCCTTCGGATTTGTCTGACGCTGCTGCTGGCGCTGCTGCCTGCGGTAACGGCATGGGCTGAGGAAGGCATCAAGGAAGTGATGGTCATCGGCGGCTCGCAAAGTGAGGTGAACAATCTGAAAGCCAGTCTCACAAGCCAGGGCTGGCATGTCATCGACCAGGATTTGAATCGTGGAGCAAGCGGCGATTACATCTATTTGTTGTATAAATCAGAGAGCAGCAACGGTGTCAACAATGGATATATCACCGATCTCTATATAAGCAATGCGGAGGGTACGGCTCCCAACAGCCGTACACACAATGGACGGACATATACTTTGGTCCCATTTGACGGTGGAAACAATTTCAAGAATGCCAAAGGCGACCTGAACCGAGGTGCCGGCGGCGACTACATCCACTTGTATTACACCACGGATATCTTTCCCAACAACCGATTCATAACAGGCATCTCGTTCAACAGTACCCAGGCGGATGCCGTGGGCGTGGACGGAGGCTCGGAGGGATACGACCTTAATGCAGGTGCACGCGGCGACTACATTTATATGCACCTGTCCATTTTTTCCGGACTCGGCCTGCCTTACTCCTATGACTTCGAAACCACGCTGGCAGAAGAGGGATGGACAACGGTTGATTGTAATCAATACACAAAGATAGTGGAACGCGGCAGTGGCCATGCTTTTCATTTTTGTAATGACAACACCGTAAGTGGAGATGCCTACCAGTATTTGATTTCGCCTGAATTTGACGGACGGATGGCCATGTATGTGGAATTTGACTATGAGCGAGGTCCGATCGTACAGCATGATTTATCCTTTCAGATAGGCTATTCAACACAAACCAATGACATTTCTTCTTTCACCTGGGATTCTGATGTTGTGGCAGGGTGGGGACACTTTGGGAAGACTTTTCCCAAAGGAACGAAATACGTGGCTGCCAGAGCGTGGACAACGAATAGTTTCATGGATATCTATTTGGATGATTTCAACTTCACGGTCACGCCGGTCATTCTCGCCTTGTCGGATTGTAAGGCACATTCTGCCACGGTTTCCTGGGATGGGCCACAAGCGGGCGAAACCATCACAAGATATGTTTATCAGTATAAAAAAGCGGATGATTCGCAATGGTCGTCTGAAGCGCAGCTGTCCTCTTCCGCCAGGAACGTCACGATCAGCAGCCTTTCGGCCCACACGGACTATCAGTTCCGCCTGAAAGCCATTTATGGCAGCAGTGAAAGCAGTTATGCGAATCTCAGTTTTACCACGGCCGTTGAACTTCCCTACGGTTACGGATTTGAAAATGGTATGGATGGTTGGAGCCAGGTCGTACATGCCTGGGAATATACCGGGATATCTGATCAGACCAGTTACGAGGGTGCGCGCTGTTACCGTTTTTATGGCGACGACGCGACATCTCCGTCTCAATACTTGATTTCTCCGAGATTGCCAGGCGATTGTTCCGTGAAGGTGTCATTCTACTACTTGAATAACGTATACCCAAGTACAGACCGTTTTCGGGTAGGCTATTCAACTACCGACAGCGATGTCGGTTCTTTCACCTGGAGCGACGTAATAACTGCACAAAGGTATGACTGGGAGTTGTATGAAAATGACTTTCCTCAGGGGACCAGGTACATTGCAATCCAGTACCCGCCAGGTCAATTATTCTTCTTCGTCGATGATTTCAACTTCGAAGTCTATTCTGCCCTGACAAGGCCGACAGACCTTTCCGTGAGCACCCTCACGGACAATGGCGTTTCGTTCTCCTGGTCTTGCTCCGCTTCGGGAGTTACGGGCTTTGCCTATCAATACAAGAAGAGAAATGACAACGCCTGGTCGTCCGAACAAAACCTGGATGGCAGTTCCCGTTCCGTCGCCCTTACCGGTCTGGAAACCAATACTACCTACGACTTCCGCATCAAAGCATGCTATGGCAGCAATGCGAGCAATTACGTGACCGCCCGTTTTACCACGGAGGGCTCGGTCGAACCTCTGCCACACTTCCAGGGTTTTGAAAACGGCATGGGCGGCTGGCGTGTTGTGAACGGTTATGGCAATACAGGCATCAAATCGTGGGAACCGCGGGAGGGCAGCCATGACTTCGGCTTTGTCATCGATCAAAACGACAGCGATCCGCCCCAATATCTGATATCCCCTCAATTGAACTGCAGTTCCGAGGCAATCCTGTCGTTTTACTACCAGAATAATGCGGACGGAACGATCGCGTTTCGGACTATCTTCTCAGTGGGATATTCTACTACGGACAAAAACCCCGGGGATTTCAGTTGGTCCGATGAAATAACCGTAGCCGTAGCGGCCGGGACCTGGCCGCGCTTCGTGCAACGACTGCCGCAGGGAACCAAATATGTAGCCATCAGATTAATGGCTGGACAGCCCTGGCTTTACCTGGACGACATCAGCATCACGCCCGCGGCCGATCTTGTGGCCACGGCTGCTACTGTAGAAGGACAGGACAAGTACATGACGACATTCTTCGACGGGAATACGGGCTGGGTACTTCCGGAAGGAGCGACGGCCTATACGGCCGGACTGGATGGGAATGAATGGGTATTCTACCGCTTGGACGACGGAGACAGCCGTGTGATTCCCGCCGGTACTGCGGTGGTTATCCTGATGGATAAGACGTCCCAGGATACGGCCCGGACGAAGACACTGGCAACGACTCCTACAACGGTTTCAATCAGCATTCAGCGGCCCAACGACCTGTCGGGCTCCGATACGCCTGTGGCCGTGACCGAAGGCAAGATCGGAGAACGTGCCGTCTATGTTCTGGGCATCAAAAACGGAACGTTGGGCTTCTATCCATTCTCCGGGACAAAGATTCCTGCGGGGAAGGCGTATTATCTTAAATGACGGAGAAGATGAGAAAGAAACGGATCATTATCGCGTTGCTGGCAGGGGCCCTGGCCTGGGTCGGGTGCCAGCCGGTAGAGGTGGACAGCATCCCGGATATTACGCCCGGGAAGCAGACCGGACAGACCGATTCGGTGTGGACGCTCACCATCCGGGCAGAAAGGACCGACAGCCCCCGGACGAAGGGCCTGGCCATCGATGGTATGGACGAATCTTCCACGACAGTCCTTAAGTCCGCTTGGTTGAAGGAAGAGAAAGTGTATGTGTATTTGGGTGACACGCAGATCGGTACGCTCGCGGTTGCGGTGGACGAGACAGATTTCCACCAGGCCACGTTGTCTGGAACGGTGACTACGGCTGACATTACACCCGGAAGCACGCGGTTGACCCTGCTTACACCGTATACCCGCGATCAATGGACCTACGTCGGGCAGGCGGGTTTGCTTTTGGTAAACGATGGCGGTCCGAGCGGTCTGGTTAATTCCATCGCTGCCAGATATCATATGGCGCAGGCGCAGGACGTGCTGGTCAAGGAGGTATCAGACGGTAACCTGATTACGGAAAAAGCCGTTTTCGAAAACCAGCAGAGCATCTATCGTCTCAACTTCCGTTTCCAGAAAGGGGAGTTGAAGACACCCATCACGGCCCGGGTCGTAACTATTTCAGCCGGAAACGGCGGACTCTGGAAGGGCTGGAATATGGGAACGGGGCCGATTACGGTCAACTTGCTCAATCCTACGGCAGATCCGTTCTTTGTGGCGCTTCGGAATGAAGACACCATCAACGAGGAAGACTTGCATTTCGAGGTCATAGCGACGGACGGCGTCACTTATCTGGGCAGCAAAACCATTCCTGCCCAGTACAAGCCCAACGGCACTTTTGTCAGTGCGAAGAATACCACGCTCACAAGCCGCCTGGGTGTAGAGGAAATCTCCTCAGGCAGCGTATCGGAGGCGCTGTAAGGGACGACGTCAGAAATCCGCCATCGGGTCGTCGTAGTCGTGGCCGCCGAGGACGATGCCTTCACCGGAATAATTGATGGTCCGGCCGGGGGTGCCGTCAGGTTTGTAGGTGGTGCGGCTGTGTTCTCCGAGTTCTTCGGGCGGAAGATTCTTGATACGCTCGATTTCTTTGCTGAAATGTTGTTCCGCAGACAGGCGTATCTCCCTCTCGGTATTGGTCGGCGGGCGGTGGCGGTAATCATCGTCCGGACGGTCGAGATAGTCCATCATTTCGAATATCCGTCCGTCGGAATACTCGAGGATGGCGATCCAGCGGGGGCGGGACTTGTCTTCTTCCGAAAGCTTTTCCCCGCAATAAGAACAGGCGTGGATGGCGCGCATGTCCTTATCCAGGCGTTCCAGCACCTTCGGGTCTCCGCAATAGTAGTTCCATCCCTCCCATGATCCCGATTCCCTGAAGTATACGGAGTTGCGGTCAGCCTGTTTCCTGAACGAGAAGACTTCGTCACCTTCCTCGCCGTGAAGTTCATATCGGAACGAGACGAGGGCGGCATCCTCTGCCGGCTCCATGTCCCGCCAGGGAGCAAAGAGTTCCTCCACTTTTTTGAACGCTTCCTTGGCGCCTGCAGGCATGGCCTCATAGCCGCCGCTCCGGACACGCTTCCCGTCGGAATAATTCAGGGATAAGTCCCATGTGTCTCCGTCCTTGATGTCGAACACCGGCTTGTAGCGTTCTTTGTAGCGGTCCATCCGGTACTCCAGGGCAAGTGCTTCCAGCGAATCCATCACTGAAGCGTCGGCGGAAAACACGCGGTCGCGGTCATCTCCGAGTTCAACGGTGATGCGCACCTTTCCGTCGGCCAGCCGGTCAGCCCTGTATCCGCGGTTGGTGAAGCCGCGGTATCCGTGGGTTGCCGAATAGTAGAATGATTCAAGGCGTACCTTGCCGTCGGTTGACGGCTGCGGTGCGGGTGTCGGCGCAGCCGGCCGGCATCCGAAGAAGGAGAGCAGGGACATCAGTAACAGGAGTTTGGTCACGGCGGGCATCAGTTTCGCTCTTCCATCTGCCGGAGCGCTTCCTTGAAGCCCTGCTCCGTCGAGGAACGGAGCCCCATTTCAGATACCGACGGAACGTCATGCCTCCAGTCGTCTTCCGGCGTGCGGTCGAGGTAATCCATAGCTTCTACCTTCTGGCCGTTTGCATATTCGGCCCTCAGGATCCAGCGGGGGCGGGAAGTGTCTTCTTCTGCCGGATTCCCGCCGGTATATGAAGCCATGTGGTTCCAACGGATTTCGTTTGCGAGCCTTTTGGGCAGGAAATCGTCGAGCCCTTCACAGGTCTTGCCTTTTGCCTCGCCATAGGGCTGGACGAAAGCCGAACCGCCCGAGTCTTTCTGCTCGAAGGCATAGACCCCGTAACCGTCGGCATCGTGATATTCGTAACGGAAAGAGACGAGGGCGACCTCTTCCGCCGGCTCCTGATAGAGCCAGCGGGAGAGTATGCCTTCGGTCATGCCGATTCCCTGGGCGCCCTTGGGGGGATATGCCATGTATCCGCCGCAGGAGGTAACGGACCCGTCCGTGAAGACGAGTTCCATCGACCAGGAGTCCCCGTCCATGATCTCCATTTCAGGTTCGTAATGTCCTTTGAAGTTGTGCATCCGGTATTTGCGGACCAGAGCTTCAAGCGAATCCATCACAGCGCCTTCAGCTTCGAACACGCGGTCGCGGTCATTGCCCACTTCCACTATGACGCGGGTGTTGCCGCTTTCCAGCCTTTCGGCCCTGTAGCCGATGTTGCTGTGGGCGTGATAGCCGTGCGTGGCACTGTAGTAGACGGACTGCAGATGGACGTCGCGGTCCAGCTCCGGACCGGGTCCTGCATTGTTCTTTTGTCCGCAACCGGATAGTGAAAACAAGGACATCAGAATGAGGAGTGTAATAACGGGGCTCGGCTTCATTGTCTTTTATTTGTTGTTGTCGCGACGGGGACCGCGGCCGCCTTCACGGCGCGGGCCGTTTCCGCGGTTTCCTCCGTCCTTGCCGTCACGACGGGGAGCTCCGCCTTCGCGGCGCGGGCCGTTGTTCCGGGGACGGGGCTCGACGTAACCTTCCGGTTTCTCGGTCAGGGCGCGCATCGAAAGGCGCATCTTGCCGGCCTTCGGGTCGTATTCGAGGAGCTTGACATCGACTTCGTCGCCGACTGCGAGTACGTCTTCGACCTTTTCGGTCTTGTTCCATGCGATCTCGGAGACGTGCAGCAGGCCTTCCTTGCCCGGCATGATCTCGATGAACGCACCGAACTCGAGGATGGAGACGACCTTGCCGTGATAGACCTGGCCGACTTCGGGGACCGCGCAGATGCCCTTGATCCAGTCGAGGGCCTTCTTCATATTGTCCGCGTTGTCGGAAGCGATGTCCACCACGCCTTCGGTAAGGTTGGTGCCGGGGATGGGCTCTTCGTCGATGTTGATGACGGTACCGGTCTCCTTCTGGATCTTCTGGATGGTCTCTCCGCCCTTGCCGATGACGGCGCCGATGAATTCGGCAGCGATGCGGATCTGGACGATGCGGGGCACGAACGGCTTGTAGTCGGCGCGCGGCTCGGGAATCACCTTGAGCATTTCGCCCATGATGTGCATCCTGCCGCGGCGGGCCTGTTCGAGAGCTTTCTCGAGAACGTCGTAGCTCAGTCCGTCGACCTTGATGTCCATCTGGGTGGCGGTGATGCCGTCGGCGGTTCCGGTGACCTTGAAGTCCATGTCGCCGAGGTGGTCCTCGTCGCCGAGGATGTCGGTCAGGATTGCATAGCGGTCGTTAGGCCTTTCAGCGTCGGTGATCAGACCCATTGCCACGCCGGCCACGGGTTTCTTGATCTTCACGCCGGCGTCCATGAGGGCGAGGCAGCCGCCGCAGACGGAGGCCATGGAAGACGAACCGTTGGATTCGAGGATATCGGAGACTACGCGGACTGCGTAGGGATTCTCGGGAGCGAAGGGCATGACGGCCTTGAGGGCGCGCATTGCGAGGTTTCCGTGACCGATCTCGCGGCGGCCGGTGGCACGCTGGGGCTTGGCTTCGCCGGTGGCGAAGGGAGGGAAGTTGTAGTGGAGGACGAACTGCTGGTCATCCTGGATGAGGACCTCGTCCTGCTCTTTCATGTCGAGCTTGGTGCCGAGGGTTACCGTGGCCAGGGACTGGGTCTCGCCGCGGGTGAAGATGGCGGAGCCGTGGGCGCAGGGGAGATAGTCCACTTCGCACCAGATGGGGCGCACCTCGTCGGTGGCGCGGCCGTCGAGGCGGCGGCCTTCGTCGAGGATCAGGTTGCGCATCGCTTCCTTCTCCACGTCATGATAGTAGCGTTCCACGAGCGGGGTCTTCTCTTCGAGTTCCTCTTCGGGAATCGTGGCGAGGAAGTCGTTCTTGATCGCATCGAAAGCGTCGGCGCGCTCGTGCTTGGGCAGAGCGGCCTTGGAGGTCTCGTAGCAGCGGTTGTAGCAGGCTTCGCGGACGGCCTTCCTGAGGTCTTCGTCCTCGACGTCGTGGGGATAATCGCGCTTGTTCACATCGGTGCCGAGCTCGTGCATCAGTTCCTTCTGCACGCGGCAGTGTTTCTTGATCTCCTCGTGGGCGAACTTGATGGCCTCGAGCATGTCGTGCTCGGTGACTTCCTTCATTTCACCCTCGACCATCATGATGTTCTCTTCCGTAGCGGCGACCATCAGTTCCAGGTCGGCACGTTCCATCTCCTTGAAGGTCGGGTTGATGACGAACTGTCCGTCGATGCGGCATACGCGCACTTCGGAGATAGGGCCCTGGAACGGCAGGTCGCTCGTGGCAAGGGCTGCCGAGGCGGCAAGACCGGCCAGTGCATCGGGCTGGATATCCTTCTCAGCTGAAATCAGCATTACATTGACAAAAACTTCCAGGTGGAAATCCTCGGGCCAGAGGGGCCGGATGGGACGGTCCACCAGGCGGGAGATCAGGATCTCATAGTCGTCAGGACGGCTCTCCCGCTTCAAAAATCCGCCGGGAAAACGGCCGGCGGCGTAATACTTCTCCCGGTAATCGACCTGGAGGGGAAGGAAATCCGTTCCTTCCTTGACTTCTTTGGCAGCAGTTACGGTCGCGAGAAGCATCGTGCCTCCCATCTTGACGACCGCCGAGCCATCGGCCTGCTTCGCAAGCTTGCCGGTCTCGATTTCAATTGTCCGACCGTCGGACAATTCAATGGTTTTCTTGATTACGTTCATATTTTATCCTTAGTGTGTCTTCATACAAAAAAGGCCGCTGCTGAGGCGGCCTTGATTCTTTCCCTGGAGATTATTTGCGGAGGCCGAGGGCCTTCACGATCTCGCGGTATCTCTCAATATCCTTCTCTTTCAAATAATCGAGGAGCTGACGGCGCTTACCTACGAGGCGGAGAAGGGCACGCTGCGTGTTGTGGTCCTTCTTGTTGGCCTTGAGGTGTTCGGTCAGATGAGCGATACGGTAGGAAAACAAAGCAACCTGACTCTCAGGCGAGCCGGTGTCAACATTAGACTTTCCGTATTTGCCGAAAATCTCTTGCTTCTTGTCTGCGTTCAAATACTCTGACATATTGCAAAAAATTGTTTTTAAGGGCTGCAAAGGTAAGGATTATTTTTAACTCTGCAACTTTTTATTACGCAATTATTTCGCAAGCGCGCTCAGTTTCTCGCAAAGCTGGTCCAGGCCACCGATGAGTTCTGCGCCGATGCGGTTGTAGTAGGCGCGGGGCTTGACATCCTTTGCGGGATGGTTGACCTTGTCGAAAAGGGAGTCGGCAAGATCGCTGGCCTCGTTGATAAGGCCTTCAACGCGTGTAACGTCTTTGTCTGGATGGAGCATGGCGAACATGAGGCAGTCCTCCACGAAGTCGCCGATAAGGAACTCGATATCCTTCTTGATGTCACGAAGATTCATACGTGTGATGTTTTGATAATTCGGGTGCAAAGATACGAAAAAAACGGTCCCTTCCAACAGATTACAGATCTCGTTTGCCGGACAGGAGAAGTCGCTCGGAGAGCAGGGAGGCGGGAGCGGCGATGCTTACGGCAGGTACAGTGTGCTGTGCCCCGTCGATGTCGAAGCGCAGCGAGGCGCCGTCACTGCGGACTTCCATAGTGACAGGTGCGCCCATCACGAGCGGCAGGTTCACGTCGCCGTGTCCGGCGGGAAAGCCGCACAGGACGGGGATATGATAGGCCTCCAGGTATTTATGCAGCATTACTTCCACGCTCTCGTCGGAAAATTCATTGCCGCAGTCAGTGAACTCGCCGAGAATGACGCCCTTGCAACGATCCAGGACCCCGTTCATCGTAAGGATCGTAAACTGCCGGTCGATGTTGTGCATCGGCTCTTCGACCTCTTCGAAGAAGAGAATCAAGTCGCTGCCGGCAGTTGCGTCAGCCTGCGTCCCCAGATTGGGGGTAAAGGTGCAGAGATTGCCGCCCACCAGGACGCCGCGTGCCAATCCCTCGATATTCTGGGGATGCGCCGGGACTTCGTAGAACGGGACATTGCCCAAAAGCAGATCGCGCATCAGCGTGCTGGTCGGATCCTGGCCGCCCTTGGCCAGGAAAGAACTCATTGTACCTTGTATGCTCATCACGCCGGCACGGGTCAGCAGGCCGTGAAGGGTCGTGATGTCGCTGAATCCTACGAGCCATTTCGGATGAGCGGACAGTTCTTCCAACTTCAGATGGTCGATGAGCTGGATGGTACCGTATCCGCCGCGATTGCAGATGATTGCCTTGATGGAAGGATCGTTAAGGGCCCAGCGTATGTCGCTTAGCCGCTCAGCGACTGTTCCGGCATATTTGCCGTTATACGTCTTGCCCACGTTCGGCCCGATGACGGGTTCCAGGCCCCACGTCCGCAGCAGGGCGGCAGTCTTCTCCACATTCTCCATCGGCGTGAAAAAGGACGGGGAAATGAGCGCGACTTTGTCGCCCCGTTTCAGATAGTCCGGTTTCTTGCAGTTCAGATTGACGGGCTTGGGATCGGAACAGTCGTAAATCTCAACGCAGGACATCGTCAACAGTCCGCAAAGAGCAACTATGGCCAGAAGGTGTAATTTCATTGCTTGTGGTTTTTCACGCAAAGATAATTAAAAGGGGGAGGACAGACATTATTATTTGCAAATCTGTCAAAATTAAGCGATTTTTACGTTAAAGGAATTCATCTATGCGTTTTACTTTTTCTTTCCGACAACTATTTCTGGCGCTGGCAGCGGCGTTGTGGACGCTGGCCGCATTTGCGCAGATGCCTGGCAGGCAGTGGCAGGCACCGGCAGACCCTTCTTATGAGATGCGTGAAATATCCTGCGTCAGCGACGGTAACCGCCTGTACGGCGAGGCTTTCATTCCGCGTTCGCCCGGGAAGCATCCTGCCGTAATCATGTCGCATGGCTACGGCGCTACGCACGCGGGCTTTTACGCCATGGTCGATACGCTGGCCAAGTCGGGATATGTATGTTACTGCTATGATTTTGCCGGCGGGTCCCGGTCCGGCCGCAGTGAAGGACGTACCGAGGATATGTCGATATTCACGGAGCGGCAGAACCTGATGGACGTAATAGATATGGTCCGCGGTTGGGACTGTGTGGACGGGGAGAGCGTCTTCCTGCTTGGCGAAAGTCAGGGCGGCTGCGTCTCGGCAATCACCGCCCCGTATGTTTCGGATAAGATCAAATCCATTTTGCTCGTATACCCTGCCCTTTGCATTCCGGACGACGGGTTCGCGCTTTATCCCAAACTTGAGAACGTCCCGGATACGGTCACTTTCATGGGGATGCGGATAGGCCGGGCGTATTATGAGCGGTTCTATGAGGGATTCGATATCTACAAGGAGATCTCCGGTTATCAGGGTGATGTTTTGATCATCCACGGTACGGAGGACGGCCTTGTCAAGCCGGAGTATTCGGCCAGGGCTTCCAATGTCTATGACCATTGTGAGTTCCATCTGATCTTCGGCGCCGGTCACGGCTTCAGAAAACCTGAGCACAGGGAGGCATATCATAAATATGTGATCGACTTCCTTAACAGGCAGATGAGGCCTAAGAGAATACAGGCCTATCTGTCTTCTCTCAGGTCGGACCCCTCGGCGCATACTCTCCTGCCTGACACAAAGAAAGCTAAGAACAGTCCGTACATCGGGAGCAAAAACTATGGAAAGCGCATCGCCGTGTTCGGCGGCTCGCTTTCGGTCAATGCGGAGTCGGATGTCGCTAAGCAGTTTTGGGCGAACATGCTCGGTTCGGAAGTGGTGACCTACGGAGTCGGTGGTGCCGGATTTTCTATCGACCAGGGCTATTCGTTGCAGAAGCAGGTTGATACGGCGGGTGTCTATGATATCTATGTGCTCTGGGCTTCAACCAATGATTTCACCAACGGCCGCCCGTGCGGTTCCTGGTCGGACTATACGGCGGCGGATGGTTATGATGAGTCCAGACTGCATACCCAGTGCGGCGGCATCAACTACTGTATCCGCCGCCTGCTCGAGAAGAATCCGCGGGCGGAGATCTATTTCTTCACGTCGCTGCGTTTCTTCGGAACTGATTCCGGCCACAATCCTTACTCCGTATCTCCCAATAAGACAGGAAAAACTTTCGCCGATTACGTTGAGGCCCAGAAAGCCTGTTGCGCCTATTACGGCATACCGGTTCTGGACCAGTTCAATCTGCAGGGGATCAATGAATTCAATGCGGAGAACTATTATAAGAGCGACCTCCTTCATATGAACGAAGAAGGTTATCGCCGCATCGCACCCGTCCAGGCGGCCTTTCTCTCGAACGGGCGGTAGATTAGGATTGTTCATATATTAAAGGGTGACGCTTTTTTCGTAACTTTATCGGACAAAACCTAAGAATCCAATGGTGAGAAGGATATTCTTTGCGGCCGCGGTGGCGGCCATGCTGCTGGCGGGCGTGGTTTCGCTCGGTGCGCAGCCGCTGCTCAACTGTTTCATCAGCGATCCCGATGTGAAAGGGCTGACCAACATCCGCGACAAGCCGGGTGGAAAGGTGCTCTTCCAGGTTCGGGGCGACATCCCCACAACAGTGACGGTCGCCGTGCAGCCTGGCGGATGGTGGCGGATTGTGAATCCCGAAGAAGCGTTCGGCGATGATCATAAGATTCCTTCCGGCGGTGTATGGATTCACCGGTCGGTGCTGGCGGTGGCTACCGACAATTTCGACGGCCACGACCGGATGCTGATGATGGAGCCGCGTGCCGATGCGCCCCGGGTGGGCTTCATCGGGCAATTCAACGCGGTTCTCCGCCCGCTGGAGATGACGGCCGACGGGGAATGGGTGAAAGTCACTTATGTGCCGGAATCGTTCAACCGGCTCTCGCAGGAGACAAAGACCGGATGGATCCAGACCTGCTTTACGCGCGATGAGGATATCGAATCGGGCGACGGTTACTCATTTCCCTGGATGTATGCGTATTCCTCCCGCGACAAGGATGTCGCCCTGCTCGCCGACCCGGGCATGCGGAAGCAGACCTACTTGATGGAAAAAGGGAAGGACTATTCGCTCTGGATCGCCGCTCCCCGCGACGGATACTGGGAGGTTCTGGGTGATTTCCTGGAGTGTGGCGACAAAACCGTCTTCCTGGACGATTATTCCCTGGCCCCGGCATCGGGCATCTGCATGCGTCTCATCGGCGATGAAGGGGCCGTGGCGCTGTACAGCGAAGCGAATGAAGAATCAAAGGTTGTTACCCGCCTGAAAGTCGGGACGGAAGTGCATCCGCTCGATGTGACGCAAGATCGTGCCGTCTGGGGCGCGGAGCCCCAGCTCGTGCAGGTCTCACCGGTCGGGAAGCCCGAAGTGGTCGGTTGGGTGGAACTCTTCCACCTGAGCGCCGCCCCTGCCCCGGCCTTGACCTATGCCGATGTTGCCGGCACTTACGAAAGTTACAATGAGGACGGTACCATCGATTCCCGCCTTGTCCTCACGCAAGACGGCAGCATCCGTTGGAGTTATGGCGAACAGACGGATTATCTGGAGTACCCCTTCATCATACGCGGCAACGGCATCTATCAGGATATGAATGAAGTCGATGCCCAGACGCGCCCCAGTTACATCTTCGATCCCGAAACGCGGAACCTGCTCAGCTACGGCACAGTCTATCACCGCAAGAAGTAGCCACCTGTTTTTGCGGCGGAAAGCGGCCGCCGGCAGCCCCGTTCACCGAGAAAACCGGCCGTTCACCGATTATTTATCTGATTTTACACAGGCGGGAGCATCTTTGCGTCGAAATCAGTTGACGCACTTATGACACAATTCCGCATCATCGCATTCCTGGCAGCCGCCATATTTTCAATAACCCCCGTTCTGGCCGAAGACGACCGGAACAATGCTTCTGAAGAAGACCGCAACGACCCCGTTGCCATTCCCCTCGGGAAAGATACCCCCAAGTCGGGATGGAGCGTCGGGGTGCTGCCCGCATTCTACTATAACAGCGACCTCGGGTTTTCTGTCGGTGCTCTGGCGCAGGTATTCGACTATGGAGACGGCAGCGTCTATCCCAATTACCGCCACAAGTTCACCGCCAATGTGAATCTTTATACAAGGGGAGCCAGGCAGTTGTCCCTGAATTACGATTCCAAGTATTTGGTTCCAGGCCTGCGTTTGACCGGTGGTCTGGAATACATGGACAATCCGCTCTGCGGCTTCTATGGTTTCAACGGTGCCGTGTCGCCTTATCATGCCGACCTTGACCTTCGTAAGTCGGTTGACGGCACGGAAGGGATCGCTTTCTATGCCGACCATCAGCGGATGCTCCGCGTTTCTCTCGATTTACAGGGGCGTGTGGCTGATGGCCTGACCTGGATCGGCGGTTTCAGTTATTCCTGGCAGCACTACTCGGACGTGTCTTTCAAGGTCTACGACGGGAAAGAATCCCTCTTCCACCAATATGTGGAGAACGGATTGATCCCTGAGGCGGATACTCATGGACACCGTGCGGAACTGAAAGGAGGTATGGTATATGACACCAGGGATTTTGAACCCAATCCGGCGAAGGGACTGTTTGCGACAGTGACCGCCACAGCGGGCGCAAGCGTATCGGAAGGTGTCAGGGGATCGATGCTCCTGTCAGCCGATTTCCGTCAGTATCTGCCGCTTTGGCCCGGTCGTATAACTTTGGCGTATCAGTTGGCATACAAAGGATTGCTTGCCGGTTCGCTGCCTTTTTACGCCCTGCCGGCCTTTTCGATTCGCGGTTCGTTCGGGAGCCGCATCACAGGTAACGGTGTGGCCTGGGCATCCGTGGACTTGCGTCTTTGCCTGGCCCGCTTCCAATTGCTGAAACAGAACTTTGAACTCGGACTTGTAGGTTTCGCGGATGCAGGGGCGGCAGTGCAGGCGTACAAACTGCAGCAACATTCCGCTCTTGGAGGAATTACGGTGGAGAAAACGATTGACGGTGTGACCACCGGCCCTTATCACAGCGTTTTCGATCCGGAAATCGCTTCACGTGAGAGGCTTCACTGCAGCGCGGGCGGCGGATTCTGGTTCGCCATGAACCGCAATTTCATCACTGCAGTAGAATTCGGCCGCCCGCTGAATCCTCAGGACGGCACCTTCGGCGTATACATCAATCTGGGTTTTTCCTTCTGAAATGATTATCTTTGCGTGACAACGGACCGCCCATGTCACGCAAACGGCTGATCATCTTTTCCTGCGTCCTGCTGGCGCTGCTCATCCTGCCCACGACTTTGCCCTATGTGATAGGGCATATCGTACTTCCGTGGTGGGCATTTGTTTTCTATTCCGTCATCGTCCTGGTCAATGCGGGCATATACCTCATTCAGCGATGCGTCCTCATAGACCGCTATTTCGTAAAGGGCAGGATCGGGACCTATGTGTTGTCCAGTGCGGCACTTTTGGTTATCGGACTCGGCATACAATATTGGATCCATTCCCTGTTCAGCCGTTTCGATGTCGGGGACGGTACCACCGTCAGTGAGTATCTGGGCTTCGGTATCAGCCTTTCACAGTTGGTCATGTTGTCTGTACTTCAGCTGATAACCACTTTTGTCGCCCTGGCCGTCGGCATGTCCGATGAATGGCGGGCCGCCGCTTTCCGATACAACGAGGCTGAAAAACACAACCGGACACTGGCGCGGGATGTGGAAAACCTGCAGGGACAGATCGATGCCCTGAACCGTCCTGCATCAGTGCAGGATACCATCACAGTCAAAATCGACCTGGTCAAGCGGTCGTTGCGTCTGGACGATATCGTATTCGTGCAGAGTGATGGCGATTATGTCGTATTCCACCTGGCCGACGGCTCGTCGCCCATGGTACTCATGACACTCAAAGCCCTGGAAAAGCAACTCCCTTTCGACCGATTCTGCCGCATCCACCGTTCCTATCTGGTCAATATCGGCAAAGTCGAAGGAATAAAGGGCGGAAAAGTATCCGTCGCAGGTGAGCGGCTCCCTTTGTCCGATTCCTACAAGGCCCGTTTCCTGGAGATTCTCCTGCATAAATCCATCGTCCTCAAGGCAGAGTGATAGCAACAGGATTATGGCAAATAGTGCGAAATTGCGCACAATTCAGCCATAATGCAGTCATTTTCGCCAACATTCGGCGAGGAATTATCCCACGATAAACCCTATATTTGCAACCGTTTTGACCGGACCATCATTGGTGCCGACTCGGCAACTGCCTGATATTCTGATTATTAATGTTATATTCAACAAAATGAAAGCAATCAAATCCATTTCCATTGCCATTGCGGCTTGCATGGCTCTCCTCATGGCCTCTTGCACAGAGATAAGCCCCGAACCCAAAGTCGGTTCCTACACTTGCACCGCTGATATCAATGTATCCAGCAGCGAAGGATCGGGTATCATTTTCTTCGCTATGAGAGACGCTGTCCTGAAAGCCACGAGAGGGTATGACACCCGTTCTTCCGCCGGTGACAATGCAGCCATCTCCGCTGCCGAAAGCGCAGCAGCCCAGTATAAGGACCAGGCCAACAAAAAGATAGTCGTTTCCGTCGTATTCCAGCCCGGAAATGAAATGGGCAAGGGAGACAGCAAGCCCGTTGTCCTTAAGAGTTTCACGTTCACTCCTGTCAACTGATCCGCATTCCGGCCAGTACAGCTGCTGAATCAATTTCGCCTGCCCGAATCGGCCTTTTGGACCGTTTGGGCAGGTTGTTTTTTTGGAGAGCAGGTGGTTAATGACTACCTTAGTCCTTTCAAATTTATACACGCGTATGAAGAAAAACCGTATGTATGTCCCGGTGTTGGGACTCCTGTTGCTCGCAGGAGCTTGCCAGACCAATATGGAATACGATATCAGCAACGGGTTGCTTGACAAGGAGGTGACCCTGTTCGAAAACGAACTGGTGGTTCCGGTGGGAAGCGCCGGGCCCTTCTGCCTTGACCTGTTGATAGGACAGCTTTCAAGTTTCCTGGCCGACCTGGGCCTTCCGAAGGACATCGTGTCGGTCGGAGAGGACGGCAATCTGCTTATGAAAGCCGGAGTCAATGTCTATGACGAGAATTTCTATCGTCTGGCAATCAGGAATGGTGACAACGATGAACCGTACATATGGGAGCCCGGGGATGAAGACATGTCACCGGCGCTCAGTACCCTCCTGCCCATGGTGGGCGTTACCCTTCACAACCAGTCTTTTATCCTTGAAGCCTCTTCTCCTTTGCGGACGGCGGTCCCCATGAGCGGGAAGATAACCCTGAAATGCTCCTCCGGGGAAGAGACCAGTTTTCAGAAGGAAGTCGTGCTGCAGGACTTTTCGCTTCCGCGCTCAGGCGAGAGCGTCGTGCTGGCTGAATTCCAGGTACCCGAAGCATACACCGATCACGATACTAAGATATTACTCATCGAACCGAAGGTCACCCTGCCCGAACATTTCGGGAAACAGGTTTCGGGAGAAGGCAATTTTTCCTGTATCCTGACACAGAAAGTCAATATCTCACTGGGAGACAAGTTCTCACTGCCTCTTCCTCTGGACCTTAAAGTCAATCTTCCGCTCAGTAAGGCACACCTCCGCGCAGCCACTGTCACGATGGCGCTGGAAAATACCGTACCGCTCAATCTGGAAGTCCAGCAGGTCAATGCCCTCGACGCCGACGGAAAAGAGGTCTCCAACATCGAGATCGTGCCGGACATCAGGCTGGCAGGGGGATCGGTGGGTGCGCCCTCCACTTCCGTAATCGCCCTGGGAATCAAAACCAAGGATGGAAGCGAAATTCCCGATATCAAGCGCATATCCATCAAACTCAATGCGTCTTCCGCTCCGGGCCTGGGGAACGTGCTTCTCTCGGCAAAACAGGGGGTAAGTGTCAATTATTCAAGTATCAAGATAAACGGCGGAATCACGCTCTTCCGAAATGAGAACTAAACTGACTTTCACCATACTCGCGCTGTCAGCCATAGTGTCGCTGCACGCACAGTCATTCCAGGAAGGATTCCTCCTGAACAATTACCGTCTATCCTTCCGCTACAATCCCGCACTGCACGCCGAGGGAGACTTCATTTCCGTCGGCGAGTTCACCAGTTACTCCAGCAACAACATAGGGGCCGGCGCATTCCTCTATCCTCTCGAAGGACAGGGCAAAGTAGTCACTGGCCTGAACTCTGCCGTCAGCAGCGAAGAGTTCCTTGGCGCGCTCAAGGATATCAATGCGAAGCAGACCTATCTGGAATACAGTCTGTTCTCATACGGTTTCGCCAGGGGAGAGGCCTACCATACGGTGGAGGCGGGTGTCCGCGCTTCCTACGGAGTCGCCGTTCCCAAAGATGTATTCCGCTTCCTCAAAATCGGAGGAGAGGACGCCTTCTCCTTCGCGGACACACGCGTACAAGGCAGGCTCTACATGCAACTGGCCTACGGATACAGCCGCAAGATCGGCGACCGTCTGAGCGTCGGTGCGCGCGCCAAACTGCTGGCCGGCCTCTACGGGGGCGAAATGCGGTTCAATCGTTTCGACCTCAGGGCCGGCGGAGACAGTTACCGCTTGGATATTCAGTCACACCTGGACCTCACCAATCTCACCGGCAAGATGATGGACACTGAAGGCGGATTCCTCAATCCGCTGGACTGGAGCTCAAAGGACAAGTGGCGCATGCCTTCCGGAGGCGGAGCCGCCCTGGACCTGGGCATCTCCTGGGAGATAGCCGACGGACTGACACTGGCGGCTTCCGTGCTGGACCTGGGTGGCTGTTTCTGGTACTACGGCAATGCGGCCCAATGTGACGGTACTGCCACGATTACCGGCCTCAAGGACTTCAGTTTAGACGACATTAACCTGTCCGGAGCGCTTAACCAGGCCCGCCAGCTCGGAAATGAACTTCTCAAGACTGTCCAGTATGTGGGACTGGACCGTCATTTCGAGTACGACCCCCTGCCGATGCAGGCGAACGTTGGCCTGCGCTACAAAATGCCGTTCTGCGAAGCCCTGACCGTGGGACTTACCGGCAACTATGCGGCGTACCGTATCCTTCCCTACTGGGAAGGCCGCCTTGCCCTGGCAGTGAATCCGTTTGACTGGCTGGATGTCACCGCCAATATCGGAACCGGGAAGTACGGGATGGTGTGGGGTGCCGCCGCGCAGATACGGGTGCTGAGGTTCCGCGCCCACGCCGGTATCGAGAACGGATTTGGAGGCACGGTGCCGTACGAGGGCACCCCGTTGAAAGCCAACAAGAAAGCTCTCGTCGTCGGACTTACTTACGACCTCTAAAAGGTACGAAATCCTCCCGCGTCGGTCAGAATTTCCAGGTAAATCCCAGCAGGAAGAGGCGCCGGTTCAGATGTGATTCCTCGATCCAGCGGACAGACAGGTCCTGGGAAAAGAATTCGGTGACGATCGGCGTGTCGAACAGGTCCCTGCCTTCCAGATAGAGCGAGAAGTTGTTGAATTCTTTCGTGATGCGGGAATTGACCGTGTAGTATTTCTTGGTCAGGCTGTAGAGGGTCTCGATGTCGCCCATGTAGGATCCGTCGGCCGAGAGGGTCCATCCTTTGCCCAGGCGGGCTGATATGTTGGCCATGAGTACCCAGTTGTTGGACTTGCTCTCTGTCTGGCCTATCAGCGCTTTTTGTTTTTTCTGCTCGTAATTGACACTCAGGCTGGATGAGAGGACCTGCCCGTTCCAGCCCAGTTGTACGTTCTGGGTAAAAGTATGTCCGTATGCAGTATTGATCCAGCTGAAAATCCTGTAATTCTCTCCGTCGATCTCACCTTCCAGGAAGTACTGTTCCACTTCATTGAGGCGGAAGGCATAGGTTGTGCCGGTAGTCAGCCTGAACCTGCCCAGATACAAGCGCCAGCTGAAGTCGGCCGCCACTGTACGGGTGGGAAGCAGGAGGGGATTGCCCTGGAATAGTTGTGTGGGATCTGCGCCCTGTCGTTCATACCAGCAGGTCTGGACGTAGGAGGGACGGGAAACGGACAGAGTGGTTCCAAAGGTCAGCCTGTGCCTCGACACCGGCATCCATTCAACGAAAGAGCGGCCGTTTACAAGGAGAGGAAGCCACTCCGGTGCCTGATTGTGCAACTGGCTGGTCAGTTTTCTGCTGTAGAACTGCAGATAATAATCGGCCGACACCAGCAGTGATTTGTACCGGTATTCCATGCGCAGTTGCGGTTCGATCTGCACGGTCACGAAATCAAAATTTTCCCGGAGCCGGGTGCTGTCACGCCAGTTTATCATATCTTCCGAGGAGGTTCCGCTGTTATACTCCAGGGTTTCCACGATTCTCGTCCTGATTCCGGGTTCGATCAGGAGCTGGTGGACGCCGTTCAGCACAGAATCCTGGAAACTGGCGGTAAAGGTCCCGTCATTCGTATAATTCCGGGGAGTCAGCCGATAGCACAGGAAACTGCTTCCGCCATCGTAAGTGCTGTCGACGAAAAACTCGGCTTCCGTCCATTGGGTTTCCTGCGTCTGGAACGTTCCTCTCCACAGGCCGGACGTCAGGATCTGGCGGCGGCCGGATCCCAGTTGGTGGCTCGACCTCCAGCCCGCTGTCGCTCCGTGCTGGTGGACCCTGCGCATTTGCTGGGCTGCCTCTATGCTGAAATTCATGGATTTATCCAGCTTCGAGTTCACCATAGTGTTATCGGATTTGTCGTAACCATACTGGTAGGAGAGGAAAGCCGAATATTGGTTGCGGGGAGAAGGCGTCCAGGTAAAATCAGTGCGCAGATTCGTACCTGGTTGGAGAATATTGTTTCCGCGCGCGGAGAGTTCCACCTGCTTTTCTCCCCGGGCCGTCGTCCGCTGCGTCCGGGTTGCATTTTTTTCAAACAGGCCCTGGATCTGGGTGGATACTGTCAATTTCGGAGCCGTGCGTGTCAACTGGACGTTCAACTGCTCGCGGAAATGCATCAGCGTATCTTTGTTCCGCTCTTCCTCTTCGTGGTAAATGAAGGCGCCGACCCCCGACACGAGTTCCAGTCTGCCCGACCATCTGGAATTTCGGGAAGGGACGGTCTGGGATGAGGCATTCCCTCCTGACAGCAGAAGCAGCAGGAACGTTATCCAGAGCGTTAAGGAACGCGGTCTAAAATTGAGAGACAAAAACAGATCTAGATGCTGATGATCCCAGGTTTCTTTGTCAGGCCAAGGCCGGGTTTGTCTTCGAGGGTGATGCGGCCGTCGACGAGTTTCATTCCGTCGAAGCAGTCGTTGCCCAGGAGATAGTTGCCGTCCAGGTCCGCCCAGATGACTTTCGGAGAGATCTGCGCCGCCGCCGAGATGGCCACGGATGTCTCGGTCATGCATCCCACCATGAGTTTCATGTGGTTCTGCTCGGCCATCGTAATCATCTGGCGGGCTTCCCATAGTCCAGTGCATTTCATCAGCTTGATGTTGATGCCGTGGAATGCTCCCTTCAGGCGGGGGATGTCGTAGATGCGCTGGCAGCTTTCGTCGGCCATCACGGGCAGGGGGCTGCGCTCAGTGATCCAGGCCGTTTCGTCGAGCATGAGTTTGCTCATCGGCTGCTCGATCATCTCGACGCCGCGTTCGGCGAGCCAGTGGATCATGTCGAGGGCGTAGTATTTGTCTTTCCAGCCCTGGTTTGCGTCGATCACTATGGGGCGCTGGTCGCGAGCGCGGATGAGGTTGATCATGCGCTTGTCTTCGGCTTCGCTCATGCCGAGTTTCACCTTGATGATCTTGTTCCAGGAAGCTTCCTCGATCTTTGTGTTGACCATATCGTCGGAGGCGTCGTAGCCGATGGTGTAGCAGGTGTACGGCGCGTCTTTCGGATTGAATCCCCATATCTTCCACCAGGGCTGTCCGAATATGTTGCCCACAAGGTCGTGCAGGGCGATGTCGATAGAGGCCTTGGCGGCGGTGTTGTTGGTCGTGATCTTGTCGACGGCCGCCATGATGTCTTCGATCTGGAACGGGTTGTCGAACTTCGGCAGGATGTTGTCGACGACCTTCTTGTAGAATTCGTGGCAGGAGGCCTGAGTCTCGCCGAGATACGGAGGCATGGCGGCTTCGCCGTAGCCTTCATATCCGTCCCAGGTGAGGCGGGTGATGACGATGGGGGTCGTGGTGCGGGATGAACCGGAGATGGTGAAGGTGAACTTCATGATGCCCTGGAAATCTTCCCAGGCCAGTTCCAGTTTCTTGCTGCCAGATTTCTTCTTGGCTGCCCCGGCGCTCCCGGCGAACAGTTGTGAAGGATGCCAGAGTGCGGCGCCGGCCGTCAGCAGGCCGGCTGTCTTGAGGAATGTTCTGCGGTCGCTCATATGTTTAGTCATTAAAATACACACCACTTTTTGCTATCGAAACCACGCCCTTGCCGCAGTCCTGGTTGCCGATTATGCGGCAGGCCCGGATGGGCTTGCGGCTGTAATAGTCTGGCTCCCCTTCTATCAGGCTGTTGATGCGCACCAGCATGGAAGAATGGATGATTTTGCCGTCGCCCAGGTAGATGGCTACGTGCGAAATGCGCTCGGGCTTATCTTCAGTGGCTTCGCGTCCGAAGAATACGAGGTCCGCCGGCTGGAGATTGTCCAGCCCCTGCGACACATCCACGGGCTCTCCGGTCTTGTATTGCTGGGAAGCGTTGCGGAGGAGCATATAGCCGTTGAGGAAATAGACGGTCTTCGAGAAACCGCTGCAGTCCACGCCCTTGATCGAGGTGCCGGCCCAGAGGTACGGCACGCCGAGGAACGTCTTGGCTGTTTCGATGATCTTGCGGCGGGCCTGCTCGACTTCCGCCTTCGGCGCGTCGGCGGGGATGACGGCCTTGCGGCTGGCTACCCACTGCCTGAGGTCGGTCACGTCTGCGGCGGGTACGAAGCCTTCCCTCCCGTCAGGCAGTCTGACCTTGATATATTTTCCGGAAGTACCGGTTACTTCGACAATGTCGCCCCAGACAGCGTCGCTCACATGGCCTGCGTCAGGCCGGGGAGCATCGAGGAAGAATGTATAATAATTGGTGACGATGACGCGTTTCGACGCTTTCCAGGCATCGAGTGTGGCCTGATCGACCGGAACGATTGCCATGTCGTTCACCCAGGCCTTGTAGCCGTCGGGGGTTTCTATTTTGACCCAGTAGGAGTCATCGCGGTAATGGACTTTCAAGGGTGTGCCCATCAGCGCCTGGGTGCCGAGTTCGGCGGCGTAATCTGGTTTTTCCCGCATGTTTATTACGGAGAGTGCGGCAAAGGCGAGCCCATTTTCATCTACAGGTTCGGCCGGTGCTTCGGGAGCCTGGGGCGTCCCTTCTTTTGTGCAACCGAGCGCCATGACGGCACAGAGGAGACAGGTCAGAAAGCGTTTCATCAAGGGTGATTTTATCGTTTTACAATCAACAAATATAATAAAAAACGGAGTCAATTCACCACAAAACCCGTCCATTCGCCCCAGAAACGGCCGATTTCGCCACAATCCCGGAAAGGGGCCGTACAAGTTGGGGCGGGGGCTAGTACCTTTGCGGCGGAAATTTTTAAAAACTGATAAAAATGGAAAAAACAGCAATCGAAGAGAAAGTCATCAACATCATCTCCAACAAGCTCGGTCTTCCCAAGGAAGAAGTTACTCCCGCCGCCAGCTTCACCATGGACCTCGGCGCCGATTCACTCGACACCGTTGAACTGATCATGGATTTCGAGAAGGAGTTCGGACTTAAGATCTCCGATGAAGATGCCATGGGCATCAAGAGCGTCAGCGACGCCATCGAATACATTTCCGCCCACGTCCAGTAGTCGGAGAGGATTCCTGCAATATACCGGAGACTACGAGGCGGTCCGGTCCAGATGATCCGAGATCGTCTTGTAGTAACTCTTGGAAACGGGAATCTTCTTGGCGTCGGGGTGGTTCATCACCAGGAATACCCGCGACCCCTCGCGTTTCAACTGCCCGACGTTGTCCACATTGACTATATAAGAGCGGTGGCATCGTATGAGTGAGGTGCCTTCCAATTGCTTCTCCAGCCTCGTGGTGCGGCAGCGCATCAGATAATTAAGCAGCTGCCCCCCGAGTTCATATCTGATCTCGACATAATTGTCCTGCGACGCTATATAATAGATGCTGTCGGCAGAAACCGAGATCTTCAAGGCGCCGGAATAGTCATAGAAGTGGATGATGTTTGCCGGATCGGCAGGCTTGCCGACATCCTGGGCCAGTTTCAAGGCATTGATCTCTTCATCTTTCGCGCGGTTCCCGGCTATCAGGGTGAAGATCGTGTAGGGAATGGCCAGTATCATTCCCACGCAAAGTGAAGCGCGGGCGACAATGCGGGCGGTGATGGGGGTATCGGGCTCGAACCAATACCTGGTGAAAAGCAGATAAATCACCGCGATCGCGACGAATTCCCCCAGGAACCAGAAGAGATACTTCCGTACGGTTACCGTATGCCTTATCTGGTAGAGCATCAGGCCTACCTTGCTGACGACAAGGATCGCTATCGAAGACAGATAGAAAAGGATGGTCGGCAGTACGACTTCCGATCCCAGACCGATCCAGATTGTAGAAGAAAAGGGGTGATATGTAAGGAGGAATATAAGGGAGAATCCTACGACAAACAGGATTGATTGTAGTAGGAAAGTTCTGTGCAGTAGATATTTAGGTGCTTCCAAGGTTATTCGTTCCAGACCCCAAAAATACTAAAAATTTACTTAAAGGGAAAATCCGCCATCGCGGCGGAACTACAGATATAACAATATGAAAATCATAGGAACAGGCAGTGCGCTTCCCCAGAAAGTGGTGACGAACGACATGCTCGCCGGTTTTTTGGATACCAGCGACAGTTGGATAACGACCCGCACCGGTATCCGCAGCCGCAGGCTGTTGAGCACCGAGACCCTCCGGGAACTGGCCAACGATGCCGCCCTCAAGGCTCTCGAATCGTCCGGATTGCGCCCTGAAGATATAGATTATCTGATTTGTTCGAATGTGGCCAACACTTATGTTTCGCCCTCGCTGGGCAGCATACTGCTCGGCTCCCTGGGCTGCTGCTGTCCCACGTTCGACCTTAACGGCGCCTGCGCGGGGCTTGTATATGCCCTCGACATGGCCGATGCCTTCATCAAGACAGGCAAGGCGCACAGGATCCTTATCGTCGCGGCCGAACAGCCGTCGCGTTTCTGCGACTGGCACGACCGTTCGACTTCGGTCCTTTTCGGCGACGGCGCAGCCGCGCTGGTCGTGACCGAAGGAGAGGGTTTCATGGATTTCCGCCTTACCGGCGAGAACCACACCGACGTGATGTACTACAAGCGTTCGCTTGAAGTGACCCCTTACGACCGCGTCGAGGAAAAGACGACCCCCCTCGTAATGGAAGGCCGCGAAGTGTTCCGCATCGCAGTCGAGGCCAGTGTCAGGGATGTCGACACGCTGCTCGAGAGAAACGGTCTCACCGGGAACGATATAGATTTCTTCCTGCTCCACCAGGCCAACATGCGCATCATCGAGTGCATCCGTGTGCATCTCGACCTTCCCAGGGAGAAATTCCCCACCAACATACAGAATTATGGCAACACCTCTTCGGCCAGCATCGGCATCCTCATGGACGAACTGTCGCGTGAGGGAAAACTCAAGGATGGCGACACCATCATGATGAGTGCTTTCGGAGGAGGTTTCGTAACAGGCGCGGCCATCCTGAAATGGTCGGAAATCAAATACAATTGATATGAGAAGGGTTGTTGTAACAGGAGTGGGATGCATTTCCCCCATGGGCAACAGTGTGGATGCCCTCTGGAACGGTCTTCTTGAAGGAAGATGCGCGATAGATTTCATAAAGACGCTCGACGCGACCGACCTGCCCGTCAAGGTGGCTGCTGAAGTCAAGGATTTCAGGCCCGAGGAATTCGGAATCGACAGGCCGATGATCCGCCACAACGACCGCTATGCGCTTTACGCGCTGGCGGCTGCAACGCAGGCCATGCGCGACAGCGGACTCGAGGTCGGCAGGGACGTCGATCCCTCCCGCCTGGGCTGTGCCATCGGATCGGGCGTGGGCGGAATCCAGACCCTTTGCCGCGAACACTCCTCCATGCTGAAAGAAGGTTCCCGCGGCGTCTCGCCTCTCTTCATCCCCGAAATGATCGCCAACATCGCTTCCGGCAATGTGGCCATCCTCTTCCACGCAGAAGGACCCAACCTTCCCGTGGTTACGGCCTGCGCGACCGGTACCCATTCGGTAGGAGAAGCCTACCGAATGATCCGCGAGGGACGTGCCGACGCGATGATCACCGGCGGTGCCGAGGCTGCTGTCTGCGAAATCGCCATTTCAGGCTTCGCTAACAGCAAGGCCCTTTCCACCTGCGAAGACCCCATGGCAGCCTCGCTTCCTTTCGACGCAAGGCGCAAGGGTTTTGTCATCGGCGAAGGGTCCGGCATCATGATACTCGAAGAGTATGAGGCCGCCCGCCGCCGTGGAGCGCACATCTACGCTGAAGTGTGCGGCTACGGCAACAGCTGCGACGCCTATCACTATACCGCTCCCCGCGCCGACGCAAAGAGTGCTACCAATTGCATCAGGTGGGCGCTCGAGGAGGCAGGCTACAGGGAAGGGGAGAAGGTCTATGTCAATGCGCACGGTACCGGAACCCCGCTCAACGACAAGGCCGAGACCCTGGCCATCAAGCAGGCGTTCGGGCTTGAAGCCGCCCGAAAGGCCGTCATCAGCAGCACCAAGTCCATGACAGGGCACATGCTGGGCGCTACCGGAGCCATCGAACTGATAGTTTGCGCCAAGACCCTGCAGGACGGCAAAGTGGCCCCGACCATCCATCTGGACCAGCCGGATCCGGAATGTGACCTCGACTACACGCCCCACACCGCCCGCGATTACACCCCCGACATCACGGTGAGCAATTCGTTCGGCTTCGGCGGACAGAACGCATGCGTGGCCATGCGCAGAATCTAACCTGGACAATTATTAAAATACAATATGATGGATAGAGAAGAACTCAAGAATTACCTGCCTCATCGCGAGCCGATGATCCTGGTCGACGACGTGGCGATGGAAGGAGAGACTTCAACCGGTCACTACAAGGTCCGTGGTGACGAATTCTTCCTGCAGGGACACTTTCCGGGTTACCCCGTGGTCCCGGGCGTAGTACTTTGCGAGATTATGGGCCAGTGCAGCTGCGCATTGCTGCTGGACGTGCTGCCCGGACGCCTTACCTTCTATGCAGGACTTGACAACGTGCGTTTCAAGAGCCAGGTGCGTCCCGGTGACCTGATCACCGTGACCTCCCGTATCGCCAGCCGCCGCGGCCTGACTTTCTTCATCGACGCCGAGGCGCGCGTGGACGGAAAGCTCTGCGCCAAGGGGAACCTTATCTTCATGTTGGTGGATAAACCTGCAGAACAATGAAATTGTTAGAGAACAAGACCGCCCTGATCACCGGCGCTTCGCGCGGTATAGGGCGCAGCCATGCCCTCCTCTTCGCCGAAGAGGGCGCCAATATCATCTTTACCGACCTTAAACAGAACGAGCAGAGCGACGCGCTTGTCGCCGAACTCCGCGCCAAGGGCGTGAGGGCTGATTTCCTCGCCTCGAACGCGTCCGATTTCGCACAGGCGCAGGAAGTGGCCGCCTGGGTGGCCGAAAACTACGGCCGTCTCGACATCCTGGTCAACAATGCGGGCATCACCCGCGACCAGCTCATCCTCCGCATGAGCGTGGATGACTGGAACCTGGTACTGGAGGTCAATCTCCGCTCCGTCTTCAACTATACCAAGGCTTTCGCCCCGATGATGATGAAGCAGCGCTCCGGCTCGATAGTCAACATCAGCTCCATCGTCGGACTCAACGGCAATGCGGGCCAGTGCAACTATGCCGCCTCCAAGGCAGGCATCATAGGTTTCACGCGCTCCATCGCCAAGGAACTCGGCTCGCGCGGCATCCGCTGCAACGCCGTGGCTCCCGGATTCATCGAGACCCCTATGACACAGCAACTCACTCCCGAAGTGCGCAAGGAATGGATGAACCAGATTCCGCTCCGCCGCGGAGGCCTTGACACCGACGTCGCCCATGTCTCCCTCTTCCTCGCCAGCGACCTGGCAGGATATGTGACCGGACAGGTCATCAGCTGCGACGGAGGACTTGCGATCAACTAAACATAATAATCAGATATCATGTCATTCAAGATAGTAGTACTGGCAAAGCAGGTTCCCGACACGCACAATGTCGGGGCCGATGCCATGAATGCTGACGGCACCGTCAACCGTGCCGCCCTTCCGACCGTCTTCAATCCCGAAGACCTCAAGGCCCTGGAGATGGCCCTCCGCGTCAAGGACGAAATGCCCGGCGCTACCGTGACCGTTGTCACGATGGGCCCGCCCCGCGCCGCCGAAATCATCAAGGACGCCCGCAGCCGCGGTGCTGACGACGGCCTTGTGCTGAGCGACATGCGCTTCGCGGGCGCCGACACCCTCGCCACTTCCTATGCCCTTTCCCAGGTCATCAGGCAGATGGGAGACGTCGACGTCATCTTCGGAGGCCGTCAGGCAATCGACGGCGACACCGCCCAGGTTGGGCCGCAGGTGGCCGAGAAACTGGATATCCCCCAGGTGACCTATGCCGAGGAACTGCTCGGCGTAAACGAACGCGAGATTACCATCCGCCGCCGTCTGGAGCGCGGTACCGAGTGTGTCAAAGCCAAACTTCCGGCACTGGTGACCGTCACTTCGGCCGCTGCCGACTGCCGTTTCCCGAACATCCACAGGATGTTCCGCCAGGCCGGCGAGGAGATCCGCCTGATCAATGCCGACGCAATCGACGCCGACATGGACCGTCTCGGAATGAAAGGTTCGCCGACCAAGGTGAAGAAGATCGAGAACGTGGTGCTTGCCCACAAGGAATCCGTGGTTCTCGAACCTACGGAAGCCGCACTGAACGAGCTTTCGGCTACACTGATCAAGGAGCATATCCTGTAAGACTGAAAAACGAGAAGAGATGAACAACGTATTAGTATATTGCGAACTGTCTGAGAAGAAGACCGTCGCCGACATCAGTCTTGAACTTTGCACAAAGGGCCGCCAGCTGGCCAACCGTCTGGGCTGCCGCCTTCAGGCGGCGGTGCTCGGCTCCGGCGTCAGCGCCGCGGCGGAGTCGCTCTATCCCTATGGAGTGGACGACGTATTCCTTGCAGACGACAGCCGTCTTTCACCCTACCGTACACTGCCGCATTTCGACGTCCTTTCCAAACTCATCCAGGCGCAGCAGCCCCAGATCGTCCTTTTCGGCGCATCCAGCGTCGGACGCGACCTGGCTCCGCGCATCGCGAGCTTCCTGCGCTGCGGCCTGACCGCAGACTGCACGCAGCTGGAGATCGGCTCTCACGACGATCCCAAGACCGGCAGGCACTATGACGACATCCTGATGCAGATCCGTCCCGCATTCGGCGGCAACATCATAGCCACCATCGTCTGCCCTGAGACCAGGCCCCAGATGGCCACTGTCCGTGAGGGTGTGATGAAGAAAGAGATATACGATCCCGCTTACAAGGGCACCGTCATTCCCGTCGCCGTCGAAGCATCGCTCGAAGCGGCCGACGCTGCGGTCGAAATCCTGAGCCGCGAAATCGAGGAGCAGAAGATCGACATCAAGGGCTCCCAGATCATCGTGGCCGGCGGCTACGGCATGGGAAGCCGCGAGAATTTCGAGCTGCTTCACAAGTTCGCCCGCCTGATCGGCGGCAGCGTAGGCGCCACCCGCGCCGCCGTCGATGCCGGATTCACCGAACCCGAGCGTCAGATCGGCCAGACAGGTGTCACCGTGCGTCCCAAACTCTACATCGCATGCGGCATCAGCGGCGCCGTCCAGCACCGTGCCGGCATGGAGCAGAGCGCCAAGATCATAAGCATCAACACCGATCCCGACGCGCCCATCAACGCCATCGCCGACTATACCATCGTCGGGGACGTCATGACCGTCATTCCTCAATTTATGGCTTGTTACAAGAATAATCTGAAGTAGTTATGAATTTCTATACCGATAACGAGAGTCTGTCCTTCTATCTCCACCATCCCGGAATGGAGCAGGTGGCGGCTGTTAAGGAAAACAACTACGCCGAAGCCGGCAAGCACCCCGAAGCGCCCGCCAATGCGGAAGAAGCCGTGGCACAGTATGAAATGCTCATGAATCTGCTCGGCGGCATCGCCGGCGACGTGATCGCCCCCAATGCCGAAGAGGTCGACCATGTAGGTCCGACGCTTGAGAACGGTCACGTCAAGTACGCGCCCGGAACCCGCAGGAATCTCGATGCACTGATTCAGGCCGGTCTTTACGGCATTTCACTGGACCGTCGCTACAACGGGCTCAACTTCCCCCGCGCCGCCGTCGTCATGGCGGCCGAAATCATCGCCCGTGCCGACGTAGGCTTCGCCACTATCTGGGGCCTGACCGACTGCGCCGATACGATCCAGGAATTCGGCTCCGAAGAGTTGAAAGAGAAATATCTGCCCCGCATATGGAAGGGTGCCACATGCTCGATGGACCTCACCGAGCCCGACGCAGGCAGCGACCTGCAGTCGGTGCGCCTGAAGGCCACCTACGACGAAGCGGCCGGATGCTGGCGCCTGAACGGCGTCAAGCGTTTCATCACCAACGGCGACGCCGACCTTCACCTTGTGCTGGCCCGCAGCGAGGAGGGAAGCAACGACGGCCGCGGATTGTCGTACTTCGTTTTCGACAAGGCCGACGGAGGAATGACCGTCCGCCGCATCGAGAACAAGATGGGCATCAAGGGTTCGCCTACCGCCGAACTCCAGTTCACCAACGCACCTTGCCAGATAGTGGGCGAGAGGCGTCTCGGCCTGATCAAATATGTCATGTCGCTGATGAACGGCGCACGCCTCGGCGTCGGCGCCCAGTCAATCGGTCTGTGCGAAGCCGCCTGCCGCGAGGCCGAGGCCTATGCCGCCTCCCGTGAGCAGTTCGGACGCTCCATCGACAAGTTCGTCGCCGTCCGTGACCTTCTGGACCGTATGCGCGCCCGCACCGACGGCGCCCGCAGCCTTATGTACGAGACCGCCCGCTATGTCGACCTGGCCGCTTCATCGCGCGCCGCTTCACGAGTCGCCGACATACTCACCCCGCTGGTGAAACTCAATGCAAGCGAGTTCGCAAACCGCAACGCCTACGACTGCATCCAGGTCCACGGCGGCAGCGGATTCATGAAGGAATACGCCTGCGAGCGCCTTTACCGTGACGCCCGTATCCTTTCCATCTATGAAGGTACGAGCCAGCTGCAGGTCGTGGCCGCAATGAAGGGAATCGCCAGCGGCGCCTATCTGAAGCAGATCGAGAGCTACGAGACACGTGTCGCAGAAGCTTTGGCCGCAGCTCCCGACGCCGAAAGGCAGCACTGCCTCGACGTGCTCCGCAAGGCTACCGCGGCTTATGGCCGCTTCTATGAACTGGCCACCGTCGACGGCACCACCAGCGAACGCTTCGAACACATGACCCGTGCCCTGACTGACGTGCTTGGAAACATCATCATGGGATACCTGCTGCTGCTCGACAGCCTTCGCGACGCCCGCTTCCTGAAGTCCTGCAAGTACTTCGTCGGCGAGAGCATCGGCCAGGTGACCCGTCACATCACCGTCCTCGAAAACCGCTAGGCTGCGGCTGACCCGGTTTTACGCCGCAGCTTCCGCTGCAACGGACGCAGTTGATTCACAACTGATTATGCAAGTTGATCCCCCTCGCGGCGAGGGGGATCAACTTTTGTAACCGTCTGATGGCCAATTGTGTACATTGCAGCGGAAAAATGGCTATATTTGTAGGAAACAGGCAATTCTCATGAACAGACGTCTTTTCTCCTTGTTGCTTGCCGCCATTCTGCTTGCGGCGGCATCATGTTCCCAGCCAGGCGACCCCCTCCGCCGCGGTAAAGCCTCTGCGGCACTCGACGAGGCATTCGCTTCCTATCTGCAGGCGGTAGCCGACAGTGCCGAGCAACTTCACAGCATCATGGTGCTGCAGCACGGGAAGGTGCTCGAAGAACATTTCTTCGTCCCGGACACGGCCCATATCCTGAATTCCGTATCCAAGACATTCACCTCGACGGCCGTCGGCTTCGCCATCGGTGAGGGGCTTCTCTCACTCGACGACCGGGTCGTGGACCTTTTCCCCGGGAGCCTTCCGGCGCATGTTTCCGATACACTTGCGAGAGTGACCATACGGCATCTGCTTACCATGAACTGCGGGCACGGGAAAGACCCGACGGGCAGCATCCGGAACGGAGACGGCGACTGGGTCAAAGCTTTTATGGAATGGCCCATTGATTATGAGCCGGGAACCTGTTACTGCTACAATAGCCTGGGTACTTATGTGCTGTCCGCCGCGGTGCAGAAGGTGACCGGACAAAAAGTGGTTGACTATCTGGAGCCCCGCCTGTGGCAGCCGCTGGGTATAGAAAAGCCTTATTGGCAGGAAAGTCCCGCCGGTATCAATACTGGCGGCTGGGGACTGTATCTGAAGACGGAAGACCTGGCCCGTATGGGTCTCTGCCTGTTGGACGGAGGAAAGTTCCATGGCAGGCAGGTGATACCTGCCGACTGGGTGAAGGAGATGTCTGCCGCACAGGTGCCCAGTGTCGGAGCGGGCATGAACGAGCGGCAGGTTGCGGAGATCCGGAATAATCCCGCCCATCCGGCTTATGCCTATCTAGATCCGGAGCATAACGACTGGCAGCAAGGCTATGGCTACCAGATGTGGCGATGCCGTCACGGTGCCTTCCGGGCAGACGGTGCCAGCGGCCAGTATATACTGGTCCTTCCCGGGCAGGACGCAGTTATCGTCACTACCGCCAATATCCAGAACATGCGGCAGGAACTGAACCTCATCTGGGATTACCTGCTGCCGGCTTTATAATCCTGACGTTCCGCTACTTCAGTAGCGTGTTTTACTGAAACTTCATTATATTTACGGCTTCAAATTCTGAAGCCTTATGAGCATCGACCGTTTCGAGCTGGTGAGGGCGTCGTTCAGGAAGAAGGCGCCTGCCGTTGAAATCCCCGACAAGAAAGCATCCGAATACTTCGGCGAACGGGTGTTCAACCGGACAAAGATGCGGAAGTATCTCGATCCCCGGACGCTGCAGGCGCTTCTGGAGTGCATAGACAAGGGACATCATCTCGACCGTGCCACCGCTGACGGCGTTGCACGCGGCATGAAGGAATGGGCGCTTGAAAACCATGTGACACATGTCACGCACTGGTTCCAGCCCCTGACCGAAGGGACGGCCGAAAAGCACGATTCCCTCATCGACCTGGACGGCCGCGGCGGAGTCATCGAGACTTTCGACGGATCGTCGCTCGCACAGCAGGAGTCGGACGGATCCTCGTTCCCCAACGGCGGTATCCGCGCCACCTTCGAGGCGCGCGGATATACCGCATGGGATCCCACCTCACCGGTCTTCATCCAGGATGATACCCTTTGCATCCCCACGGTCTTCATCGCATATACGGGCGAGGCTCTTGACTACAAGACACCGCTCAAGCGTTCCATCAGGGCCGTCTCCGACGCGGCAGTGCCCATCTGCCGTCTGTTCGACCCGGCGGTGAACAAGGTGTACTGCTATCTCGGTTGGGAGCAGGAGTACTTCCTTGTCGATGAGGACCTTTATGCCGCACGTCCCGACCTGATGATCACCGGAAGGACGCTTATGGGGCACATGTCTTCGAAGAACCAGCAGCTTGCCGACCACTATTTCGGCGCGATTCCTGCGAGGGTGGCGGCCTTCATGCGGGAACTGGAGGTAGAAGCACTCCGCCTTGGCATCCCGCTCAAGACACGGCACAATGAAGTGGCCCCCAATCAATTCGAACTGGCTCCCATCTATGGCGACGCCAATCTTTCGAACGACCAGAATCAGCTGGTGATGAATCTGATGAATACCATCGCCAGGAAACACGGTTTCGTGGTGCTGCTCCATGAAAAGCCTTTCGACGGCATCAACGGCTCGGGCAAACACAACAACTGGTCGCTGGCCACCGATACCGGCAGGTCGTTGATGGCTCCCGGACGTGACGCCCAGGGCAATCTGCTGTTCCTCACATTCTTCGTCAACGTGCTTGCTGCAGTGCAGAAACACAACGCCGTATTGAAAGCGTCGATAGCCAGTGCGACCAATGCACACCGGCTCGGAGGAAACGAAGCGCCGCCCGCCATCATTTCCGCATTCCTTGGCAGGACGATGACCGCTGTCCTCCGCAAACTGCTCCAGGTCCCTTCCGACACTCCCATCCAGATAGCGGGCAAGAAGGGCCGCAGTGTCGGCCTTGTGGAGATTCCCGAAATTTTCGTCGACAATACCGACCGCAACCGCACATCGCCGTTCGCATTCACCGGCAACCGCTTCGAATTCCGCGCCGTAGGCTCCAGCGCTAACTGCGCCGGCGCCGTGACTACGCTCAACGCAGCGGTGGCAGAACAACTGATGTCGTTCAAAAAGTCGCTCGACGGCGAACTGTCAGCCGGCAAGTCGCTCCAGGTGGCCGTGATGGACACGCTCAAGCCGATCATTGCGAGTATAATCGACGTCATCTGCTTTGACGGCAACGGTTATTCCGAAGAGTGGAAGCAGGAGGCAATCCGCCGCGGCCTCGACGTCGAGACCAGCGTGCCGGAGATGTTCAAGAGTTTCACGGCTCCTGACTCGGTAGCCATGTTCACCCGTACAGGCGTCTTTACCGAGAAGGAACTGGCCGCCCGCAACGAGGTCAAGTGGGACATCTACACCAAGAAAGTCCAGATAGAGAGCCGCGTCATGGTGCGCATGGCAGTGAACCATATCATTCCCGCCGCTCTTGAATACAAGACCCGCCTGCTCAAGGAAGTCGCCCTGCACCAGCAGGTCATGGGAGGTTTTGACGGCTGCGGCACCGAGCTCGACCTTATCCGCCGCATCGGCGGCTACATCGAGGAGGTCAGCGACCGGGCCGAGCAGATGCGCCTTGCCCGCAAGCGCGCCAATACAATCGAAGACGAGTATGCACGTGCCGTCGCATACCACGCCATCGCTTCCCAGATCGAGGAACTGCGTCGTCCGATAGACAAACTCGAAGAACTGGTGGACAATAAGATATGGCCGCTGCCGAAGTATAGGGAACTGTTGTTCATCAGCTAATCCACATAGATCAGTTTCGTGTGGGGATCCTTTTCCAGGTGGTTGATGGTGTGACCTTTCCGTAAATAGATATAGCGGAGGTTCGGGCAGGATTGCGCACAGATCCAGTCGTGTTCCGTACAGGTCGAGGCTGTCAGGTCAAGTTCTTCCAGATTGGGCGAATCGTAGCACCAGACGCTGTTCAGTTGCGTGCATTGCGAGAAATCGATATGGCGTCCCTCGTAGAGTCCGATGTTGCAACCTCCCATTTTCGGGAAATTGCGGAAATAATCTTCCGGAATGAAGCGGGCTACGTGGTCGAAATGCAGGCTTTCCAAATGCAGGAAGGTCATATCTGGCAGATAATCCAGCGGGACATTGTTCATCCCGATGCTCCATAGCCGTAGATTGTGGGAGAAATCAATGGAGAGCAGTGGGTTACCTCCGATGCCGAATTCTTCCAGCATGGGATTGGCTGACAGGTCAACTGTGCGTAGCTGGTTGTCATCAAGAAAGCAGCAGCGTAGATCCGGGTTACCGGACAGGTCGATCTCGTAGAGTAGTCCGTGGCTCCAGTTTCCCTTTGCAATGAGTTCTTGCAGACGTTCCATCTTTTCGATGCCCTTGAGCGAAGAAATGGAATCGGTGCACACTTCGATCCGACTTACCGTCAAGGCTTCCTGAACAGTCAGGACCTCGTCAGCGTTTGTATCATATTTCGCCAGGATGTACCGGCGGAACACGGGGTCGGGGATTTCCACAATTTCAGGACCGTCCAGCGTGCGGAAAGACGCCTCGCTGGTTAAGGTCTCCGCGCCGTTTGTGAGGAAGAACTCCGCATGGTAGTCCGTGTTGGACCTAAGTCCCTTGATTTCAGCTTTAAGTGAACCGTTCTCCCAAGTGGCAGGAACCTCGCGCAACATGGCATCGCCAAACCGCAGTCCGCAGGCAGACACACCCGCCAAATTCCCGCTCACCGGGCAAGAAATCCAAGCCCGGAACGCCTCCGCCTCGACCGTAACCGCGCCCAGCTTCGGCGCTTGGAAATCACCAGCCACGGGGTCGTGGGTGCAGGCGGCAAGGAGTTCCAGAAACAAAACAACAAAGAGTATAGTTTTCATCTTTGTCTGCCTGTTTGTTGTCATGGCCATTAGCGTGTCGTCTTATTACAAAGATACATAAATATGACGGAATCTACAATAACGCCAGTTGGTCCGCCCCTTCCCTTGCGCCTATTTGGCAGAAAACCTCTCTCCATCCCGCAAATGAACCATTGTGAACTTGATTATTGTGCGGGGATGGGTTTTCTTTGTAATACACAAAACACATTAGTAAGATGAAAGATTCACTAAGGGCCGATGACATTGTGGCTTTTTTGCTGAATGCTTATTTTAGGAATGTGGATGATCCCCTTATTGCCGCTGCCAATTTAGCTTATTTGGATTTGAACCGAACGATAGAATTCAAAACTGTAAAGTCATTTTCTGAAAAGAGAAGAGATGCATTGAGGACTAAATCTGTCAGGCTGATTAAGACTCAAGTCTTGGAATTGATGAAGAAATCGGATATGACACAAGGCATCTTTGATATCTGGCATATAGAACTCTGTCGGGCAATCGTTAAGAATTATACAGAAGATGGTGTCCCGTTCCACTATGGGCAAGCGCAGAAGTGGGTGAATATGAGTTTTAAATATCTTTCAGTTATAGACTGTGAGGAGACCGCTGGCATCCAAGAATTCTTACATATACCGATTGATTCTATTATTATTGAAATGGCACTTGAAGATTTCCAGTTAGAGCGACCCCTCACGAGGTGGAGCCGGATGGAGGAAGAAGACTATCTTCATTATCAGGAGCAGTTGAGCAAGATTGTGCGCGAAAGGAACGGAATTCCTCCATTCTTGTGGGAGTTTAGAAGGTGGAATAAAAAAGTACACTATGATTGACAGAAAAAATCTATGTCCAAATTGCGGAGCCAAGCTGACTGGCCTAGAACTTACTTGCCCTGAATGTGGCTATACCCTGACAAGCGAGACATCAGGTGGTCAAAACATCACGGATTCGCTCATGGACCTTCAGGAGAAACTGCTTGCTATTGATAAACTCTTTGTCCCGGGCGTCTCATCGTCCAAAAAGAAAGCATCAATCATCAATGCGTTCCCAATACCTAATACTGCTGAGGCTCTCGTTAGGCTTCTTCATATGTCTTATTCGAATTATGAGGCAGCAAAAGAGGTCGGCGACAAAAAATTATCTGTAGCATGGCTAGGCAAAGCCGTCGAATGCTATCGTAGATTGTCAGGGATGCGAGAGAGTCTGGATATTGCAGAAACTTTGAATAATTATAAGGCACTGAGCGATAAAAATGCCATTTCTAAACTATCTGGCTCTTATTCGAAGAAGAGGGTTTTGACTATCGTTGCCTTGACTTTGGCTGCTTTGATGGTCGCTTTTGTGTTACTATTTGATTGGACTGACTATTTGTTGAAAAAAGGGAGAGTAGAAGAAGTATCTCGTCATTTTATAAAAAAAGGGAAAACGGAAGAATTACTCGAGAGATTGGTTAAACTGGATTTATTTGAAGAGGCTTCGGATATCATGGCGACCAACGGACAAGTTATACAGGCTGTCTCTATGTTGGCTCAAAAAGGATATACCCTGCCTGCTTTAAGATTGACAGCTAAAACAAATAATCCCGACAGCATCCATTTGTGTGTAAATGAAATAGGAAAGTACTGCACGTTATTCGGTAGAGAGGAGTGTTATCTGGACTCAAATTTCATTATTAGGAGAGGAGCAGAACCTACGGTTTCAATAGTTTACGATCATAATCGGTTTAAACTAAAAGCGACGAGTGATCTCAATACTAAGAAGATTATATGGAGAGATGAGTGGGGTATCAATGACCGTTTCTTTATACCCAAACAACATTATTTCATCGATTCACCCTTTCAAGACTTCTATAGGAAGCATTTTGGCTCAAACAATAATTATATGCCTGAGATACGTATTGATAATCGGGGACATGTGGTTTCCATTACTTTTGATGAAAGAGCAGATTTCCGTACTGATGATATAGAACAAAGGCCATTTATGACATCTTATCCTTTACAGTATTTCTTCTATTATTCTGGGCAGGTTCTAAAGCGTGAAACGGTTGATTTAAAGGGTGTTACTGTTTATGAAGTCAAATATGAATATGATGATTTTTCACATGAAAACATCAATAGCATTAGTCACAAGGTGCTTCAAGATAACATAGTGGAAGAGCCTCTAAGTATCAGAAATGAAATAATCGATGATTTGATTGCTCTGGACTTATATTACGAAGCCATAACCGATAATTATTATTATGAAAACGGGCGGTTGTCCGTTATTGAAAGCAGAGACGATATCAGGAATACCGTGATTGCAAAACATGTTTTTCGCTACTATGACAATATGAGAATTTGCGAAGATTATGGTATTGATAGAGAGAGTAAAGTTGAAACAAGAAGTGATAATGTGAATGTTGAGATTTATGCAGACGGTAGAATGATTGAGTTTTTTTCTATTACAATGGGATTACCTCATTCTGAATATATTGAATAATACTTTTTCGAATATGCCTACATTACGAGTCGTTGTTACAGGGCAAAGAAAAGCCTTCGACATAGTTGGAGGGCCCGATTATGCAACAAGACATAACGCCACGGCGGTTTGTGTACGTTTCCAGGATTTATGTAAAGAAGGCCGTCTCCGGACATATACCAATGATCCAAAGCCTTTCGGACCAACAATCCGTCATTATAGGAATATCAGTGAACAGTTCATTGACCATCTTCATTTGTATGTTGGACAAGAATTGTTGGCTATTTTTTCCGTTCTTCCTGACGGCTCACATCAATATGAAATAATAGACTTAGGGGAATAATGGGACTTTTCAGTAAAAAAACAGAGGGTGGAATCATGGATATGATCCGCTGTGATGAGAAAGACTATCTCATCTGGAAATGGCGGCCGGATGCACAGATAGCGGCCGGAAGCTCCAAAAAGGAGAACAGCATCCGCTACGGAAGCAGCCTTCGGGTGCGTCCTGGACAAGCAGCCGTATTCCTCTATCAGACTAAAGGCGAATATGACATAATCACCGGCCCATATGACGACATTGTCCGGGCCGAAAATATGCCAATCTTGGCATCAATCATAGGAACGGCATACAAAGGCGGTACGCCCTTCCAGGCCGAAGTGTATTTCATCAACTTGGCCCGTGGAATGGAACTGCCGTTCACCGTTCCATATTTCCGGGTAATTCCCTCCGAACCGGAATACAGGGCCTTCGACATAGAGGTCGCCATAAAAGGTGCCCTGGCTTTTCAGGTGCCGACTGATCCACAAATGGTGAAATATTTCCTGGAATCCTGGGGGACAGTGGATACAACAATGGCCGAGTTCCAAAGCAAAGTCAAAGCTTTGCTTACCCAGGAAATCAAGCAGATTGTCACCAACGCACCGAAGGATACAGGTATTTTCATTCTGCACTTCAACAGCCTGATTGGAGAGATGGGCCACTATATCCTGTCGCGGGTACAGGATCGGATTATGCAACGCTTTGGCATCTTCGCCAGTGATATTATCATTGAAGATATCCGCTATGATGAAGATAGTGACGGATACCGGCGACTCAAGAGACTCACAGAAGAGCAGGCGCAACTGTACAATCTTGAAAACGAGAAGACGACGCTCCTCAGCTTTGAGATCAAGCGAGAGACGATGCGCACCGATGCCGACATCCGCAATCAAACTGCCAAGGAGATGGCCGAGATGCAGATGGAGCATATGAAGGATGCGATGGCCAGGATGCGGGAAGAAAGCCAGTATGCACAGCATCTGCAGAGTGAGCAGGCCGCAAAGCAGGCAGGTCTCGGCAGTGAATCAGCCTATATCAATGCGCATAGCATTAACAAGCAGGCTGAGGTTCTTAAGACAGGTATGCAGAACATCGGCCAGATGGGCAGTATGAATTTCGGTGGTGGAGATGGTCATATGAATCCGGCCGGCATGATGACCGGCATGATGATGGGAGCCGCGATGGGCCAGCAGGTTGGCGGTATGATGAACCAGATGGGACAGACGATGCAGCAGGGCATGGCTGGAGCCGGGAAGCCACAGGCAACACCTCCGCCAATTCCTACTCCTCAGCAAAGAGTTTACTTTCTTGCCATCAATGGCGCACAATACGGGCCGTGTGATGTTACTACCCTAAGCCAAATGCTTGCCACCGGACAAATCAATGGTGATACGCTTGCCTGGTGCGACGGTATGCCGGCCTGGCAGCCTATGAAACTGATTCCTGCCTTGAGCGCGCTGTTCGGGCCCACTCCTGGTGCCGTTCCTCCGCCCATTCCTGGTATACCCCCAATCCCTAAGCCATAATTACCATGAGACAATTAGATTTCAATACTTTGGATAAGCTTGTCGCCTCGAATCAGTGGCAGGCATTATCTGATCAGGCCAAGAACAGCATCAAGGCAATGCAGACCGAGGTGCCGCAGTTCGGCATTCAACCGCACGTTGTCCTTCCGGTTTTCCAAAATAAAGAGCAGGAACAGTATGTACTTGCGGCCGGGACAGAGCAACGTGGCCCTTTTACATTGGCGCAAATCCGGGATTTGCTCAAGGCTGATGCAATCACTCCGGATTTCTATATCTGGACTCAAGGCTGGCCGGAATGGAAGTTCATCAAAGATTGTCCTCACATTATCTCAATGATTTAACTATGGCAGAAGACAGTGGAAGTTTCATCGAAAAGATGATGGAATTAGGCATCGGGATGTCCATGATCCAACAGATGCCGGCAATGATAAATAGCGTAATGCCTCAGCCGAATGCGCAGGTGGGCACTACTACGCCGCCGCCGATTAAAGAGCAGAGCCAGACATATCTTGCTGTCGACGGGACGCAGGCAGGTCCTTTCACTGATGAGGAGTTAGTAAAACTGGCCCAGAATAGTCTTCTTACGCCTGAGACCTTGGTGTGGAAAGCCGGAATGGCGTCATGGATGCCCGCTTCGCAGGTACCGGCTGTAAACAAACTATTCATACTTTCAAAATTGAAGTGATATGGAAACGGATAAGGTTAAACTGCTGTTCGCTGTCGGCATAGCGCTGGTCATCGGATTCATTTGTGAGATTCTGGCTCCGGAAGAAGGTGGCAGGAACTGGGTTTCGTTGGCTGTGACTGCACTTACGCTTTTTGTTGCGCTGGCGCTCTCCATTGCCGTTAAATACGACAATAAACATCGTGGCGTATCCATCAAAGTTTTAGCCTGGTTTTTTACTTTAGCGCTCGTCCTTTGCAACGTCATCTTTTCTTGTTTCACATATAAGATTGATGTTTATATTGCTGTCACATTGCTTCTTACGCTTGTTGACGGCCTGGCATTGTATGCACTGATTAAATTATAGAATTAGAATAATAATTGAGTACGGATACTTATGAAATGCGAAAACATATTATACTCTTCTTGGTGGAAACTGCTACTAGTCTTATTCGTAATCGGTAATACTGCTTGTTCAAGTGATAAGTATGTGTACGAAGCATATACGAAAATATTTGACAGGGTACTCGATTCAGATTGCGAGAAAAGTTCAGGAGCCATGGCAGGACGCTTGTCAGGCAAAGCTAATTTCTTCTATAGTCTAAAAAATAAAACCATCACTGTCAAATACGGTTTCATTCCGTTGGATAACTACATTCAGAATTTGCTGTTGGAGAACTACGAATGGTATAAAGAGGTAGGATCTCTTTCTTCTTTAACTGTTGAGGATGATTGCGGGTTGCAAAGTGAAAAGGATTATTTTCCGGTTTCCATACAAGGCCGTTGGACACCAGAAGGAACAGGCAGCGGGCATCTTGTAATTGCAGTGTCAAAGGGCAACGAACTGGAAGTATATATATTTGGGGAAGGGAATTGGAAGTATTGGAGTTCTTATAAATTAAGCCCTGCTGACGCGAGATATGTATTAGATGTAATGAATGAAGCGTTGGCGAAAAGCCAGGGCGGAAAGCGATTATCCTTTGATGGCCAGAATGAAGGAGACACGATAGATTGGTTAGATGGCGCATGGACGGCAACAAACACACCAATAGGCAATGCAATCATTATCATTAAGGAGAATACTATAACGGAAATAATAGATGGTGTTACACGTAAAGGCAGAATTACTATTGGGGATGATTATCTTCAAGTAAGTTATGACGAAGGATCAGGTGTGCGCTTGGATTTGGATAGAAACAATAAACGCATTGGCCTTGGAGAGGGATGGTGGCTTTCTAAAGAGAACAAAGGAGCAGCGGATGGAAATTCTTATCATATCTCTTCTGGGTTAGACGCGGTTTCACCTTCTGTTCAGAATGTCCAGTCAGATTCTATGGACTATCGGTTCTTATCAGAACGATTATTAACAGAATTTGATTTACAAGGTCTTTCAAAAAATGATATTCGACTAATGCGTAATGCTATTTTTGCTCGTCACGGATACATTTTCAAAAATAAGGATCTTGCTGATTATTTCTCATCAATGGATTGGTATGAGCCCCGCTATTCGGATGTCACATCCATGTTGACGGAAATAGAACTGAAAAACATCGAGTTTCTGAAAAAGCATGAATAGTCAAGCAGTTATAACCTCTGTACTATCTGCTTCTCTTCTTGTGAATATCTGCTCTGGAAGCACTCAAACAGAACAGGTTGCGGATGATGATGTTCAAATCAGTACATTTGCGATGGATACAACACCTCCAGGTGTCAAAGCTTTGATGTCTTGCTATCCTGAGCAGGTAGTGTCTTATTATGATGGCAAGATTGTTTTCGCAGACGAAGAATGCCTTGTTTTCGATGATGGTCTTGAAAGATCCTTTTTGCAGTCGTTAGACAAAGCGGATGTAGAAGACATGTTTTCGATTCCTTATGATCGGATGTCCGAAAAACCATCTTATTTGCAGGATCCCGGCAGAATCCGTTGTACCCAGTTTTTCAAGATTGTCTATGGTAATTCCGAATCATCTGTCAGATCGAATCTGACATCGGTGGACTGGTTTGATGGACAAAAACTAAAATTCAATCATATCAATGGGGCGGCTGATAGTCTTAAAGCTGTTTACCTTGAGTTACAGCAGTTACCGCAGGAGTATCACCGGTATTGTACACAAGCTACTACTTTTTATTGGAGAAATGTCCGGGGAGCAAACAGATTGAGCGCTCATAGTTTTGGTATTGCAATAGATATTAATACAAGTTATGCCGATTATTGGCTTTGGGCAAATCCCAAAGCTGGAGAACTTGATACAATCGAATATAAGAACCGTATTCCGTTGGAAATAGTTGAAGCCTTTGAAAGACATGGGTTTATCTCTGGTGTGTGATGGTATCATTTTGATACGATGCATTTTGAATTCCGCCCGGAACTATTCTACACTATGGATCAGGAATGATGTACTTGCCTCCTCTCAGCCTTTTACTAACTTTGCACTTGTATGGACCAGAAGAAGAAATTGATACCCGAACTGAACTACCTTCTCACCCAAGTGGAGAAACACTATGGGCGGCGGGTGGCGACGGCGACAGACTTTGAGGCGCTGTCGGTGTTTATCGAGCACGAGACAGGCGAGCTGCTGAGCGCATCGACTCTCAAGCGGCTATGGGGTTATGTTTCGAGTCGGCCTTCACCCCGCAAGGATACACTCGACATACTCTGTCGTTTCATTGGGCACCGCGATTTCCGCGCTTTCTGCGACAGTCTCAAAAAGACCGAAGCCTTTGCTTCGAATTTCCTAACGGACCTGGCGGTCTATAGCAGCGACCTTGAACCGGGTACGATGCTGACGATCGGCTGGAATCCCAATCGCCTGGTCACGTTGAAGCACTTGGGAGGCGGCGCGTTTGAGGTGACGGCCAGCGAGAATTCCAAACTGCTTCCTGGCGACCGCTTCGAGTTGTCCCATCTGATGAAAGGATATCCGCTCTTCATCCCCCGCATTCTCCGTGCCGGGGAATATACGCCCGCCTACGTCGCCGGCAACGATGGCGGCCTAACGCTTCTGCGCGTCGACAATCTGCTTTGAGACTTTTTCGAAGAGGTCGTTGATGTCGTCGTTTTCCGGGTCTGCGGGAGAGGTCGGGGAGGTTGGCTTATCCGGAGCGGCTGTTGAATCGGACGCGGCCTTCTTGTCGGGTTGCGGGTTCCGGCTTAAGATATTGCCGCCGGCTAGCACGGATGCCACCAGCGCGAGGGCGGCGATTGCCCACCAAATCCAGGTCGGGCGTTTGCGCAGCAGGGCGGCTTTTACCTCGTCGGCTGAGGCATAGCGTTTTTCTGGCTTGCGGTCCATGCATTTGAGCGCCACGCCCGTGAAGCGGTCCGAAACCTCGAAGAGGATGCGGCCCAGCGAGAAGATGTCACTGCGTGCATCGGCCGGGTCGCCGCGCAGCACTTCCGGGCCGGCATAGACCACGGTGCCGGCTGATTCCTTGTGTGTGGCATGCGTATCTGTGTCGGAGAGGCCGAAATCGATGAGCTTGCAATGCGAACCTTTGTGCGTAATCAAAATGTTTTCGGGCTTCAGGTCGCGATGGAATACTTGCTTATGATGGAGGTAGGAGAGGGCATCGCATATTTCTGCAAAGATCTGTACCTCCAACTCGCGGGCTACGGGGCCGCCTGCGTAGAGTTCTTCTAGCGTACAGCCGTCCACCCATTCGAGTTCGATGCAAGGGCCGAGGCCCTCCACTTCCCGGAAATCAAAGGTCCTGCAGATGCCGGGATGGTCGAGTTCCCATCCGATTTCGAATTCCTTGCGGAGCAGGCCCTGATAGAATGGATCAGCGCGGTATTCCTCTTTGAGCGCCTTGAGAACGCGAAACTTCCCTTCCCGCTGTACGCGATAGAGCACGCTGTGCCCCGACTCGGACTGGTAGATGCATTCGAGTTCGCTGGCGGTGGTCATTCCACATCCCGGATCGGCAAAGAAAAAAGAGGGTTCTGCCATAAAATTCAAGCGAAATTAGCGATTTTTTGTTTATATTTGAAAGGTATGCGAAGATTCTTGCTCTGTTTGGCTTTGTGGCTTGCTTGCCTGACTGTTGCCGAGGCGCAGACAGCTACCGCACAGCCGATGCGGGACAGTATTCGTTGGGAGCAAGTGCTCGCGGCGTATCAATCCTTTTGCGACTTGGCAGCCGATGCGCGCAGCGGTGATGCGGAGGCCCGCGCCAAACTGCGGATACAAGCCGACGGCATAAGCACCTTGCTGGCGCAAGTCAAGGGCAGCCAGATGACGGCTTCGCAGCTGGCCCGTTTTGAGAAGATGAAGAAGCGCTATGCCGCGGTTGTCACGTTGCCTGACCTGACGGCCGCACCAATTCAACCCCCGGCACCGGTTCAGGTGATCCAGGGCCAGACGGTTGTCATCCGGGACACGGTGCTCGTGGTCCGCGAAATACGGCAGACCGATACAGTCCGGGTCGTGGAGCAGGTGGAGAAGATCGTGGAGGTCCCTGTGGAACGGGTTGTGGAAGTTCCGGCAGCCGCGCCGGAGGCGCAGGTTGCGCCGAATCCGCTTTCCTCTCCCCGCCCACGGACGAACTATCTTTTTCTCGCTCAGGCCGCCGTTCCTGATTATTCCTTTGGCGCCATGCTGGGCGCTGCCCGGAAGGCGGGCCTCTATGTCCGGTTCGACAGCAGTTTCCGTCGTCAGACGGCTGACTATTCATGTACCCGTGACGGCCAAGCTCCTTACGGACAGATCTGGACCACGGGCCGCAGTATGTCGTCGAAATTCTCGGTAACCGGAGGAGGCCTATGGCATCCGCTTCCTTGGCTTTCTGCTTATGCCGGAGCCGGTTATGGAGAGCGCGGCTTGTACTGGGAAGATATTTCAGGTAAATGGGCCCACGTGTCGGATGTTTCCGCATCAGGCATCACGACTGACCTCGGCCTGGTTTTCAACCTCGATCATTTTGCCCTCTCCGCGGGCATCACGTCCGTCGCCTTCCGCCGTTTCGACGCCATCCTCGGCCTCGGCGTCTTTTTTTAGCTTTTTTTTGCTGCAACGGACGCGGTTGTAAATCAGGTATTTACGCAAGTTGATCCCCCTCAAAAACAGGGGGATCAACTTTTATAATCGGCTGACAGTCAGTTGCGTCCGTTGCAGCGCAAAAAGAGAGGCGGCTGACGGATGGGGACGATGGCTTACCTGTACTCATCCCATGCCTTCACGGGCATCGAGTCCGGGGACAGTGTACAGAAGGCCCTGATGTAGGCCGTGGCAAGGCGGCTGTTGGTGATCAGGGGCACATTGAAGTCGATGGCAGTGCGGCGGATGCGGTAGCCGTTGGAGAGTTCGACATGGGTGAAGTTCTTGGGGATATTGATTACCAGGTCCACATCGTGTTTGCGTATCAGTTCGACAGCAGAAGGACCATCTCCCTCGCCGTCAGGCATCCGGGCGGGAAGTGCGGGAACCCCGTTTTCAATCAGGTATCGGCAGGTGCCCGGAGTGGCGAATAGGGCGTGGCCGCTCCGGTGCAGCATCTGGCAGGCCGGCAGGAGGTCGGCCTTCTGTAACGCATTGCCCGACGATATAAGCACCGCTCCCTTGGGAATGCGGTGGCCGACCGAGATCATCGCCTTGAGCAGTGCCTCGTCGAAGTTGTCTCCGATGCAACCCACTTCACCCGTGGAAGCCATATCGACACCCAGCACGGGATCGGCATGTCCGAGGCGTGAGAAGGAGAATTGCGAGGCTTTGACGCCGACATACGGCAGTTCGAAAGCATCTATGTCGGGCGGCAGGGGGTGTTCGCCGAGCATGCAGCGGACCGCCAGATCGATAAAATTGAGTTTAAGGATCTTCGAGACGAAAGGGAAGCTGCGTGAGGCGCGGAGGTTGCATTCGATGACCTTTACCTGGCCCTGATGGGCGAGGAACTGGATGTTGAATGGGCCGCTGATGTGCAGTTCGGCAGCGATGGCGGAGGCCACGCGCCGGATGCGGGCGGCGGTTACGCAATAGAGTTTCTGGGGCGGGAACTGGATGGTAGCGTCTCCCGAGTGCACACCGGCATATTCGATGTGCTCGGAAATGGCATGGACCAGGACCCGGCCTTGATCTGCTACGGCGTCAAACTCGAATTCCTTGCAGCGCTGGATGAACGAACTGATGACCACGGGATGCTCCGCAGATACTTCGACCGCCATTTCCAGGAAGGTCTTCAAGTCTTCATCGGAATAGCACACATTCATCGCCGCACCCGAAAGGACATACGAAGGACGCACCAGGACAGGGTATCCGACATCAGCTACGAAGTGCTCGATGTCGTCCATCGTGGTGAGTTCCTGCCAGCGGGGCTGGTCGATGCCCAGCCGGTCCACGATGGAGGAGAACTTGTTGCGGTCCTCGGCCCGGTCTATGTCTTCCGCACGGGTACCCAGAATGTTGATGCCGTTCTGTTGAAGAGGAAGCGCCAGGTTGTTGGGGATCTGGCCGCCGACACTCACCACTACTCCGAACGGACGTTCGACCGTACAGATTTCCAGGACGGTCTCGAGGCTGAGCTCGTCAAAGTAAAGGCGGTCGCAACTGTCGTAGTCTGTGGAGACGGTTTCCGGGTTGTAGTTGATCATCACGGCCTGCCATCCCTTGCGGCGGAAGGTGTCCACGGCGTTGACCCCGCACCAGTCGAATTCAACGCTGCTGCCGATGCGGTAAGCCCCTGAACCGAGCACGATGACGGTCTGAGCACCGTAGGGCGGAATGATGTCGCTTTTAGTCCCGTTGTAGGTGAGGTATAGATAATTGGTCTTGGCCGGGAACTCCGCCGCCAGGGTGTCGATCTGCTTGATGCAGGGCCGCAGTCCCAGCGTATGGCGCCTCTGCCGCACAACTTCTTCGGCGATATGGAACACCCGCGCGATCTGTATGTCGGAAAAACCCTGCCGCTTGGCACGCATGAAGAGTCCGCGTCCCACAGCTGAAAGCGACGGGCATACCTCCAGTTCCCGGTAAGTGGTTTCCAGTTTGAAGAGCTTGTCGAGGAACCACTTGTCGATGCGGGTCAGGGCGTGGATCCTATCTACGCTGTACCCCGACTCGAATGCTGCCGCTATGGCGAAAATGCGGGTATCTGTCGGATGCTCAAGCGCCCAGTCCAGGTCCTCCACCTTGTAGGGTTTGTTGCAGACGAAACCGTTGGCACCCTGCCCGATCATCCTGAGGCCCTTCTGTATGGCCTCTTCGAAGGTCCGGCCTATGGCCATCACTTCGCCGACACTCTTCATGCTGGAGCCTATCTCGCGGGAAACCCCTTTGAATTTCGCCAGGTCCCAGCGGGGAATCTTACAGACCACATAGTCGAGGGCAGGTTCAAAGAAGGCAGGGGTGGTCTGTGTCACCGAATTCTTCAGTTCGAAAAGCCCATAGCCCAGGCCTAGTTTGGCCGCCACGAAAGCCAACGGATAACCGGTAGCCTTCGATGCCAGCGCAGAAGAACGGCTCAGGCGCGCATTGACCTCGATCACGCGATAATCTTCGCCGTCGGGGCTGAAAGCATACTGTACGTTGCATTCTCCCACGATGCCCAGATGCCGGACGATGTCAAGCGCTTTCTTGCGCAGGAAATGGAACTCGTCGTTTGTCAGTGTCTGCGACGGAGCCACTACTATACTCTCGCCCGTATGGATGCCCAGCGGGTCGAAATTCTCCATGTTGCATACCGTGATGCAGTTGTCGTATCGGTCGCGGACCACCTCGTATTCGATCTCTTTCCATCCCTTGAGCGATTTCTCCACCAGTACCTGCGGTGAGAAGGCGAATGCCTTCCCAGCAGCCGCGGTGAGTTCGGCTTCGTTGTCACAAAAACCTGATCCGAGCCCGCCCAGCGCGTAGGCCGCTCTCAGAATCACGGGATAGCCGACTTCTGCCGCTGCGGTCAGTGCTTCCCCGACGGAAGAAGCGGCATGCGAGCGGATGGTCTTTACGCCGATTTCGTCGAGCCGGTGCACGAACAGGTCGCGGTCTTCCGTGTCGATGATCGACTGTACCGGGGTCCCGAGCACCCGCACTCCGTGGCGGGCCAGTACACCGCTCCGGTAGAGTTCCACACCGCAGTTGAGGGCCGTCTGTCCGCCGAAGGAGAGGAAGATGCCTTGGGGCTTCTCTTTCTCGATAACCCGCTCCACGAAAGAAGGTGTCACGGGTAGGAAATATATCTTGTCGGCGATGCCTTCGGATGTTTGGACGGTAGCGATATTAGGATTGATGAGCACAGTCTCGATGCCCTCTTCACGCAGGGCTTTGAGGGCCTGTGAACCGCTGTAGTCGAATTCACCGGCCTCACCGATTTTCAGGGCGCCTGAGCCCAGCAGGAGCACTTTGCGCAGCGTATTGTCAAGCATGGGTTTCAGAGTTTGGAGATGAATTCATCGAACAAGAATTCCGTGTCCACGGGGCCGCTGGAGGCTTCGGGATGGAACTGGGCCGAGAAGAAAGGCTTGTCCTTGTGGCGTATGCCTTCGTTGGTTCCGTCGTTCATGTTGATGAACAACGGTTCCCAGTCCGGTCCCATCGTAGCGGTGTCCACGGCGAATCCGTGGTTCTGGGAGGTGACGAAACAGCGGTCGGTTCCGCAGAGGCGGACCGGCTGGTTGTGGCTCCGGTGCCCGTACTTGAGTTTGTAGGTCTTTCCGCCAGCAGCCAGGCCCAGAAGCTGGTTGCCCATGCAGATTCCGAAAATGGGCTTATTGCCCTTGAGTGCGGTGCGCAGGTGATTGACGGTGGCCTCGCACAGGGCGGGGTTGCCCGGGCCGTTGGAGACGAACAGTCCGTCCCATTCCAGGGTATTGAAGTCATAATCCCAGGGAACGCGCAGCACTTCGATGCCTCGGGCGACCAGACAGCGGATTATCTGGTGTTTGACGCCGCAGTCCACAAGGACGACCCGTTTCGTGCCGGATCCATAGCGGATGACTTCCCGGCAACTGACAATGGCCACCTGGTTCTCGAGATTGGGATCGGGAAAGGACACGGGCGCAGGACATCCTTCCGGAACGATGGCGCCGAGCTGGGCACCCTCGTCGCGCAGCAACTGGACGAGGGCGCGGGTATCGATGCCGCAGATACCGGGGATATGCTCTTCTTCCAGCCATTGTCCCAGACTTTTGCTTGCTGACCAGTGGCTGTAGGTTTCGCTGTAGTCGGAGATGACCAGACCGCGCACATGGATTCTCTCGGATTCGAAGCGTGTGCACAGGCCTTCGGTGTCGGGCACTTCGGCCGGAATGCCGTAATTGCCGACCAAAGGGTAGCTTACGCACAGAATCTGGCCGCTGTAGGAGGGATCGGTCAGACTTTCGGGGTAGCCGACCATGGCCGTAGAGAAAACTATTTCTCCTTCGGAAGGGCCGTGATAGCCGAAGCTCCATCCCGGGAATTCCCGTCCGTCCTGGAGCAGCAGGGTGGCTTTTGGAAGTTTCATACGCTTACCAGGCTGCCGCTGCCTCCATGACGGCAGCAATTTCCTTTGTACACAGATTTCCCAGGCTCCCGAGGTGCGTATGCCCGAGGTCGGATGCCTTGAGGGCGGAAATGTCGGCGGGGAGGCCGGTTGAAGGATCCGTGAAATGGAAATTTCCTTCATTGACTTCGATGCCGACCTGGCGGTAGGCCTCCCGGAACGGAGTGCCGGAAAGGGCCCGACGGTTCACTTCTTCGACTGTGAAGAGGGTCTCATAGAGAGGATTGTCGAAGATGTGCTTGTTCACGCTGATGTATTGCAGCATGTATCCGGTCATCTTGAGGCAGTCGTGTATCCATTCCAGGGCGGGGAACAATATCTCCTTGAGAAGCTGCAGGTCGCGGTGGTAGCCGTGCGTGAGATTGCTTGTCAGCAGGGCGATTTCGTTGGGACATGCCATGATGCGGTTGCAGCGCGCGCGGACTGTCTCCCATACGTCAGGGTTCTTCTTATGGGGCATGATGCTGCTCCCGGTGGTCAGTTCATCGGGGAAACGGATGAAGCCCAGCGACGGATTCATGTAGAAGATGCAGTCGGCGGCGAATTTGTTGAGGGTCAGGGCGACTGCCCCGAGGGCAGAGGCGACCGACATCTCGCATTTGCCGCGCCCCATCTGTGCGGCGATGCTGTTGTAGACGGGGGTGTCGAAGCCCAGCAGTCCGGTGGTCAGTTCCCTGTCCAGCGGGAAGGAGTTGCCGTAACCTGCGGCGGAGCCGAGAGGGTTGCGGTTCACTATCTTATAGGCGGCACCCAGCTGTTGCATGTCGTCCGCCAGGGCTTCGGCATATGCCCCGAACCACAGTCCGAACGATGAAGGCATGGCCAGTTGCGTGTGGGTGTATCCCGGCATCAGCACTTCCTTGTGCTCTTCGCTGAGCCGCTGGAGTATGCTGAACAGTTCCAGCACCTCGGAGCGTATGTCACGGAGTTCGTCCCTCAGGAAAAGCTTGATGTCCACGAGCACCTGGTCGTTGCGGGAACGGCCTGCGTGGATTTTTCCGCCGAGGGGGCCCAGTTCGCGGGTCAGTTGCAGTTCTATCTGTGAATGGATGTCTTCCACGCCTTCTTCCAGGATGAAGATGCCGGCGTTTACCGAGACCAGGATGCGGTTCAGGCCTTCCTCGAGCGCCGCTTCCTCCTTATGGGAGAGAAGACCGATGCTTTCCAGCATCCTGATATGCGCTCTGGAGCCTTCTATGTCGTAGGCGGCGAGCCGCAGGTCCAGGACGCGGTCGCTTCCTACGGTGAAAGCTTCGACCGCCTCGGTGGCTGCGGTGCCTTTATTCCATAATGTGGCCATAAAAAATATTGTCGTTTCCGCGATATCAGTTATCGCAGAAACTGTTGATGAGTTTGATATATGTGGTAATTGCTTCTTCTATTTCTTCGACGAGAATGAATTCGTCGGCCCGGTGGGAGCGGGCCGGGTCGCCCGGGCCGATCTTGATGGCATCACAGGGGAGCTGCATCCAGTCGGATGATGTGGGCGAGGAGTATGTATCGATTCCAAGTGCCGTAACTGCCTTGCGCAGCGGCGAATCCGGCGCCGTAGCCGATGCGCGGTGCAGAAGGTTGCGGGCCTGGAGATGGCTGTGGCAGATTTCCTGCAGTTCATCGAGGATTTCCCTCGGGGTATACAGTTCGTTCGGCCGTATGTCCACCACAAATCGGCAGCGGTCGGGAATCACGTTGTGCGCCGTTCCGGAGATAATCTGCGTGACGTTGAGGCGGACTTCCCCCATCTCGGGCGATACGCGTGTGAAGCGGTGTGCACGCAGTCTGGCGATGTCCTCCATTGCCAGATAGAGTGCGTTGACCCCGTCGCCGCGGGCTGCGTGCCCGCTTTCGCCGCAGGACTCCCCGTCGATTACCAGCAGGCCGCGTTCGCTTGTGGCCGCCCTCATCCGGGTAGGTTCCCCGACTATGGTCCAGTCGGGTGTGGGCAGCCATCCGGGCGTACCCTGCCCCTGTGAGAACGGCCCCTCGGGACCGAACAGCCAGCGTATGCCGTCGGGGCCGGAGCACTCCTCTTCGCGCACCAGCATGAGAATCAGATTGAAAGGCAGATCCTTCCCGTGGAAATGCTTCATGACCGCAAGCATCGAAACGACACTGCCCCCGTCGTCGTTAGACCCCAGTCCGCGGATTACATCAGGATCGGTTCCCGGATCGTAGGGGTCGCGTGTATAGCCGGCGGCAGGCGGAACGGTGTCGAGATGGGCCGTCATGGCCAGGGTCCGCTTTGCGGGATCGGGCGTTGCCGCAGTCACCACTACATTGCCCCTGGGAGTGCTGTACGGCACGCCGTTATTGTCAAGCCACCAGGTTACCCAGGCCGCGGCGGCTTCCTCGTTTGACGATTGGGACGGTGCGTGCACTATATGCCGCAACAGGTCGATAGTGTCGGATTCAGTCTTCATTCGGCAGTTCCTCCGGATGGTTACCATAATACAATCTCAGCGGATTCGACAGCAACTTGATGAACCCTTTCGCATCTTCCGCTGTCCAGCCGCTCTGGGTTTCGCCATATGCACCGAGTTTGGAGCTGACCAGGTCGCAGGGAGAATCGACACCTACGGTGGAGAATCCGTAAGGCCGCATCTGGAGGGTCACGGTCCCGGTGACGTTGCGCTGACTGCTCAGGAGCATTGCTTCGATGTCCCGCATCACCGGCTCCAGATACTGGCTCTCGTGCAGGAACATCCCGTACCAGGTTCCCACCTGGTCCTTCCAGTACTGCTGCCACTTCGAGAGGGTGAATTTCTCGAGGAACCTGTGCGCGCCGATTATCAGCATGGGAGCGGCCGCCTCGAAGCCCACGCGTCCCTTGATGCCGATGATGGTGTCGCCCACGTGCATGTCGCGTCCGATACCCCATGGCGCACCCGCCTTTTCCACCGCCTGGATGGCGGCGACCTTGTCCTTGTATTCCGTCCCGTTAACGCTGCAAATCTCGCCGTGTTCGAATCCGATTGACAGCGTTTCACTACCTTCTTTGGTGATCTGTTTGAGATAGGCTTCTTCGGGCAGTCCCTGTTTCGAGTCCAGGATCTCCCCGCCGCAGATCGATGTGCCCCATAGCCCCACGTTGTAGGAATACTTCATTTTGGCGAAGTCGGCCGGAAAACCGTGGGACGAGAGATATTCCACTTCTTCCTGCCGGGTAAGGTTGCCGTCGCGGGTAAGGGTGATGATCTCCACTCCGGGGCACATCACCTGGAAGACCATGTCGAAACGCACCTGGTCGTTCCCGGCCCCGGTTGAGCCGTGGGCGATGGCCTCCGCTCCGGCTTCCTTCGCGTAACGCGCCACCGCCATTGCCTGGAACAGCCGTTCCGACGATACCGAAATAGGGTAGACCCCGTTGCGCAGGACGTTTCCGAAGATCATGAATTTCAGACTCTTCTCGTAATACTCGCGGGTGATGTCCATGACGGCGAACTTTTCCGCTCCCAGCTTGTAGGCATTCTCTTCATTGGTCTTCAGCTGCGCGGGGCTGAAGCCTCCCGTATCGGCGCAGACCGCGTGGACGGAATATCCCTTTTCGTGAGCGAGATGCATTACCGCATATGAGGTGTCGAGTCCGCCGCTGAAGGCGACTACAACTGTTTTCTTCTTTTCCATGGCTTTATTCTCCGGGATGGTGAATCTTCAGATGTTCTTTCGGGTCGTAGAGCAGCCCCGTGCAGATGCAGACCCGGTATTTCTGCTCCTGCAGTACGGGGAAATTGCGGCACCCTTCGCAGCCCTTCCAGAATTCGACGTCGTCGGTCAGGTCGTCGTAGGTCACTGGCCTGAATCCGAATTCGTAATTCATCTTCATCACGGCCGCCGAGGTGGTCATCGAGAATATCTTGGCGTCCGGGAACAACTTGCGCGAAAGGATGAAGGTCTGTTCCTTGATGCGCCTGGCGATGCCCAGCGCGCGGAACTTTTCAGGCACGATCAGGCCGGAGTTGGCTACGAAGCTCTTTCCGCCCCATGATTCGATGTAGGAGAAACCGGCGAATTCCCCTTCCTCCGTCAGGGCTATCACCGCCTTGCCCGAAAGGATTTTGTCCCGGATGTACTCCGGCGTACGCCGGGCGATGCCGATCCTGTCGCCCAGCGAAGAGAGATAGAGTTCGTGGCACACGGACTCCGCGTAAGGTATGTGGCTTTCGTCAGCCACCTGTACAGTCACGTTCATATACTATTGATTGGTCAATTTTGAACCCAGTCCGGGGAGTATTTCATCCAGGAAAGACATAATCGAGCTGTGCTTGGCCTCCACCCGCAGCAAGAGGAGGAGGATATTGTCGCCGGCAATCGTGCCCATCACCCCGGGATGGCTGTGGCTGTCCACAAGCGCTCCAACCATGTTGGCGCATCCGGGCAGCGTGGTGATCACGCCCATCTGCCCGGAGAATTCGATACTGATAATGCTCTCGCCGGCATGGCTTCCGGAGGCGAGCGCTGCCATGCGGGTATTCTCCGTGCCGGGCAGCACATAGCAATTGTCTCCTTCAGCGTCGGTATGCTTGGAGATCTGCAGTTTCTTCAAATCGCGCGACAGGGTCGCCTGTGTCGTCCTGATGCCGTATCCGGCAAGAAGCTGACAGAGTTCCTCCTGGCTCCTGACTTTTTTTGTCCGGATGATATCCTGAATATACTTGGCTCTATTATTCATAATCTGGGCTATTTCTGCATAAATATACGAAAACACCGCAAAGATATAAATAATTATTCAAGATTGTTCAGGTGACTCTTTTTTTCTTAACTTTGTATAAAATGTGAACGGTGAAAAAGATCGAAACGGGAAGGAGGGGAGAGGATGCGGCTCTTGCCTGGTTGCAGGACCGGGGATTCCGGCTGCTGGACCGGAACTGGCGGAGCGGGCACAAGGAGTTGGACCTGGTGATGGAGAGCGACGCCCGTGTCCACATCGTGGAAGTCAAGACACTGACACCTCCGGCTTTGATACGGCCGGCCGATAAAGTTGACGGACGCAAACAGGCCGCACTTGTGGCGGCGGCGGGAAGTTACCTTGCAGTCAGGCATATTTCGAAAGAGGTGCAGTTCGATGTGGTCTCCGTGATCCTGGGTGACGGCCCTCCCGAAGTGGAGTACATCCCGGAAGCGTTCTTCCCGGTCCGTTTCGGCCGTTAGGCAATGTTAAGGCAGATTTTCAGAAATCCTATATGAATCATAATCATTATTGTATCATCATGGCTGGAGGCATCGGCAGCCGTTTCTGGCCCGCCAGCCGTCAGTCAAAACCAAAACAGTTCATCGATATCCTGGGTGTGGGGCGCACTTTCCTCCAGATGACATTCGACCGTTACGCCAGGATAGTTCCCCCGGAAAACATAATCATCGTGACCGCCGAGCGTTATGCCAAGCTCGTCCGCGAGCAGTTGCCCGATGTCTCCGATGACAATGTCCTTCTGGAGCCCTACAAGCGCAACACCGCACCCTGCGTCGCCTACGCCACATACAAACTGTTCAGCAGGAACCCGGACGCCACCGTCGTGGTCGCTCCGTCCGACCATCTGATCATAGGTGACGAGCAGTTCCAGGACACGATCCGCACCGCCCTCGAGAATGCCGAGCACAGCATGAACCTCTATACCATCGGCATCGACCCCACCCGGCCGGAAACCAATTACGGCTATATCCAGATCAACAAGGCCGTCACCAAGCGCATAGGCCGCCACGAATCATATCAGGTCAAAACCTTTACCGAGAAACCCAACGCCGACCTTGCCAAGGTCTTCCTGGAGACAAGGGAGTTTTTCTGGAACTCCGGCATGTTCATCTGGAACCTCAAGGCAATCAAGGCCGAGCTTGAGCGCTGCCTTCCCGAAGTTACGACGCTTTTCCGCGGAGGGGAGCAGTTCTACTACACTCCTGCCGAGAGTGATTTCATCCGCAGGGTCTACGAAGACTGCCCCGCCATCTCCATCGATTACGGCGTCATGGAGAAGACGCAGAAGGCCTGGGTTTTCCTCTCCGATTTCGGATGGAGCGACCTTGGTACATGGGATGCGGTCTATGAACGCGTGGCCAAGGATTCCGACGGCAACGTCATCAGCGGCGGAGTCCCGATGGTCGACGACGTCAGGGGATCGATCGTGCTGTGTGACGACAGGCGCAAGCTGGTCGTCGCCCGCGGCTTCGAGAACCTGATGGTCATAGACCTGAAGGATGTGCTCCTCGTCTGTCACCGTGACGACAAGACCGTGAAGGACATCGTCACCGACCTGACGATGCGCGACAAAATCGACAGATATCTATAGAATCATACAATGCGAAATAACAGGAACCAGAAACTGCCGGTCGACGTCCAGTCGGAGATCGGCGAATTGAATGCCGTGCTGCTCCATACCCCGGGCCCCGAAGTGGAGAACATGACGCCCAAGATGGCGCAGCGGGCGCTTTACAGTGATATACTCAATCTTTCCATAGCCCGGAAGGAGTACGAACAGATAGAAGGAGTCCTCTCCGGCGTCGCCAAAGTGTACCAGGTCCGCGATCTGCTGGAAAGGGTTCTTGACCAACCCGACGCCCGCAGGGAACTCGTCACCAAGATATGCATCGCCGAGCAGGCCGGAGCATGTTTCGACATGCTTATGGCCATGCCTACGTCGCACCTGGCCAAGGCCCTCATCGAGGGTCTTCCGGCCAAGATCGATACCCTGACGGCCTTCCTCAATGAAGATTACTATTCGCTGTTCCCGCTCTACAACTTCTATTTCACCCGTGACTCCTCGGTCACGATAGGCAACAACGCCCTGATCTGCCGCATGGCCAATCAGGTCCGCGCCCGCGAGGCGATGATCATGGACTCCATCTACCGCTGCAGCGGCGCCTTCGAATGCGGGACGATCAATCTGGAAAATGCGGCCCCCGCTCCCGGGAGGCTTTTCATCGAGGGCGGCGACGTCATCATCGCCCGTCACGACATCCTTGTCATAGGCAACGGCATGAGGACCAGCGCCGCGGGCATCGACGCGCTCACCCAGAAACTCTGCGAACTCTGCCCTGAAGGGAAGAAGCATATCCTCGTCCAGCAGCTTCCCTCCTCGCCGGAATCGTTCATCCATCTCGATATGGTGTTCACCATGCTCGACCGTGACAACTGCATGGTATTCGATCCCCTCATCGTCCGCGACCGTTCCTACAAGACCGTCCATATCACGCTTGAGGACGGCCGCGTGAGCCGTATCCGCGCCGTCTCCGGCCTCCTGCCGGCGTTGCGTTCACTGGGGATGGATCTCGAGCCCATAGTCTGCGGAGGATCGTCCGATTCGTGGGTGCAGGAGAGGGAACAGTGGCACAGCGGTTCCAACATGTTCGCGTTTGCACCCGGCAAGGTGCTCTGTTATGCCCGCAATGAAACCACCCTGAACGAGATGGACAGGCATGGATATGCCGTGATTTCCGCCCGGGAAGTCATATCGGGCAAGAAAAGGCTCGAGGATTATGCCAAATGCTGCGTAACCATCCTGGGCTCGGAACTGCCCCGCGGCGGTGGCGGAGCTCGCTGCATGACCATGCCTCTCTCCCGAAAAGAGGTTGATTGGTAGTAACGATAGCGGAGATTTATTATTTTTGCGCTCTAAATCCGAAGAGTTATGGCTATTTCAAACGAGAAGATTGAACAGATGCTGGCCTCCATCCAGGAGCTGAAGGCCGCCAAGGAGCAGGAAATAGAGGAGCTGCGAGTAAAGTGGCTCGGCAAGAAGGGCGAGATCACACAGCTCTTCGACGAATTCCGCGCGCTTGACAAAGAGCAGAAGAAAGAGTTCGGCCAGAGGCTCAATGCCCTGAAGAATGCGGCTGCCGCCAAGATCGAAGAGATGAAGGCGACATTGGCCGAGATTGCAGGACCCGCCTCTGCCTCCTTCGACCTTACCATGCCGGGCGACGCCATGGAACTTGGCGCCCGCCATCCCATCTCGGTCACGAGGGAGGAGATCATCTCCATCTTCAGCAAGTTCGGCTATTCCGTGGCCGAAGGCCCCGAGATCGAAGACGACTGGCATGTGTTCAGCGCACTGAACTTCCCTCCGGAGCATCCCGCCCGCGACATGCAGGACACCTTCTTCGTGAAGCCCGGCGGCGACAATCCCATCCTTCTCCGCACCCATACCTCTTCCGTGCAGGTCCGCACCATGGAAAGGATGCGTCCTCCCATCCGCGTCATCTGCCCCGGCCGCGTCTTCCGCAACGAAGCCATATCTGCACGAGCCCATTGCATATTCCATCAAGTGGAAGGCCTCTACATAGACAAGAACGTTTCGTTCGCCGATATGAAACAGGCCATCCTGCTCTTCGCACAGGAAATGTTCGGAGCCGACACGCAGATCCGCATGCGCCCTTCGTATTTCCCGTTCACTGAGCCCAGTGCTGAAGTCGACGTCAGCTGCAATATATGCAAGGGCAAGGGCTGCAACATCTGCAAGGGTACCGGCTGGCTCGAGATCCTGGGATGCGGTATGGTCGACCCCAACGTCCTGCGCGCTTCCGGCATCGACCCGGAAGTATACAGCGGTTTCGCATTCGGCATGGGCATAGAGCGCATCGCGATGCTCAAGTGGCAGGTCAAGGACCTGCGCAACTACTTCGAGAACGACATCCGCTTCCTCAGGCAGTTCGAGGCCGCGATTTAGACGGTTCCCGTCCCAACCCGCCCCTCCTTCAACTGTCCCCGCCTGTCCTCCTCCAGATTTCCGCTGCAACGGACGCAGCTGACCGACAGGCGTTTACATAAAGTGATCCCCCTCTTTTTGAGGAGGATCACTTTGCGTAAGTCGCTGATTGACTGATGCGTCCGTTGCAGCGGAAAAACTGGCGCCGGCCTCAAAGGGCCGCTGATGATCTCTGAAGGCCTCTGAAGACCTCAGAAGGTGAAACTGAAGCGGTAGAGTTTCGGGGAGTCATCGTCGCTGCCGACCCAGACGCATTTGCGGGCGCGGTCGACGCATATCGATTCGGCGTTTTCGATGAAGGGAACGTCGTAGCTGGCCAGCAGGTCGAAGTTTTCTGCAGAAAAGATGAACAGTTTGCATGCATCGGAATCCGTTACCCACAGCCATTTCTTCGGAGCGTCGTAGTACAGTCCCGCTATTTCCTCGATCAGGGATGTCTCGTCCATGAGGCTGATGCGGGAGACCGCAGTTCCGTCGAACCTGTATGTCCAGAGCAGGGCGTCTTCCTGGCTGCCTACGAACAGCAGGCTGTCTTTATAGAAGGCGATTCCTTCAAGTCCGTTGTTTTCGAAATTCTGCAGGACCGCCTCGTTCACGTAGAACAGGGTGTCGACCCTGGTGTAGTCCGGAGCGGAGACGCGGCAGACCATCTGGTCGCCTTCGATTGCCATAAAAAGGTCGCCTGATGCAGGATCGATGGTGATTCCTTCCATGTCCATGTCAAGCGGCATGGATCCGGTCACTTTGCCTTCGAAGGAAACCTTGCAGAGGGTCCCTTCGTCTCCCACGGCCCAGAACGCCGTGGAATCCCTGTTCATGCAAAGGCCCGAAAGCTCTTCCACATCCACATTGAAAACCTGCCAGGCACCCATTTCGGGCATGCTCTTTTTTGCGCCTGGTTTCCTTTCTGTCTGTTTGGTATCCTTGTTTTCCGGTGCGGCGATTTTGCGGGGGCGCTCCAGATTGCAGGCACATCCGCACGCAAGCAGGATTATGATGGCTATCGCCAGATGTCTTTTCATTTCTGGCAGGCGGCTATTCGCGGCTGAAAATCAGAACGCAGCTGATGGCGGCCACGATACCGATGATCTGCGGAACCGTCGGAACGGCGGCATAAAGGATGAGTGAAATGACGCACATGATGACTGGGGCGCAGGCATCTGCCAGGGGAGCCACGATCATGGCCTTGCCGTAACGGTTGGCGTATACCAGGGTGAATGCGCCGATGGCGTTCAGGATCTGAACGAAGAACACCTTCGTCAGTTCTCCCCAGCCTTGCGAGGTGATGCCGGAACCGTCACCCATGAGCAGGGCTATGGGGATGAGAAGCACTGCGGCGATTGCCATATATACAAACACGCTTTCGGCGTCCGGGGTGGAATTGTTCGCTAGCTTCATCACGAAGGCCTGGATACCCCAGCAGATGAACACTACGGAAGCGTAGACGATCCAGATCCAACTCTTGGCCGCACCGTCGGTATTGTCGGGAAGGGCGAAGCAAACGAGCGCTACGAAGGCCAGGACGATGCCTACGATTCCCAGTTTGGAGACCCTTTCCTTCAGGAAAAGGGCCGACAGCAGCACGGTCACGATGGGCGCCACGGAAATCATCGGCATTACAAGGTACGCCGGCGCATAGTCCAGGGCGAGGAACAGCACCAGCTGTCCGCCGGCGCCCAGAAGGCCCACGGCCATGCTCAGCAGGGCGGGCTTGCTGCGTACGTCCAGCTTGAATTTGATATTGACGAGCGCTGCGATGGCGCAGGGAATCATGCTCAATGCCCATACGACATAGACCAGGTTCTTGGGAAGGGAGGTCTGGTCGCTGAATGCACCCCAGACGCCCCATGTGATCATGGTAATGAGGGCGTACAACAGCCAGTTGTGTTTTTTCTCAGTCATGACGGGAATGGTTTAATTGTCCAGATTGACTATATGGAGTGTTATGTGTGACTTTTCTATGTACTCCTTCAGTTCGGGAGAGATGTTGCTGTCGGTGATGATGGAGGTGATCTTGTCGAGCGAAGCTATGTGGGCGAAAGTCCTGCGCCCGAATTTGCTCGAGTCGAATACTGCGATGACTTCGCGGGCCGCTCCGATCATGGCCTGGTTGAGGCTGGCTTCCTCGAGGCTGGGGGTGGAGAGGCCGTCCTTGATGCTTATGCTGTCGACTCCCAGAAACAGTTTGTCGCAGAAAATGTTCTTGAGAGCAGATTCAGAAATCATTCCCACCGTGGAGTGCGATACCGAACGCATGGTGCCGCCGAGGACGATTACGGTGAAGCGGTTGTAATTGTTCAGGGTGATGGCTATGTCCAGGGCGTTGGTTATGACCGTGAGATTGTTCAGCCTGTCGAGGTTCTTGGCTATCTCCATGGTGGTGGTCCCGGAATCTATTATGATCCTTTCACCTTCTTTTATAAGGGAGGCGGCGTAGCGGCCGATCAGTTGTTTCTCCTTCACGTGGAGTGACTGCTTGTGGCTTATGGACAGGTCGTCGAAATCACCGGACTGGTGGATGATGATCGCTCCGCCCTTCACCCTGACCACGAGCTGCCTCTCCTCGAGGACGGCCAGGTCTTTCCTGATGGAGACTTCGGAGACGCCGAACGTCTCCACAAGTTTGTCCACATAAACTTTTCCTTCGGTGTGAAGCATGTTGAGGATCCGGCTCCTTCTTTCTTCAATGGAGTATTTTCTTTTCATGGCGGAATGATTGCGGTCTGGAAACGAAAGTTGAAGTTAATTTTTGTAATTATGGCCGCAATTTATGAAATTTTTATTTCAAAACAAAATCATAACATTCGGTAATTTCAAAAACTAAGCAAAAACTTTTGTTTCGAACCTAATTACTGATGCAAATTTACGAAAATTAACAAAAACGCACAAAAATATTTGCCGAAAAATAAATTTATTGTTAGTTTTGCCAAAGATTAATCCATAAATCCGTTTTGATTATGCCAATAGTGGATTGCCATACCATAAAGGAGATCGTCCATCAGCCGAAAATGTGGATGGATACTTTCGAAATCATCCGGAACAGAAAGGCGGATATCGAGAAATTCGCTGAAGACAATTCCATCTCGAAGTGCACGAGAGTTGTCCTTACAGGCGCCGGCACCTCCGCATTCGTGGCCGATACGGCAGCTGCTGTCATCATGCGCTCGGGATTCGGCTCGGCCCGCTCCGTCTCGACGACAGACATCGTCTCGGCTCCTGAATTCTGCCTCAGCCCCGACGACCGCCTCTTCGTCTCATTTGCCCGTTCCGGCAACAGCCCGGAGAGCGTCGCGGCATACGACATCGCCCGAAAGTTCTGCAAGGATGCCTGTCATGTAATCATAACCTGCAATCCCGACGGATGCCTTGCCCGCGGAGCCGATCCCGAAAAGGATCTTGTGATTGTGCTTCCGGACGGCACCAACGACAGGAGCCTCGCCATGACCAGCAGCTTCTCGTCGATGCTGATCGCCTGCCTGCTCTGCAAGAACATCGCTTCGATAGAAAATGAGAAAGCGGCAGTCAAGGCTGCCGCCGGGATAGCGCAGCATTTCCTCGACCCTGACGTCCTGGCCCTTCTGGAGGGCGTTACCTCCAAAGATATACAGAGAGCCGTGTTCCTTGGCTCCGGCCCCCTGAAAGGCATCGCCTGCGAGTGCCATCTCAAGCTGCAGGAACTGACTGACGGCCAGGTCATGTGTTCCTTCGACTCCTTCATGGGACTGCGCCACGGTCCGAAGGCTGTGATCAACGAGCAGACGCTGGTGGTCTATCTGCTGAGCGACGAGCCGTATACCCGCCGTTATGAAATCGACCTGATCGGCCAGGTTACGAAGGAGAACCGTCCTGCCGCACAGATCATCGTCTCGACAACCCCTTCCGGGGTCAGCGAAGGGATCGACTTCGAGATCGTCGCCCCCGAAGGCACCGCGGCTGCCGCAGGAGACTACAAATTCGTCCCGTACGTCCTTGCCGGACAGTTGCTGGGCTATTTCTTCTCCCTGTCGAAGGGCCTCAACCCGGACAAGCCCTCGGTCCGCGGAACCATTTCCCGGGTCGTCAGCGGCGTGACTATCTACAATTATTAAAAATCAAAAGGAAAATGAACACGAACACGAACACGAACATAAATGAGACTCCCAAGCTGAAGAGACTGCTGGAGAAAGTGGGTGAACTTACTGCAAACGGTCACAAGCCCATGACGCTGCTTGCAGTATGCCCCAACTCTCCGGCAGTCATCAAGGCGGCGTTCCGCGCCGCGAAGCGCAACAACGCCCCGATCATGTTCGCCGCCACCCTCAACCAGGTTGACTGCGACGGCGGATATACCGGCATGACCCAGGAAGATTTCGTCAGGGTAATGAAGGTCGAAGCCGCACGCAATCACTTCACCGGTCCGTTCCTGGCCTGCATCGACCACGGCGGTCCCTGGCTCAAGGACATCCAGACAATCGAGATGTGGCCCTATGAGAAAGCCATGGAAGGAGTCAAGCGCTCTTATGAGGCCGCCCTTCTGGCCGGATACGAGCTTATCCACGTAGATCCCACTGTCGACCGTTTCCTCCCCAAGGGAAAAATCATAGACATAGAGGTGGTCGCCGAAAGGACCATCGAACTCATAACCCATATAGAGAATTTCCGTAAGGAAAGAGGACTTCCCCGCATCGCTTACGAGGTTGGAACCGAAGAGGTCCATGGCGGACTGGCAGACATGTCTGTCTTCAACAAGTTCCTGACCCTGCTGAAGGAAGGCCTTGAGAAGAACGGCTGCGCCGATGCATGGCCCTGCTTCGTGGTTGGCAAGATCGGAACCGACCTCCATACCACTTTCTTCGATCCTGTCGTGGCAAAGCAGCTCACCTCTACTGTGGCGAAGTACGGCAGTTTCATCAAGGGACACTATACCGACGATGTCGAGAATCCCGAGGAGTATCCGCTCACCGGAATGGGCGCCGCCAATGTCGGTCCCGAATTCACCGTCGCGGAATATGTTGCTCTGGAGGAACTCGAAGGCGTTGAGAATTGCCTCTACGATGAGGGACGCGTTCCAATGCACTCCCACATGACTGCGATACTCAGGCGTCTTGTCGTCGAGTCCGGAAGGTGGAAGAAATGGGTGCACGGAAACGAGTCGCCCGACGATTTCGACTCTATCACTCCCGACCGCCAGAGGTGGCTCATCCAGACGGGCGCCCGTTACATCTGGCAGAAGCCGGAGGCCGTCGCCGCCCGCCGCATGCTCTATGACAATCTCGCCCTCAACGGAATCGACGCCGAAGGAATCGTGCTTTCGACCATCGAGAGGGCTATCGACAAATACTACGTGGCATTCAACCTGGTCAATCTTAACTCCCTCCTATAATGAAGAAATACGATATCCTCGCCCTGGGAGAGCTCAACGTCGACCTTCTCCTCAATCATATAGCCGGTTTCCCCGAAATCGGCAAGGAGATATTCGCGCGCGACATGACCCTCACCCTGGGCAGCTCCACGGCCATATTCGCGGCCAACGCCGCCACCCTCGGATCCAGGGTATCCTTTGTCGGAATGATCGGGAAGGACAGCTTCGGCGACGTGGTGAAGTCTTCTCTCCAGGCCCGCCACATCGATGTTTCCAACCTCATCGAGGCTGAAAGCGCTGCGACGGGACTCACCGCCATCCTGAACTATGACAACGACAGGGCTAACGTCACCTATCCCGGTGCGATGAGCATCATGGGCGTGAAGGATATCAAGCCGGAAGTCATCTCCCAGGCCCGTCATGTCCACGTCTCCTCGGTTTTCCTCCAGGAAACGCTCCACAGGGAACTTATGGAGATCGTACGTCTGGTAAAGGATTGCGGCGCGACCCTCTCCATGGACGTGCAGTTCGATCCCGAAGAGGAATGGGAGTTCGATTATGAGAAGATCCTTCCCATGGTGGATGTCTTCATGCCCAACGAGCAGGAACTGATGGCCATCACCCGCAAGGACAGCGTAGGGGAAGCCGTGGATGCGATACTTCCCTTCATCAATGTCGCGGTGGTCAAGATGGGCACCCGCGGATCGCTCCTCGTCACACGCGAAGGACGGCGGCTCATGCCGGCCATGCTCAACAACAACGTGGTCGACGCCATTGGCGCCGGCGACAGTTTTGATGCCGGTTTCATTTCCGCCTACGTCGCCGGGAAAGACCTGGAGTATTGCCAGTGGCTCGGCAACCTGACCGGCGCGGTCAACACCACCGCTGCGGGCGGTACCGGGGCTTTCGCTTCCAAGGAGGCCGTAATCGAGGCCGCACGCTATAATTTCGGACAAACCCTTGTTTTATGAAATACAGCGTCAGACTACTGATTATCATGACGGCTCTGCTGCTGGCGGGCTGCGACTCCACCTTCAGGAGCGGTGACATCACCCTCGCGGAAGGAGACGGGGGCCGCGTCAGCCTGTCTTCCGCCGTCGCTTCCGCTCCGCTGATTCCTGAAGCGGTGGAACTCTCCTCTATAACCGTGGAGGGCGCCCGTGTGGATTTCGTCCCTTCAGGCAGCAAGGCGGGCAAGGCCGCCGACGCCTTCGGCGCCGGACGCCTGATGGTCATGAGCGCGAAATCGGCGCTCGGCCTGGACCGTGAGATAACTGTCGCGGCATATGACAGATTCCCTTCCACACTGGTTGTGAGAAGTTGCTATGTCAATAATTCCGACAGGGATATCGCCGTGGACGGATGGAGCATCTGCAACCTGCAGGTCGCAAGCAATGGCGACACCCCCGAATTCTGGTCGTTCCAGGGCCAGTCTACTGAAGAGCGCGACGACTGGATCCTTCCCGTGCGTCCCGGTTTCTTCCAGAAGAATTATATGGGCATGAACAATCCGGACTATGGCGGCGGCGTCCCCGTCGTCTGCCTCTGGAGAAAGGATGCCGGCGTGATGGTCGGCCATCTCGAGCCCAATCCCGTCCTGGTCAGCCTTCCCGTCTCCATGGAAGGGGACAGGGCATCCGTCGCTGTTGTCAAGGAATATGCCTCGCCGCTTGTCCTCAAGCCCGGCGAGACCCTTGCTACATGCGAGGGATTCATATCCGTGTTCACTGGCGACTGCTTCGGCGCGCTGCGCAACTATTCCGCTCTTCTGGAGAAGAAGGGCGTGGTGATGCCCGAGAGCGAACCCGATGCTTTCGAGCCGGCCTGGTGCGCATGGGGCTACGAACGCAGGTTCACCCTTGACGAAATCATCGGAACCATACCGAAGGTCAAGGAACTGGGCTTCAAATGGGCTACGCTCGACGATGGATACCAGATTGCCGAGGGCGACTGGGACCTCACACCCGAACGCTTCCCCGGCGGCGATGCAGACATGAAGAATCTTGTCGAGCAGTTCCATGCGGCCGGACTCAAGGCGGAACTCTGGTGGGCCCCGCTCGCCGCCGATCCCGGAACGGAGTTTCTCAAGAAGTATCCCAATTCCGTCATACTCGACAAAGACGGACGTCCCCAGGAAATCTCCTGGTGGGACAGCTGGTATCTTTCCCCGGTCGACGATGACGTTGTCAGGGAGCAGAAGGCCCTCGTGGCCAAATTCATCGGTGAATGGGGATTCGACGGCCTGAAACTGGACGGACAGCACATGAACTGCGTCGCTCCGGACTTCAATCCCAACCATCACCCGGCCGACCCTGAGAAGGATGTGCGCGAACTGCCTTCCTTCTTCAAGATGATATATGAGACGGCCCGCGGCATCAAGCCCCACGCCGTTCTGCAGTTCTGCCCCTGCGGTGACTGCTTCTCAGTCTATCATCTGCCCTATGTCAACAAGACCGTCTCTTCCGATCCCGAGAGCAGCTGGCAGATACGCACCAAGGGCTATGTGCTCCGCGCCCTCGCTCCGAAGACGGCTTATTACGGTGACCATATCGAACTTTCCGACGGAGGGTCCGATTACCAGACACAGCTCGGCATCGGGGCCGTCCCGGGAACCAAGTTCACCTGGCCCAAGGACAATCCCCATGTCCGCCGCTCCTATGTCCTGACTCCCGAGAAGGAGGCCCTTCTCAAGAACGCACTTGCCATATATGAATCCAAGAGGCTTTCGCAGGGAGAGATTGTCCCAGGCCTCTACGACGTCGGATACGACTACCCCGAAACCTATGTGATCCGTAAGGACGGGGTCATGAACTACGCTTTCTATGCACGCAACGGAAAGGTCGACAGCGTTGAGCTGCGCGGCCTCGAGGAAGGCTGCACCTACAAGATTACAGACTACTACAATCACGTGGATCTGGGCACAGTCACGGTCAGCGGCAGGACTGTCCTGCCGGTCTCTTTCGACCATGCCTTGCTCCTTGAAGCCGTGAAACTCTAACATATCATAAATCTATAAACTCCATCTATGAAACGATTGATCTTTCTCTTCGCCCTGCTGCTGACAGCGATGCAGCTCAATGCGCAGATTGCGGTCAAGGGTACCGTTACCGCTTCGGATACCGGTGAACCCATGATCGGAGCCAGCGTCATGGAAAAGGGCACGATGAACGGCACTGTCACGGGCATTGACGGTACTTACGCCCTCACTGTGACTGACGGTAGCGCCGTTCTGGTCATCTCGACCATCGGTTTCAAAACCGTGGAAATCCCGGTGTCGAACCGGGCGCTCATCAATGTTGCCCTCGACGTTGACCAGCAACTCCTCGACGAGCTGGTGGTCGTGGGTTATTCCAGCAAGACACGTGCGGAGATCACCTCTGCGGTCGCAGTCGTGGGTGCAGAAAAACTCAATGACGTCGTGACCAGCGACATCACCCACATGCTCCAGGGCAAGGTGGCAGGTGTCTCCGTCATCAACAGCAGCGGTCTGCCGGGTTCCTCGGCTTCCATCCGCATCCGTGGTACATCATCCCTGAATGCTCCGCAGGAGCCGCTCTACGTGGTCGACGGTATCATCGGCGGTTCGTATGATCCGAACGACGTCGAGTCCGTTACGGTCCTGAAGGACGCCGGTTCCACGGGTATGTACGGTGCCCAGGCCAACGGCGGTGTCATCGTTGTCACCACCAAGAAAGCCAAGGGCGACCAGCTGCAGTTCAACTTCAAGTCGACTGTCGGTATGGCACAGGCTGATTTCAGCCGCCAGCGCCTGATGAACTCCCGCCAGTTGTACCAGTATTACCGTGAATACTACCGCGATCCCGAGACGGGTCTCGTGGACGACGTGGCATTCCAGTCTGTCGCTCCCAAGTCGGTTATGGACACCGATACGGACTGGCGCGGCCTGGTATACCGTAATGCACTGCTTCACAGCCACCACCTCTCCGTGGCGGGAAGGACTGCCAAGAACTCCTTCTACAACAGTGTTTCCTACTATGACGAGCAGGGTACCCTGAAATACACCGGCTACAAGAAGATCAACGTCCGTTCCAACAACACGATGTATCTCACCAAGTGGCTGACCGTTACCAACAACCTCAACGTCTGGGCTGACAAACAGGACCAGCCGGATGACCTGCTGGTTTACTATGTGCTCCAGGGTGTCGTATGGGACAGCCCGTACGATTCCGAAGGCAACCTCGTTCCTTTCACCGGCCGTACCGACCTCTACTCCCGTTACGACAAGAACCCTATGATCGGTTACTCCGACAGGAACAAGGATTCCAGGACTTCCAAGAGCTTCGGCGTGGACTATGACTTCGTGCTGACCGCACAGATCACCCCCTGGCTCTCCTTCGTATCGCAGACCCGTGCCAGCGCAGGCGCCGCGACCTTCGACTATCACCGTACCGCCGACGTGGAATACATGCAGCCCGGCGACCAGGTGGAAGGTGAGCAGTCCCTCGACTACGGCGGCATCAGCACCAACATGTTCAAGGTCCAGAAGGACTGGGGCAAGCACTCGTTCGACGCATTGGTCGGCTACGAGGCCCAGCGTTCCTGGTGGCAGAATGTGTACGGTGAAGGCAAGGGCCTCCCTTATGGCCTCTATGTGCTGAGCGTTGCTTCCGACAGCAAGGACGTAGCCGGTACCCAGTCGGTGACGGGCATGCAGTCCTTCATCTCGCAGGCCGCTTACAACTATGCTTCCAAGTACTTCATCAACGCTTCGTTCCGTATCGACCAGTCCTCGACCTTCAACAAGCAGAACCGCACGGCCATGTTCCCGAGCGTTTCCGCAGCGTGGGTGGTCAGCAACGAGGAATTCTTCAACTCATCGGCCATCACCAACCTCAAATTCAAGGTGAGCTGGGGTAAGACCGGTATGAAGGACATCGGCGCCAGCAAGTATCTCGAGGCGTTCTCCTACAGCACGCAGTATGACAATCACTCCGCTGCTACCGCAACCCAGATGGCCAACGCCAACCTGAAGTGGGAGCAGACCGACCAGTTCAACATCGGTGCCGAGATCGGTATCCGTGACTGGCTGTCCCTCGACCTGAACTGGTATCGCAACAAGACCAACGACCTGCTCGTCTACCGCGATCTCCCGCCGTCCGGCGGTTTCTCGCAGCAGTGGCAAAACCTCGGTTCCGTGATCAATACCGGTTTCGAGGCCGCCATGAACGTGACGCCTGTCAAGACCCGCGACTGGCGTTGGGACGTTGACTTTGAGATCGCATACAACAACAACTGGCTGACCGGTTTCGGAGAAGGCGTGACCGTCACCAAGTCGAATTACTCCGGTGTCTCGCAGGTCTACCATGACGGCGGCCAGCTGGCTACCTGGTATCTCCGCGAATATGCCGGTGTCGATCCCCAGACCGGCCGCAACATGTATATCGACGCGAACGGCCAGAAGACCACCGACTATGCTTCCGCACGTTACATCGAGGCAGGTTCGCCTATCATCCCCTGGCAGGGCGGTCTGTCGACTGCCTTGAGCTGGAAGAACTTCAGGCTGTCGGCTACCAGCAACTTCGTCTGGGGCAACCAGCTCTACGGCCGCAGCCGTGCCAGCGAACTGGCCATCTGGGTCGAGAACTCCCTGCTGCCTTCCAACGAAGACAAGATCTGGCGCCGTCCCGGCGACATCGCCACCATCGGCTCCCCGAGCTATGCACCGGCAACCCTCTACCACACCGGTTATCTGGTGCCCGGCAACTATTTCAAGATCCGCAACGTCACCCTGTCCTACACCCTTCCCAAGTCGATCATGAAGAACAACGGCCTGACCTTCTCGCTCTCCTGCGACAACGCGGCCACGTTCACGACCGTCTGGGGCGGTGACCCTGAAGTAGACATGACCGGTTCGGGCCTCATCGGTACCATCCAGGGCATCGACGACCGCTACCCGAACAAGCGGCAGTACATTTTCCAGGTCAACTTCACTTTCTAATTCCGGAATTCCATGAAAAAGATATTTTCCATCCTGCTCGCCCTGGCAGTGTCAAGCTGCCTGTTTACGGCCTGCAACCTCGACATCGCTCCCGCCGACTCCCTGACCGGTGAGCAGATGACCGCATCTCCTTCTGGCCTGGAAGACATCCTCAACGGCTGCTACGCCACCATGAAGGACGATACTGATGAAAGCAACTATTGGTGGGGCCGCCAGTATTACCAGCTGGCCGACTTCGCTTCCGACGACGTGGTTTATGGCCATGAGACCTCCGACGACCTGAACATGATCTTCCGGTACGACGAGCGTTCTCCCGTGCTCGGCAACTTCCGCAGCTTCTGGGCCCTCAACTATAAACTCATCTACTCATGCAACGTGGCCCTCGCCACCATCGCACAGAAGGAAGACCTGACTGAACAGGACATCTACCTCCGCGGTGAGGCCGAGTTCTTCAAGGCCTTCTGCATGCACGCCCTGCTGAAGAACTACGCAAAGCAGTATGATCCCGCCACCGCTTCCAGCGACCCGGGCATCATCCTCCGCGAAGACAGCTCCGACTCCGAGCTCAAGGACCGTTCATCGGTCGCCGAGAGCTATGACGCCATCATAGACCTGCTTCTCAAGGCTGAGCAGGATTTCACGGCCGGTTCCTTCCCCGACAGGGAATCGAACAAAGGCTTCGCTTCCCTCGGCGCCGCCCAGGCCATGCTCTCCCGCGTGTACATCTTCACACAGGATTGGGCCAAGGCTGCTGAATATGCCTCCAAGGTCATCAACAGCGGTGACTACGCTCTCGAGTCCGCCAAGAAGTTCCCGAGCTATTTCACCGAGACCTACAACCGCGACGAAACCATCTGGTGCATGCGCATGATCGCCACCGACGACCAGGGCAGTGCCGCCGTCGCTTCGATGATCTACAACGGTGCATCAGGATGCTGGGGTGAGGAAGGTTACAGCAAGCCGCTGCTCGATGACATGAACTTCGAGAAAGACCAGTACATTGATGTGGACTGCCGTTTCAGCTTCGTCTGCCCGGCCTATCTGAAGAACGGTCTGATCCTCTATCCCTGCTCCAAGCACACCTGGCAGGACGGCATCGCGACGCTCTGCTCACACCCGCTGCTGCGCCTTGCGGAAGTTTATCTCAACCGTGCCGAGGCTAATGCCCACCTGGGCAATGATGCCGCCGCGCTGGCTGACCTGAACACGATTATCGACAACCGCATGGATTACGACGTGGCCGCGTCCAAGGGCTTCTCGCCTGCCGACTACCACCTGACCGGCGCCGACGTCAAGACGAACATGGTCGACCTGGTCCTCACCCAGAAGCGCATCGAACTCGCTTTCGAGGGCTTCCGTATCTACGACCTGCTCCGCAACAAGAAAGACGTCATCCGCAACTACTGGGGCTTCCACACCAACTATGTCAACGGACAGAGCACGGGTCTTGCACCCGGTCTGAACGCCCCCGGCGTGAGCACTCCGTACAACTACGGACGTCTCGTATGCCCGATTCCCCAGCAGGAAATCCTCAACAACCCCGCATGTACCCAGAATGAAGCTTATAAATAAGACACTGTCATGAAAAAGATCAGCATATTCTTTACGGCCCTTATTCTGATGGTCTGCTCCCAGACGGCATGCGTCCATCTAGGAGACCTTGACCTGGAACCGATCCCTGACATCTCGTTCACCTACGAATGCTCGGGCCTGACCTATACCTTCACTTCCGCCGATGCCAAGGATGTCAAATGGAACATCGTAGGCGAGACGGAGGGCAGCGGCGATACCTTCACCTACACTTTCAAGAAACCCGGCAGCTACTGGGTGTCCATGAGCGGCACTTTCAACGGAGAACAGCAGACGGTTTCCACGAAGATCCTCGTAGCCAAGGCATCGGCCGTCAAACTCGATGACGGAACCCTCGCCGACTGGGATGCCGTGACCTATCCCGACTTCATGCTCTATGGCAACGACGGCGTGAGCTACGGCAAGTTCGATTACGATGCGAACTACATCTATTTCATGTTCGTCCTCGAAGAACAGGATATGTTCGACATCAACCAGGCCATCTGGAACCTCCGTATGGACGCCGACGACAACAGCCAGACCGGTTACTCCACCAAGAGCCTCGGCTGCGAATGGTACTACGAAGGCAACTGCTGCGGTGATGAACCCTGGGACGACTGGTACATCGGCGGCGACGACCTGGAGTGGACCGACGCGGTCAAGGAAGTAATGGGTACCCGCGGTACCACCCCTGACGGCAAGTTCTTCTTCGAACTCGGCATCAGCCGCAAGACGTTTGGTATCAAGACGGCCGCCGTGGCCTTCTTCACCAAATTCTACAACAGCGATTGGGATGACGCCGTGGCCTTCCGCGACAAGGACGGCAACACCTCCATCCACCTTGGACTCGACAAGGATTAAGGCGTGAAACGGCGAGACTTCATAAAGACAAGTCTCTTCGCCGCGGCCGCCGCCGGAATGGCACCTGCGCTTCAGGCGTGGGTGCCTTCCCATAATTGGGAGAAGTACGATTTCGGCGGCGGGCCGCAGGTGAAGGACCGCCTATATCAGGGCCCGTTCCCGCAGTATGAGCCAGAAGCCTTCTACGGCGGCTCGGTGGTACAGTACACCACGCCCGGAAAGCAGATGCTCGACTGCTTCGGAATGGGTTTGACCTCCTATATCTCCGGGGACCTCGGCGCACCGGCTGTGCCCGGCAAGAGCCTCGAGAAAGTTATTGACGAGCTCGTATCCTTCCCGCTTGCAACGAAGCTTTACATCCGCCCCAACTGGAGGCACATCCAGAAGAGGGCCGGACGGCTCGATTTTGACGATTACTGGAAAATCACTTTCGAGAAAGCCGCGAAATACGGCAAGCGCGTCGGTTTCCGCATCATGCTGAACAATCCCGACCTTATGGAGGACGCCCTTCCGGATTTCATGCTGAAGAAAGTTCCCATGCACCGGCTCAAGGGCACATGGAAGGGAAATCCCTCCGAGGTGCGCTATCAGAAGGTGCAGACGGTTCCGCAGTATGACGATCCCTATTTCCTCGCGTGCTACGAGGAGATGATCGCCCTGCTGGCTCAGGAACTCAACGGGAGCCCGCTGGTGGAATACATGGACACCTGCATGTACGGTTTCTGGGGCGAGGGCCATACCTGGCCCTACGAGGACCATCCTTTCAAAGGAGACTTCGGCGGAGAACCGACCTTCCTCAAAATGTATGACATCCAGAACCGTTACTGGGACAAGGTCCCGCTGCTGACCAACACCCAGCCGGACTACAGCAGGGTGGGCAATTCATCGGTAGTGGACAAGACCATACGCGACGGCAACTGGCTCCGTACCGACACCATCTTCATCGAGAACGAGCAGATCGAGGCCCTAAGCAACCGTCCCGCCTGGACCGCGGCAGCGGTCGAATGCGGCATTTCTGACGGACGGGAGGAATCAATGCGCTATGACGATGCCGGAATCCCCCGCAACGAAGCAATCATCTCCCATGTCAAGGATGTGGGAGCGAATTACTTCTCCCTGTGGAACTGGCATCATATCGATGCCGACAACCTTTACCGTTACTACCGCAAGCATCCTGAAGGTCTGGACGACCTGGCCTCTTCCATCGGCTTCCGGGTCCGTCCCTCTTGGATCTGGGTGTCCGAAGGGGAGGGGGGAAGGACCCATCTCATTTTCGGCATGGTGAATGACGGCATAGCATGCGTTCCGGGCGTACTGCGCCTCACGCTGTTCACCGAAGACGGGAGCGTCAATATCAGCGGCTGCCTGGATGCCGGGTATCCCAAGACCCGCGGCGTCAGGCAGGCGATGATGACACTGCCTGAAGGCGTGGATTGGAATTCCGGGAAGCTCAGGATCAAGGCTGAACTTGAAGTCAAGGGCGTATTGCATCCGGTTCCCTTCGCCGTTGCGCAGAAACTCAATCCCGACGGGTCGCTGACCATAAAGGGAGAATACATGTAACCTGATGATAATATGAAATATAGCAGATTCTTACTTTTGGCGTTGGTAGTGTTGTCCGTCGCTTGCTCCTGCCGTAAGGAGAAGGAGGACGAGCTCAGCTATTATGTGACGCCTTACCCTTACGACATAGTGAATGTCCAGGAGCCTCCCGTTGCCAACGAAGTGCGCAACATCATCTTCATGATCGGCGACGGAATGGGGCTTGAACAGGTGAGTTGCGGCTGGGTGCTGAACCACGGCAAGCTGAACCTCGACAATATGCCTGTCGTTGGTCTTTCGCGTACATATAGCCTCAATGCCCTGATCACCGATTCGGCTGCAGGAGGAACCGCCCTGGCCGTCGGACAGAAAACCACCAACAGCCATGTCGGTACCGATCCCGACGGCAACCCGCTCTATTCGATCTTCGTAAAGGCGCAGGAAGCCGGCATGAAGACCGGTGTGGCGGTGACCTGCCACCTGGCCGACGCCACTCCGGCCGATTTCTGCTGCCACAGCGACAACCGTTACAAATACGATGAGGTGATAGCCGGATACGGCGAGTGCGGCGTAGACTATATCGCCGGCGGCGGACTCGACTATTTCGGCAAGAAAAGGAAGGATTCGCGCAACATAGCCAACGAGATGGCTGTCAAGGGATATGCAGTGGCTCTCAATGAGGTTGAACTCATGGAGGCCCATTTGCCGATCCTCGCCCTTCTGGCTGACGACAACCTTCCCACCGCCCTTGAACGCGGCGACCTTCTCCGCCATATGGTGGCCAAAGGTCTGGAGGAACTCTCCTCCCAGAGCGGCGACAAAGGTTTCGTCATGATGATAGAAGGCTCCAGCATAGACGACTGGCAGCATGAGAACAACATCGGCAAGGCAATGGAGGAACTCCTGGACTTCGACCGGACTCTCGGCGACGTCCTCGAATGGGCTGCGGCCGACGGCCATGCCCTGGTCGTGGTCACTGCCGACCATGCCACCGGCGCCCTGACGCTTCAGGACGGAGACATAGCTGAAGGACGCATAGGGGTTGAATTCGGCAACGATTCCCACAACGGGATAGCCGTCCCCTTCTATGTATGGGGACCCGGACGCGACAAGTTCGGAGGCATCAAGGAAAATGCCGAGCTCGGCGCCCTCGTGATGTCGTTCGTCAAATAAATAGTGTGCAGATTGATTTCCGGCGGTCCGGCAGTTGTCAGCCGGACCGCCTTTTTGTCCAAAAAATCGGAAAAAAATTTGCTCGCTCGAAAAAAGTTCTTACCTTTGCATTCCCAACGCAAGGGAACAGGCGGAAATAGCTCAGTTGGTAGAGCACGACCTTGCCAAGGTCGGGGTCGCGAGTTCGAGTCTCGTTTTCCGCTCAAAACAAAACGCCAGCCTTAAGGTTGGCGTTTTTGTTTTGATAGAGACTCGGACGAAGCGACCCCGGGCCCCCTGAGGGGGCAGCCGCCGTCAGGCGGCGGGGGGTAACGAAAAGATCGCGAGAATGCCCGCGCGGAGCGCGGGCTCGAGTCTCGTTTTCCGCTCCACAAGCCTTCAGGAATTCCTGGAGGCTTTTTTTTGTTGTGGCTTTTCCTACGATATTGTCATTATTTCCATGACTAAAAGTTGGGAAAATTGCTTTATTTGTGTCAAAGAATTCCGCGAAAAAACACGGACACAAATAACGGATAAATGTTTAATAATTAATCCGTTATTAGCCATGGACCGTTTTGCGGACACCTTCTCGGTTGGCTTCTGTTGCCGACCTCCCAGAAAAATACAGAAATGATGGCTTCGCAACTGCCGAAGACCTCAAAGACTAGCATTCCTTCCTGATACAGATGAATGCTGCTGCAGCTTCAGTCAGTCCCAGGACGAAAAAGATATTACTCAGGGCAACGAATCCCCAGATCCACCACTCGAGGACGATCCAGAGCATGAGGAGGATTCCGCAGGCAAGCGTTACCTGACAGGCCCATGTATGCTTCTTGAAGAGCATCAGCGCTGCAAGAAGCTGGGGCAGTCCGTTCACGGCCAGGAGGGCGAATCCGGACGGGATGAAATCCTTGAACAGGAGGTCCGGCCAAGGCATCTTGGCGCGCAGCAGGTCCAGCGTCGGTGCACCTCCCCAACCAGCACCGATTGGATCCGTCCACATCATTACGGCTCCGGCTATCGCGCCGACGGAGATGAAAAGAGTCAATATCTTAAGGAGCGTCTTCATCGTCGCAAACAAATTAAAAGAACCAGGCATACAGACCCGCGCCGGCAAGGCAGGGAATCAGGCCGAGGAGCATGCCCCAGAGTGACTGGACAAAGTGGTAGCGCTTCTGATGATAGGCCTCGTCCATATGCTCCGTACCGGGAAGGCGGACGGCCTTCATGTTGGCGAAGAGTACCCAGTCCAGGAAGAAGCAATCATACCAGTCGATGAAAAGCCAAATCCCATAACCGGCAGCGAAAGCCTGCCAGAAACCTTCGACTCCGGCCAGCCATAGCAACACGACAAGCACGGCCAGGACAAACAAAAGTGCAAGCCCCTTCTTTAGGAGCACCGTCGGCGAAAAGAAATCGGCGGGAACGCGATCGTGCGACTTGAAGTATTCCTCCTGGATGTCCTTGGGGTAGTCGTGAATCCACCAGACGGGATTTTTGATGAGAGGGATGAGAACCATGGCCGTAAATGCGGCGGTCATGACGAGGGTCTCGATGATTACAACAGTCCAATTCATAGCCAGTGCGAAGTTACGTTTTTTCCCCGGAAACCACGCATGGGTAAAGGTACCCCGAATCCATCGCAACCGGGTTGCAAAGGGCACGGTCAGTCCCACGGGATGATGGAAGAAATCCATAAGAATGGCTGTTTTTATGGACAAAGACACAAATAGTAAGGAATCATCCATGATATTGCCGTTTTTCATGGACGGAAGGCGGCGAGACCGGGCGACTCCGGCCCGGCCCGGAAAGAATATCTTCTCTGTTTTTTTCTTATATTTGTAAAATTGAACAACATTACCGCCATGAAAAACAAACTGTTCCTGATTTGTGCGGCTATTGCGCTGATGGCAGTCGGCTGCACCCCGAAATCATCCGACAACGGTATCATCAAAACAACTGTTCCGGCCCGTCCGGCAGGGCAGGAGAATGTGATCGGCCTTACCGCCGAACCGATTGAGACCGTCCGCATCGGCGTGGTCGGCCTCGGTATGCGCGGCAGCGGCGCCGTCGAGAGGCTTTCCTATGTCCCCGGCGCGGTCATCACAGCTCTCTGCGACCTTCTTCCCGACCGCGTGGAATCCAGCAAGGCCGAGCTTGCGAAACTCGGCGAGCCCGTCCCCACAGGCACATACAGCGGCGAGCAGGAGTCCTGGCGCGGCCTCTGCGAGCAGGAGGACGTGGACCTGGTCTATATCTGCACCGACTGGAAGAACCACTATCCCATCGCGATGTACGCCATGGAATGCGGCAAGCATGTCGCCATCGAAGTGCCCGCCGCCCTCGACATGGACCAGATCTGGGGCCTTATCAACCAGTCAGAGAAGACACGCAGGCACTGCATGATGCTCGAGAACTGCGTCTACGACTTTTTCGAGATGACCACCCTCGAGATGGCTCAGCGCGGCCTCTTCGGCGAGGTAATCCACGTGGAAGGCGCATATTGCCACAACCTGGATCCCTACTGGGATGAATATTGGAACAACTGGCGGCTCGATTATAACCAGAAAGTGCGCGGCGACGTGTATCCGACCCATGGCATCGGCCCTGTCTGCCAGGTCCTCAACATCCACCGCGGCGACCGCATGACCACCCTCGTGTCGATGGACACCAAGTCGTTCAACGGCGCCAAGATCGCTTCCAACCATACCGGAATGGAAGTCAGGGAGTTTGCGAACGGCGACGAGACCTCGACCCTCATCCGCACCGAGAAGGGCAAGACCCTGCTCATCGAGCATGACGTCATGACGCCCCGTCCCTACAGCCGCATGTACCAGGTTGTCGGAACCGACGGTTATGCTTCGAAGTATCCTATCGAAGAGTATTGCCTCCGCGTCGAGAAGCCTGCCGACAAGGTCGACGCCAGGCACATCAGCGACGAGAAGGTGTACAGGGACGAAGAGATGGAAGCCCTGCAGTCCGGCTACCGCAACGTCATCCTGACCCCCGCGCTTGAGAAGCTGGCCAAGGAAGTCGGCGGCCATGGCGGAATGGACTTCATCATGGACTACCGTCTCGTCTACTGCCTCAGGCACGGCCTCCCGCTCGACATGGATGTCTACGACCTCGCCGAATGGTGCTGCGTCGCCCCGCTGTCGCTCATTTCGCTCGAGCACGGTTCGATGCCCGTCGAGGTGCCCGACTTCACCCGCGGAGCCTGGAACACGGTAAACGGATTCAGTTACGCACTTGCTGAGGAAGACAAATAATGGATGAGAAACTGAAGATGATAGCCGGCCGCTTCGAAATCGCCGGCAACATCACCGAAATACGTCCGCTCGGCAACGGGCTGATCAACGACACTTTCCTGGTCGTCACCGACGGACCTGACAATTATGTCCTGCAACGCATCAACCAGTCGATTTTCCGCGACGTGGACCTGCTGCAGCACAACATCGACTGCGTCACCCGCCATATCCGCGGCAAACTGGAAGCGGCTGGCGAGACGGATATCGACCGCAAGGTACTCCGTTTCCTTCCGGAAAAGGAGAGCGGCAAGAGTTACTGGACCGACGGCAAGGAGTGGTGGAGGGTCTCGGTTTTCATCCGCGACGCCATCACTTACGAAGCCGTTACCCCCGAATATGCCGGTTACGCCGGCGTGGCATTCGGCCGTTTCGAGGCCATGCTGGCCGACATTCCCGACAAACTGGGCGAGACTATACCGGATTTCCACAACATGGAGCTCAGGGCGCGTCAGCTGCGCGAGGCGGTGGCTGCCGATGCGGCCGGGCGCATGGCCGATCCGGAAGTCCGTGCCATAGTGGACGAGGTATTCAAATACGAGGAGGAGATGTGCAAGGCTGAGAGGATGCACCGTGAGGGCATACTGCCCAAGCGTATCTGCCACTGCGACACGAAGGTCAACAACATGCTCTTCGACCGCGAGGGGAATATCCTCTGCGTCATAGACCTCGACACTGTCATGCCCTCGTTCGTGTTCTCCGATTTCGGCGATTTCCTGCGTACCGCGGCCAACACGGGCGCGGAAGACGATCCGGACCTGGACAATGTGAACTTCAACATGGAGATATTCAACGCTTTCGCGAAGGGATACATCTCGACCGCAGGCGAATTCCTCACGCCCGTGGAGAGGGAGAACCTTCCCTTTGCGGCGACGCTGTTCCCCTATATGCAGGCGGTACGCTTCCTGGCCGACTACATTAACGGAGATACTTACTACAAGATCAAATATCCGGAGCACAATCTGGTCAGGACGAGGGCACAGTGGAAATTGTTCCTCTCCGCACGCGCAAAGATGGATGAAATGGCCTTATCTTTGCAATAGGAAGTTTAACATATCAAAATGACGACCATGAAAAGAATTCTGATCCTCCTTTCCGTCATCCTGCTGGTTTCCGGCTGCGGTCTCGGTTATCGTTACCATTCCCAGTACGATTACGGAAACCGGCCCTATTCCCACTCCACGTATCCGGTATTCCAGGATGCGGCCCTGGTTTTCATGTCCAACAGTTCCCGGACAATCGAAGTGGCGGTCGACAATATGTATTATCGTGTCAAGACTGTAAGGAACAGCAGTTTCCGGTCAAGCCGGTACTATAGGAAGACTAACAACAACGCGATTGTCGTCAGGCCTGGAAGACACCACGTTACCGTCAGGTACAAGGGAAGAGTCATTCTGGATAAACGTGTCAACGTTTATCCGGGCGACATGACTGCCATTTACCTGTAATCAGGCGCGTCAGCCAGCTTTCATCGACAGCGTCGAACGTATTGAGTTCGGCGCTGTCGATGTCTAATTCCGCCACCATTGCGCCTTCGCGGATTATAGGAACCACTATTTCGCTCCGCGAGAGAGCGCTGCATGCTATATGGCCCGGGAACTGTTCCACATCGGGTACTATGAGCGTGCGCATCTCTTTCCACGCCGTGCCGCACACTCCCCGGCCGTAGCGGATGCGCGTGCAGGCCACGGGGCCCTGGAACGGACCGAGGACAAGTTCTTCTCCGCATACGCGGTAGAATCCCACCCAGTGGAATCCGAATTTGGCATGGATTGCGGCCGAGATGTTGGCCATATTGGCGATTTCGTCGCTTTCACCGTCGGTAAGGGCTTCCACCTCCTGCAGAAGCTCCGCGTATTTCTGTTCTTTCTCTGTCATGTTTTGCGTATATTTGTAAAAATACAATTTTTTCCGAACATGAAGCGTATCCTTGTATGTTTGTCCTTACTGGCCATGATAATGAGTTGTTCAACCAGGCAGCAGACTCCGGCCCGGGTCGGCTACGACCTCTCATCCGCTGCCGCTTCCGGTGACATTCCGGGCCTGAACCAGAAAACCGATCTCGACCGCATGCAGCGGGGTGTCGACCAGTGCGCGGCCCTCTGGCGGCCCGAAGACGGAACGCAGGCCGATTTCGAGGCTTTCGTGAAACAGTGGCTCGCCACCAGTCCCGCGGATCGCGAGGTCCTTTTCGGAAAACTGTCACGTGCCATGGAGATATTCGCCACGCAGGCAAACCAGCTTACCATAGAACTGGGACGTCCCACCGTCCTGGCCGAGGGAGAGCCGGGCGATATCGATTACCTTTTCAGCAGCCATGACGCATACGCCCATTTTTCCGACGACATGTTCGAGAACAAGGTGGCCTTCATAACCATACTCAATTTCCCCCACTATACCCTGGAGGAGAAGAACTCCCTTGGCGGAGGATGGGACCGCCTCCAGTGGGCATACGCGAGGATGGGCGACCGCTTTACCGAGCGGGTGCCGGCATCGGTCAGCCAGGCGGTAACCGTGGCGCGCAGCGCCGCTGAAGGCTATGTCGACGTTTACAACATCAAGATGGGCCATCTCCTCACCGAAGGGGGGGAGAAGATTTTCCCTGAGGATATGTCGCTGCTTTCGCACTGGAATCTGCGCGACGAACTCAAGTCGGACTATGCCGACGTCCCGCATGCCCGCGAGAAACAGGAGATGATCTACAAGGTGATGGAACGCATCGTCACGCAGGAAATCCCTGCCGCAGTGGTCAACAATCCGGAATATGACTGGGCCCCGTTCTCCAACCGGGTATGGAAAGACGGCAAGGAGGTATCTCTGCCCTCGGAGGGAGATGTGCGCTACGGACATATACTCAATCAGTTCCATACGTTCCAGGAACTCGACAAATGGTGCCCGGCCATGCCGACAGCCATCGCGCGCAATTTCGAGGGGAGCATAGAGATGACGGACACGGAGGTCGAGGATCTCTTCGTCCGCTTCCTTACCTCGGACCAGGTCAAGAAGGTGGGGGAGATGATAGGACAGCGACTCGGCCGCGAACTCAGGCCATACGACATCTGGTACGACGGTTTCAAGAGCCGTTCCGTCATTCCTGAAGACAAGCTCACGGCGGAGACCAGGAAACGCTATCCCGATGCGGAGGCCTTCCACCGCGACATGCCCCGCCAGCTCCGTAATCTGGGCTTTGCGGCCGATGAGGCACAGTTCCTCGCCGACCACATAGTGGTCGAGGGTGCCCGCGGCTCGGGCCATGCATGGGAATGCGTGGGGCGCACCGAACCCGCCCGCCTGCGCACCCGGATAGGGGAAGGCGGCATGGACTACAAGGGCTATAACATCGCCGTACACGAATTCGGACACAACGTAGAACAGGTGACCGACCTCTATCACATCGACCACTATACCCTGGCGGGAGTGCCCAATACCGCCACTACCGAAGCCATGGCCTTCCTGTTCCAGGTGCGCGACCTGCAGCTGCTGGGTTACGGCCGCCAGACCATGGATGCCGACGCAACCCTCGACATTTTCTGGAACATGTATGAAATAATGGGTGTGAGCCTGGTGGACATGTATACGTGGCGCTGGCTCTATGCCCATCCGGACGCCACGGCATCCGGGCTCCGCGACGCCGTGCTATCGATTGCCAGGGGAGTGTGGAACAAGTATTATGAGCCGGTGCTCGGCACACACGATTCACCGCTGCTGGCCATCTATTCCCACATGCTTGACTATCCGATGTATCTGCCGAATTATCCGATCGGACACATCATACACTATCAGCTGGAAGAGCATCTTGCGAAATGCGGCAGCGACGCAGCCTTTGCGGCAGAACTTCAGCGCATCTACCGGCAGGGCCGCCTGACTCCACAGGCATGGATGAAGGGTGCCGTCGGCTCGCCGATCAGCATCGATCCGATACTTGCCGCGGTGGAAAAGATTATTTATAACCGATAGGATTCCGCGCGGTTTTCCTGCCCAGTGACGAAGGATTGCAGCGGATGGAATCCTCCAGATGCCGCTGGGCTATATTCTCGTCGGCCAGTGCAGCCATAAGGGCCGCATCGTTGGCGATGAAGGCTATGTCGGATGAAGAGTAGCCGTCGGTGAGGGCGGCAAGCCGTTCCATGTCGATATCGTCGGCCAGGGGCCGGCCCTTCAGGTGATGGACGAACATCAGCCGGCGTGTTTCCTGGTCAGGCGCCGGAATCTCCACCTGCAGGTCGAGACGTCCCTTGCGGAGTATGGCCGGGTCGATCATGTCCATCCTGTTCGTGGTACCGATGACGAAAATGCCCCTGCGGGCGCAGTTGTTCAGCTGCGAGAGGAACTCGTTGACTTCTTCCGGACGGTGCCGTGCGGCTTCGCTTCCACGGGCCGGGACGAATGAATCGAACTCGTCGAAGCAAAGCACCGTGGGCGCCTTGGCCGCGGCCTCCTGGAACAGGGCCGCAATTTTGCCCTGTGTCCCGTGGATGTAGGTGCTGCCGAGGTCGGAGCCGTTGACTATCATGTAATTGAACCGTGATTCCTCGGCGAATTTCTCTGCGAAATAGGTCTTGCCGCAGCCCGGGGGGCCGTAGAGCAGCATCCCGTTGGGAGGGACCAGTTTGTATCTTGCGGCTTTCTCCCTGTCTCGCAGGACCCATATCACGCGTTCGGTAAGCATCTTCTTCAGGTTGTCCAGCCCGGCTACGTCGGCGAAACCTCCGCTTGCCCTCTGCCGCTGCATCGTCTTTTTCAATTCGGTGCTGTCTGTGACGGCTTTGAGCCCGGAAGGCGATGCCTGTTTGTCGGGTTTCGCGGTTTTGGCGGGGCTGTCGGTACGCTGCCGGGTACTTGAACCTCCGCCCGTCAGCATCTCGAGCATCCGCGCGGTGGAAAGACGGTTCGTGGGATTCTGGCGGAGGCCCTGGAACACGATATTCTGCAAGACCCGGTCGCATGCGTGCAGGGCGGCCGGCCATATCGGTTCGCGCCGCCTCGCCTCTCTCATCCGGTTCAGGTGCTCTTCGAAAGTTTCATCTTCGCCCAGGTGGGTCTCCCAGGGCTCCCGGCCGCTGATCAGTTTGAAGAGCAGCGCCGCCACTGAAAATGCGTCGCTGGCATCCGTGAAAATCCCCTCCAAGGCCTCCGGAGCAGTATACAGCAGGTTCAGGTCCTTCATCGGGAATGGGGGATTTCCGTCGCGTATGTCGGGACTGGCATGCCCGAGATCGATTATCTTGGGCGTCAGTTTGCCGTCCTTCGCATTCAGCAGGATGTTGCGCGGGGTGATGTCGTTGTGGTTCAGCCCCTCGCTCCGGAGATACGCCAGGCCTTCGAGTATGAAGCATGCGATATTCCGGACTTCGTCCTGAGTGAACTGCCGTCCGGCATTCAGGACTTCAGACAGGAGCATGCCGTGGTAGAACTGCATGACCAGATAGGGGTATTCAGTCCCGTCGACGACAAGCGTCCCGTCCGTGATGTAAGATATGACGTTGGCGTTTTTCAGGTCGCGGCTGATCGCGATCTCGCGAACGACTCCCCGGTCGAGCCACTCTTCGGGGATGGCCCTGGTGTCGAAGAGTTTCAGGAAGAACAGTCCGTCCTTCCCGTCTTCAACAACGTAATTGCTGTTGAAGACACCGTCCTTGATGAACCGCTGGATGCGGTATGGACCGACCGGGGTGCCGTTGCTGAGCCGTTTCATGACGGCGTCGTTATTTCAGGCCGCGGGCGCGGAGCAGGGCGTCGGGATCCGGCTCTGCACCGCGGAAGTTCTTGTAGAGGGTCATGGGTTCTTCGCTGCCGCCCCTTTCGAGGATGTTCTGGCGGAAGCTCCTTGCCGTGGCGGGGTCGAAGATTCCTTTCTGCATGAAGAGCTCGAAGGCGTCCTTGTCGAGGACCTCGGCCCAGAGATAACTGTAGTAGCCGGCGCTGTAGCCGCTGTTGAAGATATGGTTGAAGTAGGTGGTGCGGTAGCGGGGGATGATCTCGTCGATCAGACCCATCTCCTCGCAGGCCTGCTTCTCGAAAGCTTCGATATCGATGCCCTCGACGGATGAGAGTTCATGCCACTTCATGTCGAGGATAGATGCCGCGCAGAGTTCGGTGGTCATGAATCCCTGGTTGAAGTTGCCGGCGGCGATGATCTTTTCGACAAGTTCGTCGGGAATCACCTCTCCGGTCTGGTAATGCTTGGCATAACCGGCGAGCACCTCTTTCTGGAATGCCCAGTTCTCGTTGATCTGCGAAGGCAGCTCGACGAAGTCGCGTGCGACGGCGGTACCGCTCACGGTGCGGTAGCGGCACTGGCTGAGCAGTCCGTGGAGGGCGTGGCCGAATTCGTGGAACATGGTTTCGACATTGTCGAGGCTCAGGAGCGACGGGGTGTCGGCGGTAGGCTTGTTGAAGTTGCCAACGTTGACGATGATCGGACGGACCATCTTCCCGTCGGCGGTGACATATTGCTCACGGATATTGTTCATCCATGCGCCGCCGCGCTTGCTCTCGCGGGGGAAGTAGTCGGTGGTGAGGACGCCGATGAGCGAACCGTCGGAATCGGTCACCTCGAACGCCTCCACGTCGGGATTGTAGACGGGAGCGTTCTCGATCTTCTTGAAATTGAGGCCGTAAAGTCTGGAAGCGTTGTTGAAGACGCCTTCACGGACATTCTCCATCTTGAAGTAGGGCTTGGTGATCTCCTCGTCGAGGTCGTATTTGGCCTTGCGGACCTTCTCGGCATAGTAGAACCAGTCCCAGGGCTTGATGGTGGCACCGCTCTCGACCTTGCCGGCCTTGATGTCCTCGTCCATCACCTTCTGCATATCCACGACCTCTTCCTTGGCGCGGGCTACGGCATACTTGAAGATGTTGGCAAGGAAGGCGTCCACGGCCTCGGGAGTCTTGGCCATCTTGTCGCTGAGGATGTGGGCGGCGGGGTTCTCATAGCCCAGGAGCTTCGCTTTCTCTTCCTTCAGTTTGAGGATGTTGAGGATGATCTCCTTGGTGTCGGTCTCACCTCCGTTGTTGCCGCGGTTGGAGTAGGCGCGGAACATCTCCTCGCGGCGGGCGCGGTTCTCCTCGGTTGTCATGGCGTCGGTATATTCGGAGACCGAGATTCCGAATTTGGCCTTGAAGGCGTTGTTCTCCTTGAGCAGGAAGTTGCCGAAGCGGTTGCTCAGGGTGGAGAGTTCGGTGTTGATCTCCTTCATGCGGGCCTGGCCGGCCTCGTCGAGGGCGATACCGTTGTCGGCGAAGGAGCGGTATACCTTGTCGAGCACCATCTCCTGCTCGCGGGAGAGGCCGAGCGAAGCTTTCTGATTGTTGATGGCCTCGACCTTGGCGAAGAGGGCTTTGTTGAATATGATGTCGTTCTCATGCTCGGAGATGAGGGTGGTGGCTTCCTCCACGATCTTCTCGAGGCCGGGGGTGATGTCGGTTTCGGCTATGTTGAAGAGGACGCCGGAAACCTTTCCGAGCAGGTCGCCGGAGAGGTCATATGCTCCGATGACATTGTCGAAGGTGGGGTCTTCGGTATTGTTGATGATGGCTTCCAGTTCGGCGTCGTGCTGCCTGATTCCTTCCTGGATGGCGGGGATGAAATCGGATTCCTCGATCTGTCCGAACGGAGGTATTCCGAAAGGGGTGTCCCATTCCGTCAGGAACGGGTTCGTGCGGTCTTTTGTGCAAGCTGTCATTGCTAGGATTGCTAGGGCGATTGCAAATAAACGTTTCATAGGTTATACAGGTTATTATTCGTTTGTCAGTATTCCAATATTCTACAAAAATACGTATTTTTGCCGAGCAATCCCTAAAAAGTTAATCATGGTCAAAGATATAACCCCGTCAGTCAAGTTCATAGGTGTCGATGATACCGATCTCGACCTCTTTGAGAGCCAGTATGCAGTCCCGGAAGGAATGTCCTATAATTCCTATCTGATTTTCGACGAAAAAATAGCGGTGATGGACACTGCCGACGCCCGGAAAGGGGAGGAATGGAAGGAAAATCTGTACGAAGCCCTGGACGGTCGTTTGCCGGACTATCTTGTAGTCCATCACATGGAGCCGGACCACTCCGCACTGGTCGCCTGGATGCTCGAAACATTTCCATCAGTGACGCTCGTGGCGACCGCCGCCGCGCTCAAGATGCTGCCCCAGTTCTTCCCGGGGATCTGCCTCGAGGGCCGTACGCTTGCCGTCAAGGAGGGCGATACCCTTGCCCTCGGAGCCCATACACTCCGTTTCACCATGGCTCCCATGGTCCACTGGCCGGAAGTTATGGTTTCGTACGAGGCTTCCGAAAAGCTCCTCTTCTCCGCCGACGCGTTCGGCCGTTTCGGCGCCATGTCCCACACCGGCTTCATGGTCTCGGAAGATGACGACTGGGCCTGCGAAGCCCGCCGCTACTACTTCAACATCTGCGGTAAGTACGGCGTGCAGGTGCAGAACCTGCTTAAGAAACTCTCCGGATGCGATATCGCTATGATCTGCCCGCTCCACGGACCGGTTCTCAACGAGAATCTCGGATATCACCTGGACCTTTACCAGACCTGGAGCAGCTACGGTGTCGAAACCGAGGGCGTCTTCGTGGCATACGCTTCGATCCATGGCGGTACCGCCGCTGCGGCGGAGCGCTTCGCTGAAATGCTTCGCGAAAAAGGCTGCCCCAAGGTGTCTGTCGCCGACATCTGCCGCTCCGACATCGCAGAATGCGTGGAGGATGCCTTCCGCTACGGGAAGATGGTGCTGGCGGCCTCTTCTTACGACGCCGGGGTATTCACGCCCATGCACGATTTCCTCTACCGCCTCCAGGCCAAGGGATATCAGAAGCGTACCGTCGGCTTGATTGAGAACGGCAGCTGGGCTCCCAGCGCCGCACGCGTGATGAAGGAGATGCTCCACCCGATGAAAGAGGTGCGCATCGTGGAACCCGTGGTCACGATACGCAGCCGCCTGCATGTGGAAGACCTCCCGAATCTCGAGGCCCTCGCCGCGGCGATAATCGCCTAGAGGAGTTTCCTCAAGTCGTCCAGAAGCAAATCAGGATATGCGCCGGCCAGCAAGCCGGCGCTTTGATTTCCGTATGTTACCCCGCAGGTCAGGCATCCTGCGGCCCGTCCCATCTCTATGTCGAAGGTGGTATCGCCTACGACCATGGTCTCTCGAGCTCCGGTCCCCAGTTTCTCCAGGATCAGGTGCACCAGGTCGGGCGCAGGTTTGGGCCTTGCCGCCGCCTCCACTCCGAACACGTTACGCAACGGAATAAAGCGGTCAAGCCCGAGATGTTTCATCAAACCCTCGAGGGAGTGCTGGCCCCTGGAAGATGCTACGGCCATGGGGATCCCGCGCTTGGCAAGTTCGGACAAAGTCTCCTCGACTCCCGGGAAAAGGGTAATTACAGGGACCGCCACTTTTTCGAAGATGTCGCGGTAGATGGCAACCGCCCTGTCGGCTTCCTCGTCGGAGAGGCCTGCCCCCCGCGTGAAATTCTCGCGGAGGGGCAGGCCTATGGTTGCGGCAAGGGCGGTTTCGTCAGCGGGACCGCGGCCCATTCGGTGCAGAACTTCCTGCGCCGTTGCCAGGATGCCCTGCTGCGTATCGCCGAGCGTCCCGTCGAAATCGAAGATGAAGGCCTTCATTAAAGCGGCGAGAGATCCCGTTTAAGCTGCTCGGTATGCTCCTCGATGCGGCGCATCTGTCCGGGGATGCCTATCCTCTGGGGACAAGCGTCGACGCACTGCCTGCATCCGATGCAGTGGTTGGCCTGGCGGAGCTTGTCGAGATTGCGGTCGAGGCTTACCAGATATGCCCTGCGGGCCTTGCGGTATGCAGGATCCTGCCTGTCTTCCTTGACGAATCCCTCGTTGACGCACTTGTTGTAGTGTGCGAAGACTCCGGGAATGTCCACTCCGTAAGGACAAGGCATGCAATACTTGCAGTCCGTGCAGGGGACCAGGGGGTATTTGACATAGTCTTCCGATATCTTGAAGAGAAGCTGCATGTCGTCTTCGGAAAGGGGCTCGAGAGGGCAGAAGGAGGAAAGATTGTCCACCAGATGCTCCTTGTATGTCATTCCGCTCAGTACGACCTGCACCCTGGGCTGGGTTCCGCAGAAACGGAATGCCCACGACGCGAGCGATTTGTCGGGCCTTCTCTCCTGCAGCTGGCGTGCGGCGACGCCGGGAAGATTCGCGAGTCGTCCTCCGAGCAGGGGCTCCATGATAACCACGGGGATATTGCGGCGGTCCAGTTCGCCGTAGAGGTACTCGGCATTCACTTCACGTTCGGAGCGGGTGTGCGCGAGTTTCCAGTCCACATAGTTCATCTGGATCTGAACGAAGTCCCAGAGCTGGCGCTCTCCGGGGGCCTGGGCGTCCTGGAGCGACAGGAGATGGTCGAAGACCTGCTGGTCGCCGTGGAAGGAGAATCCGAGATTGCGGATCCTGCCGGCCTCGCGTTCCTTGAGCAGGAAATCGAGCAGTCCGTTGTCGAAGAAGCGCTTCTGCAGCACTTCCATGCTGTTGAAGTCGCCGCTGCTTCCTCCGACTGAGTGGAGGAGATAGTAGTCGATATAGTCAGTCTGCAGAGCTTCGAAGGAGTGCCGGTACATCTTGAGCGCGGATTCAAGGCTCCAGTCGCCGCGGTGGTTGGACATCTTGGTGGCTATCTTGTAGGAACTGCGGGGATGGCGGCTGAGGGCTATGCCCGTCACGCGTTCCGACTCGCCCTGCCCGTAAACGGGGGCGGTGTCGAAATAGTTGATGCCATGCTCGATGGCGTAGTCCACAAGGGCGTTTACCTGCTCCTGGTCGATGACAGTCTTCCCTTCTGCGTCTATCGTGGTGGGCCAGCGCATGCATCCGTAGCCGAGCAGGGATACATCCTCTCCATGGAGGTCCTTGCGCATTGTCATTTTGCCTGTCTCATTGCCCGAAGACTTGTTCTCCTGGCTGAAAGCGGTGGCGGTGGCGGCGGTCACTGCGGTGACGGCACCGACTGTTTTGATAAAATCGCGACGTTTCATTTCAGGTTCCTCCTATCTTTCTTTGTGGACTTCATGACCTTCTACATAGATTGCGCTCACGGGTCTTGCGGGGCAGTGATATTCGCATGCGCCGCAGCCGATGCACTGTTCTGGGTTGACGGAAGGTACGCTCAGCCTTGTTCCCTCCTTGGGTACCATGGTGATCGCTCCGACGGGGCAGTGCCTTGCGCAGTTGCCGCAGCTTACTCCGTCGCGGTTCACCACGCAGTTTTCGGGAATTACCACGGCATGTCCTATCTGTATGGAACTCTTGTCCGCAGCGCTTTCCACCAGGCTGATGGCTCCGGTGGGGCATACCTTCGAGCAGCGGTTGCATTCGATGCGGCAGAAGCCGTCCTGGAATGACATTTCAGGCTGCATGAGGGTGGCAAGGCGGGCGGAGGGCTTCAGCACGTTGTTGGGGCACTCGCTCACGCAGAGCTGGCAGGCGGTGCAGTGGCTGTAGAAGTGCTTGAGGCTGACGCTTCCCGCAGGGACGGGTTTCACGGTGCGCGGAGGGACCTGCTTCTCCTCGAGGGTGGCAAGTCCTTCGGCGAGTTTCTTCTTCTTGGCTTCCACTGTCGCGGCTCCGGCTGCGAGGGCCATGCCGGTTATGAAGGCGCGGCGTCCGTTATTGCCGCTGTCCTTAGCCTCAGCGGCATTGTGCCTGTTTCCGCAGACGAATTTGTATTTGATTGCGCCGCTGTGGCAATTGTCGATGCAGTCGAAGCAGGCCACGCAGCGGCTGTAGTCGATCTTATGATTCTTGGTGTCGATGCAGGAGGCCTTGCAGCGCTTGCCGCAGAGCGAGCAGTTGATGCATTTGTCGGTATCGATGACGGGGCGGAAGAGCGAGAAGCGGGAGAGAAGTCCGAGAGTCGTGCCTACAGGGCAAATCGAATTGCACCAGGTGCGGCCTCCGCGCCATGCCAGGACCACCAGTATAATAAAGGTGACTGCCGCCACGATCAGGACCGGAAGGCTCTTCAGATATACATCAGTGGGATAGAATGCATAACTGTCGAAATGGGCGGCTATGGATGCGAACAGATTGTTGCACCATCCGTAAATGGGGGCGAATAGGGCGGTGGCTATCCTTCCGTAAGCGCTGTACGGGGCTATCAGGAGCGCGATGGAGTTGAGGCCCAGGATCAGGAGCACTATGAAGATCACGAGCAGCCCGTAGCGCAGCCACTTCATCTCTTTCTTGAATCCGAAACGGTTCTTTTTGCCTTTACGCTTTCCGCTTATCCAGGAGACGATGTCCTGAAATACGCCGAGAGGGCATATCACCGAACAATATACCCTTCCGAAGAGTAGGGTGAGGATGACCAGCGCAATGATGACGCCGAGGTTCAGCGCCAGCACTGCGGGAAGGAACTGGATCTTGGCCATCCAGCCCAGCCATGCGTGTGCCGCTCCTGTGAAATCGAGGAACAGCAGCGTAATCAGGGCGAAAAAGAGTGCCGCTGCAACAATTCTTATTTTACGTAGCATCTTGATTATTTTTTACAAAGTTAACGAAAAATCCAACTATAGAGAAAAAGTTCACTTTCAAAGTTTGATTTCACGAAAAAGATTCCTAACTTTGGGGTTGCTAAGTATGTTAGGACTAAAGCGTACTGGACTAAGTATTTAATATTTAACTAAATAAAACAAAACACATGAAAAAATTGAGTACCTTGTTCGCAGCGGTGGCTCTGATGCTCGTTGCAACCTTCTCTGCCCAGGCAGTGGAAAACGTCTACAAGGTCGGTAACGACAAAGTAAAAGTCACGATCTCCGATCTTGCTCCGAACGCCGACGGCACCGCCCTCATCGCATGCTACAACATCGACATCGCGGCTGACGCCATTGACGAATGCTCTTCGCTCCTCATCACCCCTGTGGTGCGTGACAACAACAATAACAAGAAGTTGATCGAGATGATCGTCGTCAACGGTCCTTCCCACAGGGTCAACATCGAGTGGCTGCAGCGCGTATGCTACGGTGTCTGCGACCCCAACCGCGTGCGTTTCTACACCTTCAAGGAAGGTGAGATCCTCCACGTCAAGACCTGCACCCAGGTTCCCTATGAAGAGTGGATGGAAGACGGCGCCGCCTTCTACATCACCACTCAGAAGGCTACCTACAAGCCTAACTGCATCCACAACTATCCCGGTGAAGAGTACATCTGCGACATCCCGTACCTGAGTGATCCGCTCGTGGTCGATCCCGTCCTCGCACCCGTCCCGATGCAGGCCAATCTGGAAGGCACCCGTCAGCTCCGCACCAAGCTGTTCTACCCGGTCAACGTGACCAAGAAGGTTGACAACTACCTCGAGAACGCCGAGGCCCTCGAGCTCCTCAACACCCTCGACAAGGGTAACTTCGAAGTGACCTCCGTCGCCATCGAAGGCTGGGCTTCCCCTGAAGCAACCGTGGCTTACAACCAGAACCTCTCCAACAACCGCGCAAAGACGGTCCAGAAGATCATCGCTGACAAGTACAACTTCCCTCAGGATGTCTACACCGTCAAGGGCAACGGCGAGTACTGGGATTCCGTGATCGACTATGTCGACAACACCGATGAACCGATCGTCGCCAACAACCGTCAGGCCATCCAGGATGCAATCGCAGCCAACGGCGACCTCGACAAGCGTGAAGCTGCCATCAAGAAGATCGACGGCGGCAAACCGTACAAGGCCATCTTCGATGCAGTCTATCCTCGCAGCCGCTTCGCCGAAGCAGTCGTAACCTTCCAGAACAAGGGCTACAACAAGGAAGACATGATGACCCTCTACAAGGCCGATCCCGCCAGCATCTCCGCCGACGAGTACGTGCTCTTCATCAAGGACAACGCTCCTCAGAACGTGGTCGACAAGGCTGTCGAGCTCTATCCTAACGATCCTCGCATCGCAGCCGTCGCCGCTGAGCGCGCCTACAACGAGGGCAACATCGACAAGGCCATCGAGCTCTACAAGAAGGCCGGCAACTCCGAGGAAGTCATGAACAACCTCGCTTGCTGCTACCTCATGAAGAGCGATTTCGAGAACGCCAAGGCTTGCCTCGAGAAAGCCGAGAACCTCAAGACCGCCGGCACCAACGCCAACGAGCTCCGCAAGGTTTACCTCAACAACAAGTTCTTCGGCAAATAATTCGCCCGACGCTTGAAATGTAAAGGGGAGGGTCGCCCGACCCTCCCTTTTTTTAGCCCTGGTGGTGGAATGGTAGACACGAGGGACTTAAATATAATTTGAGTGCACGCCCCGAAAGGAGCGATGTAGAATGTCGTAAATTCAAGGAAGCCTTAACAGGTCATGCTGATGGTAATCTTGAGCCAAGCTTCTTGAAGGAAGAAGGTGCAGAGACTAGGCACGACACACCTAAAGATTTAGATTGATTTAGATCCATGGTGAAGGAATAGTCCGGACCACAAACGATAGACAGCCGAGGCTGTCCGATGGTGGCGAAAGCCATAGTTGGTAAGAAAATCCCTTGGGCCGCAAGGTCCGTGCGGGTTCGATTCCCGCCCGGGGCACCTTGAAAAGAGCTAACTGACTGATTTTCAGTGGTTAGCTCTTTTTGCGTCTCAATTTTTGGCGACATTTTGGCGACTTGCCAATTGTTTATGAGTATTATTTTACCCTCCATCCAGATTCTAACACAGGTTATTCTTTCATCGCAAAATGGTTGCTTTGGCAAATATCGACAATGTTTAAGAGTTCTCTTTCCTTTCGATAATAAATACCCCAAAGAAAAAACAATGGTCATAAACACCCATTGACAAACATTGTTGTGAATTACATCTGTATTGTCAAATCATTTGACTTCATGTTCAATCCTTCTTCTACTTTGTCGTGTATTTTATTGAGTATCTCTATTATTTTACCTTGTTGTGCTTCATTTAGTCCTACAAAGCCAGGCTCCTCAATAGTGTTGTTTGCAATTAACTGTTTTAACATCAGAATATAGCTAAATGGCTGAGTCATAGTGCCATTTTGCATTTCGGCAGTTATGTCGCCGTCTTCATTAACTTTGAAAAACAATTTCATATCAACAGTATTTTTTGAGATTATACTTTTTAACACGCTTTTTTATAGATGATTTCCCTCCGTCAGTTATTGCTGCCACGAGATCCAACACAGTTTTACCATCAATTGAACCTTCCAGGGGCGCGGACTTTATAGTTATCCTATTGCCATCGTTCTCACAATAGACTATATTCTGAGCATCCGCCATCATTGGTATAGTAGCATTGTGAGAGACCAAGATTATTTGTTTTCGGGTTTTTACTTCTTTGATAGCCCTAACCAAACCATCATTGATATAATTGGTCGCAAGGTTATCTTCTGGCTGATCAATAATGACAGGTGCGATATCATCAGCATATCCAAATATTAAATCCAAAAGGACAGACGTGCGCCATCCTGCACTCAACGAGTCAAAGTCTTTCCCATCTTTTGTTGTTATCCTGTAAATGGTTTTATTATCCTCTATAAGCTTATCATAGACCTTATCAATTAAGTCATCATAAGAGGCGACCTTAGGCCGTTGTTTATGATTTTGGTTAAATAGTGTACCTGGCTCTAGTGATTCAAATCTTTGAATAGGGTTCTTAAGGAAACAATTAAAAGAGTCTAGTATCTTCTCTTTTGATAAGGAAAAGTTATTCTGAACAAATAGATGATGCCCCATAGAAATCACTTCTCTGGAACTCTCTTCCATATGGTATTGGGCGATTTTATCCAAAAAAACAGAAAACGTTCGATAATTAATCACATATTCTTTTACTAAATCCAAAAGTCTTAATAATTGCTGGTTTTTTGTCTGGTCTTCTAAATTGGCATTTCTTAATTCGTCGTTATAACTGTTGTGTGCCTCTGAAATAACAGTACTCACTCGATCTTCAATCTGGGCAATATGTCGTAGTTTACCCAACTCGCTCAAGATATCATCTAACATAGAAGGCTCCAATGTTGAAAAAGGATTATTCTGTAATACCGATCGAATCTCATTTAGTGAAAGAACATGCCTATTATAGATAATCTCATCATATTTTATTACGCGACGATCTTCTTGACTGGGCATGATTGGTTCAATGATATTCTTCGCAACCTTATTGAGCGTAATCAAGGCGCCCACGTGTGAAATACCTTCCAGTTTTTTTTCTATCTCCTGAATCTTTTCAACACATTTTATCAATCGCGATACATCCTGTTTAAAGCCCATCATAGTGAGTTCTACCTTTTTTGAAAACTCTTCATCAATTGGGAAAAGCCGTTTTACCACATCAATATCTTCAATCCTGGCAGCGGTATCAGTATTTACAACCTTCATGATGTAGTTTTGGTTTAAATAGTGCGGATGTAAATTTGAAGGGTTAACGACATCTATATTCTGAACGTGATATGACAAATAATAGCTATCGTCAAAGGACTTACCAGAAATCTTCCTATCTATAGAATCGACCAAAAGGGTCTTTCCACTTGATGAGCCACCTATAATCACATTAAGACCAGGCGTGAGGGTGACATCAATCAAAATATTGTCATCCTTAAGATATACTTTTTTTATTGATTCTGACCAATTCGAAGGTTTTTCTATTGAATAATGTAGCCGTGATGATTCTGAAAGGGATAAACGAAGACCGCTAAAATCAGGAGTAGCAAACATCCACGTAGGAATGAACGGACTGGCATCGGCAGCTTTAGCTTGTGGGTATAATGACGGGTTATAATTATCCGAACAAGTGACAAGATTTATAAATTCATTGATACCTAAACGTCTGAAATAATCTATCGTTGTCTCTAATCCGTCTTTAGAACGCGCCGTATAACCTTCAAATTGATTATAGTAGATACTACGCTGCATTGTGGTATCGAACTTTGTTCCAGGAGGGATTGATTTATCAAACGTAGAGTGTGACTGTCCTCCATGAGGGAGTAACATAAAGTCGTACTCATCGAAAAGATTCATTATCATCTCGATAGTCGGAATGCCATTATCTTTTTTTTCTACCACCTTGTTGGGGTACAACTCCTGTAGTTTTAAATTGATGTCATCTATTACCGGTTCATTGATTGGAGAATTTATCAGCATGTGGCAGTGATAAGCTGGAGCATTTTGGAAATTATTAATGTGAAGTTCAACCCCCAAAACAAGATGCACCTTAGCATTACCAAGAGCCTCGGCATCCAAATATGCTTTTTTATTAATGACATTATGGTCTGTTAAAGCAATAATAGACTCCGCTCCCTGAGCGTTTTTTTCAATTTCTTCATACAGTTTGCGAACGTCATAATGCTCGTTTAGAGAATTGGGATTCTCAGACGTATGAATATGGATGTCAATATAAACCGGATCAAGCATTTAACACAAAGATTATAAAGTATTTAAGATAATTAAGGATTCCATCGATAAACTATTGCCACGCAGCCTAATAATAATACATAATCTTCCCTCTTTTTTGATGAGTAGAAGCGATATTAATACACCATAGCCATACGAAGACATGTTTGCCCCTTTTCTAGGAAAAATCAACATTTAATTGCAAGGCTCCTGTGTCCAATTCATAAGGTTTTGCACTCTCCAAGTTGATTTCAATGCCAAAACAGCCTTGCCGAGCTCTTCAAGATTCTCTTCCTCAGCAAGCCATTTGGTGAAATTTGTGGCTTCGTTTGGCCATACTTTGCGCAGATCATCTATGCGCTTCATTTTACCAAGTTGCATATCTATTGCTTAAAGTAATTGAAGTTAAATATAGGGAAAGCGCTCAAGATTGATACCTCATTTTTGGGTACGATGAACTTAGATAACTGTGATTCAAAGATTCTTTGTTGCGAGATACTACCCTTGTCAACGGGGACATCAAGTTCTCCATTGCATATCATATTTGCTTTGACAACATTTTGTCGTTCCAACAACGCCCAATTTTGCTTAACAATAGATACTTTTTTCTCGCTTGGAGATCTGCGAAAATCGATAACGATAAAGTCAAGACTTCCATAAGCAGAGAACTGCTGAGCCATATCCTTAAATCCTTTATTATGGCAATCGGTTCGCGACACACAGTAATCAGAGAAATGGCTATCTGGCAACTCTTTTGTGTATCTAATCGCCTCTATCATAGGGTAGTTGATGTAGAGTAGGCCATTATCAGTTTCGTCGTTGAAAAGCTCAAGCATCTCGGAAATCTGCTTGTTCATTTGTTCCATGGTTAAGTTCCTGTTTTGGAAGTCATAGTCAAAGAACAAGAATATTTCGGAGAAATCGGAAGACCTGGTATCAGGGCTAAATGGACTGTCAGGACTATTCTCATATTTTTCCCTAAGGATTGATACTATATCCCCGCCACTGCCTAAAGAACTCAACTGTCGGTATAACTCATAGATATTGTTCCCGAAGGAGCAGACAATCGCCTGACCCCTTGGAAAGAACAGGTACTCAAGAGTCCTGAATATGTCTGGCTCGCGCCTCTTGCCTTCAAAAACGAACAAAATCATACCTGGAACGCATTGCCTCTGAAGAGTTTCTCAATGTTGTGTCCGAATCGAAGCTCCTTGTCCGTGCAATCGCAGAGCGGCTTAATCTTATTCTCGTTAAGAATGAAGTTACAGTCCGGTCGCAAAAGGTCATTCGTCATCAGATATGTATTATGAGAGGATGTGAATACCTGGCACTGCAGTGCAAAAAGTCGTTTGCAGACCTCAAAGGACAATTTGAAATGGTAGAATGCGTCAAATTCGTCGATGAATACAAAAGTTGCATTCCCCATACGTTTCATCCAAAAATAAAGCAACCGAAGATGTCTAGTTCCTGTGGACACTATCAGATCAAATAGAATCTTTTTTTTATCGATGACACAGAAGAGATTCTTATCTCCTGGGTTAGGGGTGGCGAACTTAAAATCCTGCCCGCTCACGTTCAACAAGAACCTCTTGAAATCATCAATCAATTTGTTGCGAATTATGTACTCATCTAGGAATGTTGTGTTGTTCTCAAGTCCGATAAATTCGGTTATATCCAAGCTGCGAAACCATAGCATTCCATTGACGAACTTCTGCAGTTGTAGTAGATAATGATCCGTTGCCAGAGGATAAGATGTCAGAAGAAAATTGACGATAGACACGTTATTGGCATTGTCCGCCAGATTCTTTTGAAACATTGGATCCATTGGAAATTCCTTGATATCTATATGGAATTTACCCGCTTCCCTCTTAAATAGCTGTTTCCCATCCACAAGCATTTCCTCGCTCTGGAGGAGTCCGTGATAGTCCTTGCTATATCGATACTCAACAGTCTGGGCGCCGAAGACAAATGTATAATCGAACTCTACCTGAATTGTCTGGCTACCGGCATAAGTGAAGTTTACATAGTAGTCTGCCTTCTTCCATTTTTGGGTAAGATGATTCACTATGTCGAAGATGGCTAGGCCAAAATTAGTCTTGCCAGAACCGTTGGGGCCATAGATGATGCCATTCTTAATAATGTCATCCTTAATGGCATAGGTGCTGAAATTATAGTTGCTATGCCTTGTCAGGTCTAGCTCTATTTTATCGGTAAACCCCCGGAAATTTTTTACGGAAAACTTTGCTAGCATAACTTTAGTGTTCTAATATTCAGCGCAAATATAATAAAATAAATTATATATCCGTAATTTTTTTACGGAATCTTTATCCGGAGTCCATTACTTTCCGATTTATGGTTTTCGCGGAGAGCCTCGACAATCAGCGGTATGCGGCCAGTTGTTCTGACTGTTTGATGGTGGACCTGTTGTCAGGATAGGACAAGCCGGTTGCAATAAGGTCGGTCCCATCGGTGGGTAGAGTTAATAATCGAATACTGCCCCGCCCTGCGTGGACGAGGCAGACGGGATGGACGGCGTGGACGATTCCTACCGAAGAAGGAGATATCCGTGAATTAGAGGAATCGGTTTTTATGCTTTTCTAGCAGTGAAACGCGTGATGCGTTTCCCCTTGAGAATTGTTCCAACACTTTGAAATACTCTTCTTTTTCGTCTTTTCTCAGATTTGAGAAGTCATACGCATAATTGCTAGGACCTTCTTTTGAATAGACAATGAAGCATCCAAGGAGGTATTTCTTAGCGTTTTTGTCAACTTTGTGACCAGTGAGGAATTCATCCATCAGTTTAACGTCTGAATCCTTTAAGCTGGTTGCCTTCGCCATCTGCGCAACAATCTTAATCAGAGATAATGGTGCTGAATACGTATCTTTCCATCTCCAAGAAGAATGTATAAGGTTAGCTCCCTTACCTGAGGATTTGTACAAACAGATATACTCTTTGTAATCAGTTGGTGCGTAGCCTATATTATCTTGTTCCAGAGATTCAGCCAATAAGTAGAGGCCACTCGTCACGTGGTCAGCATCAAGGCCAAATTCTTCAAATACCTGCCTGGCTGTTTTTAATAAGAATCCGTCAGGGGCGCTCGCCACATCATCTGCAAGCTTATCGACAATCGCTTTCCTATCGGCTGTGATGAACCCATTTTCGGCCTCCTTTATCTTCTCATTCCATTCAAAAACCTCAAACGGGAAATCAAAATGATAGAGGACTTTATATAGGCCCCTGCCTGGGATACTATTGTTGAGTGCCTTTGCTACGACCAGTGAATGAAGATGGCTATCAGGATCTTCGTTAAAAGTCTTTTGATAGAGCGTAGCCCAAGTAGGAAACCAGTCCTGACTCTTTGCCCAAGTTATAAAACGCTCGATAATCGGACTTCCTTCAACGACAACTTTCCCAGCCTGCTCCCTTTGCTTCCTTTTCTCTTCATACTCTTGCCTCCGCTCATCAAAGGTTCTCTTGGGCGGCTCCCGTTTCTCAATAGGGAGGGCTATCGCTCCGCCTGCTGGAATAATCAGATTCTTTCCTTCAATAGAAAGCCCGTGTCCAATAAAACGGACAAGTCGCTTAGTCTCCTCGGTGACATATTTTGAGGGGCTGACCTTACGTACTATGTTCGGAACTTTTTCTGAGACATAGCGATCTAAAGCTTCATCATATACCATCCTTGCGGCGTGAGAATCTTCTTCGAATTGTAATAGGTTGTCAAGAGATTCAACAACGTTTTTGTCACGTGGGGCAGATAACTTCTCCACGATATGGTTATATAAGCTTTTGAAGGCTTCTAGCTGCTCATCTTTTTTCGGGAAGCACATTTCTACACAACGCTGTGAAAAACACCACGTCGGAAATGATGAAGTGCTATCTCCCAAAAAACAAGCGCCACCGTACTTCCATTGAACCCAATTCACAAAACTCTGGCTGAAAGATGTACCTTCCATCACATTGATTTCGGTGAAAAGGAGATCTTTGTAAACATGGTCTATGTTTTTGAAGTATCTTCTGACAGATGGTGCAAATTTTCCAAACTGAAATCTGAGCTTGTTAAACGCTTTGAGAGAATCACCTTGAAGATACGTTGCCCGTCTATCTTTCTTGGCATCAGAACTATAGATATATGAGGTGTTTAACGCGAATTCCCGAACCAGAGGCTCGGAGTTTTTAAAATACCTATCTAATGCGAGATACAAAGGGAAATGACCAATCTTCCTTCCTTTTTCCCTTAGTAAACCGATATCGTTGGGCGTCAATTTTTCCGCAAATACCTTGATTAAGTTCTCCAGGGTAATTTCATCCTGTTTGTCTGCCAATTGAGGGGTTTCACGAACGAAGTTAAAGAGAGATTGATAAAATTCAAGAAACTCGCGGTCACTCTCTTTATCACAGAATTTCACCATCCTTTTCTGAACACTCTCGCTGAACAAAACCTGGACGGAATTGTCGCTCAAAGAGAACAATTGACGAAAGCATTTTGCGTAAAAAGGGGATTTCTCCTCTGCTTTGGCCATTATATCATCATACAAGAGGTCAACACTTTTAGGGAGTTTATCACGTTCGGTCTTTTTGACGTTAAGGCCGTCATATCCAAACTCAGATGATATGGAGTACGAATCTACCATAAGGGGAAAGTTTTAAAGGCTATTGTGTTATTTTCCTAAGCGGTCACGTAAATCGGCAAGAACTTCACCTTGATACTTGAACCAAAGTGTTCCTTGAACCGGGTGATTGAAACCTTTAAGGCGCTGAGCTAAGGCAGAGAGTGAGGTCGTCTCGCTACCATACTGAATATGACGGTCATCGATTACCTTCACCTTTACTGAGGGGTCATCTACATACGCTAACTCGGAACCAGTGGGAATGCCACACTCTCCAAAGCGGAATGGCCCACGTCGGGCAGTCTCTTTAATCTCCTGAGCCATTCTTTCATCCTCTACCTCGTGCCCTTCCGGTTTCATCTTTTTGAGACGGTCGGTGGTTCCAGATATTTTGGCAATACACTCAAGGAGGCTATATGCGTCTTCGGCAGACATCGCATAGAATTCCTTAACACGGGCTTTCCCATCAAAATTCTCTATTGTGCGAAGATCTGGGTTCAATTTGTCTATTAACTTGTGGAGCTCTTTATCGGTAAGAGCCTTTTCCACTTCATAGATTGCGTACGCCCGAAAGGCGAACGGTATGGTCTCAGAACGATTTAGTTGCTTCAAACGTGCTTCCAAGTTAGAAGCATATCCAATCTTAACATACTCCGGGAAGGAGGGATTGGTAAGGATGTAAATGCAACCGCTATCTTTCATCTTAGTAAAAGAAACCTTAAAGTGTTGATTTTATAAAGGTAAGCATTTTTTCTAACAGTCCAGAACAATATGACTTTTACAGATCTATTTCCCTACTGTACGCTGAAAACGATGTAATAACAAACAAGGCCCAGGAAAGGTACCTGAACCTTGTTACAGATTGTGCTTGGTTAGTATACTTGGATTAAGTCGTCAGCAGGGATGCACACAACATTTCCAAGTACTGCCCAGAGGGCGCTAGGATTCCTGGACCTCCGGTCCTTCTTCCTGCTTGTTCTGACGTGCCTCATCGAACTTGGCCTTCATCGTGGGGTTGCCACGAGTGAGCCGTTTGATGGTGAGGTTGTCTGCCTTGTCGTTGGCGAGGCGCAGGTTGTTCTCTGAGCCAATGAGGGCGTCCTTGATCTTCTGGAGATGGGCAATGGACTTGTCGATTTCGTCGATGGCGGTCTTGAACTTCTCGCTAGCTAGGCGATAGTTGCGGCCGAAGGCGTCCTTGAAGGCCTCCAGTTGGCCCTCGAAGTTGGTCACGTCGATGCTCTGGCTACGGGCAATGGCAAGCTGGCGCTTGTACTCCACTGACTTCTTGGCCGCATTCACCAGGAGGGTGATGATGGCCTTGAAGAACTGAGGACGGATGACGTACATCTTGGGATAGCGATGGGACACATCCACGATGCCGCCATTGAACAGTTCGTTATCAGGCTCCAGGAGGGAAACCAGCACAGCATACTCGCAACCTTTGGCATTGCGGTCGGCATCGAGTTTCTTATAAAAGTCCTCGTTGCGATGCTTGGTGGCCGTCTCGTCCATCTCGTTCTTCATTTCGAACATGATGGACACGTACTCCATACCATCCTCGTAGTCGCGAAAGATGAAGTCTCCCTTGCTACCACCGGAGGCATCATTGTCCTTCTCGAAGAAGGCGCTCGGAAGGAGCGCACGCAGCTCGCTTTCGAAGACGGTACTGCAGTGGGCCTCCAGACTTTCGCCGACCATCTTGGTGGACAACCGGGTCTTGAAATCCTTAAGGCGCTGTACTTCGTCCTCTGCGACACGCAGGCGAGATGCGGCCTCCGACTTGACCACCTGCAGCTTGCCTTCGTACTCGGCCTGCAGGCTCTTCTCACGAAGGGATGCTTCTGAGGCAGCCAGCTTGGCCTGGGAGCGAAGCTCGGCGATCTCAGCGTCTTTGGCCTGTGCAGCCTCTTTCGCCTGCTGGCGCTCTTTCAGGACAGCAATCTCCAGTGCCTGGGCATTCTGGTCGATGGTAGCCTTGAGGGCGGCAATCTCTTTGTCCTTGTCGGCCACGGCGGTGCCTATAGCAAGTTTCTGGCGGTCACCCATCGCGGAAAGCTGCTCTTTCAGCTGGGCTATCTCTCTATCCATAGCACTGATGGCCTGATCCTTCTTGAACAACTCGCTCTGGTGAGCTTTCTCCTGTGTTGCAGCGCGCGCCTGCTCTTCAACCTGCTGCTGGTGATGCAGCTCGGCAAGACGGCGATTGACCTCCGCGTCGAACTCAGCACCTTTTACCTGGTTAACGATGGAAGCGTAGTCAGCTTCGTCAACAGAAAAGACATTTCCGCACTTGGGGCATTTGAGCTCTCTCATGTTTTTGTTTATTTTGGTTTACTAATTCTATTTGCATAAAACACCGCCAAGAGGTCTCTTTTCCTATTGACGGTGCAAAGATAAAACATTATTGTGTAATCATTCTGCACATTATGTCTTTTAGGATAGATGGTAACTCTGGATTCTGCACACTTATATACGACTATTTCCAATATGGAAACAGCCGTGGGTATCTCCAAAAAGGAAATACCCACTGATAAACAATGAACTGCCAAGGAATCCTCAGCAGTTCATTGTTTCTTGGAATTATCTCCTTCTATTCAGCCTTATCACCGGCGTAGTAACCATCTCCCGCGCCTTGCGGAAGCAACGGCGGGCCCAGAGGATGTCGTCCTCGTTCTTGTCGCGGCCCCAGTTCTGGTCGGGGGCGGATCCGCCGCCTCCGCAGTTTTGGGCGAAGGAGGTGGCAGCATCGACTTGCCCGACGAAAAGAAGGAAGGCAGTTCGAAAGATGTTGCCAGACTCTTCCGGCGAATGGGTTCGCTCGATCGCTCTGCTCTCTTCATGAAAGGCCTTCACTGCTCCGCCGGAAGCTTTCGTTTCATATCTCTTCCCATCCAAGGTTAAACCCAACGGGAACAGATAATCCTTCCCTTCATCGGACGTGGCAAAAGCGAGGCGCTCCTCATAGGTCATCTGCCCGTATCTGATCTCCGGACGCATCTTCTCCCAAGTATCCTGGATCTTCACCGGCGTCAGGTCACGGCTGATGATGGAGGATTTATAGGCGGAGTTCCCACTCAGGATGGTGTATCCCCGGACAGTCACAGAGGCATTTAGCTTCAGTTTGACGGTATATCCTTTGGCCTCAAGCGCAGCGGTATACTTATCCCAGGAGAAGGCCGACATTCCGGCTAGGACCGCGAGGCAATCCTTCTTGATGCGGGCCTTGTTCTCTTCAAACCTTTCCTCCGTGCGTTTCCAGCCGCGCAGGCGGTTGACTTCCTCGGCGGCCGTCTTTGCCCGGATACCGATAAGGTGGTCGCTGTTCAGGCAGTTGTCCATATCGACGCGGTTGCAGTCAAGATGGAGGTGGGGGATGCCGGACTTGCTGTCCGTATGGAGCGTGATGATGTATTGGGAATTGGCAAGGCGGCATGGAGACCTGTAGCGTCCCTCCTCTCCGGGCAGCCGGACCTTGTCGAAAGCCTGGACGAAATCATCAGCCAGCTGCTTCCAGTCTTCCAGGGTCCAACCTTCGGACTCCTCCTTGGACGGAGAGATCTCCATCCGGATCATGTTGTTCTTCAACGGACGGCATTGTAACTCTTCCTCCCGGAGTTTCTGGTGCAGCTTCATATACCCATAGATGGCCTGTGGGCTGGCATCCTCCGGGAGGTGGTTCAGTTTTACTACCTGTGCTTTTCCTTGACGGGTAATGTATCCGAGGGACACCCCGCCGTGTGCAATTGATTTGGCTTTTGCTATCATGGCTTATTCTGTTAAGGTTCGTTCAATCTCTCTCCATCGCTTGATGAGCTTGTTCGCGCCGGAAATCCATTTTCTCATGAAATAAGGGTCGGCGAAACAACGGAGGCGTTCTTCCTGCGGCATTGCTTTCAGGGCGTTCTTGATATGGATCAGGTCGCCCCGGGCTTCGCTGATGCTGATATAGGCCTGGGCCTGGCTCCGGGTCATCCGGAGTTTGGGCTTGTGGCCGATGGCGCACTGGCGGATGTATTCGCTGACGGATTTACCGCAGGCTTGTGCCTTTGCTTTGATGGAGATCCGGTCCTGCTGAGTGGCACGGAAGGCCATCCGGCAGGTCATGTTTACCTTGAAATTATTGGGGTCAAAATACTTTTTCTTCATAATCAATGCTGTTTGGATTCCGCCACGGATGCGAGCTTGCGAGCAGGCTTCCCCGCCGGGAGTTGGACAATCGCGCAGCGGAATTGTTCGACATCGGCACAACTTGCATAGTGTTTCGGGAAGGCTTCTCCCCGAAACACATGCAGAGTGTGCCACTCATTACTTCCGATAGGAATCACCCTTGAACCGGAGGATGGAGAACATCTCATTGATGCGGTCCATCATCCTGGGACCATAACGGTCCAGGATCTTGTCGTCGGCAAGGTTGGTGGTGACGATGGTCGGGAGTTTCCGGTCATAGCGGAAGGAGATCAGATTCTGAACGGGTGTGTAATCCGTACCATAGCTCTGGCATCTCTCCGGTTCCGAACCGAGTTCGTCCAGGAAAAGGTACTTCGCCTTGAGGAATTCCTCGTAGCGGGAAGCCTCCCTCTCCAGCTGGTGCTTGAACTGGGTGTGCAGGTCATAGGCCGTGGTGTAGATCACCGGCGAGGCGAACTGCTTGTAGAGTCCGTACATCGCGTACATGAGGGTAGTCTTCCCGGAACCGATGGTTCCCTGGAAGAGCAGGCCGGAGCGGACGGGGTTGCCCATCATCCATTCGGCCGCCATATGGATCTTGACGCCGACCTCCGCATCGGTGATGTCCTGGAACTCGATGCCGCGGGACTCGACAGCCTTGCGGTAGATCTGGCAGAGAGCCTCCTCCAGTGTCTCTTTTTCTATTCCCTCTATTTGAGCCGGAAGCTTGGAGACAAGGTCAGACCTTGTCGGTAGAAGCGAATTCTTCACGAGTGCTAATACAATTTGACTCGTTTCTTTTGTAGGATTCATAAGTCTCATTAGTTAAATTGTTATTTCTTTTCTTATAAGTGTTTATTTTGGGTGCAGCATCTGCACCCGTGTGGTTTCCGGACGGGTACCCGTTCGATTTCTGTACGGGTCCCCGTTCAGAATCCGCACCTGCTCTGTTTTCCAACGGATCCGGGATCAGTACCTCATAACAGCTGGGCTTTCCGCGGGTCTCCTGGGCGGCGACGAACTTCTTCTTGAGCAGGCCCCTCTTGGCCATGATGACCGAGGTCCGGCTCAGGCCGGTGATTTCCGTAACGGTCCTGATCGGGATTTCCACCGGAGCTTTTTTGCGCCGCCAGAAGCCGTAGATGACCGCAAAGAATTCCTTCTCGGCGCCGTGGAGCTTCAGATCCTTCCACATAAACTTGTAGATGGTCGTGAAAGGCATCATCGCTACGAGGGGCTTAGGATCTTGTCGAGGTCGGAGCGCCGGTAGCGCTTCTGTCCGCCGACAAACACAGGGATGAGCATCTTTGCCTTCGCCATTCGGTAGAGCGTGCTCTCCGAAATCCTGAGCAGGGTCTTGACCATCTCAGGTGTGAGGTACTCCTCCTTCTTTTCCTCCGCGATCGCAGCGCGCTCGCGTTCGAAGTCCTGACGGGCTTCGGCCAGGAGCTCCCGGGCGAAATGGCCCAGGTCTCCGGCGTGGACGGTCAGGTTTGCTTCGGGAAATTCCCGGAGGAGCTCGAACAAGTCCAATTTCATATCCATAGTCAAATATGTTTTGGAATTCTGCCTCTCTTGATCCCCTTTCCGATGGGGATCTCACTTGGCTTCGGGCCTCCGGAAAACGTGGTCGGAAATCTCACGGCTCCTGAATGGCCGTGACAAACATATATTAGATTTTTTGGTAGAACAAAGAAAGGGATTGATAAGGAAAGCGGGCAATTGACAGACTATCAGCCAATTACCCGCAGTGTCCGGATTATTATTTGGGATTATTCCCGGTGAATTCGGGATTATGATTCTTTAGAGAAGATAGTAGAAACGCCTCCTAACTTGGCTCGAATATACTTGATATTTTTTGATGCTCCCTTCATTGGGACCGTCAATTGACAAGCATGGAAAGAATATTCTACACCAGTCAGCAAAGGAACCATATGCCTTACGGAAGTACTTGTTCTTATTGTATAGAAGACTAGCTATTTCGAAGATGTGTTTAGCAGCGTAAAGCTCTTCACCCTTTTTACTCCCTACCAAATAATTATCTCGAACGGCTTGTAAGTCCCCAATAAGTTGATCGATATAGGTTGTCCCGTCGTTCCTTATCCACTCATGCATGAATTCCGAGTTAAAGATATCCCGTAATTTGGCTTCGTTGATGAGGACTCGTTCACGCTGCTCGGTTGCGGGAGCTTTCTCTTCGCCAGCCGAAGTTCTCTCCTCGGCAGGCGGTGCTTCCACGACTGGCTTCGAGTCCCGTTCTTCATTATCACCGGACCCGCCAATTCTTCCAGCGATAAATGCGTAAACAAGCAGCCCCAGGAACAACAGTAATGAAAAGCAGGTTAAGGCCAGGAATACTCGGAACCAAACATCGGTAGATACCAAATCCCGTAACCCCAAACTTGAGGAATATACATCATGGCGGTAAGCTATAGCGAAAGTGGCCAGCAGGAAGATGGCCGTTAATACGCCAGCACCTACAATCCACCCTACGTGGATATCACGGGATCTCAGCGCCAAGCGCTTCTTTGCTTTGCTTCGGTCTTTCATGTCAGCTGCTTAGAACTCCATTTGTAAATACCACGAGGACTATTCCATCTTACGAATGGGTTAATATTAAGAGTATCAGCTTTTATAAACATTCTCTTTTGTAGAAGCATTTGTAAGTTATTTGTTTTTAACGCGACTTACGAATGATTCACCATGCGCCAGAAAGAGATATTCCCTGCTCCTCTATTTGTAATTAAACCATTCAATCTCATCTTGCGTAAGATGTTTGAAACTTTATACTTCAATCGTTCTCATACGAAACTATTTTCCACAAAGTTAGGTTTTTTCTGCTTCAAATTAACGAGGGACAAGTTAAATAATGCCTTTTACGAACTTCTGGGCGACTGTTTCAAAAATGGAAATAGTCGCTGGTATCAGGTCCTCTATAACTTGCCACATCTATCCTGAATAAAGTACTTATGGCAGAATATAATTGCATGTTTAATGACGTTCATTGAATTCGTTCATTCTGCTGTAACCATTCTTCACGAGCAACTATTTTTATGGTAATTTTCTTATTATTGTGCGCAAACTAACCCAAAAATGATTATCTTTGTAACAAAACTAAGAAAATGAGTATTCGCGAATGGGTGCATAGTCGGGAAATCGAAGGCCTTCCAATCTTTTCTTATGAAGAGGTGACGAACGCCTTCCCATCACTTACGCCACAGCAAATAAGTAATAACTTATATAGGATAGGCAAGAGTGAAATGATTACACAACCTTTTAAGGGTTTCTATGTCGTCATTCCTCCACATTATGCAGCGAAGGGTATTGTCCCACCGGTTTATTACATAGACCAATTAATGGACTATCTTCGCCGGCCTTATTATATCTGCTTGCTTAGTGCTGCGGAGTTATTGGGCGCTGCCCATCAACGCCCTCAGGAATTCTCCGTCATGACAGTCCTGCCACGGATTAGAATGAGACGGTTGTCCAGTCTGGATTGGAATTATCGCTCATCTATTCCTGACAGCTTTCTAAAAGAGATGAATTCAGAGACTGGAACTATCAAGTTCTCTGGTCCGGAACTCACGGCTCTTGATCTTATCCAATATGAGCAACACGTTGGTGGTCTTTCCCGAGCGGCAACAGTGATCGAAGAATTGACTGAGCAGACTGTTTGGACAGGAGCGGCAGAGAAGGGACTGCTGTCGCCATCTACTATCGCGACAGTTCAACGGCTTGGTTACATTCTAGAGAATGTCCTGATGAGTCAATCGCAAGCCGATGATCTTTATCATGAACTAAAGACAGCGTCTCCTAAACTCAACCGGTTCCGGCTCTCAACCCGTAAGAACGACGACGGGGCTGTCCTGGACAAGCGCTGGAATATCATTGTCAATACCGAAATAGAAATAGACGACCTATGATTCCTCGATCAGCCATTACACACTGGAACAAACAGGTTCCCTGGGAAGATATCGCCAATGTTGAGCAGGATCTCATCATTACGCGAGCTTTGACCGACATATTCTCGGATGAATTCCTCGCATCAGAACTGGCTTTCCGCGGAGGTACAGCTCTTCATAAGCTCTATCTTGCACCCCAGCCAAGATATTCTGAGGACATTGATTTGGTACAGATTAATCCCGGGCCCATCAAGCCCATCCTTTTCAGGCTAGGGGAAGTTCTCAGTTACCTTCCGGACAAGGTCATCAAGCCCAAACGCTTCAACAATACGGTGCTCTTCCGGATTCAGTCAGAAGTCCCTCCTGTTGTTCAGATTCGTCTCAAGGTTGAGATTAATTGCTATGAGCATTTTAATGAACTTGGCCTTGTCAAGCTTCCATTCTCTTATGAGAGCCTTTGGGCTTCCGGTTCATGTAATCTCACCACATACAAACTGGAAGAGTTACTGGGGACAAAGATGCGCGCACTTTATCAACGCAAAAAAGGCCGCGACCTTTTTGACCTTACGTATGCACTTCAGAATGCTGAAGTGAATCCGGAAGAGATTGTCCGATGCTATAAACGCTATATTGGATTCGTTGTGGATACGCCTCCGACATATAAGCAGTTCGTAGCTAACATGGAGGAAAAGTTGGCGGATCCGGAATTCACCGGGGATACGGTCAAACTCCTACGACCGGGGATATCCTATGATACGACTTCTGCATGGGAGACTGTTCGTGAAACACTTATTGAATTGATACGATGAAAATTAAGGAGATTAGAATAAAACAGTTTAGACGCTTTACTGATCTAACAATTAAAGATATCCCTGAAAGCGCAAAGCTAGTTATTTTGGTTGGTCCCAATGGATCAGGTAAAACATCTTTATTTGAGGCGTTTTATTATTGGTATAGGCTGCATGGATACAGAACTACTGGCGACCGGGATTATTATGTCAAGAAGGGAGAAGAACTAGAGCGCGAACAGATATGGTTTGAGAAACAAGTATTCATAGAAGCCCATGATCACGACCTTAATTCAGAGCAGCAAAGTTCAATTCAGGGAGACTTCTATTTCCGAACAGCTCATCGAAATGAACCGGACTTCATGACTCAATCGCTTTCTCGGCAAGCAGATCCCAAGAAAGAAATCAGGTTAAATAGTCTTATGGAGACAGATTCTTGTGTCTCCCAAAACTATCAGCGGCTTGTTGCACAAACCATAGCAAGCGTCTACGATACCAGCAACGATGGGAAAAGTGTTGACCAATTAAGGGAAGAACTAATCGGGAAAGTCAAGAAATCTCTTAATACTGTATTTGAGGATTTAACTCTAACTGATATCGGAGATCCTCTTCAGAACGGAAGTTTCTACTTCACAAAAGGCACGTCGCGAGGCTTTCATTACAAGAATCTATCTGCGGGTGAAAAATCAGCGTTCGATATGATTCTTGATCTCATTATTAAATTACACGCATATGAGGATAGTGTGTATTGTATTGACGAACCAGAAGCTCACATGCATACAGCCCTTCAGTCAAGATTACTTGAGGAGGTTTATAATTTAGTACCGAATAAGGGGCAATTATGGATAGCAACTCACTCTATGGGAATGCTGAAAAAGGCCAAGGAGCTTGAAGCAAAGAATCCTAACAGTGTCGTTTTTCTTGATTTTAGCGATAGAGATTTTGACTCCTCTGTTGTTATGACCCCATCCACAGTTGATTCGACATTATGGAGAAAGTTTTTAGACTTGTCCTTTGGTGATCTTGCGAATCTCATCGCTCCTGAGACGGTTGTGTTTTGTGAAGGAGGAATAGAAAAAGGTAAAAGACAAAACTTTGACGCCACGATATATAGAACCATCTTCACGAATAACCATCCCCTCACTGAGTTTGTATCCATTGGTTCGTGTTCTGATGTTGAGGATCCAAATAACACCAGTATGCGTATTGTTAATGCCCTTCTCTCTCATTCTCATATAATTAAACTCGTCGATCGTGATGATAAGAGTGATAAGGAAGTTGCAGATTGCAATGCTAAGGGGATCAAAGTCCTATCGAGAAGACACATTGAGAGTTATTTGTTTGATGATGAAATAATCCGCAAGTTATGTCTTGAAAAAGGGAAAGAGGAAATGGTTGACGATTGCCTACTGGCGAAACAAGAGGCAATCAAAAATAGTATTGCAAGAAGAAATGCGGTAGATGATATAAAGTCTGCTTCCGGCGAGATAATGACTGCAATAAAAATGAAACTTGGTTTGACGCGATGTGGTAACGATACGGTCTCTTTTCTTAGAGACACCATGGCTCCTCTAATCACATCGGATACAGCAGTATATAAAGAACTGGAGAAAATAATATTTGAGTAGACTATTCCAGTTTTAGAATTACCTCCTTAGCCATCTCCTCGTCGATATCGCGGTAGCGGCTGAAGGCGCGGGAGTTCTCGACGTGGCCGGAGATCTTAGCGATAAGGTTGGGATCCTTGACTTCCTTATACAGGTTGCCGACGAGGACGCGACGGGCCATGTGGGAGGAGGCGACTTCCCAGATGGGATGCTTTTCCTCCTCGCGGGTGATGGTGTTCAGCGTCGTAACCACGCGATCGATGCCGGCGAGTTTGATCATCTTCTTGATGTCTCGGTTATAGTCCTGCTCACAAATAAAAGGAAGAAGACGTCCGTCGGGCTGGTCCTTATAGCGATCCAGGATTTCCAATGCGGTGGGCGAGAGCGGGACCCGGACAGTATAGGGACGGCCCTCCTTCGTTTTACGAGGAACGTACTCAATGGCTCCGTTGATGACGTTGGTCTTGGTCATTTTCATTAGGTCGCCGACGCGGCATCCGATGAAGCATTGGAAGACGAAGATGTCACGCTGGACATCCAGACCGGGGTTGTCCGGGAACTTCGCCTGGTATAGTTGGTTCCGCTCCTCTTTGGTAAGATAGAAGGGAGTGCCATAGATGGCCGTGCCGATGACATAATCATCGTAGGGATCCCGATTCATGTAACCTCTTTTGATTGACCAGCGGACGAAAGTGTGGAGACGGGACATCGTTCCAATAATGGAATTCTGGCCCCGCTGCTTCGGGAACCGGCACTCCGGGACCGACTTGTAGGCTTTTTTATAGAGGGGATCCTTGATGCTGGGTTTTCCGTCCTTGCCTTCCACAACAAACTTGTGTTCATTCTCCAGGAACTTGGAGAACTTCCGGAGCAGATCCGAAGACAGTGTGGCGAAACTTACCTCCTGTGCACTGTAGATGGCGAAGCGCTTCAGGGCCCGGATGATGACATTGTAGTGCCGGATCCGGGAGAGGGAAATCTTCTGGATGGACACAAAATGCTCGAACGTGTCGAAGAACTCCTTCTGGGGATTATTCTTCTCCTCGGCAGATTCATCCTCCTTCGCATCTTCCTCAACAGGGAGATCCAGGCTCTCGACAGTCCTCTCGAGCAACTTATCCGCCACCCACTTGTTGGGTAGGTGAACCTTTCCGGATCCCGCTGCGACAAAGGCATCAAGCAGGAATCTGGATATCGCGTCCAACTCGGAGTTCAAGTTCTGGAGCTCCTGGATCTCCTTCCGCTTCTCTTCGGTCATCATACGGACCTTGGGAATCACGAACCTTTGCCGGTCCTGATTCCAGTCGTCAGAATGTCCGTATAGGTTCGTTTTTCCCCTCTGATTGAACCTCCCATGGAAAAATCTGACCAAAATCTCCTGTTTTCCCGTTGTTTTGTCCTTCTTACTGGACAGGGAATATTCAATAGTCGCCATAAATCAACCATTTAGCTCGCCACAAAGGTAATAAATTTTTGGCGACATTTTGGCGACTTAGCTGAAAAATATTGATTTTTCGTGGTCCCGTACTAGAATTGAAACAGGCTCAAAAACACATATAATTTATTGATAATCAATCCATAATAAGCAGTCGCCAATGTCAAATCCGTTCAACCCATTTCAGACCCGTTCAGCTCTTCGATTCCCGCCCGGGGCACCAGAATACGCTTTCTAGATATCTAGAAGGCGTATTTTTTATAACTTGACAAACATTTGGCAAACATCGATCTGTTTGAGGGGAATAATAAACATAAAAAGGAGGCACTCGGCCTCCTGAATATATGGTGAATAAATAATTGCCAAGCCGGGATTCGAACCCGGGACCAGACTCTTAGTTGGAGAGCCGCTCTATCCAATTGAGCTACTTGATCGTGACAAATTTAGTGAATAATCTTTACATACCCAAATGAGTTGATTTGCAATTGGATGGGTCTTAATACTTTTTACTTTTTTTGAGTATATTTGTATAGTTGACTCCCAATCCCACAATCATGCTCCGCTTTCATATATTATTCATAGCCCTGTTGTTGTCTGCGTTTCCCTTTTCTTCCTGCTCGAACCGCCAGACCGCGTTGATACTTAACGATGTCGAATCATACATCCAAGATAGGCCGGACAGTGCCCTGGCCACCATCCGCGCCATCGACACCACCACACTCACTTCGCGTAGTCTTCGTGCCCATTATACCCTGCTTCATGCTATGGCACTCGACAAGAACTGGATCGACACGACAGATGTGAATGTCGTGATGCCTGCGGTAGAGTATTATGCCAAGCAGGGAACGGCTGACCAGAAGATGAAGGCGTATTATTACCTGGGAAGAATTCAGCAGAATGGCCACGATATGAATGCAGCTATCATCTCTTTTACAAAAGCTGAAGCTTCTTCTGTCGGTTCACGAGATGATGGCTTTATCGGATTGTTGTCCATGGTGATAGCAGAGGTTTATAAAAGTGCTCACTATTACGACAAGGAACGAGAATTTATTGAGAGAGGAATGGCGTTATTCCAGAAGGCACAAGATACGACTCATTACAATCTATCTGTTGGTAGGCTTGCGATGAATTATCAAGAAAAAAAGGATTGGAAAATGGCTGATTCCCTTTACCGTAGGGGAATTATCCTCGCTGAGCAGGATTCGGTCGCCATGAGAATGTTTTTGGCCCATTATGCGACAATGAAGGTTCTCCAATCTGAACCAGATCCTCAAGGTGCAATAGATTTACTCAATCGTTTTTATTCAGAGTATAAAACAAACCTTCCAATAAAAGAATAAGGCGTATATGCTTATGCTTCAGCTCTTATCGGTGACGACAAAACTTGTGATTCTATCTTGGAGATGCTGACTCGTCAGCCTGATTCTCGCCGTAAGGAGGCAAGGTATTATGAGTATTTGATTGCCAATTACCGACAAGAGTACTCGCGAGCTAACGACTTGTTGACAGATATTTACAGTGAACAGGACAAAAATGTGGACAGAATGCTCAACAACTCGATTACGACCATTCTCCAGGATTATTATCAGAATCAGGCCATAGAAACGAAACATCAGGCTCAGGTACAGCGACTCTTTTTCGTTGTAATGATACTGGCATTTTTACTTGTCCTTGGTGCCATCTTATTTGCACTTCGCATGAAGCACGAAAAAGAGAAACAGGAATCCGAACGTTTGATTCAGATTGCAGAAGAAACCGTTCGTATGATGCAACAGTCAAACGCCCAACTCTTCAGGAGCCAGTTCTCAACCATCGGCGACCTTTGCCGAACCTATTTCAAAACCGAGAAGAGCGGAGAGTATTACCAGAAGGAGGCTGTCTATCGGAGGGTACAGGACCTCCTTTCAAACATCAGCGCCGACGACCAACTCCACGCTCAATTTGAGGCCCAAATCAACCACGACCTCGATGGCATCATCGACCACCTCAAGGCAGACCTTGGCCAGATGAGTCCGACTGACGAACGTTTCCTCTGCTACATGATTGCCGGCTTCGATTCCAGCACCATTTCGTCTATCCTCGGCCTGTCACTGGGTAATGTCTATACCAAGAGATCGAGACTGAAAGAACGTATCCGTCAGCTCGACTCACGTTACAGGGAGCAATATCTGCAGATGATATAACGGAATCAGCTCATAAAAGCCTAAAATCACCTTACAAGTCTATTATTTTCAAACGAAGCCTATCCTTTGTGTAATCCATTGATAGTAAGCTAATAACGATAGATCTGTCGTGCTCCCCCAACAGCCGTGTAAGATTCAAAAGCTTACACGGTTTTGTATTTACCGGTAACTCCCAGATTTTCAATATATTATAAAGCCATCCAAAATACTGTCTGTAAGGCCGATTTGATTGTACGATATGCAACTTTTGGTAATCATTAAGCATCTTTACTATAGATGAGAATCTTCCATGAGCCGTTTCACTGTCACCATCACATTGCTTGCCGTTTTGCTCGTCAATTTAATACCATCTATTTAGCAACATTCGCCCCATGAGTTGCATCTATAATATGAACGAAAATCATTAAAACTATTCAATATGAAACACATCACTACTTTTTTATTGGCAGCCGGTCTCTGCATGTGTCTTTTCGGCTGTTCGCAGTTGCAGGACAATGGAATCAGGGATTTGTACACATGGGTTTGGCAGCTAGAAACCAACCCGGCCCTGGGCCAGGCAATAATCGGAGCGGAAGGGGGAGATATCGAGGTAGTCGTTTTTGTCCGCTCCGAGGACAGGGATATCAGGAAGCTTAAGAATGATTATTTATCATTCGGTCTTCAGGAGGATGCTGCGGGAAAGAAGTTCGAGGATGTCTTTCCGTTCGCCACCCTCAAAGGACGGGAGCAGATCGACGATTATTCGGTTCGCTACAAGTTCTCGTTCCAGAAGAATGATACAGGTAATCAGCGAGTCGTTGAAATGCGCGTTTACGATACCTCCTATGTAAAAAACGGAGCCGGGGCTGGAGTCGGCACGATACAGATAATCCAGGCAGCCGAGTAATACCAGATTGCCATGAAAACACTCTATCTACCCTTATTGATGATACTCCTGCTGACCGCGACGGCATGTGAAATCGCACCTGCGCCAGTGTTGTCCGTCAACCCTGATCCTCTTGAAGTTTCCGCTGATGGCGGTAAGGTAACCCTTTCAGTCAATGCCGTGGGAGAATGGACGACCAAATCGGATTTCGGTGAGCCTTACGGACCTTACTTTTATTATGTTTCGCCTTACAAAGGGTCAGGTGATGCTGAAATCTCCGTATCGTTCGAGCCGAACCCCTATGGGGAATTTGGAAGAAAAGGGACTATCACATTTGAATGTGTGTCAGGAGAGAAAACCTGTACGGTGACCTTGCCTGTCAGCCAGAAAGAAGCGGATCCTGTTTTCGAGTTTACTGACTGGAATGAACCCCTCATTCCTGCTTATGGCGGTTCTTTCACGGCAACCCTATCGTACAATTGCGGGGTAACAATCGATATCGATGCTATTGGCGTTACTCGCTCTGATAAACTGATAGGAGAAGACCGGTTCCTCGGGCCGGCTGAACTGACATTCACCGTTCCGGCGAACCCGACATCGAGTGAACGCGTCATCCAGATGACACTCCGTCCGTCCGGCAAGGATACCCCTACCAAAACCTATAAACTAACGCAGGCGGGATATTTATAGAGGAGTGACGCAATAATCACATTCATTCTGCATCTTATAATTGAATGACAGCAAGACAAAAAGCCATGAAATACAATATCTTTTTATTCGCCGCTCTCCTGCTGGCATGTCTGACCGGCTGCGAAACGCTGAACAACGACGAGGAGACCGTTTCATATCCGAATGCGATTATCATCAAGCCTGCCAACCCTTCTCTGGTTGATGCCGGACTTCTTATGAAAGACGGAACCGTCATCTATCCCATAGGGTCAGCATTCGGAGACGGGGGTTTTTATGTCCCGGATTATATCTCCAGCAGGTGCATGTTCTTCGGGGAGAAATATACGGAATGGCCCCTTAGGCTAGATGTGGCCGCCGCTCTAGATGTGGCCCCCGCTTTTGCCATCCATGCTGTTGAATATTTCGGAGTCGAATACACGAAACCTGGACAGCAGATTAACGAAATCGTTCTTGCAGGAATCGATAACTCTCTTGGACTTGGCTACTCTTTGAGTATTCCCATGAAACAGGGCAAGTACGAAGGTGAAAACAGTTTGATCAAGGATGTCCGGATAGATTCCTATCAACGCGCGACAATCACCGACGATAATACCTATATTCATATCGTCATAACCTCAAACGCGGGAGATGTGATCATCTTACATTTCACCGGCAAAATTCTTCCTACCGGGGACGTGGGTTAGTGTCGGATGGCATGACGATTTGTTCCCTTCAAAAAGCCGCAAGATCATCGTTTTGTCTGTCCAGAGGATAGAATAATCTGCAAACTGAAAAACGATTACTTATCCTTACGCCCTCAGAAGAATTCTGTTGGGGAAGTCTTTCCGCTCGCTTCTCTACGAGGACGAGAGCATATTGATGATTATCGTACTCTGTGACATGTATTATTGCCACTGATAAGATAGTTTTCTCTTGTAGTAGTTTCTATGCTCTTTTTATGGGAGGTACGATATCCTGCAGCGTTGAAATAGGCTTGGCCAACAATAATTATAAACAAAAAACAAATCAGAACTATACTGTTTCAAAGAATAGCATTTTAGCACATTTAAGACTACAAAACTCACAAGCGACAAAAGCTTCTGAGCCCTCGATAGAGCCATTTATATGGCAAGGGGATACTGTAATGTATCTGATAAACAACGTGCAAGGATGGCAATTGATCTCTGCTGATAAACGCGCATGTCCAATTGTTGCATACGCAGAAGGAGAACACATGTCAATTTCAGATATTTATGAATCATCTTTTTTGGGACCTTGGGTGTTTTCTGTGGCCGAGGATATCCACACCCTAAAGCACGGTAATTACCCTGTAGATAATGAAAACACACGATACTGGGAGATCCTTGAAGGGAAGTTGATGCTGACAAAAACTGAAGAAATGGAGGGATGGCGATTATTCCGATCTGTATTGATCAGTTCAACAAATAATGATGTGGGACCTGTTATTCCTACTAAATGGAGCGGATCTGAGCCGTGGAACGTCGCTATTGCACTATTTGGGAAACATAAGTTATGCAGTCAACAGTACCCTTTGGGATTTGGTAAACTTTTACGGGCCAGTGACTGTCTGGCCGAAGAAAATGATTTATAACATAAGAGTCAACAACTAAATAACCATGAAAAAGGTCTTCTTGCTTATTGTGACGATGTTAGCAGCAGCTAACTTGTGTGCACAGGTTTATGTCGGGGGAGGGCTGGGAGTCCATATCTATTCTGGCTTGTGGGGTAACAATCTTGAGAAGTTCCCTTCCATACAAGTGACTGGCAGGGTAAACCAAATCAGCGTCAGGCCGGAAATCGGATATGCGTTCAATGACTGGCTTTCTGTGGGAACTTCTGTCTCATACCAGTGGGAAAAGCCGGATGCCAACAAGTTTACGGTTACTCCTTATGTCAGGGGGACGCTTCCGTTGGGTGAGCACTTTGGCCTTTTTCTGGATGCGGAGTGTTCATACTACCGATACCGGATCGATAAGTATTTTCAGGGGATGACGGTAGGCCTTGCACCGGGAATCAAGATTCCGATAACGGCACGGTGCGGTTTGACGAGCCGCCTGGCGTTCATCGGCTTTTATTATGGTACAGTATCCCACTTAAGGTTTTTTGAGGCCCACACGAACATACTGGACGGTGCGTCTATCAGTTTCTATTACTTTCTGCAATAATATAATAACTAATTCCAATCAGTAGTCTAACTACTATAAAACAATATAAAACACAGGCTCCGAGGAGTCGGAAATAATTGCGCGAGCGAAGTGTAGTTATAGCGGAAATGCTCGCAAAAGTCCCTGAAAAACAAGCGGATTCTCTTCCCCGGCCTACGATTTATCTTAGCCAACTACCGAATTAAAAAACGGCCATGTGTCTAATCGGCCAGTCTTTGTTTTTGGAAAAGCGTCCATATTGCACCTCTAATTCTTTGGAAAAGCGTCCTTTTTGCGTTTGATTTTTCATGGAAAAGCGTACCTTTGCCATGTAAACGATGTGATTCTATGCTAAAAAGAAAGATTCGCTCCTATATCCATGAGCATCTTGCCAGTAGGAACAGCAAGATCCTGGTTATCGACGGGGCCCGTCAGATCGGGAAGTCATACATCATACGCGACGTAGCCACGTCTCTCTTCCAGAATTATGTGGAGATCAACTTCGCAGAGGACAAGAACGGCCCCAGACTGTTCGAGGCAGCAACGACCAAAGAGGAATTCTATTTCCGGCTGAGCACGGTTGCCGGAGAGAAATTAAGGGCAACGAAGGATGATACGATCATCTTCCTGGACGAGATTCAGGCTTATCCCCATCTCCTGACGCTGCTGAAGTTCTTGAAGGAGGACGGACGATATACGTTTATTGCCAGCGGCTCCCTGCTCGGTGTAACGCTTAGGCAGACGACATCCGTACCTGCCGGAAGCGTCATCATCAAGCATATGTACCAGCTCGACTTTGAAGAATTCCTCTGGGCGAATGGATTTACCGAAGAGGCTGTCTCTGTCTTGGAGCAGAAGTTCTTACAGAGGGAGCCTCTGGACGAGTCCATGCACAGGAGGATGATGGATCTCTTCAAGAAATACCTTCTTGTGGGTGGTCTGCCCGATGCCGTGAACGAGTACCTGAGTTCCAGGAACATCGTGGCTGTCCGCGACATCCATGAGGCTATCCATACCCTTTACGGGATTGATGCCTCCCAGTACGATGAAGAGCACAAACTCAAGATCACGAGGATCTACAATATGATTCCTTCCTTGATGGGCAACAAAAAGAAACGTGTGGTGTATCGTGACATCGAGGATAAGAAGAGCAAGCGGAATGACGATTATCAAGATGAGTTTGACTATATCGCCGGGGCTGGAATTGCCATCGAGGTAAAAGCGGTTTCCTCTCCAGCCTTTCCGCTTAAGGAGTCAGAGGGCAAGAATCTGCTGAAGTTCTACATGAACGACGTCGGGCTTCTTACCAATGAGCTGTATAAGTACAACATCGACGCAGTCATGAACGACCGCCTCAGTGTGAATCTGGGAAGCGTCTATGAAAGCGTTGTCGCCTCTGAGCTGAGGGCTCACTGCTCAGGACCGCTCTACTACTACGACAACAAGGCCCATGGCGAGGTGGAGTTCCTTCTGGATGACTACGACAATGCCGCCATCCTGCCGGTGGAAGTGAAATCAGGGAAAGACTATTCGATCCATAGGGCGCTCAATGCTTTCCTGGCAAATCCTGACTGCCACGTCCACGACGCTTACGTGCTGTCCAATGAACGGATCATAAAAAAAGACAGGTTCATCACCTATCTTCCCATTTATTTTGCCCCCTTTATTCGGAGTAATCATCCGGACGTTGTGACTCTCTACTGAGCGTCCAGGCGGCTATACTTTATTTTTCCATTCCTGCGGAGTCATGCCGGTGAGCGCCTTGAAATTGCGAAAAAAAGAGGTGCGGGAGGAGAAGCCGGATTCGTCGGCGACATCGTCCAGGAGCATATCCGGATGTTCACGCATCAGGCGCTGGGCGTACTCGATGCGGTGGCGGGTGATCATCGAGGTGAATTTCTCCCCGGACAAACTGTTCAAGATAGCACTTACGTATGTCTTGTTGGTCGCCAGTTCGGAGGCGACGTCGGAGATGCGTAGATTCTTGCGGAGATAAAGCTTCTCTTCTTCGATAAGAGAAGATATCTGTGTCATCAGGTCGGTCCGAAGATTGGCGTCGGCTCCGGAGACTTCCGGCCCGTTTTCTGCAGTCAGACGGCGCTTGCGCAAAATGCGATACAGAAGAGCAGAGCCACAGCCAAGCAGGAGGATTCCGCCGACCAGCCAGCCCCATGGGAATCCGGCCTCTTCTACCGGCTCGGGATGGAACATCCAGACGTCCGACGAAGTAATGAAATTATCCTCGGCAATCTCTGATTTCCGTTCATCCTGTCCCACGCCGCCTGTCAGCACCAGACGCCCGTCCGGAGCAAGAAGTGCAAGTCCGCAGAACAACCTTCTTTGCGGACACGTTGCGCTGAAAAGGTCCACGGAAGCGCTTCCTCCATCCAGGACGGCATTGTAATCAATACGGGCGAAGAAATACCTGCCGTCCCGGTCGATAGCCTGCATCCACGCCTGCCGTTTGGGACGGTCCACCTGAATGGGCGCCAACCAATCGAGAGACTTTCCCTCTTTGTCCACCAGTGGGATGGGAGTATCGAGTTCCACCTCCGAAAAGATGCCGTCACTCACTTTCAGAAGCCCAATCTCGCCGTTGTCCCTTCTTTTGGCCGGAAGCAGATAGGTTTTTCCGCCGATACAGCTAAACTGACTGTTTGCCCATAGATTGAGAAGCACCTCCCATTTTTCCAGAAGAGGCTCCTGATAGGCATCACCCAGCAGGCGTTCCACCAGCGCACCGGCAGGGGCGCCGAAATTGCTTTCCGGGCCGAATACCAGGTATTCACCTTCCAGTGCCGGAAGAATCCACGGCCGTTCCCACCCGGAAGAGAGTTCCTTTACCGTTGAAAAGCCTGTCACCGGGTCGAAGATGGCGATGGCGTCATCGGCATACCAGTTGCCGGCAACGAGCACCCGCCCGTCCGGCAGGGCCTGGGCCGATGCCAATGTCCTTTTCCGGTCCAGGACACCGAGAGCCCGCATGCTATAGGAGGCGGGGTCGTAGATTTCTACGCCCCAACTTTGTCCGATACCGAAAGCCTCGGCGCTGCCGCCGCCGATCATGACGGTCCCATCCGGAAGCGGGAGAGCAAAACCGTTGTCGTGCGAGTAGTGCATCGGCACTTCGTGCCAGACGCCGTCCCTGTAGTATTCCAACGTCTCAATCGGCTTGAATCCATTCGTATGTCCGCCGATGACCACTAATACTCCACCCGCCATAAGTGTGCGATGCTGCCCCCGGGGCTTGTTCAGACTGGCTAGATGCTCAACCTGAAGAAGCTTCCACGGCGTCTCATCGGGCCGAGCGACAAGGCGTTCTCCCTTCTTCCCGGAAGAACACCCCATCAGCAGGAGCGTGGCTGCTGCAAGTATGGACAACGCCCGTTTCACGTTGTAAAGATAACAAGGATTCCTAACAG
>JAFRNC010000010.1 GCA_017430365.1 Bacteroidales bacterium | reverse complement strand
TTTCGTCAGAAATTGAAAAGGCCGGAGGGATGGTTCAATTTGATGTTCTTCTCGGGCAGCGTCATCGCGATGCGTGTGATAATGCATTTACTTCAAAGCGCCTCAAATGGCTTTTCTCGCAGGAAAAAGGCCTCAAGTAAATTCGAATTTACTTTATAGGATTCTATAGATGGATATACATCCGGGACAAATAAGGTTCGCCGTCTCCCTGGACAAAACACAGGAACTCCCAGCCATAACGTTCATAAAAGCCAATATGGTTGGTGACAAGATAAACAGGTGAAATACCTTTCATCCGGAGACCCTCCACGGCCATATTCAACAGGCGCCCGGCAATACCTTGACGGCGATAGTTTTCTTCCGTGTAGACGGCGCAGATGTTGGGTGTCAGATCCTTCCTGTCGTGGAAATCATTCTCGATTACGCCCAGTCCGCCAATGATCCTGTCACCATCCAGACACAGATACCATCCAAGCTCAGTCAGGTGGCTGATATACCGTTCCATTCTCTCCAGATACGCATCTTCAGGTACACTCCATTTGCTTTGAAACCATTCAGCAGCCATTTTTTCAAGATCCGGCCTGTCCCTTAAAGTAATGTAAGAATAGCGATGCTGCCGTATCCAATCATCCAGGAATAGCATCTGCTCTTTTGAATGGAACCAATGCTCTCCATCCGCCATGACCGTAAGTGAGGCACAGTGTTTTTCGGCAAATGCGCGAATGGCTTCGAAAGGTAGCAAATGGTCTCCGCTACCGTAAAGGATATGTGTCGGAACATCCCACTTTATGGGGTGGCTTCTGATGAAACTGAGCCACTCAACATCGAGTTCAATGCCGATTAATTGCTCCATATCGACGATCGGGGAGATAAAAAAGGCTTTCCGGACGAGACTGTCGATTCCCGCATGTATGCTGAAAAAGGCGCCGATGCTGTTTGCTATTAGAATGATATCTTTATATGAACTGGAGAGCCTTGAAACAATGGCGTTGATTTCCGGCCCTGCCTCCCACGGTGTGTCCAATCGGTAGTCAACCCCGATGACCTCACAATCCGGGAACAATGGCTTGTAATGCTCTCCCTCAGCTGCACTGCCGCCTCTTCCGTGGATATATAATACAAGAGTCAGCCGCTGTTTTTTGGTCAGTGTCACATCAATTCCGATTTTTCGGTATAAAAATACGCATTATCCGAAATAACACAATACGGATTAAGAGCTCTCAGGATTCCTTTCCCGGTTGCTGTCGGGCACGTATTGCGGCCTAGGTGTGGCATTCGGAGGCCGAAGGCCGACTGAAGGGGGTTTCGGGGGAATTCTTTCCCCCGTGCCCCTGGGGGCAGCCGCGTAGCGGCGGGGGTTGATAGGACATAGTCCTCCCGAAGCGGAGAAACAAAAAAAGTCAGCTGTAAGGCTGACTTTTTTTGCTTCGTAGCGGAGGGAGGACTCGAACCTCCGACCTCCGGGTTATGAGCCCGACGAGCTACCAACTGCTCTACCCCGCGGTGTATTGGACTGCAAAGATAGTCATTGTTGGTGAATCACCAAAATTATTTTTCAAAAAGTGTTCCCGATTTAATGTCCTGCTCACGTAACTGCTTGAAACAGTGGCGGCATACGGGTTCGTAAATATCTTTCTCACCTAACTCGACCAACCTGTCGCTTTTCGACAGGCGGTGGGAATGGTGGGCAATGTCGCCGCAGCGGACACAGATGGCGTGCACTTTCGTCACATATTCGGCCGTAGCCATTAGGGCAGGCATGGGGCCGAAAGGCTTGCCGAGATAGTCCATGTCCAGGCCGGCTACTATCACCCTCACTCCGCGCTCAGCCAGCTGCCTGACCACGTCGACGATGCCGTCGTCGAAAAACTGGGCTTCGTCGATTCCGACGACATCGACTTCTTCGTCCTGAAGCAGTATGCTCCGTGCGGAATCGACCGGAGTGGAGAGGATCGAATGGGAGTCGTGCGATACCACCGCTTCTTCCGAATAGCGTGTGTCTATCTTCGGCTTATATATCCTGACCTTGAGATTCGCGATCCTGGCCCTTTTCAGCCGGCGTATGAGTTCTTCGGTCTTGCCGGAGAACATCGAGCCGCAGATGACCTCCACCCATCCGGGGTTTTTTGCGTTTTCTATGAACATTTTGATTAAATTTGTCTTGGTTTAGATTCCCGGTCAAGCAGGGAATGACGAAAACAAAGATATGAAAAATATGGGAAAACTCTACATCGTCCCAACGCCCATCGGCAATCTGGAAGACATCACGCTCCGTGCGCTGCGCATACTCCGCGAGGCCGACCTCGTCCTGGCCGAAGACACGAGGACCAGCTCTGTGCTGCTGAAGCATTATGAGATTTCCGCACGGATGGAGTCGCACCATAAATTCAATGAGCACGAAAAAGTGGAGAGCGTGAAGGAGAGGATACTCGCCGGAAGCACGGTCGCCCTGATCAGCGACGCCGGCACCCCCGGCATCTCCGACCCGGGTTTCTTGCTGGTGCGCACGTGTGTGGAGGCCGGTATAGAGGTGGAGACCCTTCCCGGTGCCACTGCATTCGTGCCTGCCCTTGTAAACTCAGGTTTCCCCTGCGACCGTTTCTGCTTCGAAGGATTCCTGCCGGTCAAAAAGGGCCGGCAGACCAAACTCGCTGAGCTGGCGTCGGAGAAGCGGACCATGATTTTCTACGAATCTCCGTTCCGTCTGGCCAAGACGCTGGGACAGTTCGTGGAAACCTTCGGGCCCGACCGCCAGGCGTCCGTGTCGCGCGAGATTTCCAAACTGCACGACACCACCCATCGGGGGACACTCAAGGAGTTGTACGATCTTTTCACCCAGACTCCGCCCAAGGGCGAGATCGTCCTTGTCGTCAGGGGAGAATAGCCGCAGCCGCTCAGTCTGCCAATACGAGTTCGACCGGGCAATGGTCTGAACCCATGATCCCGTCGAGGATGTCGGTGTGGCTGATGCGGGACGCAAGAGAATCCGAAACGAGGAAATAATCGATGCGCCAGCCTACGTTCCTTGCGCGGGCCGCCATCCTGTAGGACCACCAGGAGTACTTGGCCTCTCCGGGATGTGCCTCACGCCAGCTGTCACGGAAGCCGGAGGCGAGCAGGACGGTCATCTTTTCCCGTTCCTCATCTGAGAAACCTGCGTTGAAGTGGTTGGTCGCAGGATTCTTCAGGTCGATCTCCTCATGGGCGACATTCATGTCGCCGCATATGACCACGCCCTTCCCGGATGCCAGTCTGCATACATGGTTCCTGAAAGCGTCTTCCCACTGCATTCGGTAATCCAGACGGCGCAGCCCGTCCTGCGAATTCGGGGTATAAACATTGACCAGATAGAAGTCCGGCATTTCCAGGGTCAGGACCCTTCCTTCCTGGTCATGCTCTTCGATTCCAATTCCGCAGGTGACGGAAAGAGGCGTATGGCGGGTATAGATTGCCGTTCCCGAATAACCCTTTTTCCCGGCGTAGTTCCAGTAAGAACTGTATCCGGGAAAATCCAGTTCGATCTGGCCTGCCTGCAGCTTGGTTTCCTGCAGGCAGAAGAAATCGGCGTCCAGGGAAGAGAATACGTCGGAGAACCCCTTTTGCACTGCGGCTCGCAGGCCGTTCACGTTCCAGCTTATAAATTTCATGGTCAGGTGATTAATATAACAGGACAGTTTCAGCGTGCATCCGGTTCAAAAGCCGGAGGCGAGGACAAAACTGGATAAACAGCGGTTTCATATAAAAACAAAGATAGGCATTTTATCTTATTTTTGCCGATGTTGATCATGTGTGTTATGGGAAGACGTGAGGCGAAGGAAAAGTTGTTGAAAGGTGCGGCGTCGGGGATGGTGGCGCTGGTGTTCCTTATCCTGGGTTTCCAACTGGCGGTTTTTGTCATCAAGGTCCTGGAGCGCCCTCCCCGGGAGGGAGAGTCGGTCGGATATGCAGAGGGAGAACAACAGGAGGCTCCGGCAGGCACTGAAACGGTCCCGCCGGCGTTTCCGTTATCATCGGGTGCGTCCAGGCCTTCCTCGGGAAAGAGACGCGTTCCCGCCGGGAGGCCCGCTTCCGGCCGCAAGGTTGAATCATTCCGCTTCGACCCGAATACCGTGACGGTGGATGACATGGTCCGGCTGGGTCTTTCACCCAGGCAGGCCGAATCCATAGCGAACTATCGCGGAAAAGGCGGCCGTTTCCGCAGCAAGGATGATTTCCGTAAGATGTATGTGGTTTCAGATACCCTCTTCTCGCGCCTCGAGCCTTATATTGAAATCCCGAAGATCGAGTTGAACACGGCCGACAGCGCCGCCCTGGTTTCGCTGCGGGGCATAGGACCGTGGTATGCCCGGAAAATCATGGATTACCGTTCGGAACTGGGAGGTTTTGTCTCGAAAGAACAGTTGATGGAGATTGACGGCATCGACCGGGAACGCTTTGACGGATTCTCCGACGCAGTCACGGTCGACCCTTCGCTGGTCCATCGCCTTGACCTGTGGCACTCTCCGGACAGCCTGCTGGCGAAGCATCCCTATCTGGGGAGCCGCCTTGCGCGGAGCGTCGTCCGCTACCGGGAACTTTTCGATTCCACGCGGTGGACTTTGCCGGACCTTGCAAGTGAAGGGGCAATTTCTGAAGAAGCTGCGAAAAAAATTAAAAAATATATCGAAATTCAATAATTATTTTTATATTTGCTGAAAAAACCGATATACATTATATTTGTACACCTAAAAACGGAACGCAAGCAAGCCGTAATCCACTGGTATGTTAAACTGCAACAACATTACGAAGACCTTCGGAGAGTTCAAAGCCCTCGACGACGTGACCGTCTCGATGCCCGAAGGAAAGATCTTCGGTCTGCTGGGGCCCAACGGCGCCGGCAAGACGACCCTGATCCGCATCATCAACCGGATCACCATTCCGACCGCCGGCGATGTCTTCCTGAACGGCAAGCGGGTTGACGACGACGATGTGCGCGCAATCGGCTATCTGCCCGAGGAACGCGGTCTATTCAAGAAAATGAAAGTGGGGGAGCAGTCCATCTATCTGGCCCGCCTCAAAGGCATGAGCAGTGCCGCCGCCACGGCGGAACTCAAGAAATGGTTCATCCGTTTCGGGATCCAGAGCTGGTGGGACAAGAAAGTCGAGGAACTTTCCAAGGGCATGGCCCAGAAGGTCCAGTTCATCACCACCGTACTTCACAAACCGCAGCTGCTGATTCTCGACGAACCCTTCTCCGGATTCGACCCCGTCAACGCCCAGATGATAAGGGACGAGATACTGCGGCTCCGTGACGAAGGCACGACCATCATCCTGTCCACCCACAACATGGAGTCGGTCGAGGAACTCTGCGACAATATCGCCCTGATCAACAAATCCCATCTGGTCATCACTGGCGAGACCGATGCGATCCGCCGTGAATACGGTTCCAATCAGGTCGAGGTCCTCTACCGCAGCGGGGAACCGCTTGCAACCGGTGCTTCGTACTCGGTATTCTCGGATGAGGAACTCAAGGGAAACCGCCGTGCCGTGCTCGATATCAATCCGGGAAGCGGCTCGCGCGAGGTGCTCGGAGAACTGATCGGGAACGTGGACATCGTATCCTACAGGGAACTTATCCCGAGGATGAATGACATTTTCATCAAACTGGTAACCGGCAAATAGGAGGAAGAAGGTCATGAACTGGAAAAAAGTAGGCATTGTAATAAGCCACGAATACAGCACGCGTGTCCGCAAGAAGTCGTTTATCCTCACGACCCTGCTCACGCCGATAGGCATGGCGCTCCTGATCTGCGTTCCCATGCTGATCATGCTCTTCACGGGCAACGAGAACCAGAAGGTGAAAGTCATCGACCAGTCCGGAATCGTGGCTCCCTATCTGGAGAGCGGTGAGAAGGTCACATATGTCATGGGAGTCGAAGGCGAGACGGTCGACCTTCTGAAAGATATTTTCGACGAACTCGACTACTATGCTATTGTGGGGATTTCCCCGCTCGACGAGAAAGGCGAGGTCTCTGTTGTCTCCTATTCGAAGGAGCCGCTCAACATGGACCTTAAGAACTCCATCAACCGAGCGGTGAACAAGGCCGTTGAGACCAGGAAACTCACGCGCTACGACATCCAGAACCTGGATGAGATCCTGGCCGACGTAAAGACCGACATCAAGCTCAATTCCATGACGCTGACCAGCGACGGCGACGCCAAGGAGGACAGCGTGGAGATTTACATGATCCTCTCCTACCTGATGAGCTTCCTGATCTATATGTTCGTGTTCATGTTCGGCACAATGGTGATGCGCAGCGTCATCGACGAGAAGAGCAGCCGCGTCGTGGAAGTGATAGTCTCCTCGGTCAAGAGCGTCGAGTTGATGATGGGCAAGATCATAGGCGTCGCGCTGGTAGCCCTGACGCAGTTCTTCATCTGGATCGCGCTGACCTTCATAATCGTGACCGCCGTCAACGCCGCGGCCGGACCCAAGCTGATGCAGAACATCGGCGGTATGGGAGAAGTCATCGCCATCGCAGGAGATGACAATCATATCGACCCCGAAGACATGGAGACCATTCTCCAGAGCGCAGGCCAGTCTGAGGACGCTCCCGAAGCGCTGAAGCTCATCGGACAACTCCGCAACCTCGACTGGTTCTACATCATCGGATGCTTCCTGGTGTATTTCCTCCTCGGATACCTGCTTTACGCCTCAATGTTCGCCGCGATAGGCGCAGCCGTCGACAACGAAGCGGACACGAGCCAGCTGCAGCTGCCCGTCACCATTCCGCTTATAATCGGTATCTTCATCATGCTCCATACCTTCGAGCATCCCAACAGCGCCCTGTCGGTCTGGACATCCATCATACCCTGGACCTCTCCCATGGTGATGCTGGCCCGCATACCGTTCGGGGTGGTGCCGGCCTGGCAGCTGCTTCTCTCCATAGTCCTCCTTGCGCTTACTTTCCTCGCAACCGCCTGGTTCTCGGCCAAGATTTACCGCATAGGTATCCTGACCTACGGGAAGAAGTCCACCTTCAAGGACCTGTTCAAATGGATGAAACTCAAAGACTGATATAGATGGATAAAAGACTTATTCTCATCGCCATTATGGTTTTCGCCCTGTGGTGCCCGGCAGACGCGCAGTTTGTCTGGAAATGGACGCCCGTCCCGATCGATTCCACCTGGGACGACATCAGGGACCTGCGGGCGACCAGGGTCATAGACAAGTACAGCGCCCAGGTAGCCCCTCTACAGGAGATTGTGGGCTATTCCGAGGACGAGTATAACAAGGAACGTCCCGAGAGCGGCCTGTCCAATTTCGCCGCCGACGTAATCAAGGCGATTGCCGAAAAAAAGACCGGTGACAAGGTGGACATCGCAATGACCAATTTCGGGGGCATACGGACTAGCCTCCCGAAGGGAGCCGTCCGCGTGTATGACATCTTTTCGATATTCCCTTTCGACAACTACATAGTGGTTTTCGACATAAAGGGCTCTGACTTGCGCAGGTTCCTGAACCAGATGATCTCCAGGCGCCGCGTCGAGGCGCTGAGCAACGTCGAGATAGGGATCGAGGACAGGCAGGCCGTCATACTCAATGTCGCGGGCGCTCCGCTCGACGAAGAAAGGGTCTACAGGTTCGCGACCATCAACTTCCTCATGGACGGCGGAGACGGTGTGGTGCTTTCCGATGTGGCATTCAACCGCGTCGATACCGGCATCTGGATCCGCGACGCCATCGTGGAGTACCTGAAGGAGCAGATGGACCGCGGCGAGAAGATATCCCTGCACCGGGACGGCCGGGTGAGGTATATCGACCGTAAGGAATCAAAAGGGGAGGAAGGACGATGAAACGATTGTTCATTGCGGCGCTTGCCGCTGTACTTTGCGCTTCCGCGCTCAACGCGCAGGACCTTGTCATCCTGCACACCAATGACACCCACAGCCAGATCGAGCCCATCCGTGTCGGTTACAACAAGGGTATGGGCGGGGTGGAACGCCGGCTCCAGTATATCGACAGTATCAGGGAGAAGTACGGCAGGAAGAAGGTGCTCCTCCTCGATGCCGGCGACTTCAACCAGGGCACGCCGTACTTTACGGTCGCTCACGGTGACCTCGAGGTGGAACTGGTCAACCTGATGCAGTACGACGTTATGACTCTCGGCAACCACGAGTTCGACAACGGCCAGGAGGACCTGGCCCGAAGGCTTAAGAACTGCCGGCACAAGACCGTAACCTGCAATTACGATTTTTCCGCCACTCCGCTCAAGAAGCTGGTGAAGCCCTACGTGATCGTCCGCCGTGGCGGCATGAAGATCGGTATCATCGGAACCACTTCATATCTCGAGGGAGTCGTGCTCAAATCGCACCTGGACGGCATGGTCAGGCTTGACGCCGTCAAGGAAGTGAACCGCTGGGCCGATTACCTTAAGAACAAACGCCACTGCGATCTGGTGATACTGCTGTCGCATTTCGGCTATGACGGAGGATCGCTGGAACGCCCTTCCGACGTGGTCATGGTCGAGAATTCCCGCAATATCGACATTGTAGTGGGCGGGCACAGCCACACCTACCTGAAGGAGGCGCGTCTGGTGAAGGACCTGGACGGAAAGACAGTGCCCGTCACGCAGTGCGGCGGGCAGGGAGTTGTCGTAGGTACCTGGGAGATTACTCGCGTTCGACCTTGAGTTGTTCGATATGGCTCTCCGCGTCGGTGGTCTTGACGTAAAGGATTACCCTGAATCGTTCGCCTCCGGCGCTGAGGGAGCCGACGGCATATTTCATGGGAGCCTTTCCGCTCTTGTGTATGATGGTGAATTTCTTGGGGGTGTAGCGGGAGAAGAAATTCTTCATTATGAGCTTGGCCTGGTTGCGTGTGCAGTTGTTGACCGCTCCCAGCATATCGAGTTCAAGGTTGTCGGCGAACCATGCGGAAAGTTTGTCGCAGTCTCCGGACTGAAGGTATTTGCCGATGGGTGTAAAGACATCCTGGCCGTTCTCCTGGGCTGAAGACGGACCGGCGGCCATCAGGACGAACAACAGCGATGCGAGCCAAAAAATCTTCTTCATCGTTCTCTTTTTTTGACGAATTGCATAATATTCAAAAATCACGCCAATGAAGGTCAGAGTCCTCTTCACCGGAAAAACAGTGGATCCATGGATCCGGCAGGGGGTTGAACTCTATGCGGGACGCCTCCGTCACTACGTTTCCTTCGAACTGACTGAGCTGCCGGATGTGCGCCAGACATCCTCCCTCAGCGAAGAGCAGATCAAGGTGCGTGAAGGTGAGGTGATTCTCAAGGCGTTGCGTCCGGGCGACCATCTCGTGCTCCTCGACGAGCACGGAGAGAGCTTCTCGTCGGTGGGTTGGGCACGGAATTTGGAGCGGAAGATCGCGCATCTTCCGAAAGATCTGGTCTTTGTGATAGGCGGTCCCTACGGCTTCTCCCAGGCGCTCATGCAGAGGAGCGACGGACTCCTTTCTCTCTCCAGGATGACATTCTCCCACCAGCTGGTCAGGGTGATTTTCCTGGAGCAACTCTACAGGGCTTTCACGATTCTCAAGGGAGAGCCCTATCATCACGAATGAACCGGTTAAGACGATACAGACTGCGGACGGTACGGTTCCTGGCGCGTTACGCCGGGCAGGCGATTTTCCTCCTGTCGCTGGTGATGCTCGCGCTGTCAGTGATAAGGCCCGATTACGAGGCCCGGCTCCGCAGGCAGGTGGCGCGGGTGGAGCGTTCGCTTCACAAAAGGGAGAACCTGGCTGAAAAATATGCCTACAATGCCCTTGCGGCGGCCGACAGGGACTGGGTCGATTTCGACGACATGCCCGAGGACATCGTACTTTATTGCTATCAATCCGATACGATGAAGTGCTGGACCCACCAGTTCCCGATAAGCAACGACGAGGTCGACGTCTATCCCTATTCCTACAGACTCCAGTTCATGAGCAGCCGGAATCTCTATTCGACGCCGCTCGCATACATCGGGGTCAGGGAGAAATACATAAATCTGGGATCCGCATGGTATGTGGTGACCACCTCTTTCTCCCAGGACCGAAAGGTCAAGGTGGTTACCGGCATCATGGTCAAGACGGAGTATCCCACCAGTGCTATCTCCAACCAGGTCAACCGGCATCTGAGGCTCCGCGACGGCTATACCGCCGTCCCGATTACCGAGGATGACACCGCCATAGTTTACGGTGTGGAAGGGGAGCCCCTGTTCTCTATCGTGCCTACGGTCCCTCCTACGCCCGGCCACGGCAATATGCCCCTGCGTTGGATAGCTTTCGTCCTCATGCTGCTGGCGGTTTTCCCTTATCATTACCGTCACCATACCTGGAAGACTTTCTGCCTGGCGATCGCGACGCTGGTCGCTGTCCGGATGATGGCCTTCTATTACGTATCCAGGGGATATGCGACGGGGGAACTCTTCTCTCCCGTGCTCTATGCCGATACATCCATCTTCAATTCCCTCGGCAGCCTGCTCTTCAACAACGTGTTCGTGGCGATGGCATTCTATGCCTTCTTCGTCATGCGTTACAGGATACACAAGAAGATGGAGGGCATCTCCAATGTCTGGAGATGGACCGTGGTTTCCCTGCTGGCCGTAGCGGCCATCCTGCTTGCCCTGTACATCCATTTCGTGATGCGGTCGCTGATCCTCAATTCCGGTATCGTGATGGAGCCGCACAGGATTTCGGAGATCAACCGCTACTCCCTGATGAGCTACCTGTCGTTCGCGATGCTCTTCCTTGCGCTTATCTACCAGATACACATGGTGGTTATGCTGGCACGCAGGGATGCCCGCATCAATTTCTTCTCGTGGCGCAACCTGGTCGCGTTCGTGCTGCTGATTTCGGTTTACAGCGTCGTGGCGATGAATATTTACGGCCTTCACAAGGAGTATGAGAGCAACCGGGTCAATACCAGCAAACTGGCCATCGAGCGCGACCTGTCGCTGGAGATGTTCCTGAGGGATGTCGAGCCCTCCATACAGAGCGATCCCTTCATTTCAGTCCTTACCGGAGTGGGCGGCGCGGAGCTGATCAAAAACCGCCTGATGGACCGGTATATGTACAACGACGTCGTCAGGAAGTACAATATCACGATCTCCACCTGCACTCCGAGTACCCTGATAACCCTCGAGCAGGGGAGCGAACCGGTCGGATGTTTCACATTCTATGAGAATCTGATCAAGGAGTACGGAGTCTCCCTGGCCCCGGGTTCCAATGTCTATTATCTGCATGACTACAACGGTCTGGCCTCGTATGTGGGTATGTTCACTTATTTCGATCCCACGACCTACGAAGTGTCCCGCCTGTTCCTGGAACTGGAATCGAAGTACAAGAATGACGTCGTCGGCAGTCCTTTCGACGCGCTGACCACCCGTGCCAATACGGCCGCGGCAATCTCCCCGAATTACTCCTATGCGCGTTATTCGGACGAGAGGCTGGTGTCGTACGGCGGCAGCTTCGTCTATCCCGTCACTCCCCCTTCCGGTTATGACATAGGCTATACCATGGTCAACAAGGGCGGTTATGTCCATTTCGTCAACAGGCTGTCCGACGAGGATATGACGGTGATTTCCCGTGCCCGCAGGCCTTTCTTCCCGCATGTGGTTTCGTTCTCCTATCTGGCGATTTTCTACGGGTTCTTCCTCCTGGTATTCACATTGCGCTGGCGCCGTGACAAACTCTTCAACCTGCCCAAGCACTCGCTCAAGCGGAAGATTACGCTCCTCACCACGCTTTCGATGGTTATCGCCCTCGGCACCATGGGAATAGGCAGCGTGGTCTTCGTCATGAATCTCAACCGCGCCAACAACCGCGAGGCCATGGACGAACTGATGTCCTCCGCACAGGCCACCCTGGCCGAGCCCTGCAAGTATGCGTTGCGGTACAACGACATCAATACGCCGCAGCTGTTCTCCGCTATGGAGGAGTTCACCAAGATCACACGCTGCGAACTGAACCTTTACAATACCCATGGCGAACTGATCCGTTCCACCAGGCCTGAGCTGTTCGAGCAGTTCCTTCTCGGAAACCGTATGAGCAACAGGGCGTTCCGCCAGATAGCCAAGGAAAGGCAGCTCCGTTTCGTCGATCTGGAGAGCATAGCCGGAATCAGCTTCTACTCGCTGTACGAGCCGGTATTCAACGGCGACGGTACGATGGTGGCCATAGTCAATGTGCCCTATTTCGACAGGAGGGGCGACGTGACCGATGCGACCGCGTCCACGGTTTCGGTCATCATCAACATCTGCCTGATCCTGCTTCTTGCAGCCGTGTCGCTCGGTGCCCTGGTCTCCAATTCGCTGACCAAGCCGCTGGTAGAGATCAAGGAACGTATCGACCGCCTGGCGCTGACAGGCAACCGCCGCATCAGATACCGCAACACTAAGGACGAACTCGGCATCCTGATCAACTCATACAACAAGATGGTGGATGCCCTGGAGGAGAGTTCGAGGCAGCTTGCACAGAGCGAGCGTGAGCAGGCATGGAAGGAGATGGCCCGTCAGATAGCCCACGAGATCAAGAATCCGCTTACCCCCATGAAGCTGAGCATCCAGTATCTGATGCGCATGAAAGAGGCGGGAGTCCCGGGATGGGAGGAGAAACTCGAGAGTGTAAGCAAGTCGCTGCTCGAGCAGATCGACACGCTGTCGCAGACGGCAACGGAATTCTCTTCATTCGCCCGTTTCTACACTGAGGATATCACCCGCATAGACCTTGACGCATTGATCCGGGAGCAGCGGGTGTTGTTCGACAACCGTGAAGACCTGACCTTCGAGTATTGCCGCGAGGGATCCGGCGAGGCGCCGGTCGACGGCCGCCGCAGCCAGCTTGCGAGGGTTTTCGTAAACCTGATAACCAATGCCGTCCAGGCACTCGACAGCGCCGGAACGGACGGGGGCAGGATCAGGATAACGCTCTCCCCTGCAAAAATATCTGACAGTGATGCATGGCGGATAGATGTCGAAGACAACGGTCCGGGAGTCGGGGAAGCCGATCTCGAGAAGCTGTTCACTCCCAATTTCACGACCAAGAAGACCGGAACGGGCCTCGGCCTTGCCATCTGTCGCAGCATCATCGAGCAGAGCCAGGGTACAATCGGTTACAGCCGCTCGGAACTCGGCGGCGCCCGCTTTACGATCGTCCTTCCCGCGGCGTAGCGGGTCCTATTTCTGTCTCAGGAATATCTGCAGGACGCAGCCGGTGTAGTCAAAATGGCTGCGGAGCTTGTTCTCCAGGAAACGCTTGTATGGATCGCGTATGTACTGGGGCAGGTTGCAGAAAAACGCGAAGGTCGGCGAAGGTGTGGGAAGCTGGGTGATGTACTTGATTTTGATGTATTTTCCCTTCCATGCCGGCGGGGGATAGTTTTCTATTTCGGGCAGCATCACCTCGTTGAGCTGCGAGGTCGGGATGCGGCGGGAATAGTTGGCGTAGACATGGTCGGCAGCTTCCAGCACATCCATTATACGCTGCTTGTTCGTGGCGGAGGTGAAAATGACGGGAATGTCGCTCATTGGGGCGATGCGCTTCTCGATGGCGGCCTTGTACTCCTTCATCGTGTTGGCGGTCTTGCCTTCGACCAGGTCCCACTTGTTGATGACTATCACGCATCCTTTCCGGTTGCGGACTATCAGGTTGAAAATGGCCATGTCCTGGGCTTCGATACCGCTTGTGGCGTCGATCATCAGGATGCAGACGTCTGAATTCTCGATAGCGCGTATGGATCGGAGCACCGAATAGAATTCCAGGTCTTCGTTCACCTTCGCTTTCTTGCGGAGGCCTGCGGTATCGACTATCATGAACTCGTGGCCGAATTTGTTGTAATGCGAGGCTATGGCGTCGCGTGTGGTCCCGGCCACCGGCGTGACTATGTTGCGTTCTTCGCCCAAGAGGGCGTTGGTGAGCGAGGATTTGCCTACGTTCGGCTTGCCCACGATGGTGAAGCGGGGGAGGCCTTCGTACGGATCGACAACTTCGCGGGTCTCTTTGGGCAGGAGTTCGACTACCTTGTCGAGCAGGTCGCCGGTGCCGCTGCCGGTGGCTGCGGCGATTGCCATCGGGTCGCCGAGGCCGAGGCCGTAGAACTGATAGCTGTCGTACATCTTGTCACCGGTGTCGACCTTGTTGACGGTGAGGATCACGGGCTTGCGCTGCCGGCGCAGGATGTCGGCGATCTCCTCGTCGAAATCGGTGATGCCGGTCGCGGCCTCGACCATGAAAAGCACAAGGTCGCATTCCTCGATGGCTATCATCACCTGCTTGCGTATCTCCCCCTCGAAGACGTCGTCGCTGCCCGAGGTGAATCCTCCGGTGTCGACCACCGAGAATTCGTGGCCGCACCATTCACATTTGCCGTAATGGCGGTCGCGGGTTACGCCGGCGGTCTCGTCGACGATCGCCTGGCGGATGCCCACCAGCCTGTTGAACAGAGTCGATTTGCCCACGTTGGGGCGTCCTACTATGGCTACCAGATTCATATTCGCTGTTGTTTTGCGCCGCAAAGTTACCATTTTTTCGCATATCATCGGCTTGTCTCTGTTTTTCGCTGTAATGTACGCACCAGTCAATCAGGTATATACACAAGTTGATCCCCCTCAAAACAAGGGGGACCAACTTGTGTAATCGTTTGATTATCAATTGTGTCCGTTGCAGCGGAAGCCTAGCGGTAATCTATCTCCTCGATCCAGCCGCTCCACTGATTGAAGTAGAGGTTGCCGCCGGCCCACTCCACCTCGCCGCGCTGGAAGTCCACCGTTTCGCTGCGGATGAAATTCTTCACGGGATAGAATTGCCCGGAGTAGTCGCTGTTGCAGATCAGGCGATAGGCATCGAGTCCTTTGGTGAAGAAGTAGTACTCTTCCTCAATATCCTTCACGCCGTCGCGTCCCCGACCGAAGGAGACGTCAGTCGGCACCCAGCCGATGCCCTCATAATAGACTTCGCTCCAGTCGTGCATGTTGACAGCTCCCGGATGGAGCATCCAGCCGCTCTGCCAGCGTGCGGGAACACCCGCGCAGCGGCACATGGTCACCAGGAGCAGGCCGACCTGCCCGCAGTCGCCGTGGCCGTTCTCAAGCACGTACATCGGGATGTTCTCGATCGTGGAGTATTCACGGGCGCTCGCCCAGGGGAAAGTCTTGACGATCCAGCCGTAGATCGCCTTAACCTTGAGATAGGGGTTGGTTTCTCCGGCGACGAGTGAATCGGTCAGAGCCTTGATGCGGTCGGTGAAGATGATGTGCGTCTTGCGTTCAGCCGTATAGGTCTTGTAGAGATCCGATCCGGTGTTGTAGGGCTTGCAATCCTCGGGGGAGAAGTCGTACCACTCGTTGAAACCGGTGAATGAGAAGGTGTAGGAGAATACGGTGGGTTTGCCCGCCTCGGCTTTCTTCTCCATGTAAATGCTCTTGTGCTCCACTTCATCAGGAGCTATGATATAGTCCGGTTCGGAAGCCGCTACGAGTTTGACGGAGGTGATGCTGTTCTGGTCCTCCCTCGGGTAGGGCATCCAGGCACGCACAGTTTCGCCGTCCGGCACTGCGTCAGGCTTGACCGTGAGTTCATAGCGGATGAGGAAGTCGACGGGCTTCACCAGATTCTTGCCGCTGGCGCGGACTTCGGCGATCACTTCGCGGTTGTAGCCGTCGAGGTATACATCTTCCACGTCACGGGTCACGCCGTTGACGGCCTGGAAAACCTTGCGGGCTTCGGGGTCGATGCGGAAGAGATTGCGTCCGGCATTGCGGAAATAGCGTTTCTGTCCGTCTATGACGCGGCCTTCAAGGGCCTTGGACGATTCCCAGGCAGCCACCTGCGCGGCGGTGAGGTCTGGATAGTAGGGCTTGAGGTAATCCACGATCCATGCGCTGTCTCGCGAGAAATCGAGGGCAATGCGGGCCTCCCGTTCGGCGTCGGTGATGTCGAGCGTGGGGTCGCCCTGAGAAACGCGATGTCCACACCCGCAGATGGCAAGTGTGGACATCAGGACTAGCAGAACTCTGCGCATGTCGCCGTACTATTTGATGCGCTCGCCGTAGGAACGGTCGGTGGTGTTGACGCGGATCTTGTCGCCCTGGTTGATGAAGAGAGGGACCATGATGATGGCGCCGGTCTCGAGGGTGGCCTCCTTGAGGGCGTTGGTCGAAGCGGTGTTGCCCTTGACGGCGGGCTCGGTATAGGTCACTTCCAGTTCGACGTAGGTCGGAAGCTCGCAGGTGAGGCAGCGTTCCTCTTCGCCGTCCACGTGGAATACCATCTGGACGATCTGGCCTTCCTTCATCAGGTCGGCGTTTTCGACGATGTCCTTCTCCAGTTTGATCTGGTCGAAGGTCTCGTTGTTCATGAAGTTGAAACCGTCCTCTTCTGCATAGAGGTATTGATACTCGCGGTGCTCGACCGTGATGACATCAATCTTTTCGCCCGCGTTCCAGGTCTTCTCCAGGATACGGCCGTTTTCGAGGTTGCGGAGTTTGGATTTTACGAAAGCGGGACCTTTGCCCGGTTTGACATGCTGGAACCATACGATTGAGCAGGGTTTTCCTTCGAAATCGAGGTAGAGTCCGTTCTTGAAATCAGCTGTTGTTGCCATAAAACTATTGATATTTTGATGATTATTCCTGTGTTACAGCCTGCAAAGATATAAAAATTTCCTCTAACTGCCACTTGGGGGTGGAGGTGGCTCCGCAAATGCCTACTTTGTCGCCGTCGTGGAACCATGACATGTCTATCTGTGAAGCGTTTTCAAGCCTGTAAGTGCGCGGATTGATGCTGCGGCAGAGTTCGAAAAGCACCTTGCCGTTGGAACTCTCGCTTCCGCTCACGAACAGGATCACGTTGTTGCTCCGGGCGAATTCGACCAGCGACTTGTGCCGCAGCGCGACCTGGCGGCAAATGGTGTCGTAGACCTCTGTGTCGGGGCGGCGGCTGCGGAAATAGTCCGCGATGGTGGCGAATTCAACCGGGTCCTTGGTCGTCTGGGAAAACAATGCGACCGGGCGTGAGAAATCGAGTTCGCGCGCCTCTTCGATGCTGCTGATGACCACGGCCCCGCCTCCGGTCTGGCCCACGAGGCCGTTGACTTCGGCATGACCCTTCTTTCCGAAGATAACCACCTGCCCTCCGGTCTTCCTCAGCCGTTCCCATGTGTCGCGCACGCGCTCCTGGAGCTTGAGGACGACGGGGCAGGTGCAGTCGATGACCTGCAGTCCGTTGCGCCTGGCAAGTTCGTAGGTGGCCGGAGGCTCACCGTGCGCCCTGACCAGGATAACGTCGTTCCTGAGCTGGGCCACCTCGTCGATGGAGATGATTTCCAGCCCTTTCTTTTTCAGCCGTTCCAGTTCGACGGAGTTATGGACTATCGCCCCCAGCGAGTAGAGGCGGGGACTGAACTGAAGATAGTTTTCGGCCTGCTGGACGGCGCGTACCACACCGTTGCAGAAACCGGAGTGGGGGTCGATCCCGATGGTCAGCTTCATAGGATGCCGATGTTGAACCGTTCGCGGAGGATGCCGTCGAGCCAGACCATCTGTTCTTCTACAGTCATGTGGCTGTTGTCGAGCACTATGGCGTCATCGGCCTTGCGAAGGGGGTTCATCGCGCGATGGGAATCAATGTAGTCGCGTTCCTGGACGTTCTTGAGCACTTCCTCGAAACTCGGATGCTGTCCGGCCTGCTCCATCTGCAGGACCCGGCGCTGCGCGCGGATTTCAGCATCGGCCGTCATGAATATCTTGAGGTCGGCGTTGGGGAAGACGGCGGTGCCGATGTCGCGTCCGTCCATGACACAACCCTTTGAGCCCAGGCGGTGCAGCTGCTCGTCCACGAAATTGCGGACGAACGGCAGGGTGGCGATTGCGCTGACATTGCGGGCCACCTCGAGTTCCCTGATCCTGCCCGAGACGTCCTCGTCCCCGAGGAATACCCTCATCGTCCCGTCGGCCTTCGACATCACGGAAATGTCTATCTTACCAAGGATGATATCTTCCTGAAGCCTGCGGTCGAGGATAGCCCCGTTCCACTCGATCTCCCCGTTCTGGAGGGCATAGAGGGTTACGGTGCGGTAGAGTGCGCCGCTGTCGAGGTAGAGGATGCCCAGCCTGCGGGCGATTTCCATTGCAAAGGTCCCTTTTCCGGTCGAGGAATAGCCGTCTATGGCTATGATGATGTTTGTCATGCTCTCTGAATCTGTTACCACAAAAATATGAAATAATGTCTATCTTTGCAATCTATAGCTAAACAATTGTCATTGCCATGAAGGTGCTGATCATCGACGACGAGCGGAGCATACGCAACACGCTGAAGGAAATATTGGAATTCGAGGGACACGAGGTGGTTACGGCCGAAGACGGGAAGCAGGGTGTGGAAAAGGCGCAGGCCGACAGTTTCGACGCCGTATTCTGCGATATCAAGATGCCCGTGATGGACGGCAACGAGGTGCTGGAAACCCTCGTCGCATCCGGCTGCGAATCTCCGATAATCATGATTTCAGGTCACGGTGACATCGACACGGCTGTCAGGTGCATCAAGAACGGCGCTTACGATTTCATACAGAAGCCCCTGGACCTGAACCGCATCCTGATCACGCTGAAGAACGCCACTGACAAGACCAACCTGGTCAAGGAGACAGTAAGCCTCAAGAAAAAGATCCAGAGCAAATATGAGATAGTAGGCGAATCTCCCGCCATCCGCCATATCAAGGAGATTGTCGACCGTGTCGCCGCCACCGACGCCCGCGTGCTCATCATGGGGTCCAACGGCACCGGCAAGGAACTGGTAGCGCGCCGGCTGCATGACAAGAGCCCCCGCGCCGCAGCCCCCTTCATCGAGGTCAACTGCGCCGCGATTCCGGGAGAACTCATTGAAAGCGAGCTTTTCGGGCATGAGAAAGGCGCTTTCACTTCAGCCATAAAGCAGCACAAGGGCAAGTTCGAGCAGGCAGACGGAGGAACCCTCTTCCTCGACGAGATAGGCGACATGAGCCTGGCCGCCCAGGCAAAGGTGCTCCGCGTCCTGCAGGAGAAGAAACTCTCAAGGGTGGGAAGCGACAAGGACATAACCGTCAACGTCAGGGTGGTGGCCGCTACCAACAAGAACCTGACGGAGGAGATTGCGAAGGGTACTTTTCGCGAAGACCTCTATCACCGTCTCAGCGTCATCGTGATCCATGTCCCCAGCCTGAAGGAGAGGGTGGAGGACATCCCGCTCCTGATGGATTATTTCATCGGCCAGATAAGCCAGGAAACCGGCATTGCCCGCAAGAAAGTGCTTCCCGAAGCCATCGCGGAACTGTCCAAGCTTCCCTGGACGGGAAATATCCGTGAGTTGCGCAATGTGGCGGAACGCCTGATGATCCTCTGCGGCCCTGAGATAACCGCTGCGGATGTCGTAGCTTACGCCACTCCGTCGATTTGACCGGGGCTCTGCCCCGTGGTGTTCTGCCCCGAACCCTGCGATAAAAAACGTCAGTCGAGATAGTCGAGGTGTCCCGGGTGCTTGCCCTGGACGCCTTTTTCTTTGTAGAATGCCTGGATGGTACGGAGGTCGGCCATCGCATCTTCGGTACAGGTGAAGCGCGGGCCGTGGCCGATTTCTTTCCTGCCCCAGTCGAAAAATCCGAGATAAACGGGAATGTCTGCCGCACGGGCGAAGGTATGGAATCCGGTCTTCCACCGTTTCACCGGTTTGCGTGTCCCTTCGGGGGCTATGCAGAGATGGAAGGATTCACTCTTTTCGAGTTCTTCGATCACCTGCCTGGTGACTGACACGGGATTCTTCCTGTCGACCGGAATGGCTCCGAGCCTGCGGAGCAGGCCCCCGAGAGGCCAGAAGAAGAACTCCTTCTTGATCATCACGCGGGGCTTTGCGTCAAGGGACCGGTAGTATAGCCATGCCACCACGAAATCCCATATAGATGAATGCGGGACTCCCAGAACGATATGTTTGGGTTCGGGAGGGAGCACGGGGTCCACGATGGTCCAGTGCATCATCTTCGTGAGAATGAAATTGGCTGTGGAAGGTTTCATGGCTATTGTGCTTCCTCTGTATTGTCGATGTCGGAACGGAGGTTCGTGCGTATGAACTTCTGCCTGACGGGGGTGTTGTCTCCCATGTAGAACTGGATGATGTCGGCGATTTTGTCTTCACCCGTAAGGTGGACCATCTCGAGCCGCATGTCGTCGCCGATGAAACCCTTGAATTCGTCGGGCGATATCTCGCCGAGTCCTTTGAACCTGGTGATCTCGGCTCCGCGTCCCATCTTCTTCAGCGCGGCCTCCTTCTCGGAGGAACTGTAGCAGTAAACGTTGTTCTTCTTGTCGCGGACCCGGAAGAGAGGTGTCTGCAGGATGTGGAGATGGCCGGCGCGGACTACGTCGGGATAGAACTTCAGGAAGAAGGTAAGCATCAGCAGGCGGATGTGCATTCCGTCCACGTCGGCATCGGTCGCTATGACTATGTTGTTGTAGCGGAGTCCTTCCACGCCGTCTTCGATGCCTAAGGCCGACTGGAGGAGGCAGAGCTCCACGTTCTTCTCGGCGTAAAGATCTTTCTTGGAGGCCTTGGCGCAGTTGAAAGGTTTGCCCATCAGGCTGAATACCGCCTGGACGTTGGCATCGCGGCTCTTCGTGATGGAGCCGGATGCGGAGTCGCCCTCGGTGATGAAGAGGGTGCTCTTTTCTGCGAGGGGATTGCGGTCCCCGTAGTGGATGCGGCAGTCGCGGAGTTTCTTGTTGTGGACCGAGGCCTTCTTGAGCCTGGCCTTGGTTTTCTTGCTGATGCTGGAGATGGCGTTGCGCTCCTTCTCCGAATCCTGGATCTTGGCCAGGATTATGTCGGCCACGTCGAGGTTCCTGTGGAGGTAATTGTCGAGATCTGTCGAGAGGAAATCGAACATGGTCTTGCTCAGCGTAGGGCCGTGGGTGCCGGCCTGCTTGTCCTGCCACATGTATTTGGATCCCAGTTGCACCTTGGTCTGTCCCTCGAATTCGGGCTCCTGGATGCGGACACTCACGGCCCCGATGATGGACTGGCGAACGTCCACCGGATTGAAATCCTTCTTGTAGAAGTCTTTGAGGACCTTGGCGATCGCTTCCTTGAAGGCGGCCAGGTGCGTGCCTCCCAGGGTGGTGTTCTGTCCGTTGACGAACGAATAGATGTTCTCCCCGTAACCGCTGCCGTGCGTGAAGGCGACCTCTATATCCTGTGTCTTGAGATGGATTGGAGGATAGAGGGGCTCTTCGTCGATACTCTCGTTGAGCAGGTCGAGCAGTCCGTTCTCCGATTTGTATTCTGTTCCGTTGAAAGTAAGTTTCAGCCCGACGTTGAGGTAGGCGTAGTTGCGGAGCATCGTGTCGATGTACTCCGTATTGTACTGGTAAGGCTCGAAGAGCGTGTCGTCGGGGATGAAGGTGACAAGCGTGCCGTTGCGTTCAGCAGTGGGCTTCGGGGTGAAGTCGGGAGTGACGAGGATGCCTTTCTCATATTCCAGGGCAAGTGTCTCGCCGTTCCTGAATGACTGCACGGTAAACTTGGATGAGAGGGCGTTGGCGGCTTTGAGGCCGACACCGTTCATTCCTACGGATTTCTGGAAGGTCTTGTTGTCGAACTTTGCTCCGGTGTGCAGTTTGCTCACCGCGGCGTCCAGGAGGTTCTGGGTCTTGTCCTTCTCGCTGAAACCGAACGGTATGCCGCGGCCGTAGTCGCGGATCGAGATCTTCTTGTCGTCGATCCGGATCTGTATCACCTTGCCGTAGCCCATCGCGAATTCATCGATTGAATTGTCGATGATCTCCTTCATGAGCACGTACATGCCGTCGTTGGGGGCGGTGCCGTCGCCCAGCCGGCCGATATACATGCCGGGCCGGAGCCGGATGTGCTCCAGATCCTCGAGGTGGACGATGCTCTCGTCGCCGTATCCGTTGTCCGGAATCTCCAAAGTACCGTCGGTAGTCTCTTTCATGTCCTGTCTGTCAGCGTTGCTTATCCTGCAAAGATAACGAAAGTTTTGAAACAATACATTCAGAAGGGTGTGTCCCGCTGTGGAACACACCCTTCCTACTAACCTAAACTTAAACTTAAACTATGAAAAACTTCAAGGCGAAAAGTTGCAAAACACATGCCGTTTTTCGTTCGTGTCATGGGCTAAACTATGCGAAGTTTAGCAAATTTCAGCAGAAGTGTTTTTTGCCCTCCATTTTCAAAATCCACTACCGCTTTACGGTTGGGGCCGTCGCCTTCCATCGCTAGGATTTTTCCATAGCCGAAACGGTCGTGCTCCACGCGCTGCCCGACCTGGAGCGCGGAGACGGGTGAAGGAGCGAATCCGGGAGACGGGGAGTGGGTCGGTACAGGTGCGGAAGGCCTTGCTGGAGGATGTGCCGCAGGACTTGCGCTCCGTGTAACCGGCCGGCGGTCTTCCTGACGTTTACGGGATTCCATGCCGCGCGACTGCCTGTATGTTTCAAAATCGGATTGCCTGAAACGGGTCCCGGGGAAGGGGTCGTAGCGGTTTTCGTCGGTGTCGGGTTCCACCGCATAGTATTGCCTGTCTATCTCGCGCAGGAAACGAGAGGGCCGGTTCGACTCTTCGCTGCCCCATTTGCGCCTGTTCTGGGCATAAGATACGGTGACCGCTTTCTGCGCCCTCGTTAAGGCGACATAGAACAGGCGCCTTTCCTCCTCGATCTCTTCGAGGGAAGAATTCATGTTTTCCGAAGGGAAAAGATTCTCTTCCATGCCGGCGACATAGACGTACGGGAATTCCAGGCCTTTCGAAGCGTGGACGGTCATCAGCAGTATCTTGTTGGTCTGTTCACGGTCGGGGTCCTGCGAGTCGTCTTTCTCTGTTTCGCTCATCATGTAGACATTCTCGAGATAGTCGCCCAGTGTGACGGTAGTGACGACATCCCCTTCTCCGTCGTCGGACATGATGTTACGCATCTCCGCCTCCTCTTCGCCGTACTCCTTGATACTGTTGAAGAGTTCCTCCACGTTTTCGAATTTGCCCAGCCCTTCGGGGGATGTGTCGTTCTTGAGCGACATGAGGTAGCCCGAGGCGTTGCCGATTTCGAGTGCGAGGCTGTAACAGTCGGAAGAATCCCTGTTTTCGGACAATTTTTCCATCATCGCCACGAAATCCCGCAGTTTCTTTATGGCCGCTTCTTTCAGGCCGAAGGACATCAGCCGCTCGTTTTCGAGCAGGGGAGCGTCGTAAAGCGGGCATCCGGCTGCGGCCGCCGCGGCCGACAGGCGCTCCATCGTGGTATCGCCTATTCCCCGCGCCGGAACGTTGATGACGCGCCGGAAGGATTCGTTGTCCTGGGGATTCACTACCAGTTTGAAATAGGCGAGCATGTCCTTGATTTCCGTCCGCTCGTAGAATGAATGGCCTCCGTAGATGCGGTAGGGGAGATTGCGTTTGCGGAGCGCTTCCTCGAAGGCCCGGGACTGTGCGTTGGTGCGGTAGAGGATGGCGAAGGAGTCGTATGAGGCCTTGGTGGAATAGATGCGTTCGATGATCGACGATGCAACCAGATGCGCCTCTTCGCTCTCGGTGAATGCCTTGATGACGCCGATCTTCTCGCCTGCACCGGCTTTCGAGAAACACTCCTTGTTGAGACGCCTTTCGTTGTGTGCGATCAGGCTGTTTGCGGCGGCGACTATCGTCTGGGTGGAGCGGTAGTTCTGCTCCAGCCTGAATTCCCTGGCTTCGGGATAGTCCCTCTTGAAGCGGAGGATGTTCTCGATGCGGGCTCCGCGGAATCCGTAGATGCTCTGGGAGTCGTCTCCAACCACGCAGATGTTGTGGTGCGGTTCCGCCAGGCGGCGCAGGATCACGTACTGTGCATGGTTGGTGTCCTGGTACTCGTCCACAAGGATGTAGCGGAAACGGGCCGCGATGGAACTGCGTGCCTCCGGGAACCGTGCAAGGAGTATGTTCATCTGGAGCAGGATGTCATCGAAATCCATGGCCCCGGCGGCAAGACATTTTTTCTGATACAGTTCATAAATGTCCGCAATCGCCGGTTTCCTGGAGGCCCGGTCCCTCTCGGTGGCTACGGGGTCAGCCCTGTATCCGGCCACGGTGACCAGGCTGTTCTTGGCCATGGAGATTATGCTCTGGACCATTGCGGGCTTGTAGTTCTTGTCATCCAGCTCCAGTTCCTTGATGCACTGCTTTATCACGCTGCGTGAATCTGTCTGGTCGTAGATGGTGAAATGGTCGGGGTATCCCAGAAGTCCGGAATACTCCCTGAGGAAGCGGATGAAAATGGAGTGGAAGGTGCCCATCTGTATCCACCGGGCCTTGCGCTCCCCGACCAGGGAGGCCACCCTCTCCTTCATCTCTCCCGCCGCTTTCCGGGTGAATGTCAGGGCCATGACTTCGCTCGGCCTGCAATCTCCCTCCAGTATGTGCGCGACCCTGCAGGTCAGCACTCTCGTCTTGCCGGACCCCGCCCCCGCTATGATGAGCGAGGGGCCTTCCGTGCAGAGAACGGCCTCTTTCTGGGCGCTGTTCAGTCCCTCGAACAGGTCTGTTTGCGAAATGTTCATCATAGTGCAAAAATATACTTTTTTTAGTGACATTTTATAGGTAACTTTGCAGACTATTGTAAAATCTTTATTGTTAACCAGATAATTTCATGTCAGATCAAATCAGATTGAAAAAGGGCCTCGACCTTCCCATTGCGGGGGCGGCTCTTTGCGAGGTGACAAAGCGCGTCACTCCGGGTCTGGTGGCTGTAAAACCTACCGATTTCCGCGGTATGGTTCCCCGCCTTCTTGTGAAGGAGGGTGACAGCGTCAAGGCCGGAACTCCGCTTTTCGCCGACAAGAAGAACGCCGAAATGGTGTTCTGTTCGCCCGTCGGCGGAACGGTCGATGCGATCGTACGTGGCGACAAGCGCAAGCTTCTGGAAGTCAGGGTAAAGGCTGACGGAAAGAACGAGGCGGTCAAGTTCGACGTACCTAAGATTTCCTCGCTCGACAAGCAGGGGATGACCTCCCTTCTGCTGCAGTGCGGCGTCTGGCCCTGCCTCAAGCAGCGCCCGTTCGGCACAGTGGCGGATCCCCAGGCCGATCCCAAAGCCATTTTCATTTCGGGGATGAACACAGCTCCACTGGGGGCCGACAGGGACTTCACCCTCAAGGACGACCTGGCCGCAGTGCAGGCCGGCGTCGACGCCCTCGGCAAACTGACCAAAGGCGGGGTGCATTTCTCCCTTTCGGCGGAAAATTACGCAGGCAGCGAGTTCCACAAACTCTCCGGTGTCATTTTCCACCAGTTCTCCGGTCCGCACCCGGCCGGCAACGTGGGTGTCCAGATCAACCACATCAGCCCTATCAACAAGGGTGAGGTGGTATGGACAGTCGACCTGCCGCTCGTGGCCGTAATCGGACGTCTCTTCCTCAAGGGCGTGTATGACGCCCACCGCACCATCGCCGTTGCAGGACCCGCGGCGAAGAACCCTTCCTATGTCGAGGTTCCAGCCGGTGTCAGCATGAAGGATCTTTCCGCTTATTTCGAAGAGGGTGAGGTCCGTATCGTCAGCGGCGACGTCCTTTCCGGCGAAGCGGTCGGCCCCGACGGCTTCCTGGGCTTCTACCACGACCAGGTAAGCGTCCTCAAGGAGGGCAATTATTATGAGATGTTCGGCTGGATCAACCCCTTCCGTTCCAAGAAGTTCTCGGCATCCCGCGCATATCCCGCCTTCCTGCGCCGCAAGAAGTACGATATGGATACCAACGAGAACGGCGGCGAACGTCCGTTCCTGATGAACGATGTCTATGGGAAAGTACTCCCGATGGACATCTATCCGCTCTATCTCTTCAAGGCCTGCCTTGCCGAGGATCCCGACAAGATGGAACAGCTCGGCATCTACGAGGTGATCGAGGAGGATGTGGCCCTCTGCGAATATGTCTGCCCTTCGAAGATCGATATCCAGAATATCGTCCGCAAGGGAATCGAACTGATGATGAAAGAAATGTAAGGAGGAACAGCTCATGGCAAAGAATTTTTTCGATAAAATCCGGCCGACATTTTCCGAAGGCGGAAAACTGAGTTGGCTCCACTCCTCGTTCGACGCGTTCGAGACCTTCTTCTTCGTGCCCAACCGTACGACCCGCAAGGGCGGAACGCACGTGAAGGACTGCGTCGACCTCAAGCGACTCCTGATCATCGTCGTGATTGCGCTCGTACCTGCGCTGCTCTTCGGCATCTGGAACCTCGGTTTCCAGCACAGCAAGGTCTTCGGACTCGGCTGGGGCTTCTGGCAGATGGTCTGGTACGGCTTCGTCAAGATCATCCCGCTCTATCTCGTATCCTATATCGTCGGCCTCGGCATCGAATTCGCCTCGGCCCAGATGAAAGGCCACGAAGTGAGCGAGGGCTATCTGGTGAGCGGTTTCATCATCCCGCTGATAGTTCCGGTCGACGTTCCCTGGTGGATGCTCGCCATCGCGGTCGCCTTCGCCGTCATCATCGGCAAGGAGGTCTTCGGCGGCACCGGCATGAACATCTGGAACCCCGCGCTGCTGGCCCGCGCCTTCCTGTTCTTCTCCTATCCGAGCAAGATGTCCGGCGATTCCGTATGGGTCGGCGGTCTGAGCAAGGCCCTTGCAGGCGGTACGCCCTGGAAGGGCGGGGAAGTGGTCGACGCCCTCTCGGGTGCGACTCCTCTCTCCCACGCTTCCCTCGACGGCCTTTCGGCTGCCGGGACCAGCGTATGGAACCTTTTCCTGGGTGACATCCCCGGTGCGGTCGGCGAGACCAGCGTCATCGCCATCCTCATCGGTGCCCTCATCCTGGTCTGCACCGGCGTGGCAAGCTGGAAGATCATGTGCTCCTCCGTGCTCGGCGCCCTCTTCGTGGGCTGGCTCGGCAACGTGGGCGGCGTGACCGACATCCCCTGCTGGGAGCAGCTGCTCCTCGGCGGCTTCGCCTTCGGTACCGTCTTTATGGCCACCGACCCGGTGACCTCCGCACAGACCGAATGCGGCAAGTGGATCTACGGCTTCCTGATCGGCGCGCTCTGCATCACCGTGCGTCTGTTCAACCCCGGCTATCCCGAAGGAATGATGCTCGCCATCCTGCTGATGAACACCTTCGCTCCGCTGATCGACCACTATGTCGTAAGCGCCAATGTCAACCGCCGCCTCAAGCGGGCTAAAACAGTATAGCGATGAATACCAACAACAACGTATATACAATTGTCTACACGACCGTGGTGGTCGTGATAGCGGCGGCCATCCTGGCGATCGCGGCGATGGCGCTCAAGCCCAGGCAGCAGGCTAACATCAAGGCCGAGACCATCAGCCAGATGCTGACGGCGGCCGGCTTCTCCAGCAAGGAAGATCTTGCCAAGTTGGGCAACGACCAGATCCTTGCCATGTACAGCGACAACATCAAGACAGCGTTCCTGATCGATGCCGAGGGCAACAAGACCGACGAACTCGAGACGGAGGTCAGCTCCATCGAACTTCAGGACAATCTCAAGGTGGAGAACAAGAACATCGCTTCCGGCAATCCTTCGCTTCCCGTCTATGTCTTCGAGAAAGACGGTGCTGAAATCAATGTCATCCCCTGCTATGGCGCCGGCCTTTGGGGCCCTATCTGGGGTTACATCGCTTTCGACGCCGACTGCGACCAGATTCTCGGCGCTTATTTCGACCACGAGAGCGAAACTCCCGGTCTGGGTGCCAAGATCAAGGACGAAGCATGGTTCCGTGAACAGTTCAAGGGAAAGAAAGTCGATTTCGAGCATCCCGACAATCCGTTCGCTATCGTAAAGGGCGGCGCACCTGCAGGTGACGCCTCCAAGGTGGACGCCATCACGGGTGCCACGATGACCTGCAACGGTCTGGATGCGGCGCTTGACAACTGGTTCAGGGCATACATCCCGTTCCTCCAGAAGAAGGCAGGTGCCGCTATGGAAGACGACTGCTGCGGCGAAGACGGATGTGAAGACTGCGACCACGACCATGATCACGGTCACGACCACAATCATCAACACAATCATCAGGAGGGTTAAGCCATGAACGAAGATCTCAAGAAAACATTGTTGAACCCGATTTTCAAGGGTAACCCGATCACGGTCCTCGTGCTCGGTATCTGCTCCTCGCTGGCCGTCACTGTCCAGCTCAAGGGCGCCTTCGTGATGGCACTCTCTGTGATCATCGTGACGGGACTCTCCAGCTTCATCGTCTCGCTGCTCCGCAACTCGATCCCCAACCGCGTACGCATCATCGTCCAGCTGGTCGTGGTCGCCATGATGGTGATCCTCGTAGACCAGGTGCTCCGCGCCTACGCCTACTCGATCGACAAGCAGCTTTCGGTCTACATCGGCCTGATCATCACCAACTGTATCGTGATGGGCCGCATCGAGGCCTTCGCGCTTGGCAACAAGCCTATCCCGTCGCTCCTCGACGGTCTGGCCAACGGCGCCGGCTACGGCATGATCCTGATCATCGTCGCCTTCTTCCGTGAACTGCTCGGAAGCGGCACGCTGTTCGGACTGCGCGTACTCCCCGCGAGTTATGTTCCCAACAACCTCGTGATCCTTCCTCCCATGGCGCTGATCATCCTGGGCTGCATCGTCTGGGTCCAGCGTTCCATCCAGAAGGACCTGCAGGAGAAATAACACCTTAACTCAAATCGATTATGGAATACATCAGCTTGTTCGTAAAGTCAATTTTCGTTGACAATATGATTTTTGCATACTTCCTGGGTATGTGCTCATACCTGGCGGTATCCAAAAATGTCAAGACAGCAAATGGTTTGGGTATTGCTGTTAT
>JAFRNC010000009.1 GCA_017430365.1 Bacteroidales bacterium | reverse complement strand
GGTTGTAGGGATTGACATCCTCGTACAGGACGGTGTTCACCGAGGCATCGGCCTCCTGGTCCGTGAGCCCGTCCAGGGACAGGCGCTCGATCTTGATCCCGTTGATTTCATGCAGCATCACGAACTCCGAGCCCATGAGGAGGTTCTTGTAGTAGAGGAAGCTGCTCATGTCGGCGTAGATGCTGAAGGTCGCTGTCTCCTTCGCCGCCAGGCGGTCGCCGAAATCGGACGGGAAATACACGATTCCGTTCACCTTGCGCTGCTGCAGGAGAGCTTTCGCCTCCTCCATGTCGGCGCACCGCCAGGCGATGTCCATCTCCCGCGTCGCATCCATCTCCTGGATCATGCGCCGGCTGTCGCTGCAGGCGGCGTCATCGACCACGGCGATGGGCGTTTCTTCCAGGATGCCGTTCCTATACACGAAATTGTACAGGATCGGGTACAGGAATCCGGCGACGACGAAAATGATCATGACACCGCCGTCATGGAGGATGTTCCGCAGTTCCAGGTTGAAGATGCGGAGGGCGTCGCCCAGCCAGCGTCCGAGGTAAGTCTCTCTAATTCCTTTCATAATTCAGATAGGTATAGGCCCTGCCGAGGCGCCCCATCACCAGGAAGGGCAGGAAACAGAATAACAGGAGGGCGATGACAGGAACATACCACTGCCCGAAACCGCTGCCGAAAATGCCCACCTGCACATACAGCTCGTAATAATGACGGAGCGGGTACATCATCGTCAGGCCGCGGAGGCCGGCCGGGAGGGCTTCCACCGGCAGGGTGAACCCCGTCAGGGACAGGCCCAGCACGCTGTACAGGGCGCCGATGCTCAGCGCAAAGCGGCAAACCGGGACGCAGCCGATGATGAACACAGCCACGCTTTCGGAGGCGACGACCAGCAGGAAGCAGGCCAGGAGCATCTGCCCCAGCCGGCCCGCCAGCGGGAAATGCAGCCATTTGTACAGGATGACCTCGATGGCCCATCCGATGAGGGTGAACAGCACCGTATAGAGGGCCATTTTCCCGCTCACGGCAGCATACATGTCATGTCCGACGGTGTCCAGCAGATGTCGGCTGGTACCGTATTTCAGTTCCGCGCCCAGCGAATAGATCAGGACGATGACCACCACCATCTGCAACATGCCTGGGATCATCATGTTCGCCAGATAGGCGCCGTAGTTCATCGTGGCGTTGCCGATCTGGTGGACGTCGACGTCCACGGGGCGGAGCAGGCCGGCCATCTCGCTCTCCGGGACACCTTTCATCCGCAGGACTTCCCGCTGCACGGCGCCCGCTGTCAGGTTCACCATCGTCAGAATGTCCTTCCAGGCTAGGGAGCCGCCCAGAAAGTACAGGCCGTTGACGTAGAAACTGAACGTCGGCTGCCGCTGTGCCTGGATGTCCCGGTTGAATCCTTCCGGGATGACGCAGATGCTGGTCACGCGGCCGCCCTGCATGTCTGCCTGGGCTTCGGAGAAAGAGCCGTAATGGATCACCTTCCCCAACTGAGTGGCGTCCAGTTGCCGACAGAAGTTCCGGGAGGTGGAACTGCCGTCCAGGTCCACCACGGCAATGGGCAGGTCCGAAGGTACGCCCTGCCCCAGGAAGGTCAGGTAGAAGACCGTACAGAATGCCATTACCGCGACGGAGCCCAGGAAATAGATGGAACGGCGCGCCCAGATCCGGATTTCCCGCCGGATGACTTTGTCTATTTTATCGAAGAAGGTCATTTTACCACCAGGACAGTCATTCCGGGACGGAGTCCCTCTGCGCGCTCCTCGGGCACGGCGCGCACCTCAAAGGTCTTGGCGTCATACTGGTCGGTCTCCTTGGTGGCCTTCCAGGTGGCGTAGGATTCACGGACGGCCATGTAATTGACCCGGGCTTTCAGCGTCCGGCCGTCCAGGGCCGGCACTTTCACGGTCAGTACGTCGCCCGTCTGCATACTGTGAAGTTCATCTTCCCGGATATTGAAGGTGAACCAGATGTCGGAAAGGTCCGTCACGGTCGCGACCGGAGAGCCCTGGCCCACCAGTTCGCCCTGCCTGGGATAAACGCTGGAAATGATACCGTCCGCCGGGGAGACGAGATAGAGTTCCTGCAGATAGGAATCCACCTCCTGGATGGCGCCGTCGGCCTGATGGACCAGGGCGGCCGCCGCGGCGCGGTCCTCGGCCCGGGCGCCGTCCAGGGCCATGTCATACTGGCTCTTGGCCGCTTTCGCCTGCGCGACGGCGGCATCGTACTGAGCCTTGGTCTCGTCATATTTCTGGGCGGAGATCACTTTCTGGTCGTAGAGCGTTTTCACGCGTTCGAAGGACTTCTTCATGACATCCTCCTGCACCAGCGCCTGCTGCCATAGTTCATAGGCGCCGGCAATCTGTTCCTTGCGGGCGCCGTTGCGGGCCTTGGCGCTCTGCGCCTGGGCCGCGCTGCGGGCAGCCTGCGCCTGGGCGAGTTTCGCCCGGACCTGCGGCGAATCGATGAACGCCACCGTATCGCCCTTATGGACTTGCTGTCCTTCCCGGCAGTAGAGTTCCGTCACATGGCCGGGAACCATGCAGGAAATGCGGTATTCCGTCGCTTCGGCTTCGCCCTGAATCACCCGGGGACGGGGTTTGCTTACCAGATACCCCACCAGGGCGATCAGGAGCACCACGCCCACCAGGGCGCCTACTCCGATGAGGAGATTGTAATTCTTCTTTGCCATTTTGCTTATTTCTTTTGTTCTATTTCATTCCTTCGGCCTTGCGGAGCGCAGCCGCGGCCATCTGCAGTTCGGTGCCGGCATCCAGGCAGTCGCTGTGGGCGGAAAGCCAGGCGGTCTGGGCGGAGAGGACCGTGCTGGTGGAGATGACCCCTGCCTCGAAACCGATGGTGGCCGTGCGGAGGTTCTCCTCGGCGCTGGCGAGATGGGCCTGCGCCATGGACAGTTTCTCCAGCGCTTCGCCATAGGTCTTGCGCTCACGGGTGACCTGGAGTTCGATCTTTTCCTTCGCATCCTCCAGCTGGGTACGGTAAAGGGACGCCTCCGCCCGGGCCTTGCGGTACTTGTTCGTGTTCTCGAGCCCATGGAAGAGCGGGATGTTCACCGTCACGCCGGCGCTCAGCATCCCCCCGTTCCAGGTGTTCTGGATCCCGTTGTAGGGATTCGGGTTGGAAACCAGCCAGTTCGCTGTCAGGGCGACCTTCGGAAGACCGTCGGCGCGGATTACCTTCGCCTGGGCGTCATAGATGCGGGAGGCCAGTTCCAGGCTGCGGGTTTCCGGCCGGTCAGCATAGATGTCATCCAGGGATTTGTCCCGGGGGCATTCCGGGAACGGGACCATGTCCAGATGTTCGTCGGCCAGTTCGATGTCGCTGTCAAAAGGCAGCCCTATGCGCTGGCACAGCAGCATCTTCGCCAGAGTAAGGCCGTTCGTGGCCTTGGTCCGGAGCATATCGGCCTCATTGGCCTTGACCTTGATCTGGAGGGCGTCGGATTCGGTCATGACGCCGGCTTTCACGGAAGCGTTCACGTCGGATTCAAGTGTGTGGAGAAGGTCCGCATAGGATTCCGAGAGGCGTTTCTTGCCGGCGATGGAGACAATCTGCCAGTAGGCCTGCTCCACGTCCAGGACGACCTGCGCCTCTTCCATGTCATACTTGGACTGCGCCAGGTCCTCCCCCCATGCGGCCATCTTGTTGGAATACAGGATCTTTCCCCCCACGAACACGGGCTGCTGCACCGTCACGGCCCCCATCCAGATGTTGTGCAGGTCGGGATGGAGCGCCTTGTCGATGTCCGCGCCGATGGCGTTCACCGGTTCGGAAATATCCGGAAGTTGAAGCTGTACAAAGGAAGAAGGGTCCATCTTCTGAAGCATGCCGAGAACCGTCTGCCACATGGGGCTGGACAGGTATTCCTGCGCCAGCGCCGGATTGGTCTGGATGGCCGTCATGAGCTGGGTCATCGTACCGGTCATGGCCTGCGACATGGCCCCGGAGAGCTGTTCTTCCATGGAAGCGGCCGTACCCTCCATGACGCCCTGCATGATCGAGCCCGCGTTCTGGAGCATCGAAGACTGGAATTCATCGACAAGGGCGATGTCCCGGTTGTTATACAGATAGGCGCCTGTGGCGCTGACGTTGGGAAAATAGTTCGCCAGGGCGATTTTCCGGTCATAGCCGGCCATTTCGATTCGGGTGCGGGCCTGCTGGAGATCCTTGTCGGTCTTGAGGGCCATTTCACGGCAGTCATCCAGCGTGAGGCGCTGCGGCTGGGCGGTCAGGGGAAGGACCGGCAGGAGCAGGGCAAGTATGAGAGCTTCTTTTTTCATCTTTGTACCTTTTGACATTATCACAGTCATTTTCACTTCATCGAAAGCGGGTGCAAAGATACGGCCATTTTACGCAATTTTATGTATAAAATAGCCATTTATATTTGTCTTTTGGTCGAATTTTGCGAATTTTTGCAAATATTCAAAGGAATTCCTTATCTTTGCAAAAAGCGAAAAAAGAACAATCATGACCGAAGCACCCCATACCATCGACCTTCAGCGGATCAAGGCCCTGGCCCCTGTCATCGAAGAAATGAGCATCGGCGACGACTTAGTCATCGGCGAAGTGAGCGGAAAGCGCGTGGAAAACAGCGAAGCCATCCTGCGGATGCTCCAATATCCCGTCCGCTTCGACGGATTCATCATTTTCTATTTGAAAAAAGGGCATTTCACGGTGGACGTGAACCTCAATTCGTATGAAGTGCGGGAGAAATCCCTCATGATCCAGGTTCCAGGGAACATTGTCAAAGTGTCCCAATACGATCAGGAACGGATCGGCGACATGGAAATGATCTTCGTCCTGATCTCCAAGGAATTCATGTCCGGCATCCGGTTCGACTTGCTGAAAGTCTTCCAGGACAGCCTGCGTCTGCTGGACAATCCATGCATCACCCTGGACGAATTCCAGATGTCCCTGGCCAACGACTACTTCAACCTGGCCCGGAAAATCGTCGGCGCCCCTTTCACGAACAAGAAGGAAATCATCGGCTCTCTCCTGACTTCCCTTACCTATCTGTCCACCGACGTATGGGCGCAGCAGGTGGACGAAGCCCGGAAGAATTCCGATTCCCAACGCTCCGCCCGTCTGAACCAGATCTTCGAACGTTTCATCGCCCTGGTAAACGAGTACCACTGCTCCGAGCGAGGCATGGCCTTCTATGCGGACAAACTGTGCCTGACCCCTAAATACCTGTCCACGCTCATCAAGCAGGCCTCTGGCCGCTCCGCTCCCGACTGGATTGACGACTTCGTCATTCTGGAAGCGAAGAATCTATTGAAATACACCGACTTGGCCATCAAGGAAATCGTCTATAAGCTCCATTTCCCCAACCAGTCCGTCTTCTTCAAGTTCTTCAAGGCCCATACCGGCCTCACTCCTTCCGAGTACCGGAACGCCTGATGGTCCACCGCCGACCGATTCCCAAGACTCCAGGAAATACGCTTGATCCAACCTCTGAAACTATGAATAATATCCTTGTCATCAACGGCAGCCCCAAGGGGAAGAATTCCATTACGCTGCATACTTGCCTTTTTCTGGAAAAGAAGTTTCCCGGGTACAAGTTCGATTATCTGGATGCCGGGCAGAGAATCAAGGTGCTGGAGAAGGACTTTTCCCCCGCGCTGGAAGCCATCGGGGAGGCGGACCTCCTCGTTTTCTGCTATCCCGTTTACACGTTCCTTGTTCCGAGCCAGCTCCATCGCTTCATGGAGTTGACGAAAGGATCCGGTCTGGACCTTTCAGGCAAGGCAGCCACCCAGGTGACCACCTCCAAGCATTTTTATGATATCACAGCCCATCGGTTCATCGAGGACAACTGCGCCGACATGGGCCTCCCTTTTCTGGACGGCCTGTCCGCCGACATGGACGACATCCTTTCCGAGAAAGGGCGGAAGCAAGCCATGGACTGGTTCGAATTCACGCTGTGGAAGCTCTCTAGGGGTGAGTTCAAGAAGCCTCGTATCATTGAAGGAAAAGGCATCCGACACCTGGCGACCGTTCCGCAGGCCGTCGGGCATGACGAGGGGAAAAAGGCCGTCATCGTCACAGACCTCCTGCCGGACGATGATGGTCTGAAGGCGATGATCGACCGTTTTATCGCAGTTTTCCCATACGGGTGCGATGTCATCAACATCGAGGATTTCCCGTTCCAAGGCGGATGCCTGAGTTGTTTCAACTGTGCTACCACGGGCAAGTGCGTGTACAAGGACGGCTTCGACGATTTCCTCCGGGGGACCATCCACAAGCACGACGCCATCCTCTATGCTTTCCGGATCAAGGACCATTCGATGGGCGGCCGTTTCAAGATGTATGACGACCGGCAGTTCTGCAACGGTCACCGTACGGTTACCATGGGGACCCCGTTCGGTTATCTCGTGGTCGGTGATTACTCTGTGGAAGAAAATCTTCGTCTCCTGCTGGAGGCGAGGGCACAGGTGGGCGGCAACTTCCTGGCCGGTATCGCATCGGACGAAGGCGACGTGGACAAGGACATTGACACGCTTGCTGCAACGGTAGCCTATGCCATGGAAAGACAGTACACCCCGCCCCAGAACTTCCTCGGTGTCGGCGGAATGAAAATCTTCCGGGACCTTATCTACATGATGCGGGGTTTGATGCGCGCCGACCACAAGTTCTTCAAGAGCCATGGCCAGTACGACTTCCCCCAAAAGAAGTGGTGGACCTCCTGGATGATGTACCTTGTGGGAGGAATGATGAACCATCCCAAACTGAAGCGCAAGCTGGGCGGCAAGATGAGCGAAGGGATGATCGCTCCCTACAAGAAAGTCATCGATTCCCTCTGACATGGCTGTATACGCTTTCCTTATGAGCCGGAAGTATTAGCCGCTATTGTCTCCGCCCGTGAATGGATTGGGGTGGAGGGGTTATTTTGTTGGCGGTAGAAGAGACCGATAAATTCGAATTTATCGGTGTAAAGCCTCAATGAATCGCTGGATTTCCAGCAGCCCTTCCACCCCCGGCTTTTGGCATTCCGGGCACAGAATAGCCCAGTTTTGTGCCCGGGAGCTTCAATTCTCTCTCCTCGGGCACGTCTGAGCCCATATCCGTGCCCGGCCGTTTGGACATATGGCGGAATGTGGCTATCTTCGTTTCATGAAGGAAATCATAATACGTGAAATACGCCCCGAAGAGATTCCCCTGCTGAATGACTTCCTGTATGAGGCCATCTTCATTCCGGAAGGGGTGCCGGCGCCACCCAGGTCCATTATCCAGCAGGAGGACCTGCAGGTGTATGTCCGGGATTTCGGGAAGAAGGCCGATGACCGATGTCTGGTGGCGGAGGTTGGAGGAAAGGTCGTCGGGGCTGTATGGACACGGGTCATGAATGATTATGGCCATATTGCCGACGGAATTCCGTCATTGGCCATCTCCCTTGTCAAGGATTATCGCCATCAAGGCATCGGAACGGAACTCCTGCGGGAGATGCTTCATCTGTTGAGGCGGGACGGTTACCCGCAGGTTTCCCTGTCGGTCCAGAAAGCGAATCCCGCCTTCCGAATGTATCAGAAGGTGGGATTCGAAGTGCATAAAGAGACGGAGGAAGAGTATCTGATGATATGTAATCTTAAGGAACCAGGGCTCTTCCGGCAAGCCCTCGGCAAGTTTCTGCTTGGTGTTATCGTTGTCGGCCTGCTGCTTTTCCAGCCGGCGGCTTAATTGCGGTATTGGCAGGGATGGCTTCTGATGGGGATCCTTTTTGTGCCGATGTTCTGCGCCGGACTGGTAATGATAGTCAAGAATCCGGACCTGCTCCGCAAGCGACTGAATGCCAAGGAGGAAGAAAAGGAGCAGAAAATGGTGGTCAAGTTCAGCGGCCTGCTGTTCATCGCGGCTTTTGTCGTGGCTGGCCTCAACTGGCGATTCGGATGGTGCGTGCTGCCCGGCTGGGCGGTCTGGGTATCGGCAGGCCTTTTCCTGATCTGCTACCTGCTCTACGCCGAGGTCCTGCGCGAGAACACTTACCTGTCCCGCACCATTGAGGTCCAGGAGAACCAGAAGGTCATTGATACCGGGCTCTACGGCATCGTGCGGCATCCGATGTATATGGCCACGACCGTCCTGTTCCTGGCAATGCCGCTCGTTCTCGGCTCCCCCCTCTCCTTCCTTATCATGTTGCTTTACCTTCCGCTGATCGCCAAACGTATAAAAAACGAGGAGAAAGTCCTGGAGGAAGGGCTGGAGGGTTACAAGGAGTACAAGCAGAAAGTGAAGTACAAAGTGATACCTTACGTCTGGTAAACTTAGAAAGCCAGGAACGGGAGGATCATTCCACCTGTAATCTTCGTATTAGCCATAGCCGCGATGCCGCTCTCATAAGGACTGAAGTAGAGTATCCATTGCAGGTGGGTTTGATTATCATCCGTCTTCTCAGTACTCGTCCAGTAATACGCCTCATCAATCATTGGTGAGGGATAACCGGTGGCATCATATTTGGCATCGACTTTCTCTATTCTCCCGTTATTTGTTGAATCTCCGCTCCAGGTGAGTCCGCAGAAACCGGTAAGGAAAATGTCCCACTGACCGGCACTTCCCAGGAACCAGCCGCTCGTTCCCGCCACAACGGGTGTGTGGGAGACAGCAGACTGTGCAGCCATATGAAGTTTGCTACCATCCGAGTTATGTGTATGAGAAGCAAGCACCTGGGTGTTCTGAATACATTTCATGTCCGTTTTCGCATCGCTCCACGTAGCATAATGTAGCGGAAGGCAATAGGAACTGGAATAGTCAAATCCGAAGTTTTTACTATCTATATCGCTTATCGCTACCGCCAGCCCCCGATAGCCCGCTCCGCTGGCATCAGCCGAACCTGCCGCACCTACGTGGATGATCATCGCGGCGCCCGTATTGCTTATGAGCACCTTTACGGACTCGCCGCTGGCGAACGTTCCCTCGTTCAGGTTTTGAGCAGCCTTGCTTTTCTCTACGGCTTCTACCGTGCTGTATTTAAGCGCAACAGGAGTAATATTGCTACCGGGGCCCTCCAACTGGGAGCAGGCGGCAAAAGCCACTGATGCAACCGCCAATAAAAAGAAATGCTTTATATTCATGTTCTGTCAGTTTTTTCAGTGTTTACATTACGATTTCATCATTGACAGTCCCCCCCCCCATTTTCCCAATCGTTGATGGTGTTTTTCCCCTCAACGTTCGAGGATCAGACTATCCTCCCGATGGCTATATCAACGACAGTGGCCGTAGGGACAACATAATAGGTTTTGCCTTTTTCTTTCATTGACTATATGAGTTTTTCTGGAAAAACGTAAAATTTAAAAAATATTTGGGTTGTTAAAAAAACACCTCCCTTTGAATTTGCAGAATTCGGCATGTTTGGCCAAAGAAACAAAAAAGCCGGCCCCTCAGCCGACTTCTTTTTATTTGATCAACAAGGAATTGCGTTCTACTTCAGCCCCTCTGCCCACGCTTTGATTTCCGCCTTGGATTCGGAGTTCAGGGTCTTGCCCGCTTTCCAGTTGATTTCGGGATACTGTTTTTTAAAGTCGGCATTGGCCTTGTCGATGCTGCTGCCGCCCGATGTTGCAAAAAAGATGACTGTCTTGCCCTTAAAGCCGTATGCCTCTATAAAAGTATTGATGATTGTGGGAGCAGTATACCACCATACGGGGAAACCGATAAAGATCCGGTCATAGCTGTCTGCATCCTTCAAATCCTTTACGATAGCCGGACGGGAACTGCGGTCCTGCATCTCCACGCTGCTGCGGGAGGATTTGTCCCTCCAGTCGAGGTCGGCTGAAGTATAACGGACTTCGGGTTTGATTTCATAGAGGGCCGCTCCTGTCACTTCAGCCAGGTTCTTGGCAACTGCCTCAGTAGTACCCGTGGCAGAGAAATAGGCAACCAGTGTTTTCATTTCAGCATTCTTTTTGTTATTGTTCTGAGCACATGCGGTGACAGCCAGGCCCAACATGAGGGCGACTGTGACAAAAGTAAGAATCTTATTCATGACTGTCGATATTTTTGATGTTGTATTTCCTGGTGCCGAGACCGATCATCTACTGCTGCAAAGGTCGGGAGTTTACTTCATAACGGGGTTAACCGCTTTACGGATTTATTTACCACTTTTACGGAATGTGGCTATCTTCACATCGGTAAATCCGAATTTTTACGAGCCGAATCTTTTTCTGCAGGTTTTTTATAGTTTTTCGCGAACTTTGTTGTCTAACGGGTGTAGATTCGATGAAAGATGGATAACAAAGAACAATTATTCACCCGACTTGTCAGGGAGCATAAAAGTACCATTTACTCGGTGTGCTATATGTTCTCGAAGGACACGGATGAGATCGATGACCTCTTCCAGGAGATTCTGATCAGGCTCTGGAAGGGTTACGATTCTTTCCGCGCGGAGTCCGATGTCCGGACCTGGATTTACCGGGTCGCGCTCAACTGCTGCCTGAATGCCGACAAGAAACGGCGCCGGGGCGGAGAGCGGGTCCCCCTGAGCGTGGACATCGACCCCTTTGAGGATACGGACGACCGGGCGCTTCAGACCAAACGCCTGTATGCCCGCATCAATCAGCTGGGCCTGGTGGACCGCGCCATCATTCTCCTGTGGCTCGAAGGTCTGAGTTACGAGGAGATCGGCTCAATCATGGGCATTACGGTGAAGAATGTTTCCTTCCAGTTGCATCGGATCAAGGAAGAACTCAAGAAGTCCAATCTTTAATCACCCGTGCCATGAAAAAGGAAGAATTCGATATCGATCAGGAACTGGAGCAGATGCGGCAGGATTATGCCGCGTCGAAGGAAAGGTTCGACAAGCAGCAGATTATCAATGAGCAACTGATGCAGAACGCGATGAAAAAAGATGTCCGCAGGCTGTTCCTTTCAAAGAAATCGATTCCGGCGACAATCGCATTATTCATTATCGCGGTCATCCTTTGTTATTTCCAGGGATTTGACTGGTGGGTTCCGCTTTCCATTATCATTTACGGCCTGCTTACCATCACGGGCATTTTCTGGGTATATAAAGGAATCCGGGAAGAAGATATTTACAACGGCGACATCCTGTCAACGACAGAATCTCTGCGGAAATTCAAGAAAAAGTATGTCATCCTGGTGACGGGAATCTGTGTCCTTTTCTTTATTTTCGTGATTATAGCAACCTTCTATATGACCTCGATGAATATCAGCGCCGGACTGATGTGGAGAAGGGGCATTATCATCGCTCTTTTGTGTGTGGGCACATTGGCTCTGGAGTATTACTCCGCCAAGCGGCTGTTAAGCGCCTGCGACGCTATCATAGAGCGCCTCAAAATGAAAGACGAATAGGATGGAAGATTTTATCCTTAGAGAGATTGACCGCCTGGGCGGGATGCTGCTGATAATCGCCCGGAGACTGGGGCTGCTGGACGGCGACACTCCTGATTATTCCCTGGCGGACGTCAAGGACGAGTTCGGCAAAGCGGCCTGCCCGATCGATCCGGGCGCCTTGCTCGAGAAGGAGAATCCTGTAGGGTATCTTGTTGAAACCGAGAAGATTTCAGACCAAGGTCTGGAGATGTTCATCGACATCCTCTTCCATTCGGATTTGGGAGAAGACAGGAAGGCAGCCCTATTGGATGATGCTCTCGCATATCTGGATGCCAAGGGTTATTTTTCTTTCAGGCTTCACTCACTGAGCAGCAGGTAAGCCATCCGTTTGGACATATGGCGGAATGTGGCTATCTTTACTATGATTAATCGTTGTTTTCATGGTCCCCGTGAGTTCGCTTATACTGATGGCCGTCAATGCCCTTCTGGGTATTGCCGTTCCCGTCTGCCTGTCAGTCTATCTGGTGCGTAAGCATCATGCCAGGCTGTCTGCCATTCTTATCGGCGCAGGTACATTCATCCTTTTTGCCCTGGTTCTGGAAAGCATCATGCACCAACTGGTCCTGAAAGGGCCGCATGGGGCGGACATCATGGACAATACGCTCCTTTTCGCCATTTATGGCGGACTGGCTGCCGGCATCTTTGAAGAAACCGGCCGTTTCCTCTCCATGAAATTCCTGATGAAAAAGGAACCCTCCAAACCACTTCCCGGCATAGCTTACGGTATCGGGCATGGAGGCGCGGAAATGCTTATAATCTTCGGCATAACCATGATCGGCAACCTTGTGGTTTCGGCCTTGATCAATTCCGGACAGGCTGATGCTATCTTCTCAAAGGCTCCGGCTGAGGCCGCCGGGCAGTTACAGGCACAATTGGATCAGTTGCAGACGCTTGGTGCCGGGACTTTGCTGGCCGGACTTTGGGAAAGGTTTTCCGCCCTTATCCTTCACATAGGCCTCTCCCTGATGGTATGGGTGTCCGTACGCAAAGGCGGCAGATGGCTGTGGCTGTTCCCGGCCGCCATCGCCCTCCACGCCATTGTCGATGCCGGAGCGGTGATGCTCCAGAAGTCGGTCGGAATTGTCCCTATAGAACTCATCGTCACTGCGGAAGCCATCGCCGTCGCAGCTGTCGGTTATGCTGTCGGTTATGCTGTCGCAAAAAAGTTGTGAACATATGATCATCAGACTTGAAACACCTGCAGATTACCGCGAGGTGGAAAACCTTACCCGTGAGGCTTTCTGGAATGTTTATCGCCCCGGATGCACCGAGCATTACGTTTTGCATTGTTACAGGGATAATCCGGATTTTATTCCGGAACTGGATCTTGTTATGGAAGAGGCTGGCCGCATTATCGGCCACGTGATGTTCTCCAAGGCCGGATTGGTCCTGCCCGACGGGAGCAATAAACCATCCTGGACTTTCGGTCCCATCAGCATCCATCCCGACTTCAAGCGCAAGGGTTACGGACTCCGGTTGCTGAAGCATGCACTGGACAAGGCCCGCGGAATGGGCATCGGCTTCCTGTGTATGGAAGGCAACATCGACTTCTACAAGCATGCGGGTTTTGACCTTGCCGGCAAAAGGGGCATCCATTATCACGACTTGCCAAAAGAGGAAGACGTACCGTTCTTCCTGGCGCAGGAGCTCATTCCCGGCTGGCTCAAGGCGAATGGCATAGAGGATGCGACCTACTGCCCTCCCAAGGGGTATTTCGTTGCTGATGAGGATCCTGAGGCATTCGAAGCCTATGAATCCACGTTCCCTCCGAAAGTAAAATTGCGTCTTCCGGGACAACTGACTTACAATAACGTTATGGAAACAACCCGAATCGTCCTCCGGCCTTGGCAGGACAGCGACGCTGCAGTGCTCTACAAATGGGCTTCGGATCCGGACGTGGGGCCTCGTGCCGGATGGGCGCCGCACAAATCCATTGAAGAAAGCCTGGATGTGATAAGGACGGTTTTCAATGATGCCACCAATACCTGGGCAATCGAACTCAAAGAGACGGGCGAGGCCATAGGTGCAATGGGATACGGTCCTTCGTGCAATTGTAATCTGCCGGCACGCGAGGGCGAGCCCCTTGCCGGGTATTGGGTCGCCAAGCCCTATTGGAACAGAGGTATATGTACCGAAGCGCTCGGGCTGATGATTGAGCACATACGGAAAACCACAGCGATAAAGTCACTGATAAGCGGACATTTCGTGGATAACCCTGCCAGCGGCCGTGTGATGGAAAAGTGCGGATTCGTCCCCACCGGCGAAACCGTCATTGACGAGACCCAGTATCAGGGTGCAGGCCGTCCCATACGGGTCCTGCGTCTGCAGATACGGTAGCAATTATCCGTTCCATTCCGGGGCTACCTGTATTCAAGTCCTTTGACGGCAATGCCGATATTGACGGGAAGATGCTTGAATTCTCCCAAAGCGGCGTCACGCTGATAACTGCTCTTGAAATAGAGCGTGGTATACATGTGCATCGCATTCGGGACACGCTCCGGCTCCGGCGTCGACCTGTATTCCCTGACGGCATCCTCGTCGACTGCCACGATCCGGAAAGCGATGAAGTATCTGCCGGGCTCCAGCAGTATGGATTCTTCCGGCTGGACATCGAAGTCCTGCGGAGTATCTGACATCCCGATATCGACATATACCGGTTTGTGCAGGACGTTTATAAAAGTCTCCGGTTTCCCTTCGATGCGGTAAACATTGATGGACGCGACACATCCGGGAATGTGGTTCGAAACGATCGAGAACAGAATGTCCCGGATCAAAAATGGTTTCCTTACAATTGCAACGGAACCGAGCTCCAATCCCTTGGCACCGTCAGGGCGGTAGAAAACGCCCAGAGCCAGATTTCCCAATACCTTTGTCCCAGGGCGGACGAGGTATTTCTCCCTGGTATCTCCGCCTGTCAGGACTGCCGGGGGCAGCTCCTGCTCATGCATGACTATTACAACATCATCGGCCGGGCCCGTAACGGGATAGGATGCCGTCTGATATGAAACGTGGAAGAATTGGAGCGTGTCGCACGGGACATCTATCTCAAAACAGCCGTCAACGGTGGAGATAGTGCCTGCCTGCAGTTTTGGCACTCCGACCTGGACGTATTCCACGGCTTCACCCTTCTCATTGACTATCCGCCCTCTGACCGTGACGCGCTCCTGCGCCGACAGTATTGCAGGAAGCAATATGACGACCAATGCCGTCTTAATCCGCATAAATATCATCCTCCATCTCAATTCCTTCCGGATCAGGTTGATAGTCAAGTATATCACCGGGCAGGCAGTCGAGCACCCTGCAGAGTTTGTTGAGCGTGGTGAACCGGATGGCACGGCCTTTCCCTGTCTTGAGCAGGGAAAGGTTCGTCAACGAGATACCTGTTTTTTCAGAGAGCTCCGAGAGTTTCATGTGACGCTCCCAGAGCATCATGTCGAGATTTACGGTAATCATATCGCCAATTTGCTGTCTTTTGCGGCGAGGTAGGCCATTTTATAGAGCCCCGCAAAAAGGAGGACGATGAGCGGTATAAGAATGGTATTGGAATCGAGCATCAGCTCGGATTCCCCTTTTACCACGGCGTCGTAATTGGAATGGACGAATGCGAGAAGTGCAGCCACGAGCGCGGCCCAGCGGATGAGCGCGACATTGGACTTGGGAAAGAAATCGCCGTCTTCCAATCCCCTGAGGGTACGGTGAATGAAAACCCAGCTCAATACATATAGCAGGGTTATGCCTATAAACCTTCCTGAAAGTATGAATATCTGCCATCCGCGCATTTCCGGATTCCAGGTGATCGGATAGATGAAATTGTTCAGCCATAGTTGGGAAATCATCTGCCAGTAGGCGTAAGCAAGCGTCAGCCCTCCTATGATGAGGATGGCGACAGACAGCCTTTTAATGCTGCGTTTTGTTGAATTCGTCATTTTCTTGTCTGTTTTACTTTGCCATATCGACAGACAAAGATAGTGCCATTTTTACGATATTCATAAAAATATTTTACGAATATCATAAAATTGCTCTTAGAGTGCATTTCGCATGGCCGGGGTTTGCACATTTGGAGAAATATGGCTACTTTCACGGCTATAAAATGATTGACCATGAAAACAAGAGGTCTGACCACATTGTTAAGCTGGATGATAATATGCATCAGCGCATGCCAGCCCCAAACGGAATACTGTACTGTCAAGGGTACCGTCGAAGGTGTGAGAGACGGGGCGCTGCTCACTCTGCAGGACGCCTGGAATAAATTCAAAGTCATATCGACTGCAACCGTAGAGAACGGGACCTTCGAATTCCATCCCGGCATCCCCGCTCCTACCCACGTGTACTTATACGCGGAGAATCCGAAGGACGTGATTGCCAATCCTTACGATGGAGGGCAACTGAAAGATTTCATGCTGGAGCCCGGTGGTACCATTATCGTCGATGTCAACGCAGCAGATGAATCGGACATGTCCACGGGGGCGGCGGGAACGGTCCTGAACGACACCTACAGGACCATTCTGGCAGCCGATCCTGATTCCAGGGAAGCCCTTTGGGAAGAGGCGATGAATGACCTCCAGTCGGATCTCCTTGCCCTGTTATACGCTGAAAATAACTCCCGCGAACCTGCACGCGCCCTGGAAATACTCGACGGTCTGTCCCCTGAAACAGCAAAGGCATACAAACGTTTTATATCATATCTGAGAAAAAGATGTGCCCGGAACCTTAAAGCGCAGGAGCGGGAGAACAATCAGGAGGAAAGTACTGAAGACAGCGTCCTGTTTCCCCGGCATTACATCGATTTTGAATATCAGGATACGGAAGGAAAACCTGTGAGCCTGAGCTCCGTCGTCGACAATCCTGCCAACCGGTATGTCATTCTGGATTTCTGGGCGACCTGGTGCGGATCCTGCATCAAATCCATCCCGACGCTGAAAGAGATGTATGGGAAATATCACGACAAGGGGCTCGAAATCTTCAGTATTTCCCAGGACTCCAAGGCCAGGGAATGGAAATCCTTCGTTGCGGAAAATGAAATGACCTGGGTCAATGTATTGAGCCGGACGGGCAGGGTTTATAAGGATTACGGCATCGAGGTCATCCCGACCGTCTTTATCATAGACTGCAAGACCGGGGAAATCCTTGTCCGTGACAACCAGCCTGACCTTGAATCCCTGATCTCCGGCCTGTTTCAATAATGCATCCGGTGCTGTCGCCGCAACATATGGAGATCGAGACCAACAAGGACCGTTCTGTTGACCCCGGTGACAGTTTCTACGATTACTGCAACGGCTCGTGGCTCAAGTCGCATCCCATTCCCGCAACAGGTACGATAGGCGGGGTTTATGACGCAACAACTTCCTATACCTGCCGACTGAACGCAGGACTTTTATCTGGTAAGCCGTAACCTTCGACGGACGGGCATTAAGATGCCTTATATTGTGACGGGGTTATCCCCGTCACTTTTTTGAACAGCCGGGTAAAGTGATGAGGGTATTCGAAACCCAGGAGATGGGATGTTTCACCTATGTTGTGACCGTTCATCAGGAGATTCTTGCCCTGCTCTATCACGAAAGAATGTATATAGCCGATAGCCGTGCCGCCGGTAGCTTTATGGATGACATCGCCCAGATAGCGGGCTGAATAAGCCAGCCGGTCCGCACAATATTGGACGGACGGAACGCCGAGATCCAGTTGGCTGCCGTCCAGATAGTATTTCCTAAGCAATTGATGGAATCGCTTGAGAATGTCCGAGGAGGTTTTGTCTTCTTTCGACAACTGCCGCAGATATATACGCTGACAATACTCCAGAATGAGCCGGATGTATCCCAGGATTACGGCACGAAGGGAGGTGGAGTCGGCATTCTCCTGCAGTTCATGCCGCATCTGGGTAAGCATCTGCGCTATCCGTCCCCATTCAGAGGGTTCCATCTTCAATGTTTCCGTAGCGAAGTAGGAGAAGAAACGATAGTCCTTCATGCGGGCCTCCAGGTCGGTTCCGCGCAGGAGTTCCGGCGAGAACAGCAAAACCCAGCCGCTGATGTCCAGTTGCTCCCCGTTATCCTCCTTGCCGCCTATCTGGCCGGGTTCTACGGCGATTATGGAACCCTCCGAGGGCTCGAACATCTTCATCCCGTAAATAAGATTGCTCGGAAAATTACGCTGTATGAACAAACCGTACACCCCATACCGGTTCAGGCTGGTATGGATGGGCGATACCTCGTCGTAATGGATGATACTAACCAGCGGATGCAGGACCGGTGCATTCAGGTATCGGGCATATACATTCGGGTCAGTAATCTGCAAGACGTTCTTCATAACGCAGGTAAAGGTATTAATTTCGGCAAAATAATCCAAAAATCTGCGATATTGGTATCAATCCGGCAAAAATCGGTTCATTATTCTCCATGGAACCGCATACCTTTGCAAAAAGATTTGAACGATGAAACGAATCCTCGCAGTCACCATTGCAGCACTGATGCTGTCCGCATGCAAATCAAACACAAACGACAATATGAGTACGCTTACCCTTACACGGGAGTGGGACAAGACCTTCCCGAAATCCGAACTGGTGAATCACAGCAAAGTCACCTTCCACAACCGCTACGGAATCGAACTGGCTGCAGACATGTATGTGCCAAAGGCCGCGGAAGGGAAGCTTCCCGCCATCGCAGTCTCCGGCCCCTTCGGTGCAGTGAAGGAGCAATCCTCCGGCCTGTATGCCCAGCACATGGCGGAGCGCGGTTTCCTGACCATAGCTTTCGACCCCTCGTACACCGGTGAATCAGGCGGAGAACCCCGCAGGATGGCATCCCCCGACATCAACACCGAGGATTTCCTGGCCGCAGTCGACTTCCTCTCCAACTGCGAGCTCGTCGATCCCGACCGTATAGGCATCATAGGCATCTGCGGATTCGGCGGTATGGCAATCAACGCGGCCGCCCTCGATCCCCGCATCAAGGCTACCGTCGCCTCCACGATGTACGACATGAGCAAAGTCAATGTGGAAGGCTATTTCGCCAGCGAGGATACGCCCGCCCAGCGGATGGAAAAGCGCAAGGCCATCGCCGCCCAGCGCACTGAAGACTACAGAACCGGCACCTACAAGCGCGCGAGCGGTGTCATCGACCCGCTCCCGGACGACGCCCCCTGGTTCGTCAAAGATTATCACGCATACTACAAGACCTCCCGCGGCTATCACGAGCGCAGCGGCAACTCAAATGACGGCTGGAATGTCATCGGATGCCAGAGTTTCCTCAACCAGCCTCTGCTGGCATGGGCAGGTGAAATAGAGAATCCAGTGCTCCTCATCCACGGAGAGAAAGCCCACAGCCGCTATTTCAGCGAATATGCCTTCGGCCTTCTTACCGGAAACAACAAGGAACTCATGATCATCCCCGGTGCCTCCCATGTGGACCTCTATGATGACGTGGCGGGTGTAATCCCTTACGACAAGTTGGAAGCTTTCTTCAGCATCAACCTGAAATAAGGTAAAACCGACAATATGTTTTTCAGAATACCGGCAAAGTTGGGAGCGGGGTTACTGCTCCTGACTTTGCTCTCCTGCGCCGGGACACTGGAACCGGAAAACAAACAGGAAGAGCAGCCCGAAAAGGAAATCCCGATGCCTGCACAGATAAATATCTCAATCTCCGGGACCACGCTTCCCGTGAACATAGAAGACAATACCGCCACCCGGGCACTCGTAGAAGCGCTCAGGAAGGCCTCCATCACTTATACGGCAAGGGATTACGGCGGATTCGAGAAAGTGGGCGCCCTGGGAAGGTCGCTTCCGGCAAGCGACTCCCAGATAACCACTCATGCAGGAGACGTCATCCTCTACAGCGGCAACCAGATCGTGCTGTTCTATGGCAGCAACTCCTGGAGCTACACCCGTCTAGGAAAGATCGGATTCTCCACACTTGATGAATTGAAATCTTTCCTGAAAGCCGGCGGCGGTGATGTCACCGTCACGCTGTCATTGTAGAGACAGCAGGGCTCAGCAATTGATGTAGGAGAGGATGATATCGGCCAGTTCCTCCTCGGTATGGCCGTCGGCAGTCAGGGCCAGGTCGTAGTTCCTGACATCATAGCGGCTTACGCCGGCATAACGCTGAATATAGTTCTCACGGGCCTGGTCAAGTCTCTTCAGAACCGCCATGGCGCTCTCCTCCGACAGGTTCTGTTTTTTCATTATCCTCTCCAGCCTGCAGGGCATGGATGCAGTAATGAAAACGCTCAGTTTATTGGGGTGGTCCCTGAGGACGAAGAAGCCCGAGCGGCCGGCTATGACGCAGGAGCCCATGTCGGCGAAACCTTTCAGAATCTCCACCTCCGCCTGGAAGACATCGTCAGTCGTGACATCTATCCGGAACTCGCTCGTGTACCTGGGATCAAGGTCAAGCGCCTGCGCAGAAGGCATCGGAGCCACGCGGCCGAGGAAGTCGGCAAGCCAGTTCTTCTTCATCCCTTTCAACTTCTCAATGCCGCTGGCGCTTAAGTTAAACTGCCTCTTCAGCGACTCCAGCAACTGTTTGTCGCAATAACGGACATTAAGTTTCTGAGCCAGGATGCCGCCTACGGTATGGCCTCCCGAGCCCGCCTCGCGGCTGATGGTGATGACAAAGGGTTCTTTTACGTTCATGGTTATTGGCAATGGAAGTACAACAAGGCAAATTTAACAAAACATTTTGAGATTATGAAGCGCGATGCCACAGTTTCCACCATCCCGTACTGATAGCATCCGCGGCTGAGAGGGCACGGCGCAACGGAGAACGAAAATAGTGCAACTGATTCCTATGATGCCTGAGAATTACGATATACTCTTCTTCAGAAAGTTCAAACCCCCATTCTCCAAGGAGTTTGACCGATAACCAGGGATGCCACCCGCCATTTTCGATTTTGCCCATATCGTGGAGAAGGGCCGTGACGGCAATGCGGTCGGAAGGCTGGAACCAGGCTATGAGTCTCATTATCCTGTAAACTTCCAGGGAGTGCTGAGCCAGTCCGCCGGGCTCTGTGTGGTGACCTCCTCCCGGCCGGGTGAAGAAGTCCGATGCTTCGAGGTGACTTATGACCGTATCAATCCCTGGGCGCCCGGTGGAACGGAGTATTTCGATGATACGTTCTTTGTTGGCCATGACTCTTGCGTTTGCCCTGTCTTCCTTCGACCGGCAGCCGATGATTGACAGAATAAGTACGAAAGCTGAAAGGATGTATAAAAACCGTTTCATAGGGAATCCAGGGCGACCCGGAGGCAAAGATACAAAAACAATCCCGGATGGCGGACGCAGATTTTGTATATTGATTATTCCTTGATTTTTATTATCTTTACGGATTACATCGGACAAAATTGTAACCAATCCACCCGTATGGACGAAGTAAAGGTAATCGAAATCAAAAAGAGCGTTTTTGCCGACAACGACATCGATGCCGGCAATCTCAGGAAAGAGCTGAAGGAAAAAGGGGTGTATCTCCTCAACCTGATGTCTTCTCCCGGCAGCGGCAAGACCACGACGCTCATAAGGACGATCAATCTCATCAAGGACAAATTACGTGTCGCGGTGATGGAGGCCGACATCGACAGCGACGTCGATGCGGTCAAGATCAGGGAAGCGACCGGTATAGAGTCGATACAGCTGCACACCGGAGGAATGTGCCATCTTGACGCGGAAATGACGCGGCAGGGACTCGACAACCTGCCGATGGAAGGGGTTGACCTGGTCATACTCGAGAACGTGGGCAATCTCGTATGCCCGGCGGAATTCGACACCGGCAGCTGCCGCAACGCGATGATCCTTTCCGTCCCTGAAGGAGACGACAAGCCCTTGAAGTATCCGCTGATGTTCTCAGTGTGCGATCTTGTCCTGGTCAACAAAACGGACGTAATGCCCTACTTCGACTTCGACCTGGAGAAATGTACCGGATATGTCCGTATGCGCAACCCGAAAGCCAGGGTAATTCCCATCTGCGCCAAGACGGGCGAAGGAGTGGATGCCTTCGCAGACTGGCTGCTCACCGAAGTTGAAAACTGGAAAAAATAAAAAGCCCCTGCCATATGCCTGAAATGTCAACCAAATTCGTCCCCAAGCACAAGGGTGACAAGAACCCCAATCCGAAGCTCCTGAAATTCGTCCGCCATGTCACGGACCGGGTTCCCGGAAAAATCAAGATGACCACGGACGCCCCGGAATACTGGGGTCTGGCCTGCATCTTCGAGGACGAGATGGACGCCGTAACCCGCGAAGCGTCACTGGACCTGCTTCTCGACATGCTCCCCGGCAACTTCCTGAAGGTCCGCGAGCACCGCACCTATGCACTGCTTCACGAATGGAACGCCCAAAAGCACTACACGCCCGACGACAAGACATTCGACGAACTTCTCGACAAACTCTCCTATTTCGGGATGCTGGAATACGACTACGGCGACAAGTATACGAAGGACGGCCCCATTCCCGGCACCTCATATAAGCGCGAAGACCGCATCTACTGGGTGCCGATGTTCGTCCCGGGATCGGCCGAGTATACCAATATGAACACCGACCTCATGGACAAGCATCCCGAGCTGGCCATGTTCTTCGAACGGATGACATTCCTCCCGCTCGAGAAGATCACTCCCAGCATTCCCATGGGCGGCGCAGGCATTGGCATGCATGTCATACCGGTGGAAAAAGCCATCTCGATGGAAAACCAGTCAGTAGACATCGAGCATATCTCCTACTGGCTGAAACGCTACGAGGGACATCTGGGCGTGGGCATATGTTCATGCCGCTACGGACGCAAGAAACTTGACGAGGGCTGCGCGGACGATTACCGCGACTGGTGCATCGGCGTGGGCGACATGGCCGACTACCTTGCCGAAACCGGGCGCGGCCACTACATCACCTACGACGAGGCCATCGCCATCCTCAAGAAAGCCGAGGATCACGGTTTCGTCCACCAGGTGACCAACATCGACGGTGAAGGCAAGATCTTCGCCATATGCAACTGCAACGTAAAGATTTGCAACGCCCTCCGCACTTCACAGCTCTTCAATACGCCGAACCTCTCCCGCAGCGCATATGTCGCGAAGGTCGATGCGGAAAGCTGCGTGGCCTGCGGCCGCTGCGTGGAGTATTGCCCGGCCGGCGCCGTGAAGCTCGGCCAGAAACTCTGCACCTCACAGGGCCCGGTCGCATATCCCAAACAAGAACTGCCCGACGCATCGAAATGGGGTCCCCACAAATGGAACGAGGATTACAGGGACCGCAACCGCATCAACTGCTACCCGACCGGAACGTCGCCGTGCAAGACGGCGTGCCCCGCCCATATTGCCGTGCAGGGCTATCTCAAGAAGGCCGCAGAAGGGAAATACACCGAAGCGCTGGAACTCATAAAGCGGGAGAATCCTTTCCCGGCGGTATGCGGACGCGTATGCAACCGCCGCTGCGAGGACGCCTGCACCCGCGGAACCGTAGACCAGGCCGTCGCCATCGACGCGGTCAAGAAGTTCATAGCGGAGCAGGACCTCAAGGCCGAAACCCGTTTCGTGCCGGAAGTGAATATATGCTCCAACGTCCAGGACCGCTGGGAGGAGAAGATCGCAATCATCGGCGGCGGCCCCGCCGGCCTGAGCTGCGCCTATTACCTTGCCACCATGGGCTACAAGCCCACGGTCTTCGAAAAGAACGCCGAGCCGGGCGGCATGCTCCGCTACGGCATACCTTCCTACAAACTGGAGAAAGACGTCATCGCCGCGGAGATCGATATCATGCGTGAAATCGGACTCGAGATCCGTACCGGCGTCGAGGTCGGCAAGGATGTCACCATCGCCTCGCTGCGCGAACAGGGCTACAAATGCTTCTATGTGGCCATCGGCTGCCAGGGCGGACGGCTTCCGGGAATCCCGGGCGAGAACCTGTCCGGCACAACCACCGCCATCGATTTCCTCCGCGAAGCCAACACCGGAAAGGTTCCCGTGCCCGGCAAGGTGGTGGTCGTAGGCGGAGGCAACGTCGCCATAGACGCCGCCCGCGTCGCCAAACGCAGCGGAGCGGCTTCCGTCACGATGCTTTCCCTCGAGACCGAAGACATTATGCCGGCTTCACCCGAAGAGCGCCGCGAGGCGCGTGAAGACGGAGTAGTACTCAATCCGGGCTGGGGTCCGAAGGAAGTGCTGGGCGAAGGGAAAGTCTCCGGCATCGTCTTCAAGAAGTGCACGTCCGTCTTCGACGAACAGCACCGCTTCGCCCCCAAATACGACGAAAACGAACTCATCACCCTCGATGCGGATCTCGTGATCTTCGCCATAGGACAGACAGTACTCCTGAAAGACCTGCTGAAGGACACGAAGGTGGAATTCTTCCGTGGCGTCTATCCTGTAGCGGACAAACTCACCTACCAGACAGCCGAGCCCGACATTTTCACGGGAGGTGACTGCTTCACCGGCCCCAAGTTCGCCATCGATGCCATCGCCGCCGGAAAGGAAGCCGCCGAATCGCTGCACCGTTTCGCTCAGCACGGCCACATGACCATCGGCCGCAACCGCCGCGACTTCATCGAACTGAACAAGAACGACATCGTAGTCGAATCGTACGACAACGGCTCGCGCCAGGTGGAAGGCGTAGCGGAGGGCAAGGATCCGTTCCGCGAATACCATCTCACTCTGACGGAAGAGCAGGTAAGGAAAGAGACTGCCCGCTGCCTCAAGTGCGGCGCTTCGGTAGTGGACGAGAACCGCTGCATCGGCTGCGGCGTCTGCACGACCAAGTGCGGCTTCGATGCGATCCATCTGCACCGGGTGCATCCCGAAGCCAGCCGGTTCGTAACGTCCGAGGACAAGTTCAGCGCCATCCTTCCCTACATGCTCAAGAGAACGGGCAAAATCTTGTTCAAAAAGAAATAACCATATGTCATGCCCGGCTCGGCCGGGCATCCCATCATGCACGAACTGGGCATAGTATTCTACATTATACGGGATGTCAGGAAGGCAGCCGAGGAAAACCATGTCGGACATGTATCCGGCGTGGTGATGAACATCGGCGAGGTATCGACAGTCGTACCGCACCTGCTCTCCGACTGCTGGCGCTGGGCCGCCGACAAGGAAGACCTGCTGAAAGGCTGTGAACTGAAGGTCAATGTCATCCCTGCGGTCACCTTCTGCGGTGACTGCCGCCAGGAATACGAAACGGTCCGCTTCGGGCGGACCTGCCCGCACTGCCACGGTGAAAACACCTGGCTGCTTCGTGGAAACGAAGTGGAAATAAAAGAAATAGAAGTAACTTAAATCCTACGAATATGTCTTGTTTTTTAGTCCCTCTGGCCGAAGCGGTCGTCGTCAGCGCGATACGCAAAAGCAATGATCAGAAAATCCGCAGCGAAAAGGCCCGTCCGCTGATGCGCCATCTCCCTACGCTCGAAAAAATGCTCTGGGGCGGTTCCCTGATGCTGGTGGTGGACCATGCCGTCAACGGAGAACTTACCGCCTTCTCCTGGGGAGACATCCTCACGGTAGGTGTTCCCATGGCCGCGGTCCTAACCGTGGTCTGGGCCGGGTATTCCCTTCTCGTGGAGCACCGCCGCAAAGTGAAAACTGCAACTATCAATAACTAAAACCAACAACAATGTTTTTCCAAGTCTATGGTGAGCATGCATTCGCACAGTGGGGCATGCTCCTGGTAGTCCTGCTGGGACTGATCCTCTTCAATGAGTTCGCCCGCCGCACGAAAGCAGGCGGAATCATCACCTTCCTGGCCATTCCGCTAGCCCTTACCGTTTACTTCCTCGCCATCTGGATCGGCGTCAGGAGCGGCAAGCAGTGGGCGCTCGAAAACCAGACCCATGTCTATATGCAGGGCTGGTTCCACTATGCCAAGCTCTACGCAGCCACCGCAGGCTGCATCGGCTTCATGATGATCAAATACAAATGGGGCATCGGAGCAAAACACTGGTTCAAACCCTTCCCCTTCATCATCGTGGCCATCAACATCCTCATCGCCTGCGTTTCCGACTTCGAGTCCGCAGTCATGGGATGGAACAAGTGGTGGCTTACCTCCGAAGGCGTATGGCAGTATGGCGGCTGGCACAATGTAATGAACGGCGTCGCCGGTCTGCTGAATATCTTCTGCATGACGGCCTGGTGGTCGGTCTATGCTTCCAAGGACAAGAAGGATATGATATGGGCCGACATGACCTGGGTCTACATCCTGATCTACGACATCTGGAACTTCGCCTACACCTACAACTGCCTGCCTACGCACTCATGGTACTGCGGTATCGCCCTGCTTCTCGCGCCGACCGTGGCCGCCCTCTGCTGGAACCGCGGCGGCTGGATCCAGAACCGCGCCAACACCCTTGCCATCTGGTGCATGTTCGCCCAGGTGTTCCCTCTTTTCCAGGAGACTTTCAAGAACGGCCAGCAGTGGTTCTCTTGGGCCACGCTTCCCGTACTGTACCCCGAAGGTGTCGGGACCATTGAGAAACTCTATGCCGCAGGCGGCCAGGCAGCCGTTGACGGCATCGTGGGCACGACAGTGGATCCTTCAGTGGTCGCAGCCAATCCTTCGATGATGATCTTCATCAGCGCCCTCGCCCTCGTGACCAACGTCATCGCACTGGCCTATATCATCGCCGTATCGAAGAAGCGTCACATCAATCCTTACAAGCAGGACGTCTTCATCAACCAGAAGTATTACAAGGACGCCATGGCCCGCGCCGACGTCTGACAGTATACTGCCTGTTAAACAGAGAGGGTGGCCTTCCGGTCACCCTCTTTTTGACTATCCTACCTCGGGCCGAATCCGCCTCCACCGGCGCTGTAGCTGCTCAGTTTGACGGAAGAGCCGCCGCTCAACGTTGCGCCGGCCGCGGCATAGCCGCCGAAAAGTTCCGTCCCGCCGCTTACAGTGACGCCGGATTTGAGCGCAGGGCTGGAACTGCCCGAGACGACGAGCGATGCACCGGCACTGGAAGGTGTCTTGAAGGCGAAGACGGAGTTGCCGACGGTCAGGCCGTACCAGGTATTCTTGCTCCAGGTGTTGGAAGAATAGCAGGCCTGGGAAAGGGCGGCGCCTCTTTCAAGGCCGCCGATTGCCACGAGCGTACCTCCCTCCACATATAGTTTAAAGCCCTCTTCGGTGTTGGCGTCGATGGCGACCTCTGCGCCGCCGGAGCCGATGGCGTAGACCACTCCGCCTTTGATGTAACAGTTGCCGTTCGCATCGATTCCGTCGTTGCCGGCAGACCATGCGCATACGTAACCGCCTGAAATCGTCAGATTGCCGCCTGCGTTGACTGCGTCGTCACCGGACTGGCTGAACACCACGCCGCCGGATATTTCCATCGTTCCCTTCGACTCTATGCCTTCGTGCGACTTGCAGCTTACGCTGACATTACCGCCCGAGATATACAGGTTACCGTCGAATTTGATGCCTTTGGCCGACACCGAATTGTCGCTGGAGGAGCCGCTGCCCGGTCGTCCGCCGGGACCGTATCCACTGCTGCTCTGGCCATAATTGTTGCCTGTGGTGACCACTGTGACCGTTCCACCCTTGAAATAGCCGTCGGCATCTCCGCTTATGCCCTTTCCACCTATTCCCGTATTGCTGATGGCCAGCGTGCCGTCCAGCATCTCGAAGAGCTTGTCAGCCTTGATGCCGGCCGTGCCGGTATATTCCCCGTCGTCGCTGTCATAGGCAGCCGAGCCGGTCACGCTGATGGCCGTCCTGCCTCCTTCGAAGCGTACCAGGGAATCGGAGCTGAAACCCTTCTTCATCGAAGCGGAAGTGGCCGCGGTCACGGAGCCGGCCGTCACTATGATTGCATCCTTGCCGCGGACGGCGTGGCCTGAACTGGAAGTGACCTTGACTGTCGGGCTCGACATGAACCGTACATAATCGTCGCTCGTTATGCCTGCCTTTCCGCCGGCCTTGACTACAAGGCTGCCGCTTCCGCAGAAGATGAGCTGGCCTTCGCTGAAGAAGGCGGCCTTTTCATCTTCATCATCGGGGGTCGACGAGTAGGAAGAGCCGTCCGCCAGAGCGTTGGAGCCCTCGACGATGACGAAGGTGCGCTTCTTGCTCTGGTTGTTGACTGCAGCACCTGACGGATTTGACAATCCCAGGCCGGCCAGACGGATGGCCTGCTTCTTCGAACTGTAGAGTTTGAAGAAACCGTCGGAAGCCGTTCCGCTCAGATTATAGACGATTGCTTCCTTGGTCGTATTGTTGACCGTAACGTGATTGCCGTCCACGGTGACGATGCCGTTTTCGTCACCTGTCACTGTTGCCTGACTGCCCCCGAAAACGATTGAAATAACCCTGTCGAAGACAGTATTGACAATATTGTCATCAGAGGTATCTGCGTCGCCGAAATCGTAGGTCACCCCGGCCGCAGTGGAAGCGGCGACGATTTCCGTGTCGAAGGTAGATTCGTCGACGGGATCAACCGAAATCCCGTTGATGACAGTATCGTCGACAGGCTGTATTTCGTCCCCGTCGAAATCAATGCACCCGGCAGCCAAGACAGCTGCCAGCGGGAAAAAGAGAATAAATCGTTTCATATATCGTATTGTTTTGATTGTCCGGATTTCCGGGTTTCAAGAATTCAGCCAGTCCGGAGGCGATTCAACGAAAGCCCGCTTTTCTTCAACGAACGCGCCGGCAGATATGGGAATTATCCTTAATTTTGCAGAGCAAAGTCGTCTGCCATGGGATTGTCGGTATCAGGTATCATCATTCCTTTTCTGCTGCTGGTGGGGATCCATCATTTCCTTCTGGCACCGCTCCTGCGCCGCAAGAAAGTATGGTACGCCGCGTTAACAGCTCTCCTCATCATCCTGTTCGGCATGTCGTGCTTCTTCCTGCATCCCCGTCCGCAGCAGCGTCCGGGGCCGCCACCCGAGAGGGAAAGCCGCGGCCCTCTCCGTCCGGAATGGATGGAACTGGCTATCGGCATCCTGCTGATCGGAGGCGACCTGGGGCTCATCTCCTACCGCCGTATGCGCCAGGATGAAAAAAGGCTGAAGGAACTTGAAACCGTCAGCCTCAGGCAGCAGATTGAAGCCCTCCGCTACCAGATCAATCCGCACTTTTTCATGAACACGCTCAACAACATCCAGTCGCTCATCCTTACCGATCCGGACAAGGCGACGGAAGCGGTCAGCGAGTTCTCGAAACTGATGCGCATCGTACTGTACGGGGGCAGCGAACCGACTATCCCCCTTTCCCGCGAACTCGATTTCATGAGGCATTATCTTTCCCTCATGCGCCTGCGCTATCCTGAAGACATATGCATCGAGGCCGATTTCCCGAAAGAGGCCGGCGACGCCGTAGTGCCGCCGCTTCTGATGGCATCTTTCGCCGAGAACGCCTTCAAGCACGGCATCAGCTACACCGGGGAATCGTTCGTCAAGCTGGCCGTATACACTGACGGCGGGAGGGTTACTTTCCACTGCATCAACACCATGCACCCCGAACGGCAGGACGAAGGGCACGGTCTCGGCCTGGACAACATACGGAAACGCCTGTCCCTGCTCTATGACACCGACTACCGGCTCGACATCGAAGAAGAAGCCGGATTATACGATATCCTCCTCGACATCCCCTCCAAACCTTCCAGTAACGTTTTCACCGCATGATCAAGGTACTTGCCATAGACGATGAACCACTCGCGCTCCGCCTGCTGGAAGTGTATATCGGGAAAACGCCCGGCATCGAACTGCTGGCCTCGTGCCGCAGCGCGGCGGAAGCGGAGCCCTGGCTCGGGCAGGCCGACGCTATGCTGATCGACATCAACATGCCAGACATGAGCGGGATGGAGTTCGTTCGGTCGCTCAAGGAACCGCCGCTTGTGATTTTCACGACGGCTTACTCGGAATATGCAGTGGAGGGATTCCGCGTGAATGCCGTGGATTACCTGCTCAAGCCATTCAGCCTGGCCGAATTCCAGCAGGCCGTCTCCAAACTGCAGGAAAGGCTTTCCGCGCGCCGGGCAGGCCGGTCGCAGGACGACGGCATTATCCAGATCGACACCCCCCACCGGAGCCTCCGGCTCGACACCCGCCGCATCCGCTTCATAGAAGGCATGGGAGAATACCTCAAAATACATCTGGAAGGGGAAAACGCCCCGCTGGTCGTACTGTACCGGATGAAAAAGATGGCGGAGGAACTGCCTCAAGACAGATTCCTCCGCATCCACAAGTCCTATATAGTCCCGCTGGACAGGGTTCAGGAGGCACGGCGGAATACCGTCACCCTCAGCGACGGGACAAGCCTCCCGCTGGGGGAATCCTACCGCGATGACTTCCGGAAACGCTTTTCGCGCTGAGCCATCCGGCCGGGCCCGCACCGGCCATCAACCGAGTTGTCTCCTTACGGCCTCCAGATAGAATGATTTCCTCTGGTCCTGGGTAATATGGAAGCGGGAGAGGCGTGAGTCCGTTTTAAGCCCCTCATCCAGATTGCATACGAACAGGTCGTCGATATCAGCCAGGAACAGCAGATTGTAACGGATTTCGAGAAGTTTCTGCAGACCGATGGTATAATTCATCGCCTTGACGGCGTCCGCCTCATGAAGGTCGTCCTTGCAGAAAACGAAAAGGCCCATCCGGTCGAAACGTCCGTAGAAACCGTTCCCCACCTTTGCAACCTTGCTTACCAGGATCCTGCGAAGCGGCAGGGCCATCTCCCAGTAAGGCAGTTCCCTGGAGCCCACGATGCGCCCGCGGGTCAGGCCGTAGGAGTAGCCGTACTCCAGAATGCTGTCTATCTCAGCGACGCGGGGAGGCCTGGTCAGCCCGGCCACATCCTTCAGCATGGCCTGCGCAGAAGCCTTGTTCTCTTCCATAGCCCTGGTCACCTCTATGCCTATGGAACTGCCGTCCGGGGTCTGGAGGTCAGGCCTGTCCCTGTTCACGAGGGTTTCATATCCGCCTCCCAGCAGTTCAGAGAGCGATATCTGCGCGTACTGCTCGAAAAAGCAGGTCCCGTACTTGCGTATATCCTTGGCGGACGAGGCCATGGCGGACAGGACTATCTGGCGACAGAAGGGAGGCTGGGATTGCCGGCCGGAGAGAGGCTCCTGACGGCGAAGAAATAGTTGTCCTTGCTGAGAGGGCAGGAGAATGAGTCCTGCGGGGAATCCGAACCGGGCAGAGTCTCGAGGATCTGCCAGACCGGCTGGTCAGTTTCACGGTACAGGACCTGATACGACATTCCGGCCTCGGCGTCCCATGATATTACCGTATTGTTCGCAAGCTCGCCGGCGTTGGCTATCTTCGCTCCGGCCGGACGCTCCGGCGCCTGGGCAAGGTTCATGACCGTTGCGAGGTTGATCCTGATGTTGCGGGCAAGGTACGGGATGTCGACTCCGGTGATCATGTCGCCGTAAGCGATGCCGTTCTCGGTACGGACATCCTGGTGGGTGCGGTCATAATTCTCGCAATACTCGCTCATCCTGACCGCGGTGAATCCCTCCCTCAGGAAAGGGGTGTGGTCACCGCTGCGGCGGTAACGGTCGTTCCTGTAGATGATCTTGACCTCCTGACCGGGGACGTATGTCTCTGCCGTTTCCCTGACATAACGTGCCAGCTGGCGCGGATCGCTGTCCTCGCCGCGCGTACTCTCGGAGAAGAGGCGCACCTTATGGTCTTCCTTAAGGCCGGTGCCGCTCGCCTCGGAGTTGCCTATCATGTCGTTGTTTATCATCGCTATTATCGGCCACCCTTCGGCTTTCGCCTTGCCGGCCATGAACCTGGAACCGTCGAGCCCCTGCTCCTCACTGGAAACGAAGAGGCACTTCACGGTCTGCTCCAGGGGAATGCGGGAAAGGATGCGGACGACCTCCAGAAGGCAGGCCAGACCGCTTCCGTCGTCGTTCGCCCCGGGAGCGAATGATGTAGAATCCATGACGTCCGCCACGCGGGTGTCGATGTGCGCGGAGAGCAGTATTTCCTTGTCACCTTTCGTTCCGGGCAGTGTAACCATGATTTCCGGTATAGAAAGGACGCGGTCGTAACGGCCTCCGTTTTCACCCGCCGTAAAACGGACGACTTCAATCTGCGGTTCAGGGCGTACTCCTTCGGAGGCTTCGGCCCACGTGCCGCACCGTCCGGTGATGTAACGGACTGCCGCCCCGATACCCTTTTCCGAATCGTCCTGGGAACTGAGGCTGTGACGCGTGTGGAAAGCGACCAGTTCCGATATCCAGGTCCTGATGCTGTCCTCGCTGACTTGCGCGACTGCGCCGGCGATGAGCGGATCACCCTTGGAGACAGTGGAAGAAGGTGTCTTGGCGCATCCTGAAGCGGACAACAGCACGGTGACTGCAAGGATGGCCCGGAGAATGAAGGAGCGTGTCATTATTAAGGAATAATTTCGAGTTTCCTGAAAATGGAGGTAAGCTTGTCAATGGCTTCGTCGAGCTGCTCCATGGTATGTGTCGCCATCAATGCGAAACGCACGATGACGGAATCTTCCGGAACTGCCGGAGGAACGACCGGAGTGATGAATACGCCCTCGTCAAGTGCCATCTTCACAGCCTTGAGGCACTTGTTGAAATCGCGCACGAAGAGGGGGATGATAGGCGATTCGGTATGGCCGATATCGAAACCGCGGGACTTGAATTCAGCATGTGCGTGCCTGGTCAGTTCCCACAGGTGTTCTATGCGTTCCGGCTCGGAAAGCATTATGTCGATCGCGCGGCTGACCGCGGCCACGTTGGCCGGAGGCATGCTGGCGCTGAATATCAGGGTGCGGGAATTGTGTTTCAGGAAGTTCAGGACCTCATGGTCGCCGGCGATGAATCCGCCGAGCGAACCGAATGACTTCGAGAAAGTGCCCATTATGAGGTCTACGCTGTCGGTCAGCCCGAAGTGGTTGGCCGTTCCCCTGCCGCATTCGCCCACCACGCCGAGTCCGTGTGCATCGTCGACCATCAGTGAAGCATCGTATTTGCGGCAGAGTTCCACCAAGGCCGGCAGCGGGGCCAGGTCGCCCTCCATGGAATATATGCCGTCCACGACTATAAGCTTGGGAGCATCTATGGGAGCAAGCGCCAGACGCTTCTCCAGGGCAGCCGTGTCATTGTGCGGGAATTTGAGCACGCGGCTGTACGAAAGACGGCTTCCGTCAATGATACACGCGTGGTCGAGAGCGTCGAGAAATATATATCCGTCGCGGAATCCCAGGGATGAAACCACTCCGAGATTGACCTGGAAACCGGTGCTGTAGGTTACCGCCTCTTCCTTTCCGACCAGGCGGGCCAGTTTCTCCTCGAGGGCCAGATGGATGTCAAGGGTTCCGTTGAGGAAACGGGAACCGGAACAGCTTGTGCCGTATTTTCGTATGGCCTCGATTGCGGCCTCTTTCAGACGGGGATCGTCAGACAGCCCCAGATAGGAATTGGAACCGAACATGAGCACGTTCCGCCCGTTCATCTTCACCACCGGATCCTGTCCGGATTCAATGGGGCGGTAATACGGATAGATACCTTGCGCCTTTACTTCGTCGGCAAGGGTATACGACGCGCAGATACGGTTCAATCTGCTTTCTTTCATTACTTTTTCTTCTTAGCCTCCCTTTCGGCTTTCCTTTGCGCCCTTTCCCTCTCCTTGGCCTCACGCTTGGCCTTCTCCTGCTGCTCGATCATGGTACGGGCCGACTTGGTGGTTATGATGATAACGCCGTTTGCCCCGCGCACTCCGTATATCGAAGAAGATGCGTCCTTGAGGACATCCACTGAATAGACGTCCCTCGGATTGATCGAACCCAGGTCCGATTCGACTCCATCGACGATTACAAGGGGGGCGGTGCCGGCATTTATGGAATTGACTCCGCGGATGTGTATCTGGTTGTTGGGAGAGACCTCCACTCCCGGTACGCGGCCGCGGATATAATCATACATGTTGTTGTAAACCGACATCTCCTCTTCTTCCGGCCTCAGTGATGATACGGAATAATTGACGTTGTCCCGGCTTACCGTACCGTAACCCATCTCAACGGCCTGGTCACCGGTAGCGGCGGGTGTCATGCGGGCGGGGCCGCATGAAAAGATGACGGGCAGTAATACCAGCGAGAGGAAAGGAAGAAGTGGTAAATGTATTCTTTTCATGGCTTGAAAGAATTGGCTTTCGCAAAGATTGACATTTTTTTTATATTTGCAAAAATAAACCTCAATAAAACCGTCATGAAGCGTCTACTCCATCTTTTTATGATAATCCTGACCGGGCTGATGATTTCCGCCTGCAGCGAGGATTCTAGGCTGACCAAGAATCTGTACGATGACTGGTGGCCGGTACATGCAAAGGGGTCTGTCGACAACGATCCGTTTTTCGCGAAATGGGACGCCGACGTCAATCCTTACGGGAACATCACCGTGGAATTCAAGCACAAGAGCAACCCTACACTGAGTTATATCCAGACATACAACTACCCCGCCCTCTCATTCGACAAGAAGAAGGAATCCTTCAAGTATTATTACCTCAACCAGAATTACAGGACCAGTACGAACCTGAATTTCTACGTCAAGGAGGGCAACCTGTATCTGGAGAAAATAAATCCCGACACCCAGAGAGGCTCCGGGGCTTATGACAGCAAGCCCATTTCTTTCAAGGATGACAACACCCTCCAGGTCGGGGACGTGACATACCAGCGTTATTCCTACTACAAGGAGAAGCATCCCACCACCATCAGTTCCGCCTCACCGGGCCAGGATGACGGTGAAATGCCGGATATCATAATCTACTGATACTGACAAAAAAATAGCGGCTGAAGATCATCAGTCGCTTTTTTTTTGCTGCGGGATTCTGAAGCTTAGTCCTTCTTGATCTCTTCGGCGGCCTTCTCGGCAGCGTCCTTTACAGCCTCACCAGCTTCCTTCACGGCTTCGCCGGCGTCCTTGAGGGCGTCATTGACGGTCTTTGCGGCATCTTCGGAAACTTCGGTGGCAGCCTCGACAACCTCCTCGACGGCTTCCTTAGCCGGAGCGGGTTCCTCTTTAGGCTGATTCTTGCAGGAAACTGCGAACAGGCCCATGCAAGCGATAACAGACATCAGAATAATCTTTTTCATTTTATTAAGGATTAAATAGGTTATTATTGGCGCAAAAGTAACAACAATACCCTCTCGTTGAACAAAAAAAACGTTTTTTGTTATCTTTGTAAGTTAAATGCAGTGATTCAAAATGGCACAGAAACCGTCGATTCCCAAAGGTACCAGAGACTTCGGACCGGTCGAGATGACCGGGCGCAATTATATATTCAACACAGTCAAGGGAGTTTTCCGCAAATTCGGATATCAGTGCATCGAGACGCCCTCGATGGAGAATCTCAGTACATTGCTCGGCAAGTACGGAGAAGAGGGGGACAAACTGCTCTTCCGCATCCAGAACAGCGGGGAGAAGGCCTCCCTCGCCCCGGAAAAGGGCCTGCGCTACGACCTCACCGTCCCTTTCGCCCGCTATGTCGTCCAGCACCAGAACGAGATATCCTTCCCTTTCAAGAGATACCAGATCCAGCCAGTCTGGCGCGCCGACCGGCCGCAGAAGGGCCGCTACCGCGAATTCTACCAGTGCGACGTGGACGTGATCGGCAGCAAATCGCTGCTGAACGAACTGGAACTGGTCCAGATCGTGGACGATGTCTTCGGGCAGATGGGAATCAGGGTTTGTATCAAGATCAACAACAGGAAGATCCTCGCCGGCCTGGCGGAAGTTTCCGGACAGCCCGACAAACTGGTCGACATCACCGTGGCCATCGACAAAATCGACAAGATAGGTCTTGACGCCGTCAAGCAGGAACTCTTCGAGAAAGGTCTTTCCGAAGAAGCGGTGGCTGTCATCGAACCCGTGCTCACCCTCTCCGGCACCACGGAAGAGAAAATAGCGAGGATGAAGGAGCTTCTCTCAGCTTCCGAAACCGGCATGAAAGGTCTGGAAGAGGTGTCAACCCTTTTCTCCCTCATCGCCGGAGCGGGCATAACGCAGCCCGTGGAACTCGACCTCTCGCTCGCCCGCGGCCTCAACTATTACACAGGTGCCATTTTCGAAGTCAAGGCTCTCGATTTCGCTATCGGAAGCATATGCGGCGGAGGACGCTACGACGACCTGACAGGCATCTTCGGACTCCCGGGAATGTCGGGTGTGGGCATCAGCTTCGGTGCCGACCGCATCTACGATGTACTCGCCGGACTGGACCTGTTCCCCGGGAACGCGACCGCATCGGCCACCGTCCTCTTCACCAACATGGGCGAAAAGGAAGCCGCCTACGCCATTTCTGTCGCCGCCGCCCTCAGGGCGTCCGGCATCCCGTGCGAAATCTATCCCGACCAGGCGAAACTCAAGAAACAGTTCGAGTATGCCGACCGCAAGGGCATCCCCTACCTCGCCATCGTCGGCGACCGCGAGGCGGCCGAAGGTAATGTCACCATCAAGAACCTGGCCTCGGGAGAGCAAAAGACAGTGGCCAGGGAAGAACTCGCATCTCTCCTGACTTAGAATCATCTAACCAGATACCCCATGAAGAAACTCGTCCTTTCGGTCATCCTGCTCTGCTCAGCGGTGGCCTCGTTCGCCTGTACGAACCTGATTGTCGGAAAGAAGGCTTCCGCCGACGGAAGCGTCATGTGCACCTACAACTGCGACAGCTTCGGCTTCCTCATGCCACTTGAATTCTCAGCACCCGGCCGCCATGCCGACGGCGACATGATCGCATTGCGGAGCCGGGGACCCCAGGCCGCTCAAAGGCTCGTCCGTGAAGCCCCCTATACCTACGGCGTCGTGGGTCTTATGAACGAGAACCAGGTATCAATCGTCGAAACCACCTGGGGCGGGCGGAATGAACTCGTCAACCGCGAAGGCTATTTCGACTATTTCACGCTGATGCATATGGCCCTGCAGCGCAGCACCACCGCCCGTGAAGCGATTGCCGTGATCAACGAGCTCGTATCGGAATACGGCTACGGCAGCTCAGGAGAATCCTTCGCCGTCTGCGACAAGGATGAGGCATGGATCATGGAGATCGTCGGAAAGGGTCCCGGTCGCAAGGGCGCCGTATGGGTGGCTCTCCGCGTACCCGACGACTGTGTCTGCGCCTACGCCAACGCCAGCCGCATCCGCCAGTTCCCCCAGGTCAAGAAAGTGGACAAGAAAAAGCCCTACTGCGAGATCGAGGGAGTGTGCATGTACTCCAAGGATGTCATCTCCCTGGCACGCGAGCTTGGGCTCTACAACGGCAGCGACGCCGACTTCAGCTTCCGCGAAGCCTACGGCCCGCTCGACTTCAGCGCAATCCGCTACTGCGAGGCACGTGTCTGGAGTTTCTTCCGCCACCACTACGACACCGCGGAGATGGATTCGTATCTCCCCTTCATCAACGGCAATACCGACGTATGCGACCATCTGCCGCTCTGGATCAAGCCCAAGGCTCCCATCTCGGTCCGTGAACTCATGAACGACATGCGCGACCATTACGAAGGCACCGCCCTCGACATGACCGCCGACGTGAGCGCCGGTCCCTGGGCCTCCCCTTACCGCAACCAGCCGGTCAATTATTTCAGCAGCGACAGCACCGCCATGTTCCGCGAACGTCCCATCGGCTGCCAGCAGAGCGGCATGACCATGGTCTGCCAGATGCGTTCCTGGCTGCCCGACGCAGTGGGCGGAGTCACCTATTTCAATATGGACGATGCTACAATGGTCGCCTATGTCCCCGTCTATTGCGGCATCACCCGCGTACCTGAGCCTTTCCGCCGCGAGAACAACGACATCCGGGAATTCAGCACTGAAAGCGCATTCTGGATGAACAATTTCGTGGCCAACATGGTCTATCCGCGCTGGAGCGCGATGATCGGCGACCTCCGCGACGCACAGAATGAACTCGAAGACTTCTACGCCGAAGACCAGAAAGAGGTGGAGGAGCAGGCTGCCAAGATGACCCCCGGCGAGAGGGCTTCCTTCCTGACCGCCAAGACCGAATCCTACACCGACAAGATGATGAAGCGCTGGGACAAGCTGGCAAAATTCCTCATAGTCAAGCACAACGACCAGACGATGCTGCCCAGCGAGAACGGCGTCTTCGTCCGTGGCCGCAGCACGCCGCCCGCATACGCTCCCGCCTTCATTGAAGCCGTCAAGGCTCAGACCGGCGACCGCTACGTAAAGCCTGCCGCGAAATAGTCTCCCGGGATGATTTTCCGACGCCTGCTGCCAGTCATACTGGCCTTTTTCCTGCTGCCCGGATGTTCCCAAAAAGAGATCGTATCGGGTGACTTCACCCTCGTAAGCCCGCTGCCGCGTAACGTGGCGGCGGGCGGAATCGGGGAGGATCCTTTCATACTGTCCCGCAGCACTGTCATTTCCTTTTCCGATGTTTCCCTCCGGGATGCGGCCGGACTGCTTGCCGAAGGGCTGGAAGAGGCCACAGGTCTCAGCCTGCGCATTTCGGACAACCGCCCCCGGAAGAACTTCATTCTCCTGTCCCTGGACTCAGCACCGGACACGGGTCTGGAGGGATTCCAGCAGGAAGAGTCATACCGCATCGGATGTGATGCCGGCGGCATTACAGTCAGCGGCGGCAGTGTCAAGGGCGTGTTGCACGGCATACAGACGCTTTGCAAAGCCTTACCAGTCGTGGAACGGCCGGAAGCATGCCGTTTCGCCCTTCCCGCCGCCACCGTGTACGACTATCCCGAGTTTCCCTACAGGGCTTTCATGCTCGACTGCGGCCGTCATTTCTTTTCAGTCTCCTACATCAAGGAACTCATCGATATCCTTGCCCTGCACAACCTCAACTACTTCCACTGGCATCTGACCGAAGACCAGGGATGGAGGCTGGAGATAAAAAAGTATCCAAAGCTGACGGAAATCGGTTCCAGCCGTCCCGGGACCAGGGATCCGCAGACTGACAAACTCGACGGCATACCGGTAAGCGGATTCTACACCCAGGAAGAAGCCCGTGAGATAGTCCGCTACGCGGCCGGACGCGGCATAACGGTCATTCCAGAAATAGACCTGCCAGGACATACCCAGGCGGCACTGGCCGCTTATCCTGAACTGGGATGCACCGGCGGCCCCTATGAGGTTGCCACCCGCTACGGGGTACTGGACGATGTGCTCTGCGTCGGAAAAGATGAGGTAATGGATTTCGTGAAGGAGGTCCTGACTGAAGTGATGGATATTTTTCCGTCTGAGTACATCCACCTGGGCGGGGATGAATGCCCGAAGGTGCGGTGGGAAAAGTGTCCCGACTGCCAGCGGAAAATCAGGGAACTGGGGCTGAAAGCCAGCGGCAGCAAGACCAGGGAGGAACTGCTCCAGTCATGGTTCAGCTCTCAGCTGGAAGCCTTTCTGGCGGAACACGGACGCCGTATGATTTGCTGGAACGACGTCCTATGCGACTGGGGCGACAAAGTCGTGGGAGAGCCGTCGAAACAGACGGTCATCGCCGGATGGATGCGTACCGCCTCAACTGAGATAGCCGTCCGGGAAGGTTACGACGCCATCCTCTGCCCTGTCGACTACTGTTATTTCAGCAACGCCGCAGTAAACCGGATCACCGGCATTGAGAGTATCCGCAGGGTCTACGACCTGCCGGTCAGGCCCGAAGGCCTGTCCGAGGCCGGGCAACGGCATATCCTGGGCGTCGAAGCCTGCATCTGGACCGAAAGGGTCTCGGAGACCGACAGTCTGGAGTGGAGATTACTGCCCAGGCTTTCCACCCTGAGCGAACTCCAGTGGTCAGACCCCGCGCAGCATGACATCGGCGCGTATCTTCCCCGCCTCAGGCACATGGCCGACATATACGGATCCCGCGGCTGGGCCTGGAAAACCGACATCGCCGAAGCCTGGGAGCAGGAATAACCACCCTGCCGGCTCACCTATGGGCAAGGTCCGATTTCACATTGGAGACCTTGCCCACCTTTTTTCAGCCAAAATCATGTCTACCGACATCGGCCTGGGCAAGGTGTCAAGCATCAAATCTGACCTTGCCCACAAAGGCTGCATTTTCTCAAAGAAAGACTTGACAAAGGGGGTATCAGGATTGTATATTTGCTGTGTTGATAGATTTGTGCTGCTATGAAAAAGATCCTTGAAGTACTCCAGTATGGAGACCTCGACATCCGTTTCAATACGGATATCGATCCCGTAAAAACTCCCGATGTCATTACAGACATCATTATCCGCACGTCGTTCACCATGATGACCAAACTATGGGGCGGCAACGAGCAGGCTGTCCTGGCGATGATACGGGCATTGGCAATCGCCGACCTGGGAGTAAGCGTGAACCGTGAACAGATGATCCGCCATTATGATCAGGAATCCGCCGCACTGGCAGAGTCATTCCTGCAAGCGAAAAAAGAATTCGAACGATCGGGCGGTAAAATGATGATGTTCGGGCCGAACGCAAAACCTGTATCCTTCAAGAACTGAAAGCATGAAGAGAATAGTGCTCCGGAAATTGCCTGACGGCAGTATCCGGTATGTCCAGCCTTTCCATGTGAGCATGGAAAGGCTGGAAAAAGTCATCCTCTGCAGGGATGACAATGATTACGACGCAATGGTAAAGACGATCTGTGTCTGCGCCAGGCGGAAAAACGTGATTGTCATCGTCTATGCCGTAGTCTCCAACCATAGTCATGTGGCGGTTCTGGCGGCGAGCCAGACAGATGCCGAAGCTTTCGGCCAGGAGGTCAAACGGACATATGCCATGTGGTTCAGCAGGCGGTATGCCGAGCGGAGAACCCTGCACCGCATGGATGTCAAAGCCATTTGCCTCGACAGCGACTGGTATGCCCGCAACGCATTGGCATATATTCTCCGCAATGCGCTGGACAATGGATGCAACATCAACGAATACCGCTGGTGTGCCTACCGGGCGTTGTTTGTCCCAAATGCGGCAACCGGATGCCCCGGCCTCAGAGTGGCTTCACTCACAAAACGGCAAAGACGATCCCTGCTTCACACCGGAGATTCATTACAGGATGTAACATGGTGTCTGGATACGGAAAACCGGCTTATTCCGTCAAGTTTCTGCGACCACGGATATCTGGAACAGGCTTTCGAAAACGATCAGGCATTCTTTATGAAAACACTGGGCGGGCAGAATCCGGCAGAAATGCATCTTAAACTGATAGAAAGCCCCAGAACCATGCTTGTCGACAGCGAATTCTACAAAGCTGTCAACGAAATCAGCCTGCGATGGTATCAAACGGACATATCGCTATTGTCTATGGAGAAGAAAACAAGACTGATACCCTATCTGAAAAGAACCATGAAGACAAGTATCCCTCAACTTGCCAGGACTGTCGGGCTTGGCCGAGACCGGATTGCCGAAATCCTCTCACATAAATGAAGTCCCGGAGCAAAGCCCCGGGACTTCAGCAAAAATCAGCGGAGGCGGCTATTTCACAATCGTTACGGGGGAGGTGGTGCGCTCACCGTTGAGCGTCCAGCGGGTGGAGACCGCCAATGGAGTGAAAACGGTGTGCTTGCAGCGAATGGTATCGGAAGTGCCGTCCGGCCATATCAGTTTGACGGTGATGTCCTGGCTTTCCGAGCCCTCGAATTCGCCGAATTCCAGATACCATGATCCGGACGGGTAGTGGTTGAACAATTTAAGGCCGAAGAACTGGGGCACGTAGGCCTTGGTCCCGGGTCCTGGAATCTCCATCGGAAATGACTTGCCTTCGTAGACAGCCGTTACATTCTCCCCGATGAAATATTCCGAGTCGGGATCCAGACGGCTGTGTCCGTCTGCAGTCTCGACATTTATGGCGATCGTTACAGGATACCAGTCGCAGGAGCAAGCGAAGGGCAGGAGCAGGAAAGCGGCAAGGAACGGCAGAAGCAGGCGTTCTCTTTTCATAAATCTACTTCCGGGTATATGTGAAACGCATGAAAATGTGCTTTCCTGAAGGGTTGTTGTGGAACAGGTGGAGTTCGATCGGGCCGCCGATCGGATAAGACTCCTGACGGACGACGAGCCTGTCCGACGTTACTTCCAATACCTGATACACATAGTTGCCGCCGCCTGTACCGAGGCAGTCGATGAACAGGTGATTGTAACTGTAAAGCCATCTCCCTCTCATTCCCTGAGCCGTCATCGTCCAGTCTTCCCGAAGGACAAGCGTATTGTAGGGGAACACATAATTGACTTCCTCCAGTCCCGTCATCGTACCATCCACCCATGTTTCCATCTGGGTCATCGAGTATTCCCATTCGTTGCAGAACACCGACTGGCCATACTTGTTGGTCTGGGACTTGTCGACTAAAAACTCCAATACGGAAAACTGACCGAGGTCAGTCTGATCCTTCAGGATATCGTCACTGCAGGAAAGCGGCACCAGCAGTACCGCGCCTAATGCCATCAGACAGAACAGCCTTTTCATAACATTTTTCATAACAATTTTCATAACCTTAGGAATTGCCTTCCTTATATAGATGCAGAAACGGCCGGAATGTTGCGTTGCAACCCTGAAATCAGATGTTTACATTGATTGAAAGTTCCTCGCCGGTCAGCGGGTTCCTGATCATGAGCCGGTAATTGCCTTTCTTGAGGCGTATGAAGTTATAGTACCAATCTTCATGGAATGCGGATACGAAGCGCGGCTTTTCGCCATATTCCGTATCCCGGTCATACAATTCCCCCGAATCCCACTCGAAACCGGGGTCATTCAAGTCGACCATCCGCCATACGAGATCCTTGTAGCACCTGAAATAGAAGAAGTCATTCCAATACTCCCGGACGTTCCAGGACTTTCCGTCACGGAGAGCCTGTTCCAGGAAGCCGTTCACCGGATTGGTCTCGTTTCCCGTCACGTATCCTACGAGAAGACCATCTTTCGGCGAAATGTCCCCGAAAATGAACGTTGCCGGGCGGTTGCTCTCCACATCCACCCTCTTTCCGCCGGAATACATGGCGACGACTATCCTGTCCCCGGCCTCGACGGTTTTATTGACTGTACAGGTCGCAACTGAACTGTTCCATCCGAAAATACGGTCGGAATTCCCTTCAAGATGGACTACGCCGGAGATGGTCTCCTTGATGTTTCCTGCGGCATCGGTATGGACGACATAGGCATCGGCCGGCAGGGAGGAAAGAATGGAAATCGACTGTGTGAAGGGTTTCCCTACCGCGAAATCGTAAGGAAGTGAGAACCGGGAATTCGACAACAGCATTACAGGTTCCCCTCCGCCTTCATCGGGCTTGATGTTGCAATTGATGAATTGGTCGTAATGATAAGCGGCGAAATCCTTTTCATGGCCTTCCACTGGAGTGAGCAGGAACCAGGTCCCTTCTCCTCTCGGATCGGAATAGCCGTCACGGGCGACAGTCCTTCCCTCATAGCCGAAGTTTATAGAAAAGTAGCGGCCGCAGTACCCGTCAATTACCATAGTGTGCCCGCCTGTTGTGTTGTAGGCACTGAACAACAGCGGCCGCTTCGCGTCAATCTCAGCGCGGATCATCCCTTCGAAACGGGCGTCAGTATAATTGTCCCTGTCATTTATTGTTATTCCCTTGTCATAACCGAAATACTGGGAAAGGCGCGTCACATAGTTCGAACTCGTTCCTGAACCGGAGCCTTGGTACCTCATTTCGGTCATGACGCCCATCTCATGCAGCAGCCGGGCTATTTCGCCATAATCAGGACTCTCCGCGTTCATTGCATCCCAGTCATACCGGTGTCCGAGCGTGACGCCTTCGATATGCTCGGTCACGCCGCCGTACGTGTATGAGTATGAAGGCAGCACCCCCTGCCCCCTGTCAGGCCACCGGTGGTAATTCATTATAATGCCTATGGCCGTGGCCACACAACCCACCGGAGGATGGGAATCGCTCGTAGACACCTTGGGGCACTCATTGTTGTAAGGAGAGAGCTGGCCCCAGAGAGCCGTTCTGAGCTTCACGACTTTGGAAGGATCGAATATGGAACTGACCGACGATGCGGCCCAGCCCTTCTCGCGCGCCATGGAGACAGCAAATCCATAATAATCCAACAGCCACTTCATGCCGTCAGGCATCCGGTCCGGACCGGGAAATCTCCCGGAAGGAGAATACCCCAGAACAGGACCTGCGGCGTCATCTCCGGAAACGATGACATATCCGCCGGCCTGATTCTCAAAAGCATACAACAGGTTATCCTCTCCGTTTTCCGCGGAAGGCAGTCTCCAAACCAACGAAAGGGAAGCCTGGCCCGCCTTGGTCCCTGGCTGGGAGGCGAAAAAGGATTCGGCAGCACGCCTGGCCTTATCCTGGGGAACCACTCCCGCGAGGAGTGTGACAAAGCCGGAAAAAAGCAAAGTGATGAGAAGCAATGTCTTTTTCATGGTGATGCCGTTTTATTTACCCCGTATATTTGAGAAATCAATGGTCATCCCGTTTTCGAACTCGGAGACCTCCGCCCAGTCGATATACTGCATACGGCTGGAGCGGAACGTAACCGTATTCTTACCTGAAGAAGGATAACGATGTGTAGCGCCTTCAGTATATGACTGGGATGTACCGTCGCCCCAGACCAGGGTACCGTATTCCCGGAAGGCACCGAAAATGGCAGGAGCCTTGACCGTCTGCGAAGAATAGGTGACCGATACGGACAGGCCCGCACCCTCCTGTCGTACATGGAAAACATCGGGCAATCCCCCTTCTGCCAGAGAGATCTTTATATCGGCTTCACGCATCGCGCTGCCGGGATTGGCATCCGCCTCCCAACTGAACTGGCTCTCCTTGCCCGCTGCCGATTTTCCAACCGGATGGATCCAGGAGCCGGAATACTCGATTTTCACCTTTTCCGGGGAATCGACAGCCACCCTGAAAGAGAAAGCCGACTTTTCAGGAGGAAGGAAAACCGCATCCGCCGAGCTGAGTATGGGAGCCGGCGGCTGGACGAATACCACGGTATCGATGCATTTGGTATTGTCACTGTAATCAAATATGTAAAAATACCCGCGCCTCTCGCGGCGGAGCTTATTCCTGGTATACGGGACTGTCATCCTGCTCTGTTTCGGCGAATCACTGAAGTATTCCCTTCCCCCGCCATTGAAGAGGAAATCGTCTCCGAAAGAGGCACCGCCCTCGTTGTCGAAGTAAGCCTGGGCGCTGCGGAAACCATAGGAATTGTGCTCGAGAACCACTTCCAGTATTCCGCCTTCATAAGAGAGAGTCCTGGATTCGGGCGCCACGACCTTTACATACGGCGGCTCGCAAGACTGCCTGACAATCAGTTCCTCGTTTTTATCACCGTAATAAAAAACTACTTTACCTTCGCGGGGCTCGATCCAGGTATGAGGATCTATCACGAATTGCAGGACATCTGTTTTCAACGATTTCGTTTCAGCCAGAGATATCCAGCTGTCCGCGATGCTGACTTTGTAGTCGATATTGTGGTCGACCCGGACTTCTACGGTCCCCCCTTCAGCCAGCACTTCAACCAGATGGTCTGAAAGAATGAAGCCATCGTTCTGCGACTGACGGACAACGACGGGTTCTGTGATACCGAGGGATTCGTTGCGGAACAGAATACGGCCCTCACGGTCCCCGAAAGTATCATTGGCCTCAACCGTGAAACTGAACGTCCTGGTTGTCATTGCCTTGGTCTTGACAGCCTTGATCCAGGCACAGGTGTCGGGTATCTCAACCGTTACGCCGAAATTACTGGTCACGTCGACCGAGAGGTCGCCGCCCGAAGCGGCGATATCATAGATGCCGGTCCCAATTATGATCTGCGGCTCGTCAGCCTTTTGGTGGACCGTGACCGCCTCGGTGACGCCTAGCGACTCGTTGTGGAACAATATCCGGCCTTCCCTTTCCACGAAGGTGTCATTCGCCTCGACGGAGAAACCGAATGTCCTGGTCGTCATGGCCTTCGTCCCGACATATTTGATCCAGGAACAAGTATCTGGAATCTCCACTGTCACCCCGAAATTGCTTGTCACATCAATAGAGAGGTCGCCACCTTCGGCACCGAACTCATAAACGCCGCTGCCGATGAATATCTGCGGAACTGCGGCCTGCTGGGAGATGGTGACGACCTGTTCCATTTTCCATTCCGCAGAACGGAACACAATGCCGCACGACCGGTCGACGAACTCCCCGTTTTCGGCAATGGCCAGGTGGAATGTGCTGGTCGACATCGATTTGGTCGGCGATTCGGTAATCCAGTCGCAGCCGGAAGGAATCTCCATCCGGACATCGATATTGCTCTGGACATCGATGCTTATCTCCTGGGCGTCGGAAGAAAGTTCGTAACTGCCCTTGCCTATGATTATAGTCGGGTCCGAGCCGCCCTGGGAAACCGTCACGACCTCGCTGCCGGTGCCGCCGTTAATCACAATCGTGCCCTCACGGCCCTCCAGCGAATCATTTTCAGCCACATCGAATGTAAGAACCGATGTGGTCAGTCCCTTCGTACCCGCATATTTCAGCCAGGACCTCGCGTTTTCGGAAACCGAGTAGTCGAACGGAATGTTCGCCTTGACCTCGAGCGAAATCGTTCCGCCGGACGCATCGAGGGCAAAGCGGTTGCTGGTCAGCAAAAGCGCGTCCTTCTGCTTCTGAGTGACGGATATGGTACGCTTAAGGTCACCGCAGACAAAGATGATGGAGGCAGAGCGCTGGTCGTAGTCTGGATTCTCCTTAACCGATACGCTGACAGTAACGACACCCCGCTTGCCTTCACCGGCAGACAGGGAGCACCAATCACCGGCCCTGTCGTTGACAAATGCGGCAGTCCATTTGCCGGAAGCTTTCAGGTCGACGGATGCGGATCCCGCAGATGACGGGAAATACATAGAGACATTTCCGCTGGAAAGCATGGCCTCCGCGGCACCCGGCCGGAGAGATCCTTCGACAAAATCGAGTTCAGGCTTGCAGGCGGAAATGGCCGAAAGGACCAGCAAGAGTGAAAAAAGGACCTGTCGCGTTTTCATGATTGCTATGTTTTGAGGCGGATATAATCGTCTATCGCCTTGGCGGCACGGCGGCCGGCGCCCATGGCGAGTATAACGGTCGCGGCGCCGGTTACGGCGTCGCCGCCGGCGAATACGCCGGGACGCGATGTGGCACCCGACTCGTCCGCCACGATGCAGCCGTGGCGCTCCGTCTCGAGCCCCCTGGTAGTTCCGGCGATCAACGGGTTTGGAGATGTGCCAAGGGCCATGATCACCTCATCGACGGGAATTTCGAATTCCGAGCCTTTCACCGGTATCGGACTGCGGCGTCCGCTGGCATCGGGTTCTCCGAGTTCCATAGTGATGCAGCGCAGGGCGCGTACCCAGCCTTTTTCATCGCCCAGAATCTCCACCGGATTTGTAAGCATACGGAATTCTATGCCTTCTTCACGGGCATGATGGACCTCCTCAACCCTGGCAGGCAGTTCTTTTTCAGTCCTGCGATAGACTATCGTAACCTCGGAGCCGAGCCGCAGCGCAGTTCGGGCAGCATCCATGGCCACGTTGCCCCCGCCTACGACCGCAACGCGCTTCCCGATGAAAACCGGGGTGTCGCTTTCGGGATCATAGGCCTTCATCAGGTTGTTGCGCGTAAGGAATTCATTGGCGGAGAAGACCCCGTTGAGGCTCTCTCCGGGGATGCCCATGAACCGGGGCAGGCCTGCGCCTGAACCGACGAAGACAGCCCTGAATCCTTCCTTGCCCAGGAGGTCATCGATAGTCACGGTCCGGCCCACGACGACATTGGTCTCAATTTTCACTCCGAGTGCTTTCACCTGCGCCACTTCTGGCTCCACCACCCTTTCCTTGGGAAGACGGAATTCCGGAATGCCGTACTGCAATACTCCTCCGGCCTTGTGGAGAACCTCGAAAATTGTTACCTCATAGCCCATCCTGGCAAGGTCAGTTGCGCAGGCGAGGCCGGAAGGGCCGCTTCCCACGACGGCCACCTTGATGCCGTTCGACGGCGCCTTTTCTACCGCTATACCTCCTTTCTCACGGTTCCAGTCAGCCACGAAGCGCTCCAGTTTGCCGATAGCCACCGGCTCGCCCTTGACACCGAGGATGCAGCTTCCTTCGCACTGCGTCTCCTGGGGGCAGACCCTGCCGCAGACTGCCGGAAGCGAACTGTCACGCGCTATGACGCGCCCTGCCTCCTTGAAATCGCCGGCCTTGACATTTGCGATGAACTCGGGAATCCTGATGCCTACGGGGCACTGCGAAACGCAGCGCGGATTGCGGCAGTTAAGGCAGCGCGAAGCCTCCAGGACAGCCTCTTCCTCGTCATATCCATAGCATACTTCTTCGAAGTTATGTGCGCGGACCTTCGGGTCCTGTTCCCTGACGGGTACTCTCTTCATCTGTGCCATCATAATCCCATCCTCAGTTTACATTTGTGGTCAGCCTCGATTTCCTGCGGACGGTAGAGGGTCTGCCGCCGCAGCGCTTCGTCGAAGTCGACGGCGTAACCGTCGAATTCCGGCCCCTCGACACAGGCGAAACGGACACGGCCGCCGACAGTGATGCGGCAGCCTCCGCACATGCCAGTGCCGTCGATCATTATCGTGTTGAGGCTCACCACCAGCGGAATCCCGGAATCCTTGAGTGCGAGGGCGACGAATTTCATCATGATCATAGGGCCGATCGCTACGGCCTGGTCATAGACATGGCCCTCGTCAAGCAGGAGTTTCACCTGTCCGGTCACAAGGCCGTGGTAGCCTTCCGAACCGTCATCAGTACAGAAATAGAGATGGTCACATACCGCCGCCATTTCCTCGCGGAGGATAAGCAGGCCGGCAGTCTTGGCACCGACTACTATATCGACATGCGCTCCGCGCTCGTGCAGGTATTTTGCCTGAGGATAGACCGGAGCCGTACCGAGGCCTCCGGCAACGAAAAGATAGCGGCGGCCGCGGATCTCCCCGTCGGGCAATTCCACGAAATCGGAAGGACGGCCGAGCGGCCCCACCACATCGGTGAAGCACTCTCCCTCTTCCAGGGCACATATCATCCTGCTGGATGCGCCGACTATCTGCGTGACCAGGGTGACGGTCCCGCGGGACCTGTCGTAATTGCATACGGTCAGCGGAATGCGTTCCCCTTCCGGCCTGGCGCGCACAATCACAAACTGTCCCGGAAGCGCCGAAGAGGCGATCCGGGGCACTTCCACGTCCATCAGGCAGACCGATGGCGTAAGCATCTCTTTCCTTGTTATCCTGTACATACCGGGATTCTGTGTCGTGTTATTTTCCAGTGCCTTTGACGGGATGGGCGGCACGCCATGCGCGGCCGCGGGCTTCGAGCGAGGCGGCATATGCGATCAGACCTGCAGTGCCGTCCATGGTGGGCTCGTTGCTGGCGTAGTCGCCGATATCGTCGTGATAGACAGCGGCTCCCTTGTTGAGGAGTGCGAAGGGATCCTCACGGGTAAGGGAGAAGCCCGCCCTCTCCTCGAAGAGATGGGAATAGATAGGACCGTCAACCAAACCGCCGAGCGGGAGGTCTCCGTTGACCTTCACATAGGAGGAGTGGGGATCGGTGGGAGTGTCGTATCCGTCTCCCTCCGGCCATCCGCAAATCATTGAAGTGCCCCAGGGATTGCAGCCGAAAAGCCAGTCGCGGAGAGCCGTCTCCAGCCCGCGCAGGTCTGTATTGCCGGTCGCCCTTTCGAACAGGTGCGCCTGGGTGACGGCGGCGGAAGTCAGGTTGTTGGAGCACCAGAGATAGGGCACGCCGTGCCTGAAAGCATCTTCCTCCACGTGCGCTCCTCGCACGATCTCGAGCAGTCCCGAAAGCATGTAGCCCGAAAACTCCTTGCTGACATCCTTGTCGTCGCAGGAAGCCAGCAGCCAGTGTCCGAGATTGATGAAGGGATACCACTGGTAATGGTGATACTCCTTGCCACGCACCCTGTAGTGTTCCATCCACGGGGAAACGGGTTCGAGTTCACCCCAATAGGCGGCCTGTTTCTTCCACTCATCCCCTTTTCCAAGGGCATACATGGTGGCGGCGGCAAGTTCCAGGTCGTCCACCCAGCTGTCCTCCTCGTAAAAGTAGGGAGATATGACGCAGGCTGTCTGGGTATTGCCGGGAATCTCGAGGGCGAAATCCCATGCGGCCTGCACCTTGCCTTCGATTTTGGCGGCGAATTCGGGATACCAGGGGCGTATGGCCTCGGCCCCGAGGGCGAACGAAGAGGCGAACTTGGCGGCAATGGAAGAAACGCCGGTAGTGCGGTTCAGTTTCTTTCCGGCGATCTGGGGTTCGCCCGTAACGAAATATACCGGGCGTCCCTTGCCGGGGCCGTATCCGTAATCGACGGAGTCGAGATACGGCAGGCGCATGCCGGCATGGTCGCGGTCGTCGGCTATCTGGTTGTACATCTCGCGGGGAGCGGGATTCATCTTGTCTAGCCAGTCCAGTCCCCACTTCACCTCGTCGAGGACGTCGGGGATGCCGTTGGCACCCGGCCTGCCGTCGGCGCCGAATTTGTCACCGAACACCGACTTGTCTTCAGCGAACAGGTATGCGAAAGCCATCTGGTATATAGTGGTTGCCGAAGTAGTCGTGTATTGCAGATAGTCGGTAGCATCGTGCCAGCCGCCGGTAACGTCGATGTGCTCGCCGGTCCTGGTCGGATGGTAGACAATGTAGCCGTCGTGCTCGTGGCAGACGTGATTGTTGTAGGGGTTGTCGCCGCAGCGCTGCTGCCGCAGATATGTAAGGAGGAAATCGGCGAGTCCGTCGTAGACGTCAGGTCCTATCCGGAATACAGGCGACTTGGTCCACCCATTGCCGGAGCCGTCATCCATACGGATATAATAGCTTCCCGGGACGGTCAGGCGGGAGAAATCAAGACGCCATGCACCGCTTACGCCCCATTTTGTATCGGGGACATAGTTCCCCGAACCGGTAAAGACCACTTTGTCTGATTTGGAGTCGCGGACCTCGAACGGGGCGGGAACGGCGGCTCCGTAACCGCGTCCGGCGGTAGAAACGGCCACGGCCACCTTGATGTCATCGGGCAGATAGCCGGCCTGGTTGATTCTTATCCAGGTATCTTGCGCGCGGAGCTGAGAGAAGACCAGGAGAGACAAAGCCAGGATCAGAATTTTTTTCATGCAGTATAGAGTTTAAGTTTAATCAGGTTTCTGTGCACCGTAGCCCTTCACGGCGCCGAAAAGTTTAAGGGCGTCCTCCACAGGATAGTGGTTGGCGAACATGGAAGCGCTCACGAAACCGTTCAGGTAGGATTCGTTGATTGCGCCTCTGAAAATCGACAGGTCGGTGACCGATTCGTTGTCGGAAGCTTTCGTAAGCTGTTCGACGTCGTCGAAATCGTCAGCCTCGACCTTCACGGCCTTCGCACCGCCGGGGATGGTCAGGTCGGCCTGCCTGTTGAGGAAAAACAGGGTGTTCTCGCAGGTGGTGACACGTTCAGCCTCCTTCGAGGCCGGACTGTCCACATGGGTGCGGTCGAGTCCGGAGATGATGCTGCAGCCTATGATGTTGTGGTCCAGATAGCTGTCCATCTTGGGGAGGAAACGGTAGCCATAACCCATGTCGCCCAGATCCTTCAGGCGGGACCATACGAAGAGGATGGTGTTGTTGGTGAAGTAGGTCTCGCTATTGATTGCCGCGGACGCTCCACGGAGTTCCACCGCCGCCATCCTGATATTGACGAATATGCAGTTGTCAACCTTGATCCGGGTGGCGTACGTCGATCCCATAAGGCCGTAATTGGGGCCATTGATGAACGCGCAGTTCCTGATGGTCACGTCGCACCTGGACCCGGTGCTGATATAGACTATGGCTGTCTCGGCCGTATAGACCTTGGTCTCGGGTACGCCGGGAGCACCTGCTCCGGCGGTACCGATGGGCTGCATCATCGGGGTTTCGACCCCGGCGGGCTGTCCTTCGCCACGCGTATTGTAGGCGATTGAATTGCCGCGGTCCATGATCAGGCCGTCGAGTTCCACGAGTGAACCCTCCTTCATCACATTGATCAGGATCGTACCCTGGCCATGAGCCGAGCCGTTGGAGGTTGCAGTAGGCTGCACATAGGTACGATGCTCGAGGATGTCCCTTTCCGAGAAGTCGGTGGAGTAGCCACCGAAGATCGAGACGCCCTTGTCGATCCTGATGTTGCCGGAATTGAGGGTTCCGTAGTAGTTGCCTTCAGCCACGCGGATCTCATCCCCGGGGGACGCCATATCCACGGCTTTCTGGATATTCATCAAAGGGCTCTTCTTGGAGCCGTCGTTTCCGTTCGAACCGGTGCTCTGACTCACATACAAGACTTTTCCGCCGGCGACGGAAGGCGTCGCGGTGAGCATCGCCGCGACCGCCAGAATGATCAGTCCAAAGTGTTTCATAGCGCAATTATTCCAATAATATTTCTATATGGGGCATACGCGCGACAATTTCCGGGCCAGAGATGCCGAGCAGCCATTTCGCGGAGCGGGTGGCGGTACCCACGAAGCCGGCACTGATATCCTGTTCGTCCCCTGCTCCGTTCATCGAAGAGAGCAGCTGGTCGTACATGGGGACGACGGCAGGGAACTCCACGACTCGGTAATTATCGAGCGAAGCGAGGGTCGCCGCATAAGCGATGGCATCCTTCAGTCCGCCGATTTCATCGACAAGACCGATCTTGATCGCATCGCCGCCGGCCCAGACGCGTCCCTGCGCAATCTCGTCGACAGCTTCTACGGAAAGATTGCGACCGCGGGCGACACGGCTGATGAAGTCCTCGTAAGTCGAGTCTATGTTCTCCTGCATAGCAGCCTCCTCCTCGGGATCGAGGGGATTCATGCCGCTGGCCATGGAGCCGTGTTTATGGGTCGCAACCTCGAAGACGTTGAGATGTACATTCTTTTTGAGAGCCTTGCCGAAGCTCGGAATAAGCCCGAACACGCCGATCGAGCCGGTCAGGGTGCTCGCGTCGCTGAACACATGGTCGGACCCGCAACTGATCCAGTAACCGCCGGATGCGGCATAACCGCCATAACTGGCCACGACCGGTTTGCACGCCTTGAGCAGTTCTATCTCGCGTTCGATCGCGGCGGAAGCCTGGACGCTTCCGCCCGGGCTGTTGACGCGGAACACGACGGCCTTCACTGAAGAGTCCTGACGGGCCTTCGCGATCTCCCTGGCGAAATTGTTGCCGATGCTGCCGTTGCCCTTGTCGTCCATCACGATCTCACCGTCGGCATAGATAACGGCGATCTTCTCCTTCGCGCGGTAATTCCGGTTAACCTTGGCGGCGGCATAGTCCTTCAGGCTGACATATTTGAGCTGTTTGGGCTCCTTCACGCCGCAGAGGGTGCAGAAATAGCTGCGGACCTGGTCGTCATACCAGAGTTCATCGACGAGGCCTTTTTCCTTTGCCTGCCCGGCCGTATTGATGGCCAGGCCGTCGATCCAGGCATTGTAGTCATCGGCGGTGAAATCCCGCGAAGATGCAACCGCGTCGGCCATCATGCCCCAGATGGTTCCGAGCATGGTCTCATACTGCTCCCGGTTCTCGGGGCTCATCTCGCTCTTGATATAAGGCTCGCCGGCGGATTTGTACTTGCCGTGGCGGATGAGCTGTATGTCGATGCCCAGATGGTCGATCAGGTCCTTGTAATACATCAGTTGCGAACTCATTCCGCTGATCATGCAGTCACCGTATGTATTGAGGATCACCTTGTCCGCGACCGAAGCCATGAAATAGTTCCCGGCCGAAAGGTTCTGGCTGTAGGAAACCACGGGTTTGCCGCTCTCGCGGAAACGTGCCAGCGCGGCGCGGAACTCCTCGGCCTCGGCGATATCCATGTTCATGTCGTCCGCCTTGAGATATACGAATCTGACCTGGGGGTCTTCAGCCGCGGTCTCGAGGGCGCGGATGGCGTCGAGGAGCGACACGCTCCCGGTCATGGAAGCGCTGCCGGCGAGCGGATTGAAGCTGAACGACTCCCTGCCCTGCTCGGCTATGGGCTGGCTGAGGTCTATTTTCAAAATGGCATTACGGGGAACCGAGGGCTTGTTGTCCTTGCCTGCCGACGAGATGGCTGAACCGATGACGCCGAAAAAGATCAGATTGACGAGAATGAAGGCTATGATCGTGCCCAGACATCCTCCGAAGACTACTTTCCAAAAAGGTTTCATATCCTAATTAATGATGATTTTTCATTTACCATTTTGCAAATATAATCAAATATCCTTACTTTTGCACAGATGAAAAAGGCATCCAAAACGTCTCTGTCCCTGCTCCTTTCCCTGTGCTATCTCTTCGCATGCATGGGGTTCGGAATCCATACCTGCCATGAGGACGGGAGCCGCCATTTCGTGTGGCTTTTCGGCGACGTTTCCTGCGAAGCCATCCACCATCACAGCCACGGCGGGGACCACGACCATCATCACGACGACGGTTGTTGTTCAACCGATGTATATGTACTGTCAGACGCCCAGGACAACGACCACTTATCCGACCGTATCGCAGGTTCTCCCGGCGAAGGGCTTCCCGCAGTAGTGGAAACGCCCGTTTACGCATCGCTGCACCCCGCTTTTACTGTCCGTTACGCTTTCGACACTCCGCCTCCGATAGAGCAACGGGTACAATCACTCATTTCTGTCTGGCTGATCTGAGTCGTGCATAGGCGCGGCCCGGCCGCGTATTGTATGCATAACCGATCCATCAACCAAACAGAAATTTCATGAAAAGAATACTGACTGTCATTACCCTGTGCCTTGCCGCATTCACCGCATACGCACAGAATTTCCACGGCTACGTGTTTTACCAGAAGCCGAACGGCGGCACGGAGCCACTCCCCTTCGCCCAGGTCTATCACATGGAGCGTGAAAAGCTCATCGAGACCGATGCGAACGGTGAATTCACCCTCAACCTTACCGCCCGTGCTACCCTGATCGCAACCTATGTGGGCTATACCCGCGATACAGTGGTAGTCGAACCCGGAACCGCCGAGGCAAAGTTCTACCTGAGCGGCGAGAACGACCTCTCGGAATCCAAGGTCACCGCACAGCAGTCGACGCTGCCCAAACTCAAGAGCGTCAAGACTGAAGTCATCACTGCGGCAGGTCTATGCAAGATGGCGTGCTGCGCCCTGGCCGAGAGTTTCGAGAACTCCGCCAGCGTGACGGTAGGCTATGCCGACGCCGTGACAGGCGCCCGCCAGATCAAACTCCTGGGCCTCTCCGGCACATACACCCAGATGCTCGACGAGAACCGGCCCGTGATGCGCGGCATCGCCGCTCCCTTCGGCATGTCGTTCGTACCCGGCCAGTGGCTCGAAAGCATCCAGATCGCCAAGGGCCCCTCGTCCGTAATCAACGGCCTGGAGGCCATCACAGGCCAGATCAACATGGAGCACCGCAAGCCCACCGACGAGACCCCGCTCTTCGTCCAGGTGTACGGCAGTTCCGACAAGATGTTCGAAACCAACATCGCCTCGGCCATCCAGTTCAACGAAAAATGGAGCATGATCAACATGGCCCACGTTGGCGGCACCGCCTCGAAGATGGACCATAACCAGGACGGTTTCCGCGACGAGCCGGAAGACCTGCAGCTCAACTTCACCAGCCGCTGGCTCTATTATCACCCCAGCGGCATGCAGATCCGCTTCGGCGGCCGCTTCCTCAACGACGACCGCCTCGGCGGTCAGATGGGCGCCACCAAAGACAACACCTTCAACCTGAACAACCGGATCTGGGGCTCCAACATCAAGAACCGCGGCGTCAACGGCTACTTCAAGATCGGCGTGCCCCTCAACGAGGAGAACACGGCCAACATCGCTCTCGTTGCGGATTTCAACCACCACGAATTCGATTCGTTCTTCGGCGTGAAGGCTTACGATGCCAAGCAGAATTCCGCTTTCGCCAACCTGATCTACCAGAACGAGATCAACGAGACCCACAAGGTGGAATTCGGCGCCACCTGGCAGTTCGACGACCTGAACCAGTTATACAACGGGGAAGATTTCAGCCGCCGGGAAAATGCCATTTCGGGATTCGGCGAGTACACCCTCACGCCCGGTGACAATTTCACGTTCGTGGGCGGTCTGAACCTGCAATACAATTCCCTCCACGGCTGGCTGTTCGCTCCGCGCGCCAACGTCCGCTGGTCCCCGGCGGAGTGGGTGACGCTGCGCGCCCTGGGCGGCCGCGGCTACCGCACCGCCAATATCTTCACCGACAACCTCGGCATCTTCTCGACCGGAAAGAATTTCTATGCACCGGGAATGCGGTTGAGCGACCTCGACCTGCTGGAAGACGCCTGGACATGGGGTGCCAACGTAACCTTCTACCTGCCTTTCGGCGCGGAGGACACCGACACATACCTGAGCTTCGACTACTTCCACAATGACTTCAACAAACAGGTGGTCGTCGATCCGGAAACCGCCTCTCCGATCAATCTCGCTTTCTACAATCTCGACGGAAAATCCTTCACCAATACCTATCAGGTGGATTTCTCGGTCAACCCGCTGGAACGCTTCAACATCACCACCACCTTCCGTTACACCGACGCGAAGGTGACGCTGATGAACCAGGGCCTGGTGGAACGCCCGATGACCAGCCGCTACAAGGGCGTTCTCAACATGCAGTACGCCACGGCCATGAGCAAGTGGACCTTCGACTTCACGGCGCAGATCAATGGTCCGATGCGCCTGCCGAAGTATGCTGCCGAAGTCTGGGGTATGGAAACATCTCCGGTCTTCCCGATGCTCTACGCCCAGATCACCCGCAAGTTCAAGGGCATCGACGTGTACGTCGGCGCCGAGAACATCCTGGGTTTCCGCCAGCACCACGCCATCATCTGCGCGGACAATCCTTTCCGTATGATTGATGCTACGGCTTTGGGCTGGAGCATGACGCCCGGGGCCAGTGACGTTTTCGATGCCAGCAACGTCTGGGGTCCCCTGATGGGCCGTAAATTTTACATCGGCCTCCGTTATACTCTATGGAAATAAACGATTGGTATAATTAATGTACAGCGAGACAGTATATGCCTTGGAAAACATTGGCGCCCACGAGCAAAAACGATAAAATCAAATACAAGACTATAAACAATAACAATTCACCGATATGAAACGCTTTTTCACCCTCATGCTGGCCGTGCTGCTGATCGCCGGCACCGCCACCGCCGCCCTGGCACAGGACAAGAAACAGAAGAAGGCCGCCAACATCCAGGAAGTGACCTTCGTCACCACCATCGACTGCAAGAACTGCGTCAAGAAAGTCGAAGCCAACCTCCCCTATGAGAAAGGCATCAAGGACATGAAAGTCACGCTGGACGATCGCACTGTCTGGATCAAGTACGACGCCAACAAGACCGACAAGGAGAAACTTGCAGCCGCCATCAACAAACTGGGCTACGAGGCCGAAGAGGTCACTCCCGAGGAGGAAGCAAAGAAATAGCTGCGACCGTCCGCGTTGCGGAGGTGATTTTGAAACGGTCGTCAATACGGCGGCCGAGAATGGCGACGATGACTTCGTCGCCATTTTCATTTTGCATTGTGACCACCACCTCGCGACGCTTCTGCTCCACGTCGAGTTTCAGGTCGGTGAAGAAATCGCTGAGAAGTCTGGTCCCGCGCTGCATTCCGAAAGGGCGGAAACGGTCGCCTTCGCGAGGCGGACGGGCCGAAAGCGGCAGCCGCACCTTGCCGGCATCCACGAACAGGACGTCTTCAGGCTTCTGCCGGGGATCGAACCCGGGCATCAGGGCAAATGTACGCACGTCCAGCCTGTCTGTCAGATCCGGAGAGCCCGGGAACGACAAGGGATAGACGCGCAGTTCCCTGCGGTCTTTCACCAGCCGGTGAGTGGGTGAAATGAATTCCTTTCCGCTCAAGGCATCCAGGGAACGCTCGATCCGCATGAGCTGGTCGGCATTGAATCCGCAGCCTTCCAGCAGGCGGTAAAGCCACCATCCGGTCTCGGCTTTTCCCTTCAGCGCAGCGATATCTATCGTCAGGACCCCGTCGGATTCCCGGCAAAGGTCCGCCCTGCCCGCTTCGTAAACCCCGTCGAGGATCCGCTCCATCCGGCCGAACTGCTTCATCTCCCATTCAATCGTGTGTAGGAAAGAGGGATTGATACGGGCCAGCTGGGGGAACACCTCATGACGGATGCGGTTGCGGGGAATCGATATATCCGAATTGGTGGAATCCACGCGGAACTCCACCCCTGCACGGACGGCATGGGACTCGATCTCCTTCCTTGTGAACCCCAGCACCGGCCGGATCAGCCTTACATCACCGGAACCGGGCAGCGGGACGTCTTCCCGTATGCCCGACATGCCGCGCATTCCCGTGCCGCGCAGCAGATGCAGGAAAAGGGTCTCCGCGCTGTCGTCCAGATTATGCGCCACGGCGAGGAAGGAGAAGCCCTCCTTGCGGCACAATTCCGCGAACCAGGCGTAGCGAAGCTCACGTGCCGCCATCTCGATGGAAATACCCTGGCCGGAAGCGTGCTTATCCGTTTCTACACGTTTACAGAAAAAAGGAACCCCGCTTGCTTCACACCAGCGCCGGACCAGGGCCTCGTCGCCGTCGCTGTCAGCACCGCGCAGCTGGAAATTGACGTGCGCCACGGCAAACGGAAGCCGCAGCGCACTGTTCCTGAACAGATCCGCCATCGTCATGGAATCGACGCCCCCGCTGACGGCCAGAAGCACCCGGCATCCGGGTCTCCCTCCGGTCAGCCGCGCCAACACCCTGTCGAAGCGATCCTGCATTGCCGCTTATTTCTTGGCCTGGCCGAAGGTGTAGGTGAAGCCGATCGAGAAGAGCTCCTTGAACTGGACGCCCTTGCCCTGATACATCTCGTTTGAATTCTTGTGATACTTGGGCACCAGCACGTTGTCATCGTAGATGAGGTTGGTGCGCAGCGTCACGGAGAAGAACCTGGTGACCTTGGCCTCGGCGTTGACATCCCACAGAACCTTGATGTTCAGCGGCTTGTTGAGATAGTCGGAGAAGAGTACCAGCGCCGTTCCCACCTTGAAATTCTCCACTTCCAGTTTGGCGTCGACACGGAGCTGGGCACCGAGTTCGAAACGGGCGAACTGGTCTTCCGCATTGCCGTAGCGTTTCCTGAGCTCTTCCTGGCGCACCATCGTGACCTTGCCCGTCAGGGGAGCGAAGTTGATGGCCACGTTCTTGGCCGGGGTGTAATCGATACCGAGACCGAGAGAGGTATAGGCAGGTGCGAAGAAGTCGGATATCACGATTTCGTGCTTGGCGTCCCATCCGTCCGCGAACTGCGTGCGGAAGTTGTACACCGCGGAGAAGTACAGTTTTTCAGCCGCCTTGTATCCGAACTTGCTGTCGAAGATCAGACGGTCGTCGCTCTTGAGGAGATAGTCTTTGTCGAACGAGTGCACGAAGCCGTATCCTGCCTGCAACTCGTTGTTCCACATGATTTTCCCCTTCGTGAGATTTGCATAAACGTCGGCATAGGTATTGAGCGTCAGCTGTCCGACGCCGCCGGCCGCCCACTGCATCAATGACAACTGGGAGAAACCGATGGTTGTGGTGATTCCCTTGTTCCATTCGGCCTTGGGGGCTTCCGCCTCTGCGGGAGCTTCCTGCGCGAAGAGCGCTGCGGAGATCATTACGGCACAGACTGCCAGAAATAGTTTTTTCATCGTATTGTCGGTTTAATAAGCTCTTGCAAAAATGACGCGGCGGTGTGAAGGCTTGCCGCTGTAGACGCAGGTCCCTTCTTCTTCGCATACGTACGAATCGATGGGGATGCAGCGGATAGTGGCCTTGGTCTCGTCCTTGATCTTCTCCTCGGTCTCGGGAGTGCCGTCCCAGTGGCAGAGCAGGAAGCCTCCCTTCTCGATCTCGACTTTGAAATCTTCCCAGGTGTCTACCTTGCGGATATTGGCCTCGCGGAAAGCGAGCGCCTTCGCGTAGAGATTCTTCTGGATCTCATCCATCAGTGCGGCGATATGGTCCGCCAGACCTTCCTGGGAGATGTTCTCCTTCGTGGAAGTGTCGCGGCGGGCGAGCTCCACGTGTCCTCCTTCAAGGTCGCGGGTGCCGATGACCACACGTACCGGGACACCCTTGAGCTCCCACTCCGCGAACTTGAAGCCGGGACGGAGATTGTCGCGGTCGTCGATCTTCACGCTCAGGCCTTTCGCTTCGAATTCAGCCTTGAGTTCGTCCATGCGTGCGAGTATGGCGGCACGCTCCTCGTCCTTCTTGTAGATGGGCACCATGACCACCTGGATAGGTGCGAGGGCCGGAGGAAGCACGAGGCCGTTGTTGTCGCTGTGGCACATGATCAGCGCTCCCATCAGGCGTGTCGAGACGCCCCAGGACGTTGCCCATACATACTCGAGCTTGCCTTCCTTGTTGGCGAACTGCACTTCGAATGCCTTGGCGAAGTTCTGGCCGAGGAAGTGCGAAGTGCCGGCCTGCAGGGCCTTGCCGTCCTGCATCATGGCTTCGATGCTGTAGGTGTCGAGGGCGCCGGCGAAGCGCTCGGTCTCGGATTTGTGGCCTATGACCACCGGCATGGCCATGAACTCACGGGCGAAGCGGGCATAGACGTTGACCATCTTCTGGGCCTCGGCCACGGCCTCGTCATAGGTTGCGTGGGCGGTATGCCCCTCCTGCCACAGGAATTCCGCGGTACGGAGGAAGAGACGGGTGCGCATCTCCCAGCGCACGACGTTGGCCCACTGGTTGCAGAGGACCGGAAGGTCGCGCCACGACTTGATCCAGTTCTTGTATGTATTCCAGATGATGGTCTCGGACGTGGGACGTACGATGAGTTCCTCCTCCAGTCTGGCGTCAGGGTCGACGACAACGCCCTTTCCGTCGGGAGAGACCTTCAGTCGGTGATGCGTGACGACGGCGCACTCCTTGGCGAAGCCCTCGACATGCTCGGCCTCGCGGCTGAGGAACGACTTCGGAATGAAGAGCGGGAAGTAGGCGTTCACGTGACCCGTTTCCTTGAACATTTTGTCAAGCTGGTGCTGCATCTTCTCCCAGATGGCGTAGCCATACGGCTTTATGACCATGCATCCGCGTACCGCGGACTGCTCGGCCAGGTCTGCCTTAACCACCAGATTGTTGTACCATTGTGAATAATTGTCCTCCCGGTTGGTAACTTCCTTGTTCGATACCTCTGCCATAACTTTTATAATTGGTATAAAAATTGATATATTTGCAATAAATTAAACGGACCGGCATAAACCGCGTCCAACTATAGAATGCAAAAATACGAAAAATAGTTAATAAACAGACACAGGAGGTTAAAATGAAAAACAATCGATTCGGATTCTTGATGATCCTTGCTTTCGCGGCACTTGCCAGCTCTTGTGGTACGTCAGCCTACTACTCCTCCGGAGTGTATGACGACGGTATTTACTATCGGCCTACCGCAGATTCGCGGGCCAAGATGATAGCCGCGCAGGAAGCGCAGCGTGAAAAGGAACGCCAGCGTCAATACGATCAATACCTCGCAAAAGACGAGGATGGTAATCTCTATGTGGTAACCGAACTGATGGACGGTGAGACCTACGAGTCCCGGCTCCACAAGTTCGACAATCCATGGTACACGAATTACGCCTGGTACGGCGTCTGGGACAACCCCTGGTACAATCCCTGGTGGGGCTCATACCGATATCCCTACTTCGCCAGCAACTGGTACTGGCACACCGGATGGTATAACGACTGGTACTGGGGAACATGGAATCCCTGGTATTACGGCTTCGACGCATGGAGCCCCTGGTACTTGGGATTCGGCTATGCCGGATGGTACGGCTATGACCGCTGGTATCACCACCACTACTACTATCCCGGCTACATCACTCCGGGTCCCGGCCCGCGCCACGACAGGAATTACGGCCGCAACATGGTCTACACCCCCCGCAACTCCGCAACCGGCACCGGCATCTACCGCAACACCGGGGCAAGTTCGGCAACCGGCAGCCGCGGGATGTACACCACCCGCAGGACCAGCTCCGGCGGAAGCGTGAGCACCCGCTCGTCTTCGGGAACAGTCCGTACTTCCGGCAGCCGTCCGACCCGTACCGGCAGCAGCAGCGGCAGCTACACCCGCTCCTCAGGCGGCAGCTATAGCGGAGGCGGCGTCTCCCGCAGCAGCAGCGGCGGCGGCTTCAGCGGCGGAAGCTCCAGCTCCGGCGGCGGACGCAGCGTCAGCGGCGGCACCCACAGCGGCGGCGGCAGGAGATAAACCCTTCCACGCCCGAGGAACCCTTATTCTACAAACTTTTTAAACTGAATCTGACATGAAAAAGATAGCAACCCTGTTCCTGTCGCTGACCATTGCAGCCGGCCTCTTCGCCCAGACGGCGGACGATGCGCTCAACATCGCGAGGGAATACTATGAAGGAACCGCCCGTACGATGGCCATGGGAAATGCCTTCACCGCCCTGGGAGGCGATCTGGGAGCCATCGGCATCAACCCTGCAAGTTCCGGCGTATTCCGCTACTCGCAGTTCTCCTTCTCGCCTTCGCTGACCACCAACCGTTCGACCACCAATTATCTGGGGAACACTTCACCCTCTAAGAACACGGGCTTTACCATTTCCAACTTCGGTACCGTCCTCACGTTCGACACGGGTAAGTATACAGGCCTGCTGAACTACAATTTCGGCATAGTCTACAATAAGAAGAACAGCTTCCGCTCCGGCATGAAGGCCTTCGGAACCACTTCCAACTCCTCCATGCTGAGTTCCATCGCCTCCCAGCTCGAGGGCATCGAATGGATGGATATCGACGCCGAAACGGTCGACAATCCCTATGTTTCGTCATACGCCCCCTGGCCCGGTATCCTCGCATGGAACACATATCTGCTTGCTCCGCTCTCCTTCCTGGGAGGCAAGTACGAAGATGTGACCGACTCGTACATGGCCTCGACCGAGAACTATAACGAGCTCGCTGACGAATTGGCTATCGGCGGACCGCTCGACCAGGCTTTCAAGCGCAGGACGTACGGCAGCAACGAGGAGTACAGCTTCAACTTCGGCGGCAACATCTCGGACTTCCTCTACTTCGGTGTCAACCTGAACGTCAACAGCATCAACTACACTGTCGAGGAGTACTATGAAGAGGTCGCGCAGAATTCCGCCATGTTCGACGACGGATTCGTCTCGATGGACAACAGTTTCTGGCTCAAGACCGCCGGAACCGGCGTCAACTTCAAGTTCGGCGCCATCGTGACCCCCTTCGCAGGACTGAGGCTCGGCGCCACCGTCACCACCCCGACCTGGTACACCCTGACCGACGAGTGGGACTACACGATGAACTCTTCCTTCAACAACGGCAACAAATACACCGAGTACACTCCTACCGGCACCTACAGTTACAAACTGACCGCGCCTATGCGCTGGAGCCTGGGAGCCGCCTATGTCGTCGGCAACCGCGGCCTGATCAGCGTGGATTATGAGAACGTCAACTACGCGAACACCGTTCTCAAGGAATATGGCGGAGATTATGGGATCTTCTCCGAAGAAAACAGCATCATGAAGAGAGCCTTCAGCAAGGCCAGCATCCTGCGCCTCGGAGCCGAACTCAGGGTCACGGAGCATATGTCGCTCCGCGGAGGTTACCAGGTCTACTCTTCCTCCGTCGCCGAACCCGCACGCCAGGCATACAGCGCCGGCGTCGGATTCAACCTCGGACAGTCCACCACCCTCGATTTCGCCTGGAGCAAGCTGGGTTCCCAGACCGACAGTTTCCAACTCTACGACGATTACTCCGATGCCACGTCGGTGCCGTCCGGAACCAACAACCACAGCCTGAGCAAGGTGGTCTGCACCCTCGCCTTCAAGTTCTAGAGAAGCCAGCGTCCGGAGTCCGGCCCCTCCGCGGAGAGAAGATCGATGACGGAGAGATTGGGAACGAAGAGAGGACCCGGCTCACGATTGACGAAAACCTGATAATAAGCCTGCTCCCGACCATATTCGGCGAGCAGGCTTTCTCCTTTATATTTTGGCTGGATACGCTGACGGCCGTCGAAGAAATCAGGGCCGGGCGAAGCCGCGAAACCTTCTGTCAACGCTACCTGCGTGCCGAGGCCGAGCAGGGCGAGCAGTTTCTCCAACAGCACCATATTGAGGTCGAACAGAAAGACCGGACGGCTTTCCAGGATGGGGATAAGGTCGTCGGCATAATAATCGTAGAAGGCCGACGAACGGTAGGCGGCGGCAAACGCGCGGATGTGGTGCTGCAGCCAGGGTTCGGAATAATCGATCCTTATGTCGCGGATCGGACGGCTGTGCCTCTCCTCCTTCACCACCGGAATGGAGAGGTCCTCCGGACCGGCCGTGGCGAAGATACGGCAGCGGTTGCGCCACGACTGCTTCTGATAGGACTCATGCTGTTCTATCAGCACCTTTCCGCTATGTGCGATGGCGAAAAAGTACTCCACCGGCGGCATATAGGCCGTCGTGAGCAGCGCCCCCCCGAAATGCGGAGACGGAATCATCGGATGATGCCCCTGGAGGAGTTCTCGATGAAAGAGAGGATCTTGTCGCGGTTTTCGCCCGGAGCGATGGTCTCGCGGATGCGCACGCAGGCGTCGGAGACATTGAGTCCGCTGCTGTAGATCAGTTTGTATATCTCGGATATCTCCGAAATCGCCTCGGCGCTGAAACCGCGGCGACGCAGCCCCACCAGGTTGACGCCGCCGAAAACCGGCGGATTGTGCCCGGTTATGATGAACGGGGGAACGTCCTTGCGTATGCCTGAAGCGCCTCCGAGCATCGCATGCTCGCCGATATGGCAGAACTGGTGGATCATGGTGCCGCCTCCGACTATCGCCCAGTCGTCGATATCCACTTCGCCGGCAAGCGCAGACATGCTGGATATGATGCAGTGGTCGCCGACATGGCAGTCGTGGGCCACATGGGTGTAGGCCATAAGCAGGCAGTCGTGGCCGACGTGCGTCGTCCCCTTGCCGCTGAATGCAGTGCCCCGATGGACGGTAGCATACTCGCGTATGGTGGTATTGTCCCCGATCTCAGCCCAGGTCACCTCCCCCTGGAACTTCAGGTCCTGGGGGATGCCTCCGAGCACGGCGCCGGGAAAGATCTTGCACCCGCGGCCGATCCTGATATAGTCGAAGATCGTAACGTTGGGTCCGATCCAGCAGTCGTCGCCAATCTCGACATGCTCGGCAATGGTCGTGAATGGGGATATCACCACATTGCGGCCAATCTTGGCCCCGGGGTGTACATACGTCATATTTTCGTTCATATATTGGTCTCCAAAAATTGTCTTAAGGCAAGGGTGTTGATCCTGTGGCCGGGTTTGTATGCCGTTATCTTCCCCCGGAGGGGGGCGCCGGCAAGGGAGAAGTCGCCCAGCAGGTCGAGCAACTTGTGGCGGGCGGGCTCGTTCGGCCATGTCAGGACGGGGTCGCCCACATAGCCGCGGGGCTCGTCGACCACCAGTGCGTTGTCGAGCGAGCCGCCCTTGATAAGCCCGAACAGACGCAGCATGAAGATTTCCCTGCGGAAACAGAAGGTGCGGCACGGGGCTATCTCAAGGGAATAATCGGTTGAATCGTCATAACGGGCTTCCTGCACCCCTATGACCTTCGACTTGAAATCTATGGTGACTTCGGCGGCAAAACCGTCGTAAGGATCGATCGCTATCCTGGACCCGCTCCTGGGATCCTCGAAGACAAAAGGACGTTTCACTTCGATATACTTGCGGGGGGTGTCCTGTTCCAGCAGCCCAGCGGCCTTTATCGCATCGGCATAGGGGCGGGCGCTTCCGTCGAGGATCGGCACTTCTTCCGAATCCAATCTGACAAGGACATTGTCCACTCCGAGGCATGAGAGGGCCGACAGCAGGTGCTCCGGAGTCATGATCCTCACGCCATCCGCCATCAGGGCAGTGCTCCGGCGGCATTTGTGCACATTGCGCACCAGCGCCGGGACAGGCGGCTCCCCTTCCAGGTCGCTCCGCCGGAAGACTATCCCGTGTCCTTCGGGGGCGGGATGCAGCTGCATCGAGACGGGACGGCCGGTGTGCAGTCCTTTGCCCGAGAAGGAAAGTACGGTGCGGAGCGTGTGCTGCTTCATCATTCGACGGGTTTGTCGGACGTGGCGCTGCGCCTGAACTTGGCATAGGCGCGCATGTAAGTTCCGTATTCGAGGGCCGGGTAGCCGATAAGGGTGGTCCCGGGCTTGCGGATCGAGCCCTGGATACCGCTCTGGGCGGCGAGGGTGGTATTGTCGGCTATGGTCACGTGTCCGTTCACGCCTGACTGCCCTCCGAACACGCAGTGACGTCCGATCTTGACAGAACCGGCGATGCCGGTCATGGAGGCCATCACTGTATTCTCTCCCACCTCCACGTTATGGGCCACCTGGCACAGGTTGTCGATCTTGACACCGCGATGGACTATGGTCGAGCCCATGGTCGCACGGTCTACGGCGGCGCTGGCCCCGACTTCCACGTCGTCTTCAATGACAACGTTGCCGAGCTGCGGGATCTTCCTGTATGTACCGTCGGGCTGGGGAGCGAATCCGAAGCCGTCGGCTCCGATTACGCAGTTGGAGTGGAGTATGCAGTTGTCACCTATCACGCAGTCGTGATAGATGCGGACTCCGGGATAGAGTATGCAGTTGCGGCCTATCCTGACGTTGGGCCCCACATAGACCTGGGGATAGATATACGTGCCTTTTCCGATGCGTGCGGAGGGAGCCACCGAACGCTTGACAGAAAGGCGGGCCAGCAGGCGGTTGCCCTTCTTGCGCTGGTGCTTCAGCCGGTTGAAGAAATCGAGGAGAACCGAAACCGACGCATAGGCGTCTTCGACCTTGACCAGAGTCGCGGGGATCGGATTCTTGGGTTCGAAGTCTTTGTTTATCAGAAGGACGCTGGCGCGGGTCGTATAGATATACTTCTCGTATTTGGGATTGGCGAAAAAACAGACATTGCCGGGGCCGGCCTGTTCGATGCGCGCAGGGCCCGTCACCACGGCCGAGGGGTCGCCGACAACCTCTCCGTGGAGAAGATCCGCCAGAGTCTGAGCAGTAATTTCCATATTTAATTGCAAATTTAATATAATTTCCCGCAAAAAATTTGCCATTTAGTGAGTTATTGCTAAATTTGCGCCGATTTGAGGGGACGCAAGGTCTCCTTTTTTTGTGCAATATACCATGATATCCAGACAAACCATCGAAACCATCGCACAGGACTACCTTCAGGGCACGGACCTCTCCCTGGTGGAGGTTTCCGTAAGCGAAGACAACGACATCGAAGTCATCATCACCCGTGAAGGCGGTGTAGCCATCGACGACTGCGTGGCGCTGAGCCGCCATATCGAGTCGAAACTCGACCGCGACAGGGAGGATTTCTCGCTGATGGTGGGATCCGCAGGCATCTGACAATACGACAAAAAAGAAATATAACCATGGAAGTTAACCTGATCAGCACTTTCGCTGAATTCAAAGAACTCAAGAACATCGACCGCGCGACCATGATGAGCGTGCTGGAAGATATTTTCCGCACCCAGCTCGCACGCATGTACGGTGATGCCGACAACTTTGATATCATCATCAACATCGACAAGGGCGACTTCGAGATCTGGCGCAACCGCACGGTCGTCGAGACCGTGGAAGATCCCAACAAGGAGATTTCGCTCGAAGAGGTGCAGAAGATCGACGATTCCTACGAGATCGGCGAGGAGTATCCGGAAGAGATATCCCTGGCAAGCTTCGGCCGCCGCGGTATCCTCAACCTGCGCCAGAACCTTTCGAGCCGCATCACCGACATCGAGAAGGCCAACCTCTTCAAGAAATACCGCGACAAGGTGGGCGAAGTCCTCGTGGGCGAGGTCTATCAGGCGTGGAAGAAAGAGGTGCTCGTCATGGACGAGGACGGCAACGAGCTTGTCCTGCCCAAGAGCGAGCAGATCCCTTCGGATTTCTTCCGCAAGGGCGATACGGTCAAGGCCGTCATCCTCAGCGTCGAAATGAAGAACAATTCGCCGGTGATCACCCTTTCCCGCACCTCGAACCTCTTCCTCGAGAGACTGTTCGAGCAGGAAGTTCCCGAGATCTTCGACGGACTCATCACCATCAAGAAGGTGGTCCGCATGCCCGGTGACCGTGCGAAGGTGGCCGTCGAGTCCTACGACGAGCGTATCGACCCCGTCGGCGCCTGCGTCGGCGTGAAAGGTTCCCGCATCCACGGCATCGTGAGGGAGCTACGCGGCGAGAACATCGACATCATCAACTGGACCAACAACACCCAGCTCCTCGTCCAGCGCGCCCTTTCGCCCGCAAAGATTTCGGCAATCCGGATCGACGAGCCCACCAAGAGCATCCACATCGACCTCGAGGCCAGCGAACTGGCCCTGGCCATCGGACGCGGCGGCAGCAACATCCTGCTGGCAGAGCAGCTGTCGGGCTACAAGATCGACGTCTACCGTCTCGGCGACCAGTCGCAGGATGACGAGGAGGACGTGATGCTCGACGACTTCTCCGACGAGATCGACCAGTGGATCATCGACGCCCTCAAGGGTATCGGCTGCGACACCGCCAAGAGCGTCCTCGCCCTGCCGACCGAAGAGATCATGCGCCGGGCCGACCTCGAGGAGGAGACCGCAGTGGAAGTGCAGCGCATCCTGCGGGCAGAATTCGAAAACTAATACAACAATACGGGAGAATAATCTATGGCAGAAGGATCAATAAGAATCAACAAGATTTTAAAGGATTTCAATATCGGTTTGTCTACGCTGACCGACTTCCTGAAGAAGAAGGGAATCACCGACGAGCTCACCGTCACCTCGAAGATATCGCAGGATGTCTTCGCAATGGTAGCTAAGGAGTTCGGCAAGGAACAGCTCATCAAGGAACAGTCGCGCAAGGTGGCCATCAAGGTGAAGGAAATCACCGAGATGGAGATGAACCGCACATCCGCGGAGGAGGAAGAGCCGGTAAAGGAAGTAATCATCAAGACCAATGTGTTCACGGAGCAGAAGAAGGTGGAATCTCCCGCACCCGAGCCTGCCCCCGAGCCGGTCAGGAAACCTGAGCCCAAACAGGCCGAACCCGCTCCCGCACCCGTGGCGGAGAAAGCCCCCGCACCGGAAAAAGTCGAACCTGAAGTTCCTTCCCAGCCGAAGAACGAGTTGAAAGTCCTGGGCCACATCGACCTGACGCCGAAGAAAAAACCGGCGCCCGAGAAGCCCGTGGAAAAACCCGCCGAAAAACCCGTCCCGGAACCCGCTCCCGCAGTCACGGTTGAAAAGGCCGAACCCGCAGACGGGAAGAAGCCAGAGAAGCGTGACGAGCGCCCCGTCATAGAGCACATAGAGACCAAGGTCGAAAAACTCACCGGCCCCAAGACGGTCGGCACTATCGATCTCTCACAGTTCGAGAAGAAACCTTCCTCCGCAGGGGCGAAGAAGGACAAGAACAAGAGGGAACGCATCCACAAGGGTCCCGCCAAGGTTGACATCAGCAATCCCAAGAACAGCATGGGAGGCCGTCCCGCAGCCGCCTCGGGCGGCACGAAGGACAAGGATGCCCGCGGCAAGGCCGCCAAGAAGGGTGACCGCTTCAAGGCCGTACGTCCCGAATTCGACAGCGACGAGATCCAGAAGCAGATCAAGGAGACCTACGCAAGGATGACCGAAGGACATGCCAAGACCAAGACTTCGAAGCACCGCCGCGAGAAACGCGAAGAGATATCCCAGAAGATGCAGGAAGAGCAGGAGATGCAGGAACTCACCAGCAACGTCCTCAAGGTGACGGAGTTCGTCACTGTCAACGAGCTGGCCATCCTGATGAACAACACCCCTGTCACCAAAGTCATCGAGGCCTGCATGAACCTCGGCCTCATGGTCTCCATCAACCAGAGGCTCGACGCGGAGGCCCTCGTGCTGGTGGCGGAGGAATTCGGTTACAAGATCGAGTTCGTCACCGCCGAGATCCAGGGCGCCATCGCCCAGGAAGAGGACCGCGAGGAAGACCTGGTGCCGCGTCCGCCCATCGTCACCGTCATGGGTCACGTCGACCACGGCAAGACCTCACTGCTCGACTACATCCGCAAGACCAACGTGATCGCCGGCGAGGCCGGCGGCATCACGCAGCACATCGGCGCATACAATGTCAAGCTTCCCGACGGACGCCACATCACGTTCCTCGACACTCCGGGTCACGAGGCCTTCACCGCCATGCGTGCCCGAGGCGCCAAGGTCACCGACCTGGCCATCATCATCATCGCGGCCGACGACGCAGTCATGCCGCAGACCGTCGAGGCGATCAACCACGCCCAGGCAGCCGGCGTACCGATGATCTTCGCCATCAACAAGATCGACAAGCCGGGCGCCAATCCCGAAAAGATCAAGGAGCAGCTGGCCAACATGAACATCCTGGTGGAAGACTGGGGCGGCAAATACCAGTGCCAGGAAATCGCGGCCAAGAAGGGTATCAACGTGGAGGAACTGCTCGAGAAAGTACTGCTCGAAGCCGACATGCTCGAACTCAAGGCCAATCCCAACAAACTGGCCGTGGGCAACATCATCGAATCTTCGCTCGACAAGGGCCGCGGCTACCTTGCCACAGTCCTGGTCCAGAGCGGAACCCTGCACGTTGGCGACCCGATCGTGGCAGGCTGCTATGCCGGCCGTGTCAAGGCCATGTTCAACGAACGCGGGCAGAGGCTCAAGGAAGCCGGTCCTTCCACCCCTGTTTCGGTGCTCGGACTCAGCGGTGCACCTACCGCCGGTGACACCCTCAACGCGATGGAAGACGAGAAAGAGGCCCGCGACGTTGCCAACAAGCGCGAGCAGCTCATACGTATCCAGGGCATCAAGACCCAGACCCACATCACCCTCGAGGAGATCGGCCGCCGCATAGCGCTCGGCAACTTCCAGGAGCTCAACATCATCGTCAAGGCCGACGTGGACGGTTCCATCGAAGCCCTGTCCGATTCCCTCATCAAGCTCTCCACCGAGGAGATCCATGTCAACGTGATACACAAGGCCGTGGGCGCGATCTCCGAATCGGATGTCCTGCTGGCCGTGGCCTCAAACGCCATCATCATCGGCTTCCAGGTCCGCCCGATGCCGAATGCCCGCAAGCTGGCCGAGAAGGAGCAGATCGAAATCAGGCTCTACTCCGTCATCTACGACGCGATCAACGAAGTCAAGAGCGGTATCGAAGGCATGCTCGCCCCCGAAGAGAAGGAAGAGATCACCGCCAACGCGGAAGTGCTCGAAACCTTCAAGATATCGAAGGTCGGAACCATTGCGGGCTGCATGGTCCGCGACGGCAAACTCACTCGCAGCGCGAAGGTACGCGTAATCCGCGACGGCATCGTGGTCTATACCGGAACGCTCGGTTCCCTCAAGCGCATGAAGGACGATGTCAAGGAGGTTGCCGCCGGCTTCGACTGCGGTCTGAGCGTGGACGGCTTCAACGACATCAAGATCGGCGACATGATCGAGGCATACCAGATCGTCGAGGTCAAACGCAAACTGTAATACTTTCAAGCCATGGATCCGCTGCTTGCCATCTCCCCCGTCGACGGCCGATATGCCGGGAAGACGAAAGAACTCTCCGCCTTCTTCTCCGAATATGCCCTGATGCGTTACAGGGTGCTGGTGGAAGTCGAGTATTTCATCGCTCTCTGCGAACTCCCCCTCCCCCAGCTGTCGGAAGTCAATCCGGATATCTATCCACAGCTCCGCGCCCTCTACGGCGATTTCACGACTGAAGACGCCGCCAGGATCAAGGAGATAGAGAAGCGTACGAATCACGACGTCAAGGCCGTGGAGTATTTCCTCAAGGAGCGCTTCTCCGTCCTGGGGCTCGAGCGTTTCGCGGAATTCATCCACTTCGGGCTCACATCGCAGGACATCAACAATACCGCCACTCCGCTTTCCCTCAAGGAAGCCCTGGCCGAGGTCTATGTGCCCGCGCTCCGCGAACTGCTTGGGATGCTTTCGGAACGGGCGGCGCTGTGGGCAGACGTGCCGATGCTCGCCCACACCCACGGGCAGCCCGCCTCCCCGACGAGGCTGGGCAAGGAGATCGATGTCTTCGTCGTGAGGATCAAGGAGCAACTCCGCCAGCTCGAGGCACGGACATACCCCGGCAAGTTCGGGGGCGCGACCGGCAATATGAATGCCCACCACGTGGCATATCCCGATATCGAATGGAACGATTTCGCCGAGAATTTCGTAGCGTCGCTCGGGCTGAAGAGGTCCTTCCCCACTACTCAGATCGACCATTACGACAATCTCGCGGCCATATTCGACGCCCTGAGACGGATCAACACCGTACTCCTGGACCTCAGCCGCGACTGCTGGCTCTACATCTCGATGGAGTATTTCGCCCAGGCGATCCAACCCGGCGAGGTCGGTTCGTCTACCATGCCCCACAAGGTCAACCCCATCGACTTCGAGAATGCCGAAGGCAACCTGTCGCTGGCGAATGCGGTGTACGATTACCTCTCCGAAAAGCTGCCCGTATCGAGGCTTCAGCGCGACCTGACCGATTCGACCGTCCTTCGCAACGTGGGAGTCCCGGTCGCCCACTCGCTTATCGCCATCCGTTCGCTCGAGAAAGGGATCGGCAAGCTTATACTCAATGAGGAGCGCGTGGCGGGAGACCTGGAACGCAACTGGGCCGTCGTGGCCGAAGGCATCCAGACGGTCCTCCGCCGCGAAGGTTTCCCGAAGCCTTACGAGGCCCTGAAAGCGCTCACCCGTACCGGCGGGCACATCACAAGAGAGGCGATAAGCAATTTCATCGACGGCCTCGACGTGACCGAGGAGGTAAAAGCCGAACTCCACGCCATAACCCCGCACAATTATACCGGTATCAGGTAAACGGCGGAAAGGATGAAAAGAATAAAGGCGATCCGGATATCCGGGTCGCCTTTATTCTTTTAACCTAAAACTTAACCTATGAAAAAACTATTCGCTTTTAAGGTTAAGCAAAGGCCGTGCCAGAATTGTCTCATTCGGCAGGGGTAATCGAAATAATCCTCACGTCTCCGACCGGCCGGTCGTTCTGTCCGGTCCGTCTCGAAGCGATCTTGTCGATGACATCGAGCCCGTCCACTACTTCGCCGAAGATGGTATATTCCCCGTCGAGGTGCACGCAATTGTCAGGATCCTGGACGATATAGAACTGCGAGCCCGAAGACTCTTTGGCCGGATTGACCATGTCTCCGCGCCTTGCGGCGGCAAGGGCGCCTTTCTTATGGGTCTTCCCTGCGACTATCTCGGCCGGAATCGTATAGCCGGGGCCGCCGGTTCCGTAGAGCGCCACCTTTGAAGTGTCGCGGGTCAGCGGGTCGCCGCCCTGGATCATGAATCCCTTGATGACCCTGTGGAACAGGAGTCCGTCGTAGAATCCGGATTTGGAGAGTTTGATGAAATTGTCGCGGTGAAGCGGGGTTTCGCTGTAGAGTCTGACGGTCATGGTGCCGTCGCTGGTCCTGATTTTCAACATCGGCTCGTCGCCGAGGAGCGCCCATTTGTCGGCGGGCGCAGCGGGTTTTTCGTTCATAGGTTCTATCTCCTGGCTCTTTTCTTCTGTAATCTGCTGCGTTTCTTCAGCCGGTTCAACGGGAGCCGGCTCCTGCGTCCGGCCGCCCTTGCAGCCGGCGATTGCGACCGCTGCGGCGAGAAACAGATATAGTATGCGGTGCTTCATATTTGTACTTTTTCCAAACTCAAAATTAGTGATTATTTCCTAACTTTGTATGTTAACTCTGAAGAAGTGGCCAATCCCCTGAAACAACTTGCCGGCGAAACCGCAATTTACGGTCTGAGCACCATACTGGCCCGTGTCATCAATTTCGCCCTTGTCCCTCTCTACACCCGTGTCCTAACACAGTCGGACTTCGGGGTCATGTCGGAATTCATGGCGTACATCGCCATGCTGCAGGTTGTCCTTACGCTCGGATTGGAAACGGGCTGTTTCCGCTACGCAACCAAGGAAGGGGCCGATCCCAGACAGGTTTTCTCCAATGCATTCGTCACGGTCTTCGGCATCTGCGCCCTGTTCCTGGCCTGCATGATCCTCTTTGCCGGAGACATCTCCTCGGCGATGGGCTACGCCGGATTCTCCAACCTGATCATCTATTGCGGCCTTATCCTCTTCCTCGACTGTACCACGGCCATCCTCTTCGCAAAGCTGCGCCATGAACACAAGGCCCTCAAGTTCGCAGTCATCAAGACGCTCAAGATACTGACGGAAGTGGGTGTGAACCTGCTGCTCTACCTCGTGCTGGCCGCCCGCTTCGCTGCGAATCCCGGCCATTGGCTCACGCGTTTCGTGAGCGCGGCGCCCGACTTCACCTATCCCATCTTCGCCATCCTGGTCAGCTGCCTCGTCTGTCTCGTGCTGATCGCTCCGGAAATCCTGAAGCTCACCTTCCGGCTGGACCGCGGCCTGATCCGGAAGCTTCTCGTCTATTCGCTGCCCCTGATGGTCGCCGGCCTTCCGGGCATCATGAACGACGTGCTCGACCGCGTGCTGATGCGCTTCTGCAACGCCGATCCCGTCAACTGGCGGGCCGACCTGGGCGTGTATCAGGCGGCTGTCAAGCTGGCCGTCATCATGCAGCTCTTCGTCCAGATGTTCCGTTATGCCGCGGAACCTTTCTTCTTCCAGCGCGAACGCGACAAGGGCGGAAAGAAAATATATGCCGACGTCCTCAACTACTTCACCGCCTTCTGCATGTTCGGCTTCGTGGCCATCATGCTCTTCATGGACGAGATCGGACTCATACTGGGCAAGGATTTCAGGGTCGGCCTCGACATCACCCCCATCATGCTGATGGCCTATGTGATAACCGGCATCCTGTTCAACGTCAACATCTGGTACAAACTCTCCGAGAAAACCGGATATGCGGTCTGGATCACCCTGGCCGGACTCGTCGTCACGATAGTGGTCAACATGATCTTCATGCCGCGCTACTCCTACCATGCCGCGGCCTGGGGCCACATCGCCAGCTACATGACAATGCTGGTCCTGACCGCCCTGCTCGGCCGAAGGCATTATCCCATCCCCTACAACTGGGGAGTGGTGGCGGTGCTGATAGCGGCAGGGCTCGGGATATGGTGGCTGTCCACACTTCTTCCCGAAATGGGAATGTGGACAAAAATTGTAGTACATTCCGCTTTTGTCCTGCTCTATATTGCGATTGCTTTTGTTATATTTGTAGTTCGAAAGAGGAGAGCCGCCCGATGAAAGTAAAAATAGTCAACCATTCGCCGTTCGACCTTCCCTCCTATGCCACAGAGTTTTCGGCAGGGATGGACCTCAGGGCGAACCTGAGCGCACCCATTGTGCTTGGTCCCCTGGAACGTGCGATGGTCCCCACGGGACTGCACATCGAACTCCCTGCGGGATTCGAGGCGCAGATCCGTCCGCGCAGCGGCCTCGCCGCACGCAACGGAATCTCGATTGTCAACTCTCCCGGGACGGTCGACGCGGACTACAGGGGCGAGATCAAGGTGATCCTCGTCAATCTTTCGAACGAGCCCTTCACGGTGGCTCCCGGCGAGCGCATAGCCCAGATGGTGGTGGCAAGGCATGAAAAAGTGGAATGGGAAGCGGCGGAAACTTTGGATGAAAGTGCGAGGGGAAGCGGCGGATTCGGATCTACAGGAAAAAAATAACACGAGATATGATATCAGTTGAGGAGTTGTACGCCCTCTATAAGAGGTGCTCCGGAATCACGACAGACAGCCGCAACATCAAGGACGGAGTGATGTTCTTCGCCCTCAAGGGAGAGAAATTCGACGGCAACGACTTCGCGCTGGAAGCGCTGAAGTCCGGAGCCCGCTACGCGGTGGTCGACAGGTTCCTCCTCGAGGGAACCGCCTATCGCGGACGCAAGTGCATAGTGGTGGAGAATTCCCTTGCCATGCTCCAGAGCATGGCGGCGTACCATCGCAAGCAGCTTGACATCCCCGTGATCGGAATCACCGGGACCAACGGCAAGACGACCACCAAGGAACTGGTCGCCGCTGTGCTGTCCAAGAAATACGACGTGGTGGCCACCCGCGAGAATTTCAACAATCATATCGGCGTGCCCCTCACCCTCTTCCGCCTCGACGAGCGTTCCGAGATAGCCGTAGTGGAGATGGGCGCCAGCGCTCCGGGCGAGATAGCCGAACTTACCAGGATAGTCCAGCCCACGTGCGGCATCATCACCACGGTGGGCAAGGCGCACCTGCAGGGATTCGGCTCGTTGGAAGGGGTCAAGAAAGCCAAGGGAGAACTCTACGACATCCTCCGGCAGAGGGGCGGAATCGTCTTCTACAATGCCGACAACGAACATCTCTGCGAGATGGTGTCGCACCGGCAGGGACTCCGCACCCGTAAATACGGCGTCCGGGAGCAGGGAGTCAAAATCCTCCCCGCCACTCCCGAGAACCCGTACCTGAAGATGGAATTCGAAAAGGACAGCAGGACGGTCACTATCGCCACCCGCATGGTCGGAGCCTACAACGCCGACAACGTGATGGCGGCCCTGGCCATCGGCGAGTATTTCGAAGTCCCCTTCGGCAAGGCGGTGGCGGCCATCGAGGCATATTCTCCCTCCAACAACCGCAGCCAGCTGGTGAAGACGAAGAAAAACACCCTCATCGTCGACGCCTACAACGCCAATCCCACCAGCATGAAGGCGGCACTCGACAATTTCAGGAGCACGGAATTCCCCGAAAAGGTGCTGATGCTAGGTGACATGCTGGAACTCGGCCAGGAATCCTCCGAGGAGCACCGCGCCGCACTCCAGCTGGCGATGGAGACGGCACCGGCCGTCTATGTCGTGGGAGAGGAGTTCGGACGCGCATTCCGCACGCTTCACGCCGATCCGCGCCAGGTAAAAGCGTTCACCGACATCGAGGCGCTCAAGGCCTATGTGCAGGAGCACCCCATCGAAGGACGCACCATACTTATCAAGGGCTCCAACGGCAACCACATGCAGAAGATTGTCGATGTCCTCTGACAAAAGTTTGCAATTCCAAATTTAACCCGTATATTTGCAGGCCCTTTCTCGAGAAGATAGGGAAGTTACAATTATTGAACTGATTATTAACTTTAAGCATTTGTACAAATGGCTGTAAAAATCCGTCTTTCACGCCACGGCAAGAAGAACTACGCTTTCTTCCACATTGTCGTGACCGACGTCCGCTCACCGCGCGACGGCCGCCTGATCGAGCAGATCGGCGTCTACAATCCGAACACCAACCCCGCCACCATCGTACTCGACGGTGACCGTGCCCTCGACTGGCTCAACAAGGGTGCCCAGCCGACCACTACGGCCCGCCGCATCCTCTCCTATGAGGGTGTCCTGCTGAGGAAGCATCTCCAGGGTGGTGTCGCCAAGGGCGCTTTCTCCGAAGAGGAAGCCGAGCGCCGCTTCGCTGCCTGGAAGACCCAGAAGGAATCCAAGGTAGCTTCCAAGAAGCAGTCCATCGCCAACGCCGCCGCCGAGGCAGTGAAGGCCGCCGTCAAGGCTGAGGCCAAGGTCAACGAAGAGCGTGCCGAGGCTATCGCCAAGAAGAAGGCCGAAATCGCCGCCGCTGCAGAGGCTGCCGCTAAGGCCGCCGCTGAAGAGGCCGCCGCTGCCGCCGCCGAGGCTGAAGCCGCCGCCGAAACTCCGGAAGCGTAGTCGGGATGAAAGTTTTGAAATCCTGGGGAGCCTCAGGCGAGGTAGTACTCAGCCGCATGGCGGGCGATCCCGAGGATTTGAAGAGTCAGGAACCGGTATTCATCGAATTCGATGGAATTCCGGTTCCTTTTTATATCGAATCGGTCGAGCCCAAAGGGAGCCGCTTCATAGTAAGATTCCAGGATGTCGATACCCAGGCCTTCGCTGAAGAACTGGTGGGACGCGAAGTCACCCTTTCCGAAAGCGGGGAAGAGGAAGAAGAAACCCTCATGGGCATGAGGATACGCGACGCCCGCACGCGCAGGACGGTGGGCAGCGTGGTAGATTTCAGCGACTTCGGCGGGAATGTAGTCATTACCGTGGAAACGGAAAGCGGAGATGAGATTCTGCTGCCGCTTCACGAAGAACTGGTCAGAAGCGTACGCGACGACGTGATCACTCTGGAAATTCCCGAAGGACTGATATAATTTTTCTAACCCCGTAGAATTTATGGCACGGCCTTTGCTTAACCTTAAAAGCGAATAGTTTTTTCATAGGTTAAGTTTTAGGTTAAAAGCGACGGGCGCTCTCCCTTGGATAAGGAGAGCGCCTGTTGTTTTATTGCGGCAGCCTGTTTATCACAAGAACTGTTCGATCACGGACCTGGCTTCTGCTACCTTCTGCTCCAGCAGTTTGAGGGATGTGGCCTCGCAGAGGAAACGCAGGTAAGGTTCAGTGTTGGAAGGACGTACGTTGAACCACCAGTTCTTGAACTCCACGCGGTAGCCGTCGAAATCGTAGAAAGCCGTGCTCTTCTCCGCATCCATGAAATGCTTCTTCACAGCGTCCATCGCAGCCTGTTTGTCGGCTACGCGGAAATTGATCTCGCCGGAATTCTCATAATGCTTGATGCGGGCTATCATTTCGGAGAACCTGATGCCTTCACGCTTCAGTTTCGCGACTATGTTGAGGACCATGATTCCGGCAAGCAGACCGCTGTCGGAGTAGAAGAAATCGCGGAAATAATAGTGTCCGGCCACTTCGCCTCCCCAGACGCCGCCCAGTTCGCGGAGCCGGGGCGCGGCAAAGGCGCGGCCGACTTTCCACATTGCGATCTCGGCACCGAGAGGTTCCAGATACTCGGCCACGGACTTGGAACTGCGGATGTCTTCGAGCACGATCCCCTTCTCCCCTTTCTCCTTGATGAAATATTCACCGAGCAGAGCGATGATCAGGTCGGGAGCGATGAAACTGCCCGTCTCGTCGATGAACATGACGCGGTCGGCGTCGCCGTCGTAGATGACGCCAACGTCGCATTTCTCGGCTATGACGAGTTTCTGGAGATCGACCACGTTCTCCGGCTGGAAAGGATTCGCCTCATGGTTCGGGAAACTGCCGTCAAGGGTATCGTAGAGATATACAGGCTGTTCGCCGAAAATCTGATGCACGAAGATCGAGGCCATGCCGTTGGAGCAGTCCATACCGATGGTGAGATTCGAGAAATCCTGCCTGAAAGCATTGAGGAAGGAGACATACTCCTCACGGACATCGTAATCGCGGACCGTGCCGCGAACTTCGGCCACGGGTGTGGGCCTGTCTTCCAGGATCCACTTCTCGATGGTACTCAGGCCGGTGTCGTATCCGACAGGAAGGGCGAGTTCACGCGAGACCTTAAGGCCGTTGTCCTCTTTGGGATTGTGCGAAGCGGTAATCTGTATGGAAGCCTTGAAGTGGTGACGGGCGGTCACATAATACACGAAAGGGGTGGTGCTCAGGCCCAGGTCCCAGACCTCGGCGCCCGCATCGAGCAGGCCCCTGACCACTGCGTCGTGCAGTTCGGGCGAAGAAAGACGCATGTCCCTGCCTACAAGCACCCTGTTGGTGTCGAGAAGTTCCGGAATGAAATAGGCCACCTTGTAGGCGATGTCGATAGTCAGGTCGGTACCGAAATGCCCCCTGATGTCATAAGCGTGGAAAGCTTTGAGTTTCATATGGTTATTTTTTGTCTGTCTTGACACGGTAGCGGGTGCGCACATTGCCCCGGCTTATGTTCATGAGCTTGCCGGTCAGCATCTTGCGCCTTATGGGCGAGGCGTGGTCGGTGAAAAGTACCCCGTCGAGATGGTCCATCTCGTGCTGGAGCATGCGGGCGGCGAATCCCTCGAACTCTTCCTCCACTTCCTCAAAGCCGGTTGTGACATACCTGATCCTGACTTTGGCCGGACGGGTGATGTCGGCGTCCACGTTGGGAATGCTGAGGCATCCCTCCTCGTAGGAACTGGTCTCTTCACTCTCGAACGTGAAACGGGGATTGATCATCTCCCGATGGAATCCCTTCAGTTCGGGGAAACGGTCGGTGAGATCGTTGCCGTCGACAACCAGGATCCGTTTCGAGACGCCCACCTGGGGTGCAGCCAGACCGCATCCGTCGGCATGGTGCATCGTCTCGACCATGTCGTCAATCAATTTCCTGAGCCCCTCCCTGTCGGAGAGGTCGTCTTCCTGCGCAGGAGTGCGCAGGACCTGCGAACCGTATAAATATATAGGCAATATCATAGCTTTCCTGTCTCCCTGTCAAGATATGTCTGGAGAATGATGGCGGCGCTGACCTTGTCGACGGCCGCCTTGTCGCGTCTGTCGCTCTTCTTGACCCCGCCGTCGATCATCGCCCGGTGCGCCAGCACAGATGTGAAACGCTCGTCCTCCAGCGTCACGGGGACAGAGGGGAAGTGTTTTCTGAGCAGTTTGAGAAAGATGTCGACATCGGCGGCAGCCTCCGAAGGAGTGTTGTCGAGGTTCATCGGATAGCCCACCACGAAACGCTCCACCGCCTCGTTTTCAGCATATCTTTTCAGATATTCTATTATCTTTGCAGACGGGACTGTATCAAGGGCGGATGCGAAAATCCGCAGCGGGTCGCTGACCGCAACCCCCACGCGTTTCCTTCCGTAATCGATGCCCAGGATCCTGTCCATGTTTTGCAAAGTTACGGAATTCTATGCCAAAAAAAGAAAGAAAATTGGACAGGCACAGGCTCTGGTCGTTGGTGGCCGCCGCCGTCGTTCTGATGATGCTGACCTACCTCCTGATAGCCCTTACCCCCCTGCGCCGCACCATCCCCGGATATCCTTCACGCGAGACCCAGCTGGCCGCCATCGAGAATTACAGGAAGATAGACTCCCTGGAGAAGGTGGTCAATCTGTGGGCTTTCCAGGTGGCCAACATTCAGAGGGTCGCCACGGGACGTGAACCGCTGCCTATCGACTCCCTGCAACTCGCTTCGGCGGCAGGCGAACCCGACGGGGCTGAAATGGCCGCCTTCGAGAAAAGCGATTCTCTGCTCCGCGCACAGGTGGAGTTGATCGACGCCGGCCAGCAGGCCAATTCCGAACAAGAGAGGATAGACGCCCTCAAATCGGTGGCGTTCAAGCGTCCCCTCAAGGGGACCATAAAGAGCGGATTCACCCGCAGCGGGAGCCATCCCTTCATAGAGGTGACCGCCCCCTCCAAGACCAGCGTGGCCGCCGTGCTTGACGGCACGATCGTCTCCGCGGAGTGGAACGAACTCGAGGGATGCACGCTCAGGATGCAGCACGAGGGCGACCTGACCTCGATCTACCGTCACGCCGGCAAACTGCTCAAGACTGTCGGCGAACAGGTCAAGGCCGGCACCCCCATCGCCACCGTGGGAGAGACGGGCGAGCTCTCCGAGGCCCATATCCTGCTGGAGATACGCTACAAGAACCAGCCCATCGACCCCGCCCTCTACATAGAATTCTGATGGAGAACAAACCGAAGAGACATATCGCCATACTCGGTTCGACAGGATCGATCGGCACCCAGGCCCTCGACGTGATCGGGCAGCATCCCGACCTGTTCGAAGTGCAACTGCTCACCGCCAACAACAACAGCAGGCTGCTCATCGAACAGGCCCGCAGGTTCAACCCGTCGAGCGTGGTGATCTGCAACCCGGACCTTTACGAAGAAGTGGCCTCGGCACTGGACCCGTTATATATCAAGGTCTTCACGGGCATAGACTCCATCTGCGACCTGATGAAGGACCCTGATATAGACATAGTCCTGACGGCTATGGTGGGATTCAGCGGGCTGCGCCCCACTATCGCCGCGATAGACGCAGGCAAAGCCATCGCCCTGGCCAACAAGGAGACGCTTGTCGCGGCCGGAAGCATCATCATGCCCCTCGCACGGAAGAACGGGGCTCCCATCCTTCCGGTCGACTCGGAGCACTCCGCCATTTTCCAGTGCCTGCAGGGAGAGCATGCCCGGCTTGAGAAGATCCTTCTTACAGGATCGGGCGGGCCGTTCCTCCACAGCACCCGCGAAGAGATGGCCGCAGCCACCCGTGAACAGGCGCTGAACCATCCCCGGTGGAAAATGGGGGCAAAGGTGACCATCGATTCGGCCAGTCTCATGAACAAGGGGCTGGAACTGATCGAGGCGCGCTGGCTCTTCAACGTGGAGCCTGCGGACATAGAGGTCGTGATCCATCCCCAGTCCATAATACATTCCATGGTGCAGTTTTCGGACGGCTGCGTCATGGCGCAGCTGAGCCAGCCCGACATGCGCCTGCCCATCCAGTATGCGCTGTCATATCCTTCCCGCATCGACCTGGACGCCAGGCGCATAGATTTCGCGCAACTGGCGAGCCTGACATTCGAAAAGCCCGACCTGGAGCGCTTCCCCTGCCTCGGCCTGGCCTACGAAGCGCTTGGAAAGGGCGGAAACGCCACATGCATGATGAACGGCGCAAACGAAGTGGCGGTCGCCGCATTCCTCGAGGGGAAGATCCGTTTCACCGACATTCCCGATATCATCTCCTCGGCCATGGCGCGCTGCACTTTTGTGGAAAATCCCGGCATAGAACAGATTTATAGCACGGATTTTGAAGCGAAACGATTCGCTTCCGATATCATTGACAGAATACGGCACTGATGGTTGTACTGCTGAAAATAATCCAGGTCATCCTGGCCCTCTCCCTGCTCGTCCTATTCCACGAGTTCGGGCACTATACATTCGCGAAACTCTTCAAGACAAGGGTGGAGAAGTTCTACCTCTTCTTCAATCCGAAACGTTCCATCATAAAATTCAAGCGCTTCAACGGCAAGTGGCACTGCAAGGCATTCTCCCCGAACGACGATCCTGAGTGGGATGCACATCCTGAGAACACTGAATACGGCATCGGCTGGCTCCCCTTCGGCGGCTACTGCAAGATCGCCGGCATGATCGACGAATCGATGGACACGGAAGCGATGAAACTTCCTCCCCAGCCCTACGAGTTCCGCACCAAGAAAGCATGGCAGCGTTTCTTCATCATGTTCGGCGGGGTGCTCTTCAATTTCATCCTGGCCATCATCCTCTATGCCGCCATCCTCGGGACATGGGGGGAAGAATACCTGCGCAACGAAAACGCGGTTTACGGCATTGCGGTCAACGACCTGTCCTACGAGATAGGATTCCGTGACGGCGACCGCATCCTCGCCTTCGACGGCGTGCCGACCGAGAACTTCCAGAACCTGCAGGTAGACCTGGTCCGCTCGCAGGCGCGCGAAGCCACCGTCCTCCGCGGCGGCGACACCGTCACCGTCTCGATCGACCCCGACTATCTGCCCGCCATGCTCAATACTCCCGGCATGTTCGACCTCGCCTTCCCCTTCGTGGTCAAGGAGGTACCCGCCGATTCACCCAATGCCGGAGCGGGACTGCTTCCAGGCGATGCGTTCGTGGGAATCGACGGAGAGAGGATGAGCATAGTGCAGCAGATACAGAAGGAGCTCGCCAGACACCGCTCCGAAGAGATAACGGCATCGGTCAGCCGCGCCGGTGACGAATTCAACCTGCCCCTACAGGTCGATACCGCAGGACATGTCGGCGTCATGCTCGACACCGACCTGAACAAATTCTTCGACGTAACCACGCGCGAATACAATCTCTTGACCGCGGTCCCCGCCGGGGCCCGGAAGACCTTCACAACCATCAAGGGATATGTCCAGGAACTGGGACTGATTTTCTCGCCCAAGACCAAGGCCTACAAGTCAGTCGGCAGTTTCATCGCCATCGGCAGGATATTCCCCGACACCTGGGACTGGTTCAAGTTCTGGACGCTATGCGCCCTGCTCTCCATAATGCTCGGCGTGATGAACCTCCTCCCCATACCGGCGCTTGACGGAGGCCACATACTCTTCCTCATATTCGAGATGATCACGGGCAGGAGGCCTTCCGACAAGTTCATGGAGGTGGCTGAATGGATCGGCATGGCCCTGCTGATCATGCTCATGGTACTCGCCTTCGGAAACGACATCCGCAGCCTCTTCTGATGAAAAGAAACAAATACCAAGTCACTATGAATAAAAGACAAATCCTCATGGCCATCATGCTGCCCTGCATCCTGCTTGCGGCGGTGGCATGCGAAAAAGAGAAGAAACCCCAGCTCCTCCCAGCCATCAGCGGAAAGGCCGGCGAGGTTGAGATAGTCTCCTCGAAGGCGGTATGGGAATCGGAGGCGGGCAACGCCGTCCGCACCGTCCTCCAGGGCGAGTATCCCTTCACCCCGCAGAGGGAGAGCAAATACCGGATCTACAACGTACCCCCGGAGGGCTTCGTCAATGTATTCCGTCTCCATCGCAACATCCTCTACCTCCAGATCGCAGATACCTGCGCCGGCAAACTGGAAATATTCAAGAATGTCTATTCCGATCCGCAAACCGTGATCCGCGTCTCAGCGCCCAGCGAGGCCATCGCCGCCGAGATCATACTTTCCCAGGATGAGAAGATCTGCGAGACCTTCGAGGACGCCGAACGCGAGAGGGTCATCTACAACGCAAGGAAATTCGAGAACCAGGGTCTCGGCCAGATAGTGCGCAACCTCTACGGAGGGAGCCCCTACTTCCCCTCTTCCTACTCCCTGAAGAAACAGACTGACGATTTCCTCTGGATTTCCTATGAGACTACCTACACCACCCAGGGAATCTTCATCTACCGCTTCCCCTACACCGGCGAGCAGCAGTTCACCGCAGAAGCGCTGGTGGCCAAACGCAACGAGGTGATGAAGGAAAACGTACCGGGAACGCTGGAAGGAAGCTACATGATCACCAATCCGGTGCTCACCCCGGGCTACTGGCAGAAGAGCTATAAAGGCCGCAATTTCACGGAGATACGTTCCCTCTGGGAGACCCAGAACGACTACATGGGCGGTCCTTTCATCAGCGACGCCTTCCTCAGCCCCGACGGCAAGGAGGTATTCGTCATCGAGGGATTCGTCTACGCGCCAAAATATGACAAGCGCGATTACCTGCGTCAGCTGGAAGCGATCATATACTCATGGCACTGATGCAGTTGAAATAAGCAAAAAGAAGAAAAAATTTGTAGTTGAAAAAACTTTTTCTATCTTTGCGGTCCCATTCTGAGAAGTGTGGCCAGCGGCGGGTTCGTCTATCGGCTAGGACGAGAGATTTTCATTCTCTAAAGAGGAGTTCGACTCTCCTACCCGCTACAAAATATAAAAAATAGAGTAATGGCAAATCACGCATCAGCAGACAAGCGCTTCCGCCAGAGCGAGAAACGCAGAGTGCATAACAAATATTATGCACGCACGACAAGAAACGCCATCAAGGCGATCCGTAATACCACCGACAAGGCAGCAGCCGAGGCATCCATGCCCAAGGTGTTCGCCATGATCGACAAACTGGCCAAGATCAACGTCATCCACAAGAACAAGGCCTCCAACCTTAAGAGCGGAATCGCAGTTTACGTGAACAAACTCGCATAAATTGCTTTTTTGTCGGAAGAAACAGGAAAAACTTTCCAACCTTTGTTGGAAAGTTTTTTTTATTTCCCGACATCATGAAAAACAGTTGCATCAAGACTTGGGATGAGGAAGAGCGGCCGCGGGAAAAGCTGATGCTGCATGGAGCGGCCTCCCTCACCAACACGGAACTGCTGGCCCTCCTGCTAAGGTCGGGCACTTCAGAAAGGAGTGCGGTCGACCTTGCACGGGAACTTCTAGCGGGATCCGGCGGAAAGCTGGACACCCTCTCCCGCCGTAGTGCGGCCGGAATGGCCATGACGGCCGGCATCGGCCCCGCCAAGGCCACATCCGTCGCCGCCGCGTTCGAACTGGCTCGCCGCCTCGCGGCGGAACTCCCCGATGACGGGCCTCCGGTCCGCAGATCTGCCACGGTCGCCAGGATGATGGGGCCGCTTCTGAAAGACCTGGCCCACGAAGAGTGCTGGATCATATACCTCAACCGCTCCGGAAAAGTGACCTGCAAGGAGAAGGTCAGTTCAGGCGGACAGGTCTCCACGGTCATCGACATCAAGATCATAGTGAAGAAAGCCGTGGAACGGCTCGCGAGCGGGATCATACTGGTCCACAACCATCCTTCCGGCAACCCTGCGCCAGGGGAACAGGACCGCGCGCAGACGGAAGCGCTCCGCAAGGCGGCGGCGGTATTCGACATCGCCCTGGTCGACCATATAGTAATCGGCGGAAGGAAGTACTACAGTTTCTCCGACGAAACCCAGGGGAAATACTGACTCCCGTTGTACCAAAGGCAATTAATTTGTAATTTTGGATTCAATAAAAACCTCAGAGCCATGAAACGCATAATATATCTTTTCGCCGCCCTTCTCATTGCGGCGACGGCATTCGCCCAGACTCCCGAAGAAATCATCTCCCGAATGGAAGAGGAGATGGACAAGCACGAAAAAGAGGGCTTTTTCATGACCGTCGACATAAAGGTTCCCATCATCGGGACCATGACCACCAAAGCCTGGTCGCTCGGAGACAAATCCCGAGTGGAAGGCAGGATGATGGGGGTTGACATGATCACTTTCAGCGACGGCAAGACGTCATGGACCTATATCTCCAAGAACAACGAAATCGAGATAAAGAACGAGGATCCCGACAATGCCGAAGGAGAGGGTGATGCCGAGCTGTTCAGCGGATTGACCGACGGCTACGACGTCTCCCTGAAGAAAGAGACGGATGACGCCTGGTACTTTGTATGCAAGAAATCCAGGGACAACACCGACAAGGACGCTCCCAAGACCATCGACCTGGTCGTAGCCAAAGGCACTTATTATCCCAAGAGCCTGAGCGCCAAGATGTCGGGGATGACCATGACAATGCGCGACGTCTCTTTCGGGGTGACGGAGAAACAAGTCACCTTCAATCCCGCCGATTTCCCTACGGCCAAGATCGTAGACAAGAGATAAAAAATATCGGTTTTCCGGGGAGATTTATTATCTTTAAGGTGTAAAAAGCCTGAAATCCCCATGAAAATCATTTGCCTCGGAGAGACAGACTCTCTCTTCAACCATTTCATGGCCCAGATCCGCGACAAGTCGGTTCAGAAGGACAGCCTGCGTTTCCGCAGGAACCTGGAACGGATCGGGGAAATCTTTGCCTACGAGATAAGCAAGACCCTCACCTTCCTCCCCGTGGAGGTCGAAACCCCGCTTGGGATCGCCACCTCACAGATACTGGGCGACCAGATGGTCCTCGCAACCATACTGCGGGCCGGACTGCCTGTCCACCAGGGGCTTCTCAACTTCTTCGACGGTGCACAGAACGCCTTCGTAGCCACTTACCGCAAATACGGAAAGGGAAACGAATGCGACATGCTCGTCGAATACCAGAGCTGCCCGCCCCTTGAAGGGAAGACGCTCGTGATAGCCGACGCGATGATCGCTTCGGGCGCGTCGATGCTGATGACTTACGAGAGCCTGCTGAGCAACGGGGAGCCTGACCATACCCACATCGTATGCCCCGTCGCATCCCGCGACGGCGTTGAGAACCTCTCCAAAAACCTCCCTCACAAACGGGTGACGCTATGGGTTGGCGCCATCGACGAGGAACTCACCAACCACTCCTTCATCGTTCCCGGACTGGGCGATGCCGGAGACCTGGCATTCGGCGACAAGAACTGAGATTATTCCAGTCAGACAACTTCGCAAAGCAGCGTGGCCGAGGTGCATGAAAGCACCCGGACGTTGACGTATTCTCCCGGGCGGTGCCCTCCGGCAGGGAAAACGCATGTCTTGTTCTGCGAAGTGCGGCCCACCAGTTCCGCATCCGAGCGCTTGGAGGGTCCCTCTATCAGGACTTCATAGAATTTCCCCACGCATTCCCGGTTACGTTCCAGAGAAATCCCGTTCTGGAGCGCTATGATCTCGTTCAGACGGGCGGTCTTGACTGCGGCAGGCACGTCATCGGGATAGTGCCGCGAAGCCTTGGTCCCGGGGCGCTCCGAGTACTGGAACATGAAAGCCCCGTCGTACCTGACCTCGCGGAAAAGCGAGAGCGTAGCTTCGAAATCCTCGTCCGACTCGCCGCTGAAACCGGCAATCACGTCAGTCGTGACAGCGCAGTCGGGCATTATCCTGCGTATGGAGGCTATCTGTTCCATATAACGGGCGCGGGTATACTTGCGGTTCATCTTTTCAAGCATCACGTCACTTCCGGACTGCACAGGAAGATGGATGTGGCGGCAGATGTTGGGATGCGAGGCCATGGTATGCAGCACCCTGTCGCTCATGTCCTTGGGGTGGGACGTGGCGAAGCGTATGCGGACGGCGGGGTCTAGACGGGCCACCCTGTCGAGCAGCCCGGCGAAATCGAGTTTCCCTTCCGCCGGATCTGCGGGAGACCAGTTGTATGAGTCGACATTCTGGCCGAGCAGGTTGATCTCCCTGTAGCCGGCATCTATGAGGGTCCGGGCCTCGTTGAGGATGCTTTCAGGATCGCGGCTTCGCTCGGCCCCGCGCACATAGGGTACGATGCAGTAGGAGCAGACGTTGTTGCAGCCGCGCATTATCGATATGAAGGCGCTAACCCCCTGTTTGTCCATCCTCACCGGAGCTATGTCGGCATAGGTCTCCTCGTGGGAAAGAATGGTGTTTATCTGCTTTCCCGAGGCTGTCACAGCCTCGACGAGACGGGGCAGGTCGCGGTAGGCGTCGGGGCCTGCCACTATATCTACTGCGGAATTTTCCAGAAGCTTGTCCTTCAAGCGTTCAGCCATACATCCAAGCACCCCCACGACCACGCCGGGACGGCGTTTCTTCTCCTGGCGGAAAAGGTCGAGCCTTCCGAGCACCCGCTGTTCCGCGTTGTCGCGGATGGAACAGGTATTGACCAGGATCAGGTCGGCCTCGTCCATCTTCTCACACAGGGTGAATCCGGCCCCCTGAAGAATGGACAGCACCACTTCGCTGTCGTTGACATTCATCTGGCAGCCGTAGGTTTCCAGATAGACGTGACGGCCTTCGGGATTGAAGAGCGGCCTTACGGAAAATAATTCTTCTCGACTCATGTTGGCTTGAATTTCGCAGCAAAGATAACTTTTTATATCTTTGTATATTGTATCGGAAATGCCAATTACGATGAAACGGCTGTTATTGATCCTCTTCGCGGCCCTCATGCTGACCGCCTGCAACAGGGAAACGCTCAATCCCGAGATTACGGGATACCGCTTCCTGCAGCCGGACAATGTGCGTTTCGGTCTCGACGGCGTGACGGCCGACCTCGTGCTCGAACTCGACGTCAAGAACCCCACAGCTTCGCGCATCTCGCTCGAATCCCTGGATGCGGCTTTGTATCCTGTCGGGGATTTCGCCCGCTTCGCCGATGTCACGATGGACGGAACCGTATCGATAGAGCCCCGTACCGACGCCACGGTCCAGGTACCCCTCAACCTGAGGATACTGAGGCCTCTCGCCCTGTTGAGCGGCAGTCTCAACGGTTTCGATCCGGAAGACTACTGTGCAGACGTGGACCTCATCGTAAAGAAAGGCGCTTTCAAGAGAAGAATACAGCAGGAGCGCATACCCCTCGACCAGTTGGGAGAGATGCTCCCTCAACCCCAAAAATGAAAGAACGATGAAAATAAAGAGGCTCCTCATACTCATGGCCGCCCTGACCATATGCAGCGCGGCATACGCCCAGCAGGATGTGGACAGCACCTATCTGGGAGTGGACATCCTCTCGCTCATAAACCAGAAAGGGCGCGGAACGGCCACGGTCAACCAGTCATATGACCTGCGCAACGCCCTCTCGCGCCATATCGTGGCCAACAGCGGCCGCAAGATGCAGGGATACCGCGTCCGCATCTTCTTCGACAGCGACCGCACGGCCCGTGCCAAATCGGAAGCCATAGCGACCGAATTCGAGAATCGCTATCCCGGCGTGCGCGCCTACAGGAGCCATGTAAGCCCTTATTTCAAGGTGACCGTGGGTGATTTCCGCACGAGGGCGGATGCCCAGCGGTTCGCCAGCAGGCTGACCAACAGCGGAGCCTACCGCTACGTCTTCGTCGTCAAGGAACAAATCAATTTTCCCGGTTTCTAAGATGCTGAAGCAGACTCAACAACTCAAACAGATCCAGAAGCTCTCGCCGCTGCAGATCCAGACCATCAAGCTGCTTGAACTTCCGGCCCCCGAGTTGGAGCAGCGCATCCAGAAGGAGCTGGAGGAAAACCCCGTGCTGGAGGAGGTTACCGACGACTCTCCTGAAGGCGAGGAGAAAAAGAACGTCTCCCTGAGCGAATACAGCGGAAGCGATCCTACACCCTCCTACAAACTATACGTCAACAATCAGGGAAAGGACCTCAAACCCCAGTACAACACTTTCTCGGTACGGGAGAGTTTCCACCAGAGCCTCGAGGCCCAGCTCGGATACTGCAGGCTCGACGACCGCAGACGGCAGATCGCCCTCTTCATCATAGGCATGATAGACGACGACGGCTATCTGCGCCGCGACCTCGAATCGCTCTCCGACGACATATCATTCCGTCTCGGGATAGAGACCGATGAGAATGAGGTGGAGGAACTGCTCAAGATGATCCAGGAGTTCGACCCGGTCGGCGTAGGGGCCCGCAACCTGCAGGAATGCCTGCTGCTCCAGCTGGGAGCCAAGAAGCAGACACCCCAGGTGGAACTGGCCAAACGCATATTGAAGGATTTCTTCACCGAATTCACCAAGAAGCACTACAACAAGATCACCGGGAAACTCGGCATCACCGACGAGGACCTGAAAGAGGCTATCGGGGAGATAGTCAGGCTCAATCCCCGCCCCGGCGGACAGATAGACGACTCCTACTCCGAACAGATCCAGCAGGTGGTACCCGACTTCCTGGTCGAACTCAAGGAGGGAGAGCCGGTGATGTCCATGCCGAGATTCTCCATCCCCGAACTCAAGGTAAACAAGCGCTACGCCGACGTGCTCATGGAAGCCGCCAACAGCGCCACCAGGGAAAAGAAGGAGGCCGCCAGTTTCGTCAAGCAGAAACTCGACTCCGCGAAATGGTTCATCGAGGCCATCAAGCAGCGTCACAACACGCTGCAGAACACGATGAACGCCATAATAGACTATCAGCACGACTTCTTCATCGACGGCGACGAGACGCTCCTCAAGCCCATGGTCCTGCGCAACATAGCAGAGAAGACCGGCCTGGACATCTCGACCATATCCAGGGTCGTCAACTGCAAATACGTCCAGACACACTTCGGCATCTATCCGCTCAAATATTTCTTCTCCGAGGGCCTGGTCGCCAACGACGGCGAGGAGGTGTCGACACGGGAAATAAAGACCATACTCACCGACAGCATCAACGAGGAGGACAAGCGTAAGCCTCTTACCGACGAAGAGCTGGTCAAGGTACTCAGCGAAAAGGGATACAAAGTGGCACGGCGCACCGTGGCGAAATACCGCGAGCAGTTGAACATCCCCATCGCACGGCTGAGGAAAGAACTCTAAAAATACATCGATATGACAAAAATGAAAACCATCTACCTGGGCGACCTCCGGTGCGAAGCCGAACATCTCGACTCAGGCAGCAAGATCCGCACAGTCGCTCCCAAGGACAACAACGGCGACGGCTCCCTTTTCTCCCCCACCGACCTTTTCGCAACTTCGCTGGGCTGCTGCATGCTGACCATAATGGGCATGACCGCCCGCACCTATGGTTTCTCGATAGAAGGGACGACCATAACCACCGAAAAGATAATGGCTGCAAACCCGCGCAGGGTCGCCGAGCTGCACCTCGAAATCAGGTTCCCCGAGGGAAGCAACTACTCCGACAAGGAGAAGAAACTAATCGAGAACGCCGCAAAAACCTGCCCGGTGGCGAACAGCATCCACCCGGACATCAAAAAGGTCATCGAATTCGTCTGGTAGAGACTACTCTATCGTCCACTCGCAGCCGTCCTTAGTGTCCTTGATCTGGACGCCCAAAGCCTTGAGTTCGTCGCGGATGCGGTCGCTTGTGGCCCAGTCCCTGTTGGCCTTGGCCTGTTTCCGCTCCTCGACGATCATTCCTATCAAACCATCGACAAGCTTCCCTGAAGCGGAGTCGGTGGTTTCGTCTTGCAGGCCCAGCACGTCCTGCAGCACGACAGTGAAGAGGGAGACGAGTGTATCCCTGTCTGCAGCGTTGATCTTCAAGGACTTGTCTTTCACGCTGTTGACGATTCGGACCGCATCGAACAATACCGAGAGGGCAATCGGAGTATTGAGGTCGTCGCAAAGCGCATCATAGACCCGGTCGGTAAGGCCTCCGATCTCAGCATTGGCCGGAGCGCTTCCGTCTGTCGGGAGACTGCGGACATCCTTGGCCGCCTGCATCATTCTCTTGTAACCCTTCTCAGCCGCCTGGAGGGCTTCGTTGCTGAAATCGAGCGGGCTGCGGTAATGTGCCTGCAGGATGAAGAAACGTATGGTCATCGGGCTGTAGGCCTGGTCGAGCACCTTGTTGTTGCCGGTGAAGAGTTCGTCGAGGGTGATGAAATTGCCCAGCGACTTGCCCATCTTCTGCCCCTTGATGGTGATCATGTTGTTGTGCATCCAGTAATGGACGCCGCCCTGGCCGCGGGAAGCGGTGTTCTGCGCCAGCTCGCATTCGTGGTGGGGGAACATGAGGTCCATTCCGCCGCCGTGGATATCAAACACCTCGCCGAGATACTTCTCGCTCATTGCCGAGCACTCAAGGTGCCATCCGGGGAAACCTTCGCTCCAGGGTGAAGGCCAGTGCATGATGTGCTCAGGGGAGGCCTTTTTCCATAGGGCGAAATCGAGCGGCGAATGTTTGTCGTCCTGTCCGTCAAGATTGCGGGTCCCTTCCCGGGTGTCGTCGAGATTGCGTCCGGAGAGGATGCCGTAGTGGTGAGCCTCGTCATACTTGGCGACGTCGAAGTAGATGGAGCCGTTGCTCTCGTAGGCGTAACCCGCATCGAGTATCTTCTTTACCAGGGCTATCTGCTCGATGATATGGCCGGAAGCCCGGGGTTCGATGGACGGGGGCAGGACATTCAGCCGGCGCATCGCATCGTGATAGCGGAGCGTATAGGTCTGCACGACCTCCATCGGTTCCAGCTGCTCGAGACGGGCCTTCTTCGCGATCTTGTCCTCCCCTGCATCCGCGTCGTTCTCCAGATGGCCCACGTCGGTAATGTTGCGGACGTAGCGCACCTTGTAACCCAGGTTGCGGAAAAGACGGAACAGCACGTCATATGTGATGCCCGGACGGGCATGTCCGAGATGGGCGTCGCCATAGACCGTCGGTCCGCATACATACATTCCCACCATTCCGGGGTGTACGGGTTTGAAGAGTTCCTTGCGATGTGAAAGGGTATTGTAGATAAAGAAGTCTCGGGCCATTTCCTTTTCTGGATTTTCGTTACAAAAAACAAAAATAGGCATTTTTTTACAGAAATGGACTTCCGGCCCGAGCTTCCCCCTGCCCATCACTCCCGCACCGCCGGGACAAACGGTTCCAGGCGGTTGGCCACTATCTCGAAAACGCTCCGCTCGACACCGTCGCTGCCCGTGAAACGGGTGCTCCGGAGCCTGCCCGTAAGTGAGACGAAAGTCCCCTTGTGTACGTCGTTGAAGTCCATGACGTTCTTCCCCGCCCAGGCGGTGATGTTGTGCCATGTCGTCTCCTCGCGGAGGTCGCCGTTCTTTCCACGGAAGGCTTCGTTGGTGGCGAGCGAGAAACGCGCCACCTGGGAGTCTCCCACGGTCGTAATCCTCGGATCGTGTCCCACACGCCCCCGAAGTTCCACTCGGTTCAAAAATTCAGTTTCAATCATAACGCATTTGTTTTACCGGTTACGGATGCAAATATGGAAAGCCGGAGAGGCGGAATCCAGACTCCAAATGTTTATAAACGGATATAAACGTTTCGGAAAAGACAGATTTTCACCGGCTTTCCCGAGAATCAGTAAATCTTCTGTCCGTATTTGTTTTCGGAGGCGGCAGGGATTATATTTGCATAAAAGGGCGGGGCGATGGAAAGACACTGTATAAGATGCGGGAAGCCCATCTGCGGGCGTGCGGACAAGAAATTCTGCAGTGACGACTGCCGCAGCGATTATCACAACGAGATCAGGCGGCGCGAGGAGAAACAATTGCGGAAAGTGAACTGCATCCTTTCGAACAACTGGCGGATTCTCGCAGCCAGCATGAGGGAAGGCAGGAGCACTGTCAGCGTCTCGGAACTGTCGGCCCGCGACTTCAATTTCGGTCTCTTCACCGCAAGCAGCCGCCGTTTCCCCGGAAAGCGCTATTTCTGGTGCTACAACTACGCCTACCGCATCTCGCGGTCAGGGAAGGTCCATATCATCTCCCGTCCGGGACCGTGATGCGCCTATGTCCATTTTTGATTATATTTGTAAGTTATACGGACATTTCAGCAAGATGAACCGAATCTATACACGTACAGGCGACGGCGGAACTACCGGTATCCACGGAGGCGGCCGCGTTGCCAAAGACGACATAAGGATCGAAGCCAACGGCACACTGGACGAACTCAACTGCCAGATCGGCGTGGTACGCAGCCTGCTCATATCCCAGGGTCCCGAGCCCGAACCTGCCGCTTATGACAAGGTCCTTCATGAAATCCAGAAGAACCTGATGACTGTGATGAGCCTGGTGGCTACGCCGTCAGCCCAAAGGGAGCAAAATCCCAACGCCCTTCCGGAAAACCTTGTCGCGGAGTGCGAGGAGACCATGGACGCACTGGCTGAAGGCATAGGCCCGGGCCTGCACTTCCTGCTTCCCGGCGGCACCCCGGTCGCCGCGCACCTGCAACTGGCACGCGCCGTATGCCGCCGCGCCGAAAGGAAGCTATGGACCCTCAACCGCGAAGACCCCGTCCCGCAGGATATCCTCAAATACATCAACCGCCTTTCGGACCTGCTTTTCGTAATGGCACGCCATGAACTGGCACGCCAGGAGTTTCCGGAAGAAAAATGGAAGTCCTTCGCATATAAGAACCAAAAATGAAAGAGCGACTCCATCCTGTAATGTTTGCCGGAACCGGCAGCGACGTCGGCAAGAGCATAATTGCCACGGCTTTCTGCCGCATCTTCCGGCAGGACGGCTACGATCCCGCCCCGTTCAAGGCGCAGAACATGGCCCTCAACTCTTTCGCGACGCCGGAAGGGCTTGAGATAGGCCGGGCCCAGGCCGTACAGGCCGAGGCGGCGGGCGTTCCATGCCATACAGACATGAACCCGCTGCTGCTGAAACCGCAGAGCGACCATACTTCGCAGGTGGTCCTGAACGGCAAGCCCATCGGCAACCGCGACGCCTACGACTATTTCCGCAAGGATGGCCGTGAAGAACTCCGGGATGCTGTGTATGCCGCCTACGACAGGCTGGCCGCCCGTCATAACCCCATCGTCATGGAAGGGGCCGGAAGCCTCGCTGAAATCAATCTGCGCGATTCCGATCTGGTGAATGTCCCGATGGCAATGCACGCCGGGGCAGACATAATCCTGGTGGGCGACATCGACCGGGGAGGGGTTTTCGCGAGTGTCTACGGCTCTGTCATGCTGCTCAGGCCAGAGGAACGGAAATATGTAAAGGGCATAATCATCAACAAGTTCCGGGGCGACCTGCGGCTTTTCGAAGAAGGGCGCAGGATGCTGGAGGATCTGTGTGGAATTCCCGTGCTGGGCGTAGTTCCCTACTACCACGACATACACATTGAAGAGGAGGATTCCGTGGCGCTGGCCGCCAAGTCCGCAGCCGCGCAGAGGGGGAAGATCAACGTGGCCGTGGTGCTTCTGCGCCACATCAGCAATTTCACCGACTTCAACGTACTGGAGCGCGACCCCAGGGTACATCTGTTCTACAGCAACAACGTCGAAGAACTGGCAAAGGCCGACATCATCATCCTGCCCGGCAGCAAGAGCACGCTGGACGATCTCTATGAACTGCGCCGCAACGGAGTCGCCCAGGCGATCCTGCGGGCCCGTCGCGAAGGCGCTGCGGTCCTGGGCATATGCGGCGGCTACCAGATGATGGGTGTGCAGATACGCGACCCTCACCATGTGGAAGGCTCCATCGAAGCGATGCCGGGACTCGGCCTGCTTCCGATGGTTACGGAGATGCTCCCGGAAAAAGTGACGCGGCAGGTGCGGTTCGCGCTGGCAAGTGACGGAACCGCGGACGGCTTCCCGCTGGAAGGCTATGAGATACACATGGGCACGACCCTGCCGGTGGAAGGATCGGCCTTCACGCCGCTGAACAATTTGGAGGACGGCCATACCGACGGTTGCTTCATCGACGGGAAATGCATGGGCAGCTACATCCACGGCCTGCTCGACAATACTCCGTTCATCGACCGGCTGCTTGCTCCGCACAGCGGAAAGCTGGCGGATGCAGCCGCTTCTTTCGATTACCACGCCTTCAAGGAAGAACAATACGACAAACTGGCCGCGCACGTCCGCAAGTACGTGGACGTGCCGCTGCTTTACGATATACTGCTGGGGAAACGATGATCCAGGGACACGGAGACGACGCATGGCGGTTCGGCCGCCCGATCAGGGCCAATTTCAGCTCCAATGTTTTCGGCCATGTAGACCTTGCCCGGCTGAAGGGGCATCTGGCGACTAGGCTGGATGCTATTGGCCGCTACCCGGAACCCGAGCCCTATTCCCTGGAGCGGGCCCTTGCCGGACGTCTGGGTATTGCCCCGGATTCCGTGTGCGTCACGAACGGCGCCACAGAGGCGATTTATCTCACCGCCCATGCCTTCGCCGGCAGCCGCAGCGCCATCCTCGGCCCCACATTCAGCGAATACGCAGATGCCTGTGCTATCTATAACCATATCGTAATCTGCGCCGGACAGGCGCGGGATGGCCTGGTGGAGCGACAAGGTTCTTTTGGGGCCCTGCGCCCCCATCGGCCCCAAAAAGGTTCTTGCGCGCCTCAGGGCTGCCTGTCCGACGCCGGGCATGACCTTATCTGGCTCTGCAATCCGAATAATCCGACGGGAAGCGTAGTTCCTAAAGCAAAGTTGGCGGCGGAAATCGAAGGACATCCTGATACCGTCTACGTCATTGACCAGTCTTATGGATTCTTCACCAGGGAGCCCCTGTTCAGCACAGCCGAAGCAGCGGCATATCCCAATGTCATCCTGCTCCATTCCATGACCAAGCGCTACGCCATGCCCGGCTTAAGGCTGGGATACGTCACGGGGGACCCGAATCTGGTCGACCGCTTGCGCTCCGTCCGGATGCCCTGGTCTGTCAATGCCCTTGCCATCGAGGCCGGACTCTATCTTTGTGAACATCCGGATACCGCCCCTATCGACCTGCCGTCACTGCTGGCCGAGACGCAGCGGCTCCGTGCAGCGCTCGATGCCCTGCCCGGCCTGACTGCCGAGCCCACTCAGACGCATTTCTTCCTCTGCCGGCTTGCCAAAGGGAGCGCCGCCGACCTCAAGCTATGGCTGGCCGATATGCACGGGCTGCTGATCCGGGACGCTTCGAATTTCGAAGGACTCGACGCAGGTTGTTTCAGGATTGCCACCCAGACTCCCGAAGAGAACGATATGCTTATTGAGGCGATCAGCCGGTATCTGGAGGAGGTGACAGCATGAGCCGTATCTTTACCCTTCTGGCCGGCTGGCTGGCCGACCTGTTTCTGGGCGATCCGGCAGGGCTGCCCCACCCTGTCGTCGGTTTCGGAAAACTGATAGCTGCAGGAGAGAAACGCTGGAACAAAGGTGAGAACCGCCGCCGGAAAGGAGCCTGGATGACCATCGCACTGGTAGCCGGTACATTTCTCGTGACATTTTTCCTGCTCCGCGGCCTCAAGCTTGCAGGCGAAGCCATCCATCTGGGCCGATGGCTCCAATGGGTCACTGAAGCCGTACTTATCTTCTTCTGCCTGGCGGGAACCACGCTCATCCGCGAAGTCCGTGAGGTATTCCGTGCCGTGGACCGATCCCTGGAAGAAGGACGGAAGCAGGTGGCGCGCATAGTCGGACGGGACACATCGGAGCTGTCGGCCCAGGAGATCCGCACCGCAGCCCTCGAAACCCTGGCGGAAAACCTCAACGACGGCGTCATCGCCCCGCTCTTCTGGCTCGCCCTGCTCGGGGTCCCGGGGATGATGGCCTACAAGATGGTCAATACGCTCGACTCCATGATAGGCTACCGCAACGAACGCTATCTCGAGTTCGGACGCGTCGCCGCCCGGCTTGACGACGTGGCCGGATGGATTCCGGCGCGGCTGACCGCCTTACTGATGCTTCTCGCAGGCGGAAAACCCGGTAAGATCGCGTGGGTGCACAAGAACGGCCAGCTCCATCTGAGCCCCAATTCGGGTCATCCGGAAGCCGCCCTTGCCGCAATACTCGACTGCCGCTTCGGAGGACCGCACAACTATTTCGGCAAGGAGGTCTGGAAACCGTGGATAGGCGAACACGCCCGCCCGCTGACAACAGAAGACATGGAACGCGCAGTCCGCGTCAACCGCCTGGCTGAAATACTGATGGTGCTGCTCGTCTGCTTTATCCATTTTATCTTATCTTTGTAGGACAATCTATCCTACATGCCTCCGTATTACAACAGCAGTGACCGGGAAATCCTCAGGGTCTTCTCAGAAGCCATCAAGGCTTCGGACACCGAGGCTTACGAAGTGCTGTTCAAGGCGGAGTATGAGAACGTCAAGTTTTTCATCCGGCACTACGTCCACGACGGAGCGGAATCCGAAGACCTGGCGCAGGAGACCTTCGCTTCGCTATGGACCAACCGCGACCGCATCGATCCGCAGCGCAATATCCGTTCATTCCTCTTCACCATCGCCCGCAACAAGGCTCTAAATCACCTGAGTTCCCTGCGGACAAGGCTCACAGATCCCCTGGAGAGGGATTCCGTGAACCTGTCGATAGAGAGTTTGAGCAGCGAACACGTGATATCGCGAATCGATGCCATGGACATGAAGCGGATTATCGACCTTGTATACGAAAGACTCCCCGAACTCACCCGCAGGATTTTCGTGATGAACCGCGACGGGAACATGACCTACGAGGAAATCGCGGAGTCAACCGGCCTTACGGTCAAGAAGGTGGAGTATAACATGGTGAAAGCCCTGAAGCAATTCCGCAACAAACTGTCACTTTTCAAATGATTTTTTGAGGGGAAGTATATGGATATCGGTATTATTGGTGGTAAAATGAAAGAGGCTACACTCCATAGCTACTTCGCCGGCACGGCCACTGAGGCAGAGCGGCGCGAAGTCCTCGCGTGGGTGCAGGATTCTCCCGAGAACAAGGAAGAGTTCCTGCGCCGCGAAGCGGATTTCGTCTTCGACTCCATGCCCGACGCCGCACCGTCGCATGCCGCGACCGCCCAGATGCTGGAAACGATTGCGCCTCATCGGCGCAGGATCAGTTTCCTGCGAGCCGTCGCAGCCGCTGCCGCCGTCTTTGTCGTCGGAGCTTTCCTCTGGGTCCTGCACGACAATTCCCGCCTCAACAAACAAGTGATGAGCCTGACCGCCCAGAACGAGAAACTCATCGCCATTCCCGAACTTGTCCAGGGAGAATCCGTCCTCAACTATAAGGTCAATCCCGGCGTAAAGGGCAAGATCACCCTGCCCGACGGCAGCGAAGTGATTCTCAACAGCGCCAGTACTCTCCGTACGCCTGCCAGATTCGAAAACGGCAAGCGGGTGGTCGAACTCGAAGGAGAGGGCTACTTCAAGGTCGAAACAAATCCCGACTGGCCGATGTACGTGCGGACGAGCAAGGGCGTGACGGTAAAGGTCACCGGCACCGAATTCAATCTCTCGACCTACAGCGACGACGCCGCGCTGAAACTGACCCTGGTCCGCGGCAAAGTAACCCTTCTCGATGAAAAGAACGATACCGAGGTCATCGTAAAAGAAAAGGAGGAAGTGGTCGTCGGCGCTACGTCCAAACTGGAGAAACCTGCCCGAAAGGCTGCCGACATGCGTCTCAACACTTCGTGGAAAGACGGCTACCTGGTGTTTGATAATACGCCTATCCGCGAAGTCATAAAGAAGATGGAGCGCTGGTACGGCGTCGACATCACAGTGGCCGACGCCCGCGTGATGAACAACACCTTCACTGCCAGTTTCCGCAGCGAATCGCTCCAGCAGGTCCTCACACTCCTCGACATCACCTGCGGAATCAAGTCCCGCATCACGAGTCCCACCGAAGTCGAACTTCGCTGATTCCGCCCCCATCTTCCGCCCTCATCTTCCGCCCTCTGCATTTCTTGCGCTGCAACGGACACACTTATGAATCAGGTTGTTATGCAAAGTGATCCCCCTCGTTTTGAGGGGGATCACTTTGCATAAGTATCTGAAAGACAGTTGCGTCCGTTGCAGCGAAAAATACCCGCAGCCCGGAGGAAAACGGGTCGCAGGCTTAAAACTTGTTACCGTAAAGGTTCACAAGCTGGCGGTCGAGGCGGGCGTCGCGGCAGTTGGTTTCCACCACTTCGCCGTCGGGACCGATGAGTACGCAATATGGAATACCGTTGAAATTGTAGATCCTGGCGACTTCACCGAAGCCGTCTTCGCAGCCGAGCTGCGTCCAGGGCATCCGTTCCTCGTCCACTGCCTTTTTCCAGGCGTCAAGTTTGTCGTCCATCGAAACACTCACGATGTCGAAACCCGACGGATGATAGAGAGAGTAAACTTCCTTGAGATGAGGAATCGAACTGCGGCAGGGACCGCACCACGAGGCCCAGAATTCCAACAGGGTATAATTGCCTTTACCCAGATATTCCGAAAGCTGATGATGTCCGTCCGAAGGATCTATGAGCGTAACGTCGGCGAACTGTGACCCTTTAGCCGTATTGGCAATGACGGAAGCACGTTCAATCACGGCTTTTCCCAGCGGAGTATCTTTCATTTTCGGAGAGAGCGTTTCCACAAGGCTTTCGATTTCGTCCTTGCTGAACAGGTCGAGCGTCTCGGAAAGGGACATCAAACCGGCCGCATTGTCCCGGTTCCGGGTAATGAAGCCGCTCAGGTAAGCCCTTTCATCCGCCTTGGCGGCATCCAGTTTATCCAGTTCAGTTACGATGTAGTCTATCGTCGCATCCTTTTCATAATAATACCGCTGGTTAAACCGGTCGGATATATCTGAAGCAAGATCCTTCAGACGTGAATATTCCTGCTGGTATTCCTGATAATGACTGTTGAGCTGAGACCCGGCAGTTCTGGCATGGCGATAATCATAATTGCCATAGGCATAAAACAGGAAATCACTCGGCAGACTGTCGACCGCGGCTTCCACCTGGATATTCCCTCCGTCAATAAGGAGCGGGACGACCGGATGCATGATGACGCCCCGGTCATCGGCAGCCGCCCGCCTTTCATCGGGAAAATACTTGATTATGAGCAATGTCGGCTCTTCCACGGACCCGCTGAAACTGAACCTGCCATTGCTGATGACCGTACTGTCGAGCACCTCCGGCTGCCAACGACTTTCCGGATCCACGCCTGCGCGGGTCAGATAAACCGTTTTGCCTTCCACATCTCCGTAGAAAGTTCCATCAATCCGGAATCTACCTGCCTCATCGGCACATCCGGCCAGAAGAAGCAGGGCGGCTGCAAAGCCGCAGATAAAAACCATCCGTTTCATGGCCTTCATTTCAACAGTTCAGCAAGTTTGGCGGCGAGGGCGTCACCAGTCAGGTTGCGGGCGAGAATAGTGCCGTCCGGGCCAAGGAGGACCGTGTGGGGTATTGCGTTCACCGCATAGGCTGATGAGCCTTCACTGCCCCAGCCCTTGAGATCCGACATATGATGCCAGGTCATGCCCCATTCGGGGATGGCCTTCAGCCAGTTCTCTTTCTTGCTGTCGAACGACACGCTCACGATATCGAAGCCTTTGTCCCTGTACTTATTGTACAATTCCACGACATGGGGCATCTCGGCCTTGCAGGGGCCGCACCAGGAGGCCCAGAAATCGACGAGGATGTATTTGCCCTTGCCGGCATAGTCAGAAAGATGCATCATGTTCCCGTCGGGATCTTCCATGGCCAGATCAGTGAAAGGCTGGCCGACGGCCGTGCGTTCCAGGACCGCGATGCGGTCGACGATACCCTTATAGTCGACACGTTCTTTCGTGCTCCCTTCCGCCCCTGCAATCAGATCTTTCAACTTAGCTACCGCATCGTCTTCCATCGCCGCAGTCACGCCGACGTTATACAACTTGTACCATGCCGCAGGATTGTTGATATTTTCCTTGACGAAGCGATAATCGGCCTCCTGCATTTGCGCGCGGATTTCATCCATCTGCTTTTCGAGGCGGGCGGATTCTTCGGCATCGGCCTCGCCGGATCCAATGCGTTCATAAAGCGGCATGAACTGGTCTGTCAGGCGGTCGTATTCATCGGCATTCCGCTGGGCCAGATCATTCGACGGCGTCCCCGAAACACGGGTCTTGTGGCCTGCATCGGTGACGACACTGACCCTGGCGCCCGGTTCAATGACGGCAATTGCATGTGCTGCAGGATTTCCTGCGCTCATGTCACCGACGTAGATCATGCAATAATCCGGTTCAGAAACCTTGCCGGTGAAAACATACTTTCCATTCTGTATAATGGTGGAATCCATCGGCATGGATTGTGTCGGATCAGCCACGAAATCGGCGATATTGAAACCGTCCATCTTATAGACTTTCGAGCCTTCAAGGGCGGAATCTTCCACGACGCCTTCGATCGTATAACCGTTCCCGCCGCAGGCGGAAACGAGCAGGGCGGCCGCAAGGGCCGCCGCTGCAGTAAAGAATGATTTCTTCATATCAATTATAAAGACAATTAGTCGAGAAGCTCAGCAAGTTTGGTTTCCAGTTCCTCGTGCTCCATCTTGCCTATGACCTTGCCTTCCTTGTCCAACAGGAAATATGAAGGGATGTAGTGGACGCCGTAGAGCAAACCGACACGTGCGGGTCTGTTTTCGATCGGGAATTCGTCGACTACGTGGATCCAGGGAGTCTGGTCCTGCTCGATGGCATTTTTCCATGCATTGTGGTCGGTATCGTCGGACACACCGATGATTTCCAGACCCTTGGGGTGATATTTCTTATACAGTTCCTTCATGGCCGGCATACCTGCGCGGCAGGGCTTGCACCAGGATGCCCAGAAATCCACGATGACATACTGGCCGCGAAGCGACGAGAGGGTCACGGGTTTGCCTTCGGGATCGTTCAGCGTGAAATCCGGAGCCTGGGCGCCCGGCTGCGTCGCCTTGCGGGCGGCGAGTTCTTCGCGGGCTTCCGCTGCCAGGAAGCTGTTGCGGACTTTCTCGCTGTACTTATTAAAGGCTTCTTCAAATTCCTCCGTGCCGGCATCGTTGTAATAGCGGTTGAACATATAGGCCGCGGCCTCGACATCCGGATTGGCTGCTATGAGTTTTTTGGTCTCTTCCTCAACCGCATTGTAATAAGACTCCAACTGATCGGCAAACTTGCTCTGGATTTCAGCCTGTTTCTGCTGATAGGCGGCCATGTCGGAATAACCCATCGACTCCACTTCATCGATGGCGGCGGCAACCTCTTTGAGTTCGGGACGCTGTCCGACAACCGTACGCACATTCTGCAGTTTATCGGCGAACTCGTTGTTCGGGCCGCCTGTCGTGGTGACATCAGACAGGAACTTGCCGCCGTAGCGGGCATAGTCGATCACCTTGTCCAGATTGATATTCATCGTCAACGGGCAGTTTTCGACATAGACATTGGTATGCATGGGGTCCTCACCGGCAGGAAGCAGGGCGACGGAGCCGATCACCACATCGGGCACCGAGCCCTTGAAGGTGAAGCGGCCTTTGTTCATCGCTACAGTATCATTGACGGCAGTGCCATCCGGGAGAGCATACGAGAGAACGGCCTTTCCGTCCAGATCGCCTGCCTGGCCCTTGATGACGTAGCCGTGCTGCTGTTTGGAGCAGGCACAGAGGGCGGCAACGGCGAAAATGATTGAAAGTATTTTTTTCATGATTGTTGTGATATTCCCGGTCAAACCGGAAATGACAGGTTAAAGTTTTACGGTAAAGGTTTTGGTTTCGGGCACCAGGCAGGTGTTGTTATTGCAGCACTGGTAGGTGATTTTGACGATGGCATCGCCCTCGCCCCTGCCCTGGATCGACTGGCGGAATTCGCCTGTGCCGCGGTATACGGTCGTGCCGGAAGCGTCGAGCAGGCCGGCTTCGGGGAGATAGAGGGGCCCTACTTTCTCATAACCGGCAGGCAGTTCGATCTCGACGGTCGTCACGACGAAAACCTCATCCGCAGGTACCACGGCATAGGTGTGATAACCGGGATGGATCTTCTGGAAGACCACGATATCCTTGCCCTTATCGGTATTGACAGCCTTGGCCTGGAGATATACGGGGTTGCGGTCGTCGGTCAGCGAGGCCGGACCGTCATTCCCGCGGAGGCGGGAATCCCTGCCCAGCATATAAGCCTCTTCTTCCTCGGCCAGACGCACACGGTAGTCGTTGCCAGGTACATTTTCAAAGGTATTGACCAGCCAGAGGTAGCCGCCGCTCTCCGTGAAAAAGAGTTTGTCGTGATAGCGGTTGTACCAGTCGCGCCACTCTTTCGCGGTTTCGAAACGGCAGAGCGTGTAGCGTTTCAGAATTGTTTCGGCAATGTCCTTCTCCGGATCGTTCTTCTCGAGCATCGAGATGCACTTGTCGAGGATGCGGATGTCATTGTTCGGAATGCCCAGATAGCGGACCTCGTCGTCGATGGCAAGCTCATAGGAGCCGTTGGGACACCAGAACCAGCCGTAATTCTTGTCATAGTAGTCCTTATAGGCCTTCTCGTCAGTGCCGAAAACGGCATAGAGGCCCTTGCCACGATCCATCTGCATAAGGAATTCCCTATAAGTCAACAATTTCTGAGCAGGGAAATTCTCATAGATGGCCATATTGGGGTCAACAGCTTCCCCACGCGCTTTCTGATCTTTGATGACGGCTTTCAGGCTGTCCACCATCCGGTTGAAATCGGCGTTGGCCTTGTTGTTGGCCTCCCACATGGCACGGCTCATACGGTTGCGCTCCATCGCTATATGGTCACGTGTGGAGACACCGTCATTGAACTTCCGGGCGATGGGATGCTGTCCAGCGAACTGTTTCATATAGACGATAGCGTTGACAAAGAGTGCCTTGGCTGTCTCGGTCATATAGGCCGGCGAGGCGGAGAAACCCCAGGTCAGCCAGTTGGCGTGACGGCCGATGGCCACGGCGTCGATACTCTTGTCGCATTTGCCGCCGGTTATAACTTCGGCCTCAGGCGAATCGAGATAACCGCCCGGACGTGAGACCATGCCGATGCGGTAGTCACGGTTCTGCTCGAAATTGACCGTCTGCATCCGGAACATCTCGGTCTCGGCCGGCAGGGTCTCACCCATCATCTGCGCGATTTCAAGGGCGGGAGCAGGAGTCGGCTGCATCGATGTTTCGAGTGTCACTTTCACAGGGCCCTGGAAAATGGGATGCGAAGCGTTCCAGCCAAGGGCCATGTCCTGGAGACAGAGGCAGTACCAGTCATTCTTGGTGCCGATGCGCCTGCCAAGGTCTTCACCGAAATTGGCGATGGTAATCACAGGCCGGTTGAAATCGAGCGGGAAATACTGGGGCAGCGCATACCGGACCAGGCGGCCGTGTTCATCCACGTCGCGGATGCCGGGTGCAATCGGTTCAGGCTTTCCGTCCAGGATGGTCACGTCGTAATAATCGGACATCGAGTAATGATAGTCCTTGGCATCGACTACCTTGACGGTCTTGAAGTTCTTCTTGAGGAACTTCTCGAAAGCGGCGGTGCGCTCGGCAGCGCTCCTGGCGAGTACCGCGGGGTCGGGCTTCACTTCCAGGCCCATCGTTTCCAAGTCGGCCGAGCCGCCCACATACAGCACGCTTACCGCCTGCTTTTTCTGGGCGTTGAGGCCCAGAAAACAGCAGAGCAGCAGGGAAAGGGTAAGAAATAACCTTTTCATTTCAATAGCTTAAAGGTTGTTCGGAACGATGTTGGCGTTGTTGCTCATCGCGTTCTTGGGGAACGGGAAGATCCACATCTTCGAATCGGGTGTCAGCGTATAGGTCTTGCCGGCCAGTTCGCGGGTGAAGGTCTCCTTCATATCGTCGAGCTGATTCCAGCGCTTGCGGATGATGAAGTTGTACGGGGTATACACGAATTCGCCGTGCGACACCTGCTTCAGGTGGGCGATCGCGTCAGCCTTCGTGGACACGTTACCCTGCAGCGGGGCATACATGGCGGGCTCGACGCGTTTCACGCGGATGAAGTCAAGATACTTCATGGCTTCGTCGATGTTCCCCTTGCGGATTTCGCACTCGGCGACGGTCAGGTACATATGCGGCGTCTTCAGGCCGTAGGTGTTCCAGCTGGAGTTCAGGTCGAAGGTCATGAAACAGGGAACGCCGGTCATCATTTCGCCGCCCATCATATAGTCGTACATCATATCCATGCTGGACATGCGGGAATAGGTGGCATAGCCGGGCTCGAAGCGCGCGACACCTTCCTGGCTGACGGCCTCGTAGAAAATGATATCGTAGGTATGGAAGTAGTCTTCTTCCTGTTCGAGTTTGGCCAGATACAGGGAAGGATACTGACCGCCGATTATATAGCCCGTAGTGATGGTGGTATGCGCGGCATCCAGATAATCCGAAACGGTACCGTTGATGTCGAGCGCCTGCTTGGCGACTGACTCCGCCTCGTCGAATTTCTGCATGGCCATCAGCGCCAGCGCCTTGACGGCGTACGGGCAGGCCTTGCTCATGCGCATCCGGTTGACATTGTTCAGCGGAAGTGCGTTAAGGGCGATTGCGGCGTCGCAGTCGGCGATGATCTGGTCATACACCTCGGCGACTGTCCAGACTTCGGTAGGCTCGGAGATGTCCCAGTCTTCCAGCAGGATGGGGATACCCGGCGTATTGGCTGCGGTAGAAGGATTGTAAGCTGCCGCAAACTTGTTGACCAGGATATACTGGGCCCAGGCGCGGATGGTATAGGCTTCGGCCTTCAGCTGGTTCTTTCTGGACTCGTCGCCCGTTGCGTCACCGATACGGCTGAGGATCGGGTTGCATACCCTGCCGATGAAACCGTACATGGAAGTATAATCGCCGTCGCCGGCCGTCAAATCATTGAAAGTCTCGATTTTCGACTCGTCCCAGGTCAGCATTATGGTATAGCGCGACGGTGTCGGCGAAGCCAGTTCGTTGGGAATGTTGGCATAGCTGATCATATCGCCGCACATCCGTTTCATATCCGAAGTGGGGCCTTCAAACTCGGCGTTGAGCAGGAGTTCCAGCTCATCGACGGTGGAAAGCAGGTTCATGCCTTTGGGCTGCAGTTCGGTGAACTCGGCGCAGGAGGCCAGCAGCAGGCAGGTAGTCAGGATAACAAATATCTTTTTCATGGCACGGATGTCTTAGAAGTTGATGTGGAGACCGAAGATATAGGAACTGCGCTGCGGGATGCCGAGGGTCTCGGGATCGAAACGGACGCCCTTTTCATAATACGGGATGTCGCGACCCGGGTTGAAGGCCGTCCAGAGGGCCGGCAGATTATCGATCTGGAACTGCAGGTTCGCGCGGGAAGCACCGATCTTGCGGACCCAGTTTTCGGGCAGTTCATAACCCAGCACGATGTTGCGGATTTTCAGGAAGGCTGCGTTGCGGACCGAGATGTCGCTCGTACTGGGTTCTCGGCCGAGTGCATTGGAGGAATAGCGGCCGATACCCGGGGTATTGGTCTTGTTCTCCGGCGTCCAGGCATTGAGGAAATAACTGGGGACAGCCAGTCCGCTACCGACGCCGAAGGTCTCATCTTCCGCCAGGGCACGCATCACGTGACCGCCGTAGTAAGCCATCAGGACACTCAGGCTAAGACCGTTCCAGGTGAAGCGGTTATCCAGGCCGGCTATAACTACAGGCTCAGCCTGGCCGGAATATTTCATGATGTCGACACTTCCGCTTTGGGCACTGTGCGTCTTGCGGTCGTTATCGGAATACCAGAGCGTCTGTCCTTTTTCTCCATCAGCCTCACTGATGCCGGCGAACTGCCAGCTCCAGAGGGCACTTGTCGGATAGCCGACGACATACGGATTGGAGATCAATTCATAGGCCTTGGTGGAAGCGTTCTCCACATTGGTGATCTTGTTCTTGTTGACGGCGAAGGTCAGGGTGCTGCTCCAACCGAAATCGCTGCGGCGGCGTTCACGGATCCAGTCGCCAGTGAAAGTGAGTTCCACACCGTTGTTGACCATATCGGCCACGTTCATGAACATCGAGGTGAAACCGGTGGTCGGGTCGAGCGTCTTGTAGGAGAAGAGGTCCTTGCCGACCTTGCGGTAGTAGTCGAGGGAGCCGCGGAAACGGTTTTCAACGAACGAGAAGTCGAGACCGACATTGGTCGTCAGCGTCCGCTCCCACTTGAGGTTCGGGTTGGCCGGGCTCTGGATGGTACCGAACGGCTCGTTGGTATAGTAGTTCAGGCCTGTGCTGGTGGCAGTCATATAGCTGGTGGCGCCCTGGTAAATGTTACCGGTGACACCGTAGCTCAGACGGAGCTTGAGTGCATTGATCCAGCTGACCGGCTTGAGGAATTCTTCGTTGTTGATGTTCCAGGCCACACCGGCACTCCAGAGCGGACGGCCGCGAAGCTTCACGTTCAGGCCGTACACATCAGCGTAGTCCTTGCGGAAGGAGCCGAAGACGTTGTACTTCTCGTCATAGGTGTAGGTAAAGTTTGCGTAACCGGAAGCGTAGCGGTGATGCTGCTCGACCACAGGGTCCATATTGCTGCGGATATACGGGTCGTAGGCGAACTGAACAGCCGGGAAGCCGCCGCCGAGCGCCATATAGTTGCTGCTGTAGCGCATCTGGCTGATGGTCGAGAAGTCGATGGTCGCCGTCGAAGCGTTCTGCAACTGGTCGTCATAGCCCAGCATCAGGGCGCTGGTGCCGGAATAGAGAGTCTCGCGGAATTCCAGACCGGCCAGGGCCACGATTTCGTGCTTGCCGAAGGTGCCTGCATAGTTGAGCTGGCCGCGGGCGGTCCAGTAGCGGCCGTCCACATTCTGGGCAGCACGGAAACCGCCGGAAGCAGGAGTAAGATGCGTCACGTTGCCGTAAGGATCGACCTCGGTATAGGCATTGTAGATCGTCTTGGCAGCCTGGCTGTCCTGAGTGGCGTACCAGTCGGCTGTGCGGTGGTCGGTCTCATAGACGAACTGCGCATTGGCCGTCAGGCCCTTTACAATCTTGAAAAGCAGGTCGCCGTGGTAACGCATGTACTGGCGCTTGGTGTTCATCACATTGTTATAGTACTCGTCCACCAGGTTGATGCCGGTTTCCTTGAAATAGCCACCTTCGGTATTGTCTCTGTACTGGTTGCCGTTGTACCAGGTATAGAGCAGTTTGGTGGAACCATCTGCATTGTAAAGACTTTCATAGGCAGGCGTCATCCAGGGGCTTTCGAAGCCGTTGTAGGTAAAGCCCTTAGCCCGCTGATTGCCGTAAATTCCGTTGACGGCCACGGTGGCGGTCAGCCACTTGGTGACATCGTAGGAACCTTTGTAGCTGATCTGCATCTGCCGTTCGAATGTATTGATGATGCCGGCGTTGTCGTTGCGCCAGTTCACGACGAAGTTGCTCTGGAATCGGTCGGAACGGCTGCGCAGGGCCAGGTTGTACTGCTGCAGCAGCTGACGGCGAAAAACCGCGTCGGCATACTGTTGCGCGAAATTGTTCTTTGAGAGCTGGTTGCAGAGCTGGTCGATCTCAGCCTGAGTGCCTTCGCCGATGAACATACGGTAGTAGGCATAGTCGATTGGGGAAATATAACCCGAACCGGACAACAGATTCTGTTCCATCGACTGGCCCGGATTCGTAACCTCGCCTTCGTTGTGGAAGTAATAGTAGTCGTAGTAGTTCTTCTCCAGGGCGACCTGCTGCTCGGCATTCATATAGAAGTTGTGCGCATAGTCCATGTCGGGCTTGGAGAAGACCGTGACGTTGGTGGAGAAGTCCACGTCGATCTTGCCTTTCTCGCGGGCGCTCTTGGTCGTGATGACGATGATACCGTTGGAAGCACGGGCGCCGTAGATTGCCGCGGCGGCCGCGTCTTTCAGCACGTTGATGCTCTCGATGTCGTAGGGGTTCAGGTCGTCGATGGAGCCTTCCATCGGCAGGCCGTCCACCACGAGGAGCGGATTGGCCTCGGCGTACATGGAACTGACACCGCGGATTGTAAGCTTGCCGCCATAGGTCGAAAGACCGGCCACGCGGCCCTCGAGGTTCTGCATCAGGCTCGGGGTGTAACGCTCCTCGATGGTCTTGGAATTGACCGTGGCGATGGCACCCGTCACTTTCTTCTGCTGAATCTCCTGATAACCGGTAACCACCGCACCTTCGATGAACATGCGGCTGTAGGTCATCTGGACGTCGAAGTTGCTGCGGCCGGTGAGAGGGCGATCTGTTTGTCGAGAATCTTGTAGTTGATGTTCAAAGGTTTGAGCATCTGGTCGAGAACGGCGGTCAGGCCGGCATTCTGGACGTGGATGGTGACCGGTTTGTCGGCACCGACCTGCTGGTCGTTGTAGACAAACGTGTAGTCCACCTGCTTCTGGATCTCGTTCAGGACGGTCTTGAGCGGCGTCCTGTCAAAGTTCAGCGTGATGTTCTGCGCCGAGGCCAGCTGCGCGGATCCGAGCATAATGACCAGGGCCAGGGACATCATCTTGATGAAGTGTTTGACTGTCATAAATTAAAGATTTAGGCAAAAAATTACTTTCTACCCAATACTACAGATTTTCCGAAGCCTCCCCTCAAAAAAGTCGGGGCCACCCGTTATGGATGGTCCCGGCTCATTGACGCTTACCGAAACAATCGATTAGTTGGTCTCCCTGGGTTTTTCGGTCTTGGGTGCGCGATGGAAATAATAGGTTGCCCGTTCGCTGGCACCGTATCCGAGAACGCCGACGGCGGCCTCAGGCTGGCGGAGCATCATGGTGTCGCCTTTCATGATGACTTCATAGGCACCGAGGAGGACGATGGCCTTACCGTTGTCGCCTTTGTCGAGTCCCTTTTTGAAATAAATCATCTCTTTCGATTCATCATAGGTAAAACTCTCGACATCCGGGAATTCGAAATTGAACCAAAGCGTAGCCAGGTGCGAGGTATCAAGATTCAGGCGGCAGTATTCGGAAGAAAAGTCTGTCGTGTTCGTGGTGGAGGTCGTATTACCGTTGATGGTTACAGAAGCTTCGACTACAAGTTTGTCAACAACCCAGAAACCGTAAGGAGTCCCGCCAAAATCATTTTCGGGATCCATCGTTTCGCAGGAACATAATGCAAATGCTGCGCAAATGCCAATAAGGATGGTACTGAAAAACTTTTTCATAATGCAAATTGTCTAAGTCTATAGTAATATTACAGCAAAAAACATGCTAAACATGCCGTGTCAGTCCTCCAAAAAGACGAAGCCACCCTTCACGGATGGCCCCGGCTTACCTGATAACCTATATTTAATCTATTTTAGAACTGAGTCAAGATAAGTATAGAACTCGGGATCTTCACCGAGTATGACCTTGGCGATCCTGCCCTGCGGGTCGAGGACTATCTTGGTCGGGAAACCCTTCACTTCATACACTTTGACAAGATCGTTCGCGGCAGGATTCAGGACGCTGATCCAGGGAAGCTCATATTTCGCAGTGGCGGCCTTCCACTTCTCTTCGGTATCGCGGCATGCGATGCCCACGAATTCCACCTTGCCCTTATGCTTTGCGTATGCCTCTTTCATGTCGGGGAAACCCTTGATGCACCACTTGCACCAGCTGCCCCAGAAGTCGAGAACGACATATTTGCCCTGGAGCGAGGATAGAGTGAACGTTTTGCCGTCAATCTTCATGGCGGAGAAATCGGGAGCCTGGGCGCCCACTTCGATATTCTGGGCGAAGCCTGCGGATGACAGTCCGGCCAGCAGCAGGCAGCAGAGGATAAGTTTCTTCATAACGGGTTCTTTCTCAAACAAAAATCATTCCAGCCCCTTTTCCAGGAAGGCCACATATTCGTCCACGTCGAGATTATAACTGCGGGCCGGTACCTTGTTCTTTTCCGTTACCGGATCCAGTATCACATAGTAGGGCTGGGCATTCACGTGATAACGTTTCATCATGAAATACGAATTGATCTTGCCCAGGCTCTTGAGGACCTTGCCGTCTTCAGTCGTCACCCAGTCTTCCTTGTCGAGCACTTTCTTGTCGTCGCCGTAGAGCGAGCAGACCACATAGTCGTTCTTCATGAGTTTCAGCACACGGGGGTCGCTCCAGACGCGCGACTCCATCTCCCTGCAGTTCACACAGCCGTGACCGGTGAAATCGAGCAGGATCGGCTTGCCGACCTTGGCGGCATAAGCGCGGGCTTCCTCGTAATCGAAGAAAGCGGGAATATCGTAGGGCATGTGCAGGAAATCCGAATATTTGCGCGTGGCGGGGATGCCGTGTTCATCTTCCATGGGCTGTCCCACCACATATGTCGTTCCTCCACCGCCGGAATGCTGGGCGGGGTCGAGCACGAAGTCCTGGGTCGTGATCGGCGGAAGGTAGCCGGAAAGGGCCTTGAGCGGCGCACCCCACATGCCGGGGATCATGTAGACCACGAAGGTGAAATCGATGATAACGAGGATCAGCCGGAATACACTGAGGTGCTCCACGGGAGAGTCGTATGCGAAACGTATCTTGCCCAGAAGGTAGAGGCCCAGCAGGGTGAAGACCACGATCCAGATTGCCAGATAAACCTCACGGTCAAGCAGGCCCCAGTGGTAGGTCTGGTCTGCGACGCTCAGGAACTTGAAGCCGAGGGCAACCTCGACGAAGCCAAGCACCACCTTGACGCTGTTGAGCCAGCCGCCGCTTTTCGGGAGTTTGTCGAGCAGGCTCGGGGCGAAGGCCAGGAGCGTGAACGGAAGGGCGAAAGCGATCGAGAAGGCGAGCATAGTGATGATCGGCTCCCAGAACTGGCCCTGGGTGCTCTTGATCAGCACAGAACCCACGATAGGGCCGGTGCAGGAGAACGATACCAGCACTAAGGTCAGGGCTACGAAGAATACGCCTGCCAGGCCGCCCTTGTTGGATTTCTCATCCGATTTGTTGAGCCATGAATTCGGCAGCGTAATCTCGAAGGCGCCGAAGAACGAGGCCGCAAAGATCATGAAGATCAAGAAGAAGATGATATTCGGGAGCCAGTGCGTAGCCAGCCAGTTGAAGATGTCGGCCGTCACGGCTTCGCCGCCGGCGAAGTAGGTGATCAGGATTATGACCGCGATAGGAATCGTGTAGAGACCGACGATAGAGAGGCCGAAAATCGTGGCGAGCCATTTGCCGCGGCCCTTCTTCTTCTCCTCCCCTTCCGCGACCTGGTTCTGTTTCAGGAAGAAACTCACGGTCATAGGGATCATGGGGAAAACGCAAGGGGTAAGCAGGGCGACAAAGCCCCAGGCGATAGCCTCGAGTATAAGGCCCCAAATGGATTTGCCCTCGCCGGGCGCAGTCGCATTCGGATCCGGTTCGGGTTCTGCCGGCGCGAGGACCGGCAGGCCGGCTCCGCCGGGCAGGGTCACGTCGACCGTGAAATCATCCGGGGGAATGCAGTTCTCATCGTTGCAGGCCTGCCATTCAACCGTAACGGGAACTTTCACTTCATTGCCCTGAAGCAACTCCACTTTCTGGCAGATGACCACCGGGCTTTCGCAGGTCCCGATCTCGATACCGAAGACATCGTCGAAACCTTTGTGGACCTCGGAAGAAATGTACGGGTCACCGAGCAGTTTCACCTTGTCGCCGGCATCGACCGTGAAGATCGTGCCGTTGGGGCCGCTGGAGCCGTAGTCCGTCAAATCATAGATGTGCCAGTTGCCGGCGATCGTGCCTGTCGCACGGATTTCATAGGTATTGCCTTCCACCTGGACGGCCTCGGCCTTCCAGGAGACGGGCTGCATCTGGGCGAATGCCGGCACCGCCAGCAGCAGGGAAAGGATCAGGAGTCTGAAGTATCTCATAAGGTATCGGTTTTTCGGTTTTGTTTCGGTGAATCTGATAAATATACAAACTTGCCGGGAGTTCCCCTTAAAAATTCTCACGGTGTCCGATGGCTTGTCACAAAGCGGCCATAATGTCACGGAGAAGGGCGTTGAAATCAATCACGCGGTCGGGTTTCGGGGAGTAGCCAAGCACGACCACTACCAGTTGCTTCGAAGGGATGATGTATATCTCCTGTCCGTCATGGCCCTGGCAGGAATACATGTCCTCAGGAACGTCCGGGCACTTCCTGTCCCGGTTCAGCCAGAAGAACGCTCCGTATCCGCCCTGACTGTCCGATGCCGGCGTCACTGTATAATCCACCCAGTTCTCCGGCAGAATGCGTTCATTGCCAATCATGCCGTCATCCAGATATAGCTGTCCGAAACGGGCATAATCCCGCGCCGTCACATACAGGTAAGACGAACCGACGGGCGTGCCGCTCATGTCGGGTTCGAAACAGGCGTTCCTGATGCCGAGCGGTTCGAAAAGCCGGGAACGGATATAAGCGAGGAACTCCGTATCAGAGGAGAATTTGCCGCGGAGATATCGCATGACGATGTTGGTGCTTCCGCTGGAATAGTACCAATGCGTACCCGGTTTTGCCATCAAGGGTTTAGAAAGAGCGAACAGGCCCATATCCTCCTCCCTGTGCAGCATGAGATTGACATCGGAGCGGTTGCCGTAGTTTTCGTTCCATTCCAGACCGCTCTGCATCTGCATCAGGTCGTTGAGCGTGATGGCGCTGCGTCCGTCATCCTTCCACTGGGGAATATCCATCGGGGCGAAAACATCCACCATGCCGTCGCCCGCCATTAGTCCGATCAGGGCGTTGGTGAAACTTTTTCCCATGCTCCAGCTCAGGAGCCGCGTGTCAGCAGTAATGCCGCTGCGATACCGCTCGGCCACGACCGTGCCTTCGTGCAGCACCACGAAAGCGAAGGGCGTCCCGTTGTAGGAATGGTCATCGACCAGGGCTTTTGCGATTGGTTCCAGGCGGGCCGACAGGGCCGGATCGCCCGGCTGCAGGGCTTCTGGGCCCTTGCCTTCAGGCGGAAGGGGGAAGGACTGCGCCAGAAGACGCTCCTTTGCCTTGCGGCCCCGCAGAAGTGTCACGCCATATCCGTCGCGATAAAGCGCGGTCGACTTGCTCCACAGGAAACGGCTTGTCACCGTATGGTTTTCGTAATCCACACGGTTGCGGCAGAATTTTATGAATGAGAAATTCAGGTCGAGTGCCTCGATGTCAGCCGGTTCGCGGCCTGAGACGAAGACGTCGGAAGCCAGGTTCTTGGCCGCATAGCCAGTAATGATGGGCATCAGGCTGTTCAGATAAATGCAGCCGCCCAGGACTGCGGCCAGCAGCAGCACGGGGAAAACTCGAAGGATTGTTCTCTTTTTCATAACCGGCCTTAAAGTTAGCTGATTTGGTGCAATTCTACAAGAAAGCCCGGCGGAGGCGGCGGAGGCCTTCTACCAGCCGGTCGAGACCTTCCTGCAGACGGGCGGAAGGACAAGCCAGATTGATGCGGATGAAGCCGTCGGCGCCGTACATTGAACCGGCGTTGATCCAGACCTGCTCCCCCCGGAGCAGTTCGGCTTCGATCTCTTCCGAGGATAGCGGCAGGACCGATGTATCGATCCAGGCCAGATAAGTGGCTTCCAACTCGGCCACCGGGAATTCAGGCAGCTCGCTCCTGAACCGGGTCAGCAGCGTTTCGTAATTCCGCCATATTATCTCGTTCAGCGCCGCGAGCCATCTGGCACCCTCATCGGAATAAGCGGCTTCGAGTGCCACCGGCCCGAAGGGATTGACATCGCAGATTTCGTTGATGTTGATGGCCTTGTCGATCTTCTCCCGCCATTCGGGACGCGCACAGATGATGTTGGCAATCTGCAGGCCCGCAGTATTGAAACTCTTCGAGGGCGAGCCAAGCGTCACGGAATCGCGGCAGTAATCGCCGCCAAGCGAAGCGTACGGCGTATAGGCCGTTCCGGGCGCGACAATCTCGCAATGGATTTCGTCGGAGACGACAATCACGCCGTAGCGCCGGGCGATGTCGCCGGCGCGGCGGAGTTCCTCCCCCGTCCAGCGGCGCCCGGCCGGATTATGGGGATTGCACAGGAGGAGTATACGGTTGCCGGGGTCTGCACAGGCTCTCTCGAGTCCGTCATAATCCATTCCGTAGGTAAAGCGTCCACCAGGAAGATTCCGGCGCAGGAGCGGCACAACCACGATCCGGCACTGGTTGTTGCGGATGGAGGAAAAGAAACAATTGTAGACCGGCGTCTGGACTATGACACCTTCACCGGGACTGCAGAATGCCTTTATGACGGCGGAAAGAGCCGGCACTACGCCTGTCGTATACAGTATCCACTCCCTTCTCAGGGAAAGGCCGTGCCTGTCCGCAAACCAGCGGATCGTGGCGTCGTAGTATGAATCGGGGACGCGAGTGTAGCCGAACACTCCGTGCTCCACCCTGCGGCGCAGTGCGTCGAGGATGCACGGGGCCGCCTGAAAATCCATATCCGCGACCCAGAGCGGAATCACGCGGCGGCGCTGCGCCGGCGTCAGGACGACGCCGTCCGGCAGATCCGCATCCCATTTGTAACTGCCGCTGCCGCGGCGGTCGACGGGGATTTCGAAATCGAAAGAAGTTTTCATGGCAGCATACCGTCCTACTTGCGGACCGTGATCACGCAGTCGGCCGGCTGACGTATGTTTTCGTCTAGCGTTATGCTGCCGATGCTGTCAGCCACTATATGGCCGGAAGTCGGATTCTTGATATTCTCTATATGGCCTCGTATGTCGGCCTCCACGGTAGAGTACTCGAATACCCGGTCGCAAGCCGCGTCGAATGTACAATTCTCCAGGACAAGTCCCTGCGCATAGCACAACAGCTGTTCGCCGCTCAGCTTGCAGTTCACCAGACGTACGTTTTTCGAATGCCAGGCCAAATACTCGCCGTCGAGTTCGGAATCATAGATCGTGATGTTCTCGCACTCCCAGAAAGAGTCTTTGGTCGTGATCTTCGCATTGCGCACGACCACGTCCCTGCAGTACTGGAATACATACTTGGCGTCGCTCACCAGTCCGTCCACTTCGATATTGCGGGAGAACATGAAGGGATATGTGCCGCCGCGCAGTTCCACATCCTTTATCTTCAGCCCGTTCACTTTCCAGAAGGTCTCATCGGCGTCGGTGATGAGCACGCGCTCGAGCGTGACGTTCTTCATCTCGCGGAAGAATTTCGGACCGTCGATGGTGCAGTCGCGCATCACCAGGTCGTTCGTATACCAGATCGCAGACCTGGATCCGGGTGCGAAATAGCAGTTCGTGATCAGGCAGCGGTCTACATGCCACCAGGGATACTTGCCGTAGAACTTGCAGCCGTCGGCTTCCAGGTCGCTGCAATGCTTGATGCCCGATTCCCCATCGATAATCGTGATGTTCTCCAGTCGGGCGCCGTGAACCTCGAACAGCGGCCGTTCGCCGCCGAATTCCTGATTTTTAATTAGTTTCATATTCTGATTCTATATTTGTCAAACTATGTTCCATCCAGCGGGTCCCGTGAACCCGGAGGAGATAGAAAATGCCGCGGACATTCAATTCGATGCACATCGCGATCCAGTAGCCGATAAGTCCCAGCCTGGGCGTGAGGACAAGGGCCAGTCCGATCCGGACGACCCAGACGCTCAGCAGGTTCATCGCGGCAGGGACCCTGGTGTCCCCTGCCCCTACGCAGGCGCCGTTCGCCACTATCGCAGCGGCATATCCAGCCTCGGCGAAAGCCTCCAGTCGCAGGCATCTTGCCCCCAGGGCAACGACATCCGGATCCACACTCAACAGCCGCATGATGGGGACGGCCAGAAAGAACATGAATACGGCCAGGACGACCATGATTCCTACGCCGAGCGAGATGGTTACACGTGAGAAAGCGCGGGCCAGATCCTTCCGTCCCGCTCCCAGACTCTGCCCGACCAGGGTCGTGGCGGCATCGCCCATACCGTAACCGGGCATGTAGCAGAAACTCTCAGCTATTATCGCAAAGGAATTGGCCGCAATTGAAATTGCGCCCAGAGGAGCGACGATGAGTGTACTCATGACATGGGCACCCCTCATCACCAGGTTCTGCACCCACATCGGCCCGGTAATGCCGAAAGCCTTCTTCAGGCAGTCGCGCTCCGGACGGAAGGAGCCCCGTTCGCCGGCGATGGCAAGATTCCGGTTGCGGACCAGCAGGAAATACATTATAAGTATCGCGACGACGGTCTCCGCCAGACCCGTGCCCATGGCAGCTCCGCGGACCCCCATCCCGGCGCCCGGCAGCGTGACACTTGCACCGAATAACCGGACCTCCCTGGTGGGGAAAATCAGCAGGAAATTGAAAAGCACGTCGAGCACGCACATGAGGATATTGAGCATGCTGGGCAGTTTCATGTCACCGCTGCACTGGAGCATCGTGCTGGCAAAAAAGCCGAGCTGCATCATCGGCAGGAAACAGGCGTATATGCGGAAGTATGAAGTACCGTCGGCACGGATGGCTTCTTCTCCGCCCAGCCAGCGCGGCAGCGGCCCGGCGATGCCGGCGGCAATCAGCGACAGCGCGATGGAAAAAACCGTCACGGTCACCAGGCCCTGCCGGAGCACCTGCCTGGCTCCCGCAAAATCACCGGCACCGATACGATGGGCGACCTGCACTGAGAAACCCTGTGCAAGCGCGATGCAAAACCCGCCGCACAGCCAGGTGCTGGTGGATACCAGTCCTATTGAGGCCGAAGGGCCTGCTCCAAGGCTGCCGACCATCGACGCATCGATAAACTGGAGCAGCACGGAAGCGAACTGGGCGAGAATCGCCGGGCCGCTGAGCAGCAGCGTGAGCCGCACACGCTCCCGAACCCCCAGCGATGCGCCGCTGCGGATGTCATTCAGCAAGATATCTTTCGCAGCTGACATAGACAGGCCTTAAGTCTGCAAATATAGGAACTTTTCTTAGGAAGAAATGTCGTAACTTTACGGTATGAAACGTTTGTCCGTACTAATTCTGCTATCCGCCATGATTCCCGGTCTGGCCGGCTGCACGCCCGATACCCCGCATATGACACTGCATTACGACGCTCCCGCATCGTTCTTCGAGGAGGCGCTGCCTCTCGGAAACGGACGGCTCGGTGCCATGGTATATGGCGGAACGGTTGAAGAACGCATATCCCTCAATGACATAACCCTCTGGACCGGAGAACCGGACCGCGGGGCGGAGCATGTCGACATGCTCCAATGTCCTGACGTGACACCCTGGGGCGAAGCCGCATCATATATCCCGCAAATCCGAGAAGCGCTTGATGCTGAAGATTATCCGCTGGCGGAACAACTTCAGAAGCATCTCCAGGGGCATTTCAGCGAAAGCTACCAGCCGCTCGGCACCATGTGGATAGGGCATCCCGAAGGAGCCGTGACAGAATACAGGCGCGAACTGGACATCAGCAACGCCACGGCCATGGTGGAGTATCTGATGGACGGACGCCGCTTCCGTGAAGAGTATTTCGTCTCGGCACCCGAATCCGCCATTGTTGTCCGCATGTTGAGCGAATCGCCGGAAGACGCTACTCTCCGTCTGGAAATTCCGCATCCCCACACCGTCTCCACTGCGGACGGGCGGATAGTCGTGGACGGTTATACCGCCTGGCACGCTTATCCCGGCTATTACGCAGCAAACGGGGAGCAGCGTGTCTATGATCCGCAGCGCGGAATCCACTTCCGGACGATAGCTTCGGTTGAGACTGACGGGAAGGTGACTGCATCAGAAGGGAGTCTGACAGTCAGCGGGGCTACGGAGAGTGTAATCAGGATTGTGAACGCCACCTCCTTCAACGGATTCGACAAGGATCCGGTCAGGGAAGGCAGGCCGTACAAGGAACTTGCCGAGGCCCAGGCAGCCTCCGCTTCAGCGAAATTGTATCACAAACTGCTTAAGGCACATATCGCAGACTACCGGCATTACTTCGACCGGGTTTCGATCGACCTCGGCGACACAGACCCTGAAGTGAAGGCCCTGCCGACAGACGTCCAGCTGAAGCGCTATGCTGACATGGGAGAGGCGAATCCTGAGCTGGAGGCCCTCTATTTCCAGTATGGCCGGTACCTGCTGATCAGCTCGTCACGGACCGAAGGCGTCCCTGCCAATCTCCAGGGACTGTGGAACGAACGCATGGACCCGCCGTGGAGCTGCAACTACACCGTAAACATCAATCTGGAAGAAAACTACTGGCCCGCAGAAGTGACGGCCCTGCCTGAGATGCACGAAGTCATGCTGGATTTCATTCACAATCTCTCGCAGGGGGGACGGGCGACGGCTTCTAACTATTGCGGCGTGGACAGCGGCTGGGCCCTCGGTCACAATTCCGACATTTGGGCGATGACCTCGCCCGTAGGACTGGGGACCGGAGATCCCTCATGGGCCAACTGGCCGCTCGGCGGCGTCTGGCTGTCAACCCATATATGGGAGCATTACCTGTTCACCCGCGACAAGGCGCGGCTGAAAGAAGATTATGCAGCGCTCAAAGGCGCGGCCCGGTTCTGCCTGGGATGGCTTGTGGAAAAGGACGGGGAACTGATCACCTCGCCGGCTACCTCCCCGGAAAACCGTTACATTACTGACAAGGGTTTCCACGGAGCTACGCTCTACGGAGGGACCGCCGATCTGGCCATGATACGCGAATGCCTGTCCGACGCTGCCGCAGCGGCAGACCTCCTGGGGGACCGTTCATTCGCGGAAGAGGCCCGCGAGGCCATTTCACGCCTGAGGCCCTATCATATCGGCGCGGACGGACATCTGCAGGAATGGTATTACGACTGGGCCGATGAAGATCCCAGGCACCGCCACCAGTCCCATCTGTTCGGTGTCTATCCCGGGCATTCCGTAGAGGGAGACCCGGACCTGGAGAAGGCAGCGTTGAAATCCCTGGAGATAAAAGGTTTCGAAACTACCGGCTGGAGCTGCGGCTGGCGTGTCAATCTCTACGCCCGGCTGGGCGATGCGGAAAGCGCCTACAAGATGTACCGCCGCCTGCTCCGCTATGTCAGCCCTGACGGCTATACGGGCCCGGACGCCCGGCGCGGAGGCGGAACTTATCCCAATCTTCTGGATGCCCATTCACCTTTCCAGATCGACGGCAATTTCGGAGGAACCGCCGGAATTGCGGAGATGCTGGTCCGCTCCACCCCCATTTCAGTCACACCCCTCCCCGCGCTCCCGAAAGCATGGCCTTCGGGCTCGGTCAAGGGACTGCGTACTCGGACGGGCAAAACTGTAGACCTGGCCTGGCAGGACGGACAGATCACGAAATTCCGCTGCAGGTAATGCGGGGTCAAGGCATTGCCGTACCGCCGGGAGCGATCAGCCGATAAAGCCCCGGCGGAGCAGTTCTTCGGCTATCTGTACGGCGTTGGTTGCGGCGCCTTTGCGCAGATTGTCGGCCACACACCAGAAATTCAGTCCGTTTGGAAGAGAGAAGTCGCGGCGGATGCGGCCGACGAAGACCTCGTCGCGGCCTTCGGCGTAGAGCGGCATAGGGTAAATGTTTCTGGCGGGATCATCCTGCACGACGACGCCGGGAGTTGCGGCGAGTATTTCCCGTATCCAGTCGAGTTCGAAAGGCTTTTCGAATTCGAGATTGATCGATTCGCTATGGCCGCCGCGGACGGGAACGCGCACCGTCGTGGCACTGACTGCGATGGATGGATCCAGGATTTTATGGGTCTCGTTCACCATCTTCATCTCCTCCTTCGTGTAACCGTTATCGAGGAAACTGTCGATGTGCGGAAGTATATTGCCGTCGATAGGATAGGGATAGACCGCGGGATAGGTTCCCCATTCCTTCCCCTCCCGCTCGGCGGCCATCTGGACAACCGCTTTCTGCCCGGTACCGGTGATGCTCTGGTAAGTGGAGACGACTACACGTTTTACCGTGAAAAGTTTATGGAGGGGTGCCAGGGGCAGCAGCATCTGGATCGTGGAGCAGTTTGGATTGGCTATGATCCAGTCATCGGCCGTCAGGACTTCGGCGTTGATTTCGGGCACGACCAGTTTTTTGTCCGGATCCATGCGCCAGCATGAGGAGTTGTCGACAACACGGCAGCCCGCGGCTGCGAAACGGGGCGCCAGTTCCCGCGAGGCGGCCGCCCCGACGGAAAAGATTGCCAATGCCGGCCGGCGGGATATCGCCTCGTCGACCCCGACGACGGTGACGGGTTCGCCGCGGAATACGACGGTCTTGCCGACCGACCGTTCCGAAGCGACGGGTATGAGTTCATCGACTGGAAAATGCCTCTCTTCGAGGACTTGTATCATCCGGGTGCCCACAAGTCCGGTGGCGCCCACTACTGCTACTTTCATATGTCTGTTTTTCGCTGCAACGGACACAATTGAGAATCAACGGCTTGCTCAACCTGATCCCCCTCCGCCGGGAGGGGATCAGGTTGCGTAAACGATTGACAGACTGATGCGTACATTGCAGCGCAAGGTTTGGTTTGGTATGGTTGGTTCAAATAATCTTGGTTCAGTTTTAATCAGACCAGTTTCGGCCGGATTTGGCCAGGTCAGAGTGACAGTATGTCGAGGAGTACTCCGGCGGCGGTCTGGCGGGGGCCTGCGCCGGCGCCGCGGATCACCTGCGGCGACGGATAGTCGGCCGTAGTTATGACTGCGCAATTGTCGGTGCCAGGAAGCGAATAGAGCGGACTGTCGGGACCGACGGCCTGAAGACCGACGGTGGCGGACCACCGGGCGGTCCCGTCAGCCGGGACTTCGCGACGGAGAGATGCGACATAGCGCAGGCGCCGTCCGGCATCAGTGGCTTGGGCATAAGCCGCAGCCAGGGCCGACTCTTCGGGGAAGGGTTCAAGACGGACATCGCTTTCTTCCAGCGGCGCGCCGGCGACGCGGGAAAGGATAAGCGTCTTCCTAAGAACGTCGCGGCCGCTCAGGTCGATCGAAGGGTCCGGCTCAGTGTAGCCTTTCTGACGGGCATCTTCAACCAATGCATCAAAGTCATGGCCCTCATATTTGTCACACAGATAGTTCAGCGTCCCCGAAAGCACGGCCTCGACCGACACTACAGTGTCACCGGAAACCGCCGCCCGCTCAAGTGTAGAGAGAATCGGCAGCGCGGCACCGACTGTCGTCTCATATCGCAGGCCCACATGCTCTCGGGCCGCTGTCCTGGTAAGCGCCTCATAGCGCGCCGAACTGCCGGCGAACGGGATCTTGTTGCAGGCCACAATGCCGTAACCGGCCTTCATCAACTGTGTATATCTCAGTCCTGCTTCTTCGCTGGCCGTACAGTCGACGAACACTGAACCGGACAAGGAAAGGTCGGCAAGCGCGTCGAAGAAGGAACCGGCGGTTCCTTCTGCAAGTGCGAAAGGATCCACTCCGGCGGTATCCAGCAGATAGCGGCGGCTGTTGGCCAGACCGCATATGCGCAGATCCTTGCCTGTACGGCGCGCGATGGCCTCCCTGTTTTCCAGGATCATTTTCACCAGCGCCTTGCCGACATTCCCGTAGCCCGCTATGAACAGGTTCACCGTCTCCAGCGGCGAACGGTCAAAGAATTCTCCATGGATTGCCCGTATGGCCTCGTCTGCCTTGTCGGAAGCTACGATAACCGAAATGTTCCTCTCGGAAGAGCCCTGCGCCGTGGCGCGGACCGGAATGCCGCGGGCGCCCAGCGCCGCAAGCATACGGCCGGTCGCGCCGCTGTGTCCCAGGATATCGTCACCCACCAGGCATACGATCGAATAGCCTTTCTCCACCTTGAGCGGTTGAAGTTTGCCCAGGGAGATTTCGTATGCGAAACAAGTGTCCGCCGCCTTCTTCGCCGCCGGCGCATCCGCCTCGGCTATGGCGATGCACATCGTATGGACGGAAGATGCCTGGGTGATGAGTATGATGTTGATACCGGCGCGGGTGAGCGCATCGAACAGCCTCGAAGAAAAGCCGGGAATGCCTACCATACCGCTTCCTTCCAGCGATATGAGGGCGATCTTGTCGGAATTGGCGATGCCCAGCAGAGCCTCTTCGCGACGGGGCGGATTCTTCTCCACCAGGGTCCCGGGATCGTCGGGCTTGAAAGTATCTTTCACATAAATCGGAATCCCTTCATTTACGACGGGCTGGATGGTCGGCGGGAAGATAACCTTGGCTCCGAAATGAGAGAGTTCCTGTGCCGCCCTGTATGAAATGTTGCGTATGGTCCGGGCGGTCGGAACGGTTTTCGGATTCGATGTCATAATGCCCGGCACATCGGTCCAAATCTCCACGAGGCGTGCGTTTACCCCGACGGCGTAAAGCGAAGCGGTGTAGTCGGAGCCTCCCCGCCCAAGGGTCGTGACACGGCCCTGCTCGTCGGAAGCTATGAATCCTGGAACGATGAACAGCGAAGTATGGGGGAAAGCATCGATGGCGGCCGAAACGTTGGCATAGGTTTTAACCGTATCCACCACCCCGCCGGACGTGCGTATGATCTGGCGGGAATCCAGCCAGCGGCAAGGTATCCCGAGCGAGATGAACTTGTCGGCGAGGATCCTGGTCGAAAACAGTTCGCCGTAGCCCTGGACGGCATCCAGGCTGGTCGGGCTGAGTTCACCCAGCAGGAACACGCCGTGGAGGATACCCCGCAGCGAGTCAAACAGTCCGTCGACCGTCTCGGTAACGGCAGGCACCCTGTCGGCCGTCAAGAGGTCCTCTATCATTCGACGGTGCCGCTGATAAAGGGCGTCCAGCTCCGACAGATATGATTCGTCGCGGGCGGCGGCAAGACGGCCCAGCCGTATCAGGGTATCGGTGCAGCCGCTGATGGCCGAGCATACAAGGATTGTCCGGTCGCGTTCCAGCGACGTACGGACGATATCGATAATCTTTTCGGGGCGGGCGACCGAAGTGCCGCCGAATTTCAGAACTTGCATAATAATTCAGTCAATTGTCCGGTCTCAAGCAGGAAACCGTCATGTCCAAAAGAAGATGTTAAACGTTTATAAACGGCTCCGGGGATGAACGGAGCCCAGGTTTCAATCTCCTGCGGCGGGAAAATGCAGTCGGTGTCGATCGAAGCGACGACGGTCTTCGCCCGGATGCGGCCGAGTGCTGCGGCGACGCCGCCGCGGCCGCGGCCGACGTTGTGGCTGTCCACGGCGTTGCAAAGATAATAATATGAATACGCATCGAATCCCCTGCGCACCAGTTTCTCTCCCTGATAGCGTTCGTACGAGGCGGCCCGCGTCGCAAAAAGCGTATCGTCGCCGGCCTCGGCCTGCGTAAGCCCGTATCCTTCGAAACAACGGTAGGATATCAATGCCTGGGCGCGGGCGCAGCGCAGCCCTGCGGCTCCGCCGGAAAGATCAGACGCCTTCCGGAACGTCTGGTCGGCCTCGAGTGCCATACGCTGAGTCTCGATGCCCGCCGACAGATATGGCGACACGCGGGGGGACGTGGCGATGAATACCGCCTTCTCAAACAAATCAGGTTCCGTCACCGCCCATTCCACCGCCTGGAAACCGCCGATGGAACTTCCTACCAGCAAATCGATCTTTCCTATACCCAGATGACGTCTTACCGCGGCCATCGCAGTGACCATGTCGCGTACCGTAACAGCAGGAAAATCGAAGAAGAAAGGAATACCTGTCTCAGGATTGACGGAAGCCGGGCCGGATGATCCATATGGCGATGCGATCATGTTCACGCAGACGATGAAATCCCTCTCCGGGTCGAAGAATCTGCCGGGTCCCACCATCTCCGGCCACCAGTCTTCGGGATCGCTGTTGGCAGTCAGTGCATGACAAATCCAGATCACCCGCCCCCGAGGGATTCGGGAGGTGTGATATACTATCTTTACATGCTCGAGACGGCCGCCTGCCTCGAAGGAAAAATCATCCAGGACAAGTTCGTGCCTTATCATCCCCTGTGCGCCGCTTCCAGAGCCTGTTCCAAATCCGCGATTATGTCTACGGCATCTTCAAGGCCGATGCTGAGGCGCATCAGGCCGGGATCTATGCCTGCGGCGCGCAGCTGCTCGTCGCTGAGCTGCCGGTGCGTATGAGACGCAGGATGCAGTATGCAGCTATGGCAGTCGGCCACATGTGTCTCTATAGTGATGAGCCTCAGCGCATCCATGAAACGGTTGTCGAATTCGCGGCCGCCCTTGAGACCTATGCACATCACGCCGGAAGATCCTTCGGGAAGGTATTTCAACGCTTTCACATGCTGGCTGTCTCCCGGCAGGCCGGGATATTTCACCCACGCCACATCGGGATGACGCTGCAGGAACCGCGCTGCTTCAAGGGCGCTCTGGCAGTGCCGGGCCATTCTCAGATGCAGTGTCTGCAGGCCCAGGTTCAAGTAGAACGCGTTCTGCGGGCTCTGTATCGAGCCCAGGTCGCGCATCAGATGGGTAGTCGCCTTGGTGATAAATGCAGCACGGCCGAAGGCTTTTGTATAGACGAGTCCGTGATAGGATGCATCCGGCGTGCAAAGGCCGGGGAACTTGTCGGCATGCGCCTCCCAGTCGAAATTGCCGCTGTCGACAAGCGCTCCGCCTACCGCGACGCCATGTCCGTCCATATACTTGGTAGTGGAATGCGTCACGATATCAGCGCCCCATTCGAACGGACGGCAGTTCACCGGCGTGGGGAATGTATTGTCGACAATCAAAGGCACGCCGTGCGAATGTGCCAGCCGAGCGAATTTCTCTATATCCAGCACTTCGACACCCGGATTGGACAGGGTTTCCCCAAAGAGCAGTTTCGTGTTCGGCCTGAAAGCAGCCGCAATCTTTTCCTCCGGGTCTTCAGGATCGACGAAAGTGACGGCGATGCCCATCTTTTCCAGCGTTACGCCCAACAGATTGAAAGTGCCGCCATATATATTTCCGGCACTCACGATATGGTCGCCGGCCTGGCATATGTTAAGGCAGGCGAAGAGGTTAGCAGCCTGGCCCGAAGAGGTCAGCATCGCACCCACACCCCCTTCCAGTTCCGCTATCTTCGCGGCCACATGGTCGTTCGTGGGATTCTGAAGACGGGTATAGAAATAGCCGCTCTCCTCGAGATCGAAAAGCCGGCCCATCTGGTCGGATGTCTCGTATTTGAATGTCGTGCTCTGGATGACCGGAATCTGCCGGGGTTCTCCTTTACCGGGCTTGTAGCCCGCGTGCACGCAGCGCGTGCCGATGCCTTGCTTGCTCATTGTCTCTATCATTTACCCTGCAAAGATAGGAGGATGGAAAGAAGCAGGCAATAGTCTACGATAATTCGGAAAATATACCTAAATTTGCCGTTGAAAACGATACTTTTAGTTGTATTTTCTGAAATCAAAATAAGATTTAGATTATTTTTCTTCATGGCAACCTCCCTCGACAGTATAGACCTGCAAATTCTCCGCTGCCTCCAGGAAGACGCCAGGCAGACTACGAAGGAGCTGGCGGCAAAGGTCAACCTCTCCACCACACCTGTCTTCGAGCGTCTCAAACGGCTGGAACGCGAAGGTTATATCCGGCAATATGTCGCCATCCTCGATGCCGAGAAACTCGACCTCGGATTCGAAGTTTACTGCTCCGTAAAACTGAAACAGATGTCGCGCGACGTGGCCCGCGACTTCACAAGGATGATACGTCAGATTCCGCAGGTGGCGGAGTGCTACAACATCTCCGGCGAATACGACTATCTCCTCAAGATACGGGCCCGCAGCATGAAGCAGTACAACGACTTCATCATCAACACCCTGGGCACGCTCGACACCATAGGAAGCATCCAGTCTTCCTTCGTCATGAACGAAATCAAGCACTCATACGGCCTTTACCTATGAATTCCTTCGATACCATACGCATACGCGGGGCACGGGAAAACAACCTCCGCAACCTGTCGCTCGACATACCCAAATATAAAATAACGATCTTCACCGGCGTTTCCGGCTCGGGAAAGAGCTCGCTCGTCATGGATACCATAGCGGCCAAGAGCCGCCGCGAACTGAACGACACCTTCCCCACTTTCGTACAACAGTATCTCCCGAAATACGGGAGACCGAAGGTGGACAATATCGAGGGACTGCCCATCGCCATAGTCATCGACCAGAAGAAGCCCGCGCAGAACTCCCGCTCCACCGTCGGCACGTATACCGATATCTACGCACTCATACGTCTCCTTTTCTCGCGCGTCGGCAAACCGTTCGTGGGATATTCCGACAGTTTCAGCTTCAACCATCCGCAGGGCAGCTGCCCGCGCTGCGCGGGACTGGGAGAGATCCGTGAACTGGACATCCACAAACTGGTGGACTTTGACAAGAGCCTGAATGATGAGGATACCATACACTATATTGCATTCGGAAAGGGAGGCTGGCGCTGGATCCGGTACGCGCACAGCGGACTGTTCGACCTCGACAAGAAGATACGGGACTATTCGCCGGAAGAACTCGACCTGTTCCTGAACAGTCCCCAGATCAGGCTCAAGAACCCGCCGAAGAACTGGCCCAAGACCGCCAAGTACGAGGGGCTGATCCCGCGCATGTACCGCAGCATCATCAACTCAGAAGAGGGGCTGCTGCACGCAGCCGTGTTGAACCCTATGCTCCGCATGGGCACCTGCCCGGACTGCGGCGGAACCCGCCTCAACCCCAAGGTGCTGACCTGCAAGATTGAAGGTCTCAACATCGCCGAGGTATGCGCCATGTCCATCTCCAGGCTGAACGCCTGGGTGGCTTCGCTCTCCGATCCGCTGGCAGCCGACCTGAAAGTCGCCATAGGAACGAGGCTGTCCGCGCTTGAAGAGATCGGATTGGGCTATCTGTCGCTGAACCGCCCGGTAGGCACGCTCTCCGGCGGCGAGGCCCAGCGCTGCAAGATCGCCAAATACATCAACTCGTCGCTCTCCGACGTACTCTACATCCTGGACGAGCCCAGCGTGGGGCTTCATCCCCGGGACATCGAGCGGCTGAAGCGCTCTGTCCGGCGGCTGCGCGATGCCGGCAACACAGTCCTGCTGGTGGAACATCATCCGGAGATGATCCGCATCGCCGACCATATCGTGGACCTCGGGCCGGGACCTGGGATCGACGGAGGAAAAATAATGTTCGAGGGATCCTGGGACGAACTGCTCAGGAGCGATACGGCCACGGGTCATCTTGTCGAAGAAAGGCTGCCCTTCAAGGATTCACCACGATGCGGGAACGGCTCATTCAGGGTGGAAAACGCTTCCCTGAACAACCTGCAGGGCTTGACAGTCGATTTCCCGCTGGGGGTCTTCGGTGTTGTGGCCGGCGTGGCCGGTTCCGGCAAGAGTTCTCTGATGGAGTGTTTCCGCCGTCAGTATCCCGATCCCGAAAAGGTAATCTATATCAGCCAGAAGAACATCGGCGTCAGCCTCCGCTCCACGCCCGGCACCTACATGGATGTTGCGGGTGACATCCGGAAGGCTTTCGCACGCGCGCATAAATTGAAAGAGGCCTATTTCACCTTCAACGGTGCCGGGGCATGCCCGGTATGCGGCGGCAAAGGCGTAATCGTGTCCGAGATGGCGTTCATGGACGCCATCGAAACCACATGCGAAGCCTGCGGCGGCCTCCGGTACCGGCCCGAGGCCCTCGAATATAAACTCACCAGCCCTGCAACAGGCGAGACACTCGACATCGCGCAGGCCATGGACCTGTCGGTACGTCTGGCATCCCGTTTCTTCGCGGGGACGATAATCGAAAAGAAACTGAAGCCGCTGGTGGACGTCGGCTTGCAGTACCTTCACTTGAACCAGGCGCTCTCGACTCTCTCCGGCGGGGAACTTCAGCGGTTGAAGTTAGCTTCCTATCTCGGTGTCGAAGACAGGATCTTCATCGTGGACGAGCCGACCGACGGCCTTCACATAAAGGACATCCGCCACATCATCCGCCTATTCGATTCGCTCGTCGACCGGGGCAACACCGTCTATATGATCGAGCACAATCTTGACGTGATACGTTCGGCCGATTTCGTCATCGAGCTCGGGCCGGGAGCGGGCGAAGCCGGTGGCCGCCTACTCTTCACCGGCACCCCTGCAGGCCTGCCGGAGTGCCCTGATTCCGTCACGAAGGAGTTTATTTGAGAACGCAGAATCGCGACCAGATAACCCTATATCCTGAGTATCAGCGGTTTGGTGCCCGGTGGTAAAATTTTTGAAAAAAGTTTACAATTTTATTTGGTTTATAATATAAACTTGTTTACCTTTGCATCGTGATACGGTACAGACTGCGCAGCTATGCCGGATCCGGAAACAAGTAAAAAGTATATTTACAATGGAACAGAACAAAGAAATGACGGCTCAGGAGAGCCTCAAGCTCATCAGCGAGACGCTGAACAACAGCAGGCGCGACATCCTCAGCAAAAGCGCCAAGTATTATGTCCTCTGGGGCTCCCTGCTGACGGTCTTTTCGCTCGTAATCTACCTCCTCTGGCATTCGACCGGCAAGGCTTCATGGAATCTCCTCTGGTTCGCGATGCCTGCGTTCGGCTACCTGTTTGCCTGGATGCTGGGCAAAAACGACAAGGCCCTGCCCGAAAGTTTCGTCGGCAGCCTGACCGGAAAGGTATGGGGCATCTTCGGGCTCTTCTCGATCACGCTCAGCGCCATCGCGGTATTCATCGTGCCGATGCCGATCACTTTCACAATCATCATCCTCCTGGGAATCGCCGAAAGCATCACAGGCGTGATCCTAAAGAACTGGCCCATCATCGTCGGAGGATTCCTCCTTGGCGTAGGCGGTGCCGTTGCTGCAATTCTCCTCAAATCCGAAGCGCAGCTGCTGCTCTTCACACTCGGCGGCGTAATCCTTGCGGCTACCGGCCTGGTCGTCAAATATCAGTACAAGTAGGCCATGTTCCCGAAACTCGACCCCATCCTCCATTCGGAGCTGAGGCTGGCAGTGATGTCGCTTTTGGCAGGGGTGGATTCCGCCGATTTCACCTACCTGAAAAAGCAGACGGGAGCGACATCAGGGAACCTCAGCGTCCAGATTGACAAATTGACCACTGCCGGATACATCTCCGTGGAGAAAGGCTTCAAGGGCAAAATGCCCTGCACGACCTGCATGATCACCCCGGCCGGGCTCGCAGCCTTCAACGAATACGTGGAAGCACTGAAGGCGTACCTGAAATGACACCGCTCCGGCGCCAATTGCGCTGCAACGGACGCAGCTGACTGTGAGCTGTTTACTGAAAGTGATCCCCCTAGTTTTGAGGGGGATCACTTTGCATAATACGCTGATTGACTGATGCGTCCGTTGCAGCGCAAAAAAAACTGTAAAAAAAACAGCGCAAAAACCGGCTGACACTCAACGGAGCGAAACGAGCCAGGCAGCGAGAATGTCCAGGACCTCCGGAGATATGGTCTCCTCTATCTGGGGGTATTCGGCGGCAAGGCCCGTGGTGCAGGTCTGGAAAAGGTGATTGAGACCGTCCACGGCCCGTACGCTGTTCGGGCTTGAGGCGGGCAGTCCATTCTCAAGCGCGCCGAGATTGGCTGTGCAGTCCACCTGCGTGTCTTTGGTACCGTTCAACGCAAGGACCGGGCAGGTGACGTCGGCCAGCAGCTTCGAAACATCCAACTGGATGAAGTAACGCAGATACGGCAGTGCCAGTTGGGCCTGGACCTGCTGGAGATTCTGCTGCAGGGCGGCAGGCATGTCATAACGGCCGGGGGACGGGAGCGGCATCCCGTCGGTTACGGCGTCGAATGTGTCGGAAAGTGCCTTGCAGTAAGTATCGACCGTAGTCTGGTCAACTCCTGCCTGAGCCAGCCCCTGACGGTTCTGCTGCATCAGTGTTTCCCTTCCGGAGACGGCCATGCCCGCCAGGCTGACAATGAAATCGGCTTTCTTCTCAGCCGCAAGCATCAAAGCTATCGTACCCCCTTCGCTGTGCCCGAGGACGCCGACCCGGTCGAAGCGTCCGCGCAGCAGCGCGATGCCGGCAGCCGCGTCTTCTTTCAGGTCAGCGGTGGTGACGTTCACGACATCGCCCGTCGATTCACCGAAACCGCGGTCATCGTAGCGGAGCGTGGCAATGCCCTTCCTGGCCAGGAAATCCGCTATGACGGCAAAAGGTTTATGCTCGAACAACTCTTCATCCCGGTTCTGCAGGCCGCTGCCGGTCACCATAAGAAGTACCGGAGTCGAGCGGTCGCATCCGGCCGGCAGGGTCAGAGTTCCCTTCAGGACGGCATCGCCGTTGGAAAAAGAAACCTCTTCCGAAGTATACGGGAAAGGCGGTTTCGGCGTCTGGGGACGCTTTCTCTGCGGTGCTCCAGGAGCAAGGGTCAGAGGGAAAGAAGCGCCCCGTTGAGTGAAGGTGCCGTTGATCCTCTCACCGAAACGGAACCCTTCGAAAGAGGCGCCGAGGGCCGCAATATCAATATGGACAGCTCCCAGCGGAGTCAGGGAAGCCGAGGCGGCTATGCCCTTGGCTCCCTGGTCGGGAACATCCATCGAGCATCCTTCTTCGTTGAAATTGAACACCAGGGTAAGGGAAGTACCCTGTATATCAAGCGCGCCCGACCACGTCCCCGTGGGAAGCTGCGCCCTGCAGAAGCCGCCGGCCAGCAGCAGCAACGCCGCCAGTATCATTCTTTTCATATTTCAAAGATATAAAAAAGGGGCCAATGTCCCAAAAAGGAGTATGTCAGGAACGGAATTCGGACAGAAGATCCAGGAGCCCTGCGACCGAATGCACTTCTCCGGACGGTACGGAAGGGCGTTGTGAAGCGTCCGAGACGGTGAACGAAGGCTTTCCGTCAGGATTGATGACAGCATGGACCGAAACCGGGGCTTCTATGTCGAAGTCGGCACGGATGGCGTCACGGCGGAGCGCCTTGCGCACCATCTCGCAGGCCACCGGATCGCCGGACAGCCTGACAGCTGAACGGTATTCGGATTCTATGCGATAAAGCCCTGTCTGTTTCTCGAATGCTACACCCTTGCGGCGGAAGAAGGTGTCTAGAACTCCGTCGAGCGCCAGATCTTCCGGCGTACCGACCGTAACCCCGCGGCCCCGGGCCATCAGCCAGAGCTGGTCGGCGATCTGAAGAGCCAGTTCAAGGTCGTGTGTCGAAAGGAAAATGGTCTTGCCCATCTCGCGGGAAAGGCGGTGGAGCAGATGCAGGATCTCTACCTTGCTGGGATAGTCGAGAAAAGCAGTCGGCTCGTCGAGGAAGATGACCGGGGTTTCTTGTGCCAGAGCCTTGGCTATCATGACCTTCTGCCTCTCACCGTCGCTCAGCGTCTGGACCATACGGTCACGCAGGGGGACGATGCCGACCAGATCCAAGGCGTCATCCACCTTCCGCCGGTCTTCCGCAGAAAGCCGTCCCCAGAATCCGGTGTATGGACTGCGTCCCATCCCGACCAGTTCTGCGACAGTCATGTTCTGCAGATTGGTCTTCTCGGTAAGGACCACGCCGATGACGGTAGCCAGTTCACGCTCCCGATAAGAGTTCAAAGACTTGCCCAGAATGTATATCTCTCCTGAAAGGGGCGGGAGGAATCCGGACAAGGTGCGGAGCAATGTTGACTTCCCTGCACCGTTCTCCCCAAGCAGGCAGGTCAGTTCGCCGCTTCGGATCACCTTGGAGATGCCTTCTGCGACAGTCTTGATACCATGCTTCCCGCGATAGCCTATCGACAGGCCTGAAATCCTGATGGTCTCTTCGCGTTTCATTCCCCGGTGTCCTCCTTCCTGCGTTTGAAAAGTACTACAGCCACGACCGGGGCACCGATCAGGGCTGTCACTGAATTGACGGGAAGGGCCCCCTCGAATCCGGGCATCCTGGCGATCAGATTGCAGAGCAAGGCCAGGGACGCACCGGCCATAAGCGATGCCGGCATCAGGATGCGGTGGTCAGAGGTGCGGAAAATACCGCGGCACAGGTGCGGCACCGCCAGGCCCAGGAACGAGATGGGACCGCAATAAGCCGTGACGATAGCCACCAGGACACCGGCACATGTGATGACCCATAGACGCGCCCGGCGTATGTTCAGACCGAGGTTCCGGGCATATCCGTCGCCGAGGAGCAACAGGTTGAGCGTCTTGACAAGCAGGAAAGACAGAGGCAGCAGGACGGCCATGATTATGACGAAAGTCATCACCTGGCCTCCCGACACGCGGGCGAAACTGCCGAGGCCCCATACAACGTAGGCACGCACGTCTTCTTCCGCGCTGAAGAATTTCAGTACTCCGATGATGGCTGTGGCGACGTATCCGATCATCACGCCGATGATGAGCAGGGTGACGTTGCCACGGACCTTCTGCGCCACCCATACGATAAGCGCCATAATGGCCAGGGCGCCGATGATGGCGGCGACAGTCATGGCGAACTCGCCCATATATCCCAGGCGGCTCAGGGCGACGCCGCCGAGCCTGCCGGAAAGCAGGACCACGAAGGCCACGCCGAGGCTCGATCCCGAACTCACACCCAGTACCGAAGGCCCCGCCAGCGGATTGCGGAACACCGTCTGCATCTGAAGGCCGGCTACCGAAAGCCCGGCGCCGGCCACAAGGGCCGTAAGCGCCTGGGGGAAGCGCGACTTGAGCACGATGTTCTGCCAGATCGCATTTTCGGCCTCCCCTCCCCACAATATCTTCCACACCTGTCCGGCCGGGACTGACACCGAGCCCAGCAGCAGATTGAGGAAGAACAGCAGGAAAATCGACACTCCCAGCAGGATCATGCCGACGGCGACCGGACGTTTCATTTCAGGAGTTCATAAAAGACCGGCTGATAACCGGCGGGAAGCAGTTCGGGATGGAATATATGGATCAGGTCGGCAAGCACGACATCGGGCTGGACAGGCATGCTCTCGTAAAAGGGTTTCTCACGCATGTTGCAATAGATCACGCCCTTGTTGCGGAAAGCGTTGAGGTCGGCGTAACGGGCATCCTCGGCCTTGAGTGCGTCATAGCTGAATGTGCCGTTGTAACTGTTGACGATGCGCCAGTACTTGGCGTCGGCTGTCTGGCTGTATACAGTCTCGAAATCGAGATTCAGCCCGCCGGAGTTTCCGTCATCGGGCAGGAAATACGCTCCACCGGCATCCTTGAAAATCTGGGCGAGGAAGCTGCGGCCGCCTCCTACATACCAGTTGCCGCCGTGCAGCTCGCCGCTCAGCACGACAGGCCTCTCCGCCACGTCGGCAGTGAGTGACTTGAGCGAATTGTAACGCTCTTCGATTTCGCTGAAAACACGATTGGCTTTTTCCTCCCCGCCGCAAAGAAGTCCTATGAACTTGATCCATTCGGCCTGGCCGAGCGGGGTCATTTCCTGATAGCCCAGGTGTGGAATCAGCGGTATGTCGACTCCCCTGAGGGCCTCATATCCGCCCCTCTTGAATGGGGAGATCAGAATCAGGTCGGGATCGAGCCCAAGGATCACCTCGCTGTCGAAATTGCCTTCTATGCCGATCTTGCTGGTACGTCCGTCGGCGAGACGCTGCCTCATCTCGGGATTGAAGAGATGGCGGGTACTCGTAATGCCTGCTACCCTGTCGAGTTCGCCGAGGCAGATGAAATTGGAAAGCTGGAGCGAGGTCATGCAGACGATGCGCTGCACGGGCACTTCAATGACAGTATATCCTTCCGGCACATGTGCCGGCTTGCCGCCGCGCTTTACGAGCATATAGTGGAATGACTGGCTCTCTTCGCGCATGGGGTCCTGGATGTCCACCAGGCAGCCGTCATCAGTATAACTGACGCTGAATCCGGTTGCGTAGGCAGTAGATACGGCCCCTTCCTTCGTACCGGAGACAGCGGCTCCTCCCGCACCGCGGGATCCTCCCTTACATGAGAAAAACAGAAGTGAAGATGCCGCCAGCAGCAGTACCAGGGTTATCTTTTTCATATTCAATCCCATAATTTCATTATGCCGGTCTCACCCCAGTAGAGGTGCGTATAACCGGCGATTACGTTTTTCCAGCGATACAGGGGAGTGGATACCCTCCCGCCCCTGGCGTTGAATTGGACGGCGGCTGAAGGCAGCGCTTCCGGCGACGTCACGTCGGAATAGTGGAACTCATGCCCGCGCCATTCCCGTCCGGCAGCATCCACAATGCGGCGATAACCGAGGTGGAGACGCGCTCCGGCCATGGTGGCGGCGAAAGGAAGTACTCCGCACATGGGGAAAGGACCGCCTTCCACTCCTTCGATGGCCCGTGAGAGATAAATCATGCCTCCGCACTCCGCCAGAATGCGGCCGCCTGATTCTGCGAAGTCCCGTATCTGAGCCATCAGGCCGGAACGGGAAGACAATTCTGCGGCGAAAAGCTCGGGATAGCCTCCCGGAAGATAGACCAGATCGGCTTCAGGAAGCGGATCCCCTGCAAGAGGGCTGAAGAACGTCACCGGTCCGAGCAGGGTAAGCCGGGCGATGTTCTCCCGGTAAGTGAAGTTGAAAGCCGCGTCGCGGGCTACGGCCGTCCTGAGTGAACCAGACCGTTCCACGGGTCGTTCCGCCGGTTCATGGACAAGAGAGTTCACGGCTTCCAGCAATCCGGCTATGTCTATATTGGCCGATACCAGATCCGCAGCCCTGTCGATCCAGGTTTCCATATCCTGCCTGGCCGCAAGCGTAAGACCGAGATGCCTGGAAGGCACCTCCAGTCCCGGTGCTTTCGGCAGCCACCCGAAACAGCGAAGGCCCGCATCATCACAGGCCTCGCGCAGGAAACGGAAATGGTTTTCCGAAGATACCTGGTTGAAAACCACGCCGGCGATGCGCAGTCCCGGAAGGAAACTCTTCATGCCGTGAAGCTGCGCAGCCACGGTATACGCCATCGAGCGGGCGCCTACAACCAGTACCACGGGAATATCGAGAAGCCTCGCGATTGCCGCGCTGCTCCCCTGCATCCGGTCAAAACCGTCAAAGAGGCCCATCACCCCTTCCACGAGGCAGGCTCCTGCATCCTCGCCGTAACGGGCGTAGAGATCCCGCACATGCGACTCGGAAGAGAGCCAGATGTCGAGGTTGACCGACTCCCGTCCGGCCGCCACGGCGTGGAAACGGGTGTCGATGTAATCGGGGCCGCATTTAAATGGCTGAACCTGCAGGCCTTGACGTTGCAAAGCCCGCAGGATCCCCATCGTGAAAGTGGTCTTGCCACTCCCGGAATGCATGGCGCCGATGAGCAATTGTGGTTTCACCGGACACAAAGTTAGCAAATCTTACTTGACGTCCATTGCACGGATGATGTCGAAGCAGAAGCCCTTGGAGAGCTCCACACCCTTCTCCACCACGCCGGTACGGCAGTCGTAGATGTAGATTGTCGGATAGTTGGCCTCGGCCTCGCCTTCAACTTCACCGCCGATACCGATATAAGCCTTGCCGTTGGCCACGGCGCTGCGCTGCGAGAAGCGGCCGCCGCAATAAGGCAGGTCCTGTCCGTTGAACTTCACGCGCTCGCGGGACGAGTTGGCCAGATTGATGATGGAGTAGAAATGGCTCTTGCTGTCGATCTTGGTTCCGAGCGACTCGTCGCGGGAATAACTCAGCACTTTGCCGTTGCCGAGATACTGCACGGTCAGGAGCTTGCCTTCCGGATTCGGGAAACCGTTCCAGGAAGCGTCGAAGGTCCTGGAACCCACGGGGATGCGGCGCAGGATACCCATTTCCTGGCCACTGACGGTAATCAGGCCTGCCACATACAGGTTGTCTGCCTCGTCGTACATGATCATGTTCTGCATCAGTTCACCGTAGGCGCTGCCGGCTGTCTCTTCCATAACTGCGTTGGGAACGGCGGTATTCGACTCAACCTTCATCGTCGAAGGATCGATCACGGCGATATAGGTCTGGGACTTTGCCGCATCGCTCATTCCGGCTGCCGGTTTGGCGAAATAGAAATAATAGAGTTTGCCGTCGCTCTTGCGATAGGTCAGCAGACCGGTGGTGGAGAAGGAGCCGTAACCCTCGGGCAGGGTGATGTCAAATGTACCTTCGGACTGGATGGCTAGGTTCGACTCGTTGAGTTTCGACCAGATTACCTTGGTGGCCTTGTCGGAGGTGCCGACGACCACGAGCGTAGTACTGTCGTTGAGCCAGGCATGCGTGTACTTGCGTGCGGAATACACATTGTCCTTGAACGGGACTTCCGCGTCTTCGACGATGGACTCATCGCCGGCGGCGTTGCGCTCGATATGGAACTTCACGAAGCCGCCGGTGGCCTTCTGGGGCACCTGATAATAATACTTGCCGCGGACAATGCTCTCGAGAGTATAGTTCTGAGTAATGTCGATGCCTTTGCCGGTGAATTCGACACGCGGCTGGTCGGCGGTCAGTGCGGGTACGCTGCGAACGTACGTGCCGTTCTTGTTCTGGCTCATGCCGCCGTGCTTTACGGCGCAGACGAAGAGGTCGAAATTGTAGTCTTTCAGCACTTCCGGCTCGGGCTCCGGTTCAGGCTCCGGAACGGGCTTCTGGCAGCTGACGGCCATGGTGATCATCGTGACCAGCGTGATGGCCAGGACGAGCATTTTTTTGATTTCTTTCATATCGCTTGTTTGGTTTTATTTATAAGAACAGTCTGAATTTCAAGAAAAAGGCGCGGCCGGGCTTCTGAAGCATGTAGTTGTCGAAAGCCAGTGCGTCGAGCAGGTTCGTGCACTCGAGCGAAACATTGTAACGCCCGCCCTGCCACGAATAGAGCAATGAAGCGTTGGTGATATGCTGCGTAGGCACCTTGGATTTTGTGGAGGCGGAGCCGTACGCCGCCCATGTGAGATAGAACCAGTGTACGTACTGGTAATCGGCCGTCAGGCGGAGGCGGCTGTCCCTGAGGCCGACATTGTGGAAGGTATAGGAAACCTCGGCATTGCAATAAGTCCACGGACGGTTCGGAGTCCTGTTGCGGTAAGTGACAGAAATGTCGCCAGACTGCGTGTACTTGCGCATATCGCGGCTGTCGTCGTAGCTTACATTCGCAGCCACATGCAGTTTCCCGGCCCAGTCGTATCGGATCTCACCGTCCACGCCCTTGATGTGGACGGCATCCACGTTGACATACTGCATCATGCTCTCAGTCTCGGTGACAGTAGCACGTATATAGTTGTCCACCAGCCTGATGAACCCGTTGGCCTCATATGATATGGAATGGCCGCCGCCCAGGTCGAAGGTACCGAAGAGACCCAGATTGAAATTGTCGCTGATCTCTGGCTTGAGGGCCAGGTTGGGATAGACCGTGGATCCGTTGCCCAGCACCTCGCGTGATATCGGCAACCTGATGCTGTGTTCTAAGGAAGCCTTGACGGCCAGGGGATCCAGGAAGAGATAGCGGGACCCTATGCCGTACCCCACATAGTTCTGGGTATTAGACCCTCTGACCTTGTCCGACCCTGTCGTCGAAGGCAGTTCGCTCTGGCCGACTGTCAGGTGATTGACATAGTCCTTGACAAACAGGGCGTTGTTCATACGCCCGTCCATGAGGGACTGGTCGTAGGAAAGACTGACTATGTGCTTTGCCAGGACATCGTCGGTCGGAACGAAATCGCTGTCCCATGTATCCGTCTGCCTGTTGCCTGCACGGTTCAGCAGATAGTTCAACGCCAGTTCGTGACCTTCCGCCAGGCGGTAGGCAAGATTGGAGCGGACCACGGTCAGAGGACGCCTGTATTGCCTCAGTGTCTTGCCGCGGCTGCGTATCTCACTGTAGCCGCCGTTGATATAGGTACCGTCCCAATAGTAGCGGCGGTAAGTCGTATCGATAGTCTGGGAATGGTCCCAGGTGTGTGAGACGGATGCCTGGAACTGCATCCCTTCCGTCAGGAAATCCGCCTTTTCATAGCGGGCAGCGACGTTCAGCGACTGGGTGTTGCGCTCCGCCATTCCGATGACACGGTCCTGGGTCGCACCGGTCTGTATCTCCTTGTCGATTTTCGAAACCGAGGCGGACACGAAGAAGGCGTCTGCCCAGCCGCGGTCCTGTACCCCGGCCTCAAGCTGGCCGAAGAGCGAAAGGTAGGCGTCATGGAAACGCGGCAGGTCGGTTACTATGAACGCGGTCCTGTCGGCATTGCGGACCTTGACGTCCCGCATCAGGTAGTCGTTCTTCGAATAGTTCGCGCTCAGCACGGGCTTGAAAACCAGTCCGGTCTTCTTACCTATGTACTGCGCGCTGAAATCGGCCTTGTGGGTATGGAACGAACCAATTCCGTAGGAAAAGTCCAGATAGTTGCGGCTGCTGCGGTTGGTTATGATGTTGACGGCACCTCCCAGTGCGTCGCTGCCGAAACTTGCGGGAATGACACCTTTATATATTTCGACACGGTCGATGATGTTCACGGGAAGATTGGCCAGCGTCATGCCGGTCCCTTTGGCGTCCAGGGGCATACCGTCCAGGAAGTAGCGGATGGAATTGCCGCTCATGCCGTTGATCGAAAGGTCGAAGTCGCTTCCCACACCGCCTTCCTCGCGGATGCGGATGCCGGCCGTGCGGTCGATCGCGGATGTCAGCGACTGCAACGTACTGGCCTGAAGGCGGATGTTCAGAGCCCCCACGGCGAAAGCCCCTTCACGCAACTGCTGTTCGCGGCTCTTGGCCGTTACGGTAGCGTTGCTGAGGACGAGCGTATCGCCGAGCGTCCCCTTGACAGACAGGGAATCCTGCCCGAAAAGAGGGAAGCACAGCCCCAGAAGGACCAGTGACACCAGCAGTCTATATCGGATACTCATCGGATCCGGCAAGCTTTTATTACCCGAAAGCTTCATTCCTATCAAGGTTACGGCAGGTCTTCTGGCTTGTCCCATCCCTGACGTCTTCCCGCCCCCTGAAGGACAGTGACCATTGATTGTCAAGGCGTTTAGCAGGACTGACAGCAGCGGTGTCTGCTCCGGATTCTCACCGGATTCCCTATTCTTCCCCGCCCCGGCAGGTGGCGGTGGACACCGAAACCGGCGGCAAAGATAAACAATTTCCGATTAATTGCTATATTTGCATCGGTTTTGGTAACCGGGCGGCATTTGGCCGCTCCGGTGCAAGGGAATCCGGTGAAAGACCGGGACTGTACCTGCAGCTGTAATCCCCGTAAAGGGTCCGCTTCCAAAACGCCACTGGGCGCTTCGCCATCCCCCGTCTGCCGGGCCGGAACGAAGCTGATGCCCGGGAAGGCGGAGCGGACCGGGGAAAGTCAGAAGACCTGCCAGAACCGGATTTGGAGTTCGCCCGCTCAGGAAAAAGCGGGAGCTGAAAATGAAGATAAGGGAGTTATTGCTCATCGGTTGGGCCATGTGCCTAGCCGTAACCATGTCAGCGCAATCGTATCTGCAGGACACGATTCCGGAGACCGTCGTCACGGCCACCGGCACGACGCATCTTCTGAAAGACGTTCCCGTCCAGACTGAAGTCATAACCCGGCAGATGCTGAACAATTACGCCGGGCGTTCCCTGGAGGACATCCTGGGCGGCCTTACCTCCGCCTTCGCATTCAACGAAGACGACATGGGATCGCACATGCAACTCGGCGGACTGGGCAACAGTTATATACTTATCCTGATCGACGGCAAGCGCATCCACGGCGACGTGGGCGGCGAGAACGATCTGTCGCTCATAGATCCACAGAACATAGAAAAGATAGAGATCGTAAAAGGAGCCTCATCCGCCCTTTATGGCAGCGACGCCATCGCCGGCGTGATCAACATCATAACCAGGAAACACCACGAAGAGGGCCTGCTGCTGGAAAACAGCTCCCGCTACGGCTCCTACAACGACCTGCGCCAGCATAACGCCGTAGGGTTGAAATACGGCCGGCTCAGTTCACTCACCAACTTCCAGCTCCAGCATTCAGACGGCTGGCAGAATACATCCGTAGAACATACCACGGGCACCCAGGCTCCCGTCATGGACTCGCAGAACAAGACCGTGAACCGGCACACCAACGCCCAGGTGGGCGAACAGCTGACCTTCACGGCTTCCGACAAACTGGAACTCTATGCGGGCGGTACCATTTACGGCAAGCGGATCTACCGTCCCAACGGAAAATACGCCCAGTTCGACGTACACACCTACGACCTGCAGTACCGCAACGCCTCGGCATCTGCCGGAGCCAAATGGAAGCCCAACGCCACAGACGTGGTGACGCTCGACCTGGACTGGAACCGGCATGCGTATATGTATTATTTTACGGCCACCACCCTGGTCGAAGATTACGAGAAGAGCAAGGGGACGATCTATTATCCCTACTATCCATATCTGCCCGGCCAGACCGAAATGCAGAGCGACCAGCGCAGGGCCATGGCCAGTTTGAAAGGCATCTTCAGGCTGCCCGCCGACAATCTGCTGAACACCGGCGCCGAATACCGCTACGACTGGCTGTATGCCCCTACCCGTGTGGTCGGCGGAACGGTCAGCGACTGGACCGCCGCATTTTACGTCCAGGACGAATGGCAGCACGATTTCGGTCGTAACCGGCTCCAGCTGGCCGGCGGTGCGCGCCTGACCTGGAACGGCCAGTTCGGGATCAAGGTCACCCCGAAAGTCTCCGCGATGCTTGCACTGGGCCTGCCCTGGCGCATACGCGCCACCTGGAGCCAGGGCTTCAAGACCCCTACCCCCAAGGAACTGCACTACCGCTACGTCAAACAGATGAGCGGCACGTATCTCTATCTCGGCAACCTCGGCCTGCGTCCGCAGACCAGCGATTATTTCTCGCTGGGAGGGGAATACACACTCTCCGGACTGAGCATCAACGTCACGGGCTACTATAACCGTGTCAAGGACATGATCACACTTGTGACTATCCCGAACTACGAAGCGCCTGCAGAGTACATCATCCAGTACGACCCCGTACGGACCCGGCAGTATCAGAACGTGGATGACGCCAGGACGCTTGGCGTGGATTTCAGCGCCAGATACAGCCTCAGGGAATGGGCTTTCGGCCTGGGGTACAGCTGGCTCGATACGGACGCCAACCAGTACGACGCAGACCACGACAGGATGCGCCAGGTGACAATCGACGGTACGGCGCACCACAAGGGCAACTGTTTCATCACATGGAATCACCGGTTCTCACCGGACTACCGGCTGAGTGCGGGCCTTTACGGCCGTATGTCCTCCAGACGCCACTATCAGATCGACGGCGACGGCAAGGGCTACCAGATATGGCGCATCTCCACAGGTCATGACCTGGGACATTCCAAACGTACCGCGTGGAAGGTCGAAGCCGGTGTGGACAACATCTTCAACTATGTGGACCGTACGCTCCACGGCCTGCACCTGGGTACGACCACGCCCGGAACGACCGTATACATCGGAGTCACCGTACGGTTCAACCAGGGCAGGAAAGTCAGCGACAAATTCAATTCCACCATAAACAACAACTACAATTCAAAACAATATGAAGAAAACTAAAATTTTAGCGCTTGCCCTCATGGTAGGACTCGTCTTCGGATTGTCTTCCTGCAACCCGAAAGAAAACGAGGAGTACAACTACAACGCTTACCAGAAAGCCGTCAACGAGACGGTTAACAAGCAGAAGAAGAACAACAAGGTTATCCTGCTGGTCGCCTTCGGTTCGACCTGGCAGCAGGCCTTCAACGCATTCGACGCAACCGTGGATGCCTACAAAAAAGCATTCCCCGGCTACGACGTCTTCCTCTCCTTCTCCTCTGCAATCTGCATCAACCGTGCGGCCGCCGGTGAAAACGCCGCCGACGGCGCCGAAATCCGCAACTATTACGCCCCGCCGTTCTGGCTCACCGCTTTCGCCCAGAAAAACGTCAGGTACAGCGAAATCGTTGTCCAGTCGCTGCAGGTAATCCCCGGTGAGGAGTACACCCGCGTGATCAACTACATCAAGGACTTCGCCAACAACGCCAACGGCGACCTCGATGACGACTACCTGTCCAGGGTTGTCCTGAAACTCGGCGTTCCACTCCTCCAGGATGAGGACAAGGACGTTTCTGCAGTAGCCAGGGCCCTCGACAATCTCTACAAGAGCCAGGCGGCCAACGACATCGTCGCATTCATGGGCCACGGCAACCCCGACTCCTACGATACATACAAGGCCAACGTCCGCTACTCCCAGCTTGAAGAAGCACTGCAGGCAATCAACCCCCACTACTTCGTAGGAACCGTGGACATGATGGAGAATTTCAAACCCCATGTCTATGAGCGCATGGCGGAGGCCGGCCTGAATACCGGCAACCGCAAAGTCTATCTGCACCCGCTGATGTCCATCGACGGCGACCACGGCCACAACGACATGGCCGGCGACGACCTGCCCGAGAAATTCGAAGGCAAGAGCTACACTTTCGCAGACCTCATGGCCGAAGCCAATGAAGAAGGCGAAGTAGAGGACTGCAGTTGGAAAGTCTTCTTCGGTGCAAACGGTTCCGGCTTCACCTGCAACAACTCGACCATGATCGAGAAAGGCCTGCTCGAACTGCCTACCGTTCGCCAGATCTGGATGAATCACACCCAGGACGCAATCGCCGGCGAGCCTCTCGACTACTATCACTCCAAGAATCCGGAATAGTCTTCCATGTATAAGAATTTCCCAGGTTTCCATCTGGTAGAGTCCATCTACCAGATGGGAATGGAGTTGAAGCACCAGGCCGGCCGGATCAAACGAAGGACCGCCAGCCTGCTGATCATCGCGGCCGTCACGATTACGCTGTTCCTGATTCCAGCCAGCGCCTTCGGAATCGACGGCCTGACGGTGGTCCAGCAGCGCATCATAGCTGTCTTCGCCTTCGCGACGCTCATGTGGATCATGGAACCGGTCCCTGCCTGGGCCACTTCCATCGCGATCATGGCCATGCTCCTGTTCTTCGCTTCGGATTCCGGCATCAAATGGATCTGTGATCCGGACCAGGTCGGCACCCTTCTGAGCTACAAAGGTATCATGGCCTGCTTCGCCGATCCGGTGATAATGCTCTTCCTCGGCGGTTTCGTGCTGGCCATCGCAGCCACCAAGACCGGGCTGGATGTCCATCTGGCCAAGATCCTGCTCAAGCCCTTCGGGAACAAGAGCGAGATGGTGCTTCTGGGATTCCTGCTCATTACCGGCCTCTTTTCGATGTTCATCAGCAACACCGCCACGGCGGCAATGATGCTGACATTCCTGGCCCCGGTTTTCAAACAGCTGCCCGCCAATGGCAAGGGCCGCATCGCAATGGCCCTCAGCATCCCGGTTGCAGCCAACCTGGGCGGCATCGGCACCCCTATCGGCACGCCGCCCAACACGATCGCCCTCAAATACCTGAACGATCCCGAAGGACTGAATCTCAACATCGGTTTCGGCCAGTGGATGCTGATGATGGTGCCGCTGGTCATACTGCTGCTGTTCATCAGCTGGCTGCTGATCAAGAAGATTTTCCCGTTCACGCAGAAGACCGTCGACCTGGTCATCGAAGGCGAGATGAAACGCGACCGCAAAACCAAGATCGTCATCGTGACCTTCATTGTCACCGTACTGCTCTGGCTCCTCGACTCGTTCACGGGCATCAATACCTATACGGTAGCCCTGCTTCCTCTGGCTGTCTTCTGCACGACCGGCGTGATAGACCGGCGCGACCTAGAGGAAATCAACTGGTCCGTCATCTGGATGGTGGCAGGCGGCTTCGCACTGGGTTATGCGATGAACGTCTCGGGGCTCGCCTCGCTGCTGGTCAGGAGCATTCCTTTCGATTCGTTCTCACCGCTGCTGATCCTGATCCTTTCCGGACTGATCTGCTACGCTCTGTCGAACTTCATTTCGAATTCGGCGACAGCAGCACTTCTTATGCCGATACTGGCTGTCGTATGCACCGCGATGGGTGACAAGATTGCTCCCATCGGCGGCACCGCCATCGTACTGATCGGCGTAGCCATAGCCTCCAGCAGTGCGATGGTGCTGCCCATATCCACTCCGCCGAACGCCCTGGCCTTCGCCACGAATCTCGTCCAGCAGAAGGACATGGCCAAGATCGGCCTGATAGTCGGCGTCATCAGCATAGTCCTGGGCTATGTCTTCCTCTATGGTTTCGGCACCCTTCACCTGGTGTAGGAACCCTGTTGAATTATAGTGTGTCCCCGCCCCGTGATCCAGCCGGTCACGGGGCGTTTTTTTTTTTGGTTTTTCGCTCCAAAAATGCTATTTTTGCCTCCGCAAACAGGTGTTCGAAGCCGTGACCACGGTTGAGAAAGAATAGGGAATCCGGTGTGAATCCGGAGCAGTGCCCGCTGCTGTATGTTCCTTTGAAGCCTCAAGCATTCCTTTGTCACTGGCTTATTGCCGGGAAGACGCTTGAAGCGGAACGAGTCAGAAGACCTGCCTGTCTGCAATAAGGTGGAAAAGCGCCGGGTCAGTGCTGTTTCACGTATGCTGGAATTCAATTCCAAAACATGTTGTACAAAATACTTTCTTTCCTGCACAAGTTGCTGGGAGTATTACTGTGTGGATTGTTCTTCCTATGGTTCTCCACGGGTATCGTGATGATATATCACGGTTTCCCCCGTGCGTCCGCTGACAAGCAACTGGCGTTGTTGCCTCCGCTCGTCACGGTGGAACTGCCCGACAAGGACAACCTTACGGAAATACTTGCCAATCAACGGGACCGGACGATTTCCGCCCGGACGTTCACTCCCGTAGAAGACACCCTTGAAGCCACCATCCGCAGTTGGTGCACAGCTCCGGTGGCACGTATCGACACGCTGAAAAAGCTGGACCAATGGATTCCTTTCGGTCGCAACCGGGAAGAGCTTCCAATCTACAAGTATCATTTTGACGATCCGGAGCGACATCAGCTTTATCTGGGCTCCAAGACAGGCCGGGTGCTGCAGTTCACTTCGCACAAAGAACGCATGTGGGCCTGGGTCGGCGCCATACCCCACTGGGTATATTTCACGAAACTCCGGCAGGAACAGCAACTCTGGCTGAACTCAGTGAAATGGGCGGCCGGCATAGGTTGCATTATGGTGATCCTGGGCTTCGTCCTTGCCATCCGCGTGGCCGTCAAGAGCAAAAAAAAGGCGGCCCCTTATAAGAAGAAGTGGTATAACTGGCACTACATCCTCGGTTTCTCTTTCGGCATTTTCGCCATTACTTTCGCCTTCAGCGGCATGATGTCGCTGGCTGACATGCCGGAATTCCTGAAGAAAGCGCCGAAAACCGAGCAACGTAACGGGCCGCCCGACGGACGCCGCGGCGAATCCCGTTATTTTGATCCCGGTCTTTACACACTGGACTACCGCACAGCACTGGCAGCATATCCGGATACCCGGACTTTAGCCTGGAGCGAATTCAAAGGACATCCCTATTATACCCTGACTATCTCCCCGACGGAACGCGTATTCATCGATGCCCAGGCAGACGGGGTCAGACCATTTGTCATCACCGAAGACATGGTACGCCTCGATATGGAGCGGCAGTACCGCGACAGCATTCCCTACACGGTCGAGCTGATCGATGAATTCGACCGCGACTATCATACACGGAAAGTCAATGAAACCTCGCTTCCCGTATACCGCGTCATCGTAGACGACTATATGCACACCCGCTGGTACTACAATCCTGTCACCCTGGAAACCCGTCGGTTCGACGATGACACCCGCACTCGCAACTGGCTCTACCACAAACTACATACACTGGACTTCAAGTTCCTTACCGACCGCCCGTGGCTCTGGAATATCGTCATGTACACACTGATGATCGGCGGTACCGCACTTTCCGTCACCGGTATCGTACTCAGCGTCAAATGGATTGCCCGCGGTATCAGAAAACTGTTCAGGAAGAAACACATCAGACCTAACAATAACATCAAAGTATGAAAAAAACCATTCTGCTTACAATCTGTACCTTATGCGCCATCACAGCATCGGCCCAACAGCCTGAGCGCCATAAAAGCATGGTCGACTCCGTGTTTTCGCTTGACAGCGCAGCCATCTATGATTATTATTATCGTCCCTTGCAGGACAACCAGGTAAAATTGCTCAACCTCGATGTCCCCATCAAGGACCTTCCGATCACGGTCAGCCGCATAGAAGCCAAGACTTTGGAACGCAACCATATCCTGCAACTTGAAGACGCAGTGAAATATCTGCCGGGCGTCGTACAGACATCCGACCAACTCGGTGCATTCAAACGATACAGCATCCGGGGAACCACAGACGCCGTCATTGCAGTGGACGGCATCCGCGACGAGCGTTCCCTGATCAACAACGTTCCGTTCAGTGACCTTTCATCGGTGGAATCCATCGAAGTACTCAAGGGTCCCTCGTCCGTGCTCAGCGGCCACTCCGTAATGGGCGGTGTCATCAATATCGTGCGCAAGAAAGCCTCACCGCAGCAGACCGTAAACGCCAGTATCAGCCTCGGCAGCTGGAACCAGAAAGAAGCGACAGTCGGTTTCGGCGGCAAACTGATAGGGCCTGTCAACTACCGTGCACACGTGCACTACGCCAACGGCGACGGCTATCGCGAAGTGAACGTCAACAATTTCAGCGGCCTGTTCACCCTGGGGACAGCAATTACGGACAACGGATACCTTGAAGGTGTCGTCTCTTTCAACGACGACCGGTACACCACAGACATCGGCGGAGCACCGGTCATGCCCGGGGACGTCTTTACGGCCGGTGGCCAGATCTTCAAGAAGAGCGGTGAACGCAACCCGTTCTTCGATTACGACCTGTCTCTCAACGACAATGCCAACAACCATATGCAGCGCCGGGTCATAGATGTCTCGCTAAACTATACCCACAAGATCACTGACTGGATGACGCTTCGCGAACGTTTCAACTACGGTCACAGCGACCTGGATTACTGGTGCGTCGAGAACGTAAGCTATCCTACAAGCACCCAGCCGATCTATGACTGGTATTACATCAACACCCGCAACGGTGCCACTACCTACATTGACCTTGAAAACGTCAAGTCAGGCTCTCCGCTTTGCTTCAACCCCGACAGCCACAACTACACCAATGTCCTGGAACTGGGCGGAAAGTTCAATACCGGAAACCTGAATCACAACTACAACTTCGGCTGGACATATCAGTTCTTCAACTATACCCAGTACAACGGATACAACAACGACGACGTCTGGGGTCCCGGCCTTGGTGAAATAGTTTCGCTCAAGGATCCTCACACAGTGCGGGACTGGTGGGACTGCAAGGTCTCGGCTGCGGCTATCCGCAATTACATCACGAATGGCATCTATCTTCATGATGTCATCGCATTCAGCAAGCAACTCAAGGCGATGGTGGGACTCCGTTACGATTTCTATCACTACCAGAATGCTTCAGCCACCATCAAGGACGGCAGGCAACATTATGAAGAGGCAGACCGCGCCGCATGGAAAGAGACCCGTACCGGTGCGCTGACCTATAAACTGGGACTGGTATGGCAGCCGGTGGAGCCCCTTTCGTTCTATGGCTCCGTAGCAAATTATTTCAAACCCAACACCACGGTCTATAACCCCAATTACATTTACATCGACCGCAACGGCAACGAATTCAATCCCGATGAAGCCGGCGGAGAAGTATTCAAGCCGGAGAAGGGTTATCAGGGAGAGTTCGGCGTACGCTACGAATTGGCAGACTGGCTCGACGTCAACGCCAGTGTATTCTACATCCGGAAATATAACGTTGTCAGGACCATCGGCAACAAACCTGTCGAAGAAAACGGATCCGTCATCAACAAGAGCGTCCGCGCCCAGGTGGGCAAGCAGACTTCAAAAGGCGTTGACCTCGATCTGACCCTCCGTCCTTTCCAGGGCTTCCAATTCACCGGCGGCCTTGCCGTTTCGGACATGCGTACCGTAGCCAGCTACCTTGACTGGATTCCGAAAGACGCCACATGGGTCACCTATAACGAAGACGGTACGATCAACCTGCGCGCCACCAACTTCCCGCGCACGACCTTCTACGCTTTCGCCGATTACACCATCATGACGGGCGCCCTGAAGAACCTCTCGTTCCACATCAACGGAAACTATACCGACAAGCGGTATACAAACATCACCAACAACATCTATCTCCCCGCGACCTTCATTGTGGACGGCGGTCTTTTCTACACCCTCAGGAATGGTGTCACGCTCGGCGGCAACCTGTACAACATTTTCAACACGAAATATTTCATCAGCGCAACCCGCCCCGCCAAACCCCGTCATTTCATGATTACGGTCGGTTTCAAGTTCTGATCATCATTTTTTCGCTGCAATGTACGCATCTGGCATTCAGTTATTTATGTAAAGTGATCCCCCTCGTTTTGAGGGGGATCACCTGTTGTAATCGGCTGATTGTCAAGTGTGTCCGTTGCAGCGAAAAACGGGACAACAAGCCTGTTTCCGCTATTTCCACCGGAAATTTTCCTTCCCCGCAGCCTGTTCGAAATGGTATTTGACTATGCCCAGATCGATGGACGTATAGCCCATCAAAGAGAAAAGGGATATCGCCTCGACGGTTCCGTCGGGGCCGAGGATGAACTTGAACTTCTGCTGGTTGACGGCGGTGGGGGTAAGCAGGGCGGCCTCAACGCCTTTCTGGAACCATTCCGGCGTTTCTCCTTCCGCCTCATAAAACTTCTCCTTGGGACGGAGAGGATGCTGCACACCCTGGTTCGCACCGTAGCCCAGCGAGATTACACAATGTATCTTCTCGCCGTCGGCAATGGTGAATGTTCCCGGTATCTTCCTGTAGGTAAGCCCGACCCAACATGTATTCAGGCCCAGGGTCTGGGCCAGCAATACCAGCTCCTCACCATACCGGCCCACTTTCTCCTCGGCCTCCTTCCCTTTCGGACCGGCCATGACGAAATAGTTTCTGACGCCGGAGAACTGGCCGTATTTCCAGATACCCGCGGCGAAAGCCTGGGGCTCGTCAAGCACCAGCTGGATATGCAGCCCGCTTTCAGCGTTGCACCGTTCGACGGCAGCCTGAATGATTTCACGTTCCTTCGTCCCTATAGGACGGTCAAGATACTTACGCACGGAATGCCGTGCACTGATGGCCTCGAGAATATCCATATCCCTTCATTTTTACTTTCTGCGAAGATAAGGCATTTCCCGGAAACTGCCGAAGGCCACGGCACAATCAGACGCCAAAATCGTTATATTTGTAAGATATGAAAAAAATCCTCCTGATTATTTGCATGCTCTTCCCTGCTTTCGCCGTTTACGGCCAGGAAGAAAGTAATTTCACCGGCGACAAGGCCGCACTGCTCATGGTCCATTTCGGCACCACGTACGACGAAACCCGGGAAAAGACCATCGAAGCCATAAATGCCAAAGCCCGCACCGCATTCCCCGAACTAACCCTGAGGGACGCCTATACCTCGCGCATCGTCATCCGCAGGCTTAAGGAACGCGGCATCGAGAAGCAGACCCCGCTGGAAGCGATGCTCCGGCTCCGCGCAGACGGATTTACCCATGTGATCGTCCAGAGCACGACGCTGCTCGACGGGGCCGAAATGGAATCACTCCGTCGCGATGTTGCTGCCATGGAGGGTTTCTTCAAGGAAATAAGAGTGGGATCCCCTCTGTTGTACAATGTGGAAGACTGTGAAAAGGTGGTCGGAATAATGGCCGCCAGGCACGCCGATGCGGCTGACGCCCGCCAGAAGGCGCATGTAGTACTTGTGGGACACGGTACCTATACACCCGCCACGGCGACATACAGCCAGATTGACTATATGTTCTCTGCAAAGGGCAATCCGCTCTTCCATGTTGCCACAATCGAAGGATACCCGACATTCGGGACCATGTGCGAGAGGCTCAAGATGGCCAAAGCGAAGAAAGTGACGCTCGTCCCCCTGCTTTTCGTTGCAGGAGACCACGCCTCCAACGACATTGCAGTCGACTGGAAGGAAGCGCTCGAGTCAGAAGGCTTCCAGGTGGATTGCCGTCTGGAAGGGATGGGCGAAATCCCTGAAATACAGGACATCTACATCGAACACATCCGCTTCAGCCTGCACCACGCACCCGTGGACATCATGAAGAAGAAAGAGGCTTATGCCGCAGGAAAGGATTAGCCGTATCCGCAAATCCGTCCTGATTGCCGCCGCAGTCATCCTTCTGGCAGCGGTGGCCTGGTTCGTATTCCTCCGGCCGACCCGTATCCTTGTGATCAACGCCACTCTCGCCCAGCAGGCCGACGTGGCCCTGAACAACGACAGCCGGCGTATCCGCCTGAAGTTTTCCAATGCCGATCAGGTCAAGGAAGACGGCCGGAGTCTGAGGGGCATCGACGCGGTCTTCATCTTCAGCCGCGGACTCTATCTTGACGACGGGCAGGTCGCCGCCCTGGAAAAAGCCGGGCGACGGGGCACGGCCGTATTCACCAACACCCTCAACAACCAGCACGTCGATGTACAATGCAACATCACGGAAGCGCAGCGTCAGACGCTCTCGGAGTATTTCCGGAACCCAAGCGCCGGCAACTACCGCAATGGGCTGCGCTACCTGCGCAGCATCGCCACCCCGCTCAGGGTCGGGGACCGCAGTTGCGACCCTCCCGTGCCTTTGTTGAAAAACATGTATTACCACCGGGAATACGGAAAGTATTTCCCTACCCACGAAGCCGTAACGGAGTATCTGCGCGAAAAAGGCCTATATCATGAAGGCGGCGGAAAGATCCTCTTCATTTCCGGCCTCAACTTCCCTATGGAAGGCAACCGTGCCCATGTCGATACCCTGATATCGCGCATGACCGGTGCCGGATACAATGTCTATCCACTGACAGCTGAGGGAAAAACCCGGGAGGAAATGATACGCAGCCTGCATCCCGACGCGGTGATCTATATGCCCATGGGGCGGCTTGGAAACGACGATTTCATCAATTGGCTGCACGAAGAAAACATTCCTCTTTTCAATCCTTTCCCGCTTATACAGCCCCACAGCGACTGGATCAACCCGCTCCTGCCCGTGAGCAGCGGCACACTCACCGCACGTGTGGTGGTTCCGGAAATCGATGGAGGCATAGGCAATTATTGCGTTGCGACCCAGAACGAGGGCGAATCGGGATTCTTCCTTTACACCCCTGAAAAGGAGAGGATCGACGCTTTCCTGGAATATTTCTCGCGTTACATGGCCTTGCGGACCATGCCCAACTGCGACAAGCATGTGGCAATATGCTATTTCAAGTCGCCGGGCAAGGACGCATTGCTCGCAAGCGGCATGGAAGTTATCCCGTCGATCTACAGATTCCTGCTACGTCTTCGCAGCGAAGGATACGATGTCAGCGGGCTGCCGGCCACAGAGGAGGCTTTCGGAAGAATGGTCCACCGCGAAGGCAGCGTCATGGGCTCCTACGCCCCCGGAGCACAGGCTGACTTCCTGAAGAAATCCCACCCGGTCTGGCTCAGCCGTGAACAATACGAATCCTGGGCTCACGAGACCCTGCTCCCGGATAAATACAGGGAAGTCGAGGAGAGATACGGTCCCGCTCCCGGCCACCTGCTCGTCAGAGGAGACAGCCTGGCCGTGGCATGTCTGCAGTTCGGGAACATCCTGCTTTTCCCCCAGCCCAGGCCAGCCCTCGGTGACGACGAATTCCGTCTGGTACACGGAGCGGGCGTCGCCCCGCCGCACAGCTACATCGCCCCATATCTCTATATGAAGAAGGGATTCAGGGCCGACGCCCTGATCCATTTCGGCACTCACGGGAACCTGGAATTCACCCCCGGGAAGAACGTGGCACAGTCGCAGGCAGACTGGTCCGACGTACTTGTAGGGAACCTGCCGCACTTCTATTACTATACCACGGGCAATGTCGGCGAAGGAATTATAGCCAAGAGACGGACACACGCCGCACTGGTGACTTATCTCACGCCACCCTATGTGGAGAGCGGTATGAGGCAGCGCTACTCCGCCCTGCTCGACGATATCCACCGTGCACTTGAAAGCGACGGAGGCGGGAAGGCGCTCGGCCTTCGCATCAAACAGGAAGTTGTGAAACTCGGACTTCACAGGGACCTGGGACTCGACTCCGTCCTTACGGATCCATTCACCCCGGAGGAACTGGAGATGCTCGACAACTTCACGGAAGAGATAGCTGACGAAAAAATCACAGGAGCCTATTACACGCTTGGAAAACCCTATTCCGAACGCGACCTGCTGAATACTACCCTGGCCGTGGCCGCAGATCCCCTTGCCTACGAGACAGCACGCCGGGACCGCGACGAAGGGCGCATTACCACGGAACAACTGCAGGATTTCGACTATCTGCACCGCCATTATCTGCCGGCGGCGCGCCGGAAGATTACCGCCCTTCTCCAGCATCCGCCGAAGGACACCGCCTCCGTACCGCAGGAACTCAGGCCCGCCCTTTCATATCGGGAAGGTCTCATCTCTTCCTCCCGCAACGAGCTCGACGCCATGGTACGCGCGCTGGCAGGAGGCTCGGTCCCTCCCGCCCCCGGAGGCGATCCTGTCCTGAATCCCAACGTCATCCCGACGGGCCGCAACATGTTCGGCATCAATGCGGAAGCTACTCCCAACCCGCAGGCTTGGGAAGACGGCAAAAGGCTTGCGGAACAGACCCTGCAGCAGTATCGCGAACAGCACGGCGAATATCCCAGGAAGGTCAGCTACACCTTCTGGGCCGGCGAATTCATCTCCACGGAAGGGGCAACGCTCGCCCAGGCGTTCTGGATGCTGGGCGTGGAACCTCTACGCGACAAGCAGGGACGGGCAGTAGACCTGCGCCTCGTGCCGGGAGAGGAATTGGGAAGGCCGCGTATAAACGTGCTGGTACAGGTGTCCGGCCAGCTCCGCGACATAGCAGGTTCAAGGCTGCGCCTCCTTACCGAAGCCGTGAAACTGGCTTCGGAAGCTCCCGAAGGCGGAGGATGGCCCAATTATGTGGCTTCCGGCACCCGGGAACAGGAGAGGACGCTTCTCGAGAAGGGCATGTCGCCGGTCCGGGCGCGCGAACTCTCCACGATGCGCGTTTTCGGCCCCCTCAACAGCGGTTACAGCACCGGCATGCTGGGTTTTGTGGAAAGCAGCGGCAGCTGGGACGATGAGAGCGAGATCGCAGAAGGGTACCTGAACAACATGGGTGCGGCCTATGGAGACGATGCCAACTGGGCCGGCTACGAACCGGGGCTCTTCGCTGCGGCCATGGCTGAAACCGACGTGCTCGTCCAGCCTCGCCAGAGCAACACCTGGGGCCCTCTCTCACTCGACCATGTCTACGAATTCACAGGAGGGCTCTCCCTGGCCGTCACCAAGGTGACCGGCAAGGAACCGGATGCATTTTTCGCCGACTACCGCAACCGGAATTCCAGGCGTCTGCAGAGGGCACGCGAGGCCGTGGCCGTTGAAACCCGGGCCACGATACTCAATCCCACGTTCATTAGCGAAAGGATGAAAGGCGGCGAAGGCTCCGCCCAGATGTTCGGGGAACTGTTCCGCAACGTCTTCGGATGGAATGCCACAAAGCCGTCGGTGATAGACCCGCATCTTTACGACGAACTCTACGACACATACATCCTCGACGGCAACGGCCTCGGAATAAACGATTATCTCATGAAGACCAATCCTGCCGCCTTCCAGGCCATGACGGCAGTGATGCTGGAAAGCGCCCGCAAGGGTTACTGGAAAGCCTCCGACGAGCAATTGCAGGTTACGGCGTCGCTGCACGGGAAGATTACCGCCGAAGCCGGTGCGGCATGCACCGAATTCGTGTGCGGCAATCCGAAACTGGAGCAATTCATATCCGGACGCCTTTCCGAATCCGAGCGCAAAAGCTATGACGCCACTATGTCGGCCGTGCGCAACGCAGCCTCGGACGCCCAGTCGGTCGTATTGAAAGAGAACAGGCTTTCCGATCCGTCGGCACGCCCCGACCTGATGCGGAACGCCGGATGGGTCGGCGCACTGCTCGCCATCGTACTTTTCGTCTTGCTGCTGATACTGCTCCGGCGCAAAAAACGCAACGCCTGATGGAGATACTGCTCATACTCATCGCGGTGCTCGCTCTGCTCAGCTTCATTCTCAAATGCAGCTTTTTCCCGAGATGGGGGGCAATCGCCGCATCGCTTGCCCTGGCCGCATCCGCATGGGCGGCCATTCCCTGGCTTACCCGTCAGGAAGCATCCGCCTACTCTTCATGGGTAACAGACCCTGACCACATGCTTGACGCTGCCGTCTGCATTGTACTGGAGGCAGCCATCATGACCGCCTTCTGCTTCAGCCGGCCATCCGGACGTTTCCGCCCGCTGAGGTTTTATCCGGGACTCCTTGCCTTCCCCGCAGCAGTCTGGATACTGTCACGGGTCCTCTTTTCCAGCCCCGGCATGAACTTCAACCGCTTCGCATGGGTGGCCGCGCTGGCCGTCCTGTTCATCGCCCTGGGAGGAAGCCGGCTGATGGCGAAGCTGGTCCCCGAGGAGGACATACGGCTTGAAGGTCTGTTCCTCATAAATCTTTTCCTTCTCCTGTCGTCGGTCGCCGCCACGGGAGCCATCACATTCTGAAATAAACTTGACACGATGAATACCATATCAAATGCATTGTTCTGGATTTCCAACGGCCTGCTGGTGCCGGTAATAGTTCTCCTCCTGCTGTTCCTGGTCCGTGCCGTCATCCTTGTCGGAGGATTCTTCGGAGAGTTCTACAGGCGCAGGACGCTGCAAAAACAATTCACGTCCCTGCTGGAAGGTGACGCCGCAGCCCGGGAATCCGGCCTGGCGGAACTTGCAAAGGGCCCCGGGGCAGACAGGGTTCCCCTGCTCCAGGCCGTCAGGCGGCTCATGGAGCACCGCGGCGACACCGCATGGTGCGAACGTCAGCTGGCCAATTACGAAGTGGATGCCCAGAAGGAACTCGGGCACTCCCGCACCCTTGCCAAAATCGGTCCCATGCTCGGACTGATGGGCACCTTGATACCGATGGGCCCGGCCCTTGTCGGCCTGGCCGCAGGAGACCTGGCATCAATGGCCTACAACATGCAGGTGGCCTTCGCGACCACAGTCGTGGGACTGCTCATAGCCGCTATAGGATCGGTTACCCTGCAGGTGAAGCAGCGCTGGTACGCACGTGAACTCAACGACCTCGAATATCTCGCCGAAACGCTGAAAGATGAAAAGTAAAAGGAACAGGCTGCTCGGCAGCGACGGGGAACCCGATCCCATGGCTACCGTGGCCAATCTATTCGATGCGGCCATGGTATTCGCCGTAGCCCTTATGGTGGCGCTCGTCACCCGTTTCAACATGTCGGAAATCTTTACCAAAGAGGATTTCACCATGGTCAAGAATCCGGGCAAGGCCGACATGGAGATAATCACCAGGGAAGGCGGACAGATAAAGCGCTACACTCCGGACGAAAACCAAGAACCCTCCGGCCGGAGGGGCCGGAGGGTCGGAACAGCTTACGAACTCGAGAACGGAGAGATAATCTACGTTCCCGAATAAGCGGAATTACCAGGCAAGGGCGCTTGCGCCGAGGATTGCGGCGTCGGAGTCCTTGAGCGAAGAATAGAGCACTTTGATGCGGCCCTTCCAGATCTGGAGCTGGTTCTCCTCCATGGCGGCCACGAGATCGTCGTGGAAATACTTCTTTGCCTTTGCCAGGCCTCCGAAGAGCACGATGGCCTCGGGTGCGCTGAACTTCACGAAATCTGCCAGCGAACGGCCGAGGATCTGGCCGGTTGTCTTGAAGATCTGGATGGCGATGGGATCGCCCGTTTCGGCGGCATCGTACACATCTTTCGAAGAAACCTTCTCGGGATCGATATCCCTCAGCGGGCTCGGGGTCTCTGGATTCGTGAAGAGCAGCTTCTGGGCAGTACGGCGTACGCCCATGGCGCTGCAGTAGGTCTCAAGGCAGCCTTTGAGGCCGCAGTTGCACTGGCGGCCGTCGCGGACGGCGATGGTGTGGCCGAGTTCGCCGGCAAAGCCGTCATGGCCGTATACCACCTGTCCGTTGATGACTATGCCGCTGCCGACACCGGTTCCGAGGGTGATCATGATGAAGTTCTTCATCCCGCGTGCCACGCCGTAGGCCATCTCACCCATCGCCGCCGCGTTGGCGTCGTTGGTGACAGTCACCGGAAGGCCAGTGAAGCTCTTCACCAGGGCTGCCAGGTCGATCACCGTAGGCTTGCCTTCGTTGTCGTAGCTCCATTTCAGGTTGGGAGCGTACTCCACAGTACCCTTATAATAGTTGCCGTTAGGGGCGCCGATACCGATGCCCTTCACCTTGCCGACCTCGGCGGTTTCGGCTATGATGCCCTTGATCGCCTTGGTCAGTTCGTTGATGTAGTCGATGAGTTCATCCTGCAGGGAGGAGATGACGGTCTGGGCGACGATTTCGCCCTCTTCGTTGACGACGCCGAGTTTGGTGCTCTGACCGCCGACGTCGATTCCGATTACTAAGTCCTTAGCCATATCGCAAAACCGTTAAGCTTTCTTCCTGGCCTTGCAACCGGCCACGGCGAAGAAGAAGATGAACGCCAGACCGGCGATGATCACCCAGTAGCTCGGCATGTAACCGACCTTGTCCGCGACGAAGTTCTGGAGGAGAGGCAGGATGCCGCCACCCACGACCATGGCCATGAAAATACCGGAAGCCTTGTTGGTCGAGGCGCCGAGGCCGTCGACGGCAAGGTCGAAGATCGTACCCCACATCACGGAAGTGCAGAGGCCTACAAGGACGAGCAGCAGGGCTGCGAGCGGAACCTCAACCATCGAGAAGCCGGAGCCGGTGAAGGCGGGCATGGAGGTCTTCGAAGTCACGGGAACGAACATCGCGCAGAGTACCAGGATGAGGGCGACCGTGGAGACGGTGATCAACTGGGCACGGGACGAAACCTTGCCGCTGATGAGGCTGGAGACGAAACGGCCGATAAGCATCAGGAACCAATAGGTACCTGCCACGAAACCTGCCGTACGGACGGCGACGGCCGGATCGAGACCCGCACCGTTCACGGAATCCGAGAGGAAGAAGTTGAGAGTACCGGGAATACCGACTTCGACGCCGACATACAGGAAGATAGCGATGGCGCCGTATACGAAGTGACGGAAATTCATGGGGTTCTCTACCTTGACCTGGCTCTTTACGGCTTCGGGATCTTCGATCGGGATGAAGAGCAGGATGATGAAGGCGAGGGCGAAGACACCCATGGCGATGAAGAGGACCGGGTTGACGTCAGCGATCCTGGACTGGGCGGTCAGGGTGCCGATCAGGGCGCCGACGAGCATCGGGGTGAGGGTACCCATCAGGGAGTTGAACGTACCGCCGATCTGGATGTACTGGTTGGAGCGCTTGCCGCCCAGGAGTTTCAGCATCGGGTTGACCACGGTGTTGAGCATGCACACGGAGAAGCCGCAGATGAACGCACCGAGGAGATAGACGATGAAATTGGCGGGGAAGGCTCCGACCACGCCGGACAGGAACTGTACGAAGACGCCGAGGAAACCGACGGCGACCGCGACAAGGGCGGTCTTCTTGTAGCCAAGTTTGGTGAGCATATTGCCGGCCGGGATGCCCATGATGGCATAGGCCAGGAAGTTCATCATGTTGCCCATCATGCCGAGGGCGTTGGAGCCGGCGATCTGGGGCTGCATCTTCCAGATGTTGCCGATCGGGGCGGCCAGGTTCGTCACGAAGGAGATCATTCCGAAGAGGAAGATCATCACAAGGACAGGTACGAATGAGGATTTCTGTTTGGTTTCAGTAGCCATACTGCAGAGTTTTTCGGATTAACGGGTACCGCCAAGAATCTTGCCAAGGATGCCGCCGAGGATTCCGCCGCCCTTCTGAGCCGCGGGCTGCGCCTGGGTCCTGTTGCCTCCCTTCAGGGTGATCAGGATGTCCTGGAAATCGACGTCGCCGTCACCGTCCTGGTCTTTGATGATACCGGAGAGTTTGCCCATGATGGCAGGAATGATGCCGAGCAGGGCTCCGTTGAGTTTGCCGCCGAGGTTGAGCTTGCTCAGGATGTTGCCGGAGAAGAGATTGCCGGCCAGCTGTGTGATTGGACTATAGGTCGCATCGGTCTTGCCGGTGAGCAGGGATTTGATCATGTCGATGCCACCCGGTTTGGTGACCGTCTGGGTGAGGCTGCCGAAAATGGAGTCGGTAAGCCCGTTCAGAACCTGATTCTTCGCCTGGGCGGGAATCTCGATGCCGCCGGTCTGGGCGGTGACCTGCGATTTGATGAGGTCTAGGATAGAAACTGCCATAAGTATTGGATTTTAGTAATGAATTGGCATTTGGAGCTACTAAGATAGTAAAAAAACCCTTACCAAGTATCGGCAGAGACAAATTTGCACCGCTCGCGGAAAAACAGTATCTTTGTAGATTATATGAACCTTGGATAACAATTCCGATATGTCTTTGCTAACCGGACGCATTTCACAGATCATCGGCCCCGTGGTCGATGTCCATTTCACCCTCTCCGACGACCAGCAGGACCGTCTTCCATCTATACATGAGGCACTTCAAGTGACCCGCGGCGACGGCTCGCCGCTGATTATCGAGGTGCAGCAGCACATCGGCGAGGACACGGTCCGCGCCGTTGCCATGGATTCCACGGACGGTCTCAGGCGCGGCATGGAGGTGCGCTGCACCGATACCACCATCACCATGCCCGTCGGGGCACAGATCCGCGGGCGGGTCATGAACGTGGTCGGCGGCACGATCGACGGCCTCGGCCCGCTCGACAGGACCGGAGCCCTGCCCATCCACCGCGAGCCCCCGAAGTTTGAAGAACTTACGACCTCCCAGGAAGTGCTCTTCACGGGAATCAAGGTCATCGACCTGCTCGAACCCTACCTCAAGGGCGGCAAGATCGGCCTCTTCGGCGGCGCAGGCGTGGGCAAGACCGTGCTCATCAAGGAGCTGATCAACAACATCGCCAAGAAACACAACGGATTCTCCGTGTTCGCAGGAGTCGGGGAGCGTACCCGCGAGGGCAACGACCTGCTCCGCGAGATGATAGAATCAGGCGTAATCCGGTATGGCAAGGAGTTCGAGGAAGGGATGGAGAAGGGAGAGTGGGACCTCTCGAAAGTCGATCCCGAAGAGATCAAGAAATCCCAGGTGGCGATGGTCTTCGGCCAGATGAACGAGCCGCCGGGAGCACGCTCTTCGGTCGCCCTCTCCGGCCTTACCCTGGCCGAGTCATTCCGCGACAGCGGCAATCCCGAAGACCCTAAGGACATCCTCCTGTTCATCGACAACATCTTCCGTTTCACCCAGGCCGGTTCCGAAGTATCGGCACTGCTGGGCCGAATGCCTTCCGCAGTGGGCTACCAGCCTACCCTGGCCACCGAGATGGGCCGCATGCAGGAACGCATCACCTCCACCAAGAACGGTTCCATCACGTCCGTCCAGGCTGTCTATGTGCCTGCCGACGACCTTACCGACCCCGCGCCGGCCACCACCTTCTCGCACCTCGACGCCACTACGGTTTTGAGCCGCAAGATCGCCGAGCTGGGCATCTATCCCGCAGTGGATCCCCTCGACAGCACCTCCCGCATCCTCGACCCCAACATAGTAGGCGAAGCCCACTACAACACGGCCCAGAGGGTGAAACAGATACTCCAGCGCAACAAGGAGCTCCAGGACATCATCAACATCCTCGGCATGGACGAGTTGTCAGATGAGGACAAACTGATAGTAAGCCGCGCACGCCGTATCCAGCGTTTCCTCTCCCAGCCGTTCCAGGTGGCGGAGCAGTTCACCGGAGTGCCCGGCGTCATGGTCTCGATAGAAGATACCATCAAGGGTTTCAACATGATCATGGACGGCGAGGTGGACCATCTTCCCGAGCAGGCCTTCCTCAACGTGGGAACCATCGAAGAGGCCATCGCGAAAGGTGAGAAACTTCTGTCACAGGCCGGCAAGTGATGATTCTGCTGAAAATCATATCCCCGCAGCGGGAAATCCTCTCCGAAGAGGTCGACCTGGTCGAGATTCCGGGCTCCATGGGACGTTTCGAAGTGCTAAGGGACCACGCCCCGCTCATCTCGTCGACCGAAGCCGGCACGATCCGCTACGTCCAGGGAAACACCCAACATGAAATAGAGTGCCGGCCGGGCTTCGTCGAGGTCCGCTCAAATGTAGTTACGGTATGTATCGGATAAAAGGCCTCGGAATCCTGCTCGCAGCCCTGTTGCTGCTGTTCCCGCCCACCCTGCGGGCGGAAGAGGTGCCGCACGCCGGAGCCGACGCGTCGTTCGACCTGAACCACTATATCTTCGGCCACATCGGCGATGCCTATGAGTGGCACATCACCACAATCCGCGGACACCATATCTCGATCCCCCTGCCCTGCATAGTTTTTGACGGGGGGCTCCACGTTTTCTCCTCCCACAAAATGGCAGAACACGGCTACACGCTCAATGAGAACGGAAAACTCGTCAATGCCGCCACGGGGAAACGTCCCTTCGACATATCCATCACCAAAAACGTGTGCAGCCTGATCCTCAGTTCGATACTGCTGGTCGTGCTCGTGCTGCTGACGGCACGGTGGTACCGCAGGCACGACGCAATGAAAGAAGCGCCGCGCGGCTTCCCGGGCCTGATGGAAATGCTCATCACTATGGTGACCGACGACATTATAAAGGAAGGCGTGGGCAAGGACTGGGAAAAATACGCCCCCTACCTGCTGACGGCCTTCTTCTTCATCTTCCTGAACAATCTGCTGGGCATAGTGCCGTTCTTCCCGGGCGGGGCCAATCTCACGGGCAACATAGCCGTGACGCTCTTCCTCGCCGTATGCACATTCCTGGCAGTAAACCTGTTCGGCAACAAGCACTACTACAAGGATATTTTCTGGCCCGAAGTGCCCACCTGGCTCAAGGTGCCGCTTCCGCTGATGCCCTTTATCGAGATAATCGGCATGTTCACCAAGCCCTTCTCGCTGATGGTACGACTCTTCGCCAACATCCTGGCCGGACACATCATGCTTCTGGGCGTGGTGGCGGTGGTGTTCATCACGGCCAAACTCGGCCCGGTGATCAACGGCTCGATGTCGGTCATCTCGGTCCTCTTCGGCGTATTCATGGACATACTCGAACTGCTGGTGGCCTTCATCCAGGCATATGTCTTCACCATGCTCTCCAGCGTATTCATCGGTCTGTCACGTCAGGAACCAGAACACGAAACCAAACAGATAGAAACAACTAAATAATTCCAAAACCATGTTAACCATCATCTTACAAGCCGTCGCAGGTGCGGCGTTAGGAAAATTCGGCGCAGCCATCGGCGCCGGCATCGCAGCCATCGCAGCCGCCATCGGTATCGGCAAAATCGGCAAGTCCGCACTGGAAAGCTCAGCCCGTCAGCCCGAAGCCGCAGGCGGAATGCGTACCACCGCCATCATCATCGCCGCCCTGATCGAGGGCGCCTGCCTGTTCGCCATCCTCGTCTGCCTGCTGGGCATTACCGGCTAAGCCATGTCGCTCATCACACCGGATTTCGGACTCCTCTTCTGGATGACGCTGATCTTCGCCATCGTATTCTTCATACTGGCGAAGTTCGGGTTCCCGCTCATTACGGGAATGGTCAAGAAGCGCTCCGAACACATCGAGCAGTCGCTCCGGGATGCTGAGCAGGCGCAGAAGGCGCTCAAGGAACTGGCCGAGGAACAGAAACGGATGATCGAGGAAACCCGCAAGGAGCAGGCCCGGATCCTGAACGAGGCGGCCGTAAACGGCGACCGCATAGTCCAGGAGGCCCGCGAGCAGGCCAGGACCCAGACCACGGCGATGATAGAACAGGCCCGGGAGGAGATCCGTATCGAACGGGACACCGCCCGCCGCGAAATCGCCGACGAAGTGGCCATGCTTTCGGTGGAAGTGGCCGAGAAGCTGCTCCGCCGCCAGCTCGACTCCACGTCAAGCCAGAACGCATTGATCGACAGACTGATCGAGGAAGCCCGTGCCAAACACGGCCAGGTCAATTAATCCGAACGCCCAATGAACGCCGGTATGATTCCATCGCGCTACGCCAACGCCCTCCTGCTCTTCGCAAAGGAAGAGCGGGCGGACGCGCGCATTTATGAAGAGGCGCAGAGTCTCATCGATTCCCTTCAGTCGGAAAGCGGCCTGGCGGCCTGCATCGAAAGCCTTTCGGAGCCGATGCGGAGATTCATCACGCTCGTTATCCGCAACAAGCGCGTGGAATTCCTGCCGGCCATCCTGCGTTCGTACCGCCAGCTGTACCGCAAGGAAAACGGCATCACCCGGGCATGGCTGACCACCGCGACCGAGAATCCCGAACTGGTCGAAAGACTCACCCTGCTGATGAAGGAGCAGGGTTTCAAGAGAATCGATTTCGAAACCGAAGTCGATCCGAAGCTCATCGGAGGCTTCATCGTTCAGATAGAGGACAAGAGGCTAGACGCCTCCATTTCCTCCCAGCTGAAAAATATCCGTAAAGAACTGGAAGAGAATATCAGAAAAAACCGCAAGAATGGTTGATAGTTTAAAAGCAAGTGAAATATCCGAGCTGCTGCTCAGACAGCTCCACGATGTCAATGTCGACGCCCGGTATGAAGAAGTCGGACAGGTACTCCAGGTACACGACGGCGTGGTAAGGCTTTACGGCCTGACCGGAGCCGAAGCCGGCGAACTGATCGAATTCGACAGCGGCGTCATGGCCGTGGTGATGAACCTCGAAGAGGACAACGTCGGCGCGGTGCTGCTGGGTTCTACCGAAAAGGTCAAAGAGGGCATGACCGCCCGTCGTACCGGACGCATCTCCTCCATCCTGGTAGGCGAGAAGATGGTCGGACGCGTCGTCAATCCGCTCGGCCAGCCGATAGACGGCCGCGGAGAGATCGCCGGCGACATGACCGAGATGCCCCTGGAGCGCAAGGCGCCCGGCGTCATCTACCGTCAGCCCGTCAACGAGCCCCTGCAGACCGGCCTCAAGGCCGTCGACGCCATGATTCCCATCGGCCGCGGCCAGAGGGAGCTCATCATCGGCGACCGGCAGACAGGAAAGACGGCTATCGCCATCGACACCATCATCAACCAGAGGGCGAACTATGAAGCGGGCAAGCCTGTATTCTGCATCTACGTCGCCATCGGCCAGAAAGGCTCCACCGTGGCCAGCATAGTCAACATCCTCCGCGAAAAGGGAGCCATGGACTACACCATAGTGGTGGCAGCAACAGCCGCCGACCCCGCGGCGCTTCAGTATTACGCTCCTTTCGCCGGCGCGGCGATCGGCGAGTATTTCCGCGACACCGGAAGGCATGCGCTTGTGGTCTACGACGACCTTTCCAAGCAGGCCGTAGCCTACCGTGAAGTGTCGCTGATCCTACGCCGTCCTTCCGGCCGCGAAGCCTATCCGGGCGACATCTTCTACCTCCACTCACGCCTGCTCGAGCGTGCCGCGAAGATTATCGACCAGGAAGAGGTGGCTCGCAACATGAACGACCTCCCGGTCAGCCTGAAAGACAAGGTCAAGGGTGGTGGATCCCTTACCGCACTCCCCATCATCGAGACCCAGGCCGGCGACGTGGCGGCTTACATCCCCACGAATGTGATCTCCATCACCGACGGCCAGATATTCCTCGAGACCGACCTCTTCAACCAGGGTTTCCGCCCCGCCATCAACGTGGGTATCAGCGTCTCCCGAGTGGGCGGCAGCGCACAGGTGAAGAGTATGAAGAAAGTGGCCGGAACCCTCAAGATCGACCAGGCCCAGTACCGCGAACTGGAGTCGTTCAGCAAATTCTCGAGCGACATGGACACGGTCACGAGCCTTACCATCGACAAGGGCCGCAAGAACAACGTCCTGCTCATCCAGCCCCAGTACGCCCCGATGCCCGTCGGCGAACAGGTGGCAATCCTTTATTGCGGCACCAAGGCGCTGATGAAGGACCTTCCACTGTCGAAGGTGCCCGAATTCCAGAAGCTTTTCCTCGAATGCATGCGCAGAGAGCACCGCGCCGATGTCCTGGACCCGCTCGGCAAGGGAAAGATCGACAATGTCATAACCGACACCATTGAACGTGTGGCGGCCGAAACCGTCGCCAAGCTGAACGAGAACTGACATGGCATCGCTCAAGGAGACAAAGACCCGGATCGCATCGGTAAAGAGCACGCTGCAGATCACATCGGCCATGAAAATGGTCGCTGCCGCAAAACTGCACCGTGCCCAACAGGCGATCGCAGCAATGATACCCTATCAGGAGAAACTGCACGGCATACTGCAGAACCTCATTGCGGGCTGCGGCCCGGACGTCTCTGCCGGGATCCCGCTCCTTGCCGGAAACGGCAGCGACAGGGTGGCGATAGTGGCCTTTTCCTCCAACAGTTCGCTCTGCGGCGGATTCAACGCCACGGCTGTCAAATCGTTCCTCACCGAACTCGAACGTCTGGAATCCGAAGGGACCGGACGCGATAAAATCGATGTCTACCCTGTCGGCAAGAAGATATCCGAAGCATGCCGCAAGACTGGAGTCGTCCCAAAGGCCGATTTCTCGAATCTGATCGACAAGCCCTCCTATGAGCCGGCAGCCGAATTCGGCCGCCTCCTGACAGAGAGCTACGAAAAAGGGGAAGTCGGACGCATATTCCTGTTATACAACCACTACAAGTCAAACGCTTCACAGCCTCCCGTCCGGGAGATCTATCTTCCCACGGCTGTGACACCCGCTTCCGGAGAGGTTGAAGAAGACCTCATCGTCGAGCCAGGCAGGAAGGAAGTGCTGGAAGCCCTGCTCCCCAAGGTACTGCTGCTCAAGATATACACAGTCATGATGGACAGCTGTGCCGCTGAACACGCCGCACGCACCGTGGCCATGCAGATGGCCAGCGACAATGCGGACGAGCTGCTCGAACAGCTTACACTGGAATACAACAAGCGCCGCCAGCAGGCCATAACGAGCGAACTTCTCGACATCGTCGGCGGCAGCATGGCGTAAGTCAGACAATATTAAAAACATACCGATGAAAAAATTCTTCTTCTCCATGGTCGTACTGGCCCTTGTCGCAGCCTGCGGCCAGAACGCCTTTCAAGTGAAGGGAAGCGTTGCAGAAGGCGAAACCCTTCCCGACAATACCGTCGTCTGCATCATAGACGGCGACAAAGTGTTGGATTCCACTGCGGTGGCCGGAGGACGATTCACCCTCAAGGCGCCCGCGAATCCCGAGAAACTGTACCGCATCGTCGCCAGGACTCCCAATACGGGACGCGGCATGTCATGGAACTTCGGTGTGATTCCGGAGAAAGGGACTTATAAAGTAACCTTCGCCCCCAATCCGGCATCATGCTCCATAGAAGGCTCTCCGGTCAACAAGGATTACGCCGATTTCAACGGCAAGGTCAATGAACTCTACAAAGAGTACAGCGAAAAGGCTTCAGCCCTTGCCGAAGATGCCGAAGCGGAGGGCGAGAAACTATACAGCGACCTGATGGAAAAGGTCAAGGGAATCAGTCTCGAAACGATAGGCAAGAACGCCGGAAACTACATCGCGAAGGGCGCCCTCAGCAACATCATCTACGATCTCCCGCTCGATGAACTGAAGTCAGTCGTTGCAAAATGCGGCAAGTTCATTCGCGATGACGAGTCTATCGCACGCATCATTGCATGCAAGGAAGCCGAACTGGCTACTGTGCCCGGGCAGCCTTTCGTGGATTTCGCAGGCAAGACCCCTGACGGAGAGGACGTAAGGCTCTCCGATTACGTAGGCAAGGGCAAATGGGTGCTGACCGACTTCTGGGCCTCCTGGTGCGGCCCCTGCATGGGCGAGATCCCCAACATCAAGAAAGTCTATGAAGCCTTCGAAGGCGACGACTTCATGGTGCTCGGCATCGCCGTCTGGGAGACCGACGGCGACAACACCGCCAGCGCCGAATGCATGGAGAAAAGGGATATGAAATGGCATCAGATCTTCGTCGGCGACGACAAGACCCCTACCGACTCCTACGGCATCCTGGGCATCCCCACGATGATCCTTTTCGCTCCCGACGGAACCATCTACAAGCGTGAAGGCCTCCGCGGCGAAGCAATGTACAAGAGTGTAGCCGAGGCCCTCGGCAAATAGCGACGGCCTATGAAACGTTTCCTTACAACTATGGCAATCGTGCTCGCCATCTCCGGATGTACCGACTACCGCGCATACTACAACGGATTGCTTGAAGAGATTTCCAGCGACCGCTACAACGGCCGCAGCGTCTACGGGGACGGGGACGTGCGAGCCGCACGTTACCTCATCGACCAACTGTCCTCGATCGAAGGCATAGTGCCCTGCCCTGCGGCCGGTCCCGAGGACCAGTCTGTCCGTCCGTATCTCAAGAGCCTGGTCGAGCCGGCTGACGCCGGCCGATGGAATGTAGTGGAAGGCAAGGAAAAGTATCTGCCCTACCTCCAGCATTTCCAGTTCCCGATGAACGTGATGCGCGGAGCCATGTCGCTCTCCGTGGACGGCGTGGCATACGCCCCGACATTCGACTTCACGGTCAAGGAGTTCTCCCCTTCATGCCACGGCTTCTTCAAGGTCACATACCTTGACGAGGAAGCCTACCGGAGGGAAGGATTCATGGAGCATCTGAACAGCGGGATCTACCAGGACCAGTTCGTCGTCATCGACTGGCAGCGCTACCTGGAGACGGTCCAGCCCGATCCCTTCGACAAATACAAGCCATGGCTGACGGAGCTCGACGGCGTAGGCGGCATTATCCTGCGCCAGGAGGAGCAGTTCCCCTATTTCAAGGCCCGTACTTACTACCAGAGCCATCGTCCGGTGATCTTCGTGAACGGCTCCTTCCCCAATGACGCCCGCGAAATCGAACTGCATGTCGACGCGGAGATGCTTCCTACCCGCGATGCGCACAACGTCGTGGCATGGCTCCCCGGCACCGACCCCAAGGCCGAAACCTACTACACCTTCATCGCCCACTACGACCATCTTGGCTACATGGGCGCCGACTTCATGTTCCCGGGCGCCAACGACAACGGCTCCGGATCGGCGATGATCGTGACCCTGGCAAAGTATTTCAGCAAACACCGTCCCGCCCACGGCATACAGTTCATCCTGCTCGATGCCGAGGAGGAGAACCTGCTGGGTTCCTTCTTCTATTGCGAGAATCCCCGCCTGCCGCTTGAAAAGATAGAATATCTCATCGACCTCGACATGGTGGGCGATGACAGCGATCACCTGTCAACGCAGATTACCCCCGGCGGCGAGGCCGGCCTGGAAAAATTCCGTGCAATCAATGCCGACGGCAAGTACCCGCCCTTCGACTTCGTCATGGAGACGATGAACGACGACAGCGACCACTTCTCCTTCGCACAGAAAGGAGTGCCCGGCATTTATTTCGAAACGGAAGGCTCGATCCTGCAATACTACCACACGCCCCGCGACTCCTTCCAGAACACCCGCGACAGCAACTTCGACCGGCTGTTCAACATGATCGTCAAGTTTATCGAGTAAGGCTGGAAGGTATGGAACTTCCATGAAACTCGCTGGCGCCGGTGGCGTCGGCGAGTTTTTCTATATTATCGGGGGTGACGCCACGGCCCGGCATGACGATGAGGCGTTTCCCGGCACGGCGCACCATCAGGGCGAGTACCCTGCGGCCGTCCCACGCGGTGGGTGCCTGTCCTGAACTGAGGAGCCTGGTGCAGCCGAGGGAGATTACCTGGTCGAGTGCGATGAACGGGTCCTGGGAACAGACGTCGAAGGCGCGGTGGAAAGTGACTGGAAGCGGCTGCGAAGCTGCGACCAGACGCCGCATGGCGGGAATGTCTATGGTCCCTTCAGGAGTAAGCGCACCGACGACGATTCCGGCTACTCCCGCCGACTTACAGAATCCGATGTCCGAGATGATCTGTTGCAATGCAGCCTCATCGTATACGAAACTGTCGGCATGGGGCCGGACAAGGACGTTGACGGGAATAGAAAGCTTCGAAACCACCTCGCTGATCAGGTCGCGCGGCGGAGTAAGGCCGCCGACGGCCAGATCGACGCACAGTTCGATGCGGCCGGCACCCCCTGCCTCGGCTGCAAGAGCCTTGTCAATATCCGTACAACACGATTCTATGAATAGACGCGATTCCCGGTGAGGCCGGGACTGACCGGCATCCTCTTTCAGGAGAACGGTTTCTTCGTCTGTTTTGGGATATCGCTGTGCGAATCCCGGGACAAGGGAAAAACTCATAACTGTGGCAGGACGCGTTTGAGGTCCTCTGCCAGGGAAGTATTGTATCCCTGTGAAAAATAAACAATGCGGCCGAAACTGTCGCAGACGGTCACGACCGGAAGCTGGCGGGACGCGCTCTTGCAGCCGGAAGCAAGCATTTCGAGAATCGATCCGTCCGAGTCATCCACAGGAATCAACTTCGACAGCCGTCCGAGGGAATTGGCGGTAGAAGAGGCCTGGGCCCTGCCGACGGCAGGACCGGCCATCAGGAGAGGCCTGCCCCACTCTTCAAGCTGGGGTACGATCGACTCGAGCTGCCGTACGCAGTGGTTGGTGGGTTCATCCCGGTCACCGAGGACAGCCAGCAGATAATAACCACGGCCCGTCTTAGAAAGGAAGCGGTCCGCGTCCATGGTGCCGAGCACGGAGATACGGTCGTCGGCGCTGCGCATCAGGAGCGGGACCGAGGTCGAGGCATCAGCAGCCACCGTGAAGAACTCGGCATGCGAAAGGACGCTGCCGTCTGCAAGCCTTGTTCCGGAGGTAAGCATGTAATAACCTTCGTCCAGGTCGAGAGGGAATACCGCCGTCCAGGGATTATGGTCGGAATCCTCGTCGAAAGTGAGCAGTTTTGCGGTACCCTCCTCGATCCTAGCCAATGTGAAATGATGGTAGTACTCCGGATCGCCTTTGCCGGAGAACGAGGCTGACAGGCGTCCCCGGGGTTTGGTTTCCAGCCTTGTGTCCCCAGTCAGGGCATCCAGCTGCGCCTCAAGGCCCATGGCCCGGCAGAGCGCGACGAAGAATATGTCACGGTTTCCGGCATCGGCCTTGCGGCTGTGCCAGACGTCTATCGGAGCCATGTTGAGCCCCTGCGGATTGCGTTCAGTATCGAGTTCTATATTCTTTTCCACCCATTCCGCCACTTCTTCTCGAGAAGATAGTGTCAAAGCTGATTCCAGTTCCGAGAAGAAAGGCTTCAGAGGTTCCAGTCCGACTCGCGGGCAGTCGCGCAGCGGATTGAAGACTCCGTCAATATGGGCATAGGCATCTTCCAGCACGTCCCGGGTAACGTCGCCGAGATCCTTCACGGAAAGCGATGCGAGCAGGGCGCGGGCGTTCGAGTCGTCATGTGCGGAAAGGAATGCGTCGATAACCGCATCATTGCCCTTCGGCCGGGCGTCGCGGAGGGAATCCTCAACATGGAGCCGCTCCGAATTGCGTGTGACCTCTTCGGGGGAGGCTCCCGACGGAAGCGGGTCCTCAACCGGCGGCACGATATCCAGGTCGAGGGCGAAACGCTCCCCGACCTTGTGGTCAAGCGTAACCGTGACGGCCTCGGAACCGATTACGGCCAGGCCGAAGCGGTCGCCCTTGGACGCCCATGCTACCATGTCGCCGCAGCCCATGTCGAGCGCAGCCTGCCCCTTGCTGTCGGAAGAATAGGCGGCTACCGTATAATATTCCCCGTAATTGTAAATCTTGAATTCGACGCGGGCTCCCTGCACCGGCCTTCCGGCTTCGTCCAGGACCGTCACGACACTGCGCCTGGCAGGGACATATCCTCTGATGACGTTGATCTCCGTATAGCACGGAGTACGCTGGATCACATCTTCATCGCCATGGTAGTCCCCGAACACCTTCGTATGCAGGATCAGGGCGCGCGATACCGGCCCTGTGAACCAGGCCATGTTGAGCCGGGGTTCAGGCTCGCAAGCCCCCATGAACTGCCATCGGCCGTCGACGAAAACTTCCACCCATGCGTGGTTGTCATCGGTATGCGCCCATCGGGGAGTGTAGACCTGCCTGGCGGGAATGCCAGCCGCACGAAGGGCTGCCACGGCCAGCACAGACTCTTCGCCGCAGCGTCCCACCCCCCTCCGGATGGTCTGCAGGGGAGATGAAGTACGTCCGTCGGAAGGCTGGTATGTCGCCATCTCGTGACACCAGTGATTAATCTCCAGGGCCGCCTCTTCCAGCGAAAGTCCATCCACCCTTGCGCAGAGGGTATCGGCATATAACGTGCGGAAATCGTCCAGAGGCTCGTTGTTTACACGGAGTGGCAACACGAAATGGCGGAACTCCCTTTCCGGGATGTCCCATCCCATACGTTCGCGCACCTCGAGCGTCTTTTCCACATTAGCCTCCCAGAATTCAAACGGATGTGCCGCGAAGTCAGGATGCGGCATGTTGGCATATAGGAAATTGATGTATTCGTCGGCTTCTCCGCGTGGTTCGCTTCCACAAGAGAAAGTCAGCAGCGCAGCGGCGGCAGCAAGTGCCAGAACCAGTATCCTTTTCATCTGAGGGTCACTTCATCGACAAAAATGTGCGCCTGGCTTCCGGCGCCGAGATGCCATTCGGGAAGAGTGCCGTAATTCCTGGCCAGCACCTTCACGTAGCGGGCCTGCACGTTGACGGGCAGGGAGAACTCGTGGGCCTGGGCGGTCTCGTCACGCGGATCGACTTGATGGTCGACGCGCCCCTGCAGAGTATACTTCTTTCCGTCACGGGAGGTGTAAAACTCGACCCACTTGGGCAGGAGTATCCAGGAACGGCTGTCCTGAAGGAATCCGGCGCTCAACCTCGAAAGTTTCTTCACCTGATTCATATCGATTACGGCCTCGAAGTCGCTGTTCTGGTAGCCCTGCCAGCCTCCGATCCTGAAATTGGTGCTGCCCCTGACCCCGTCGACTATGGCAAGGTCGCCGCCTCCGCTGTAGAGCCGGTTGTAAGGATGCGTCAGAGTCACCTTGTAGTTGTTCTCGATGCGCCGGAGGGTTGTCCTGGTGACGAAGCTGCGGTTGCCGGCCCCGTCGGTGCAATAGGCGGATATCGTACAGTTGCGGCTGACCGTGAAAGGCCGTTGGTAACGTTCGTAATCCCCTGCGGGGGAGCCGTCGTACTCGATCCGGTACCAGATGTCGTAATCCTTTTCCGCAGCCTCGATAGCGACCCTGGTGAACGCAGCGAAAGTGGCGGAAGGAACATTGAACCAGGGGTTGACGACAATGGTCTTTTCAAGCCGCTGCTGGGGGCGGTCCTCATTCTTTGCACCGAAGCGGGTGTTGGGCTTGCTGTCCATCCCGAAGATGAAGGTATGCCCGGACTCTATGTCGGAGAAACGGAGATAGGACTTGGAATAGTACTCCCCGTCACGCATCACGTGATTGATGTAACGGTTGCTGCTGCTGGTACGGGGGGCGCGCAGGGTGAAATCGCGACCGTTCTCAAGGTGTATGACGGCATTCCGGAACATGGGGGAACCGAAGACATAGATGTCGGATGCGGGAGTTACCGGATAGAATCCGAGGGCGCTCATCACGTACCAGGCTGACATCTGTCCGCAGTCCTCATTGCCGCAGAGGCCGTCGGGCTGCGATGTGAACAGGTCTTCCATGATCTGGCGGGTCAGCCGCTGGGTCTTCCAGGGAACGCCGGCGTAGGAGTACAGATAAGCGATATGATGGCTGGGCTCGTTGCCCTGGGCGTACTGTCCCACCAGGCCGGTGATGTCGGCCTGCTCCCTTCCGCTGGTCTGGCTGGAAGTGGAGAACAGTTCGTCCAGCCACTCTTCCATCGAGTTGTCGCCTCCGCTCGCATCGATAAGGCCGCCGATGTCCTGCTGGACATGGAAGGAGTATTGCCAGGAATTCGCCTCGGTGAAGTGGACGTTCACTTCCGTAGGATCGAATGGATCCAGCCACATGCCGTTGGGCCTGGGGCGCATGAACCCGGTCGAGGGGTCGTACAGATTGCGCCAGTACTGGGCGCGTCGGAGGAACTCCGATTCGGTCCTGCGGTCGCCCAGATAACCGGCAACCCGTGCGATGCACCAGTCATCGACGGCGTATTCCAGAGTCTTGGATACGGACTCATGCTCGACATCCGCCAGGACAAGACCGTTGTCACGGTATATGTCTATTCCATATTCCGCCTTGTTCGCACTTGCCACCATAGCCTCCAGGGCTTTCTTAACATCGAAATCCACGATGCCCTTGGCCACGGCGTCCGCTATGGCCGGTGCGGCGCTGTAGCCTATCATGCAGTCCGTCTCGTTGCCGCTGAGCTCCCAGCGGGGCAGTTTGCCCTGCTCTTCGTAAACGGATATCATCGACTTGATGAAATCGACCGTCCTCTCACGTTCAATGATATTGAACAGAGGATGGAGCGTACGGTAGGTGTCCCACAGCGAAAAAATATGATAGCGGTCGAATCCGTCGGCACGGTGGACCTTACGGTCCATGCCGCGGTACTCGCCGTTGCTGTCGGAATAGAGGCTCGGAGCGATGGCGGTATGGTAGAGCGCCGTATAGAAGACCTTCATGGTCTCGGCATCGCCCTCTACCTCGATTTTGGAAAGGAATTCGTCCCATGCCTTGCGGGCGGACTCGCGGACCAGGTCGAAGGAGAATATCCCGTTGCGCCTCAGATCGCCTTCCGACTGCAGGTTGGCCTTTGCGTTGGCCTCGGACACCGATGAGATCGCAGCCTTGACCACCAGTTCCCTGGCGCGGGACTGGCCAGCGGTCCTGTCGAAAGTGAGCAGTGCCTTTGCGCCCTTGGGATCTTCCTGTATCCTGATTTCGGTCACGGGGCGGGAGAACTCCATGTAGAAGCATACCATCTGGTCGTCGGCCCAGTCCTTGGAACGGCGGAAGCCCTTTACGGCATTGTTTCCGACGAGCTCGATCCTGGAATCCGTCACCTTGTCGCGCGGTTCCAGGTCTATGACCAGCTGGGGAGCCGCCCCGGAAGGATAGGTATATCTGTGGGTACCCACACGGCGGCCCACGGTAAGCTCCGCCTCTATGTCCCAACGGTCGAGATGGACCCTGTAGTATCCGGCGGAAGCATGCTCCCGGCTGTGCGAGAAATGCGACTGATAGGCGGACTCATCGACCAGGCCCTCGTAGCCCACGACCGGCATCACGCGTATGTCGCAGAGGTCCGCGCATCCCGTTCCGCTCAGATGGGTGTGGCTGAAGCCCTTTATGAGGGTGTCGCTGTAATGGTATCCCGAACATCCGTCCCAGTTGTCCTCTCTCGTGTCCGGGCTCAGCTGGATCATACCGAAAGGATATGCAGCGCCCGGAAAAGTATGGCCGTGGAAATCGGTTCCGATCATGGGATTTACCATATCGGCATATTTTGTGCGGAGAATACCCGCCGAGACGGCTGCCGGCATAAGAACCGACAAAACCAAGAGTGCCAGAAGCTTTTTCATAATTGTAAAAATAGGCATTTTTTTATTATTTTTACCGAATAATTGCATCCTCGATGAAAAGAATCCTATCAGCGTCGATCCTGCTCCTGTTCTTTTTCCAGGAAGTTTCCGCACAGACCGGGGCGGTGATCTACAGCCTCCCCCGCACAACCGTGACAATCAAGGTCAAGGCCGAGCATGAAACCATAACACCGGGCCCCTACGCGGCATATGCCCAGAAATACTTCGGTGTCGCTGCCAATAGCGAGCCTACAGTGAATATCAGGTTCACGGAAATCACCCTTGTCCCGTTCGTCGAAGCCGATCCGGAAGCCAGGTATGTTGCCAACATCCCTGATAAATCCTCTGCGAATTTCCTCCAGTTCTGCGCACAGGGACTCGTCGCGATGTCCGACAACTACAACGGCACCCCGACCTCATGGCGTTTCACCGGGCCCGCTCCCGAAACGGGCGCTCAGATGACCGACCCTCTCGGGAATCTGGGAACGGAAACAACCGTCCTCTACAAGGCTGTTAGGAAAGATGACGGATACGAAAGAGTACCAGTAAACCAGGACAACGTGGTCGAGAAATCCGCCGACCGCAAGGCCGCAGATGCCGCGGCTGCCATATTCACCCTCCGCGAGAAAAGGAGCCAGATCGCTACCGGCGACACCGACGCCACTTTCAGCGGAGAGGCCCTCCAGGCCGCTATCGACGAGATCACCCGTCTCGAGGAACGCTACCTGAGCCTTTTCTACGGAACACGCGAGATTTCTGTCGAAGAGGCTTCGTTCGACGTCACTCCCCAGGCCGGCAACGGCTCCCAGCGTATCACCGCATTCCGTATCGCCGACCGGCTGCTCCCAGCTTCCGCCAAAACCGGATCGCCCGTGACCCTGGAGCTGAAGAAGGAACCCTCCAAGGCACCCGAAGCAACCGCCGACTCCAAAGGCAGGGAGGGCTCCGTGATCCGCTACCGTATCCCCGCCATCACGGTATGCAGGCTCATGTATGGGGATGAATTCCTCCTCGAGAGCCGCATTCCCGTGTATCAGCTGGGAGAAGAACTCACTTTCCCGGTAAACGTCCTCATTACAAGATAATCTCACGAATCAATCATAAAACCACAACCAATCATGCCTATCCGCAATTTAGAGCCCCAGAGCGTGTGGAAAAACTTCTATTCGCTCACCCAGATTCCCCGTCCCTCGGGACATACGCAGAAAGTCGCCAAATTCCTGGTCCAGTGGGCCAAGGACCTCGGACTGGAAGCTTTTCAGGATGAATGCGGCAACGTGATTATACGCAAGCCCGCCACGCCCGGCATGGAAGACCGCAAAGGCATCATCCTCCAGGCCCACATGGACATGGTCCCCCAGAAGAACAACGACAAGAAACACGATTTCACGCAAGATCCGATCGAGACCCGCATCGTCCACAAGGAGGACGGCGACTGGGTATACGCCTGCGGCACGACCCTCGGTGCGGACGACGGCCTCGGCGTGGCAGCCGCCATGTCGGTGCTCGAATCCAAGACACTGAAACACGGCCCCATCGAAGCCCTCTTCACAGTCGACGAAGAGACCCGCATGGTCGGCGCAAAAGCCCTCAAGCCCGGCGTGCTGAAGGGTGACATCCTCCTCAACCTCGACTCCGAGACCGAAGGCGAACTCTACGTGGGCTGCGCCGGCGGCATCGACGCCAATGTTTCTTTCAAATACAAGGAAGAACCCACTCCCAAGGGATTCGAGGTCTTCAAGGTCATAGTCACCGGCCTGCGCGGCGGACACTCCGGAATGGAAATCAACGAGGGCCGCGGCAACGCCAACAAGGTGATGGCCCGCCTGCTCCTGCCTGTCCTGCGCGACAACAAGGGTAAACTCGTAAGTTTCAACGGAGGCAACATGCGCAACGCCATCCCGCGTGAAGCTGAGGCCGTATTCGCAGTTCCCGCAGAGAAAGCCGAGGCGGTCAACGCGCTCATCGCAAGGACAACTGAAACCGTAAAGGCTGAACTCGCTCCCATCGATCCGGGCCTCGTGATCACCGTCGAGCCCGCCAGCGCAAGCAAGGTCATCGCCGGCAACACCGGCCTGAAACTCATCAAGGCCCTGTACGCCTGCCCGAATGCGGTCGACCGCATGAGCCTGCAGGTCTCCGGCCTCGTGGAGACCTCCAACAACCTGGCCATCGTACACACCGACAACGGAGTGATCACCGTCAACACCCTGCTGCGCGGTTCCACCGACACCCTCAAGATGGATCTCGCCGAAGCCGTACGCGCCGCCTTCGAACTGGCCGGAGCAAAGGTCTGGTTCGACGGTGCCTACTCAGGCTGGAGCCCGAACATGCAGTCTCCCATCCTCCACACCATGAAGGAGAAGTACAAGAAACTCTTCGGCACGGAACCCGCCGTCATGGCCATCCACGCCGGACTCGAGTGCGGCATCCTGGCAGGAGCCTATCCCCACTGGGATATGATCTCATGCGGCCCTACCCTCAAGTCGCCCCACTCCCCGGACGAACGCTGCTTCGTCCCCTCGGTCGCCAAGTGGTGGGAATTCATCAAGGCGGTCCTGGAAGACGCTCCCAAGAAATAATTTGTCAATTAAAAAATTATCTCTATCTTTGCAGCCCTTTGGGAAAATCCCGAAGGGCTTTATTATTAACAATTACATACATGTTCAAACAGTACGAAACCGTTTTCATTGCAACTCCCGTTTTGTCTGATGTCCAGATGAAGGAAGCGGTTGCCAAGTACAAGGGTTTTATCACCGAGAACGGTGGTAACATCGTGTACGAAGAGGACTGGGGCCTGAAGAAACTGGCTTACCCCATCCAGAAGAAAACTACCGGCTTCTATCACCTGATCGAGTTCCAGGCCGAACCGGAGTTCATTGCCAGATTTGAAACACAGTTCAAGCGTGACGAGCGTATCCTCCGCTTCCAGACCGTGTCCATGGACAAACACGCCATCGCCTATGCCGAGCGCCGCCGCGCCAAGATCAATGGCGAAGTAAAGACCGCCGAAGCTCCTGCCGAGGCTCCCGCTAACGAATAAAGGAGAGAGAAACTATGGCACAGAACGATGACATCCGCTATCTGAACCCCGTCAATGTCGAGGTCAAGAAGAAGAAGTACTGCCGTTTCAAGAAGGCAGGTATCAAATATGTCGACTACAAGGACGCCGAATTCCTGAAGAAGTTCCTCAACGAACAAGGTAAGATCCTCCCCCGCCGCATCACCGGCACTTCTCTGAAATTCCAGAAGAAGGTATCGCAAGCTATCAAGAGGGCACGCCACCTGGCGCTTCTCCCGTATGTAACTGACCTGATGAAATAAGGAGGAAACCATGGAAGTCATTCTCAAACAAGACGTTCAGAACCTTGGCAACAAGGACGACATCGTAACCGTCCGCAACGGTTACGGCGCTAACTGGCTGATTCCCCAGGGCCTGGCCATCATGGCCACCCCGACCGCCAAGAAGATCCACGCCGAGAACATGCGTCAGCGCGCACACAAGGAGCAGGCGCTCCGCGACGCTGCCGAGAAACTCGCGGCACGCCTCGCCGAGGTGACCGTTAAGGTCCCCGCCAAGGTGAGCGAGACCGGAAAGGTGTTCGGTTCCGTCAACAACATCCAGGTCGCAGACGCCCTCGTGGCCGCCGGCTTCGATGTGGACCGCAAGAACATCACCCTCGTAGGCGAACCCCTCATCAAGCAGGTGGGCGAATATGAGGCCGTGGTCAAATGCTACAAGGACATCAAGGCCACCGTCAAACTCGAGGTGGTAGGCGAAGAGGCTTAAGCTGATTCCTGTCCGAAACAGAACCGGACGACCCCCGCGGGCCGTCCGGTTTTTTGTTACAGGTCACGTTCGATATCCGACCAGCGCAGCTTCCTGCCGGAGCGGAAGAAGGCCCAGATTATGCTACGCGGATAATATCCAATGTTGTTGCGCTCCTCGTCGAACGGGGAAGGATCCTCGTCCCTCTTCATCCGGCGGTAGTCGCGGTGGGCTTTCAGTACGGACTTGAAGAACTGGAACCGTCCGGTAAACAGATATACGGCCGCCGATGCCCCGTCGAGGCACATCCTGGCGAAAATCCTCCCGCGTCGTATGCTGTCGGGCAGATTCTTATAGAGCATCAGCAGATTGTTGCGGTAATTGAAATACAGTTTCCTGGGAGAGTCGTTGGGAAGGGTTCCGCCGCCGACGTGCCATACGGTGGAGGCAGGCACGCACCACACCTGATACCCCAGGAGTTTGGCCCGCCAGCAGAAATCTATCTCCTCCATGTGTGCGAAGAAACTCTCGTCCAGGCCGCCCAGATGATGGTAAAGCGCACTTCTGACCACCATGCAGGCGCCGCTGGCCCAGAAGCACTCCTCCGCAGAATCGTATTGCCCTTCGTCCCGTTCCAGTTTGGAAAGTATACGCCCGCGGCAGAAAGGATAGCCGTAACGGTCGATGAAACCGCCTGCCGCCCCGGCATATTCGAAAGAGCCGCGGTCGGCGACAGAAAGGATCTTGGGCTGGCATATCCCGGCTTCCGGATGTTCCTCGAGAAAGCCTACGAGAGGTTCCAGCCAGCCCGGGGACACCTCGACGTCGGAGTTCAGAAGCACGTAATAGTCGGCATCGATTTCGAGAAGGGCCCTGTTGTAGCCTCCCGTAAAGCCCCAGTTGCGGTCGAAGCGGATGGTACGGACAGAGGGCCAGTTCTCCTCAAGCCATTCCACCGAACCGTCGGTCGATCCGTTGTCGGCCACGACGATGAAGGCACCGCAGCATGTGGTACGCTCCACCAGCAGCGGAAGATATGTCTTGAGCATTCCCAGCCCGTTCCAGTTCAATATGACGACGGCTGTATCCATATCACTTCTTCCTTACAAGCAATTTGCAGAGCACCCGTACAAGCACGAGGAGCACAAGCGTTCCGACCACCAGTATACTGGCATAGAGCTGCTCGCGTATCCTGTGACGGAGAATCACGACATCCGGGTCTTCTCCGAGGATTTCGTCAAGGCGTGCATCGTCCAGCTCGGAATTCGCCCACTTGGCAACTATGACGCCGTCGTTGAAATAGACCGCTCCTCCGTTGCTGCGGTTGAGCGTCATCAGCGATTTGCGGTCGGCGGGCACATAATCGCCCGAGGGGGCATAGACCACAGGTTCCTGCCCGAGGCTTGCAGCCTCCTTCCGGAAACCCTCGATCCTGGCCAGGGCCGCCGGTGACAGCGCTTCAGGATTATAGATGGTTACGGCGAGCATGGGGCCCTCAAGCCTCTCGGGAGTGAAATCGACCTGGGCCATCTTTGTAGATCCTCCGACCTGGACCGTCCGGCTGTCCAGATAGGTCCAGCTCTCGTCAGGGAGTTCGTCGAGAGTGAATTCCTTCGTCTGCCCGTCCTTCGTATAGATGAACGTCGTCTCGAATTGAGCCTGGTTTTCCCGGGCCAGGTCATCCAGGTTATTGCCGACCCTGTATGCCGTGAAATCGACCTGCGGAATCGTGGCCGCCGCCCTCACCGCCACGAATAGCCCAAGAGCCGCGAAGACTCCTACGAAGACCCATTCGAGCCATGGACGGGCCAGGCGGGTCGCCCTCTTCCGGAAGATGAAAATGACAACGGCAAGGGCAAGGAGCACCAGGTTCTTGAGGAAGGTCTGGGTATTGGTCAGATGGATCGCCTCACCGAAGCAGCCGCAGTCGCTGATCGGGTTGAAAAGCATCAGGTAAAGGGTCAGGAGGGTGAAGAAAGCGGTCAGGATCAGCGAAACCCATGCCATAACCCTGAAGCGCAGACCGCTGAGCATGCATATGCCCAGGGTGAACTCCATGGTGGAAAGAAGGATTCCGATCGCCATGGCGTAGGGCTCGAGGAAGCCCAGGTGCATGAAATCCAGATACTCTTTCACGATGAGCCCCGTCCCCACCGGATCGAGCAGCTTCAGCGCACCCGAAACGATGAATGTGAGGGAGAACAGAACCCTGCAGAGGGCGAGTATGAATCTCATAGTACGGCGTCTATCTCTTTTCTGATCTTTTGGAAAATATCGGCGGCGGGAAGTATCCTGCCGTCAGGGTCGCTGCAGTCGATGCGGATGAAACTGTCGTCAAGCCTGCACTGTTCCATGTAAAGCTCCCTGACCTTGACCTGGAAAGCGATATCCGATTCGTGTATGTCGGACTTCCCTGCCAGATAGCTCCTGTCACCGCCTTTGCGGCTGTTCTTCAGTTTGGCGTCGACGAAACCGATCGGTACGTCGAGGAAAATGTTGAGAGTCGGCCTCGGGATGCCGTAATAGCCATATTCCAGGTCGAAAATCCAGTCACGCAGGGCCCGGGCCTCTTCGGGGGATCCGATCTTGGCGCATTGGAAGGCGATATTCGAGTAGACGTAGCGGTCGAGGATCACCACCCTGCCCTGGTCCATCCAGCTGCGGATAAGGCTTCCGGCATCGCGGCGGTCTTCGGCGAAAAGCAGCGCCACGAGCTGGGGATGCACCTGGTCGATCGAGCCGAAATCGCCGCGGAGGAACTTGGAGATCAACTCCCCGTAGATCGGCGCCGTATAGCGGGGAAAATGGAGATACTCCACATCCCTGCCGAGCGAGGAGAAGTATGATGTAACCATCTTAAGCTGCGTCGATTTTCCGGCGCCGTCCAAACCTTCGAGAACGATCAGCATAAAATATTATCTTTGTATCTGACTTGTAAAGATAACAAAATTATGGAAAGCGGGACAACGAAAATCATGGGAATCATCAATCTGAACGCTGACTCCTTCTACGAGCCTTCCCGTGCCGCGACGGTTGATGCTTTCCGCCGCAGGGCGGACAAGCTCCTCTCACAGGGGGCCGACATTCTGGACCTGGGCGCCGTCTCCTCCCGGCCGGGAGCGACTGACGTCGGAGCGGACGAAGAATGGGAGCGGCTCGAACCCATACTCGAGACCCTCAGGCGGCATTACCCCGAAGTCCCTGTCTCGATCGATACGTTCCGTTCTTCGATAGTCGTAATGGCCTACCAGGCAATAGGCCGTTTCTGGGTCAACGACATATCTGCCGGAGAATGGGACGAGGCGATGCTGCCTGTCGTCGGCAGGCTCGGTCTCCGATACGTGGCAATGCACCATCAGGGAACGTTCGAAACCATGCACGGCGACTATGCCTATGACGATGTCGTAGACAGCGTTAAACAATTCTTCCGTGATTTCGCCGTACGCGCCAAGGAGGCCGGCGTGGCAGACTGGGTCCTCGACCCCGGTTTCGGCTTTTCAAAGAGTGACAGCGACAACCAGACCCTGTTCGACCGCCTCGACGAGCTCAAATCGTTCCGCCGCCCCATCCTGGTCGGTGTCTCCCGCAAGCGCTTCATCTGGCGTCCACGCCTCCTGACACCTTCCACATGCGACGACATCGTCCGCGAATACGAGCAGCGCGCCATAGCCATGGGCGCCGATATAATAAGAACGCATCTTTAGTACCGGGGGCAGGCCCCCGACGCCCATTTTTGCGCTGCAACGGACGCAATTGACAATCAATGGATTATATAAAGTGATCCCCCTCGAAACGAGGGGGATCACTTTACGTAAGAGGCTGAAAGACAGATGTGTCCGTTGCAGCGCAAAATGGCTGGCGTCCCGGCTCGCGGCCGATGACGCTACAGCGTACGGTACTTCTTGCCGTAATAGAGCTGCTGCTCGAGGAAGTCGTCACCATAGACGATCTGGTAGTCCACCGTCTTGCCGTCCTTGACGACCGGAACGATCTCCGGATTGATGAATCCGCGGTAGGGCTTCAGCTGAAGGCTGGCATAACGGTCGAGAACCTCCTTGTGGAGCTGGGGATCGATATTGACGGCATATTTCTGGACCAGCGCCTTGCCGGCTTCGTAATCGCCTTCGGACTTTATCCTCTGGATCTCGGCGAGCAGTTCGCCGAAGAGGCCGCGCAGCTTATCAAAATCGTTGATTACGAAATAGGTCTTGCCGTCGCGCACTTTCTTCTCTATGACGTTGTCGGCCCTGCCCTTCTCATAACACCAGTCGGCGATGAGTTTGCGGTTCTGCATATGGGCCTCGGTGTTGGGCTTGCCGAGTTCGACACGGCTGAACTGGGTGAAGATACCGTTGCGTATGTAGCTCATGTATTCAGCCTTGTAGGCGTCGAGGCTGTCGAGAAGGCCGAGTTCCACCAGTTTAGGGTCGGCCAGGTAGTAGAGGGCGAACAGGTCGGCGCGGGCTTCCTCAAGCGTGGAGGTGAACTCCTTGAGGGCGTTGGCCGGCGTTGTCGGGAGAAGCTGGCCGCTGCCGTGTCCCAGGCATTCGTGAAGGTCGGTGTGGAGATTGTCGGTGATGCTGCCGTATTTCTTGCAGAGGTCGATCTCGGCCTGGTCCCAGGCGAATTCAGAAAGGACGCTCTTCGGACGCTGCTCCGAAGCAAGTTCATAGGCATCGGTGATGTTGGCTATCGTCACGGACTTGGAACCGTGTTCCTTGCGGATCCAGTCGGCGTTGGGCAGGTTGATTCCGATGGCGGTTGCGGGATAGTTGTCACCGGCGATGACCGCCACGTTGATTACCTTGGCGGAAACACCCTTGACCTCCTCCTTGCGGAAACGGGGATCGATGGGAGAATGGTCCTCGAACCACTGGGCGTTGCCGCTGATGATCTCGGTGCGTTTCGACGCTTCGCGGTCACGGTAGTTGACAATGCCCTCCCAGGAAGCCTTGCGGCCGAGCGGATCGTCGTAGTCCTCCACGAAACCGTTTACGAAATCTATGTCACTCTGAGTGTCGGCCACCCATGTGATGTTGTATTTGTCCCACATCCTCAGGTCGCCGGTACGGTAGTACTCCACGAGTTCGTCGATATATTGTTTCTGAACGTCATTCTCGGCCACTGCTTTGGCCGCTTCGAGATGGCTGATGATCGCCTCCAGGGCAGGCCCGTAGATACCGCCGACTTTCCAGGTCTTTTCGACCACCTTGCCGTCCTCCTTGACCACTTTGCTGTTGAGGCCGTAGGAGATGGGATGGGGATCGTTCGGATTCTCCATCCTGGCATAGAAATCGTTGACCTCCTGGGCCGTGACGCCTTCATAGAAATTGACGGCCGAAGCTTCGACAAGGTCCTTTTCAGTTCCCTGGTACTGGAGCGTGGGATAGAGTTCCGGATCGAAGATCACCTGCAGCAGGAATTCAGCACGTCCGGGATCTGCGCCGGCCGCATCCATGAGCGAGGCGAAATAGGATTTGGAACACGCGGGAATGATCTTGTCGTTGGCATAGTGGTGGTGGATGCCGTTGCTGAAGAAGACCCTCTTGGCATAGACCAGGAAGTTGTCCCATTCCTCACCCTTGCGGGCGCCGGTATATTTCTCGAGGATGTCCTCAAGGATGTGGCGGATCTCCAGATTATACTTGAAATTCTGGTCCCAGGTAATGTCGCGGCCCGACTTTGCCGCTTCACTCAGATGATAGACATATTCCTTCTGCTGAAGTGAAAGGTCTTCCCAGCCCGGCACCTGGTAGCGGAGCACCTCGATGTCGGCGAATTCGTCGATTGAATATTTGAATTCCGGGTCTCCGGTCTTGGAGCCGCAGGATGTCAGGATCACTCCCAGTCCGGTAGCGATGATCATGGCTTTGATTGAACGCATTATTGAAAAAATTATATTGGCACAATTTTTTTACTTGACAAAGATAGCGATTTTTCATATTATTGTTGTTTGTTTGAAACAAGGCATAGTGATGAAGCGTTTCCTGCCCCTTTTGATCGCGCTGTTCTCCCTTGCCGGCTGCAACTGGTTCCAGCCGGACATCAAGGACCGCCAGGTCGTGCTGGTCTATTTTGCCGGCAACAATTCCCTCGCCCAGGAGGGAAGGGGCGACTATGAAGACCTTTTCAACTCGTGGCTTCCGCCCGTGAAGGACAAGGAGAAAATACTCCTGGTCTACCGCCACTTCACGGAAGAGACTCCCGTGTTGTGCCGCCTGAGCCGCGACCGTCACGGCAATACCGTGGAAGACGTTATCATGGAATATCCCTATTCGACGAACTCGGCGACAGCCGCCACGCTCTCGACCGTAATCGCTGATGCTGAAGCGGCATGGCCTGCAGGCCACCACGGGCTGATACTCTGGTCGCACGCCACCGGCTTCCTGCCGGAAGGATACTATTCCCATCCCAAGGACCAGGCCGGATCCGGCGCCTCTCTGATGAGTTTCGGAGAAGACAACGGCAGTGAGATAGAAATTACCGACCTTAGGAAGGCCCTTTCGGTCCACATGTACGACTTCATAGTCTTCGACTGCTGCCTTATGGCCAACGTGGAGGTGGCTTACGAACTCAGGAACAGTTGCGACTATATCCTCTTCTCCCCGACCGAAATCCTTTCGGACGGTTTCCCGTATGAGAAAATGATACAGCCGATATTCTCGTCCGGCACCGAAGAGGCCATGCGGAACATCGGCATGAGTTATATCGAGTACTACAAGGCCCAGTCGGGCGTCTACCAGTCGGCCACGATCTCCCTGGTCAAATGCGCCGAGATGGATTATCTGGCGGCAGCGTGCGCCCCGGTTTTCCGCAGCCACCAGGACCAGATCATGGTCCTTGACCGCAGCAGGATACAGCGCTATTCGAGATACGACAGGCAGTTCTGGTACTACGACATCGACGATTTCGTGGGCCGCATCGCCACCGACAGCGAATACAGGAAATTCATTTCCGCCCTCGACCGCGCCGTCATCTACAAGGATGCGACCGACAGGTTCCTCTCGATCGACATATTACACTATTCGGGCCTCAGCATCTACATACCAAGGCCCGAATATACTATCCTTAACAATTTCTACAAAACCCTCCAGTGGAACTCCGCCACCGGACTTGTCATGTAAAGTTCCGATAACTATTTCTTGTTCTTGAAATAGCGGTTGTAGAGGCCTTCGAAGCCCTTTCCGTGGCGTGCCTCATCTTTTGCCATCTCGTGGATCGAGTCGTGGATGGCGTCGTAGTTCAGCTGTTTCGCACGGGTGGCGATGGCTTTCTTGCCTTCGCATGCGCCGGCTTCCGCTTCCATCCTCTTCTTGAGGTTGGTCTCGGTATCCCAGACGAGTTCGCCGAGCATCTCGCAGATGCGGGCTGCATGGTCAGCCTCCTCATAGGCATAACGGCGGAAGGCCTCGGACACCTCGGGATAACCCTCGCGGTCGGCCTGACGGGCCATTGCCAGATACATGCCCACTTCGGAGCACTCGCCGCGGAAATGGTCCTGGAGACCTTTCCACACTTCGGGATCGCAGCCCTGGGCTACGCCGATCTTGTGCTCATCCACGAAGGTCAGTCCGCCCTCGCTCTGGACAAGTTCGTTGAATTTGGATTTGGGCGCCTTGCACTGGGGGCATCTTTCGGGAGCCTCGGGTCCCTCGTGTACGTAACCGCACACGGTGCAGATCCATTTCTTTGCCATATCTTGATGTAGTTTAGATGTTTTGTAATTTAGAATTTTTATAATCTATGGCAAATATATGCATTATCCTTGGTATTCACAAAAAAAATTCACACCTTTGCGGTCCGCTGAAAAAGGACAACCTTTTGGTGCAATGGGAGCCGGAACGACTCCGGCTTGAGTAACACATTTTTAAAAACAGAAGCAATGAAACATTTCGAACTGCAAGGCAAGAAGAGAATTACCGGCAAGAAGGCTGACGTCAACAGCGTCCGCAGGGAAAAACGTGTACCTTGCGTCATCTACGGCGCAGGTATCGAGAACGTATCTTTCTCCGTTGACGAGAAGGAGCTCAAGGGTCTGACCAACACCCCCTTCTCCCACATCGTGGACCTCAACATCGAAGGCGAATGCCATCAGGCCATCCTCAAGGCGATCCAGTATCACCCCGTGACCGACCGCGCCCTCCACGTGGATTTCCTCGCCCTCGATCCGGCGAAGCCCGTGACCATCGACGTTCCCGTCAAGATCACCGGCAACTCCATCGGCGTACGCCAGGGTGGCAAGCTGAACGTGGCCGTCCGCAAGCTCAAGGTCTGCGGCCCCATCGAGAACCTTCCCGATGAGCTCCCCGTCGACATCACCGAACTCGGTCTGGGCAAGCAGATCAACGCCAGCGACCTCAAGTTCGACGGATTCCAGATCGTCTCCCCCAAGGGCACGCTGGTCTGCGCCGTCAGGGCTACCCGCAATTCCAATGCGGCAGCCGCCGAGACCACTGAATAGTCTCTTCCCCTATGAACTATCTTGTCGTCGGACTGGGAAACATAGGCGAGGAATACGCCGCCACCCGACACAATATGGGATTTATGGTATTGGATGCCTGGGCTCAGGCATCCAATGCCGTTTTTACGGCCGGACGCTACGGTTCCGTCGCCGAAATTTCATTCAAGGGACGCAAGTTCACCCTTCTCAAGCCTTCGACCTATATGAACCTGAGCGGCAAGGCTGTCAATTACTGGCTTCAGAAAACAAAAATCCCGCAGGAAAACCTTCTCGTTGTCGTCGATGATTTCGCAATCCCGTTCGGGACCATGCGCATGAGGAAGCGCGGCTCGGACGGAGGGCACAACGGCCTGAAGAGCATCGATTACTCCCTGGCTAGCGACGACTACGCCCGCCTGCGCATCGGGACAGGCAACGGCGGATTCGCCGAAGGCCACCAGGTCGATTTCGTACTCGGGGAACTGCTCCTCGAAGAGAAGAGGGCGCTTCCGGAACTGCTGGAACGAGCCGTGGCTGCGATCAAATGCTACGGTACGGAGGGCATAGAGCGCGCCATGACCCGTTACAACCGCTCGAAGCCGGAACCGGCCCCCACTCAATCATCCTCCTCTTCCGAATCGTCGGTGAAAAAGGAGCCGTAGAGAGAATCCATGTCGCGGCGCTCCTTCTTCGTGGGGCGTCCCGCTCCCCTGTCCCTCCTTATGAAGAATGTCTCCACCGGAGCGTGGAGTTTCTCCAGTTCGCTCTCGGGCGTGAGATTGAGGGCGTAATTGGGGACATCCTTGGCCCCGACCCTCTTTTCGAGGGGAGCCACTACCTGATATGTATAGAGTACCGGTCCCTTGCGGACCTGGATACGGTCGCCGGCCTTCACCTCGCGGGAAGGTTTCACGTCTGCACCGTTGAGCGTGACCTTGCTGCCCTTGCATGCGTCGGTCGCGTCGGTACGTGTCTTGTAGGCCCGTATGGCCCACAGAAATTTATCGATTCTTACGGAGTCCATGATAAAATGAAAGGTTGACAGCCGGAGATATGTAATGCAAAAACGGGACCGCCATCCGGCAGCCCCGCTTTTTTTTTTCGAATGCTTTCGCGCTTATTTGGCGGCTTCGACAGAGGCTTTCCGGAAGTCCTTCATCAGCTTCGCGATTTCAAGGGCGTGCTTGCGGGCACGGGTACCGGCGGCCTTGTTGCCTTTCACCACTTGGAGATTTGCGTTCTCCTGGAAGAGGGCGATCTCGGCGTTGATTTTTTCTACTAGTTCTTTCATGGTTAAAGATGTTGTTGTTTATAATGAATTGAAAATGTCGCAAATAACTGATTTCGAAAATAGACAGTTTCGTTCAATATTCCAAATTTTATACGTAAAAATTGTGAAAAAACGTCATTTTATCTCAAAAAAGATACTTTTGGACAGTATATGAACCATATTTCGGGCTATCTTCTTCCGTATCAATCCGATATCCGCGTTTGCCGGCCGCCTTGGTGCCGCCGTTGCCCTTGGGGGCGCCCGGAATTGCGGGCCAGGATCCGCTTACGATATGTGTGAGGCATGCATTGATGTCGCTCTCCTCGACACCGAAGTCGTGATACAGGTCATCGGGACGGTAATTGTCAGGGACGAAACCGGACCATGGAATAGATTCGCCCCGCGAATTCTGGTTGAAGAACGCTATGGGCAGGAAGGCCCATACCATCCTTGAATAGTCTCCCTTGTTGTATGCTTCGTAATCGGCTTTCTTGCCGGGATACATCAGAACGTACATACCGTTGGGCTTGCCGTAGGTAGTGTCGCCCACCATGAACTGTTTCTCTCCCATATACGGTTTCAGGCCGTTCATCACCATCTCGCTGGCAGAGGCGCTGCCTTCACCCATGATGAAATAGATGCGGTCCAGCGTCAGGGAATTCGCATTGCCCTCTATTTTGACGGTATTCGCCTCATCGGAGAAGGAGTCGTCAAGTGTGGGAAGATAGCTGTTGTGCTTGCGTATGACATAGGGCTTTCCTACCGCCGACTTGGGGGCGAGGTAATCGACCAGGAGCTGGCTGGCCCTGGAATCGCCGCCGCCGTTGTAGCGCAGGTCGATGATGAGGTTGTGTATTCCGTTGTCATGGAACCAGGTCATCGCCTCGTCGATGTCATTCAGGAAATTGACCTTGAAGGAGAGGTAGTGGAAATATCCCACCGGCACTGTAAGTCCCGGGAAATCTCCCGGCTGGAATATCCGCTTGACCAGTGTGGTGCGGGTGGAAAGTGAGGAGGCCATGGTGGCGGTGAAGGTAGTGTCGCGTCCGTCCACGAGCCGGAAAGTGAAGGTCTGGGGAGATTTCCTGTACTGCTCGTTGAATATATTCAGCTTGGCCGTCGTGAAACCATCCTCGTCGTCCTCGACGTTCTGCCCGCCTATCCTGGTCAGGACCGCCCCGCGGGTCACGCCGAAAGGTTCAAGGGGGGAGCCGGGGTATATGTAGCGCACCCTGATGCCGAAATCATTGTAATACTCGTGGGCCTGCGCCAGGCTGACGCCCCATGTTCCTGAAACCACTCCGGTCTCAGACGAGATGAATTCCTCTTTGTCACACATCCAGCTCCAACGGTCTTCCTTGTAGAGCATCTTGTCGAAGAACTCGTATATGTCGTAGGCATAGGGCTTCAGGGTCGCATTGCGGTCCTTCACGTCGTCGCGCCAATAATAATAGACATCCATGTATTGGGAGCGCAGGAACGTCTTGGCGTCATAGTCGGGGTCAGCCTTGATCTTTTCCTGCTCTTCGTCCTTGACGGGATCGTCGGGGCATCCCTGGACGATTGCAAGGAGTGGAAGCGAGAGGAGAAGAAGCCATATCCTGGTGTGATATTTCACTTTCATTTTAGCGTCTGTTTTCTTACATTTGCAAAGATAAATCTTTTTCCATGAGTTCCTTCGCCTCCCTGATCGAAAAACTGTCAACGGCCGTATGGGGATGGCCGATGATCATCCTGCTCCTCGGCACCCACATCTACATGACTTTCCGGCTTCGCTTTCCCCAGCTGAAGGTGGGAAAGGCCATAAAGATTTCCGTCACTAAAGACAAGGGCGCCCAGGGCGATGTCAGCCAGTTCGGAGCCCTCGCGACCGCCCTGGCGGCAACCATAGGCACAGGCAATATCGTCGGTGTGGCCACAGCAGTTGCACTGGGAGGTCCCGGAGCCGTGCTCTGGTGCTGGATCACGGGTGTCTTCGGCATGGCCACCAAATATTCAGAAGGGCTCCTGGCCGTGAAATACCGCGTCAAGACGAAGGACGGGAGGATGCTCGGCGGACCGATGTTCGCCCTCGAGCGCGGACTGAACGCAAAATGGCTGGCAATCCTTTTCGCCGTATTCACCGCAATAGCGGCATTCGGAATCGGCAATACGGTCCAGGCCAACTCCATCTCTTTGCTTCTCAACGAGACCTACGGCCTCTCACAGTATGTGGTTGGCGCCATCCTTACCCTTATGGTCCTGCTCGTCATAGTATTCGGCGTGAAGGGCATCTCCCGGGTCTGTTCGGCCCTGGTACCTTTCATGGCGGCCTTCTATGTCCTGGGATGCCTCGTGATCCTCGGTCTCAACTGGCAGTATCTGGGAGAAAGCATCAGAATAATCTGCCGTTCCGCCTTCACCGCCCGTGCAGCAGGAGGAGGATTCATCGGAACGACCGTCCTGATGGCTTGCCGCTTCGGTATCGCCCGCGGCCTCTTCTCCAACGAATCAGGCCTCGGCTCCGCGCCTATCGTCGCAGCGGCCGCACAGACCCGCAATCCGGTCAGGCAGGCCCTGGTCTCCTCGACCGGAACCTTCTGGGATACTGTGGTCGTCTGCGCCCTTACCGGCCTGGTGCTCGTGAGCAGCATCGTCGCGCATCCCGACATCGACTGTTCGCAGGGAGCGGCGCTCACAAAGGCGGCTTTCGACAAACTGCCGTACGTCGGCCCCATCATCCTTTCGGTAGGCATCGTCACATTCGCTTTCTCAACGATTCTAGGATGGTCATACTACGGCGAGAGGGCCGTGGAATATCTGGCAGGGCACAACGGCAAGGCAGGCAGGATAATGACCAGGATCTACCGGCTGCTGTTCGTGGCGGCTGTTTTCCTCGGCTCGATCCTCAGCCTCTCGGTGGTATGGAACCTGGCCGACATCGCCAACGCCCTCATGGCGATACCCAATCTCGTGGCAATACTCCTGCTAAGCGGGGTTATCGTCAGGGAAACGCGGAAATATTTGTGGGAAGGTTCCCTGGAGGACGACAGCGACGAAGAACCGCCGACGCTTTAGTAACGGGGCTCTGCCCCGGACCCCGCGCCTCCCGGCCTTAATACTTTTGCCCATGCTGACCGACTGCGTATTAGAACGGAACTTGCAAAAGTACCGGCCTCCGGCGGTCCGCTGATGCGGACTTTAGTAACGGGGCTCCGCCCCGGACCCCGCGCCTCCCTGCCCCTTTTTCGCTGCAACGGACGCAGCAGTAAATCAGATGTCAGTCAGTCGTGTCCGTTGCAGCGCAAAAAAAGCATCAGCCTATGACTGATGCCGCTTCAGACTGCCGGAGGATACATTTCCGGTGCCGGACTACTCTATGACATAGACGTCTTCGCCGTCCTGGTGGTAGAAGTATTCTTCACGGGCGAATTTCTCAAGCGAATCGCGCTCGGACTTGAGCTGTTCGAGTTTGCGGTTCATCGCTGCGATCTCACGCTTGTAGAACTCGATCTGGCGCTGCTGGTTACGCAGAGTGATACGCGAACGGATCATCTGCCCGACATTGTTCGTGTCGAAGAAGCATATCCATACCACGAAGATGAAGCCGACGATGAAGTACTTGTTGAGCAGTACCTTACCGATACGCGTCTGCTTCCAGGCGCGGTATTTCTCTCCGATTTTGGCAAAAATGGACATGCGGAAGATGTTTCCACAAAAATAATGATTATTTTTGACCTGTGATCCAATATTTCAAATATTACAAACCCGGTCTCGGCCAGTCATGGCTGCTGGTCGGCATACTGCTCGTAGGCGGAATAATTGCGGGATTCCTGCTGCCCGACGGTCCGCAGTCCCTTTCATATGCCATCAACATGCTGTTCCCGCTGGCATGGGCATGGTTGATGGGTCAGCAGGCAAAGGAAACCCCGACCGAGCCTGTCCCTGTCAACGCCCCCGATTTCGGGAAGATTTCGCCCGCCCTGCTTTTGATCCTGGGCACCCTGGCCACTTTCTGCCTCTCAGTGCTGACCGATCCCCTCGTATCGGTCATTCCCATGCCAGATTCCATCAAGGCCATTTTTGAAAAGGTTTTCATGGACACCCCGCTCTGGGACATGGTCATAGCGACGTGCATACTGGCCCCCCTGCTCGAGGAGTTCCTGTGCCGTGGCCTCATGCTTCGGGGTATGCTGCAGAGGATGAGTCCCGGAAAGGCCATCGCATGGTCTTCCTTCCTGTTCGCATTCATGCACATGAATCCGTGGCAGGCCATTCCGGCTTTCGTGCTCGGCGCTATGTTCGGATGGATTTACTGGCGTACCCGCTGCCTGTGGGTAACCATATTCCTCCACTTCTTCAACAACGGTTTGTCGACACTCATGTCGAGGTGCATGCCCGACGTCACGATGGATACCGGATGGAAGGACATCCTTCCCCCCGCCGTATACTGGATACTCTTTGCCGCCTGCGTGGTGGCGCTGGCAATTTCTTTATACCTGATACATGAAAAAACTCTACCCGCTGAAGTTCCGCCCCGCGTGGAAACCTAAGGCCTGGGGCGGCGAGTCCTGGGACATGTGCGGCTTCGAAGACGACGCATCGGTCGTCTCCGAAGGTTTCCTGGCTGACAACGACCTTCCCGATATCCTGGAAACCTATATGGGCGACCTGGTCGGCGACGAAATTTTCGAATGGCATAACCTCTATTTCCCGCTGCTGATCAAGCGCCTCGTCGTGGAGGACCGCCTTTCCGTGCAGGTCCATCCCGACGACACGGTCGCTGCCGAGCGGTTTGACGACTATGGGAAAACAGAATTCTGGTATGTGCTGGAAGCCGATAAGGACGCCCGCATCTACATGGGATTCAAGGAGGATTGCGATGCCGGCACCCTTTACAAGGCCTGCAAGGAGGGACGTGCGCAGGAGCTGCTCAACGCATATGCCCCCAAGCCCGGCGACTGTTTCTTCATCCCGACGGGTACCGTCCATGCGGCTTGCGGCAAACTGAAGATGTCCGAAATCCAGGAATCTTCCGACCTCACTTTCCGGCTCTATGACTGGGGGCGTGAATTCAACCCCGCCACCCGCAGGCCCATCCACCTGGACGAAGCGCTCGATTGCATCAATTACAAAAAATACGATGAGGCTGCCTGCAGCTGCCATCTGGAAGGGCTGGGAAAGGGAGAAGACGGCGTCCGCGTGCTGGTCAACGATCCCCATTTCGTCATAACCAGCCTCAAACTCACATCGCCTGCCCGCATCCGGCCTGAAGAGTTCAAGAGCTGCATCGTTCTGATATGCCTCGAAGGTTCGTTCTCGGTCGAAGGATGTTCTCCAGTTGAAGCCGGAGAAACCCTGCTTATTCCCGCTTCGCTGGATACCGTGCAGTTAACCCCCGCCTCCGGCGGCGCACACCTACTTCAGGTCCACATCCCCCAGCCTCCTAAAGACGACGTCTACGACGGTCCCGAGCCGGAAGCCTGACCCCTGGGCTTTGTCCCGGCGGAAAACCGGCCGGGCCAGCGCCTTCACTTACCTTATCGTTTCATATTTCTTATTGATCACGTCTTTAAGGAAAGACAGGTCATCCCCTTTATGTACCATATCTGTTATAAACCACCCCTTCGAATCGGATCTTATCCACATCTCATCTCCGGCGTCATACGTAAACTTGTACCTTTTACCGCCTAACTCCCCGTCAACGACCATTAATTCACCGACCAATACTTTGATCAATATATCAGTTTTATCGTCATTGGGACGGACCTCCTTGATGAGACAAGGGATCTGCACCGCACTTATCATCCCCATCTCCGGAGCGTATCCCCAGTACTCTTTGTCCAGATACCAATCATCTTTATCAAGGGAGGGACAGTAATACATAATCAGGTTCTTCCTGGCTTTCGTCTTTATCTCCTGACGCCGGGTGACTTCCTCTATTTTACCTTCCCTTTTTCTCTTTTCAAGCTCCTTTTCACGTAATTCAGCCTCTCTTTTCTCTTCCTCCCGTTTCAATTGTGCCAAGCGTGCTTCCTCCTCCTTCCGAAGCTCTTCTTCTTTATCCTTCTGTTTCTGATTATCGGAAAAATCGAGGAAATTGCCCTGCCCGTCAATGACGATTTCCTTAGAATCACTGGCCCTGACGACAATTGCTTTTCCATCGTTATAATCTTTTACAATCTGACGGTAGGAGGTTCTCAGCATTTTCCCTGAATTAAGATCGACAAAACCCCATCGGTCGCCGCGCTGATATGAAAGCCTGCCCTCTCTCGGATACCCCGAATGAAAACTGCAACGGAATATTTCATGAAGGGTATTATCATCCCATCGAAACTTTCCATCCGCCTGGAAAAAGCCATAATGTCCTTCCCAATTAACCCATGCGTATTTTGTTTCCCCTGTCGGCCAGCCCTCTTCGAACCGTCCTTGAAAGAAGCAAACCCACCGGTCATTGATCGCCAGCCCTACTCCGTTCCCCCGAATCATCCCACCGGATTCATCTCCGGACCAATAAATATTGTCATATTCAAAAAAACCGTCATCTCTCAAACGTCTGACATCTCCAGCATAATAGTAGTACAATTTCGCCTTTCCCCGACTGTTCAGATCAGAAAAGGAAGTACCATTGCCCAGTATTTTTGTTATTTGTGCAAACATATATGCCGGAAACTCATCCTTGGGGTAAAAGGCTATGGATTCGACCTCTTCACGCACCATACCAAGCCTTTTTTCAGTCCGCTTGCTATAATCAGGCGACAGAACCACTTCCCTACGCCCTGCTTCCCTTTGTATTTCTGACAAAGTGTACCCCTTTTTACCGTTATTGGAGTAAAGGTATGTCCCGTCACTGTTTCTACCTCCCCTGTAACCATCCTCAAAAATACCCAGATTCCGTTCCCGTGAAGAAGAGCGGGAAACATCAGATTGCGACCAGGAAAAAGAAAGCGAAAAGAAAAGGCTCAACAGTGTAAGGAATACGTACTTTTTCATTTCTGGTTGTATTTAAAATATTACTGTTCAGGATGGCAGGGTAGCTGCCTGGGGGTTATAGCCCCAGTTCCGCGGCCTTCTGCTCCATAAGGGCGTAGGCGGCGTCGAATTCGTTGGGGATAATTCCGTCGAGGATGGCCTCCTTGACAGCTTCCTTTATGACGCCGATCTGGCGGCAAGGAGGGAGGTGATATTTCTCCATGATCAGCTCGCCCGTGATAGGATTCTTGAAATTGCGGACGGCGTCCTTGGCCTCAACCTCGACCAGTTTCTCCTTGACATGTTCGTACTGGCGGCGGTAACGCTCGACCTTATGTTCGTTGGCCGAAGTGATGTCGGCCTTGCACAAGATCATCAGGTCGTCGACATCATCGCCGGCGTCGAACAGGAGACGGCGCACGGCTGAGTCCGTCACCTCGTCGGTAACCAGGGCTATGGGGCGGAGATGGAGTGAAACCAGCTTCTGGACATACTTCATGTCGTCGGTCTGGGACATCTTGAGCTTCGAGAAGATGCCTTTGACCATTTTCGCGCCCACATATTCATGGCCGTGGAATGTCCACCCGACGCCAGGTTCCCATTTCTTTGTAGCCGCCTTGCCGACATCGTGCAGGAGGGCGGCCCAGCGGAGCCACAGATTGTCACTGACGGCCGCGACGTTGTCGAGCACCTGGAGGGAATGCTTGAAATTGTCCTTGTGTCCGCGTCCCTCGACGGTTTCCACCCCTTTCAGATTGGAGAGTTCCGGAAGTATATAAGGCAGAAGTTCACACTCGTCCAGGAGATAGAATCCGACTGACGGCCTGGAGGTCTTCATGATCTTGTTCAGTTCGTCGGCAATCCTTTCCGACGAGAGGATTTCCAGACGCGCCTTGTTGCGCTTTATCGAAGCCATGGATTCCGGCACGATGGTGAAGCCGAGCTGGGTGGCGAAACGGATGGCGCGCAGCATTCGGAGAGGGTCGTCGCTGTAAGTGGTGTCGGGATCGAGCGGGGTGCGGATGAGACCGGCATTGAGGTCGCGTATGCCCCCGAAGGGATCGACCAGCGAACCGTAATCTTCCTTCTGCAGGCTGAACGCCATGGCGTTGATCGTAAAATCACGTCTCTGCTGGTCTTCCTCGAGAGTACCGTCCTCGACAAGCGGCTTGCGGGAATTTGCCCGGTAGGATTCACGACGGGCTCCGACGAACTCCACTTCGATGTCATGGTGACGGAGCATCGCGGTACCGAAATTCCTGAAAACGGAAACCTTCGTGTGCAGTTTTTCGGCAACGGCGCCGGCCAGATCGATGCCGCTCCCCTCCACTACCACGTCTATGTCGTTGTTGGGGCGCTGCAGGAAGAAGTCGCGCACGTACCCGCCTATCACGAATGCCCGTACCCCCTTCTCCCGTGCCGTCTCCGAGATTATCCTGAAGATTCTGCCGTTCAATGCCTGGTCAATCATGATGCAAAGATACAAAAATTGCTATCTTTGCGTCATGGCAAAGAGTTCGTCAGATACTGTCCAGGAATACAAGGCGCTCCGCGATGAGATCACCGGCGGCGACATCAAGCCGTTCTATCTTCTCTTCGGCAAGGAGCACTACTACATTGACGAACTGTGCCGCCTTCTCACCGAGCGGGTGATACCTCCCGAGGAACGGGATTTCGGCCAGATCGTCTACTACGGTGCGGACGTCACCGCCAACCAGGTGGTCAGCACGGCCCGCCAGTTCCCCATGATGGTCTCGCGTCAGCTGGTCGTCGTCAAGGAGGCGCAGATGATGAAGAAGGTGGAGGACATCGCCGTCTACTTCGAAGGTATAATGCCCACCACTGTGCTCGTGATCTGCTACAAGACCAACAACGACCCCACGCGGCAGGGCAAGAACATCGACAAGCGTTCCGTGTTCTACAAACAGGCCAAGAAGTTCGGCGTAGTCTTCGAATCAAACCAGATTCCGGACTACAGGATCAACCGCTGGATCGACAGTTACATCTCCGAACAGGGATTGACCATCGCCCCGGACGCCACCGCCCTCCTGGCGGAATCGGCAGGTACCGACCTCCAGAAGATAACCCTCGCCGTCGACAAGCTCTGCAAGATCCTGCCTGCCGACCGGAAGCGCATCACCGTCAAGGATATCGAGGATAATGTCGGCATGAGCAGGGACTACTCCGCATTCGAACTTACCAAGGCCCTTTCCCTGAAAGATTCCATGAAGGCCTTCAGGATCGTCCATTTCTTCGCCGATTCTCCGAAGCGCTTCCCCATCCAGATGACCATGGCGGCTCTCTCGGGCCATTTCCTTAAACTGCTGCGCTATCACGCCCTCCTGCAGAAAGGGACGCCGCGCGGCGAAATCCTTTCGCAACTCGGCATCAACCCCTATTTCGCCGGAGAATACGAGACGGCCGTCAGGAACTATCCGGCCCGCAAGACCATGCAGGTCATCTCCCTGCTCAAGGAGTACGACCAGAAGTCCAAATCGAATACGAGAGGGGAAGCGTCCGACGGCGACCTTCTGAAGGAATTGACGGCCAGAATCCTCGCCTGAACCGTCACAGCAGCTTTTCGGGCATACGCTCCAGATAGTCGTATCCGCTTCCGTCAGCCCTGCGCTCCAGGAAGTGCGTAGTCGTGCCATTGGTCACGATGATATACCGCACGGCAAGAACCCTCGTATAGCGTACGATCTGGGCTATGACCTTTCCGTCGATTTTCACGTCGGGAGCCTTGCACTCCACCAGAAGGTGCGGCTGGAGCCTGCGGTCGAACGCGATTATGTCGGCACGGTAATGACGGCGGTTGTAGGTGAAGCCGTATTCGCTCTCCATCAAACCCTCGGGAATTCCGGCCTCATCGCGGAGCCAGGCTATGACCCGCTGGCGCACCTCTTCTTCGGGGGTGCGGGCGACCCATTTCCTGCGCAGTGGATCGTAGATGTCGCTCATAGACGCTGGACCATCAGCCCGACTTTCTGGAATTCGTTCCAGAGCCACAGGTATTCGTCAGTCTGCTTGACCACCACGAGCTTGACTATGAGCGTGGTGGATTCCCCGGCGGAGAGTCCGTAATGGATTTCACACTCCACCTCATCTTCCTGCACTGCAGGTAAGGCCTCAGTATATAAGATGTGCAGATACTTTGACTGGTCGTCGCTCTGGATGCGGTATGTCCTGCGGATGGGATTCGCGGCACGCTGGAAGCCTGTCATGTCGTAGGTGATCAGGCTCTCGCCCTTGAGATAGAGGCCTTCGGAAGTTACGGATTCGAACTGGACGCGCTCTTTCGATTTCGTATCAACCGGAATGACGGGACCCGGTTCCGGCGGAACCGGATGCGGGCAGGAAACCGCCATGGTCAATGAGACGGCGGAAAGCAGCAGCGCCATGCGGAGCCAGGAACGGAAAATCGTACTACTCTGCATCCTTTACCTCCAGTATTTTGGTCAGGGTCTCCTTCGAGCCGTCCGAATAGGTGATGGTCGCCTGTATCCGGAATGCCCCTGTCCTGTTGAATGAATAATATTCTTCCGTGCAGGATTCGCCGTCTATCCTCCATGTGACCCCTGTCTGGTCCTGGGCGGGGTTGAGAAGGAACAGGCGGAAACGGTCGCCCACACGCCATGTCTTGTCCAGGCCGCCGATGAGGGGGTAGTCAGTCAACCTGTTCAGGGCCCGGAACTCCATCCTGTAGACCCTGCCGGTCTTGTCCCACTGGGTGAACCAGAGTTCGCAGAAATATGCCTGGCCCGGTTCGAGATCTTCGAAAAGATAGCTTGTCCCGTTCCCGACCGACGAAGTATGGCTCGTCATACCGTTCACCGCTCCCCAGCGCAGATTCCACTGGCCGCTGGCCTGCTTGTCGGCCTGCCACTCCAGAAGCGCAGAGGTCTGGCCCGGAACTATCGACCAGCCTTCGAGAACCGGAAGGTCCCAGCTGTCGTCGGCGACGACATTGAGACGTATGCCTCCGGATGAGAGGGTGATATCGGAGAGACCGAATCCGGCCCCTTTCCCGCTCCATCCGATAAGGGGGAAGTTGCTGGAGGAATGTATCGCTGTCACGCCCCTCCGCCCCGGGAAAAAGGCGTCACCGACTTCGGAAGGAAGCCCGCCTGCAGAAGATATGAACCTGGCGCAGGGGTGGTCGGCGCAGCCGTTGACCGCATTGGACGACCAGCGCATCCTTGCGTTCATGGAACCCGCCTTGTTCAGGCTTTTGTCAATGTGATATACCACCAGCCCGGTTCCTCCGATATGGGCGTCCCATTTCGATCCGTCGCGATATTCGAGCCAGAAATCTTCGCCCGAAACATGGGCGGAGATCACCCTGGCGTCGGCGTTGTCCTGAACGGGGGGGATAAGCAGTTCCTGCTCGTTGCGTATACTTTCCGTTCCGGTCAGACCCAGCATCTGGCGTTCGAATACGGTAAGATAGGGAGGAGTCCGGCCTTCGTTGTTATAGTTGCCCCGGTCCATTATGGAAAGCGTGCCAAACAATCCGGGACCGGCGCCCTCCGTCTCACCGTTCACATCGTACAGGTCGGGAAGTCCGAGGAAATGACAGTATTCGTGGCATATCGAGCCTATGCCGGCGAACTGGTAGCCGGAAGGACCCGAGTATTCGGAATAGAGCGAGAAATTGGAAATCCTCATCCCGTCGAGGGAAAGGCCGGTGTCGGAAATATTCCATGACTGGGGCCAGAGAGTATTGTCTCCGCCGCCCTCGGCTTCATTGTGGCCGGCGAACAGGATGAAGACATTGTCTACTATTCCGTCGCGGTCGAAATCATAGAGGGAGAAATCGACTCCCGCCCTGTCGGCGGCCTCGCAGGCATGGACGACAAGTTGTTTGATGTTGCGGTCGGTGACTCCGCCGGCATTGGCCCCGTACACGGCGACTTCGCCGGGAAGGGTCACCACGTCGCAGACGTCGAAAGTGAAATTGCCGTATCCCCCGAGATTGTCGCGGAAATAGTCCAGGACACTGCCGGTAGCCCCGTTCTCCCTGTAGTTCTGCTGGTTGAACAGGTTGTAGATGGCTGCGCGGGGTGAGGGGACCGTGAATTTGCGGTCAGCAAACTGAACGGGTATCACGATCGTCCTCACGCGGACAGGGGATTTGGTGGCGAAGAACATGGAGATGGCTCCCCCTTCCGGGTCGAGCTTCTTGCGGATCCCTTCCGGGGAGGGGAGCGAGTCGGTCACGCGCCAGAATCCGTCGGAATCCTGGAACACGGGCCTGCCGTCGGCCAGGGTCGTCCATGAACGGTTCTCGTCGCCGTGTATCCTGATGACCAGCGACGTGCCGTCGGGCTGCGTGACGGTCACGGGATATGGCCAGGCCTTCACGGCCCAGAGCTGTACCGTGAACGCCACAAGGGCGATGAGCATTGTCAAAAACCGTTTCATCCAGACTCCTTGAACCCGTTTCAAATTACATAATTACATATTATTATTGAATTCTCCAAAAACAAAATCCTATCTTTGCACGGTTTTCGCAGAACATCCGCCGTATGAACGCCACTGCATCGTATCAGTTTACAATCATCGTACCCGTCTTCAACGAGCGCGAGAATCTTGAGCGTCTCGGGGAAAAACTGTCAGCCTATCTGGAGCATTCCTCGATGAAACCGGCCTGCGTCCTGTTCATTGACGACGGTTCTACCGACGGCGGAAAAGAGATGCTCTCCGAAATCTGCAGAAGGCACAGGGACTTCTACTATCTGGCTTTCGAAAAGAACTGCGGCCTGAGCGCAGCCCTCAAGGCCGGCTTCGACGCCTGCGAATCTCCATACGCCGGTTATATCGACGCCGACCTCCAGACCGATCCGGACGATTTCAACCTGCTTCTCCCCCATGCGGCAGACTATCAGCTCGTAACCGGGATAAGGGTGACGCGCAACGACGGTTTCGTAAAGCGGGTGTCCTCGAAGATAGCCAACGGATGGCGCAGGATGATGACCCATGACGGCGTTTCCGACACCGGATGCCCACTCAAGGTGTTCCAGACCGAATGCGCCAGGAAACTGCCGATCTTCACCGGCATGCACCGCTTCTTCCCCGCCCTGGTACAGATGGCCGGCGGCAGGGTCATGCAGATTCCGGTCAGGCACTATCCCCGCACTGCCGGAAAGGCTAAGTATCACCTTTTCAACCGTCTCTGGGGCCCCTTCAACGACTGTTTCGCATTCCGCTGGATGAAGAAACGCTATATTGACTACCGCATAGACGGCGGCAACCTCGACTGATGGACAATATCTGGATCTACTCGCTCGGACTTCTGGCACAGGGACTTTTCTCCGCCAGGATGCTCGTGCAGTGGGTTCTCTCCGAGAAGGCACGGAAAGTGGTCAATCCCTCCGTCTTCTGGGTGCTGAGCCTCGCGGCCTCACTGATCTTTTTCATCTACGGATGGCTTCGTGAGGATTTCGCCCTGATGCTCGGGCAGGTCATCGGTTATTACGCCTATATATGGAACATGGGGGCGAAGGGCCTGTGGAACAGGATCGGGAAATGGAAGACTCCCGTGATAATACTTCTCATGGCGGTTCCCGTAGCGGCGCTCTGCCACATGGCCGCAGACTGGAGCAATGTCGCCGACACTCTCTTCAGGAACGGCGACATTCCGCGCAGCCTCCTTCTCTTCGGCACCGCCGGCCAGATCGTATTCTCGCTGAGGTTCCTGTACCAGGCCGTTTTCTCAGCCCGCCGTGGCGAGTCTCTCCTTCCGGCCGGTTTCTGGATCATCAGCATCGCCGGCTCCGCTGCGATACTTGCATACGGCATCATCCGCCGCGATCCCGTGGTCATTCTGGCTCAGGGATTCGGGCTCGTGACATACACCCGGAACCTGATGTTATGCTATAGTAAAAAAACTTGAAAAAGTGAAAACAACATTGTCGTCATTTATCTATTTTTGTATGATAAATCACGACTAAAATGATACAAAATACTCCTCTTGCCCGCCTTGAACTAAGCCGCAGCGGCATTCAGAGCAATTATCGCCATTTTCGTTCACTCCTCAAACCAAGCACGAAAATTCTGGTTTTGGTCAAGGCCAACGGTTACGGACACGGAGCCGTCCCCTTTGCAATGGAGATGGAGGAGTTCGGAGCTGACTATCTCGGAGTCGCCCTTCCTAGTGAAGGGGTCGAGTTGCGAAGGGCCGGCATCACCCTCCCCATCCTGGTACTGACTACAGGCACTGAAGATTATCCCGAGATAATCCAGTACAACCTTCAACCGGGCATCCCTGACATCTATGCCCTGCGCAGGCTCCGCGGAGAACTCCGCAAACTCGGACGCCGCGACTATCCGGTACACATCAACATCGATACGGGCATGCACAGGCTCGGTTTCATGGAGCGGGAGATACAGGAACTCATTGATTTCGTCAAAGAGAGTCCGGAAATCCACCTCGAAGGACTCTACACCCACCTTGCCGCCTCCGACGAGGCGCAGCACGATGAATTCACGCTCGGGCAGATCGCCCTCTACGAAAAGCTGAGCACCAGGATCATGGAATCGCTCCCCTACAAACCGATCCGCCACGTCCTGAACTCCGCGGGAATCGAAAGGTTCACCCAGTACCAGTACGACATGGTCCGCCTGGGCATAGGAATCTACGGAATCAGCGCCGCCGGCTCGAAGGATCTCAAACCTGCCGCATTCTACCGCTGCCCCATCCTCCAGATCAAGGACCTCCTCCCCGAAGACGGAACCGTAGGCTACGGCCGCCACGGCAAACTTCACTCGGGCGTCACGCGCTCGGCCACTCTGTGTGTAGGATACGCCGACGGCATCAACCGGCACCTCGGCTGCGGCAACGCCAGTTTCGAAGTCGGAGGAAAACTCGCTCCCACCCTCGGCAACATCTGCATGGACATGTGCATGATCGACGTGACCGGAATAGACTGCAAGGAAGGCGATACAGTGACCATATTCGGCGAGAACCCCACAGCCGCAGACCTGGCCAGGATACTCGACACCATCCCCTACGAGATCTTCACATCGGTGCCCCGGCGCGTCAAACGCGTGCTGATTGATTAATTTTTCTTAAATATTTATTGTTTTTCAATAAATATTTATAAATTTGCAGAAAACATAAACCAATAAAACCTTACAACCATGACCACAGAGAAACTCGACATCATGGAGACCATCAAGGAAGGCGTCCGTTATGGTCTCAGGAATTTTCTGCCCCTGCTTGTGATGGTCATCCTTTATGCGCTGACCTTCTGGATCCCCTACCTCAACGTCGGAACGACCATCGGTCTATATAAAGCCGTCATAGCCGTCGGCCGCGGCGAGAAGGTAGATCCCACCGCTATCTTCGCCAAAGACAATTTCAAGGGTCTCAGCGGTTTCTTCCTGCTGCTCGGGCTTCTCTACATGGGCATCACCGTTTCGATGTTCTTCATGTTCTTCCCTGCACTAGTCATGAGCATCGCATGGGGTTTCGCCATCTATTTCTACCTCGACAAGAATGTCTCGCCCCTGAAATCGCTCAAACTGAGCTACGACACCACTTACGGAAACAAGTGGCGGATATTCGCCCTCGAGCTCATATGCGCCATCTGCATCGGCCTCATCTGTGCGCTCCTGGCCCTTGTCCCGAAAGCCGGTATCGTACTCTGCTTCCTGGCAGCCATCGTCTTAGGCGCGATCATGGTCGCCGTCGAAGGTGTCATGTACGATTTCTTCTCCAAGAAAGCGGATACCATCATCGCTCCAGAAACCCCGGTGGATGACACCGAAGTACCCGAAGCATAAAAGATGTCCCGCATAGAACCATATTGGAATACCGCGAAAGATCTCTCCTCATTCCGTTTCTCCATACGGAAAGAGGAGAGAGTGGGTTATTTCGACGTTTCCGAAGTCCCTCAGACCGTTCTTCCCTTCTTCTCGTTCGCTTTCCTTATCAAGGGGGAAATACTGCTGGAGATCGAAGGTGAGCCCTTCCTCTGCAAAGCCGGCCAGGTGGTGATGATACCGAGGAACATCCCCTTCAGAGTCCTGTACTTCAAGGAAAACTACAGTTATGAGTGCGGTTTTTCAATACTTGCACCCAAGGATGTCTCCTACGAGTGCCTGCATGACCCGCACCCCATCCTTCAGACATTCAGTCCTGAAGAGGCCGCCTTCACCGCTTCACTTCTGGAAGTGATGCTGAAAGCATGGAAAAAAGGGGATTTCGCCCAGGTAACCAGCGCCCTCGACCTTTTCCTCTGCCGGCTGCCGGTCCAGAAAACACACCCCGGCAACGCGATTGTGAACAGATTCCTCGAGCGCCTGTTCGACAGGAACCGCAAGCCGGCGAAGGTTTCCGATTATGCCGAAGAACTCTGCATAACCCCGAATTACCTCAACAGGCTGGTCAGAAGCCACACCGGCCACTCAGCCATGGACTGGATAGAGATATCCAGGCTCAACCTTGCGAAATCACTGCTGAAACAGGGAGTCCTCCAGGTTTCCGAAATAGCGGCGGCCGTAGGCATCGACGACCAGTCCTACTTCACACGATTCTTCAAGAAGAATGAAGGGTGTACCCCTTCCCAGTTCAGGGAGACGATTACGAAAGGTTCTGCCTCTTGACAGACTGCTTAGGGGTGTGTTCGAAACCGCCCTCCACAATCTCTATCTTTGATATCCTGCTGTAAGACGGCAGTTGGGCGTTGATATGCTCAAGGTTGCGCGCCATCACTATGTCGAGCGTCTCGCCGGGGGCGAGCGCACCGACCTGATCGGCGTCAGGCGATACAAGGGCCACTAGAGCATGGCCGCGGCCGATTACCACGGATTCGCTTACGCACGGCATGGCGTTCACCAGATGCTCTATCTCCTCCGGATAAATGTTCTGGCCATTCGCAGTAAGGATCATGTATTTGCTCCGGCCCTTCAGGAAGACGTTGCCATTGGCGTCAATCACTCCAAGGTCCCCTGTCTTCAGCCATCCGTCCGGGGTAAAGGCTGCCGCGTTGGCCTCGGGATTCTTGTAATAACCCAACATTACGTTGGTACCGCGCACCTGCACTTCCCCTGCGACATTTGCGGGATCGGGAGAATCTATACGCAAATCTTCATACTTCGATATCGGCTGTCCGCATGACCCGAGCACGGCCTTGTCGAAAGGAGAATAGGCTACCAGAGGGGCGCATTCGGTCATTCCGTAACCGACGGCATAGGGAAGGCCTATCTTCCTCATGATCTCTTCCACGCGGCGGTTGAGCGGGGCTCCGCCGATAGGAATCTCGCGGACCCTTCCGCCAAGGGCATTGAGCACCTTACGGCCCACCATCCTGTAGAACACTTTCCTGATTCCGGGTATCGAGGTCAGGAACCTGACAGCCGGCTTTTCAAGAACGGGTATAACCTTTCCCTTGATGATTTTCTCTATCACCAGGGGGACGGTAATGAGGATATACGGCCTGATTTCAGAGAAGGCCGCCATAAGGACGGTCGGAGACGGGGCTTTGCTGATGAAATGGACATGGCTGCCGCCGCAGAAGGTGTACAGGAACTCGAAGGTCATACCATACATGTGGCCGAGAGGCAGCATGGATATGGAATCGTCGTCATACGTGACCTTGATTGCCTCGAGGGCATACTGGACGTTCGTGCTGAGATTGCGGCCGGTAAGCATGATCCCTTTCGGATCCCCGGTCGTTCCCGAAGTATAATTGATGACCTCCAGGGAATCGAGATCGTCTTTTGCGAAATGGACATCCGACTTGCGGATACCGGCGGGATACGCGGTGTTGAAAAGGACCTCGGCACCGTTTACTGCAGTCATCGCCCCGGAATCGGGAGCCCACAGGCATGAATAATCGTCGATGCTGACGATCGCCTTCAGGCGCCCGGCTTTCCCGAGAGGAAGTTTTGCCGCAGTGCGCGCGTCAGTGAAGATGAGGTCGCAATCGGAGTGAAGGGCAAGGCCCATCACCGCTTCGGGGGTGAAGTCATACAGTATCGGAACTGCGACGGCGCCGTAGGTTACAACCGCAAGGAAAGCCATCCCCCAATGGGCGGAGTTCTTTCCGCACAGGGCGATATGCGCTCCCTTTGCGATTCCCAGGCTGTCAAAAGAAAGATGAAGGCGCATTATCTGGGATGCAACCTCCACATAGGTGTAGTCGCGGCCGCGGAAATCGCTCATCGCCTGCCTTTCCCATTTAGCAAGCGTTACCTCTTCGAATCGGGTGAGATAGTGTTTGATCTCGGGGTTCTTCATACAGCATGTCATTTTTGCACGGCAAAGATAATCCGGCTCAGACAAAAATCATTGATGTTGTGAAAAAAACCGCATCTGTGGTTGTAAAAAGTTGTTTTGGCAGAAAAAATGGCCTATTTTTGGGATGAAAATCAAGAATTGTTTTTTAATCACACCCTTTTTCCAACTCGTTCCATGGACGGTTATGTCAAGATAGAGAAGAGTTTCTGGGCCGAATTGCTCATTGCCCCGGTCTTTGCCGTGTTCCTGATCGGATTCCTGATGTTCTACACACCTTTCGACGTAAAGTCGTTCTACACCGCCGGAGGATTCGACAGCAGTTTCCATATAGTGATGATCGGGGCAGTCACCATGGCATGCCTCGCAATATCCCGTACCGTCTATCATTTCACCTACGCCAGAAAGAGGACCCTCTGGTGGCGTTATGCCGTATGGTGCATCGGGGAGATTGCCTTTGCAGCCCTTTTCGCAGCCCTGTACAGCTGGCTCTTCAAGCAGGATGCAATCACCTATTTCGGAGCATTCTCCTATTGTTTCAGGATTCTGTTCTTCTCACTTGTTTTCGTATATGCATTCCATATCCTCTACCATATAATCCAGGAGGAAGATGCAAGGATTGAGGAGATGATGAAATCTCCGGCGGTCGAGGAGGAGGCTCTCGTCAAATTCAACGACGAACACGGCCGGTTCAAACTGGCCATCGACGCCGCCCAGATACTCTATCTGCACGCGGAGATCAACTATGTCAGGATCTATTACGTGGAAGCTGGATCGGTAAAGGAGTTTTCACTGCGCAACTCGCTCAAGAGCGTGGAGCCTGTCGTGACGGAGAGGGGAATAGTCCGCTGCCACAGGTCATATTTCCTCAATCCGAGACATGTGAAAGTGCTCCGCAAGGACAAATACGGATTCATCGTCGCGGAACTAAACATTCCGGGAATCACCCCGATCCCCATCAGCAAGAATTTCTACGAGACAGTGGCAGGGTTACTCTAGCAGGAGCTCGGCACAGAATGAGGAGACATTTCCCACACGCCCCTCGACTCTCCAGCCCCCCTCAACGGGTGCGCGGAACAGTTCAACGGTTTCACCGGGAAGGGTTTCGTGGTTGAAGTTTATGCTCAGGGACCGGACTCTCCGGGAGGAAGTATCCCTGAAATCGAGGCAGTCCATCGCCCAGACCACATACCTGGCATTGTTGGTATGGCCGATGATGTCGACATCGGAGTAGGCTACCCTGTGCTCGGAAACCTCTTCAAGCCCTTCAAGGGGCATAACGACCTTGCCGCAAGGCTCGTCGACCGCACTGTCGTGACACTCGGTATCAAGCGGCAGTTTGTCTGCCAGATGTTCCCTGCGCATGAGCCTGCGGGTGGCCATGTCTATTATGAGCCATGAGGAAGTTGCAAGGATGGCTGGCTTCCCGTCAGCCCCGGTCATCCTGAAATCCCTTACATAGAAAGGACCTGAGAAGCCCTTGTGCCAGGTCTGGAGTTCGACTACGTCGTTCCAGCGCGGCATGGAGGGGAACTCCACATGCATCCTGGAAAGGACCCAGGCCGTTCCGACACGTTTGAGGTCGTCATAGCCGAATCCCAGTTTCCCAGCCGAAACATACGCGATCTCCTGGGCCAGGTCCATGAAAGCTCCGGGCTTCAGGTAATGCGACACGTCGGTGTCATAGCATGTCACCTTGATGCGTTGTGTGGTCTTTTTGTCATCCATCGTCATTTGTCTCCTTTTTTGTTTGCCGGGGGCGTCCCGGCCGTCCCTGAAGGAGTCCCGGAATCGCCGCCGGTTTTCCTCGCTGAAGAAGGACCGGTCAGCCCGGCGGCGGAAGCACCGGTAGTCAGGCCCTGCTTTACCACGGTCTTCACGATCTTGTCACCGTTCTGGCTCCACAAGGTACGGAAATAATCGTTGAATGCGCTCCCTTTTTTCTGCATTTTGCGCAACCTCTTGTAATCCTCATGCCAGTATTTGAGTTTCTCGTTGCGGCTTGCGTCCTGGAGGAAACGGCAGCTCTCGCGGAACTTGACCTTCATGTTGTACTCTCCCGTGCCCCACATACGCTCGGTACCGCTTACCGGCATGAAAGAGCGGGGAACCACGAAGCACTCACCTTCCATCTGCAGGTAACGGGTGTCCAGTTTGAGGGTAGGGTCTGCGGCCATACGGCGGCGGTTCTCATCTATAGCGGCACGCGAATAGGTAAACACCTGCACTCCGGCGGGGATTTCCACCTCGAGTTTGAATTGTCCAAGCTCCACGTCCCGCTGGACCATGACAGCTTCGTTGATCCAGGAAGAAGTGAGCGTAAGGTCTATCCCGACATGCAGATTGGACCGCTCGTCAAAGGAGAAACTGTTGTCGCGCCCGCTGTCCGAATCGCCACGGAGCCTGATGCCGTTGGCGCTGAGGTTCGGGAGATGGCACTCATAAGGGTTGAAGGAGAGCGTATCCAGCATCAGGTGGAATTTGCTGTGCTGGAACAGTTCCTCCAGCCGGGTGGTGTCGATGCGGCATGAGAGATAGAGCATTTCATGCCCGTCCTTGACGCCCCGGATGGTAATTCCGTCGAAATTCATGTTGGAAGGGTCGAGCGCGCCGTACCTCGATGTCTCGGAATAGAAGTCCTTGAGGCCCTGTATCGAAGAGAGGCTGTCGGTATAGTTGCACTCCTTCTCTATCATCTGCATCCACTGCTTTTTCTGGTTCGAACGGTACTTTGCCAGATTCACCACTTCTCCGGCCACGATTTCTATGGCGGTCGTGACCAGGCCGTATCCGGAGGCCTTCAGCATGTCCAAGACCAGACCCCTCTCCGCACCGCCTGCGGCCTGCATCTTTTCCACCATCTCCGTGATCATGAGGCGTTTCCCCTCGTCCATGGTATTGACCTGAACTTCCCAGCTGTCGGGTTTTTCGCCTCTCTGGGCGGATAGCGGAAGCGCAAGCAGGATAACGGACAGGGCAGCAATAATTCTCTTCATATCTGTTTCATTCTATTACATCAATCAATACAAAAGCGTCGCAGAACCTCGGCTCGCCATAATCCTCCCGCACAGGTTCCAATTCCCCGGCAAGCCTCCCGGCGTTGAAAGTCACTCTGGAAGACACCGCCGCTGAGGCTGCAAGTTCGTTGCGGGCAGACCTGAAAGCTTCGCCGGGTTTCATTCCGGAGGCCAGGTTGCGGTGGAACATGGCAACCATCCTTGAAGATGCACGGTCGTCCACATTCCACAGGCTGACCATAATCGCACCTACGCCGGCATTCTTGAGCCCGCGCTGGATGCCGTACACCCCGTCGGCTGTCACGTATCCAAGTCCTGTCTGGCATGCAGAAAGGATGGCAAGGTCCACCTGCGACATGTCACATTGCGAGAGTTCCTGCGCGGAAAGGAGTCCGTCGAGGCGGGAGATGTCGAAGGAGCCGTCCCTGATGTTGCGGCCCGCCCCGGCCAGGGCAAGGACGCTCTGCGAGAGCGAACCGTCGGAAAGACATGGCCTCAGGTCAGTCCCCTGAGGGACTTCAGCCGCCCTGAACCATCCGTGAGTGGCCAGGGACAGAAGATGATACTTTCCGCAAAGCGAGCGGAAAGCCTCTTCGGATGCGGAATTCCCCATAAGCAGGGTATCCGCGTCAGAGTGGCGTCCCGCCATGACCGAATCGCATTCGGACCGGGTTCCGGGCAGATAGGTGAAGCGGGCGTAACTGTCGCGCATATGGCGGAAAGCCGCCGTATCGTTTTCGAATGTCGTTACGGAGCCGGATTTCTCACCCTCTCCCTCATACAGGACACCACCGATCACGAGTGCTGAACCGGTCCTGACAGTACCGTCCTCCATCAGGCGCCGCGTGGATGTAAGCCTGTATAAACTACGGCCCTGCAACTGCTCAGGCAGGATATATTCCATGGCAATCTGGTGGAGGAACCCGTCAGGCGCGAAATAGATTTTCCGACAATCCCCTATCTCACGCAGCAGGGAGTCGTTCCAAAGCATTGAGGCCGTTTCACCGCTGCCGTAGAGTTCGTTTTTCAAGCGCGGATCGGCTGAGAAAATGCGATCCCTGTTCGTGATGCCTCCCGTTCCGGACGCCAGGAACTCTTCCGGAGCGGTCATCCCCACCCAGCGGGGGGAGCCGTCACCGCGAAGCAGAAGCGCCCCCATGCGCGTCTCTCCGCCCGCTTCGTACTGAACGAATTCGATGGCACAGGCCTCCTTGCCGAGGCGTCTCCGTATATCCTTCCAGGAGTATCGAAGAGTGCTGACAGCCGAATCTCCGGCAGGACCGGACCCGGCGAGCCTGCCAAGCTGGAGCAGCAGCCCTTTGCAGAAAAGGGTCACATCGAAGAGAAAGGCCGGATCCGAATCTTCGGTCTGATAGCAGTCCGCCATGAAGGGACGCATGCGCATCCAGTACAGTTCCCGGTCCTCCGCATCCATACCGGAGAGCAAGCCGGAGACCCTTTCCTTCTGCCAGAGGAAATAATCCCTGTAGCAGCGGACGGCTTCGTCCCGAATGGCCGGATTGCCGGAAAGCATCAATATCTTGCCTTTTTTGCGCAAGGTTTCATAATAGTTGTCTCCCTTTGAAGGATAGGAGCCCAGCACGGTATCAATCAGCGCCAGCGCGGCTGTATGGTCCCCCATACGCGCGCGGCAGAAAGCCATCTGGGCGGAAAGGTCGAGATAGGTGTTGTATTCCGGATCGGACGGCCCGAATTCCCCGTTCTGGAAAGCCCGGCTGTACAGTTCAAGGGCGGCGGCGGTGTGCCCAAGGGCAGAGGAATAGTCGCCCTCCTTGTAGTAGAGCTGAGCCAGCTCGCGGTGTATGACAGGAGCATATTGCAGGTGCCCTGAAAAAAATCCGTTGGAGTCGTAGATATGAAGCGCTTCCTTGAATAGGGCTTCCGCAGAATCGGCAGATGCCGGTACGTCGTAGCTGTTCTCATAATGCCAGTCGGCAAGGAGTTTCTTCAGATCCGCGGTAAACTCCAGGGAGTCTGACGGATCCAGCATTCCGGCACGGCTCCGCCCATCCAGGAGCATTGCCAGGGAATCCGCCATCCTCATTATGCCTGGACGCGAACCGCGGTCGTACTGGCGGTTGCCTTCGCTGACTACGGCCCTGAGATGCTGTCTGAATTCAGCATCCGCATCAGGGCCGGACCCTGCCTGGAAGAACAGGAAAGCGGTCAGCAGGATAACAGTCGGATATAAGCACAGCATTTTCATCTCCTGCCCGCATTGTGGTTGAGCAAAACAAAAGAGAGACCCGCGGCGGAGCTGTTGGTGACGGTTATGGACAGCACCCTGTCACGGCTCAGTTCACTTGAGGAGAATTCCGCTACGAGCAGGTCTCCGTCAGCAACGAAAGGAACGGGCTCCATTCCTTCAGCTTCCAGTACGGCCGACAAGGCATTGCCGGATTCGAAAGGGACCAGGACGAAGGTCTGGCTTCCTTCCCGTCCTTTGAAGCGGTAGGTCACCTCCGAGTTTCCCCTGACCGAACGCTCATACAGGGAATAGTTGTATCTGGCATCCTCGCCGTTGAGCATGTTCCCGTGCGCGGAGACATATTTCCTCCCTGCATCAGCCCTGGAAAGAATCCTGTTGAGCTTGAATCGTCCTATTCTCTCGGAAGGAGGACATTCGGAAGATTGCAGCGGGCCCGTCTCGTTCATCGGAGTCCAGCTGAGGTCGGCCTCCATGCGGCGGAAGACATCTTCATAGACTGACTCGTCTGCGCTGCGCAGCAACCTTACGTCTTCGACGAGCCGTCGCAGTTCACGGTCACCGATGCCCTGCGCGGACAGCAGCAGGGGCAGCAGGATCATGGCAAGCGTCACCGCGGTTCTTTTCATTGCTGCGAAGGTATCATGGGATCCGGCCAGTAATCACCCGCCATGAACGTGGCGGGCTTTGCGGCGGAGTTCTCCCTGAGGGGGCGCGAAGGCCTGGATGAAAGCAGACGTTCCAGATTCCTTTCGGAAACGGACGACAATCCGGATGCGGTAAGTCGCGATGCCGGATCGAAGGAAAGGCAGCGGCATACGGTTCCGCTCAGTTCGGGAAGTGACTGCCGCATGAAAGGAAGCGGCGAATCAGGCCGCTGGGTACGGCCGCCCATGCCGTTGAAGGGATATGTACCAAGCATCAGGTTGAATGCGGCGGCGCCGAGCGACCATATGTCGCTTTCGGCCGACCCCTTGCCCGCCGCCTGTTCAGGTGCATCGAACATATAGCCTGACGGAGATGTACCGCATCTCCCGAAACCGGACAGCATGAACCTGCCGTCACCGGAGAGCATTATGTGGGAAGGATTGACTTCGAGATGGGCCGCCCCTCCCGCATGGATTGCGGCAAGTGCGCCGGAAACATCTCTGAGCAGCCGCCAGAGCGATGACTCTGAAAGATAGCCGGCCAGACCGTCCACAGAGCGTCCGGTACACAGAGGCAGGACCAGTACCGGACGGCCTTCGTCGACGAAATGCCGCAGCGGACGCAAAAGGCAGGGATTTTCGAATCCCGAACAGGCCTCGAACAGCTTTCGGGCACGGGAGGCGTCATCACAGGAGAATATCTTCAGGGCGACCACCCCACCCGAATCACGGTCTATCGCCGACCAGACTTCATTGTCACGGCCACGGCCTATCAACGCTATTCTGCTGTATCTTTCCATTATCTTCCTCCCGCTTCTGAAACCGGTACCGAATACATCCGCTCGCCGCCCGCGCCGTCAATCACGGAAATGATCCCTGCGACACACAGCCCGCCATCGCGCAGGACCAGGGCGGGGCCTCCGGAATAGCCGTGTGTAAGCCGCCCGTCATGGGCGATCATCTCCCCTTCGGAATACTGTCTGCGCACCGTCCCTTCCGTCTGCTCGAAACCTGAAACCTGATAGGCCGGATAACCCATGAAATAGAGGCCGGTCCTGGGCTTAAGGAGCCCCGGAAGCTCATCGGAAGGAACCAGGACAAGTGTTCCGGGCACGGGTCCCCTGACCGAAGCGATGTCACCCAGCATCATGTCGGACCGCCCATGCCTCTGCATCAGGCTCCGCCAGTAATACTCACGGTTGAAATCGCCGAACTCAACTATGTCGTCGCGCGAGGGATCGTAACGGAAATCCGAGGAAAGGAAAGTCGCCAGGGACTCTTCAGCCGAGCCTTCTCCCCGGCTCAGGGTGCAGCGTCCTACGACACTGAAACTTGTATCACCTGCATGCAGCTGGTTCCAAGTCTCCGCTTCGAGTGCCCACCGTGAAGGTAGAGACACTATACTGTCAGGATCGGTTTCGAAGACAGATATGTCGTTTATCCAGGGCTCTATGCAGTGCCTGGCCGTCAATACGGTTGAATCCACGGTTATGAAAGCGGTACCTGAAGGGGCCTGTCCCTCTTCTCCAATGTAGGAACATGCCCGTAGTCTTGTCTCTCCGGAAGGGGTATGCATGACATAGTATACCGAATCGACTGACACCTTCCAGACAGAGCCTGCAGCCTGCTCCAACAGGGCGGAAAGCCGTTTCTCGGCCCGGTTGGACCGTATCAGCACTCCTCCCAGGATCCCGAAAAGGATCAGCGGTACAGCTATCAGGAAAGCAAGCGCCACGCGGAATGAAGGAGGCGGCATCATCCTGACACTCTCCCCGGCATGGAGGGAATCCTCCTTGCATATATGGAACAGGAGCTCCTGGCCCAGACCCTCGAATCCGATGCGGTCGCCGTCAGACAGATAATGTACCACATCGACGGGGGCGCCGTTGACAAGCAGGGGGATGAAAGCGGAAACCGCGACTATCTGCCAGCCGGGGACAACCCCGCAAGGCCTTATAACAGCTATCAGCTCATCAGCAAACCCGGTGGGATTCTCCAGCCTCACCTCGCAGTCCTGCCGCTGGCCGACATGGATGTCTGCCGACGAGGCCATTACACGCTCGCCGGCGCCGTGCATCCTGTCGGAGTGCAGGAAACGCAGGGTGTAGCAGGAGTTTTCAGCCATTTCCGTACTCGTCGAAATAACACTTCATTATCAACGGGATCGCGGCCGTGAGGTCGTAGTCGTACTCCCGCACGTCGCGGCCGGTGGCATCGGCCTCAAGTTCATCATAGGAGCAGAGATCGAAGTGTACGTTACGCTGCTTATAGGTCCGCTTGAGGTCTTCCGGGAGAGCCTCTCCTGCTTTCCTTGCAGATATGACGGCTGCGATGGAGGCCCGTATCTCCTCCTTTTCGGCATCGGTGCAGGGACGGCTTCCCATGAGAAGCCTTTCTACGCTCCACCGGTTGTGCTCGGTCTCCGAAAGTGAGACGACCTCTTCTCGGGTAAGGGCGTAAAACCTGTCGATCCTGTCATTCTCATGCCCCAGCGAACGCATCTTGGAGGAGAAGCTCATCACGTTGAAAACATTGGAAAGCCTCATCCTGAAAGATGACACCTCACGCCATGCACGCGAGACACGGTCCCTGGGAATCGATGTGGGAACCCCCTCTCCAGCCAGACTGCATGAGTAGAAATAATTCAGCATGCGTGCCATCCGAACCAGCGGAAGCGACACGTCATATCCACTGAAAGGCATTCCGAATGTATGGACCGAGGCGTATCTGGGATTGCGCCCGAGCGCTTCAGCCCAACCGGCACCCAGCGTCCTGACAAAGACCGGGATTGAATTGGAATAGACCTCTTCAGGCAGGGAAAGGGCGCGGTCGAGATTGGAGGTATCGTTTCCTCCGGAAAAAAGCAGCGTCAAAATACGGTCCGGATCGACGGCCCATCCGGATATCTTTTTCCTTATGACGGGATGGTCGGTGCGGCCCTCCACGAACTCCCACTCCACATCCACGAAATCCTTACGCTGCCCGCTGTAAACCGGACGGTGGAACTCCGAGCTGCCGTCGGCAGGTATTATGGTCCTGTAATATGAATTGTCGAACAGTTGCTGATAGCGGGAAATGAACGCGTCGCGCCTGGAACGGACATCCTCGTCGATAACGGTGATCCGCGTCCTCAAAGGAACTTTGTCGGACGGCCGGTAATTCGGATAATGGGCCGACAAGGCTGCCTGGAAGGCCACAGCTTCGGCCTGCGCGTCGAATCCGGAAATGACGAGATGGACCTTGCGGCGGGAACCGGGACCTATTGGGACCCTGTCCAGGGGTGGCCATGGGGACGGATCCAGTCCCGGGAAGCGGACCAGGAGTTTCCTTGCCCAGGCCTCCTCCATGGTAAACGGCCACACCTCGAACACGGCCTCCACCTCGGGAGAGAATCCGGTCATCTGTAGCATCCTCATGGTAACCTGGCTTTGAAGGAGCAGGTGCACCACTGTCCGGTCGGGAGATGGCTTCACACGCGAGGCCAGCGCTTTCAGCCCCGAAAGCGCAGTCATATCCCCAACCGCCGCATCCGGTGAGTCGGGAGAGGTCAGGATCACTATTTCGTCACAGGATATGTTCTCCGGCAGGAATGAAAACGAATCGAAAGACTCCACGCCGGCACGGGCCCTGTCGTACTGACGTTTCAAATCCTCCAGAAGGGGATGCCGGCCGACTGTAATGATTTTCACTGCTGGAAACCTGATTTTATCTCCGCCTCGAGGCTGAGCGAACTGCCGTAAAAAGTAAGGCTTTTGACCTCAATCCTTTTGAAAAGGGACTCCAGGCGGGGGACTGCATTGAGATCCATCTCGATACGGCCTCCGGAGATGCTCTCCACGAGCCCGGCCGGAAGACGCTCCATAATCATACGCGAAGCGAAATCCAGGGCCATGTTGCCGGCTTTCCCCGCATCGACCTGAAGCACGGCGCGGGGCGGTGCGAACTCTTCCACGCGGATGTCGGCAGTCATCCTGCGGGTCAGCGGATTCGAGATTATCGGTATGGGTATAGACGCCTCGAACGATAACGTAAGCGTATCGGCATCCTTGTAGCCGATGCCTATCTCCCGGCCGCTCCGCTCGCGGATCAGCCGGCTGATTTCGTCATATGTCAGGGAAATGATCATGATCCGGTTTTTGCCTTGAGCCTCTCCCCGTGCAGCAACTGCAGGGTCGTCTTGACTACGATCCAGTCGAAATGGCGTGTGGAATCGGACAGCCGGCCATACTCAAGCATGGCAGGATGGATTTTCAAGTCTTCCCGCTTGGACGGAGCGTAACGGTAACCCTCCATCTCGTGCGAAGCCATCCAGCGAAGGTGTTCACCTATCGCCAGATATTCCAATACGGAGGCATATCGGGCATTGTCGCAATGGCTCCCCTCAAACGTCGAAGGGATGGAATCAGCCGCTCCTGAATCCTCGATGAAACTCCGGGGGCAGAGTTCCGCTTTTTCAAGCCTGTGCAGATAGTCGGAATAATCCTGCCCTGTCTTGCGGCGGTATTCCAGTTTCTTCCAGAGAGGGGATGCGTCGGAATTCATGATGGAATCGGCGCGGCGTTCCCATGACGCTCCCCCATCCGCCGCCCGGCAATAGGCTTCATAGAAAGCTTTCGCATACTGGCCATATGCCTCGTCGATTATTGTTTCCTCGGTCCATGTCTTGAGACCGCCGAGGATAAGGATACCGCAGACTCCGAGGCTGCGGGTATAGAAGTCTATCACCTTGCTGTACCTGGCGGGATCCTCAAGTTTGATTACCAGAGCCGGTTTACCGCTGCCCTCACGGCAAATCTGGCTGATCATATCAAGCGCCACCCGCACGTTGGCCTGGTCGTCGCCGAGCGACAGAGTGATGTAGTTCAGTTTCGGAAGTTCCTCGACAAAATGGTTCCAGAAAGCTTCGCTTCCGATTTCCATCGTCGTAAACCCGATCCTGCCGTCGGGAATGCCGGGGTGCTCCATGCGGAAAGTCCCTGCGAGGGAACCGGCGTTGCGGTCGATGATTTCGCAATGGAAAGGAACCGGATTGCGGTCCTTGCCGACAAAGGAGCCGAACTCATACAGGAATGAGAGCGCACCGCGCCCCGTCTCGCCGAATCCAAGCACCATGGACCGGAATGGGGACTTTACCCAGCCCTCAGGCTCTCCGGAAGCGTCCAAAGCACGCTCCACGAAATGGACGGGATGGAACGCCGGGTCCATTTTCATCTGCTTTACAGTGAGGAAAGACCTGTCGATCAGGACCACCTGATGGTCGGAGACAAGTTCGAGACTCTCGCTCAAACCTTCGCGTCCCGCCCGGCAATAGATCCTCGCCTTGCAGGGAGGCAGTTTCTGCAGAGCGGACATATTGGCTCCCGGGTCGTCGGAAAGAAGATACAGGGAGGATGAAGTGAGGTCCAGCCACGATGCAAGGCGGGAAAGGCCCATCTCGCGGAATAGGTCCTGGCCCTGACATTGCTCAAGCGGACTTCTCGCAGAAAGGACAACTGCCCCGGGAATCACATCCCGTATCTTCCGCATCCGGTCGGCTCCGGTACTTACTCCCCGGAACATCTGGGCGACCGAGACTTTGGCAGGAAGGACGTCTTCCACGGGGAAGATGACGAACATAATACGGCGTTCCTTCTTGCGCGCAAGGTCGGAAGCCAGAGATACGGCCTGGGGATAATCGCCGAAGAAAATATGGACCGGAGCCTGGGAAGGACGGTGGAAAAAGAGCCAAAGCCTGCTGGCAAGCCTCCTTGCGAAGAAGAACACGGTCAATATTGAGGTGGTCCACATCGCGCAGAGGAAAAGTCCCTGCAGGAGGATCAGATGGCTCTGGCTGGCCATCTGCTGCGCCTCAGGCATCGAGTCTTTCACATAGAAGAAATCGAGCAGGCCTCCCAGGGTCGAGACCGCCTTGAACAGGAAAAGGTCAAGGGCAGCTACAACAGATAACGCCAGCCTTGAAAACCAGTTTCCGGCTCCGGACTGGCCGTACGCGGTCCAATATAGTAATGTGGCGCAAACCGCCACCGCCAGTGCGGGAATCCAGAGAAGCCGGGCATTACGCCTGATGAGGCGCAGAGTCAGAAACATGTAAAGGGCCACTCCGCACGCCACGAGGAGTGCGAGCAGCCCTGGATTCATCAGCAGTCCGTCCATCCGGAGAGTGCCCCTAGAATACCCTGAGGATGTTGTTACCCTTGGAATCCTTGCCGCCGAGCGTGAATCCGAGGGTCACGACGAATTCCGTATTGTTGAACGGAACCTTATAGGGTTCGTAATGATAACGTTTGTCAGGATTGCCGGACGACTTGATTACACCGTCAGGATAGCATATATTGGCCTGGCCATAGAAAGTCTGGATACCGGCTTTGATATTCATATTGAAAACCGGAATGCGCGAAGATATTTCCCCTCCGAGGAAAATATCGTGACCGGACATGTGGGTGAACGGAACGATCTTGTACAACGGAGGATACCATGTGTAAGCGGCGAGGAAGGCGAAATCGGCATTGTTGTGCAGGCCGCCGCCGATACGGAACTCCTCGTTGAGGAAGAGGCAGGACAGGGCCGGAATGAACTTGATGTTCTTGTAATAATCTCCTCCCGGAACCAGGTCTCCTCCCATGGTGCTCGTCTGGGGATATACGATCGACTCATTGGCATTCGTCTCCCAGAAAGCGGTACCCTTGAGCACCGAAGTCGTCATTCCTGTGAAAAGCTTCAGTTTTCCTAAAGAGGCATCGAACATCCTCTGATATCCCTTGTGGAGTTTGGTATCGCCGAAATAGGGTGCTGGCTTGACTAAATAGAGATTCCCGCCGACCAGCTGGAAGCCCATCGTCGAATATGAGAGCACTTTGAGCCTCTCTCTGTTACCCTTTGTAAACCAGAACCATCCGTCATATGCCGTATCGTAATTGCCATGGGTCAGTTTCAGATGATAAGGGGATTTGCTCAGCGGCAGGGCCACGGTGCCGGGGGTCTTGACGTCTTCGGCATAGATTACCTTTTTATCTCCCATGCCCTTGCTCACCTGGATGCGGAGGCTGTCGACATCACTGGCGATAAGAAGGGGGAAGGTCTTTGCAAGGGTCACGTTCAGGTCGTTCTCGAGAGAATTCGAATTCGTCTCGATCTCGCGCTCCACGGGATACCATCCGTCTTTCTCAACCCTGACGGCGTGGACGCCCTCCACCAGTTCGAGCTTCATCGGCGTCGTTCCCGCATATTCCCCGTCAACGATGACGCGGCAGTAGGCGGGATCGGTGGTGACACGATATGTGGCGAAAGGTTTCATGGAGACATTGATCAGCGTCTCCTTCCCTTCCTCGATCATGAAGTGATACTCCATCTTTTCGGAACGGAAACCTTCCTTCTCAACGCGCATCGCGTGCTCGCCGGTCTTGAGGTCCATCCCGTAGAAGGGGATTTCACCCACCATCCGTCCGTCGATCATGACTGAAGCGCCCTTGGCATTCTCCGCGTCCTGGACGGCGAGCTTGCCCGAGATGGCCCTCAGCGTGAAGTTAATCGTCTGGGTCTGGCCGCGTACGATGCTGATGCTTTGGGTTTCGGGTTTGAAACCGGGGGCCTCGGCACGGACGATGTAATTGCCGGGATAAAGCGGGATGACATTGCCCTCGTATACTTCGTAGTGGCGTATTTCCTTGTCAAGATTGAAATTGTTCACCGTGCTGGGACGCAGGTTGACCTGATTCCCACCTACGTCAAGGGTAGGAACACCGTCGAAGGTATACCCCTCCTCGGGGTCTATATTGACGGATATCATCGCGAAGGTCGGTTCCAGGGCGATGTTGAACACCAGTTGTTCGTCGGGAGTATTGTGGCTGATCACCAGGACGGTATCCTTCCTCTCATAGCCGCTCTTCTCGAGCCGCACGGTATGCTTTCCCTCGCGCAGCGAGAAACGGTCGGAGAGCACTCCGGAATTCTGGTCTATATAGACGAGGGCCCTTTCAGGGATGCTCCTGATCTGGACAAGCCTGACGGCGTCGTGACGCTCTTCCTGGGTCACCATCACATAAGCGCTGCGCTGCTTCCCCATGGAAACCTCGATGATACCTTTACGTGGTTCATCGTTCATGTTGGGAGACGACTCGATGAAGAGGACGTCGGACTCGATCTGCGTGCGGCACCATTCGGGGGCCGAGGTCACGGACCATTCTTTTCCGGCCGTGACATAGATGCTGTCGCGCTGTCCCATCCACGATACGATGAGGTTCTCCTTCGAAAGATTGAGGTCGCCCAGTTTCTGCTTTGCGGAACGGCACTGGCCGAGAAGCCTGTCGGCTTTCGCTATCTGGTCCTTGGTGACGCCGGGGCTCTTCTTGGCGGCTTCCAGCAGCTTTATGGCCTGGTCATATTGCTTCTGTGTGTAATACTCGACCGCCTCGTTATAGCGCATGTCGAACGATTTCTGCGCAAAGGCTGGCGCCGCCACGAGCAGCAACGCCATGAGGAAGAGAATGAGTTTTTTCATATCGACAGTTTGTTTTTTATTGTTTCCATTTCAGAGTCGGGATGTATGGACAGTGCCAGGTCGATGCACTGCAGGGCATTCTTTGCCTCGGACTCACGTTTCGTCATCCGATAGAGATCGTATGATTCCTTCGCGAAATAGGACCATGCCCGGAACATCGAATCCAAGCGCGACTGGACAGCTTCCCTGCGGGACGAAGCATCCTGGTTGAACAGGGCGACGAACTCGCTTCCCGTATAATCCTTCCTGACCGCCTCGGAGCTGTCGAGGCAGAGGAGAGCCTGCTTGAGGCTTGCGATCTGTTCGCCGGTGGTCTCAAGGGTATTGGCGGCGTCCTTCATCCTGTCGGCCGCAATGACGAGGGAATCGGACTGGTGCAGATATGCCTCAAACCTGGAAAGATCGTGCATTGCCGAGGACTTTGAAGAAACCTGGTTGAGGGCGAATACGACAAGGGCGGCAAGGATCAGGGCAACGGCTGAGCCTATGCCCCACTTCTGCCACTTCTTCATGACCTTCCTTCCACTGACTGTACCGGCCTCGGGGTGTACTATGGCATATTTCACTGCATCGACCAGCACGGGCTCGATGGAATGGTCCCGGCTGTTGAGCTGATTCATGGGTCCCATCAACAATTCCAGGTTCTGGGGCATGGGGGAGGAATCGACCAGATACGGAATGATGGTACCGCTGCGCTTGTGGTTGAACGCGTAGAGGAATTCGGCATTCACGAATTTGGAAGCATAGGCGCTCTTGCCGGCCACCAGCACGAACACGGTCGACCCGTCGATCGCCCTGGCGATATCGTCGGTGAATTCCGACCCGCCCTTTATCTCCTGCTTGTCTATGAAAAATGTAAGCCCCGCCCTGGTCAAGGCTCCGCAAATCTTTTCAGCCCACTCGGAATCCCTTCGCGAGTAGCTGATAAACACGTCATATTTCATCCCTTGGGGTATCTTATCTTTCCTATCTTGCAAATTTACTAATAAATGTTGGCAATTAACAGAGTATTCACGAAATTTGTAGTGGACATAACCAAACCATAAGCCATATGAAACGTCTTCTGTTTCTCATACTTGCCGCGGCCCTGCTCTTCTCCGGACCCGGCGTTTCAGCCCAGCGTCTGCAGAACGGCAGTTACAGCACCGTGGGCTATATCAAAAGTGACGGTACGGTCCAGGACGGCTCCTACAGGACCATAGGACATATAAAGAGCGACGGCACCGTACAGGACGGTTCCTACAAGACCGTGGGCCACATCAAGAGCGACGGTACCATACAGGACGGCTCCTACAGGACAGTCGGCCACGTCAAGAGCGACGGCACCGTACAGGACGACTCCTACAGGACTGTCGGGCACATCAAAAGCGACGGCACCGTACAGGACGGTTCCTACAAGACCATAGGACATGCCGATTCGGGAATCCGCAGGGAGTGGATCGCCTGGTTTTATTTCTTCAGGAAGTGACACTCCGTAAACGACAGGACCATGCCGAAAAACGAAACAGTCCTCCTGGACCTTGACCAGATAGTCAGAAGCCGGTTCGGGGAAAAGAAGATTCCCCGCTTCATCATCAACTGGCTCAAGAGATTCATACACCAGGACCACCTCAACGGATATCTCAGCAAAGGATATCTGGGCGTGGAATTCGCCGAAAAAGCCGCCGACTACTATGATGTCCACGTCACTGTAGAAGGTCTTGAGAACATTCCTGATTCAGGCAGGTTCACTTTCGCCGGCAACCATCCGCTGGGCGGCATCGACGCGTTGAGCGTCATCGCCCAGGTGGGCCGCAAGTACGACGGCAACATAGTGATTCCGGCCAACGATTTCCTGATGGCAGTCAAACCTATTGCGGAATACACCATCCCCGTCAACAAGATGGGCGGCCAGAGCACCGATCTCGTAAAACTGATAAACGACGCCTTTAACTCAGACCGCCAGGTCATCATCTTTCCCGCCGGGCTCTGCTCGCGCAAGATCGACGGCATCGTGCAGGATCTCCCCTGGAAGAAGACCTTCATCACCAAGAGCCGCATGTCCCACAGGGACATCGTTCCCGTCTGGTTCAGCGGACAGAACTCAAAACGGTTCTACAGGCTCGACTCACTCCGCAACTTCCTGAAGCTGAAGCTCAACATCGCCATGCTGACACTTCCTGACGAGCTCTACAAATGCCAGCACAAATCCTACAGGATGGTCTTCGGCAAACCCATCCCCTGGCAGACCTTCACCGCCGAAAAGCGCGACACCGAATGGGCGGAGCTGGTCCGGGAGAAAGTATACGAACTCAAGAAGGAGGATTGACCATGAAAATGGAAGAAATCATAGCTCCGGTTCCGAAAGAACTCCTGAAAGCGGAACTGACTGAAAAGCGATTCCTGCGCGACACCAATCACGCGGGGAACAAACTGTACATCGTAGACAACCAGTGCGCGCCGAACGTTCTGCGCGAGATCGGAAGGCTTCGCGAGATCGCATTCCGCAACGGCGGAGGCGGGACGGGGAAATCCATGGACCTCGACGCCTTCGACCTCGACGCCGCGTTCAAATACAAGCAGCTGGTCCTTTGGGATCCAGAAGCCGAATGCATAATCGGAGGTTACCGCTATGTGCTCTGCGACGACGTGATGTACGACCGTTTCGGCCAGCCGCTGATGCCGTCAGCACACCTGTTCCGTTTCACGCGACGCTACCTACGCAACGCATTCCTCAAGACCATAGAACTCAGCCGCTCATTTATCCGGCCCGAGTACCAGAGTTCTGAAAACGGCATGAAAAGCCTCTACTCCCTCGACAATCTGTTCGACGGGCTGGGCGGGCTGATAATGCTCTACAAGGGGCGCATGGAGTATTTCTTCGGGAAAATGACCATATATCCCTCGTTCCCCGAAGAGGGCCTGCAGATGCTGCTCTATTTTCTCAACAAACATTTCGGCATAAAGGAAAACGGGTTGCGCGGACGCATCGACCGCATGGTGATCCCGAAAAAGCCGATACGCATGAAATTCTCGAAGAAATTCAAGGATCTCTTTACCGAAGACGATTTCCGCAACGATTACAAGATCCTGAAACGCGAGATTCAGCAGATGGGAGTCAACATCCCTCCCCTGGTCAACACCTACATGAACCTCTCTCCTACCATGAAGTCGTTCGGCGCCGGAATCAACGACGAATTCGGAGACGTCATCGAGGCCGGAATCCTCATCAAGTTCGACGAGATGCACCCGGAAAAGACCCGTCGCCATCTCTCTTTCCCCAACTTCGAAGACATCAAGAAGAGGCTGAGGCACCTGCTGAAAAGAAACTGAGCCCGCCGGCCACGGACTCAGTTTCTGTCAATCGACGAATATTCCTATAACATCCGTTGTTTTCAACTTTGACCGCCATCGGAAACGGGCTGGTCGGGGACGGATTTGATATAGACATCCTGCTGGGGGAACGGTATCTCGATGCCATGCTCGTGGAAAGCGTTGTAGATTGCCTCCTTGGCACGCGCAGGGAATGTATAATGCGTTTCAACGGTGGTATAAAGGGCCACTACCAGTTGCACCGAATTCTCTCCGAACCCGTCGAAACGGACATCGATCGGGAATGTCGGATCCACGATGTCGTTGCCCGCCTTGTCCTGGGTCATCAGGGGCTTGAGGGCATCCAGGATGACCTGCCTCGCCCGGTCCACATCGGTTCCATATCTGACTCCGACCGGAATCTTGATGAATTCATAGTTCCTGCCGCTGCTCAGGTTGCGGAACTGCTTGGTGAAAAGTTCCGTATTGGTGAATGCGATGTACGAACCATCCTCGTCTTCGACCAGGGTGGTCTGGTAGCTTACCCTCTTGACGATTCCCCGCACGCCGTCGCAGGCAATCTTGTCACCCACCCGGATGCGCCCGGCCATCAGCTGCACGCCATAGAAGAAGTTGTTGATCAAGTCCTTGAGAGCAAAACCGATACCGGCTGCCAGACCTGTGGTTATCGTGGTCAGGGCCTTGGTCGGCACATGCAGGATTGAAAACACGATGATCAGGTATATCAGCCATCCCAGCAGTGTAAACAGGGCGTTCGGCAGGGAAAGATTGACATCGGACTCCTTCAGGGGCAGTTCGGCGGGATGCTTTCTCTCGATGATCCCGCGCATCTTTATGAGCCTTGCCATAGCCTTTACAATATAGATGAGATAGCGGAAAACGAAGAAGAGCGCGATGATGAGCAGTATATTGAAAAGGGTCAGACTCTGCATCCCTTCACGCCTGAAAAGCGGCTGGTTCAGGATGTCCGCCCCTGCAAGTGAAAGCTGGTATGCACGGGAAGTGAGCTGGATGCTGAGCAGGACTGACAGAAGTATGGTAATCGGAACGACGACCATCCTGATCAGGTCGTAGAACCAGGTGACCTCTATGAAAGCGTCCTTGTCTTCCATCGGAAGGAAAGGATTCTCAACGTGATAGCGGGCCTTGCGCCTGGTCACGCTGTTTTCATAGTAGCGCTTCATCAGATAGTATATCGTGGTGATGGTATGCAGCAGGGCCAGCTGGAAGGTCCAGAATGTCAGGAGCAGTACGCCCACCATTGAATAGCCCGAGAGTGAGAGAATGCACGAGGCGGCCATTACGCCCACGGAAACCCACATGTAGCGGAGGTCCGTACGGTCCACTTTGGAACGGTAGCGGATGTTTGCCCCGGACTGCCAGATGATGAAAATGAGCAGCGCAGGAGGGAAAATGAGCGGCACCAGGCTGGCCGGAAGGAAAACTGCCCTGAGCAGTATGTTCAGGAAGGCCAGCAGCATGGTGGGCAGATAGATGTTCCGGGAAGGACGCGCCTGGCTCCCCTGTATGCGTATCAGCAGGGAGACGAAGATGGCGAGCGTCAGCCAGAAGAACTGGCTCAGCAGGCGGTATGCCATACGCCAGTACGGATCGCCGCGGTCAGTATTGACAAGAATGATGCTGGCGACAAACAGGAGAATAGCAAAGATTGCGGAAAGTATGGGCTTAAGCTCGTGCGCCTTGCTATTGCGTACAAACTTGAAAATAAAAGCATTGATAGCAGCGGCCAGCAAGAATGCCAGTAGAAGTGCGAACAGGGAAATGACAGCGTATCTCGGAATGCTCTTAGCGCTGAGCTTACGTTCGTCGATGGATTTACCATCCCGGCCGTCAGGCGGTGTATCAACGCTGAAACGGTTTTTCAAGTCGTTCCTGACTGTCGATATGAAAGAGTCCCAGTTCCTGACGATATTGACCACATTGACATTCCCTCCGATGAAGATGTTCTTCTGCGTCTCCGCATAGTTATCCTGGGCATAGTCATAGGCCTGCTGCAGGCGACGCCCCGTCTCAGCGTATACGATGCTGTCCTGCAGGGCGAGCATGACGGACCTCCCGAACAATGCGGTCAGCGAGTCGGTGTACATCATGCAGCTGTCGAGGACCGCCTTCTCCTCCGGATCCTCTTCCCATAACGGCTCAAGCTGAGGGAGATCCTGCAGGAGCGAATCCGTAACCCGGAGGGAATCAAGCGGATGACTCATGTACATATCCCTCAGTGTTTCGCTGAGCAGGGAATACCGGCGCAGGCCCGATCGGGAAGCGATCAGGTACTTGTCGGAAAGACCTGCCTTCTCGCGGAAGGAATCATATACCTCGCCGACCTTCTCAAGGGCGAAAGCCATGTCGAAAGCGAATCCCGTCTGCTGGGTATACAGCATTATCGCCACTTCGTCTGCCGCCCGGACGATTTCTGACAATTCCTGACGCCGGGCACTGTTGTCCACCAGAAGGGAATCAGATGTCAAAGCCTCTTCGTAGGATTGCTTCAATTCCGGCAGCAACTCTGTCAGGGAGACCCTGAAATCGTCAGCGTACGCGCCGGCCGGCGCCAGCACCATCATAAAAGCGGCGGCAAAAAAAGAGCCCAGCAGATGTCGGATGCGCATCATCGGAACTGTCAGAATTCAAAACCGACCGAGGCGTAAGCGGTCAATCCGACGAGTCTGCCCCATTGCACGGCAAGCCTGAGAGGTCCAACCATTGTCTGGCGGGAATACTCGGTACCGAAAACCCAGAACCTTCCCATTTCAGGCAACTGTCTGAGTGAGTAACCATCTACGTAAAGGCCGCTCCGGGCTGTTATATAATTCTTGCCCAAGAAACGATAGCGCAGGTCAATCTGGCCGGAAGTGCTGACTGGCAGGCACTCGCGAAAACCGGTCGGAAAACCGAAGAAAGGAATCTGGCGCTCCGTATAGCGGTTCCGCAGGAAACCGCCGATGGTGACGACATGCTTGGGATTGAGATAGTCTGAACATCTTTCGGTCATTTCTTCCGGACTCTTCAGCGTCGGCAGCCAGTACCATCCGGCATATAGTTTCGGAAGAATCGTAAAATTATCCCCGACAGATATGGCGGCCTCGAAAGTGGCGAGCGACGAAAGGTATCTCGGAACCACGCCGTCCTTGGTCACGGCAGGGTAGTCGCCGGCATGATACAGGTTGTCATCGAGATCGATGGTATACCCCTTGAAGACATATCGGCTGTCAAGGGCAAAGCGGACGCCGTGCGTAGCAAAGTATCCGTCATTGAAGGTATCGATCTTCAAGGTGGCAAATGCCGAAAGCCAGTAGCTTTCCCAATCAGAACCGATCCATTCTTCATCAAACCTCAGATAATGTTCATACGGGTCCATCTCCGCCGTCACTCCCACCTTCATGGAGCCGTTACGCATACGGGAGTCCTCCATATACAGATCCACGGCACCGGTCAGGAGCTTTTCATAAGCGTCGGACAGGAACCCGGACATAGTGTTGATAATCCTGCTGCGGAAATCGATCCCGATTGTCGGAAGGCCTATACGGGACTTGTAGGCAAAGTCCAACGACAGGGCAGGATTGGTGCCGAGTTTGAGATCTGTCGTAAACCGGGGACCGCCGAGGCGTCTTGTGCCCAGACCCAGATGCAACGCGGCGGACAATGCTTCGTCGGTATCAGCCCGGATACTTAACGCAAAATCGTTGACCTGCCCCTTCTGGCAGTCAAAGACAAGGGCGAACGGTTCCTCACTGCCTTCGAAGTGATATGTGACCGACTCGAAGACGTTGGTCCCATATATGACATTCAACAGTTTCTCAACCTTGTCACGGTCGAAAACCATATCGCTGGGAATGTCTCTCTTATGGAGGATTTTGTCCCGCTCGTCATCGGAAATGCCCGTAAACTTGATTTCCCTCACCAGGACAGGGGTCTGGGCAAGGTTTAAGGCAGGAGCATGGCGGCTGACTTCAGGTTCAGTCTTTCCGGCCACGATGGCTGCGATGGACTCGAACAGTTCCTTGTGAGCAATGGCATTCTGATAGCCCTGATCTATGATGTCATCCACGCTCTCATCGTCGAAAGAAAGCATGTTGTAACCTTTCAGCTCATGATGTACGTGCAGGTCTGTCATCTCCATGGCCGGTCCGAAAGCGCCGGCTGACAGGAGGCTGATGGTCTGGAAAAGGAAATCGACCGGACTGTTCAGCTCGTCGATTTCGCGGTGGGTGGACATGTCGGAACCGATGATTATGTCCGCTCCCATCTCCTTGGCGATGTCGACAGGGAAATTGTTGCGCATGCCACCGTCAAGCAGCACCTCCCCTCCACCACGGACCGCCCTGAAATAGAACGGGATAGCCATGGTGGAGCGCATGGCTGTGGTTATTTTTCCGCTCGTCCAGTACTTCGGAGTCAGCGAATAAAGATCCGTTGCGACACAGGCATAGGGAATGGGCAGGTCGGCAAAACTCAGGCTGTCCTGATATCCCACGCTGACAGAACTGAGGGTGTTCCTTACATTCAATCCGAACAGATACCCGTCCGGCATGCCTATTCCTATCTTGTTCATGGCATTCGTCAGCGTCTCGGAAGAACCGGATCCGGATTCTTCAACCAACTTGTCCAAGGCCTGCTCCCGGCGTACCCGTTCTGCAATGTCCTCATCGTCGTAATGGAAGGGTACGCGTATGAGGAAACGGTCGCGATATTTACGGAGCTTGTAACCGATATAGTCATTCGGAATGTTGTCCGACATCATTACCGGCCACTGGATATCACGGATCAGGGAATCCAGCTGGTCATGCTTGTAGCCCAGGGCATACAGGCCGCCGACAAGGCCGCCCATGCTGGTACCGGTGACTATATCCACGGGAATGCCCAGTTCCTCCATGTACTTGATTACACCCAGGTGAGCCAGTCCGCGTGCGCCGCCTCCCGCCAGTACCAGGCCGACAGTCGGCCGATACTGTCTGATGGAATCCATGCGGGCACGGACTTTCGCGAAAGCGACAGAGTCCGCTTCAGGATTTGCGCTGGTAAGTATCTGTGCATCGGCTGCGGACGAAACCGCGAGAGCGATTAAAACCGCAAAAAACAATTTCTTCATGACAAAAATTCCTAAAGAATATCAAAGGTACAAAAAAAGCAAAAACATTTTTCTCATAAAGATAATTTGGCCGTTACACGGATTTTTGTATGTCTATATTGTTTATGTATCTTTGTAATATGAACACCAGAAGAGAAAACTTTCAAGTGCCTGAAGGAAAACCTGTCCTGATTACCAAAAAGGAACTTCAGGAGGCCATCAAGATGCGGGGGCCGGTCGGCGGGCTGGTCGCCTCTGCCGCCATGCGGATTATGGGGTTGGACAAGGCAAACTGGCATTACTCGCGCTGTGCGGGCGGGAATGCCAACGATTTCGCCGCCCGTGCCATGAAAGAGGTGGGGGTCGGATACGACATCAAGCCCGTGCAGCTGGAATACGTTCCGCGCGAGGGGCCTTTCATAATGCTTGCCAACCATCACTACGGCGGCCTGGACGGCATGATGACTCTCGATCTGATCGGCCATATCCGCCCCGACTACCGGACGGTCAGCACCTTCCTGCTCGGCAAGGTGCCGGAGATGAAGCCGACCATGTTTCCTGTGAATCCCTTCACCAGCGACGGGACAGGAGCGCGGGGAAATCTGACGGGAATACGGAATGCCCTGAAGCACATCAAGGAAGGAGGCTGTCTCGGACTCTTCGCCGCAGGTGCGGTGGCAACATATCAGCCCAGGAAAGAGCGCACGGCCTGGGAGAAGGGCATAGTCGAAGACTGTCCGTGGCCGGCGTCGATCGTCAAGTTCATCCGGACGTGCAACTGCCCGGTGCTGCCTGTCTATTTTGAAGGCGGGTGTTCAGAACGATTCCATCGCCTTGGCAGGATCCACCCTATGCTGCGAACTGCGAACCTGGTCAATGAAACGATAAACAAACAGGGCAGGAGCATTCCCATGCGCATCGGCAAACCTGTTTCCGTTGAGGAAATGAACCGCTACGGGACACTCGAAGAACTCTACGGATTCCTGCGCAACCGCATCTATGCGATGCAGGCTGAATTCGAGCCCGCCCAAAATATATCACAGGGGCAGCAGCCCGCCACCGCTCCAACCGGCACGCCTTCTAAGCAAGATCCGATGATACAGCGCGTGAGCTTCGGCAACGGCTATCCGAAAGCCATCCAGAGCCTGATCGTATGGTTCTTCAAACAGCACTATCCGGCTCCGGCAGGTTTTGTGGCAAGGGTCCCGCAGACTGCGTTTGTCCCCTACTACAGGAATGTACGCCCCGACCAGCTGCTCTCGAAAACCGGGACAGCAGATGAATTCGACCGCCTGCTACGCGAGATTTCGGACAACGCCTACGGCCTGCCCGGGCAGGTCATGACGCTTTTCAACCAGGGCGCCAGGGTCATCAGTTTCAACACCGCCGCCGACGGTGCGCTTGAAGCATATATCTGCAAGCCGTAAGAAGGAAAGCAAAAAGCCGGGTTTTACCCCGGCTTTTTAATTTAACTATTTGATTATCAAATCAATATTCTTCCTCGTCGAAGAAAAAATCGTCTTTCGTCGGATAGTCCGGCCAAATGTCTTCGATTGAATCGTATACCTCTCCGTCTTCTTCGAGGTCTTCGAGGTTCTCTATCACTTCGAGCGGAGCTCCCGAACGTGTTGCATAATCAATCAGTTCTTCCCGGGTTGCAGGCCAGGGGGCATCTTCCAATTTGGATGCAAGCTCAAGTGTCCAATACATTTTACGTATGTGTTAATAATGTGTAACTCTATCGATTGGGGGCGCAAATATATAAAAAATTCAATACAACAAATTTTTTTAATTATTTACGGCAACCAGTAGTCATCCTTGCCTACGCACAAGTATCTTGCCAATGTGAAAAGATAGTCACTCAGGCGGTTGACATATCTTATGGCGACCACGTCCTGATCGGTCTTGGGCTCTATCTGGACTGCGCTGCGCTCAGCCCTGCGGCATATCGTGCGGGCTATGTGGGCCATGGAAGCCGCACGCGGTTCGCCGGGAAGTACGAAGGCGGTCTGGGGCGGAAGTTCCGCAGTCATCCTGTCGATCTCGCTCTCGAGGAAAGCGGTTTCCCCCTCGTCGAGCGGTTTCAACTTGAAAGATTTGCCGTCGTTGGCAAGATGGGCGCTGGCGTTCATCAGATGGATCTGGATGCGCCGCAAAGGGAGATCCTGTCCGGAGGTCTCACAGCGGATCAGTCCGAGCCAGCTGATAAGTTCGTCGAGGTCCCCATAGGCCATCACCCTAGGGTGGGCCTTGCTCACACGCGTTCCCCCCACCAGGGATGTAGTACCGGAATCACCGGTCTTTGTGTAAATTTTCATCTCTTTCGATTTTTCCGTCACGTATACGGACGATCCTTCCGGCATGCCGGGCAACCGCCTCCTCGTGAGTTACAAGTATCACTGTATTTCCTTTACGATGAATGCCGTCGAAAAGTTTCATAATCCCTTCCGAATTTGCAGTGTCCAGATTGCCGGTCGGCTCGTCGGCCAGGATGATGGAGGGATGAGTGACCAGAGCTCTCGCCACGGCAACCCTTTGCCTCTGACCGCCAGAGAGTTCGTCCGGCCTGTGGGAGGCCCTCCCGGCCAGGTCGACCTGCACGAGGGCTTCCATGGCCCGCTCCCGCCTCTCCTGTTTTCCGACACCGGCATACAGCAAAGGCAAGGCCACGTTTTCAAGGGCATCGTATTTCGGCAGCAGGTTGAACGACTGGAAAACGAAACCTATCTCACGGTTCCGGATTCCGGACAAAGTGTCGTCGTCCAGAGCGCCGACATCCTCGCCGTCGAGCATATAACGGCCTTCCGAAGGGACGTCGAGGCATCCGAGGATATTCATCAAAGTGGATTTGCCGGAGCCCGAGGGCCCCATGATGGCGACATACTCCCCCTTCCCGATCAGGAGGTCGATTCCGTCAAGCGCCTTCACTACGCTGTCGCCCGTGCGATAGTGCTTCTTCACGCCTTCCATGCAGATAATCCCTTTCATAGCACTTATACAATGTATCGACCGCCCGGCGTCCGGCCTCACCCAGGTCGAGGGAGAATCCGTTTACGAACATGTCGATATGTTTTTGCTGGATTTCTGCCGACAACTCGCGGGCGTACGAGGCGACATAGCCGCGTGAAGCCTCCGGATGGGCGAACGCATATTCAATGCTCCGGCGCAGCACGCGGTCAAAAGCGGCAGCGGTATCCGGGCCTAGGGATTTGCGGACTGCAATCAGGCCCAGAGGTATGGGACACAGGGTCTTCTGCTGCCACCATGATCCCAGGTCACGGACCAGGTCGAGTCCCTTGTCGCGATAGGTGAAGCGGCCCTCGTGGATGAGGACCCCCAGATCGACATCTCCCCGGGCTACCGCCCCCTCGATTTCGGAGAAGAGCATGGGAATCTGGGGGCCGAGTCCGGGATATGCCAGGGTGCAGAGCAGCGCACCTGTGGTGAACCTGCCCGGCACCGCTATCCTGAGATCCTTCCTGTCCATCACAGCGTCATCTCCCCTCCGGCAGACCAGCAGCGGTCCGCAGTCCCATCCCAGGGCGGAACCAGCCTCCAGGCGAGCATAACTGTCGAGCACTGTGAACCAGCCGTGGTAACTGAGCTTGGTGACGTCGTACATGCCTGCCTGGGCGCGTTCGTTCAATTCCTCGACGTCGTGGATATCGACGTCGAAAGAGAAGCCTTCCGTGTCCACCAGCCCATGGACGAGGGCATGGAACATGAAAGTGTCGTTGGGACAGGAGGAGAATGCTATCTTGAGTTTCTTCATTTGTTTCGGAATGTCAGGGAAAGGGCTTCATGCAGTTTCGCAAGGGCAAGAGGGATGTCCCAGCGGGACCGGTCGGCTTCACCGACAGTGTTTGAAACGGAGCGGATCTCGGCGAAAGGGATGCCGGCCTCAAGGCAGGCCTCGAAAAAGGCGGCTCCCTCCATGCTCTCCACATCCGCTTCGGGGCAGCGGTATTGCGGGTCAAGCGATGGAACCGTATTTCCGGAGGCACGGGGAAGGAAGTCAAAAAGCCCGGGAGGGGCCGGATTGGACAGTATCGATCCTTCCATGCCACCCGAAACCTCGCTGACCACCTGCACCACGCTGCCGGCAGGGAGCCTTCCGCCATAACTGCCGGCGACCCCGAGGTCGACGGCCAGGTCGAACTCCCCGCTCCGGAGCGGCAGTTCCCGCAAGGCACGCGCGGTAGCTTCAGGTCCCATGCCGGTACATAGGAACAGGTCGTCCTTCCCGGGACGCGCCTTCCTCGCGACATCGAGTTCAAAATCCACCGCAGCTACGAAAAGAATCCGCATAAAAAGCCGTTTTGACCTTCTAATGTACGAATTAAATGGGAAAAGTGAAATATAATTTGTAACTTGCCATACTTTTAAGCAGAGATATGGCATATCTGAAAGAAGAACGCTTCGACGAAACCGTCTCCGAGCAGCTCGCCCGCCACTATCGTGAGATTCTCCGGCTCATAGGCGAGGACCCTTCACGCGAAGGTCTGCTCAAGACCCCCATGAGGGTGGCGCGCTCCATGCAGTTCCTCACCAAGGGATACCAGGAAGACGGCTCCGAAATACTACGTTCAGCGATGTTCCGGGAAGAGTACCATCAGATGGTGGTGGTCAAGGACATCGAACTCTATTCCATGTGCGAGCATCATCTGCTCCCCTTCTACGGCAAGGCCCATGTCGCATACATCCCGGACGGATACATCACCGGACTGAGCAAGATAGCCCGCGTGGTCGAGACCTATGCCCGCAGGCTGCAGGTGCAGGAGCGCCTGACCGTACAGATACGTGACTGCATCCAGGATACCCTCCATCCCCTCGGGGTGGCGGTCGTCATCGAGGCCGCGCACATGTGCATGCAGGTACGGGGCGTGCAGAAACAGAATTCCGTCACCACCACTTCGGCTTTCACCGGATCGTTCCTAAAGGACATCCGCACGCGCAATGAATTCATGAACATCATAGGAGCCAAATTGCATTAGGATATGAAAATCGTAATAGCAGGAGCGGGAGAAGTCGGATGCCACCTGGCCAAGATGCTCAGCGAGGGGTATCACGAGATAACCATCATAGACAACGACGAGGAGAGGCTTGCGCTTGTCAGCGAGAGTATGGACGTGCTGACTGTACTCGGAAACCCCACCTCGATCAAGATACTCAAATCCGCCGGGGTCGAGAAGGCCGACCTTTTCGTGGCGGTCAGTCCCGCCAAGGAGCAGGACATCAACATAGTTGCGGCGATCATCGCCAAGAAGATGGGAGCCAAGAAGGTGACTGCGCGAATCAACGACGCGGAATACCTCAACTATGACAACAAACTGATGTTCACCGAGATGGGCATCGACCTGCTCTTCTATCCCGAGAAGATCGCGGCGACCGAGATCGGAGACCTGCTCAAGCAGTCGGACGTTTCGGAGTTCGTGGATTTCGCACGCGGACAGCTCCAGCTGATAGTGTTCCGCATCGAAGAGGGTTCCAAGATGGTCAACATGACGCCCGCCGACTTCCCCTACCAGGCCGACAACCTCCCGTTCCGCATCGTTGCCATCGCACGTGGCGGCGAAACGATCATTCCGCACAAGGACACTCAGCTGAAACGCGGTGACATGCTGCACGTGGTCGCTAAACGGGAATATGTCGATGAACTGATGTCCTGGTCAGGAAAGGAGAGCCTCGACATCAAGCGCCTCACGATCCTTGGAGGAGGCCGCATCGGCGAGATGGTGGCGCGGCAGTTCGAGAAGAGCGCGGAATTCGTGAAAATCATCGAAATAAACCGCGAACGGTGCGAGCTGCTGTCCGAGAACCTTGACAGGACACTCATCATCAACGGCGATGGCCGCAATTCCGATTTCCTCTACGAAGAGGACGTCAAGAGCTGCGACGCATTCGTGGCCGTCACGTCCAGTTCAGAGACCAATATCCTGGCCTGCGTGGCCGCGAAGAAAATGGGCGTGGCCAAGACCATCGCGGAGGTGGAGAACATCGAATACATAAAACTGGCGGAAGGCATGGGTGTGGACGCAGTGATCAACAAGAAGATCATCACCGCAGGCCGCATCTTCCGTTTCACCATGAGCACCAAGGTGAGGACGGTGAAGGTGATCAGCGGTTCCGACGCGGAGGTGATAGAATATGTGGTCAACCCCGACAGCCAGATAACCCGCGCAGCGGTCAAGGAACTCAATTTCCCGAAAGAAGCCATCATCGGCGGAGTTATACGCGGCAACGAGACTTTCATAGCCGTGGGCGACACCCGCATCAAGCCTTACGACCGGGTGGTGATCTTCGCGCTTCCCACCGCACTGGGACGGATAGAGAAATTTTTCGCTTAATCATTAATCATAAACCAACAGTTAAACGATATGATCGATTTTAAATTCAAGACTTCCGGCAAGACCCGCTCCGAGCACGACTTGCTGGGCGACAAGGAGGTTCCCGCAGAGGCCCTCTTCGGCGTACAGACACTCCGCTGCATCGAGAACTTCGACATCAGCCGCAACCTGCTGGGCGACCACCCGGAATTCATCAAGGCTTTCGGCATTGTCAAGATGGGTGCCATCCTCGCCAACCATGACCTCGGCCTCGTCTCCGACGAGATTACCGACGCCGTCGTGAAAGCATGCGGGGAGCTGATGGAAGGCAAACACACCGAGCACTTCCCCATCGACATGATCCAGGGAGGCGCCGGCACCTCGGCCAACATGAACGCCAATGAGGTGATTGCCAACCGTGCCCTCGAAATCATGGGCAAGAAGCATGGAGAATACCAGTTCATCCACCCCAACGACCACATCAACATGGCGCAGTCGACCAACGACGCCTACCCTACCGCCATGCATCTGGGCCTCTACATGATCCATCAGGACCTGATGGCCGCCATGAAGGCACTGGCCAAGTCGTTCCGTGCAAAGCAGCGCAGCTTCGCAAATATCATCAAGATGGGCCGCACCCAGCTCCAGGACGCCGTCCCCATGACCCTCGGACAGACCTTCGGCGCTTTCGCCACCGCCGTGGAGACCGAAATGAAGCGTCTTGACGCCGCCGCACAGGAATTCCTCGTAATCAACATGGGCGCCACCGCCATTGGTACCGGCATTACCGCCGAACCCGGCTACGCTGAAGCATGCACCGCCCACATCAAGAAGATTTCCGGCTGGAAGATCACGCTCGCCAAGGATCTCGTGGAGGCCACCAACGACACCTCCTGCATGGTTTGCTATCACGCCATGCTGAAGAATCTCGCCATCCGCATCTCCAAGATCTGCAACGACCTCCGTCTGCTCGCCTCCGGTCCTCGCACCGGCCTGGCCGAAATCAACCTTCCTCCCAAACAGCCGGGCAGCTCCATCATGCCGGGCAAGGTGAACCCCGTCATCCCCGAGGTCACCAACCAGGTCTGCTTCAAAGTCATCGGCAACGACACCGCCATCACCATGGCTTCCGAAGCCGCTCAGCTCGAACTCAACGTCATGGAGCCCGTCCTCGTCGAATCGCTCGTCGAGTCCCAGACCTGGATGACCAACGCCCTCAACACCCTCCGTGTCGAGTGCGTCGACGGCATCACCGCCAACAGGAAGCACTGCAAGGACCTCGCAGAGCACAGCATCGGCATCGTGACCGCCCTCAAGCCCTACATCGGCTATGCCAAGTGCACCGAGGTTGCAAAAGAAGCCCTCGTCAGCGGAGGCAGCGTCTACCAGCTCGTCCTCGACAAGGGCTACCTCACCAAGGCCCAGCTCGACAAGATCCTGGATCCGAAGAACATGGTCAAGCCCACGAAGGTGGAACTCTGACAGGCATAAGCCGTTTTGATTCAGCGGCAGGGCTTTCAAGCCCTGCCGCGTTTTTTTCATTGCCCGGGAAATTCTGTCCGATAAGGATCATCGACCGTACAACTGGCCTCGACTACCGTGCAGGCGCCGAAATAACCGACAACCGGTCCGGTTCCCGTGACGTTGGTAGGCAGGTTTGTCGGCTGGTCCGTCAGGAGCGGGACCGTGCCAAAGATCAAGTGGCTGTATTTCGTCAGGAATTCACCGTATCCTTCAGACAGGGTGGAAACCCGCATCGTGATGACGTCTCCCCTCTCCAGCGGCTTGAAGCATTCTCCATAGGCTTTCCACAATTCTTCAGTATGGTGCAGGGCGGACATGGTAAACCTTGAGAAAGACATGCCGTCAAAATGATCGTCCGGAATCTCGACGCTTTTTTCCAGCGGTTTGAAATGGCCGTTGATACCCACCTGGATAAGGTATCTGCTCCGCAGGTGGAGATAATCCTTCCCCCAGATAGCGAGCACCCAAAGATTGTCAATGTCTCCGGAATATATATAATCTATGGCATCCAGGCTGCAACCGGTTTCCGGAACGGAATCCACGGCCAGGAAATGGGCCGGCTTGCCGTCGACCGTTGCCTCGACGTCCAGCCTGTAGCTCCGGCCGGTTTCGCCTCTGAACTCAATGACGGAGCGATAGGTCCCAGGCTCATCGGCATCTTCTTCATACTCATACTTCTGCTCCCCGCAGGTCACGGATACCCTTGCGCCGGAAACCCATGGCACCGTCCGGGACGGACTGTGGAAATCCTCGGTCATCGACAGGCGGACCGTCTGATGACACAACCGGTCTGTCAGCACGCCGTCCACGACAAAGCTTCTTCCGGGGTGGAAGCCCGTGTCGATGACAAGGGCCTCGGAGCAGGAAGCGGGCAGCAGGACCGCAAGCAGCAGGAAACAGAAGATTCTTTTCATCAGAACATGAGGTTATAAGATATGGAAGGCAGGATGGGAAACAGATAGAGTTTGGCCGCCCGGGGCTTATCCTCATACTGGCTCAATGAATATACGACAGACCATACATTGTGCCTTGAATAGGCGTTGTACAGGGAGAATACCCATTCGCCGCTCCAACGGAGGTTTTCGGCCCGTCTTTTCGTCTTCATAGTCAGGGACAGGTCCAGCCGGTGATAATCCGGAAGCCTGCCTTCATTGCGGGAAGTGAAGACCGGTGCGTACGAATCACCGACTGAGAACCGGGATACCGGATACGTCGTTGGCGCCCCGCTATAGAAGACCCAGCCGGCAGAGGCCGAAACCCTTCGGGAAAAAGTATGGCAAATGAGTAAATTCACGCTGTGCTCATGGTTGACCGGCGACGCATACGGAAGGCCGCCATTGATTTCCGGGATCACATAGATGGCCTTGGAGAAGGTGTACCCCAGCCAGCCGTTCCATTTTCCGAGGTCATACTTCAGCATGAACTCTGCGCCATAGGCATACGACCTGCCGAAACGCAGGAACGCTTCCCGGTCCGCCCTGTCCAGGATGACTCCGGTGTTCTCGACGAAATCGAGGGTGTTCTTGTTGTCCTTATAGAACAATTCAACTGAAGATTCAACCTTATTGTCCAGGAAGTTCCGGTAATAACCGGCAGTGAACTGGTCGGAAACCTGCGGCTTGATGGTCGGTGAGGCGGGTAGCCAGACATCCAGGGGACTTCCCGACGTGCTGACAAGGGCTTGCTGGAAATACTGTCGTACCCGGGTGTAGGATGCCTTTACCGAGGATGCCGCACCCGTTGGAACGGATACGGACAGCCTCGGCTCGAGCCCCCAATATGTCTGGATCGGTTCCCAAAATCCGAAATAGCGGACTTCGCTCTCCTTGTGAGTGACAGGATCATAATAATGCTGGTCAGTCATACCCATGGATGTGAATTCTGACAAACGGAGACCATAACGGACGGTTGCCCGGCGCAGGCGGGTCTTGTTCCCGATGTACAGACCGGGCTGGACGGCGAAACTGGGCGCGATATGAATCTCGCTGAATGTGATATTGCCCTCCCGGGGCACGCAATCTCCGGAATTGATGCGGAAATATGGGAACTCCATACCAGCTTCCAAGGTGTTGTCATCGTCAATCTGCCAGGTTACGCCCGCTTTCATGCCGGTTTCCCGTACGAAGGAATCATAGTCAAAAATGGCGTAATTATAGTCGCCGCCCAGATCGGTCCTGTACTTGGAATAGTACAAGGATACATTTGACTGCAAGGAGGAAGAAAAGGTATGTCTCCATCTCATCGAAGCGGTCTTGTTGGAATAGCGGAAATCCAGCAGGTTCAGGCCGTATCGTTCGAGGGAACCGGCGAAGCAGTCTCCGCCGATGAATCCGCTCAGATATAGATGGTCACGCTCGGAAGCGATCCATGTCAACTTTGCGTTTGCATCGTAGAAACGCAGCCTGGACCGGTCGGGAATCTTATCGATCAGCGGGAATGCCGCATCGAGAAAAGACCTTCTGGCGCTCAGGCAGAAACTGAGTCGTTCTTTTACTACCGGGCCTTCCAGGAAGATACCGGAAGAAACCAGTCCGAATGAAACTTGGCCATGATATCTTTCCATGTCGCCGTCCCGGGTATTGATGTCAAGGACCGAGGATATCCGGCCGCCGTATTTTGCCGGGAAATCCCCTTTATAAAGGTCGGTCCTGCTGAGGATGTCGTCGTTGAACATGGAGATGAAACCGAGGAAATGGCCGGCACAATAAAGCGGAGCACCATCCAGCAGGATGAGATTCTGGTCGATCAACCCTCCTCTCACTGAAAAACCTGAAGATCCTTCGCTGGGAGACTGAACACCCGGCAGCATCTGGATGACCTTGATGATATCCTTCTCGCCCAGAAAAGCGGGGACTTTCCGCACAATGCCCCCATCGATAGCGTCCAGTCCAAGCTGCGCCTGCAACAGGCGCTGTTTAGCCGATTCTGATACGATGACGGCGGAGTCGAGGCGGTTGACCGGTCCGGACAGGCTGTCGACCTGGGCGTAGGAGACCAGGGGGCTGAATGAAAGAAACAGTATGAGGAACAGGCGGCGCAGGATCATAAACCGGATAATGCATGAGCGTCAAAATAGGCATCGAAGGTCCCGGCAACCTCATGGGAATCCATCAAAACGCCTATTTCGTGGTTTGTCTTGAGGGATAACCTGTCCAGATTATGAGAACCGACCATAATCAGGTGTCCGTCGATGGAAACGACCTTTTCATGATGGAACCCTCCCTGTTGGAGGTAAAGCGTGATATGGTCTTCTTGCGAAAGCCGCAAGGCGCGCCGCATAAGTACCTTGTCAACGACGGGCGGCATGTCCGAGGAAGAACCCATCAGCATTTGCACGCTGACACCCCTTCGGGCGGCGTCCTTGAGACCGTTCACAATGGCACGGGTAGGCATGAAGTATCCGCTGATGAGGCGTATCGAATGCTGCGCGGTCGCGAAAAGAGATGAAAACAATTCGTCCGGATTCGGATGGATATCCGAGCCCTGCGTTTCCAGGACAATCAGCGGGACATCTCCGCAGGGTGCCGGCGCTTCGGGAAACGAGACGGCCAGCGGCCGGTCTCCGCAGCTGTTCCACATCCGGATGAAACCGGTATTGAAAGAGTGCACCGCAGGCCCTTCAATCTTGAGATGCATGTCCCAGAACTTGCCTACACCCTCGATGCCGTTCAGGTAAAGGTCAGTGACGTTCATCCCGCCGGTATACGCGACCTTCCCGTCAACCAGCGTAAGTTTCCGATGATTGCGCGGGAAGAGGGCGCCCTGATTGTAGAAAACCACGTCCACCCCCACGTCCAGATAAGCCTGCAGGTATTCGCGCCTGAAAGGTCTCATTTTCAGCCGGTTCCCTTTCTCCTCCATATGCTGTGAACACCCGTAATGGTCCAGAATCAGACAAGTGCGTACGCCCTCACTGGCCTTCTCAGCAAGGGCATCCAGGATGACCGTGGAAATGGAATCATCGCGGAAGATGTAATACTCCATGAAGATGAAGGATTCCGCACCGCGTATACTTTCAAGCATCTCATGATAGAAGACAGCGGGCTCATCGATGACCTGTATCTTGTTTCCCTCAACTGGAGGCGGACAGCCTGTCCTCTCCGAAAACAGGCCGAGGCTGGCGGAAGTCTGTGCGGCAGACGAAAAGAAGCATAAAAGAAAAAACGCCGCAGAAAGGATATACGCGATGGATGAGCGTTTCAGAAACATGCGAAGCAACTACCGTTATTTTTCCCAAAGATAGGGAAAATTGCATTTTTTAACTATTTTTGTGAAAGTTAACACAATTCCCTGCGTATGAAAAGGATTCATCTGATTCTTATTTCTTTGCTCGCCATGGCCTGCATCGTTTCCTGTGAAGGATTCGAGACTATTACGGGCGAACAGTCCGAACTTGGCGAAGTCGGCACCACCCTCACCGGCACATTCAACGGAGCAAGCGACATCAATGTGTCGGTCGTATCGCTCGAAAACGGTATCTCCACCGTTGAAGGGACCTTCACCATGACGGACCCGCGATACAAGAAACTGATTGAGAGCCATCCGAAATACTTTGATGTGAACGGAGACAAAGTCCGGGTACACGATGTTAAATTCAAGGTTACCACCAACGGTATCGAGAACGTTTCCGGAGAAAGCAACGGCATCATCATCAAATACGACTCAAAGGAAGGCGACACTTACAGCAACGGGCGCAAGGTGACGCACGTTTCAACCGACAATGATTTCAGCTGGCGCGGAATGAAGATCAAGGTCATCCGGGTGGAGGGAGAGCCCAAAAAGGCTGACGGCGTCAAAAGTGTCACCTACTGGGGCAACCACCGGTTCGGAATAGTGGCGGTAGAAACCACGTTCGATGACGGAACGACGGATTTTGCGTCTGTCGTCATCCGATAATCCTTCCGATGAATTCGGTAGAATACCTTCTAAGCCCGGGTTCGGCCTGGGTATTGTCCCAACTCATCAAATTCACGATCGATTCGATCAAGAACCGGAAACTGGTTCTTGATCGTTTTTTGCGTGACGGCGGGATGCCGAGCTCCCATTCTGCCGTGGTCTGCGCACTCGCGACGACCTGCCTGCTCTGCTTCGGCTTCACCTCCATCCAGTTTGCCGTCGCTGCAGTCCTGGCTTTCCTGATGATGCACGACGCTGCCGGTGTCCGCCTGGAGAGCGGCAAGCAGGCCAAGGCCATCAACGACCTTCACGAGCATCTTCAAAACATGCTGAAAATGCCGGCCAATGAACGCCTTGAGGAATTCCTCGGCCATACCCGCCTCCAGGTATTGATGGGTGCTTTGACCGGGGTGGCTGTCGCTATATTGGTCCATCAGCTTTAAGTCCGGCCTGAGCGCCCGAGACCCGTTCTCGGAAAGCACAGCCGGTCGAGCCTGTACTTTTTTTGATGTAGCGGTTCATGGCGTCTGCGCTAGAGAAGCCGCTCATGCATGCTATATCCTCGGGAGACGCATCACGCCAGCGTTCACTCAACAGCAGTTCGATGGCATACTGAACCCGGAAGGAGTTCACGAAACGCGCGAAGTTGAGCCCCCTCGCGCTGAGCGTCCTCGATATGTAGGTCCTGTTCGTAACCGCCTCCCTGGCCAGGTCATCCCTTTTCAGGTCCCGGCGAAGAAACAGCTTCTTCTCCACCATCACTTTCTCCAGGAACCCGTAGAGTTCGTCATCGCTCATTCGCCGGGCTTTCATTCTTTTTCCTGTACTGCTTGCACCATTCGGCCGGCGTATAGCCGGTATTGCGGCCGAAGGCGGTGTTGAACGTAGTCATCGAATTGAACCCGACGCGACGGCAAAGCTGCGTAATCGTAAGGTCGGGGTCATGGGCATACAGCCGCATCGCCTCCCTGACGCGGTAATAATGGACCAGCTGGCAGAAGTTTTTGTTCAGTTTGATCTTAATGGTCTGCGCAAGGTAGCTCTTGTTCGTGTAGAGCCTTTCGGCCAGGTCGCTCACCCGGATGTCGGGGTTGAGGTATAGTTTCTCCCGTTCCAGGACATTGCACAGCCTCTCTTTCAGATCCTCCATGTCGGAGTCCTTGAGACTTTGGCCGGAGTCTTCAAGGAACCGTCCCGCATGGGGGATCGCCCTGTCCTGGTATGGGTACTCCTTCGGAGGGCCCGGTGCTTCTTTTTCTCCCCTCTTCCTGGAATCCCGGATGGCCAGGAAAACCAGAGCGACTATCAACGGAGGATAACCGATCAACAGCAACAAATCACTCATTTCGTCTCGTCGATTTTACCCCCAAATCTAATAACGGAAAAGGCGGTCATATCTTCTGCAGATATAACCGCCCGTTAATTGTAAACCGTAGAAGCTGTCTATCAGCTATTTCTTGATTACGTCGAAGCCCGAACCGTACACACCTGAAACGCTGCTGACGGACAAAAACGCCTGAGGGTCCATCTCCTTGATCAGGTTGAGCAGGAATTTCTGTTCGTTCTTGCGCGCGACCACGACAAGCACCGTGGACTCGGTCTTGGTGTACCAGCCTTTCCCCTCGAGCGCAGTCACTCCGCGGTGAAGCTCGCTGGTGATGCGGTTCGCAATCTGCTCGTAATTCTTGGAGAAGATCAGTATCTGGACCGACTGCTTCGAACCGGACACGAAAAGGTCGAGCGACACGCTGAAGACGCCGGCCATCACGTAACCGTAAACCAGGTTGGCGACGCGGACACCCCAGCTGCCTTCAGTCGGGACGATGAGGGATGAACCGATGATGAAAATGTCCAGGATCAGCAGGATCTTGCCCGGGGAGATGGCGCGGTATTTCGTTATCATCAGGGCCACGATATCGGTGCCGCCGGAACTGCCGCCCTGAGAGAAGGTGAGCGAGATGCCGAGTGCGGAGAGCATGCCGCCGATGATGACGCTGAGCAGCTTGCCGTTATCCAGGGCGATGATCTGGATGAACTCCTGCGGAATGACCAGGGGCATGAAGCGCAGCAGCAGGGTCGTGACGACCATGGCATAGACGGTCTTGACGCCGAATGCCGGTCCGAGCACCTTGAGGGCGATCAGCAGCAGGATGCCGTTGATGATGAAGAAGGAGTAGCTCACGTGGAACCCGGTGCAATACTGGATCACTGCCGAGATACCGGTGACGCCGCCGCCGACCAGCTGGTGCGGGATTATGAAGACGACCCAGGCCAGTACATACAGAATCAGGCCGACCGTGATGATCGCATACGACTTGAGCGTCGATAAAACTTTGTTCCGATCCATTTAACAGACTATATTGATGATTTTGCCGGGCACGACGATGACCTTGCGGATCGCGGAGCCCTGCAGGTATTTAGCGGTATTGGCATCTGCCCGGACGGCCGCCTCGACCTCCTCCCGGCCCATGCTCTTGGGCAGTTCGATGAGGAAACGCATCTTGCCGTTGAACTGCACGGGATACTTCACGGCATCTTCGACGGTATAGGCTGCATTATACTCGGGATATGAGGCGAAGGAGATGCTCTCCGTGTGGCCTAGCATGTGCCAGAGTTCTTCGGCGATGTGGGGTGCGAACGGGCTGAGGAGGATCAGCAGGGGTTCGAGGATCTCCCGCTTGTTGCACTTGAGTTCGGTCAGGTCGCCCACTGCGATCATGAATGCGCTCACCGTGGTGTTGAAGGAGAAGTGCTCGATATCATCCTGCTCCTTGGCAATCAGTTTGTGGAGCACCTTGAGTTCCGCTGCAGTGGCTTTTTCGTCGCTCACCGAGAAGGTGTCGCGGTCGAAGAAGAGTTTCCAGAGACGGCGGAGGAAACGGTGGACGCCGTCGATGCCTTTGGTATCCCAGGGCTTGGACTGCTCCAGGGGGCCGAGGAACATCTCGTACATGCGGAGGGTGTCGGCGCCGTAGCGTTCGCAGACGCTGTCGGGGTTCACCACGTTGAACATCGACTTGCTCATCTTCTCGATGGCGTTTCCGCAGATATATTCGCCGTCCTCGAGGATGAATTCGGCATTTGCGAAATCGGGCATCCAGCGCTTGAACGCCTCGGTGTCGAGACGGTCGTTGTAGACGATGTTGACATCTACGTGGATCTCAGTCGTGTCGTACTGGTCCTTGAGGCCGCAGGATACGAATGTGTTGGTGTTCTTGATGCGGTATACGAAGTTGCTGCGTCCCTGGATCATGCCCTGGTTGATGAGCTTCTTGAAAGGTTCCTGTTCGCAGACATATCCGCAGTCATAGAGGAACTTGTTCCAGAAACGGGAATAGATTAGGTGGCCGGTCGCGTGTTCCGTTCCGCCGATGTAAAGGTCGACGTCACGCCAGTAATCGTCGGCCTCGTGGCTGACCAGAGCATTATCGTTGTGCGGGTCCATGTAGCGCAGATAGTATGCGCTGCTGCCGGCGAAACCGGGCATGGTGCTGGTCTCGATGGGATATCCTTCATAGGTCCAGTCTTTCGCACGTGCGAGCGGCGGTTCCCCGCTCTCTGTGGGAAGGAACTTGTCCACCTCGGGAAGCTGGAGAGGCAGGCATTCGAAAGGCATGGCCTGCGGAATGCCGTCCTTGTAATAAATCGGGAACGGTTCGCCCCAGTAACGCTGGCGGGAGAAGATTGCGTCGCGCAGGCGGTAATTGATCTTGCGGCGTCCAAGTCCGTGGGCTTCCACATAGTCGATGGCGGCGGGGATGGCCTCTTTAACGCTCATACCGTTGAGGAAACCGGAGTTGCACATGATGCCCTCCTTGGCGTCGAAGCTGCTTTCGGAAATATCGCTTCCTTCGACCACCGGGACGATGGGAAGATTGAAAGTCTTGGCAAAGACGTAGTCGCGGCTGTCATGCGCAGGCACGGCCATGATGGCGCCGGTACCGTAACCGGCCAGCACATATTCCGAAATCCACACGGATACTTTGTCGCCCGTGAGGGGATTGACCGCATAGGAGCCGGTGAATACGCCGGTCACCCTGCGGGTCTCGGCGATGCGCTCGCGTTCGGTCTTCTTCTTGGCCTGCAGCAGATATGCCTCTACGGCCTCTTTCTGCTCCGGCGTGGTGAGCTTCTCCACCCAGTCGCTCTCGGGAGCGAGTACCATGAACGTGACACCGAAAACGGTATCGGCACGGGTGGTGAAAATGGTCATCTCGTATTCCTTGTCGCCGTTGAAGACATGGAACACCATCTCTGCGCCCTGGCTCTTGCCTATCCAGTTGCGCTGCATCTCTTTAAGGGAATCTGTCCAGTCGAGAGTGTCGAGTCCGGAGAGGAGACGTTCGGCATAGGCGCTCACCCTGAGCTGCCACTGCTTCATCTTCTTCTGCTCGACGGGGAAGCCTCCGCGCACGGAATAGCCCTCTTTCACCTCGTCGTTGGCAAGCACGGTACCGAGTTTGGGGCACCAGTTGACTGACGTCTCGCCCAGATAGGCGATGCGGTAGTCCATCAGCAGGTCGGAACGCTCCTTTTCGGAGAGGCCGTCCCAGCGTCCGTCTGCCTTGAAGCGCTCGATCAGGGTCTCGATCGGTTCAGCTTTGTCGGTCTCGGGATTGTACCAATGGTTGAACATCTCGAGGAATGCCCACTGCGTCCATTTGTAATAGGCCGGATCGCAGGTGCGCACCTCGCGCTCCCAGTCATAGGAGAAACCTATGCGGTCCATCTGCTGGCGATAGCGGGCGATGTTCTGCTCGGTTGTCCTGGCAGGGTGCTGTCCGGTCTGGATGGCGTACTGTTCGGCCGGCAGTCCGAAGGCGTCGTAGCCCATCGGATGGAGCACGTTGAACCCCTTGAGCCTCTTGTAACGGCTGTAGATGTCGCTGGCTATGTAGCCGAGAGGGTGTCCGACATGGAGTCCCGCCCCGGAGGGGTAAGGGAACATGTCCAGTACGTAGTATTTAGGTTTGGAAGGGTCGGTCTGCGCCCGGAAGGTATGGTGCTCGGCCCAATAGGCCTGCCATCTCTTCTCAATGTCAACGAAATTGTACTCCATCGAATCTGTATTACACCTGATTGAATTCAGGCGCAAAGATAACGATTTCGCTCTTATTTCAACCTAAATTCCACCGGAATGACGATGCGCGTACGCACCTTTACCCCCTTGATCTGCCCGGGAATCCATTTGGGCGAAACCTCGACCACCCGCACGGCCTCGTCGTCGAGCAGAGGGTCGATCCCATGCTCCACCGTCACATTCGTGACGGAGCCGTCACTTTCGACTATGAAGCTCACCAGAACCTGCCCCTGCAGATTCCGTTCGATCGCCTTGGAGGGGTATTTCAGATATTTGTAGACCCAGCTCTGGAGGAAATGCTTTTCGTTGGAATGGAAGAACTGGGGACGGACGTCGCAGTCCGAGGGAGCGTAAATCCGTTCGGCGCGGCGGGAACGCGCCACGGGATCAGCCTCCGCAGAAGATATCTCGTCTTCGGCGGCAAGTACCAGGAGGAAATGGAACAGATAATTGCACCTGGCCTCCATTGCATTGTAATCGAGCAGCCTCGGGGTATCCTTGATCGTACGGTGCTCCCTTGCCGTGCCGGAAGTGAAAAGGAAGACCGGTATCTGTTTCTCGTAGAAGGGAAGATGCTCGGAAGAGAACACCGAGCCCTTGAGGACGGCAGGCGAAGTGACGACCGGCTGCTCCAGCGTCTTGTCGAGGATATAGCGGAAGTCTACGGTTCCAAGCTGTGAGAAACAACTGAAGGCATTGTCCTCCCCGGTCCTGCCGAGACGGTCCAGATCGACCATCGCCTTGACCTGGCGGATTTCCGTAAAGGCCCTGTTGACGAAATACCAGGCGCCCGCCATTCCCTGCTCTCCGGCACCGAAGCCGACAAAGATGATCGAGCGCCGGAAGAGACCCTGATATCCGGCCACAAGACGGGCCAGTTCCAGCATCACGGCCACACCCGAGGCATTGCAGTCGGCACCCGGATAGAGTTGCCTGACAGGCTCGCCGTCAATGGTGAGCATGTTTATGCCCAGATGGTCGTAACGGGCTCCCACGACGATGTATTCCTCCCTGAGTTCGGGATCGAAGCCCTCGACTATGCCCACGATGTTGCGTGATTCCACCGCGCCGCCGTCGGAACTGATCTTGAAATCCTGCCCGAGGGAATCCGTGAGCATCGTCACACCCGCCTCCGAGAGCTGCCGGTAAAGATAAAGGGCTGCCTGCCTTTCACCATCGCTTCCCGCAAGCCTTCCTTCGAGTTCTTCGCTGCACAGGGTGTCGACATGGCTGCGCAGGGCGGGCGCAACAGCAAAATTCTGTGCGGCAAGGGTTGCCGCACAGAATTCAAGCATCAGGATTATGAATAGCAGCCTTCTCAATTATTTCTTGTAGAACGGCATCTTCACCACGACGGCCTTGAGCAGTTTGCCGCGAACTTCGATGAAGATTTCACTGCCGACTTTGTTGAAGGGTACATCTACATAACCCATGCCAATCGCCTTCTTCACGGTAGGGCCCATGGTTCCGGAAGTCACGTGGCCGATCTTGTTCCCCTCAGCGTCGCAGATATTCATCTCATGACGGGCGATGCCGCGGTCCACGAGCTCGAATCCGACGAGCTTGCGCTTGAGGCCGGCGGCCTTCTGGTCGAGGAGATACTGCTTGTCGATGAAATCGCCTTTCACATCGTTGAACTTGGTGATCCAGCCAAGGCCGGCCTCCAGCGGGGACGTGGTGTCGTCGATGTCGTTGCCGTAGAGGCAGAAGCCCATCTCGAGGCGGAGGGTGTCACGGGCGCCGAGACCGATCGGCTGGATGCCGAAAGGTTCGCCGGCCTCGAAGACGGCCTTCCAGAGCTGGTCGCCGTATTCGTTGGGAACATATACCTCGCATCCGCCGCTGCCGGTGTAACCGGTGGTGGAGAGGATGGCGTCGGGAATGCCTGCGAGGGTGAGCTGCTTGAAAGTGTAGTATTCCATGGAGAGGACATCCTCGTCGCAGAGTTTCTGCACCACTTCCATGGCCTTGGGACCCTGGATGGCGAGCTGGCAGGTGGCGTCGGAAGCGTTCACCAGTTCCTTGCCGACCTCGAGTCCGAAGCAGGGAGCTACGGAGCAGAGGTGGTTCCAGTCCTTTTCGATGTTGGCCGCATTGACGGCGAGCAGATATTTCTCTGTGCTGAAGCAGTAGAGGATGAAGTCGTCTACGATGCCGCCCTTGCCGTTGGGGAAGCAGGTGTACTGCGCCTTGCCCGGGAAGAGGACGGAAACGTCGTTGGACGAAACATACTGCAGGAACTCCAGGGCCTTGGGACCGCAAACCCAAATCTCGCCCATGTGGGAGACGTCGAATACGCCGACGCCCTCGCGCACGCATGCGTGCTCTTCATTGATTCCCTTGTATTGGATCGGCATGTTGTAGCCGGCAAACGGAGCCATCTTCGCACCCAGCGCGATGTGCTTCTCTGTGAATACTGTATTCTTCATATTTGTTTGTGTAGATTCTGGCTTGTGTTGTAGACCCAGGGGTCGCTCGGAGCTATTTTCAACTTTTTTATGGCCGCCATGTCCCTGCGCACCACCTCGAGGGAGTCGCTTCCTTCGACGCATACCACCTTGAGTCCGCTCTTGAAATCGAAGGTGCGCACCTTGAAACCGTTCTCCTTCAACTTCTCCTCGAAAATCCTGGCGCCCGTCTCTCCCTTGAACGCCCCTGCGACGGCATAGTAGCGCTTGAGCGTCGCCGCAGCCTCCTCTTCGGCTTTCGCGGCCTCCAGTGCGGCGCGTTCCGCCTCGACGGCCGCGAGCGAATCGCGGACGGCCTGCTCCCTGGCCTCACGCGCCAGCCTGAGCGCCTGCAGGTCGGCGGAGGTGGGTTTTCCCAGCGAAGCCCGCACCAGATCGCAGCCCGAAAGGCCGAGAAGCGGGAGAAGGGAAACGACGGCGATGAGGATCTTCTTCATAATCGAACAAAGATAGCACAAAAAAGTTATAAAAAGCTTAACTTTACAATCCAAAGTATTGCGAATGAGGAAAACCGTCCTTAAACTGCTCTTCCTGCTCACATGGTCTTTATGCGGCCTGACCGCCATGGCGGCGGGTCCCGATACCGTCAGGATAGTCTTCATAGGCGACGTGATGTCGCACAGTCCGCAGGTCACCGCCGCCCTCAAGCCGGGACACGACCGCTCGGATCCCCGTTCGTTCGACTACAGTTCCTACTTCAGCCACGTCCGCGACCGTTTCGATGCCGCCGATTTCACGGTGGCCAACATGGAATTCCCCTGCGGGATAGCCCCCTATACCGGCTATCCCCAGTTCTCGGCACCCCGCAGCCTCGCTGAAGAGGCCGCCCGAAGCGGAATCGACCTCTTCCTCACGGCCAACAACCATATCTGCGACAAGGGGGCAAGGGGCATGGACAGCACCTATGTCATCTATTCCAGGATGGGTATCCCCTTCACCGGATTCTACCGCTCGGAGGGTGAAGAGTACGAAACCAACCCCATGATAATAGCCATCAAGGGCATCAGGGTAGCATTCATCAATTTCACATACGGGACCAATGGAATCCCTGTCCCGAAACCCTACCACGTAGGCATGCTCGATTCCGTCCATGTAAAGGAAGTCATCTCCAGGGCCAGGGAGAGAGGTGCCGAACTGCTTGTCGCAATGCCCCACTGGGGCGACGAGTATCATCTCATGCCCAACGAAGAGCAGCGCCGCTGGGTGAAGATGCTGTTCCGCTGCGGGGTAGACGCCGTGATAGGCGGCCATCCCCATGTCGTGCAGCCCGCATCTTTCGACCCGCCGAAGGTAACGGTTTATTCCCTGGGCAATTACATCTCAAACCAGGACAAGCCGAATACCCGCATCGGGATGCTCTATGAGATGACTGTAGTGCGCGGAGAGGACGGGAAAGTGGAGATAGCTGACGGATTCCCCACATATCTCTGGTGCTCCCGCAGGGGCATGCTCGAGAAGAACTATACCGTGATACCCATACTCGACTGGATCGGCAGGCGCGACGAGTGGATCGACAAAAGCGACTACGACACCATGGTCAGGGAATGGGAAGGCATAAAGAAGAAATTCGGATTATAACGATATATGGAAAAAACCATCATCCTCGAAGAGATCGACCCGATCGACATCTACGGAATCAACAACCGCCTGTTCGACCTTCTCGCCGCCCACTACCCCAAGATAAAGGCGATCGCCCGCGGAGCCGAGATATATCTCATGGGGCCGCAGAGCGAGCTCGACGATTTCGAGGAGAAGATCAACCTGCTCCGCAGGAAGAGGATGACCAAGAGCGTGCTGAACGAATATGACGTGGAGGCGCTTTTCGAGGGGAGCGGACGCAGCGCCGAAACCGGAGAGATACCGACCTCCGGGACGGCCGAGAGCATCATCCTCTACAGCAACGAGGGACGCCCCATCAAAGCCCGCACGCCCAACCAGAAGCGCATGGTGAGCGAATACTACCGCAGCGACCTCATATTCGCCCTGGGGCCTGCGGGAAGCGGCAAGACATACACCGCGATCGCCCTTGCGGTACGCGCGCTGAAGAACAGGGAGGTGAAGCGCATAATCCTCACCCGCCCCGCCGTGGAAGCGGGAGAACGGCTCGGTTTCCTGCCGGGCGACCTGAAGGACAAACTGGATCCCTATCTCCAGCCCCTTTACGACGCGCTGGGGGACATGATCCCTTCGAAGAGGCTCCAGTCGTTCATGGAAGAGGGCATAATCCAGATCGCTCCCCTTGCCTATATGAGGGGACGCACCCTGGACAGGGCGTTCGTCATACTGGATGAAGCGCAGAACACCTCGCTGGGACAGCTCAAGATGTTCCTGACCCGCATGGGAAGCGACGCGAAATTCATAGTGACCGGCGACCCCACCCAGATAGACCTGCCCAACAAGGCCGACTCAGGCTTGATGCGCGGCGTGGAACTGGTCCGCGACATCAAGGGAATAAGCATCGTGGAGTTCGGGAAGGAGGATATAGTCAGGCACCCGCTGGTTACGAAGATTGTGGATGCCTTCGAACGCACCTGACGCTGGCGCGCAGGTCGTCCTTGTCGGTATAACCGGCAGGGAAATCAGCACGGTCGTACCAGATGTAACGGTAATAAGCCTGAGTGGCGTTCCTTTCGGTGGCACACCACCAGAATCCGTATTCATTCATCCCGGAGACTTCGCTGTCGGCCCGGAAGGAGTAGCCGAGAGGAATGGCGTTCCAGCCGAAATCGTTCGTATGAGCGTTGTCCGGAGAGTAGGGCCACATCCTTTCGCCGTTGAGATATGCTTCCGCTGACGCCTTCACGCCAAGTCCCGTCCAGTTGGAGAAGAAATCGGGGGAGGTGCCGCCGTTGAGGGCAGTGCCGAGGGCGTTCCAGTCTTCGATCGTGGGAACCGACCATCCCTCGGGACATACCTGCCCCGACATGGCCTCGTTCCATGTATAGAAACTGCCGAACATCCCGGCAGTTGCGGGGGAAGCCTTGAAAGGAACCCCGGTCCCCTGCCAGGCAAGATTCTGGCTGAACCAGTCGGTCCCGCCTATCGTGACATAACGGTATACGTGGCCGTCACGGGAATCCTCGATGAAATTGTCGCTGCGGCGCAGGCCAGTAAGTGATTTGTTCCAGGCCGTATCGATCGTAGTGACCTGGCGCGCAGTCGAGGAACTGTAGAATCCGTCGGCATAGGAGAAAGCGGAGACCGTATAGACTCCGAGGCTGTCGGGGAAACGAACCGTCACCACGCTCGCCGACAAGGTATCGGCATAGACGCCCGAAATGTACCATTTGTAACTTACCTCCCTGGGATAGGTCACTCCCGAGGCGGAGAGCGTGACGGTTTCTCCCTTCAGCACGTAGTACGGAATATCATACACGATGGCACCGGACATGGATTCCTTTTCGTCAGTCTCCTCCTCCGTCTTCTTGCACGACCACAGGCCCGCGACCATTGCGGCCACGACCGAAATCCAAGCGATTTTTCTTAACAGATTCATCTGCCCGTCCGTTTTACAACTTGCAAAGATGCACAAATAATCGTAAATTTGCAAGAAATGTACCGTAACGCCATCCTGCCCCTCATAATCTTCCTGCTGCTCTCCGCGGCCGGTTGCGGGAGCAGGGACTACATCCGTATCGAGGGATTTGCCCAGGGCGGAACTTACCATGTCATCTGCAGTCCCGTCCCGGGACACGACGGACAAGAAATCCATGACCGGATCGACGCCAGGCTCCTGGGGATCGACGGCACTCTGAGCGGTTATAACAAGGGCTCTCTCCTGTCGCGGCTCAACGCCGGGGAGGACGTCCCCCTGAACGACCTGTTCACGGAGTGTTTCAACCGCTCCAGGGAGATATGGGAGGAGACATCCGGAGCTTTCGACCCTTCGGCCGCTCCATTGTTCGACCTTTGGGGATTCGGCTTCTCCAACCGCGGAAACGTTACCCGGGAGGCCATCGACTCGATACTCAACTTCGTCGGAATGGACAAGATGCATCTCGAGACCCGCGGTGACGGAGTGCACCTGGTCAGGAACGATCCCCGGATGAAACTCAATTTCAACGCCATAGCGCAGGGCTTCTCCTGCGACGTCGTGGCCCGTTACCTGGATTCCCTGGGATGCACGGACTATCTTGTCGAAATAGGGCGGGAGATAAGGTGCAAGGGGAACAACGCTTCGGGAGGTCCATGGCGCATAGGGCTCGACCGCCCTTACGACGGCAACATGGACGAGGGGAAGGACCTGCAGGCGATAATCGAGGTCTCCGACTGCGGAATCGTAACCTCAGGGAACTACCGCAAGTTCTATGTGGAGGACGGCCGTAAATACGCCCACACCATAGATCCTGCTACCGGGGAACCCGTGTCACACAATCTCCTCAGCGCTACCGTGGTCGCCGCCGATGCAGCCACGGCCGACGCCTACGCCACATGGATGATGGTCGTCGGGACCGACCGTGCGCGGGAAATCATTTCATCAAAGCCCGGGCTCGAGGCCCTTCTGGTCTATGAGGAGGACGGCAGGATGTGCACTTTCCAGACAGAAAACATAAAAACACAATAATATGAACAGAAGGGATTTCCTCAAGACTTCCATGCTCGGTGCAGCCGCACTCGGATTCACCGGCGTAACCGGATGCAAGGTGACCACGAAGCGCTCTTTCGACACCATCATCAAGAACGGCGTAATCTTCGCCGGAGACGGCAAGGCCCCGATAGAGGGCGACATAGCGATCCGCAACGGGAAGATCGCCGCCATAGGCAAAGACCTCGGCACCAATGCCGATACCGTGATCGATGCGATGGGACTGACGGTATCCCCCGGATTCATCGACATCCACACCCACACCGACACCAATCTGTTCGACGCCCCCAAGGGCGACAGCCGCATATATCAGGGCATCACCAGCGAGGTCGGCGGCAACTGCGGATACTGCCCCTTCGTCTATTCCGACGAGGCGTGGGAAGGACGCAAGGACCGGCCGCGCCACGGCGGCCCGGCATGGCGCGACATCGACGGATTCTACCAGCGCCTGACAGAGAACAAGATAGGCATCAACTACTCGAGCCTCGTGGGGCACGGCGACGTCCGCGAAGCGGTAGTGGGTCCCTACAATGTCAAGGCGACTGACGAAGACCTGAAGAAAATGTGCGGGATTCTCGACCACCAGCTGGAGCTCGGAGCCATAGGGCTCTCGTACGGCCTTGAATACGCCCCCGGCTGTTACTGCGACACCCGGGAAATGGTGGAACTCAACAAAGTGGTGGCGAAGCACAACGCCCTCTACACCATCCACATGCGCAATGAGGACGACCATGTGCTGGAGGCCATGGACGAGGCCATAGAGGCTGCGCGCCTTTCGGGAGCCCGTCTGGAAATATCGCATCTCAAGGCGCAGAATCCGGCCAATTTCGACAAGATCGACCGTATGCTGAAGAAGATCGACGATGCAAGGGCCGAAGGCATCGACATCGCCTTCGACCGCTACCCTTACACTGCATTCTCCACGGGTTTCACGTCATTCATACCCATCGAACTCCGCGACGGCACTTCAGAGGATATCTATGCGCGCCTCAACGACAAGGCGACATGCGAGAAGATCAAGAAATACGCCTACAGCCGCCTGGAGCGTTTCGGAGGCCCCCAGCAGGTCGTAGTCGCAGGCTGCAACGACCCGGCAAACGCCGTATACGCCGGCAAGGATCTCGCCGAATGCTGCAGGATTTCAGGCATGGACGAGTGGGAGATGATACGTCACCTGCTCATCACCGAGAAACTTGAGGTCAATCAGGCCACCTTCGCCATGAAAGAGGAGAATCTCGTGAAGATCTACGCGCATCCCCTCTCGATGCCTGCGTCCGACGGCAGCGTATATTCCCCGGAAGGCCCGCTCGGAAAGGAACTCCCCCATCCCCGTTCCTACGGCACCTTCCCCCGCTTCTTCGAGAAGTTCGTCAGGGAGGAGAAAGTTCTCGACCTCGCCACCGCCATCTGGAAGTGCACGGGCCTGCCCGCATCGCGCATCAAGTTGAGGGAGAGGGGCCTGCTGGTACCCGGATACGCGGCAGACATCACAGTGTTCAATCCCGACACCATCGCCGACCTTTCAACCTACGCCAAGCCCCACACCTTCCCCGCAGGAATAGAGCACGTGTTCGTCAACGGTGTACATACAATAAAGAACGGCTCCCACACAGGAGTCCTGGCGGGAGTCATTCTCGATAATGCACACTTGAACCGCTAGAAGCGTCCGCGGATACCGAACTGGACAATGCCCTGCACGCCGGCACCGAGTTCCATGAAACCGCTGAAGCCCTGACCCACTTCCAGTCCGACCAGCGACACGTGGAAAGCGGGGCTCCAGAATACACGGTTCAGGACATCGTCTTCCAGGACCTGGCCTCCGACAGCCATGGCTCCAAGGCCGACCTTGGAATACATGCCGAACATATCCGAACTTGTACGGAACCAGTCGAACTTGCCTGTTGCCATGATGGGTACAAGGGCGGCGGATGTATTTACCGTACCGGTTTCATCTTTCAGCGTAATGCCCATGTTGTAATAACCGACATTCAGGCCGACTGAAATGACTCTGTTAAGCTGGTAGGTATAGCCGAGATTAATCCATCCTCTCGTACCAGAATTGCGTACAGACACTTCTCCGTCCGCTATATCGGAAATAAAACCCACGGTATTGACAATCCTGCTGAAAGCGGATCCGATCAGGGATACGCCGAAGCTGGCCGAAACCTCATTGGGATGATCAAGTTTGTAGTAATCTGAAGAAAACGGCTGATAGTACTGCTGAGCCTGAGCCTTGGGCATGCCGATCAGGCAGCAGAGGGCCAAAAGGGAGAGAAAGATTTTTTTCATCGAAATAAGATTATGTGTTGTTTTGGGCGTATTTTTCGGTCTGTTCGCGTATCATCTCGTCGAGCACTCCGGGATCGAAGTAGTTGATGCGCATTGCGCGCTTGACGTCGGCGAGAGTCTCCGCGGCGGCGGCTCGCGCCGTTTCGGAGCCTTTGCGCAGCACCTCATAGACATATGGAATCCTCTGCTCCAGTTCCTTGCGACGGTTGCGTATCGGCTCGAGGGTCTCGTTCAGGACGGCGTTCAGGAAGTTCTTGCACATCACATCGCCCAGGCCTCCGGCACGGTACTGCGCCTTCATCTCGTCGAGGCTGTGGAATTCGAAACTTACCTTGCGGCCCTTGAAGCAGTCGGCGTAACGCTCGAAGTGCTCGGGGCGGCAGAAGGCGTCGAGATAGGTGAATACCGTATTGCCCTCGACCTTGCCGGGATCGCTCACCTGCAGGTGCCCCGGATCGGTATACATGCCCTTTACCTTGGCCGCCACCTCTTCGGCGGAATCGGAAAGATAGATACAGTTGCCGAGCGACTTGCTCATCTTGGCTTTTCCGTCGGTGCCGGGCAGGCGCAGGCAGGCTGCGTTGTCGGGCAGCAGGATTTCGGGCTCCACGAGAGCGGGGCCGTATGTGGCGTTGAACTTGCGCACGATTTCGCGCGTCTGCTCGATCATGGGCTCCTGGTCTTCGCCCACGGGAACGGTAGTGGCCTTGAAAGCGGTTATATCGGCCGCCTGGCTGATGGGATAGCAGAAGAAGCCGACCGGGGTACCGGCCTTGTTGTCCGCCCCCTCGGAATCGTTAAAGCCGCGCATCTGGATTTCCGCCTTCACGGTGGGATTGCGCTGCACCCTCTGGACAGTAACCAGGTTCATGTAGAAGAAGGTCAGCTCTGTCAGCTCGCTTACCTGCGACTGGATGAAAAGCACCGACTTCTGCGGGTCGAGACCGCATGAGAGATAATCGAGGGCCACCTCGATGATGTTCTGGCGGACCTTTTCAGGATTGTCGGCATTATCGGTCAGCGCCTGGGCGTCGGCGATCATGATGAAAATCCTGTCGTACTCTCCGGAATTCTGAAGTTCCACCCTCCGGCGGAGCGAACCGACATAATGGCCTATATGGAGTCGCCCGGTGGGCCTGTCACCGGTCAGGATGATCTTTCTTCCCATCTGCCTGTCAGTCTTTGATGGTTTTGAGTTTCTCGCGGATCTTCGCCTCGATCTCGTCTGCCAGCTGGGGATTGTCCTGGAGCAGTTTCTTGACGGCGTCGCGGCCCTGGGCCAGCTTGGAATCCTCGTAGCTGAACCACGACCCGCTCTTGTGGATGATGTCGAGGTCGACGCCGAGATCCACTATCTCGCCGATGTGCGAGATGCCTTCCCCGAAGACAATGTCGAATTCGGCCTTCTTGAAAGGCGGAGCCATCTTGTTCTTGACAATCTTGGCACGGGTACGGTTGCCGGTCGCTTCGTCACCGTCCTTGAGCTGGGTGACCCGGCGCACGTCGATGCGGACCGAGGCATAGAACTTCAGGGCGTTGCCGCCAGTCGTGGTCTCGGGATTGCCGAAGAGGACGCCGATCTTCTCACGCAGCTGGTTGATGAAGATGCAGCAGGTATTGGTCTTGGAGATGTTTGCGGTCAGCTTGCGCAGGGCCTGGCTCATGAGGCGCGCCTGGAGGCCCACCTTGTTGTCGCCCATCTCACCCTCTATCTCGGCCTTGGGGGTAAGGGCGGCCACGGAGTCGATCACGATAATGTCGATAGCGCCGCTGCGGATCAGGTTGTCGGCGATTTCGAGGGCCTGCTCCCCGTTGTCGGGCTGCGAGATGAGCAGGGTATCTATATTGACGCCCAGGTTGACCGCATAGGTGCGGTCGAAGGCGTGCTCCGCATCGATGATGGCGGCGATGCCGCCTTGTTTCTGTGCCTCGGCGATGGCATGGATGGCCAGTGTGGTCTTGCCGCTCGACTCAGGTCCGTATATCTCGATGACCCTGCCGCGGGGGTAGCCTCCTATGCCGAGGGCATGGTCGAGGGCGATGGAGCCCGTCGCTATGGTGGATACCTCCAGCGAAGGCTGGTCACCCATCTTCATTATGGTACCTTTGCCGTAATCCTTCTCGATCTTTGCGATCGTCGCCTGCAGTGCCTTGAGCTTCTCCGACTGCCTGGCGTCGCCGCTTGTCATTTCTTCATTTTCTCTTGCCATACTAGGATGATTTTAAAATTAATACCCGCCGACACATTCCTTCTATCCTCGCAAAGATACTATTTTTGTGGGAAAATGAATCCGTTTGTAGTAAATTTGCAGAAAAGGCGGGCAATGGCGTCATGAAAGAGATCTTACTCGGCAAAACGCTCCCCGAACTCGGGGAGATAGCCTCCCGGCTGGGACTTCCTTCCTATGCGGGAGGACAGATTGCGCGCTGGCTCTACCAGAAGCGCGTCACTGACATCGACGCGATGACAAATCTCTCAAAGAACGCCCGCTCCGCACTCTCCGAAAAATACGAAGTCGGGAGGATTTCTCCCGTCGAGTCATTCACGTCCGCCGACGGAACACGCAAATACCTCTTTCCCACACGTGTGGAGGGTAAATTCGTCGAAACCGTGATGATACCCCAGTATGAGGACGGCTCTGAAGGAGGCGTGGCAAGGGCCACCGCCTGCGTTTCCTCGCAGATAGGATGCAAGATGGGCTGCCGCTTCTGCATGACCGGCCGCGGAGGATTCCACGGACAGCTGTCATCCGGGGAAATCATCTCGCAGCTCATGGGCATCGACGAAGCGGAATCCCTTACCAATGCCGTCTTCATGGGGATGGGAGAACCGCTTGACAATTGGGACGAGGTGTCCCGCGCCCTTGAGGTCATCACGTCCGACTGGGGGCTCGGATGGAGTCCCAAAAGGGTCACCCTCTCGACAATCGGCGTACTGCCCAATCTCAAACGTTTCCTCGAAGAAAGCCGCTGCCATCTGGCGGTAAGCCTTCACAATCCTTTTCCCGATGAACGCGCCTCCCTGATGCCGGTACAGAAGGGCTGGCCTCTGCAGGAAGTTTTAAGCCTCATCAGGAAATACGACTTCACAGGACAGCGCCGCGTCAGTTTCGAATACACCATGTTCGCCGGCGTCAACGACACCCGCAGGCACGCCGAAGCCCTTGCCCGACTGCTGAAGGGCCTCCCCTGCAGGATCAACCTCATCCGTTTCCACGCCATCCCCGACTCCCCGCTCCGCACCTCGTCCCCGGAAGCCATCGCCGCGTTCCAGGCCAGGTTGCAGAAGGCCGGCATCACCACCACCCTGCGTGCCTCCCGCGGCGAAGATATCCTGGCGGCCTGCGGCCTGCTCGCGGGCAAAGGTCTCAAGAAAAAAACGCAATGAAACGCATTCTGGCAATCTCCATCCTCCTGATCCTATCCGTCCCCCTACTGCGGGCGGAAGAACCCGAGACCGCACCTGCGCCCCAACGAAAGCGTCCGACGGTCGGAGTCGTGCTCTCCGGCGGCGGCGCCAAGGGCATGGCCCATATTGGTGTACTCAAGATGCTGGAAGAACTTGACATACCCGTCGACTATATCGTCGGCACCAGCATCGGCTCCATCATCGGCGGCATCTATGCACTGGGGTACAGCGCCTCAGAAATGGACTCGCTTGTCCGCGCACAGGACTGGGACCTGCTGATGAAGGACCAGGTGCCGCGCAATAAAATCGCTTTCTCCTACAAGGAGGACAACGACCGGTACATACTGACCATCCCCTTCTGGAACCGCAACAACCTGGTCGAAGAAACCTCGGCCGGCCAGTCCGGAGACGGTTCCGGTACGCGCGGGATCCTCAAAAACATGCCCGGCGCCCTTGTCCAGGGCCAGAATCTCGACCAGCTCTTCACCAAACTCTCGGTAGGTTATCAGGATGACATCGATTTCAACACCCTTCCCATCCCCTTTGCCTGTGTGGCAGTGGACCTGAACACAAAGGAAGAGGTGGTCTTCCACAGCGGCGACATCGTCACCGCCATCCGAGCCAGCATGTCCATCCCCGGATATTTCAATCCGGTGCGCATCGACGACAAGTATCTGGTCGACGGCGGCATGATCAACAACATGCCTGCCGACGTGGTAAGGCAGATGGGCGCCGACTACGTGATCACCGTGGACCTCCATCATTTCAAGAAGATCAAACCGGACTACGACCAGACACTCCCCGAAATGATCGCCTCGCTCCTAGGCATCATGAACGGCGAAAAATATAATTCCGGACGGTCATCCTCCGATATCCTGATCGAGCCCAACACCAGCGCCTACGGTGTGCTGGATTTCGACGACAGGAGCGTGGACGCACTGGTCGACAGCGGACGGGTGGCCGTAGAGCGTGTCCTCCCCCAGCTGCGCTCGCTTTCAGCCCATCTGAATGAGTTCCCCGACAGGGAGCGCCAGCGTCCGCCCAAAGCCATCGACCTGGGCCACGACTCGGTCAGAATATCCCAATTGGAAATCAAAGGAACCGACCGCGAAGAGATGAACTGGCTCCTGTCGAGAACCGATATCGCGCCGGGAAGGATGGTATCTGGAGAAGACATGGACAATGCGATGTCCTTCTTCTACAACACCCGCTGCTTCATCAAGTCCACCTATGCGATTGCGGGCAACAAGGATGAGGGTTATCGCCTCAAGATCGATCTGGAACCCCAGCGCATACATGAGGCCGACCTCGGATTCCGGTTCGACAGCGAGGAAATGGCGTCCATCCTCCTGGGCATCAGCCTGAACAAACGCAAACTGTTCGGCTCCAAGTTTGATGCGGAGATCAAGCTGGGCACGAACGCCTTCGCCCACCTCCGGTACGGATACACATTCCGCAACCTGACCAGGTTGAATGTGTCGGCACAGTTCCACCACATGAATATGGACGTTTACGAAAACCTGGCCATCTATGAGGAAGACGAAGCGGCACCTTACCACTTCGGCCTGGACCGCACTCAACGCTCCAATTATTTCCGCAGCGAGATAAACTACCAGATCACCGGCTGGCGGAATGCCGACATCCGTTTAGGCGCCAGATATGACAATATGGAGAACAGGGAACTGTCGGCCGTCAATTTCATCGATACGCATTATGAGGAACAGGCGGTAAACGGGTTCGCCAGCTGGCGTTTCGACAACATGGATGACAGTTATTTCCCGTCCCGGGGTTTACAGATACGGCTTGAAGGCGGAGCATATTACGGCTGGGATAAATATGTAGGCGTAAACGGGGACACACTCCCCTACCACAATCTCTTTTATGAGGGCCTAATCGACTTGAAGGCCGCCATCAGTCTTGGCAGCAAGGTGCGGCTCATTCCCCAGATCTGGAACCGCTGGCTGTTCGGCGATACTTTCAGCTTCTACAGGAACTACGTCGGCGGCACGATGTACGGCCGCTACACCGAGACACAGATGCCGTTCATCGGCATTAACAACGCCTATCTCACTTACGACAAGGTCGACATAGTCAGAACGGACCTGCTTATCAACCTGTTCAGGCAGCACTACCTGACCCTGTATGCCAACTACATGTTCGACTGGGACTTTATAACACTCGAAAACTACAATGATATGGATTCCGGTCCGTCAGTTACCAGAGAGTTCACTTCCAGACAGAACTTCGGCTTCGGAGCCGGGTATTCCATCAACACTATCGTAGGCCCCATCCAGATCCTTGCACACTGGTCCACCATCTCCCGCAGGCCGGGCATATATTTCTCACTCGGCTACGACTTCTGATCCCTGCACCGATGAAACGATTCCTCACCGCCCTGTCACTGCTGCTCCTCCTGAGCCCTGCCCTCCAGGCCCAAAGGCCCAAGGTCGGAGTCGTGCTGTGCGGCGGCGGGGCCAAGGGAGCCGCCCACGTCGGGGTTCTCAAGGTGCTTGAGGAAAACAACATACCCATCGACTACATTGTAGGAACCAGTATGGGCGCCATAGTGGGCGGCCTCTACGCCATCGGATATTCGGCCGCCGAGCTCGACTCGCTGATCATGGCCCAGGACTGGAACTATGTCATGAGCGACCGCATCCCGCGCCGGGACACCTATTTCGAGCAGCGGAAATACAGGGACGACTATCTGGTCCGCATCCCGTTCGGCCGGGGCGACTACAGCCGCCTCGGAGCCCGGGAAAGGCCCCGTCGGGGCGAAGCTTCGCTTCTGGACAACATCCCGATTGCCATGGTGGGCGGACAGAACATCTACAATCTATTCACCCGTCTGTCTGTAGGCTATCAGGACTCCCTCGACTTCAACAGGATGCCCATCCCCTTCGCATGCGTTGCGGTAGACCTGATCGGCAAGAAGGAGGTGGTCTTCCACAGCGGGAATTTCGTCGATGCGATACGTGCATCCATGGCGATTCCGGGGTATTTTTCCCCGGTAAGGCTCGGAAACATGGTCCTGATCGACGGAGGAGCCCTGAACAACTATCCGGTGGATGTCGCAAGGGAGATGGGTGCCGATATCATCATAGGCGTCAAGCTGGGCGAAATGGAGAAGGAAGACCCGGCAATAAACAGTATCGGCGACCTTTTCAACGAGGTACTGGAGCTCTACATGGATACCAAATATCCCAAGGCCATTGCCGATACAGACATACTCATCGCCCCGAGCGTCAAGGGTTTCAGCACCCTGAGTTTCGACACTAAAAGCCTGAGGACGCTGATAGACAACGGCGAAGCCGCCGCCCGGGAGAAGCAGGAGGCGATTTCGGCAATGAAAGACTGGCTCGACCGTTCCCAGCAGATGTTCATCGGGCCGATCAAGCCGCCCGAACGATACCGGAAAGCAGTCCGCCTCGACCGCGACTCTATTTCACTCGGAAGCGTATCATTCAACGGACTTACCGCCCAGGACGCCCAATGGCTGCTCAGGAAGAGTCCCCTTAAGCCTGGAGCCCGGATCAGCGGACAGACCCTCGATGAAGAAGTATCGAGGTTTTACAACACCGCAGCTTTCGAATCGGTCACCTACCAGCTGCAGGGGCACGAGGATCCGTACAACCTCGAACTCAATTTCAAGGGAGGGCGGAAATCGGGACTGGGAGTCGGCATCAGGTTCGATACCGAGGAGGTCGCGTCAATCCTGGTGGGCGTCGGCCTCAACGAGAATGCCCTCTACGGGTCGAAACTCTCCCTGAGCGCAAAGCTGGCATACAACACCCAGGCCGCACTTCAATACTCCTATGCCTTCAAGTCCCTGGCCCAGTTCAAGATGGGTTACAGTTTCCGCTCTTCGGGAGTCAATATCATGAACAGCGGACTGCGCAGCAATATGGACTTTGACGAGCACTCCTTCACCGCGGCTTTCTCTACGGTCAAGGCAAGGGACATCGCCATTGACCTGGGCGGAAGACTGGACATCTATCGCTACAACAGCCTTCTCTCGGAAGCGGAATCACTTCCCACATATGACACCGACCTCAGCCGCGACCGGTTCCTCAGCGCCTTCGCCCGTTTCCAGTTCGACCGCCGCGACGAGGAGTATTTCCCCAGCCGGGGATCGGATTTCGACGGTTCGGTCAACTACTATTTCAACGGCATTTTCGGGGATCACAATGATTTCATGACCGCGAAGATACATTTCTCCACCGTGATACCTGCGGGACAGAGGCTCGCCTTCATCCTGTCGCTGGACAACCGCACCATCATGGGCGGAGGGGTTCCGCTCATACATGCCAATATCATGGGAGGAGGCCTTGCCGGACGGTACCTCGACCAGCAGATACCGTTCATAGGGTTCGGCTATACCCACGTCTTCCAGAACGTTCTCAGCATCGCCACCCTCGACATGCGGTACAAGATACTCGACAACCACTATATCTTCGCTTCGGGGGCATATTCCAGGGATTTCCAGAATCTCGAGACGATGTTCGACCGCGCACCGGTCATCGGGGCACGTCTCGGTTATTCCTACAACTCCTTCATCGGACCGCTTTCCGCAAATATCTTCTGGTCCAATTACACCAAACGGGTCGGGGCGTACATAAGCCTCGGATTCTCATTCTGATATGGAAAAGGAGAAGATGCTGCTCCGTATGACACGCCTCTGCTCGATGCGCGAGTATTGCAGGAGCGAAATAAGGAGGAAACTCGCCGCTTTGCCCGAATCTGAAGCGGAAGAGATTGTGGGGATGCTGTGCAGTGAAGGATATGTAGATGACCGGCGCTACGCGAGGGCTTTCGCACGCGACAAAAGTGCTCTCCAGGGTTGGGGAAATCTCAAAATTAAGTTAGCTTTGCAACGGAAAGGCATCGGAGAGGCCGACATAGCAGCCGCCATCGCTGAAATCGACAGCGAAGCGGCAGGAGCGAAGAAGGAGCAGGTGCTCCGCGCCAAATGGAACGCCCTCTCCGGAGAGACCGACCCTGCCCGGAAACAGGCCCGCTTTTTCCGATACGCACTCGGACGCGGATTCGGTTACGAAGAAATAAAACGGATTTATGATTACCTCAGAAGAGATTAAAACGGTTAAACAGCGGATAGAGACGTTGGGGAGGTTTCTTTGACATCCCCGGGAAACGATCTGAACTGACTGAAAAACAAGCTAAAACCACAGCGCCCGATTTTTGGGACGACCCGAAGGAAGCCGAAAGCTTCCTGAAGGGCGTTTCCGCCGTCAAATATTGGGTGGATGGCTACGACGCCCTTCAGGCCGGGCTTTCCGACCTGGAGACCCTGATGGATTTCGGGGAAGATGCCTCGGACGACATCGACTCCGCATACCGCGACCTTGTCGGGAAACTCGAAGCGCTGGAACTGCGCAACATGCTTGGCGCCGAGGGTGACAACCTCGGAGCGGTGCTGACCATCAATTCGGGAGCCGGAGGCACCGAAGCCAACGACTGGTCTTCGATGCTTATGCGCATGTACACCCGATGGGGCGAGCGCAACGGCTACAAGATGACTGTCACGGAACTTCTGGAAGGTGACGAGGCCGGCATCAAGTCGTGCACCATCCAGTTCGAAGGCGACTATGCCTATGGCTACCTGAAAGCCGAGAACGGCGTTCACCGGCTCGTGCGCATCTCCCCTTACAACGCCCAGGGAAAGAGACAGACCACCTTTTCTTCGGTCTTCGTCTATCCCCTGGTGGACGACACCATCCAGATAGAAATCAACCCCGCCGACCTGGAGTGGGACACTTTCCGCTCATCGGGCGCAGGAGGGCAGAACGTCAACAAGGTCGAGACAGGCGTACGCGTGCGGCACATACCCACCGGCATCACGGTCGAGAACACCGAGACACGTTCCCAGCTCGACAACCGGCAGAACGCACTGCGCATCCTCAAGTCGCACCTCTACGACCTGGAACTGAAGAAGCGCCAGGAAAAACAGGCGGAACTCGAAGGGCAGAAGAAGCGGATCGAATGGGGTTCGCAGATACGTTCCTACGTCCTGCATCCTTACAAGATGGTCAAGGACCTGCGCACCGGCTACGAGACATCGGACACCCAGGGCGTCCTTGACGGCGACCTGAACCCGTTCATGAAAGAATATCTGATGAGAAACGACTTATAATAACCAAAACACAATACCACATGGAATTCAAATACGCTCCAATGTTCCAGCTCGGTGAAGACACCACCGAATATTACAGGATTCCCGGTTCCGAGGCTTGGGTCTCGGTCGGTGATTTCGAAGGCAAGCCCATGCTCAAGATAGCGCCCGAGGCGCTGACCGTCATGGCCAACACCGCTTTCCGCGACGTATCCTTCATGCTGCGCCCCGCACATAACGCCCAGGTAGCCAAAATCCTCTCCGATCCCGAAGCTTCCGAAAACGACAAATATGTCGCCCTGACTATGCTCCGCAACGCCGAAGTGTCCTGCAAGGGCAAGCTCCCGTTCTGCCAGGATACGGGCACGGCCATCATACACGGCGAAAAAGGCCAGCAGGTCTGGACCGGATTCTGCGACGAGGAGGCCCTCTCTAAAGGCGTCTTCAAGACCTACACCGAAGAGAACCTGCGCTACAGCCAGAACGCCCCGCTGACCATGTATGAAGAGGTCAACACCAAATGCAACCTGCCGGCCCAGATCGATATCGAGGCCACCGAAGGTATGGAATACCGCTTCCTCTGCGTTACCAAGGGCGGCGGCAGCGCCAACAAGAGCTATCTGTACCAGGAAACCAAGGCCATCCTGAACCCCGGCACCCTCGTGCCGTTCCTTGTGGGCAAGATGAAGACCCTGGGAACCGCGGCCTGCCCTCCCTACCATATCGCTTTCGTGATCGGCGGTACATCCGCAGAGCGCAACCTGCTGACCGTTAAACTCGCCTCCTGCAAGTACTACGACAACCTTCCGACCACCGGCGACGCTACCGGCCGCGCCTTCCGCGATGTCGAACTCGAGAAACAGGTATGGGAAGAAGCCTGCAAGATCGGCCTCGGCGCCCAGTTCGGCGGAAAGTACATGGCCCACGACGTGCGCATCATCCGTCTGCCCCGCCACGGTGCAAGCTGCCCCGTCGGCCTCGGCGTAAGCTGCTCTGCCGACCGCAACATCAAGTGCAAGATCAACGCCGACGGCGTCTGGATCGAGAAACTCGACGACAACCCGGGCCGCTGGATTCCGGAGGAACTGCGCCAGGCCGGTGAAGGAAATGCCGTGAAGATCGACCTCGACCAGCCCATGGCCGACGTCTGCAAGATACTGACGAAATACCCCATCGGAACGCGCCTGAGCCTCAACGGCACCATCATCGTCGGACGCGACATCGCCCACGCCAGGATCAAGGAGCGCCTCGACCGCGGCGAGGAAATGCCGCAGTACCTCAAGGAGCATCCGATCTATTATGCCGGTCCGGCCAAGACTCCGGCAGGCATGGCCTGCGGCTCGATGGGCCCTACCACTGCCGGCCGTATGGACCCGTACGTCGACCTGTTCCAGGACCACGGCGGATCGATGATCATGCTTGCCAAGGGCAACCGCAGCCAACAGGTGACTGACGCCTGCAAGAAGCACGGCGGCTTCTACCTCGGCTCCATCGGCGGCCCCGCCGCCATCCTTGCCCAGAACAACATCAAGTCGATCGAATGTGTCGAATACCCTGAACTCGGCATGGAAGCCATCTGGAAGATCCGCGTCGAGAACTTCCCCGCCTTCATCCTTGTGGATGACAAGGGCAACGACTTCTTCGCAAAGTTCAAATAGCCGGACTTAGCCGCCTTCACCCAGGCGGTTGAGATGCCCGGCCCAAAGCCGGGCTTTTTTTCTTCATGAAGAGATATTTATTATAAAAAATGTAAATTTGTACAACCTTGCCCAAATCTCTTTTTATCCTATCTTGAAGCCTATGAAGACGAAACGAATCCTGCCGATCAGCCTGCTTGGCGCCATTTTGTTATTGGCCCCTGCCTCGCCACTGGTATTTACGGCTTGCAACACCGAGTCCGCTCAGATCGACATTACGATGAAGTCTGATTACAGCAAAATAATCGAGGCCATCGACGATGTCAACAACACGTTGTCGCAGAAACTGACGCTGATCGAGTCGGCCATTTCCGACGGTTTCGCCGACAGCAAGGCCCAGCAGGAGATGATCCGGAAAGCACTGGAATCGCTTTCCGGCACCATGTCCGAAAAGTTTGCGGCCATAGAGACGGCCATCAAAAACCAGACAGCCAGCCTGGAAACAAAACTGGCTCTCATCGAGGCGGCAGTGGCTGAAGGATTTGCCGATGAGAAGGCACAGCAGGAGTTGATCAAATCGGCCATTGAATCGCTGACCGGCCCGGTCGAAGAGCGCCTGAAAGCCATAGAGGCGGCGGTCCAGGGCGAGTCGTTGGGTTTAGGAACGAAACTGGATCTGATTTCCTCCGCCATCGGGAGCGGATTGGCAGACAGCCGGGATGCGTTGGGGCTGATCCGACAGGCGATTGAATCTTTGGGCGGGAAAATGGAAGAGAATCTGGCCGCGATTGAGACAGTCGTCAAGAGTCAGACAACAAGCCTCGAGACCAAGCTCGCAGCCATCGAGGCGGCCGTCTCCAGCGGCTTCGCCGATGCGAAAGCCGGACAGGAACTGGTACAGAAAGCTGTTGAAAGTTTAAGTGGAACGGCAGAAGAGAATCTGGCGGCTATCGAAGAGACCGTCAAGGGACAGACCACCAGTCTGGAGACCAAGCTCGGGTTGATAGAAGCGGCCGTGACCAGCGGCCTTGCTGATGCAAACGCCGCTCAGAAACTGATTCAGCAGGCTATCGAGGGCCTCGGCGACAATATTGACGACCAGCTGGCCTCGCTCCGCGCCGCCGTCGGGAGCCAGACGTTAAGCCTGGAAAAGAAACTGGAGATGATAGAAACGGCGATAAATAACAATTCGACCGACAGCGAAACGGGACTTGAACTGATCAAGCAGGCTATCGAAAGCCTGGGAGGCACTTTGGAAGAGAAGCTTGCCGCCATCGACAAGGTCATACAGGACCAGACGATCAGCCTGGAAGGGAAATTCGACCTCATCAACGGCGCACTCAACTCCGGTCTCAGCGACGCCAAGACAGCCTTGGGCGAAATCAAGAACGTCATACTGGGCATAAAGGCCAGTGTGGATGACTCCGGACTCATCAAGAAGATAGACGAGATCGTCTCGAAACTCGCCACAATCGATACCACGGTCAATGACAACGTCACAAAAACACTCACGGACATCCTCGGTGCAGTCAAAGGCCTTAAGGACTACGGAGAAATCCTCACGGCCATCCAGAAAGCCCTCGAAGACTTGATTCCCAAGCCGCCCGTCATTACTATTGACGAGGAATATATGGAAAATGACGAGGTGATGATGCTGACGGAACAGTCCCTCCCCATCGCCTACACCGTGACTTCGGAGCCCGATGCCGTAGTGACCGTTACGACTAGCGACGACATATCCGCCACCGTCGTCCCGGATACGGACGATCCGCAGAAAGGTGTCATACAGATCATGTCAGGAAAGAGCATCACGGATGGGAAAACCAAGGTCGAAATCACGGCATCCAACAAGGGTGCTTCCGTGAAGCGTACGCTGGCCATTAAGGAGGCGTATCTCAAACCTCTTGAACCGATCACGCAGATCACCGAGACTATCCATGTCGCCTTTGATTGCACCACCCTGGAGCTTAAGTTCAAGTCCAATATGGAAACCTCCAAGCCGGAGCTTCCCGATTCGCTGAGCAATGAAGCTGTACCCTGGCTCGAGGTACTTTCCTACGACAAGACGGACGAAACCTCGACAATCAAGGTCAAACTCCAGCCCAATATGGGACTCAGATACCGCGAGTCGAGCGTGACCGTCAAGGAAACGAGGTTCCATGAAGCTGCCCTCGTGTTCATTATTAAACAAGAGTATGACGATACGATCATCGATTTCAAAGACAGGGACGTATTCGATAAGATACGTGAAGCCGTGGATATCGACAACGACTTCAAAATCTGTAAAGCCGAAGCCAAGATGGTCAAATCGTTGAATGATCTGTTCGGAGATGAACTGACCCAAGGGGCTTCCTACGAGTTTTTCGATGAATTCCAGTATTTCACCGGCATCGAAACGATTCCTGCGGGGAGCTTCAAGGGCTGGGAGAGCCTCAAATCCATTACGCTTCCCCAAAGCATCACGACGATCCAGGGCGGGTATGGTGACGAAGATGGTCCCTTCGTGGAATGCAGCAGCCTGAAAACAATTTCCGGAAAGTTTGCGACAGACGATGGAAAAGCCTTGAACTATAACGGAATCCTTCTCAAAGTCGTGGAGGAACTTTTCGCTTATAATATTCCTGAAGGCGTACAGGTCGTCGGCAGCAAGGCCTTCTACAAATCAATGATCTCCAGCGTTACCTTCCCCACCTCCTTGAAGACGATCCGCGACCATGCTTTCGAGTATTCAAAGATCAATGCCGTAAACTTCTCGACCGATCCCGGTAACGGAACAGCTTATGTCGATTCCATCGCCGAGAACAGTTTCGTCCATTGTCTCTATTTGAAAGAATTCAATGGGCCGACTAACGGAACCGTCCGGGTGACCCCTGACAAACTGGGCTTGTATCAGGGTACGACCCTGCTTGCATTCGCCTGGGGCTCGACCATGAAGTCAAACGAATCGCCCATAACGGCCTGGTCCATTCCCGATAATCTGGGCATCCAGAAGCTGCCCGAAAGCGTCTTCGATGCGGAAGGGGCCGGTAGCGGCTCTTACCTGTTGCGTAAACTGGGGCTACCTTCCACGCTCACGTACATCTGTAAGGGCGCTTTTCAATACCTGCAAAATGTCTCTGACGATAATAATAAGTTTAGTATCTATTTCAAGGGGGGAGACCCGCCAGCAACGGTTGAAAAGGATGCGTTTATGAATGTCACGCCGAAAACGGTCTGCCTCTATGTACCCGTTGTCCTTAACAGCGACTATTCGCCCAATACATATGCAACCAATGAGCGGGCAACAAAATATCTGGTTATGATGGGAATGGGTTACGACTTCTTCACTATGGAAATCTACGAAACCTGGCCTTTCTGAATAAGCATCAACCGATCGTTGCGCCGTTGGTAAGGCGTTCTTCAGGGGTGACGATGCGCATCTTCCCGTCAATCTGCTTGGCCATGAGGATCATGCCCTTGCTCTCGATGCCGCGGATGGTGCGCGGCTGGAGGTTGGCCAGGATGCAGATCTGCTTGCCGACCATCTCTTCCGGCGTGTAGTACTGAGCGATGCCGCTCACGATGACGCGCTGGTCGAGGCCGGTGTCGATGGTGAGCTTCAGCAGTTTGTCGGTCTTGGGGACGCGCTCGGCCGCAAGGACGGTCGCCGTGCGGATGTCCATCTTCGCGAATTCGTCGAAAGTGCACGGCTCCTTGGCCGGCTCGAACTTCGGCGCTGCCGCGGCAGCTTCGGCGGCGGCAGCAGCTTCGCGGGCGGCCTTGATATCGGCCAGCCGCTTGATCTGTTTCTCGATTTCGGAGTCTTCGATCTTCGAGAACAGCAACTCGGCCTTGTTGAGTTTATGTCCGACGGGCAACAGGTCACTGCGGCCGAAATCATCCCAGGAAAGCGGTTGCACGTTCAGGATACGGTTCAGCTTCTCCACCGAGAAGGGCAGGAACGGTGCAAACGCCACGGAGAGTGAAGCACAGAGCTGGACCGAGGTATAGAGGATTGTCGCCGTACGTGCCATATCGGTCTTGGCCACAGCCCAAGGCTCGGTGTCGGAGATATACTTGTTGCCGACGCGGGCGAGGTTCATCGCCTCGCGGAGCGCCTCACGGAACTTGAAGGTCTCCAGGTTCTCCTCGATGGCCTGCTTGAGGACCGGTATCTGCGCAAGGGCTTCCTTATCGATATCCTGGAATGCGCCCGGTTCGGGGATGCAGCCACCGAAATACTTGTGCGTCAGCACCACGGCCCGGTTCACGAAGTTGCCGAAGATGGCCAGCAACTCGCTGTTGTGACGTGCCTGGAAATCCTTCCAGGTAAAGTCGTTGTCTTTGGTTTCCGGCGCATTGGCCGTCAGCACGTAGCGGAGCGTATCCTGCTTGCCCGGGAAATCCTGGAGGTATTCGTGGAGCCAGACGGCCCAGTTGCGGGAAGTCGAGATCTTGTCGCCCTCGAGGTTCAGGAACTCGTTGGCCGGAACGTTCTCGGGCAGGATGAAGCCGTCGCCGTAAGCCTTGAGCATCGACGGGAAGACGATGCAGTGGAACACGATATTGTCCTTGCCGATGAAATGGATCATCCGTGTGTCCGGGCTCTTCCACCACTGCTCCCAGGAGTCGGGCAGAAGTTCGATTGTATTGGAAATATAGCCGATAGGCGCGTCGAACCAGACGTAGAGCACCTTACCCTCGGCACCTTCTACCGGCACAGGAACACCCCAGTCCAGGTCGCGCGAGACGGCGCGCGGCTGCAGGCCGCCGTCAAGCCAGCTCTTGCACTGGCCATAGACGTTGGACTTCCATTCCTTGTGGCCTTCGAGGATCCATTCACGGAGCCAGGGTTCGTAATCGTTCAACGGAAGGTACCAGTGTTTCGTCATCTTCTTGACCGGCTCTGCGCCGCTGACCTTGGAGTGTGGATTGATGAGTTCGTCGGGACTCAGCGTGGAGCCGCATTTCTCGCACTGGTCGCCATATGCACCATCGTTGCCGCACTTGGGGCAGGTACCCACGATGTAGCGGTCAGCCAGGAACACCTTGGCTTCAGGATCGTAGAACTGCTCGCTTTCCTTCTCGATGAACTTGCCTTCCTCATAGAGCTTGCGGAAGAATTGGGCGGCATAACGGTGGTGCGTAGCCGAGGACGTCCGGGAATAGATGTCGAACGTAATTCCGAAATCGGCGAAGGACTTCTTGATGAGCGTATGGTATTTGTCTACGATATCCTGGGGTGTGCATCCCTCCTTGCGGGCCGCCATGGTGATGGGCACTCCGTGTTCGTCGGATCCGCAGACAAAAAGCGTCTCGCGGCCGCGCATGCGCAGGTAGCGGACATAGATGTCGGCAGGGACATAGACGCCGGCCAGGTGGCCGATGTGGACGGGGCCGTTTGCATACGGCAGGGCGCAGGTGATGAGATTCCGTTTCTTCATAATCGGTTCAATTCTTTTGAAAGTCTGTTCTTTACTTTATTCAGAAGCTGCAGCCTGCGGACGAGGTCCCGAAGGGTTTCGGTATCGCCGCCACGCTGGGCCTTCTTGATTTCGGCATTGGTTGAAGTGCACTGCTGCTCCGTAATGCGTAGCTTGTACAGCAGCACTGATTTGGGCACGGTCCGTGCGAGGGCCTGGGACTCGGGAGGGATCGATTCCTCATAAGTCCTTACCGTAAGTGGATGATTCTCCAGTATAAGGTCGAAAACCGCCTGGGCAAGGAAACGGTCCTCGGAGGATGTGAAATAACGTATCACTTTCTCCTGTTTCTCCTCGTATTTCTCCTCGGGAAGAGTGGCGGTGAAGGCGAAATATCTGTCAAATATCGTCCGGTAGAGATCGTTTACAAAAACCAGTTCATCGTCGGACAGTGCATCGCGGATATAGCGGGAAACCGTCGTTTCTTCAGTCGGCTCGCTCCCATAATACATGTCGGCCTCGAAATGGAGGGGATACTCCCCGAACTTGAGGAGATAGTATGCCAACTCGCGCTCCGGCACGGCCAGGTAGCTGTCGCTCAAGGCATATCCGGCATTCCCTGCAGGTACCGTATCCACGGCATCCGGAATATCCGGCGCTACTGTCTCGGGAATCGGCACGGCGGGACGCTGTTCCTCGAACCGGCGCCTCGAACGCTCGAGGGCTCTTCTCTTGCGACGGTACTCCGAGACCTTTGCAAGTATGGAATCCGTCTTCTGGTCGAATTTCTCGGCGACCATCTCCACGTAGATGTTGCGGAGGATTGGGTCGGCCACCATCGAAACGCTCTGCACTATATCGCCTATCACCTGGGCGCGGCGGACAGGATCGCGTTCGCTCTCCTGCAGCAGCAGGTCGCTCTTGAACGAGATGAAATCCTTTTCGTTCTCCTCGATGTACTCGCGTATCTCGATGAGATTGTGGCTCTTGGCGAAAGTGTCGGGATCGTCCTCGGGAGGCAGGAGCACTACTTTCACGCTCAATCCCTCCTCCAGCACCAGGTCGATTCCGCGCAGGGCGGCCTTGACCCCGGCAGCGTCGCCGTCATATATGATCGTCACCTTGTCGGTGAAACGCTTGATCAGGCGGATCTGCTCCACGGTCAACGATGTGCCGGAAGATGCAACTACGTTGGTGACCCCGGCCTGATGCATGGAGATGACATCGGCATAACCTTCTACGAGTATGCACTTGTCCTCCTTCGCTATGCTGTTCTTGGCCTGGAAGATGCCGTAGAGCGAGCGGCTTTTGTCATAAATGTCGCTCTGGGGGCTGTTTACATACTTTGCGACGCTCTTGTCGGTCTTGAGCGTCCGGCCGCCGAAAGCTATGACGCGGCCGCTGATGGAGTGTATCGGGAACATGACCCGGTCGAAGAAGCGGTCGTACAGTTCACCGCTCCCCTCCCTCTCAAGACAAAGCCCGGCATCCACCAGATACTCTTTCTTATATCCGTCTTTCACCGCCCTGTCACAAAGCGTCAGAGGCCTGGAGGTCGCATAGCCGAGGCCGAATTTGCGTATGGTCTCGTCGGAGAACTTGCGCTCCCTGAAATAGCTCAGGCCGATGGCCTTGCCGACTTCGGTATTCCAAAGTATGTCGGAATAGAATTTCTGAGCGTACTCGGTCACCACCAGAAGGCTCTCGTAGCGCATACGGTGGGCTATCTCTTCGGCAGTCTCCTCCTTTTCGACTATTTCGATATGATATTTCTTTGCCAGATAGCGCAGGGCTTCCGCATATGTGAGGTGCTCGTGCTCCATCAGGAATGAGACGGCGTTGCCGGCCTTCCCGCAGGCGAAACATTTGAATATGCCCTTGGTGGAGGAGACGCTCATCGACGGGTTCTTGTCCTGATGGAATGGGCACAGGCCGAGATAGTTCGCGCCGCGTTTGCGCAGCGTGACGAAATCGCCTATGACCTCTTCGATCCTTACGGCGTCAAGAATCCTGTCGACTGTTGCCCGATCGATCACCGCCTACCTCCCCAGGAGTTCCAGCTCCTCTTTAGAATACAGCAACGGATCGAGAATCGGTGACATTTGTTCCGTGAAAAGATATGATGCGGCGATGAAAAGCACCACGATGACGCCCAGGACTATCAGGATTGTCCTGAGGGTTTTACGGGTACGGCGGGATGAGTGCCTGCGGTGCGGAGCGGGTCCGGCAGCAGGCGCCGTCAGCGGTGCCGGTGCCGGTACGGGTGCCGGATCCGCCACAGGAGTCGCTGACGGTTCGGGCGCCGGTTGTGCGACCGGTTGTGCGACCGGTTGTACTGCAGGTTCGGGAGCGGCTTCCGGTTCGGGAGCGGCTTCCGGTTCGGGCTCATCGGGAGTGGCCTCCGGTTCGGCAACAACAGGTTCCGGATCCGGTTCTTCCACAACAGGTTCAGGTTCAATCTTCGCTTCCGGTTCGGGTTCTTCGAACGTAGCTTCCGGTTCCTGTTCAGGGACGGACTCCGGCTCCACTATGGCTTCCGATTTATGAGGCTTTTCGGAAATCTTTATCGAGATCGGCTCGAACCCTAGGCCGTCGGGCCAGATGTCAAGATCATCGTCGGGCACGAAGAAGAACTCATTACGCGAGTTTGCCCTCATCACACCCAGACCGGGAAGCTTGCAGCTCTTGCTCCCTTCAAGTTCGGAGCATAGCCGGCTGAGGCACCAGCCAAGCTCCACACCGGCCTGGTCGAGAGACACCCCGGCCTCGGCGGAAACTTTGTCGAGAAGCATCTTCCCTTCGGAAAGGGCTACTTCGCCCTTATGGAACGACATCTTCCGATATGGCGGATGTATGGTCGTCTGACGGTCGGAATAGGCTGCAGGCACCATCTCGGCGGTGAAAGTACCGAGATAGGGAACGTCAACCCTGTCGTTTTCCACGATGAGTTCCCTGATGCATTTCGAAAACAGATTAATTTCCATAGTCCGTCCGGCCGTTCTTCGGATAACTGGCAAAGATAACTAAAAATTACGCAATCGCGTCGAGTTAATCCGGTTTTAGCTCAGCCGCCCCTTTTTCCGCTGCAACGGACACACTTGACTGACAGCCGTTTATGCAACCTGATCCCCCTCTAAGCGAGGGGGATCAGGTTGTGTAATTCGCTGAAAGACTGATGCGTCCGTTGCAGCGGAAAAACGAATGACGCCGATAATCTCGATAATCTGGTGCCAGCGAAAACCGGGCACAAAAAAACCAACCTCTGAAGGTTGGTTTTTCCAGTGCCCGGAACAGGACTCGAACCTGCACAAACTTGCGTTTACTAGTCCCTGAAACTAGCGCGTCTACCGATTCCGCCATCCGGGCCTATCGGTTTGGAAGTGCAAAGGTAGTAAATAAATCTGAACTTCAAATTTTTTTTAGGGAAACAGACAATACTGCCATACTCCGGCAGCAGCCCTTCAACGGGCCCCTTCAGACGCCGAATAGATTTTTTTGCAGAAAAATTTTGCACTCCCAAGAAATTATCATACATTTGCAGTCCCAACAAGGGAATAACCTTCCTCAATAGCTCAGTTGGTTAGAGCACCTGACTGTTAATCAGGGGGTCGTAGGTTCAAGTCCTACTTGAGGAGCCAAAGCGGACAAATTGCAAAAATCGGCAGTTTGTCCGTTTTCTTTTTCCCCGTAATCCAAGGATGTCTAAAGTGACTTCACGGCATCCTTGTATTTGCGCGATACGGGCAATTCAGTATCCTCGACCGTGACGGAACAATTGTCGTGACCGGTGAGATGTCCGGCATTTACAAGATACGAACGATGGATTCGGATAAATCCTTCGCCAAGATAGTTCTCCCACTGCGAAATGGGAGTCTTGTTCTTGAAAGAACGGTTCTGGGTCGAATAGACCGTGGTTATTGAATCATTGGATTCAATGTAAAGTATTTCATCGCGCATCAGGCTGACCTGTTTCCTGTCCGACATAAAAGTTACCGGCATTTCTTCAGACGGGAATCTTTTGTCAAGCCATTTCTCGAAGTAATAATCGCCGACAGACAATACCGCGATCATTATGGCGATGAACACGGGATTGAACATGATAGCGGGCAACTCAGGCCAGTCATATAACGTCCCTGTCCTCATCTGGGATATGCACCAATGGGCGACAAGGAAAAGGAGTATTTCCACGATGATGATTCCGACCGTTATATAAATGGTATTGATGATCCCTTTGGCCCTGTCAGTGTAAGAAACTTTCGGGAACAGGTACTTTACGGCCAGGGCGCCGGGAAGGAAAAGCGACGCGATGAATACTGATTCCATGAACCGGTATCCCAGGCTGACCAGCACAAAAGCCAGCAGAAGGATGGACATTGCCCAGTAGGATATGATCAGTATCTTTTTCATGCTTCTTCCGAGATTCCATGCGAAAATAGCACTTTTTCCTATACCATGGGTGTCCGGCAGGTGCCGGGTAGGGATTCTACCGGCGTAAATGGGGTTTTGACATTGGTTGAAAAATAGCGTTCGCCTAACTTTGCAACAGAAGTTCAACCAATAAAATCAATTGTTTATGTTTAAGTTTTTCGTTGAAGGAGGCTGGGCCTTCATGACGGTTCTTACCGTTCTTCTCGCAGCCATTTTTTTCGCGGCGTGGAAAGCCCCGCGCTGGGTCAAGGAAATCGGTTCGTTTGCACTCGCATTCGGTTTCTTCGGAACGATACTCGGACTGATGCAGATGTTTGACGTCCTCAGCCGCGGCCCCGTCCCCCAGGAAGTCATCTGCGCCGGCTTGAAAGTGAACCTCATCACTTTAATCTATGGGATTATCATCTACCTTGTATCCCTTGTCGTCAGAGTGATTCAAAAACCGCGGCTGTAGGACCCGGAGACTGGCCGACGAACCCGAAAACCAGCGGGAACACAATAACATCCCCAACGGTCACGAGAAAAGGCACGATGTTCCAGCCGGGCCAAAACGGGCTTGGCTGGAACACTGATTGCCCATTGAACGGCTTGTACCTAATCCCGATGTCCCCGGTGTTTTGTGTTTTTACGGGCAATTCGTATCTTTAGACCGGTTTATCGGATTTCATCGGACTGAAATCCAGCAAAAGAATCGGGTAAAGACAATACACAATGAAAACTCAGTACAAACTGTTTATTGAAATTGCAAATCTAATCGTTGAAAAGGTAAAACAATACCTCTCCGAGTCCAACTCTTTGGACGAAGAGACGTTCGTTTGGGTTGACTGGGACGCCCGCTGCGTGTATATCGGCAAAGCCGATGAAGAGCATAAGGGAGACAAAATCCCCATAAGCGAATTCATTTTCGAAGAAGGCAATACGCGTATGCCGGACTACGATCTGATTGACACATATGCCGCTACCGAATGGCGCAGTCACAGGGAATAGGATACAGCTAAGGTTCAAACAGCGTTCAGATTAAGCAAAGATTTGATCAGTCGCCTCAAGGTTAAGGCGAAAAAGGAAAACAGGAGCCTCAACAATTATGTTGAGACCGTTCTGATGGATATTGCATATAGTGAACAGAACGATGAAACGATAGCTGCCATTGAAGAGGCTCGTTCCGGAAAGGTTTTTCCCGCAAAAAAGCAAATAGGGATGCCGATTATTCGATTCCGTCCTTTGTCACAAGGTTTTTTTGCAACACAGATGGCTTTTATCTACCTTTGCTCGTGGCAACAGTATGATCATTAATTATCCTAATTATTATAGCAATGAAAAAAGTATTGCCTATTCTTTTGGTAGCCGTTGTCGCACTGATGGCAACCAGTTGCATGACCCTCCTGGCAGCCGCCCTAGCCACCGCTGAGGAGGATGGAGTCATTGTCTTCGTCGACAAAACCCGGTATACCGTCGATGTGAGAGTCGATGAGCAGCATTACGAAGTCCAAACCGTCAGGGAGCGGGAGCTCGACCGGAGACGGAACCTGAAACGTGCCGCGGACAACATGATCTATGTTTCTCCCGGTTATCACCAAGTTCACGTCCGTGATCACGGCAGGACTGTCTTCAATGAATCGGTACGCGTCCGATCCGATGAAACCAAGATTATTTATTTGTAGTCATACTGACTGGCAGTCAACAAAACCCCGGAAGTTCACATGCCTCCGGGGTTTCTTGTTCAGCATACAGGAATGAATCAGTTCGTGATTATTTCCCCAGACAGGCGATGTGTGCGTCGGGCGCTTCCATGATGTTCCAGGAGAGGTCAAGGCCGTCGAAGCGGTAGCGCATGACAGCTGCGAGCGATTCGGCTACATATTCCGGTGAAGTGGGGACGATGTCCGCCCGGTAATTGATTTCGATGCCGGGATATTTGGCGCAGGGACAGTCGGCCATCGCTTCCAGCTGGGATTCCAGGAATGCCACGTCCATCTTGATGTCGGGGTAGCCCTTCGCGCCGGGAATCGCTTTCCGCAGGAGATCATACTCATAGCCCATGCCGGCGGGAGCGAAGGTCATCCGGTAGAGCATAGGCTTGATGAAGTCGGCGTGCTGCGAGAGAATCGTATAATCTTGCCCGACGAAAGGCGCCATGAACGGCGCATACAGGTCGAGGCCGACTTCAAGGCCGCGCTGATGCAGACTGTCGGCGACCGCCGCAACGGAGTTGCTCACGATGTGGCCTTTCGCCCGGAAAAAGGCGGCCGCCAGCGGATCGGCGAATTCGAAACCGCTGACCGGATCGTAGTTCGAAACCGAAAGGAATTCGTCGCCTTTCTCCTCCCAGGCCTTGCGGACCTCCTCAAGATCGACGCCCTCGGCGGCGAAATGCTCAGTGCATATCGGGCAGCCGCAGTTCAACACGCCGCCGACTCCGCTCACGAACGACTGCGTGCGGACACGGTCGAGAAAGACCCCGTCAAAGCCGCAGTCGCTGAAACACCGGTCATACAGGGCTACGACATTGGCCAGGTTATGCGGATCGGTGGGGCAGTTGAAACGGAAGCCGCCCGCAGCATATTCGGCAGGAAGCCGGCCCCAGAGATCCACGGCCGGCGAATTGTCGAGAACGTCTTCGGTTTCTGCAAAGACCGGAAGCCACAGGAGCATATTGATATTGTTTTCGTGAAGATACGCGCCCACTTTCCGGTAAACCTCTTTGTCGAGGCTCCAGCCGATGATGACCTTCTCGATGGGAATCAGGCGGCTGACGGTATCAAGCCGTGCGATGATCTGCTCTGCGGAAAACGTGGGGGCATCCCAGTGGCCTATGGAAACCTGGACGATGTACTTCGGCTCCGGTTCCTGCGCCTTAGGCGCGCCGCAGGCCACGGGCAGGCCGAGGAAAACCAGGAGGAAAAGGACGGGAAAGAACAACTTTTTCATAAGAATCTTCTAGTGTTTCAATGCAAATTTACAAAAAAGAACACCTCCATGACAATTCATCCATGAGAAACGGCTGATTCATGGATAATTGCATGAATTATTGATTCATTTTCTCATTATTTGGTGCTATCTTTACTATTAATCATGAATTCGGATTTATGAAAATAGTTTCGATACTTTTAGCCGCAGTACTTGCCGTGTTACCGGCAGCCTCGCAAGTTCGGGATACAATGGCTCCCGGCAAACTCTGTTTCGTCAATCTCCAGGAGGGAGAGCAGCCTGTAATGACCGCCCTGAGTCTGTTCGGCAACCGCTGCGGAAGCGAGAGTTTCAACCATAAACCATATTCCACCGACGGAATCCGTTCTGTTTTCGAACTTGACGAATGGATAGAGTTCTATCCGCAGGCCAGTGCGGAATCAGGCATCAGGGTATTGGTTTTCACCCATAGGCCGGATCAGGGGTTTTATCTGGAAAACCCTCTGAACGACGAGACCCCCGGCTATATCCAGGAATGCATCCTTAACAGGGACACCGATCAGGAGGAAAATTCCCATTGGGGGTCATTTTACCTTCATCCCGAAGAGGTCGATCCCGGCTACTACGACTTTGTATTCGTGTACAATGACAAGGTTTTCGCCACGATGCTCACCCGCTTTTTCAAGACGGATGAACTCCTGTATAAATCCGATCCCGAGTTGGAGCAATTGATGTCGCAGAGTCCCTTCTGACGGGCAAAAGTCAAGGTTGGACCGATTTCAGGCTCAGCCGAGTTCCAGAAAGCTTTTGGACAGTCCGGTCATGTCGAATACTTCGCGGACAGGATCCGAGACTTTCGGGATACGGAAAGATCCGTGATTTGCCAGGACGGCCTGCTGGAATGAGACGATGACCCGCAGGGCCTTGGATGAGATGTATTCCAATTCTTCCAGATTCAGTTCCACATCCAGTCCTTCTTTCTCCATCAGAGGGGCGATATTTTTCTGGAAAATCACACTAGAGTTGGTATCGAGTTCGCCCTGTACCGAGACCAGGGTCTTGCCGTCTGTTTCTTGAATGGTCGTCTTCATATCTTGATGCACATGATTGCTATGTCGTCGTTCTGATCCGCCTTGCCGCGGAAAGCCGTCAAAGTGTCGAACAGTTTTTCACAAGTGGTCTCGCAACTGTCGGCAGGGTCCTGCGCGTTCATCCACTCGAGCAGGCGGCGTTCTCCGAAGAAAGCGAGGGACTCGTCGCGGGCTTCAGTCACGCCGTCGGTGTAGAGCAGCAGACGGGAACCCCGTGAAAGCTTGAGCTTCTGCGCATGATAGGGATAATCCCTGACGACACCGGCAAGCAGCTGCGGGTCCTGATCGAGGAATGTCCCGTTCAGTATTGTTTTCGTATGGCCGGCGTTGCAGTATTCCATTTCCAGTGTATCCAGGTCGATTATGCCCAGAAAGACCGTGCACAACATCTCGTATTCGGCATTGTCCAGCAAAAGCTCGTTGATCTCCCGCATCAGCGAGTCCGTAGAGTCTCCGTGGTCGGCGCGCGACTTGATGACGCTGCTCAGCATGAACATCACGTAAGCGGCCGCCATACCCTTGTCCGAAACGTCACCTATCGCGAAATAGAGTTTGTTCCCGATGACACGGCACCGGTAAATATCGCCCCCCACCTGCCGGGCAGGCTGCAGGACAGCATGCACCTGGCAGCGGGCGTCATCGGGGAAGGCTTTCGTCAACGCTTTCTGCTGAAGGTCGTGTGCAATCTGCAGTTCATTCTCAGCCTGCCGCTTGCGGGACAACACGCGCTCCAGCGCGGGAATGATCCAGAACCAGACGGCAGCCAACAGCACCAGGAATACCACAGAGATAATGCCGATGAACATCTTGACGGTATGTCGCAGATCACTGAAGACATACTGGTCGTCATAGATTCCAACCAGTTCCAGAGGGCGGTCGGGGAAGGCATAGCGGACGATGAAGCATCTGGCGCCCCAGATATCGGCCATGAAGGCTGTCCCGTCGTCGCGCAGCATACGGATATTTTTCAACTTCAACGGTTTCCCGCTTGCGAAAGAAGGCGCCAGGACGAGGCCGCTGGTATCACGCAGCACATAGGAAAAGTTCTCTTCGTTCTCCTGGATCCGGGCTGCCACCTCGATGAATTCAAAGCTGTCCGGATCATTCTCGTCCATATACTCGGAAACCACGCCGGCGATGATCTTCAAGTCATCCATGAGGCTGTCATATTCCTTAACCAGGCACACCTCACGGGAAATGCGGACCGCCAGCACCGTGGATGCCGCGATAAGCAAGCCGAAGAGAGCCAGAAGTATCAGGATGCCCCAGCGGGCCGTCAGCGCCTTTTTCACATTTTAAAAATAGAGATTAATCTTGATTACTCCAAGATTAATCTCTATTTTTGTTAGATGACCAAAGTTGAAACCATGACGTATCCGCTATCCCAATCCCAACTGAGCATATATCTCGCATGCCAGGGACTTGATCCAGACGGAGGCAACTATCAGCAGGCCTCCCTCTACAGACTCCCCGATTCCGTCGATACTGAAAAACTTGCCGCAGCTTTCGAGGCTGTCGTACGCGCCCATCCCTTTATACTTTCCCGCATCGTACTGGAGGATGGGATGCCCCGCATCGAAGACCATTCGGGAGAGGAATGGCATCCGCTCATCCAGGACGTCGATTCCATCGATGATGTACGCCCCGGATTCTGCCGGACCATGGATCTGCTGAAAGACCTGCTATTCCGCATGGAGATTTACCGCACGAAGGACGGCAACTACGCATACATAGATTTCCATCATGTCATCTTTGACGGCGCCTCTGCCTTGACCATTTATGAACAGATCTCAAAAGCCTATGCAGGAGAACCGCTGCCTGCCGAGCGGGTCAGCGGCTTCGACATCACCGTCAGGGAAGAAGCGCAGCGTCAGGGACCGGAATACGAAGAGGCAAAGCAGTGGTATGCCGGCACTTTCGGCGATGGCGCACAGCTCGATTCCCGCATCCTGCCCGATGTATCAGGGAAAGACAGGCAACCATATAAGGAACTGGTGGTCAAACTGAGCACCAAGGGTGCAACCGTGAAAGCCCTGCTGGACCGCTACTGCTGCGCCGACAGCGTGCTTATGACTGCCGCCTTCGGCGCCACGCTCGCTGCCTGGAGCGCCGAAACCCGGGCCGCTTTCACGACTATATGGAACGGGCGCAAGGGTCCGGCTATGGACGCCGTGACCATGAGTGTCCACACCATGCCCGTGCTGGTGGACGCAGACCCGGCGCTCACTCCTGAGCAGTTCTTCGACAACCTGCGGCAGCAGATAGCCGGTTCCCGCAGCCGTGCATTCTACTCATTCGCCGACTGTGTGCGCGACCTGGACTTCAATCCCGCAATGAATTTCGGTTACCAGGGCAACTTCGTGACGGAGACCCTGCAGATGCGCCTGGGCGACACGGTAATCCCAGCCGAAGACCTGCGCACCAATCCGCCGGGCATCGGTCTTTCATGCGAGATGTTCAACATGCCGGACAGCACAAAGGAACTCAGGTTCTGGTACCGTCCGGACCTTTATTCTGAACACATCCTGCGAAACTTCTCCGAAAGCCTGGCCGCCGTGCTGAACTCACTCGAAAAGGCCAGGACCCTCGCCGACTTGCAGTTTATAACGGCCAGGCAGCGCAAGGAAACCGACGGTTTCCAACCTGCCGCCCCGAAATTCGACCCGAACCTTACGGTCGTGGACCTGTTCCGTTCCCGTGTGGCGGACAACCCTCAACAGACAGCCATCGTCTGTGGTGATATCAGGCTGTCTTACGCCGAAGTGGACCGCCTGTCCGACAACCTGGCCGCTTATATCCAGCAACAGGTCAAGCCCGGCAGCGTGGTGTCCATCATTCTCGCACGCAACGAATATATGATGATCGCCCCCCTGGCCGCATCCAAGGCCGGCTGCGCCTACCAGCCGCTCGATCCATCATATCCGTCCGAGCGCCTGAGTTTCATGGTAAGCGACGCAAAGGCCGCCTTGCTTATCGCCGATCCGGGCCTGGAGAAGCTGGTCACGGGCTATGAAGGTCCGATATTATTCACCGACCGGATCGCAGGCATGCCTGATGCGAAGCCGAAAGGGGCACCGAAACCCGAAGACCTTTTCATCTTGCTCTATACCAGCGGCACGACCGGCACGCCGAAGGGCTGCATGCTGCTGCACCGCAACATCGCCGCCTTCGTCCGCAATGCGGCTGACCGTACGGGCCTCGGTCCGCAATCCAGCACGACCGCGTACGCCAGCTTCGGATTCGACGCCTTCATGGGCGACCTTTGGAACGCCCTCTGCGCCGGGGCCACACTGCATATCATCCCCGAGGAGATACGCCTCGACCTGGTGGCGCTCCACGACTATTACGAAAAGAACGGCTTGACACACGCCTTCATGACCACGCAGGTAGCCACCCAGTTCGCACTGAATTTCCCGCGCTGCAAGGGGCTCAAGGTCCTGACCACGGGCGGTGAGAAGATGGCCAGCATCACGCCTCCGGGTTATAAACTGTACAACTGCTACGGACCCACCGAAACCGTCTGTTACGTGGTGTCCAAACTCGTGGAAAAACAGGAAGAGAATATCCCTATCGGCCGTCCGCTTCCGGGCGTCCACTGCTATGTTGCCACTAAGGCGGGACAGCTGCTGCCGGAAGGCGCTTCGGGCGAACTGCTCGTTTCCGGGCCGCAGGTCGGCGCCGGGTATCTGGGTCTGCCCGAAAAGACGGCAGAAGTATTCATCGACAATCCGTTCGAGAAGGATCCGTCCTTAAAACACGTTTACCGTACCGGCGACATCGTCCGCTGGCGTGCCGACGGTGACATTGAATTCGTCGGCCGCAAGGACTCACAGGTCAAGATCCGCGGCTTCCGCGTCGAACTCAAGGAGGTCGAGACCGTAATCCTGGAGTATCCCGGAATAACCGATGCAACAGTCCAGGCTTTCGACGAAGAAAGCGCCGGCGGCGGCAAGTACCTGGCCGCCTACATAGTGTCGGAACAACCCGTGGAAACAGAGAAACTGAATGCTTTCATACTGGAGCGCAAGCCGCCATACATGGTGCCTGCCGTCACGATGCAGATCGACAAGATCCCGCTGAACGTGAATCAGAAAGTGGACCGCAAGGCTCTTCCGAAGCCCCAGCCGCAACAACAGGAGCGCAAGGCTGAAAACGCCCCGTTCAACATACTCGAACAGGAGATAGCCGACCTGATCGGCGAAACCGTTCACATAGAAGGATTCTCGCTCACCGAGCCGCTTATCTACTACGGACTGACTTCCCTCTCCGCCCTGCGCCTGGCCACGGAACTCTACAAGAAATACGGCGTCCAGATGAACATGGACAGCTTCGTCAAGACCGCCTCCCTGCAGAGCATAGAGAACGAGGTGCTGAAAGCCCTGATCTCGGGTCAGCCCGGCGGCCAGACGGGCGCCGCCCACCGCGAAGATGCGCCCCAGCCGCTTACCTTCCAGCAGTCCGGCGTATATTTCGACTGCATGAAGGCCCCTCAGGAGACCATATACAACATCCCGATGATGTGGACCCTGCCCTCTTCGCTCGATGCCGGGAAGGTCAGGGAAGCCGCCGAACAGACCATACGATGCCATCCGCTGCTGAATGCACACTTTGAAATGAAAGACGGCCAGGTCGTGCAGGTCCCGTCCGATGCAGCCCCCTACGTTGCCTGCGAGACAATCGACCCGGAACAGTTCGAAGAATACAAAAAGCATTTCAAACAGCCCTTCAATCTGTCTGAAGGACCGCTCTACCGCGTGTCCGTGGTCCGCAGCGGCGAAGGACTGTATCTGTTTACCGACTTCCACCATCTGGTGTTCGACGGCCGCTCCTACGACATCTTCATAAGCCAGCTTACAGAAGCACTCGAAGGGCGGGCCCCCGTTCCTGAGAATTATACTTATTTCGATTATGCGCTGGACCAGTCGGAAGCCCGTGAAGGCGAGGCATTCGCCGCCGCACGCGATTTCTTCAACGGACAGATGGCCGGCTGCGAAGGTGCCAGCGGCATCATGCCCGACAAGGAATCCGAGGGTCCCGGCAAGGAGGCCCTGCTCACGAAAAAGGTCGATGCCGACGTCAGGCAGCGCTGTCTTGAACTTGGCATCTCCCACGCCAGTTACTATCTGGCTGCGGCTTTCCTCGCCGTCGGATCGTTCTGCGGAAGCCGGAAGGTCTACCTGTGCACTATCAGCAATGGCCGCAGCGACATGCGAACTGCCGACACGATGGGCATGTTCGTCAACACCCTGGCCCTGGCAAGTGAAATCGGGCATGGCTCGGTCGACGAATACCTCAAGGAGACCGACCGGATGTTCAGCAGCACGCTGCAGCATGAGTACTATCCCTTCTCGCAGATAGCGGCCGACTACGGCTTCCAGCCCCAGGTTATGCTCGCCGACCAGTCAGGCGTCCTGACGAAATACACCGTCGGCGGCCAGGAACTCAAAAGCGAGAACCTCGAGATCGGCACGCCGAAATTCCCTCTGAGTATCTTCATCGACGGCGGGGAAGACGGGGAATACATCGCCCTGGAATATGACGGAACGCTCTTCTCCCCCGCGCTCATGCAGTCGTTCGCCGACACGATGGAGACTCTCGTTCGCGGAATGCTGGCAAACGGCCCGATCGACGGATTGGCCCTGGCCGACGGTGAACGGATCGGGTTGCTCGACAGTTTCAACAACTATCAGCAGAAGGTGGACACCACCCAGACCATTGTGTCGCTGTTCAGCCGTCAGGCCGCAGCCGCTCCCGACGCACCCGCAGTGTCCTTCGAAAACACGACCCTCACCTACAGGGAACTCGACCGCATGACCGACCGTCTCGCGGCGGCTATCGCCGCAAAGGGCCTGGGACGCGAAGACGTGGTTTCCATCCTCATCGGCCGCAGCGAGATGATGGCCGTCACTGCGCTCGGCGCACTCAAGGCCGGCTGCGCCTACCAGCCCCTCGACCCGTCCTATCCCCCGGAGCGACTCAATTTCATGGTACAGGACGCAGCGGCCAAACTGCTGATCGCCGACAAGGAACTGGTGACACTCCTTACTGATTATCAAGGACCTGTAATCCTGACGGACAGCATCGCCGCACTCGAAGACGGCCCCGTCCCGCAAGGTCCGGCGCCTGAAAGCCTCTTCATCCTCCTCTACACCTCCGGTTCCACCGGCGTACCGAAAGGCTGTATGCTGGAGCAACGCAACCTTGTGAATTTCTGTGCCTGGTACCGGAAATACTACGACCTTAAACCGGAAAGCCGGGTGGCGGCCTATGCCAGTTTCGGCTTCGACGCCTGCATGATGGACCTCTTCCCCGCACTTACAAGCGGGGCCTGTGTATACATCATTCCGGAAGAGACCCGGCACGACATGTCCGACCTGAGCGCATTCATCACCGACAATAAGGTGACGCACAGCTTCATGACCACGCAGGTGGGCGTGATGTTCGCCCGGAATTTCCCTGGCAATCCCGCCTTGAAACACCTGTCGGTCGGCGGTGAGAAACTCGTTTCGATCGATCCGCCTTCCTACGGTTTCCACAACGGATACGGCCCGACGGAGTGCACGATCTTCTCGACCATATTCGACGTGAAAGAGAAGGAAGCGAACATCCCCATCGGACATCCGCTGGACAACCTGCGGCTCTATGTAGTGGACGACTGCGGCCGGCGACTGCCGGTCGGCGCCGCCGGCGAACTGTGGATCTGCGGCCCGCAGGTCGGTCGCGGCTACCTCAACCGTCCCGAAAAGACCCAGGAGACCTACATCCCCAATCCTTTCGACGACAAGGCTCCCTACGACCGCGTGTACCGGACAGGAGACATCGTACGCTGGCGGGCAGACGGCAACATAGAATTCGTCGGACGCAACGACGGACAGGTGAAAATCCGCGGTTTCCGTGTAGAGACCAAGGAGGTCGAAGCGGTCATCCGGGAATTTCCCGGCGTGGAAGATGTCACCGTGCAGGCTTTCGACGCGCCTTCAGGCGGCAAGTTCATCGCAGCCTACATCGTTTCGGCAGGTACCCTCGATACCAAGGCGCTGTCTGCCTTCATACTGGAGCGTAAACCGCCTTACATGGTGCCCGCCGCATTCACCCAGATCGACAGGATTCCGCTCAACGTAAACCAGAAAGTCGACCGCAAGGCGCTTCCTGCCCCGGTAGTCTGCTCGAACGAGAGCTATGTGGAGCCCGTAAACGAGACCGAGCGCATCCTTTGCGAAGTCTTTGCCGGCGTGCTCGATGCAGAGCGTGTCGGCGCCCTGGACAATTTCTTCGACCTCGGCGGTTCGTCGCTGATGGTGACCAATGTCCTGGTAGAAGCCGAAAAGCGCGGCCTGAAATTCAGTTACGGCGAAGTATTCATTTATCCGACGGCACGCGCCCTTGCCGCCCACCTCAACGGCGGCGGACCGGCCGAAACACAGGAAAACATCCCGCCGGAGGAAGATGTGGAGCACTACGACTATACGGCCATCGACGTACTGCTCTCCTGCAATACGCTGGAGGCGCTGGCCGACAAACCGCAGCCGCTTGGCAAGAACATCCTGCTGACAGGCGCCACCGGCTTCCTCGGCGTACACGTGCTTCGCGAACTCCTGGAACATACAGGCCGCGGAACGACCATCTGGTGCCTGCTGCGCGGCAAGGGCGCGCTCACAGCTGAACGCCGCCTGGCTGAGATGCTTGTTTACTATTTCGAGAAGAACTACCGCCTGCAGATAGGCAAGCGCATACGCGTGGTCGAGGGTGACATCACCCGTCCGGAAGACTTCGAAGCCCTGCTTGCCTCAGGCACTCCGTTTGACATGGTCATCAACTGCGCCGCCAACGTGAAGCATTTCTCGAAGGGCGACGACATCGAGAAGATCAATTACGGCGGCGTCCGGAACCTGGTCGATTTCTGCGAGAAAGCCGGGGCTCGGCTCATCCAGGTTTCCACCGAAAGCGTAGCCGGCATGACAGCAGACGACACGCCGCACTTCATGACGGAGCAGCAGCTCTGGTTCGGGCAGTCGACGGACAACCAGTATGTCCGCTCGAAATTCCTGGCCGAGCGCTATGTGCTGGAGCATATGGCCGACGGCCGGCTCGACGCCAAGATCATGCGCGCCGGCAACCTTTCCCCGCGCGCATCGGACGGTGAATTCCAGGTGAACCTCAATGCCAATACCACGATGGGGCGCATAAAGGCCTACAGGATGCTTGGCGTATGTCCTTTCCCCCTGCTCGACAGCAGGATGGAGTTCTCGCCTATCGACGAGACAGCCAGGGCTATTGTGCTCCTTTCAGGCACACCCCGGGCCAACTGCGTGTTCAACGTGTCGAACGACCACCTTATACCGATGGACGACATCCTGTCGCGTATCCGGCTTGATGACGGAAGCCCGATCAAGTATGTCGAGTACGAGACCTTCCTCGGGCGCATGGAGGCCGCCAAGGCCGATCCGGAGAAGGCGCAGGCGCTTTCCAGCATCCTGGCCTACACCACTACGCCCGGCGGTGCCAGGATGGTGATGAACCCGGCATCGACCTCATTCACCATGCAGGTGCTTCACAGGCTCGGCTTCCGATGGAACGAGACGTCGAGCGCCTATGTGGACATGGTCTTCGACATGCTCGCTTCGCTGCGATATTTCGATAACTGACGTTGCCGGCGCCAGGAATCAACTAATCCAGGCCGGGCCAGGTGCCGCGGATCTGCTTGCACTGCGTATAGCAGGAAGGGCAGTTGAAGACCTTGTAATGGTCGTCCCCGTCTTTGAGGAAGATATCCACGGCGCGCTGGTAGGTATCCCATCCGCCCGCCAGGATATAGAGATAGGTGACGGTCCCGCCCGTAAGCGGAGCCGCCTTCATGCCGTTCGGCGACGGGCACATCTCCACGGTATAGGGCTTCGCGGGCGTGTATCCGTTGGACGGCACGGCCCCCTTGAGCACGGCAGCGGGGAGATAGCGCTGAATGTAGGGATCGTTCTCCGGGGAAAAGCGTGAAGGTACCAGTTTCCGCTGAAGTTCGCGTGTGATCTCGCTCACCGTAGCCGGGCCGTTGCACAGCAGATGCAGGCAGCGCTCCCCCACCGCCGCGTCGCGGGCGTAAAGCTCAAGGGCCATGGGAACCATGGCGGCCGTGCCCTGGACGCTCTTGCCCAGCAGGTTCTGATAGACCGCTTCGAATTCCGCAAAGTCCGACGGGACATTGGTGAAGGTTACGGCAGCCGTCGGGGTCTTGAACTGGCCGCTTGTGTAGTCAATATCGCCCGAGACCGTGTAAGTGTGGCTGCCGTAGCGAAGCGTATTGCCTTCGACCGTGACATCGGCTGCCAGATTGCCCAACAGGCCCCCGTTTCCGATTCCTTCATCGTCCGCAGTGTCGCTTGCCAGATTGGAAATCACGGCTCCCAGTATTTTTTGTACATCGTCGCAACTTGTCAGCGACAGGCAGGCACAGGCTGCCAGGACTATCATTAAAAAGCGTTTCATCGGCCGTTCTGACGTTGGGGCACCTCGTCGGGATGCCGGTCGACATAATCGTCTATGCAGGGCAGTCACTCCGACGACCTGAGGCTCCATCTTCAGCGTCTGCGCACCTGCGGCGACGGCAAAGGTCATTGCCAGGGCGGCGAAGATTGATTGAATGGTTTTCATGACTATGTGGTAATTGATTAATCAATGAAAGTTACAGCTTATCTCCGAACAGCAGTGCGTTGGAGAGGATATGATTGGTACCAAGCCAGTAGGCGCGGTATGCAAAGTCTTCCTGGATATAAAGGATACGCCCTGCCGCCTTGCGCTGGAGCGCGACGAGCGGAGTTCCGGCAATAGCCGCAAGCTGTTCGGGTGTCACATAACCGGAGCGGTACGGTTCGGTTGCGTAACGCATGAGTACTTCTGCTTCAGGTGCAACGGTCCAGACATTCGCATTTCCCTTGAAGACATCTATGGCTGGCTGGTCGTAGCCCCAGAACAACGGACTGGACTGCGTCATCTCGGCGCTCAGAACCAGGCCGCTGACGCCGCGGCCGCCTTCACTCTTGACACAGTCGCCGCCGATGTTGTCAGCCATGGCATGCGCCTCGCCGACAAGTATCAGCGTTCCGCCGCCTTCCACCCAGTCGGAAAGCTTCTTCCACACTTCCGCATTGTCGTTTCCGCCCGTGGGACCCATGGGACGGCCCATCAGGACTATCGCGTCATAGCGGTCAATGTCGAAATTGCGGGAAGTGAAAGTATTGAAATTCACGAGCGAATGATTCATGGCAAAATGTATGTCGAGCATATGCCAGAACGAACCCTGCTGCGTAGAGGAACCGACATCGGTGATGATTGCCGTCCTGGGCTGGCGGACCTGGGAACGCTTAAGCGCAAGGAATCCGTTGCGGGTGCGGCGATTGTCTGCAACGGCGGTCATGTCGACGCCGCAATCAGCGGCAAGGGCGGACAGGCATGCGTAGAGGGCATCCCCGTCACACGGCTGGTCCTCCGCCGGAACCACTATCGTCCCGTCCTCCGTAACTTCCACCTTGATCCCTTCCTTCTGCAGAGCCGTCACAACATAGGGCACATAGAATTCTCCAGCCCTGAACGTATAGCCCAGAGGGCTTACACCTCCTGCAATCTTTCCCGGCTGAAGTGTTGCGTCCGTAATCCGTTCCCCGACAGCCGGAACGGCAGCCACGGTATTGTAGTCGAGATTGAATCCCCTGGCCGGCGACCAGGTCGAAACATCGTAGAAGCGATCGTCCTGGAAAGTGGTTATATCTTCGAAGATTCCTTTGACCTTATAGTAATGTTTCTGTGCGAACGGTACGAAATAAGTGTCCCGCTGTCCGGTTACGGGATACACTTCTATCTCGTGGAGCAGAAGGTTCTCCAGGAAATTCAATGCGATGCCGCGGCCGTCGCGGGCCTTGAAGACATAGCCTTTCATCTGGTCTGAAGCCACAGTGCGGGCGGCGTCCCGGAAGAACCGGCGCTGGTAGTCCTTGATTGCGCCGGCATTCGCCACGGCACCGTCAATCACACCGCGGGAAGCAGTACCCTGCCAGCGGACCGTCTCCCCGAACGAATGTATTCCGAAATCGCCGAAATCGCGGATGTGGCCGCGGGGTGTGGAGAGCTCGTGCAGGATGCAGACCGATCCCTGGATATCCCCGTAGCAGCCGCCTTTCCCGATGAAGAAATCGTCATAGTTCTTCCCGCTGAAGTGCGGAACCCCGATGGCGTCGAGATAACGTCCGGTCGTCTCCCCTATCTTCAGTGTCAGGTCCTGGTTCTCCTGGGGGATGTAATGATACGTGCGGTTCGCGTCACCCGGGCTGAAATAGTAAAGGCCGTCACGCGCTCCACCCATCTCATGCAGGTCGAGCAGCACGTTCGGCATCCAGTATTCGTACATCGCAACCAGATTCTTCCCTTCCGGATACTGCGCGGTCAGCCAGTCGCGGTTGCAGTCCATCCAGTAGTGATTGGCACGGGAGGACGGTGTCACCTCGCGGTATTCACGGGACTGGTTGTCGATATAGTGATGCAGGCTGGCATTGCTGTTGACCCACATGGCGAAGCGGCTCATCCCGTCGGGGTTCTGGGCGGGGACGACGACCAGGACAGTATTTTCGAGCATCATCTCCACGGCCGGGTCTACGACGGCAGCATAGTAGTACATCAATGGCAGCATAGCCTGTGCGCCGGATATCTCATTCCCGTGTATGGTAGCGTTGATTTCCACCACCAGCGGCATCCTGTCCAGGTCAAGGTCTCCCGACACGGATGCGTCCGTCACTTTCAGGTGCTCCTGCCTGATCTGCTCCAGGCGCCTCTGGTTGCGCGGCGAAGTGATGCAGACCTGAATGAACTGCCGGCGTTCGAACGTAAATCCGAAACGTTTGACCGACACGCGGCTGGAAGCTTGTGCTAAATAGTCCACATAACGCGTGATGTCACCCCAGTCGGCCATCCGCTCATCCAGACTGAATCCCAGGAAGGCTTCGGGAGAAAGGATATCCACGGCATAAGCCGTATTATCGACTGACATATAATACGATACGGAAGTCACGCCATCCGGGCCGACGGACGGTTTTACAGGTTGTGCAGCCGCTTCAGACAGAAAAACGGCCAGGACAAAAGCAATAACCGGAAACAGTTTTTTCATAAGGCAGAATCTGGATGATACATAATCCAAATATACGGAATTTCAACGATATCCGCCAATCATAATAATTATTTCCACCTTCTGTCCGGTTTTAGGACAATGGCTTTCTTCCCTACAGCAACCGACGCTTGGGCGAGTGATTCTGATTTACTATCTTTGTAATACTTTTACTTACATTTTTTCCATGAAGCGACTTTCCATCTTTTTGTCCGTTGTATTTTGCATGCTGACACTCTCTTGTGAGAAAGAGCCTATCCTTATCATATCCCAATCCACCGTCTCCTTCGGCGAAGAAGGTGGCAGCTTATCTTTGCCTTTCATTACCAATAAAGCCTGGATCGCTTCTTCCGATCAGAGTTGGTGCAAGGTCTCCCCCTTAAACGGGGACGCCACGGACAACAACAGCGTAATCCTGAACATTTCGTGCGATCCAAACACTTCCTTCGACAGCAGGACAGCCAAAGTAACCATCAGCTGTATGGATCTTTCCCAGTCCATACAAGTATCTCAGGACAAAAACGACGGGTTGTTCATATCACAGGACTCTTTTGAGTTGACGAACGATGCCCAGCGTATTTCTGTGGAAGTGAAAGCCAATATCGATTATGCTTACAACATCGACGAGAATTGTTCGGAATGGATAAAACCGGTTACAACCAAGGGACTTTCCACAAACATCGTACTGTTTGACATCTCGAAAAATGATACTTTTGACAAACGCGAGGGGAAAATTACATTCTCCCAGAATAACGGCTTGCTTTCCGGCGTGGTGACCATCAGGCAAAGCCAACAGAATGGTCTCTTTGTGTCAACTCCTGAGTATTTCCTGTCAAACGAAAAACATCTTCTCTCTGTAGAAGTAAAATCCAATGTCGATTTCACTGTCACTTCTGAATCGGAATGGATCAGGCCTGTCGAAACCAAAGGTTTGCAATCTTCCCAGATAAACCTCGAGGTAGAAGCGAACAACAGTTTTGAGTCAAGAATTGGAACCGTCCTTGTACGCCAGAAAGATGGAGATTTGACCGGAACAATTACAATAAGGCAAGATGAAACTCATGGTATCATTCTCTCCAATAATTCTTTCGACCTTACAAATGACGCGCAGACTATCGATATCGAAGTCACTTATAACGTAGATTTTGACGTTATTATTTCCGAGGGATGCAAAAATTGGATCAAGTTGATCACCACAAAAGGGAGTAATTCGAAGGTTTATTCTTTCTCAATTAAAAAGAATGAGACATATGACGACAGACAGGGATTTCTCACCTTCAAACAAAAAGAAGGCCCCCTAAGTGAAACTGTATCTGTCAAACAATCACAGAAAGATGCTATCATTTTGGCTGAAAAAGAGTACCAGCTTTCCGGTAATAGCCAGACACTCTCCTTTGACATTCAAAGCAACGTTGATTTCCGTCTCGAAATCAACGGAAGTTGGATCAGGCATCTTGGGACGAAAGGATTGGATAAACATACTTTGTCATTTGCTATCGAAGAGAATACTGTCCTGGACCTCCGCGAAGGATCCATCTCCTTGATTTCCGATAAAATCCGGCAAACCATCATTATCAAGCAGTCAAAAAAACAGTCTCAAATCTCCCCCGGCATCTCAACCGAGCCTCATTTCAGCGAGGCGATTGAGCTTATATGTTTGGTTTTCAGAATAATGGGAGCACCGGAATACAACACTTGCCAGGTCCCTTCAGTCTATGAGAGCGCAGATTCTTATTTTGCTTCAATGAAGAACCACGAAGCCATCTCCGTAGCCAGGGAATGTGCCAATACAGGTGTTTCTTATGATGCTGTGACGGCGTTCGGTCTCCATTTGGTCATTTCTGAACAGGGTGTCATCTCTTTCAACCAAGATTTTATTGAAAGTTCGGACTCCAGTTTCAACCGCTGGTCATACCAACAGAAGAAAAAAATGCTGGCAGCCTTGAATGATTTTTACAAAGAATCGGGCTTCCACGAATGGTATCAATCGATGGAGCCCTATCGTCAAGAGGCTCTGGATGCATTTGATAGGGCTATCAATATCGAGGTAGAATGGTTCGACAATTTCTTCGGTCATGTCGACAATCTTTCAAGCCAGGTCATATTGAGTTTCTTTATTGGAAACAACAATAATGGCCTTTCCGTCGATTTGGCCAACGGCGGCAGACTGCTTAGTCCGGTCATGGGCTGCCTTTCCCAGCGCGGTTACGGCAACAGTATCATTTTTTCTGACGATGGTTCTATTCTTGTGCACGAATTCAGCCATCCTTACTGCAATCCTCTGATCGAAAAATACTGGAATTCTATCAGAGAATCGGCTACTGCCGTTTTCAACAAGGTTCGGAGTCAGATGAGCAATATGGCATATGGCCAAGCTCAGACTATGATGAATGAAACCTTCGTCCGTGCCAGCGTCATCCGCTATTTCATCAATCATACCGACGACAAACAACAAGAGGCACGTATCCAGAATGAAGAGAGAATGGGCTTTCTGCTGGTCCGTTCTCTGGTGGAAGCATTGGATAAAAGAGAAAAGGAGAAATCCAAGTATGCCACCATGGAAGATTTCATGCCCGAAATCATTGAGGCCATCAATAATTATGTCCCGCAATTTTCAGGGAGCGGACAATACGACGAGTATACCTATCCTTCCACCAAGAACCTGCTACCCGGATTTTTCTCGGTAAGTGCGACAAAGAAAGTGCAGTTCACTAAAGGCAACCTCTATTGGGATGGGGCCAAATGGAAGTTTGAAGACAATCAGATGAATTTTCCGAACACATGGGACCCAAATCACGTCGGTCACTTCTACTGGACAAAAACAGCCTCAACGGCCTATGCCAAAGACTTTGATGAATCGCTGTTAAAAACTGCTTCTACTACCGACCATCTATTCTGTGACGGAAGCGATGATGCCCATTCACTTAAAGTTGAAGGGATATCAGGTCTACGGGTCCTTGATAATGGTGATGATGGTGAGATCAATTATCTCCTCAACAAACGGGATAACGCTCGAAAACTCTACCGTTTTCCCGTCGAAATCAAAGATGTGGGCTATTGTTTGGTAATAGCATCTGATAATTATACAGGTACTATCAGCAATTCTTACGACTCGGAATCCTGGGCTGCAGCAGAAGCTGCAGGTCTGATCTGCCTCACTCCTGCAGGTTTCCGAACGGGAAACAAAATCTCTGATAATGGTTACCGTGGTGATTACTGGACCGGTACACCTAAGACTGACTCTAATAGACATGCCCATTTATTATCTTTCTCGAATTCTGTTTATCTCTTCCCCAGTTACTCGATCAGAAACGTTGGTTACTGCATCCGCCTAGTCAAAGATTTATAATAATCATTATACGTAATTCCTTGCCCTTAAGACACATTGGGCGGAAATCTGTCATAAAGTGATTGTTGTGACAGATTTTCACATATCTGTTTTGTTTTGTGACATTATTATCGTATATTTACAAAGTAATTGAATTTTTGCAACTGTGCATAACGAAGTTGCCTATACCAAGAAGCACTATAGCGATGTCGCCGACTCTTTCAAGCACCTGGCAAAGTCGCCGTATGCTTCGATTCTGGGAGTCATACCTCTTACAAAGAAAGTTTCGCTGGGCGTCAACCGCAATGGCATATGGCTATGGCACATAGAGCCCCAAAAGCTGAGCCTGAGGATCGTTTCCCACAACTGCCAGTTCGGGTTCTTCGAGTGGAAATGGATTTCCAACATCCAGTTCAGTTACAGCCAGAAGGTAGCCTATTTCTCCTTCAACGACCTTGACGCAGTCCTGAAGCAGGTCGTCCTTGCCGATAAGGATTCTTTCGAAAAACAGTTCGTTACGACGCTGGAAGGCGTCAGGATGATACGCTTCCCGGTCACTTCCGACAAGCAGTTCGCCATATTCGAGCATCTGCTGCAACGCCGTATCGTACCGGTATACGCGATAGAGTAGCGGCTCTGCCGTCCACTTCGTCTATTTGCAAGTTATCGATTTTTTCGATAACTTGCACTTGTTTGAACACAACCGTTAAAACACATACATCATGAGGAACAATTTCGTCAAACTCATGGCCGTCGCCCTGGTGGCTCTCATGTCATGCGGCGTCCAGCTCCAGGCCCAGAATGTCTTGAAAGGCCTCAAGGAAAAAGCACAGAAGGCCGTCAAGGAGACCGTGGCCGGCAAGACCGGAAACACGAACAACACCGGCAAATCCGCCGCATCCGCGGCTCTTGACAGAGTCGGCTCGGCCATCCCCGCCGGCAAAGGCAAAACCTACTATGTAAGCGTATCGACCGGTTCGGCACGCGCCGACGGCCTGACGCCCGCCACTGCGATGAAGGACCTGCAGAAAGCCATCGACGCTGCGGAAGACAATGACCAGATTTTTGTCGCCGAAGGCAATTATCTCGGCAGTCTGGACCGCGGCTATATCCAGGTCGGGCAGTTCGGCAACGCAAACAATGACAGGGGTAAATTCATTTCTTTCTACGGAGGATACTCTACGGATTTCAGCGAAAGGGATGTCATCAAACACGTGACCAAATTCCAGCCTACGACCCAGCAATTCATAGCTCCGCTGTTCAACATCAATGCAAGGCGCCCCTACGGATACTCCGGCCCGATGGGAACCGTGGTTGTCGACGGTTTCGTATTCGACCTGGGCGAGAACAACGTATACTGTGTTGCCAACGTCGATGACGAAAGGACCGGCACGCCAAACAAGGGGGTCCTCACGGGCCGTATCCTCTGTAACGGCGAATCGCCTTCGGTGCCTACCGTCGGAACGCTTAAAGGCGACGAATACGGCCTGCACATGGACGTGGAAGGCAATGTACGCATCGCCAACTGCATTTTCGTCAACTGCCGCGACTACGGTATCTCAGCACTGATGGGCAAAGGGCATATGGAGATCTGCAACAACATCTTCATCGCCTGCAAATATGCATCCTGCCAGGTCAGGGGCAATGTCAACGACAATCTGATCGACCAGGTATCCCTCGACTTCCACCACAACACCGTGCTCTTCAGCTGGACCCGCGACAAGACGTTCGAAGACATGGGCCAGGGCTTCCGCTTCATGAACGGCATCCGCACCATCGACGTCCACAACAACATCTTCGGCTGCAACAGCAATTGCGCAGTGGAGAGGGTGTACTACGAGGCCAACAAGGACATCGAAAAACTCAAGGAGAGCAATCTCTACGACAACTATTTCTTCGCCAACAAGCGCGATCTCGAACTTGCCTCTTCCGGCGCCGCGACCATTTCCGTGATGGCCGCACACATCGAGGAAGCCGAGCAGATCGGTCCGAAATATGAGGGCAACAAGGAACTTCCCGAAGGGAACGACGCATTCATCAACGCCATCGACCAGGCTTACCTGCAGGGTTTCATGAGCCTGAAGATCGTCTCTTCCAGAAGCTACGATCCCAATTCGGCCGCCAACCAGATCAACCGTATCTTCGGCCAGAACCAGGTGGGAAGCGAGATCGTACGACCGAACATGTTCGGCAACAAGTATCCTTGGGAAAAGGCCAAGGATCTGTTCGGCAAGGTTCCGGGCTACGGCGCCCAAATGCCGGAATAAAAAGTCGGCGCGGAATTATCTGCGCGCTTTCAGGTCGGCGTCGAACTGGATCTTCTGGGTCGGAAGGATATAGTCCGACTCGATGGTCACATCACTGCCGTCAGTAACCTTGTCGATGTAAACCAGACACGTGTCGCCGGGCAGCAGGCCCTTGAGAGAGGTCTTGCCCCGGAGGCCGTCGACAGCCAGCCAGGCATCGCGATACACAGGCGCGATGCCTGTGTTGGTTATATAGGCGGCAGTCTTGCTCCCGTTCGCGTAGAGCCCTGTCAGGGCAAATCTGTAGCCGCACGCCATGCTTGCCTCCTTGAAGCGTGCCGCCGTGCCGTACTGGCCCCTCGGAGCGTCGTTCGCAATCATGAAAGAGATGTGGTACTTTGCCGATGCCTGTTCCCATGTCACCCCGTACATTCCCTCGGGATTCAGGAAGTTCTTCTGGTCCGAAGACGTATAATAACTGATCTCGCCGCCGCATGCACCCGTCTTCCAGCGGATGCCCTTTCCGATGGCGTCCCAGCACTGTTCGTTGTAATCGCCTTCATGTTCCCTGTGCATGAAACTGTCGTCGAAAAGACCGAAGGTCAACCCCATAAGGGAGGAGTCTCCAACGACTGGGGAACTCTCAGCCGCATCTATCGAGATCAGCCAGGGAATCTCCAGAACGTCGCCAAGATGGGACAGGAATTCCTTCTGGTAGGCGGCGGAAGGGAAATTCACTCCCGGTTTGAGCGGCGTACCGAAGATATGGTACTCGCTCCAGTGGCCGAAGCCGACTTCGACGAAGGCGATGCGCGCGTCGTTCTTGTATACCCCGTTGAAATCGGAATAGAACTGCTTGGTGAACCATTGCAGTTCTCCGTTCGTCCAGTCGGCATACCAAGTGGGGCCGTCTTCGTTTTCGTAGAATGTCTCCCTGTAATCAGGCAGCGCCTTTATATAGGCAGGAACCGCCGTGGAACCGGAGATGCCGTCCACGCTCCTCTCTCCCGGATATTCGTAGCGGAAACGGACCACCGCCTGGTGGTTGCGCGACGCCACGTCATTGAGCCAGCTTTCGAAGGAACTCCAGTCATAGAGTATCTTCCCGTCCTTCTTGCCGGTGACGACCTTGCAGGGGAGACAGTAGGCATATTCCAATGAGATGGAAGAACCATAGGCCGCATTGCGCTCACGGGCATTGTCGCTCCAAAGTACAAGTCCGGTGGAAGGCTGTACGGCGTCAACCTTGCTGCTGATGTTGACGGGGGCATATGAGTTGTCAAGTTCGGCGGGCAGCTGGTCCTGTCCGCATGCGGCTGCCGACATGGCGGCAACGAGAAGGACAAAAAAGCGTTTCATGACACAAATTTATAGATAAATGTCCGGGGCGGGCACAAAAAGCATTAAAAACGTGCCCCGGCCGGCTGAAATCAGCGGTCGGGGCACAAATCTGCGGGTTTCTGTGCCCGGGAGTCAGATGGCCTATTCCACGCCGGCGAGGCGCTTGTAGGTCGAGAGGCGCCATTTGGCGAATTCTTCGGTCTTGGCGAAGAGTTCGGCGGCGTTCTCGGGGAACGACTTCATCAGCGAAGCGTAGCGGACTTCTCCCTTGAGGAAATCCTGGAACTTGCTCCAGTCGGGCTCGGGCTTGCTGTCGAGCTTGAACGGGTTCTGGCCGGCGGCTTCGAGAGCCGGGTTGTAGCGATACAGGTGCCAGTATCCGCATTCGACGGCACGTTTCTCCTCTGCCTGGCTGTGGCCCATGCCGGCTTTCAGGCCGTGGTTGATGCAAGGCGCGTAAGCGATGATCAGCGAAGGACCGTCGTAGGCTTCGGCTTCCTTGATGGCATTGAGGAACTGTGCCTGGGAAGCACCCATGGCAACCTGTGCCACATAGACATATCCGTAGCTGATGGCCATCATGCCGAGATCCTTCTTGCGGATCTTCTTGCCCGAGGTGGCGAACTTGGCGACGGCGCCGGCAGGAGTGGACTTGGAAGACTGTCCGCCGGTGTTGGAGTAGACCTCGGTGTCGAGTACGAGCACGTTGACGTTCTCGCCGGAGGCGAGCACATGGTCGAGTCCGCCGTAACCGATGTCGTATGCCCAGCCGTCTCCGCCGAATACCCACTGGCTGCGGGCGGGGATGAAGTTCTGGAGCTCGAGAAGTTTCTTGCAGATGTCGCATCCGCATTCCTTCATCATCGGGACGAGGGCGTCGCAGATACGGCGGGTCTCAGCCGCGTTGTTGCGGTCTGCAAGCCACTGCTCGAAGAGTGCCTTGATCTCGGAGCTGCAGCAGTTGCACTCCAGTCCTTCGCGCATCAGGCGGGCGACAGTCTCGCGGACGCGGTCGGAACCCAGGTGCATACCCAGTCCGAATTCCGCATTGTCCTCGAAGAGGGAGTTCTGCCATGCGGGGCCGTGGCCTTCGGCGTTCTTGCAGAACGGCGATGAAGGGAAGGCGGCACTGTAAATGGAAGAGCAGCCCGTTGCGTTGGCGATCATCATGCGGTCGCCGAAGAGCTGGGTGATGGCCTTGATGTAAGGGGTCTCGCCGCAGCCCGCGCAGGCACCCGAGAACTCGAACAGAGGCTGTGCGAACTGCGAGTTCTTGACATTCTGCTCCTTGGGAGCGACTGTGTCCTTGTAGCCCACGTTGGCGTGGAGGTAGTCGAAGTTGGCCTGCTCGGCATTCTGGCTGTCGAAGCTCTTCATCACGAGGGCCTTCTCCTTGGCGGGGCAGACGTCGGCGCAGTTGCCGCAGCCCGTGCAGTCGAAAGGAGATACCTGCATGGTGAAGGTGTATTCCTTGAACTGAGCGATACCCGGTTTGCGCTTGATGGCGGCAGGGGCCTTCTCCCCTTCAGCAGCCGTCATGAGGAAAGGACGGATAGCTGCGTGAGGGCAGACGAATGCGCACTGGTTGCACTGGATGCAGTTGGCGGCATTCCATTCGGGGACCATCACGGCGGTGCCGCGTTTCTCGTAAGCCGCGGTGCCTGCAGGGATGGTGCCGTCCACCATGTCACCGGCGAATGTGCTCACGGGCAGGTCGTTGCCGTTCTGGGCGGCGACCACGTCGGCCACATTGCGGATGAATTCAGGGGCCAGGCGGTTGTAGTTTGCGTGAACGAAGCGTCCAGTGGCGTTCTTCCATGATTCGGGAATCTCGACCTCGACATAGTCGCCGCCGCGGTCGACAGCCGCATAGTTCATCTTGACGATATTCTCGCCCTTCTTGCCGTAGGATTTGTCGATGGCTTTCTTCATGTAAGCCACGGCCTCATCGTAGGGGATGATGCCCGTGATCTTGAAGAATGCGCTCTGGAGGATGGTGTTGGTGCGTCCGCCGAGGCCGATCTCCGCAGCGATCTTGGTGGCGTTGATCAGATAGAGGCGGATGTGTTTCTCAACGATGGTCTTCTTCACGAAGTCGGGAATGCGGGTGAAGGTCTCTTCGGTATCCCAGAGGCTGTTGAGCAGCAGCGAGCCGCCCTCCTTGATACCCTTGAGCACATCGTATTTGTAGAGGTACGACGGCACGTGGCAGGCCACGAAGTCGGGCGTCGACACGAGGTACGGGGCATGGATCGGCTGGTCGCCGAAACGCAGGTGCGAGCAGGTGTAACCGCCGGATTTCTTCGAATCGTAGTCGAAGTAGCCCTGGCAATATTTCGGGGTATGGTCGCCGATGATCTTGATGGTATTCTTGTTGGCGCCCACGGTACCGTCGGAGCCGAGGCCGAAGAACTTGCACTCGTAGGTGCCTTTCTTCACGATGGAAACCTCCTCCTTGAGCGGGAGGGACTTGAAGGTCACGTCATCGACGATGCCGATGGTGAAGCCGTTGCGGGGTTCGCGGAGCTTGAGATTGTCGAATACGGCGATGATCTGTGCAGGGCTGGTATCCTTGGAGGAGAGGCCGTAGCGGCCGCCCACGAGCATCGGGGCGTTCTCGCCCATGTCGGCGATCACGCTCTTGACGTCGAGGTAGAGGGGTTCTCCCAGGGCTCCGGGCTCCTTGGTGCGGTCAAGCACGGCGATGCGCTTGGCGGACTTGGGCAGGGCGCGGAGGAAATATTTCGCGGAGAAGGGACGGTAAAGCCTGACCGTGATCAGACCGAGCTTTTCGCCGCGGGTTTCGGCCAGGTAGTCGATGGTCTCCCTGATGGTCTCGCAGACAGAGCCCATGGCGATGATGACGTTCTCGGCGTCCGGTGCGCCATAATAGTCGAACGGCAGATAGTGGCGGCCGGTCAGTTCGCTGATCTCGCCCATATAGCGGGCCACGATGTCGGGAACTGCGTCATAGTAGGGGTTCGAAGCCTCGCGGGCCTGGAAGAAGACGTCGGGATTCTGGTTGGTACCGCGGGTGACGGGCTTGTTGGGATTGAGAGCCTTGGCACGGAAAGCGGCAAGCGACTTGTCGCTGACCAGCGGACGAAGGTCCTCGGCCTCGAGCATCTCGATCTTCTGGATCTCGTGGGAGGTGCGGAAACCGTCGAAGAAGTGGACGAAAGGAACGCTCGACTTGATAGTCGCCAGATGGGCGACGGCGGCCATGTCCATGGCTTCCTGGACGCTTGCGGAGGCCAGCATGGCGAAGCCGGTCTGGCGTACGCTCATCACGTCCTGGTGATCGCCGAAGATGGAGAGCGCCTGCGCCGCAAGGGTACGGGCAGAGACATGGAAGACGGTCGGCAGGAGTTCGCCGGCGATCTTGTACATATTGGGAATCATCAGGAGGAGGCCCTGTGAAGCTGTGAAAGTGGTGGTGAGGCTGCCTGCCTGGAGGGATCCGTGCACGGCTCCGGCGGCACCGCCTTCGCTCTGCATCTCGGTCACCTTGACAACTTCTCCGAACATGTTCTTCTTACCGAAAGCGGCCCACTCGTCCACGAGTTCCGCCATGGTTGAAGACGGGGTGATAGGATAGATGGCCGCGTGCTCACTGAACAGATATGCCACGTGAGCCGCGGCGAAATTGCCATCACAAGTGATGAATTTCTTTTCTTTTGCCATACGACTATAGGTGTTTTGATGTTATTCTAACTTACAAATATACAAAGATTTTACGCTATCCCCGAAATTTCCGTCCCTTCCGGGGCGATTTTCTTTGCAAGACCCTGCAATACGGTCCCGGGACCCACTTCAGTGAAGGATGTTGCGCCATCGGCGACCATATTCCGGACCGTCTGGGTCCAGCGCACTGGGGAAGTGAGCTGCATGAGCAGATTGTGACGGATTTCGTCGGGATCGGTATGGGGAAGCGCATCGACGTTCTGGTAGATCGGGCATACAGGAGTATGGAATTCCGCCTTGGCGATGGCTTCGGACAGCTCCTTGCGGGCTGGCTCCATGAGCGGTGAATGGAAAGCCCCGCCGACCTGGAGAGGCAGCGCGCGCTTGACACCTAGTTCCTTGAGCCTTGCGCATGCGGTCTGGACCGCAGCCACCTCGCCCGAAATCACGATCTGGGCATCGCTGTTGTAATTGGCGGCAATAACTGTTCCCAGCGTCTCCGAACACACTTTCTCAATCATTTCGGCATCGCCGCCGATAATCGCGGCCATGGTGCCGGGGACGGTCTCGCAGCAGCGCTGCATGGCATGTGCACGGGCGGAGACAAGGCGCAGGCCCTCCTCGAAAGAGAGAACGCCTGAAGCCACGAGCGCGGAGAATTCACCGAGCGAGTGACCGGCCACCATGTCGGGCTTGATGCCGGCATAGACAGCCGCAGCCACGGAATGCAGAAAGACGGCCGGCTGGGTGACCCTGGTCGCCCTGAGGTCCTCGGCAGTCCCTTCGAACATTATCTCCCTCAAACTGAAACCGAGGATGCTGTCGGCCGCATCGAAGAGGTCGCGCACCTGCGGCTCACGGACGTAGAGATCATGCCCCATTCCTGTGAATTGGGATCCCTGTCCCGGAAAAACATATGCTTTTTTCATTTTCTATCCTTATTTGATTCGCGGTGCAAACATAAGAAAATTATCATTAACTTTGAAAGATAGAACACCCTCTCCCCACAAGAGCAAATATCATTCCCCATACACATGAAAAGCATCTGCACCAAGACCCTCAATCTGGCCTGGGCTATCTGTTTCCTGCTCTTCGCAGGCTGCACCGGCCAGAAGGACACCCCGTCGGAAGACCCGGTGGACGCACTCAAACTGAAGGATTACGAACCAATTTCGGTTTTCAATCTCGAGGAGCATCATCCCACTGCCGCAAAGTTTTCCACTATCGACATGCATTCCCATGCCTATCGTACTGATGAAGCCGGAATCCGCGAATGGGCGAAAATCCTGGACGAAAACAACATTGAAAAGGTAATCGTACACACCCAGGCGTTCGGTGAGGAATTCGACCGCCTGTATGACCTGTTCACCGGCATCTCCGACAAGTTCGAACTCTGGTGCAATCTGGACATGACCAAGTGGGACCAGCCCGAATTCCCCGAATGTGCCGTGAAGGAGCTGGAACGCTGCTTCGCCAAGGGCGCCCGGGGCGTGGGCGAACTTATCGACAAGGGCATGGGCGAACGCGTATCATCTTCGGGCAGGGAGATGGGCCTGCATTTCAACGACCCGAAATTCGACGCGCTGTTTGAAAAGTGCGGGGAACTCGGCATGCCGGTATCGATCCACAGCGGCGACCCCATCTGGATGTACGGACCCATGGACGAACACAACGACGGCTATATGAATGCCAAGGAATGGATGATCGACCTCTCCACGCCCGGCATCCTGGACCTTGACGGAGTGGTGAAAGCCTTCGAGGAATGCGTGGCCCGCCATCCCAACACACAGTTCATAGCCTGCCACCTGATCAACATCAACCACGACTATCCCCGGCTGGGAGAGATATTGGACCGCCACCCCAACCTCTGGATCGACATTTCGGCCCGCCATCAGGAAACCTGCGTCACCCCCAGGGCGACGAAGAGCTTCTATGAAAAATATCAGGACAGGATCCTGTTCGGGACCGACAACGACCCCTCCCCTGACATGTATCACTCCCAGTGGCGCATACTCGAGACAGAAGACGAGCACTTCTATCTCAAGGAGCAGTCCTATCACTGGCCGATGCAGGGCATAGGGCTCTCCGACGAAGTTCTCCGCAAGATCTACCACGACAACGCCTCCCGGCTGCTCTCATCCAGGAAATAACTCCAAACGCATCCAACTCCCTATCCCATGACTATGAAAAAACTGTTGCTATTCGTTTCCCTGGCTATCCTTATGGCCGCCTGCAACAAACAGACGACACCGCCCCAGGAAAGGCTGACTCTACATGACGCGGAAATAAACACCATCATCGCAGGGATGTCCCTCGAGGAGAAGGTTGAAATGCTCCACAGCAAGACCAACATGTCTTCCGAAGGCGTACCGCGCCTTGGCATCCAGGATATCAAATATTGCGACGGGCCTTTCGGCATCCGTGAAGAGGGTGTTCCGAACGGATTCGCATCGGCCGGCTGGACGACGGACTCTGCCACATATTTCCCCACAGGATCGGCACTCGCCGCCACATGGTCCGAAGACCTTGCCTACAAGTACGGCGTCGGCATGGGAACCGAAGCGCGCAGGAGGGGCAAGGACATCATCCTCGGCCCGGCAGTCAACATACAGCGCCTCCCGGTCGGCGGACGGACCTATGAGTATCTGAGCGAAGATCCCGTGCTGGCCGCCCTGCTGGGCACCAGTTATGTCAAAGGCGTCCAGGACGCCGGCACCGCGGCCTGCATCAAGCACTTCGCACTCAACAATCAGGAGATGAACCGCGGCAGCGTGAACGTGGTCGTCGACGAGCGCACGATGCGTGAGATTTATCTCAAGCCGTTCGAACTCATGGTGAAGGAAGGCGGTGCCATGGCGGTCATGCCTGCTTACAACAAAGTTAACGGTGATTACTGCTCCGAAAACGAACATCTCCTCAACGAGATCCTCCGCGGCGAGTGGGGATTCAAGGGAATGACGGTCTCCGACTGGGGCGGGACCCACTCCACCATGGGAGCGGCGCTCCACGGCCTCGACGTGCAGATGACGGGCGACAGCTATCTCGGCCCGGCCCTGATTGATTCCGTGAAGGCCGGCAAAGTCCCCGAATCGGTTGTCGACGACAAGGTCCGCGAGATACTGCGCGTACGCTATACCGTCGAAGCCATCCCCGAAGACAAATGCAACCTTGAAACCGCTTCCACGCCGGAGAGCCGCGCGACCGCCTATGAGGTTGCCAGGCGCTCTGTTGTACTTCTCAAGAACGAAGGCGGCATCCTGCCCATACGCAAGGATGTGAAGAAAATCGCCGTAATCGGCCGCAACGCCGTGGCCCTCACCCAGTCGGGCGGCATGGGCGCGGGAGTCAAGGCGCCTTATGAGGTCACCCCTCTTCAGGGACTGGTCAACCGCGCCCCGGAAGGAGTTGAGATCAACTATGCACCAGCCTATAAGGACTACATGGGTATGTTCGCCTTCTGGCGCGGAGCGGAATTCCTCAGTGACCATCCCGAAATTGCCGCAGCCATCGACGAGCCGGCAGATCCCGAAATGCTGGCCGAAGCCATAGCGCTGGCCGCTGACGCCGATATGGTAATCTACTTCTTCGGAACCAACAAATTCATAGAGACCGAAGGATCGGACCGTACCGACATCGATCTTCCTCTTGACCAGAACGCCATAGCAGAAGCCCTCGTCGCCGCCAATCCCAACACCGTCGGCGTGATGATCTCCGGCGGACCCTGCGACCTCTCTTCCATCGAACCCATCCTGCCGGCGCTGGTTCAGGGCTGGTGGAACGGACTGGAGGGCGGGAACGCCCTCGCCGACATCCTCTATGGCAATATCGCACCTTCCGGAAAACTTCCGTTCACTTTCCCCGTGAAACTCGCGGATTCTCCGGCATACGCCCTCGACAATTATCCCCAGAAGGCGGAAATCGAAGGAGACCTCTTCGGCAACATGTACCGCCAGGACGTCAAGGGACAGAGACGCGCTCCGATGGGCCCCAGAAGATATGCTTCTACTGCCTATTATTCCGAAGGGCCTCTCGTAGGCTACCGCTGGTTCGATACCAAGTCGGTTCCCGTGATGTATGCCTTCGGCCATGGCCTCTCGTATGTGGACTTCTCCTATGGTGCGATGAAGGCAAACAAAGCCGAATACGGTGAGAACGATGTCATCAAGGTGAAATTCAAACTCGGCAACACAGGTTCGATGCCGGCAGAGGAAGTAGCGCAGCTATATGTACGACGCGTCGACGGTAAGGTCAGCTGGCCGGTCAAGGAACTCAAGGCGTTCCGCCGTGTCGTCCTCGCCGCCGGTGAGACGAAGACAGTGACGCTCGAAATTCCCGTCAGCGAACTCCGCTACTGGAACGAGGCAGCCGGCGACTGGGCCCTCGAGCACGGATCCATAGAACTGCTCCTCGGCTCCGCCTCCGACGACATCCGCCAGACCCTCACCGTGAAGATCTAACCCGCCGGCAGCCTTAACGCCCCGCTTCCGTCCGCGGTCTTCACCTTTTCCGCTGCAACGGACGCATCAGTAAACCAGAGACTTATACAAGTTGATCCCCCTCTTTTTGAGGGGGATCAACTTTTGTAAACGCCTGTCAGTCAAGTGCGTCCGTTGCAGCGGAAAATAGCCGGGCAAGGTCCGATTATATAGTCAACACCTTGCCCATAGGATCATTGGTACACTGTGGTCTGACGCTCATGCAATGGGCAAGGTGTCAGGCATGAAATCCGACCTTGCCCAAATTCTTGTTATGCCGCTATAGGGCAAAAATACTTAGGCAGTAAGGAGCGGACTTGGGGGTATGGTCCAGGTGATGCCAAGCGCCATCAGGCGCTAGCGGAGACCGGGCAGGGGAGGCCTGTGGAATAGCAAGGTCGGAGCGAGGGGGCTCGGGGGCAGTGCCCCCGACAACAAAAGCCCGCATCAGCGGGCCGCCGGAGGCCGGTACTTTGCTAAACCATGCCCATGAATACACGTCTCCCGGCATTAGCAAAGTACTAAGGCCGGGAGGCGCGGGGTTCGGGGCAGAGCCCAGGCAACACAAGTACCCCCGTGCGGAATCGAACCGCAACCGTCAGAACCGGAATCTGAAATTCTATCCATTAAACTACGGAGGCGGGCTTTGTACCTGCAAAGATATTGTTTTTCCCCCAATATTTCGCTATATTTGCCAAATGTTTTGATGATAAAACCAACAAATCATAACCTACTACATCCTACGATATGGCTCGTGAAATAAAATTTTCGCTCGTTTACCGAGACATGTGGCAGTCTTCCGGGAAATACACCGCCCGCGTTGACCAGCTCAAAGAAATAGCTCCTGTAATCATCGACATGGGGTGCTTCGACCGCGTTGAGACGAATGGCGGTGCATTCGAACAGGTCCAGCTCCTCTATGGCCAGAACCCGAACAAGGCCGTCCGCGCCTTTACGGAGCCGCTCCACAAGGCCGGCATCCAGACCCACATGCTTGACCGCGGCTTGAACGCCCTCCGGATGTATCCCTGCCCTGTTGATGTGCGTAAGCTCATGTACAAGGTCAAGCACGCCCAGGGCGTCGACATCACCCGTATCTTCGACGGCCTGAACGATGCCAACAACATCATCCCCTCGATCAAGTACGCTATCGAAGGCGGCATGATCCCGCAGGCCTCCCTGTGCATCACCTACTCCCCCATCCATACCGTGGAGTACTACACCAAGCTGGCCGAGAAACTCATCGAAGCCGGTGCCCAGGAGATCTGTCTCAAGGATATGGCAGGTATCGGCCGTCCCTGGTCGGTGGGCCAGATCATCGCAGGTATCAAGAAGAAGCATCCCGACATCATCGTCCAGTATCACGGCCATACAGGCCCCGGTTTCTCCGTGGCATCCATGCTTGAGGCCGCCAAGGCCGGTGTCGACGTGCTCGACGTGGCCATGGAACCGCTCTCATGGGGCAAGATCCATCCCGACGTGATCACCATCCGTGCCATGCTCAAAGATGCAGGATTCCAGGTGAAGGACATCAACATGAAGGCCTATATGGAAGCCCGCGCGCTGACCCAGAAGTTCATCGACGACTTCCTGGGATATTTCATCGAGCCGACCAACCATCACCTCACCTCCCTGCTGGTGGGCTGCGGCCTTCCCGGCGGCATGATGGGTTCAATGATGGCCGACCTCAAGGGTGTCCATCCCGCAGTGAACATGTATCTCCGCAACAACGGCAAGCCCGAAGTATCTCTCGACGACCTGGTTGTCAAGCTGTTCGAAGAGGTCGAATACGTGTGGCCGAAGGTCGGTTACCCGCCGTTGGTGACCCCGTTCAGCCAGTATGTGAAGAACATCGCCCTTATGAACATCATGGCCGAGGCACAGGGCAAACCCCGCTACAGCCTCCTGACCGACAAGAGCATATGGGGCATGATCCTCGGCAAGAGCGGCGTGCTTCCCGGCCCCGTGGCTCCGGAAATCAAGGAACTCGCCAAGAAGCAGGGCTTCGAATTCTTCGAAGGCGACGTCCAGGCCCTCTATCCCGACGATATGGACGAATACCGCAAGGAGATGAAGGAGAACGGCTGGGAGTTCGGTCCCGACGACGAAGAACTCTTCGAGCTGGCTATGCACCCGACGCAGTACCGCGATTACAAGAGCGGCGCCGCCGAGAAGCGTTTCAAGAACGATCTCGAAGCCGCCCGCGCAAAGGCCGGCGCCCCGATCATCGTGGAGCGCCCTGTCGTCGAGCGTCCCGCATTCGACATCGAGAAGTACACCGAGCAGCATCCGGATGCACAGCCTATCCAGGCTCCCGCAGCCGGTACGCTTACATGGACTATCGATCCCGCCGGTGAATCCGTCGCCCCGGCCATCGGCACGAAGATCGAGGAAGGCAAGCCCGCATGCTGGGTCCAGGCTTACTACGGCCTCGAGGAATGCAAGGCCCTCAAGAGCGGCCGCATTGTCTCGATCAACGCCAAGCAGGGCGCCAAGGTCGTCAAAGGCCAGATTGTCGGTTTTATCGAATAATGAGATTCCCGGTCAAGCCGGGAATGACGAGAAAAAGAGCCGCCCTGAAGAGCGGCTCTTTACTTTTGTAATGCCCGACGGTCGGACTTCCCTTAGTTCATCAGTTCGATTCCGGGATCGAGCCCGGCACGGAGTGCCGGAACGTCGATCTCGAAATAATGATAGGCGTAGAGATACTTCGGCCTGATAAGGTTCGCGGCCTTAAGGAACTCCTCGTCGGTCATCGTGTAGGGCAGATTCTTCGGGAGGAAGGCGAGGTCGATCTTCGGCAGCTCCTTCATCTCGGGTATCGGCTCCGTATCTCCGGCCAGATAGACCTTGAAGCCGTCAAAATCGAGAACATATCCGTTCCCCACCCCTTTTGGATGGAAGAGTTGCCCGGAAGGATTGCGACGGTTGATGTTGTATGACTCGACAGCGATGATCCCTATGCCTTCCCACGTGCAGAACTGGTCGTTGGCCAGCACCGTATAGCGGCCGTCGACCTGTCCCACGTTCCCGCTCACGATGAAATCGGTGTCCGGTGTCTCTATCCGGGAGAAAGCCCTTTCATCGTAGTGGTCGTAGTGGTTGTGCGTGATAAGGATAAGGTCGGCCGGAGCCTCACCCGCAAAGTCGTGGATCTCGCTGTAGGGATCGGCATAGATCTTCTTGCCCTGTATCTCGAACAGGACGGAGGCGTGTCCGAACACCTTGACCCGGAGCTCGCCCATCGGGGTGTTGAAACTCTTCATCAATAACCGGGGTTCTGCTGGATTCCGGGATTGGCGTTGATCTCGTCCTGGCTGATCGGGAGTATAGTACGGAAGAACGTGCGATCTATCGCGGATTCACGGTAGTTGGTCGTTGTACCGAATCCCCATGCGTCATCTTCGAAACGGATGGTGCGGTTCTGGCGAATTGCCTCGAAGAAGAGCTTGCCTTCGCCCAACAGCTCGCGACGATACTCGTTAAAGACAGCATCTACGCTTACGGTCGCAGAAGTCCATGGCGTATAGTTCGGGTTACGTTCAGCAATCGCATTCAGCAGTTCAGCAGCCTTGGCGTTGTTGTTTGTCCGACAGTAGCACTCTGCAGCCAGCAGATAGACTTCGGACAGACGGATAACCTTGATATTGACCGCCGTAGATGTGGACTTTCCGTCTCCGGCCAAACTCGGGTTGCCGCTATACTTGTAGCAGCAGACCGGCCAGCTGCTCCGCGCCTCCGTACCATGCATATGATCATAGTCCATTACGCCCCAGCGCACGTCATTGTCGTCCATGATCGCGTGCCAGTATTCACTGGCGCTGAAACAGCCGTAAGCCGAGGAGTTGCCGTGATCCTTACGGCGGAACAGGATGCCGTAGGAGCTGCCGCCAAGGTCACCTTCGCTCGGATAAATAGCAAGCTCGAAGATGGACTCGGTGCCGTTCTGTTTCGTCCAGGAAGCCACCCAGTCTTCAGGCTTGTAGAGTTTCTCCTTGCTGTACAAGTCACTGTCGATGATGTTGGCAAAAGCAGTGGCGGCTGCGGAAAAGTTGTCCATGTACATGTAAACCTTACCGAGTATCGCCTGGTTCGCGTAGTAGTTGATGTAGCCGACTGTTTTCGATTTCGACAACAACGGAGCGGCGGTGTTGAGGTCGGAAAGTATCTGCGTATAGACCTCCTCGACAGTATTGCGCTGCAGCTGTGCACCGGCATCGACAGGCTCCGTGACGACGGCAATGCCAGAGGCCGACTTGTTCATGTTGTAAGGCTGGCCATACACGCGGACCAGGTCGAAGAACATCAGGGCGCGAGCCGTATAAGCCTGACCGAGGATATTGTCCAGACCGGAAGAAGTGGTCCCTTCTTTCTTGAGTTCCTCGATGTTGACGATGATGTTGTTGGCTTGAAGCAGGCAGTTGTAGACCTGCGACCAGATACCGGAATAAGTGTTCGATGTCTGTGTATGCGCGAAATAATACATGTTGCTACCCGTATAGCCAGCCGTATAGATGGTGAAATCACCACCCTTGGCATCGCCGAAGAGCATGAAGTTCTGGCCGTAATAGCTTGATGAAGTCATCTTGCGCATCAGGCCGTTCATCATCACCTGGGCATCAGCCTCGCTCGTGATGCAGGTCGAAGAGTCGGCCTGGTTGCTCGGGGAAATATCCAGGAAGCCCTGGCAGGAAACGAGCGTCAGTCCGCATATCAGGGAAAGAATGATAGCTATTTTTTTCATGATGGTATCCTCCTTTGATTAGAATGAGAATTCAATACCGAAGGTATAGGTCTTTCCGATAGGGGTTTCCCAGCCTCGGGTTCCATACTGGTTGACTTCGGGGTCGGCTTCCTTATACTTTGCAAAAGTCAGGAGATTGCCGCCGGTGAAGTACACGCGGAGGTTGTTGAGGGAGATCTTCTTCGTCAGGACGGAAGGGAACGAGTAGGAGAGCGTGACGTTCTTCAGGCGGATGAAGCTGGCGTCGTGGAGGTGACGGGAGCTCCTCTGCATGGCGTCTTCGAGGTCGGTACCGCGGAGTTTAGGCTCAGTACCTGAAGTATTGGTCTCTGTCCACATGTTCTGGAAATACTCCTGCGCACGGATACGGTTCCAATAATAACCGTCATCAGCCACATCCCTCCAGGCACCGTTGGCGAGCTGGCCGCCGATCTTGTAGTTGAAGTTCAGGGCGAGGCTCAGGCCCTTCCATGACACGTCGGTATTCAGACCGCCGAATACGAAGGGGTTGGCATCGCCGATGATGACTTCGTCCGCATCAGTCAGGTCATAGACCACATTGCGGCCGTTGACTGTAATGTCCTTGTTCTCGTTGTTGGAGTACCAGAGGTTGGCGCCGGTGCTTGCCTCGACTCCGGCCCATTCGCGGCCGTAGAAGGCAAGCGTGGACTCACCCTCGCGGTAGATGAACTTAGCACGGTCGTCGTCACCCGTCGGATCCCACCAGATGATGTCCTGGCCGCCGTAGAGTTCGGTGACCTTGGATTTCAGGAAGGATCCGTTGACACCGACGCTCCAGCGGAAGTCGCTGTTCCTGATGATGTCGCCGGCAAGTTCGAACTCGATGCCGTGGTTGTTGATGGAACCGACATTCTGCAGGGTCGAGCTGAAACCGGTGATGGTAGAGATGGGGACATCCTGAAGCAGACCCCTGGAATCGCGGTTGAAATACTCCACGCTGCCGGTGATGCGGTTGTCGAAGAAGCCGAATTCAAGGGCGAAGTTGGAGGTGTAGCTGGTTTCCCAGGAGAGGTTGGCGTCAGCTGCGTTTATCAGGCTGCCGCCAGGACTTTCCATATATTTGTTGTTGTATCCAGCCAGGGAACGCCAGCCGTAATTGCTGGAAGGAAGGGTACCATTCACACCATATGAAGCGCGGAGACGGAGGTTGCTGATGACATTCTGGTTCTGCATGAACGCTTCGTTGCTGATGCGCCACGAACCGGCCACCGACCAGAAATTACCCCAACGGGAAGCGGCGCCCAGACGGGAACTGCCGTCGCGGCGGAAACTGGCTGAAAGGTAATACT
>JAFRNC010000008.1 GCA_017430365.1 Bacteroidales bacterium | reverse complement strand
GTTATAGTTACGGCCGCCGTTTACTGGGGCTTCGATTCAGTGCTTCACTTCATTGCTTCCGCTAACACCCCCTCTTAACCTTCCAGCACCGGGCAGGTGTCAGGCCTTATACCTATTCTTTCGAATTTGCAAAGCCATATGTTTTTGGTAAACAGTCGCCTGAGCCATTTCTCTGCGCCCTGCTAGGCAGGGTCCCCTTATCCCGAAGTTACGGGGTCAATTTGCCGAGTTCCTTAGCCATGATTCACTCGAGCACCTGAGGATTCTCTCCTCACCCACCTGTGTCGGTTTACGGTACGGGCTAACGCAGGATTAATGATTTGAAGATTTTCTCGGTAGTATGCTTACCGCAACTGTCGGCTCCCCCGAAGGGTCGCCGTACTGTCAGACATCACCACAGGCCAGCTCTTAACCGGCCCGTATAGCTACGACCTTCAACGTGCTATTCCGTCAGCACGCGTGCGTGTCACTTCTACGTCTCTCCGTCTCTCCTACGTTAGGTATCGGAATATTAACCGATTGTCCATCGTCTGCGCCTCTCGGCTTCGACTTAGGTCCCGACTTACCCTGATCCGATTAACGTTGTTCAGGAAACCTTGGGTTTTCGGTGTGCGGGTTTCCCTCCCGCATTATCGTTACTTATGCCTACATCTTCTTTTCCAACCGCTCCAACATACCTTACAGTACATCTTCTGCGCCGACTGGAATGCTCCCCTACCACTCTCTCGAGTCCATAGTTTCGGCAGTGGTCTTTATGCCCGGTTATCATCCATGCAACGCCGCTCGACTAGTGAGCTGTTACGCACTCTTTAAATGAATAGCTGCTTCCAAGCTAACATCCTAGCTGTCTCTGCGATGTCACTCCGTTCTCTCAACTTAAACCACGTTTGGGGGCCTTAACTGTTGGTCTGGGCTCTTTCCCTTTTGCCACCGGACATTAGCACCCGGCGACTCACTCCCACAAATCATTTGGCGGCATTCAGAGTTTGTCAGGATTTGATAGGCGATGAAGCCCTCGCATCCTATCAGTAGCTTTACCTCCGTCAAACTGTTGTGAGGCTGTCCCTAAAGACATTTCGGGGAGTACGAGCTATCTCCCAGTTTGATTAGCCTTTCACCCCTACCCTCAGCTCATCCAAATCCTTTTCAACGGAAACTGGTTCGGACCTCCAGTGCCTGTTACGGCACCTTCATCCTGGCCAAGGGTAGATCACTAGGTTTCGCGTCTGTTCCGTCCGACTCAACGCCCTTTTCAGACTCGCTCTCGCTTCGGCTGACGTGCCTTAAGCACTTAACCTCGCCGGACAGAAACAACTCGTAGGCTCATTATCCAAAAGGCACGCCGTCGCGCCTTGCAGCGCTCCGACCGCTTGTAAACGAACGGTTTCAGGTTCTATTGCACTCCCCTGTTCGGGGTTCTTTTCACCTTTCCCTCACGGTACTGTCCTCTATCGGTCTTCTATGAGTATTTAGCCTTACGGGATGGTCCCCGCAAATTCAGACAGGATTCTTCGTGTCCCGCCCTACTCAGGATACCACTACTACACGACGGGCTTGCCGGTAAGGGGCTGTCACCCGCTGCGGCGTATCTTTCCAGATACTTCCCGTTAACCGCCGTCTCGTCCTGTGGTCCTATAACCCCGGCGTTGCCGTAACAACACCGGTTTGGGCTCTTCCCATTTCGCTCGCCACTACTTTGGGAATCGATCTTTCTTTCTCTTCCTCCGGGTACTAAGATGTTTCAGTTCCCCGGGTTCGCTCGCTTGCGCGTGGTGACTCTTCAAGTCACCGGGTTCCCCCATTCGGACATCCGCGGATCAATTCGTGTTTGCCGATCCCCGCGGCTTTTCGCAGCTTACCACGTCCTTCATCGCCTATAGAAGCCAAGGCATCCTCCGTTCGCTCTTTGTTCCTTCGTCTTGAATCATGCTTCGGATTAAATGACTTTCGTCCTCTAATCTTTTTACATGCCTTTTTGAAATTGTAGTCCCTTAACTAATACAGAAAAACTCTCTATCAATTAACAAACTATCTATTTTGCTTTCAGTTTTTTTACCTCGTTCTCTCTCTCCAATAAGTCAATGAACTCGTCGTTTCTTCCGAAACGGGCTGCAAAGGTAAGTAGTTTTTTTTAAAAACAAAATTTTTTTTAATTTTTTTCCTCAGAAAAGAGAAAAATGAGGTTTTTGATCACCTCAACGGCCTTTTCCATGCTCTCCACGGGCACGAATTCCAGTTTTCCGTGGAAATTGTGGCCTCCGGCGAAGATGTTCGGGCAGGGCAGACCCATGAAGGAGAGGCGCGCGCCGTCCGTTCCGCCGCGTATCGGCTGGACCTTCGGCTTGATTCCGGCCATCTCCATTGCCTGGATGGCCTTCTCCACTATATGATAGTGCGGCTCCACCTGCTCGCGCATGTTGTAGTACTGGTCACGCATCTCAAGAGTGACGATCTCCCCATACTTATTATTAATAAAGGATACCACCGACTCCATAAGCGCCTTTTTGTTTTCGAAGAGTTTACGGTCGTGGTCGCGGATGATGAAACTCAGGGAGGCCTCCTCGACAGTGCCGTTGAATCCGGTCAGGTGGAAGAAACCCTCGTATCCGCATGTGAATTCGGGGCGCTGCTCCACGGGAAGCATCGACACGAGTTCCATGCCCACATGCATGGCGTTGACCATCTTGCCTTTCGCATAGCCGGGATGGATGTTGCATCCCTGGATATGGATCTTTACGCCGGCCGCGTTGAAATTCTCATATTCCAGCTCTCCTATCGCACCGCCGTCCATGGTGTAAGCATAGTCGGCCCCGAATTTGGCCACGTCGAAGAAATCGACGCCGCAGCCGATCTCCTCATCGGGAGTGAATCCGATCTTGATCGTGCCGTGCTTCACTTCGGGATGGGTAAGGAGATACTCGGCCGCAACCATGATTTCCGCCACTCCGGCCTTGTCGTCGGCTCCCAGGAGGGTAGTACCGTCGGTCGTGATGATGGTCTGGCCGCGATAATCGAGCAACTCGGGAAATTCCGCCACCCTCAGGGCGAGACCGGGGACTCCGGGAAGCGGGATGTTGCTGCCGGCGTAGTTCCGGATGATCTGGGGCTTTACATCCTTGCCTGAGGCGTCGGGAGAAGTATCGACATGGGCTATGAAGCCGATGACCGGCACCTCACTCTCAATATTGGAGGGGATGGTGCCCATGACATACCCGTTTTCGTCGAGCGAGGCGTCAGCGATGCCCATCTCCAGCATCTCCTTCACCAGCTGGCGCGAAAGGTCGAGTTCCTTGAGGCTGGAGGGATGGGTCGTGCCGTTCTCGTCGGAAGTGGTTTCGAACGAGATGTATCGGAGGAATTTATCTACTACTGTTTCCATATCATATGCTGTTTATTGCTTGTTTCATGCTTTGACTTTCATCGATGAACGGATCATGTAAATGATGATGGCCACGAAAGGAATGATGGCTATCGCTTCGCCGTAGGCGGCGTTCCATTCGGTGAGGAACCAGTCTACCTTGGCGAACTTGAGGATCGCGCTGACAACACCCATGAGGGCGCCGCCGGCGATGAAACCGGAAGCGATGAGGGTTCCTTTCTCCTGACGAGCGGCATTGACGGCCTTGTCCTTGCTGCGGGTGCTGACATACCAGGAGATGGCGCCGCCCACGAGAAGCGGAAGGTTGAGGTCGATGGGGATGAACATGCCGAGGCAGAATGCGAGGGCAGGGACCTTGAAGACCGTGAGCAGTATGGCTATGATGGCGCCCAGTCCGTACATCAGCCAGGGTGCGCTGCCGCCCTTCATCATGGGCTCGATGACGGCCGCCATGGCGTTGGCCTGCGGAGCCACGAGGGCGTCGGCACCGGTGAAGCCGTAGGTCTTGTTGAGCAGGATCACCACACCGGCTACGGTCGCGGCGGCTACGAGGACGCCCAGGAACTTCCATCCTTCCTGCTTGGCAGGGGTCGTGCCGATCCAGTAACCGATCTTGAGGTCGGTGATGAAGCCGCCCGCAGTGGACAGCGCCGTGCAGACCACGCCGCCGATGAGCAGTGCGGCCACCATTCCGGGTTCGCCCTTGAGACCGCAGGCCACCAGGACGAGTGCGGTGATGATAAGGGTCATGATGGTCATGCCGCTGACAGGGTTGGTACCCACGATGGCGATGGCGTTGGCCGCAACGGTTGTGAACAGGAACGAAATGACCGCCACGATGAGAAGGCCGACCAGTGCCTGCCATACGTTGTTGACCACTCCGCCGAAGGCGAAGAATGCGAATACCGCGAGCAGGGCTATGATGATGCCGAATACCACGGTCTTCATCGAGATATCCTTCTGGGTACGCTCGACCTGGGCCACGGTCTCTCCGCCTCCCTTCTTGCCGAATTCACGGACGGCCATACCTACCGCGTCCTTGATCACCTTCGACTGGCGGATGATGCCGATGATGCCGGCGGTGGCGATGCCTCCGATACCGATCTGGCGCGCATAGGTACGGAATATCTCATCGGCCGACATCTGGGAGATGGCGTCCGAGAAGCTCATTCCCAGAAAATCGACACCGCCGCAGAAGGCACCCATCAGAGGTATGATGACAAGCCAAACCAGCAGGGAGCCGCAGCAGATGACGAAGGCGTATTTCAGACCGATGATGTAGCCGAGTCCGAGCACCGCGGCGCCGGTATTGATCTTGAGCACCACTTTTGCCTTGTCGGCGACTACCTGGCCCCAGTGCATGACCGTGGTGGTAAGCGTCTCGGCCCAGGCTCCGAAGGTGGAGACCACGAAATCGTAGATTCCGCCTATGAGGCCGGCGGTCAGCAGGGTCTTCAGGCTCTTGCCGCCGCTCTCTCCGCTGACGAGCACCTGGGTGGTTGCCGTAGCTTCAGGAAAGGGATATTCACCGTGCTGCTCCTTGACGAAGTATTTGCGGAACGGGATCAGGAACAGGATGCCGAGAACGCCGCCGAGCAGCGAGCTGAGGAACATCTGCACGAAATTGACGTCGAGACCGAGGATATAGATGGCCGGCAGGGTGAAGACCGCGCCCGCCACTATGACGCCGGAGCAGGCGCCTATCGACTGGATGATGACGTTCTGCCCGAGGGCGCCCTTCTTGTTGGCGACGCTCGAGAAACCGACCGCGAGGATGGCGATGGGGATGGCCGCTTCGAAGACCTGTCCGACCTTCAGTCCGAGATATGCCGCGGCGGCCGAGAATATGATCGTCATGATGAGGCCCAGACTCACGGACCAGGCCGTCACCTCAGGATAACTCTTCCCGGGCTTGAGCAGGGGTTCATACTGCTCTCCCGGCGCCAGCTTCCTGAAAGCGTTTTCAGGCAGCTGGAGGGGGTTTTTCTCTTCTTCCATATGCTGTTTCCTTATTTCTTTCCGTCAAGATGACGCTGCCAGTTCCAGGCGGACTGCAGGGTCTCGTCGAGAGTTTTCTCGGCCTTCCATCCCAGTTCTTCGTTGGCGTAGGTGGGATCGGCCCATACGGCTTCGATGTCACCTGCACGGCGGCCGACAATCTTGTAGTTGAGTTTCAAGTTGTTGACCTTCTCGAATGTCTTCACCACCTCGAGCGTGGAGACGCCGCGGCCGGTTCCGATGTTGAAGACCTCGAAAGGCGTCTTCATCTTCTCGCCGGTCATGCGGTCGACCGCCACGACATGGGCCTTCGCAAGGTCGGTGACGTTGATGTAATCGCGGATGCAGGAGCCGTCCGGGGTGTTGTAGTCGTCGCCGAATACGCTCAGGAAAGGTCTGATGCCGGCGGCGGTCTGGGTTACGAAGGGGATGAGGTTGTTGGGAACTCCACGGGGCAGTTCGCCGATCTCAGCGCTCGGATGCGCTCCGATGGGGTTGAAGTAGCGCAGGGCTATGCTCCTGATCCCGGCATAGGCGGCCACGGAATCGCGGATGATGTCTTCACATATATGTTTGGTATTGCCGTAGGGCGAAGTGGCTTCGCGGCGCGGCGTCTGTTCGCTGACCGGCAGTTTCTCGGCCTGGCCGTACACCGTGCACGATGAGGAGAAGACCAGGTTCGGAACCCCGAACTCACGCATAAGTTGCAGTATGTTCATCAGCGAGACCAGATTGTTGCGGTAATAGAGCAGGGGCTGTTCCACCGATTCGCCCACAGCCTTGCTGGCGGCGAAATGGATCACCGCGTCGAACCGGTATTTCGAGAATATCCTCCTGAGCGCGGCCTCATGGCCGCAATCCACCTTGTGGAAGGGGACGTCTTTCCCTGTGATCTTCTTGATTCCTTTGAGGACGAACTTCTCAGAATTGGAGAGATTGTCCACGATTACCACTTCGTAGCCTGCCTCGAGCAGTTCCACGGTCGTATGGGAGCCGATATACCCCGTGCCCCCGGTCACCAATACACGTTTTGCCATATTCCAGTCTTTTATTTGTTGTAAAAATACTCAAAAACTCCGTGTTCGGCAACATATTTGCTATGTTTGTTGTAACACACCAACCTTAATACTTCGAGATTATGAAGAAGATGACCTGTGTAGTACTGATGCTTTGCATCGCAATGATGTGTACTACCCCTTTTGAGGCACAAAGCCAGAACCGTCGCACCGGAGGCGGCAACTCCGGCAACGCGACCAAGAAAGAGCAGAGCACCGCGACCAAGAGCTCGAACAGCGCCGCCAAAGGCAGTTCGACGACTCCCACCCGCACCGGCTCTTCAGGTTCTTCCAACTCGTCCGTCTCCCGCAGCAGCGAGCCCCGGACAAAGATGGTGACCCCTTCCGGCCAGACCAGGCAGAGCAATGCGACAAAGCCCAGCGGCACGACCCGCCAGAGCAACGCAAAGAGCTCCGCTCCCTCCACCCGCAACAGCGCTCCCGCACAGGTCCAGGACCGCAGGAGCACCCGCGTCACCACCTCCAACTCCAACAGCCACAGCGCCCAGATCAGCCGCAAGAACAGCGATGTGGGACGCCAGAACATCCCGGCTCCTAAGAGCGAAAGGTCGGTACGTTCCAACCCTCCCCGCGAGCACAGGCCTGACGCCATCCAGTACCACAGCGCGCCGCCCCGTCCGCGCGGTCCGGAATTCTCCCGCCCGTTCCTCGAGCCCAAACACGCTCCGATTCCTTCCTACCGCTACGGAAACCACTACTTCGGTCACAGGCTCAACGTCCTTCCCCGCGGCTATGTGACGATGAGGGTCGGAGGTCTCGACTACTACTATTACGACGGAATCTACTACCGTCCCTACAGGCTGGGAGGCTACTACGTGGTACGTCCTCCGCGCGGAACCGCGATCGCCTCGACGCTCTTCAACGTGGCCCTGACCGCCATCGCGATCAACACCATCCGCAATGAAGTGGAAAGGGCGCAGAGGGCCGCGGAACTCTCCAGAGTCTACTCCACCCGCAATACCGGTTACGTAGTCCGTACGAGCGACGATTACTACAACGCCAACCTCCTCGGCCAGACCAACCAGGACTACTACTACCAGGACGGCGTCTTCTACATCCTCAAGAACGGCCAGTACTACGTGATCGAACCCCCGATCGGCGCACTGGTAACCGAGATCCCGAACGACTACGACGAGATCGAACTCGAGGGCAGGACCTACTACCTGGTGGAAGACACCCTCTACAAGACCACGGTCATCGACGGAGCCCTGTACTTCGAAGTGGTCAGCAACCTGTAAGGATTGAATGATAATGAAAGAGCCGGCTGAGCCGGCTCTTTTTTATTTGTACAGATAATACTTTCGGGACAGCTCCCGGAAGGATTCCGCATCCTTCATCCAGTAATCATAGATATCCGAGACGAGGAAGTTCTTTCCGAAGGTCTTGCGGATATGGTCGGTACCGCAGACGATGTCGTTGGTGCGGTTGACGTTTCCGTCGAACGGATTGTGCTCGGGCCAGAGCTTGTGGACGGCCTGCATCACATAGAAGTTGATGAGAGTGAGAGGGGCCGCCCCGTAATCGGTGAAGAAGTACTGCACTCCGTGCAGCAGCTTGCCCTGGTCGCCGCCGAAGAAGGGCTTGTAGTGGATGGTACGCCATGCCACTCCGGGTATCCTGTAGCTCTCAAGCTCCGCCTTGAATTTCTCAGCATCGACCCATTCGGCCCCGAATACCTGGAACGGAAGAGTATATCCCACACCGATGTTAAGGTAGAAACTTGAGAAATCGCCGACGATACCGGCGCAGGGGTAACCCACCGCATTGACCTCCTGGGGGACCTGCGGTGAAGGGAGTATCCACGGCAGTCCCGTCTGGGCGTAGGTCATGTCACGCTTCCATCCTTCCATCGGAACCACGGTCAACTTGCACTTGAGCGCAGGCTCGTCGCCCTTCTCACCGCAGTTCAGTCCCTCCTCGTTGATCAGCGCAGCCAGCTCTCCGACCGTCAGGCCATAGACGTAAGGGATTGCGAATTCACCGATATAGGAGAAGAAGCCGGGTTCCACGACGCAGCCCTCGACCTTTTTGCCGCCGAGCGGATTGGGACGGTCCAGGACCATCACCTCGACTCCGTTCTCGGCACAGGCGCGCATCATCAGGCCAAGGGCGCTGATGAAGGTGTAGGAGCGGGCTCCCACGTCCTGGATGTCATAAACCACCACGTCGAGGCCCTTGAGCATTTCGGGGGTGGGCTTGCGGTATTTGCCGTAAATCGAATAGACTTTCAGGCCGGTAGCCTCGTCGAACGTGTCATCGGCATGCCCGCCGGCGTAGATGTCACCGCGCACACCGTGCTCGGGGGCGAACAGACGCACGAGTTCGACGTTTTCAGCCTTGTAAAGGATGTCGATGGTCGACTGGAGATTGCGGTCAACGCCGCTGGGGTTGGTGAGAAGGCCCACCTTCTTGCCTTCGAGACCGGCAAAACCGCGGTCACGGAGCACCTCGATGCCGGGTTTTACGACCGGGGAGGGGCAGCAGGTCTGTGCCTGCGAACGGCAGCATGCGCACAGCGCTATCAGGGCCGCCGTCAGTATCACTATCTTTTTCATGCCGTGAATATTATTTCCGTCCATAATCGGGATCCACCCTGCGGCGCGCAAGGATAGTCACAATCACCGTGGCGATGCAGCAGACCATCACCATCCAGAAGAAATTGACATAGCCTATCGCCTCCTGGATGTAGCCGGCAACGAAGCCCGGCAGCATCATGCTGAGCGCCATGAAAGCCGTACAGATGGCATAATGGGATGTCTTGAACTCCCCTTCCGAGAAGAACATCATGTAGAGCATATAGGCCGTGAAGCCGAAACCGTAGCCGAATTGCTCGATAGCCACAGCGACGCTGATGGCGACAAGGTTCGCCGGCTGTACGATGCTCAGATACACGAAAGTAAGGCAGGGCAGCGTCATGCAGGCCGCCATCGGCCAGAGCGCCTTGCGAAGTCCGAGGCGCGAAGCCACGATACCGCCGACGATGCCGCCTGCAAGCAGGGCGATGACGCCGATAGTACCGTATACCACGCCCACTACGTCGGTTCCGAGACCGAGACCGCCGCCTACATGTATCATCCGTTCGCCGGCCGCCTGCATGGTCTCCTCGACAGGGGCCACGAGGAAGGGCTGGCAAAGTTTGATGAGGAATCCTTCAGGAAGACGGTAAAGGAGCATGAACACGATGGCCAGCCATACGCCCGGCTTGGTGAAGAAAGTCTTGAACGAATTGCCGAGTTCGCGGAATGTCTCCTTGCTGCTTCCGCTCTCGATGCGGGGTTTGTCCTCAGCGGGCTTGGGAAGGATGAACGTATGGAACAGGGTTATGAGCAGGAACACTACCGCCGCCACACCGATGGTGATCTGCCAAGAGAGCGGAATGTTGCCGGTTCCGCGTTCGATGCGGCCGGCGATGAAGACCAGCACACCCTGTCCGAAGACAGAAGCGATGCGGTAGAACGTGCTGCGGATGCCTATAAACGCGGCCTGGCTGCTCGGTTCATGAGCAAGCATGTAGTAGCCGTCGGCGGCGATGTCGTGGGTCGCAGAAGCGAAGGCGGCGATGATGAAGAGCACCAGGGTGAACCAGAACATCGAGATGGGCACCTGCCCGCCGGCGATGGCGGAAGCATCAGGCCGGGGCAGCGTCAGCGTGAGCAGGATCATCATCGCGGTCATCAGCGCCTGCATCGTGACGATCCACCAGCGCTTGGTCTTTACCACGTCCACTATAGGGCTCCATATTCCCTTGAGGAACCAGGGGAAATAGAGCAGCGTGGTAAAGAATGCCATCTGGCCGTTCGGCACGCCCATTTTGGTAAACATCATCACGGAGATGTTGTTGACCAGGAAGTAGGGAACGCCCTCAGCGAAATAGAGGGTCGGCACCCACCACCAGGGAGATTTCTTCGTCTTATCCATATTTGATCTCATTAATATTTCTTCTCAATGGCACTTCCGGGGAAATAGTGGGAAAGAATCTCATCGTATTTGTAGCCCTTGGCGCCCATCACGGCCGCACCGATCTGGCACAGGCCCACTCCGTGACCCCAGCCGGCACCGCGCAGGATAAACTTGCCGTCCGTCTTTTCGACCACGAAAGCGGAGCTGTAGAGGTGGCTCGGGGAAAGGGTCCTGCGGATTTCCAGCTCCTTGCCTATGACCTTGGTCTTCCTGGTGCCGACTATCCGGAGTTTCCAGAGCCGGCCCGAAGTCCCGCGCGCGACGGGAATAAGGTCGACTATCTCGCCATAGTCCTCGCCGCTGCGCCGCCTGACAAGTTCAGAAAGTTCTTCGACCGTGTATTCCACCTTCCAGCGATAGAAATTCCTGGTCTCCTGGTCGAAATTGGTGAGCACCTGCGAGAGGATCTTCGGATCTTTAGTGTTGCAGAATGCCTCCGGCTCGGAAAGGATCCACTTCCGCGCATTTTCCTCGACGGTCAGGTCGGGGAAGTCGTTCTCAGCGGCCGAGTCGCGGCGCTTTACCAGATACGGGAACTGCCTGGGCTCCCAGCAGAACTTGAATTCCTCGAAAACCCCGCCGCAGCATTTGGAGAAACGGGCGTCGCAAATCCTGCCTCCGTATGTGAGGACACGGCCCCAGGTCTGCTCCACGGCATCGCGCACCGCCTGGGTGGAGGCGCGGCTCAGACCGTAGTAGCGCTGGCAGTGGTCGTCGGCGCAGACGTCGAAACGGTCGTGGTCTTCGCGGTCATACCATTTGATAAGTTCTTCACCGGTATCGGTGCACGCCGAATACTTTTCGTTCGAGGCTTTGATCTCACGGTTCTTCTGGATCTGCGCCAGAATCCACGAGCGGGAGATGATGCAGTGGGCCTTGAGTAGTTCCTCAGAGTTGGTGGCCGACATCTCGCTGGAAATGACGCTCACCAGATAATTTTCGATTCCAACGCAGTTGATCGCCACGACCTTCCCGTCAACGGCGATCAGTTTGAGGTCGTCGGGAAAAAGCTGTGTCTCCTGACGGTTCCAGTGGAAATCGACGCCGATGGTCACATTGTTCAGTTCGAAGGAACCCTTTTCACCGACGCTGCGGAAATAGAGTTCGCCATATGAACTGCCCTCGAAAACGACGCGGTCACCGTCCGCAGTGGCTTTGTGGACGCCTGTATAATTCTGTCCGTTGCAAGTATAATCTGTCTTGAAATTGAAAACAAGCTCAGGCAGCGAAACGACGCCGACCGTGAGTATTTCCTGAGTGCGCATTACTTTATCTTCCATAATTCGGGATTTATCTTCGTCAAAAGAGACTTCCTGTATGATTTCGCCCAGACGTGGGGCGTCGAGCCGGTCGAAACTGTCTCTCGAGGCCACAATGGCCACGCCCGCCATCTCGACCGCACCTGGACTGATGAGTATCTGCCGTCCGGGGTCCTCGCTGAAGAAGCAGTCAGGCCTTGATTCGGCACGGAAGAAGACCACAGTCGTCCATCCGCCGGGCCCGTACCACGACAGCAGGTTCATCCGGGGTTCCCATTCCTTCTCCGTCTGGATCTCGCCAAGCCCGACCAGACGGTAGAAAAGGCGTTCCTGTGCCGAAGCATCCGTCGAACTCAGCACGAAAGCCCCTCCCGCGAAACAGTCGACACGGCTCACGACCACACCGTCCCGCTTGCCAAGCAGACGGAGCCCTTCACCCCGGCGAATCATCCTCTCCAAAGGTAGGTTTCCGGCAGGAATGGCCTGGAAATGCATGTGGTCCGGAGCGGACGCCCCGCACATCGGCCCGTTGTAGAATATCAGGTATTCGGGGGCCTGTACGGCAAGTGACAGCATGTCGGCATAATGCCCCGCTATCTGCTGTCGCTCGTGACGGGCTATGGAGATGGTGAAATGACGGTCGAATATGGGGAAAGGATTGACACGGATCCACCATCCGTCCCCGGAAGGTGCCTTCCAGTCGAGCGTCAGCTGTTCCGGCCCGATACCGTCGGGGCAGAGGAAGCATGGACGGTGCCGCAGCGTCTCTTCATCGACCTTCGCCATCACCGAAGCGACCCGGCCGGGATTGAAGAAAAGTACGGCATCCAGGCCGTCCACCGGCATGGGACGGCGCTCCACCCGCTTCAGCGCATCATAGTGAACGGAAGCCCTCCCGCCGAGTGCCAGCTCGCGGGAGAACATTTCTTCCATAGCCTTTGCAAGCCCTGCCATCCTGGACGAAGCTAAAGATCTATTTCTTCCTGTTCATCGCAATGCGGGCCTTGAGTTCCCACGTGCGGATACGGTCCTTATAAGTATTGTTCGCGTTGACCTTGTCGATGTCGAGCGAAGCATCGGAGTTGTCGTCCCAGCGGCGGCAGTTGTACACCACGTCGTAGATGCGTCCGATCTGGTATTCACGGCTCACGCGAAGGCCGACTGCATAGTCCTCGCCATATTTCGTGGTAGGGAAGTTGATGGTGCGGAGCATAGGAGTATAGAATCCGCGGGGAGCGCCGAGTCCGTTGATACGGAGGGCGTTGTTCCGTCCATTCTCAGGCGTCCACTCCTTGTGGTCGATGATTCCCGGAGGAATTGTCTCCATGTGGAAGTTCGTCATCCTGTAAGTGCCCACCACCATGGCACAGTTCTGGGCATAGAAGGCGTTGACGAACTTCTGGACCGTGGTCTCGTCGTAATACACATCATCGGAATCGAGCTGGATGGCGAACTTGCCGCACTTGGGATGATGCAGCGCCGCGTTCCAGTTGCCGCCGATGGCGTGCCAGCCCTTGTCCTGGGCGATGTAGATGAATTTCGGGTGGTCGATGAATTTCTTGATGACGTCTACGGTGCCGTCGTCGGAGTTGTCATCCACCACGATGACATTATACATGAACCTGGTCTTCTGACTCAGGGCCGATGAAATGGCATCACCGATAGTCCGCACGCGGTTCTTGCAGGGAATCACAACCGACGCTTCGTACTCGAAACTGTCGTCGTCGAACTCGATATGTTTGAACTTGGGCTCCAGATAGCCGCCGATAGCTTTCAGATGGGCGGTGCAGGCCTGTTCCATTTCGATCTGGACGGCGCGGTTCTTCGGATCCACGTAGTCGAAGATCTTCTCGCCGCTCTTGCGCGTGTCGGTCTCCACATCATAGTACAGGAACTCATTGATGTGCTCGAGCGCCCCTTTCTGGGAAACTTTCAGGCGAAGGTCATACATGCCGGCGAACTGGTAGTCAACGTCCATCCGCCCAACAGCCTCCTTGACAGCGCAACTACGATAGAAAAGCACCGACCCGAAATCGAAATCGTCGCGCAGGGCGCCGAACTGGTAGTCAATCACCGGCGCGTTGATCCGTTCGTCGCCTTTCTGGTTGAAGTGGTCGGCATAAACCATGGCTGCGCCGGCATCCTCGATGATACACTCCATGCGCTCTAGCGAAAAGAGCACGAGGCTCAGCGTCGTATACTTTGTGGAAATCAGCGAATAGGCGGTATCGGAATGTGCGGCGACAGCCTTTACGGCTGCCGTGGAGTTGAGACCGGGCACTTCCAGGACAGGGCATCCGAGCACCTCGGCGGGAGCGTTTCCGCCGACATGGAGGAGGAAAATCTTGTTAACAAGTTCCTGTGCCTTGAGATTGGCCACAGTCTGCGCTACCTGCGCCTCGTCCTGAAACGGAATGAAACAGTTGATGTTCTTCATATGTGGATTATTGATTGTTATTTGATTACAAGTTATTGAAAATCTCCTATACGGATGGTTTCATCGCAGAGCCCGCTTACGGTCGGGCGATGTGTGATGAAAATCATGGTCCTGCCGGGGTATGCATTGAAGAGCCTGGTATACAGCTCCCGTTCGGTGGCCTCGTCCAGCGAAGCGCTGATCTCGTCGAGCAGCAATATACTCCCTGGACGCAGCAGTCCCCGGGCTATGGCGATACGCTGCGACTGTCCCTCGCTCAAGCCTATCCCGCGCTCACCCAGTTCCGTATCAAGTCCTTCCGGAAGATCGAACACGAAATCGGCCGCCGCTGTATGTAGGACCTCGCGAAGCTCTTCATCCGTAGCGGAAGGTTTGGCAAGCTGAAGGTTGAATCGCACCGATCCGCTCATCAGGGTATTGCCCTGAGGGACGAAAACGAAATCGTGACGGGTATCCGGCGAGACATCTTTCTCCCCATCCTCGTCATAAATCACGAGGCGTCCCGAGTCGGGCTTGATCAGTGCCAGCATCAGCCGGAAAAGGGTAGTCTTGCCTATTCCGGTAGGGCCCATCAGGGACGTTTTGGTCCCGGGACGGAAGTCATGGCTGAATCCGCTGAATACGGGCTGGTCGCCGGTAGCGTAGCGGAAACTCAGGGATTCAGCGCGGATCCCGGATATCTTCCCGGTTCCGGTCTCCGGTGCACCACCCTCCTTCTCCGGCTCCTGATTGAAAATCTCTTCGAGACGGTCAATGCTGGCGGTCGAATGGATAGCCTGGGGCACCATATTCAGGAGGGTATAGATAGGATTCTGTATCTGACTGACCAGTTGGAGGAAAGACGTCATGACGCCGAAGGTGATGGCACCGGCACGCAACTGCAGGCCGCCCCATACGAAAGCAAGCAGGTAACCCAGACCGAAACAGAGGGAAAGTACCAGTCGGGTCACCACGGTGAAACGGGCGCGCTTCTTTACCCAGCCCATAAGTGAATCCTGGGTTTCATCAAGCCTTTCGGCAACCCACTGTTCACTTCCGAGGGAACGGAGCACAGCGTTGTGCTCCACACCTTCCTGCACCTGCATCTGGATATGGCTTTCCCTGTCACGTATCTCAAGGGTCATTTTGCGGAGGGGCCTTGCGATGTATTTTCCGAAAACTATAGCCAGCGGCGTCAGCAGCAGCAGGGACCAGGCCAGCCAGCGGTCCATGGAACGCATGAGCAGGAAAGCGCCAATCAGCTGGATCAACGTAATCAATATACGCGGCAGCAGGGAAGTGGTGGTCTCACCCACAACCTCGATATCCTTCGAAAGACGGGATGAGACATCCCCGGAATGCATCTCCTTGTCAGAATAAAGCCTCCGGTCGAAGAGACGGTTGAAGGCGTCAAGCCTTATCCTGTTCGTCTGCTTCGTATGCGCCGTGATAGACATGTAGTAATACACCTGGTTGAGGATGACGCGACATACTACCGTCAGCACGAGAAAGACGACCATCATCACGATATCGTGTGTGCTTCCCGTGCGTATGGTCCGGTCGATGAAACTGCGGCAGAGCCAGACCATCAGCAGCCCGCACCCTACCCGGAGGATACCGGCAATGATGCGGATCAGCGTATTCCACTTGATCCCGTCCATCCTGTTCCAGATCCAACGCAGATATTTCATGCCCAAACCGTTTATCATACAAAGGTATCAAAAATCCGTATCTTTGCAGACAAAACCTGAACCTGAAATCCGATGAACTTGCTTCTGACCGTCCTTGCCACGCTTATCTACCTTCTTGTGCCCGCTGCGGTAGTGCTTCTGTGCCGGCGCTTCCGGATCTTCGGGAAGGTAGGAGCCATACTCATACTCTATTTCCTGGGCGTGATCCTGGCAAATCTGTTCATCTTCCCCTTCGAAGGCGCCGCGGAAAAGATTTATCCGCTGCAGGACGCCCTCACTTCAGTGACTATACCCCTGGCCCTTCCGCTTATCCTTTTCGCCTGTGATTTCAGGAACTGGCCGGTGCGCAAAGCTCTGTCAGCGCTTCTCATCGGCCTGTTCTCGGTTATGGCGATTGCCACGGCCGGATATTTCCTGTTCAGGGACCATCTGGGAGGGCAGGCTCCTTCCATCGCAGGCATGATCGTCGGCGTATACACCGGCGGCACTCCGAACCTTGCGGCCATAAAGATGATGCTGGGTGTCGACGAAGGGACCTATGTCCTGATGAATTCCTTCGACATGCTTGTGAGTTTCATATTCCTGGTATTCCTCATGGCTTTCGGAATCAAACTGTTCCGGAAATTCCTCCCGGTGGCCGACGTCCCCGAAGCGGCTTCCGGACGCACGCATGTCGGACAGAAACTTGCGCAGAGCGAATCCGAGATGTACCGCGGCATTTTCACCCGCAGGCACTTCCTCCCAACCCTGAAGGCATTCGGACTGTCGGTGCTCATCACGGGCATTGCACTTGGGGTTTCCTATCTGACCACCGGAGGCATCAACATGATCGCACTCATACTCACACTGACCACGCTCTCGATTGCCGCCTCGTTCATCCCCGCAGTGAAGAAATGGGAGAAAAGCTATGATGCCGGGATGTATCTAGTCCTGATCTTCAGCCTTGTGGTCGCATCGATGGTGGATTTGCGCAGCCTGGACTTCAACGAAGGCCTCTGGCTGCTGCTCTACATCACTTTCGCCATCTTCGGCTCCCTTTTCCTGCAGATCCTTCTCGGAAAACTGTTCAAGGTCGACGCCGACACGACTGTCATCACCTCGGTGGCGATGATCAACTCCCCGCTCTTCGTCCCCATGATCGCCGACTCGATGAAGAACCGCCGCATCATCCTCACCGGCATCACCATCGGCATCATCGGCTACGCCGTCGGCAACTACCTCGGCGTCCTGCTGGCGAAAATGCTTTGAATCCATTAAACATGAAACGCTTCATCCTCCCCATTTTCCTGTTGTTCGGCCTGATTCCCCTATCCTGCCAGAAGGACATTCCGGTCGATAGCATTATAATCAGCCCGGCTACGTCGACCCTTTTTGTCGGAGAATCCCGCGAAATCACGGTCAGCTGTTTCCCGGAAGAGGCCACCAACCTCGATGAACTGCAGGTGTACAGCACCAATGAAAAGATAGTCCGATACCATGACGGTAAGATAACCGGCGCGGGAGCCGGCGATGCCGCGATCAGCGCCACGTGCGGCAACGTCCTCAGCCAATGCCGCGTCAAAGTCTATAAGGATAAATTCCTGAAGAACGGCATGACCTTCGGCATCGACTATTCGACCGGATACCAGTATTTCAAAAGCGAAGCGACGGTCCAGGAAGTGGAAATCATCCTGGTCCACAAAGAGCCGGGCGGCGATCTGCAGCATTTCGACGTCTGGGTGCAGGTCGATCAGTTGGGCAAGGAACTCGACTTCACCAAACCCATTGAAGGCTGGTCATACGTCGGCGTCTATGTCAACAACAACGAAGACGGTTATCTGGTCTTTTCATCACCGGAAGGGGAGCCGGGCATACATCTGGCCGATTGGGGCGATCCGGGCAACGTTACCCTGACCCGCGGCATCCTGAAAGTGGAGCACCTCCAGTCCATGGACTACCGCATCCATGCCGACTTCGAGCTGTCGAACGGCTATTGCTTCTCCACCGACTGGGAAGGCACTGCCTCCTTGAAAATGTCGTAACTCACCGGCATCACCATCGGCATCATCGGATACGACGTCGGCAACTACCTCGGCGTCCGGCTGACATAACGGTCAGCGACAGCGGCTGTATGTATCATTTGCCAAAGTGAAATTCATTGTCCCTGCGAAATCATGCTGAGCCGCCTGTGAGGGTTGTTGTTGTGGACAACACCCCCAAAAAGATGGCATTGTCCACAGCTAGGAAGCGCTCAAATATGTACATTGCAATCCTGAAGGGACAACGAATTTCGGCTTGTGCTTTCATCGCGCCAGAACACTATCCAGCGGCTACGGCCGCGCGAAGCGCGAGGGGTTTCAGGGGGCCGTGCCCCCTGTATAAAAGGAGGCCGCTGAAGCGGCCGACATCTCCACAAAACAAAAGCGAAGCGCTGCTGCGCTTCGCTTGTTTTGTGGAGATAGTCGGAGTCGAACCGACGACCCCCTGCTTGCAGGGCAGGTGCTCTAGCCAACTGAGCTATACCCCCGGATACGAAAAAAGTAGTCCCTACTGGAGTTGAACCAGTGACCTCTACATTATCAGTGTAGCGCTCTAACCAACTGAGCTAAGAGACTATATGGAAAAGGAAGATTCGTACAAGCAAGGAGCAAAGCTCGTTGCAGCGCCAAGGCTCCAAAAAGGAGGTGTTCCAGCCACACCTTCCGGTACGGCTACCTTGTT
>JAFRNC010000002.1 GCA_017430365.1 Bacteroidales bacterium | reverse complement strand
CACTGATATTGCCTTCCACATAGGTTTGCACCTCCGGCAAGGCAGGGGTTCCGTCGTTGTAAACGGAAGCCGGATACCAGGCCTTGAAAGGGGCCGTCTCGGCATCGTCGCCCGACTCCTTCGTGAAATCGGCGCGCGTCGCCGTGCTGGTGGTCGTATAGACACCCACTTTCGTTGTCGCATCCACGATGGTAATCTGGTCGCCGCTGCTCCACACGACATCGTAGCTTCCTCCGTTTTCACACAGGGCTGTTTTGGTGGCGGAACTTTCGGTTGTGGCCGTAAATACAACAGCCTCTCCTGTTTTGTCATCCTCGATTTCGAGAGCCTGCTGGCAAGCGCACAATGAGATGGCGGCCAGAACTGCAAATACAAAGAATCGTTTCATGTTGCGGCCCTGTTAAATGAAATCATCGTTGCCATAACTATCACCATTCCTGAACTGCTCGGTTTCACCGGAGGCGCAGATCACGCCCTCCTGTGCCACTGTGAAGACCTCCGTCACCGGGGCTTCATAAAAACATTTTTCCGTCCTTTCCATTGATTATCTTTTATTGATTCATTTTCAATGGAAACAAAGATAGGCACGCGCATGCGCAAGAGGAGTCCCAGAACGGATAAACCGGAGTGTCAGAATAGAAAACAGATTGACACACGTATCCGACCTCATTCGAAAAGCTGTTTTTATAGAGTGCGGACACGGCCTCAAATCTCGCCAAATGACCAAACGAAATCACGCCAAATGACCAAACGCCAATACCCTAGACTTGGAAAAGCGTATTCTCGGGATCTTTTCGCCAAACTCCCAAACAGAATTCCGCCAACTGTCGAATCAGAAAACGGCCAACTGTCGAATCAGAATTTAATTGAAATACTTGATATTCAAATTAAAAACCAATATATTTGTGGTAAATTTAGTGTGAGAAAAATGAAAGAATATAAGAAACGTGTTGCAGACCAGATACTTTCAGACAAGCTGGAATCTTCCGGTGCAGTTCTCATTGAAGGTCCCAAGTATTGCGGAAAGACCACATTGGCATCGCAACAGGCGGGAAGCATCCTTTCTATGGCCGATCCCGAAAGGCTGAGCCAGAATCTTGCATTGGCCAGGACAAATATATCCCGGCTGCTGGCCGGTAAAACCCCAAGACTGATTGATGAATGGCAAATAGCACCACAGTTTTGGGATGCTGTGAGAAACGAGGTGGATAAAAGGGATGAAGATGGGCAGTTTATGCTTACGGGCTCCGCTGTTCCCCCTAAACCGAAGAAAGATGAAAACGGGAATATAATTGAGGAAGAAAAGATTTACCACACTGGAACAGGACGTATCTCTCGCCTTAAGCTCCGTCCCATGTCACTTTGGGAATCTGAAGATTCTACTGGTGATGTCAGTTTGGGCCATTTGTTTGAGAATGCTGATACGGTGGATGGCGAGAGTCACATTGACCTTGATAGACTCGCTTTCCTGACATGCCGTGGAGGCTGGCCTAAGGCTGTTTTAAGAAAAAAGGAAAAAGCCTCTTTGGCGCAAGCCTTTGATTACTTCGATTCCGTGGTCAGCACAGATATCAAGAGAGTTGATGATGTGGAACGGGATGAAGAACTGGCCAGGCGTATCATGCGTTCCTATGCGCGGAACCAAGGCTCCCAGGCAACTGTCGGGACAATTCTCGCGGACATCAAGAATAATGGCGATGAACAGATGTCTGACGCCACTGTTTACAGTTACATCAAGGCATTGAAGGAGATTTTCGTCATAGAGGATTCTACCGCATGGAACCCTAACCTGAGAAGCAAAACGGCCATCAGGACTTCCGACACCAGATATTTCATCGATCCGTCCATCGCCACCGCCGCCCTCGGCCTGGGCCCGAAGGATTTGATCAATGATATGGAGACTTTCGGGCTGATTTTCGAAACCCTGGCCGTGAGGGACCTGAGAGTCTATGCGGACGCCCTTGACGGGAAGGTCTATCATTATCGTGATAAGAACAACCTTGAATGCGATGCCGTTGTCCATTTAAGGAATGGCTCGTATGGGCTCGTGGAGATCAAGATTGGAGGGACAGACCTCATCAATGCCGGTGCGGACACTCTCACGACCCTGGCCGAAAAGATTGACTCAACCAAAATGAAGAGACCATCATTTCTGATGGTTCTTACTGGCATTGGTGATTATCCTTATCGCAGGACAGAAGACGGAGTCCTTGTCGTACCAATAGGCTCCCTTAGGGATTGATGTTGACTTTCAGACCCCTCCAGAAATAGCTTGCGTTTTAGCTTGGAAATTTTGTAATACATTGATAATGAACATATAAAAGTGCTCCCGTCCGGGGCGCACGAAAAAAGCTTCCTGACCGGAAGCTTTTTTTGTGTCCAATGGGCCCTCCTAACCCCCGTCGCTTACGCGGCTGCCCCAAGGGGCTAATGGGGGAAGACCCCTTCCCAACCTACGTTTCTTTTGGAAAAGCGTGCCTTTGCCATGTCGGGCACTCTGCAGTCCTAATCGTAACGCAATTCAAAAGTGTACTCCTGCAGGACCGCTGGAGAGTATCCCGATGAAAAATGGTCTGCCGGAACATCTCTGGACAGGCGGTAAACATACTTTACGTGAAAGGACGATCCCTCGTGCGCTCCAAGTTCCCCGATTGCCTTTCTGTACCTGGCTTCGTATTCCTTGATTGCCGCCAGGGTATCGTTGAACCGGGCCATGGCTTTCCCGTCCTCCGGGGCGTAATTGCGGTTGACCACGTTAATCTGCCACAGATCATTGGCATGAAGATTCGCAAAACCCTCACGGATATCCAGGTAGAACGCGCGGATTTCCGGATCCGCGATTTCTGCGGGTTGCGTAAAATCCTCTTCATTGAAGTAGAAAAGGTAAGAGGTCAGCGTAGTCTCTTCCGCGCATGAAGCGAAGAGGCTTGCGGCGAGAACGAGCCCGCAGAGGCATTTCCATCCTTTCATTGTACGGCGGTTTATCGAACTCTCAAAGGTAACCATTTCTGGGCACAAGTGGATACCTCCCCGGAGATATATGCCTCTTGCTGTCTTCAGCCAGGTCCGGAAATTAATTCTGTCCATAAAAAGTCGCCTGATTATGGACGAACAGCAAAATAACATGGACTCATCCATGAATATGGCTGTTCCCATGGATGAATAGTGCGGAAGACCGCCGGCGCCTGCCAGCAACCGACGCCGCCAGCCGCCCACCGCCAGCGCCCTACGGCCTCCCGCGCCCCTCACCGGCCTACTCGGCCTTCTCAGCCGTCTTCGCCTGATTCTTTTCCTTTTCTTTCTGGACGCTGCGGAGATATTCCGAGGGGGTTATCCCGTAGCGTTCCTTGAAGAGATGGTGATAGTAGCGGCTGCTCGAGAATCCCGAGTCGAAGGCAATGGTCTCGATCGTGTAGTAGGGGTGGATGCGGAGCAACTTCAGCGAGTGGGTGAGCCGCTTCTCGTTGATGTAGGTGGGCAGGGTGAAGCCCTGGCCGACTTCGCGGAACATCAGGGCAAGTCTGTTCTTGTCGACGTGCAGCCGCTTGAGTATGTCATCCCGGGAGAGTTCGCTCTTCAGGTAAAGGCGCTCCTGGTCCATTATCTCCTCCAGTTTGGCGAACAGCGCCACGGACGATTCGGTGTCGTTCCTGGGGTTTCCCTGGCGGGGAGGCGCCTGCTTACGCATGTTCTTTACCTCTTCCTGCAGTTGCAGCATCCGGTCCAGTTCCGAGGCAAGAGCCTGGTTTTTCTTTCCCGTAATCCTGTTGTGCCGTATCTGCTCGAAGAGGAGCAGCAGGGCGACTGCAAGAAGTGCGCTCAGCAGTATCGCAATCCACTGGCGCAGCCTGGAGCGTCCCCTTTCCTTTTCCAGCTGCACTTCCCTGTACTGCGAGTCATAGGCTTCGGAAATCGCCATGGCCTTTTCACTCAGTTCCGCCCTGAACCTGACGGAGCATAACTCTCCGATGCGTTCCATGATGTCGTATGCTTCCCCGTCGCGGCCGAGGTGGTGGAGCGCATGGGCTTTCTTGGAAAGGTAGTAGATGACGTTCTCGGTTATGGTATCAGTTGCGGGGAGGTAGTCCTTGCCGCCATAGAGATCGACCAGCCGCTTCCATTGTTCAGTCGCTTCGCAGTATTCGGCGAGCAGGATCCTGCCCTGTGGAAGCTGAGAATAACTGGTTTCGAGGAAGAGGTTCTCATATTGTTCCGCTTCTTCCTTTTTACCTGCGCGTGCGTGGAAATCGGCCATTTTGGCATAGAGATATGCTTTCTGCTGGTCTATGCGTCCTTCCGGGATATCCGGGTCGAGACGTTCCAGCTTGAGAATGCACTCCTCCCTTTTCTTTCCTTCGGCTATCGCTTCTTCGTAGCGGCCGTCGTCCATCAGGGCAACCATCAGTTCTCCGTACGCGAAAGAGAGCGTAGGCAGCACTTTGGGGTCTTTTTCCTTCTCGAGCAACTCTATCCCCGATCTCAGGTTACGGTAGCCCGATTCCCTCTGTCCGATGCGGAGCATGCAGTCACCCATCTGGAAGAGGAAAGTGCCTTCGTAACGGCTGTCCTTGCCTTCCACGGCCAGCTTCAGCCCTTGGGCGGCATAGCTGATGCCTTCCTGGAACTGTTCCCTAATGGCGGTGATGCGGCAGAGCAGCTCGAGTACTTCCATGCGCTCTGTGTCGCTTACGCCGTCCGGGTCTTCGGAGCGGTATGCCTGAAGGGCATAGCGGTAAGCCCGCTCGTCGTCCTGGAGCGGATTGTAATAGATATTGGCACGGAAGAAATCGGCGTCCCTCGGGTTGACGTTGCCCATCCGCTCTGCTGTGTCAAGCAAGCTGAGCGCCTCTTCCGGGCGGTCGAAGGATATACTGCGTATATGCTGGAAACTGTAAAGGCTGTCGGGGCCGCTTCCCCTCCAGTCTTCGGGAGTATCAGGGCTGTTGTTGCAGCCCGTCAGGAAAAGAACGAAAAGTACGATGAAAAGAGGCTTTCGAATCATGGATTTGTGTTTCAGGTGCGCAAAATAAACTCTTTTTTTCCTGAACAATGGGAAATAATGTCAATAGTTACTCCTTTTGACAAATTTTCTTTAGGACTTTGACGAACTGGCGTTGATGAATGACAATCGGGGACCTTTCAGGATACGGGTGACGATACTTTTGCCGCCTGCAATCAATAGAGAAATATGAAACCGATAATCAGATTAAGAGAAACGCTTCTTGCCGCGTTGGCGGCAGCTTTCCTTCCGCTGTTGCCTTGCGGATGTGAAGGACCGGAGTTCTGGACAGGCAAGACCATCAAGTTCAAGGCTGAAACAGGATACAGGAACGGGATTTCGACCCGTACGCAATACAGCGGCTCCATATATAATGTGGAGTCGCGGACTTATGAAAGGATCGACTGGGTGCCGCAGGCCGACATGATCCGCATCCATTGCGAGGAGGCTGCGGTAACGCAGACCTCTGACTATATCGTAACGGGACGTACCGACGACGGGAAGAACAGCCGCGCCACCCTTGCCACGGTCAAATCCGGCAACCTTGAATGGGGACCCGGCGGGACACACTATTTCTATGCGCTATATCCCTCTCCGCTGATGACATCGGAATATGGCAGGGATGTCAATGACAGCGAGGCGGTGCTTTCCTACGCCGACGGAAACGGGCGGATCGACGGGGTAATTCCCGCTGTCCAGCCTTATGCGGGATATAAGGAATATCATGAAAACATCGACGGGATAGTGCGCCTCTGCAGGGAGTACAAGCCCGATATGAACTATGCCTATATGTATGGCTTCGGAAAGGCGGAGGCAGGGCTCAGAAGCGTATCCCTCGCATTCAAGCCGCTCATGACGGCTTTCATGTTCACCCTCAAGGCCGGCGACGCAGCGGCGGGGGAGCGCAGGGTGACGGGTTTCCGCCTCAAGTCGGGGGCTACCGGCCTGGCAGGTGCGTTTTCGGCGACGCTCACCCCTGACGGCAATTATTCGGTCACGACATCCGGAACGGAAAGTGAGATATTGATTCCGATACGGGAGGAGGACCAGAGGAACCTCAGTCCCGACGATATACTCAAACTTACCGTACTGGCGCTTCCCGTCGACCAGGACATGCTTTCCATAGAAGTGCTGATCGACGGGGGCGAAAAGCGCACTCTCGACCTGAGATATTCCGAGGACCATGGCGGAGAGTGGCTGCAGGTCGAGGCCTGCAAGAAGGTGTTTATCCGCAATCTGGGCGTTCCTGGGGAGGTGGCCCATTTCGATTACACCTTCGTTTCGACAGATCCGGAGGGAGTGACTTACAGCGGAGGACCGGTGTCGGGGGCTTCCGTAACCAGCTACAAGACACGCACCGGGAGCGGTGAGCAGATTCCTGTGGCATGGGAGGCCGACGGATACTTCGGCTCTTATGAAGATGCGCTCTCAGGCAGCAATACTCTCCCGATGTCAGGAACGGCCCTGACCGCATTCTCTCCTGTCTCGTCAGAAGGATCCCTGACCCCCGAAACACTCCTGATGAGCTGTCAGGCGGCCGCAGGTACGCAGACTTGGATAGACCCGGGAGAACTGGCTGACCGGCGTTTGCGTGAGGCTTCTCCTGTCGGCAGCCCGTCCTCCTACTGGAATCTGTCCAATCCGGCCGCCGGCGGCGATGCCATAACGGAAAGTGCAAATACATATATAGTCAACGCGCCCGGATACTACCGAATCCCCCTGGTCATGGGCAACGGGGTGAAAGGCAACTCTCCAAGGAGCGTGACATACTCCGAGAGCAATTTCATGGATTACAAGGATATGCCGGTCTCTTCGCCCTATCTGCAGAAGAGCAGTCCGTCTGCCGGAGTTCCGGCGGAAGCTTTCGTGGTGTGGGAGGACCGGGAACTGGTGGAAGTACAGGGCGGGAGCGATTTCATACTGCCCGGCGTGGCGGGAGGCTCTTCGTCTATCACTGTCACGGGGGCGGGTACCCCGCACGAGGTTTACTGGCTGAATTTCCATGTGCCGGCGGAAACGATAGGGCAGGGACTTGCCTGCCTGGCGGTAAGGGATGGAGACGGGGATGTGATGTGGAGCTGGCTCGTCTGGGTCACCGACTATGTGCCCCGCAATTATCCCGCATACGATCCTGCCTTCGACCTGGCAGACGTGGCCTGCACCTACGATGCCGCGGGGCACGTAGCGGGATTCATGCCCAGGAATCTGGGGTGGGTCGAATCAGGGGAGGTGCAGGCGACCGTCTATCCCGCAGCCGGGGTATATGTACGGCTCCGGCAGGCCGAATCGCAGGCAGTCACGGTCGTATCGCTTCGCAGGCCGGGTATGGTCCGCCGAACGGATTTCCAGTCGGGTTACGGTCCCTACTACCAGTTCGGCCGCAAGGATCCGCTGATGGACGGGTATGACCTGTATCTCGGCGCCGATTACATCTTCCCGTCATACGGCGGAACCGTAAGCATGGGAGAGACGATACGCCGGCCGGCAGTCCATTTCTCGGGGAACTCGGGCGCGCCTTACGACTGGTGTTCGGATACTGGTAAGGACAACTGGTGGTGCGCCGGCATGGACGGCAACAGGGTCGACTGTCCCACTGTCAAAACAATTTACGATCCCTGCCCCGCGGGATACTGCCTGCCGAGCCTAACGGTTTTCTTCAGCTTCAGGCTCGGCCCTCATGGCCAGACTCCGAACGGGTACGCTCCGGGCTGCTATTACAACGGCTACAGGGAGTCGGCATCGGCATCAACGGACGGGATGTACGTCATAGGTTTTCCGGCGACCGGCTATATGGAAGGCACCACCGGGCAACTGGCCAGGGTGGGGACCGACGGATACTGCTGGACTGCGGCGACAGCGAGCGATGACGACGGATACTATTTCCGTTTCGGGCCGGACTGGGTCGACCCGGAATACACCAACTACAGAAAGGCCGGATGCGGGATCCGGCCTCAGGTAGAACAGTAAGTGGAGCGGGGGACTGCTACTTGTAGAGTCCCTCGCGAGAAAGCAGGTGGTCGAGGTTGGCTATGCCGTAGAGTACGACGGCCGTAACGACTGCGGAATGCTCCATGTACTCGGGGATCAGTTTGTTGAAAATGTCCCTCTCGGTGTGCCAGATCTCTCCGTATTCGAAATTGTAGCCCTTGGGGTCGGACTCGCGGAACGAGAGGGTGGGAACTCCGTTCATGGCGAAATAGGCATGGTCGCTGCCGCCTGCCCTGGTCGGACGCGGCTGGGGGTCGCCCTCCCTCTTGTTGACCGTGAAGGGGAACTCGGGATTGATGTCGTTGAGCGGCTTGCAGATGTTCACGTAGTCGTCGTACATGGCGGGAGGAACGGTCACCGAGGTGGCGCAGAGCGGACCGCCGTCACGGTTGATGTAGTTGGAAATCTTTTCGAGCGGAACGGTCTTGTTTTCCACGAAGAATTTCGATCCGAGAAGCCCGAATTCCTCGCCGGTCCAGAGGCAGAAGAGGATGGTGCGTTTGGGCTTGGCGCCGGAAGTGGCAAGCAGACGGGCCGCTTCCATGGTTACCGATGTGCCGTTTCCGTCGTCCACGGCGCCCGTACCGCCGTCATAGGCGTCCAGGTGGCCGCCGGCCATGACGTACTCTTTGGGATATTTGCTTCCGCGCAGGATGCCGATGATGTTGTGGTATTTCACCGGACCGCGGTAGAAATGGTTGCGGATGTCGAATTCAAGCTGGAACATGTCCTTGCGCAGCACCTTCTCGCGGACCACCTTGAACTGGGCCTCGTCGAGCATGATGTCGCAGACGGTGGGCAGGGTCTCCATGGTGATGTTGTAGCAGTTGGGCCTGTCGTACATGATCTTCAAGGGTACGGCGGCGGAGCGGATGAATCCCAGCACGCCCGCTTCGACCATTTCCTTGTAGAAAGGCGCTACGGTCTTTTCATATTCGAGCAGCGGCTTGGGCTCGCTGTCCCTGTTCTCGTAGTTCCAGCGCCGGATCTCGTTGTTCTTGAGATCGATTTCCTCGTTCTTGGCGATAGCTTCGGCACGCTTGGCGTTGGCTTCCGCGGTGCAGTTGATGGCCATGCCGTCTGAAGGGGTGTCAAGAAGCACCCATGCGCCCTTCAGGGTGCCCTTCATCCTGTCGAATTCGCGGCGGCTCTTGGGCTCGATGACCACATGTCCTGTCTGTTTGCCGCGCGTTCCGGCAGTATACGAAGGGGTGGCGAAATGGAGGTTCATGCCGTCTTCACTGAGCATCCTACCGAACCAGGGACCGCGGTTGAAACCCACGTTGATCTCGCCGGCTTCCTGTACCATCACTTCCAGGCCCCACGATTCGAACTGCTCCTTGGCCCAGGCCTCGGCCTCGGTCAGGGCGGCCGATCCGATGAGGCGTCCGCCGATACGGTTTGCCAGGAAATCGGCATGCACCATGGTGCGGTTGTCGGTCGTACCGGTCTCGATGATTTTCTTGACTACTTTGTCTTGCGCGAAAGCGCTTGAAGTGCTGCAGATGACCAGTGCGGCCAGGAGCGCGATAACGGGAAATCTCTTCATGACAGCTGTTGTTTAACTTGTATCTGCAAATATATAAAAAACATCAGTTCCTGCGACCTGCCCGTTCCCTGTCTGACCGGACAATTTCGGTCTTGAATAGGAATAAAACGCCTTTTATGGTTATGGAAAGTCCACGTATTACAGATGGAGACCACTTTTTTTTCATGGCGTGAATTTTGTAGTAATTTTGCGCTTCACATTTACGACAACAACCATTTTTATGAGAGAAATATTATCAAGATTAGGACTGATTGTGCTAGCCTTGTCTCTTTCCTTCCATGCTTTTTCGCAGGAGAGGATTGCATTCTCGCTGGATGAGGCGAAACAGTACGCGATCGAGCACAACCGGACCCTGGCGAACGCTTCGATAGACATCCAGAAAGCCCAGGCGACCCGCTGGCAGGCGATAGCCGGAATGCTCCCGCAGGTAACCGCAAGCGCTTCGTATTCCAATATGATGGGTTACAAGATGGACCTCGGTGCGATGAAGATCTCGATGCCGCCCTACGTTACATTCAACGTGCAGACGGGAATTGGCTTGAACGGGGCCCAGATCGTATCCCTGCAGATCGCGGACATCTCCCGCAAGATGGCCGACATCACGCTTCACAAGACCGAACAGGACATATCCAGCCAGGTTGAGACGCTCTATTTCTCCGCACTGGTTACGGAAGAGACCCTCAAGCTGCTCGAGAAGAATCTCGAAAGCATGCGCAAGCTGCACGATATCACGCAGAATTCGGTTGACGTGGGTGTGGCGGAGCAGACAGACGCCGACCAGCTCCAGGTGCAGGTCGCCACGATGGAGAATACGATCAGCACCACGCGCCGTTCCCTGGAAATGGTCTACAACTCCATACGTATCCAGCTCTGTCTGGATGACGCCGTGGAGGTGGTCCTGACCGACGGGCTCGACAGCCTGGTGGACCTGGGAGCCGCGAGCGACCTGCTCTCTTCCCAGTTCGACATCAACGACAATTACGACTACAAGCTTCTCAAGGAGAATACCGAGCTGACCCGCAAGCAGATAGCCCTCAAGGGATGGACCGCCGGCCCGACCCTGAGCGTATATCACCAGTTCAACGGACGTCACAATTTCAGCAACGAGCCTACTATGAACATGACGCCTCCCAACATGCTGGGCGCCCAGTTGAATATCCCGATCTTCACTTTCGGCAAGACATATGCGGCGGTAAAGGATGCCAGGCTGGCATACAAGAAGCAGCTCAACACGCTGGAAGACACGGAACTCGCCCTGAACGTGCAGTACCACCAGCTTCTCTACAATCTCCGCACCGCAATCGAGAAATACGGGATCCAGAAGCAGAACGTGGAAGTTGCCGGACGCGTGTTCGACAACGTCGCCCTGAAATTCCAGCACGGCATAGCCTCGAGCCTTGACGTGACCAATTCCGGCACGAACCTGATCACGGCCCAGAGCAACTATGTGCAGTCCCTTCTCGAGATAGTGAATGCCCGCATCTCCCTTGAAAAACTCCTGAATAAATGATCAACCGATGAAATACAGAATTATCTCCATTTTGGCCCTGGCCGCCCTTGCGGCAGTCTCATGTACCGGAAAACAGGCCCAGCAGGAGACTGAGCAGCGTGTCGAACTTGTGGAAACCACTGCCCTCAAAGTCTCCGACATCACCCGCGAACTCGATTTCTCCACTACGCTTGAAGGATGGCAGACGGTCAACATCGCCCCGTCCCTGACAGGAAAGATCGAGCACATTTACGTCGAGGTGGGCACCAATGTGAGTGCCGGCACTATGCTCGTGCGCATGGACCAGAACCAGTACACCACCACGAAGCTGACCTATACCAATCTCGGCGTGGAGATGCAGCGCATGGAGTCGCTTCGCGAGAGCGGAGCCGTATCCCAGCAGGTATACGACCAGACCAAACTGTCATATGAGCAGACCAAGGAGTCCCTCGATTTCCTGGAGAAGAACACATATGTCCGTGCGCCTTTCGCGGGAGTGATCTCGGCCAAGAATTATGAGGACGGCGAGCTCTTCGCAGGACAGCCCATCCTCGTGCTGACGCAGATATATACGCTCAAGGCCCTGGTGGCGATTCCCGAAGGTTATTATCCCCAGGTCAAGAAGGGGATGAAGGTGGATCTGTCTTCCGACATCTATCCCGGCGAGACCTTCCCCGCTACTGTCGACATCGTCTACCCGACCGTAGATCCCGCCTCCCACACATTCCAGGCGCGGCTCCGCATTCCCAATTCCGGCCTCAAGCTCCGTCCGGGTATGTATGTGAAGACCCGCATGTCGATGGGTATGGCCCGCGCGATGGTCGTCCCTTACCAGGCAGTGCTCAAGATGACGGGATCGAACGACCGCTACGTGTTCGTTGACGACGGCGGAGTCGCGAAACGCATCTTCGTGAAGTTGGGCCAGAGGTTCGACGAGAACATAGAGGTGATCAGCGACGAACTTGCCGAGGGCGACCGCCTCGTCACCGTCGGCCAGGCCAAGCTGGTGGACGGCTCCAAGTTGAACGTAACCAAGGAGAACTAGCCGATGAGCATCTATAAATCAGCGATCAACAAACCGGTCACGACGGCGCTGATCTTCGTTGCGGTCATCGTCATCGGCCTCTTCTCGCTCTCGAGGCTGCCGATCGACCAGTTCCCGGAGATGGATCCGCCGTACATCACGGTGATGACCACCTATCCGGGTGCCAGTGCCAGCGAGATCGAGACCAATGTGACCAAGATCATCGAGAACAGCCTGACTTCCGTTGACGGCCTCAAGGAGCTCACCTCCTCGTCGCGCGACAACATGTCGGTTGTTTCTCTCGAATTGGAGTGGGGGGCTGACCGCGACGAGGCGGCCAACGACATACGCTCCTACATCGACATGATCAAGAGCAACCTTCCCGAAGGCTGCTCCAGCCCTGTGATGTTCAAGCTCAATTCGAGCCTGATGCCTATCATCCAGTATTCGGTGATGGCCCGCGAGAGCTATCCCGGACTGGAGAAGATCATGAACGACGAGGTGATCCCCCAGCTCAACCGCATCAACGGAATCGGCTCGGTGTCAGTCTCGGGAGCGCCTGACCGCTATGTCTACATAGATATCGACCAGGCCAGGCTCGACGCCTACAACCTCACCCTCGAGCAGGTTGCCAATGCCATCAGCGTGAACAACCTGAACCTCTCGAGCGGTACGGTCAAGATGGACCGCCAGCAGTACCAGATGCAGGTACGCGGCGAGTATGAGCAGAGCGCCGACATCGCCGACATAGTTGTCTCCACCACGATGCTCGGCCAGAAGGTCTTCGTCCGCGACCTTGCCGCCGTCCGCGATACCATCAAGGACCTCTCGCTCGACGAGAAGGTTGACAGCAAGGACGCCGTCCGTCTGATTATCGCAAAGAAGTCGGGGTCCAATACCGTACAGGTCTGCCGCGATGTCCGCAAGGAACTGGCAAGGATACAGAAATCGCTCCCTTCCGACGTGGAGATCAAGATGATCTACGACTCTTCGGAGGAAATCGAGAACGCTATCGGCTCGCTCGAGGAGTCCATCCTCTATGCACTGCTCTTCGTCGTGCTGGTGGTCTTCTTCTTCCTCGGGAAGTGGCGCGCCACACTGATCATCGGCCTGACGATCCCCATAGCCCTTATAGTCGCATTCGTCTACCTGCTCATCACGGGCAGTTCCCTCAACATCATTTCGCTGTCCGCCCTTACGGTCGCTATCGGTATGGTGGTGGACGACTCGATCGTGGTGCTGGAGAACATCACAAAGCATATAGACCGCGGCAGTTCGCCCCACGAGGCGGCTATCTACGCCACCAATGAGGTTTGGACTTCCGTCATCGCGACCACCCTCGTCATCGCGGCTGTGTTCATTCCGCTGACCATGCTTTCCGGACTTGCCGGCATCCTCTTCAAGGAACTCGGCTGGATCGTTACCATAGTGGTCTCGACATCCACCGTGGCCGCCATCTCCCTCATCCCGATGCTCTGCTCCAAGCTGCTGAAGGCCAACAAGGTGAAGGTGGAGGACGGAAAGCTTGTCGAAGTCAAGAGCAAACGCGGATGGTATGAGCGTATAGTGGTGGGATTCCTCGACACGGTCGACAAGGCCTATGCCCAGCTCCTGCGCTGGTGTCTCCGCCACAAGCTGGTGACCATCCTGATAGCCGTGGCCTTCTTCGTGGTCTCCATGCTCCCTATGGTTCTCGGCAAGATCGGAACCGACTTCATGCCTACGAGCGACAACGGCCGCCTCAGCATCACCGTGGAGCTGCAGCGGGGCACTCGCATCGAAGAGACGGTGAAGACCGCCCGCATGCTGGAGGACCGCTTCCGCGAACTGGCACCCGAGATCCAGCGCATCTCGACTTCCGCCGGTTCCAACGACGAGAGTTCCGTAGGCGCGCTGTTCTCCTCTACGACCAACTACAAGATATCGATGACGGTAGTCTGCACCAAGAAATATCAGCGTACACGTACCATCGATGAGATCGCCGAGGTGTTCCGCAAGGAACTCGCACAGTATCCCGAGATCATCGAATTCCAGTGCAACTCTTCCGGCGGTATGGGCGGCGGAGGCCGTTCTACGGTGGATGTCGAAATCTACGGATACGACTTCGACGAGACCAACCTCTTCGCGGAGGAAGTGCAGAAGGCCATCGTGGCCAACGTCCCGGGAGCCCGCGACGTACGCATCTCTCGCGACAAGGACCGTCCCGAGCTGAAGATTACCATCGACAAAGAGAAAGCTGCGATACACGGGCTGAACACCGCGACCGTTTCGCAGTACGTGCGCAACCGCGTGGCCGGTTTCACTGCCGGATTCCTGAAGGAAGACGGTGACGAATACAACATAGTGGTAAGGCTCAAGGAAGAGGACCGCAATTCCCTGACGGATATCGAGGACCTCACCATCCCTACCGCCACCGGCGCCCGTATCAAACTTGGCGAGATAGCCACTATCGAAGAATACTGGGCGCCGCAGACCATCGACCGCAAGAGCCGCCAGCGCTATGTAAGGGTCATTTCGATGCCTTACCAGACATCTCTCGGAGAGCTGGCCGCGCAGATCCAGGCTCAGGTTGACAGACTTTCCCATCCTTCCGGAATTTCCGTGGTGCTCGCCGGTGACTATGAGGACCAGCAGAAAACCTTCAAGGACATCTTCGCGCTGCTGTTGCTCATCGTGCTGCTGGTCTATATCGTGATGGCATCGCAGTTCGAGAGCCTCGGAAAACCCGCGGTGATCCTGCTTGCCATCCCGTTCGGCCTTTCCGGTGTGGTGCTCGCGCTCTGGATCACCGGCACATCGCTCGACATGATCGGTGCCCTGGGCGTGGTGATGCTGGTGGGTATCGTGGTGAAGAACGGTATCGTGCTGGTGGACTACATCAACCTGATGCGCGACCGCGGCTACAAGCTCAACGAGGCTATCGCGCTTTCAGGCGCGTCCCGTCTCCGCCCCGTGCTCATGACGGCGTTCACGACCCTGCTCGGTATGCTCCCCATGGCGCTCAGCCAGGGTGAGGGCTCCGAAATGTGGCATCCGCTCGGAATCGTGGTGATCGGCGGTCTGCTGGTCTCCACCTTCATCACTCTGATCATAGTGCCCGTGGTGTACGGCCTTATCTCGCGTCACGGCGAGCGCGACAAGGAAGAGAAGCGCCGCAAGGATTATATATTCATGCAATTGAACCCTGACCAGGAGGAATCGAGATGAGAAGTGTCTTTATAGTATTCAACCAGGCCTTCACCTCGCGCGTGGAGTTCATGCTCGAGGAGCTGGGAATCCGCGGCTTCACCTTTTTCGAACAGGTGCAGGGGAGAGGCTCCGTGGACGGCGAACCCCGCAGGGGGACCCATACATGGCCCGAAATGAACTCCGCGGTGATCACCGTGGTACCCGACGACAAGGTGGACGAACTGCTGCTGACCGTCCGGAAACTGGATGCGCGCAACAAGTCGGTCGGCGTCCGGGCGTTCGTATGGAACATCGAACAGAGCGTCTAATTGGAAAAAATTATTTAACTTTATACGATTTTTCAGAAAAGCAATTATATCAACTATGGCACTAGCATTGACTGATTCCAATTTCGAGGAGGTCGTCAACAATGGCGAACTCCCTGTAGTCGTGGATTTCTGGGCTACCTGGTGCGGCCCCTGCCGCATGGTTTCCCCCATCATCGACAAGATGGCCGAGAAATATGAAGGCCGTGTAAACGTCACCAAATGCAATGTCGACGAAAGCACCGACATCCCGGTGAAGTTCGGCATCCGCAATATCCCCACCATTCTCTTCTTCAAGGGCGGAGAACTGGTCGACCGCGTGGTCGGCGCCGTTCCCCAGGCCGAAATCGAGAAGAGGATCGAAGCACTCCTGTAACTTATACCAAACCGATATGAAAAAAATAGCTTTACTGCTCGTCAGCATTCTGATCGTCGGCGGCATGACCGCCAACGCACAGGGCCTCGTCGTGAAGGCCGGTTTCAACTACACCAACGCCAACAGCGTCCAGGATCTCAAGGGCGGCAAGTCGGGCTGGCTCGTCGGTGTCGGCGTACAGTCCGAAAGCTGGACCGGATTCTCCATCCAGCCGGAACTGATCTACAAAGTCAAAGGCGTAACCCTCGAAGACGCTACCAAACTCTCGATGAACTATGTCGAGGTTCCCGTCAACATCCAGTGGGGTCCGGACCTTCTGATCGCCCGTCCCTTCGTCTTCGCCTCCCCGTTCATCGGCTACAACCTGAAGAACCGCTTCTCGAAAGAGACCACTCTCGCTGAGACGATCAACAAGAATTTCCACCGTTTCGAGTATGGCCTCGGCCTCGGTCTCGGCCTCAACGTCTGGAAACTCCAGATCGCCGGCAAGTACAACTGGAATTTCGGCCGCATCACCACCTGGGGCGACGCTGTCGACAATGTGAAGGGTCTCGACCCTGCCGCCAAGACGTTTGAAATCTCTGTCGGCCTCAAGTTCTAAACCCTTTGTACAAGCAGGTACAGAAGTTTCTGGGGCAATCCTGGAGTGATTTCCAGGACCTCTTCGCCGGGAGTCTCCGTTCGGATATCCCATTGCTCGACAAGGCGAACGCCTATATGCTCGGGCACGGCGGAAAGAAACTCCGTCCGACATTCACGCTGCTCGTTGCGCAGGCCCTCGGAGGCCCCTGCAACGGCAGCGTGATTCGTTGTGCGGCGGCCTCCGAGCTGCTGCACACGGCCACGCTCCTCCACGACGACGTGGCCGACAACGCCCCGACCCGCAGGGGCGCCCCGACGGTGATGGCGCTTTATTCGCCCACTACCGCGGTTCTTCTGGGAGACTTCTGGCTCTCCCGCGCGATGGACCTCATCATCGACCATCCCGACAAGCGGGTTCTCAAGATTTTCTCCAAATGCCTCGGCGACCTTGCCCGGGGCGAGATGCTCCAGCTGGAGAAGGCGCGCCGCGCCGACGCCACCGAGGAGGATTACGGGCGTATCATCTATTGCAAGACCACTTCTCTCTTCGAAGCCGCGATCGTCAGCGCTGCCTGTTCCGTGGGGGCGAGGGAGAATGAGATCGAGTCGTGCCGCAGCTATGCCTACCATATAGGCCAGTCGTTCCAGATGATGGATGACATACTGGACTATTCTCCCGAACTCTCGATAGGGAAGCCCACGGGGCACGACATACTTGAGAAAAAGATCACCCTGCCTCTCTTCGGCCTTTTTGCAAACGCACCAAAGAGCGTCTCGCGCGAAATCCGACACCGCATGCTCGATCCCGACGAGCGGCTTTCAGCCGACGCCATAGCGCTCGTGAAGCAGTATGACGGTTTGGGATACGCCCGCGAACGGCTGGACAGGGAAATAGCCCTTGCCGTCAGCGCACTGGCACCACTCCCGGAGTCGGAGTCAAAAACCTATCTTGAAAAAATGGCCGCCCTGATGGCCGTCAGGACCGTGTAAGGGTCTTGTAGGTCTGTTCGTAGGGCTGCTGGTCCCAGTCCGGTTCAACCAGCGGGGATGCCCCGTCCAGTCGGAATGCCATGTATGTGATTGGTATACCCTGGGCGAGGAAATTCTTTTCGTAGAAAGTCTGGATGGAGAGCAGTTCATCCGCCCTGCCCGAGCCGTAGATGTCTTCGTTGTGCTCGATTACTTCCAATCCGTTGCAGCGTGCCGTTTCCAGGGTGAAGTTGTGAAGCAGCCTGCTGTCGGTCTTCAGGTGGACGATGCCGCCCGGGGCGAGCATTTTCCTGTAACTCTCCAGGAAACGGGGGTGGGTGAGGCGTTTGCGGGGCTTCCTCTCCTGTGGGTCGGCGAATGTTATCCAAATCTCGGAGATCTCGCCCGGAGCGAAAAGCGACTCTATGAATTCCACCCTCGTGCGGAGGAAGGCGACGTTGCCCAAATTGTTCTCAGTGGCGTATTTGGCGCCTTTCCAGAGTCTTGCGCCCTTGATATCGATGCCTATGTAATTCTTGCCGGGGAAGCGTTCTGCAAGCGCGACGGTATATTCTCCCTTGCCGCAGCCAAGCTCCAGAACGATGGGATTGCCGTTGCGGAACATATCCCGGTTCCAGTTGCCTTTAAGCGGATGGTCCTTCCGGAGAACCTCTTCGGTAGTCGGTTGTACGAGGCATGAGAATGTCTCGTTCTCCCGGAATTTCTTCAGTTTGCCCTTTCCCATTACTCGGTGCCGTATGCTATTCCGACGCCGTACAGCGCATCGCGCAAGGTGGTGTCGGTAGGTGATATGCTGACTTTCCAGGTTCCGGTGCTGCGGCCGTCGGGGCGGATGCCGTCCCGCAGCGGCCATTCGAAATCGGTGACCGGCCCCTGGTTGTTGCTGACCCTGATTCCGGAGGTCCCGGAAAGGGGGAGCGAAAGGCGTTCGATGGTACTCTCCCCGACAGGAGAAGTGATGCGGACGTCGAAAGCGACAGTCCCGTCAGGAATCCGGCTGGTCACTATCCTGGCGGCCAGGGAAGTTTTCCAGGTGCGGGTGGAGTCGTCCAGATTGAGGGCGAAATCATATGAACCGCCGTGGGCGGCCGCGGTTTCAGCCGAGACGAAGAGATAGTCTCCGGATGGCTTCCTGCATCCGGATATCAGCAGGCAGAGCGCCAGAAGCAGGAGGAGGTTTCTATTTCTGACCGCCATTGCCTTCACCTTTGCCCTTGCCGTTCCTCTTTTCGGCATTTGCGGCAGGTCTTTTCTTGCCTCCGCCATTCTGCCTCTGGCCGTTCTTCTTGCGGTTGTTCCGGCGCTTCTTCTGTTCGTCGAAACGGGTGATGCTGTCGTCGCCGACGGCGCTGATGAATTCGGTCTGCCTGTTTTCAAGGCCGTTCTGCTGGAGGGATGCTCCCTTCACGCCCTGCCTGTTGGCTGCGAGGACTTCGCGGACACGGTAGGCGGGGAGCGGGTGCAGATTTGTGAGGCTGCCCTGCTCGTAGGAGAAGTACATGATGCCTTTGAGGATATCGGTTTTCATCAGCCATGCCTGGCCGTCCTCGAGTTCGATAGGACCCTTGACTTCGGGAAGCTTTCGCTGGGCGTCGACATAATTGGAGGCTTCGTAGTTGATGCAGCATTTCAGTTTGCTGCACTGGCCGGCCAGTTTCTGGGGATTGAGCGAAAGGTCCTGGCAGCGGGCCGCCTGGGTGGTGATGGACTGGAAGTCCGACATGTAATTGGAACAGCAGAGGGCCCTTCCGCATACTCCGATGCCTCCTATCAGACCTGCCTCCTGGCGGGCGCCGATCTGCTTCATCTCGACGCGGATGTGGAACTCCTCGGCAAAGTCCTTGATCAGCTGGCGGAAGTCCACGCGCTCGTCTGCGATGTAGTAGAAGATGGCCTTGGTGCCGTCGCCCTGGAACTCCACGTCCCCGATTTTCATGTCGAGTCCGAGACGCGCTGCGAGCTGCCTTGCGCGTATCATGGTCTTGTGCTCGCGGGCAAGGGCTTCCTGCCAGCGCTCGATGTCGAGTATCTTGGCCTTGCGGTAGATCCGGCGGAATTCGTAGGTATCGGGGTCGATGTGGTGGCGGGCAATCTGCTCGAGAACCACGGGCCCCTCCAGTGTGACGATGCCCACATCGTGTCCGTTGGGAGCTTCCACGACAACGAGGTCGCCCTTCTTGATGATCTGTCCCGATGTGTTCCTGAAGAAAATCTTGCGCGTGTTCTTGAAGCGCACCTCCAGCAGGTCGCTGTATCGCTTCTGGTTGATGCCCTCCATCCAGTTGTAGCTGCTGAGCTTGCAGCAGCGGGGGTTGTACCTGACCTTGAGCTCACCCATCGGGGTCCGCTCCACTTCGCAACCGCGGGAGCAGTCGTATATCTTCGTTCCTTGTTCCTTGATCTTTTCCATAATCTAAATTGCCAGCAGAAGCCGGTTGCACAGGTCGCAGAATGTCAGTTTCGGATTGACGTTGCTGCCGACGGCCGAGATGGCGCCGTCGAGCGCCACGAAAGCCTTTTCGTAGAAGGCCGGCCGTATCCGGGCGGCGAAATCCCTGAGAGTCGCCTCTTCCCCGGGGACGATGTCGGCAAGGGAATCGAGCCCTTGTGCAACCAGATATATCTTTCGTATGTAGTTTTCCATGTAGAGGCACCATTCCCGCTGCTTCTCGCGGCCGAAGTCGGCAAGCATCTCCCACTGGGGGAAGAGCCCGGCAATCTGTTTTCCAAGTCCCGCTTCGAGTATGGACTTGGCGATTTCGCGATACTCGGCGTTGTCGGGAGCCGTTCCTTCCACGAGCCGCCTCTCGGCACGGTCCAGGGGCTTGAGCGCGATGGTCTGGCAGCGGGAGCGTATGGTGGGGAGCAGCCGTTCGGGGTTGTGCGAGATGAGCAGGAAAAGGGTTCCCTGCGGGGGCTCCTCAAGCAGTTTGAGGAGTTTGTTGGCAGCATCGAGGTTCATCTTTTCCGGAAGGAATATGATCATCGTCTTCCAGGTACCCTCGGCGGCCCTGAGTGAGAGTTTCTCGAAAATGCGCCTTGCCTCCGCGACGCTTATCAGGCCGCTCTTGTTCTCGATGCCGATGGCGTCGTAGAGCATCTGCTCCGTGAAATAGGGATTCTCCAGTGCGAGTTCCCTGAAGGCCGGGAGGAAATAGTCGGAGATGGGGGCCTTCTTCTCGCTCTCCGAAAGGGATGCGGCAGTGCTTACCGGAAACACGAAGTGCAGGTCCGGATGGATCAGCTTCCTGTATTTGTGGCAGGAGCCGCACACATCGCAGGAGTCCTCGTCCGAGGGCTGGCGGCAGTTTACGAACTGCGCCAGGGCCAGCGCGAAAGCGAAGGCTCCGCCGCCGTTCTCCTCCGTCAGGAGAATGGCATGGCCCAGCCTCCCTCCGCGAACCATCCGCACGAGAGAGCCCTTGAGGGCGTCATTGCCGATAATTTCCGAAAAGCGCATACAATCAAAAACCTCGACGGCGGGTTTTCCCGCCGGTCGGGGCACAAATCAGTTACGGCATCCGGCCTGTAAGGTCAGACGGTCATTATCTCCTTCTCCTTTGCGGCGAGGACTTCCTCGACCTTCTTGGAGAAAGTGTCGGTGAGTTTCTGCACCTCATCCTCGAAGTCCTTCTCGGTGTCTTCGGGAAGGCCTTCCTTCTGGAGCTTCTTCAACGCTTCGATGGCGTCGCGCCGGGCGTTGCGTACCGCAACCTTGGCGTTCTCGCCTGCCGTGCGGGCTTTCTTCACCAGCTCCTTGCGGCGCTCTTCGGTGATGGCGGGGACATTGATGCGGATCACTTCGCCATTGTTCTGCGGCGTGAAGCCGAGGTTGGCGTCCATGATGGCCTTCTCCACGGGCTTGAGCAGAGTGCGGTCCCACGGCTGGATGAGCATCGTCCTGGCGTCGGGCGTGGCGATGCTGGCCACCTGCGGAATCGGCGTCATCGTGCCGTAGTAGTTCACCACGACATTGTTGAAGACGGCCGGGTTGGCCTTGCCGGCCCGGTAGCTCTTCAAATCTTCGTCCAGATAGGTGACTGCGCCCTGCATCTTTTCCTTCGCGGCTGCGGTCACCTCATTAGCCTTGTCGATCATATCTTTGTTTTTTTATTTGTTGCTCAATACGGTGCAGCGTCCTCCGCCTTCGACCACCTTGCCGAGCATGCCTTCGTCGTTCATGTTGAAGACTATGATGGGCATGTCGTTCTCCTTGCAGAGAGTGAAGGCCGTCTGGTCCATCACCTTGAGGTTGTCGGCTATGGCCTTGTCGAAACTCAGGGTGTCGTAACGTTTGGCTTCGGGGTGCTTCACCGGATCGGCGTCGTAGACCCCGTCAACTTTCGTGCCTTTCATCAATGCGTCGCACCTGAGTTCGCATGCGCGGAGCGCGGCGGCCGAATCGGTGGTGAAGAACGGGTTGCCGGTTCCGCCTGCGATGAGGGCCACGCCGCCCGATTTCAGGTACTCGTCGACCTCGTCGCGCATATAATACTTGGCCATGGGACGCATCGGGGTCGAGGTGAAGACCTCGGCCTTCAGTCCGGCATTGCGGAGGGAGAGGGAGAGTCCTATGCTGTTGATTACGGTTGCGAGCATTCCCATCTGGTCGCCGCGGACGCGGTCGAACCCGCGGCTGGTGCCGCTGAGGCCACGGAAAATGTTGCCGCCGCCGATGACTATGACGACCTGTACGCCTTGATTCACCACCCCGGCTATCTGCTTCGCATAGGTGGCCATGACGTTCTCGTCGAGGCCCACGCCGTCCTTGCCGCCGATGGCCTCTCCGCTAAGTTTGAGTAGTATTCTGTTGTATTTCATGAAACAAAAATAGCCATTTATTATGATTTTATCAAGTTTCGGCTTATCTTTGCATAATTAATCCATTTTAGGATCCGTCAAGATTACAAACAAATTCAAATTATGGCAAGCATATTCAAGTCATCAATCGGCAAGAAGCTGATCATGAGCGTCAGCGGACTCTGCCTCATCCTCTTCCTCACCTTCCATATGGTGATGAACCTGACCTACGTGTTCGATCCAGACAGCGTGGTCTACGGTACGATCTGCGAGATTCTCTCCATGGGCTGGGTCAACGTGGTCGTTCCCGTCCTGGCGGCTTTCTTCATCGTCCACATCGTGTATGCCTTCATCCTGACCATCGGCAACCGCAAGGCCCGCGGCGAGCAGCGCTACGAGGTTCCCAACAAGGCCAAGACCGATTCCTGGTCTTCCCGCAACATGTTCGTCCTGGGTATCATCGTGCTGTGCTTCATCTTCCTGCACCTGGGTCAGTTCTGGGCTAAGATGCAGTTGCAGAACTGGCTGGGCGCCGAAGAGGCCGATCCCTATCAGCTGATGGGACAGGTCTTCGGAAACTGGTGGATGGTCTGCCTCTACCTCATCTGGTTCGTGGCCCTCTGGTTCCACCTTACCCATGGCTTCTGGAGCGCTCTCCAGACCATCGGCTGGAACAACAACATCTGGCTGAACCGTTGGAAATGGATCACCTGCATCTATGTGACCGTTCTGATGCTTGGCTTCGCCGTGGTGGCAATCTTCGCCTTCTGCAAGGCTAACGGGCTGTGCGGCCTTACGCCGTATATTCCGGGAATAAACGGCTGATAATCCAGTCCGAGACGAAGAGTTCTTCGCCCGGTATCCGGATACTGTCGGAATCCACAAGCAATTTGCCGGCCCTGGAGAGTTCCTCCAGGGTCGTTTTTTTCAGGCTGCCGCGTTCGCTGCCGGAAAGGGCGGCCAGGTCGAGTCCCCTGACTGTCCGCAATGAAAGCATCAGTTTCTCCTCCAGGACTTCCCTGTCGGAGAGCCGTTCTTCGCCGCAGGGGCGGTTCCCGACATATGCGTCGATGTCAGGAGAGTTCCAGCTCCTAGTCCGGTCTCCGTCAAAAGAGTGCGCCCCGGCCCCAAGGCCGAGATAAGCCTCGCGTACCCAATAGGAACTGTTATGGCGCGATTCGAATCCGGGTCTTGCGTAATTCGACACCTCGTACTGGCGGATTCCCGCAGCTTCGAGGCGCTCCCGGAGCAGCATGTATTGCCGTCTGCACCTCTCTTCGTCGGGATTGGCCCAGCGTCCGGTCATCTGGTAGCAGGAGATATGCTCGGGCTGCAGCCCGAGGGCCTTGTCGATGCTCTCGGCCCAGCGCCCGTCGTCCAGGCCGGTGAAACCGAAGATAAGGTCGAGGGAAAGATTGCCGAATCCCGCCTTGCGCAGGGTGTCGAATGCCGCTGTGGCGCCGGCGGCCGTATGGCGGCGGCGCATCCACTTCAGATGTTCGTCGGAAAACGACTGCACCCCCATGCTGACGCGGTTCACGCCCATGGAGTGCAGTTCCGCGGCCTTTGCAGGGGTTATGTCGTCGGGGTTGACCTCGACGGTGAATTCCCCGGGAGGAGTCCCACCGAAGGTGTCCGTGACGGCTTCGGCGATGCGCTCCAGCAGGTATGAGGGCAAAAGGGAAGGAGTCCCCCCGCCGTAGTAGAGAGTGGACGGGGGAACTCCTTGCAGTTTTTCGAGGAACGTTCCGCTCCTTTCGGAGAGTTCCTTCAGCAGGGCCTCGACGTAGGGCTTCCAGTCACGCCTTACCCGCGAATAGAAATCGCAGTAGATGCATTTCGCGGCGCAGAAGGGGAAGTGGACGTAGATGCCCGCCATGAGGCTACTTCAGGACCATCTCGGCGGAACCGAGCCTGGTCTCGTCGGTGTAGAGGTCGACGGTGTACTTGCCCTTCGTGAATCCCTGGGGGTTCGCGAAGTAGATGCAGATCTCAACCTCCTCGCCCTGGTAGTCCACTTCACGGGAAGCGGAGTAGATCATCTGCTCGCCGCCGCTGGTGAACACCTTGCCGCTGTCGTCGGTCATCAGGATGTCATCCGGACCCTTGACGCGGATGTAGACGGTGCGGTAGCCCCTGTCGGCGATCGAGTTCTCGATCAGGCTGAGGCAGGCGCGGAGTTTGCGTGCACGGCTGCTGCGGTCGGTGACCTTGTTCGACTCGTTGATTGCAACCAGATTGAATCCGCGACCCTTTACGACGGCACCGGCCGACGCCTTCTGGGAGAGTTTGTCCGTGGTGGAACGGAGGTCTTCGTACTGACGTTTGCTCTCCTGTGCTTCGCGACGGGCTTCGGAGGCCTCGTTGCGGAGCGAAATGTTGAGGGTGTTGAGGGAATCTATCTGTTTGATATAACCCTTCATGATGGAGCGCAGGGTTCCGAGCTCCTTCTCATATTCACGGATCTTGGCGCGGTTGGTCGCTTCGGTCTTCTGCAACCGTTCGATCAGCTGTCCGACTTTCTCCTTTTCCACGTTGAGCGAGTCGTTGATGGCGGCATTTGTGGTGCTCAGGGACTCGTAGTCGCCCTGGAGGGCGATCAATTCGTTGGTGAGGTTCTGCTTGTCTATGTTGAGATCCTTCACCAGGGCATTCTTCCGGCCCATCATGACCAGAAGGGCGGCCAGCAAAGCTACGGCAACCGCCGCGAGCGCGATGGCCAGGATGCGCATGGATCCGCCGCCGCCGTTGCCACTGCCGCTGCTTTTTTTGCTCGGATGATCTTTTTCGAACTGGATCATCTCTTCATCAAGTTCTTCCATAACTTTACTTTTTTCGGGTTTGTTCTGCAAAAATAATTAAATTTGTGAAGATATAAAACCGCATGCGATGAGATACCTGATCCGCGCCCTCAAATACCTTGTCTATTTCGCGATCTTTTTCTTCCTGATCGTCGGAATCATCTACCTGTTCTCGACCCAGAAGGCCACCGGCCTGTCTTTCGTCGACCTTTTCAAGGAAGGATCGCTTCCGAAGATCGCAGTTTTCTTCGTAGCAGTCGCAGCCGTCTATCCGGCCCTGAGCTTCTACAAGAAAGAGATTTACTTCAATGGTGGATTCACAAAATATGCCGAAATGGTTGACGAAGTGATGAAATCGCTCGATTATGTCCGTGAGAAACAGGAGTCCGGCTGCGTCACTTATATCAAGAAAGGTGCCTACGCCCGCCTGACGAGGATGTATGAAGACCGCATCACCTTCAATACGACCGGCGATCCGGTCATCGTGGAAGGATACCGCAAGGACCTGGTACGCATTTTGAGCGCCATCAACTACCGCGTCCGGCAGGAAAGCCGGGAGCAGGACAACGAATAAAGGGAGGAAACAACCATGCTCAAGACAGTTGCTGAATTTACCTTCGAATACGAAGCCGAGATCGCCAAGGGGCGTCTCGAGAGCGAAGGGATCGAGGCGGTGATCGTCAACGTCAACACGCCCTATCCCGGCCTCCAGCTGGGAAAGCACGGCATCGAACTCAAGGTCCACGACTACGACCTTGAATCCGCGCAGATGATTCTCGACACGGAAGTCTCCGAAGACGAGGCCTGATGTCAGCCCTTCCGCTGCGGCTCGCAGTTCACTTACGTCGCTGCCCCCTGCGGGCACAAAAACATGCTTAATCGTGCCCCGACCGGTCAAAAACCGCTGTCGGGGCACGCTTTTGCCGGTTTCCGTGCCCGTGCGAAATGTTTTGCGTTTTTTTCTTGCTTCCGGCCCGTTTCGGATGTATCTTTCGGATGCATCCAGAGCCGCGGTGGCGTTGGAGATTATTGAGTGATGGTTATGGCTAAGGATTTTTTCGATTCCGCCTGTCTGGCGGAGATACCTGTGGGACATTCTTTTTTGGAAAAAGAGAGCAAGTGCAGGCGGCTTTTCGAACAGGCGCTTCATTTCTTCGGCCCGTTCTATCATTTGCATACGCCTGAGGACCATGCGGCCATTTTCTTGGATCCGGACGCCTATGCGTTTGCGATGACCGCCATAGCGATGTGTGCACACGATTGCCCTAATGTGCGGATCATCACCTTCGAACTGATGAGCAATCATGTCCATTTCATCATATGCGGGACGCTGGACGATGTCATGGCCTTTTTTGCCCGGTTCAAATATCGGCTGAAAAAGTTTTTTGAGGGCCGGCGGATGGCGGTAGACCTTTCCCGTTTCGAAGGCAGGACTGTCCCGATTGTTTCACTGGAATCTCTCCGCAACCAGATTGTCTATACCAACCGTAATCAATATGTGGTCAACCCGGCTTATACCCCGTTCTCATATCCCTATGGCGCAGGGAATTGCTATTACCTTCCTGTCAACCAGAATAGGGCGGACCAAAGGCTGGGTGAAATGACTGCTCGTGAGAGACGGAAGCTTCTGCATTCGCATAATATCGATTATCCCGCATCATATGCCATCGTCGATGGCTATATTTCTCCGGCAAGTTATTGCGCGATCAATTTCGGGGAAAGTATGTTCCGGGACGCACGGCACTACTTTTTCAAAGTGTCGCGTGAGATTGAAGGATACAGGGAAATCGCCGAAGCACTTTGCGAAAAGGTGTTCTACACCGACGACGAACTGAACGCCGTAATCTACAAAATATGCCAGAACCTCTACGATGGCCGGCGTGCGGCGTTATTGCCGCAAGACGACAAAACGGAACTCGCCCGTAAACTACATTTCGATTACAATGCCGACAATGGTCAGATAGCACGCTTGCTGAAATTGCCGCTGCTGACTGTAAACGCCATATTCCCGCAAAGAAAAAAGTGAATCCTTACTTTGCGGGCACAAAAACATGCTTATCCGTGCCCCGACCGGTCGAAAACCGCTGTCGGGGCACGCTTTTACCGGTTTTCGTGTCCGTACTCCTATGAGTGGAGCATTAGCCGGGGAAAGCGGCGGCGATGTCGCGGAGTTCTTCGTAGAAGGGCTCGCCATAGGCGGCGATAAGCGGCTTCTGCAGGAATTCGTAGACTCGGATGCCTTCACGGCGGCCCTTTTCGAAAGCGCAGCGGCAGATGTCCCAGCGGTGAAGGTTGAGGGCGGTCAGGCCGTTGCGGAGCACCGAGGCCCGGATGGGGTAGAGGCGGCAGGAGATGGGTTTCACGAAGGAGCATCGGCCAGCGCAGTGCGCCCTTTCGATGGCGCAGAAGCAGCTGCCTTCCTCAAAGCAGGTGTAGGCGCACTCCTCGCCGCCGTGGAGGAGGGGAGTCACGATGTCGCCGTCACGGTCGATCTCGAAATACCCTGTTTCAGAAATCTTCTCCCGGCCGGCGGAACTCATCCACGATTCAAATTCCGGGTAGTGCTTTTCGAGTTGGGCGGTCTCATCTTCCAGGAGCGGGGCGCCGCTGTCTCCGATAATACAGCAGGCACCGCGACAGCTCTCGTAATCGCAGCTGAAACACTCCGTGAGTATCTCCGACGAGACCAGGATATCCCCGATTTGGATGATTGAAGGCAGGTTCATGGAAAAAAGTTTTGCAAAATTACTTAATAGTTGATAATTTTGGCAGCCTTTATGCATAGACACTAATTCGAATCAAAAACAAAAACGCATAAACGATGAAAAAGATTTTCTTAACGATCATGGTTGCCCTCTGCACGATGGGCATCGTTGCAGCGCAGGATTTGGAAAAAGCAACTGAAATCTACAACAATGCCGCTGCCGCAATCGAAACTGACAAGGCGGGAGCCATTACGCTGTTTGAACAGGCGCTTGAGATGGCCGGCCAGCTCGGAGAGGAAGGAAATGAAATCGCCGCACAATGCAAAGGAATCCTCCCGAAACTTTATATCTCCCTTGGCAAGGAATTCTACAGCGAGAAGAATCTTGACGAAGCCGTAGCAAAATTCAAGAAAGCCATCGAAGTCGGCGAAGCTTTCGGTGACGCCGAAGTCGTGGAAGAGGCAAAGGAACTGATCCCCCAGCTCCTGATGGCCGAAGCCAACCAGGCTCTCAACGCCAAGAACTATGACGCCGCCATCGCAGGCTACCAGAAGGTGATCGACGCTGATCCTACCAATGGCCAGGCACATCTGCGCAAGGGTCAGGCCCTTTCCGCAAAGGGTGACATGGACGGTGCTATCAAGGCATTCGAACTGGCTTCCGAGAACGGACAGGAAGAAGTCTCCGCCAAGCAGCTCTCCAACATCTATGTGAAGAAGGCTGTCGCATGCCAGAAGGCCAAGGATATGAAGGGCGCTCTCGAGAACGCTCAGAAGTCCACCCAGTATGTCGACAACGCCAACGCCCAGAAGATCATCGGCATGAGCGCAATGTCGCTCAAGCAGAACAAGGTGGCCGCCGAAGCTTTCGAAGCCTATCTCGCAATGAACCCTGACGCCATCACCAAGGAAGCCGGCATCGTCTACAACCTCGGCACCGCGCTGGTCGCCCTCGGTTCCAACGACAAGGCCTGCGGTTACTTCCAGAAGATCGCCCAGGATGCCAAATACGGCGAGGGCGCACGCTACCAGATCACCCAGCTCAAATGCAAATAGGACTCGGGCTTCTCGCACCTGCGAGAAATGCGGATATCGGCATCGCAGCGATCGACTGTGGTGCCGATGCCGTTTATATCGCAGGCCCCGCGTTCGGGGCCAGGGCAGCTGCGGGCAATCCCGTCGAGGAGATTGCCCGGCTCTGCCGTTACGCCCATCTCTACGGAGTGAAGATCCATGCTACTGTCAACACGCTGTTGCTGGGCGGGGAGCTGCGGGAAGCTGAAGAGTTGATGTGGGCGCTTTACAGGGCCGGCGTCGACGTATTCATCGTCCAGGACCTGAATCTTCTGGAGCTCTCCCTGCCCCCTGTGGAACTGCACGCATCCACCCAGACCGCGATCCGGACCCCGGAGAGGGCTGCGGCGCTTGAGGCGCTCGGCTTCTCGAGGCTGGTTTTGGAACGGCAGCTCACATTGGAACAGATCCGGGCCATACGCAAAGCCACGACATGCGGGCTCGAGTTTTTCATACACGGCGCATTGTGCGTGGGCTATAGCGGCGAATGCTATCTGAGTCAGGCCATTACCGGCAGGAGCGCCAACCGGGGCGCCTGTGCCCAGCTCTGCAGGTCGCGCTACGACCTGGTGGATGCCGGAGGAAACGTACTGGTCCGCGACCGCACGCTTCTCTCGCCTAAGGATATAAGATTCGATTCAAGGCTGGCAGACCTTGTCGGCGCAGGGATCACCTCTTTCAAAATCGAAGGCAGGCTCAAGAACGCCTCCTATGTGAAGAATGTCGTAAGGCATTATCGCAATGTGATCGACCGGTTCATAGCCGAAAATCCAGAATATTGCCATGCATCTGCAGGCAGGCCTGAGGGAGGATTCGTCCCCGATCCCGACCGGACATTTTCTCGGGGCTGGACTACGGCTTTCCTCGACGGACGCAAGGGATCACTGTCCAGCGTGGATGCGGCAAAGGCGCTGGGCGAACCGGTGGGAGAAATTGTCTCCATCAAGGGGCGCGATATAGTGGTAAAGGGTGTCTCTGGAAGCGTTCCGGCGCTGGCAAACGGCGACGGACTCTCTTTCGTCGGGCGCCGCGACGAGGTTTCCGGGAAACGCGCCGAAGTGGTGCAGGGAAACCGGGTCACGCTCCGCGATACGGATGGCCTGGTTCCCGGCATGCGCGTCTACCGCAATTTCGACATTTCGTTCGAACGGGAACTGGAACGCAACATGCCCGTCAGACTAATCGACGTGACCCTGGGGTGGAGTTCACGTGGTGGTGAAACCGTGGTCACGGCCGTGACGGAAGATGGGATCCGGGCTGAGAAAAGGTTTCAGGATGACGCACCGGCGGCCGAGAAGCCGCAGGCGGCTCAGGAAAGCCTGCAGCGGCAGATGGGAAAGCGCTCCGGGCCGTTCGCTTTTACGCTGAAAACGATTGACGCCGATCCCGTCCGGTTCTTTCCCGTATCTTTCCTCAATCAGTTGCGCAGGGATCTGGCGGCGGAACTTCAGGATAAGTGCGCGGACAGGCCGCGCTGCGAAGTGCCGCATCAGGTGAGGCCCGGAGCGGGCGCACTTAACCGCTCAACTCTGGAAGTGCCTCAGGAACTGCTCCGAAGCCGCTATTGCATCAAATGGGAATTGGGACTCTGCAAGAAATCGTCCCCGAAGGAGCCGCTCTATCTGGTAAACCAGGGCAACCGTCTCCGGCTGCGCTTCGACTGCGCCAATTGTGAGATGGTGGTCGAGCGGCCGAATTGAATCACCCTACCCGCTGACCGGACGGCGTCAGGTTCAGTCCCTCTCGCTGTCCCGGCGGAGATCTTTTTCCTTGATTGATTCGCGCTTATCGAATTCCCGCTTGCCCCGGGCGAGCGCTATATTGAGTTTGGCGTAACCGTTGTCGGCAATGAAAAGGCGGGTGGCGACGATGGTGAGCCCTTTCTCCTTTACGGCGCGGGCAAGTTTCCGGAGTTCCTTGCGGGTGAGGAGGAGTTTCCGGTCGCGCTTGGGATCCTGGCGGCTGAACGCCGAACCCCACCAGTACTCAGCGACATTCATGTTCTTGACATAGAGTTCCCCGCCGGCGAAATAGCACCAGCTGTCCACAAGCGAGGCCTTGCCCTCGCGGATCGACTTTATCTCAGTTCCGCTGAGCACGATACCCGCAGTGAAATGTTCCAGGAACTCATATTCGAACCCGGCCTTCCTGTTTCGGATCTCAACCCTGCTTTTCTCTTTACCCTTTGCCATACGTCACTATAGATGCGCGGATACTTAATTTGTTGCAAATGTAGTGAAAAATTTTTGGAGGAACGGATTTTTGCATTATCTTTGTGATATCAAAATGATATTACAATGAATATGGAAACCAAGGAATTTGAATTTAACGGTTTCAAGATCAGCGGCTTTATCGCCCTCTTCCTGATCCTGGCCGTCATCGTGGCCGACATCTTGATTCTTACCAACGCCTCCAGTTATGGTTCTCCCGACCTGGTGATCGGGCTGACCATTCCCATCTCCTTCCTCCTTATCATCTTCCTTGCCATCGGTATGATGAAACTCGAGCCCAACGAGGCCCGCGCTCTCGTATTCTTCGGAAAATACAGCGGCACGTTCCGCGAGAACGGCTTCTGGTTCGTGAATCCTTTCTATTCCAAGAAAAAGGTCTCGCTCCGCGCCCGCAACTTCGACGCCGAGGCCATCAAGGTAAACGACAAGAGCGGCAATCCTATCCTCATCGGCCTTGTGCTGGTATGGAGGGTGAAGGATGTCTATAAGAGCCTCTTCGAGATTGACTCCCAGACCATGAGCACCCAGGGCAGCCTGAGTTCAACCATGAAGGCTTTCGAGAGCTTCGTGAAAGTGCAGGCCGACGCGGCTCTCCGCCAGGTCGCCGGAAATTACAACTACGACGAAAACAGCAATCCGAAAGAAGACGACATCACGCTCCGCTCCGGTGCGGAAGAGATCAACGATGTCCTGACCGAAACACTCAACGAACGTCTTTCTATTGCAGGTATCGAAGCCGTAGAAGCAAGGATCAACTATCTGGCATACGCTCCCGAAATCGCCGCCGTGATGCTCCGCCGCCAGCAGGCCGACGCCGTCATCGCCGCCCGCGAGAAGATCGTGGAAGGCGCCGTCTCGATGGTGAAACTCGCCCTCGACCACCTCAAGGAAGAAGGTGTGGTGGAACTCGACGAGGAACGCAAGGCCGCGATGGTGAGCAATCTGCTCGTAGTGCTCTGCGCCGAAGAGAACACCCAGCCGGTGGTCAATACCGGATCGTTGTATAATTAGGAACAGGGCATGGCGAAGGAAGGGACCAAAAGTTTCGTGTTGCGCGTAGACGCGCAGACTTTCGAGGCGCTCGAGCGATGGGCCGCCGATGAGTTCCGCAGCACCAACGGGCAGCTGCAGTGGATCATCGACGAGGCCCTGGTGCGGGCGGGGAGGAAGAAGAAAGGTTCTTCGCCGCAATCAGAATCGAAATAATATCCGTTTACTCCCAGAATGACAGTTTTTTCGTATATTCGCAGATTGTACGATTTCTGAAACGGATATAAACGTTTAACACGATATGAAACAGATTGATTCCTATGATTTCAGTGGCAAGAAAGCCATTGTCCGCGTCGATTTCAACGTTCCTTTGAACGAGAATTTCGAGATTACCGACGACACCCGTATCCGTGCCGCCATCCCCACCCTCAAGACAGTGCTCGCCGGAGGCGGTGCGCTGATCATCATGTCGCATCTCGGCCGTCCGAAGGGACCCGCCGAAAAATTCTCTCTCAAGCACATCCTCGCACGCGTGGAGCAGTATCTCGGAGTACCTGTGAAGTTCGCCCCTGACTGCCAGAAGGCTGATGAGCAGGCCGCTGCCCTGAAGCCCGGCGAAGTTCTGGTGCTCGAGAACCTCCGCTTCTACGCTGAAGAAGAGGGCAAGCCCCGCGGACTGGCCGAAGATGCCACCGACGAGGAGAAGAAGGCTGCCAAGGCCGCTGTCAAGGAGAGCCAGAAGGCATTCACCAAGAAGCTCGCTTCCTACGCAGACTGCTATATCAACGACGCGTTCGGCACCGCTCACCGCGCCCACGCCTCGACGGCTCTCATCGCCAAATACTTCCCCGAGGACAAGATGTTCGGCTACCTGATGGAAGGCGAGATCCGCGCCATCGACAACGTGCTGAAGAACGCCCAGCATCCCTTTACCGCCATCATCGGCGGCTCGAAGGTCTCCTCCAAGCTCGAGGTGCTCAAGAACCTCGTGACCAAGGTCGACAACCTGATCATCGGCGGCGGCATGGGCTACACCTTCATCAAGGCCGAGGGCGGCAGCATCGGCAACTCGCTCCATGAGGACGACCTGATTCCAGACGCACTCGAGATTATGGCCCTTGCCAAGGAGCGCGGAGTCAATCTCTCGCTTTCCGTCCAGACCCGCGTGGCTGACGAATTCAGCAACGAAGCCAATGTGAAGGTCGTTCCCTCGCACGAGATTCCTGACGGATGGCAGGGAATGGATGCCGGTCCCGATTCGATCGCGAACTGGAAGAACATCATCCTGAATTCCAAGACCGTTCTCTGGAACGGCCCGGTCGGGGTGTTCGAGATGCCCAATTTCGCAAAGGGTACCCTGCAGATCGCCGAGGCCCTGGCCGAGGCTACTGCTGCCGGCGCCTATACGCTCGTCGGAGGCGGCGACTCCGTCGCGGCCGTGAGCCAGATGGGCTACGCCGACAAGGTAAGCTACGTCTCCACCGGCGGCGGCGCAATGCTCGAGGCCATTGAGGGCAAGAACCTGCCCGGCATCGCAGCTATACGCGAAGACTGATTCCGATGGAACTCATAGTCGGAACATACGGGGAACGGCTCCTTCTCATCGAATTTGGGATTGCCTCTTTCGAGGTGCTGAATATCAGCGTCTTTCCCGCCGAAAATACGTCCTGTCTGGCCCTTTCGCCGGACAGGCGTTTTTTGTTCGCGGTCTCAGAGTGCGGCGACGACTCCGGGATGTATTCCTTCAAGGTGCATCCTTATGACAGGCTGAAGCCCCTTCCACATGGTAGGATCGAAAGGCTTTCGGAGGTCAGGGGTACATCGCCCGACCCCTGTCATCTGCTGTACATTCCCGGGTATTTCAACCAGTGCGGGAATCCTGACAACGGGGTGGTGCTCTCGGCCGATTATTCAGGTGGAACCGTTTCTCTCTTCCCGGTACGGGACGGGAAACTGGAGCCGGAGTCGCAGGTTGTACGCTTCGAAGGAAACGGACCGGTGGCGGAACGGCAGCAGGGCCCCCACATACATCATCTCGCGCAGCTCGGAAATCTGCTGCTTGCCGTAGACCTGGGTACGGACTGCATACATGTGCTGCGGCTCTTCGACAGTACCGTGCGCCCGCTCTGCGACGGAAGGCTCGACCGCGCCCCGAGACTCGAGCGGCTATTCGATATTCCCGCACCTGCTGGAAGCGGACCGCGTCACCTGGTTTTCAATCACGACCGGACGCATATGTACGTCATCACGGAGCTGTCCAACGAAATACTGGTCTATTCGATGCCGGACTTCACTGCGATGAACGACCGGCCTGTGCTGCTGCAGCGACTTCCCGTCGGCGACCCGTCCTTCCCGACGCAGGCGGGTGGCGACATCCAGCTGAGCCCTGACGGGCGTCATCTATATGCCACCCTGCGCAATGGCGGCGACGGTCTGGCTATCGCCGAGGTGCAGCCCGACGGCTTGATACGCCGCGTGGGATTCCAGCCGACAGGCGCCCACGTCCGCGATTTCCTTTTCCTGCCGGAAGGGCTCCCCACCGGGGAACACATGGTGATCTTCTGCAAGAACGACCGTTGCATCCAGTTCTACCGCCGCAATCCTGCCGACGGCACATTGATACTCGAAAAGGACCTGCCTCTGGCTCCATTCTATGGCGAACCGGTGTTCGGCGCCCTCTATTCGAACACGACATGGTAGAAGAAGAATATCTGAGCCAGTACGAACGTCGTCTGCAGGACTCTCTCGTGAGTCTGTGCACCGCCTATGACATGATGGGCGGGGTGCTTCTGGAGAATGACGACATAGAGTGCAAGTTCACGGAATCGATGGCCGCCCCTTACCTGACCGACGCTGTCCGGGAGTATCGGGCGTATCCCGAGGCTTCCATGGCATGGGCCGCCTATCTGGGGATGGCGGTTGCAAAGATATGGGACGTGGATTTTCCTGCGTATCAGTCGCTGGAGTATAAAGACCTCCAGGGTCCCCGTGGCTTTGATGATCTCGACGAGCAGATCGTCATGCGCGTCCTGGGCTATGAACTTGACAGCGAGCCTGCCCGGCGTATCGCCGACATTCTGTCGAACTGCGCCGTCGAAGCACTTACGATGATACGACACGAGCACATCGAGCCGCAAAGCCCCCGCGCCTACTACGTCTTCGCCCGTACCGTACAGGTGATGTACCGTATCGGCACCTCGATGGAACTTTTCCTCCTCGGCTACAAACTCGAGCGGCTGACGTAGGTGCTATGGCTGGCTGCCTACATTTGACGCCTGCTGCCGTCCGTTCCGCTCCCCATTTTTCGCTGCAACGGACGCATCAGCAGATCAGATACTTATGCAAGTTGATCCCCCTTAAAAAGAGGGGGATCAACTTTTGTAATCGACTGATAGTCAAGTGCGTCCGTTGCAGCGGAAAATGAAGGGAGCTTTGCAGCGGAAAATGAGCGGTCAAGGAGGATAAGCGCGGCTTCAGCTGTCTACAGGCGTCCGGCGAAGGCCGATCGTGACGATTCTTCGCTTATATCAAAGTTTTTTGTGTAACTTTGTTGGATATGACGATTGAACAGCCATCTGCATCCTGGAAGGATTATGAACTGATCGATTCGGGAGATTTCTCGAAGCTCGAGCGCTTCGGACCTTATGTGACCATACGGCCCGAGCCGAAAGCGCTGTGGCCGAAGAGTCTTTCCGAAGCTGACTGGAAAAGGATCGCCCACACTGAATTCAAGCCGGGCGCCGGTTTCGGCAAGGCCGGGAAGGAGGACAGCGGTACCTGGGCGATGCTCCATAAGATGCAGGAGCAGTGGACCATATCCTATCCTTCCGTCGGATTCAACCTGCGGCTCGGCCTGACATCGTTCAAACATGTGGGCGTCTTCCCGGAGCAGGCCCCGAACTGGGATTTCATCAGGGACCAGGTGCGGCGGATCGTTGCCTCCGGCCAAGCCAAAGGCCCGGCCGACACCCTGGTCACCCATGCCGGCGCCCGACCCGCTCCCCGCGTACTCAATCTTTTCGCCTATACAGGCGCCGCCTCGCTGGCTGCCAGGAAGGCGGGAGCCGAGGTGACGCACCTCGATTCCGTGCGCCAAGTGGTTACCTGGGCGCGTGGCAACATGGAGATGAGCGGTCTTGACGGCATCCGCTGGATCATAGAGGATGCGATGAAATTCGCTCGCCGCGAGGCTCGCAGGGGCAATCTGTACCAGGGCGTTATCCTCGACCCTCCCGCATACGGCCACGGGCCGGACGGAGAACGATGGAAGCTGGACGAATGTCTCTATGACCTGCTGAGGGAGTGCGCCTCTATCCTTGCGCCGGAGAAGAGTTTCCTGGTGCTGAACCTTTATTCCAACGGCTATTCGGCCGTGCTGGCCGACACGCTTGTGAGGGATGCCTTCGGCACAAAGTTCGCAAGCATCGATTACGGCGAACTGGTGCTGTGCGACCGCGCCGGACGCGCCCTTCCGCTGAGTGTTTTTTCAAGAATGACAAGATAATGTGATTATGATAGATTTCCTTTCGGTGACATGGAACGTCGATCCGATCATATTCAAGCTCGGACCGCTCACCCTGCGATGGTACTCGCTGCTGTTCGTGGCGGGCTTTCCGCTGGGATACTGGCTTTTCGACAAGTTTTACAAGCGCGAGGGCGTCGATACCAAATTGCTGGAGCCGCTGCTCTACGCCCTGCTCATCGGTACCATAGTGGGCGCAAGGCTCGGCCATTGCCTGTTCTATGAACCCTCATACTATCTCAGCCGCGAGCATTGGGTGGAAATCTTCATGCCCTGGAGGGGCGGTCTGGCCTCCCACGGCGGCGCCATCGGCGTAATCCTGGCCGTGTGGTGGTATGCCCACCGTTATGGCAGGAAGAACGGATTCGACATGCTGTGGGTGCTCGACCGTCTGGTGATATGCGTCGCCTTCGCCGGCTGCTTCATCCGCCTCGGCAATCTGTTCAATTCCGAAATCTACGGCAACTTGACCGACCTGCCCTGGGGTTTTATCTTCGAGCGCCGCGGTGAAACCGAGCCCAAGCATCCTACCCAGATCTACGAGGCCCTTTCCTACCTGATTCTGGGCCTTGTCCTCGCATGGCTCTATTTCAAGCGCCTCGACAAGATCCACAAGGGCTTGCTGTTCGGCCTGTTCTTCCTCTGCTGCTTCGGCATGCGTTTCCTCATAGAGTTCATCAAGGAGCCGCAGGTCGGATTCGAAGAGAACATGGTCATCAACATGGGCCAGACGCTCAGCATCCCCTGCATCCTGGTCGGCATATTCTTCATAGCCTATGCCGCGGTCAGGAAAATACCCGCACGTCGCATCGAGCCCGTGAAGAAGAACTACTGTCCTCCCAAGAAAGTCAAGAAATGAGACGCACCCTGCTCACATTCCTGCTCACCCTGCTCTGGGCCGCCGCTCCTGCGCAGGAGCCCGATTCGCTGCTTACCATCGCGATGTGCGGCGACATCATGATGGGTACGACCTATCCTACCGTGCGCCTTCCCCAGAATGAGGGAAGGGACATTTTCTCCGATGTCAAGCAACTCTTCATAGATGCGGACCTTTCAGCGGGAAATCTTGAAGGGGTGATATGCGAGGGAGGCAAGTGCACCAAGAACACGGCTTCCGCCAACAACTATGCTTTCCGGACGCCCGAAAGCTACGCCCACCTGCTCAAGGATGCTGGATTCGACTACATGAATCTGGCCAACAACCATACCAATGATTTTGGTGCATACGGCCTCGAACGCACCCGCGAAATGCTTACGAAGCAGGGGATTGCCTATACCGGCCTTCCCGACTGCGAGAGCGTTGTCATCGAAAAGGACGGAGTGAAATACGGCATATGCTCGTTCGGACAGAACTCCTATACGCTTAAGCATACCGATACTGCCGCTGTGACGAGGATAGTCACCGCGCTCCGCCCGAAGTGCGATATCCTGGTCGTCACTTTCCACGGTGGAGCGGAAGGGGCGAAATACTCCCATCTCCCGGACGGACCCGAGACATATCTCGGTGAGAACCGGGGAAATCTGCGCGCATTCGCACACCGCTGCGTCGATTTGGGGGCCGACGTGGTCTTCGGCCACGGGCCCCACGTCACCCGCGCCGTCGAGTGCTACCGCGACCGCATCATTGCCTACAGTCTGGGCAATTTCTGCACGACCTTCGGCATCAATGTTTCCGGCGTAACGGGCTACGCGCCCGTGCTGGTGGCCCGCATCACCCGGGACGGCCGGTTCGTCGAGGGACGCATCCACTCCTTCATCCAGACCCCCGGCACAGGCCCTAAGCTGGATGCTGCCGACAAGGTGGCGCAGCACATGAGGACTCTCTCGCTGACCGATTTCCGTGGCAATTGCGGCCTTGAAATATCCGATAACGGAACTTTGACTAGAAAAACCCGATAATGTCGCCGATCTCGATTCTACTGCTTTTCCTTCTGGCTGCAATGGCCATCTCCTTCCTCTGCTCGATACTCGAGTCAGTGCTGCTATCCACGCCTATCTCATACATCACGATGAGGGAGGAGGAAGGATACAAGCCCGCCACCCGCTTCATGCAATACAAGGAAGAGAGCGCCAGGCCCCTGGCGGCCATCCTCGCCCTCAATACCATAGCCAACACTGTCGGTGCGGCCGGCGTGGGCAGGCAGGCTGCGGCCATCGGCGGCTCCGAGTTCTTCGGCTGGATGTCGGCCATCACGACGCTGCTGATCCTGGTCTTTGCCGAGATTATCCCGAAGACCATAGGCACTTCTTATTACCGTCAGTTGATGGGTTTCACGACCCGGGTCCTGCGTGCGCTTATATTGTTGATGTACCCTATTGTGATCCTCATCGAACTCATCACCCGCATATTCCAGAAAGATGACGACGAGGCGTCGGTGAGCCGCGAGGAGGTTTCCGCCATGGCCAACGTCGGGGAAGAGGAGGGCGTAATAGATGAGAGCGAGAACCGTATCATCCAGAACGTCATCAAGCTCGATGACGTGAAGGCATACGACGTGATGACTCCGCGAGTGGTGGCGCAGACCGCTTCGGAGAACATGTCCCTCAAGAACTTCTACAAGGACAAGGATTTCGAGCACTACTCCCGCATACCGGTCTATTCCGAATCGCCCGAGTATATCACGGGATATATCCTGCGCAGCGAGGCGCTCGAATGCCTTGCCGAGGACAAATTCGACATGCGCCTGAGCGAAATCAAGCGCGACATCACATTCTTCAACGAGGAGCAGTCTGTGGCGGACATTTGGGACACCCTGCTTGCCAAGAAAGAGCAGATAGGCCTGATCATCGACGAATACGGCTGCTTTCAGGGAATCCTTACGCTGGAGGATATCATCGAGACCATCCTCGGCCTGGAAATCATCGACGAGAACGACGAGGTGAGCGACATGCAGCAGTTCGCCCGCGAGCGCTGGAAACAGCGCGCTAAACGTTTCAAGGAAATCCAGCTTCCCGACACCGATACGGACGACGACTGATCCGCCATGCTTCCCGACGGCTACGACCTGATATGTATTCTCGGACCGACGGCGTCGGGCAAGACGCGTTACGCGGTCGCCATGGCCCGGGAACTGGGAGGGGAGATCCTATCGGGTGATTCGCGGCAGGTCTACCGGGGCATGGACATAGGCACGGGGAAGGACCTCGCGGAATACGGGGATGTCCCGTATCATCTGATTGACATAGTCGAGGCGGGGGAGAAGTACAATATCTACCAGTATCAGCACGACTTCGAACGCGCCTACTGCGACATCGTGTCGCGTGGCCGTACGCCCATCCTCTGCGGCGGCAGCGGGCTCTACATCGAGGCGGCCACATGCGGATATCATCTGCCCGACGTGCCTCCGGACTCTTCTCTGCGGGCGTCCCTGGAACCTCTTCCGACCGAAGAACTGATAGCCCGCTACGAATCGCTTCGAAAACCGCACAACACCACCGACTACGACACCAGGCAAAGGCTCATCCGGGCCATCGAGATCGCGGTCTACGAGGACGCACATCCCGTGTCCCGCACGTCGTTCCTGCCTGTAAAGACTAAATATATAGGTATATCGGTTTCACGGGATGAACGCAATGCCAGAATCGACCGCCGCCTCGACGAAAGGCTCCGCGAAGGGATGGTGGAGGAGGTGCAGGGGCTTCTGGACCGAGGGCTTGCACCGGAAGAACTTATATATTACGGACTCGAATACAAATATGTGACGCTCTATCTGACCGGGGATCTGGCCTATGACGAGATGGTTTCGCGGCTTCGGATCGCCATCCACCAGTTTGCCAAGAGGCAGATGACCTGGTTCCGCGGGATGGAGCGCAGGGGAATAGAAATAGAATGGAGGACCATATAATAATGAAGAAACTTTTCCTGCTGACTGTGGCAGCGCTTATGCTCGCCGCACCGTCCGCCTTGGCCCAGAAGGCCTCGGACCTCAAGTATGTAGATGCGAAGAGCCTGATGCTCATCAACAAGGGCTATGACAACACGGAACTATACTATTCCCGTCTGCCTCTGGACATGAAATCCGCGACCCGCAAGGGTGTCTGGGACCTGGGTCTGAATTCTGCAGGACTGGCCATACGTTTCTCGAGCGACAGCAGGACTATCGGTTTCCGCTGGACGCTGCTCAACAACTTCATCATGCACCACATGGCCGGTACGGGTATACGGGGCATAGATCTCTACAGGCTCGATGAGAACGACCACTGGCATTTCGTCGGGACGGCGATTCCCAACGGGAAGGATACGACCAAAACCCAGATTGCGGTCAGCGGTATGGACGGGCGCGAGCACGAATACATGGCATACCTGCCGTTATACGACGGCGTGACCAAGGTTGAGGTGGGGGTCACTAAGAACGCCCACATAGGCATGCCCCACAAGGAAATACTGGTCAAAGGCTCCGGAAAACCGATCATGTTCTACGGAACCAGCATCACGCAGGGCGGATGCGCCTCACGGCCGGGCATGGTCTACACTTCGATCATCAGCCGGAAACTCGGTAAGGAATGCATCAACCTGGGTTTCAGCGGCAACGCCAGGATGGACAAGTCGATGGCGGAGATCGTTGCCCGCGTAGACGCTGAACAGTATGTCATCGACTGCCTGCCCAACTGCACGATCAATACCCTGAGGGACAGCGCCTACTATTTCATGACATACCTTGCAAAGAAGCGTCCCGATGCGGCTATTTACATGGTGGAGAACATCTGGTTCTCCCACGCCGACGTCAATCTGGAAGTCCGCGACCTCCTGATCGAAAAAAACGCCTGGTGGCATGAGCTGTATCTGAAGCTCAGGAAAGAAGGTTACGACAATCTGCGCTACATCCCCGCCGAGGCCATCTCCGGTCCCGACGGCGAAGGCTCAGTCGACGGCACCCACCAGACCGACCTCGGCTTCCTCCGCATGGCCGAAGGATTCCTGAGGTATCTGAGGAAGTAGGGGGCGGTCCCGGCCTGACCGGGAATCTCAATGTGCCATCGTACCATATGTAGGATACGGTTGTCAAGAGGATATTCTGTATAATTCGGTGCAACGATCGTGGTAGGACAAATATTGACATTTTTTGTAGTATTGTCGGGGGGGGGGGGTAAAAAAATAAAAAAAGCTTTGGAGTATCAATTATTTAGAATAACTTTGCGATTTGGTATAAAGCCCTTTTTAGAGGCATGGTTTTGACAATTAATTAGTTAAAATAATAATGAAACAGAAACTGCACTATGAGACACCTGCAATCCGCCGCGAGGTAATCCTTCAGACGGAGGGAGAAATCCTTGCGGGATCGATTGTGGACAATGCTGACGTCAGGACCACGGGCCAGGAGGTCCAGGATATTGATTTCAGCGATTCCGGTTTTGATTACACATGGGGGGACTGATGCAATGAAGAAAAAACTTGCAATTTTCACGATTCTCGCCGCATGTGTTGCGACGCTGTTGTCGGGCTGCGACCCGACGAATCTTGACAATAACGGAAAGAGTGTCCGTTTTACTGCTAGGCTGAAGGGTGGTCCTTCGACCAAGACTTCCTATTCCGGCGCGTACGAGGCAGTCGGGGATGTCAATTATGAAAGGATCGACTGGAATGACGGGGACGTAATCACTATTTTCAGTCCCGAAGGTCAGGGCAACCTATGGAGTCCCAATAATGTGCTTCAGGTACCCAAGGTGATTCCGGATAATTCATGGCTCCGCCTTGTATATTCCAACTATGTTTTGAAGGCGAATGGCGATGAGGATGACCCTGAAAAGGCAACCATATCCCCTGACCCGGATCAACCGCGCTTCAGCAACGCCAATCTTTTCAATCAGGACAAGAACGGCCTGACATGGACCGGCAATACCGCCACCTTTTACGGAGCCTATCCTGCCCCCATTAATGAAAGCGGCAGTGCCGTGACGAATAGGCTCGTCTATCATGCCTACGACCACGATAATCAGCAGGATCTGCTCTTCGAGATTAAGATCCCCGGGACTACCGGTACGGGCACGGACGTTCAGACCGGCGATCCCGCATTTGTCAGCACTATGCCTCTACTCGCAAGAAAGGCCAACGTGGAAAACGGTAAGCCCGTGACACTCGACTTCTACCCCTTTTTCTCGGCATATGAGTTCAACTTCAAAAGCGAGGACGAGGAGACGATTACTATCAACAGCCTGACGATTTCAGCGACAACGGGTTACATCTGGGGTCGGCTCTTCTGGAATCTCAGCGCCGGTACGGATCCGACTGGAGATACTTATCAGATTCCGGGTGAACAGTTTGAATATGGAAGCGAACTGAATCCAGACGCCAACAAGACCATAACACTTACTAAAAACCTCGAGATTTCGTCAAGCAAGGATGCTAGCGTAACCCTCTTCGGCCTGCCCAATGACCTGTCGGGAATCACTCTTACCATCAAGTTCACCATGGCCAGCGGTGCGAAAGGAACGGCTACGCTCCGGCTCCGGAAAGACGGCAATGACGTGGTCTTCGGGGCCCACAAGAAGACCCGTCTTAACAACCTGTATGTGAACGGTAACTGGAGAATCTTCATTTCCGCAGTCTCGGTTGACGACTGGGACTATCTCGATGATGCGACCACTACATTGATTATTTAACAGGAGGGAGAGAAATGAAAAGAATCAATCAATACATTGCTGCAGTCATAGCCTTGACTATGGCGGTTTCTTGCACCAACCTGATCGAAGAACTGCCCTCCGGAAACCGGCTCATCAGTTTTTCGCCCAAGTCTATCGAGACCAAGGCGATGGTCAACAATGCTGATATTACAGGTGAGCAATTTGACGTGTTCGACGTGCTGACCGTTACCGACGCCGACAACAGCGAATCCTCTTCCTTATATATTGAGAATTACATCGCCTATGACGATGATGCTGAAAAGTGGGCATATCAGGACACTGAAAACGATAAGGATGTCTACTACTGGCTCGACGGCACCCACAGGTTCTTCGGTTATACACATGGCCTTCAGAACGTGACACCTCCGACCAAGGACAATAAGACCCTGAGCATAGCTGCAAGGACGATCACCACGACATCCAACCAGACCGACATCCTCTATTCGGACGCCGTAGTTACGACGGCCGAGGCGTGGAAAGGGGCCGAAGGCAGGAAAAAGAGCGATGCGGTCGGTCTTGATTTCCATCACCTCCTCTCCGCAATAAGCATCACCATGGAGAACTACACGGGAGAGGAACTGACCCTCAGTTCCGTAACCGTCAGCCTGCCCAACAATGCCAGCGCTACCGTGAACTTCTCAGGAACCCAGGATGATCCGACCGCAGCGGTTCCGACGGTAGCTGCTCCTACAGTAGACGAAGACAACGACTTCTGTACAACCAGCTCCATCACCATGGATGCCGGCGAGGTCGTCGACGTGCTTAATACGGACAATGACATGTCGGCAGAAGGTGCCAAGGGCACCGCGTTCCTGATCTGGCCTCAGACCCTTGCAGCAGATGCCGCGACCATTACGATCAACAAGGGCCGCGACGATGAGAAAAGCGTCAGCATCCCCACCAATACCGTATGGAATGCCGGCGAAGTCAATGCTTACCATATCCTGGTTTATCCGGATGAACTTAAGCTTGTCTTCAATGTCGAGCCGTGGGCGAAGGAGACAATCGGTCTTAATACGAACAGCGGTTCTATCAATATGTCCAACGTAACCTGGATGAACTCGAAGGTGAAGTTGACGGCTGACGGCGAAGAAAAGAATACTGTGGTCAACAGTGCATACTCGGTGTATATGTACAAGAATGTATATATTCAGCCAGCGGGCAGTACTCAATGGGGACGATACTATTATCCGGGCACTACTTCTGGAGATACCTATTATCCCGCCCAGGGTTATTTCACGGTGAACTATCCCACTGCCGGTCTGTTTAAGATTGGTCTTATCCCTGCATATGGAGAAACTGAAGTGAATGAGGATGCGTATGCAATCTTTATCTATGACGATTCCATATCTGGGAACAATAAATGGAGGGCGATTAATGCTGACGGAGAAGACCTTGCAGACTGGAGAGACGATGATGGCGGCGTCAATACCATCTATTTCCAGGTGCGCGCCGCCAGCGTCCCTGAAGACAACCAGAAGGCCCAGATTAATATCTGGTTCCAACCCGGAGGTTCCGGTGATTGGATCAGTGCCTATTCTGAAATCCGAGCAAACTATGCGCTTACCATTACCAATTAACGGCTGAGAAGTATGAAAAGATTCATCCATTATATTGTTTTTGCGGCGGCAGCGCTTGCCGCAACGTCCTGCGTTGAGCCTTTGAATACGGTAATCCCTGTCCAGAGCCAGGATCTTACCATTACGTTCTCCTGTGGGGTCATGACCAAGGCCGACCCGGTTCCTACTTTAGGCGCCGATAATGAAAATCTTGTAAAACGGATCGACTATTTCATCTTCCCTTACGGGGAAGACGGTAAGGTGGCCCAAGATGCCGAGTATGCTTGCAAAGGCACTATTACCACAACCGATGCGGACAAGTACGCCAGGACTTACACTGAGACCATTTCTCACGATGAACTCGCTAAGATTTTCCCTGATGGAAACACCAAGGCGATGGTTTTTGCTGTGGCGAACTATGTCGACTTCTACGGGTCCAATAACTCTTTGAGTCCCAACACGACGATTCCTGAGGATGCCAAGACGTGGGAGGCACTGCATAATCTCGAAGTAGGCTCTACTTTCTTTTATGACGATCATACTGAAGATTTCGGTTTATTCTGGCCCCATGCCCTGGATCCCAATCCGGAGAATAATCCGGAGGATGCAGATGACCTTTTCTTTGTGATGGCGGGTGAAGCTGAGATTACTCTGGTGGCAGCCGCTAACGCTGCTGCCGGCGACGCTGTTGTCAACGGTGTTGTCCCGCTTGAGCGTCTGGCATCCAAGGTCACTGTGAATTTCACCTACGACGTAGTTGTCGAGCATAAGGAAAGCGGCGACATAACCTGGGTTCCTCAACCTTCCGGTGAAGAGACTCGTGTCTATCTCTCCAATGGCATCGAACATACAACTCTCGGCGGTCCGCTTGATCGCGATATGGTGGCGGATAGCAAGGCAAAGGCAACTAAACCATACGGTCTCGGCACCCGAGACATCTTCGAGTATGCCTACAATTTCATGAACGACGTTCCTACGATTGACGGAAAAAAGACGGCCCATTTCTACACTTACCCGATCAGCATCGAGGAAGGCGACGACAACCAGCCTTACCTGAAGTTGGTCCTTCCTTGGTATGGTTATAAGTATATTGGAGAGGGTACAGCGCCGACGTTCGACGATCCTGCAGATTTTGACCCTACCGATGAGGACTGGCAGGCCTACAAACAGATGGAGGTTTATTACAAGATTGTCATACCGCGCGGTACTGTCAACGAGGGCAACTGCATCTATGAGTATTCCGTCGAAGTCAATATCGTCGGGTCCGACAAGGATGTAAAGATTATCGGTGATCAGTATCAGGTCAAGGACTGGGGCACTAAAGATCCGGTTACTTCCAATGTGGCCACCGGTCGATATATTTCGCTCGATATTCCCAAGGACGAGTATGATATGTATGTTGACGAGATTGACATTCATTTCGTATCTTCCGGTACGGTCATTCCGATTGTTAGGGAAATTTATCAGTTGAACTACAGCACTCCTTCGGGAGGCAGGGACTATTTCATGCAGAATGGTGCAGTCACTGCTTCCAATGATCTGAAAACAGCCAAGGGCCTTACAAATGAGGATATAGAAGGCTGGGTAACTATTCCTGAGGGTACTTCTTACCTGAAGATAAATCACGCGATGGACAACAATATGCTGGATGAGGATGGTGATAAGAACTCGGCTTTCGATATGGCTCCGTATGTCTTCGTGGTTACTCTCCACCTCGAGGCTGCCGGCGACGACACTTCCTTTGACCGTACTATTACTGTTACACAGTATCCCTCGCTTTATGTGACAAGTCGTTTATCCAACGGATACGTGATAATCAATAATTATTCGAATGCCAACAGTGGTAATGTTAATGTCTATGATAGTAGAGGTAATGGCAGTAATAATTACCGGATGGGCAATATTGGTTATCAGGCAGGAACTCTTAATGGTACTGGTACAAATGATAATCCTAATAATTACATAATTACTTCATCTATACTTAAAGGTAAGGATTATATTCTTGGCGACCCTCGTTCCCAGACTGTAAATAATCTGACCAATCTCAATGGACTGACGAATTACAGACCGACAGAGACTACTGGTACACAGAATACAGTTGCACCAAAATTCATTGTTGCTTCGTCATATGGTGCTACAGGCGTTTATTTTAATCTGCAGACTGCTCAAAAACGCTGTGCAGCATATCAGGAGAATGGCTACCCTGCAGGAAGGTGGAGAGTGCCGACATTTGCTGAGATCGAGTTTTTAGTGACTCTGTCCGAGAACGGTTTTATTCCTTCTCTTTTCCGTTTCGGAGTAGGAGATACGACTGGTTATTGGTCTGCCAACGGAAAAGTGATCGGAGATTCGAAAGGTAATCCTGTACTTAACACTAGTTATAATGATATTGATACCGCGGTCCGTTGCGTCTATGACGCCTGGTATTGGGGTGAGGAACCTTATCAGGAAGGTGCGACAACCTGGCTGGGATACCATGACAATTAATCTTGAGTGAATATGAAAAAGACAATATACATTCTTTTCGCGCTTTTGCTCGGTTTGGCTTCTTCATGCGTCGAGGAGCTGACGCCCAATGAACTTCTTCCTAAAGCGAGTGAGACAGGGCTTGTGGCTGTCACTATGCAGTTGACGATTCCTCAAGTGGAGCTTTTGGCGGGTACAAAGGCCAATACTTTTTCTCATGACCCCCAGATTGAAGATATCCGTGTTGCTGTTTTCGGTACTTCCGGATATCCGCAGGCATATACCCTCGCTGAACCCTGTGATGCTGACGGGAATCTCACTTCTGACGCCAAGTATGCCCATACCAATGGGGATCCTTACTATTTCCGGGTTCTGCTTCCGGTGTATGACGGCGAGGCGCATGTCCATATAATCGCTAACGGTGATGAGAGCATCAAGTTCCATGATGAGGATGAGGACTCCATCATGAAGAACATGAAGACTTCCGGTAATGTGGGCGCTTTCTGGACTCGTGTGATCCTTCCTGACGGCATTCTGACCCAATTGGACCAAAACGGCATTATGCAGACCGACAGTGAAGGGAATTACTTACCTAACGCTGCCACTGCCTCAAAATTTGAAGATTTGGTACTGATCCGTAATTTCGCGGAAGTTTCCCTCAGCATTGACAACACTGTAACCAACTTGAGCGAGGTTTCCTGGACTCTTGTCAACAAGCCGACTTATGGCTCTGTTGCTCCGATACAGGATAATTTCATAGACGATTTCGAGGCTTATACATATAATGAAACAACGGGCAGGATGGTCAATGGTTCGACCGTGTATAACGGATTTGTTTTTGAAGACGACCCGATGGATTTCACTGTTCCAGAACCGAACTCTGCTGTTTCAGCTTTGAATTTCATGTACGAGAGGACTCATCCCGGATCCCAGAAGGCCACTTGCATTCTGTTGAAGGGGAAGTACACTGCTGAGGGGCATGCGACTGACAATTATTATTCTTACTATCGTATCGACCTGATGGACGAGGCTGTTGGAGGTTATTTCCCGATTTACCGCAACTATCACTATCAAGTCAAGATTCACAAGATCGGTAACCGTGGTGCATCGACTCCTACCGAAGCTATGAACCGCGACAGCGGCGGTAACGTTTCCATGTCCACGGAAGCCCAGAAGCTTACAGATATTTCCGACGGTGAGTCCCGCCTCTATGTAGAGTACGTTGAGAAGAACTTTACTTCCGGTGGCAAGAAAGGCCTGTGGGTTTATTATGCACCGGACGCCAAACACCCTGATGTAATCGATAACACTAAGATAACCGTAAGCATTCTTGAACAGGGATCTGCTCTGAAGGAGGGAACAAGTATCACACTTGCACCTAACAGTTCCGATACTGGTACTTATTTCTACGAGTTCGAACTGAACGAACAGAGTGAGACTGCCGACCTTGTTTCCAAGCTTCAGGTCAAGGCTGACAACGGGGTTGAAGGCGATGACCATTCTACGTTGTACCGTGAGATCACCCTCCGTGTGATGAAGAAGATGGATATGGCCCTGTCTCTGGTACCGAAACAGGTTGCCGGCCAGGGTTCTTCAACAGTCCTCAAGATCGGTCTGCCGGACGGCCTTCCTGAATCCATGTTCCCGCTGGAACTTTACATAGAGGACATCAATCACACGATCTACTCGACCGGTTCCGACGGGAACGGCAACGATATCACCGTGCCGGTCAAGTCCGACAAGAGCATCGTTGACGGGACGACCAATTCCTTCTATTTCATTCGTACGGTCAATTATAGTGAATATAGTTCGAATCATACGATTTCGACCGAGTTCAAGACCAACAAGGATGCCAGCGCGACAACCATCTATGTGGCCAATGAGTATTTCAAGACCCAGAGCGTCAACTTGTTAAACAATGGAATGTATGTGAATCCTTTGAAGACGACGGTTCCTTTCAACACGATTTCCGTGACTGTTGAGGTTGAGTTTGCGGAGCCTGACGGAAAGAGTTGGACTGTGGCTGCAGTGAATGGCAGTGGCATTACTTCTATTACAAATGAACAAGGGACCGTCATTACCGGAGGCACCGGCAACGGAAAATTCGTTCTCAACTTCCCGGTCAATAGCAGTACTACTGCCACTGTAACACGCGAGGCGAGGGTTACCTATAATGGCACTTCCCAGACCGTAACCATTACCCAGAACCCGCTGGAGTTCTCTATCACTCCGAGTACGCAGACCGTCATCGGCGCAGCGACTACTACCACGGTAACAATCCACGCTTCGGAAGGACAGGCCTGGACGGCGAGCATTTCAGGTCCGAATGGCGTGACCGGTTATTCATTATCCGCAACATCCGGAGAAGGTTCCGCGACACTGACTGTTACCCTTCCGGCGAATGAGACCAACAACCAGCGTCAATTCACCGTTACGGCTGCAGCGACCGGTACTTCCGTGACGGTTAATTCGACCATCGTTCAGCGACGGAGCCCGATTGGATATGCTGATTTCGCGTATAATACCTTTGGCAATTCTTGGAATGGTACCGCCTCTGGTACTTCCAGTGATGGCTATGTAACAGTAGATCTAGCGAATTGTCGTAAACGAAATGCCTGGTCTTATATTAGGACTGCTTCTGATAATGGTGGATATGGTACAATTACCTTTACGCCAGTAAGTGGGATGAAGATTAGTTCCATTGTCATAACATACTCCGATAATGGACATACTGATCAAAATGCAACTGTGTCTACAGGATCAAAGAGTTATAATGGTAATGTATTGACTTGGACGGTAAACTCTGCCAATGCAGTTACATATACGAGTAGTAGCAATGGCACCACTGATGCCGGTTCCCGTCGAATTACCAATATCCGGGTTAACTACGAACCGGTTCAGTAACTACACTTTCTCTAAATACTCAAGGGAGGCCCTCACGGACCTCCCTTGAATTTTTAATAGAGGAGCCCGATCATCCACAGCGGGATGCTTACTTTAATATTCTTTCGCTAGCCAAGATCCCAGAAATCTATTCGTAATGGAGTAGGTATTGCCATCTCTTCTGACAATCCCTTTCTCATGAAGTGCACGCAGGGCGCTTTGAACGGTGCTCGGACTTTTCAAGAAATGTCTATTGCAAAAAGCTGCCGAGGTTACTCTTTCTGCCTTTCCCTCTTTCGCTATGGCTATCAATAATCTTTTTTGCGATTCAGGGAACATGTTAACCTGCTCTTGGAATGTGCGCGCATATGTTTTAATAATGTACGTCACGACGTCTGGAACAATATCCATTCTTGCCGTTTCGCCGGGATTTGTCCAATCGAATAATTCATTTAAGGTGCGCTGGACATACCAGGTATGACCTTCAAATAACTCATATATATGCCTGAAACAGTCTTCCTCCAAATTCTTTCCGGTCGCTGCAAAGTGTTGTTTGGCAAATACGAGGTACCTTTCGTACGGGATTGCATCCAAGTATAAAGGTGAACAACTCATGTAGAAGGGTTCAGAGGGGTTGTTGAACATTTTTTCCATCATTCGCCTGTCACTTCCTGCAAAAATGAACCATGTATGCTTGCATTTCTGGACATATGTCCGCAATAATTCTGTTACATTATGTTCAGGATACTCAGCTATTTGCTGGAACTCATCGATTGCTATGAGGCATGGCCTGTCGCTTGCTTCCAAGTAATTGAAGATTTCTTCCAATGAATCTGCCGGCTTTGATATTTCGCCTAGAGAAATATCGAATGTGAACTGGCCGGTCAGAGGGTCTATCTTGAACCCTGGCCTTAAAGACTTCACGATACTTAGAAATGACTCCCATATTTTATTGCCTTTACTTTTAAGTTCCCCGGTAATATTTTTGGCCAGTAACAGGATCATCTCCGAAAGACTTGAGGTGGGGAATAAGTCAATGGTAAAGGTCTTGAAGTTGGTTTTCACAAGTTCCCGGTTAAACACGTGTGCAATCAACCCTGATTTACCCATGCGTCTGGAAGAGATCAGTACAGTGTTCCTTCCGTTAAGGATGTTTCTTTCGAGTATTTCAGTTTCTTCGTTTCTGTCACAGAAGAAATCCGGGCCGTAGTAATCAGAAGTAATGATAAAGGGATTGAATTGCAGCATGGCTCTATTCTTTTGTGCAAATATATTATTTAATCTGCAATTATTCAAAATCAAATAATCTAAATTCAAATAATAGTACCTGTGCCCTTGATTGAACATTGTCAGCCGAAAAGCACCCTTGCTCACCGGCCTGAAGGATGAGATTCCCGGTCAAGCCGGGAATGACAGGTTGGTCAAGCCGGGACCCGAGCGAAGCGAGAGCCGCGACCGGCGGGAGCGAATGACATGTAATTACCGTAGTCGATTCAAAAAATGTCCGTTTTTTTTCTGCGATAGCTTTTATTTGATAACTTTGCACGATTAAATAGTTATAAGTAAGCAAAGTATGCCCGTCAAGGACCCGAAATACAATGACTCCAGGAGAGTGCTGTTGCAGGACAGCATCCTTTCCGTATTGGCGTCGCTGCTGGCGATTCTGCTGGTGAGGTGGCTGGCCTCGGCTGTTCCGGGTTTTGTCTCGATACTGTTGAGGTGGATCGGCTGTTCCCTGGTGGCTTCGCTCATTGGATTCTTCGCTACGGGATGCTATCGTTTCGTGAGGCGCTATGCCACGGTCCGCTCGCTGGGACATGTCGTGCTGGCCATCATAGTGAAGGAGCTGCTGCTTGCTTTGGTTCTGATTTTCCGTATCGTCCCCACCTCTTCAGCCATGAACGCCATTTCAATGGTGTTGGCCGATGTCCTGCTGACCAGTATATTCCTGCTCTACATACGTATCTCAGCCAGGCTCTTCTCCAACGACGGCGATGCGGAGATCAATGCCGTTGTGGGGAAAAAGAATGTGCTGGTGGCTGGAACCGGCCCCGCTTCGCTGGCTTTGGCCGAGAAATCAGACCGCGACGGTATTCACAATGTGGTCGGTTTCCTTACTCGTGAGCACGCTATGGAGGGACGGGTAATCCATGACTGGATCGTATACTACTGCGAGGGGTACGAGGACGTGGATGCTCTTCAGTGGCGGCTTGGCGGCATTGATGCCATCCTTTTCCCCAACGAGCCTGATGGTGGCAACACGAAAGGTAAGACATCGCTCTCCGACCATCCTCAGCATGACGGGATGTCCATTGCCGGACGCATCATCAAGCGTAGCTTCGACTTCTTTGCTTCGGGTATTCTTCTGATTCTTTTTTCTCCGCTGATTGCCGTGTGTGCTGCTGCGGTGAAACTGGAGGACGGAGGTCCTGTGCTTTTCGCCCAGGAACGTATCGGCCAGCGCGGCTGCCCTTTTCATATCTATAAGTTCCGTTCGATGCGCGAGGATGCGGAGGTGGGAGATAACCCGCAACTGTACAGCGGCGAGGAAGATCCGCGCCTGACCAGGGTCGGACGCTTCCTCCGCGCCCACCATCTCGACGAACTGCCCCAGCTCTGGAATGTCTTCAGGGGCGACATGTCATTTATCGGTTACCGCCCGGAGAGGCAGTTCTATATCAGCCAGATTATGGAACGCAACCCCCGTTACCGCTATCTCTACCAGATCCGTCCGGGTGTGACGAGCTACGCGACTCTCTACAACGGATACACCGACACCTTGGAGAAGATGCTCACGCGTCTGGATCTGGACCTCTACTACCTCCGGAACCGCTCTGTCTGGTTCGACTTCAAGGTGCTGGGTCTGACTTTCCTGAGCATCGTCATAGGACGGAAATTCTAAAACGATACAGCAACGCCTATGGAACCGGTCGGCCGCGATGATAGGCAATGGTACGTGGCCCGGACGCGGCACGGGTCTGAACTGGGTGTGCGGAATCGCCTGGCCTCTCTGGGCGTAGAGCATTTCGTACCCGCGTTACGTACACGGGGCTGGCGTGGAAGAATGGTGGAAAAGCCCGTGATCAACTGCCTGCTATTCGTGCGCGCCTCGCAGGCTGATGCCCTTGCGCTCATCCATGAGCGCGGCCTCCCGATCGACTACATTTTTGACCATGCCACGCACCGCTTGATGGTGGTTCCCGACAAAGCGATGGAAGATTTCCGCCGGGTTCTGGACTTGTCGACCGATGAGGGCGGACTGGTGGACCGCCCGCTGACGCAGGGACAGAAAGTCCGCGTCGCCAAAGGCCCCCTTCAGGGCGTCGAGGGTCGGATCTCTGAGATTCAGGGGAAGAACTACGTAGTCGTCTCCCTCATGGACTCTCTCTTTGCACGCGCCGCAGTGCCCAGGGCGTGGCTGGAGAGTGTCCAGTGATTCAACTACCAGTGCAGGTTGCCACGGATCAGTGTTCCGATCCTGGCGAAGGTTTCGCGGGGGGAGTAGCGGAGCGAGAAGGGCATCCGCTTGAGAATCTGTGAGAGGGTGTTGAGTTTGCGGCGCTTGTCGCCGGCGTCCAGTGCGGTTTGGCGCGCAGCGGCATAGTGTCCGAAATTGCCGCCATCCATTACGATGCGCATAAGGGATTCAGATGATATATGTTCCTTGTCGCTGAACACGGGGTCGGACATGGAGAGATGCTCAGACAGGAAAGAGAAGAGAAGCCGGTTCCAGCGCAGTGTGCCTGTCCGGCGGAAAAGCGTCCGCAAGGCTGATGGATCGCACTTGCTTCCAAGCGTCTGGACGGCCATCGTCATATCGCACAGTTGCCGCAGCCCGACGCCGGGTCCGATGGCGTGCTTGAGAATATGGGCGGACAGCATTAGTAATGTCGCTTCCGGAGTTCCGGGCTCGGGAAGCAGGGACTGGCGGCAGTGAAGGTCGTAGTAGTTGTCGTGAAGGTCGATATCGATCCCGTCTTCCTTGGAGTGGATTCCGCCGTCAGTTGCCGCCTGAGGGTTGTCAAGGTACTGCAAGGCCTTGGAGAATTGATCTTTCGGGAGATAGAGGTCGATGTCCCCGGCGGCCCGGAACTCAGGGCGCCGGTAGAAAGCGGCCACGGTTACGCCTTTCATCACGACAGGCGATAGACCGGCCGACCTGAGACGTTCCACAAGCTTTTCCGTAGCCGCGGTTACTGCATAACTGCGCCGGACGGAGCGAAGAGCTTCGGACATAATAGCCGTAACGACCTTCTCAGGCGGCTTGACATCGGGAGGAAGCAGGAAGAGCGCCTGGTACAACTGTCCCAGCACTGTCTGCTGCCGTGCGGCAGTAAGAATCGACGCCCAGTCGGCGGCTGTCGCAGCGCGGGCTTGCTGCAGTTCTTCTGCAGCAAGCGGCCTCTCGTGGAGGCCGCTGCGTACCAATGCCAGGAACAGATCTGTCATCCCTGTTTTCTCATCGCTTGCGCCGTCCGAAGAGGCCGCGCGAACGTTTGTGCTTCTCTTCGCGGATGCCGGTAATGATTTCGTGCATAGTGCCCCAGTCGGGAAGGCCGCCTACATTGCGGTCATCGATATACACATCGGCTACAACCTTGCAGGAGCGGCCGGCTTGCGTCTTAAAAAGTGCGCCGGGAGGATAGTTGCTGTTGACAGCGTAGAATTCCAGGCCGCGTTCCTTGCAGAAGGCCAGTGCCTCGTCGAGCAGTTCTCCGTCGCGGGAGGTCCAGAGTATCAACTTGTGCCCTTCGGCGACAAGCGTGCGGAGCGTGTCGATCGCGAAAGGAATCTCCTTGCCGATGGCCGGATACTTATGCTCGACGATGGTGCCGTCGAAATCTACTGCGATTGTCATTGACTGCTACTTGGTTAACTCTTTCTCCAGCGGCGTTTCTTATCTTTGTCCTCGCCGTATCCATATCCATAACCGTAGCCGTAACCATAGCCGTATCCGTAGCCATAACCGTAGCCGTAAGTGCCACGGTAATCAGTGGCGTTGAGGACGATGCAAGGGTTGGTAAGCTTTTTCTGGGTATAGAAATCATCGAGAGCCGGGAGGTTGCGGCGATCGATCTGTCCGCTTCGGATGACAAAGACAGTAAGGTCGACCAGACGCTGGATCACCAGGATGTCGGCCACGGCATTGACCGGGACACCGTCCAGCAGAATGTAGTCGTAGCGTTGACGGAGCGTTTCAATCAGGTTGTCGAACCGCTTTCTGCCCAGCAGGGCGGCCGGGTTCGGCGGAATATGGCCGGCAGGGATGAAATCGACACCGTCGAGGACACCCTCGTGCAGGATGTCTTCCATGATAATGGAGTCGTCGTTGAGGTAGTTCGACAGACCCACGGTATTGTGTTTCAGGCCGAATTCCCCGGAAATGGTGCGTTTGCGCAAGTCAGCGTCGAGTACTATGACTCTCTTGCCTGCATCGGCCAGACAGTTGGCCGTATTGACGGTTATGAAGGTTTTACCGGCCGAAGTGTTGAACGAGGTGGTCGCCAGGACGGTGCTGGTGCTTCCTTCAGGCCGCATGAAATCCAGGTTTGTGGCCATCATCCGCATCGACTCGGTGAATGCACGGCTTGAAGATTGGCTGTATGCCGTCTGTTTGGGATCGCGTTTTTCGCCTTTTTTCAGTTTCTTCATCTTGGCCTTCGGAAGCTCAGCCAGGAACGGGGTCTGCACGCCTTCTTCGACCAGGTCCTTGCGTGTACGGATCTTGTTGTCGAGGAAGATGATGGCAAACAGAATGACTGCGGGGATGAGGAGGCCGATCAGCAGACCGATAAGCAACATCCGGTTGCGGTTCGGATGGACGGGGTACGGGGTACCGACAGCATTGTCGATCATACGGGCGTTGTTGTCGACCATTGTCTGCGTCAGGGCGTTTTCCTCGCGCTTGTTGAGCAGGTAGATGTAGAGGTTCTCCTTGATTTTCTGCTGCCTCTCTATCGAGAGGAGCTGACGGGCCTTGGCAGGCATTGTGGTGAACTTGCGGAGAGACTCGTGCTCCTGATTGGTAAGGTCGTTGCGCTGGACGTCCAGCGCAGCAATCAGGTTGTTGATCGAGCCGAGGATATTCTGGCGAAGAGGCAGCAGGGTCGCTTCTGTCTGCTTGACAGCGGGGCTTTCAGCACTGGAAGCGCTGAGCAGGCGTTCCCGTTGCACTACAAGCGCATTGTACTGAGTGATTTCGTTTTCGATCTTGGCATCCTCAAGTCCGGTATTGACGGGGATAGTCTCGTAGGAAGCAAATGAAGAGGTGATGTAATCGCGTAGGAATTCGGCAAGTTTGAGCTGGGTCTCCGTTTTGACAATCTGTGCGCTGTACTGCTTGCTTTCATTGAGATACTGTGCCGATGCAGAGTTGGCGTCCATGATCCGCTCGGCGGCCTTGAACTGGGCGATTTCATCTTCCACGCCGCCCAACTCCTGCTGGATGAGCATCAGGCGTTCGTTGATGAACAAAGCAGTATTGACGGCGACGCGGTTCTTTTCGCGAACGGCATCCTCGTTGTATTTCTCAATCAGAGTATTGATGATATCACAACCACGCTGGGCGGAATAGTCCCGGAGGGAAACCCTAAGGATAGTGCCTTCGCTCTGGGTGATGGAAAGGCGTGAGAGGAAATAGGAGACGGCATTCCAGACGGGCTGTTTGGTAATGGTGACAGGCTTGCCGGCCGCTTCGCCATGATAGTATCGCGTGGGCGTGAAAATGACGCGGGCATTGCTGACCGATACCGTATCGCCCAGGGAAATCCGGGCGCTCCGGCCATCCGGCAGTTCTACATTTATGAATGAGGGATCTATTGTAGTGACGGTAAAGCGCAGGTAGTCAGGGGTTCCTTCGTCCGGCAACACAGTCATCTTGACAGGTGTCGTCTGGTACAGTTCCACGTTCCTCAGCTTGATGGGCAGCGTGTAGCTGATATCGGCATTCAAAGTTTTGACGGTTTCAGTCATCAGCTGTTTCGAGCGTAGCTGCAGGATCTCGTTGGTCATGTTGACCTTGTTGATCATGCCGCTGTATGCGCTCATGCTCACCGACATCCTCGTGTTGCTGGGGTCTTTGATTATGATGGTGGCGTCCGCCTGGTAGGTGAGGGGCGTCTTGGCGTACTGCCAATAGGCGTATCCTGCGCATATGGCGACGCAGAGTACGAACCAGTACCAGTGGCTCAGCAAATACAGGAACAGGTCGACAAGATTGATGCGGCTGTTGTTGGTGGTTTCTTGCATGGCGGTTTATTTGGTTAATGCCAGATACGAAAGGATAAGGCTGGCGAAGGAACTTATGATACCGATTGCGGAAATGAAGTTCCGAACGCTGGAATTCATCTGAGAGCCTTGGTGCTTGAGATAGATAATGTCATTCTGCTGCAGATAAAAAACTGGCGAGTCAAAAAGATCCTTTTTCTGTAGGTTGACGGAGTATGCACGGCGGGACCCATTCTCGGTGCGGATGACCGTCACGTCCTTGATATTGAAATTTTCACCTTGGGTTCCTCCGAACCGGGCGATGGCTTGCAGAAGGTTGAGGCTTTTCCCTTCAATCGGAAAGATTGTTGAATTGCGTTCTCCAATGACCGTAATCGTAAAGTTGTCGAGCGAAGCTATGACGACGGGCTCCTTGATGTATCCCCGGGTGATGATTTCTTTGGATATCATGCCTTCGAGCTCCTTAAGTGTCAAGCCCTCAACGCGAAGTTTGCCCAAAACAGGGAATTCAATGGTTCCCTGTTGGTCTACGGTGTAGGTTAACACGGGTTGCTTGGTCGTGTTGCTGGCCAGGTCGGTGAGAGTCAGAAGCGTGTTGAAAGGGGCGGAAAGCTGGGCGTTTTCGCTGATTACCTGGATGCTGAGGCGGTCCTCGATCTGGATTGTCAGTTCCGGTGCAGGTTTGGCCGGGTAGTCTTTATTGTATTCCATGTCGAGCAGGTAGCCCAACGTACGCGGGGTCGTGCAACCGGCGGCCGCCAGCAGCAGGAGTATGGCCAGGAGCCCGAATAGATTATGACTTTTCATATAACAGAAGTATTTGGTCGATCATTTGTTTACGGGTGAACCGATTCAAATAGCGAAGATACGCACTTTCTCCGAATTTTCGGCTATTATCGGCAACTTCTTGGATTGCGGCGGCATATTGTTCCGGTTTACCCGGGGTTACATTGCGCCCGGAAACCCCGTCTTCATTGACCCACGCGACGCCGGAGTGTGGAATCCGGGTGGCTACCACCGGTTTGTGGCAACTCATGGCTTCTATCTGCACGATACCGAAAGCCTCCGTCTTCATAGTGCTTGTGAGCACGAAACAGTCGCAAGCCCCGAACCAGGCCGGCAGATCGCTGTCATCGATAAAGCCTTTCATGGAAATCCTGTCCTGAAGGTTTTTCCCGGCAATCATCTCTTCCAGCTCTTTCCTGAGCGGGCCGGTACCGCCGATCACCAGGTGATAATCATCCGGAAGAAGCGATACGGCTTCAATAAGATAAGGATATCCTTTGTAGGGTACCAGCCTTCCGACGGACAAGATTATTTTCTTTCCTGAAAAGCGGTTCCTGATTTCTGCCACTTTTTCCGGATCGGGCTGCAGCGGATCGATGCCTATGGGGACGGCCGAGCATTTCTCTTGGGAGTGAGCCAGATGGGGTGATTCCCGTACATAGACGGGCGTTGTGCCGACGATGCGCTCCGCGCGGCGAATCAGCCAGTTCTGGAGCGGCTTATAGAAGAACAGCAGCACTTTCTGCGACAGGATATCGCTGTGCCAGTGAAGGATTACGCGTCCTTTGTAGCCGCTCAGCCTGAGGGCGAGAGCCGCCATGGGGTCGGGGTGGTGGATGTGGATAATGTCATACTCTGCCGCATGTTTCCGCAGCCAGCCGATCATACGGGGAGCTATCATCGTCCCTGCCGCCTTCATCAGTGTAGGCACCACGATAATACGTCCGTTCGCGTTGAGCGGGACGGTCCGGATATGCTTGATTCCATCGGCGCTTGCGCAGAGCATGTCGCAAGGAATGCCGCAAGAGGAGATCCCCTCGGCGAGGCTGGCCTCCATCTTTTCCACGCCACCCAGAATGGGGTAGAACTTACCTAGTTGCAAGATCTTCATATAACCGGATATAATCTTTGAACCTTTCGTTCCTATCGAAACGGCCGGCAGCATGGTCACGGCAATTTTTTTGCCAGGTAGCCCGATCGGTTTCCCTGATCTGGCGAAGTGCCTGTGCAAGTGCATCCACGTCTCCCTGCCTGACGACGATGCCTGTCTTTGGTGTGACGGACTCCACGCTGCCGCCTGTCCGATATGTGACTACCGGTGTCCCGCAGGCCATGGATTCCATATTGACAGTAGGGTAGTTGTCCTGCCAAGTCGGATTGACCAGCGCCGTCGCCTCCGTGTAGAGGGAGGCCAGAGCCTGGGCATCGGCGGTGCGGTCAATCGTGACAATGGTTTTCGGAAGTGTTTTCAGTAGTTTGGCGTCGATTTTCCCAACCATGACCAACTGCTCGTCTTCCTGTAATTTCCCTGACAGGTCGATGATGTCTGCAATACCTTTCTCGGGAAGCCAGATGGATGCGACGGCCAGATAGAAGCGGGGACGTGTTATACCGTATCTGGTCCTGAGATCCGGGTCAGGCCGGGGCTGGAACGTGTTGAGGTCGATGCCGTTTGATATTACCCGGCAGGGGACTGATTTCAGGAATGAGCGGGACAGTTCACCGCGCATCCATTCAGATACTGCCACTAGTGTCAATGAAGAGATTCCGGCAAAAGCCTGCTGTTTGTCGATGAAGTTCTTCCGCGACCTGTCGAATCCGTAACTGGCCGGGAAGGCCTTTTTCTGCGGGCAATGATGACATCCTGTCTGCCATCGGTCGCATCCCGCGGCGGCATAGTGATAGCAGTGACCCGTAAAGAGCCAGCAGTCGTGGACGGTCCAGATTACAGGTTTTCCCCGTTCAGCCAGGAAACGGCATAGCGTAGGATAGTGCAGGAAATAGCCGTGGACATTGTGGATGTGTATGATGTCGGGATCGATCTCTCGGATGCGACGGATCAATTTGCGTGTTGCCCTGCGGGAGACTAGTCCGTGAGCGTCGAAAAACCTTGTGACCACCCAGTGAAAGAGCAGGTCGGCCTTATTTCCCACAGGTACCAGTATGGAGGAGTGGGGCGGAACTCCGTCGCGTGCACGGCTGTAGACAAGATAACTTTCCCATCCGGCAGCCATGGCCAGGTCGCCGAGCTCCCGCATAATCTTCCCCGTGGAGGTATTTTCCTTCACTACCGGGTTGATTTGGAGGAGCTTCTTAGGCATATGTCAATGGCCGCCTGTCAGCAAAGCCAGCAGTTTCGGTGCAAAGCGATATAACAAGTAGTAGACCAATGTTAATCCGACAAGAAGGATAAGGGCGTTGCCGATCCAAACGGCCAGAAGTCCGCCGCTGGTCACTTCAGGCAACAAGGCCACACCTACTTTTTTCATACCGATTTGCGGGATATAATGGTAAAGGAAGACAAACCATGCCCAGTCTTTCCAGAATGAAGAAAACCGGATAGGATGCCGGTCAAACCAATCTTTGATAGAAGGTATTCTCACGATCAAGATAGCCAATGCCGTTCCCGCTGAGAACCAGAAAAGCGGCTCAGGTACAAAGTGGAAGTACCACAGAACGCCGAGTGCAACAACTACAACTCCCCATGTGTAACGGACTGACAGCCATATCAAAGGGGCAATCAGGCATAGGAGAATCAACTCTCTGACGAGCCAGAGGGAAAGGTTGATGGGGCCTTCCCAGAGAATGAATGCGACATTCTTCCAATTATCACCGAGAAAGCCCGATAACATATCTGGTGCCAGTTTCTGTACGGCAACATATATGGCAAGAGTTATGGCGTTGGCGATAAGATAGGGAATCAATACAACGGCAATGCTGCGCTTGTACTTGTATCCAAACCATGCCACGCCGGGATTTGACGGCATATTCTGGAAAAAGATGCATCCGGCCAGTATGAAGAAAAAAGGTACGATTATGCTCGTTATCGTTACCAGCCCTTTTCCGACACTGTCGAATACAGTAAAACCGCGGTCAAACCAATCGGGCAGGGAAGCATGCCGGAAGACGACAATCAGCAAAAGGATGATTTTCATCAAATCAAGCCAGCCGTTATCCCGTTTTAAACCAGTAGTTTCTGAAAGCATTGAACCCATTGCTCCATGATAGTTTTTTCGTTGTAAGTTTCGGTAATAATGTGTGCTTGGGAAGCCATCCGTTCCCGCAAAGCCGAATCGCGCATCATGGTTTCCAGTGACCGGGCCAAGGCCGTGACATCGCCTTCTTTGACCAGAAGACCGTTCTCCCCTTCGCGGATAATGTCCTTCGGCCCGCAGGGAAAGTCAAATGAAACTACCGGCAGGCCACAGCTCATAGCCTCAATCATCACCATCGGAAAGCCTTCGTAGTGTGAACTCATGACCAGGAAGGCACTGGCGGCATATTCCTTGGCAATTTCTGTTGTCGGGGGGTGGATGCGGGCGGAGTCTTCGATTCCGAGCCTGACAATTTGCCGAGTCAGCATATCTTTCCACTCTCCCTGGCCGAAAATGTCAAGATGCCAGGTTTGACGCAACGTTTCAGGCAATAAACCCCATGCGTCGATAAGCCGGTCGAAGCCCTTCTGATAGTCAAGTCTTCCTACCGCAATCACACGGCGGCTTGAATGGGAGCCGGTTTGCGGAGCATCAATGTGAAGCGCGGCGTTGGGAATGACTGTCAGGTTGGGCAGGGCACCCCAGTATCCGGCATCTTCACGGGTCAGGACCACGAAACGGTCGAACCTGCGCACGATCCTTTCGTCCTGCCAGGACCTAAAGCGGTCGGCCATACCCAATAGTCCCCGGCGATTGTACTGAAGGCGGAAAAACTTGTTGTAGTGCAGTTCCAGTACTTTCCTGCTGCCGTCCTTGATGCGGGGGATAAAAGAGGACTCCGAGGGATATAGCGAAATTACAATGTCGGCCTTTTCGCGTTTCAACAAGTCCGTCAGCCGGCTGCGGTGCAACCGCCGTTTCCGGAAGTAACTGCAGATCTTGACCAATGGAGACCGTCCGTTGTCCATGGAATAGTCGATTCCTAAATCTACCATTTTCACTTCTGGCGGAAAAGTGTAAAACGGAGGCAATCCGGCCTGGTCTGTGGTCACGACCGACAAGTCATAGCCTCCCTGTCGTACAAACCAGCAGAGTTTGTTGAGCAGGACCCGTTCCATCCCGCCAGGATGGTGGACCGATGCGATGCAGTAGATGAGTTTCATGCCGTTTTGCCGGGAGGAGAATCCTTGTCGCCGTCAATGCAGAACAGAAGAGCGTCGATCAGGAAGATATCGGTGGCCACCTTCGCCCATACTATAAACGTAACGGCTGTCAGAAGCAGGGCGGGGATAATGAATCTGTTAAACTTGGAAATCAATGACAGGTGATTATACAAGTAATAGAAAGAATAAATCACTAGGCCCACAAGCCCGCAGTATAGCACGAAATTACAGTAGCCGATATCGGTTCCCCATGTGTAGAGTCCGTATAGGCCGTAACCTACCAGCCATCCGTGAGGATCAGTCGGCCAGACCCACATGACGCTCATGAGTATATCCGTAGATGTCGTACGGAATTCTCCATATTCCACCCAATTGAAGAAGCCTTCGAATCCGAAGCGCATATCACTGTAGAACGATGCGCTGGAGTGGTAAAGATAAACGGTAATACCGATAGTGGCTGATATAAGGAGTATCAACAGTACGGAAAGAGCAATCTGGATTCGGGAGATATTACCGCCACGCTGCATGCGGAACATGCCGAATATTATGTATGCCAATCCCAGCGCGGAGCCCACTGTAGTCGTTCTGGAGATGACACAGCCGATTACAGTGATGACGAGGAATGCGATGAAGAGGAAGCCTGACTTGCGAAGACTCTCCCTGACCCTGGGTTCTGCCACAATCTGGTGGGCGATTAGCACCTGTATTCCGGAGAACCGCACACCGGCAGGATCCAGAGCACATCCGATACCGTAAAGACGACCGCCACGTTCAAAGAAGTCATATCCCTGTGAAAAGATTGACTTGACCAGCGACTCGACAGCAGGGATATTTTCGATGAGCAAGGCGATTACACACTGAGCCACGCAGACAATCGCAAGATAGCGTGTAATCAACATAAGGTCAACCCGACCATGTATGCGGCGCAAGATGGCATACGTCCCGTATGCTCCGCCAACCCATGTGGCGAAAGAAGTAAAATACCTTACGTAAGTCATGTCGCCGGTACCGTTGATAGTGATTGCGATGTAACACCATAGCGAGAACAGGACAGCTATGAAGCCGGACTTAATGACCCGGTTGGACATCGAAGGCCCGTGTTCTTGGTGACTGATGAACAAGTATGCAATGATACCCACTACTGCCAAGATCATCTTTGAGTTCGCTATGGGGAATACAACCAGGGTAAAATCCCAGAAAAACGCATCTACCACGATGGCGCAAAAAACGGCGGCGAGGAATTTTTTCATGGATTATCGATACAAAACGCCGTATACGAACCTATATATAAGGTAATAATATAACCGGACTCCTGCCCATATCCGTTTGGCAGCCATCCGTTGCAATAACCGTGTCCTGAAAGGAAGCGCCTTATTTGCCGAGGCCATGGTATTGGATTCGGGCCACCAGCGATACCAGAGTTCATAGTTGCTGCTGTCGCCGCTTATAAGAAGGGGCAATTTCAAATAGAGCTTCAGGAAATGGATGTAGGGTGCCAATGAGCCGGAATACGGGGAGGATGTTACTGCGGCCGTCGCTTCAGAAAGATTCAGTGAGATCTCAGCGCGGCGTGCATCATTGAACTGCCGGCTGAGCGACGTTTCGCTTACGGCATTGTAGCAATACAGGGGCGCGTGAATCTGAATGATCCGGTCGGCGACACAGAAAGCCTTGATCATGAACTGCATGTCTTCGCCCATATTGGCTCCGTCGATGAAACGGAGGTTATGCCGGAGAATGAACTCGCGCCGTACCATGAACAGCCAAAGATTCCATCGCATCGTTCCGCCCATAAGGTTCTGAAGGGCTTGCAAAGGTGTGTCATAGTCGGCCTGCCGCATCAAACGGCCGTTTTTTGCAAATCCCAGTTTCCAGTCCCACCCCACAATATCCAAGTGCTTGTCATACTTGTCCAAAAGAAGGAACACTCTTTCCAGGGCGTCCGGTTCGATACGGTCATCGGCGTCGACGAATCCTACGTAGTCTCCGGTGGCAGCATCCAGCCCTGTATTGCGGGCGGAAGCCACTCCACTGTTCTTCTGTCTGATGATCCGGCATGGAATGCCGCTTTCTGTCGCAAAGGACCGGAGTAATTCGGGGGTTCTGTCAGTACTCCCGTCATCGACAAAGGTTATGTCGAAATCACGGAAACGCTGGGCAGACAGACTGCGAAGCGTTCCGGCCAAGGTTGCTTCAGCATTGTAAACAGGTATGATCAGACTGACGCGCATGGGCTCCACGTGATTACAGACAACTATGCAAGTCTTCGATAAAACAAGATGTATAAAGCTCTGCACCACGTTCATTCAAGTGGTCAGTATCTCGAAAAAGTGACAGTTCGTTTGAGAAGCGAGGGTCTGTATGGTGGTTGAAATAAGGAATGGACAGGCGTTGGGCAATCTCCTCCAAGGCTTCATACTGTTTCGTCTGTTGAACCCCGTCGTCTGCCAGTCTGGGAGAAGTGGCCAGAATAACGTGGCATCCTTTTTCTTGACAGAGAAGGAGGATTTCTTCCAGCAATCTCGCTTTCAAGGGATGTATATTTTCTGAAACCTTCATGCTGGTAATTTCCGGAATAAACGACTGCTCAGCTGGTAAAGGGACATACCCTGACTGCGAATTCCTGCCTGACACAAAAGCGAACAGGTATTCAGGCAGTTTTGAATTGTACCGGTATAGATTGGAATGAAGGGAAAACAATTGAACCGGCCCCATCTCTTTAATGATAGCCGTACTGAAATCGTTTATACGATACGGAAAATAATCGGCGATCTCGATAAAATCACCCCAGTCCAGGTTGTGTGACAGGCAGTCGTCGTTCAAATCCCAAATCAGGTACTTGGGTGTGTAACGCTCCAGAATCAAACGTGCCTGGCAGATCTGACAATACAGGAATGCGCCGTCCTTTCCAAGATTCCGTACTGTCAGTCCAAGGCTGTCGCTCAACATGGCCGGGATATAGTGGTGTGTTGCCGGTGAGGCCCCCAGAATAAGCATATCTTCAGTCGCCATTTCAACTCCGTAGTACGAGGTCATCTCGTAGTTGTCGGGGTTCGACCGCAAAGAAGCGCTGCGCAAGGAGTCCATTGCCGGTTTGCAGATAATGTCAACGACGGCTGCAATGGCCAGCACGATGAGCGCCCTTATGAAAAACTGCGATGCTTTCATATCATCAGAATTGGAAATAGATGAATGAAGATCCTTTTAACTCTCCGGCAAAGATTACATATGCGAACAGAATGGCCATAGAGGCAAGGCGTAGCCACGTCTTTTGGGAGTGGAGAAAATGGATGCTCCAGCCATTCTCGTCTTTCATCTCCTTGAAGAAGAGTAACAATATGGAAAAAAGGCCGAGCGTTCCGATTTCCAACAAGCCATTCGTGAAGATGGGGCCAAAGCCTTTACCGCATTGACTGACAATCGCCGTCAAGTCGGACAGGCTCTCTGTACGGAAAATGACCAGACCGCAGGCTACAATTATGAATGTGACTACCCTGCGGGGCGTTTTGTAATACCATTTCCCCTTGAGTTTATGCTTTTTTTCAAATGTCTTCCGATTCTTTTCAAGCGCGGCGGCCAGTATCAGAAACAGACTGTGCCAAATACCGAACAGCAGATAGCCCCACTGGGCTCCATGCCAGATTCCGATCAGAATCACATTGATGCTGGTGGCAAGGTAGAGGCCCCATTTGCCCCAGCCGCGGAAAGCGACATTAAGGGGCATATAGACATAATCGGTAATCCAACTAGTCAGGGACATATGCCATCTGCGCCAGTATTCACTCACATTCTGGGCGAAGAAAGGCCTGAGGAAATTCTCCCTTACTTTAAAACCCATGATGCGGCCGACGCCGATAGCCATTTCTGAATATCCGGCGAAATCGGCATACATTTCAATGGCATAAAGGATAGCGGCCAGAATGATGGACGTGGTATTGTGGTATCCAACATTGCCGAATACGGCATCAGGATAGGCTTTGATGCGGTCAGCGATACAGAGTTTCAGGAATAAACCCCATACTACACGCCGGAATCCTTCGGCGATACCGTCCCAGTCGGCATTGCGATTTCGCTCCAGTTGCGGGATGAATTCTCCCGGCCTGTCAATGGGACCGGACAGGATAGTAGGGAAGAATGCAACGTACGCTCCAAAATCAATGATGTTGCGTACGGCTGACATTTTGCCCAAATAGGTGTCCACGACATAGCCCAACAACTTGAAGGTAAAGAAACTGATGCCGATGACATTCAAAAGGGGCGTGGCGCCGGGAATCAGGACTCCAAGATATTTGAAATAGAAAAGGACGCCAATTCCGAGGACGAGGCCGGATATCATCAACAGTCTTGCCTTTCCCGTATTACGCTCATTTTGTTTTTCAATACCAATACCCAGCAGATAGAAAATGATTGTAACAGCAATCAGGAGAGGCAGGCTCTTCCAATTGGCATAACCGTAGAAAAAATACGAAGTAACAAGCAGCCAGATGTTCTGCCCTTTGCTGTTTCTTCGCAATACGGTGTAGTAAGGAAGCAGGACAGCTGCGAAAAAAATCCAGAATTGATAGGAATTAACTACCATGCAGCGCTATGCAGTTCTCGTCATGAGACAGTCTATCAGTTCGCCGATGTTCTTCCAGGACAGGATCTCTTTCGATGTGAACTTGACCTTGAAAGCCTTTTCGATGGCGACGATCAGCTGGATATGGCTCAGGGAATCCCATTCATCGATATCATCGGCCGTCGTAGCATCGGACAGGACAATCTCATCGTCGTCAAGGACATCCCTGAATATGTCCTGCACACGGGCTAATACCTCATTTCTTTCCATTTCTTATTTTGTTTTGATAAAACACTCTTTTTCCTGATATGTTTCGGTGTCCAGTTCATAGCGCCCGCCCCCCAGGACCGTAAAACCCAGCCGGTCGTAATGATCTTTCACCATCCCGTTTTTCAAGGTGGGAAGGTACTCTCCCACGATCCGCCTGCAGCCTTTTTCCCGCGCCTTGGCTACCATAGTGTTGAGCGTGAAATTCTCCATGCCCCGTTTCAATACCCGGCAACTCATGAACCAGGTGTCGACAAATAGTGATTCTGCATCCATCCGTTTCATGATTATCACGCAGATCAGCCCGTTGTCTCCGAATTTGTCTTCAAGCGTGAAGGTTAGCGGAATTACATCTGGATTCTTTGACAGGGCTTCTATCTCGCCTTCCGTGTAGCGGACTGTCCGGAGATTGAACTGGTTGCTGCGCTGGGAAAGCTGGGCGACGCGCGGGGTGTTGAATGCCGTAAATCCTTCTACCGAGGAGACCATGTCGAGCGACTTCAGGAATGCGGCTTCATCCTGGAAAGTCTTTGCGTAACTGGAACGTTTGGCTTCTACTTGATATTGCTGTGTGCGGTCTTTGTCGGTAGAGCTGTATGACGCGGTCTCGAACAGATTGAGCGAGTAGAGATACTCGAGATATTCGGCGGGGTCGTCGGGGAGTTCGGGAACCGTGATGTCAGGGATATGCTCGCGGACTATGTTCCGCTCGAACGGGTTGTCGTCGAGGAAGACCATGGAGTCGAAGCCGATGTTGAGGATCTGTTGGATTGACCGGATGTTGTCGACTTTCGTTTCCCAGTTTGCCATGAAAACGGCGATGTCTTTAATCCGTAATACCATGTCCGGATGCTTCTCGAAAGGCTCCTTGGCCTTGTCCTCATCGTTTTTCGAACAGATGCACAGGATAATGCCACGGTCTTTGAGTTTCTTTACCCACATCTGGAACTCGGTAAAGGCCTTGCCGATGCCCAGTCCGTGCCCAAGCTGGATGCCTTCCAGTCCGTCATCTCCCACTACGCCGCCCCAGACTGTATTGTCGAGGTCCAGAATCAAACATTTCTTGAATTTTCCTTTCAACGCGCAGATAATGTCAAGTATGCGGGCGCTGACAAACGGGAGTGAGTCGAGCGACAGGATCATTTCGGTGCCCGTATAAATCGATGCATCGAAGAACATGTCGCGCCCGAATTTGTTTTGTAATGCCGCAAGGTCGCAGACAAAGAGATTCGGAATCTCCTGTGAAAGACGCATCAGTTCATAATTGAACTTGCGGACCTGCCAGGTAAAAGACAGTGCTACCCGGTTGGCATAACTGCCGAATATTGTATCGTCGATTTCGGGATAATTCAGGTAGATGACCTTTGCCGGGGTAAGGCTGCAGATTGTACGGACAAAATCCAGCCTCTCATCGGCAAGTGCGGTTTTTTGCTCATTCGTGCCCAATGCATGTTTCTCCGCCCATTTGTGGGTGGATTGGAAAACGATTATCAGCTCCGGTCCGAATGCGTGCAGATCGCTGCCGGGATCCAGGAACTGTTGTTCAACCTGGTTATATTCAGCCTCGAACAGGTCAATCCGCAAACCCCTGTCCACGCCGGTTCCAATGATTGCCGTGGAGAGCAGTTGAGTGGCAGTGTCGCCGACAAGCGCCACCTTTACGGTCGGGAGTGCAGATACGTCTTTCCTGCAGTTGCGTTTTAATTCTTGAAAGGTTTTCATTGCTGCGACAAAGATACAATCTTTTCAATGAACGACATGTCTTTGCTGTTGAACTTGCGGGCAAAAAGGGCAGGAGATGCAGTCAAGGCGCCATAATCGGCCGCATTCCAGTCGATGAGCGACCATCTGCCGGTGTCCGGATCCTGCTTCCAGCCGATAGCGCGCATACAGCCCAGCGCGTCGTCTTCAGTGTTGAAAATGTTTGACCGGCAGGGCGACATCCAGCATAGGGTTTGCAGCACGCTTTCGTCGGGGACGAAGGTGTGACGGAAGGTTTTCTCTGCCCAGGCTTTGTGCTCCAGCAAGTATCGGACAAAGGATTCGGTCATGCTTGCCCACTGCGATCCCTTTTTGAAATCTACATTCCGGTTCCGTTTGATTCCCAAGACTTCCTGGACTTTGATCCAGGCAGAGCGGACCAGTCCGAATATATCGCGGTTCCGGCTGAAATGCTCGGAAAACAGATGCCACCTTTGCATACGGCGTTCCAGTTCGGGTGTCATCCGGTTCAATGTGTAGCCTATGAATTCCTTCCCGTTGTGCCTGTTGAAGAAATCATTGATATAATCCTGGCTCTTGAGAGGCAGATCCACCCCGGAGAGCAAGTGGTAATATTGATAGGGCCCCTTGGCGGCAGCCTCTTCTAACAGGACATATTCGGCTTCGACCATGCTGAACCCACCCCAATGGATGTCGATGCGACGCGCCGTCAACTGCAGTCCTGCATACTTTGTGTGCAATTCGGGTAAAGCCTTGACTTTCTTGTCGATATGTACATAGATGTCGTTGCGGGCATCGTCAATGCACGAAATCAGCGTCTGCAGCAAAGCGAATTCGTTGTGGGCCAGAATAAGGTATGCGTGTTTCATGCAAAATGCTGTTTCAGATTCCTGAGCCCGTCCAGCAGGCGGCCGAAGGGAGTCTGGTAGATTCGCCACAGACGGTAGACCTTCCTGTCAGGTACCCACTCCTCTTTGATCTCTGCCGGAAGTGATTCGTAGTTTTTCCACCATTCTCCGAATTTGACCGTGAAGAGATTCCACGGTTTTCCGCCGGTGTAATGGATTGTGGCGTCGCGTTGCACATCGCTCCAGAGCGATGCGCCATACTGCCGGATGAAATCAGGACGGTATTTCGGAATGAAGAAAGTCCTGATACCGTTGAAAAGCGGGCTTAGCGGCAGAACGTGCCCCTGACATACCTGATTGAGGGCATCCTGGTCAGGAAATTCCAGATAGGGAACCCGGCATGCTTCCAGCAGTTTTTCAGAGACATGGTCCTTCCGCATCTGAGCAAGGTTCATCAGCAGGAAACCCGAGTTGAAATAGCGGTCAGGATCGCAGCCTAATGCGCGGAAACGTTCCGCCTGTTTTTCAATGGGGGCTTCGAACACGACACCCAGCCAGTTGCCGGTCAAGTCCGTTTCTGTATACAGTCTTCCGATATCCTGTCTGACGATTATGTCACAGTCTATATAGACTATCCTGTCATATTCCGGAAGCAGTTCCGGCAGCAGCAGCCGGAATGAAGCCGCCTCCGTGTAGCGGGGATCAGTGTAGATGCCTTTCAATCTCCCTTTGAGCGGCAGGTATCGGAACGAGAACCTGCCAGCCCCGAGCCGGGTCAGCTTCTCCTGCATCCGTTCCGGGATAGGCTCAGTGACCAGACACACCACTTCAAAAGAGTCCGTCGAAGCATTCAGCAGCGACCTGAGCATCGTGGCGGCAGGTACGAAATAATTGGGTGTGAAGGCGATGGCGAGGGGTGTCATTGTTTTTTATCGATAGTTGTGCGGCCGCCGCAGATGAAAGCGAGCGTACGCGGCATCAGTCTGTTCAACAGTTGGTAAAGTACCAGGCAGACAGCCAGGACAATTACGGGTACCATCCAATAACGGATCCAGATACCTGTCTGCGACTCTCCAAATAACCGGAGAAGGAGACCTTTTGTCCATCCAAGAATATAGATCTCGTGGGCAGCGTAAATGAAAAATACGCTTGCAGAGAGCCGGACAAGCCTTTCTTGATTCTTATGATTTCTGGTCAGTCGGTCACAGATGTTCAAGAACGTAATCATGCCTAACGGATAAAAAGCGCGAAGCAGCCACTCATGCAAAGGCTTTTCCATGAAAGCAGTGGCCAGTATCAAAAGAATGACAGCTGCAATGGCTGCCGGTATCCTTGTCTTTCTGCTTATAGAAAGAAATGAAATATGGTTTATGCTCATCCATGCTCCGAGGCTGAAGAAAAAGATGGCTCGGATTGAAAGTATCCGGGGTGTCCACGGGCTTAAATAGAGAAGGATCAGAATCACTAGCGCAATCCACGGATACTTCTTATATAAAGGGTATAGGAGCGGTGTGATCAGGCTCATCACCATCATGTCCAACAAGAACCACAGTGGGAAGTCTGCAGGGCCGGTGATAAACCAATAGACGATACCTTGATGGACCGTCTGCATTTCATCGGGATTTACCTGCATGCCGACCAGGGAAAAGCCATAATTCTTTAATAAAATGGCCAGGACCATCAATGCATTCCAGATAAGGTAGGGAATCAGCAGCGTCCGGATGCGTCGTTTCCATTTACTGAGAATCCACCGGGACGAAAAAGCCCCTTCTTCCAAATTCAAGAAGAACAAATAACCGGAAAGAAAGAAAAACAAACAGACTGCAATCGGACATATGTGGTGCGATATCATCTCTGATATAAAGCCGTATGTTGTATTTACTCCGGCAAAAACGCCTACAGAATGCTCGAACAGGACCAGGACGATCAGCGGAAACCGCATCGCCTTGATCAAGGCTGATTGGCTGGTAAATGTAGTATCAGAGTCTATGGCCATCGCCTATAATCTAATCTAGTATGCGATGTTTAATCCACCTCAGCGTCATCATGGCTTTATCTTTGGCAGTGGCGCTCCGGCAAAGGCTGAGATAGGCAGGGATTCTTTTGGCAGGAAGATGTTTTACGACCAGATTAAAATAGTCGTAAATACATTTCTTATGCAGATAGTCGTGATTGACAATGGAGAAAAAAACCTGGTCGGCCGGGTTGTCGGGTGCGGGCCAGTCGATGTATTCGATCCATTCTGACAAGGATGAGATCGCTTCGATTTTTTCTTTGAAACGCGAGGAGTCGGCAGAGAGGTGCTGGTTCGACTGCCGAAAGCAGAAAAGCATGGCCTGGGTATTGGCCACCCCGTTGAATGCCTCCCGGATGGGTGTGGCGATATCCGAACCGAAGGCGCAAGGGAAATGGATAAACCCGCCGTTTTCCAGCAATGTTTTTCTCCTGAACATGAAATTACCAATACAGGTAAAAGAAATGCCGCGAAGCCAGGCGTTGAGGTATTCGTACCGACTCGTGTATTCCGGAAGAATGGTGTCGTCCCAAAGATGTTGTCCATCTTCGTCGATTTGTTCGACCGATGAATGGATCAGGTTGACTTGTGGATACTTTTCGGCAAGTTGGATGCATTCAGCACAGAAGGAAGGACGATAAATGTCATCATCGGCGGCGAGGACGAGCCATTCACCATTTGCGAACGAAATGCTGTGATTCCATTGCGCCACCAGGTCTTCCCTTCCGATGTTGTGCTGATTCCTCATATAACGGATCCTGGAATCATGAAACGAGTTGACAATCGGCTCCAAATCTTCAGGACTGCAGTCATCTACGATGATCAGTTCCCAGTCCTTGTAAGATTGCCCCTGAATACTGGCAATAGATTCATGAAGAAAACGGCCCTTGAAAGCGGGAAGAATAAAAGAGACCATTGTCAATGCTTCAGCAGATTCCTGTTGATATACTGGCGTATGATCTGAACGCTCCTGCGGGCTCGGATCCATTGGCGGGTCAGCCATTTTGAAGGGTGGTTCAGCACGATAGTTTCATTAAAGCCCGGACGGTATTGCCATTTGGCAGTGTCTGACCTTATGCAGGCCAGTAAGGGAGATTGTTCAAGTTTGCGGTAGTCATCGCGAGTCCCCTTTAAAATGATGCCGCATAACATGCCTATGCCGTTTCTTATGGCTGCATGACGGTATCGTGAGCCGGCACCAGGCGGGATAGCATCGGATACTGCTTCGTATAGCGCGTGAAACTTTTCTGGTGTCCACCTGTATGTCGCTGAGACGCTGCCAGGGTTTCTATTGTAATAGTACACTTGGGTCTGCACGACGGTAACGGGTTTGTCACTATTGAAGGCGGCCTTGATGTTCATAATCATGTCTTCGCCGACGCGTATGTTTGAAGGGGTTTGCAGCACCTCTTGGGTGACAATATTCCGCCGGTACAGTTTTCCCCATCGGGTACAGAGGATTTCGCTGGAAGAGATTTGAAGCTCACGCCATCGTTCAACAGGAATCCGGCTTACGGAACCGTCTCCAGGGAAGGAGAAACCAACAATGATGTCGATTTCGTCGTTACAATAATCATAGAGCTTTTGGATGGCGTCTTCGGGCAATCGGTCATCTGAGTCAACAAAGAAAAGCCATTTACCATTGGCAAGGGAAACGCCTCTCTGTATGGCTGCCTGTTGGCCCTGGTTACTCTGGGAGAGCAGGCGTACACGAGAATCTATTTCTGCATAGTGTCCGCAGATGTCCTTGCTCCCATCCGTACTCCCGTCATTGACCAGTATCAATTCAAAATCGGAGAACGATTGGTGCAGGAGGCTGTCGATACAACCTGTCAAATAGCGTTCCGTATTGTATACGGGAACGATAACTGAAACCGGTAATTCTGCAGTGGCCATCAGTTCTCTTTTTGGTTAACCGGCCTTGCGGGTATGCCTACTACGGTTGTTCCGGGTATAGAAACATCTTTTACTACGACAGCCCCGGCGCCGATCTTGACATTATCTGCGATTCGGATGCCACCCAGTATTTGTGCGCCTTGGCCTATGTCGACATTGTCTCCGATTACGGGAGAGTCATCAGGATAACCGCCGTTGCTTCCTATACAGCAGTTCCCGTGAATCTTGCAATTGCGCCCTATTCGTGATTTAGGATTGACAATGACAGACCCGTAATGCTCGATAACCAGCCCTTCATCGAAACATCCGGCGCTGATGATGAATCCGAGCCGCGATCCGAGTCTGTTCTTTCTGGCCTTGTACCAGTAGGCCATGAATTTGTTTGGGTTGGAAAAAGTATATTTCTCTTCTTTCCTGAGAAACCGTAAGTATCTGCAGACATAGAATCGTTCCGGTCGGATTATCCATTCGAGTAGTCGTTCTTTGGCAGTCATTTTACTTGTATGTCAGTTTATGGATAGGAATCTTCCTGAGGATTTCTTCGTGGGACATTAAATTGAAACTTGGGTCATTGATAGACTGCTGAAGATAGTGGGGCAGCGTGTCGCTGACAAGCGGCATTCCATCCGGGTAGCCATACACATCGCTCAGGATCTGGAAGAAAAAATAATCGGGAAGTGAATCATTTGTCTTCCACCATTGTAACATCAGGTTACACCAATCAGAAACAGTCGTGTTGCCGGGTTTAGCCAAAAGAATACTGTTTAGCATATTGACGCGGAAGCCTTTCGCCCATCCGAAATAATAGGCATAGGTGTTCTGCCAATAATTCCGGTTTGGCTCTGCCGGATCCCGGCGAAAGAAAAAAAGGCCGTTTTCCCTGTAATCAGATGGAATCGGTCCGGACAGCATGACTGTGGCATCCAGCCAGATGCCGCCATATGTCCTGAGAAGCATCAGTCTCAGAATGTCAGAAAAGTGCGCTTTGGAGAACAAAACCCTTTTTTGTTGAACAAAGGCGGGAAGATCCAGATAGTCTGACAGATTATCATCCGTCAACCTGACCAGTACATATCCTTCGGCATTCTTTTCTACGGATTCCAAACATTGTTGTACGACCGCCGGCACATTGTCAAACCCCTGTGCCCAATACTGCCAGATAATCTTGTCTGTGCCCAGGTCTTTTTTTGCAGATATATCATAGCTCCATGGATTCCTGCGGTACCCGTCTATGAGGCCTTCGCATATGCCTGCCACCCGCTTGTGCTGCATAAGGATCTTGCATTCACGCAATTTTCGCCAGACAAAGGTCCTAGACAGAATCATGATGGACTATTGGGGGTTCCTGGGTTTTGAGAAGAAATGTGCAATATTATTGACAAGTACTCTCAGCCGATATCGGAATAAAGGATATTGGCTCAATCTGTCTTCCTTGTCATTGAACCACAGGACTGGTTTTTCAATGATCTTGCAATGAGTGGCTTCGACCCATACGTTGATCAGCCTCTCGGACATGTATCCGAATATCCTTTTTTGCGTCGGGTTATAGTGTGAGATGTCGATGCTTTTTTCTGCTTCTTCCAACAACGGGAAAAGCCAGGAACAGTACCGGTCGAACGATTCCCAATTCATTAAGAACATATTGTAATGCCTTAAGTGATTGCCTTGGTAGATCACCTTGAAAAAGGCATCTTTGAATTCTTGTGACTGGGTCGCCTGTACGATGATGTTTAATGTCCGGATATCATCACTGATGTGGCATTCACAATAGTCTTGAAAAAGCGAGTGCCTGAAATTTTCTGATTTAGCCATTACGACAGCGCCTTCATTTACCTGTTCAAGTACCGACTCGGGAATATCCAGTTTCAGATCCTGGAACTGACTTGTCTTAAACGAAGTATAAGGAAAGCCGTGCCTTCCCTGACTGTAGAAATCGAAGTAACGCCTGTAATGGCAAAGCCCGATTACGGAAACATTTTTCAGGTTCTTCCAAGCCCAATACAATCCTGTCAATTCACAATAACTGCCGTTCTTGGAACTTATGTTATCGCCGGTATCATCTCCCAGTATTCCCAAGTCCACCTGGGAAATCGCTTTACCGACATGTATCGGGTAGAAAGGGTCCTGTGTCGCAAAGACATCCGGTTTGTGGCAACAGACCAGAACTTTACATGATGGATGATTCATATTCAATGGAGATTGGTATCAAAGTGATTCTGATGCGGAGAGGGCGCGGCCTATGACCGGGGCCATATCGTAATACTTATATTCAGCCAAACGCCCGCCGAAGATTATGCCTGGTTCCGCCTGGGCAAGAGTTTGGTATTGCTTGTAAAGATCAGAGTTCCTGGCATCGTTGACCGGATAAAAAGGTTCTATGCCTTCACGCCATTCCGCAGGGTATTCCCTGGAAATGACAGTGCGCGGATTTTCATAAACAGCTTGCCCGAAAGATTCGAAATGCTTGTGCTCAATGATTCTGGTAAATGGCGTTTCACGGTCGGTATAGTTTACGACAGCGTTGCCCTGATAGTTTGGCGTGTCCAATGTTTCTGTTTCGAAACGGACAGAGCGATATGACAGTTTCCCGAAGCGGTAATCGTAGAACTCATCTATTCTGCCCGTATAGACCAGATGGTCGGCCAATCCTTCCCAAAAACTGCGGTCTTCGAAGAAATCAGCGCCAAGACGAACATCAATGCCTTTCAACAGGCTGTCGATCAGTTTGTTGTACCCACCTTCGGGAATACCCTGATACTTGTCGTTGAAGTAATTATTATCGAATACGAAACGGACAGGAAGCCGCCTGATGATAAAAGCCGGCAAGTCGCGGCAATCGCGGCCCCATTGCTTTTCAGTATATCCTTTGATCAAGCGTTCATAAATATCACGCCCTACAAGAAGAAGCGCCTGCTCTTCGAGGTTACGGGGTTCCTTCACTCCCGCGGCAGCCAATGCCGCCTGTGCTTCTGCCCGCTGTTTATCAATCTCCTTTAGTGCTTCTTCCGGTTCCGCTACGCCCCACATCTGATAGAAAGTGTTCATATTGAACGGCAAATTGTAAAGCTTGCCGTAATAGTTGGCAACAGGGCTGTTCGTATAACGGTTGAACGGGACGAATGAGTTGACGAAATCCCATATTGTCTTATCGGAGGTATGGAAAATGTGTGCGCCATATTGATGCACGTTGATGCCCTCAATACACGTACAGTGTACATTCCCGCCGGAATGCGGGCGCTTGTCAATGACAAGGCATCGCTTGCCGGCCTGCTTTGCCCGGTAAGCGAAGGTGGCGCCGAAAAGGCCGGAACCGACAATCAGGTAGTCGTAGGGTTTCATTAAATGATTGAAGTGGAAAACTGAATTAACTGTATGTGAACTTACGGGCAAACAGGCTCCCGGTCGCTGATAGTTTCTGCAAGTCCTCCAAGTGATAAGTTGTAGCCGTAGAACGTACAATTTCCCGATACAAATAGCGGTCGCTGTTTAAAACGTAGTCTTTCATGGGCGAAGCCATCAGTTCGGAAGGGACGAAATATTCGTCGCCGCAGAAACTCCATCGATATCTTTTTAATATTTCTTGTTTCCTCTGAAGAATAAACCTTACCGCTTCATCTGTTAAACTCAACCAATTGCTGGCTTTATAAAATAGCTGTCCCCGATTTGTTTCGATATGCAGGAGGCGTTGCAATGCGATGGCACTTTTCCAGCCTAATTGGCTGGCGATCCGGAGAAGGCGCTTCCCCGAAGTGTAATTCCGGAGGAACAGATTGTAACGTCGCATTTTTAAGGTTTCTTGATATGGGGTATCCTTGCAGAGCCCAGTGAATACGGATTTACCTGCCGTGGTTTGGAAGAATGCATCGATTTCATCGAACCGCTTAAGTGGCAATGTCACCCCGGAAACAATGTGGTAGTAATCGTATGATCCTTGTTGCACCGCGGCTTGGAACAATGCAAGTTCACATTCGATTTGTGAAACTGCGCCCCATCGGACATCGATTCGGTTATCCAGGATAATCAGGTGACTTTTGGAAGTCCGGATTTCCGGCAGATTTTTGACCTTCTTGTCGAAATGGATGAAGATATCGCTCCGCTCATCATCCAGAGCCGATACCAGCCGCCGGAGGATATCGAATTCATTGTGAGCGATTATGAGCCAGGCGTGTGTCATCTCTTTCTGTCAGCCTCTTCCTCCTGTCAGAAGGGAGAGTGCCCTGGGCGTAATCAGCCCCATTACCTTATAAAGCAAAAGACAGATAATTATGGCGATACTGGGTCTAAGAAACAAGTCGACGCATTCCATCCATTCTCCTTGGAAAGGCAGCATGTGTAAGATGATCCAGTGTGAAAAATCGTGGAGTATCAATATGTTATGTGCCGCAAAAATAAAGAAGCCGCTATGGACCAGCAGAGGAGGGAGCATTACCCCTTTTTCAACCAGTTTCCCGGCAAGAAGGAAGAAAACCGACGTACCGGAAATGACGAACACGCTGCTGAATATCCGGTAAAGGCCTGGTTGGCTTCTGAACGTGAGAGTCAGGGCAACGAGAGAAAGGACAGCCAGTGCGGTCATTATATATTTCAAACGGTCAAACTCGTTAAGCATGTTCTTTTTTTCAATCCTGAACCAGGCTCCTGCGGCAAAGAAAACCACACCCTCAGGGATGTGGCCTATGACGATGAATACCAGAGTCAAAGCCAATAATCCCCAGATACGGAGATATTTGATAAAGAGCCATACCAATGGGGCGGCCAAGACGAAGATGATCAAGTGGCGGATAAACCACAGGGGGCCGTCAAACGGAAGACCTCCGGACGAATCCCACAACCCCCGCGCTTGTATGATATGATCAAGCAGGGTAGGGTATGTTTCCCCATGCATTCTAGCAAAACCCCAACGATATCCCCATATAGCAAGGGCGGCGATTATGTTCCAGAGAAGATACGGAATCAGCAACGTCTTTATCCGCTTTTTTATTTTGCCAATCCAAACATCTGTATTCCATTTATCCTCGAGTTGGGAGAAGAACAGGAATCCGGAAATCAGGAAGAAACATGGAACGGCAACCCGGCAGATCCCCCGCCCGAGCACAATGCACAGGGTAGAATACACAGGATGTGTACTCCCCACGCCCAGGGCGGCCGTGTGAAGCAGCACGACGAGGGCAGCCATCGGGAAACGAAGGAAATCAATCGCTCGAGAATGAATGGATTGACGGGAAAGTTCCTGCATCAGGGGTTGTGGTCTTTAATGATATAGGATGACGGACGCAATTTCATCATCCGTAAAACCTTTCCAGTCCAGTCCTGAAAGTCTTTTATCGGTCCGAAACTGTTGTTCGGGAGTCCTTTCCAAGGGGACAACGCCTTGTACTTCTCAAAATAGGCACGATATGGATGAAGACTGTTCTTGAACCAGGGTTTCGTGGGTCCCGTGTAGTGTATGATGCCGGGGTTTTCCGCAGCTTGGAGGATCTCTTGTTGAAAAGGGGCAGGATAATAAGGATAATACCAGGAAGTGAAAAAGCCGCTTTGGAAATTCCATGTCAAAGGAAGCCTTTTCTTTTCATTTTGGAGCACGATGTTCAGTGTGTCCTGGTCATGGAAAAGGAGACTTTCGCTTTTATGGCGTATACATTCTATGAAACGGTTTGAAGCCTGCACCATCCTCCAGTAATCCAGATTGATCAGCAAAACGCCGGCGCTGGTGTAAGGAATCGATGAGTCCAGCTGCAGCCGTTGATATAAATCCGGATTCGTGTACGACTCATCCGTCACGGCGGCAATCGCAAAACCATTCAATTCTGTTTCCCAAAGTGGACGGATAGCATTGTTGACAATCATGTCTCCGTCTAACCATAATACTTTGCTGATACTGTCTGGTAAAACGTTGGCAGCAATCAGTCGGTAATACGTAGCCAAAGTGACATGGTCACCCGGCCGGATGGGGCAGTCGGCAAAAAGGGAATCATCAATCGTGAGAAAGTGAATCTCATTGGCATAAGACTTGACTACTCCTTGGAGAAGAGAGACGGCTTCTTCTCTCAATCCACTAGTCATCATATGGACAGAAAAATGCTCTGTCCTGTTATTTTCAAACAGGGACGTCATCATGATACCGTAATACGGCACATAAGCATCATCTGAAGCACAAAGGATGTGAATGGGATCTTTCATGATCCAAATACTCTTACCAAATAACGGAAGAAACGGTACAGGAAAAAATCAAGTCTGTAAAACAAGACAGGCATAGTGGCGATTTCTGAATATTCCCGAAGAAGTTGTTTCCGTAAAGCTTCGCTCGTGTAACCCCAGCCAAAAAGCCGATGGAAATAATGGCGCATACTGCGAAAACGCGCAATACCTTTCAAATAGTGTTTACTGTCCAGATAATGAAGAATTTGAATAACCTCGTGGTCTTCCGTTCCATCGATGCTGCGTTTGGGCGTAACTTTCCCATCGTGCTGCCTGAAATAATTCAAGGGCTCATCAATGACGCCGACATCGCCTGTTTCGGCCAGAAGACACCAGAAGTAATAGTCTCCAGCTGCCTTGAAATCCAAAATCTTGTCAATGCACTTTATTGCCTTTGCCCTTTTGAACAATACCGCTGATGCATTCCAAACAGAAGACCCGGCGGTCATGAAATTGCTGATAAATGCTGGGCCTTCATACAGGCCGCCTGGTGCAGCGGGTGCATATCCCGTAAGATGACCTTCTGCGTCAATTAGACAGGATCGGCAATATACAAAAGAAACGGAATCCGAGCGTGAAATGAAATCCAGGCAAGTCTGCAAAAAATTCAATTCACAAAAATCATCACTTTCCGCTATCCATATCCAATTGCCCTGCGCGAGACTAAGACCCTTTTCCCATTGCAGGAAGGGAGATCCACAGTTGACGGCATTGTAAATGATGTTGCTTACCTTCGGATGAGACCGATATCGTTCAATGATTGCTTGACTGGCTCCATTGTCGTCTGATGCATCATCAAGAATGATCACTTCTATGTTTTGATATGTCTGATTGAGCACAGAGTCAAGACGTTGCTCCAGGTAACCCGAATGGCAATAATTCGGAATGATAACACTTACCAATTCGTCGGTCATGCCAAGGATATTTTCTTTTCGTTATGTCTTTTCATTATCTTGTAATAGGACTTTGGAAAGAATAACAAGTACAATCCCAGTATTTGCTCTTTAATCGGGAAGTGAGACAAGTTCTTTAGAAACTCCCGTCGAATAAAGGGAAGGCTCTTCCGGCGAAAAGAGGCAAAACCGTTGGTATTGACTTGGCCGATATTACGGATAATGCTCTCCAGGAGAAAGGAAGTGATGTTGTAATAGAACCAACTTTTGTCATTTGTTTCAACCTCGGCATCGACAAATCGTTTCAGGTGTCCATAAACTTCGATGAAATAAGGGGCTGCCTGAATGTCACAGGAATGCATGAAAGAATTGTCATTCTGTCGATAATTGTACAGCGGCTCAGTGAGAATGTGAATTCTATCCGCCCGATAAAGCAGCACCCTTGAGAAATACTCATCTTCAAATCGAGTGTGATCTGGAAAGTACAGCCAAGTATCTTCCAGAAAATGCCGCTTGAAAACAAAATACGGGGGGCCGACGAAAATATACTGTCTCGTGCGAAGGAGTTCTTTCCCTGTTACAAAGGAAGGCTCCGTGATAACAGGGGCAATAAAGTCGTATTGTTTGTCAGGGAATCTCAGGCAAAAAGGAGCTATCAGTATGTCGATATCCTTGGGGTCATCAAGATAATTGATCACTTTGGACAATGCGTCTTTCTCAATCCAGTCATCGCTGTCAATGAACCAGATATAGGCACCTTTCGCCAGAGCAGTTCCTCTCATGCGCGCAGCGCTGACACCCCGATTTTCCTGTGTATGGCAGGAAACGTTGGGATAATGAATACAGTAATCCCCAACAATCTTTGTGGATGCGTCCGTTGAGCCGTCATCAATGACAATCACTTCGTAAAGCGTCTTGTTAACCGCATTGTCAACGATGGAAGAGAGGCAGTCACCGATGTACTTCTCTGTGTTGTGGAGCGGGATGATAACCGATAGGATGGGACCCGAATTCAAGATATCGTCAAATTAAAGCCAATGGCCGATGGTGGGGAATCGTGCCGTTACTAATTCTTTTGTCTCGCGATAGGCATAGAGATTGGCTGCTTTTGAGATGAGCCAGTAGGTGGGTGGGCAAACGGTTAAAGCGACGATCAGTGAGACTAAGTTGTTGTCAATCAGCGATGAGACGAGATATGCCTCAGCCAGAACAATGAGCGAAACCAACAAATAAGGAGCTGCCGTCTTGACTTGCTGGGCAAACGAATAGCCCAAAATTCTCTTAGTATAATAGGTATTGAAATAAAGTGCGATAATTCCATAAACAGCCTGACCGATGCACATGACCGTGATATCGAAGAACATCGTCAGGAAAAGGATGCCGAAAGCAAAGGATTTCTTTATGATTTCCAGACGCAGGACAAGGTCGGACCGCCCTTTGACATATAATAAATTCAAATTGATGATAGTGATAGCATTCGTCAGTAATCCGAAACAGATAATCTGCATAAGTGGCACACAGTCCAGCCATTTGTCAGTCAGAAGAAACGAGACAATCGGCCTGGCACATCCGCATAGACCCATCAATACAGGGAAAATGATGAAGCATGCCAGTTGGATGTATTTTTCATATACGCGCAACAACCGCTCGTCATCATCTTGAATCTGGCTGAGCACAGGAAAAGAGACACGGCTCAATGCGCCGGCAATGGTTCCGTTTGCCACACCTGGAAATTTGCCGGCTTGAGAATACTGTCCGACATCGGCGGCAGTGAATCGTTTGCCAATGACAAGCGGATAGGCATTGTCGTAAATAATACTAATCAGCGTGGCGACCAGCATCTTTGAACTGTATGAAAACAGGCGTTTGAACGATTCCTTTGAAAAAACAAGTCTGGGGAACCATCGGACGAAAGCTAATGTCGCAACGGTTCCGGCAAGAGCAGAAGCAAGCGATTGCGCGACCAACGCCCATGCCCCCATCCCCCGATAAGCGCAGATAATGCCCAGAGCGCCGGAGAAAATAGCGGTAATTAACGAAATGATGGTCTTGGATTTGAAATCGACACGAATGGTCAGCAAGACTCCCTGAACGGAAGAGATGGCGCCGATGATAAGCAGAAGCGACGTGACACGAAGCAAGTTCTTGAGGAGAGGCTGTTCGTAGAAAGAGGCAACAGCGGGTGCGACAGCAAAAAGGATTGCATAGAACACGACGCTCATAATCAGATTGATGAGGTAAACCGTAGAAAAATCCTCTTGACTGGGATTCTTGGTCCTGACAAGCGCCCCCGCCAATCCTCCATCTATGAAGAGTTGGGAAATTGCTATAAAGATACCCAACATCCCAACCAGCCCATAATCCGTCGGAGAAAGCAGCCTGGCCAGGATGATGCCGATGATAAAGTTTACACCGCGGGTAAGAATCTGCTCGACGAAACTCCAGGAAACGCCAGTAACGGTTTTTTGTTTCAGGTCGTCTGACATGTTACAACAGCATCAATTCCAAATTGAGGTTACGATTTCCTGATGAATATTTTCGGCCACACTTCTGCCGTCAATCGGAAGAAGGTAATGATTGAAAAAGGCTTGTCGAGTATCTTTCATGGAATCGTTACCATTCAATACTACATTCTCTAAGAAATCAATAATATCTTGCGTTTCCGAGCCGATATAGTGCGCGTGTAATGCATTTAACCCCAATGTGTTCAGTTGCCTCTCCGTTTGCTCGATATTTGTGGTGAAAAAGAAAGTCGGATTATGAGAATAGTGATATTCTGCCGTAAAGGAGACGCAGTCGTGAATCATGGCGTCAGAAGTCATGAACAAGTCAATATAACTACCTGTTTCCAACTGGGTGTTCTCTCCCACCGCCCATTCTTGATAGTAAGCATTTGTCCGTTCTTTTCCCCAGTCCGGATGCTTGTATAATTCCGTGGCTAAGCGGGGGTGAGGTTTGAAGACAAATTGGAAATGGTCGCGATAACGCTTGGCTATCTGCAACATTTCATTATATATCAATAAAAAGGACCCCCTGTAGATAAATCCTCCCTCCTCGATAGAAAAATGCGGCGCCCAAATGATTTTTTTCTTGACCTTCTCCTGTGATTTCCAAGCATAAACATGACTGTTTGCCAAGAATAAATCCGCTGTAGGGTTTCCTACAACTCTGACATTCTGTCCTTTGTTGAGAGCATACTTTTCTGCGGCCTCTTTGTCAAAAGGCGTTGGATAGAATAAACGCCAGGCAACATTGCTGAATCTTTGGTTGAAAATCCAAGGCTCGTTAATAATATTGAGGCTATATGGAATGAAACATAACAACTTGTCTTCGAACTTAAAACTGTCCAATCCATTCTCGTACAACCAATAGTATTGTTGCGGATAAAAGAGGATATCAGGATTCAATACCTCCCGCAGATACTGTTCGGGGCAATCTCTTTTGCCCAAATCTTCAACAGGAATACCTTTTCCTGCGAAATAGGCATGAATATTTTGAAGACATTCTTCTTTTTCATGTGACGAATAGCTGGCGAAAGGGAGAAGCATGACAGATACTTTAAATCGAGAATCCTTCAGAAGCAAATCCAAAAGCCCCTGTCCTCGCCACATTGGCAACGACGAAACGATGAAAGCCACAGAGGCAATTCCCTTTTTCCGTATTCGGCGTAACACCAAATCATGATCGAGTCTTTTTTTTCTGAGTATAAAAGACCTGAAATAGAAACTGTATAAAGCTGTCTCCGCAAGGGGTTTCATAAATTACATTCTTGACAATTTGTAATCATAGCTATGCAACCCCTCTTTCCGGAAGTCTGCATGATATCGCTCTAAAACTTCCTGATAGACGCTTTCATAATCAGGAATGAACAGATCATCATGAGCTTCAAGATGCGTAATGATTTCCAGTGCAAGATCTTTGGTAACGGAAATATCTGTTGCTTTCTGATAAAACCCCGTCCCTTTTATGAATCCGGGTGACACATTCAAAATCCTGTTTCGGGAACCAGCCTTGGTCAACTCTACATTCACACTTTCAATGAAAGACCGTAACGCCGCTTTCGTTGATCCATATACCGAAAAGAGCGGAGAAGAAAGGAATCCAGCAATACTTACCATAACGCCACACTGGAAAGGTTCCGGGCTTTCCAATCTGGGATAAAACCTTTTGACCAACCTGAGTACGGGCAACGTATTGACTTGAAAGGAATCAATGATGTACTGTTCTGTCAAGTCATGGAAGTGGGCCAGTTTTCCGAAACCGGCGGTAATCATCAAAGTATCGACAATTGTGAATTGATCGAAGAAAGAATAGTCTTCCGTACGCAGGTCAAACACCTTGCTTTCAATCTTGGGGTGCCGGTACGGTTCCGGGAAGGGATTCTTGTCAACGACAAAGACTCGGTTTGTTGTTTCTCTTGAAGCCAACAGGACGGCGATTGCCAGGCCGATGCCACTGGCCCCTCCAACAATAAGGGCAGAATGGATTTTGTTTAAAGAAGTGTCAACCATTGATTGTTATGAAAAGCGTCGATCAAACCTGCTATGGCGATACTCTCTTCGCGACGAAGCCGATATGAATCACGGCGTCCGTTGACAATCATTGAAAGAAACTCCTGGATTTCATACCGGAGTCCTTCTCCGTCATAACTGTAAAAGTATTTCCGGTTCTTGGTCTGGTCTTCGTAGCGCACTTCGAAGAAATCAGTCAGCCACCAAGGGGCGGGGACATAGATGTATCCCTTCGTTCCGGAGATAACCAGGTTGCCCTCTGTTTTGATACCGATGCCTAATGTCGCCGAAGAAGTGGCATGGGGGTAATTGATGACAGCCTTGGTATAGATGTCCACCCCGTCCTCCATTTTGGAATAAAAGTGCACGTCTGAGTATTCGATCCCCAGTATCTTGACAATGGCCAGCATCGTAAGCGAAGCATGTTCATGTAAAGCGCCGCCGGCTTGACGGGGATCAAGTTCTCGCGTAGGTGGGGCAACCATCTTGGAAAGTGAAGCCTTCACGTCGACAACATCGCCGATCACGCCGCTCTTGACAAGAGTAACGATATGGTTGAAAGCCGGGCAAAAAGCCGTTTTGCTGGCTTCAAGCAGAACCAGGTTCTGGTTTGAGGCCAAGTCGTACAGTTCCTTTGCTTCATTGCCCGACAACACCATCGGGATTTCGCACAATACATGCCTGCCTGCCAGAAGAGATTGCTTTACATAAGGATAATGTGTCAAGTGAGGAGATGCGACATACACCGCATCCACCTGCTTGATAAAGGCCTCAAAAGAATCAAAGGCTTCAATGCTGAATAGTCGCGCAAAGGACTCCGCCTCGTCCTTGTCCGGATTCAGGACAGCGACAACGTCAGCGCCGCTTACCACTTTTGTTTCAGGCACAAAACGCCTGGCGATGCGCCCTGACCCGATGATGCCGATTCGGATTGAATTTTGACTTTCCGCTCGAAGTTGAGTGCTCGAAATCCCCTCGGTACGAGGAAGATAGACCACATCACAATATTCTTTCAGATAATCGAACTTGCCCGTCCAATCAGAGCCGATAGCAAAAACATCAATTTCATATCGCTGGATATCATCGATTTTTTGTCCCAGATAATCTTCGATGATCACTTCATCGGCATACCCGGTTTTCTTGACAGCTTCGACGCGTTCCAACACATTGTTCTTCACATTCAACTTGCCGCGTCCCCGGTCAAAACTGTCACTGGTTACCCCGACAATGAGATAATCCCCTAATTCTTTGGCGCGACGGAGCAGATTGATATGCCCCTGATGAAGCAGATCGAAGGTTCCGTAGGTAATGACTTTCTTCATCGCTATCCTATATAGACAAAGGAATCCTATCGTTATATTCCAAAAAGGCGTTTGAAGAATGCCCCCAAACGCGTGAAAAACTTTTGGAATAGAAACAATAAAAAGGAGTGTGGTTGAGATTTCCTCAAAGCGCGAAGATATTCGAAAACAGAAATCTGTTTGGAATAGTACAGTTCGCGACAAAAAGGTAAAAGATGGCTATAGACAGCTTCAGAGTACTGGTGCTTGGTTTCTTCATCAAAACTTTTCAGCCATGCGACTTCGGTAAGAAGGTGTTGCGTATTGATACCGGTTTTCCTTAGGTTATCAGTCCATGATCCAGGTACCTGGTATCGATAAACGCACATTTGCTGTGGAAAATAGTGAAGTTTTCCGCGGACAGAGCCCCATATTTGTAAAGGATAGTCTCCAATATCGGCCTTTTTCATCCACTGGGGCTTGGAATCAAGCAACTCTCTACGGAATATAAGAGAAGCGGTAGCAAGATACAGACCGCCATTGCGGATCACTTCGTCCGTTGTCAAATCTCGCTCATCTTCGTATTGGCAACCTCTTGTCACAAGATTACCATCAACTTCCCAAAAAGAAGCATGCGTACTCATGTAGCAATCATCATGCTTCTCCATATAATCAACTTGCTTTTGAAGTTTTAACGGATCCGTCCAGTAGTCGTCTCCTTCGCAGAGGGCGAAATATTTGCCCCGGGCATTTTGAAGTAGAATTGGCAGTATGCGTCTACCCTGGGAAAACTGGTTTTCCGTTTGCAAAATAGCCCGAAAAAGAGCGGGATATTGTTGGCAATAATCTCGAATAATAGACTGAGACCGGTCCTTTGACGCGTCGTCGTGTACTATGATCTCGAAATCAAATTCTGTCTGTTGCATCAAAAAACCTTCAAGACACTGCTTTAAAAACTTTTCGTGGTTATAGACGACGCAGCAGATACTAACCAGAGGAATGATCTCTTTCATCAGATTTGTTCTCCTCGCAACTCCTTAAACCGATTAATTTCCATTTCTCTTTTATAGTCCATGAAAAGAGCTAGGCAATCATATTGTGGCTCGTAACCCAGTTCTTCTTTTGCATTACTCACATCCATTAAGAATCCACCGCCACAAGGTTTATCGGGGCAATAAATGATAGGGGAAGGATGATCTTCTGGTGAAAAGACTTTGATGATAGTTTCAATTTGTTCTTTGAGTGTGACCGGTATGCCGGTGCCAACATTGTAGAAGCCGATTTCCCGATCAACTTCTACGGCTTTACATAACATTTGAGCGCAGTCATACACATGAACCATGTCTTTGGCATAGTTCGGATCGCCCCATAATTCTATTGGCTCTCCTTTCTTGGCGAGTTCTATCATACGGTATACGGGACGTAAAGTCTTGATTCCGTTTGGATGATAGTAATGGTAAGGGCTATAATTATAGATGGTGGGGAAGCGGAAAATGAAATATTTAAGGCCATATTCCGCATGATAATGCTTGATCAATTCGATCGCGGTATTCTTTGAAATAACGTATATTGCATGATCTCCTTTATAACTGAAGTTTAATGGTTCATTTGGAGATAAAACCCTGCCGGGTTCAGCTGTAAGCGAAATATCAAATACGGTTGTGGAAAAAAGAATGCGATCAGCTTTAACTTTCCGACAATACTCCAACACATTATAAGCTCCTAAAATGTTTGCTTGAATGTATTTTTCCGGATGATATCCGGACATATAAGAAGGAATCTGAGCTGCCAGGTATATAATCGCATAAATATTATTCTGAGGAAGTTTGTTGAAATCTTCGGCTTTTGAGATATCGACTGGATAGTATTGAAAACCTCTTTTTGAAAAGAAATCAGTTTCCCGCCGTCCAGAAGCAACTACTTCATATTCTTCTGGGTTGAAATAGTCTGTGGCATACTTGAAAACATATGATCCTACATTACCTGTCGCTCCGAAAATGATGATTCTTTTTTTCATACCAAGTTAAGATATTAGTAATAATGTAATTCATTTCATTTTCCCCATACCTTTGGTCGCACGGTATAGGTACAATTCCTTCAACCAGTGTCCATTCGAGACTTTGATTCAAAAGAAATGGCATTACCGGCCAGTATTTGGCGACATATATTTTATGGGCGATTAAGTGTTGTCGAAGACTTTGGGCATCTTGTGTAAACAATGGATAAAGCATTGGGCATGAAAACGAATGCCAATCCGATATTGTCAGATGATTAAAAACGTTCAATGATTCATGAAGAATGGCAAAATTGCTGTTTCTTTTTTTTTGGATAGAATCATAATCAATGTGTTCCAATATGTCTCTGGTTTTATCAGACATCCACCGAATTGGTTGATTGCTCAATTTTATTTCATTATTCTTGAATTCATTATATCCTGCTTCGGCCCCGAATTGTTTACGGAGATAAAGATGACTGTCGTGATTGTTGGTGCAGTCGGCCTCTTTAACCGTTACGGGGTATCTGCAATCATCCCCCAAGTAGGCGACACCCCCATCAGCTACGCCAACATATTTACGGGTACTATAGAAAACTTTGATACCGGGGATTGTTTTGGCGAACAATGCTTGAGCACAATCTACAATCAAATGATGGCCATATCGCTCTGCCAGTTGCTGGATGTAGGCATCTTTGATCCCAAAATAATTGTTGGCAATGATATACTCTCCTTCTGCAGGAGATAGGTCTTCATCAATCTCAAGTGCAGATGTAATATGATAACAAGTCCATGAAATGCAGAGCTTACGAATAGGCTCTAGCACCACCTCACAGGTATAAAATGGAATATAGACTCGATTAACTTTACCGATTGACCTAAGGATGTACTCCAAGGCATTTCTCCCTGAATTCAAAAGAATTCCATCAGAGAGTGGGAATTCGCCTTTCTCTAATTCCGCCAGTTCAAAGTAGCCTCCGATAGCGTCAATTATAGAACTTTCATAATTAACCATTCTAGATAGTGAGAAATGTAGTATTCCATTTTCTCGGCATCATCGAAACGTAAGATTAGTGTGCCGATCGCATCATTGGCCCCGTTAAAGGCGTGAATATAATCCCCTGGTTTCACCCACAGATCCTTCTCTATAATTTCTGCGGGAATTGTGTGATCGATTTGAATTGATTGGAACCTCCCTTGTTTGTTGGAATGCAGAATGATTTCTGCCCAATGCCCATTGTAATCCTTCTGCTCAATCGGACCTATCGGATCTCCAACAGCCGTCCGAGTAATGGCTGTTATCATATCGACCCCAGTAGCATAGCGGAGCATCTCGCTGAGGCGGTTGCCGCCTCCGCGAGGAGTCAGTTCCATAATATAGGGTATACCATTGATGCCAACCCGGGTTTCTACGTTGTAAACCAGTGTTTTCATTCCTAAAAGGGAGATAAGCCGCTGGATTTCAGATGTGAGATAACGTTCTTCAGCATCGGTAAATGTAGAAGGCCAAGAATAAGCTGATGGAGTATTCGGATTTGGCGCTTCCGGATCAAAACGTTGAGCTGAAAAACTTACAAAAGATAGTTTGCCGTCAATGGAGAAGCAATCCGTGTCGGAAGAACATCCTTTTTTCTCGATGAACTCTTCTATGATGATGTGACCGGAAAATGAATAGTTAAAAGCTGATTCTATTGCGGGCAACAGCTGATCTTCCCTGTCTACGCGCGAAACCCCTTTGCTGCCTGCCGAATCAGTAGGCTTGACGATGACAGGATAATTGAATTCTGATTTATCTCTGCCCGCATCTTGTAGTGAGCCGTAACTCTTGAAATAGGGAACGTTGAAATGATTGTCTCTTAAAAAAGTACGGAACTTGTCCTTGTTCTGCAGAATCTCCACGGATTGGAAAGGCCCAAAAGAAGGGAGCCCCAATTCTGTTTGTACATAGGCGGCACTGACAACTCCTGGATCAACGCCGAACGACATAATGCCATCGATGTGTCTTTCTTTAGCAACAGCCAAGACGGCTTTTTTATCTACGATGCTGACGTTAACATATTCGTCGGAATATCGGTGAGCAATGTTGTCCGGCAGGTAATCGGCCGTAATGACATAGTAACCCTGCTGATGCGCTGCTTGTATAACGGGTAGCAAATAACGTATCCCTCCCAGCAGCATTAATTTCTTGCTCATTGTCAGGGTTTTATTCTACGATCTTATAATATCGATAGTATGGTATATTTCCTCTTCGGAAAGCCCATGGTGCATCGGCAGACAAATTACACTTTCCGCCATCCTATGCGCATTGGGCAGGTTCTCCCTGCTCGCACTTGGCAGGCCGCTGTATGTGCTGAAAGAACTGATAAGCGGGTAGAAATAGCGGCGTCCAAAGATGTTGTGGTCTTTCAACTTGTCGTACAACTCGTCTCTCGTCATTCCATATTCTTCAGCATTTACAAAAATCGGGAAATAAGAATAATTATGACGGACACCGGGCATATCGCTGAAACAACTGATACCGGAGACACCTTTAAGCGCATCCTGATAGTGAATTGCTACCTGTCGGCGCTTGTTGATGGCTTCATCCACTTGTTTTAAGTTCAAAAGGCCGTAAGCGGCGCGGATTTCGTCCATTTTTCCGTTGATGCCTGGCCCTACCACAGTGACTTCGTTGGTTATGCCGAAGTTTTTGAGGTTGTCCACTCTCCTTTTCATCTCTTCATCGTGAATGATCAGCGCACCTCCCTCTGCGGTATTGAACACTTTTGTGGCATGAAAACTAAGGGTGGACATATCCCCTTGTTTCAAAATGGAGACGCCGTCCTTTTCAACTCCAAAAGCGTGGGCTGCATCATAAATGACTTTCAAGCCACATTTCTCTGCGATTTCGTTGATTCCTGATGTGTCGCACGGGTTTCCGTAACAGTGGACCGGCAAGATGCAGGTTGTAGAAGGAGTGATCGCGGCTTCTATCTTGTTCGGGTCAAGATTGCCTGTCTTGGGGTCAATGTCTACGAAGACCGGTCTACAGTGATTCCACCAGATGGAATGGGTCGTAGCCACGAAACTGAAAGGGGTGGTAATGACTTCTCCGGTAATCCTAAGTGCCTGTAAAGCTGTCAGCAAGGGAAGGGTACCATTTGTGAAAAGACTGATGTAAGGCACTTTAAGGTATTCGCAAAGCGCCGTTTCCAGCAAATTATGGAAACGGCCATTGTTTGTCACCCATTTGCAATTCCAAATATCTTTCAGTAATTCTCGGAATTCGTCAAGGTCTGGCAACAGAGGAGAAGTTACCGTAATGAGATTGTTGTTTTCCAGGGGCATCGGTATGGGACGGTCAAATCAGAAATACAAACAGGCACACACACGGATCCGGTATGCGCCTGTTTTGCATATTGTGACTTCGTTTACTGCAGCGTGATTACCACACGGCGGTTCTGCTGGTACACTTCCTCGGTGGTGTTGCCTTCGGTGAAGTGTCCCTTGCCGTGGCCAACTGCGGTAAGCCTGCTCTTTTCGACGCCCTTACCGACCAGGTAGTTCATGACGGAGTCGGCGCGCCGCTGCGACAGACCCATGTTGTATTCGTCGCTGCCTCGCTTGTCGGTGTAGCCGTCGATGAGGGCGGTGCGCTCAGGATTGTCGATCAGCCACTGGGCGATCTCGTCGAGTACAGGGAAGGCCTCCTTGCGGATGAAGGACTTGTCGAAGTCGAAGAGGGTGATGCCTGCGATCTTGGCGGTGAATTCCTCGGACTTTTCGACCAGGTTGACCGGCTCGGGCTCCGGCTCGGGCTCCGGTTCAGGCTCTACTACGACAGGCTCTGGTTCGGGTTCCGGTTCGGGCACCACGAAAATGGGCTCGACCTTCTTGGGACGGGGACGGGCCAGGTTTACGGCCAGGCCGATGTTGGCGCTAAGGTTGGCCGCGAGGCCTTTGTCGCCAGCGTTGTAAGCTTTGTCGCTATATACGGTTGCCTTGAGGTCGGGAACGATGCTGATGATCTTGCTCAGATGGATAGGGACCATGACACCCACACCGCCGGCCGGCGTGCCTTTATCAAGTTTGGCAAAGCCTGCGTGGACGTACGGCATGATGAAACGGTTGTACATCAGCATGGCGTCGGCATGGATGTATTGGTACGGGTACTGACCGTATTCTACATAACGTTTGGAAATGTCGAGGCCCTGGTATCCGGCGCGTACGCCGAACCAGTCGTTGAACCGTTTACCTACCCAGGCATCGATGGCAGTACCTGCGCCCAGGTGTGAGATTTCGCGAAGGCTGCGGTCAAAACCGTCGGTACCGAAGTTCATGCCGCCGCCTGCACCGCCAAACCACTTGTTCTCATATTTCTCTTGTCCGATTGCGCTGAAGCAGCATAGCGCCGCCAGCAGGACGATCACGATTTTGCTGTATTTCATGGCTAAGGATTTTTAGTTTTCAATACGGAAGATGACGCCGAAGGAAAGCGTAAACCGAAGGTCGAGAGGGAAGCCGGCATAGCCGGTAAAGAACCCCTGATCTTTCTCGGTCGGCTGAAGGCCGTTATAATTATCACGATAGGCCTCTCCGCAGAGGTCGACGAAGATGCCGAAAACACGGGTGAAATCGTATTCTCCAATAAAGCCTCCCCGGAAACCGAACACGTTGTTGAGGGTTGTGATATACTGACCCTGCCAGGGGTGCTTGGCGTCAGTGAATCCAAAGGTATGTCCGAGTCCGATACCGGCATAGAGCCGTGGACGGAAGGCCTGTTCTATGGCGTAGTTTCCGTTGAGGTCGAGCGTTCCGTCGACAAAAGCATTGACGCTTTTGAACTGATAAGGGTAAAAGCCGCCACCGGTATCATGGCTGTTAGCTGCGGAGGCGTTGTTGCCGTAACCGACTGAGACGCGTACGCCAAGTCCTTCCGTGAATTCATAACCGATGGCCGCAGCGCCCTGAAGCGTAAAGAGGTTCCATCCTTTGCCATGTTCCCGATAGGAGAAATGATTCTCATTGATCGAGTACATCGGGCCTCCTTGAAGGGCGAACGTCCACGCGCTGTGTCCTCCCACAAAGGCGTTCTGCGCCGAGAGCGACGCGACTCCGAAGAGGAGGATTGCGAAGATTGAAGTGATTTTCTTCATAGGTTGAATAGTTATTTGTTTTTTTCTGATTACTAAAAAGGCTCCGCCGTCGGGGTCACACATTCAGTCTGCCCCCGAAAAGACGTAATATGAAGCATAACTCCATTTTAGCGCGCAAGTTAACAATAATTTTCGCCCTGACAAAATATATAGTGACAAAATGAAAACAGCCCGCCCCGAAAGGCAGGCTGCAGACCCCCGGTCAAGCCGGGAGTGACAATGTGGTTAAACTTCGGTCAGCCTAGAAGGCGTACCTCAGACCCAGTGCCGCTCCGTAATTGAAGCCCGTCTGGGTGAACACATTGTACATCGGCCGGATGTCCAGTGAGATCTGGATCGGGGCATTGAACTGGTAGTCGAAACCTGCCTGTCCGCCTACTCCGAGGCCGAAGTGCGAATCGCTCATGAAGGCCTGTACGCCGGGGCCCACGAAGAAGCCAAATCCTCCTGCGAGGAACCAGTGCCAGTGGAACATGGCAGCCATGGAGATGGCGTTGTAATGCTTGCCGAAACTGGCGCCGAGGTCGAGTTCAACGCGGTTGATGTTGCTGACATAGCCCTGGTAGGAGAGTTCGGCACCGAAAGCGGTACCGGCTCCGAAACGGATACCGAGGGCGTTGTTGTACTGGGCATGGGCCGCAGTCGACAGCGCTACCAAAGCGATGAGTGAAATGATGATTTTTTTCATGGTATAAAAAGGTTTTAGGGATTGTTATTCAACTGTAGTTACGAGGTTGCGGTCGCCGTAGCCGTTGTCGACGCGGCTGACCGCGGGCCAGAGCTTGTTTTCGCGTATCCATTCCAGCGGGAAAGCTGCCTGGGTGCGGCTGTAGGGATGGCTCCAGGTATCGGCGCACACTTCGTCTTCGGTGTGCGGAGCCATTCGTACGGGATTGTCCTCCTTGTCGAGGGTCCCGGCCTTGATGGCCTCGCATTCCGCCACGATGGTCTTCAGGGTTTCCACGAAACGGTCGAGTTCGCTGAGCGGCTCGCTTTCGGTGGGCTCTATCATCAGGGTCTCGTGGACCGGGAACGAGAGAGTCGGGGCGTGGAATCCGAAGTCCATGAGGCGCTTGGCCACGTCGGTGGCGTCGACTCCGTATTCCGCCTTGAAATGACGCAGGTCGATGATGCATTCGTGGGCCACGCGGCCGGTCGCTCCCGTATACAGGGTTCCGAGTTCGGGCATGAGCTTGGCCGACATGTAGTTGGCGTTGAGGATGGCGATCTGGGTGACCTTGCGGAGCCCTTCAGCGCCGAGCATCTTGATGTATGCGTGGGTGATGGGGAGCAGCAGCGGGCTTCCGTAAGGAGCTGCGCTGACCGCATCGATCCCTTCGCCTCCGCACTCTCCTACGACCGGATGCCCGGGCAGATAAGGCTTGAGCGCCGCAGTGCAGCAGATGGGGCCGACGCCCGGTCCGCCGCCGCCGTGAGGCATGGCGAAAGTCTTGTGGAGGTTGAGGTGGCATACGTCGGCACCGATGTAACCGGGGTTGGTGAGGCCGACCTGGGCGTTCATGTTGGCGCCGTCCATGTAGAGGAGGCCGCCGCCCCTGTGGATGATGTCGACTATCTCGCGGATGCGGACTTCGAATACGCCGTGCGTAGAAGGATATGTGATCATCATGCCTGCGAGACGGTCGCCTGCGGCAGCCGCTTTCTCTGCGAGTTCCTCGACATTGATGTTGCCGTGGTCGTCGCATCCTACCAGGACGATTTCGAAACCTGCCATGGCTGCCGATGCGGGATTGGTGCCGTGTGCGGATGTCGGGATGATCATCACGCGGCGGGCGCTGCCGCCGTTGGCGTCCAGGAAGCGGCGTATGGTCATGAGACCGGCGTATTCACCTGCCGCGCCGCTGTTGGGCTGGAGCGAGCATCCGTCGAATCCGGTGATTACGGCGAGGTCGTGTTCCAGTTCGTGGATCAGCTGCAGCGTGCCCTGTGCCTGGTCGGCGGGGGCGTAGGGGTGCATGTTGCCGAATTCGCTCCAGCTCAGGGGGAGCATTTCGGCCGCCGCGTTGAGTTTCATGGTGCAGCTGCCGAGCGGAATCATGGAATGGGCTAGAGAGATGTCCTTGCGCTCGAGCATCTTGATGTAGCGCATCATCTCGGTCTCGGAATGGTAGGTGTTGAAAACCTTCTGGGTCAGGATGGGGGTTTCGCGGGCCATGAAGACGGGAGCTTCCGGTACGGCTGGACATCCTTCCTTGCATCCGAAGATTCCGGCGATGGCGCGGGCCTCTTCGCAGGTCGAGAGTTCGTCGAATGAGATCTGGACGCTCTTTTCGCAAGGATAGTAGAAGTTGAAACCTGCGGCAAGCGCCTTCTCACGGATGGAAGCCGCATCGACTCCGACTACTTTGACAGTGTCGAAGAACTCTTCGGAGGCGAGTTTGTAGCCGGCTTCCTTGAGTTTGGAGGCCACTGCGTGGGCGAAGCCCCAGGCGTTCATGGCAATCTCGGCGATGCCTTTGGGGCCGTGCCATACGGCGAACATTCCGGTCATGGTGGCCATCAGGGCGGTGGCGGTGCAGATGTTGGAGGTGGCCTTCTCGCGTTTGATGTGCTGCTCGCGGGTCTGGAGTGCGAGGCGTACGGCGCGTTCGCCGAGTCGTCCCACCGAGACACCTATGATGCGGCCGGGGAGGTTGCGCTTGTATTTGTCGGAGCAGGCCATCCAGCCGGCGGTCGGACCGCCGAAGCCCATCGGGAGACCGAATCTCTGTGCGGTACCGCACGCTATGTCGGCACCCCATGCGGCAGGCTCCTTGAGCACTGCGAGCGCGAGGATGTCGCACCAGGCCGCAACGAGGCAGCCGGCCGCGTGGGCGCGTTCGCAGAAGTCGCTGTAGTCGCGGACGCTGCCGTCGGCTGCGGGATACTGTACGAGCGCTCCGTAGCATTTCTCTTCAAAGGTATATTCCAGGGCCTTGCCGGTGCGGATCTCGATTCCCAGGCCGGAAGCGCGGGTCTTGAGAACAGAAAGGACGTTCGGGAAGATATCCTCGTCGACGAAGATCACGTTTTTGCCGGCCTTGACGGCGTCGCGGCTCCTGAGTTCGAACATCATGCGCATGGCCTCGGCGGCAGCGGTGGCGTCGTCGAGCATCGAGCAGTTGGCGAGGCCGAAACCTGTGAGCGAGGAGATCATGGTCTGGAAGTTGATGAGCGCTTCCAGGCGGCCCTGTGAAATCTCGGCCTGGTACGGGGTGTAGGAAGTGTACCAGCAGGGATTCTCGAAAACGTTGCGGGTGATTACAGCAGGTGAAGCCGTTCCGTAGAATCCCAGACCGATCATCGAGCGGAGATTGCGGTTTTTGGCGGCGATTGCCTTGAGGCGGGCCAGGTAGGCGTGCTCGCTCATGGCGGGATCGAGTTTCAGGGGCTCCTTAAGCAGGATATCTTGCGGAACTGTCTGGCCGGTGAGCTCTTCGAGCGAGGAAACGCCCAGAACCTTGAGCATTTCTTTCTCCTGGGACGCCCGGGGGCCATTGTGTCTGTCAACAAAAGAGAGAGGCATATTGTGTCGTTTTTGCGTTGGTTGGCGAATTATCCTACAAATGTAATAAAATAATCAATAACTGTTTTTCTCCATGTCCAATCTCAGGTAGATGAAGAGCAGGATGGTGAATGCCCAGAGTGACGATCCGCCGTAACTCAGCATGGGCAGGGGTATGCCGATCACCGGCATCAGGCCGATGGTCATGCATATGTTTATCACGACGTGCATCAGCAGGCATACCGCTACGCACCACCCGTATATCCTTACGAAATTGTCTTTCTGTTTCTCCGCCGAACTGATGAGCCGCAGTATCAGCGTGAGATAGGCGATCAGCACGGTAAGCGTGCCGATGAGTCCCCACTCCTCGCCGATGGTGCAGAAGATGAAGTCTGTGCTCTGTTCAGGTACGAAGTCGAAACGGGTCTGGGTCCCGCCCAGGAAGCCCTTGCCGGCAAGGCCGCCGGAGCCGATAGCCACCAGCGACTGGTGGACATTGTATCCCACTCCCATAGGGTCTTCCTTGATTCCGAGCAGTACCTCGATGCGTGCCCTCTGGTGTTCCTTGAGTACTTTCTCGAATACGAACTCCACCGAGAATATCAGTGCCAGACCCAGCAGGAATCCCAGCATAAGGTTGCGGAGGGAGCGGTTGCGGTGCAGCCAGGATATGACTGCCAGTACAAGGGCCGTGGCGCCTGTCAGCAGGGCGGCCCAGATATCGGCGGGGAAGCGGGAGAGGAAAGAATCGGGACGCGCTTCGACAAGACGGGGAATGAAGGCCAGCAGGGTGATTGCCGCAGCGGTTGCGACGCTTCCGGTGACAGGTCTGTGCTGATAGAATGCGGCGGCTATACCGATCATCGCCGCGAGTACCAGTATCGCGACGAAAGAGGAGAAGACCAGGGTCAGGATGAAGAAAAGTATGGACAGCAATCCGACGATAAGAAGCCATCCCGTCATCCCCTCACGGTAGCAAACTATCAGGAATCCGAGATAGACCAGAGCCGATCCGGTCTCCTTCTCGAGCAGTATGGCAAGCATGGGAAGGGCCAGCACCATCGCGATGCGCGCAGCGTCGCGAGGATTGCTGAATTTGAACTCGTATTTGCTCATCAGCGATGCCAGCAGGATCGCGGTTGCGATTTTCGAGAATTCGGCAGGCTGGAGTCTGAACGGCCCCAGGGCGAACCAGGACTTGGATCCGTTGACCTCCACGCCGACGAACGCCACTGCGACGAGGAGGAAGACCATTATCCCGTAGAAAGGCCAGTCAATCGCCTGATAGACCTGTGATGGGATCACGAAGAGTATCAGCACCGCCAGGGCCATGGCCGATCCGATCCATATCAGGTCCATCACATATTTCTGGCTGAAATTGAAGACAAAACCATCTTCCGCAACGGACGAGGAAAACACGTTCATCCATCCGAAGATCACCAGGCCGAGATAGAGCCCGATGACAACCCAGTCGAGTTTCTTCAAGTTCAGTTCAGGCATATGCTATCTCTTCTTGATTTTGACTTTATGGAGCAGGTTGCCGTCGAGTACGCGCTGCTCCAGCCCCTTGCGCTCCGGCGAGATGTCTCCCTTGAGGTATTTCTCGACCAGGAGCGACGCGATGGGCGCTGCCCAGGTAGCGCCGAACCCGCCGTTCTCGACATAAGCCACGACAGCTATCTTCGGATCGTCCTTGGGCGCGAAGGTGATGAAGACGGAGTGGTCGTCCCCGTGGGGATTCTGGGCGGTTCCGGTTTTTCCGCAAGCAATGATTCCCGGGATGCGGGCGATGGTGGCGGTGGCGCCGCCGCCGGTATGGTTGATGGCCATCTCCATTCCCTGGACGATGTCCACGAAATGGGTCGTGTCGACCAAAGTATAGTGTTTCTCCTTGAACCTGTCGTCTATCGGGCTTCCGGGAGTGTCTTTCTGCAGATGCGGGGTGTAGAACCAGCCCCTGTTGGCTATCGTGGCGGCAAGGTTTGCCAGGTGCATGGGCGTGCAGCCGATCTCTCCCTGCCCGATGGAGAGCGAAATGATGGAGATGGATTTCCAGCGGCCTTTGCCGTGGAGCTTGTCGTAGCGTTCTACGGTGGGCATGGTACCGGCCTTTTCGCCGGGGATGTCGGTGCCGAGCTTCGTGCCGAAGCCGAAACTTTCGGTGTACTCCTTCCAGCGTTCGAAACCCTTCTGGACGGAATCGTATTTGGGATTGTCGAGGATGGCGCGGAACACGTAGCAGTAATAGGCGTTGCACGACATCATTATCGACTGGTAGAGGTTCAAGGGGCTCGGGTGCCCGTGGCAGCCCACCCTGAGGTTGCCCACCACATATCCCCTGTGGCAGGGGAACTGGCTTGCGGGGGTGATGACTCCCTCCTGCAGGCCGATCAGGCCGTTTACTAGTTTGAAAACCGAGCCCGGGGGCTGGGGCGACATCACCGCGCGGTTGAACATCGGCTTGTAGGGGTCGTTGACGATATCCTTGTAATACTTGCTGATGTCGGCCAGCTGGTCGACGTCGATGCCGGGGCTCGAGACCATGGTGAGTATCTCGCCGGTCGAGGGCTCGATGGCCACCAGCGACCCTACCTTGTTGCGCATGAGCTGCTCGCCGTATGCCTGGAGCGGGCCGTCGATGGTGGTGGTGACGTCGGTGCCCGCGACGGCGGTCTTGTCGTATTCCCCGTCACGGTAGTGCTCCTTGATCCGGTTGTGTGCGTCGCGGAGGTAAATGTTGTATCCCTTCTCGCCCCGGAGCAGGGGTTCATAGGCCTCTTCCATGCCGGTCTTGCCCACATAGTCTCCGCTGCGGTATTCCGGATGGTCCTTTATGAATGCCGCGTCGACCTCGGAAATGTAGCCGAAGAGATTGCCGCCGCCACGGTAGGGATAGGTTCGTGAAGTACGGGGCACTCCGGTAAAGCCGGGGAAGAGGAAACTCTTCTCTATGAACATATTGTACTGCTCGCTTGTGACCTGCCGCTTGAAGACGAGGGTCTGGTAGCCGATTTTCCGGCGGTATAGCCGGTATTCCCTGAATTTGTCGTTCACGAACGAGGTGTCGAGGTCGAAGATCCTGCAGAACGATAGGGTGTCGAAGGGCTGGACATCATAGGGGGTGACCATGATGTCGTAGGTGATCTTGTTGTCGACTATGACGTTTCCGTTGCGGTCGAGGATGCGTCCGCGGGCCGGGTAGAGGGTCTCGTATTTGAGGGCGTTGTTCTCCGCGGTGACAATGTACTCCTTGTCGAGTATCTGTACCTGGAACAGTCGGAAAGCGATCACCGCAAAGACGATCACTATGGCGATTGCGACTACGCTCCTGCGGTTCTTATAGACGTCCATGGCCTAGTTCCGGTGCTGGAGTGAGAAGGCCGGAAGCAGGCACAGCGCCGTGCTGGCGACGGTGCTCGCGGCGAATTTCAGGAGCATGAATCCGGCGGGGCGGAAGCTGACGCAGTCCAGGAGGACGTATGCGGCCATGTATATGGCGGTGATGATGCCGAGGTATCTGAGATACTTGGCGAATCCAGCATCGCGCGGCGTCAGTATTTCGGTCTTGTCCTGCCTGTCCGAGTTGACCAGGAGCCTGTAGAAGAATTTCCGGGGAGCCGCGGCCATTACGGCGGCGAACGCGTTGAGCCCCACCACTCCGTCGGAAAGGATGTCAAGTCCGATACCGAGTCCGAAAGCGATTAGCATCACGGCTTGCGGCGACCGCTGCAGGGATATGGATACTATGAAGAACGGGATCAGGCTGAGCGAGATCCACGGCCCCAGGTGCAGATAGTCGGAAATGACCAGCTGCAGGATGAAGACCATCACGAAGAAGAGTATCTCATTGAGCTTGTTCATAAAGTCCTTCTATCTCTTCCTTGCGGTTGTTCTTCACTACATATACGTTCCGGAGCGAACGGAAATCCTCGAAGAGGCGCACAGTGATCACCTGCGACGAGCCCTGGCTCACAGTGGATGAAACCACCCCGCCGAGGGGTATGTCGGGCGGGTAAATCGTGGAGTATCCGCTGGACAGCACGGTGTCGCCGGGCGCGGCCTGGATATGTACAGGTATCTGGCTCAGCTGGGCGATGTCGGGAGAGGTTCCGGTCCATACCATCGGCCCGAATGCCCCGCTTCCGGCAAGCTTGGCGCTTACGGACTGGTCGGTGCCGAGCAGCGACTTCACATAGGAGTAGTGACGGCTCACGGCGCCCACTATGCCTATCACCCCCCGCGAGGTGACCACTCCCATTCCGGCCTCCACCCCTTCGGCCGATCCGCGGTCGAGGATGAGGAAATTGTGCTGCCTGTCCACGGTGTTCCGGATGACGGTGGCTCCGATGAATGTGTACATGGGCTCCACTATCCTTACCACGCTGTCGAGTTCGGCCTGGGCGGCCGCGTAGCGTGAGAGTTGCTGGCGGAGCTGGAGATTCTCGGCGGTAAGCCGCTCGTTCTCGGTTTTGTAATTGAAATAGTAGCTTACCTTGCTAGTCCGTTCCCAGAACCATGATTCGACGCTGCGTACGGCTCCCAGCACCTTGTAACGCTGCACAACGCCCTCCTTCACCACCATTACGATGGAGAAAGTTTCGAGGACGATGAACAGGACTATCGCGGTCAGGGCTGAGAAGAGACCGTAGCGGCTTTTCATCGCATGAGGAAGGGGTAGTTCGGGTTCTTCAGCGCGATGCAGGTGCCTCTGGCCACGGCGCGGAGAGGGTCTTCCGCAACGTGGAACGGAATATTGATCTTCTTGGAAAGACGGATGTCGAGTCCGCGCAGGAGCGCGCCGCCGCCGGTGAGGAAGATACCCTTGCGGACGATGTCGCTGTAAAGCTCCGGGGGAGTCTTCTCCAGCACGGTGAGTATGCTCGACTCGATCTTGACCAGCGACTTGTCGAGGCAGTGCGCCACTTCCTGATAGGTTACGGGCGCTTCTACCGGGTGGACGGTCATGAGGTTCGGTCCCTTGACGACGAACGGTTCAAGCGGCTCGTCGAGTTCGGAGATCGCGGCACCTATGCGGATCTTGATCTGCTCGGCCGTGGGCTCGCCGATGCGGATATTGTATTGCTGGCGCATGTATTGCTGGATCTCGCTGGTGAAGACGTCGCCGGCGGTCTTGATGCTTTCGTCGGCCACGATGCCTCCGAGGGAGATGACGGCTATCTCGGTGGTGCCGCCTCCGATGTCCACTATCATGTTGCCCATAGGGGCGGTGACATCGAGTCCGATGCCGAGCGCGGCCGCCATGGGTTCGAATATCATCTGGACGTCACGTCCGCCGGAGTGCTCTGAAGCGTCCCGCACGGCGCGCTTCTCCACTTCGGTGGAACCGGAAGGGATGCAGACCACCATCCTGAGGCTGGGGGAGAAGATCGAACGCTTGTTGTTGATCATCTTGATGAATTCGCGTATCATCATCTCCGACGCGTCGAAGTCTGCGATCACACCGTCTTTCAGGGGCCGTACGGTCTTGATGTTCTGGTTTTCCTTGCCCTGCATGGCCTTGGCCTTTGTGCCGACGGCTGCGCACTTGCCGGTGAGTTTGTCGATGGCTACGATGGAGGGTTCGTCAATGACCTTCTTGTCATTCATGAAAATGACGGTGTTGGCGGTTCCGAGGTCGATGGCGAGCTCCTGCTGTAAGAATGAAAATGCCATATTGTGTATCGGTTTTTTCGGTTCGTATATACAAGACAAAAATAGGAATAATCTCGCGATAAATCTTTATTTTTGTCCATCATTTTTTCAACACGTTATCAAATGAAGTCGTACGCGGTTATCGTGGCCGGCGGGCAGGGTCTCCGCATGGGTGCGGACAGGCCGAAGCAGTTCCTCGAGATCGGCGGGAAACCGATACTCAGGCATACAATCGAACGTTTCCTGGATTTCGACCCGGGGATGGAGATAATCGTCGTGCTTCCTTCCGACGGGAAGGAGTGGTGGCGCGATTACTGCCGCCGCAGCTCATTCCTGGAACGGTATTCCATGGTGTCGGGAGGCATAACCCGTTTCCACTCGGTGCAGAACGCTCTCAGGTATGTCGGAGATGAAGGTCTTGTGGCCATTCATGACGGGGTGCGTCCGCTGGTCGGGCGTTCCCTGATAGAGCGTCTCTTCTCGGCGGCGGCTTCAACCGGTGCCGCCATTCCGGCCGTACCCGTGGTGGAATCGGTCAGGAGGGTGGAAAATGAAAAATCCGTCCCGGTTGACCGGAACGGACTTGTGACGGTACAGACGCCGCAGGTGTTCGATGCGGCATTGCTGAAGGCGGCTTACCGGCAGCCTTTCTCGACAGCGTTCACCGACGACGCGTCGGTGGTGGAAGCTTCGGGGAAGGAGGTGCACGTGGTCCCCGGCGAAAGGTTCAACATAAAGATCACGACGCCGGAAGACCTTGTACTCGCGGAAGAGCTGCTTGGGTCTATTTCTTTTTAGGCGAACTCTTGTAGCCGTAGTCTTTTACCCATACCTGGCGTTCGATGGCCTGTTCCAGTGAGACGAGGGTCTCGGTACGGCTGATGCCGGGTATATTCTGGATTGTCTCCACGAGTATCCTCATCAGGTGGTCCTGGTCGAAGCAGTAGAGTTTGAGCAGCAGCGAATGCTGTCCGGTTACGAAATGGCACTCCACGACTTCGGGAATCTCCTTGAGGGTGGCGACGACCTTGGGATAGCAGTTTGATTCGGAGAGGGAAACCCCCACGAAGACGCAGACGTTGAGTCCGAGCGCTTCGGGCTTGACGAGCAGGCGGCTGCCGGTAATGACTCCGGCGTTCTCCATTTTCTTGACCCTCTGGTGGATGGCGGCACCTGAAACGCCGCATTCACGTGCGATTTCCAGGAACGGCATCCTGGCGTTTTTTACGAGAAATCCCAGGATTTTCTGGTCAATCTCGTCGACTTGGAAATTGATTTTTGACATAATGCCTGCAAATATAAAAATAATTTCATTTTGTAAGCATTAATTACAGAAATATTCAAAAAAAGTCCGGAAATATCATAGTGACAGTTCCGGACAAGCGTTTGGGCCGTGCAGGCGCACGAAAGCGGGAGTTACGATTCGAAACTCTATTTTTTCGCTGCCTTGGCTATGATGGCCAGACAGGCTTCTTCCGTGAGTGTGGCGGGGTCGGTTTTGCGTGGAATCTTATAGTTTTCCTTCCCTTTTTTCAGGTACGGGCCGTAGCGGCCGTTGAGTACCTGGATTCCGGACCCGGGGAAGTCGGCGATAACTTTCTTCGCCTCCTTGTTCAGGCTCTCCTCGATAAGTTCTAAGGCCTGCTGTTCGGTGATGGTATAGGGGTCCTGCCCCTTGCCGAGGGAAACGTACTTTCCGTCGTATTTCACGTAAGGACCGAAACGTCCGATGGCGGTCGTTATCTCATGTTCCCCATAGTGCCCTACAGTGCGGGGAAGGGCAAACAGCTTGAGTGCTTCCTCCAGGGTTATGTTCTCGATAAGCTGTCCCTTGCCGAGGGAAACGAACTGCTTGTCAGGGTCGTCCGAGGAGCCTTTCTGGACCAGCGGGCCGAAACGGCCGATTCGGGCCAGTACCGGTTTCCCGGTTTTTGGATCGGTGCCGAGCAGGCGTTCGGAACGGGTATGCTCCCGGTCCTGGAAACTTTCCTCCACTTCGCGGTGGAAGGGACCGTAGAAATCTTCGATCACTTTATCCCAAGCCAGTTTTCCCTTGGCCACCTTGTCGAACGACTCCTCCACGTCTGCCGTGAAGCCGTAGTTGAGTATGTCCTTGAAATTGGCGGCCAGGAAGTCGGTGACGACGATGCCGATGTTCTCCGGAAGGAGTTTCTTCTTCTCTGCGCCGACGGTTTCGACATGCTCGCTGCGGGTGATCACACCGTCCTGAAGGGTAAGCTGGCAGCATGTGAACTGGGTTCCCGGTTTGTCGCCCTTGATGATATAGCCGCGGGTGGTTATGGTGCTCACCGTCGAGGCGTAGGTGGAAGGGCGGCCGATGCCCAGTTCCTCAAGTTTCTTGACGAGGCTGGCCTCGCTGTAACGCGGCGGGTGCTGGGAGTATTTCTGTATGGCTGATATCTGGGTGCAGACAAGCTGCTCACCTTCGGAAAGGCGCGGCAGCACGGTCTTGACTTCTTCCTCCTCGTCGTCGCGGCCTTCGATATAGACTTTCAGGAAACCGTCGAACAGTATCTGTTCTCCGCTGACCAGGAATTTCTCGGCGATATTGTTGCCGCCGATGGTCACGTCGGTCTTCTCGACCACGGCGTCCGCCATCTGGCATGCTACCGTACGTTTCCATATAAGGTTGTACAGCCTCTTTTCCGTTGCGGTGCCTTCTATGTCCTGGTTGCTGACATAGGTGGGGCGGATGGCTTCGTGCGCTTCCTGCGCGCCCTTGACCTTCGTGTGGTAGTTGCGGACCTTGGAGTATTCCGGGCCGTAGAGTTTGGTCACCATCTCCTTCGTGGTTCCGAGCGCGAGGGTGGAGAGGTTCATGGAGTCGGTACGCATGTAGGTGATCAGACCGGCTTCATACAGTCTCTGGGCGATCGACATGGTCTGGCTTACCGAGAAACCGAGTTTGCGGGCGGCCTCCTGCTGGAGGGTGGAGGTGGTGAAAGGCGGGGCGGGAGTGCGGCGGGCTTCCTTTTTCTCAATGGATTCGATGCGGAACTGTTCCCCTGAGCAGCGCTCCAGGAATTCGCGCGCCTCGGCTTCGGTGTCGAAACGGCGGTCGAGCGTGGCGCGCAGGGGCTTTTTCGATCCTGCAGCCAGGAACAGGCCTTCAATCCGGAAAGACGGCTTGGGCTCGAAAGCGGCTATTTCGCGTTCGCGGTCGACTATGAGTTTGAGCGCAACCGACTGAACGCGGCCCGCGGAGAGCTTGGGCTGTATCTTCTTCCAGAGGATGGGGGACAGTTCAAAACCCACGAGGCGGTCGAGGACGCGGCGTGCCTGCTGGGCCCTGACAAGGTTCATGTCGATGTCGCGGGGATTCTCGATGGCTTCCAGGATGGCGTTTTTGGTGATCTCGTGGAAGACGATGCGCCGGGTCTTTTCGACCGGCAGTCCGAGAGTTTCCGAAAGATGCCAGGCTATCGCCTCTCCTTCGCGGTCTTCATCGGAGGCGAGCCATACGGTATCGGCTTTCTTCGCTGCGGAGGTCAGTTCCGATACGGTCTTCTTCTTGTCGCTTGAGACTTCATACTGGGGTATGAAACCATGCTCTATGTCGATTCCGAGGCCTGTTTTCTTCAGGTCGCGTATGTGTCCGAAACTGGATTTTACGGTGTAACCTTTACCGAGGAACTTCTCAATCGTCTTGGCCTTCGCCGGAGACTCCACAATGACTAAATTCTCACCCATCTCGTTCATTTTTGGTTTTGGAAGTGCAAAGTAACAGATAAACGGGCCAACTTTCCAAATCTTTTTTCCTAAATTTGCGATTTGGATATTCTGCCGGAAGAATAAAAGCTTAATTTGCAAAACAATGAAAGAGACGACACAGAAGAGTATAGCCAAATGGTTCTGGATACTGATCACCCTGCCGGTGGCCCTCCTTGTCCTGGCCCTCCTGCTGGTGGCGCTGTTCGCGAAGATCCCTTCCTTCGAACAGATAGAGAACCCCGACAGCAACCTGGCGACGCTCCTGATTTCGGAAGACGGCAAGGTGCTCAACACCTATCATATAGAGAACAGGTCATACGTCAGTTATGACCAGATTCCCAAGCATGTTATCGATGCGGCGATAGCCACCGAAGACGCCCGCTTCTACCGTCATTCCGGGATTGATTTCAGGGGCCTGGGCCGTGTGGCATTCAAGACCCTCCTGCTCGGTGACTCCTCGCAGGGCGGCGGCAGCACCATCACGCAGCAGCTTGCCAAGACCCTTTATCCCCGCCAGGACCTGAGCAGCCGCATACCGGGCGGGCGCCAGATAAAGATGATAGGCATAAAGCTCAAGGAGTGGATAACCGCTGTGAAGATAGAGCGCAACTATACCAAGGACGAGATCGTGACCATGTATCTCAACCAGATCTTCTTCGGCGGAAACGCCTACGGCATCAAGGCCGCCTCCAACACCTTTTTCGCCAAGGATCCCGTCGACCTTACCGTAGAGGAGGGCGCCTGCCTCGTCGGCATGGTCAACAAGCCCACCCGCTACAACCCCGCCATCAATCCCGACCAGTCGCTCGCCCGCCGCAACCACGTGCTCAAGCAGATGGAGCGCAATGATTATATCTCGCGGCACGACTACGATTCCATAGCCCAGATACCGATCGTGGTGACCTACATGCAGCAGGACCACAACTCCGGACTGGGCCCCTATTTCCGCGACATGCTCCGCAAGTACATGAATGAGAAGCAGCCCAAGCGCTCTTCATACGCACAGGTCGAGGATTACCGCGCCGATTCGCTCGCATGGCGCGAGAACCCGCTCTACGGATGGCTCAACAAGAACCTCAAGCCCGACGGCACGCAGTATGACCTCGACCGTGACGGTCTCCGCATCTACACGACCCTCGATTCCCGCATGCAGAAATATGCCGAGGAAGCCGTGGCCCAGCATCTGGGCAAGGAACTGCAGACGACTTTCAACCGCGAGGTGCGCAACCGCAGGAACTTCCCCTTCTCGGACAACGTACCCAAGGAGGAGGTCGACAGGCTCATGCGCAACGGACGCCGCTGGAGCGACCGCTACAGGGTGATGAAGGAGGAAGGCATGTCCGATTCACAGATCGAGAAATCTTTCGACGTCCCGGTCCCGATGCGTGTTTTCGCCTGGAACAACAAGGGCTACGTCGACACCACTATGACGCCGAACGATTCGATACGTTACTACAAGTCCTTCCTGAGGGCCGCATTCATGGCCATAGAACCCAATACGGGACATGTCAAGGCCTATGTGGGCGGCCCCAACTACCGCTATTTCAAATATGACAACGTGGGTCAGGGCAAACGTCAGGTGGGCTCCACTTTCAAGCCTTTCCTCTACACCCTGGCCATGCAGGAGGGATACACCCCCTGCGACAAGGTGGCGAACTCCACCTATACCATTGATGTGAACGGTGTGGACTGGGCCCCCAAGGCGGAGGTGGACGACCGTATAGTCACCCTCAAATGGGGCCTGACGAACAGCCGCAACAATATCTCGGCCTATCTGATGAAACAGTTCGGCCCCTTCGCACTGGTCGATATCTGCCGCAAGATGGGTATCAGCAGTTATCTGGATCCCGTGGTTTCGCTGTGCGTCGGTTCGTGCGACCTCAGCGTGATGGAGATGGTCTCCGCATACAATACCTTCCCCGGCCGTGGCGTCTATTGCTTCCCTATGTTCGTGACAAGGATCGAGGACAATGCGGGCAACGTGCTGGCCACCTTCTCGACGCGCAAGCGTGAGGCCATAAGTGAAGTGACGGCCTACAAGATGATCAACATGATGCAGGGCGTCGTCAACGACGGAACCGCCGGGCGGATCCGCTGGCGTTACAATATCCAGGGTGACATCGCCGGCAAGACGGGTACCACAAACGAGAACTCCGACGGCTGGTTCATCGGATATACTCCCAAGCTGACTGCCGGCGCATGGGTGGGCGGAGAAGACCGCCAGGTCCATTTCACCAGTACCGCCCTGGGTGCAGGAGCCAGCATGGCGCTTCCGATCTGGGCCCTGTTCATGCAGAAGGTCTATGGCGATCCCTCCATTCCTATCGGCTCCAACGACGTGTTCGTGGCCCCTCTGGGCTGGACGGCAGGTCAGTTGTGCGACGGCTCCATGAACGACACCGCCGACCCCTCCTCCGCCGGGAACGATTATTTCAATTAAAATGACAAGAATTGCATTGATTTATGGAGGTGATTCCTCCGAATGGGAAATATCGGTTTTGAGCGGCAAGCACGTCGCTTCCTGCCTCGACCGTTCCAAATATGAAGTTTATGAAATCCTCCTCAGGGGAGACGACTGGCAGCTCTGCGATGCGTCGGTAACCGACCGCGCCGTTCCCGTCGCTCCCGTGCGCCATTCCGATTTCTCCTGTGAGATTGACGGCGTACGCGTCAAGTTCGACCTTGCCCTGATCATGATTCACGGGACTCCCGGAGAGAACGGGATCCTCCAGGCGGAGCTGGAACGCCTCGGCGTTCCCTTCACTACCTGCTCTTCAAAAGTGGCCGCCCTCACATTCGACAAATATGCCTGCAAGAAATACATGCGCGGGCTGGGCATCCCTCTCGCACCCGATGTTTTCCTCACCAAAGGGGACAAATGGTCGGCTGAAGAGATTGTCGAGAGGCTCGGCCTCCCGGTATTCGTCAAGCCCAATGACGGCGGCAGCAGTTTCGGCGTCACCAAGGTGAAACTTATCGGCGAACTCCAGGCGGCTGTCGAGACGGCATTCGCCGAAGGCGACAATATAATTATCGAAAGCCACATTCCCGGGCGGGAACTTACCGAAGGGGTCTACAACCGCGGGGGTGTCATAGTTACGCTGCCCGTGACGGAGATCGTCTCGCACAACGAGTATTTCGACTACGAAGCCAAATATCTCGGCAAGAGTGACGAGATATGCCCTGCACCCATCACTCCCGAAGAGGAGCATACCGTCAGGGAATACACCCGCCGCATATACCAGCATTTCGGATGTCGCGGACTTATCCGCTGCGACTACATCATGACTGAGGCAGGACACGTCTATTTCCTCGAGATCAATCCCGTCCCCGGCATGACGAAGATGTCGCTGGTCCCCGCCCAGATCCGTGCCGCCGGCATGACGGTCGGCGAGGTGCTCGACTGTCTGATCGAAGAAGCGCTTTCCGAATGACGGTCTCGGAATTCATCCGCCTCGGCATCGGCTCCCTCGGCCACCTGTATCCTGAGCCCGAGGCCAAAGCTATCGCTTTCCGGCTGCTGGAACATCTGGCAGGCATACCTTCCTATAAGTATATCTCCGATCCGGATATGCGGGTCGAAGAACCCGCTCTGCTGTCCGCCCTCGACGAATTGAAGACAGGGCGGCCATTGCAGTATGTGCTGGGTTTCACCGAGTTCTGCGGGCACCGTTTCAAAGTCGGCGAAGGATGCCTTATCCCGCGTCCGGAGACCGAAGAGATGGTTTCGCGCATAGTGGACGACCTCTATGCGGATGATGGGGACCCGGCCCAGGCTTCTTCGGAAGCCGAAGAGGACGGTCCTTTCAGCATCCTCGACATTTGCACCGGATCGGGATGCATAGCCTGGTCCCTGGCCGCTGAGTTCCCCGAGGCGATGGTATATGGATGTGACATCTCGGATGCCGCCCTGCGTTATGCTTGCAGGCAACGCGTAAAAGTCGGAGGGGCCAAGCCGATATTCTTTACGGCAGACGTACTGGCCGAGCCGCCGGCAGGCCTGCCGAAGTTCGACCTGATAGTCTCTAATCCTCCTTATATATGCGAAAGCGAGCGGTCGGCGATGCGGCCTAACGTCCTGGATTTCGAGCCGGGAAGCGCCCTTTTCGTCCCCGATGATGATCCGCTCAGGTTCTACCGCGCCCTGGCGCGATGGGCGGACGTTCTCCTGCGTCCTGACGGACACGTCTATATGGAGGTCAACGAGCGGTTCGGCCCGGAAGTGGCAGCCCTCTTCCCGGGTTCGCGGGTCCTTCAGGACGTTTCCGGACGCGACCGCTTCGTCGTCAGATAGTAAGTTGTTCCCCTTCGCTGTGGGCGATTATCACCGCTCCGCAGGAGTCTCCGTAGACATTGATGCATGTACGGGGCATGTCGCACAGCTGTTCTACGGCAAGCACGAGCCCGATGCCTTCCAGCGGCAGTCCGACTGCGGACAGCACGATTGCCAGCATCACCATTCCCGCCATCGGGATACCGGCCGCGCCGATCGCCGCCAGCAGGGCCGTGAAGACTATCATGATCTGCTGGGCGAGGGAAAGGTCGATGCCGTAGGCCTGGGCGATGAAAATGGCGGTCACGCATTCATAGAGCGCCGTCCCGTTCATGTTGATGGTGCTGCCGAGCGGCAGGACGAAACTGGCGATCTTGTTGGATACGCCGCATTTTTCCTGGGAGTCGCGTATGTTGATAGGCAGAGCAGCACCTGATGAACATGTCGAGAATGCCGTCAGCAGGGCCGTGGACATCTTGGATATGTGTCTCCATGGATTCTGCTTCCCGATGAACCTCACGATCAGGGGCAGCACCACTCCGCCCTGGATCAGCAGACCTCCCCATACGACCAGGACGAATATGCCCAGCGACCCGGCCATGCTGAGAAGTGCCTGCGGATCGTCCGCCTGTTTGCCTACCACGTTGGTTACTATTGCGAACACTCCGAACGGCGCCAGACGGATGATGAAGAGGGTGATCTTCATTATCACTTCATAAACCGCCGTAAAGAGCCCGGACAGGGTTATGGTATGCTTCGTGTCCACCCGGTTCATGAAGAAGCCGAAAATGACTGCGAAAAAGATGACGGGCAGCAGGTCGCCCTTCGCCATCGATTCGAAGATGTTGGAGGGGACGATAGACACTATCTGGTCGATGAACGAGACTTCTCCGGAACTTACCGAGGCGACTTCCTCAGCAAGATTGAGGCTCGCTCCCACTCCGGGCTTGACGATGTTGACCAGGGTGAGACCGATGGTGGCCGCGACAGCGGTGGTCGCGATGTAATAGAGGATGGTCTTTCCGGCTATCCTGCCGAGCGCGGCGGAATTGCCCATTCCGGCCACGCCGAGCGCGATCGATGTGAAAACGAGCGGGATGACGATCATCCGCAGGCCGCGCAGGAAGATGTCTCCGGCCCATTTGATGTATTTGTACCAGTTCTCGTAGGGCGTGATCTTGCAGAGCACGATGCCAGCCACGATGCCCAGTCCGATGCCTATCAGGATCTGCCAGTGGAGCGCAAGACCCTTTTTCTTCTCTTCTGCCATGGACGATTACGATTTCCTGCCGCTCTGGGCGATCATCGCGGCGACTTTTCCGTTGAATTCATTGTTCGCAATCAGATCCTCGAGCATGACATGCATCCTCCAGCGCCAGTAATGCTTTGGATTGGCGGGGATGTTGATCCTCTCGGAGGCCGTGTCCGCCACTCTGAGCGACGGCTCGAGCGAGAACCAGTCCTGAAGCGGCAGGATCGTGAGCATGGAAGGGGAGTGGAGGTGCTCGGCGATAATCCATTTGCAGGTATCGACGGGGCAGTCCTCACCGTTATGATTTTCACCCCACCAGCCGCGCAGGGTGCTGGTGTCGTGGGAACCGGTCGTGCAGACGCTCATGTAGGGATACTCGGAAGGGTTTCCGATCATCTGCCTGGGATCTTTCGGCATACGCTGGACCTCGAGCGAGAGTATGTGCAGGTCGGAAAGGACCTGCGGCACGCATGCCGGAATCATGCCGAGGTCCTCGGCGCAGGTAAGCATGTCGGTGGCCCCGATCAGCTCGGGAAGTTTGCGCATGGCCTGCTTCCTCCAGAACTCGGTGTTGCGGGTGTAGAAGAATTCGTCGTAGATGCGGTTGTATGCCTCTTTCTCCCATTGCTGCAGGTCGTTGTAGCTGCGGGTGTACTGTGCGCTGATGCGCGGATGCCAGTTCCCCTTGTGCACGGGGTCCTCCAGGAAAAGGACCTCTTTCGGGTCATTGTCGGCATAGGGGCGCGCGTGGCGTTCCATGTCGAAGTGAAATCCGCGCCAGCGGAGTTCCTCTTCAGTGTAGGGAAGGGCCGGGCTGAAATGGCCCATAAGACCCGACTTGAATGGTACGGGAATCTCCCAGATACGGAAGAACCCCAGTACGTGGTCGATCCGGTATGCGTCGAAATACTCCGCCATCTTGCGGAAACGGCGTTTCCACCATGTGTAGCCGTCTTCGGCCATGCGGTCCCAGTTGTAGGTAGGGAAGCCCCAGTTCTGCCCGTCTACCGCGAAAGCGTCCGGCGGTGCCCCGGCCTGCTCGCCCATGTTGAAATACTCGGGCTCGGCCCAAGCCTCTACGCTGTGGGGCGTGATGCCGATAGGGATGTCGCCCTTGAGTGCCACTCCCTTGGAACGGGCGTACGCATGCGCTTCGCGGAGCTGCTTGTCAAGATGGTACTGCACGAAGATGTAGTAGTCCATTTCGTCACGGGCTTCGTTGTAGAGCCGGGCCACGCCGGTTTTGGAGTACTTTCCGAGACGTTTCCACTTCGTGAAGTCCGCAGTTCCGAAACGGTCACGCAGCACGCAGAAGGCCGCATATGGGAGCAGCCAGTCGCGGTTGGACCCGAAGAATTCCTTGAACGCCTTGCCGGACATCATGCGCGCGCCCTTCTGGGCGAAGATGGTGCGCGTATACCGCTCCTTCATGTCGAATACGCGTTCGTAATCGATCTGCGGAAGGGCGTTCAGTTCAGCCGCTTCTGCTTCGAACTTGGCCTGGGCCTCCTTGCTGCGGAGCGGCCCGATCGCCGATAGGTCCAGATATACGGGGTGCAGGGCCATGATGGTGATGCCGCCGTAGGGATAGGAATCGGTCCATGTCTTGGTGGAAGTGGTGTCATTGACCGGAAGCAGCTGCAGTACCGCCTGCCCGGTGGCGGCAGCCCAGTCGACCATCAGTTTGATGTCAGAGAAATCGCCGATGCCGGCGCTGTGACGGCTGCGCAGCGAAAAGACGGGGATTGCTGTCCCGGCGTATCTCGGGTGCTGGTCCGGGAATGTGGTTTCCGTCACGATATGGGGGTCCGTGCGGTTGAAGCACGTCTCCCATGTGAAGGACCCGTCAAGTTCCCTGCGCAGGAACTTGTATTCGAAATAATCGGGAAGGGTCTTGGGGTCAAGGTCGATATGCCATATGATGCCCTGCGTGGCGGTCATGGGAAGCGCTTTCCCGGGATCCCAGGCTCCGAGTGCGGGGCAGCTGCCCACGAGATAAAGCTGCTGGCCGTGCGGCATCCACGGTCCGACGGTCTTGATGGTCAAAGTATCCATTATGTTGTAATTTGTTTATTCCGAAGGGTTTGGCAGAACACTTGCGCGTCAGTGCCTTAATCAAACAAAGATAACGATTTTTTCTTAATTTTGTAGTATGGCAAACAAGATCAAGACAGTGTGGTACTGCACGTCGTGCGGGAATGAAAGTCCGAAGTGGATGGGGCGCTGTCCCGCCTGCGGGGAATGGAATACTATGGTTGAGGAGCCAAAGGCTCCGAAGAATGCTTCAGGGGGAAGTCCTGCATCGCGTTCCCGGGCATATATCGACTCCCTGGACGCAAAGCCCTTGCGCCTGCGGGAGATTGACCTCGGGGAAGACAACCGCTTCTCGATAGGTATAGGGGAACTTGACCGTGTGCTCGGCGGCGGAATGGTCGCCGGCTCGATGATCCTCATCGGCGGCGAGCCCGGCATAGGAAAGTCCACCCTGTCGCTGCAGATTCCGCTGTGTTGCAAGGATCTCAAGACGCTTTACGTATCGGGCGAGGAGAGTCCTAAACAGATAAAACTCCGTGCCGAGCGCCTTGGAGGAAGCGGCGAGGAGTGCTTCATCCTGAGTGAAACTGTTCTCGACAATATCCTCTCCCATGCCCGTGAGATCAAGCCCGCCCTCCTGATTGTCGATTCCATCCAGACGATCTACAGCGAGGCTCTCGACTCGTCGGCCGGCAGTGTCTCGCAGGTGCGCGAGTGCGCCTCGGCTCTCCTCCGCTTCGCCAAGGAAAGCGGCACGCCCGTGATACTCATAGGCCATATAACGAAAGACGGCACCCTTGCAGGGCCGAAGATACTGGAACACATCGTAGATGTCGTCCTGCAGTTCGAAGGCGATACCAAAGGCTCGTACCGCATTTTGCGCAGCATCAAGAACAGGTTCGGATCGACCGACGAACTGGCGGTTTTCGAGATGACCGGAACCGGACTCAGGGAGGTCCGGAATCCGTCCGAGATCCTCATCCCCATGCATCAGGACGACCTCTCCGGAATAGCCATCGCCGCCATGATGGACGGAACCCGGCCGTTCCTTATCGAGATACAGGCGCTTGTAAGCACGGCCGCATACGGAACGCCGCAGCGCTCCGCGACCGGATTCGACAGCCGCCGGCTCAACATGCTGCTGGCGGTGCTGGAGAAACGCGCCGGTTTCAAGCTTGCCGCAAAAGATGTTTTCCTCAACATAGCCGGAGGCATGCGCGTTTCCGATCCGGCCTGCGACCTGGCCATTGTGGCTTCCATACTCTCGTCCAATTTCGACCTTTACATTTCTCCCAAGGTATGTTTTGCCGCAGAGGTCGGCCTGAGCGGGGAGATACGGCCCGTCAGCCAGGTCGAGCGCCGCATCGCGGAAGCCGAAAAACTGGGTTTCGAAGAGATTTACATATCATCGTTCAACAAGGAATCCTCGTTCGCCGGCCGCAGGAAGGAAAACGGCGGAATCACAGTCACACCCGTGGCCGACATCGCCGCACTCTGCCGCCGGCTGTTCCAGTAGCCTCCCCGCAGCGATGAAAGTTCCGAAGAAAATACTGTCCGTCATTGTCCTGACGGCGTCGGCGGTGTTCTACATTCTGGGACTGTGCTATCCGCTGATGTCGACAAGCTATCAGGTATGGGGATTCAGCCTCCGTACCCAGGAAGTGACGCTGTTCGATTCCGTACGCATGTTCTGGGAGGACGGCGATTATCTTATCGCCTCCATCATCCTGGTTTTCACCTTCATACTGCCGGTTTTCAAGTATATCGAACTGGCGTTGAGGATTGCTTCCGGCCGCCAGTTCCTGCGTCTGCAGTCGGTGGACAAATGGAACATGATAGACGTGTTCCTTGTGGCGATGCTCCTGCTGAACTTCAAAATGAATTCGAAGTTCATAGTGATGCGCCTGGAAATGGGTACCAACTTCATCGCACTGGCGGTCCTGACGCGCCTGGCTGCGATCATGCTGGTAGAAGGCGTTTCTATTTCCCGCCGAACAGGACGTTGATGCCGAGGCAGCTGCTCTGGGTGAAGTTCTCTATAGGGATGTACTGCCTGTTGGTCTTGAGAGAAGAGGTGTCGAATCCGAAGAAGATCCCTACCCATTTTTTCGGGATGAATTCGGCATAGAATCCATAGGTGTTCGCGGCGCCCATGAAATTGCCGTTTATCCCGAGGTTGAGCCATCTTGCCGGCGAAACGTTGCCGGAAACCATCAGGTTGTTGAATCCCATGGTGCGGTAATACAGCGCACCGAGGCTTACCATTTCGTTGAGGAAGGGGACCTCGATTCCTGCATAAAAGGAAGGGGAAATGGCGTGTGAGTAGCTGCCTCCTTCGGAACTGCTGATGTTTGTCAGTTCGCTGAAGTCTTTCACTATCCTGTCGATATCCGCCTTGAGGTCGCGGTCTCCGCTGAGATCGCCGAGCCCGGTGTAGGACGCTGAAGCGCCGGTTGACAGTTTCGAGACAGCTTTATTGAAATTGATCTTTCCGCCGAGGTCATTGGCGGAAGCCGAAATGTTTATCCCGTTGATGAATCCGTCCAGTTTTATCCTGTATTCGAAACCCAGGTCGAAAGCGACACCGATCCCGTTGATACCGATATTGCCGGGGCGGATTTTCTTGTTCGCGAACTTCATGCCGACAAGGGTGCCGCCACCGTCGGTCTGTGCGGCGATCATGTCGTGCTCAAGGGTGACGCTGATCTTCCGGATGTCGACTTCGGCCGCTGCGAGTCCGGTCAACACCTTGACCCTGGCTCCCAGATGCAGTCCTTCCACAATGGAGCTGAGATCATGGCTGTAGCCCGCTGAAATGACGCCGTAAAGGCAGGCGTCTACATAGGGGCCCTGAACCGTGGCGCTCTGGTTGAGCTTGGCGAAACGCAGGAAGTCATTGGGTATTACCAGGCTGGATTCTTCCAGGACTGAAGCCGCAACGGTCACGTAGCCGTCATTTCCTATGCGGAACCCGCCGCCCAGCACGTCGGACTCGATCCTGTTGCGGAAATAGGGGTCGCTTTCGGGAAGCTTGGAGAAAAATGTCTCGTCAGCGACGTTCTCGTTCATGAAGTTGTATGCCTTGCCTCCTGAAGGGAATACGAAATTCCCAAGGCCGATATTGCTGACCGCATCGGCACCGCTGAACCCGAGCAGGGGGATGGAGACATAATTGTTCTGCGGAGCGAAGGCTGCGTTGAGCCTGCCGCGCTGGAGGGAAGTTTCGAAGAAATAACTGCCGCGTACCGACTGGGCTCCGGTGATTGCCGGAATGGCTGTCAATGCGACAGCCGCCATCAATATGTATAATCTTTTCATGACGGTTCTGATTAGAATGATATATGGTATCCGTCCGGGATTTCCGCCCGGAAATCAGCCTTGAAATATTCTGTGGACTTGATGGCTTTTCCGGTTGCGGACGGCTTGCCTTCGAGCCGGATTATGACTTTCGAGATCTTTTCGGTATCGCTGCCGTTCTTTCCCGAGAAGAGCAGCTCAAGCGTGCTTTCCCCCTTTGCGGCGATGGTCTTGGAGACTGCGGGAATCACCGGAGTGAAGGCGTCGTCGGTCAGGGCTACGTCCAGCCCGAGCTGGAGGAGCGAGGTGTTGGTCACGTCGCCGATCAGTTTGAGGGAGTTGTTCTTGAGCAGCTTTCCGAATGCCGCAGGCATGGAGAGGGTGTCTGCGTAGCTGAGATTCAGGCCGGGTCCGTATGCGAGAGGACTGCTGATCTGGGGCGTAAGGTCGATCCGGTACTTGGTATCGAGGTCGAGCACCCCGGTCTTGGTCGGGATCGTGGCGATATCCATGTCGATGTAGATGACGTCAGGAACCGGATCGAAGAGCGAGGCTATGTCGGCTTTCACTCCGGTGGTTCCTCCACCTCCGGAACCTGAGGCCGAGAACCTGAATGTCTTCGTGGCCGTTGCGGAAGATGTGGGGACGGGGACGTCGAACTTGACGTTCTTTATTTCCTTGGTCGTGACACCTTTCCTTTGGGCTGTGAACTTGACGGTGGCGCGGGCGGGGATTCCGAAATTACTGGTGACCTTCAGCAGGAGGGAAGGCGAGGTGAGGATAACGGGTGCCTTGTCGCCTTCGAATTTGTCGGCGATGTTGCCGAGTTTGAGGCGTGTCTTCACGCCTTTATACTCATAGTCGAACATGCCCTCGACGCCCTTGCACCTGATGTTGACTAGTTTGACCCGTATTATTATATTATTCGATGCGGGGGCTTTTTGCATGCGTTCCTTGGTGGTCTTGGGGTTGGAGAGAAGTATGTTGCCGTTGAAAACAAGGTGGGCGTTGATATCCAGTTCCCTCGTCTTGAGATTGAAACGGGAGGGGTCAGCGATGACTTTTTTCAGTTTCAGGGTCTTTGTCGCCTTGAACCCGTTCTCCTTGGTAAGTTTCAGGTCGTTGAATGTCACCATGCCGTCGGGATAGCCTTCCACTTCAAATAGTTCATGGACATCGAAAGTGATGTCTGGAGTTACGGTTCCTCCGGTCAGGAAGCAGTCGGGAATTGAAAAGGTCAGGGAGACCTCAGAATTGTCGGTCAGGGTCAATCCGCTCAGCCCGGTCAGGAGTTCGGGTATCTTGGGGATAGTGAAGGGCAGGCGGAACTGGCGCGTCATGATCTTGCGGGAAGCGGGAAGCTTCTTGGAGAGGTCAGCCTCGCCGTTTGCGTCGTACACCAATCCAGACGGCCTGCTGAGAAAGGGGAAGTCTACATCTATGTATTTACCCTTGTATCTCTTGAGACCGAGCGTGCGGTCGACGGAGCTTGGAATTGAAAACCGGACGTCGAAAGGTTCGTCGGAACTGTATGAAAGTGAGTAACTGCCGTCGTCGTTGACGGTAACCAGGTCGTCGAAGTCATCACCCACGAGGTCGCCGATAGTGATCGGTTCGATACTGCCGATGGGTATGTCAATGCCGTCCCTTGCAACTGTGACGTTGCGGTCGATCTGTTCGAGATCGTAGGAGTGGTCGACACATCCCGCAGTGATGACGCAAAGTGCCACAACGAGTAACACTTTGCTCAAAGTGTTGTGTATCATCGTAATATAAATTTGCTATTGGTTATTTCCCGGCCTCTTCGACAAGTTTCCTGAAGATGGGCAGGAATTCGGGATTGCCCGAGTTGGTTATGATTTCCGGATGGAACTGCACCCCGAGGATCATGGCGCCTCCGTCGGCGAAACCATTGAGCTTTCCGCTGCGTTCCAAACCTTCGATAATGCCGTCAGCAGCGACCGCGGTCACTTTCATTCCTGCAGGAACATCCTTGACGGCCTGGTGGTGGAACGAATTGACGACAGCTTTTTCCTTGCCGAGGATGGTGGCGAGGATGGAGCCTTTTGTTATATCGATTGAATGTGTTCCGACCGTACCGGTGGTAGGGCTCTGGCGGTGCTTGACATAGCTGGAAGGGACCTGTGAAGGTATATCCTGCCAGAGCGATCCCCCGAAGGCGACTGCGAGAAGTTGCTCGCCACGGCAGATGCCGAGCACGGGAATACCTTTGGCGACGGCGGCCCTGACCAGTTTTACGTCATATTCGTCGCGGGTGGGGACCACTTCTCCGAGACCGCGTACAGGCTCTTCCCCGAACCACTTGAGGGGATCGAAATCCTCGCCTCCGGTCATGAGGAGACCGTCTATGGTTTCGATAATGGCTGCGATCTGGTTGTCGTCTCCTGTCACGGGAATTACCAGCGGCACGCCGCCGGCCATCCTTACGGAATTGACATAGGTCATGTTGACCTGGCAGCGCCCGTCTTCACTGTAGGCGGAAATGCCTATCACGGGCGTCTTTGCATTGAGGCAGAGTGCCGCTCCAAGCAGCATCAGGGCCAGCGTAAAAACACGTTTCATCACGGCCCCAAAGTTATAGTTTTCTATCCCAATTTGCAAAATCTTCTCCAGAACCTACCGTGATTGACAATCCCTTTGAGAGAGAGCCCCATTCGTCGGGATTGTCGAAGAGGAACGTCACGTCGAATCCCCAGCCGTCAGCCCTGAAATTGAAAACGTTTCCGTTGACATGTTTCAATTCGCGTTTCCACGCCTTCTCGTTGTGCATCTTGATGAAGAGGCGGCCGTTTTCGATGAAGACGTCGATGTCGCCCAATACGTCATGCCGGCCGGTATAATGTCCCTGGATCCTCGACCAGGCGGGGGCGGGGAGATTCACCCGTTCCGCAGCCGCCTTCTCGTCGGCTTCGGCCTTTTTCTCCGCATTGGAGTACCATTCCGCCAGGTAGTCGCCGTTGTAGTCGTAGTCTTCATATCCGAGGAACAGGTCGACGGCGCGGCGGAGTATCGCGTGACGCGCCTCCGACGGGGCCTCGCTGTTGACCTGGATGGTCATGGCGAAATCCATTTCGGGGATGAAGCAGCACATGGTAGTCATTCCCCAGGTGGTTCCGGTATGGAAATAGAGGCGGCATTTGCGCGTCTGCTCGATGAACCAGCAGTGTCCGTAGAGATTGGTCTTGTCCGCGTTCTGCGAGGTGATGGTGACGCCGCGGTGCAGGAAGTCCATCTGCTTTTTGGAGATTACCTGCCTGTCGCCGACCTTGCCGTCTTCGAGATGGAAGACAGCCCATTTGATGAGGTCGGTGGGGGTGGAACAGATGCTTCCGGCAGGACCCACCACTGTGAGCCACCAGAGCGACTGCTCGTCGCCTATCATCGGCCATATGTCCATTTCGCGGCCTTTGCGCTCGAAAGCGTAGGGCAGGGCCGCCGATCCGTCAGCAAGGGCAGCGGCGAATCCTTCTCCGTTGAGTGTGGTCTCGGTCATGCCGAGGGGCTCGAAGATGCGCTCCCTGACATTTTCCTCCCAGCTCTTTCCCGTCACCTTTTCGATGATTTTTGCTGCGGGAATGAAGGTTATGTTGTTGTACTGGTAGTCGCCGCGGAAAGTATAGGCCGGCGGCATGAGGCGAAGCATCCTGTATATGTCGTCACGGGTGTAGCCCAGGTTGCCCAGGTAGGTTCCGATGTCGTCGCGGAGTCCAGTGCGGTGCGACGTGAGGTCCTTTATCTGTATGTTTTCGGTCACCCACGGATCGTACATCTCGAAATCGGGGAGATGGCTCTTGACGCGGTCGTCCCAGCTCAGGAGCCCTTCGTCGACAAGCGAGGCGATGACCGCCGCTGTGAAGGACTTCGATACAGACCCGATCTGGTATACGGTATGTTCGTCAGCGGGAACTCCCGTCTCCAGATTCTTGACTCCATATCCCTTGGAAAGGAGGATTTGTCCGTCCTTGTAGAGGGAGACGCCGATTGACGGGATTTTCCAGTCCTTGCGGACCTGTTCGATTGTGCGTTCGATGTTCGCGATGATCTCTTCCTGCGGAAGAACGGGATGACGCTCCGGGATGTTCTTGGTTGTCTGGGCCTTGACGGAGAAGGCCATGAGCGCGATTGCGGTCAGGAGAAGGATTGTCTTTTTCATTCGATAAAGATAAGGAAAAAAAGCCCATAATGTGTAAGAAGATACAACGATTGTAAAAAATGTTTACATTTGAAGGTTTATTTTGGTATAAAAGCCTAAAGTGGTATTTATGGAGAAAAGGAATCTTTCTTTCGGACAGATGTTCAATCTGAGCTTCGGCTTTTTCGGGGTCCAGATAGCCTATGCGCTGCAGAGCGCCAACATCAGCCGTATATTCGCGACCCTCGGCGCGGATCCCCATCAACTCAGCTTTTTCTGGATTCTTCCTCCCCTTATGGGAATGATTGTCCAGCCGCTCATCGGCCGCTGGTCCGACCGCACCTGGTGCAGGATGGGACGCCGCAAACCCTACCTGCTCGTGGGAGCCATAGTCGCCGTGCTCGTGATGGTGTTCCTGCCCAATGCGGGCAGCCTGAATTTCAGCCAGAAGGTCTTCCTCGGCCTGAATGCGGCGATGTGGTTCGGCCTGTTCTCGCTCATATTCCTCGACACCTCCATCAACGTGGCCATGCAGCCCTTCAAAATGATGGTCGGTGACATGGTCAACGAGAAGCAGAAGACCCAGGCCTATTCCATCCAGAGTTTCCTCTGCAACGCCGGCTCGCTGTTCGGCTATCTTTTCCCCATCTTCTTCACCTGGATCGGCATCGCCAACACCGCTCCCAAGGGCGTGATTCCAGATTCGGTGATCTGGAGCTTCTACTGTGGCGCCGCCATCCTCATCCTGTGCGTCCTCTATACTTTCATGAAGGTGAAGGAGATGAACCCGAAGGAGTATGCGGAATTCCACGGCTTTGACCTGCAGAAGCAGCAGGAAGGGAAGAAAGAAGGTTTTGTCAAGCTGCTTGCCCAGGCTCCCAGGGCTTTCTGGACCGTGGGTCTCGTGCAGTTCTTCTGCTGGGCGGCTTTCCTCTTCATGTGGACCTATACCAACGGTGCAATCGCCAAGAATGTCTGGGGAACCACCGATGTCGTTTCTGAAGGCTATCAGGCGGCAGGCAACTGGGTGGGCGTGCTCTTCGCCATCCAGGCCGTGGGTTCGCTCTGCTGGGCGCTGTTCATTCCGAAATTCAAGAACAACCGCGCCGCATATATCACTTCCCTGGTCATTGGCGCGATAGGATTCATCTCGGTTTTCTTCCTGCATGACAAATACCTGCTCTTCATCTCCTACTTCCTGATCGGTTTCGCATGGGCCGCAATGCTCGCCCTGCCTTTCTCGATCCTTACCAATGCATTGAAGGGCAGTTCGCACATGGGCGAATACCTGGGACTTTTCAACTGCACGATCTGCCTGCCGCAGATCGTGGCGGCTGCCATCGGCGGCCTGGTGCTCAAAGCCATCGGCGGCTCGCAGGCCGGGATGCTGGTCATCGCGGGCGTGCTGCTTCTCTGCGGAGCGGCCTCGGTGCTTGCCATACGTGAAAATGAAAATCATTAACCAAAAAAACTATAGTTTAACAAAAGCAGTTTCTATGAAGAAGATTCTAACTCTGCTCTCGATCCTGGTCCTGACTTCGGCCACTGCCTTCGCCCAATACACGGCAAAAGGCGTGGTGGAAGACAAATACGGTCCTGTGATCGGGGCTGCTGTTATCCAGGTGGGTACCAGCAATGGCGTGCAGACGGATCTTGACGGACAGTGGACGCTTACGGTTCCTTCCGCCAGCACGCTTCTCGAGATCAGCTTCCTGGGCCTGAAGACCGTGACGGTAGAAGCCGGGCAGGCCGGCCACGTCATGTTGCAGGACGACCAGGAATACCTTGACGAAGTGGTCGTCATCGGCTACGGTACCGTCAAGAAAAGCGATCTCACCGGTTCCGTCTCGACGGTCCGGGCGGATGAGATAAACAAGGGTGTCATTACGACTCCCGCAGACCTGCTCCGGGGCAAGAGCGCCGGTGTTGTCGTCACGGCCGGTTCCGGTATGCCTGGTTCCGGGGCGACGATCCGTATCCGCGGCGGCTCCTCCATCAACGCCTCCAACGATCCTCTGATCGTGATCGACGGTCTGCCGGTGTCGAATGACGGCATCAGCGGCATGTCCGATCCTCTCTCCTCCATCAACCCCGAAGACATCGAAAGTTTCACCGTGCTGAAAGACGCTTCGGCGACCGCGATCTACGGTTCCCGCGCTTCCAACGGTGTCATCGTGATCACCACCAAGAAGGGCTCCAAGACCGCAAGCAAGATTCCGCATGTTGCGGTTGACTTCACCGGTTCCGTGAACACGATCGCCAAGTACAACGACCTTCTCGGCAAGGACGGCATCGTCAGCATGATCCGCTCTTTCTACGGCGACAATTCCGCGGCTGAGGCCAACCTCGGTATCTACGAGGGCGGCAGGCAGGTGCTCTACGACACCGACTGGCAGAGGCAGATCTACCAGATCGCCCCGACCTACGACGGAAACGTGAGCATCAGCGGCAAGTTCGGCGAATTCCTGCCTTACCGTGTTTCGGGAGGTTATACCGAACAGGTCGGTACCCTCAAGGGCTCGCAGATGGACCGCGCCACGGCTTCCCTCAACCTTTCGCCGAGTTTCTTCGACAATCACCTGACCGTAAACCTGAACGGAAAGGGAACGTACTCCAAGAACCAGTACGCCAACCAGGACGCCATCGGTGCGGCCAACCACTATGACCCGACCAAACCGGTATATAATAAGGTGGGCGGCTACAACCTGAACGGCTACACTACCTGGTTCGACCAGAGCGGCAACATCAACACCATGGCCACCATGAACCCGGTGGGCCTGCTCGATGCGAAGACCGACAACGCCAACGCATACCGTTTCATCGGCAACGCGCAGTTCGACTATAAGATCCACGGATTCGAGGCGCTCCGCCTGAACCTCAACCTCGGTCTCGACTGGGCGAAGAGCTCGGGCCTCACCGAACTGGCAAGGGGCTCCGAAGCTTCGTACCACAACACCAACCAGTCCGGTGGCGGCAGCCACACCGATTACGATTATTCCCGCCGCAACACCACTCTGGAATTCTACGGCGACTGGAACCAGACTTTCGGCAAGCACAACGTCGACCTGATGGCCGGTTATTCCTGGCAGCACTTCTACAGCGAGAGCAACAGCAAGACCGTCCGTCTCAGCGACAATTCGGTCCTCGGAGATTCGGTCGGAAAGGGAGAACTCTTCCTTATCTCGTTCTTCGGCCGTGCCAATTACACCTTCGCCGACAAATACCTGATCACCGCTACGATGCGTGCCGACGGTACCTCCCGTTTCCAGAACCACAAGTGGGGCTTCTTCCCCTCCGTCGCTTTGGGATGGAATGTGATGAAGGAAGACTTCATGCCTACGGACGGCGCCATGAGCACCTTGAAGATGCGTCTCTCCTGGGGTGAGACCGGTCAGCAGGAAGTGGGCGGATACTACGATACTTTCGCACAGTTCCTCACCAACCAGCTCGGTTCGTACTATTTCTTCAACGACAGGCTCATCACTCCTATCTCCGCTCTGGGATACAGCGCCGACCTCCGTTGGGAAACCACGACGACCTACAACGTCGGTCTGGACCTCGGTTTCTGGAACGACCGCCTGACCGCCAACCTCGACCTCTACCGGAGGGATACCAGGGACATCCTCAACTACATCCCCGTGCCCGCCCTCTCCAACCTTACCAACTATCTGAACACCAACATCGGTGACATGAGGAACCTCGGTGTCGAGCTCGGCCTGAACGGAATCATCATCGAGAAGAAGGACATGAGCCTGACCGCCGGATTCAACGTGGCCTACAACTACAATGAGATCACCAGGCTGACCGCTTCCGAAGACAACGCCACCGGCGTTGAGACTGGCGGTGTTTCGGGCGGTACCGGCAACAACGTGCAGATGCACCAGGTCGGTCACCCGATGAGGGCCTTCTATGTCTACCAGCAGGTTTACGATGAGATCGGACGTCCGATCAGCGGTGTCTATGTGGACCGCAACAACGACGGTGTGATCAACGCGGACGACAAGTATTTCTACCATAAGCCCGACGCCGATTTCACCTTCGGTTTCAACACCAGCTTTACTTACAAGAATTTCACGGCGGCCCTTTCCGGTCACGCCTCCCTCGGCAACTGGGTCTACAACAACGTGGCATCCGACACCGAGATGCTGGCCGACCTCTGGACCAACAGCTTCGTGAGCAACCGCCTGGCGTCTGCATGGGATTCCTATTTCTCCCAGGCTCAGTATACGTCCGACTACTACATCACGAACGCTTCCTTCCTGAAGCTTGACAACTTCACCCTGGGCTACACCTTCCCGAAACTCTTCCAGGTCGGCGCAGACAACTACGCTTCCCTCAATGTTTTCGGAACTGTCCAGAACATCTGCACCTTTACCAAGTACAAAGGGATGGATCCCGAGGTGTACGGCGGTATCGACGGCACGCTCTACCCGCGTCCGCGGACTTTCGTGCTCGGCCTCAAGTTCAACTTCTAAAACAGCGTGAGATATGAAAACGATAAAATATATTTTCAGCATCCTTGCAATCACTGCCGCGCTGACCTCCTGCATCGGTGACCTCAATGTCACCCCGATCGACCCGAACGCCAATACGGCGGACAAGGCCCTCGTCAACGAGGCCGCCTTCACCTCCTTCCTGGCCGGCGTCTATACGGGCTTTGCCACTTCCGGCTACTACGGTGCCAACGGCAGCGCTTCCATCTCCGGTCTCGACGGAGGTGCCTCGCAGTACATCCGCGGCCTGTATCACCACAGCGAACTGACCACCGACGAGTCGGTCTGCGGCTGGAATGACCAGACCATCAAGAATTTCCATTATATGAACTGGACGACGGACGATACCTTCATCTACGCATTCTATTCCCGTATCTTCATGCAGATATCCGCCGCCAACGAGTTCATCCGCGAAGCCCTGGCTTCCGACGTCAACTTCTCCGGCAAGGAGGAACTCATCGCCGAGGCCCGCGTGCTCCGCGCCCTGGCATACTACCACGCCATCGACAATTTCGGCAATGTGCCGTTCGCAGATGAGAATTCCGTGGTGGGCGCCTTCCCCGACCAGATCAGCCGTGCCGCCCTCTTCGAATGGCTTGAGGAGGAACTGAACGACCTGATCAACAACAGCGCCCTGGCCGCTCCCCGCGCCAACGGCTATGCACGTGCCGACAAGGGCGTGGCCAAGTTCCTGCTTGCCAAGCTCTATCTCAACGCACAGGTCTACACCGGCAATGCGATGTATGACAAGTGCGCCCAGGTGCTCACCAGCCTGATGTCCGACGGTTATCAGCTGCACACCACTTCCGCCGGAACGTTCTCTCCCTATCAGGAACTCTTCCTGGCCGACAACGAACGCTGCGCTGAAGAGATCATCTTCGCAATTGAGCAGGACGGTATCAACACCACGAGCTACGGTGCGACCAACTACCTGATCTTCGCCTCCACCGGCGGCGAGATGGACCCTGCCGCGCTGGGTATCTCCTCCGGCTGGGGCGGTCTCCGTACCACTCCCGAGTTCTACGACAAGTTCAGCTCGTCCGACGCCCGCAACCTCTTCTATACCGCTACGCAGCAGAAGAGCATCGACGACATCGGTGAGTTCACCCATGGCTACGCTTTCATGAAGTTCCGCAATATCAAGAGTGACGGCCAGCCCGGCCAGGAACTCGGTTTCGTGGATACCGACTTCCCGATGATGCGTTATGCCGACGTCCTTCTGATGGCGGCCGAGTGCCAGGCACGCGGCGCCTCGATCGACGGACTCAGGGCTTTCAATCAGGTGCGCGAGCGCGCCGGCCTGCCGGCTGTCTCTTCGCTTAACCTCGATGAGATCCTCGATGAACGCGGCCGCGAACTCTACCAGGAGTGCTGGCGGCGCAGCGACCTGATCCGCTTCGGCAAATTCACGACCGGTTATAACTGGCAGTGGAAGGGCGGCGTCCAGGCAGGTACCGATGTTCCGGCCTTCCGCACCCTCTTCCCGATTCCGGATTCCGACCGGCTTGCCAATACCAAACTTTCCCAGAACCAGGGTTATTAACAGGAGGACGGTACAATGAAGAAAATATTATCCATTCTGTTCGCAGGTGTGATCGCCCTCATGGCCACCTCCTGCCTGCCCGATGAAAACTTCGCCACTTTCGATCCCTCCAAGGCCACCGCTCCCGTAGTGGGCGCCTATGAGATGAGCACGAAGGCGCTTACGGTCGAGTATACTCCCGGCAAGTTCAACATGGGCTTCAACGATAAGATGCCGGTCAACCACATGCTTGTCCTGACTTCGGTCGACGGCAAGGCCGTCAACAAGGTCATCGCCACAACGAACAAGGACAATGTCCTGACGGCCAGCGTATCGGCTCTGAGCAATGCCCTGGTCGGCCTGGGCTATAAAGAAGACGATTCAGTCAATTTCGAGGCAATCGTCCGCGCCACGATGCAGAATCCGGCGCAGGACAACGGCCGGAACGGCCACGTCGATTCCAAGGACAAGGTTTCCGTCAACGGTTTCGTGGTGGTATTCCCTAAGGGCAGCCCTTATCAGGAATATACCGCGGCGAGCCCGTTCAGCGTGATCGGCTCCCTGTCCGAATACGGCATCAGCTGGGACGGCGACCTCGAGATGTGGATGACCGAAGACGGCAATCTCCATGTCGCCAAGTGCGTCAGCCTGAAGGCCGACGACGAATTCAAGTTCCGCAAGGACCAGGATTGGGGCGTCAACTACGGCGGTGACTACGGCAGCCTCGACACTCCTTTCAGCGTGTCGCAGGACGGCCCGAACGTCAAGGTCGGTAAGGACGGTCTCTATGACCTGTGGCTCGATATCGCATCCGGTACGGCTACGGTCACCGAGGCTTACCAGGCTTATCCTGACCATAAGGAAGCCAGCAACTGGACCGTTATCGGTTCGCTGTCTGAATACGGCATCAGCTGGGACGGCGACATCGAAATGGTGACCGACGGCAATACGCACATCGCACAGGCCGTCAAACTGGCAGCCGACGACGAATTCAAGTTCCGTCAGGACAAAGACTGGGCGGTCAATCTCGGCGGTGATTTCGGCAGCCTCGGCTCCGACTTCAGCGTCAGCCAGGACGGCCCGAACATCAAGGTCGGTGCCAAGGGCATCTACGACCTTATCGTCAACCCCGGCGCCGGTACTGCCCAGATCGTCGAGACCATGGGCGGCGGCAAGAGCGGCAAGATCGGCGGCGACGAACCAGGTCCTGAACCGGAACCCATCACCGGCTGGAACATCATCGGCCTCAACGGTGACTGGGACAACGACGTCATCGCCACCAACAACGGCAGCCTCTGGACCGTTTACATCACTGCTCCCGAGGCGACTGAGTTCAAGTTCCGCAAGGATGGAGCCTGGGCCGAGAATATCGGCGGCGTCATGGAAGCAGTAGGCGAACCGTTCGAGGCAGTGGTAGACGGCAACAACATCCAGATCGGTGCCGGCTTCTGGAAAGTCGTCCTCGATACCGAGGCCATGACCATCACGGTCACCAACGGTGAGGTCTGGTCACTGATCGGCGACTTCAACGGCTGGTCGGCCGACGTGGACATGGAACTCGTCGACGGCAAGTGGGTCAGCCCCGCTACCCAACTCAATGAGAACGGCTTCAAGATCCGCCACAACCATGACTGGGCTGAAAGCTTAGGCGGTACCTTCGAGGCGTTCGGTACTCCGTTCGCTGCGGTCAGTGAAGACGGTCCGAACATCATGCTTCCCGCCGCAGGAGAATACTTCGTTACCTACGATCCCGAGGCCCAGACCATCACGGTCGTGAAATCGATCAGCGGCTGGAACGTCATCGGCGTCAACGGCAACTGGGACGAGGATGTCATCGCCACCGAGAACAACGGTGTCTGGAGCGTCCGCGTCAATGTACCTGAAAGCACCCAGTTCAAGTGGCGCAAGGACGGTGGCTGGGCCGAGAATATCGGCGGTGTCATGGTCGAGCCCGGAACTCCCTTCGAGGGAAGCCAGGACGGCCCGAATGTCGAACTTGCTCCCGGTTTCTGGTTGCTGACGCTCGACATGACCGGCGCTGTTCCAATGCTGACCGTTTCCGACGGTGAAATGTGGTCGGTTATCGGTGACTTCAACGGCTGGGCCGGTGATGTGGAAATGGTCAAATCCGAAGGCGTGTGGACGAGTCCCGCCATCAAGCTCACGGCCGGCGGCGGCTTCAAGATCCGTCACAACTACGACTGGACCCTCAGTGTCGGCGGCACCCTGGTCAATCTCGGTGAACCGTTTGCGGCAGTAAGCGAAAACGGACCCAATATCGCCGTTCCTGAGGACGGTACCTATATCATCGCCTACGATACCAACGACGAGACGATCACCGTGTCCGCCGCCGGTTGGGGCGTCGTGGGAACCGTCAACGGCTGGGGCAACACTCCTGACATCGTGATGAAGGAAGAGGCCGGCAAGAGCTATCTCGTGGCCCGCAACGTCACGGTGACCGCTTCCGATGAGATCAAGATCCGCAAGAACAACGACTGGGCCGCCGGTGATTACGGCGCCGACTCCTACCTTGGCCACGCCGTGAAGGCCGTCAAGGGCGGAAACAATATCAAGCCCGGAATCGACGGTGCGGTCGACGTCTACTTCTTCGAGCGCGACGAAGTTATCATCGTAGCTGCAGCCGGTGAGGCCATTACGTACTGGGGTGTCGTGGGTACCATCAATGGATGGGCAGCCCCCGACTTCATCATGTACGAGAATGGGAACGGCGGGTTTGTCTACGACGACCTGGTACTCGCAGCCAGCGATGAATTCAAGATCCGTATGAACGAGGTCTGGGAAGGTGACCGCGGAGGTACCTTCGCCGCATTGGACGAACCTTTCGAGGTTTCCAACGGCGGCCCGAACATCAAGATCGGACGCGAGGCCAAGGTTACCGTATCCTACTATCCTACGGACGAGACCATCACCCTCAGCGGTGAGATTTCCGGCGAGGAACCTGAACTTCCCGAGACCATGTACATCATTGGCGACGCGGTAGGCGGTTGGGACTGGGCCGGCGATTATATCGTCAGCATGATTCCGGTCAACGGCAAGAGAGGCCAGTTCTGGGCCATCAGGACTCTCGAGCCGCAGAAGGGCTTCAAGTTCTGCGCCGTCAAGGAGTGGAGCGGTGACTTCACCGGACTGGGAACCGATACCGGTTACACCGTAAGTGACGGCAACTGCTACGTCGAGGAGAAAGCTGTCTACATGATCTATGTGGACACTGAGAACAAGAAGGTCTGCGTTGAAAAGGCGAAAGTCTATGGCATCGGTGACTGCTTCGGCGGCTGGACCGAGGGCATGCAAGGCGCCCTGTTCGTGGAAGAAGACGACGGTAAGCTGGTAGGCAAGACCACCGCTGCCGGTGAAATCCGTCTCTATGCGGCCAGCTCCATCGCTACCAGCGACTGGTGGACACGTGAATTCGTGTTCTTCGACGGCAAGATCGCCTACCGTGGAAACGGCGGCGACCAGGACCGTGTCACCGTCGAAGCCGGCAAGACGGTATCCCTCGATTTCGATGCGGGTACAGCTACTGTTATCCAGTAGCCTTACCGCACATGTATGATGATGCCCGGGTCTCCGCGACCCGGGCATCTTTTTATTCTTCGAAGTATTCCCTGCAGAATTCGTCGGGACTGACGACAGGGGGCCCGAAAGAACCGTCGAAGTTGGTGTCACGGCTGATAATCAGGTCACAATAATTGTCTATTGCCATGGCGGTCTGGACGGCGTCTTCATAATCGTCGTAATAATGTGACGCGGCCAATATGATATCATGACGTTTCGTATCCAGAATGGTTAAATCATGATCATACTTTTTTATGAGGCTTTTGAGCTCTTCAGCCCTTTCTTTATGCCTTTTTGTGTAAATGAAAGAGACATCTACCACACTCTGCGCAGAGATCATGCCTTTTATGACTCCCTGCTTGGCGAGTGTCAGGATTTTCACGGCTTCTGAGTGCATCGGGCGGCTGGCATCCAGTGCATCCATCAAAACATTAGTGTCGATGAATACGTATCTCATACATTCAGGAGTTTTGCGAGTCGGGGGTGTTCGGCCAAATCTTCTTCTGTCAGGTCGAATGAAGGGACGATAAAGCGTTCCAATTCCGGATCTGGCTTGAAATCGCTGATTTTGATCTTCTTAATCGGTTGGGGAAGTACTGCGGTTTCCAGCGTTTCTACTGCAAATGTATTGAAGGACCGTCCGCTTCGCCCTGCGGCACGGCGTAAGGCTTCATAAGTCTCGGGCTTCATCCTGAGGATGGCCTGGACCTTTTCTTTCCGGGGTGACGGGGTGCTCATAATCATCTTTTTTGCAAAGATATATCAAATGTGATATCAATGCATAATTATGATATCATAATTTGTCTGTGAAGTACAAAAACAGATAGAATCATTTTTTTGATAAATCATGGCATTTCATTAACTTTGAAAGTTATGATGAAACATTTATTCCATATTGCCGCACTGGCCATCGCGGCACTGCTGCTGACCGCATGCCCCGATCCCGAACCCGGTCCCGACGTGCCGGACGGTCCTGACGATTCGTGGAAGAAACAGGCTTCCACAGAGAAGCTTTCAGGCATCACTTATCAGCTCAACGTCTACAGTTTCGCCGACAGCGACGGTGACGGATGGGGAGATATCAAGGGTATAACCCAGCATCTGGACTATCTCGACAGTCTTGGCGCGACGGCGCTCTGGCTTTCTCCCATCCACGAGGCCATGTCGTATCACGGCTACAACGTGAACGACTATACCTCCGTCAGTTCCAAACTCGGAACTGAAGCCGACCTGAAAGACCTCATAACCAAGGCTAGGGCCCGCAATATCGCCATCTACCTCGACTTCGTGCTCAACCATTCCGGCAGTGACAACGAATGGTTCAAGGCCGCCAAGGCCGATCCGACAGGCCCATACCACGACTATTATGTCTTTTCCGACAATCCCACGGCCGATATGGCCTCCGGGAAGATCGACAATTTCGCAGGAGCTACGACCCCCGGGATGGGAAGCTGGTTCACCTTCAGCGGAGGGGACATCGGTTACAAGGGACGCCTGCACTTCAAGGTTGACATGGGCGCGCATACCGTGACCGTGACCCAGACTGCGGATGCCGTGCAGAACCCCAATACCTCGAACCCCCAATGCTGGCTCTGGTGCGGAGGCTTCTCCCAGCATGTCGGTCTCTATACTACGGGCACGAACGTTTACGAGATCACCATTGATGTCAATACCGACTGGGGATTCTTGGTGTGCACCAGTACTTCCTGGGCATCAGGCACAAAATGGGGAGGCAACGGCAAGGGCCTGACTTTCGGTGTCCCTTATCCGCTCAACAACACCACTGCGGCCGACATAACCTTCGGCGGCGACGCCTCCTGGTATTTCGCCAGTTTCGACGCTTCCATGCCCGATCTGAACTACGGACCATATGACAAGGCTTCCGAATCGCCGGCATTCAAGGCCCTTGCCTCCGCCGCCGACAAATGGATCAAAATGGGCATCGGCGGCCTCCGTCTCGACGCCGTGATATGGATCTATCAGAACCAGACAGCCGCCAATGTCGAATTCCTCAGACAGTGGTACGACCGGTGCAACAGCACCTGGAAGAGCAATGGCGGCCAGGGCGATTTCTATATGGTAGGCGAGGCATGGGATGAGGTTCCCAAGGTCGCACCTTACTTCGAGGGTCTCCCTTCGATATTCAATTTCAGCTACTGGTGGACGGTCAAGGACCGTATCAACAAGGGCAGGGGAGATGATTTCGCTGCGACCGTGAAGGGTTTCCGCGACCGCTTCGCAGGCTATCGTCCTGATTACATCGATGCCATAAAGCTCTCGAATCACGACGAGGACCGTGTCGGAAACGATTTCGGCCGCGATGTCGCCAAGGAAAAACTGGCTGCTGCAGTTCTCCTGACCTCTCCCGGCAAGCCTTTTGTCTATCAGGGCGAAGAGCTCGGTTACTGGGGCAACAAGGGGAAGGGAGACGAATATGTCCGCACTCCCATCAAGTGGACCCGCAGCGGAAGCGTCCCTTCCACTTCGCTCGGCGGCAAGGTGGACAACACCATGCTGACCGCTGAGATATCGGTCGAGGCGCAGGAGAGCGATCCTGCGTCCGTCCTGCGGGTATATCGCAATTTCGCAAAGGCCCGCAACGCCTGGAAGGCGCTCGCCAAGGGCGAGATCACGCCTGTCACTAGTCCCAACAGCGCCGTGGCGCTCTGGAAGATGAGTTACGAAGACCAGACAGTCCTCGTAGCCCACAATTTCGGCAACGGATCCGCCGCATTTGCGGTAACCGGCTATACTACCGACAAGATGATCGTTTCCAACGGCATGGCTGACGGTTCCACCGGTCTGCTCTCGCTCGGACCCTACGCTTCAGCCGTGTTCCTTCAGTAATCTTTCCGATGTCTATGCGCAAGTTATCCTTCTTTCTGATAATGATGCTCGTCGCGGCAGGATGCGGCCGCGTCAAGGTGACTCCGTCACCCCGTTTCGACAGCGCTCCGCTGGCCAGTCCCTGCCTGGTGCAGGAAGACTCCCAGAAAGTGATAGTACGTGACTATTTCCCCACCATGGTCGAGTCGGACACCATGACGCTTGTCAAGACTCCAGCCGATCCTTTCCTTTCCTGGGTGCTTCTCCATCTTGATGGCGGCGACGCCGCGCTCGTGGTCAAGAACATGCTTCCCGCGAAGATGGAGGGATGCGAGCCCGGAAAGGTCCCGTTCATCACCACGGTTCCGGTCGAGGGGAAGGAAGACCGTTTCCGTATCCTGATCGAGAACCAGGCCGACGACGTGCTCGTACTCTGGCAGAACACTGTTCTCGACAAGGAGCACGGGATCCGTGTCATCGACCGCAATACCCTGGAGATTACGGTTCCCCGGAACGCCCGCCGGATGGAGCGTTCCTATGTCAGGGCTTTCTGTGCCAATGCATCTGGCATCGGCAACGATATCCTCGTTCCGGTCAGCTACGGCAAGGTCATCCGGGACACGAAGCAGCTTAAGCGCACCGACAAGCATGCCCAGGTGCTCTATTCCCTGATGATAGACCGTTTCGTGAACGGCCGGACCGACAACGACATGCCCCTCAACAGCCCCATCGTCAACAAGAAGGTCGACTACTGGGGAGGTGATATCCTCGGTGTGACAAAGACCCTGGAGAGCGGCTATTTCGATTCTCTCGGCGTGACGACTATATGGCTCTCTCCCATCACGCAGAATCCCTATGACGCATGGGGACAGATACACGATCCGGAGACCAGGTTCAGCGGCTATCACGGCTACTGGCCCTACTACGCCACGGCGGTCGACGTGCGCTACGGTACGGATGCGGAGCTGCGCGACCTGCTCGCCAAGGCGCATGCCGACAACAAGAACGTTATCCTCGACTACGTGTCGAACCACATGCATATCCAGAGCCCGACGCTGACCGCGCATCCGGACTGGACGACACCTTCCGACACCCCCGACGGCCGTCCCAACCGCCAGCTCTACGACGAGTTCCGCCTTACCACCTGGTTCGACGACCATATCCCGACCCTCGACCTCGAACGTCCGGACATCTGCGCACAGCTGACCGATTCGGCGCTCTTCTGGATGAAGAATTTCGATTTCGACGGTTTCCGCCACGACGCCACCAAGCACGTACCGGAACAGTACTGGAGGATGCTTACCCGCAAACTCCTCGACAATTTCCCTGACAGGACATTCTATCAGATAGGGGAGACCTACGGTTCCACTTCCCTGATCAATTCATATGTCAAGCCGGGCATGCAGGACGCCCAGTTCGACTTCAACGTCTATGACACGTTCATCTGGGCCACGACACGTCCCGACGGTTCTTTCGAAGGACTTGCCGACCGGCTCGCCGAAGACATGTCGGTCTACGGATCGCATCACCTGATGGGCAACATCACCGGCAACCACGACCGTTCCCGCTATATCTGCCTGGCGAGCGGTGACGTGAGCCAGGACGAGGACCAGAAACTGGCCGGATGGCATCGCGACATCCGTGTCACCAACCCCGTGGGATACAGTTACCTCAAGATGCTCCACGCGCTCAATTTCACAATCCCCGGCATTCCCTGCATCTATTACGGTGACGAATACGGCCAGCCCGGCGCCAACGATCCCGACAACCGCCGCTGGATGCAGTTCGAGGGCCTTTCCGCCGACGAAAAGGACGTGCTCTCCTGCACCGAGGGCCTTGCAGCCCTCCATAACGGCAGCATGGCCCTGATCTACGGGGACTTCAAGCTTCTCAGGGCTGACAGGGACATCCTTGCCTGGTCACGCACCTATATGGGCGAGACGGTCGTCACTGTCCTCAACAAGGGGACTGTTGCGCAGAAAGTCGATCTCTCCCTTCCCTGCGGCTTGACCTGCCAGGGACGGAATACCGTCTCTGCCGAGGTCCAGCCCGTTTCTTTCGCAATAATCAAATGACAATAGGAATATGAAAAAGACACTGACCCTGCTTCTTTCGATCCTCTGCCTCGCCGCCTGCCACCGCAACGCGGCCCCGGAGGTGAATTTCACCAATGTCCGTCATGCCGACTGGGTCCAGCATGCGGTGATCTACCAGGTCAACGTGCGCCAGTTCTCCCAGGAGGGGACTTTCGCGGCCGTCGAGGAACAACTCGACCGTCTGGCGGAACTCGGCGTGGACATCCTCTGGCTGATGCCTATCCATCCCATCGGAGTCGAGGGGCGCAAAGGCACTCTCGGCAGCTACTATGCGGTCAAGGACTACTGCGCGGTCAATCCCGAGTTCGGAACGCTCGAGGATTTCGACCATTTCCTTGCCGCCGCGCACGGAAAGGGTTTCAAGGTGATCCTGGACTGGGTGGCCAACCATACCGGACGCGACCACGCCTGGACCGTCGACCACAAGGACTGGTATTTCCTCGATTCGACCGGCAACCTGGCGACCCAGTATGACTGGACCGACATCGCCCACCTCAATTACGAGAACAATGCCCCGCTTCGCGAGGCCATGGAAGCCCAGATGAAGTTCTGGATCGACCGCGGCGTCGACGGTTTCCGCTGCGACGTGGCCAGTGAGGTCCCCACCGATTTCTGGGACAAGGCTTTCGGCGATTTCCGCGCCCAGCATCCCGACGCCCTCTTCTTCCTTGCCGAGGCGGAAACCGCCGACCTGCAGAAGAACGCTTTCGACGCCTACTATGCATGGCGCCAGATGCACCTCTGGTACGACCTTGCCGCCGGTAAGAAGAATGCAAAAGACCTTGCTGATTTCTATGTGGACTATGCCGGGGAGACCGGCATGCCCGCCGGAACCCTGGCCATGAACTTCATCTCCAATCACGACCAGAACTCCTGGTCAGGTACCAACACCGAGCTTTACGGGGATGCGCTCAAGCAGTTCACGGTGCTGACGTTCATGCTTCCCGGTATCCCGATGCTCTACAACGGCGACGAAGTCGGACTGCCCAAGCGTCTGGAATTCTTCGAGAAGGATCCGATCGACTGGAGCTCCGACCCGATGGACATGAATACGCTGTATACCGAGCTGATCAAGCTGCGTGACGCCCACTCCTGCCTCTGGGCCGCTCCCTGGGGAGGTACCATGGCGGTCCTTCCTACCGACCATCCCGAGAAGATCTTCGCTTTCGAGCGTGAGGCCGAGGGCGACATGTGCCTTGCCATGTTCAATTTCTCGGACAGCGAGGTGACTTACAAGGTCGAAAACCATCTGGTAACCGCCGACAGCGAATTCACGCTTCCCGCTCACGGCTATCATATAATTTTCAGTGTCGGCGACTGCTTCGGCGACTGCGATGAGAGCGAATTTGAAAATGCGGCCGAATAGGATCCTTGCACTCTGCGTGGCGATGCTTTGCACGACGGCGCTGTGGGCGGAAAGTCTCGACAGGGTCGAGCCGCCCTGCTGGTGGATCGGTATGGAGACCGATCTCCAGCTCATGCTTCACGGGAAAGGTATAAGGAACTCCACCGTCGCGGCTCCCCCGGACGAGAAGGGCCTTAATGTCACCCGTATCACTTCTTCAGACAATCCAGACTACCTCTTCGTGGACGTCTCGGTTTCCGACAAGGTGAAACCCGGCAAATACCGTTTCACGGTTTCGACTCCGGACGGCAGGAAGATAGGATTCGATTATGAACTGCTCCAGCGCCGCTCCGGCTCTGCTGGCAGGGGCTCGTTCGGACCCGCCGATGCCGTCTACCTGCTGATGCCCGACCGTTTCGCGAACGGCGACAAGGGGAACGACAGCGTGAAGGAAGCGGCCGAGAAGGCCGACCCGAAGAATCTCGGCGGACGCCACGGCGGCGACCTCCAGGGAATGATCGACCATCTCGACGACCTGGCGAAACTCGGTGTCACCACGATATGGCCGACCCCGCTGCTTTTCGACAACGAGAAGAGTTACTCTTATCACGGCTACGCCTGTGCGGACTACTACCGTATAGATCCGCGCTACGGCACCAACGAACTATACCGCACTTTCGTGCAGAAGGCGCACAAGAAGGGCATGAAGGTGATCATGGACATGGTTCCCAACCACTGCGGCACTGCCCACTGGTGGATGAAGAGCCTTCCGTCCAAGGACTGGATCAATTATCCCGAAAATCTTCAGCTGAAGGGTGACAAGTTAATCCGCACCAATGCCGCGATGAGCACCCAGTCCGATCCCCATGCTTCGCAGGTCGACATGGAATCGTGCGTGAAGGGCTGGTTCGACACCACTATGCCCGACATGAATCTCGATGACCCGTTTGTGCGGCAGTATCTGCTTCAGATGGCGGTCTGGTGGATCGAATACGCCGATCTCGACGGCCTCCGCGTCGACACATTCCCTTATTCCGACAAGAAGGGTATCGCGGCCTGGACTGCGGGTATCCTGAAGGAATACAGGAATCTCAACATAGTAGGTGAAGTGTGGTTCGGGGACGTGGCTTCCTGCGCATACTGGGAAGGCACGAAGCAGAAGGACGGCTACAATTCGAATCTTCCTTCCGTGATGGATTTCCCGCTCATGTTCGCGACCCTGTCCGCGCTCACGTCCGACGGGACTTCCTGGGAGCCCTCCATGCTCAGGATCTACAATTCCCTTGCACTCGACCGTCTCTACGACGACCCTTCCGACATCCTGGTCTTCATGGGCAATCACGATACGCCCAGACTGGCCCATGAACTGGGCGGGGATGCCGCAAAGATCAAGATGGCCTATGCCGTCCTTGCCACCATGCGCGGCGTTCCCCAGCTCTACTACGGTGACGAATACGGCCTGACCAGCGCCGACGGCACCGTCGGCCACTCACAGGAGCGGGTTGACATGCCCTGGGGCAAATTCACCCGTTCCCAGTCTGCGCTCCGCAAATATGTGGCGGGCCTTTTCAGCTGGCGCAAGGGCTCCCGTGCCGTCACGCAGGGCGATTTCATCCATTTCCGTCCCGATTCCAGAAACGTCTATGTCTATTTCCGGACTGTCAAGGACCAGGCGGTGATGGTCATTCTCAATGGGGGAAAGGAAGATTATGAGGTCGACTGGCCCCATTTCTCGGAAATAACCGGTAAATTTGCAAAGAAAGGTAAAAACGTTATCACTGGCGAACGGGTCCGGGTCGACGGCAAGTATGTCGTGGAAGCGGGATCGGCAGCCATTTTGGAATTCTGAAATATATGAAACCTACACTTTTGGTTCTCGCTGCCGGAATGGGCTCCCGTTACGGCTCCCTCAAGCAGATGGACGGTCTCGGCCCCTCGGGCGAGGCCATAATCGACTATTCGATCTACGATGCTATCCAGGCCGGATTCGGCAAGGTGGTATTCGTCATCAGGCACTCGTTTGCCGATGCTTTCAAGGAAATCTTCTCTCCTGAGCGCTTCGGCGGAAAGATTGACGTGGAATTCGTCTATCAGGAACTGGATTACCTGCCGGAGGGCTACACCGTCCCTGACGGCCGTGAGAAACCCTGGGGAACGAACCATGCGGTTATGATGGCCAAGGATGTCATCCATGAACCGTTTGCGGTCATCAATTCCGACGATTTCTATGGCCGCGAAGGCTTCAGCGCCATCGCCGACTTCCTCCGTGGGGTCGAGGGATGCCGGGGAAAATACGCGCTGGTCGGCTATTTCCTCAAGAATACGCTCTCCGATTTCGGCAGCGTCTCCCGCGGCGTGTGCGGCGTGGATGACAACGGATGCCTTTCCACCGTCACCGAACGCACCTCCATCCAGAGAAAGGAGGACGGCAAGGTCTATTATTCGGACAGGACCGGGGAATTCGAAGTCTCCGAGGACAGTGTGGTTTCGATGAATTTCTGGGGATTCACGCCCGATTATTTCGACTGGTCGGAGGAATTGTTCAAGGTGTTCCTCGGATCCGAGGACGTGAAGGTCAATCCCAAGGCGGAGTTCTTCATCCCCTATGTGGCAGATGTGCTCATCAAACGCCACGACGCTTCATTCAAGGTGCTCAACTGCGATGCCAAGTGGTTCGGGGTGACCTATAAGGAAGACAGGCCTTACGTCGTCTCCAAAATCGGTGAACTGATTGAAAAGGGTGTCTATCCACGCAGCCTCTGGGGCCGTTAGACGATGAACGCCCGGCTCAAGAAAATCCTGAAGTATGCACTGCTGCTGGCCCTGGTGGCAGTGCTTCTCTTTTTCGCGTTCCGCGGGGTCAGCTGGAACGATTTCGTAGGCGGCCTGAAGAGCTGCCGCTGGGGGTGGATCATCGCGACCATCGCAGTGATGTGGATCATCACATGGCTTCGCGGAAACCGCTGGCGTATCCAGCTGGAACCGGTCCGTACGGGTGACGGCAAGATCACCCGCCGCGAAACCTACGATGCCTATGCCATCTGCTATCTGTCGAATATCGTCTTTCCGCGTTCCGGCGAGGTGGTGCGCTGCGGCCTGATGGCCGAGACGAAGAAAACCACATTCGAAGGCGCTCTGGGAACGGTTGTGATAGAGCGCACATGGGATCTGGTCTGCATGGCCCTTGCCGTGGTGCCGCTCCTGTTCTTCGGCCATTTCCGGGATTTCCTCGTCGAAAAGATGTTCCGTCCCGCAGCCGGGTCGATGGGTATAGGCTGGTTCTGGGTCGTGCTGATAGCGCTGGCGATCCTTGTCGGACTCGTATTCCTGATCCGTGCCCGCCGCGAGCGGATCGCCCGCAGCAAGGCCGGCGCCGCTTTCCTCAAGTTCTTCAAGGGGCTTGGAAACGGCATCGCCGCGGCTTTCAAGATGAAGGGAAAGTTCGCTTTCTTCGCCTACACGATTCTCATCTGGATTGGTTATTGGCTGACCAGCCTCATGACCATCCGGGCCTTTCCTAACGCCGATGGCCTTACCGGGCTGGACGCCCTCTTCCTGATGGTGGTCGGAGCTTTGGGCTGGGTCGTTCCCGTGCAGGGCGGCTTCGGAGCCTACCATTTCATCGTATCGATGACTCTGGTCCCCATCTACGGATTCGACAAATCCACCGGCCTTATCTTCGCCACGCTGTCACATGAGTCGCAGATCGTGCAGATGCTTCTGTGCGGCCTTATCTCGCTCGTGAGCTGGTATTTTTACCGTAAGAAACTGAAAACCCATACTTCGCAATGAAATCTATCCTCGGCATCGGCAATGCGCTGACCGACATCCTCGCCGTCCTTCCCGACGATACCCTCCTCAAGAAATACAATCTGCCGCTGGGCAGCATGCAGCATGTCGACGCAAAGACAGGCAATACCATCTGGGCTGACCTGAAAGAGATCGGCGTGCAATACGTTGCCGGCGGTTCCGCGGCCAATACCGTCTCCGCCACCGCCATCCTGGGTATGCCTTCGGGTTATATCGGCAAGGTGGGTAACGACGAACTCGGTTCACTGTTCCGTCAGTCCCAGATGCAGAACGGCATAAAGTCGAACCTTCTGGTCGGTACGGCCGCATCAGGCAGGGCGATGGTGTTCATAACCGCTCCCAATGCGGACCGCACCTTCGCCACCTATCTCGGCGCGGCGCTTGAGATGGAGCCCGACGACCTGAAACCGGAATATTTCGAAGGATACGACTATCTGCACATCGAGGGATATCTGGTACAGAACCAGAACCTGGTGCGCCGGGCCGTGGAGATGGGAAAGCAGCACGGAATGACCATTACGCTGGATATGGCTTCCTATAACGTTGTGGAATCCAATCTGGTATTCCTTCAGGATATCGTGAAAAACTATGTGGACATCATCTTCGCCAACGAAACGGAGGCCGCGGCCTTCACGCATCTGCCGCCCAGGCAGTCGTTGCAGGCGATGTCGGAGATGGTGGACACTGCTATCGTCAAGATCGGCAAGGACGGCTCGATGATACAGCGCGGCGATGAGTTCCATTTCATAGACCCTTGGCCGGGAGAAGCTGTAGACGCCACCGGAGCGGGCGATACCTATGCGGCAGGTTTCCTCTACGCACATGCCAACGGCATGCCGCTGAAAACCTGCGGTGAAGTGGGCTCCGCACTGGCGGCCAAGGTTGTGGAGGTCATCGGAACGAAGATAGACATCCCCCGCTGGAAGGCGGCCAAGACGGAGATCCGCCGCCTGATGGGAATCAGCGAATAACTTCTTTTTGGGGTAGGTCCCGGCGTATCCGTTGGACCTACCCCAAATTCTATTGCCTGGTGCGAGGAGCCGGCTAGAACAAACCGTTGATCTGCGCTTCGATGCGGTCGCAGATGGTGCCGAAATCTTCGGGGCTCTCCTCGAAGTTCAGTTTGTCCACGTCCAGGATCAGGAGTTTCCCGTCGTGGTAATTCTCTATCCAATTCTCGTAGAGCGCATTGAGGCCTTTCAGATAATCCAGCCTGATGCTGCTCTCGTATTCGCGTCCGCGTTTCTGGATATTGCCCACAAGGTGGGGGATTGAACTGCGGAGATAGATAAGCAGGTCCGGTGCCTTGACCAGCGAAGCCATCAGCGAGAAGAGCGAACTGTAATTCTCGAAATCGCGGGTTGACATCAGCCCCATGTTGTGTAGGTTGGGGGCGAAAATGCATGCGTCCTCGTAGATGGTGCGGTCCTGGATGATTATTTCCTGGTGCTTGCTTATCTCCACCACGTCAAGGAACCTTTTGTTGAGGAAATAAATCTGGATGTTGAACGACCAGCGCTCCATATCGTTATAGAAATCAGCCAGATAAGGATTATAGTCGACCGATTCGTACTTGGGGGTCCAATGGAAATGGCCGGCCAGCATCCTGGTGAGGGTGGTCTTTCCGCTGCCGATGTTGCCTGCTATGGCGATATGCATAATGCCTCCGGTTTTTGATTTGTCCAACAAAATTACGAAAAAGAAGTTGTAAATTTGTACGTTTGAAGGAAAAATATGGAAATCAAGACTTTCTATTTCAACCCCCTGAGGACCTGCTGCTACGTGGCTTGGGACGGAACCGGCGAGTGCGTCATCATAGATCCCGGATGCTACGGAGACCGCGAATTCGCCCGTCTGGAGGATTTCGTGCGGCAACGCGGACTCAACCCCGTCATGATACTTCTGACACACGCCCATTTCGATCATACTCTGGGTCTCGAGAAAACCGCCGGACGCTGGAAAGTTCCGGTAATGCTCAACCCCGGCGACAAAGACCTGATGGTTACTTCGGGGGAATGGTGCCGCGAACTCGGGCTGGAGTTCAAGCCTTTTACCGGCAAGATTGCTCCTCTGGAGGACGGTCAGACCCTCACCTTCGGTGAAACCACGCTGGAGGTACTGTCCACTCCCGGACATACGCCCGGGGGCGTCTGCTTACTTTGCCGTGGAGACGGGGTGCTGTTTACCGGGGATACCCTGTTCGCCGGAAGCATAGGCCGGACCGACCATCTGGGCGGAGACTACGACCAGCTGATTGACAGCATCACCCGCAAGATCATCCCGCTCGACGGCGAGACCACGGTCCTGCCCGGACACGGCCCGTCTTCGACAGTCGGATACGAGCGGGCGACGAATCCTTTCATCCAAAACATCTGACAATGAAAGAGGGCGGGAAGATAACGGTTGTCGGCGCACGGGTCCACAATCTCAAGAACCTGGACCTGGAGATCCCGCGTGACGCCCTGGTTGTCGTGACCGGCCTCTCGGGCAGCGGCAAGTCGTCGCTTGCCTTCGATACCATATGCGCCGAGGGCCAGAGGCGTTACATGGACACCCTGTCGGCCTATGCCCGCCAGTACATCGGCATACTCGAGCGCCCTGACATCGATGAGATCAAGGGACTGAGCCCCGTGATCTCGATCGAGCAGAAGACAGTCGGACGCAATCCACGCTCAACCGTAGGGACCATTACCGAGATATATGACTTTTTCCGCCTCCTCTACGCCCGCGCGTCGCAGGCCTTCTCGCCCGAAAGCGGCAAGGAGATGGTACGCTATACCGACGAAGAGATAGTCGACCTTATCCTCAAGCGTTATGAAGGGGAGAAAGTACTCATGCTCGCCCCGCTTGTGAGGGGACGCAAGGGCCACTATCGCGAATTGTTCGTCCAGTTGCAGCGAAGGGGATACAGCCAGGTGCGTATCGACGGTCAGATCCGCGAACTGAGCGAGACAGGTCCGCTGGACCGCTACAAGGTCCACTTCGTGGAACTCGTGGTGGACAAACTCGTCCCCGGATCGGGCGACCGCAAGAGGATCAGGGAATCGGTGGCTACGGCGCTCAACCAGGGCAAGGGATCGCTCGCCATCCTGTCTCTTTCGGACGGCAATATCCAGCATTTCAGCCGCAATCTGGTATGTCCGGATACCGGACTCTCGTTCGAAGTCCCCGCGCCCCACACTTTCTCGTTCAATTCCCCGCAGGGCGCCTGTCCCCATTGCCGCGGCCTCGGCACCGTCGCCACTGTCAATATCGACAAGATAATACCCGACCGCAGCAAGTCGATAGCATCCGGCGGCATAGAAATCATCGGATCTTCTAGGGGAAACACGCTTTTCCGCTATCTGGAGGCGATAGCCCGCCGCTACAAGTTCTCGCTCCATGCACCCATCGAAGAGATACCTGAGGAGGCGCTCCAGGTGATACTCTACGGCTCCGACGAACTGATGAGGGTAGGAAGCGATTCCGACATGGAGATGTCCTCTTTCCCCGGCATCCTCTCCCGCTTCGCGGGCGACGAGGAGGAGGGCGACAGCGCATGGAAGCAGAGCAAGAGGGACCTCTATCTTGAAGAAATGGTCTGCCCGGTATGCGCGGGAACCCGGCTGAAACCCGAGGCGCTCAACTTCAAGATCGACGGGAAGAACATCGCGGAGGTGGCCGCCATGGACATCAGCACGCTGTATGAATGGGTCAAAGCCCTTCCGGGACGTCTCTCGTCCCGCCAGATGACGATTGCAACCGACATCCTGAAGGAATTGGAGTCAAGGATAAGCTTCCTGAAAGCTGTCGGGCTGGAGTATCTTTCCCTTTCCCGCTCGACCCGTTCCCTTAGCGGCGGCGAGAGCCAGAGGATACGTCTCGCCACGCAGATAGGGTCGAAGCTCGTCAACGTGCTCTATATCCTCGACGAGCCGAGCATCGGCCTGCATCAGAGGGACAACCGCAAACTGATAGATTCCCTGAAAGCGCTCCGCGACGAGGGCAACTCTGTGATGGTGGTGGAGCACGACGAGGAGATGATGCGCAGCGCGGACTGGCTGGTCGACCTCGGACCCGGTGCAGGCGACAAGGGAGGATGGCTGCTGTACAACGGCCTGCCTGAAAGTATAGGATCGGTCCCGCCCGGGAAGAGCCCAACGATAGATTATCTCCTGGGCAGGAAGCGTATCGAAATCCCTCCTGTCCGCAGGCCGGGCAACGGCAAGTTCATCACCTTGAAAGGAGCCCGGGGCAACAACTTGAAAGATGTCACACTCGACCTGCCCCTCGGTTTACTGGTCGGCGTGAGCGGAGTCAGCGGCAGCGGCAAGAGTTCGCTGATCAACGAGACGCTGATGCCTGTCATAAGCAACAAGCTTTACCGTTCGAAATATCCGGTGCTGCCTTTCGATGCGATTGACGGCATGGCCAATATAGACAAGATTATCGAGATCGACCAGGCCCCGATAGGCCGGTCGCCGAGGAGCAATCCCGCGACATACACCGACGTGATGACCGACATCAGGCGCCTCTTCGAGCAGACGCCCGACGCCAAGATCCGCGGCTTCAAGGCCAACCGGTTCTCATTCAACGTCAAGGGCGGCCGCTGCGAGGCTTGCAAGGGCGCAGGCCTCCAGCTTATCGAAATGCATTTCCTCCCTTCCGCCCAGGTGACGTGCAAGGAGTGCGGCGGACGACGGTACAAGCCCGATACGCTGGCTGTCAGATACAAGGGGAAGAACATAAGTGAGGTCCTCGATATGACCATATCGCAGGCGGCGGCCTTCTTCGAGCCGATTCCGTCGATAGCCCAGAAACTCCGCACCCTTGAGGAGGTCGGACTGGGATACCTGACGCTGGGCCAGCCGGCCACTACCCTGAGCGGCGGCGAAAGCCAGAGGCTCAAACTATCCACGGAACTCTCCCGCCGGGATACCGGCAACACCCTCTATTTGCTGGACGAGCCGACCACAGGTCTCCACTTCGAAGACATCAAGGTGCTCATCGGGGTGCTGCAGCGGCTGGTGGACAAGGGCAATACGGTGGTTATCATAGAACATAACCTGGACATACTCAAATCGGTGGACTGGCTCATCGATCTCGGGCCCGAAGGGGGCGCCGGGGGCGGAACGATAGTCGCTGCCGGGACGCCGGAAGAGGTGGCGTCCACTCCGGGTTCATATACAGGACAGTTTTTGAAACAGTTATTATGATCAAGGAAATGTCGATGTGGCGGAATATCTTCCGCGAAAATAATGTAAGTTCACTCAACGAGGCTGTCGCAAGCGGCAAGGCACGATACATCGTCAACCTTTCGGAGACCCTTCACGATCACAGATATGCGGAGATAGCGAATATGATCGCTTCCAGGAAGGGCGTGAGGATTGTGTTGATCGCGGGTCCGTCGAGCAGCGGCAAGACCACTTCGTCGAAGAGACTCGCCCTCCACATGCGCGTCAACGGGCAGAACCCTATCGTCATATCGCTCGACGACTATTTCCGCAACAGGGTGGACACGCCGCTGGACGAGAACGGTGAGTACGATTTCGAATGCCTGGAGGCGCTCGACGTACCTTTCCTGAACCAGCAGCTCGAGCAGCTGCTCGCCGGCGAGAAAGTCGAGATACCGAAATATGACTTCGCATCAGGAACGAGGAAATTCGTGGGACAGTTCCTGCAGCTGACTGATAACGACGTACTCATAATGGAAGGCATCCACGGACTGAATCCGGCGCTCACTCCGCAGGTCCCGGACGAAGAAAAGTTCAAGCTCTACGTCTCCGTCCTGACGCCCATCTCCGTCGATGCTGAAACCAAGATGTCCTCACGCGATTACCGTCTGATGAGGCGCATGGTCCGGGACAACCAGTTCCGGGGGATGTCGGCAGAGGATACCATCCTTCGCTGGCCCAGCGTCGGTGCCGGCGAGGAGAAACACATCCTGCCATACAAGAAATTCGCAGACGCCACTTTCAATTCGGCGCTCTTCTACGAGATTCCGATGCTGAAATGCTATGCGGAGCCGCTGCTTCAGGTGATCCATTCTTCGTCACTCGCTTTCGGCGAGGCCCAGCGCCTGCTCAACCTTATCCGCAGCGTCATCTCCATGACGCCCCTCGACGTGCGCCACATCCCGCCGACGTCCATCATGCGTGAATTCATCGGCGGCAGCAGTTTCCATTATTGATATCGGGGCTCCGCCCCGAACCCCGCGGCCTTTGCGCCTTTCCGACTTTGCTCCGCAAAGTCCCGGCCCGGCCGGCCCGCTGATGCGGGCTTAAAGCGTCGACGGGGTAGGTCTTTATGTGTTTTGGGGTAGGTCGGACGGCAGTGCCGGGACCTACCCCAAAATATGCCGGGAAAAGCGGATTCCCGGGGTAGGTCCCCCACATGGAATCGGACCTACCCCGCCGGTGAAGAAAGTCGGTATAATTCCTGCAAGCGGATATTATATTTGCACGAAAAAAGATGGCAATGTTGCGAGCGGTTGTGCGGGAGATGCCGGACCGGGTCCACCCGCTATGTGTACCCTTTCCATTTGAGTCTGGAGGGTCTGGAGAAAGCGATAATCTGTCGCGACGAAGAGGATTACGATGTCCTGGTGAAGTATATCTTCCTCTGCGGCTTGAAAAAGAACGTTATCATTGTTACCTATGTAGTGGTTTCTAACCATCTGCACGTCGTGCTGCTGTCGCGGAATGAGAAAGAGGCGCTGGCCTATGGCGACGAAGTCCGGCGACGTTACGCAATGTGGTTTGCCCATAAATATCACGAACGGAATCTTTATCACGGCAAATGCGTCGATGTGCAGTGGATAGATACGGACTGGTATCTGAGGAACGCAATCGGCTATGTTTTCAGGAATGCGCTTGACAATGGCGGAAACATCGAAAACTATCGGTGGTCAGGATACAGGGCACTTTTCTGTGGGGGAAGATGTGCCGTCCTGACCCGGCCTGCTGACACGTTGACGAAGCGGGAGAGGGAACGGATATTCCACACGAATGATTCCCTGGCCGGCACCGGATGGCTGATAAACTCGTCCGACGAGCTTGAGCCGGTCAGCGCCTGTGACTATTCCTATGCGGAAGATGCCTTCAATGGGTCACAGGCCTTCCTGTTGAAGACAATCGGGCTGGTGAACATGGCTGAGATGGAGCAGAAACTGGTCGATGCCCCGCGTACCAGAATGCTGGACGGAGAATTCTTCAAACATGTCTCTTCCATCAGCGACCGTTGGTTCCATAAACCCGTTTCAGAATTGTCGATGACGGAAAAGATGCGATTGATTCCTTATATGTCGAGGACGTCGAACACTTCTGTCGCACAACTGGCACGAGCCTTCGGTCTGGAACGGGACAGGATAAGCGCGATACTCAGGCTTAACAGATGATATACGGGCGGGACTATTTCCGCAGCCACTTCTCAGGATCCTGCTTGGCGGTGCCTTTCCATATCTGGAAATGCAGGGAGGAGGCTTTGCCTTCCACCTCGAGTTTGCCAAGCTTGTCGCCTGTCTTGACTTTCTGGCCGCTCTTGACGCTTACGTCTGAAAGTTTGCAGTAGAGGGTGAAATATTCGCCATGCTGGACCAGCACGCACTGGTTGTATCCGGGCATGACTATGATCTTGCGGACTTCGCCGTCGAAAACGCAGAAAACGTCGGCTCCTGCATTGGTCGAGAAGGTGATGCCGGGATTGTCGGGAAGCTTCAGATTCTTATAGACCGGATGGTTGTGTACGCCGAAACGCTCGGTGATGACGCCGCGCTTGACAGGCCAGGGCAATTTCCCCCTGTTCTGGGCGAACTGTCCCGATAGGTTGGTGTCGACCTTGGTCTTGTCCTTCTTCTGCTCGGTGACGGTGCTCCGGAGCATCTTCTGGATCTCGCTGTTGAGGCGTTCCACTTCCTTCTTCTTGGCAGCCAGCTCGTTGCGGTACTGTCTTTCGCTCTTGGCCAGCCGTTTCATGTCTTCGCTCGACTGCTGTTCCTCCACCTTCAGCTTGCGGTATTCCTCTTCCCGTTCAGCCTTGGCCACCTGGGCCTCGGCCTTGATCATGGCCAGTTTCTCCCTTTCTTCGTTAAGCTCAGCCTGTTTCTCCCGCATCTTGCCGGCCTGTACGTCAACTTCGCCGGCGAGGTTCTTGAGGAAGGAGAAACGGCGGTAACCCTGGCCGATGTCCTGGCTGGAAAGGATATACAGGAACCAGACACGGGTGTCGCGATTCTTGTAAGTGTTGTATATCAGTTTCTCGTAGTAGGTCTGCAGAGTGTCGAGTTCCTTCTGGAGACGGTTTATCTCCCTCTGTTTGGCGGTCATCTGGTCGTTGACGGCCGCTATCCGCTTGTCAAGGTCGTTGATGAGGGTCTGGCGGCTGGTCGCCTTGCGGCGTATGAGGGCCAGCTGCTCGGTGGTAGCCTTCTGCTTTCCGGCTATCGATTTCAGCTGGTTGTCGATGAAGCTGATCTCCTCCTCGATCTGGCGCTTGCGCTCGGTCTGCTTCGAGACATCCTGTCCGTAAAGCGGGCCGCAGAGCAGCATGAGCAGCGAAAGGAGAAGCAGCCTCTTCATCATCAATCCTCCTTCATGGCCGCAGCCTGGTTGAAATAGATGTTGGCCAGGTCTTTTTCGCCAAGGGTCTCAAGCACGGTGGCATAGTGTTCGAGTATCGTGCGGCTCTCCTTACCTCCGTAAAGCATCGCGTGCTTGAAGATCGCCTTTGCCTCGATGTCCTCGCCCAGCAGGTGAAGGATCCAGGCGTAGGTGTCCAGATAGGTAGGATTGTCCGGCTCGGACGTGATCGTCTTGCGGCTCATTGTCTTCGCCTTCTTGAGATTCTTCCCCTCAAGCGAGAGATAGTACGCGTAGTTGTTGAGGACAGGATTGTAGTCAGGGTCTATCTTCAGTGCCTTGTCGTAATACTTGAAGGCTTTCTGGCTCTCCCCGATCTGGTAGTAAATGTCGCCTATGGAAGAATTGGTTACCTTCAGGATCGTCGTGTCGCGGGGATTGAGCTTGAGGAGCATCTCGTAGTCATCGAGGGCGGCCTTGAGTTTTTTCTGCTGGCTGTTCGCTATGGCGCGCAGCTGGATCAGGTCGGGATTGGAAGGGAAGCGGGGGAGTGCCGCGGTCACCTCTTCGACGATGAGCGGCCAGTTCTCCTGGTAGTAGAGCATGAACAGGTACTGGAGCGCGGCGTCCTGGCTCGAGGGATGCTGTTCCATGTTCTGGCGCATGATATCGAGTGCCATATCGGTCCTTCCGGTGCGGTAGTAATAACCTCCCGCAAGGGCGTTGATTGTGCTGTCGGCGGGATGGGCGTGCTGAAGGTCGTTCATGATATTGTCGAAATCCTCGCGGAACGTCATGACGAACTGGGGATTGGACATCATCTGGTCAACCTGTGCGGCCTTGGCGCCGGGCTGGACGTAGGGGTCGCGCATCACATGCGACAGGGCCGAGAAGAACTGGTCGTACTGACGGAGCATCTGGTGGACTCCCGCCTTGCCGTACCACGCCGGAGTGTAGTCGGGATCGAGTTCCAGGGCTTCCCCGTAGTATTGCATGGCTGTCGAGTCGCGGTAGGTGCCGGCATAATAGTCGCCCAGCACCGAGGCGATGCGGGGACTCCTGCACTCCTCGAAATACTCCGCCAGCGCGGCATAAGTGCTGTCAGGATTGGCATCTGGCCTCTTGAGGAGGAGTTCGGTGCGCGTCAGCGCCACGATCTCGCTCTTGCCCTTTATGGCGTCGATCTTGTCGAGAGTGGCAAGCGCCTTCTCTATGTCGTTGTCCGAGAGATATACGTTGATAAGGTCGAAGTACAGGTCGCTCTTCTTGGGATAGTCGGCCGTCAGCTGCTCGAGCATGGGTACCGCGAGTTCCTGCCTTTCGGTGTGGAGATAGAACATCGCGAGGGTGTAGCGGTACCAGAAATTGTCGGGCGACAGCGAGATAGCCTTCTTCAGCCAGTTCTCAGCCTCCGTGTCGCGTTTGCGGTCGGAGGCGCAGATGGAGGCTATGTAATAGCAGGCGGCGTCGTTGTCGGGATTCTCCCTTATCTCTTCGCGGAAAAGGGAGAGGGCTTCCTGGTAGTCACCCTGCTGATAATACTTCAATGCATCTATGTATTTTGCGGACTGGGCGTTGAGGCCGGCCGCCGCGGCGAATAGGAGAATTCCCAGAACAATTGTACGCAGAATCCTTGGACTGTCCATCTTTTTTTCTAAATTCGTTACAAAAATAATGGTTAAAAAGATAACAAAAAACAAACCATACTTTTTTTACACCGGGGCACTCAACGTTTGCCCCCATTTGTGCATCTAATCTAAGCGGTGATGAGGAATGCATCTACATATACCGAAACTGAGCTGATTTCCGGATGTGCCCGGGGAGACAGGTCGGCTCAACGGATATTGTACGAGCGTTACTCATCTGTGATGTATCCCGTGTGCGTGAGATATCTTGGGAGGGAGGATGCAAAAGACGTACTTCAGGACGGGTTCCTGACGGTTTTTGACAAGATTGGGACATACAAGGGCGAAGGCTCCTTCGAGGGATGGATGAGGAAGATTTTCGTGAACGCCTGCCTTATGCGCATACGCAAGGGCGACGTGCTCCGGTATTCCGAAGACATCTCAGAGTCGCCGGAGCTGGGAGGGACGATGGATTACGGCGTGATGGAGCAGATAGGGACGAAGGAAATCCTCGATCTGGTTGCCCAGCTTCCTCCGGGATTGAGGAGCGCCTTCAACTTGTTTGTACTTGACGGTTACTCGCATGCCGAGGTGGGAGAATTGCTCGGGATTACCGAACAGTCGTCCCGCTCCCAGGTGAGCCGTGCGAGAAGCCTGCTGCAGGAAAAGATAAAAAAATTATATAATGGAACGAAATGATTTCGACAAGATGCTGCGCGATCGCCTGGAAAGGGTGACCGAGCCGGCTCCCGATGTCTGGGAAGGCATCGACAGGGAGTTGACACGCAGACATCGCCGGATCCTTTTCCGCCGCTTCTCGATCGGTGCGGTCGCCGCGGCGGCAAGTCTGGCAGTCGCTCTTCTGGTCTACAGGGACCTTCGGCCCGAGCGCCATGTGGAGGCTCCCGTCACGACTGTGGCAGAGGTTCAGCAGGAATCTTCCTCCGAGCCTGCTGCAGTTGAAATCGCTCCCATCGCGGAGCAGATCTCCCGTCTGGGCGAAGACAGGCTTGTGGCCCAGGCCAAGACCGCTCACGCCGCCATGGCGGACCAGTCCGGCACCCCCATATCTGCGGAGCCTGTACAACCCTCTGAAGAGCCTGTCAAAGAACCTGCCGCAGAGCCTGCCGAAGAGACCGTGGTTTCCGTAGAACCCGCAAATCCCGTTGAGAACGAGGATGGGAAGCTTTCCATGGAAGACCTTCCCGAAGACTTCTGGCGTGAAGACGTACCCGACACCAAAGCACACACATCCACAATCTCCATATTATCAAATCTCACTACGGTTGCCTCCGACGGCGACCTCATCTATCGGGCCAGTCCGATGCACTCCTCTTCCCAGTCCGGATCGCGGCAGGCGACCTCGCTGGTGGAGCCTGTTTCCGGCACCCCGAAATTCTTCTCCCCCTTCAGCCTGGGTCTCCAGATAGAATTCCCGCTGGCCGGGTCCGTCTATGCATCGACAGGTCTGACCTATTCATATCTGGTTTCCCAGTATGACATGCTGGTTGACAAGCAGCTCTTCGAAGGGTCATACAACCAGCTGCATTATCTGGGAGTCCCGCTGTCGCTCTCGTGGCATTTCGTGGAAAGCCCTTCATTCGCACTTTACGCATCAGCCGGGGGAGCGGTGGAGAAATGCATCTACCAGCGCTATGTGTTTGGCAGCAACACTCTCCATGAGAAGGTGGGCGGTCTGCAATGGTCGGCCCGCATAGGCCTTGGAGCCGAGTACTGGATGGCTCCAAGACTCGGCCTCTACTTCGATCCGAGCCTGGTCTATTTCTTCGACAACGGGCAGCCCCTCAGCATCCGGACCCAGCAGCCCCTGCAGGCCCGTTTCGAAATCGGTCTGAGATTCAAACTCTAGAAGTGTCATGAAAAGAATAGTCGTCTTGTTTGCTTTCGCAGTCCTGGCGGCTTCCCTCGCGTCGTGCGGAGAAACCGATCCCTCCGGCGCGGACGCACGCAAAGATATACGCCTTTCCACCAAGCAGACCGGTTTCGTGGAAGGAGGCAACGATTTTGCATTCCGCTTTTTCGCAGCCGTCGACGCAAAGACTGAAAAGGACTATGTCATATCCCCCCTGAGCATGCAGTTCCTTCTGGGGATGCTGCTCAACGGTGCCAAAGGTGAAACTGCCGAAGAAATCTGCAAGGTTCTCGGATATGGATCCGGCCAGACAGCCGCGGTCAACGAGTTCTGCCGGCTCATGCTCGACGAACTGCCTGGACTCGACTCCCGGACAAAGGTCTCCCTGGCCGACGCCATATTTGTCAACAAGGATTATCCGATGGAGTCATCTTTCCGGAAGACGGTAGCCAGATGGTATGACGCCACAGCCCGGGAACTGGACCTGACGAAGGCGGATGACGCCCTGCGCCAGATCAACAAATGGGGTTCGGACCATACTGACGGCCTGATACCGGCCATCCTCGAAGATGTCGATCCCAATATGCTGGCGTATCTGCTCAACGCCATTTATTTCAAGGGTATATGGACAAACACCTTCCAGAAGGACCTTACGTCTGAGGAACCATTCTACCTGGAGTCGGGCGCGACCAGAAAGGTGCAGATGATGCAGAAGGGCGACAAAGTACTCTACGGAATCAACGACATGTGCCAGGCGGTCTGTCTTCCATACGGCAATGGGGCTTATTCGATGTATGTTCTCCTCCCGGTAGGGAAAACTTCGGTCGGGGAGTTGGTCAGGAGCCTTGACAACGAATCATGGCGTCAGATGACCTCGGCCATGTCGGAGTTCGAAGTATCTGTCTGGATGCCGCGTTTCGAGACGAAATACCGTGAAAAACTCAATGAATTGCTGACGGCAATGGGCATGGGTGCGGCATTCAATCCCGCCAGGGCCGATTTCACGAATATGTTCTCCACGGGAGGCTATCTCGATTTCGTCCTGCAGGAAGCTGTCGTCAAGGTGGATGAGGAAGGAGCTGAAGCCGCAGCCGTTTCGGTGGCGGGCATCCGTAAAAACGGCTCGATGGCAGGTGAAAAGGTGGCAGCCTTCCGGGCGGACCATCCTTTCGTATACCTGATTACCGAGACCAGTACCGGGACTATTCTCTTTGCCGGAAAATACGCCGGCATCGACAAATAATTTTCCGATTTTCATCGTTTTTTCCTGGATACGGATAGTTTGTCCGTCATCCGGCCGCATGCATCCCGTCTTGATTATATTTGCAGACAGATCAAAACGGGATGAGCCATGTTGAACAAGTGTTTTTGCGCGACATGCATCGGGGTGGATGCGGTGATAGTGACTGTTGAAATCGATCTTTCGACCGGTATAGGGATTCATCTGGTCGGGCTGCCGGACTGTGCGGTGCGGGAGAGCCTGCTCCGGGTCATCACTGCCCTGACCTCCTACGGTTTCCATATCCCCGGCCGCAAGCTGGTTGTCAATCTGGCTCCTGCCGACATACGCAAGGAAGGATCGGCATACGACCTGGCGATTGCTATCGGGATACTGGCCGTTTCGGAACAGGTGGAGATGATGGATTGCAGCCGTTTCGTCATAATGGGGGAGCTTGCCCTTGACGGCAGGATCCGTCCGGTGAACGGAGTCCTTCCGGTCGCCCTCCAGGCGAAGAAGGACGGCTTCCGGGGATGCATATTCCCCGCAGTCTCAGCCTCGGAAGCTGCCGGAATCGAAGGTTTGGAGGTATATGGCGTTTCGACACTTGCAGAGGCGATCGAGGTCGTCTCCCGGCCTGAGGAATGCGGCCGCCTGCTCGTATTGAGGAAGCCCGGCGGGGGAGATTTCCACCCTTCAGGCAACGATTTCAGCCTTGTACGGGGACAGCTCGTGGCCCGGCGCGGCCTGGAGATAGCCGCTGCGGGGAGCCACAATCTGATTCTGGTCGGAAGCCCCGGAAGCGGCAAAAGCCTTATGGCATCGTGCCTCCCGTCCATACTTCCTCCTATGACGAGGGAGGAGGCGATAGAAACCGGAAAGGTCTATTCCGTGGCCGGCAGGGGCGCACGTATAGAGGGCCTGATGAGGGAGCGTCCCTTCCGCTCTCCGCATCACAGCGCCAGCCTGGTTTCACTTATCGGAGGTGGTCCGCAGGCGGGTCCCGGGGAGGTGTCTTTGGCACACAACGGAGTGCTTTATCTGGATGAGATAGCCCAGTTCAGCAGAAGTCTCCTCGACGCCCTGCGGCAGCCGCTGGAAGACGGCAGGGTTACGATTTCACGCGCCCGGTATAAAGTGACATATCCGGCTCATTTCATGCTCATCGCCTCTATGAATCCATGTCCCTGCGGTTATTACGGCGATGAACCCGACCGATGCACCTGCACGCGCGGAGCGGTGGAAGGGTATCTCTCGCGTATTTCCGGTCCGATGATGGACCGCATCGACCTTCAGGTTTTTGTTCACAGTCTGTCCGCTGTGGAACTGCTCGGGATGTCGGATCATTCGGGCAGGCAGAAGCCCGCTGAGAGCAGTGCCGCGATTGCCGGGCGTGTTGCACGGGCCCGGGCGGTGCAGGAGGAGCGTTTCTCCGGAGAGGAAATTCATTCGAATGCAGCCATGAACGGACGTATGCTTGAGCGTTTTTGTCCGCTTTCAGACAGTTGCCGCAGTGTCCTGGAGAAGATTCTGGACAGGATGGGCCTCTCAGCCCGCGCCTATACCCGCATCCTCAAGGTCGCCAGGACGATTGCCGACCTGGCGGGTGAACCTGACATCCTGCCCGCCCATCTCCTTGAAGCCGCCGGCTTCCGTTTCCTCGACCGCCGCCGGATCCTTGACTGACCCGATGCATACTTTGCAGCTGCCGGCTTTGCTGCAGGCGCTGCAGCTGCCGCAATCAGTCAGTTTCCTTCCGTTCCTGCGGGGAAGCCATAGTGCAAGGAATATGGCCGCCGCGACGAGGACAAGGATTATGAGGGTAGGGAGATTCATGGTCTGTCTCGATGATTATCCTATGATCATGCCTGCAACGGTGTAGGCCAGCCAGGCGACTATCCAGGCCACAAGGCACTGGAAAATGACCATCCAGAGGGCCATTTTGCCGCCGAGTTCGCGTTTGACAGCGGCGATCGCGGCGACACAGGGTGTGTAGAGAAGGCAGAAAGCCAGCATGGGGATGGCCGTGAGTGTAGTCAGCGCCGCAGTGACGCCCAGGACTTCCATAGTGGAGACCACGCTCTCCTTGGCGAGGAAGCCGGTGACGAGTGCGGTGACTATTCTCCAGTCCCCGATGCCGAGCGGCTTGAAGACGGGCGCAACGAATCCCGCTATCTGGGCGAGCATGCTGCCTTCACCGTCGTGGACCATGTTGAGGCGGAAGTCGAACGACTGCAGGAACCAGATGACGATCGATGCAACGAAGATTACCGTAAAAGCGCGCTGCAGGAAGTCTTTGGTTTTGTCCCAGAGCAGGTGCCCCACGTTGGCGGCGCCTGGCAAGCGGTAGTTGGGCAATTCCATGACGAATGGTGCGGGCTCATTGTCGGGATGGATCTTTTTGGACAGCAGGGCTACCAGTATTCCGACGAAAATTGCGGACAGGTACAGTATGACGAGGACTATTCCGCCCCGTCCCGGGAAGAAGGCTTCCGTGAAGAAAGCATAGATGGGAATCTTAGCCGAGCAGCTCATGAAGGGCGTGAGCAGGATCGTGAGCCGCCTGTCATGGGCCGATGGCAGGGTCCTGGTGGCCATGACTGCCGGAACGCTGCATCCGAAACCAATCAAAAGGGGTACGATGCTCCGGCCGGTGAGGCCCAGCCGTCGCAGGAGTTTGTCGCAGACGAAGGCCACGCGGGCCATGTAGCCGCTGTCTTCAAGCAGGGAGAGGAAGAAGAAAAGGATTATGATGATCGGAACGAAACTGACCACCGTGCCGACGCCTCCGAAGATACCGTCGACGACCAGGGAGCGAACTGCCGGGACCACCCCCCAGCGTTCCATCCCGGCATCGGTCTTTGCCCCGAGCCATTGGATGCCCTCGTCAAGAAGGTCCTGGAGCGGAGCCCCGAGCACGTCGATGGAGAGCCAGATGACCAGCGACATTACGGCGACGAAAATCGGGAGAGCCGTCCATTTGCCTGTGAGGATATGGTCTATACGGCGGCTGCGCCGGTATTCGCGGCTTTCGTGAGGCTTTACCACGGTCTTCGCACAGAGTTTTCCTATGAACGAGAAACGCATGTCAGCCATTGCCGCGTTTCGGTCGAGGCCGCGCTCCTCTTCCATCTGCACTATGATGTGCTCGATCATCTCCTTTTCGTTGGGCTGCAGGCCGAGAGCCTTTTCAACGGCACGGTCGCCGTCGATAAGACGGCTGGCTGCAAAGCGTACGGGAAGACCGGCCTTTGCGGCGTGATCTTCGATAAGGTGCATTATGCCGTGCAGGCAGCGGTGGACCGCTCCGCCGTATTCATCCTTATCACAGAAATCCTGGCGGGCAGGTTTTTCCTGATATCGGGCGATATGTATCGCGTGCTCTACGAGTTCCTTGATACCTTCGTTTTTGGCCGCCGAGATCGGTACGACCGGAAGGCCGAGCGCATCTTCCATCTCGTTGACGCGTATTGAACCGCCGTTCCCCCTTACTTCGTCCATCATGTTGAGGGCCAGCACCATCGGTATATCGAGCTCCATCAGCTGCATCGTGAGGTAGAGGTTTCTCTCGATGTTGCCGGCATCGACTATGTTGATGATGCAGTGCGGCTTTTCTTTCAGGATGAAATCGCGGGAGACAATCTCCTCGGCCGTGTAGGGCGCGAGTGAATAGATGCCCGGGAGGTCGGTGATCCTCGTATCGGGATTGCGGCGGATCGTGCCGTCCTTGCGGTCCACGGTCACGCCCGGGAAGTTGCCGACGTGCTGGTTGGAACCGGTCAGCTGATTGAAGAGCGTAGTCTTTCCGCAGTTCTGGTTGCCGGCCAGGGCGAATGTGAGGATCGTCCCTTTCGGGATGGCATTTTCGTGGTCCTTGTCGTGATATTTGCCTCCTTCGCCATAGCCCGGGTGTTCATCCTCGTGCGGCTCGTCAGGGGCCTGGACCGGTTTCTCGGGCTCGGCAGGGATTATCTCTATTTTCGCTGCGTCGGCTTTGCGCAGGGAGAGGGTATATCCCCTGATGACGAATTCCATGGGATCGCCCAGCGGGGCCAGTTTGGTCAACTTCACCACGCAGCCTGGAACCACTCCCATGTCGAGTATGTGCTGACGGAGCGTCCCTTTCCCGCCTACCGCGGTGACGCGTGCCGATTCACCTATTTTCAGTTTGTCGAGAGTCATCGGATATCGTTTACCGGATGCAAAGTTCGGAGTTCTATCACGGAAAATCAATCCCAATTAATAGTGATGCTCCTCGCGATTATTTGTTATCTTTGTAAAATATGACGGAGATCATCATCAACGGCGTTTCCGACCTGCCCCGGGCTGCCCGTGCTTTTCTCGATCACAAGGGCGGGAGCAATGTCGTCGCATTCTACGGCTCCATGGGGGCCGGCAAGACCACCTTCATCACTGCCGTCTGCGAGGCGCTCGGAGTCAGGGACGTAGTGAACAGCCCCACGTTCACCATCGTCAACGAATATCGCGACGGGGCGGGGAGTCCCGTATATCATTTCGATTTCTACAGGATCAACCGTCTTTCCGAAGCCGTTGACATAGGCCTGTTCGAATACTTCGATTCCGGAGCGCTCTGCCTGGTCGAATGGCCTGAGATGATCGAGGAACTGCTCCCAGAGGATGTCCTGCGGGTGCGGATCCTGGTCGAGGACGCTGATACCAGAACATTGTTATTCTGAGATATATGAAACGGATTCTTTTGACCCTGTTGCTGACCGCGGTCGCGGCTTGCGGAACCGGGCCGCAGTCCGGCGTCAGGTACGCCGCAACGCCCGAAATTCTTCCCGGCGCCACTGATCTCGAGGCCTATCTGCCTCTCCTTGAGGGGAAAAGGGTATCGATTCTCTCAAACCAGACCGGGCTGGTGGCTCATGACCGCCACGTGCTCGATACGCTCCTCTCCCTGGGAGTAAACGTTGTATCTATTTTCTCACCCGAACATGGTTTCCGGGGAACGGCTGATGCCGGCGAACTCGTGGGCAGTTCAGTGGACGGCCCTACCGGCGTGCCTATCCGCTCGCTTTATGACGGCAAGGGCGGAGTTCCTTCGGACGAGGCCGTATCGGAATTCGACGTACTGCTCTTCGACCTTCAGGATGTGGGCTGCAGGTTCTATACCTACAACGTGACGATGGGCAAGATGATGGGGGTCTGCGCCAAACTGGGCAAGAAGATGATAGTGCTTGACCGCCCCAATCCCATAGGCTTCTATGTGGACGGTCCGATCCTCGACATGAAATACAAATCGGGAGTCGGCTGGTGGCCCATCCCCGTATGCCACGGCATGACGCTGGGTGAACTGGCACAGATGATCAACGGTGAAGGGTGGCTGCCCGACGGGGCCAGATGCGACCTGACGGTGATCAAATGCCGCAATTATACCCATCAGTCGCGTTACGTGCTTCCGGTCAAGCCTTCGCCGAATATTCCCGATATGCGTTCGGTCTATCTCTATCCGTCCCTGTGCTATTTCGAGGCTACTCCAGTAAGCCTCGGACGCGGCACGGACAGCGCATTCCAGATGTACGGGCATCCCAACATGAAGGGCTATAAGTTCTCCTTCACCCCGCGCAGCATAGAGGGAGCCAAGAATCCTCCGCAGCTCGACAAGGAATGCTGGGGCGTGGACCTGCGCACCGAGCCTTCTGACGAGGCTGTGAATGCTGCAGGCATAAATCTCGAATATGTGATCGACGCCTACCGCAATCTCAATCTCGACGACCACTTCTTCCGTTCCTTTTTCGAACTGCTCATCGGCCGTGACTATGTGCGCAAGATGATCAAGGAGGGTGCATCCGCGGATGAAATAAAGGCCAGGTGGGCCGATGACGTGGCCGCATTCAAGGAGCAGCGCAAACCCTATCTGCTTTACGAAGAATAAGTAAATATTTATGCTATATGGCTGTTATTGGAATTGACTTGGGAGGTACTAAGATTTCGGCGGCGCTGATGACCGGTACCGGCGAGGAGATATGCAAGATTGGAAAATTGCTGAACGGTGCCACAGGCCCGGCCGTGGGCCGGCTTCTGGCCGATACGGTAAGGGAACTGCGCGCCATGCGCCGGCAGTTGCCCGTCGAGGCGGTCGGGATCTGCGTGCCCGGTATCGTTTATTCTAAAAAGGGAACGGTGTGGGCTCCCAATATCCCCGGTTGGGATGACTATCCGCTGCAGAGGGAACTGGAAGAGGCCGTCGGCGATCCGTCAGTCCGCATAGCGGTTGAGAGCGACCGCACCTGCTATATCCTTGGTGAAGTCTGGAAAGGGGCCGCGCAGGGATGTACCGATGCCATTTACCTGGCGGTCGGCACCGGAATTGGCGCGGGAATACTTCTGGACGGCCGTATCATACACGGCGCTTCCGATATCGTCGGTGCGACCGGCTGGATGGCGCTTGAATCCCCCTATCGCGAAGAATTCGGCCCGGTGGGCTGTTTCGAATACTATGCATCCGGAAACGGAATCGGTACGCAGGCGAAGCTGCTCTATGGCGACGAGACCAAGTCGAGTTATGATGTGTTCGCGGGATACGGATCGGATCCTGTCGCAACCCGTATCCTCGACAAGGCAATTACCATGTGGGGAATGGGCACTGCCAATCTCGTCAGCCTGTTCAATCCCCAGAAGGTGATCTTCGGCGGCGGAATCTTCGGCCCCGCCGTACCTTTCATCGGCCGGATATATGAGGAGGCCTGCAAGTGGGGACAACCCATTTCGATGCGCGAGGTCGAGTTCTGCGCCTCGGAAGTTGGCGGCGGTGCCGCTCTTCTGGGTGCGGCATATCTGGGTGTCAAGGCATGTGAAAAACAATAAACAGATGGAAAACAAATCTTACAATACCGCGGCCGTGTTCGTCGCCGCATGTGCCGGAATGGCATTTTTCGGCGTGACAATGCTGTCCCTGGCTCCAATTCTGGGAAAACTCAATATGGTGGTGGGAGAGGGGGCGCTTACGCTTCCTTCCACGATGTCCATAGGAATCATCCTGGGCACCGTGATCTTCGGACCGGTGGTCGACCGTTTCGGTTACAAATGGCTGCTGATCATCAGCTCCGTGCTGGCGCTCGCCGGCATCCAGGGTCTTGCGCGTTTCTCGCAGCTTCCCCTGCTGCACGGTTCGATGTTCTGCCTCGGCCTTGGTGGCGGCATCCTCAACGGCCTTACCAACGCGCTGGTGTCAGATATTTATGATGATGACAAACGCGGCGGCAGGCTCGGTGTCCTGGGCGCTTTCTACTGTATAGGAGCACTGCTCTGGACTCTGCTCAACTATTTCATTCCCGATTACAGCCTGCCGTTGAATGCGATGTCGGTGGTGATGGCCCTCTTCATCATCTTTTTCTGCTTCACCGCCTTCCCGAAAGCCAAACCTTCGGGGAGCGTGTCGCTCAACAAGTCGCTGGGACTCCTGAAATATCCAGCCCTTCTCCTCTTTGCGGTAGTCCTCTTCTTTGAAAGCGGCTTTGAAGGATGCAGCGGCAGTTTTACCGTGGAGTTCTTCAACCAGACCACGCCTATGGATACCAAGGTGGCCACCCTGGCAATGACCTGGTTCACGATCGGCATGATGGCTGGACGTTTCCCCCTCGGTGCCATACAGAAAAAACTCAAGCCGCTCGGAACACTCTATACCTATCTGGGCGTGGCGTTGGTTGGAGTCGTCATTTTCACGCTCTGTAACGGTCCGCTGGGCGCCTACATCGCCATGGCGCTGATCGGTTTCGGCGTCGGTGCGACATTCCCGGTTGTCTTGAATTACATCGGCGGCGCGTTCCGCAACCAGTCCGGCACGGCCATGTCGATTGCAATTTTCATCGCCCTTCTCGGTCAGTTCACATTCAACCGCCTGACGGGCAACGCTTTCGCCCTCGGCCGCTATGCAACTCTTCCGGCCCTGCTTTTCACGGCAGTCGTCGCCATGATGGTCATAGTTCCGATCGCCCTGCGCGCTGCCAGGAAGTCCTGATGCTCCGGTTGGGTCCTATAGATTGAACCGCAGGCCTACGTGAAGGTCGAAAGATACCGGGTGCTCTTTGTAATAGAGGGGCACCCGGGTTTCTTGTACCCAGTGCCATGAGATTCCGGGTTCGGCGTAGAGACCCACCCTGGAATTGAACGAATAGTCGGCTCCGACTGAGGCACCGGCAGAGAAGAGCATGGGCCGCTCCGTCATCCTTTCTTTTGCCACGACCATTCCCGATGCCTTTGAAATGATATTCCCGGAAACCATGAATTCGGCCTCCGTTCCGGCTGCGGCGTATAGGCTGAACTTCTCCCACTGCGATATCGAGAACAAGCCTTTCAGGGGGATGCCGATATAATGCATCCGCAGTTCCTGCATACCGGCGGGGTAGAAAGCTTCCCTGTAAAATATTCTGGAATGCTGATAATCGTAGCCCAGGCCGCTTTCAAGGGCGAATCGCCCGGTTGCCTGCCATCTGATGGTGAGGCCGAATTTCAAGGGAAGATCGCAACTGACGGATTCTATCCCTTCGGTATTACTGTAGCTGTTTATCGTTTTCGGATAATAGACCTCGTCAGGATTGCGGCTGGAACTGAAATTTTCCATACCATTTCCTTCCAGTCCGAGTCCGATTGGCGACAAGGCTTCATTGAGATTACCGGAATACGAAGAGCCGTTTCCCTGGAAAGCCAGGGGAGAGAAATGCATCCTGGCGGAGAAATCCGTCCCGTGGCGGGTGCCAACCTCGTCGGGACCTTCTGCCCATGCGATTCCTGCCGGTTCTTCATGGGCTTCCGCAGTTATGGATTCCTTGCCTTCGGCTTGAACGGCGGGCTCTGTCAAGCCGGTCACGGCACTGTCATCCGCTGCAGGGGTTTCATCCATGTTCTGCCCGGGCTGGGATGGGCGCTTTTTCATTTGCCTCAGCGGCATTATTGCCTGAGAAGGGCATTCCGGCATTTCCATTGAAAGCGTGGCCGGTATTTCCGCGATAAGGCGGCCGTCCCTGAGCACGTCTCCCGGAGTGGAGCGCCTGGAAGACGGCGAAGGCAGGAAGACCAGCAGCAATATAGCAGCGGCCGCGGCAGCCGAGAGCAGCGGAAGGATTATACGCTTCCGGGGCCTGGCCGCAGCTTGCGGAAGATCCAACTCGTATTCCCCGAGTCTGTCCTGGAACGGCTTTATCCAATTATCCTTCATGGCTGCGGTATTCTTTTATCCATTTTGTAAGAAGGGCTTTTGCCCGGTGGAGATTGGAGGCCGAGGTGCTCTCTCCTATATTAAGCAGTGCGGCGATTTCCGCGTGGCTCATATCTTCGAAAATATAAAGGTTGAAAACTGTCCTGTAACGTTCGGGAAGCCGTTGTATCATGGAAAGCAACTCTTTCCGGGGAATGTCTTCCACATCCGGTGTCTCATCCGGTTCCGGAAGTTCGCCGTACTCTTCGAGCGGGATCTTGCGCATCTTCTTCCCTGCGCGCAGGAACTGAAGCGACTCGTTGACCGCTATCCGGCGGCACCATGCCTGCAGCGACCCTTCTCCACGATATTCGAATGTGTCGAAACGGGAATATATCTTGATGAAAACCTCCTGGAGCAGGTCTTTCACATCCTCATCGTCGCCCACATACCGGGCGCATACTGCTCCCAGATAGCGGTTGAACTGTTCGTAGAGACTGCGCTTCGCAGAGGACTTTCCCCTGCGGAGCGACTCGATCAATGCTTTTTCCTTTGCTGCGGAGGCGGGAATCATCAGATCCGCTAATTACCGCCGTTGTATTTGCCGGCAAAGAGCATGGCACCGGTACTCGATTCGGTGATAAGGTATAAGAAAGGACGGTCGGCGTGGAATACCACTTTGAGGGGCTCGGAGGGGAGGGCCGTCGCGAAATTCATGCCTATGATGGTGACTGCGGCTGCTTCGGTTCCCTCTTCGTCGACCTTGATGGCCGCATCCTGCTGCACGAAGCTGACATAGCTTTCATGTTCGCTCATTGCCAGGAAATCTGCGCGCCAGGGGTCGAAGGCCATAGGCATTCCGAGTGTCTTGAGTATATCGCTAAGTTCGATGTGGTACTTCATCTCGAAGCCGGGGAGCCAGAGGTCTGCCATCGCTTCCTGGTTGGTGGAAACCATCTCCCCTTTGCCCAACGCTTCGGTCACTTCCCGTACTGAATGGTCTTTTTTGGGCAGGACGACTGTCATGCCGTAGGCTCCGTTGCCGTAAGGAAGCCGGATCGCCTGCCACAGATCGTTCTCGCCGTACAGGAATTTCTTCCCGTCGAGTTTCATCATCCTGACCTTATCCTTCTTTCCGTTTTCAAGCGTAAAAGTCTCGTTCCTGCTGTCATCCTTGGGGAACTTCTCGGCCCATACGCTCTTGAAATAGAGGGCGTTGGCCAGAAATGCCATTGCGTCGGGAGAAATGCCGTTCTCGTCTATCACCTTCGGAATCATGCCCTTGGTCTGCCTGTCGCACCAGGAGTTGATGAAATCCGCCGTGGCTTTCCTGTTGGAGAAATCGAGCGCTTCGAGCGCCGCGAAATAATTGGAACCGACAGCCTCCCTGAAAGGGGCCTTGAGGCTTATCTTATTGTTGAAGAATATGGCGTCGGCCATGGAGAGCTCGGTCTTCTTGTCGATTTTCGGCAACTGTTCGAGCATCATCCTGCTCCATTCGTTGATCTCGTTGATTTCTCCGTCCTTGTAGCCGAGGGTGCGGCATATCTCTGCTGCCGTTTCGCCCTGCGCGCCGTTGAGCAGCATGCCAAGCGCGATCTGCAGGCTCAGGGGAGAGACAAACCATTCATGCTTGTCATCTTTCAGGGCAGTTGCGTCTATCTGATCGATGAAGCGTCCGGCGAAAGCTTCTCCGGCTGAGACATAACCGGCCTGTTTGGTGCTCAGGATTATGGGCATGTAGGGATTGTCTCCCGTATCTTCTTTCTCCTCCTGTTCTATCCTGTTGCATGACAGGGTCAGTACCGGAACCAATATGAGAATCCAAAATAAACGTTTCATATCACAAATCATTATTTACCTGAATATTTGCCTGCAAAAAGGATGGCGCCGGTGCTCTGTTCCGAAATCAGGAAAAGGAACGGCCTGTCAGCGTGGAAGACGACTTTTTCCGGCGGCATCGGCATAGCCGTTTCCCTCATTCCGATGACCGTGACGGCAGCCGCTTCGGTTCCCTGCTCATCAACTTTGATCACGGCGTCCTGCTGGACGAAATCGACATAGCTGGGTATGTCGCTCATTGCCAGGAAGTCAGCGGCAAGGGGATCGAAAGACGTGTGCATGCCCATTCCACGAAGAATGTCATTCAGAAGGACATGGTATTTCATTTCGAAGCGGGGCAGCCACAGGTCGACAGTCGCCCTATGCGCGGGGCTGGGTATCTCCTCGGGAGAGGAGAGCAGTTCACTTACGGTGTGGCCTGCCTTCGGGAGGATGACGGTCATCGCATAGGCTCCGTTTCCATAGGGCAGGCGGACTGCCTGGCATATCCCGTTTTCATTGTAAGCGAAGGACTTGTCGTCCATCTTCATCATGTCGACTTTCAAGGTCCTGCCCTCTTCGTCCGTGAAGGTCTCTTTCCCGGTATCTCCCTTTGAGAACTGTTCCGCCCATTTGCTCTTGAAATAGAGCGCATTGATCAGGTATGCGGTCGCATCCGGGGACACGTTGTCCAGTACTTTGGGAATCATGCCCTTGGTCTGCTTGCCGCACCAGTTGTTGATCGTCTTGACTGCGGCGGCGGATTTGGAGAAGTCCATCGCCTCGAGAGTCGCATGATAATTATCGCTGACGGCATTCTTGAAAGGGGTTTTCAAACTTATGTCCTTCCTGTAGAAAATGGCGTTGGCCAGTGACAGTTCCGTCTTTTTGTCGAGTTTGGGCAGCTGCTCCAGCATCAGGCGGCAGTATCCGTTGATTTCCGCCGTTTCACCATCACCATAACCTAGGGTGCGGCAGATTTCAGCCGCAGTTACGCCCTGTGCGCCGTTCAGCAGCATCCCCAGCGCAATCTGGAGGCTCAGCGGGGAAACGAACCAGGAATCGTGCCCTTCAAGTGTCGTCTTTGCGTCGACTTTCTCAAGGAAGCGGTAGGAGAAATCCATTCCCGCCGATACGTATCCGGTCTGTTTGGTGGAGAGGGAGAGCGGCCTGTACGGATTGTTCCCGTCATCATCATCTTCCAGCCTGGAACATGATCCCGCCGCCAGGACCAGCAGGGGGATCATGAGCATCAAAGCAATTCTTTTCATTTTATCGCTATTATTGGATCGTTCTGTCCAATAAATGCAAAAAGGTCGTATCCTTGCGTGCCGGCAGCGCTATTTTTCTATTGACCGGTGAATTTCCCTGCGAACAGGATAGAGCCGGTGCTGTTTTCGACTATCATGTAGAGGAACGGGTGGTCGCAGTGGAAATTGATGACGCGCGGCGGCTCGGGTATTGCCGTGGCTCCGAGTACGCCTGCGCTGGTGATGGCCGCGGCCTCGGTACCCTCTTCGTCAACCTTGATCACCGCGTCCTGCTGTACGAAACTCAGCCAGAGGGCGTCGGGAGACATTGCTTTGAAGTCGGCCCTGGGGCCGAACGACAGGGGCATGCCCATGCCGATCAGGATATCGTTGAGCTTGATGTGGTATTTGGATTCGAAAGGCGGCAGCCAGACATTGATCAGCGTGCCTCCGTGCATGTGGTTGCGGGCCTCTTTCCATGACTCCCCGTCGAGTGAAGCGATTATGTCGGAAACGGTATGATTATTTTTCGGCAACATGACTATCATGGAGTAGGCCCCGTTGCCGTAGGGAAGGCTCACACGCTGGCAGATATCATCCTCGCCGTAGGAGAACTTGCGCTCCTTCTCCATCATCTTGATCTCCTTTTTCTGGCCGGACTCGAGAGTGAAGGTCCGCTCGCGGGTGTACCTCTTGTTGAACGGATACATCCAGCTCCCCTTGAAATAGAGGGCGTTGAGCAGGTATGCGAACATGTCCGGGTCGACATCGTCCAGTACCGAGGGAATAAGGCCGTTTGTCTGTCTGCTGCACCAGCCGTTTATTGTTCTCAGAGCGGCTGGTTTCTGGTTGAAATCGAGGCTCCTCACTTCGGCGTCGTATGCGTTTTCCACCCTCTTTTTGTAGGGGATGTTGATTGTCATCTTGTCATTGAAGAATATGGCATTGGCCAGCGACAGTTTCGTGGTTTTATCGAGTTTCGGAAGCTCCGTGAGCATCTTGCGGCAATATGCGTCTACGGCTTCCGATTCCCCGGCTTTATAACCGAGGGTTTGGCAGATCTCATCTTCGGTTGCTCCGCCCGCGCCGTCGAGTACCAGCCCGAGCAGGTATTGCAGGCTTACAGGCGAGACGAACCAGTCGCCCTTCTTCTCGTTCTCATCTATACGGGCAAGGAAGCGGAATGCGAAATCGTTGCCTGCGGTCACATAGGCATGCTGGGCCTCGTCAAGCTCGATCGGCTTGCGCTCGTTCCTGTTCTGAGCACCGCACGACCAGAAGAAAGGGAAACTAATCATAATGGCAAGGATAATGATCTTTTTCATACTGGCAAAGATAAGAATTATAAGCCAAGTCTTGGCGAATATCGTGCCGAAACAAAAGACGCAACAGGCCGGTCAGGCCTGTTGCGTCCTTTGCGGCGGCTGAAAGCCGCTGCGGTGTCAGAACCGTCAGTCGTTGTTCAGTTCTTTGATGTCAACCTCGTTCCTGCGGGAACTGCCGAGCAGCCATTCGCTGTACCAGTCGGCCATTCTCCAGAAGAAGTATTCGTTCATGTCGCCGAAACCGTGGCGCTGGCCGGGAAGGACGAGCATTTCGAAACGCTTGTTGGCCCGGATCAGTGCGTTGACGACACGGATCGTGTTGCTGGGGCTTACATTGTCGTCGATGTCGCCGTGGACGAGCATCAGGTGACCCTTGAGGTTGCCGGCGATGTCCTGGTTCTTGTCGATGGAGTACTTGAAAGTGGTGTCGCCGCTGGCCGTGATCTCTTCAAGGATGCCATGGTGCTGTTCACTCCACCAGCGGTTGTATATGCTGTTGTCATGGTTGCCGGCGCAGGAGACCGCAGCCTTGAAGAAGTCGGGATATTTGAGGATCGCCGCCGTCGACATGAAGCCGCCGCCGCTGTGGCCGTGGATGCCGACCCTGTTGATATCGATGAACTTGTAGCGGGAAGCCAACTGCTGTATGGCGTATTTCTGGTCTTCGAGGCCATAGTCGCGGAGGTTTCCGTAGCCGAAATTGTGATACCATTTCGAGCGGTTCGGGTGTCCGCCCCTGTTGCCTACGGTGACCACGATGAAGCCGATCTGGGCGAGGCGGTCGGTGCGGGTGAAGCCTTTCGACCATGCTTCGGAGTTGCCTTCGACCTGCGGACCCGGATAGACGTAGTCTATGATAGGATAAGTCTTGGTGGAATCGAAGTCGAACGGCTTGTACATATAGCCGTAAAGGTCGGTCACACCGTCGGCGGCTTTCACCTTGAAGGGAGTGGGGAACTTGTATCCCGCGGCGAAGAGCAGCGAGAGGTCGGCCTCCTGCAGGTGGGTCTTGCGGCCCGTTCCGTCGTAAAGGGCGCTCTGGGGCGTGCTGTCTACGCGTGAGAAGTTGCTGACGAAATATTTGGCGTCGTCGCAGAAGCTGATGGAGTTGGAGTTGAAGTCGGCGTCGTCGAGCTGCTTCATGCCCGTACCGTCAAAACCGATGCGGTAGACGTGTCCGTTGTAGGGATTCTCACCCTTGTTCACGCCCATTGCCTGGAAGTAGATGACCTTTGCGGCCTCGTCTACGGCCAGTACGTTCTCGACATGGTAGGCTCCGTCAGTGATCTGGCGTTTGAGCGTGCCGTCGGCACCGTAGAGATAGAGCTGGGCCCATCCGTTGCGCTCGCTCCACCAGATGAATTCCCTGCCCCCGTTGATGAAGCGGGGAGTGCGGGTCTCCACGTAAGTGTTGAGGGTTTCGTGGACGACGGTGCGGGCGCTGTCGGCCTTGACGTCGACCCTGAGCAGGTCGGTGCGTTTGAGGTCGCGGCTGCGGCGGATCATGTAGAAGCCGTCGTTGTCGCCCATCCAGATGCTCTTTCTCCAGTCGTCATAGCGGTCGGCATTCTTTGCGGTGCGTCGCAGTACATCGGTATCCTGGTCCTTGTAGGCTGAGATGTTGATCTCGCGGTAGCTTCCGTCGTACATGTCGAAAAGGAAGAGATGGTCCACCGGGCCGGGCTCGCCGGGCATCTGATATTTATAGGTCTGAAGAGTCGGACGCGGCTGGGCTACCGAATTGATGACCCAGAGGTCCTTGACTTTCGTCATGTCGTACTTGGTCACTGCGAAATACCTGGAGTCGGGGGACCAGAGCACGAAGTTGGGAGTGCGCCTGGTGGTGTCGGTCATGTCGTTGCCGCGGTAATTGCTTCCTCCCCAGTAGAACTCCTTGGTTCCGTCGCTTGTGAGGCGGTGATCCACCACAGTGGAGTCCTTGTCGTCCTCCATCAGCTTCTTCACGTCATCCATGGTCATCCAGTAGATGTCGAATCCCTTGGAATAGACGGCCTTGGTTCCGTCCGGAGAGATGCAGGCCCACATCGGATAGTCCTTCTTCTCCTCGTTCTCCGTCACATCGACCAGTTTGCCGGTGGCTATGATATATTCAAAACGGTAGACCTTCTTCTCTTTCTGGGGTTTTCCCTTCGGCTTGTCACCGTCCTTGGCGTCACCGTCCTTTTTCTTGTCTTTCTTTTCCACCATTTCGGTGCTCTGTACCTCGAAGGTGAATTTGGTGTCGTCCTTCAGTTCGAACTTCCGGAGCGGGAGATGCTTGGCGTCGAACGGGTCCTTGACGATTGCGGAGATTTCCATAGCGAGACGGTCCATGTCGAAAGCCTTGACCTGGGTCCTGGCCACGGGATCGACGATGTAGTATTCCGTACCTTCGGATGTCTGCCACTGATACCAGAACTTGTCTGAGTTCTTGAACCAGTTGGGGCGGATCGAAGTGCTGAAGACCATGTTGTTCACCTTCTTGGCTGAGAACCGGTCGGCGAGTTCGTAATTGGGCTTCTGTGCCGAGGCCGTGCCGCACATGAGCAGCAGCGTCAGCGAGAGAAAGATCAATCTTTTCATATCGGTATTTTTAGGATAATTCTAACCTAACAAAGATAGTTATTTTCTACGGATATCCTCCCTTGCCTTACTGAATTGGATTGGACAAGGAATAGTACTTTTAAACAGATGGCCGATTAATCCGATAAAAAAAACGAAAAATGCTATCTATGCTGACGGTATGGATGACCGCCATGTCCCTTTGCAGTCCCGAGTTGAAGCCCGATGGATAAGGGATATGTTTGCGCTGCAATGGACGCATCAGTCAATCAGCAACTTATGTAAAGTGATCCCCCTCGAAGCAAGGGGGATCACTTTACATAAACGGCTCTGTATCAACTGTGTCCGTTGCAGCGCAAAGAAGGTGAAAAGGTGGTTGCCGGTCGGCTCAGGTTTGGGAGGTGCTTTTCGGCCATTCGCCGACTTCCATATCTTTCAGCCTGCCGTCTTCGATGCGGAATCGCAGGGCGGTGCGGACGAGGTGGAAGCCCTGAAGGCCGGCGGCGCCGGGGTTGAGCACCATCATGTCGTAGTGTTTGTCGTGGATGACTTTGAGGATGTGGGAGTGCCCGCAGACGAATACCTGCGGCCGGTAGGCTTCGATCAGGCGCAGTGCCCGGTAGTCGTAGCGGCCGGGATAGCCGCCGATATGCGTCATGAGCACGCTCATCCCGTCCTGTTCGAAAAAGTGCATGACCGGGTGGTAGTCCCTCACGTCGTATCCGTCGCAGTTGCCGTAAACCCCGACTAACGGCTTGAACGCGGCAATCTCTTGCGCTACTGCCCCGGTACCGAAATCTCCGGCATGCCACACGACATCCACCGGTTCGAGGAACCGGCGCAGCTTTTCGTCGAAGTAGCCGTGGGTGTCTGAGATAAGGCCGATGTAAGCCATGCTGTCGCTTAGAGTTTGATGATTATCTTCTTGCGATACAGCAGCATGGCCATCCCAAGGAACAGGGCGACATAGCACAGGGCATACATGAGCGATGCGTATTCATTGTCGCCGAATATGCTGACGCAGCAGTTCCGGTAGAACCAGTTCAGGCAGTTCGTGGCCTTGCCGTCAGCCGTAGTCCAGTGGATCATCCTCCCGAAGATCTTGGAGATGAGTCCCGCCATGACGAACGCGAACAGCGGGTTCATGCCCATCGCCTTGAAGGGGGTGAAGGCTTTCTCCTTGCCCTTGACATCTATGAACCAGACAAAGAACGCAAGGCAGAGAATCGCCCAGCCGCCGGCATAGAGTACATAGGAACCGGTCCAGAGCGGCTTGCTTATGGGAAGCCATATGCTCCAGATGCAAGCGAGAGCGAGGCAGATGGCGGCAGTGGTGTAAAGTTTGGCGACGGCTTCAGTCTTGTTCTCCGTATTCCGTATAGTCTGTCCTATGAAATAACCGAGCAGCACTGTGCCGGCACCGGAGAGGGCGCCGAGCAGCCCTTCAGGGTCGAAGGCTATGCCGTATCCGTGATATACATGGTTCTCTCCCAGCAGCGCTATGTCGATCTTGCCCGAGATGTTGCCTTCCAGCGTCGACCAGCCGGGCTCGGTGCCGAACAGATAGAGCAGCAGCCAATGCAGGAAGGTGACGCATGCCAGGCCGATGAGGATCTTCTTCGGCTTCTTCAGCCAGAGCGCCAGGAAGCCTCCCAGGACGTAGCACATTGCGATGCGCTGCAGCACGCCGAAAATACGTACGTGCTGGAGCCAGTACACCCAGTTCTGTCCGAAAGTCCATCCGGCGTCGTGTGGCGAGGTGGGGTAGAACGGAAACATGTTCAGGCCCAGTCCCACAAGGAAGATAAGTATCCCGCGTTTGACGAGTTTCCATGCGCTTTTCCTGTTGAGCGAGTCGCCGTATTTGGCGAAGGAGAATGCCATTGCCGCTCCCACGCAGAAAAGGAAGAAGGGAAATACCAGGTCGGTAGGGGTGCATCCTGTCCAGGGCGCGTGTTTCAGGGGAGGGAATATGTGTGACCAGGATCCGGGGTTGTTGACCAGGATCATCCCGGCTACTGTCATCCCCCGGAGCACGTCGAGGGCGACATATCTTTGGGTTTTGGTTTGAGTCATAGTTCAGCAAAGATACAAATAATAGCGTCATTCCCGTCCTGGCCGGGGGAATCTTTTATATCTTTGTATCACTATGGAACTCTTCTACTCAAAAGACATAACGGAAGGCGGACGTGTGCTGGACCCTGACGAGTCGGCACATTGCGTGCGTGTGCTTAGGCACCGGGCCGGCGACCGCATCCACGTGGTTGACGGGCACGGTATGCTGTACATCTGCACGATCATGGACGACGATCCCCGGGGAGTGGCCTTCGAAGTCGACGAGTGGGTCGAGAATTATGGCAGCCACGACTATTGGCTGCGTATGGCGGTATGCCCTCCGAAGAACATCGACCGTTTCGAATGGTTCGCGGAAAAGGCTACGGAAATCGGCGTAGATGTCATCTCTCCGGTATTCGGTGATTATTCCGAAAGGAAGGTCTTCAAGCCTGAGCGGATCGGGCGGCTGCTCGTCAGCGCCGCGAAACAGTCACACAAGGGTACCATCCCGCGGTTGGAAGAAGCCGTGACAGTCTCTCAGTTCCTCCGGCAGGAGCACGAAGGACTTAAACTGATATGCTATTGCGACGATGCTGTCGGCAAAGTCGATATCAAACAGGCTTTATCTACGGCGGGCTTCCCTTCCGCGCGACAGAACCTTTTTGAGGCGAGCGAAGGCGCTCGGCTTCAAAAGAACCTGCCGCTCCACCAGGCCTGCGCGCAGCCCGGCTACGACCGAAGCGTCATTCCCGGCTCCGACCGGGAATCCAAACCGAAGATCACCATCCTCATCGGTCCTGAGGGCGACTTCTCCCGCGCCGAGGTCGCGCTGGCACTCGAGCGCGGCTGGCAGCCCGTCTCGCTCGGCGACTCCCGCCTCCGCATAGAAACGGCGGCCTTGGTCGCCACGGCTGCCGTCTATCTGCGTTTCAGCCGCTGAGTGCTGTGCTGCCACTGCCGTTTCCCTCTTTTTTCGCTGCAACGGACGCACCTGACATATAGGCATTTACAAAAGTTGATCCCCCTGTTTTTCAGGGGGATCAACTTGCATAAGTGTCTGACCTTCTGATGCGTCCGTTGCAGCGAAAAAATGAGGGCGACGCTCAGGGGTTGCTACTTCACTATCACCGGCGGCGCCGTCGGGATAAATGTCCGGTGCGGGGAGTTGGCGGCGGCTTTCATCGGGGGCCGGGACGCGGCGGCCGTCGCGGAATGCGATGCGGCTGCGCGGTTGACGGCGTCATACTCGAGGAACTTCTCGAAGGATGCTTCTTCGCCGCTGCGCTTCATTATCTGCTGGTAGATTGCCCAGCGGGACGGTGCGTTGAAGTACTCGAAGTTCATATTCATCATGCTGTTCTCCGAAGGACGGTAAGCGCCTTTCTCATACAAGGCGCCTCCCTCGAAGATTCCGACCTCGCCTTTGTAGCGATCATCCGAGAGGAAAGCGCTCCAGCGGACCTTCGACTTGTCGTTCGTGAAGTCCACATTTGCGAACCAGCCGTACTTCTTGTAGACATCGTTGTAGTAAGTGATGTGCGATGCAGGAGCCGATCCGCTGTATGTGGCGTACTCGTCGGCCAGGAATGCCATGCCGTGACCGCCCAGTTCGTGACGCAGAGTACTGCCGAACAGCTCGGTATCATTTCCGTTGGCGGAGAGGAATGCTATGCCCGACTGGTGTTCGGCATTGAGTTGCGTCATGCCGGCATGCCGCCTCGAGTTGACCAGGACGGCTATGGCGAGATTGTCCTGATTCTTTATTGAAGGAATTTTCTTCGCGTATGCAACGCATTTGTCGTAGTCACCCCAGACTTCTGATCCGATGCCGAACTGCGTGGCCAGGGCGGTCTCGTAGCCTTCACCAATCCTGCCGTTCTTTGAGACCACTTTCACCGCATAGACATTGAAGCGGTCGCGGAATGTCTTGTACGGTTCGATTGCAAAGAACTCTTCCATAGACTGTTTCATGAGGGTCTCATATAGACCGTTCTTGCCCATATCCCTGTCGGTATACCCGTCGCCCATGAAGACGATGTCGATGCCTTTGCCGGCCGAGGCTTTCTGAAGCGTCATCACCTCGCCGTCCTTGCTGTAATCCTTGGACGAATAGGTATCCTCCGGCTCGGCGGGTCCGAATTTCGTCTCAAGGAATGGAATCAGTTCTGTTGCAGGGTTACGGTTAAAGCGCTTCCGCACGGGGTCCGGATACTTCGACAGGTTACTGAACTGGATATACCCTTCCGAATCATATACTTCCACGGCCGGTGTGAAAGGAGTGTAGGAGTACGGTTCCGCCGACTGCCAGTAGAAATTGTGCCATTTGCCGTAGCCTTTTGCGGCAATCTCCTTTTTCTGCCCCTCGAAGTCGTCCCAGATATGGCCGTCGTCGGTCAGCATAACCGTGGCGATGACCTCGAGGCCGTCCTGCTGGTATAAGTCATAATAGTCCTTCAACTGCGGCATCAATTCCTTGGAGAATGGACACCAGGGCGCCCATGACACAAAGACCGTATAGCGGTTCTCTTTGATCACATCTCCGTACTTGAACAGATTGCCTTCTATATCCTCTATGGGCTTGTCCTGAAGGGCGGCGGTCGGCCATCCGGAATAGCCCTTGATTTCGATATCGCTGATGTCGAAACCGTAACCTTCTTTCTGCCAGAGCATGTTTTGCAGATTTACCTGTGCATCCCCGGTCTCCAGGTATTCGTGCGGAATTTTTCCGCTAAGGCAGTTGTACACAAAATCGTAATTCCCGGTACCGAGCCGGGCCCATGAGGCCGGAAGACTGCCGGTGAGTTTGTTCCTTGACAGATTCAGGAATTCGAGATCGGGTGAGTCAATGCTGTATGGCAGTGTCCCTGCCATGTCCTCATTGTTGAAGATTTCAACATGACGGAGCGATTTCATATCCGCGAACAAGTCCGGCAGGGAAGTCATTCCCGTACTGGAAAGAGTCAGATATTCCAAGGCAACCAGTTTCCTGAAAGAATCCGGCAACTTTCCGGTCAGGCCGGATTCGTTGAATATCTGGAAGGCATAAACCATGTCGCCCAGTTCACCGATGCTCTCCGGAATGGAACCTTTCATACCCTGCATATTGATATTCAGCATGACTTTCCCTTTTCCCTCATCATAATCCAGACCGGGATAGTGCTTTCCGGGTATCCAGGGGTCTTTCCAATTCCTTCCATCCAGTTTTTCATAGAAATCGTCCAGGATTATCTGGGCTTTGCGCAATACGTCGATTCCCGCCTGGACAAAAGTGATCTCAACCGGGCTGGCTTTGCCGTTTTTGTCCTTGATTGTGACTTTGCCGCTTCGCTCGGCGCCGTCGTTTGTCTTGAACGAGAATTCCAGCTTGCCGCTCTGGAGCGCCTTGGTCTTGACGAAGGTGATCCAGGACTGGGCGGATTGTTCAACTTCTACCGTAAAACCGGTGTTGTATTTGACATCGACTTCGAATGTGCCGCCTTCCGTGGGAATCTTCATGGCTTCACCTACCTGGATGACCTTCTTCTCTTCCTGCTCGAAAGTCAGGGTGATGGGCTCCACCTTTCCTCCATTGTCCTTAACGGTCACTTTGCCGGTCCTCGGTTCAGCCTTGTCGTTTTCTGCGAAAATAAATTCGAGTTTTCCGCTGTCAAGGGCTTTTGTACCGTTGAATTTGATCCAGGACATAGCTCCTGATTCCACCTCCACGGTGTATCCGGTGTTATACTGGATGTCGACTGTGAAAGTACCGCCCTCGGCGGGAATTTTCGCCGCGGGCCCGACGTTGATGGTCGACTTGGCGTCCTGGTGCACGGCTACGGAGGCCGACAGGCCTTCGCTTCGGAACGTGACGCTGCCGGCGGACGGCGAAGCCGAAGTGGCCGGAGCCGCCGAAATCGTGACGGTAGCTTCGCCCTCACCTGAGAGCGGGGACACAGTCAGTCCGGAACCGCTGACAGAAGCGGTCCAGGCGTAGTTGGCGGAGACATGGACGGTTTGTGAACCGCCTTCCTGCTGGAAAGCCAGGTCGGAGGGCCCGACCGTCAGATACGGATCTTCGTGGCAGGCCTGCATCAGAAGTAGCGCCACGCAGGGAAGAAGGCAAAGGAATCGTTTCATAGCCCTAAATAATTACTTGACTTGTTGATAATCACCGGCGGCGCCGTCGGGATGAAGGACCGGTGCGGGGACCTGGCGTCGGCTTTCATCGGAGGCCGGGCTGCGGCGGCGGTCGAGGCCGAGCGGTTCACGGCGTCGTAAGTGAGGAACGAGTCGAAACTGCAGGCTTCGCCGCTGCGTTTCATGATCTGCTGGTAGATGGCCCAGCGGGACGGTGCGTTGAAGTACTCGAGGTTCTCGCGCATCATGCTGTTGACCGTCGGACGGTAGGCGCCTTTGGCATAGAGGGCGCCGCCTTCGTGGATTCCGACCTCGTTCTTGTAGCGGTCGTCGGCGAGGAAGGCGCTCCAGCGGATCTTCGACGGATCGTTCGTGAAGTCCACATTTGCGAACCAGCCGTACTTGTCGTACACTTCGTTATAGTAGGCGATGTGGTCGCCCGGCGCGGCACTCTCGTACTGGCTATACTCGTCGGCAAGGAAGGCGAAGCCGTGGCCGCCCGCCTCGTGCCGGAGCGTAGGGCCGAATATCTCGGGATCGTTGTCCATCGACGAGAAGTAGGCGACGCACGTCTGGCAGTCGGCGAACATAAAGGTCGTTCCGGCGTGGCGGCGCGAGTTGACGGCGACAGCGACGAGCAGATTGTCGCGGGACGAGATGCCCGGCACCTTCATCGCGTATTCGTAGCACTTCTCGTGATTGCCTTCCACGTAGGAGCCCTTGCCGAACACGGTGGAGAGGGCGGTTTCACAGCCTTCGCCGATGCGGCTGTTCTTTGAGACCACTTTCACCGCATAGACGTTGAAGCGGTTGCGGAACGACTTGTACGGTTCGATGGCAAAGAACTCTTCCATAGACTGCTTCATGAGGGTCTCATAGAGACCGTTCTTGCCCATATCCCGGTCGGTGTAGGCGTCGCCCAGGAAGACGATGTCGATGCCATCGCCTACGGTGGCCTTCTGCAGCGTCATCACTTCGCCGTCTTTCGAGTAGTCGGTGGATTCGTAGGTGTCCGGAATCTCCGCCGGCCCCAGCAGGGTTTCCAGGAAAGGAATCAGGTCGGAAGAGGCCGTCTTGCCGAACCGATTCCTGACCGGATCCGGATAGGTGCCCCAGGAACTGAACAGGATATTGCCTTTCTGGTCGTAGACTTCAGCCACCGGAACAGACATAAAGTATGCTTGATCGTATTTGGTGAAATAATAGTTGTACCACTGGTCGTAGCCCTTGTCGATGCATTCTTTTTTCTGCTTTTCGTAATCGTAGAAGAGATTGAAGTCCTCGTCGACCTGGATCGTGGCAATAACTTCCAGGCCGTCCTGCTTGTAAAGGTCGTAGTATCGTTTGAGGGCCGGCATCAGTTCCTTGGAGAACGGACACCAGGTCGCCCAGAAAATATAGACCGTATATTTGTTCTGGCTGACCACTTCCGGAATGGAGAAGGTAGTGCCGTCCAGATTCTCCAGTAACTTGTCTTCGAACCAAAAATCGGTGCCGGGAATATCCAGATCGGAAATGTCGAAGCCATAGCCTGTCTGTTGCCACAGGTTGCTATTCTGGACAAAGGCTTTGACTTCGTCCGCATTGTGGAGCAGCTGGGAAATCTTTCCGCCCAGGCAGTTGCCAAACACTTTAGCGATCCCGATATAGGGTGCCCAGGTGTCGGGAATCTCTCCTGAGAACATACATTCTGCGAACAGCAGGTTCTCCAGGACAGGAGAATTGATATGCTTCGGCAAGGGACCGGCCATGGACCTGTTGGTAGCGATAAAGAGCTCCTCCAGTTGTTTCATATCTCCGAAAACATCGGGAATCGAGGTCATGCCGGTGAGTTGGATGGAAACCCGCCTGAGACCGGTCAGTTTGCGGAATGAGTCCGGCAGCGTTCCCGTCAGGCCGGGTTCTTCCCTAATATGGATTTCGCCAAGCAAATCTCCCAATTCGCCAATGCACTCCGGCATCTCCCTGGTGATTCCGAAATCATAGGTCCAGAAATAGCCGGCCTCGGTTTGATAATCGTAATAGAAGCCCGGCCAGTTCTCTCCAGGGATCCAGGGCTCATTCTTCCATTCCCGGGCGCCCCAGGCTTCGTAGACCCGTTCCATGATCCGACGGGCTTTCCACTCCCTGCTCTGCGCTTCCTGCACAAAGGTCAGCGTCTTCGGAGCAGCCTTGCAGGCCTTGTCTTTCACCGTCACATGACCGGTACGTTGTTCGCCTTCGTTGGCCTCAATCATAAACTGCAGGTAGCCGGCGCTGATCGCTTTTGTCTGGACGAACCTGACCCACGACCGGGCATCTGATTCGACCTCGACAGTATATTCGGTGTTGTACTTAATTCCCACTTCCAATAAGCCGCCTCTTTCCGGAATCTGGATTTCATCTTCCTCCAGAGTTTCAATGATTCTCTTTTCTTCCTGCACGAAGGTCAGGGTAATCGGGGCGGCTTTGCCACTCTTGTCCTTGACGGTGACTGTGCCGGTGCGGGCATCGGGATTCTCGTTGGCCGCGAAGCTGAATTCCAGTTTGCCGCTCTGGAGCGCCTTGGTCTTGACGAAGGTGATCCAAGATTGGGCGGTGGGTTCCACTTCGACGGTGAAATCGGTGTTGAATTTGACATCCACCTCGAAGGTGCCGCCTTCGGCGGGAATCGGCATCGTATCGCCGACTTCGAGCACTTTAATTTCTTCTTGCTCGAAAGTCAGGGTGATCGGGGCGGCTTTGCCGCCCTTATCCTTGACCGTCACCTTGCCGGTACGGGGATCGGGATTGTTGTTGGCCGCAAAACTGAATTCCAGTTTGCCGCTCGACATTGCTTTCGTGCCTTTGAAGGTAATCCAGGAACTGGCTGCGCTTTCGATCTCGACAGAGAAATCGGTGTTATACTGTATGTCAACGGTAAAAGTACCGCCCTCGGCCGGAATCTTGTTCACGACCCCTACGGTGATCGAGGACTTGGCTTCCTGGCTCACGGCGACGGATGCGGTCAAGCCTTCGCTTTGGAAGGAGACGGTACCCTTCGTCTCATCCGTAGAACTCGCCGGTGACACGTTGATGGTCACGGTCGCATCCCCCTCGCCGGTAGCAGGAGAAACAGAGATACCGGTACCGCTGGCACTGGCCATCCAGGGATAGTTCGCAGAAACGCGCACGGTCTGGGTGCCGCCGTCTTGATTGAACGACAGATTTGTCGGACTGACCGTCAGATATGGTTCGGGATGGCAGGCCTGCATCAGCAGGAGAGCCACGCAGGGAAGAAGGCAAAGGAGTCGTTTCATGGCCGGGTAATTTGCTATAAAGATAGCAATTATCCGGTAAAGCGTACCCCTTAGCCGCGAAGGATTTTGATCTCGCCGTGCAGGCCTACGGCAATGATCTGGGAGGGCTCGCCTGTGGCGCCCTCCTCAAGGTAGGGATCGGCGACCCAGTCGACAGCGTCGATGATTTCAAGCGGGATATCTTCATATAAGGCAGGCGCGGGCTCTCCTGAGATATTGGCCGAGGTGGAAACTATCGGTTTGCGGAATCTCCGGATCATCTCCACACAGAAATCGTTCATCGGGATCCTTATGCCGGCGCTGCCGTCTTCAGCTATGACATTCGGAGCAAGTCCCATAGCCCCGGGATAGATGATCGTCATGGGCTTGTCATTGACTTCCAGCAGGTTGATTGCAACCTCCGGGATCACCTTCACATATTTGCCGAGCATGTCGGCGTCAGAGACCAGCGTGATGAGGCTTTTGCTGTCCGAGCGTCGTTTGAGTTCGAAGACGCGTGCGACCGCCTCTTCATTGGTGGCGTCGCAGCCGATGCCCCAGACCGTGTCTGTAGGGTAGAGGATGATGCCGCCCGCCTTGAGCGTATCCACAGCCGCTTTCACTTCTTCAAGATCGATTTCTTCTTCCATGGCGAATATCTATTCTTGTTGATTATCCAAATAAATCATGGTCGTGACCGGGTAATGGTCGGACCACGGTACCCTGTACACCGTGTGCTCCCCGGCCGCATATTCCTGCGGGAACAGGATGTAGTCGACCCTGAGCATCGGCCACATGACCGAATACGTGCTGCTGAAACCGGTTCCCGCCTCGACGAAGCTGTCGCTTTTGCGTTTGACAAGGCGGTGGTAGGTATACGATATCGGCGTATCGTTGAAATCGCCGCAAAGCATGCAGGGCAGGGAACTCTGCGCCTCGTCATTGAGCAGGGAATCCACCTGGGCGGAGCGCCGTGCAGTGGCGTCGCGCATCCTCTCGTGGACCTGGGTCATCTCCTCGGTGAAATGGCTTTTCCGGAACAGCCGCTTGATCAACGCCGTAAAGGAAAGGGCGTAACTCTCGAGATGGCAGTTGTAGACACGTATGGTGCGGCCTTTCACCTCGATGTCTGTCACGAGGCTGAGGTTGCGGCTTTCGGGGAAGGTGAGCGCCCTGGATTTCCTGATGGGATACTTGCTAAGCGTAATATTGCCGAAATAGCGGTTCCCCTTGAAAAGGTGCTTGGCCTTGTATGGGTACTCGGGGATATAGGGCGACAGTGCATCCATATTAACCACGGCGAATTCCTGCAGGCATACTATGTCTGCATCCTGCTCGGCCAGGAACTTCTTGATCTCCTGGATGGATTCGTTGTGGGTGACTTTCCTTCCGCCTGCGGAATAGCGTCCGACATTGTATGTAAGAACCTTGACCGCATCCCCTTCGAACTGTGTCTCCTCGCGTCCGAACTTGACGAAGCGGTCGGCGAGGAAGAGTGTGGGGATAAGCGCCACGAACGGGATGAGGAGGGCCTGGCGCTGCTTAATCAGGGCGATGAGCAGGAGCAGCAGGTTCAGAAGCAGGATCGGGATATAATAGAGCCCGAAGAACATGGGAATTCTGTACTCGGTAGGATTGAAGAACAGAGCCAGATACGAAATCAGCAGCGCCGCTGCCGCCACGAGCGCCAGCAGTGTGAAGAGCACGGCTCCGAAAGAACGCTTTTTACGGTTTACTCCCATTCAGTGTACATTTGTCCCTTCTTCTTCCAGAAAAGGATCAGGATCAGGCCGAACAGCATTCCTCCAAGGTGGGCGAAGTGGGCGATTCCGTCAGCGGTGCCCACGATTCCGGTCACAAGTTCTATCGCGGCGAAGATAAGCACGAACCATTTCGCCTTGAGCGAGACAGGAGGGAACAGCAGGGTCAGGGTGTAGTTCGGATAGAGCATTCCGAAGCCGAGCAGCAGTCCGTATATGGCTCCCGAAGCGCCGACCGTGGGGGTGACGAGCAGTTGGAGCGCCCTGGAAGCTGCTCCGGGCGTGGCGGATGCGATAAGGCTGTGGTACTGCCAGTAAAGTACGGCCTCGTGGCAGACCGCGGCGCCCAGACCGCATACGAAATAGAACAGCAGGAATTTCTTGCTGCCCCACATCCGCTCCAGTACCGGGCCGAAAACGATGAGCGACCACATGTTGAAGAAGATGTGGGCGAAGTTGCCGTGCATGAACATGTGGGTGACGGGCTGCCACCAGTGGAAAAATTGTGATCCGAGGGGGAAGAGAGCGAACCATTCGTACATCGGTTCGCCTATAAGCTCAGTTCCCAGGAATACGATTATATTGATGATCAGCAGGTTCTTTATGGCCGGGGGCAGATTCCTCATATTTTTTTCTCCAATTCTTCCAATGTTATCATGGTCATGCACCTGTGTCCGTCGGGCGTCAGTTTTGGCTCGCGGCAGGCGAAAAGGTGATCGACCAATAATTGTGCCTCGGTGGCGTTGAGGCTTTTCAGGCCGCTGGCGGCGGCCGATTCCGCCATTCTGGCAGCCAGCAGGTGGTTCTGGTCTTCGAGCGAGGTGTCGTCCCTCAGAGCCGCCACCAGGGCGTCTATGCAATTCTTGACCTGCTCTTCGTCTTCGGGATAGCCTTCCGGAAGGGCGCCGACCACGACCGTGTTCGCCCCGAAATCCTGAATGTCGAAACCGAGACGTGAAGTGAGGTCGGGCTGCTCCAGCAATGTGAGATAGTCTTCCGCACTGAGCCTGACCGTGACGGGGAAGAGGCTCTGCTGGCGGACGGGCTGATGCTCTGCGATCTTCTCGAGATAGCGTTCGTAGAAGATGCGCTGGCGGGCACGGCGTATGTCGATCACCATCATGCCGGACTTGACCGGAGTGACGATGTAGCGACGTTGCAGGACGATCAGGCTGTTCACAGCGGCTACCGATTCTTCCTCGAAGAGCTTTCCGTAGCTTCGCGTCGGAGTAACTGCGGGCTCTTTTCCCGGAATCTGGCCGGGGACTTCGTCGAAGGGATTGAACAGCGGACTGTAGTCGATGGCCGGAGGACGCTGCCATGAATCCCCCCGTCCCGAGCCTGAACTGCCGGAATTGAAAACGGGAATGTCCGGTGCGCCCTTGGTGTCGAAATCTATGCTTGGGGTGAAATCGTTCTTGCCGAGCGACTCCCTTACTGCCGCTGAGATGATTTCGAATATCAGTCCTTCGTCTTCGAACTTCACCTCTGTTTTGGCCGGGTGTATGTTGACGTCGACCCTCCCGGGATCGGTTTCCATATAAAGGAAATATGCCGGTACGCAGTCGTCCGGGATCAGTTTCTCGTAAGGCTTGCAGACGGCCTTGTGGAAGAACGGGGAACGGAAAAATCGTCCGTTGACGAAAAAGAACTGGTTTCCGCTGCTCTTCCTGGCGTCTTCGGGGTTGCCGATATAGCCGCTGATCCGTACGAGCGAAGTATCTACTTTGAGTTCCACCAGCTCCTTGGCGAAATTCATCCCGTAGATATCGAGAATGCGTTTCTTGACCGTAGTGGCCGGACGGAGGTTGTGTATCTCCCTGCCGTTCGATGTCAGCTTGAACGATAAGTCGGGGCGTATCAGCGCTATTCGCAGGAACTCCTGGATAATTGCCCGGAGCTCGGTATTGTCGGACTTAAGGAATTTCCTGCGGGCGGGGACGTTGAAAAACAGATTGCGTATGGCGAAATTGCTTCCTGAAGGTGCCGAGACAGGCGTCGTGCGGGGGGGCTTTGACTCGGAAATCTCTACCTGGGTGCCGACTTCGTCGCATTCGCGGCGCGTCCTGAGCGTCACTTCCGCCACCGCTGCGATGGAAGGGAGAGCCTCGCCCCTGAATCCGTAGGTCACTATGCGCTCCAGGTCTTCGGCGGAGGCTATCTTGCTCGTGGCGTGACGCTCGAAGCAAAGCACCGCGTCTTCTGGCGACATGCCGCATCCGTCGTCTATGACCTGTATCAGCGTCTTGCCCGCATCGAGAACTGTCACCAGAATGCTCCGGGCCCCGGCGTCGACAGCGTTCTCCATCAGCTCCTTGACCACTGATGCCGGGCGTGACACAACTTCACCGGCGGCAATGAGGTTCGATATGTTCTGCGGCAGGACCTTTAGCATTTCCCGGGTATTATTTCATCAGCAACAGTATGAATCCCTTTGAAAGGAGATATGCAGCCGCTGCGAGGGCGACTGCGGTGAGCACCAGTATCAGTTTCTTGACGATTCCCATCACGGAATTGTCTTTCTCACTCGAGAGACGTTTCTCCTCATAGGTTTTCCGGAAAGAGCCGCGGATGTGCATTCCCGGAATGTAGCGGCGTCCGTCCTCCCCGACAAGGCCCTCCTTGCGTGCCATATCCTCGATCTCCTTGCCGGGCATGGTCTTGCCATATTTCTTGTAAATCTCCTCCAGGCGCTCCTTCTTCTCGTCGTAGTAGCGCGGTTCGTAGTGGAAGACCCGGTGCTCCGGGATGTGCCAGAATTTGAATCCGAATGCCATGGCTGATCCGTTTTTAAACGTTTGCTTATTGTGGCAAAGTTAATCATTTTTTATCTTTGCCGTATAAACGGAGGAAACCTTATGGATTTCAGAGTAGGTAACGGATATGACGTGCACCAGCTGGCGGAAGGACTTCCGCTGGTGCTGGGCGGGGTGAAGATCCCCCACTCGAAGGGATGCGTGGCCCATTCGGACGGGGACGTGCTGATACATGCCCTTTGCGACGCCCTTCTGGGCGCCCTCTCCCTGGGAGATATTGGCCATCATTTTCCCGACACCTCCGACGAGTTCGCCGGAATCGACAGCCGCCTGCTGCTTGCCCGGGTTGCAGCATTGATCCGCGGGGCAGGGTGGGAGATAGTCAATGTAGACAATACCCTCCTGGCCCAGAAACCCAAAATTGCGCCTTATATCGGCCTCATGCGCGAGCGTCTGGCCGAAACGCTGGGCATCCCGGTAGATGCCGTTTCTGTCAAGGCCACCACAACCGAGCGTCTCGGATTCGTCGGCCGTGAAGAAGGCGTCGCCGCCTACGCTACATGCCTGCTGCGCAGGATGGATTCCCAGGGGGTATAATTCAGAGAGTAAAGGATATGAATTCCTGGCCTATCCTGTGCAGGCCGGATTCGATTTTCTTAGCCTGCTTTTGGGAAATGTAGGTATCTCCGCTTTTGTAGTGACGCATAAGGCTGGGAGAAATACCTATCCAGGCTGCGAACTTGGAAGCATTCAGGAAATCGAATACGTTGAACATCGCGGAAATATCGTACTTGTATTCAAACGTCAAGTCCTTAAGTTCGTCAGGGACATTTTCTCCTTTTGCTGCATAATAGTCGAGCAATTCCCGATAACCGGCCAGCAATTCATCCTTGGCCTCCTGGACAGAAGCTCCGCTCCCATGGAGAACGGCAGTAAGATTGTCGGTAAAGGCGGCGAAACCCGTCTGGTCTTTCTCAATAATTACAAGCGCTTTCATGTCTTATTTGTCTTCTACCTGTTTCAGAAGTCTTTTCTGGAGATTTGGCTTGATTTCTTCGTTCCAATGCCTTTCCAATAATAAAGGATCGCTCCGCCCGGGTTTTCTGTAGATATCATGACTGCTGCCATGACGTTCCAACCTCCATCCTTCATTGATGACTATCCTCCTGAATTCATTCCAAGTCATCCTGGTTTCGCTTACAAATATAACACAATTTTGTGATAGTGTTCTCGGCGGGTTTGTGTCCGTTGAGATTCTTTGGCGAAACAAGATAAGTACTATGGAATCGACAAGCCATAGTCTAAACGTTTATATCCGTTTAACAGAATCGGTTGCCTGAAATTTTCAGGCAACCGATTCTGTTATCGCTGGGGAAGTATGTCCTATTTACTGACTTTCTGTCCGATCAGGAAGCAGACGGCGGCGACGGCCATGCCGTTGATGGCGGGGAAGCCCCACTTCACGAGGTTGGCCACGACAGCGCCGATCACCACGCCGGCAACGGCCCACCAGTTGACCTTCTTTTCCGGAACGGTGTCGTCGGCGTATGCCTTACGGTTCATGAAGTAGTGGAGAATGAGGATGATGCCCACTGGCGGAAGAGTGCAGTTCAGCACATTGAGCCAGTCGCAGAAATTCCAGTATAGCCACACGGCCGCCACGGTGCCGATGATGCCCGATATGATGACCATCGTCTTTTTCGAGAATCCGAAAATATTGGACAGGCCGAGGCCGCCCGAGTAGAGCGCGTTGTCATTAGTGGTCCAGATGTTGAGTCCGAGCACCAGCACGGCGAGATAGAACAGGTTGAGGTTGAGCATCACCTCGAAAATGTCGTTACCCCCGACGTAGATGCTGGATACCGCACCGAAGAGGAACATCAGCGAGTTGCCGATGAAGAATGCGATGACCGTCGTCCAAAGGCCGACGCGTGCGCTCTTGGCGAAACGTGTGAAGTTTGGTGTCGCCGTACCTCCGGAGACGAAACTGCCTACCACCAGACCGGCGCCGGCAATGATGCCCAGGTCCTTGCTTCCTTGTGCGAACTGCTCCACGAGGCCCATGTCACCACGCTTCACGGCCAGGATCATGGCCACCGTACCGAGGATTGCCACGGCGGGGACGGCGATGTAGCTGATGATGGTAAGGCTCTTGATTCCGTAGTATGCGCTGGCGGTCATCAGCACGCCGGCTATGGCGACAAGCAGGTAGCCCTGCCAGGGCATATGGTCCGGCGTTACGTCGAGACCCATCAGTTCCTTTGCCACGGGGATGGCGAACATCGCGAGGCCGACGCCGAACCAGCCGATCTGCGTGAAGCTGATCATCGCGCTGGGCAGGTAACTGCCTTTGGTTCCAAAGCTGCGGCGGGCGAGCATGTCGAGCGAAAGTCCGCTCTCGGCTCCGATGAAGCCGAGGGATCCGGTGTAGGCCGCCAGGATAAGGCCGCCGAGGAGCAGGGCCCAGACAAAGCCCCACCAGTCAAGACCGGCGGCAAGCTGCTGTCCAACCCACATGCTGGCTGAGAAGAAGGTGAAGCCAAGCATCACCATGAACATACTCAGGTTCGATTTCCGTCCGGCGCGGTCCACCGCGCGGTCGGTGTAGTCAACGTCACTCCTTTTCATATTGCTGTTTCAGATTATTGATCGATTCGATGCGGCGGCCGGCCAGATCTTTCAGGTCGATATTACTCTGGAGCAGTGCCTGCTCGGCCGCCCAGAGAGGCTCCAGGTCCTTGATCCCCCGGAGATGGGTGATGTCCAGCCAGTCCTCGAATTCCACCGGACCTGCGTATCCGAGCTTCTCTTCCAACAAGGCCCGTACGTCTATGCGGTCTGCCCGTTTCAGGATGCCTTCCCAATACTCCAGCACCTCGTCGAAGTGGACGGGAAGCTGATACCTGCGTGCTCCGCCGTCGTAGATGATGCATTTCTCGAGCAGGGCTTCGGGATTGTCCTGAACGATGAAGCGGCGGAATTCCGGCGTCACGACGCCGCCCTTCCAGCCGAAATCGATATCAGGGTGATTGATGCCGCTCACCCCATTGTCTTCGTAGACAGTGAATGCACCCTCGAAAAAGAAGCAGTCGATACCTTCGAAACCGGCGAACATTGCCCTGAGTTTCGCGGAAAGATCTTCCATGAGCCGGAACGCCCGCGTACCGCCGATAGTGAAAAAGATGATGCGGCGGATGCTTCCGCCTTCCTGCAGGAACTTTCGCATGAGATGCTCGAAGCAGTAGCGGAAAGTGTCGCCGGTCGCCAGGATGTCGCCGACGGCCAGCACGCGGTTGCGAGTGGTGTAGATCTTGTCGTATTTGATTCTGAGCCCCTTGATGACATGATTTTCGGCAACCCGTTCGCATGACACGAAATGCATGTTGCGCACCCGCATCCCGCAGCGGAACGCCGCCTCTTCCAGCGGATAATTCAGCCCGCCGCGCAGGATGGTGAAAATGTCTATGTCTTCTCCCAATCCGTTGGAAAGGAGGAAGCGGAAGGAATCGACTATTTCGTCGAGAAGGGCGGTATAGCAGGGAAATCCTACGATTTCCGGAAAGGCTTCCATGGCGCGGCTGCCGGGGCCGCTGACCAGATAGTACCGGTTGCGCAACTGCGGAACATGCAGTTCGTACAGGCTCGTGCCGCCCGGCAGGCCTGCAGACCGCAGGCTTGTGCCATCTAAAGTTGTGATCATTGAAATCCCGATTAGATTGAACCGGGATACAAAGTTATGCATTTTTCGCCCTCCGGCAATAGGGAAATATCCCCAAGATTTCCACAAATTGTTTTTTGCAGTGCCTTCGGGAGGTTTTCCCATCTTGCAGGGTACATGTTATGCTGCATTGCCATGACATTTGCACCCGAAATTCGGCCGGAACGGTATGCCTTTGCTAGGGCCATTCTGCACCATATTGCCGTTCCGGCTGCGCCGATTTGGGCTCGGTTGGGACGGCAATGTGCTTAACAGCACTTTAGGGGCTCCAAGTGTGTTCCTGCCGAATGTCGGGTTGAGGCGGCGCAGGAGCCGGCCATCATCAGCCGCCATCAACCGTCAGCCGTCAAATCATGTCTTTGGCCTCTTCATAGACCAGGCCGCACAGGCGGATGATTTGTTTCTTTGAACTGTTGAACCGGGTCCGGAGGACACGCGCCAAACGGATGCGATGTTGTGTGTCCAGTTTTTTTATATCCGTCGTTCCGAACATTTCCTTGCAGACTTCCTTTTTATGCTGACGCATCTCCTGCATCGGGATGCTCAGATGGGAAATCGTTCCGCCCCGGGCATCTACGTCTTCTTCCTTGGAGATGCATAAGAAGTAGTTGAAACTCTTGCATGTCTTGTAGATTTTTTCAACGATTTCATAGGCGACATAGGTACCGGGGAAAACGATGGGCCCTGTCATCCGGACAGTTTTTTCCGGTCTGGCATGCGACTTCAGCACTCTCTTTTGCTGGCGTACGCCCATCTCTTTACTCTTCGGCATCCCGTCGGGAGCTGCGTTCAACCACACCGGCGAACTCCAGTCTCCTGCCCGTCTGAAATAGAGCGGGCCGCTGGACCAGGGGTAGTCGATGGCATTGTAGGGAATCCCGCCTGCCGGAGCGTTCTTAATGGTGTAGCATATGACCACTTTCAAATAGAAATCAGTATCGATTGCCTGGTAATTGATCGGGACTCCGTCCATCTTGTGCTTGTCGCCGTGCCTGAAGGCAATGTGGCAGGATGTCCGTCGCACATAATCGTGCATGAACCGGTTGCATTCGTCGAATTCGCCATACAGGATGAAATGGACATGAGTATCCATCAGGGAATATGCCAGGATAATCACCCGGTAACCAGGCAACGTTACGTATATACGGTTCATCCCGTCGATGAAATCCTGCGTGTCGTAGAACATCACGTCAACGGCATTGCCGTCAGTACTGAAGTGCCAGCAATTCCTGACTTTTATTTTCTGGCCTTTGGAATAAGGGACATCCAGCCCCAGATCGGATATGATCTGCCTGAGCAGTTCTTTAGGAATCTCCATCATCTAATCCGCCGCCGCAAATGGCTGCTCGCTGACAAAGATAACACATCAGAAGGCCGAAGTCAAGTCCGAACGGCAATAATGAACCACAAAACGGCCCAACCCGAAATTCGGCCGGAACAGACAGGCACTACCGGGGTGTCCCTATGCGGTGTTGCCGTTCCGGCCGCGGCAAAATCGTCGCAGCCGGAACACTCTGCCGCTTCGGAGAGCGGTCAGGCCACACTTTGCGTTCCGGGTAAAAATCGGGTTTACAATAAGACAATCAGGGGTTCGACACAAGGGCATCTCACCTTTGTCCCCGTAAACAAAAACAGAAGTTCGATATCATTGGTAGTGAGTCCTTAGTGACAGGACATAGACGATGACTCTTATGCCATCTACACGATAGACGATCCTGTCAGTGGCGTTGATTCGTCGGGACCAGTATCCGGACAGGTTCCATCTGAGCGCTTCTGGTTTTCCCATGCCGGTAAACGGATGTTCAGCGATGTCCTGCAGTAGCTGGGCAATGCGGTCGACCGTTTTGGGACTTGTGGTTTTCCAGTATTCCAGATCGGCTTGCGCAGCGGGGAGAAGGGCTATTTCAAAGGGCATGGGGATCGATGATCTTGTAATTACCTTTCTGTATATCCTTCTCTGCTGACGCAATAGCTTCCATTACTTTGGGCGACGATAGAATGTATTGGGTCTCTTTCATCGCTTCATATTCTTCCAGAGAGATAATGACGACAGCCTTGTCACCATCACGGTTGATGATGACGCTCTCGGCATCGTCCGTCACCTGGTCAAGGAAATGCTTCAGATTGCTGCGGAAAGCAGAATATGTCGTTGTAATCATCGAAGATTGTTTTCCGCAAATATAAGTACTTATTTGCGTACTTTCAAATGAATCTGTTTTCATTGTCTTTTTTGACAAAGGAAAACAATTCTTTTTAGCCGGAACCGTCAAAAAAGCAATTTATAGCAAAAGAAGCTAGAACTATTTCCCGGCCTTGTCCAGCACCAGCGTGCGGTCGCCGCCGACGGGCTCGATATAGGGCTTGGAGGAGCGGGCGAGGGCGCGGTCGATGCGGGCTTGCAGCAGGGAGTCCCGGCGGCGGGCGTCGGAGATTTTGGTGTCGAGGTCACGGACCTGTGGGTCGAAGCCTTTGTCGAAGAAGCCGGCGCGGGCCTTCAGCGTCAGGACCCGGCGTACTTTTGTATCGAGTTCTTCCAGCGGCCATACTCCTGTAGTGACGGAATCCGTGATGGCTTCGATGGTGAGGGCTATGTCGTCGGGCATCAGTATCATGTCTGAGCCGGCGCGATAGACGGAGGTGTTGACTTCGAGCGGGGTGCGGCCGGCGGCGACGCCCTGCATGCCTACGGCGTCAGTGATGACCACGCCGCGGAAGCCCTGTTCTTCCCTCAGCAGTTCGTTCATGCATGGGGCTGATATCGACATGGGAACGCCGGTGGGGTCGATGGCGGGTATGCTCATATGGGCGACCATCATCATGTCGACGCCATTGTCGATGAGTGTCTGGAACGGAGCCAGTTCCACGCTGTCGAGCCGGGCGCGGTCGAAAAGCACGACAGGCATTTCGAAGTGGGAATCAACTGTGGTGCTTCCGTGGCCGGGATAATGTTTTCCGCAGGCATAGATGCCTTCATCCTGCATGCCTTTCATGTAAGCTGTGGCATAGTCGCCCACCATCTTCGGATCGCTGCCGAAAGATCTCTGTCCGTCGGATTTGTCGTAAGGGTCGGGGCAGGCGTCGGCCACCGGCGCGTAATTCACATAGATGCCGAGGTCGCGTAGTTCGCGGCCGACGTTGCGTCCCATCTCGTAAATGAGTTTCCGGCCGCTGCGGCCTTCGAGCCGGCCGAGGATCCTCTGACGGGGATAGGGAAGATATTCGGCGAAACGCATCGCGGCGCCCCATTCTGCGTCCGTGGCCACCAGCAGCGGCAGTGAGGCCAGAGACTGTAAATGATTCACCCGCTCGATGAACGGCCGCACGGGGCCGCGCATAATGATGAGTCCGCCCACTCCGTAGTCACGTATGAGGGAGTCCTCCTGGGCGACGGTCTCGTCGTCCGGCTCCCGGCTGATTGTCAGGATGATAAGCTGGGCGACTTTCTCGCGTACGGAAAGCCGTTCCATGATGGTTTCGACCTGTCTGGCGTGACGTTTTTCTTTGGCACTTTCGTTCCACCGCAGACCTGCCCAAATAAGCAGGCATACGGCGAACAGGACAACGATTATGCGGAATAGGTTTTTAGTCCTCATTATATTTCGGGTTCGTCATTAATCAATCTATGAGTGTCACCTTCCGGCCGGAGAGATATTTCTGCATCAGGTCGGAGGTATGGATCTTTACAAAGCAGGTGGGGGTGCCGTCGGTGCAGGCGAACCATTCGCTTTCGGCGACTGCGCGGTCCATCACCAGATGGACGGGTGCCGACTGGGGAAGGATGGCGCTCAGGATAGTGGTGGCGCCGACCGCGACTCCGGTCAGATCCCAAAGTTTGTCGGCCGGGGCGAACGATACGCGCGGAATGGCAAGCGCCCCGCAGAATTCCCGGGTGACGAAGGGCTTGTCGTCGGTGGTGACGTACAGATAGAACTCCGTCTGCTGACGGTTGCACAGGAAGATTGTCTTCACGATGCGGACGCCTATTCTGGCGTCGATGTGCCGGCAGTCCTCCATCGTGAGACCCGGGTCGGTGTCGACGCGTTCAAACGGAATACCTAGTCTGGAGAAAGCCTCGTAGGCCTCCCGCTGGAGTTCGGTTTCGAAAACCGGCGGGGGTGTGGTGAGGATGTCGCCAACCTTGAAATCGGCCATTATTTCCGTATTCTGTCGGGACGGGGTTCCGGAAATTATCCCAGCAAAGCCTTGACGGCTGCGGAGATGGCGCGGCCGTCTGCGACTCCGGCGAGGCGTTTCGAAGCGACGCCCATCACCTTGCCCATGTCGCGGATGGAGGTGGCTCCCACTTCGGCGACGATTTCGCGGACGCGGGCTTCTAGTTCCTCAGGCGAAAGCTGTTTGGGCAGATAGCGTTCCATGACGGCGGCTTCGGCCAACTCGTTGTCGGCCAGTTCCTGGCGGCCGTTGTCGACGTAGACCTGTGCGGTCTCCTTGCGCTGCTTCACGAGTTTCTGGACCATCTTCAGGACATCAGCGTCGGTAACTTCCTTCGAACCTCCTTCAGCGGTTTTGAAAAGTAGGATTTCGTTCTTGACGGCACGCACGGCGGCCATCGCTACGGCATCGTGGGCTTTCATCGCAGCCTTGATGTCTTCCTGTATCTGTTGTTCGAGTGTCATAGTAGCACAAATGTAGCAATTATCCAACAAAAGTGTCCGGGGCGTCGGAAAAACCGATTCTTCTTCCTATCTTTGTAAGAAGACAAATCCCAAATCACATCTGATATGAAAAGACTGATCCTGATCGTAGCGCTCGTCGCCGCGGCCGCTTGGAGCCCCGCCGACGCGCAGAACCCCTTCCTGCAGAAGCGATACAAGACTCCCTATGAGATTCCTCCGTTCGAGATTTTCACCATCGACAACTATCGTGAGGGCATGATCAAGGGCATGGAACTCGAGAAAGCCGAGATCCAGGCCATCGTGGACAACCCTGAAGAGCCGACGTTCGAGAATGTGATCGCAGCCCTCGACAAGAGCGGCAAGGTGCTCGGCAAGGTGCGTTCGGTATGGAGCTCGCTCAACAGCGCCAGTTCGACTCCTGAACTGCAGGCCTTCGCGCGTGAGATGAACCCCCTCACCGCCGCCCACAGCAATGAGATGAGGATGAACAAGAAACTCTTCGAGAAGGTCAAGTATGTATATGACCATCAGGACAAGTATAATCTGGACAAGGAGCAGAAACGTCTCCTCCAGAAGACCTACGAAGGCTATGTCAACGGCGGCGCCCTCCTCGACGACGCCAAGCAGGCCGAGATCGCCAAGATCAACCTCGAACTGTCGGACCTTCAGCTCAAGTTCAGCCAGAACCTGCTGCACGACACCAACAACACCTATGTGACCGTTGACAACGTAAAGGATCTCGAAGGTCTTCCCCAGGCCGACATCGATCGGGCCGCCGCCCTCGCGGAGCGCATCGGCCAGAAGGGCAAGTACAGCTTCAACATGCAGCGCCCCAGCTGCAACCCCGTGCTGCAGTACTGCAAGAACCGCAACCTGCGCAAACAGGTCTATGAGATGTACAACAACCGCTGCAACCACAACGACCAGTATGACAACAAGGCGCTTGCCGCCCGTATCATCGCTCTCCGCCTGAAGCGTGCCAACATCATGGGCTACACCGACTATGCCGCCATGTCCCTGAAGGACCGCATGGCCGAGAACGCCGCCAATGTCTATGCCCTGCTCGACCAGATCTGGGCGCCGGCTGTGAAGAAAGCCAACGAGGAGATCGCCGACATCAAGGCGATGATGAAGAAAGACCGCATCAAGGGCGAACCCCAGCCCTGGGACTACATGTACTATCTCGACAAGGCCAAGAAAGCCAAATTCAATATCGACGACGCCGTGGTTTCGGAATATCTCGAGATCAACCAGGTGCAGCAGGGCATCTTCTATGTGGCCAACAAACTCTACGGCCTCTCCTTCAACGAGCGTACGGAAGACTATCCCCAGTATGAGTCGACTGCCAAGTCCTGGGACGTCATCGACCGCGACGGCAACGTGATAGCCATCTTCTACAGCGACTATTTCCCGCGTGACGGCAAGGGCGCAGGCGCATGGTGCGGCGGATTCCGCGGCCAGACCTATGACGGTGCGCAGCGTGTACAGCCCATCGTCACCAATGTCTGCAACATGACCCTGCCTTCCGGCGACAAGCCCGCCCTCCAGACCCTCGACAATGTGGAGACCATGTTCCATGAGTTCGGCCACGCCCTCCACTCCTTCTTCCGCAACGTCCACTACGGCGGCGTTTCCGGAACCGAGCGCGATTTCGTGGAGCTTCCTTCCCAGATCAACGAGCACTGGGCCTTCGAACCCGAAGTGCTGAAGGTATATGCGAAGCACTACAAGACCGGTGAGGTGATCCCCCAGGAACTCGTCGACAAGATCGAAGCCAGCGGCAAGTACGGCCAGGGCTTCGCTACGGTCGAGTATCTCGCTGCCTCTTATGTCGATATGGACCTGCATGTCCTTACCGAGGTTCCCGCCGATCTGAATGTGATGGACTTCCAGACGAAGAAGCTTGCCGAGCGCGGCATTCCCAAGCAGATCCTGCCCCGCTACAGCGTGACCAACTTCAGCCACTCGATCGGCGGCGGCTACAGCGCCGGCTATTACAGCTACATCTGGGCCGAGGTGCTCGACTGCGACGCCTTCCAGGCCTTCAAGGAGACCGGTGACATCTTCAACCAGAATGTGGCCGAGCGCTTCCGCAAGTACGTCCTCACGCCCGGCGGTATCGACAAGGGCATGGTGATGTACCGCAATTTCCGCGGACGCGACCCGAAGGTCGACGGACTGCTCGAGAACAGGGGACTGAAATAAATGAAGAAAACACTGATCGGCTTGGCATTCCTCGCTCTTTCATTGGCGGGGAATGCCCAGCCTTTTGTTTCGCAGAGGCCCGCTCCCGCCGACCGCTTTTTCGTGAGCCGGGCCGTCGAGGCGAAGATCGCCGAGGTCACCTCGCTGCTCGTCAATCCCCGCCTCGCCTGGATGTTCTCGAACTGCTTCCCGAACACTCTCGATACTACCGTCCATTTCGGCAAGGATGAGAACGGACGCTGGCGCACGTTCATCTATACCGGCGACATCCACGCCATGTGGCTGCGCGATTCCGGAGCGCAGGTATGGCCTTACGTCCGGCTGGCAGCGGGAGATGAACATCTGAAGAATATGCTGGCCGGAGTGATAAACTGCCAGTTCTCCCTCATCTGCATCGACCCCTATGCCAACGCATTCAACGACGGCCCGACCGGTACCGGATGGCAGGACGACTTGACGGAAATGGACCCGAATCTGCATGAGCGCAAGTGGGAAATCGATTCGGACTGCTATCCGATACGCCTTGCATACCATTACTGGAAGACTACCGGCGACACTTCCGTGTTCGGAGATACCTGGATTGAGGCAGTACGCAAGATATTGACCACTTTCCGCGAGCAGCAACGCAAGGAAAACCGCGGGCCTTACAGATTCCAGCGGGTCTCGGCGGTTCCGACCGATACCCAGGCGGGTTACGGCTGGGGCAATCCCGTCCGTCCCGTCGGGCTGATAGCTTCCGCTTTCAGGCCGTCGGACGACGCGACCACTTTCATGTTCCTCGTGCCTTCAAACTTCTTTGCGGTCACGTCGCTCCGCAAGGCAGCTGAGATATTGGAGACTGTAAACGGAGAGGCCGTTCTGGCACGCGAATGCCGTGACCTGGCCGATGAGGTCGAGGCCGCCCTGCACGCGTATGCCACGGTGGAGCATCCCAAATACGGGACGATATATGCCTATGAGGTTGACGGATTCGGCAACAAGCTCCTTATGGACGACGCCAATGTTCCGAGCCTTCTGGCGATGGCCTATCTCGGTGACGTCGACACAGACGATCCCGTATATCGCAATACCCGCAACTTTGTCTGGAGTGAAGACAATCCCTGGTTTTTCCGCGGCGAGGCGGGTGAGGGGATAGGCGGCCCGCATGTGGGCCGTGACATGATATGGCCCATGAGCATACTGATGAAGGCTTTCACTTCAAATGATGAGGATGAGATAAAGTGGTGTCTTGAGACCCTGCTGCATACCGATGCGGGCACGGGATTCATGCACGAGTCGTTCCACAAGGATGATCCGTCCAAGTTCACCAGGGCCTGGTTCGCCTGGCCCGACACCCTTTTCGGGGAACTGATACTGAAACTTATCGAAGACGGCCGCCTGGACCTGCTCAACTCTATTGAGTGACGGGCTTTTCGGCGGCCTTTCCTTCGCCTTTCTTCCCGTGCGCCAGCAGGACGAGGACTGAGCCCAGGATTCCCGCGCACAGCGAGCCAAGCAGCACCGCGACCTTGCCCATGTCACGGAGCATGAGCATTACGCTCTCGGACTGGTCGCCGAAGGAAAGCGTATCCACGAATATCGACATGGTGAATCCGATGCCGCCGAGGCATGCCACTGCGAATAACATTTTCCAAGTGGCCGAATCGGGCATCGTGGCGATTTTCGTCTTGACGGCGATGAAACTGGCGAGCGTGATGCCGAGCGGCTTGCCGAGCAGGAGACCGAGGAAGATACCCATGCTTACGCTGCCGAGGTCCGGCGAGAAGCTGAATACGTTGAAATATGAGGGATCGGAGATCCTGACGCCCGCGTTGGCCAGGGCGAAGACGGGCATGATGAGGAAGTTGACCCAGGGCGCGAGACCGTGCTCGAGGCGGTAGCTCAGGCCGATGCAGTCCTTGGAAGTCTTGCTGAGCTGGCGAAGCACGTGACGCTGTGGACCGTTGGGGAATCCTCCGTTTTCGTGGATTGAATCGTATTCGCTGAGCCTGGTCCTGTAGATCTTGCGTTTGCGATAGTAGTATTTCTTGGAATAGCGTGGCGTCATAGGGATCAGGAAGGCCATGACGACGCCCGACATGGTGGCGTGGATGCCGGAATAGTAGAACAGGATCCAGACCGCGATGGCGGGAATCATGTAGAACCAGGGACGTTTCTCGCCCATCTTGTTCATCAGGATGATGAACAGAACGAGGGCGAGCGCTATGCCCAGCAGCAGGAAATTGATCTTGCCGCCGTAGAAAAGCGCTACGACGAGGATCGCCATCAGGTCGTCGGCTATGGCAAGGGCGGTCAGGAATACTTTGAGCGAAACCGGCACCTTGTCGCCCAGTACGGAAAGGATTCCGACAGCGAAGGCTATATCTGTCGCCGTGGGTATGCCCCACCCTGACGAAGCGGCCGTTCCGTGGTTCACGAGTGCGTAAATGAGGGCGGGTGCCAGGACACCGCCGAGCGCGGCTATGACCGGCATGATCGCCTTCTTGGGCGTGCTGAGTTCGCCGCATACTATCTCCCGTTTGATCTCAAGTCCGACGGTGAAGAAGAATACGACCATCAGTATGTCGTTTATGAACTTCTCGACCGTCATCCCGGCGGGGAAGATGAATCCGGTGCCGTCGGGTGACTGGACGGATATGCCGAGGTCCGTCTCCAGTAAATTGAAATAGAAGTCGCGGGTCCAGGGCAGGTTGGCCAGCAGCATGGCTATTATCACGCATGTTAGCAGGATTACGCCCTGCGCCCAGGGTTGGTTTGAGAATCTCTTGCTCCGGTTTCCGAACCGGATGAGCGTCTTGTTCCAGGAGTAGATGGGGATCAGCGGCATAGGTGTGGCATCTTTCATGCAAAGATACAAAAAGTCAATTTTTTTATTGCAAACCAAAATAGTTTTTCTACCTTTGCACTCCCGTTCGACAGGCGTCACGCCTGAGCCGGATTGTCCCAAGCCGATGGACCAAGCGGCATCAGCCGCCAGCGGAGGCCGGGCAGCGTAAGCCTGCGGGACAGCAAGGCCACAGCGGCGGGGTTCGGGGCAGCGCCCCGGTATTATTGAGGTATGGTGTAATGGCAGCACAAGAGATTCTGGTCCTCTTAGTGGCGGTTCGAATCCGTCTACCTCAACAACCAGTGGTACCAAGCGGCATCATACGGCGGGATAGCTCAGCTGGTTAGAGCGCATGATTCATAATCATGAGGTCGCCAGTTCAATCCTGGCTCCCGCTACTGAAAATTAGGAAGTTGCAATTGCGGCTTCCTTTTTTAGTTTCCGGGCAGATCCCTTGACGGATGATACTTCAGGATGGTCTCCTGCCACTTGCGGGTGTCGATGTGGGTGTAGATTTCGGTGGTGAGGATGCTCTCGTGGCCGAGCATTTCCTGGACGACGCGGAGATCGGCTCCGTTCTCCACAAGATGGGTGGCGAAACTGTGGCGGAATGTGTGGGGAGAAACGTTTTTCCGTATTCCGGCCGCTTCTGCCTGCTCCTTTACTATGTGGAAAACCATCTCTCGCGTCATTTTGCTTCCCCTGCGGTTGAGGAACAGTATGTCCTCGGCCGATTTGCTCACGGGGCCGGCATCCCTGACCTGGCGGTATAACCCTATGGCCTTTATCGCCGGTTCTCCGATCGGTACCAGCCTCTGCTTGCTTCCCTTGCCGAATACCCTGATGAACTGTTCGTCCAGGAAGAGGTCGGATATCTTCAGGTTGACCAGTTCGCTGACGCGCAGTCCGCAGGAGTAAAGCACTTCGAGGATTGCGCGGTTACGGTGTCCTTCCTGCCGGGACAGGTCCACGGAGTCAAGTATCGCCAGGACCTCTTCGACCGACAGGACGGTCGGCAGATAGGGGTTCAGTTTCGGAACGGAGAGTTTGTCGCACGGGTTGTCGGTGAGCCGTCCCTCGGCGTCGAGGAAACGGTAAAGTGCCTTAAGGGAACTTGTGATCCTAGCCTGTGACCGCTTTGTGACTCCCGCCTCCACGCGTTCCTCCAGGAATCGTGAAATGTCGTCGATGGATGCATCCGCCGGATCCACTCCGCAGTCGCGCAGGTTCTGGAAGTAAAGGCGTACGTCGGACAGGTACGCCGAAACGGTATTGGGCGACATGGACCGTTCCAGTTTCAGGTGGTCCCGGAATTCGAGCAGTGTGGTCTCGTAGATATCAGCGTGACTGCGCATGATGGCGGCAATAGGGGCTTAAGCCGCACTCCCCGCATTTGGGATTGCGGGCCGTGCATACATACCGGCCATGAAGGATAAGCCAGTGATGCGCCTTGGGACGGACGGATTCGGGGATTCCGGCCTCCAGGTCGAGTTCGACGGCGTAGGGCGTCTTCCCGTCGGACAGCCCGAGCCGGCGCGCCACCCTGAACACGTGAGTATCGACTGCGATGACGGGTTCGTCGTAGAGCACCGATGTCACCACGTTGGCCGTCTTGCGGCCCACGCCGGGCAGGGTCATAAGGGAATCTATGTCGCGGGGGATCTCCCCTCCGAAATCATCCGTCACTTTCCTTGCCATCGCTACCAGATGGGCCGCCTTGCTGTTTGGGTAGGATATCGACCTTATCAAAGGGAATACCTCCTCGGGGGAAGCGTCGGCGAGCGATGCGATGTCGGGGAAGCGCTCATAGAAGGCGGGCGTCGTGAGATTGACCCGCTTGTCGGTGCATTGTGCCGATAGGATGACCGCCACGATGAGCTGATAGGGTGACATGAAGACCAGCTCGCTTTTTGGAAGCGGGCGGTTGGCTTCGAACCAGTCCAGAATCGGTTCGAAGCGTGGCTCGAAACGGGATTTATCCTTCGATTCCGATTTCATTGCAGACCCCGTTCTCGATGTGTATGACGCGTGCGGGATAGTTTCTGATGATGCTCTGGTTGTGGGTCACCATCAGTATTGCGGTACCCCGGCGGTTGATCTCAAAGAGGAGTTCCATGATGCCGCGGGCGGTCTCTTCGTCCAGGTTGCCGGTAGGTTCGTCGGCCAGGATGAGGGCGGGTTCGTTGAGCAGGGCGCGGGCGATCGCGGCGCGCTGCTGCTCGCCTCCGGAGAGCTGGTGGGGCTGTTTATAGGACTTGCTGGCAAGGCCTACGGCATCCAGGACCGTCGCTATCCTTTCGGCCATGGCCGGCTTGTCCTTCCATCCCGTCGCCTGCAGTACGAAACGCAGATTGTCCTCCACGGAACGGTCCATGAGCAGCTGGAAATCCTGGAAAACGATGCCCAGGGTGCGCCTGAGGTATGGTATTTGCTTGTTTTTGAGATTCGTCAGATCGAAATCCCCGACTCTCGCCTCTCCGGAGAGGGGACGGTTCTCCCCCGTAAGGGTGCGGATGATGGAGGTTTTTCCGCTGCCGACCTTGCCGGTCAGATAGACGAATTCTCCGGGGCGGATGGCCAGGTTGAGGTTTTCAACCACCACCACCTCGCCGTTGGAGATGTCGGCGTCGCGGAAGAAGACGATGGGCTGTGCATCAGGGTTCATAGGGACATGTTTGTGCAAAATTAACTTTTTTTGACTATTTTCGCATCATAGAAAGATGAAAAGCGTGAGCGTATATCTGAGAAGGGGCGCAGCGGTCCTGCTGCTGCTCCTGGCGGCGCTGCCTGTGTCGGGCCAGGTCAAGGACCGGCAGCACTCCGACCGCCTCGAATCGGCCCGGAAGCTTTATTACAGCGGATCATACTATGCGGCGGAAAAGGCCTTCACCGAACTGGGGAAGGAATCGCTCCGGACACTCGACCGTTCGGAAATCGAAGCCTACAAGGTGATGTGCGCCATCGCCCTCGACAAGGTCAACGCCGAGGGGCTGGTCAACACCTTCTGCAACAGGTTCCCCAACGCCCCGCAGCAGTCGATGGTGAAGGAGGCTCTGGCATCCCGCTATTTCGATACGGGAAAATACCAGGACGCGCTCGATGTCTATAACACTATTGAGCGCGACCATCTTTACAAGACACAGCGTACGGGCTTCACTTTCAAGAAGGCCTACAGCAATCTGAAGACCGGCGGGTATGACCTGGCTGAGAAAGGCTTCGCCGAAGTCCTCGCCTCGCCCCGCTCACAATATACCGTCCCGAGTACATATTATAAAGGTTACGTCCATTATATCCGCCGGCAGTTCGCCGAGGCCGTTCCCCTCTTCGAGCGGGTGGGGGACGGGAACCAGTTCTCCCTCATGGCCGACTATTTCGCGGTTGAGAGCAAGCTGATGCTGAAGGACTACGACTATGTCATCAAGCACGGTACCCCTCTATTCGACAAGCTTGACAAGGAGATGCAGAGCAGTCTCGCCCGCATCCTCTCCGAGGCCTGCTATGAGAAGGGTGACCGGGAGTCGGCCCGCCGCTATCTCGACATCTATGCGCAGAGCGGCGCCCAGATGAGCCGTAAGGACCACTATTTCTCGGGCATTATCTCGTACAGCCTGAAATCATGGCCCGCCGCCATCGAGTCCTTCTCCCATGTCCTGGGCCAGGAGGACGAACTCGGACAGAACGCATGGTACTATACCGCCAACAGTTTTCTGGAGACAAGGAACAAGATCGCCGCGCTCGATGCCTTCAAGGCCGCGTCGGAGTGCGATTACGACAAGGTGATCCAGGAAGACGCCCTCTTCAATTACGCTAAACTCTCGTTCGACGTCAATACCGACATCTCCCAGTTCAGACGCTACCTGGATGCTTATCCCGAGAGCGGCAAGGGCGACATCATCCACAACTACATGGCCGCATCGTTCCTCCTTTCCAAGGATTACAGTTCCGCGGTCGATGCCCTGAGGGCGATAAAGCACCATACCCCGGAGTCTTCCGCCAACCTTCAGAAGGCGTCGTTCTTCCGTGCCCTCCAACTTATCGAGGGAGGTGGATACCGTGCCGCCGAGCCGTTGCTGGAAACGGCGGTCGAGACTGGAGAGAACGATAACCTCCGCAACCTGGCCCGTTTCTGGGAGGCGGAGTGCTGCTACCGTGACGAACGCTATTCCGAGGCTATTTCGATTCTGAGCAGTCTTCTCGCCGACAACGATTTCCGCTCCACTTCCGAATATCCGCAGGCTCTTTACAACCAGGCCTACAACTATCTGAAGAGCGGCAATTTCGTCTATGCCGAAAACAATTTCCGCAACTTCATCAATGTTTCGGGCGAGTATCAGAAATATGAACGCGATGCCCAGACGAGGCTCGCCGACGCCTGTTTCATGCAGGGCAAGTATGCCGATGCGGCAAGGGTTTACGAGCGGGTGTACGAGGCCGAGCCGGCTTCCGAGGACCTGTACCCCGTGCTCCAGGCTTCCGTGGCTTACGGCCTGATGGGGGAGGAAAGCAGGAAGATCGACCTGCTGAAAGAGGTGACCCGCAACAACAGGACCGCTCCGCTTTATCCCCAGGCTCTGTTCGAACTTGGCAGGACCTATGTCCAGGCCGGCAGGGACGATGATGCTACAGAGTGCTTCTATACGCTGCTCGGGATGAAGGGCGGAGACTACTATACCAAGGCCCTGCTGGAACTGGCCCTTATAAATGCCAATTCACGCAAATACGACAAGGCGATCGAGTACTACAAGGCCGTGGTGACCGCCTCACCTTCGTCTTCCGATGCCGACGATGCGCTTGCAGGGCTCGAGAGCATCTATCAGCTGCGCAACAGGCCGGAGGACTTCCTGGCCTATCTCGACGAGATCGGCCGTTCCGACATCAAGAGCGCCGACGAGAAGGAGCAGATGATATTCAATTCTGCCGAACAGGTATATATGTCCGGCCGGCATTCCGCCGCCATAAGCAGCCTGCAGCGCTACCTGGCCCAGTATCCTACGGGAGCCAAGGCGCCCCAGGCCACATTCTATCTTGCCGAGTGCCTCCGCGCCACGGGCCGGATGGAGTCCGCGGCAGACCATTATCTCAAGGTTACGAAAATGGGCGCCTCGCCTTTCCGCGACGAAGCGCAGGCCGCTTATGCGGCCATCAATCTGGACCTTCAGCATTACCGCGAGGCAGCCGACGCTTACAAGCAGCTGATATCCCGTACCCGTGACGACGCCATGCGCCGGGATGCTTCAATCGGGCTGATGAGGGCTTCGTTCGGCGCCAAGGATTACGAAGAGGTGATCCGCAACGGACAGATGATAGGAACCAGGGAGGCCCGCTTCCTGATGGCCAAGTCGTTCCGCACCACAGGTGACCGCGAAAGCGCGCGTTCGCTCTTCGAGGAACTTGCAGCCGACTGCTCCGATGCATACGGAGCGGAGAGTACCTACATCCTCATCAGGGAAGCGTATGACAGAGGCGATTTTGACAAGGTCGAGGAACTCGTCTACGCCTTCTCGCGTGCCGGGTCCGACCAGCTCTACTGGCTTGCCAAGAGTTTCATCATCCTCGGCGATTCCTTCGCGGACCGTGGGGATACGGTCCAGGCGGAAGCCACTTTCAACAGTATTCTGGACGGCTATCAGCCTACCGGCGACGAAGATGACGTCCCCGGTCAGGTGCGCAGCCGTCTGTCCCTCCTTAAAAAGACAAATCGATGAAACGGATCCTGATGATATTGTTCCTGGCCGCCTGGGCGTTCCCGCTCAGGGCGCAGGTGGCGACGGTCGAAGTGAGCCGTCCCTACGACGTCAATCTGGACGGCATCCGCAAGCCGGCCATCCCGATCTCGGTCGATGACTCCCTGCACCGTTTCGACGTCCGTTTCGATTACTCCATATTCAACCGTCCCTACGAGGACCTCTACGATTTCACGCCATATGAATCGGTCCAGCTCTCAACCGTGGGGGCTAACCGCACTCCGTTCGTATTCGCACGCCTCGGCTCCCAGTACGCTTTCGGGGACAGGGGACCTCTGCCTGCCGGAGAGATCTATCTGCAGTCGAAGCCGAAGAACGGCTTCTGTTCAGGTCTTTACGGCCGTCACAATTCTTTCTTCGGTGAACTGGGACGCGGATTCGGGGATACACCCTACGTACCGGCCTCGCGCATGCAGAATACCGTCGGAGGCGACATAACCTACGACTGGTCGACGGGCGAGCTGATGTTCGACCTCAAATACGATTACGATACCTACAAGTACGGCCTCGAGCCGGGGACGCCGCCGTCCGGAACTGTGTTGAGCCGGGGATTCGATCCCGTCGCTTCTCACCGGAACGACAGTTTCATCGCCTCCTTCAACCTCAATTCGGCGCAGAAGGAGGAGAACACTGTCTACTACGACGTTACCATGTCATACAGGAGGAGCCGCAAGCATCTGGCCTTCACTCCCTTTGCCGACACATCGCGTCTCACCGAAGGTTTCCTCAATGTCAACGGATATGTGGGGGCGACATTCGATATCCACCGGGTGTATATCGACATGAACATCGAATATGCCTCTTACGGCGGACTGCGCGATTTCTCTATCGGGGTGGTGGAGTTCTCTCCCATATACCAGCTTGACCGCAAGCGGCTTCACGCCCGCCTCGGTGTCAAGTTCGGCAGCCGCTACGGCATGGAGAACTCAATCCCGGAACCGGGACTGGACCTCTCCCCCCGCAGCAGCATATTCCCCGACCTCGATCTCCGTTATACCCTGATCGACAAGTCTCTCTGGATCCATACAGTCATTACCGGCGGCAACGACATCAATCCTCTGTCGCGCATGATTGACGACTGCCCGCTCGTCCTTCCGGATTCTCCCATGGAGTTCGGCTCGCGTCCTCTCGACGCCACCCTCTCCCTCGAAGGGGTCCTGGGCGGCAGGCTTGGCATCAATCTCGAGGGCAACTACAAGATCTACAAGAACAAGATGCTCTTCATCCCTGCCTACGGAGTTACCGAAGGGCTGCCCCAGCTTACCGCGACATACCGTGACGTCAACCAGTTCTCCACCCAGGGCGAGATCTTCTGGCGTTCACAGGATGTGACCCTCGGCGGGCGGCTGCGCTATGCGAGCTATAAGAACCGCGGGGACAAGTCGGTCGTGACCGAGATGCCGAAATGGACCGGAAACGCCTTCTTCCGCTACAATTTCCGTGAGCGTATCATAGCCCAGGTCGAGTGCAATTTCCGCAGTTCCACCAGCGGTACCATGGTGGACAGGACAGTGGGTTGGGAGTCTTATGCCGTGCCTTATGAAGTTCCTGCCATCATAGATCTTGACCTCAATGTCAATTATCTGATCAACAAACATTTTTCGGTGTTCGTGAAGGCCGGGAACATACTCAATCACCGCAACCAGTACATGCCCCTGTATCTCGAGCCCGGAGCCAACTTCGGCGGGGGCTTCTGCATCAATTTCTAAGCTGTCCGGGAAGTGTCATTTACGGCGGAAAAACCTTGGTTTTCCCGCCGTTTTTTGTTATCTTTGTCCGTTTATGTAACAACAAGGTAACAGAATGGAAGAAAACGGAATCAAAACGCAGAATGAGTCCTATTCTGCCGACAGTATCCAGGTGCTGGAGGGTCTTGAGGCGGTGCGCAAGCGCCCCTCGATGTATATAGGAGACATCGGTTCACGCGGTTTGCATCATCTGGTCTATGAAGTCGTCGACAACTCTATCGACGAGGCGCTGGCCGGCTTCTGCAACGATATAGTCGTAACAATCAATCCCGACAATTCGATCACCGTGACCGACAACGGCCGCGGCATCCCGACGGGCATGCACGAGAAGGAGAAGAGAAGCGCCCTGGAAGTGGTGCTTACCGTGCTCCATGCCGGCGGCAAGTTCAGCAAGGACAGCTACAAGGTGTCGGGCGGTCTCCATGGCGTGGGTGTCTCCTGCGTCAACGCGCTTTCATCGCACCTGACCGCGGAGATCCATCGCGAGGGCAAGATCTTTCGTCAGGAGTATTCCAAAGGCAAGCCCCTCTACGACGTGAAGGAAGTGGGCGAGGCTGACGATACGGGAACCACAATCACGTTCAAGCCCGACGCTGAAATTTTCACCGTCACGACTGTATATGACTACGACATACTCGCAGGCCGCCTGCGTGAACTGGCATATCTGAACAAGGGCGTGCGGCTCACCCTCCGCGACACCCGGCCGCGCGAAGTGGAGCTCGATGAGAACGGCAACCCGCTCGAGCCGAAGGTCCGCGAGGAAGTGTTCTATTCGGAGCACGGCCTCATAGAGTTCGTGCAGTATCTCGACGGGGTGAGGGAGAAGCTGACCGAGAAGCCCATCTATCTCGAGACGGACAAGGTGATCCCCATCGAGATAGCGATGCAATACAATACGGGCTTCAGCGAGAACGTACATTCTTATGTCAACAATATCAACACCATAGAAGGCGGTACCCATCTGAGCGGCTTCCGCCGCGGTCTTACCTCGACGCTGAAGAGCTATGCCGACAAGAACGGACTGCTCTCCAAGCTCAAGTTCGACCTGGATCCCTCCGATTTCCGCGAGGGCCTCACCGCAGTCATCTCCGTGAAGGTGGCGGAACCCCAGTTCGAAGGACAGACCAAGACCAAGCTGGGCAACAGCGAGGTCATGGCGGCCGTTTCCCAGGCCGTGAGCGCGGCTCTCGACCAGTATCTCGAAGAGAATCCGAAGGATGCGCGCGCCATAGTCGACAAGGTGGTCCTGGCCGCTACGGCCCGCCACGCCGCCCGCAAGGCACGTGAACTGGTCCAGCGCAAGACCGTCATGTCCGGCTCCGGACTTCCCGGCAAACTGGCTGACTGCTCCGACCGCGACCCTTCCAAGTGCGAGCTCTTCCTCGTGGAGGGTGACTCCGCAGGCGGAACTGCCAAGCAGGGACGCAACCGCCAGTTCCAGGCCATCCTGCCTCTCCGCGGCAAGATCCTGAACGTGGAGAAGGCCATGGAGCACCGCGCTTTCGAGAGCGAGTCCATACGGAACATCTATACCGCGCTGGGCGTCTCCGTCGGAACGGAGGAGGATCCCAAGGCGCTCAACATGACCAAGCTCCGCTATCACAAGGTGATCATCATGACCGATGCCGATGTGGACGGAAGCCATATCGCAACGCTGATCCTGACCTTCTTCTTCCGCTATATGCCCGACCTGATCCGCAGCGGATATGTCTACATCGCCACGCCGCCCCTCTACAGGGTGAAGAAGGGCAATGTCGAGGAATACTGCTGGACCGACGAGGAGCGCTCGGCGGCCATCGAGAGGATAGGCAAGGGCAAGGACACCGGACTGCTGGTGTCGCGCTACAAAGGTCTCGGTGAAATGGATGCCGAGCAGCTCTGGGCGACCACCATGGATCCCGAGAAGAGGATACTCCGCCAGGTCCACATCGAGAACGCCGCCGAGGCCGACCGCATTTTCTCCATGCTTATGGGAGACGATGTCCCGCCACGCCGCGAGTTCATCGAGCAGAACGCCAAATACGCCAACATCGACGCATAAACAAGCCAACTATTTCTGAAAACTATGGATATTTTTGAAAGAATTACCAAAGATTCCGGCGGCCCGCTGGGACAGTACCGTGACAAGGCCTTCGGCTATTACATGTTCCCCAAACTCGAAGGAGAGCTCGGACCCCACATGAGGTTCCAGGGCGAGGAGGTTCTCTGCTGGAGCCTTAACAACTATCTCGGCCTGGCCAACCATCCCGAGATCCGCAAGGTGGACGCGGAGGCTGCGGCCCGCTGGGGCCTTGCATATCCCATGGGTTCACGCATGCTGACCGGCCATACCTCGCTTCACGAGAAACTCGAGCGCGAACTCGCCGACTTCGAGAAGAAGGAGGACGCCTTCCTGTTCAACTTCGGATACCAGGGCATCGTCTCCACGATCGACGCGCTCGTAAGCCGTCACGACGTGATCGTCTATGACAACGAGTGCCACGCCTGCCTGCTCGACGGCATCAGGCTCCATATCGGAAGCAAATACAAATACCGCCACAATAACATCAAGCATTGCGAGACCATCCTCGCCCGTGCCTGCAGGGAAGCCGAAGCAAGCGGCGGCGGAGTCCTGCTAATCACCGAAGGCGTATACGGAATGACCGGCGCCCTCGGCATTCTCGACCAGATCGTGGAACTCAAGAAGAAATACAAGTTCCGCATCCTGATCGACGACGCCCATGGATTCGGCGTAATGGGTCCTCACGGCCGCGGTACTTCCGAGCATTTCGGCGTGATGGACGAGATCGACCTCTACATCGGTGCCTATGCAAAGAGCATGGCCATCATCGGCGGCTTCGTGGCAGGCCCCCACGCCATCATCAATTATCTGCGCTACAATCTCCGCTCGCAGATCTACGCCAAGGCTCTCCCGATGGCTATCGTTGAGGGATGCCTCAAGCGTCTTGAGATCATCCGCGGCGAAGAGGGCGACCGCCTGCGCAATCAGCTGTGGCTCATCACCCGTTCTCTGCAGGAAGGTCTCCGCAAGCGCGGATTCGACATCGGTGTCGCTGAAGCATGTGTCACCCCTGTCTTCCTGAAAGGCAACATGGCACAGGCTACCAACATCCTGATCGACCTGCGCAAGAACTACCACATCTTCTGCTCTGTGATCACCTATCCCGTGGTTCCCGAGGGCATACTGATGTATCGCATCATCCCGACTGCGGCACATTCGGTAGAAGATGTGGAATACACGCTCAACGCTTTCGCAGAGGTGCGTGAGAAACTGGAAAAAGGCTACTACGATTCAGAAGAGATCCTGAACATGAGCATCAATCAGTAGCCGAGGTTTTCGCCCCTGACTATCCGGCCGAAATACCAGAGATGGAGCCGGAGGGCGTAGTCCCAGTAGATCCAGCTGTGGACCCCGGGCGAATAGATCTCGATATAGGGGACACCCTCTTCCTTGCAGCGCTGGCAGAAGTCGCGCGAAGCACCGAAGAGGGTGTCGTCGTATCCGCAGCTTATCAGCATCAGCTTGCCGGAATCCTTGGCGCGGGAGACGCGGTTGACGGCGGACTCTTCGGCGTGCCGCTTGTTCCCGGGCTCGAAAGGTCCGAGCAGTTCGCTCAGGCCGAGCCGTCCTTTCTCATAGGCCAGGTCGAGCACGCCGCTCATGGAACCGGCTGCGCGGAAGCGTGAGACATCGTCAAGGAAGATATTGATGGCGCCGTGTCCTCCCATGGAGAGTCCGGTGATGAAAGTCTTTTCGGGGTCGAGATAGTACTTCTCCATCATCTGCGGGTACAGCTCCTTGTCGAAGAAGTCACGCCATTGCATCTTGTAGGGATCCTCGGAGTTGAGGTACCAGCTGTCGTAGAATCCGTCGGGGCAGATGATGATGAACCCGGATTCATCGGCCACCGCCTGCAGGTCGCTCTTGTCGGCCCAGTTGGAGTAGCAGCCCGACCAGCCGTGAAGGAGGAACAGGGCGGGGACGGGGTCAGGCTTTCCGCAGCACTCCACGCAGTATTCGGGAGCGTAGTTGCTTTCAAAACGTGCGGGGATGAAGACCAGCACGGAGTCGGTCGTATGGAGATGGGGTGACTGGATGACGATAAGGTCGGAGGCTCCTGCTCCGGTGACCATCAGCACGGAAAGAAGTGCCAGGACGATTTTTTTCATTTTAATATGAATTATGCGTAATTTTACAAATTGACCTTTCCAACAAAGTTATGAAAAATTATCGGATATATATATGTTTCATCGTCCTGGCCACGCTGATGATACTGCTCTACCCCAAGGAAGGCAAATTCCAGTACGAGTATCAGAAGGGCAGGCCCTGGGTCTATGAGACACTGATATCGCCCATCGACTTCCCGATCCTGAAGACCGAGGAGGAGATGCTCAGGGAAAAGGAGGAAAGGGCTTCCGAGACGATAGACTACTACACATATGACGCTTCCGTCGGCGCTCCGAAACTTGAACTTCTGGGCCGTATGGCCCTCGAGGCCCGGATTGACGACGACCTTGCCCGCGAACTCTATTCCCATCTCCGGGAGGCATATTCCAGGGGCATCGTTTCATCGTTCGGCAACGTGGACCTTTCTGAGAAGGTTATTTTCGTCAAGCGCGACAAGCGCGTAGTCGAGACCCCTGCTTCTGAAGTCTACAATCTGGATCAGGCGAAAAATATCCTGAAGTCCGCACTTGTCTATGGCCTTGGCGACCGTGCTACCGACTCCATCGCCTCGCGTTTCGATTTAGACGGGCTCGTGGTCCCCAATCTCTTTTTCGACGAGAACACGACCGAACTTGTCCACAAGGAGGCGGTGAACTACATCTCGCCGACCAAGGGCATGGTCTATGCCGGACAGCTTATAGTGTCGGAAGGCGAAACGGTCACGGGCGACATATGCCAGATCCTCGATTCGTACAAGGCGGAATACAAGATGAGCTACGGCTACTCAGGCTCTCCCGACGCCCTTCTGGTCAGTCATCTGATGACCGTGTTCGTGATACTGGCCGCTTTCTTCTTCACGCTCTATTTCTGCGGCAAGGAAGTCTTCGGGTCGCTGCGCCGGCTGATCTTCCTCATGCTGATGCTTTTCATCTCGTTTGCCGGAGTGGTGGTGATGTTCCGGGCCGACCAGCGGCTGCTCTATCTCTTCCCCTTCGCCGTCATGGCCCTCTATATGAGCGCCTTTTTCCGGGATGATATCTCATTTCCGGTTTATACCGTCACGCTGCTTCCCTTGCTGGTCATTCCTGAGAACGGAGTGGAACTGTTTTTCATAAACCTCATCGGCGGTTCAGTAGTCCTTCTCGCGCACGGGAAGTGGTTCAACCGCGGCTGGCTGCAGTTCGTCAACATCATCTTCATATTCATCGCGATGGTGCTGGTCAGCTTCTCGTTCAAGCTGGGAAGGGGAGATGTATCATATGCCTTCAAGTCCACCGATTTCCTCTATCTCGGCATCAACTCGGTCCTGGTGATAGTGCTCTATCCCTTCGTGTTCCTCTTCGAGATAGTCTTCGGCCTGATCTCCTACGCCCGCCTCTGGGAACTCTGTGATACCAACAACAGATTGCTGCAGCAACTCCAGTACAAGGCTCCGGGTACTTTCCAGCACTCGCTGCAGGTGGCGAACATTGCCGAGAATGCCGCACGCCAGGTCGGCGCCGATGCCATGCTGGTCAGGGTTGGGGCGCTGTACCACGACATCGGCAAGATGGAGAATCCGATGTGTTTCATTGAAAACCAGGCGGAAGGTGTCAACTATCACGCCGGCCTCACCCCCGAGGAGAGCGCCAGGGCGATAATCAAGCATGTGGATGACGGACTTGTCCTTGCCGGCAAGAACCGGCTCCCCGCCGTGGTGAGCGATTTCATCGCCTGCCACCACGGCCGGTCGCTGACTCTCTATTTCTACAATGTCTATTGCAACAACGGAGGTGATCCGGCCAACCGGGAGGCTTTCACATACAACGGCAAACTGCCCCGCACGAGGGAGCAGGTGATAGTCATGATGGCGGATGCCGTCGAGGCGGCCTCGCGTACGCTGAAAGACTATTCAGAGGAGAGCATTTCGAACCTCGTCGAGAAGATCATGGCCAACAGGTTCGACGATTCCCAGCTGATGGAAGCCGATATCTCGTTCAGGGATATCAACGTGGTGAAGGAGTCCTTCAAGATTTACCTCCAGCAGATTTACCACGCGCGGATCGCCTACCCGAAGCGTCAGCAATCGAAAGGATAATCAACGCCGCCAGAATAACCAGGAAGGCGTAGCCGGCCGAGAGTCCAACCACGTCCCCGTGGCGGACGAACGGCGTGACGGTGTCATTGCCGTTGATGGTGCCGTGGAAAGAAGTCTCCACCCACCAGGCTGTCTTGAACATCACGTCACCGCGCTGGTTGATGAAGCCCGAAGTGCCGGTATTCGCCGCCTGAACGACGTCGCGCCTGTTTTCAATCGCCCTGAGCCTGGCGAAATTGAAATGCTGGCGGTATCCGGGAGTGTCGCCCCACCATCCGTCATTGGTCATCACGGCAAGGAATGAGGCTCCCTTCTTCGTCGCCACGCGCGACCAGTCGCCGTAAACCGATTCGTAGCATATCATTGCGCCCACTTTCCTGCCGTCGCTTCCCGGGATGGCATCCATCTCGTCCTGGGTGCCGTAGCTGCTGCTCGAGCCCCCGAATTTCTCGACAAGCGGGCCGAGGAATTTCAGTACGTTCTCGTAGGGGATTATCTCTACGCCGGGAACCAGTTTCGACTTGAAATAGTATCCGTACATGGTTTTGCTGTCCATGACCAGGGCGGTGTTGTAGAGGTCTGCCCAGACGCCTTCGCTCAGTTTCCTGGCGCTGCGGGTCGGTTTCTCCCTTGATTCGAAGCGCCTGAAGGTAAGGGCCCCGAGGAGCAGGTCGGTCCGGGGATGGGCCGCAAGGAAAGCCTTATACCGGCGGAAGGAGTCGTGGTAGTCCGGTTCGTCGATGTCGAGGTTGTAAGTGAAGGTCTCCGGAGTGACTATGTAGCGGGTTTCAGGTGTCACTTCGGCGGCCATCAGTTCCATGAGCCTGTTGTCGAGCGCGCTCTGGGGGGTTACGCCGTATTTGTGGAAGGGGTCGATGTTGGGCTGTATGACCGCAACTTCGAACGGGTCGTCCGATTCGCGGTAAGTCGCGTAACGTATTTCAGAGCAGAGGATGGGGATGACTGTGAATGCCGCCGCAAAGCCGGCGTACCATGCCCTCTCCCTGCGCCCGCTTCCGCTGATCATAAGGAATATGAGCGAGTTGCAGATAAGGATCCATGCCGATCCGCCCACTGCGCCGAATATTTCGTACCACTGGACCAGCCGGGTGGAGGTGGCGAAGGCGTTGCCCAGGCAGAGCCAGGGCCAGGATATCTCTATGTTGAAATAGATATGTTCCCATGCCAGCCAGGTTATGGTGAAGAATGCCAGGGACCAAGCTTCAGCGGCGAGCGGGCGTTTCATCCGTCGGCGGACAATCTTTCCTCCCCACCTGTAGATGGCGAACAGTGCGGCCATCTGGAGTGCGTTGAGGATTATGGCAGCGACGGCGCCGGGACCGGAAACGAACCAGATCCAGAAAGTGGTCGCCACGTTGAAAAGCAGGAAGGCGGTGAAATAATACCAGAAGGCATGTCTTACTTCATGCTCCCTGAGCATCCTGTCGAGCTGGAACAGCGGCACGAATGCCACCAGGGAGAGGAATCCGAGGTGCGGTACCAGGAAGGGGAGGCTCATCAGCAGGACGAATCCCGCGACGAGCAGCCAGAGCGGTCCTTTCGGAATATCGTTGTTTTTTTTCATATCGGCTCGCTGGAGGAGGACAAACTTACACAAAGATAGTTTTTTTGAGGAGAATGTGCTTAAATAATGTATCTTTGCGCGGCTTAGGAGAACATGGTACTCTATTTCATAAAGGCTATACTCATCGGCCTGGCGGCCTCGATTCCGCTGGGTCCGCTGGGCATTGTATGCATCCAGAAGACTTTGAGTAAGGGACGCTGGGCGGGCTTTGCCGTCGGCCTCGGTTCTTCATTGGCCGATACCTTCTACGCGACCATTGCCCTGCTTTCCGTTTCGTTCATAAGCGAGTTCCTCAACAGGAATAACGACTGGGTAATGCTCATCGGCGGTATCATCATCCTCATCATAGGCCTTCAGATTGCCTTTAAGAACCCCATCAAGGATCTGCGCCGGCCCAATGCGGGCTCTTTCAGCAGCCGCCATTTCCAGGAGGTGGGAAGGGGACTGCTGATGACCATAACCAATCCCGGCGCCCTGGTGCTGATGCTCGGCCTTTTCGCCTTCTTCCATCTCGACCTCGGCGACAGCTACAAGACGGTGGACGTCCTTGTCGTACTTGCCGGAATCTTCCTCGGGACCGCGGCCTGGTGGTTCCTGCTGAGCAGCGGCATAAGCCTGTTCCGCAAACGTTTCCAGCTGCGCCAGATGCTTATCATCAACCGCATCTCGGGGGCCATGATCGCCCTGCTCGGACTGGCATCCCTGGCAGAAGGTCTTGCCCAGCTGATTTTCCACCAGTCGCTGATCTGACACACCATTTTGAAAGGGATATAAAAAAAGCCGGAGACTTGATCTCCGGCTTTTCCGTGTGGCCCTTAGCAGATTTGAACTGCTGACCTCCTGCCTGTCAAGCAGGCGCTCTAAACCAGCTGAGCTAAAGGACCGTTTCCTTTTGGGACTGCAAATATAGCACTTTTTTGTTTAACTCCGAATTTTCGGCAAAAAATTTCTGTCTTAGATCCTTGCCTGCTCCTCGATTTGTTTGGTTTCACCCATGACGTTGGTCAGGAGCAGCATGTTAGAGGCGATGTCCCGCACCATGCGGTAACTGCCGCCCTCGCGCAGGGCGTACCAAGTGCGGTCATTGTCGTCAATGCTCTCCACGAACGCCGCCTGGGGGAAACGCAACTGTATGTTCCGCCTGAATACGGCGGTGTATTGCAGGCACAGGCTTTCGACTTCGGCCTCCAGACTCTCCTTGGTCAGTGAATCCTGCATTTTTGTATAGGTTTCCTTGAATATGTCGAAATCCTTTGAATGCTTGATCTCTGACTTGTTCTCCATGGTTTCCAGGATCCAGCAGTGGTCGATGTCGCCGTGGTCGGGCTCCAGTTCGCTGCTGATGTCGTGGAGACGGGTGAATTTCACACCGGAGAAGAATATCTGGTCGTCCACGAAAGAAAACTTGATTTTGCTGAAATCGATGCCTATGGAGACCTTGTAGTAGTATTTCTTGATATAGAGGATTTTCCTGACGCCTTTCTCCTTCATCATCAGTGCATCCAGCATCTTGTTGAAGATACTTACGTCCGGGATCATGCTCTTGTAGCGCTCGTCGGAAAGATAGGACTCCAGGGGCTCTTCCTTTACCACGTATCCCTTCTTGGCATACTCCATCTGCTCCAGCTTGAAGGTGAAATCGATGTCGGCCGGTGCGCCGTCGGTCTGGACGCGGGTGTCGAGACGGTTCTCAAGTTCCCGGTTGCGGTTTTCCAGCAGGGTGACCTTCTGTTCCAGGGCCTGTTCCTTCTTCTGCTGTTCCAGAAGTTCGGCCTGCTTCTTTTCGAGCGTATTCTCGATCAGGGCGTTGATAGGGCGGAAGGCTATTATGGCAAGGATCAGGGTAATGGCATTTGAAATCAGTATTGCAAGGGGCGCCAGCAGCTTGGGGAAGAATATGAAGCTGCCTATGTTGACTGCCATGAGCAGGATGCATACCCCGAGCACGAAATAACTGACCGTAACTTTCTTGCGGTCCATTCCGCGTCTGAGCGCTTTGTTGAAGAGAAAACTCATCGGCTATTGTTGTTATGATTTTTCAAGCGATTCTCCAAGAAGCCCGCCGAGCCTTGCCCGGAGATCTTCCGCATTCAGGAAGCGGCAGGCATGAAGTCCGGCTTTCCGTGCACCTTCCACGTTGTCCGCATTGTCATCGATGAAGACGCTCTCTCCTGCTTCGAGGCCGTATTTGTCCAGGATGCAGCGGAAGATGGCCTCGTCGGGCTTGAGCAGCCGCACGTCTCCGGAAACGACCATGCCGTCGAGCAGGGCGAATACAGGGTATCTTTTATCAATGAGATAGAAGGTTTCCGCCGACCAGTTGGTCAGTCCGTAGATGCCGTATCCCCTGTCCTTGAGCTCTTTCACCAGTTCGTACATGCCCGGAATGGCTCCACCCATCATCTTTATCCAGTCGCGATGATACATGGCTATCTCTTTCGCCCACTCCGGATACTGTGCGGACAGTTCCGCGACTCCCTGCGCGAAAGGCTTGCCGCCGTCCAGTTCCTTGTTCCAGGCCGCGGTGCAGATGTTTTCAATGAACCATTCCGCCTTCTTGTGGTCCCCGAAATAGGGATCATATACATAATAAGGATTCCAGTCCACGAGGACCGCACCGAAGTCGAAGATGATGTTTTTTATCATGGCAGGCGGTCTAGCGGTACCATTTCGGGGCTTTGTCGGCATTGGCCACGGAGAGGCCGACTGCGAACATCATGTTTACGTGGGCGAGCGTACCGCTGAAATCCCAGTCTTCGAGGTATTCGTCAGAGGGTTTGTGGTACCAGTCGGGCTTGGGATATTTGTTGGGGTGGAGGGGATCCACCAGGTCCACGCCGTATTTGATCACAACCGCGGGAACCCCCTTCTTTACGAAATTGAAGTGGTCGGAGCGGAAGAACCAGCCGTCGGAATTGTCGTCGTCAAGGACCACGTATCTTCCCTGTGCACCCGCCGCCGCGACGATATAGTTGTCGAGTTCGCAGGCACCTCCGCCGAGCACCATCACGTCATGGGTGAGCGGTTCCGGAGCTATGCAGTCGAAATTGATGCAGGCAGCGGTCTTCTCCATCGGGATGACGGGGTGGGCGCAGTAGTATTCCGAGCCGAAGAGTCCGCTCTCTTCGAGGGTGGGGATCAGGAAGATCATGGAGCGGCGGGGTCTGACCGGCAGTTCTGCATATTTCCTGGCCAGCATCAGCACGGCCGCCATGCCGGAACCGTTGTCTGCGGCACCGTTGTAGATCCTGTCGCCGGTCTCGTCGGGAGTGCCGTAGCCGAAGTGGTCCCAGTGCGCGCTGAAGACAACGGCTTCGTCTTTAAGGTCTGTCCCGGGCAGGATGCCGGCGATGTTGCAGGTCTCCTGTATCTCGTAGGTGACGTTCATCTTGACGTCGCCCTTGACTTTCAGGCTGAAAGCCTTGAATCCCGGCTTCTTGGCAGCCGCGACGGCGGCGTCGAAATCCATCCCTGCGGCGTTGAACAGTTTGCGGCAGCCGTCTTCGTGGAGCCAGCCCTTGATGCCGAGCGCGCCGGCATTCTTGGTCTCTTTGTCGTATAGGGCGAGGTTGCTGTCCACATGGCCGTTCTGGCAGACATGCCAGCCGTAGCTGGCTGCTGCGGTATTGTGAAGCACCAGGCAGCCTGCTGCGCCGAGGCGCTCCGCCTGCTCGAATTTATAGGTCCAGCGGCCGTAATATGTCATGTTCTTTCCCTGGAACAGGGAGGCGTCGTAGAATCCCGGGTCGTTGACCATTGCGATGATGATCTTGCCTTTCACGTCGATCCCGTCGAAATCGTTCCATCCGAATTCGGGAGCGTCTATGCCGAAACCGCAGAACACATATTCCGCTGCCTTTATGTCTATCCTGTTGGCTGCGCGGGCGGTCCATACCACCACGTCCTCGGGGTAAACCAGTTCGGCCTTGCGCTTGCCCTTCACTTTGAACTTGCTCCCGTCGGGGCGGCTTACGGTCGAAATGGTCTGGACCTTCTGGAGCCAGCTTCCGTTGAACGCCGGTTCAAGCCCGATTTTCTCCATCTCTCCCGCCAGGTAGTTGAGGGTGAGGGTCTCGTGCGCGGTCATGGGTTTCCTCCCTCCGAATTCATCGGAACCGAGTGTCTTTATCCACTCCCTGAGGATGGCTTCCTCCTCTTCGAGGGTGATGCGGCCCTTGGTCTGGGCTGCGGTGAAAAGGGGTGTCAGCGCGGTCATGGCCGCAATCGTGAGCAGGATGATGGCCTTTTTCATATCGTCGTTATTGAAAGAACAAAGATAATTAATTAATTTTGAATCGGGAAGATAACAGGGCAATGAGAAAAGTGAAGATTCCGAACACCTATGTCATAATCGCCATAATAATAGTTATTTGCGCGGTCGCCACCTGGTTCGTGCCGGGAGGGCGGTACGTCGCGGCGGACGACGGGACCCTTTCCTATGAAAGCGTGGATTCTGTTCCGCAGACATGGCAGGTTTTCTCCGCTGTCTATCACGGTTTCGTCAAGCAGGCCGGAATCATCGTATTCATACTTGTGGTGGGAGGCGCCTTCTGGCTGCTCAACGCCACAGGGGCGGTTTCGGCGGGGATAAGCCGTTTCATAGGGAAAGTGGGGAAGAGGGATTATCTTGTGCTTGTTTCAGTTACGGTGCTCTTTTCGCTGGCAGGCGCAGTTTTCGGAATGAGCGAGGAGACCATACCTTTCGTGGGCATCGTAGTACCGCTGGTGGTATCGATGGGATATGATGCGGTGATGGGGATGCTGGTGGTCTATGTGGCCGCGAACGTGGGTTTTTCCAGTGCGTTCCTCAATCCTTTCACGGTGGGTATAGCCCAGGGTATGGCTGACATCCCGCTGTTCTCGGGGATGGAGTACCGCATATTGTGCTGGGCGCTGCTGACCGTCCTGATGTGCGTTTTCGTCGTGATCTATGCCCGCCGCAGCAAGCGGAAACCGGAGTCCGCAGCATCGGCCGTGCCGCAGGAAACGCCGCTGACACGCCGTCAGGCGTGGATACTCATAGTGCTGCTGGCCACGGTGATAATGCTGATTGTCGGGGTGACATGCTTGGAGTGGTACATGCCTGAGATTACCGGACTTTTCCTGATGATGGGCATCGTGTGCGGTATCATCGCGGGTTTCCCGGCCAACCGGATAGCGGAGGAGCTTATAGCGGGAGCGAAGGACATCCTGTCCGCCGCACTGGTCGTAGGCTTCGCATCCGGTATTATTGTAATACTGCAGGACGGCCATATAGTTGACAGTATCCTCCATTCCATGCAGGATTCGCTTGAAGGGACAGGTCCGCTCGCTTCTCTTTCGGCCATGTACGGCATCCAGGCCGTCATCAATTTCATCATCCCCAGCGCCACCGCCAAGGCCGCGATCACTATCCCCATCATGGCCCCGTTCGCCGACCTTGTGGGTGTGTCGCGTCAGGCCATGGTCCTGGCGTTCCAGTTCGGCGACGGCTTCACGAACATGATAACCCCCACTTCCGGAGTGCTCATCGCGGCCCTTGCCATGGCGAGGATACCCTATGCCGAATGGGTGAAGAAAGCCTGGAAATGGGTGCTGGTGCTTCTTGCACTCGGTTTCATACTGCTGCTTCCCACTGCCCTGTTCTCCATTCCGGAGTTCTAGCCGCCGTCAGACTCAGCAGGGATCGACGTCGGTCACGATGGAGGTGCGTCCCTTGAAATCCTCCTCTATCTTTTCCAGTCTTTTGAAGAATTCCCTTTTAGTGGAGGCGAGGTTGCGGTTGCGCGGGAGTTTGATCCAGAACTGTGCTATGTGATTGTCCGCCACGATGTCCACGGCCGGGGTCACAGGACCGGCTATGTCGGTGATTCCGGCTTGAGAGGCCGCCTCACTTATCAGCCGGCAGACATTCCAGACGCGGCCCTCATAGCGGTCTTTCACCGTGACCGATATCATCCTGACGTAAGGCGGATAATTGAACAGCTTCCTTTCTGCAAGCAGCCCGTCGATGCCCTTCTGCCGGTCGGGATGCAGAAGCCTCTGCAGAACGGGATGTTCAGGCTGATATGTCTGAATGACGATCTTCCCCCTTTCCCCGCGTCTGCCCGAGCGGCCCATCAGCTGGGTCAGCAGCTGGAAAGCCCGTTCGTCGCTCCTGAAATCCTGGACTGCAAACAGGGAATCGGCGCTCACTATCACCGCCATCGCCAGGCGCTCGAAATCGAAGCCCTTCGTTATCATCTGCGTTCCGACCAGAATGTCAGTCTTTCCGGCGGCGAAATCGCGTATCATCTTCTCCTCGGCCCTTTTGCTCACAGTCGTGTCCGCATCGAAACGCTCTATCCTGCGGTCGGGGAATGTCTCCCGGAGTTCTTCCTCGATCTTTTCCGTTCCGGCGCCGCGCTCCGCGAGGGCTGCCTCGCCGCAGGACGGGCAGCGCATGGTGAAGGGGCGCTGGTAGCCGCAATAGTGGCAGGAGAGGGTATTGTTGAATTTGTGATAGCTCAGCGGTACGTTGCAGTGCGGGCACCGCGCCGGTTCCCCGCATGCTTCGCATTGGACGACGGGAGCATATGCGCGCCTCGACCGGAATACCAGGACCTGTTTGCCGGCGTCCAGCGTGGATGCCATATCTTTGAGCAGTTTCCGCGAGAATGAGCCCTGCATGTTGCCGAGCCGGCGGGCTTCGCCGGTATCGATTATCTCGATGAGAGGGTCTTCTCCTCCGTGATATCTCTCCGGGAGTTCTGCAAGACGGAACTTGCGCGTCGAGACGTTGTACAGGGCTTCGCATGAGGGCGTGGCGCTGCCCAGCAGTACGTCTGCCCCGCATCCGGCAGCGAGCATCAGTGCGGCGTCGCGGCCGTTGTATCGGGGGGCGGTGTCTTCCTGCTTGTATGACCTGTCGTGTTCTTCGTCTATTACTACGAGTCCGAGTTTGCGGAAAGGGAGGAAGACGGCGGAGCGGGTGCCGAGAATTATGCGTGGTGTGGGGTCGTGTCTCAAGGTATCGGAGACACGATATCGCTGGGGCAGGGTAGTGCCCGAATGAAAGACCATCAGGCTGCCGCCGAAGGCCTTTGCTATGCGCTCCTGGAGCTGCTTTGAGATTGCGATTTCCGGTACCAGATAGAGTACGTCGCAGCCCTGCTGCAGTTTTTCCGCGGCCAGGTGGAGATAGATTTCCGTCTTTCCGCTGCCGGTCACGCCGTGGAGCAGCACCGGCTTATGCGCCGAGAAACCTTCGCGGATCTGCCCGAGGGCGGCCGTCTGGCTTTCAGAGAGACTGTTGGGATTGGATTGATTCTTCGTGGCGCGGGTGCGGCTCCTGACTGGCCTGGGCGGCTGGAGCATCAGCCGCTGCATTCCGGTATTGACCGCCGCCTTGAATACTTCGCCGGGAGTACAGAGATAATAGTCGGCCAGGGCGTGCCAGAAGGAGAGTTCAGCCTCTCCGGCGGCGGGGCAGTCTATTATGGCCGATACTTCTCCGATCTGCGAAAGGCTGATCCCCTTCGGGGCGCTGTCGGAGACGCTTTCTACTACCCCTAGCATATTGTGGCCGCGCAGTTTGACCTGCACCCACGTACCGGCCCCGGCCGTCAAGCCTTCGGGAAGACGGTAAGTCAGCGTATCATGCAGTCTGAGAGGAAGCAGCACCTCGACATATCTATTCTCCACAGCCATGAATGTCAGGATATCGCAATAATCTTATGCGAAAATAACAATATTTTTTGCGGAAAGAAAAAAATAACTACCTTTGCACTCCCATCGCAACCAACCGGCTATAGCCACTTGTGGCGACAAAGAGTTGGATCAAGCGGCATCAGCCGCTAGAGGAGGCCGGGCAGGGATGGCCCTGTGGAACAGCAAGGCCGGAGCGGTAGGGTTTGGGGCAGAGCCCCAGTAAATAAGGTGCCATAGCTCAGTTGGTAGAGCAACGGACTGAAAATCCGTGTGTCCCTGGTTCAAATCCCGGTGGCACCACAAAAAGGAAGGGTCTCGATTTCGAGACCCTTCCTTTTTGGGTGCCGTGGCACCCGTGTCTACCGGGGGCTCTGCCCGAACCCCTCGCAGCGAGCGGAATGTTGATCCTAAACTCCGGCTATTTTGGGGTAGGTCAAACGACTTGTGGCAGACCTACACCGACAGAAGCGCTGAGAAGCTGATACCCGGGGTAGGTCCCAACCAAATTGTTAGACCTACCCCAAAAGATGCCGGGACCTACCCCAAGAACTGAATGATACCTCGGAACTTGCACTGGTTAACGCCTTTTCCGCAAGGCGTTATTTTGGATATGCGGAAAAAGTTGGTGGGCTGAGCGGATAACTATAAACGATTATCGACCATGACGATAAAGGCTTTCATGGAAAAACGGGGAAAGGCAGCAGGTGTTCGGCGGCTTCTTCTGCAGCTGGCGGTATAGCCTGCCTTCGTTGCATTACCTCGGAAAACCATCCTCCCGATCGAGGCCCTTTTTCGCCCGGCCGACGAACCTGAAAACCGGCTGGAACACACAACTGTTCCCAACTGTCACGAGAAAAGGCATAGTGTTCCAGCCAAGCCAAAACGGGCTTGGCTGGAACGCTGACTGCCCATTCAATGGCCTGGGCCTTATACTGATGTTTCCAGTGTTTTCGGGATTGACAAAAGTGAGTTGGCAGAGACCGGCAATCACCCGAAGCGGGCAGGCAATAACAAATCGAAAGTCCACTGACGATAATTCCCATTCGATTCAGCCGATGATCCACTCTTTCTGATTGTGGTTCCGTGGAACCTGAACTTGCCGGAGGTACAATTTGGGCAAGGTCCGATTTCATGCTTGACACCTTGCCCATCGCAAGAGCGTCAGGCCGCAGTGTATTGATGTTTCGATGGGCAAGGTGCCGGCTATTTGATCGGACCTTGCCCGCCAACTGACTCCGCCGGTGCTTTTTCGGCGCGCCCATCCTCTTTTCCGGCCTCGGCTGAGGATGGCCGCCGTTTATCGCCACCTCTATCCTCACCTGAGGCGTCATATGGGGATACCTGTGTCTTCACAGCGTTTTCATTCTCGTCAGGGGCCTCTGGCTTGTGCCTGCGCCATCGACGCCCTTTTTCCGCTGCAACGGACGCAATTGAATTACAGCTGTTTATGAGAGTTGATCCCCCTCATTTTGAGGAGGATCAACTTGCGTAATACGCTGATTATGTAGTGCGTCCGTTGCAGCGGAAAATGTGGGAACAGTATGCGGCCGTCAGCCTGAAAAAACATTTCCGCCATGGGGCGACGATCAGAGTAGTTACTTCAGTTTGCCGTCCCACTTGCCGGATGGTTCTGCATCATTGTAACTCCATTTGCCGGAGAAAGCGGTGAAGTCGTCGTTGAAGACGAAGACCAGGCGTCCTTTGCCGTTATCCTGCGTCCATCGACCTGTGAGGGTATGCCCGTTGAGAGTTCCTTCAATACGTCCGTTCCTGTAGTTGTATGTGCCCGTAACCTTGTTTCCGTCCAGATGGAAAACCATGTCGTTGAAGTCTGATGTGAAAACGCGGGACGACAATGTCGCTTTGGGAGTGGTGCGTTTGGTTTCGGACTGCTGAACCGTCCGTGTCCCGGATTTCATCTTGCCGTCCCACTTGCCGGATGGTTCTGCATCATTGTAACTCCATTTGCCGGAGAAAGCGCTGAAGTCGTCGTTGAAGACGAAAAGCAGGCGTCCTTTGCCGTTATCCTGCGTCCATCGGCCGGTGAGGGTGTGGCCGTTGAGTGTTCCCTCGATGCGTCCGTCCCTGTAGTTGTACGTGCCCGTCACTTTGTTCCCGTCGAAGTGCAGGGTCATATCGTTGAAATCGGAAGTGAAAGTGATGGAAAACGGTGCCGATCCCGGACGTGAACCTCCGAGGCTTGATGGCAGCCCGTTACGTGTCCCTGATTTCAGTTTGCCGTCCCACTTGCCGGAGGGTTCGGCGTCATTGTAACTCCATTTGCCGGAGAAAGCGGTGAAGTCGTCGTTGAAGACAAAGACCAGGCGTCCTTTGCCGTTATCCTGCGTCCATCGGCCGGTGAGGGTATGCCCGTTGAGAGTTCCTTCGATGCGGCCGTCCCTGTAATTGTAAGTGCCCGTAACCTTGTTTCCATCCACGCGCAGGACCATATCATTGAAGTCGGTGGAGAAGGTCCCGAGCGGCTCGGGACCGGCGGCTGCACGGACGGCTGCAGGCAGGACTATCAGCGCTGCGAGAAGCAATAATTTGATGTCGCGGAGTTTCATAAAAATCTGTCCTTTAGTAATTAACGTCATAAAGATAATAAATATTCAGAATATCACCGGACCCTTCCCCATTTTTTTCGCTGCAACGGACACAATTGAATTACAGCTGTTTATGAGAGTTGATCCCCCTCATTTTGAGGGGGATCAACTTGCGTAATACGCTGATTATGTGGTGCGTCCGTTGCAGCGGAAAAAGGGGAGGGGACGGTTGGCGGTCACCGGATACGAGGCGCGGCAGAAAGCCAACAGATATGAGTGCAACAGGCAGTTGCCAGAGGCGGAGAGTGGCAGCCCGGTGTTGACGTCGGTGCTGGCAGCCAGGTGTTGACGTCGGTGTTGGCAGCCAGGTGCTGACACGTCGGTAGTGGCGGTCTTCGTTGACGTAAGATGCCGACCGATAGCCATCAACGTCGGAGGCAATAAGTAGCCTCATTGTACGAAGTGAGAAAAGCGGGCCAGACTGCCGCCGGTGGGCTGCAAGTGCGGCAAGCTATTATCAAAAGTAAAATATTAATAAAAAATAAGTACCTTGCAGAACAAGGTATTATAAAAATGTATATCTTTGCATCGTGAAAGCAAGCGATGGTGGCCACAGAAGTGTTCCGGCTGGGGACCACTCCGCGAGGCGGGGGGGGGGGTGCTAAAATAATTCTTAAATAATTATTGTAAAACAATAAAATTTTATACCTTTGCATAAACTTTTTTAACTATACTATGAAACGATTGATTTGTATTGTCCTTGGATGCCTTGTCGGTTGCGCATCTCTTTTTGCCGCCCGTCAGACGGAAAGTATTATCAGAGGTCAGGTGCAGGACCCGTCGGGAGCACCGCTGGAATTCGCGACGGCCTATCTTACCGGAGCTGACGGGACGATAGTCACCGGTTCTTCGACTGATGCGGAGGGTATGTTCTCTCTAAAGGCGGACCCCGGCGAATATGTGCTCAAGGTTTCGCTTATCGGTTACAAGGAAGCAGGCTGTCCGGTACATCTGACAGCGCAGGGGCTGGATCTTCCGGCAATCCGTCTTGAAGAGGACGCCCAGTTGCTGGAAGGCGCCGTGGTCCAGGCGGTGATGCCCAAGACGAAACTGACCGGCGAGGGCCTTCAGACAAATGTCCATGGTTCCGTACTGGAGCATGTGGGTTCTGCCAACGACGTGCTGGCAAAGACTCCCGGTCTCATCAAAGGCCAGAACGGCATCGAGGTAATCGGCAAGGGCTCTCCCCTTATCTATATAAACGGAAGGAAGGTGACAGATGCGGGCGAACTCGAACGCCTGCAGAGCAACGAGATCCAGAGCGTGGAGGTGATTACGAATCCCGGTGCGCAGTATGACGCAACGGTCATGTCGGTGGTACGTATCAAGACGGTAAGGCGGCAGGGCGACGGCTTCGGCTTCAATCTGAATGCATCTGATTCCCAGTCTCTCAGATGGGCTCCGGGCAACGATCCATTCGGCGCCCTGAACGTAAATTACCGTACCGGAGGGGTTGACCTTTTCGCCGGTATAAACTATCAGCACAATTCTTCCCGCCAGATCAGTGAGCTGGAAAAGGCTACATTCGGAAAGACCGCTGATGGTAAGGACTGGCTCTTCGAAAATAAGGGCGACCTCCTGAATGAGTATTTCGGGCAGAGTCTTTACGGCAACGCCGGCGTAAACTGGCAGATGGCCGACAATCATTTCCTCGGCGGAAAGGTAGAGTGGGGGACGAACCTGGGCTATGACGTCCACACTGTAGTGCACGACAATGTCTTCGAGAACGGTACGCCGGTCGACAGACTTACCACGACTTCCGACGATGTCCTTGGCGACCGGACGCCATACAACCTGGGAACCAACGTGTATTACAACGGTCTTGTGGGCGGGAAACTCGGCATAGATGTGAACCTGGATTATTACGGAACCGACTTTTCATCGTCTTCCCTGTCGCAGGAATCCAGTTCCATGACACATGATGCCAGGATCCAGAGCAGCAGCCGGAACGATTCCAGGATGTACGCCGCGAAAGCCGTCCTTTCCTATCCCGTCTGGATGGGCCAGCTCCAGGTCGGTACCGAGGAGACCTTCACGCGCCGAAGCGATGAGTACACCATCACCGGCATCGATATTCCGGCCTCGTCGGCCAGTGTCTCGGAAGACAACTACGCCGGTTTCGCCTCCTACGCATTCTATATCCCCGAGGCGGGCCAGTTCAGTACCGGAGTCCGGTATGAGCGGGTCAATTATGGATACGAAGATGCGCGGAACCATTCGGCCGACCTGTCCCGTTCTTATGGCAACTGGTTCCCGACACTCTCATATGCGAATGCATTCGGCCCGGTTCAGTTGATGCTAAATTACAGCGCCAAGACCCATCGTCCCAATTATGCCAACCTCTCGAGCGCCATCCGCTATAATAGCCGGTATATATGGCAAAGCGGCAACGCCCAGCTGCAACCGGAACTGTCGCACAACATCAGCGCGACGGCCGTATGGCAATTCGTGACCTTCATGGTCAATTATTCGCGCACTGACAACGCCATCATGACCTGGTCGTCTCCGTATGGCGATGAGGGCGTGGTATTGGTCAAGCCCCGCAACATAGAAACACCGTTCCGACAGTTGACGGCGTACGTGAACCTCACGCCTACAGTCGGCAACTGGAGGATGAACTATACTGTCGGCATGATGCCTCAATGGCTGACCATCAATGCACCCGACCCGCGTGAATCCTCCGGCATACGCTTTACCAGATTCAACGGCAAACCTATCTTCGTAGCACAGTTGCTGAACACGCTCACCGTGGAAGGGGGCTGGCAGTTCGAACTGGGCGGATTGGTCCAGACGAAGGGCTACATGCAGAATCTCTACATGAGGAATGTGTATTTCGACCTGACCGCTGCCGTCCAGAAGACTCTGCTGAAGGACGGCTCGCTGGTACTGCGTCTCGAAGGCAGCGACCTTGCAGGGATGGCGCACTACGACGTGAACTCCGATTTCGGCAGCCACACCATAGGCCAGACTAACCTGATGGATACCCAGAAGGTCAAGCTCTCGATCCGCTATCAGTTCAACGCATCACAGAGCAAATACCGCGGCACAGGCGCCGGCTCCGACGAGAAGGCGCGTATGTAATCATAGACCTGCGCTTCGTGGCGGACGATTCCGCCACGAAGCCTATTCGGGCTTTGAAGCGGGAGCGACAGTCTTGTCGATGTAGAGGATGCCGTCCAGGTGGTCTGTTTCGTGCTGGAAGATTACGGCGGTGAATCCTTCCACCCGTTCGGTCGTGTCGCGTCCCGTCGAGGGATCGGTATAGCAGATGTCTATATCCTGGTAGCGGAGCACTTCGCCACGGAGTCCGGGGACGGACAGGCACCCTTCCCGTCCGGGAACGGGCTCTCCGCGGGTGGCGGTGATCCGGATGTTCGGATAGACTTCGAACGGTTCCCCTTCCTTGTCAAAACGCTGGACCGCAACTATGCGGCGGAGCAATCCCACCTGGGGCCCGGCGATGCCCACTCCGTCCTGTTCGGGCGATGTGACTGTAGCCACCATTTTGGCCGCAAGGGTGTTGAAAAGCGGATCGGAAAGTGCCTCTGCAGGCAGGAAACTGCTTTGTGAACGGAGCAGGGCCTCTTCGCCGGGATCGTCGACGGTCAGCACGTGCATGACATCCGGCTGGTCCGTGATGAGCGAACGTTCGGCGTCTGTCCATCCGTCAGGGGCGCCGCATCCGGCGAGCATGCATGCAGAGAGGATCATAAGGAAAAGTTTTCGGTTCATAGTCTGATTCGTTTTTTGAGGCGTATGTCTTCGGAAGATGCTCCGATAAGGATCCTCGCCCGTCTGTTGGGGTATGAGAAGGCATGGCTGCCGCTGTCCCATACTTTCAGGTCATCCGCGGGGACGACCAGTTCCACGGTTCTGGTCTCGCCGGCTTTCAGGGGTATGCGGTCGAAGCCGCGCAGGCGTTTCGCCGCGTCATCGTCCCTGAAGGAGGCGTAGAGCTGGACCACCTCCTCTCCGTCGCGGGATCCTGTATTGGTCAGGCTGAAACGGAAGACATAATTGCCGTCTGCACGTTCAACCTTCAGGCGGGAATAACGGAAAGAGGAGTAGCTGAGTCCGTGTCCGAACGGGAAAATCGGATCTCCCTTGAAATACATATATGTGCGGCCATGCCTGATGTCGTAGTCGAGCATGTTCGGGAGATCGAGGATGTCGCGGACCCAGGTCTGGGTCGTGCGTCCTGCGGGGTTGTAGTCGCCGAACAGGACGTCGGCAAGCGCGCTGCCGAGTTCCTGGCTGCACTGCGTCATGTGGACGATGGCCGGGACATTCTCCGCAGTCCAGTTGATTGTGAACGGGAAGCTGGAGATCAATACCGCGACAGTGTTGGGATTGGCCTGCCATACAACCTTGATCAGGTCTTCGGTCTCCAGCTGGAGGGAACGGCGGTCGAGCGCTTCGCGGCCGTCGCCGGCCACCACTCCGTAAGCCCATGGCGACTGCACGGTCTGGGCGTCCCAGTCGGGACTGGTGTTCGGATGATTTCCTACGCAGACGATGCAGACATCCGCCCATCGGGCGAGTTCCTGGGCCGAGCCGTCCGAATCCCATCTCTGGAAACGGACCTCCGTCCTGTTGCTGTCGACGGCCGCGCGGATGCCTTCCAGCGGGCTGATGCGATATGATGGCAGTGCACCGTACCAGTCTTTGAGCACCGCTTCCGCCCGGTTGCCGAAAACGGCGATCTTGGTCACTTTGTCGCGGTCCAGCGGCAGTACTCCACGCTCGTTTTTCAGCAGTACTATCGATTTCCTGGTCACCATGCGTGCCTTGTCGCGTGCTTCCTGAGTCTCCCAGGGCAGTACGTCGCCGTATTCTTCCGCTTCGTAAGGGCAGGATGAGTCCATCATCCCCAGTTTCAGCATTGTGCGGAGGTTGTTCCTGGTACGGGCGTCCAGCACCTCGTCGGAGATGAAACCACCTTCATATGCGGCCTTCACCTGTTCGAAACGTGAGTCTATGAACCGGGTCAGACCGGCTTCCAGGGCCATCTTTATGGCCTGGTCCAGACTGTCGGCGTAGTGATGCATCGAGACCATGAAAGGCAGTGCACCGGCGTCGTCCACTATGGTTCCGTCCATGCCCCATTCCCCGAGGAGGATATCGCGTATGAAAGGGGCGGCGATGCAGGGGATGCCGTTGTATTCGTTGTAAGCCGTCATAAGCGATTTGGCGCCTGCACGTGCGCCTTTCCAGAAGCCATAGGAATAGTAATCCCGGAACAGCGCTTCGTCGAAGCGGGAGTCGGTGCGGAAGCGGTTGTCCTCGTTGCTGTTGGCAAGGAAATGTTTCATCAGGGACGCCCCGCGCCAATACTTGGGATCGTCGCCCTGTATGCCCTTCACCTCGGCCGCAACCATCTCTCCTACCAGATAGGGATCCTCCCCGAAGCTTTCTTCCGTGCGGCCCCAGCGGGGGTCGCGCGCAAGGTCTGCGTTGGGCGCCCAGAGGATCAGACATTTGTAGGGCTGGTCTTTGGAGTGGAAACGCGCTTCGCGCGACATCACTTCGCCTACGGTCCGTGCCACCTCGCGGTCCCAGGTCTCGCCGATTCCATAGGCTTGCGGGAAAGCCGTGCTGTTCTGATATTTGAGCTCCGGCCTGCCGACACGCTCTCCGCCGCCCCACAGCCCGGGAAGATCGGTGGCTCCACCGCGTACTATGCCGTGAATGGCCTCGGTGGAACCCGGATTGGTGATCCCGAGCCGGGGTACGCCCTGGCCGACCAGGGTTGCCAGCTTCTCATCTACGGTCATCAGGGATAATGCGTTGTCGAGCCGTTCCTCATCGGAGAGGGCGGGATTCCGGAACGGATGGTCCTGGGCGCCAAGCGTCAGTGATGCCGCGAGGAGCATCAGAAAGGGCAGTACTCTTTTCATGGGTTAAATCTCTTTCTGCGAATATACGAAGAAACTCTTGAAACATTTTGCCATATATGAAATTGTGGTTATATTAGTGGGAAATTTCTAACTTTTCATACAAATGCAGGAAAAAGACGGCAAATACATCTTCGGAGTAGTGAAGGTGGGGGACAAGGGGCAGGTCGTGATACCTCGCGACGCCCGAAAACTATATGGCATCCAACCGGGCGACGCCCTGATAGTGCTGGGCGACCAGAGAGGCATGGCGCTCCTCAAGACGGAAATCTTCCAGAGCGCGATCGACCAGGCGATGGAGGGCCTTTCGCAATGAGGAAGCACTGGCTCGACAATCTGCGCTGGGTGACGGTTCTCCTGGTGCTGCTCTATCACGTATTCTATTTCTATAACAACAAAGGGGTCTTCGGAGGCATCGGCGGTTTCGGCGACGAGCCGCAGTATCAGGACGTGATCATGTATATCCTTTATCCATGGTTCATGCCGCTTCTGTTCCTGCTGGCAGGCATAAGTTCACGTTATGCACTGGAGAAACAGTCCGGCAGGGAATGGTTCCGTGCCCGGACGCGCAAATTGCTGGTGCCCGCAACCATCGGACTGCTGGTGTTCCATTGGATGACGGGTTACTTCAATACCGCAGTAGCCGCCAGGGCGGGAACATTTGACGGTATGCCCGGCCCTGCCCGGTTTTTCATGTGGGCGGTCAGCGGAATCGGTCCGCTCTGGTTCATCCAGGACCTCTGGCTCTTCTCGCTGTTGCTGCTGCTTATCCGGAAACTTGATCCGTCCGGAAAGTTCCACGACTGGTGCGGCCGCGTCTTCGGCGGCAAGGCCGGAATGGTGTGGGTGATATTGCTCGGGATACTGTTCTGGGCCGGCGAACAACTGCTTATCAAGAATCCGAGACCGGAGTCGCCGGACGGGTTATACAATCTATACAAGCCTCTCTTCTATCTGATTCCCTTCCTGATGGGTTATTTCATCTTTTCCAGCGATGCCGTGCAGGACGTTCTCGGCAAGTACTGGATCCAGCTGCTGGGAGCTGCCCTGGCGACAGGTATACTGCTGGTTGTCTTTACCTTCGGACAGGACAACACTTCTCCGCAGTATCTCGGCAGACCTCTTAACTGCATCTACGGGTGGCTTGCCTGCCTGGCGATGACGGCGTGGTTCAAGGCCCGGTTTGACCGGACAAGCGCCATCGCGGGGTATATGACCCGTTCCAGCTTCGGCATTTACATAGTCCACTATCTGGTAATCGCGGCTCTGGGATATCAGATGAAGATGTATACACAGCTCCCGCCGTGGTCGATGTATGTCATCCTGGCGGTGGCGGTATTCACGCTGTCGCCGCTCATATACGAAATCATCCGCCGCATCCCCTTTATCCGCTGGTGCGTCCTGGGGGAGAAAAAACGTTAACTTTGTCACATGAACAGAATAGCGACAGTCCTGGCAGCTATGCTTGCCTGCATTTCCGTGACCGTTTCAGCGGAGGATAGACATTGCCGAATCCGGCGGTGCCCACGAAAGGATTGGCGTGGTACATATTCAACTGCCTCGGCTTCTATCCCCTGTGCCCGGGAAGCAACGAATACGAACTCGGCTCACCCTGCCTTCCGGGCGTAAGGGTCCGCCTTTCGGACGGCGGCACCCTGACCGTCCGCACAAAGAACTGGGCTCCGGACCATGTCCGTGTCAAGTCCGTCTACCTGAACGGTGTCCGCATGAAAGGCACTACTCTCCGTTATGAAGATATCAGGGACGGTGCCGACCTTCTGTTTGTCATGGATTCCAGGTAGCCCTGCCGGACCTCCGGCCGTCAGATATGACGGATTGACTGTCCCGCCTTGATGGTCGTGACCAGTTCCAGTTTGTTGGTCTTGCGTGTATTGTTTTCTATGCTGCTGAAAAGGAGTTTGCTGGCCAACTTTCCCATCTCTTCCACCGGCTGGCTGACCCGGGTTATGGGAGGAGTCATGTAGTCGAGGCTGATGTTCTCGTCGAACGAGATTACCGAGATGTCATCAGGGATATGTAAACCTGAATCCTGTACTGCTTTTATCACTCCGAGGAGAATGGTGTAACTGAGTGCGAAAATGGCCGTCGGACGCGGATTCATGTTGAGGATGAGTTTGGTCTCGAGATAACCGTTCTGGACGGAGAATGCATCCCCGGCGACCACTGCTTTGTGTTCTTCTCCGCTCTCCTTGAGCGCCGCCAGGAAACCGTTTACCCGACGTTTGTTCGGCATGGACTGGGTGTCCCCCTGAATGCAGGCTATGTGTCTGTGTCCGTTCTGGATAAGAAAGCTCGTGGCCTCGAAAGCTCCTTTATAATTGTTGGATGTTACGTGCGACAGGGTGGACTCTTCGAAATAACGGTCAACGAGGACGATGGGTGTCGTCGTCCGGTTGATTTCTTCGAAAGGAGTGGGGTCGTTTCCGCAGGGAGCGGCGATGATTCCGTCGACTTTCCTTGAAATCATAATAGAGAGGCATGCCCGCTGGACGGCTTCGTTCTCCATGTTGTCCAGGGTGATGGTAATATAACCCTTTGCGTACGCATCCTTGATAATGGATTCGGCAATATGGGAAAAGAACGGGTTGGCGGCTGAAGGCAGAAGGAGGCCGATGGTCGATGTCTTGTTGGTACGCAAACTCCGTGCAAGGAGGCTGGGAGTGTATTTGCACCTGTTAACCTCGGCCATGACCTTGTCGACGGTCTCTTTGCTGATACGGTATTTATCGGCCTTGCCGTTGACTATGCGGGAAATTGTAGCGGGTGAAACGCCGATTCTTTCGGAAATGCTTGTCAGGGTCTCCTTCATTTTTCCAATTTTTGCGCAATAAAGATAAAAAATTTGCGCAAATCCGGCAAATTTGCGTACAAATAATTTTGATATTTTCCAAAAACCTAGCTCTGAAACGAAGTTTTTATTGTTTTCTCTCGTTAAATTTGAACAAACGATTGCACAGTCTCATTTTTACCAATATTTACTAAATAATCGCTATGAAAAAGACTTTGGGCAGATGCTTGTTTGTGTTGATGGCTTTGTTCATGTCCGTTCAGCTTTTTGCACAGCAGAAAGTCAGCGGTACCGTGAAGAATGCTTTCGGCGAGCCCCTCATCGGCGTTTTCGTTTTCGAAGAGGGTACACAGAATGCAGTAGCGACGGATGAGGAAGGAAAATATACCCTGACCGTAAAGCCGTCGGCTACCCTTCATTTCTCCTATATCGGTTATTCCGATATCTCTCTCCCCGTCCAGGGGCCCGTCCTTGACGTGACCATGACCGAAGATGTCACGACCCTCGACGATGTCGTCGTCATCGGTTACGGCCATACGACACGCAAGGAGATCACCGGTTCAGTGGCCAGTGTCAAGAGCGACGATTTCCTGCAGGGCAGCAATTCCAGCCCCTACGACCTGATCAACGGCAAAATCGCCGGCCTTTCGATCGTCCGCTATGACGGCGGCGACCCGAACGGCGGGATCAGCATCCAGCTTCGAGGCAACACGACCATGTCCGCCGGAGCCGAGCCGCTCGTGGTCATCGACAATGTGGTCGGAGGCTCTCTCGACAGTATCAACCCGGAGGAAATCGAGTCGATCGACGTCCTGAAGGACGGCTCCGCAGCAGCTATCTACGGTACGCGCGGTACGAACGGCGTCATCCTGATCACTACCAAGAAAGGGAAGCAGGGTGTGCGGTCCAGCGTCGACTTCTCGACCTATGCCAGCCTCCAGACCGTGAACAGGAAACTCGAAGTGCTTTCCGCAAAAGAATTCAGGGATGTCCTGGCCAAGGGATATACCGGTTTCGACGGCGGCAGCGATACTGACTGGCTCGACGCCATCACCCGCAAGAATCCCATCACCCAGTATTACAATCTGGGCATTTCCGGAGGATCGGACAACCTGAATTACAGGGCCGCCGTTTCCTATATGAACGACAAGGGCCTGATCCTCGGCAGCGACCGCCAGGATATCAGGGCCAGGATGAACATTACCCAGAAAGCCATAAAGAACAGGCTTACCTTGAATTATAATATCAACTACAATAACCGTCTCGCTCATCCTACCGACCAGTGGGCGGTCCAGCAGGCGGTACGCCGAAATCCGACCGAGCCTATCTACGATGAGAATGATACCGCGCATGGCGGATACTACACCAACAGCGCTCCTTTCCAGTACTACAACCCGGTGGCACTGATCAACGAGAACGAGCAGGAGAACAGGACCCGTTATTTCATGGGCAGCCTCAGGGCGACGTTCAACCTGACCGATGACCTGAGTGTCTCGGCCACCGGATCGTTCAACCAGTATTCCGGAAGTTCGAGCACCTATCGCACCAAGTTCTATCCCCAGGATGCTCAGACCACGGGTGAGGCGAGCATAAACAACTATTGGAATCTGACCAAGACCCTCGACCTCGAGGCCAATTACAATAAGACTTTCGGGGACCACGCGCTTCAGCTCCTCGGCGGTTATTCATATTCAGACAATATGTATGAAACCGCTTACATGTGGAACAAGAACTTCGATACGGACTACTTCTCCTGGCATAACATCGGCTCCGGAAGCGGCCTCCAGGAAGGAGCCGCCAATATGAGGTCGTCAAAGCAGAGCAGCAAGCTGATCGCATTCTTCGGCCGTGCCATCTATAACTATAAGGAGAAATACCTCCTTTCCGTTTCGGCCAGGTACGAAGGTTCCTCGAGGTTCGGCGCCAACAACAAGTGGGGTCTCTTCCCTGCAGTTAGCGCAGGCTGGCGCATCGACCAGGAAGAATTCATGAAGAATGTCAAATGGCTGGACGAACTGAAATTCCGAATCGGTTACGGTGTGACCGGCAACCAGGATATCGCCAACTACCAGTCGCTCGCCCGTCTGTCCACCAGCGGCAAGTTCTACTACAACGGTGCCTGGGTCAACTCCTACGGCCCCGCCTCGAACGCCAACGAAGACCTCAAGTGGGAGCGCAAGAGCGAGTTCAACGTGGGTCTCGACTTCTCATTCTTCAAGGGCCGCCTCAGCGGTGCCATCGACTACTACAACCGCGTCACCAGTGACCTGCTCTACACTTATTCCGTGCCGGTTCCCCCGAACCTCTACGACCGCAAGTTCACGAATGTGGGCGTGATCAAGAACTCCGGTATCGAGCTCATGCTCAGCGCGATTCCTGTCCGTACAAAGGATTTCACCTGGAATACGACCCTCACGATGTCGCACAACAAGAATATCCTGGACCGCTTCTCGAACGAGGATTATGCAATGCAGTATATCGAACAGGGCTATATTTCCACCGACTTCAAGCAGTATGTGGAGCGTATCTATGAGGGAGAACCCATCGGTAATTTCTTCGGCCCCGTGTTTACCGGCATGGACGGTAACGGCAATGCGACTTACAAGGGCGTCACCCCCGGCGAGGCGGTTTCCGAGGCCGTGTATGAAGTCATCGGCAACGCTTATCCGGATGTCATCTTCGGATGGTCGAACGGCCTGAGGTATAAGTCATGGGATCTGTCGTTCCTCTTCCGCGGCTCCATCGGAAACGACGTGGCGAACATCCAGCGCCTGTTCTATGAAGGTTATTATTACTTCGGCGGCAAGAATATCCTCCGCTCTACCTTCGACTCCAAGGACAATACCGGCCAGACAACCTGGTCGTCCCATTATGTGGAAGACGGCTCCTTCGTCAAACTGGCCAACGTGACGCTGTCGTACATGTTCAGGCCCAAGGTGGACTGGATGCAGTCGCTCAAGGTATATCTCACGGGTACCAACCTGCTGACCCTGACCAAATACAAGGGCGTAGACCCCGAAGTCAACCTGAACGGACTCGCTCCCGGTATCGCCTGGGATGAATTCTATCCTTCCACCAGGGCATTCGTCCTTGGCATCAATCTCACTTTCTAAACTGCTGACATCATGAAAAAGATATATTCCATTCTTATTGCGTGCGCGATGCTTCTTGCTGTCGGAGCCTGCACGAACCTGGACGAGACGGTTTACTCCGAACTGCCGGCCGACGGCTTCTTCACCAACGAGGAATCCCTGATCAAGAATGTGGGACGTGCCTATGCCTGGCTTTCCTCCAATTCATGGAGCAACGGCTATCTCCAGCACATGGGTGTCTGGATGAACGATATGGTGACCACCGATGAAGGAATCATTCCCTATCGCGAAGGCGGTCTCTGGTGGGACAACGGCGTCTGGATCCAGGACCACCAGCATACCTGGGACGTCCGTCATGACGGCGTCTGGAGGGCTTACAGCTTTGTCATGGACGGTGTGACCCGATGCAACCAGATCCTTTACCAGATGGAAGAGGCGAACGTACAGTTCGCGGGAAGTGAAAAACTCGTCGCCGAGGTGAAGATGGTCCGCGCGTACCTTTACCTGAAGGGAATCGACTGGTTCCGTAACCTTCCGCTGGTGACCGACTTCACGGATACATCCCTCCCTTCTCAGGTCCCTCCCCAGGAACTGTTCAATTTCATCGAAAAGGAAATCAAGGATAACGTGGGCTATCTGGAAGACGCTCCCACTTCTGCAAACTACGGACGCGCGACCAAGGCTGCCGCTTATATGATGCTTGCCAAGCTCTATATGAACTCCGAGGTCTGGACCGGGACTCCCAAGTGGGCAGACGCCTCTTCGGCTCTCGACCAGGTGATGCGCTTCAACTCCCTCCAGCTTGAGCCCGACTATTTCACCTGCTTCAGCGTTCATAATGAAAACTGCACTGAAACTATCTGGGCTATTCCGCTCGAGGCCAGCATTACCAATACTTTCCCGCTTCACAACATCACGCTTCAGACGCTCAGCCAGCAGACCTTCAACATCCTGAACTTCTGCTGGGACGGTGCATGCGGCCTGGAATGGCTCTGGAATTCATACGGTGAGAACGACGTCCGCCGCAAGTCCTGGCTGGAAGGTCCCCAGTTCGACAAGAGCGGCAATCCGCTCATGGTCAGCCCCGGCCGCCAGTTGACCTATACGCCTTTCGTAGGTCCCATCTACAACCAGTCCGACCCGGCCCTGCTGGATTCCGGTGTCCGCATGTGCAAATGGGAATATGAGGACGGACTGTCCTATCAGGCGATGAGCAATGATTTCCCTATTTACCGTCTTGCCGACGCCTACCTTCTCAAGGCTGAAGCCATTATGCGCCAGAACGGAGGCAAGGCCAACGATGAGGCTGTACGCTATGCCAATTATGTCCGCAACCGTGCCAAGGCCACGCCTTATACGGCAGCTACGCTCACGCTCGACGAATTGCTGGAAGAACGCGCCCGCGAACTCTGCTGGGAGGGTCACCGCCGTCAGGACCAGGTCCGTTTCGGCACATTCAGCAAGCCTTGGGACAACAAGACCAATACTGACAGCTACCGGGACATTTTCCCGATTCCGTACAGGGCGATGAACACGAATGCCAACCTGAAGCAGAATCCCGGTTATTGATCCGATAATTATTCGTAACTTTAAACATGAGTATACTAGTAATAGGCAGTTCCAACACTGACCTGGTTGTCCGGTCGGAGAAGATGCCCAAACCCGGCGAAACGCTTTTGGGAGGGACGTTCTTCGTGAATCCCGGCGGGAAAGGGGCGAACCAGGCCGTCGCGGCGGCCCGTCTGGGTGAGAAGATAACCTTCTGCTGTATGACCGGTTGCGATGACTACGGCCGTGCCGCCAAGAACTTATTCGACCGGGAGGGGATCGATACCTCTTATGTCTTCTCCACGCCTGATTGCGCTTCAGGAGTCGCCCTTATCATCGTGGACGCCAAGGGTGAAAACAGCATCGTCGTCGCCTCCGGAGCGAATCTGAAGCTTCTTCCTGAAGATATCGACAGGATCGAAGGCTATGAGAATTTTGATATCGTCTTATGTCAGTTGGAGACTCCCGTGGAGACCGTGTGCCACGCGGCCAGGAGGGTCAAGCGCAACGGGGGCCGGTTCGTCCTGAATCCGGCCCCGGCCTGCGCGCTTCCGGACGATTTGCTCTCTATGGTCGATATCATCACTCCCAACGAGACTGAAGCTGAATTCCTTTCCGGCGTGAAAATCTCGGATTGCGATTCTGCCGTGAAGGCGGCAGAGGTTCTGGCCGGCAAGGGTATCGGCACAGTCATTATCACTCTGGGCAGCAAGGGCGCCCTGCTTTACCAGGACGGACGATCCGAGGTTATCCCGGCCTTCAAGGTCAAGGCGGTCGACACTACCGCTGCCGGCGATGTCTTCAACGGAGCCCTCTGCGTCGCCCTTTCCGAAGGCAAGGATATGCGGCAGGCCATCCGTTTCGCCCAGGCGGCGTCATCCATCGCCGTCACCCGTCCGGGCGCACAACAATCAGCTCCGTCCCGTGAGGACGTAGAAAAAGTACTGAACAAATCCAATGAGTAAATCCTGTATGAAACGCACTATTCTGTCATTTTTCATCCTCCTCTGCGCGCTGCTTTCCGTGTCCTGCACGTCCAAGGCTCCGGCGGAAGTAACTCTCTCGAAAGAGACCCTCATGGACAAGATCAAGGGCGGATGGGCCGGACAGGCCATAGGCTGCACTTACGGCGGTCCGACAGAGTTCCGGTACTCCGGCACCATGATCAATCCTAACATCAATATCGAATGGCCTGAACATAGCCTGAAACACTATTACGACAACGCCCCGGGCCTCTACGATGACATCTACATGGACCTGACTTTCGTCGATGTTTTTGACAAGCTGGGACTCGACGCTCCCATCGAAGAGTTCGCGAAGGCTTTCGCCGGTGCGGATTATCCGCTATGGCACGCCAACCAGCAGGCCCGCTACAATATACGGCAGGGCATCATGCCTCCGGACTGCGGTTACTGGGAGAACAACCCGCATGCCGACGACATTGACTTCCAGATCGAGGCGGACTACGCGGGTCTCATGGCTCCCGGCATGCCGAATGCCGCCACTTATTATTCCGACGGCATCGGTCACCTGATGAACTACGGTGACGGCTGGTATGGCGGTGTCTACGTGGCTGCCATGTATGCCCTGGCTTTCGTCTGTGACGACGTGGAGACCATCGTGAAGGAAGCGCTCAAGACCATTCCCCAGCAGAGCAAGTTCTACCGCTGCATGGCCGACGTTATCAAGTGGCATGAGATGTATCCTGATGACTGGGAACTCACATGGGCGATGATCCAGAAGAAATGGTCGTTCGATATCGGCTGCCCCGAGGGCGTATACGCGGCTTTCAACATCGACGCCGTAATCAACAGCGCATACATCCTTGTCGGTCTGCTCTATGGCGAAGGTGATTTCTTCAAGACCATCGACATCAGCACCCGCTGCGGCCAGGATTCCGACTGCAACCCCGCCTCCGCTGCAGGTATCCTGGGCACCATGATGGGTTACAGCAATATCCCTGAATACTGGATGCCCAATCTGCGCGAAGTAGAGGACCGCAATTTCGCCTACACCGACATCTCCCTGAACAAAGTGTATCAGATGTCGTTTGACCAGGCCTTGCAGGTCATCGAACGCAACGGCGGCAAGGTAGGGGAGAAAGATGTCTGCATTAAAGTCCAACAGCCCGAAACCGTCCGTTTCGAGGAAGCTTTCACCGGTCACTGGCCTGTCGCCATGGTTGACGTCCGCAAGCCGATAGCTGATGCGGGAGAACTGGAATTCAACGGAAACGGAGTGGTCGTAAAGTATTCCATGGGCCGCGACCGTGGTTACCGGATGCCTGAAGGCGATTATGTGGCACGTGTCGAAGTCTGGCTGGACGGCGCACTGTCCGAGACTGTCGTCCTTCCCCTGCAGCACCAGTCCCGCAAGCAGGAACTCTACTACAAGTACAACCTGCCCAAGGGCGACCACACCCTCTCCTTCAAATGGCTGAATCCCGATCCCATGGGATTGACCATCAATTCACTGCTTGTCTATTCCGACGCTCCGGTACACGTTCAACACCAATAGACCTGAACCATGTTTATCGTAAACAGTTACGCACTGGCAGTCCTGTTCTGCTTCATTACCATGCTCTGCTGGGGTTCCTGGGCCAACACCCAGAAACTTGCCGCGAAGAGCTGGAGGTATGAACTTTTCTACTGGGACTACGTCATCGGCATGGTGCTCTTCGCCCTGCTGCTGGCCTTCACGATGGGAAGCATCGGCTCTGAAGGCCGTCCTTTCCTGAAAGACCTTGCCCAGATGGATGCTTCCAGCTTCTGGAGCATCATCCTAGGCGGCGTCATTTTCAACGCTTCGAATATACTGCTTTCCGCCTCAACGTCGATTGCCGGCCTCGCCGTCGCATTCCCGCTCGGCGTAGGTATCTCCCTCGTGCTTGGCACGATAGTCAACTATATCGGTGCTCCGAAAGGGGATCCGGTGCTGCTTTTCATCGGCATCGCGCTTATCGTGGTGGCAATCATCTGCAACGGTATAGCGTCGGGCAAAGTTGAAAAGAAGAAGGAAGGCGCCAACAAGGGTATCCTCCTGGCCGTGCTGGCAGGAACCCTGATGGCTTTCTTCTACCGATTTGTCGCCAAGGCTATGGACCTTGACAATTTCGCCAATCCCGCAGCGGGTATGGTGACTCCCTATACGGCGATCGTCATCTTCTCGCTCGGTGTTCTGGTGAGCAACTTCGTGTTCAATACGCTGGTCATGCGCAAGCCGTTCGTCGGCGAGCCTGTCACCTACAAGCAGTATTTCCAGGGGAATTTCAAGACGCACCTGGTGGGAATCCTCGGAGGCGCTATATGGTGCCTGGGTACGGCTTTCAGCTATATCGCTTCTGGCCGCGCCGGTGCTGCAATCTCCTATGCTCTCGGGCAGGGGGCTCCGATGATCGCCGCCATATGGGGCGTGTTTATCTGGAAGGAGTTCAAGGGCGCCCGGAAAGGTGTATACGGACTCCTGGCCGTAATGTTCTGCTTGTTCATTGCCGGACTGGCATTCATCATACTTTCCGGCAATTAGAGGATAGTTTTAGGTTAATCTGTTTCCCTTGCCGGCCGGCCTGCGTTTTTCAGACGCATCCGGCCGGCATTGGTTTTTTATCGGCCTGGTTTATGGACGGATGGCTTGTTTCTTCTTTTGTGTCCAATTGTTCATCAGGCCTTTGATGTAGATGAAGAGGACACTTGTGAACAAGGTTGCGGCAAATACGGCCAGGTTGACCAGACCGAAGGTACCCGCCGGTGCGCCGGTAAAGCCAAAGATGTCGCAGAAGATGCGCATTATGGCCCCGTGCAGGATCAGCACGATCAATGAGTTCTGTCCGACATAGGCGAGGAAGGCGCCCAGATGCTTGAATCTGACCAGCCACTTGCTTATATTCATGAGGAACAACGTGCCGAGGACGCCGCAGATCAGGGTTATGAAGACTTCAACTGCCCCCATCTTATAGGCGATCCTGCCGCCGGAAATCATGCCGACCCCGGGGACTTCCATCTGGAGATGGATCAGTATGCCCAGCGCGATAAGTGTGTTGATGATGAGCCAGATTCTTTTCGTTTCATGTTCCCCGAACGTATTGTATTTCCGCATCGCAAGACCGACCAGCGTCCGGCTGGCGTCAAGCCCGACCCATCCGGCCACCGGATCGGTCAACCAGTAGGCGACGAAAGATTTGAGCAGTGTCAGTACGTCAGTTTCATCTCGCAGGCACAAATATGCGCCCAACAGCACCCATATGGCGATCGTGTAGTTGAGCAAGGGGATGAGCAGTTGTTTCGCCCTTTTGCGGATACATGCGCCGTACGACATGACGCCCGGCTTGAAATTGTAGCCTGACATTATGAAGAAGAAAGGCATCATGTAGCCCATCAAGGCAAGGAACAGGATTGAGGCAAGTCCCGATACCTCGGTATCGCGTCCTCCAAGGGTAAACAGTGTTGTCGTGTGCAGCGGATAACGAACAGCATACCTATGCCCTTCGCTATATCCTGCACCGGCTCCCGCTTCTTGTCCTGGACCGGGAGGATAGGACGGTAAGCTATGGATGGATCAGATTGTTTCGCAGATATATTGTCTTGTGGGGGAAAAGCTAATGTAAAACCAGGATGGACTTCCGACAAGCGGTATTAATTCTGAATAGGACGCACAGATAACTGTTCGCCCACATTGGGGGCTTGACCGACATGTAAGCCAATGTTGTTGATGAAAAAGCCCATGGCGTATTCCGGAGACTGCTGGTGTAACGTGGATGACCAATAGCGACCGTCTTCTGAACTAGCATCTTGCGCCGGTAGGAACAAAAATGCGTTTGAGGCCTTGACTACCATGCCAGAATGACCGTGGACTGGCAACCAGACCCATTCTGCATAGCCAGTAGTATTGAGTTTTTCAAACTGGTCTTGCGTTGGCAGGGTGACGCCTGGCAGCGAATTGGCATCGTCGAAGGTATAGGGCGTTCCGTGTTGTTCGGGTACCGAACAGCCATAATTGCAGGTGTACCACTTGCCTAAAGATGTTGAACTTTCCCATGATGTGCCAGCATCGATAATGTGTAATAATTCATAACAAACTCCGGGACCGACAGCCTGCCATTTTGCGTCACCGTTTGCGGGCAGTTTGATGGCGCTGTGTTCAGTGAGGGTCTTGCCGCTGACGAAGTAGTCTGCGCGGGTGTTGTCTGAGGTCTTGGTCTTGGCAAAGTAGTAGGCATGGGCCTCCACTGGCGCTTCTCTTTCTTCCTTGCGCGTCGACGAGTATTGCGCGTTGAGCTTGCCACTGAACAGGTAGCCGCCGCTGTAAGCATAGCCAGGCATATCATCGGCTGCCGTCTTGTCGCTGGTCTCGGTGATGGTGCCGTTGGCGGAGATGGACGCTACGCCAGTAGGGATGACGGCGTCACAGCCCAGTTGGTAAGCCTCATCCTGGGCATCGGCATCATCCACGAAGAACTGCACGTAGTCATCGGGAATCTCCATCTGGAACGTACCGCTAACCTTGCCGTTCGTGACGGTGTAATCCAGTGTCGCTGTCAGGTAGTAGGCATAGTAGGTCTTGCTGAAGGTAAAGCTGGTGCCGTCGGCAGAGATGGTGGCAGAGCTGCCAAAGGGCAGGTAAACAGCCCGCATGGTTCCTTCTTTCCCGTCGGTCAGGCCAAGGGCACCGGGGGTTTGTGTCGCGCCATTGTACTCTGCGCAAGTCCAAGCCGAACCATTGTAGATTATTTTAAGGTGCTTGGGTGCCTCCACTCCTGTAAAGAACACGAAAATGGCATCACCTGCTTCCCAGCCCGTCTTCACGGCCTTGGTCGCATTAGGATGATTGGCAGTAAGGTTAAACACGATGGGAGCGGTCTCTGGGACATCGCTTCCGGAATCCAGTATTTCCTGTCCGCAGGAGGTGATGACGGCAGCGGCCATCACGATAAGAATCCACATCTTCTTCATAACGCTTCCTCCCGTTACCATGTTTCCTCTTGGTTGAATCCCCGATACTCGGGGGAACCTTCCATGGGACCGCTTTGACAAATGACCCTTTCCGGCTTCAGCTCGTACAGCTCTACACCGGGGGTCTCATAAAACCGTTTTCGTAACTGCTCCATATTCGTTTGCATAGACTTGTCAACCAACTAAGGGATAATGCCTTATTTCAAATTTAAAATATAGTTATTGCGGCAAAAATATCAAAATTTAATTGAGATTGCGACAATGCCCCCTCCCCTCACCACGGGATTCCGTCAGTTCGTTCTGACATCCCTACCTGCTCGTGAGGAACACCGTACATCCATGATCGGGGCCATTTTTATGGATAATTGCCGAAAAAGATAGGGTCTGTCCATAATGTCGGCCTTGATTATGGATGGATTGGGGAGGAAGCGCAGCAATGTGTTCCAAGACATTTCTTGCCTTTCCGAAAAATAAACTATAATTGTAATGCTTTCTGTTAGAGGCACAGGACATAATAAACGCCTATTAATAGTTTTCCATTATGAAATATTGTAGTCATTGTGGTGCAGAAGTGGCTGAAGATGCTGCCTTTTGCCCGAAATGCGGAAGTTCCTTGTACGATACGTATGGTGAAAACAATGTCGCTGTGAGCGACAAGGACTGGCTGGCTACTATTTTGCTTTGCTGGTTCCTGGGCGTTTTCGGCATTCACAGGTTCTACGTTGGCAAGATAGGGTCCGCTATCGCTATGATTTTCACGCTGGGAGGTCTTGGAATCTGGGTCCTCGTCGATTTTATTATCATCCTTTGTGGTGATTTCAAAGATAAGGACGGAAAAGTGATTAAACGCTCATAAGTTCCATCTGCTATCCTGTTGCAGCAAAAAGGTTTCGCCGATGGGCCCTTGCTGGGCCGGAATGGCATCGCGGGCTGCGCTTATCCCTCACTCACCACGGGATTTCGTCGCTGCACTCCGATATTCCTGCCCGCCTGCGGCGGACCGTACATCCATGATCGTAGCTGTTTTTATGGATAATTGCCGAAAAAGATGGGGTTTGTCCATAAGATCGGCCTTTTTTATGGATGGTTTGAGGATGGGCATCGGTCGAGCATGTTTGGTGGCCTTCTTGAGATGTGGTAACGGTGGCAGGCGGGCACAAAAAAGTGCCAAAACGTGCCCCTGACGCTGAAATTCGTACTGTTAGGCACGATTTACAGGGTTTTTGTGCCCGGGCTTAGAGGGATTGTGCTCGCCCTGGCGGGCTGCGCATTAGCTCCCTGCGGTCGCTGCTTTCGGCCCGTGGGCCTCAGGTCCCATGTCACAAAATATGTCCCTATATGGGATTAGGGTTTATGTGACTGTTATGTGTCTGAGCATGGTTGCTGAGTTTACTAACTTATTAATATTCAGTATATAGTTTATGTGATCTGTGTGTGACTGAACGATAAGTTGTGATTTGCTTTCAGATTTAGTACCTTTGACAATACGGCAACAGTACATCAATACAGTAATAGTACCATCTACAGTTGTGATTTGCTTTCAGATTTAGTACCTTTGACAATACGGCAACAGTAGTGGAGAACCGAAGCCCTCAAAGCCTACGGTTGTGATTTGCTTTCAGATTTAGTACCTTTGACAATACGGCAACAGTCTTGACTGCTTTTTGCAATAATAAAAAACGCGTTGTGATTTGCTTTCAGATTTAGTACCTTTGACAATACGGCAACAGTTTCATGTGATTCTTCCCGACCATCCATCCGGTTGTGATTTGCTTTCAGATTTAGTACCTTTGACAATACGGCAACAGTAGAGTTTTTGTATCTGTCATAGTGTCAGTTGATTACGGATTGTTGTCCAATCAAAAAAATCCGGCCGGAATCGGTCGGATTTTATTGGTTATAAAAGGTTTTCTCTTTTCTAACACTAGAACAGTTCCAACTGAATTCCTTCTTCAGGAATCTTCCGGACTTTGTGCTCCGAAAACAGTTCCATCTTTGAAAACTGCTTGTCGGTGATAGACAGAATCCCGATCTGTCCCAGGTCGGGAAGAAAACTCTTCACCCTTTTGATATGTGTTTCTGCACTTTCTGATGAAGGGCAGTGACGCATATATATTGAGAACTGAAACATCAGGAAACCGTCCGAGAGCAAATCTTTTCGAAACTTCGCGGCAGCCTTTCTTTCCTTTTTAGTCTCTGTCGGGAGATCAAAGAAAACCAGCACCCACATAATACGATACTCGCTGAACCGGTCCATTTATTCAAAGGAAGGGTAACTGACTTTCCGGAGTTCTCCGCTGAAACATTTGACCAGTGATGAGGTTGTTTGACTGACGGCAATCATAAGCGGTCTTCGCGTTCCGTCCATCAGCACATCCTCTGTTGGGATAGAAAGAAGTCTTTGTTTCTTTTTTGTGTCCAATTCTGTTCCGGATTCCTGCTTCAGAAGATCAATGACAACTTTGTCGACGAACGGCCGGTAAGGCTCCATAACGTCATCAGCCAGACAATAGGCATTATAACGGTTATGATGATGGATTCCGATGGTCGGCAACAATCCGCTGCCAACCAACGATCTTGCGACGATTGCCCGAAGGATGGCATATCCGTAATTGAGCAGATTGTTGGGGGCATCCTCATTCTGCCCCCGAATAAAGCCAGGGTTCTCCGGCAAGACAGTTTTCCAGTAGTAGGCGGCTGCGCGGGCTTCCATGTTGCCAGTATCTCCACTCTTGACCGATTCTGCCCAGACCGACATGTTGTTGTGACGTTTTCCGGTAGAGTAATACAATAGCGAAGCCTGGTTCTTTATCTTGCACTCAACAGTCTGTTGCCAAAGTTGCTTACGAAGAGGCAGGGAGGCATCCAGTTGGTTGCGGAAGCGCTCATTTTGAATGGAGTTGCCGGTTAGCGGAAGGAAAAGTCCGACAGGCATGTGCCGGCTGTCGCAGGTTATTACGGCGCAATTGTTATCCAATAAGGCAGACATCAGTGCTTGCGAGAGGGTAATATGTGGATGGTCAAGAATTATTACTCCGATATCCTCGACAGGTACAGTTTTAATGACAGTAAAAGCATCGGGAATGCCGAAATCCGGCATATCTCCCTTAATATCAGGTTTCTTGATAACCAGTTGCTTAAGGCGGTAGGAGAGATAGGCCGGATTTCCGAAATAAAGCGTTTTCTTAATCACGGTTCAGAGACTTCGCCAAGAAGGTTTATGCAGACTTTATGTGGGTTCAATTGTTTGAATGCACCTATACTATTTACTCGATAAAACTTGTTAGTATTTCTTGCTTCTTGAGAATTGTCGAGCATGGTTTCAATATGGAATCTAAAGTAATAGTCGTTGAAAGTCACCTTTTGCACTCGATATAAATATTTGCTCAGTAATCTATAGTCATTGACCTCAAGTGCCTTCTGGTATTCATTCTCCGGCATTCCCAAGATGAACATCTCGTTCTGCTGAAGACTGACTTCAAGTTTGAGTCCGGCCGGCGGGAGTTCGTTAAGGAAAGCCTTTGGCAGATCTTGATCAGCTATATTATTCCACATCTCATCAGTGTCTTTGATTATGACGGGTATGCCGAACTTCTTCCGTTCTACAGCGTGCCAGAAGGAGACAACATGCTCGGACAATTTACCCTCCGAATCGCAATATATGGCGATATGATGATTGTTGCCCGGTTTTACGAAACCGATAGGCCGGTCCTCATTGTATTTGACGGGTTCAACAGCCTTTTCATTCAATTTCGTAAACAACCGCACGCTTCTTATAGGGACATTCCCGGCCTTGTCGGCGTACAATGGTTGCTTGAAGGCTTCTTTTTCACCGACTTTATCAATGCGTCCTGCAACCAGTTCACGTAGATGCTTATCTACTATGTATTCGACATCCTTCTTTCTGATACTCGTGAGGGGGTAGCGGATAACATATTCCTTTTTCCAGCAGGTGGCGTACTCCAGCGGTTTGGTTTCGTTCTCCCCCAGGTAAATGGGGCTCTTCTTAAGAGACTTGAGTGCGGCTTTCCATTCCCCATCATAATGCCGTATCCGCTCCTCAACCTTTTCCCGGATATATGGTTTGAAGATCATCTCGGGATGCTCGAATATCTTGGTAACGGGTACATGCTCTTCAAGGCAGGAAATGGCTCCGTATACACTCTCTTCACTGAGAGCGCCTCTAGGTACTAATAACCCGTTCTGCGCAACAGTCCGTTTACCATTCTGGTAGATGAATCTTTTTCCTGGAGTGGTTACGCGTTTGCCTGCCTTGAATGAGATCAGGATGGCATCCACTGCGTCTGAGACTTCTGAAACCGGAATATGGGGGCGCGTCTTCATCCAGTTTTCCATTAAAGAATACTGGCCTTTAACTGTATCCGATTGTGATTCAATATCTTTGAACATCTCGTCCCGGGACGCATTAAGGGTGTTGAGGCGTTGGATATATGACTGTTTTGTGCTGGCGATGGTTAGTGCGTCAATCGCATGATGACGGTGGTCCAGTCGCTTGGTCCAACCTATGATACGCTCTTCCTTATGGGTCTGGCCCAGATGGTCGGACGTGATTATTTCTGTCTGTCCAGCGGCTTTGTACCTTCCAAAGTTTAGATCGTGAAGGATGCTGTCATATCCCCATTGATGCCTGATAAAATCAGTGACGCTTCCGCTCGTTGTCCATACATTCCTGCAGACTTGCTTGAGAATATCCACGGCCTTTTTGGAAATATACTGTGATTGGCGTAGTTGCCGGTCAATGAAGTCTTCAGGGATGTCTTTGGCAGAAGTCATCAGGCGTTCACGCTTGGTCTTCGAGATTTCTTTCCTCTCGTATGCTTCTTCTATTCGCCGGATGAAATCGCTGAATTCATTTACTCCCTTCTGCTTCATATAGTCATAGGCTGTCCTATTGTTTTTTTCTGCATTACATTTTCTGCAAGCACATACTTTGTTCGAGAAAGAATCGTCAAAAAACAAAGAGCGGGGAATGATATGCTCTATCTCAACATCAGTACCTTCCAGAAATTCCTTGACGCCTACAGGCTGACCGCAATAGAAGCAGATGTGCTTTGCCTCTTCCCATAGACGGTACTTCTGGATTCGGGCCCTGGATGGTCTGATTCCCATTTCTTGTATTCGCTCCACAATTACTTTGTTTTCCCTCTCTCTCCTGTTATTGGCTAGAAAGTCAGCATTGCGTTCATCCCGACTCTGCTTCAATTCCCGGGCGAGTTCTATCCGGACTTCATCGATGCTTCCATACTTGTCCAGCAGGGCATTTACGACATTGACCATTTGGTTTAGAATCTTCTCTATGACCGGCTGACGAAGTTCGTTCTTCTGTAACTGGGGTAAGTGTTGGAGAAGTTGGCGGGCATTGTTCTCCGCCGTAGTCAGGCTATTTGAATGATTGATGTTGATATAGTCACATGCATCACTGTACTTTAAACCTTTTTGCAGATAGGGAAGGATTTGGCGGATGAAACGGGCGGATTTGTTGCCGTATCCCGGTTTGACAAAGTCAATTTTTGCAAGCCGGGCAATCACTTCCATATCATCTATTCCGAACTGGCGTTTCAGAGCTGCGGCCATTTCTTCCTGGTCTTCCATCGAATAAACAATGTGCCAGATGCGATAAAGAGGCTCTTTCTCGAATTCTGGAGAAATCTCCATCAGACATTCCCCGGTTTCAGTGTCGATGCGGTGTGATTCGACGGGCACCAGGTTGAATGAAAGTAATTCTTCATGACCCTGAAGGGCCTTTTTAATGGCCATTTTGGTTACATTGCCCTGTAATCCCTTCCCAATAGCTTTCCCGCCCCACCATTTATCTTTAGCTGAGAGCCTTAGGATTCTCTTTAGATCTGTGACAGTAAGTTTCTCATTGTTGTCGAGGAAATCGAACAATTGTTGCCGCTCCTCTGTCGTGAAAGGATATGATTCGCCATTACGGTTCTTCATCTCTATATTGTTGACCGATTCCCAGATTTTGCAAACCTGAAACAGAGGTGAAGTGCGCGGCGCTACCTTGGGGCCGGCGATTATGCTTCCCCCGTCTGAAGTCTTGTATTCCCGTAACGCAAATTCGCACTGACTGACCAAGTGCTTGCAGGATTTGAGCGGACGCTGGTAAAATATAATTTCATCGCGCAGACGGTGGATGGACTGGTCCGTCAGGATGTCGGGATAATAAACACGCTGACAGGCCATGACTTTATCGAATTCTTCCTCGTAAGCCTTGCGAGGGAAGACCTGCTCTTTTATACGGAAAGTGTAAAAATTGCCTTTGTCGGTCGTTACCTCACTCTCTGCCAGTTTTTCGGCAAAAAACTGACCGATAGTCTTTCCTTCGGCCTTGATTTCTGAAAACCGGCTGTTAATGGCCTGAACATAATCTTTCTGGTTCTTATCTTCTCCTTCGTCGGATTTGGAATGGCGGTAACCTCTTTTCTGGTTGATATGGTATAGTACACGACCGATTTCAGGAAGCGTTAGCTTTTTGCCGGGAGTCGCTGCATCTGCCCTTAACTGCCAGAGTTCAAGTACGGGAAGTTTGATGAGACGTTCATCGGGGAGCATTCCGAGGAACCGGAGTTCTTCGGTAAGATTCTGTCGCCTGAGTTGGTAGCGGTCATATCCCTTTCTGGCAGTTCGCATTTGCGTTCTCTTCTGATTTTTGGAGATTGCGTTGCCTGAAGAGAACTCGTTGGTGTCGTCAGGGCTGAGAGGCACTATACGGCTTCCTATACCCAGGATGGATTGCGGACTGCCTTCATCATCCGCCTGAATCAGGCTCCAACCAATGGAGCCTACTCCAAGATCAAGACCGAGAATTTTCTTCATAGTATTTTGAAACTATTGTTTTTATTCCTACTTTTGTCTTACACAATCTGAAGCAAATCACAATAAGGATTATTCCGTTGTGAAAACATTTAAGGCGGGGAGCAATCTTCGCCTTTTTTGCAAATATACTCTTTTTAGTTATAAATTCACACGCAAAACTAGGAGTATTTGTCTGTTTATGCAGAATTATATTCCTCTGATAATCAGATGTAAAATGCGAAGTATGGGATTTAAGTGTGTTTACAACGATTCATGAATGAATCTCTGTGTAAAATTGTTACTGGGGAGTAAGATATTTAGTGTTATTGATTCTATTCGTTTTCACAGTAAAGTATAGATAGGTATTAGTTGCTGGCAGGAGGACTCCCGGAGTCAGGGAGTGCATCGTTGATTGTGGCGGGCACAGATTTGCGTCAAAACGTGCCCCGGATGCTGAAATTAGTACGGTTGGGCACGGTTTACAGGGTTTTTGTGCCCGGGCGAAAGGGGAGATGGGGATTGTGCTCGCCCTGGCGGGCTGCGCATTAGCTCCCTGCGGTCGCTGCTTTCGGCCCAAGGGCCTCAGGTCCCTGACCGCCTGCGGCGGGCTTTGCAAACCGTTGAATGGCATCGCGGGCCTGCGGCCCTCAGGCGCTTTTTTGCCGTACGTCCTTATGCAAGCAAGCTTGCAACGGCCGTACAACAAAAAAGCACCGCAGCTACGCTGCGATGCCATTCCGCTTTGCGGTGAGTGAGGGAACATCACCCATACTGAATATCAACAAGTTAAATGCCGTGGTCGCAAATAAGGACACGTTTTTCGTATTTCCTGTACCCAAGAAAAAAGTGTAAAAGCCGGAGTTTTCCGCTCCATTCTCTTAATCTCCACCTCACAATCCCGCTGCGTTCTGGGACGTTTTCGGGGCGGAGAGTGGAAATGGTTTTCGGTGCGATTTGAGTGGCTGAAACGGGCTGGAAATGCCCTGCACGAGCCAGTTTGAGGTCCCCTCTACCCGGGGCTGAACCCCCTCCCTCCCGGTCCCCTGTGGATATATCTCCCCCCGTGCCAACAATCCGTCAAAAAGATTTTCCCGCAAAAAATCGCCTCCAAAAACGACTACCTTCCAAACTTTCCATTCCTACTGACTATTTATCTATAAAACAAATAGTTATGATAAAGGAATACAAACGCACAACTCGTCATCTGTCCCCGGAGACGAGAGCGAAGATTTCGGCAGCATTAAGGGGACGCCGTAAGCCCAAGGACGTATGCAGACGCATTAGCAAGGGACTACGCAAGTACTGGTTAAGCGTTGAGGAGGGCGAGTAGTATGTTCAGGCATATTGAGGCAATCAAACGACAGGAACAGATGACACCCCAGGAGGTTATGGCAGGGTTCATCTGGGACCGGGCACTGAATAGCAAGGACCATTTCTTCAAAATCCCATACTACGAGTTTCCGTGCTACTTTGAGTTTTCTAATGATAATGAGGCGTTTATGCTGGATGTGTATTACGTTGGACAGGAACAGGTCTTCTCGCTACTCCAACCCGACTACAAGAGCGTGTTGGGAGTAGCCCCACTGATATTGGAGTGGCTGGAAAACCTGTACGCATCCGTGCCGCCCGAAGCGAAGCCGAAGAAACGGAGGAGGCGAACTACTGCCCGACCTTCCGCCCCCGGTTCCCCTCCTTCGCAATCAGCACGCCAACCCGGATGATGACACCGGTTTTCTCGTTTCTATACGGCTTTTCGGGGGACAATCCGTAGTTGCGGAGGGAGCCGTAGGAAATCCCAATCTCGTCCTTGGAGAAATGGTCGTACATCGCTGCGACAGAGCCGAAGTAGTGATGCTCATCTCCTCGTTGAAGGTGAATGACTTGTCTTTCTTGTGCCATAGAGTGCCTTGTTTCCGGCAAAGGTAAGAAAATATGACAAGTATTCAAAAAAAGTCATAAAATATTTGCATATATTAAATAAATGTCATATCTTTGTATCAGTAAAACAAACGAAGTTCAACCAACAAACACACAAGGATATGACCACCATCATCACCGCCACCAACAACGCTCTCGTTGCACGCCACATCACCGCCATCACCGCCAAGACCGGCTCCGCCCTGATGGGAACCTCCAAAGCCCTTCTCATAGAGGAGGCAAAACGGCAGATGCGTTCCACCTCCGGTTGCCGCTTCATCTACGCCAAGAAAGACGGCTCTGTCCGTGAGGCGTTCGGCACTCTCAACCCTGCCCTCTGCGGCAAGCACATCAACGGCAGAGGCGAAAGCCCGGAGACCTGGGGCTGCACCTGCTACTGGGATATGGAAAAGGGCGGTTTCCGTTCCTTCCGCTGGGAAAACCTCGTAGCGGTCCTGTCGTAAGTTCAACCCGGGGGGCTGTCCTTGCGATGGCTCCCCACAAAACCACCAACTATGTCCGTCAAAGGTTCCTACACGACCGCCGAGCCCTTGGAGTGGAACGAGGCAAACAACCTGATGACCCGCCTGTACAATGACGGGAACTTCACCCTCTCGCTCCTTGTCGGCTGCGGCATCTACTTCGGTCTCCGCATCAGCGACATCCTGCGGCTTACTTGGAACGAACTCCTTGCCGGAGACACCTTCATCATCCACGAGAAAAAGACCGGGAAACGCCGCATCATCAAGGTCAATCGGGGGTTCCAAGAGCATATCCAGCGGTGCTATGCCAAGATGCGACCCAAGCACACGGCAGACCTCGTGTTCATCTCCAAGTACGGCAAACCCTATACCACCAATCGCCTCAACGTGATGTTCAAGGGCATGCGGGTCAAGTACCGGTTGAACATCACCCACTTCTCAACGCACACCCTTCGTAAAACCTTCGCCACAAGGATTTACAAGATGGCTGGGGACAAGAGCGAGGACGCACTTATCCGGTTAAGCCAGATGTTTTCCCATTCAAGTCCCTCAATCACAAGGGCTTATATCGGCTTGACGCCAAGAGTGATGATGGACACTTACGACCTTCTATAACGGAAACGGCTCCCTGACCTTGGGGAGCCGCTTCGCTATTGACTTGTACTGCTACTTGTTGCCCTTCGCCCGGTTGTGGGTCTTGCAGAGCATCTGGCAGTTGGTTATGTCGGTCGCCCCGCCCTTGCTCCAAGCGGAAACGTGGTCAGCATCCATCTCGGTCAGTTTCCATATCCGGGTCCGGTTCGCCTCGTGCCCCATCGCACAAAGCGGGCAGTTGGACACGCCCAGTTCGGTTGCTGTCTTGGTCTGCATCGTATAGACCGACCGCTTCGTGTTTTCCTCAAAGATGCGAATGTCCAGCAATCTCGTATCTTGCTCGCCACCAAGGATGTACTCAAAGATGCCCTTCTTGTTCTTCACGTAGGGGTCTGCCAGTAGGGTTTGCACCTTCTTGGAAACCTCAACGGGGTCGTAAGGGGTCTTGTGGTAGGTCTCGTAGAGCCGTCCCCACTCCAATCCACGCATCTCACTCTCAACGTCGCTGAAAACACCTGAAATCCAATCTATTACACTATTGAAGTAGGTCTTCAGTTCGTTGATGTTCGTGTCAAAGCGGTGCTTGCTCATATAGCCGTCAATGTTCCCCTTGCTTACCCAGTCCAGTGCCGTTCGTAGGAAATCCTGCCTATTCACGCTGCCGGAGATGTACGCACTCCACTTCTGTACGTTAGCGTTCTGGCTATTGGAGAACTCCTCCTTCGCTGCCGAGACAAACGTGCCGGAATAGATGGCGTTCAGTAGTTCTTGCTCGTTGAGGGGGACACCGGCGATGTTTATGGTTTTGAACCACTCCTTGATTTCGCTCTCCTCACCCTCACAGACGTAGATGGTCAGTTTCGCACCGGAGACCTTCTCCTTCAAGTCATCTGCCAGCCCATCGTAGTACTGCTCCATCCCATTGGCATCCTTCACCGCCAGTTTCCCGGTAAGGAACCGCCCGAAACTGGTAATCCGCTGCTGCCCGTCAAGGACCTCGTACCGACCATCAGCCGTCTTAACGAAGTAAATCAGCCCAAGAGGGTAGCCACTCATCAAGGACCGCACGACCGCCACGTCCTTCTTGCCATCAGCGTAGATGTAGTTCCGTTGGTATTCCGGCTGGATGGTCAGTTTCCCACCCCAACCGAAAAGCCCCTTGCCTTCCAGTTCGTTATAGACGAAGCCCTTGCAGATGTCCTCAACGGAAACGTCAGTGAGTAGGGTTGTTTTCATAATATATTGATTTACAATATTTTACGTATCAGTATGCGTTGATAAACTTTCTCATAATGGGCGTCTTGGATTACTACGCCGCTTGCATTCAAATCGTATGTTCCTTTCTTGCCAAACTTGTCAAAATACGCTTTCCTGCATTCGTCTGTCGTATAGACCTTGGTCTTCAAGCCATAGAGGTCAAGGTTCTCACACATTCCCAGTATCTCAAACTGCTCCGGGCAATACTTGTCAAGGAACGAAATCGGCACACCCATCACTCCATCGTAATCACTTGGAATAGCATCAGTATGTGGGACTTCTATCGCATCGTAGTTGTCATAATGCTGGTATTCGCGACCCCGCACGTCTTTATGTCGGCTAAACTTGATATTGTCTGCCATTGTCATCAGGGGGAGTGGTTGATGTCGCCTTCCGTGGTCAATACTGGAAATCCAAATGGACGAAACGTTCTTCATCTTAATTCCATCAACAACTCTATCCACATCTTCGTCATTCATCGTTTGAAACCACATTCCGCCAGACCATTCAGTCCGCCCCGACCATAAAGCATTACCCTTAACCAAAGGAAAGACCTCCTTGTAGGTTATCGCATTCTTGTTGGCAATCATAAGGAAATGCTTTTTCCCCTCAACGACCCACGCCAGAAACTCCTTGAACAGAGAAAACGGGGGGTTGGTAATGATGAAATCCGCCTCATCCCGGAGCCGTTTCACCTCATCACTGCGGAAATCCCCGTCTCCTTTAAGGTAATCCCAGTCCAAATCATTCACGTCAATTCGTCCATCTCCGGTCTTGTCCCGGTCAAGGACGAAAATCTTTCCGTGGGTCTTGGTCTTGTCCTCATCAAACTTCGGGTCCAATGTCTCAAACAGGGTCGGTTCGTAGCCGTACTTGTACTTCTTGCTCTCCGGGGCATAACTCGTGCTGATTAGACGCTTCAAACCGAACCGGTCAAAGTTCTGGGCGAAGTACTTGGTGAAGTTGCTCCACTCCGGGTCATCGCACGGCAAGAGGATGGTCTTACCCCGGAAAACATCTGGGTTGTACTCTATGTAGGCATTGACTTCGTACTCTATATCGTGGTACTGCGTGTAGAACTCATCATTCTTCGCCGCTTTCGCATCACCAAGGTTGGTATTCGCCATAAGACAATGATTTTCACTCAACTTACAAAGATACGATTTTTGAGCGAGAGAGCGGCGAAAAACTATACGACTTTTGATGGGAACCGGCAAAAGTATCACATTGAACGCCGCACATGATCTGCTAAAATGTTGATTATCAGTACAAATACGTGTAAATCGTAATACTTTCCACAGAAGTCATACACTCCCAAGAAAAACTTTCCACGTCTTCCATACTTTTTTCACCTACCACACTATTTATTGTTGAGAGAGGCAAGAAAACCTTGTTTCTTAAAGGTTTTTCTTGTATCATTAGATAGGGAGGACGACCGGCGAGACAACCGACAACAGGTGGTTTCAAGGTCCAACGAAAACGGCGAGTGTGGATAAGCACCTATAATCCACAAGCACCCTCGGCAGCAAACAATCAGTATTGGTATCAAGGACCGAGGAGACGGAGGGGCGTAGTAATCTACCAACATAGGAGATGGGGCACTCCTCCCTCGCAAAAGGGATGGTGATAAGCATAGTTGCGGCAAGCGTTTCGGTGATTTAGGGAGCAAACGCTATTCGGTAAGTCAGGGATGATAGACACTCCGCAGCGAAGACCAAACCGAACAGGGAGAAAACGCTTTTTTCTCGTATAGGGCGTACTATATCCAAACGAGAACGATTTATCTTATTGAAAGTAAATGAATTGCGTAAGCACAAAACTCGCAAGAGGGCGTATCCAATCGGTTAGCACAGAATACAGATACAAGTTCTAAACCCTTAAAAATCAAATCTTTTCAATCAAAAATGCGTAAGCACGAAACTCGTAAGAGCAACCTCCAAGACCGAATACCTCGTATCAGTATCCGGTTTGCCCTTGGTCTATGCCTTCGTGTCGGCGGGCTATGAGAGAGGGGGAGAACTCCCGGCTCAACGCACCTCTAACAGGAGGTAGTGTTGGTTCCTAAACCCCGTGTCAATGGGAAAGCCCTTGTAGGTTGCGGGTCCCAGGGTCCCCGGCGGCTTCGTCTCCCGCTCCGCTCGGTTAAATGCCGCTTGTACGTAGGGTGTTGAGGATGGTGTCCGCCTCCTTCTCGGCTTTCTTCGCTCTGCGTTGCTTCGCTTCTTCTTGTGCCTCTGGGCTTGAGACCACTCTGTCCTTCGTTTCGGGCTTCCTCTCGTTTGCTACGTGCCGTTTGCGAAGTTCCTTGAAGATGGTCTGCTTGTCCATCTTCGCATAGTACTTCAACGTGGTATAGCACGTGGTGTGTCCCACAATTGTGGCGATGACTTCAATGCCTACTTGCTTCTGGTAGAGATAGCAAACGTAGGTCTTTCTCCCCACGTGTGTCGTAAGCACCTTGTCCAATCCGCAGATGTCTTGTACTTCCTTCAGGTAGGCGTTGTAGTTCTGGTTTGCGAGGATGGGCAGTTCGTAATCGTATTCTTCAAGGATGCGTTTCCCCTCTGCCAAAACCATTGACAGAAACCTTACGCCGGTCTTCTTGCGGCGTTTCTCAATGAAAATCTGTCCTTTCTCGTTCTCTTGATAGTCCCGCACTTCAAGTTCCTTCATATCACCATAAGACAGACCCGAGTAGCACTGGAATAGAAACAGGTCCCGGACTTTTCTCAATCTGGCAGTACTGAAATCCTTTTTCGTAAGTGCGGCAAGTTCTTTTGTCGTAAGCCAGATGATTTCCTTCTTCTCTCCCTTGTCCATTTTGAACTGCGAATAGGGGTTGGACTTGATTTTGCCCCGGTTGAACGCCAAGGTAAATGCCGCCTTGCATTTTGCGTGGTACTGGTGGATGGTACTTTGCTTACGTCCTTTGCTGCGTAGATGTTGCTGCAAACGATGTAGGTCTTGGAGTTCAACATTTTGAGCCGGAGTATTCTCATCGTATCCAGTTGCCTCGTAGAAGGCATCCCTTGCCAAGAGGTATCTGTGATATGTGTCTTCGTCAAGGTCTCCATTCGCCTTCTCAATGGTTTTGTTGTCAATGATGTCGTGCCAGAGTTGTCCAAGCGTATAAAACGGAGCAATACCTCCTCGCTTGTAGCACTCCTTCAAGTTCTCTGCGGTTATTTCAACGCCTGCGTACTGCATATCCTCAACAACCTTATTCAATAGAACTCTCTGGCTCTCCAAATAGACCTTAATAGCGTTATCTCGCTTGCTTTTAGTGGCTTTCGCAAACTCCTCCGGGCGTTCTTTGCGTGGAAGACGAAGGTACTTACGCTCCCCATTTATGACTATGGAGAGTTCAACGGGAGCAAAACCCTTCTTGTCTGCCTTTGATTTCCGGCAGTAGAACTGCGTTGAGAACGTTTGTCGTGTTGCCATAATTCGTTGATATTTAATAGTTTATGATGCCATGCAAGACGGCTGAAAAAGTGGTCGCACTCACCAAAAATGGTCGCAAATACATACACAAATATACGCAACTGGTCGCAGAATTGCAACCCCCGGAATACAAAAAACCCCTTCCAGTGTGTTTGGAAAGGGGTTTTGAATAAAAATTGCGGTGAGTGAGGGATTCGAACCCCCGGTACGGTCACCCGCACACCTGTTTTCGAGGCAGGCTCCTTAAACCACTCGGACAACTCACCAGGGATAATCCCTTCATCGGGGTCTGGATGACTGGACTTGAACCAGCGACCTCCTGGTCCCTAACCAGGTGCGCTACCAACTGCGCTACATCCAGAAATGGACCGCAAATGTATACAATTTTCTCAATGTGTCCAAAAAAAGTTTAGAAACCTTCGTCTAAACCGCGGAAACTTTTCCGGCAAATCTGAAAAAGAGGCCCGGGAACCATTTGTAGACGAAGCAGGAGATCATCTCCTTGCCGCCGACGCGTACCTGCCGTTTCCCGCGGACGATGCCCCTGACGCATTTGCGGGCGCAGATGTCGGCATCCATGCCGCCTGCCTGGCCGGGGTCCATTTTCCCGTGGGCCTGTCCGTCGCCTTCCAGGGCGCTCATACTGATGGGGGTGTTTATGCGTCCGGGGAACAGAAGTGTCACTTTCATTCCCATCTCGAGCTGAAATGCCTCGAAGAACCCCTTGAGGGCGTGCTTGGCGGCGCAGTAGGCCGAGCGCTGGGGGAATCCGAACAGTCCTGAGATTGATGACGTGGCGGCGATGTGGGTGTCCTTGTCCCATTTCCCTGTGGCATAGAGGGCTTTTGCCAGATAGACGGGGGCGAAGAAGTCGACTTCCATCACCCGGCGGTCCACTTCTTCGGCGGTTTCTACGGCGAGGGAACGCTGCGAAATGCCGGCGTTGAGGACCAGGTAGTCCAGCCTTGTGTCAAGGGCGCTGGCGAATGAGTCGACTGCGGGGTAGTCGGTCGTATCGGCCTCGACCAGGGAGACTTTTCCCGCACCGAGGCGGAGGCATTCGTCCCTGACTGCCTCAAGGCGCTGGCGGTTCCGTGCCAGCAGTATCAGGTCGGACCCCAGACGGGCGAATTCGCGTGCCAGCGCGGCGCCGATGCCTGAACTTGCGCCGGTAATCAATGTGGTTTTCCCTTTAAGTTTATCCATGATGCCTATTGTTTCAAATCTTCGTCCGGTTCACAACTCACGAGCAGCAGGGCGTCGGCCAGTTCGCCCGGCGCGGATGCCTTCCATGTATATTTGAACTTTCCGGTTTTTTTCTGTACTACCGTTTCCTGCAGCACCCAGCCGTGGACGCCGGGATCGATCCATTCGCCGGTCTCCCTGTCTTTCAGGTCGAAGGTCTCCTTGGGCTCGATGCATTCGCCGGCGACGAACCTGTAAACAGCATATCGGCCTGCAGGCAGGTTATCTAAACGGTATGTGACGCTGGCGCCTTCGCGCAGGGCCTTCCATGCGCCCTCTCCGAGATACGAGCGGGCGTCATCGCGGTATGGCTCCCATCCCTCTTTCATTCGGGCGGGGGTTTCGACCAGATATCTGCCGGGGAGGGAGAGGCCGAGATATTCTGCCGCGGCCTGCAGGGTCCTCTTGCCGAACCCGCGTATGTTGTCGTTGTCTGCCCATAGGCCGTCACGGTCGAACGAGTAGCAGCTGTAGGTTGTTTCGATTGTCAGTGCGATTGTGCTTTCGCCTGCATGGTTCCAGAACCACCCTTCGGCGTAGCGGGAGGCCATGTCGGAGAAGTTCATGTCAAGAGGGCGTATGCACGGATTCTGGCTGCAGACGAGCCCGGTGAATGTCCAGAGTTTCCTGAAGTATGAAGGGGACGTGGAACTGCCCCGGTGCATCCAGAACGTGGCCGATTCAGTGTGCTGCGAATGGCTGTTGAGTACAAGGTCGAAGGGACGTTCCGCGGTCAGCTGCTCGAACATGCGCTTAATCGCACGTACCTCCACCACTGTGCTGTCGTCGCTCCTGCCGAAATTGATCTCCTGGTTCACACCCCGTGCATTTGAGCGGGAAAGGCCGTCATAGACTCCGTCAGGATTTGCGAAAGGAAGCACCCAGGCGTCGATCTGCCTGCGGAGCGCGCGCCCCTGGGGCGTGTCTCCCGTCAGGTATTCCACAAGCCCGTCAACCAGATAGGATGCGGGGGTTTCGGACGGGTGTGTCCTGCCGTGTATCCATATTCTGGCCTTCTGCTGCGAGGGAACCGAAGGATCTGTGATGTGCATCAGCTGAAGCGGGCGGCCTTCATGGCTGAACCCTATCGTGTCGAGGGTGACGCCGGGGCGGGCGCACCAGGTTTTCAGCCGTTCCTGCAGATAGCTGTAAGTGTATGGGTTATAGAGGGCGATGAAGACCGTGTCGCGGTCAAAACGTTTGTCCAGGTGATGGGGCTGGGATTCAGCCACGGGGAAATGGTCCCAGGTGACGCCGTCGTAGGAATAGGAGGTCCCGGCGACTCCGTTGTCGGGATTGCTCAGATATATCTGTTTGCCCTTGACGCCCGTAATTCTGTAGTAATACCAGTTGGCGCTGGGCTCCAGGCTCGTATCTATCGGGTTTTCAGGGTCGAAATGCCCGCGTACCAGGAAAGAGAGGTGGGTTACGGTGTCTCCCGGGGCGACCACTACCCGCGCCGAGTCTAGCTGTTCGACGGGCCCCAGGGATCCGGATTCGAAATTGGCGTCGAAGCGGACCTGCGCCGTAGCGGGAGCGGGGCCGGACAGGCAGGAAATCAAAAGGATTGAGCAGAGGATTAATCTTTTCATTTCTGTCAGATGTGGAGTTCGCTGCGTTTCACGAATGATTCTGGAAGGGGCATGTCATATACGCTCCTGCGGAGCATGGCCCCGAGATCTTCCAGGCTGCCGCATGCGGCCTGCATTTTAGGAGTGACGGTCTCGCCGATGCCGAGCCTGACCGTCTTGCCCCGTTTGTTGAATACTTCGCCGGGGAGGCGGAGGAGGCGTACTTTCCAGTCGATCAGTCCGAGACGGTAGAATGCCATGGAGTTGTGGTCGAAGAAGCGGATCGGAATGACAGGGAGGGATGCTTTCTGAATGATGCGCAGGACCGATGCCTGCCATTCGCGGTCTCGGATCCGCCGTTCTTTCGGAGCGTAATCGGATACTGCGCCGGAAGGGAAGAATCCCACCGGATGCCCTTCACGCAGGTGAAGAAGGGTCTCCCTGACGCCTCCTATGCTTGTGGCATGGGGGGAAGTGTCTTCGTCTCCCTTCGGCACGACCTGTATGAAATTGGGGCTCATGGCGCGTATCATGGCCAGGAACTGATTGACCATCACTTTGAAATCGTTCCTGACATGTCCGATAAGGTCGACCAGCATTATTCCGTCGATGTGCCCGTAGGGATGGTTGCTTACAGTTATGAAAGCTCCTTCCGGAAGTTGTGCCAGGCGCTCGGGATTGCCTATGCCGTAGTCGACTCCGATATCGCGCATAAGGGCGCCTGCGAAATCGGCACCCTGCCACTGGCAGTTGCGGTCGTACAGGTCGTTGACCTCATCGACCGACAGAAGTTTCATCAGCACTTCAATGATACGCTCACCGAACTTCCCCTTGAGTTTCGGGATTTTCTCCTGCAGTTCCTTCGCTGTTATTACCGGCATCGAGTTTCTTCTTTTTTCGGAATATCACTTTCTCATTCATCGTAAAGTTAATCAATCCCGAGAAACATAGTGCAATTAAATTGCAGATAACGACGTCCAGCCTCGTGATGAGCACTATGGCCTGGAGCAGCAGCATCTTCACGAAGAAGGTCCCCGTGCAGGAGAGATTGTACGCTCCGTAATGCCTGAAGAACGATCTGACCCCTCTCTTCGAGATCCGGTCCTTCCATACCAGGAAATAGGAGTTGCAGAAATTGACCAAGACTGCGCATTCGAAAGAGATGACGGGAGATATGACATTCCGCCCCGCATAGCTGCCGCTGAAGATATAATGCGAGCAGAGCCATAGGACGAGAGTGTCCACGGCAGTGCCCAGAAGGCTTATGCTTACATAGCCTCCGAAGCGCTTGAGCAAGTCTGCAAAACGGCTACTCATCCGTATGCTTGGGCATCGGATCGATCTTCGAGTAGTATTTCGCATCCCTGCAGATCGTCACGATATATATGAGAAGAAGGATGGCGAGGATTACAAGACCGGGATAGTCGAGAGCACCGAAGAAAACTGTCTTCCCGAAGAATTCGTGCGCCACCTTGAACTGCTGCCAGGGTTTGATGAAGATCAGCAGGGTGTTGAGCACGATGGCGACGATACGGAATTCAGTGGGACCAAGTCCTGCATAGGTAAGCTTGAATTCCGCCCTGAGATGCGCATTCATGCTGACGTTGAGGGTGAGCTGCAGGTATACCACCAGCATCGCGAGGGCGATGTACAGGTTGAGGAAGGGCGAGAGGCCGAGGCCTACGAACATCAGGGTCTCGTTGATGCCGTCGACGGTATGGTCGATGTAATAGCCGTATTTCGGCCGTTGAGTATTGCGCACGCGTGCGAGCGTACCGTCGAGGGAGTCTCCGTACCAGTTGACCAGCAGGCCGAACGACGAGAGCCAGAGCCACTGGACGTTCAGGGATGACAGTATATATCCCAATGCGATCAGCCCGGATCCGATGGTCCCCACCCATGTCAGCATGTCGGAGCTGACCCATCGCGGCTGACGTTCGGCGAGCCAGACCAGCGCTTTCCTCTCAACGCCGTTCAGGATGGAAGTCTGTATTCTTTGTGCTTTTTTATCCATATTGATGTAGTTTTTAGGCGATGGTATGCAAAAAACGTGTCAGACTTGAAAAAGGGTTACGAAATGACAAAACAAGGGTAAAATCCCACAAGTTGTCCGTTTCATTAATAATGACTACCTTTACTCTATGAAACGGATGATGTTTTTTCTGCTGGCCCTGCTTCTGACCGGGCCGTTTTCCCTTGCTCAGGAAGAGCGTAGGGTGATGACAATGGAAGAGGCCGTGCTTGGACGCGGCCTGATGATCCAATCCCCCTCGTGGCACTGGACCGGCGACAAGACGGTCGTTGCGCTGGACGAGCCCGGTGCCCGCCCCATGCGGGAACGGCCGGCCCCGCTGGCTTTCACTAAGGGTAACAATCTTTATTACAGGGACGCCTCGGGAAACGAGCACGCCATTACGGCTTACCATGATCCCGGCATCGTTTGCGGACAGAGCGTCAGCCGCAACGAATTCGGAATCAGCGGCGGAATTTTCGTCTCGCCCGACAGCAGCAAGATCGCTTTCTACCGCAAGGACGAGCGGGCCGTCACCCTTTTCCCCCTGCTCGACATCACGACCCGCACCGGCACCCTGAGGGAGATCCGCTACCCCATGAACGGCATGCCTTCCGAAAAGATCGCCCTGGGAGTGTATGACATCGCTTCCGGTACCACGGTATGGATGGACGTCACCGATTTCGACGAAGAACGCTACCTGACCAACATCACCTGGGGACCGGCAAGCGACAGGATATATATACAGGTACTTGACCGTCCCCAGAAACATGTCCACCTGAATGTGTACGACGTCTCTGACGGCCGCTGCCTCGGCACCCTGCTGACCGAGGAGAACAACCGCTGGGTGGAGCCCCAGGAACCGCTGGTATTCCTCGAATCGGATCCCGACCGGTTCCTCTATTTCACCGACAACCGCGACGGGTATAAGAATTACTATCTCTGCTCGGCCAGCGGCAAGTTCGAGCCCAGACGTCTGACCGACGTGGATGCCGACTGCTCGTTCGTGGCGCAGAGGGGACGTTATCTCTTCTTCTACTCAGCCGAAGTTTCGCCGGTGGAGAACCATCTCATCCGTATCGACCTCAAGACAGGGAAGAAGGTAAGGCTCACCCGTGCCGAGGGGTGGCACAGTTGCCAGATATCTCCCGACGGGAAATATTTCATGGATTCCTGGTCTTCTCTCGACGTGCCGAGAGTCATGGGGTGGGGAACTACCGACGGAAAGAAGTTCACCGAGCTGTGGAAGGCTGACGCCCCGAGCCAGCTGCTGACCAGCTGCAAGATCGAGATGGGCACGGTCAAGAGCGCCGACGGGAAGTACGACAACCACTACGGACTGGTCTATCCCATCGACTTCGATCCCTCCAGGAAGTATCCCGTGATCCTCTATGTATATGGCGGACCCCATACCCAGCTGATTCGCGACGTGTATCAGGGCGGAATGTCACGCTGGGACATCTATATGGCACAGCACGGCTACATAGTATTCACCATGGACAACCGTGGTACGCCGAGCCATGGCGCCGAATACGAAAAGGCTATCCACGGACAGTGCGGACAGGCCGAGATGGCCGACCAGATGGAAGGCATGAAGTGGCTGATGTCGCATCCCTGGGTTGACAGCGAACGTATCGGGGTCCACGGCTGGAGCTACGGCGGCTTCATGACCATTTCGCTTGCTGTAAACTATCCCGAGGTGTTCAAAGTGGCCGTCGCCGGCGGCCCGGTCATCGACTGGAAATGGTACGAAGTCATGTACGGCGAACGCTACATGGATACCGAGGCCACCAATCCCGAGGGCTTCGCGAAGACTTCCCTGATTCCTCGTGCCAAGGACCTGAAGGCCAAACTGCTGATATGTCAGGGTGCCATCGACGACACGGTGGTCTGGGAGCACAGCCTCAGTTTCGTGGAGAGCTGCATCAAGAACAACGTCCAGGTCGATTACTTCCCCTATCCGACACATCCCCACAATGTCCGCGGGGTTGACCGCGTCCACCTGATGGACAAGGTCACGATGTATTTCGAAGATTACCTGAAATAGAAAAAGGCGGCCTAATTTTTAACATGAACCCCGAAAGTTAATAATCTCAAGCTTTCGGGGTTTATGGCGCTGGGGATCCTAACTGCCCTTTAAGAGCCGCTCTTGTCCCTCTATTCTTTCTGTAGAAAGGATTCAACGACACTATTGGAATGAAGTGTGTCTGTCTTTAGGACCAGTTTATTTAGTTTATAGTCTTCTTGATGAGTCAAATATTTATCTTCCATATTGTCTCTTTTAGGGAAGGCTACAATAGAACGTTCTCAAAGAGTAAATCTGGACCTCACGTCCTTCTCAATGATATGCCTCCGACGTCCTGTTCTTGAGCCATTCTTTTATTAGTTGATTGCCATTTATAAAAATTGAATATTCGTCAGTTTCAGTTACTATAATCGAATCGAAGTCAATAGTCTCTGATAAAACTTTCTCTTCTAATACAGGATCCAGGATAGTTGAAAGATAGTACTCTTTACGATCAGTGTCCATTCGCATTACAATAACAAACTGTTTCTGATTAAATTGTTCAGGGACTCTATATATAGTTCCTGCCGTATCTTGATATACTCTTTCGGATACGGAATCCAACGCTACACATGACATTAGTTGAAGTGCATAACAATTCAGACCACCTTGAAAGAAGGGATAATCAAATTGTCGAGTTACTATCTCTGGAGAAAACAAGTATTGTCTGTGTTCATCAGTATGAGGCACATAAATAAACAAGCTATCAAAACAAAGGTAAGATAAAGTAGTGTCAACAAATGTATCACTTTTCCTCATTCCGTTACTTCTTAATTCTTTTTTACCATAAGAATAGTAACTCTGCCAATTTAGGAACCTGCTTTTATGTTTAATTCTATGAAGCGTTTGTAGTTCTTTATAATCATGGATAACTGTGCGCCAGGATGAAGTATCTTTGGTCGAAAAAAAAGTTCTCCATTCAGTACTAATGGCTTCAGTTTTCGAGCGGGTTGCACACCGCATCATCCTTTTGAAATCATAACTAGATTCATCCCAAGTAAGGAATAGTTTGTAATATCGATCAGTGCAAAATTCTACGTCATCGAAATCGGTTGGCCATATAAAAGAATCCGGTATACTATTGTATTGCCAGACATAAGTTTTCTTAAAAGTATTTGCATGTATTCCTGCCTTGAATTTAAAATAGACCATGGAATCATTATAAGAACAAATATCAGTCACGAATGGTGCACAAGTGTAAAAGAAAGATTCCCCGGCAGACACAGGGTATAGCGATGCTAAATCTTTCTGATTGCCAACAAATAAAGCATTCTCATCATTATGCCGATTATATTTAAATGCAAATATTGGGTTTGAAATATATAACTTATTTTGAGACACTAATACAAATGGTAAACTCGTATGCGTGTTAACTGAATTGGGATTATTACATCCAAAACATATTGATAACACTAATAACGGTATAACGAAACTACGAAGAAGCATGGCATTGCTGACTAATTTATGTAAATATAATTCTATCAATACTTCGGTAAATTGTGGCGTTCAGGAGCCGCAGGTTGGCGGTCTGAACAACTCAAGAGTGGGAGGAGATGGGCTCAAAGCCCGAGTAGGATGTCGGAGAAGGTACCCTTTTCCCGGGAATGGGACAGGGGGAATATTACGATGACCTCAATGAGGTTTGAGACAAATATAAGTTATAATTTGAAAGTAAACAAATAAAAATAAAAATATTTGTTTCGTTCTCGTTTGTTCACTTCTATATCCTTAAAGAAGATTAACGTCCTCAATCCAATATCGATAGGCAGTAAGTGGAAAGAAAACATTTTGCCCTCCATCAGAATTAAATTCTGATGGAGGGCAAAAGACAGAATAATGCTGTCAGGGTGACTATTATAATTGAAATCCCTCTATTTCATATACGGATACTTGAACCCGCGTGCGGGGACCAGCGTCTCCTTGATTGCGCGCGGAATCGCCCAGCGGATGAGGTTGAACTCACCGCCTGCCTTGTCATTGGTACCGGACTTGCGTGAGCCGCCGAACGGCTGCATGCCGACCACGGCGCCGGTGGGTTTGTCGTTGATGTAGAAGTTGCCGGCTGCGTAGCGCAGACGGTCGGCGACGCGCTGGACCATCATGCGGTCCTGTCCGAAGACGGCGCCGGTAAGGCCGTAAGGCGAGGTGCTGTCGCAGAGTTCCACGACGGCATCCATGTCGGCGTCATCATAGACATAGACGGTGAGCACCGGACCGAAAATCTCCTCCTCGATGGTCTTGAAATGTGGGTCGGTGGTGACGATGACGGTAGGCTCCACGAAGTAGCCCTTGCTCTTGTCGCAGCCGCCGCCAAGTACGATCTCGGCGTCGGGGGACTGACGGGCGTATTCGATGTTGGCGGCAATGTTGTCGAAGGAGACTTCGTCGATGACGGCGTTGATGAAGTTGTCGGGATCGCAGACATCACCCATCTTTGCCTCGGCTGCGAAGGCTTTCATACCTTCCAGTATCTTGGGCCACAGGGACTTGGGTACGTACATGCGGGATGCGGCAGAGCATTTCTGGCCCTGGAACTCGAAGGCTCCGCAGAAGGCTGCGGTAGCGACATCTTCAGCGACGGCGGTGGGGGTGACGAAGATGAAGTCCTTGCCTCCGGTCTCGCCGACCAGGCGGGGGTAGTTCACGTAGTTGTCGATGTTCTCGCCGACCTGACGCCACAGGGTGTTGAAGGTGGCGGAGGAACCGGTGAAGTGGACGCCGGCGAGATACTTCGATGCGAATATCTCCTTGCCGATGACCGATCCCTTGCCGGGGATGAAGTTGACGACGCCGTCGGGAAGTCCCGCTTCCTTGTAAATCTTCATCAGATAGTAGTTCGAGAGTATGGCGGTCGTGGAAGGTTTCCAGACGGTCACGTTGCCCATGAGCACCGGCGACATGTTGAGGTTCGATGCGATGGAGGTGAAGTTGAACGGGGTCAGCGCGAAGACGAAGCCTTCGAGGGCGCGGTATTCGACCGTGTTGATCTGTCCTTTCACGCTCTTGGGCTGGAAGCCGTAAATCTCGGATGCGAAATGGGCGTTGTAGCGGAGGAAGTCGATGAGCTCGCAGGTGGAGTCGATCTCAGCCTGGTAGAAGTTCTTGCTCTGGCCGAGCATCGTGGCTGCGTTCATGAGGGCGCGATACTTGGTGGAGATCAGCTCCGCGGCTTTCATGAGGATGGCGGCCCTCACTGTCCAGTCGGTCTCGGACCACTGCTTGTGGGCGGCCATTGCCGCGTCGATGGCCATCTTGACCTCGGCGGGACCTGCCTTGTGGTATGTGGCGAGCACATGATGGTGGTCGTGCGGCATGACAACCTTGCCGGTGTTGCCGGTGCGGACTTCCTTGCCGCCGATGATGAGCGGGATTTCGATCTCGATGGAACTCTGGCGCTTCAATTCTTTCTCGAGCGCCTCCCTTTCAGGGGATCCTTTCAGATAGGTTTTGACCGGCTCGTTGGCCGGGTCAGGGAATGCATAGATCGCGTCTCTCATAATCGATATTGTTGGGTTTTATTGTTTCACAATCTTCAAAAATACGAAAAAAAATAATTAACTTCGCAAATCATCCCGAATATTTATAACAATATCATGCATATAGGTATCGCCGGAAATATAGGCAGCGGCAAGACCACTCTGACGCGCATGCTGGCCCAGCACTACGGATGGACTCCGAGATACGAGTCCGTGACGCACAACCCTTTCCTTGAGGATTATTACAAGGATATTCCCCGCTGGTCCTTCAATCTGGAGGTCTATTTCCTCACCCAGAGGTTCAAGGACGTCATGGAGATAGCCCGCAGCAGCGAGACCATTATCCAGGACCGCACTATCTTCGAAGGCGTCTACGTTTTCGTGGCCAACAACGTCGCGCAGGGAAATCTTTCCAAGCGTGATTTCGATGCCTACATGGACCTGTTCAACGTGATGATGCAGATGGTGAAACTGCCCGACCTGCTCATCTATCTCAAGTGCTCCATCCCGCATCTGGTGGCACAGATACAGAAGAGGGGACGTGACTACGAGCAGACCATGAGCCTGGAATACCTCAGCGGGCTGAACAACCGTTACGAAGAGTTCATCGGCAAGGAATACAAGGGCGACGTGCTGACTATCGACGCCGACAACCTCGACTTCGAGAACAGGCCCGAAGACTTCGCATCCATCACCGACAGGATCGACGCCCGCCTCTTCGGCTTGTTCTGATGTGGCGGCAAACGGTCTGGCTGTCAGCCGAATACTAAAAATCGAGTGCGCTTTTTTACGCACTCGATTTTGTTTAAGACGCAGATTGTCAGCGACTTTAGTGCCACGGGCTATTTAAAGGCCTGTTCGGAAAGACCTGGACCGCCCAGGGCGAGGTCCTTGAAGTAATCGGGAACCGGATGCCCGAGGAGGGCTTCCACATAGAGCTTGGCGATGTACTGCGACAGCATGAAGCCGTGGCCGCGCATTCCCACGAAGAGACCGAGCGAAGGATCGATGATGTAGCGGGGCTCCGTGTAATATCCGCTCCATGTAGCCTGGAAGCTCATGCCCTTGAGCTGTGGAATCCATTCCGTGAAGACTTCGGAGCAGATCTCCAGGAACTCCTGGGTGTTGACCTTCAGGTTCTTTGCCGCGTCGGTCGCGTCCTGGGCAGGCGAGGCGCAGCCGATGATCTGACCGGTCTCCGCGAGCTGCTGGCCGTAGACTGCCGAGAATCCCTTGTAGTGGCGGCGGTCGATGAGCATGTCGAGCGAGTCGCCGTCCTTGCCGATGAGCGGCAGCCTCTTGGTGATGAATGCCTGGTGACGCACCGGATAGAGCCCGGTCTCGATGCCGAGCTGGCGTGCGAATTTCTCGGCGCCGGCGCCCATGGCGTTGACGAAGACGCCGGTCTCGTAGCGGACATAGCGGCCTTCGCGGTTGCGTACGGTGATGCGGTAGACCTTTCCGTTCTTCTCGACATTGATCACCTCGGTGTCCTCGAATACCTGGCCGCCGGCCTTGATGCCGATCTGCCGTACGGTATCGACCGTCTTGCCGGGAGTGGCCTGCCAGCAGTCGAGCGAGATGAGCGCGTGGCTGTAGAGGTCGAGGCCGGGGTTGATGTAGGGCGAAATCTCCTTGGCGAAATCCTTCTTGTCCACCATGTAGGCGTTAGACCATGCCCGGGAGGCGTCGAGGGAGCGGTATGTCTCGTCATCGTGCACGAAGTTGACGTAGCGGGTCATCTTGAGGTCGATGTTGCGCAGGGACTGGACCTCGCGGAAGATCTCAAGGTTGTGGGTGGCTATGTCGGCGAGGGCGGGGAGGGAGAACGCCGGACGGCCGCCGGCGATGCAGCGCCACGAGCTGCCGTGTTCGTTGTTGACCAGTACGGGCTTGAATCCCGCTTCGGAGAGATAGCGGAACAGGGCGGTTCCGGCCATGCCGCCGCCAGCCACGAATGCACCCACCTTGCGGATCTCGATGTCCGTGCATTTAGGGTTGGTTATCAGTTCGATCTTGCGGTCCGGGTTGATGACGTTGCCGATCTCTACGAGGTTTGCCATGGGGCCGCGGGGGGTGAAGTCGCCGGTTATCTCAATGCCGTAGGCACGGAGCGCCTGCTTGGCGCGGGGGAGGCAGCGGGTGCCGCGGCAGGGGCCCATTCCGAGGCGGGAGATGTGCTTGAGTTCCTGCGCGGTGATGCTGGTGCGTCCCTTGAGCAGGGCGAGCAGGTCGCGCAGACGCACGTCTTCGCAGTGGCAGATATAGGTGAAATCGTCGTTCAGTTCGGTCGGGGTCATCTCGAGAGGCTCGGGATAATTCTCCTTTACGATGAAGCCGTGGGCCTCGAGCAGCGCTTCCTCGGAGTCGCCTGCGTAAATCTTTTCAGCCTTGACGACCGCCACGTTTGTCTTGTTGGGCTTGCGGATGAGGCGTTCGACCTTGCCTTCGCCCACCTTCTTTCCGTTGTCGTCAACCAGGAAGACCTCGCATCCGGTCTCCACTTCGAATTCCACGGGAAGGAAGATCTGCCTGCGGTCGGGCCTGTAGCCGAATATCGCGAGGCCAGGGCAGTGTGATACGCACTCCATGCAGCCGATGCATTTGTCGAAATCGATCGTCGGGGTGACGGATGTAGAGCTCTTGGTGATCGCGCCCTGCTTGCAGGCGAACGAGCAGGGGTTGCAGGCGAAACCGTAGAGGCAGTCCGCGATTACGAAACCGCCCTTGCGCATGCGTTCCGGCGATGGTTTGCGGGGCTCGTCGAGCAGGCGCGTGGGCCTCTGCTGGGAGTCGATGTATTCCTTGGAAACCGTGAGATATGCGTTGTAATCTATGCGGCGGCCGAGGGCCTGCTGGATCTCGTAGGCGCACTGACGTCCGCGGAGCACTGCCGATGTCCCTTCGCCGATGCGGACCGCGTCGCCCACTCCATGGCATGCGAGTCCGAAGATTTCGGTGCCCTTGCGCAGGAGCTGGCTGTCGGGAAGGAGTCCCGTGCAGATGTTGATGCAGTCGATGCCGTCGATGAGGACCTCGGTTCCGGGAATCGGCTTGAAATTCTCGCATTTGGCAATGATGGCCCCGGTCACGCCGGTCCAGCTCTCGTTGGGGACCGCTTCCACGAGGGTGTAGGATGTCATGATGGGGATGCCCAGGCGGCGGAGACGGTTGGCCTGCACCGGGAAACCTCCTTCGTGGGGCATGGCCTCGATGATTGCCTTGACTTTGGCGCCCGCCTGCATGGCCTGGTATGATGTAAGGTAGCCGATGTTGCCGGCTCCCACGGTGAGTATGTTCTTGCCCAGCAGGGTGAACTCCTTGTTCATCATGCGCTGCACCACCGCGGCTGTGAATACGCCGGGAAGGTCGTCGTTCTTGAACGCCGGCATGAAGGGGATGGCGCCGGCAGCCACCACCAGGTGCTCTGCGTCGACGTAGAAGATCTCCTGGGAGACCACGTTCTTAACTGCAAGACGCTTCCCTTCCAGGATATCCCATACGACGCAGTTGAGCATTATGCCCTCCAGCGAGTCGCCGGCTAGGGTCTTGGCGATGTCGAAGCCGCGCATCCCGCCGAATTTCTGCTCCTTCTCGAAGAAGAAGAACTGGTGGGTCTGCATCTGGAACTGGCCGCCGATTGCGTCGTTGTTGTCGATCACCAGGTTGTCGATTCCGGCCTTGTTCAGCTCCTCGCGGACGGCGAGTCCGGCGGGACCGGCACCGATGATGGCGACGGCGGTGCGGTAGACCTTCTTGACATCCGCCTGGTGCGTCGTGGTGGTATCGACCATGGAGAAACTCTCCTTGCCGACCCGTTTCACTTCGCGGACGCCGTCTATCTTGGTGATGCATATACGGCGGATGTGGCCGTCGACCAGCATTTCGCAGGCGCCGCACTTGCCTATGCCGCACTCCATCGTGCGCTTGCGGTCCTTCAGGCTGTGATGGTGGACCGGGAATCCGGCCTGGTGAAGGGCGGCGGCGATGGTCTGGCCTTTCTGGCCGGAGACCTTCTGGCCCTCATAGATAAATTCGTGGAGATCCTCCTCGGGGATCTCCAGAATCGGGTGGGAAGCTATTTTGTACATAAAGGTGTTTTGTTGGCAAATCTCAACAAAGTTATAAAAAATAAACTTACCTTTGTGCAGTCAGAAAGCAAATTCCTATGAATTATATACAAACTGAAATTGACGGTCCCCTGATCATCGAGCCCAGGGTTTTCGGTGACCATCGCGGATACTTCTTCGAATCGTTCTCGATGAGGGATTTCGCCGCCCATGCCGGGGATGTCGAATTCGTTCAGGACAATGAATCTTTCTCCGCGAAGCGGGGGGTGCTCCGTGGCCTTCATTTCCAGAAAGGCGACAAGGCGCAGGCAAAGCTGATACGGGTCGTGAGGGGCAGGGTCCTCGACGTGGCGGTCGACATACGTCCCGGATCCCCGACTTTCGGGAAATATGTTTCCGTCGAACTGAGCGGGGAGAACAAGCGCCAGTTCTTCATCCCGCGCGGCTTCGCCCACGGCTTCCTGGTGCTGGAGGACGACACGGTCTTCGTCTACAAGTGCGACAACTACTACGCACCTGAGGCGGAAGGATCATACAGATGGAACGATCCCTATTTCGGCATCGACTGGGGAGTGTCGCCCGAGGAGGTGATCCTGTCGGACAAGGATGCGAAAGCGCCCTTCTTCGGGATTTAGTTTTCCTGTTCCCTGATTCTGACCAGGCACTCCCTGAGGGATTCCTCCCAGGGCCTGATCGTGATTCCGAAATCCCGGACTATCTTTTCCTTGGACATTATCGAGCACGCCGGGCGTACGGCAGGAGTGGGGTATTCCGCAGTGGTAATGGGCTTTACGGAGCAGGGAAGTCCCGCTTCGCGCATGATGGTTTCGGCGAATCCGGCCCATGAGCAAACTCCTCCGTTCGTGAAGTGATACACTTCTCCACGGCGCTCTCCGATGCGGTCCAGTATGGCCAGTATCGCTTCAGCCAGGTCCCTGGCGTAAGTGGGGGAGCCCACCTGGTCGCGGACCACTCCAACTTCGCTTTTCTCCGTGCCTAGCCGCAGCATGGTCTTGACGAAGTTTTTCCCGAAAGGGGAGTAAAGCCAGGAAGTGCGGATTATCACGCCTTTGCAGCCGCTGCGGCGTACGCGGTCCTCGCCCTCCCTCTTGGTACGGCCATAGGCGGAGAGCGGGTGACGACGGTCGGATTCGACATATCCTGCCGGGTTGCGGCCGTCGAATACGTATTCGGTCGAGATATGGATGAGCGAGGCGTCGTTCCGGCGGGCCGCCCTTGCGAGGTTGCCGGGGCCGGAGGCGTTGATGGCACGGCAGAGCGCCTCGTCGCTTTCAGCGCGGTTGACGTCGGTATAGGCGGCGCAGTTGATGATGGCGCCCACTTCGTGCTCCGAGACAAATCTGCCGACCTCGCGGGCGTCGCAGATATCGAGCCTGAGAACCCTGCCGTCCTCCCTTATGTCGGTGAAGACGAATTCGGGTCTGCCTGCCGTAAGCAGTTGAAGTTCTGTGCCGAGCTGGCCGAAAGCACCGGTGACCAATACTTTTTTCATCCGCTAAAAATTTGTACAAAGATATGAATTAATGAAGTATCTTTGTGAATTAATTTAAGGCAAAACCGTGAGTATGGATTACAATACGCAGAGAGAGAAACTTGTGCTTCCAGAGTACGGGAGGCATGTGCAGAAAATGATCGAGCAGGTGAAAGCCATCGAGGACAGGGAGAAGCGCAGCGAACAGATGCGCGCAGTGGTGCAGGTGATGGGGATACTCAACCCCCAGATCCGTGAATTCAACGACTATAAGCATAAGCTCTGGGACCATGCCCAGGTAATAGGCGGGTTCGAACTCGATATCGACGCCCCCTTCCCGGCTCCCACCCAGCAGCAGTTCGAAGCCAGGCCAGAAGTAATAAAGCTTCCTGAGAAGCCCATCAAGGCCGCCTGCTACGGACGCAATATCGAAAACATGATCAATCTGATCGCGGACCGCGAGGATGACGACCTGAAGAAGGAGATGATCCGTACGCTTGCGCTCTACATGCGTCAGCAGTATCTGATCTGGAATAAGGACAACGTGGCCGAAGAGACCATCTTCGCCGACATCGAGCGCCTGTCCGAGGGCAAACTCAAAGTGCCTGAAGACGTGCATCTCGGCGCGATAGCGCAGAACGCCAGTTTCTCGCGCCCCGGTTCCGGAAACGGACAGGGCGGGAACAATTTCGGCGGAGGTAAGAAGAACCGTAACTGGAAACGGAAGAAATAGCGATGGCAGCCGGTAAAAGCAACGACAAGGGCAAGGATAAGTCCCGGTCGCAGGCAAAGACGAAAAAGAAACCGTCGCCCTCTCCCAAGCGGCAGTCCGTGGAGCGGAAACCGCTCCTGACCGACGACACCCGCAGGATAGTGAGGATAGTGCTCGGGGTGCTCTGCGGCATCCTGACGCTCTATACGCTGGTGGCGCTCATATCCTATGTGTTCACCTGGACCTCAGACCAGAGTCTAGGGTACGACCCGGAGATGTTCTCCATGGACGCATCGGTCGAGAACGCCGGCGGCAAGATTGGTTATCTGTGGGCCAAACTCCTTATTTCAAGGTGGTTCGGCCTCGGGGCATTCGCCATTCCCGTTTTCCTCGCCTTCCTGACGGTCTACTGCTTCAGGATCAAGAAGGTCAATCTGCTGAGGGTGTTCCTGCTCTGTGCATTCGGCGCGATCATCTTCTCCGTGCTTCTGGCATACATCTTCAGCTTCACATCGCTCGATTCGATCCTCGGCAACGGCGCCGGGGGATCTTACGGACATTATGCCAACAATTGGATGTGCGACAAACTGGGCAAGGCCGGTATGGCAGGTGTTCTGCTCGTGGTACTTTTCCTGTACGCCTGCCTCCTTACCCCTAAGGTGGCATTCTGGTTCGATGACCTTATCTACGGCATGTCCCACCGCCCCGAGCCTGAAGAAGGTCCCGGTATTCCTGACGGGGAAGAAGATGAAGAGCCCGAAGAACAGTACGCAGGCCAGGGCCTCGTGGTCGAGGGTGCTCAGGAGGCCGATACCGACCCCACTGACGACTGGCTGGACTTTACCGATTCCGAAGGTACGGTTACCGCTTCCGGACTTCCGGACGTGCATGTCACGACCGGCCCCGAAACTGCGCCTGAACCCGAGACCGACCCCGCACCCGTCGACCAGGGCGAGGTCCAGCTGACGGTGGAGAAGAGCGAGAACGAGATCATAGACGGCCTTTCCGACGAGGAGTGGCGCGACCGCTATGACCCGCGCCTCGACCTTCCCAAGTTCAAGCTGCCGCCCATGTCGATCCTCAACGATTACAAGGACAAGTGGTATGAGGTCTCCAGGCAGGAGCTCGAAAACAACAAGCAGCGCATCGTCAACGCACTGAACAGCTACAGGATCCAGGTGAAGGGGATCACGGCCAAGATGGGCCCCACGGTCACCCTATACAAGATACAACTCGCTGACGGCATCAAGGTGTCCCAGGTCCGCAACCTGGAGGAGGATATCGCCATCTCTCTTGGAGCCAAGGGCGTCCGCGTGGTGACGCTGCTCGATTCCGTAGGCATAGAGGTGGCCAATGTCAAGCCCAGCGTAGTGGCCCTCAAGTCCGTGCTGGGATGCCAGCAGTACCAGCAGGAGTCCCAGAATATGGAACTCCCCATGGCCATCGGCATCACGGTCACCAACGAGCCCTTCTTCCTCGACCTGGCCAAGATGCCGCACCTGCTGGTCGCCGGTGCGACGGGACAGGGCAAGTCCGTCGGACTCAACGTGATGATCACCTCACTCCTCTACTCGAAGCATCCCGCCGAGATGAAACTGGTGCTGGTCGATCCTAAGAAGGTTGAGTTCTCCCTTTACGAGAAACTCGAGAAGCACTATCTGGCCATGTTGCCCGACGGCGACGAAGCGATAATAACCGACACCAAGAAGGTGGCCAACACCCTCAACTCGCTCTGCATCGAGATGGACGCCCGCTACGACCTGCTCAAGAAGGCCGACGTGCGCCAGCTCAAGGAGTACAACGCCAAATTCCTCAACCGCCAGCTCAATCCGAACAAGGGCCACAAGTTCCTGCCCTACATCGTGGTGATCATCGACGAGTTCGGCGACCTGCTCATGACCGCCGGCCGTGAGATAGAGAACCCCATCGCCCGCCTTGCCCAGAAGGCCCGTGCCGTGGGAATCCACCTCATCATCGCTACCCAGCGTCCTACGGTCAACATCATAACGGGTTCCATCAAGGCGAACTTCAACTCGCGAGTCGCTTTCAAGGTAAATACCGGAACCGATTCCAAGGTCATCATCGATGCTCCCGGTGCCAACCGGCTCATAGGCCGCGGCGACATGCTGGTGGTCTATCCGGGTCACGACCTGACACGCGTTCAGTGCGCCCTGGTCGATACTCCCGAGATCATCAACCTCGTGAAATTCATCAGCGACCAGAGGGGTTACGCGGGTCCGTTCGAACTGCCCGAGTATGTCGATCCCAACGAGGAGGATACCGGAATGGGCGACGTGGATCTCCACCGCCGCGACCAGTTGTTCGAAGAATGCGCCAAGATGGTGGTCCAGTATCAGCAGGGTTCCACTTCCATGCTGCAGCGCAAACTCAACGTGGGATATGCCCGTGCCGGCCGTATCATGGACCAGCTGGAGGCTGCCGGAATCGTCGGACCACAGGAAGGAAGCAAGGCCCGTTCAGTTTTGGTGACCGATTTGGATACTTTGGACCGAATTTTGGAATCACTCAATCATATCTGATACGATTGAGTCATGAAACGCACGGTTCTTATTCTGATTTCGATCCTGGTATGCGCCGCGGCCGGCGCCCAGGACCGCTTTTCCTGCAACTTCAAGATGGTTGACAACGAGTCGGGAAAGACAGTCGCCAGCGGCAAGGGGTTCGTGCAGGGAGAGTGCTACCGTCTGGAGACGGATTGGATGCAGGTCTTCTGCAACGGCAAGGACCGCTGGATCTATTCTCCTGGCAGCGACGAGCTGGTGATAGAGAAAAACGACGTTTCCTTCCTGAAGGACATTTCCATAAGCAAGGGCGCCGAAGGAACTGCGGTGGTGAAGTATGAAACCTATACGATCACGCTGACAGATATCAAGGAGAACAAGGAGCCCTGGTCCGCGACCTTCTTCATCATCGACCCCGAAAGTTTCGGGGATGATACGATCATAACAGACCTGCGCTGACGAATACCTCGATTATTGAGGGATAAGTGCCTTCCAGATACTTCGGGAGGCACTTTTTTTCCACCCATTCAGCCCGGGTGATATCTTCTTCGGCCTGGGGGAGCAGGGGCTCCGGGCGGTCGTCGTGCATCAGATACCAGTGGGTGTGCTTCAGTATTTTCTCTCCTGACAGGGTATATGTATGATGTGTGATGCAAACCGGCTTGTCCAGGATCAGGTCATGGAGTCCGGTCTCTTCACCGACCTCCCTGAGCGCACACTCTTCGATGCTTTCTCCGTCCTCCAGTTTCCCTTTGGGCAGGTCCCATATATCGTGGCGGAAGATGAGGAGATACTGTCCGTCGCGGTTGCGGACCAATCCTCCTCCCGCGGTTATTTCCCTGAAGCGGGAGCGGAACCCGTCGAATTCGGCGTCATCCACGGCGATGCATTCCCGTTCGAAATAGACGTTTTGCATTTTTTGCTATCTTTGTCTGGTTAAGCACCCGCAAAAATAGTGTTTCCTGCTCAATTTGTCAACGATTTGCGCGAGAGGCTCGGAACAGTACTCTCTGATAAGATCCTTTCGGCATTGGAGGAAGAGCCCCCGGTGTCGGTGAGGGTCAATCCGTTCAAGATGCCGGTGGAGGAACTGCGCCGGCATTTCGGCGCGCTTGCAGGCGATCCGGTGGAATGGGCGCCGGGAGAGGGATTCTATCTGAACGGGCGACCGTCCTTCACTCTCGACCCGCTCTTCCATGCGGGAGCATACTATGTCCAGGAGGCGTCATCCATGTATGTGGGCGTTCTTTTCGATCAGGCGCTTGTCGCCTGCGGCGGGGGAGAGGTCCGCGTGCTTGACCTTTGCGCCGCTCCCGGGGGGAAAACGACGCAACTGCTTTCGCATATGGACGATACGTCCATCCTCGTAGCGAACGAGGTTGTCCCGTCACGGGCGACCGTGCTTGCCGAAAATGTGGCAAGATGGGGCCGTTCCAATGTCGCCGTCACTTCTTCCGATCCCTCCGCCTTCTCGGCCATCCGCGGTTTTTTCGACATCGCCGTCGTGGACGCCCCCTGCTCCGGGGAGGGGATGTTCCGCAAGGATTCCAGGGCCGTCGCGGAATGGTCGCCGGACACCGTCCGCCTGTGCGCTGCACGGCAGAGACGGATACTGGCAGACATGTGGCCTTCACTGGCTTCCGGAGGATTCCTGATCTACTCCACATGTACTTTCAATCCATTGGAGAATGAAGACAACGTGACCTGGATATGTGAGGAACTCGGGGGCGGACTCATGGGAATGAGACATTTCTATCCCGGCATTGATAAAGGGGAAGGCTTTTTCGCATCATTGATCCGCAAGGCATGAAGAAGTTTGTGACTATAGAGAGGAAAGATATGGTCAAACAGGCGTCTGCACCGCTGGCCGGGGCTCTTGCCATGCTGGAGAAGCGGCTGAAAGTGATTGCTTCAGGGACTGCCGTCGCAACCCGGAAGGGCCGCGATCTCGTACCGGAAGCCGATTTCGCTCTCGCGGCCGAGCGCGGGGAATTGGAAGGGCTTTCCTATGCAGTGGTTGAGGTAAGCCGCCAAGAGGCGCTGAAGTTTCTGTCGAAAGAACCGTTGGCGTTTCCCGATGCACCGCGCGGTTATCTGCTGCTCACATACCAGGGCCTGGGCCTGGGATTCGTCAAGAATCTCGGCTCACGGACAAATTCTCTCCTGCCGGCGGCGCGGCGGATACGCATGTCTTCCTGAGTGCTAGGAAGGGATTATTTGTACAGCGCCCCGGGGTCCGCGGTGTCCCACGAAGAGCGTTTCCTGAAGGGGTCGGAGAATGTCTCGTCGATTTCGTAATGATGGCCGTCCCTGACCATGTGGCGGTAGAACCAGAGTATGTCGTCGTAGTTCGTGAAGTAGCGGGCGGCTACCGTGTGGCCTTCATCGGTGAAACGGATGATCTTGTGCGAGTAGTGGTTCTGCTTGAATTCCCGCTCTATGGCGTTGGAACCGTAGAATCCGATGCCGAAGAATCTTATCTGTTTATAAGGCACCAGCCTGTCGGCCGTTCCGTGGAGGAACAGGGTGGGGGCGGGGGTGTCATGTGGATAATCCAGTCCCTGGCGCGAGAAGATGGCGCCGGCAAAGGAAATCACTCCTGCGTAGCGGAATCCCTCGGGGAGATATTTCTGCGCCAGTTCGCTCCTGTTGCAGCGTTCCCAGTCGCATTGCAGTGATGTGATGGCCCCGGCGCTGCTGCCGATAAGGATGATCCGGTACGGATCGACCGTAAGTTCTCCCGCGTAGTCGATGACGTGGCGGGTTACTTTCATCACATCCTCGGCGGCCATGAGTATGGCGTTCTCAAGCGGTTTGACCATTCCGCTCACACCTTCGAACTTTACTCCCCGCAAGCCGAGACGGTAGTTGGTCGCGACCACGACGAAACCGTCGTCGGCAAGCATGCGGCAGAGCCGGCGCGTATCGAAATGGCGCTGGTTGTTGTCTATGAAGCCGCCGCCATAGGAATAGATGATGCAGGGATGGCTCTCCGAATCATCTTTCGGGAAGTAGAAGTCCATCTCCAGGGCGAGGGTGTCGTATTGGGCGAAGGCGACCGATTCGTCGGGCTGGAATGCGTTGCTGTCGATGGCCGGCTGGATTTCCTGTGCGTGAAGGCTCAGTGCCATGCAGCAGATGGCGAGCAGTGTCAAAATTCTTTTCATGGCGGTGTTTTAGGTTTCAAATATAAGAAATTAATCCTAAATTTGCAGATTCTTGCATTATCAGCGAAGAAAAACAGACACACTATAATTAAAACAAACTGTAAAAAATGGCTGAAAAACTGTTTACTGAGTTTCCCCCTGTCTCGACAGAACAGTGGGATGCGGTAATTATCAAGGACTTGAAGGGGGCCGACTACGAGAAGAAACTCGTTTGGAAGACCCACGAAGGTTTCCCGGTCCGTCCGTACTACCGTGCGGAGAACCTCGGGGACATCAAGTCTCTCGGCGAGATGCCCGGACAGTTCCCCTTCGTCCGCGGTATCAAGAACGACAACAACTGGCTCACCCGCCAGGACATCTGCCTCTGCGTTGGAATTGAAAAGGCTAACGAGGAAGCTCTCGACATCCTCAACAAGGGGGTCGAGTCCCTCGGCTTCATCCTGGCCGACAAGAAGGACCTCTCCGTCGAAGAGATGGAAGCCCTCCTGAAAGGCATCAGCATTCCCGCAGTCGAGATCAACTTCCGCAAATGCTGCCCCAAGCACAGCGCCGAAACGCTCAGGAGCTTCCTGGAAGTCGTGCGCAAGCAGGGCCTGAAACCTGAAGAGGTACGCGCCTCCTTCGATTTCAGCCCGCTGCACCGTCTCACCGTGAAGGGCACTTTCTGCGAGGAGAAAGCCTACGGATTCCTGGCCGACGCCGTCAAGGCCGTCGCCGATTTCCCGAAGATCAAGGTCATCAACGTCCAGGCCTACGATTTCAACAACGCCGGCTCCAGCCTCGTGCAGGAACTGGCATTCGGTGTAGCCATCGGTAACGAGTACATCGCCCGTCTGACTGAATTGGGCTTTGACGCCGCCGAGGTCGCCCGCCGCATCAAATTTACCTTCGGCATCAGTTCCAACTACTTCATGGAGATCGCCAAGTTCCGCGCCGGCCGCGTGATCTGGGCAAACATCGTGAAGGCCTGGGGCGTCGACTGCGACTGCGCCTGCAAGATGCACGTCCACGCCGTGACCAGCCGCTGGAACCAGACCGTCTATGACGCATACGTCAACATGCTCCGCGGCACGACCGAGACCATGAGTGCCGCCATCGCCGGCGTCGATTCCATCGAGGTCGTCCCGTTCGACGACGCCTTCCGCGCTCCGGGTGAATTCTCCAACCGTATCGCCCGCAATGTTCAGTCGGTCCTCAAGGAAGAGTCCCATTTCAACAAGATCATCGACCCGGCCGCCGGTTCCTATTATATCGAGGAACTCACCCAGTCGATCATCGATTCCGCATGGAACCTCTTCAAGACCGTAGAGGAGAAAGGCGGATATACCGAGGCCTTCAAGGCCGGCTTCGTCCAGGAGCAGGTCAAGGCCGTCTCCGACAAGAAAGACAAACTCCTGGCACAGCGCCGCGAGACCCTGCTTGGTACCAACCAGTTCCCGAACTTCCTCGAGAAGGCCGGTGAGGAGATCACCAAGGATATCGTCACCCGCGACTGCGGCTGCTGCGAAGAGAAAGCATGCGGCTGCGACGAGAAGATGGCCGAGCCTCTCCGCGCTTACCGCGGCGCCCAGCCGTTCGAGGCCATGCGCCTTGCCACCGACCGCAACGACCGCCAGCCCATGGCGTTCATGCTGACCTTCGGCAACCTGGCAATGTGCCGCGCCCGCGCCCAGTTCTCCAGCAACTTCTTCGCCGTCGCCGGCATCAAGGTGGTGGACAACAACCGCTTCGCGACCATCGAGGAAGGCGTCGAGGCTGCCCTTGCCGCCAAGGCCGACATCGTGGTGGCCTGCTCCGCCGATGACGAATATCTCGAGAACGTCCCGAAGATCGCCAAACTCATCGGCGACAAGGCTATCGTCGTGGTAGCCGGTGATCCCGAGTGCCGTCCCCAGCTCGAAGAGCAGGGCATCAACCACTACATCCACGTCAAGTGCAATGTGCTGGATACCCTCAAGGAATACCAGAAAGCCCTGGGAGTCAAGGAACTTTAATCAGGAGGAGAGACAATGAGACCGAAATTCAACGATATTGACTATAAGATGGGCGCCGCGCCCAAGTGCGCTTGCCCTGCCGGCCAGGAAGAACTCTGGCACACCCCTGAGAAAATCGACGTGAAGCCGCTCTATACGGCCGCCGACCTCGAAGGAATGGAACACCTCAACTACGCCGCCGGCGTAGCCCCGTTCCTCCGCGGACCTTACTCCACAATGTACGTCAACAAGCCCTGGACCATCCGTCAGTATGCCGGCTTCTCCACGGCTGAGGAATCCAACGCTTTCTACCGCCGCAACCTGGCCGCCGGCCAGAAAGGCCTTTCCGTGGCCTTCGACCTTGCGACCCACCGCGGTTACGACGCAGACCACCCGCGCGTGGTTGGCGACGTGGGCAAGGCTGGCGTGTCTATCTGCTCCGTCGAGGACATGAAGGTCCTCTTCGACCAGATTCCGCTCGGCAAGATGTCCGTCTCCATGACGATGAACGGCGCCGTCCTCCCGATCATGGCCTTCTACATCGTGGCCGGTCTGGAGCAGGGCGTGAAGCTCGAAGAGATGGCCGGTACCATCCAGAACGATATCCTCAAGGAGTTCATGGTGCGTAACACCTATATTTATCCTCCGGAGTTCTCGATGCGCATCATCGGCGACATCTTCGCCTTCACCTCGCAGTTCATGCCAAAGTTCAACTCGATCTCCATCTCCGGCTACCATATGCAGGAAGCCGGCGCCACCAACGACATCGAGATGGCTTACACCCTGGCCGACGGTATGGAATATATCCGCACCGGTATCAAGGCCGGCATCGACGTGGATGCATTCGCACCGCGCCTGTCGTTCTTCTGGGCCATCGGCATGAACCACTTCATGGAAATCGCCAAGATGCGCGCCGCCCGTATGCTGTGGGCCAAGATCGTGGGACAGTTCAATCCGAAGAACCCGAAGAGCCAGTCTCTCCGTACCCACTGCCAGACCTCCGGCTGGAGCCTCACCGAACAGGATCCGTTCAACAATGTCGCACGTACCTGCATCGAGGCCATGGGCGCAGCTCTCGGCCACACCCAGAGCCTCCACACCAACGCGCTCGACGAGGCCATCGCCCTGCCGACCGACTTCTCCGCGCGTATCGCCCGCAACACGCAGATCTACATCCAGGAAGAGACCCAGGTATGCCGTTCCATCGACCCCTGGGCCGGTTCCTACTATGTTGAGAGCCTGACCAACGAGCTCGCCCACAAGGCTTGGGAGCACATCCAGGAAGTCGAGAGCCTCGGCGGTATGGCCAAGGCCATCGAGACCGGTGTCCCGAAACTCCGCATCGAGGAGGCCGCCGCGCGCAAGCAGGCCAGGATTGACTCCGGTCTGGAGAAGATCATCGGCATCAACGAGTACCGCCTTGCCCACGAGGATCCCATCGAGATCCTCGACGTGGACAACACCAAGGTGCGTGAATCGCAGATCGCCCGCCTGAAGGAGCTCCGCGCCAACCGCGACGAAGCAAAGGTCCAGGCCTGCCTGAACGCTATCACCCACGCCGTCGAGACCAAGACGGGCAACCTGCTCGCCCTGGCCATCGAGGCCGCGAAGGCTCGCGCCACCCTGGGCGAGATCTCCGATGCATGCGAAAAGATTGTCGGACGTTATAAAGCTGTGATCCGTATGAATACCGGTGTTTACTCTTCGGAAGTGAAGAACGACAGCGAGTTCGAGACCGCCAGGAAGATGGTCGCCGAATTCGCCAAGAAGGAGGGCCGCCAGCCCCGTATCATGATTGCCAAACTTGGCCAGGACGGTCACGACCGCGGCGCCAAGGTTGTTGCTACCGGCTATGCGGACTGCGGTTTCGACGTGGATATGGGCCCGCTCTTCCAGACCCCGGAAGAGGCTGCACGCCAGGCTGTCGAGAACGACGTACACATCGTGGGCGTCTCCTCGCTGGCCGCCGGCCACAAGACCCTTGTCCCCCAGATCATCGCTGAACTCAAGAAACTCGGCCGTGAGGACATCCTCGTGGTGGTCGGCGGTGTGATCCCCGCCCAGGACTACGACGAGCTCTATCGCGACGGTGCCGTCGCCATCTTCGGCCCCGGCACGCGTATTTCCAACGCCGTGATCAAGATGATCGAACTCCTGAACCAGAAGTTCGAGGACTAACCGGGACAATCATTCCCTTGTCCGAAAGGGCGTTTCTGTCAGCAGAAACGCCCCTTTTTTTGTGTCCGATTTTGTAGTTTTAGGGAAATTCCGTATATTTGCCTTAATTAACTGTACTGACAAAATTTGAGAACTACCTAAAACAACTATTTTTTTAATCTAAACTATCATTTATGAGGAAACTAAGACTTTTGCTCGCCTCCCTTTTGACAGTTTTAGCATGCAACATAGCCGTTGCACAGAATATCACTGTCAAGGGTCAGGTGACTGACGCCGCCACCGGCGAAAGTGTTCCCTTCGCAGCCCTCCAGGTCAAGGGAACGATGACCGGTGCCGCCGCTGACGCCGACGGTAACTACTCCATCGACGTCCCCCGCAATGCCGTGCTGATCTTCAGTTCCATCGGCTACGTAAACCAGGAAGTGATCGTTGACGGCCGCACTCTCATCAACGTCATGCTGGCTCCCGATACGGAAAGCCTGCAGGAGACGGTGGTGGTCGCTTTCGGTACCGTCAATAAGAAAGACTTTACCGGTTCGGCCGCAGCCCTCGACAGCAAGAAGCTCGAGGCCCGCCCCGTGACCAACGCCACCAACGCCCTCGAAGGTATCACCTCCGGTGTGCAGTTCACCTCCGCTTCCGGCCAGCCCGGTTCCTCGGGAAGCATCCGTATCCGCGGTTTCGGCTCAATCAACGCCGACAGCTCCCCGCTCTACGTCGTGGACGGTGTGCCTTATGACGGTTCCATCTCCAACATCAACTCCGACGATATCGAGAGCCTGACAGTCCTTAAGGACGCCGCCTCCTCCGCCCTCTACGGTGCCCGCGCCGCCAACGGTGTGGTGCTGATCACCACGAAGAAGGGCCGCAGCGAGAAGATCAACTTCAGCGTCCGTATCAACCACGGTTTCAGCACCCGCGGTATTCCCGAATACGAGCGCCTCGGTGCGGACCAGTATGTCCCCATGGAGTGGGAAATCCTCCGCAACGGTTTCGTGACCGCCGGCACCTACGGTTCGGTAGCCGAAGCCTCCGCGGCCGCTTCCCAGCAACTCGTCGGCCAGTTGGGCAACAACCCTTACAACGTGCCCAACGACCAGCTCGTCGGCACTGACGGCAAACTCAACAGCTCCGCGAAGCTCCTCTATCCTGAAGACCTCGACTGGCAGAAGGCAGTTGAACGCCTCGGTCACCGCCAGGAATATACCATGTCCGCCGGCGGCGCCTCGCAGAAAGCAGACTACTACTTCTCGCTGGGTTACCTTAACGACCAGGGCTACTCCATCCGTTCCTACATGGAGCGCTTCAACGCCCGTATGAACGTCAACGTCCAGCCCCGCAAGTGGCTGAAGACCGGTCTGAACATGGCCGGCACGATGTCCAGCGGCTCTTCCACCAGCACCGGATCCAGCACCGGCTACATCAACCCGTTCTACTTCGGCCGCAACATCGGTCCCATCTACCCGATCCACGAGCACAACGCCGACGGCTCCTATGTATATGACGAACTCGGCAACCTGGTGTACGACTGGACGAACCGCGGTGGCAGCGCCTCCCCGGGCCGCCACATCGTGGCCGAGACCCTCTGGAACGAGGACCTCTACAAGAGGGACATCCTCAACACCCGCGCCTATGTCGACATCATCTTCTTCGAGGGCCTGAAGTTCTCGGTCAACGTCGGTTACGATACCCGCAACTACCTGAACTCCTCGTTCGACAACCCGCACGTGGGTGACGGTTCCCCCGCCGGCCGCGCCGACAACGAGCACTACCGCTACGACACGGTGAACCTCAACCAGCTGCTCACCTACAACAAGACCTTCAACCGCCACACGGTCGACTTCCTGATCGGTCACGAGAGCTACCGCAACCAGTACCGCTACTTCCGCGGCTTCAAGCAGGGTCTTATCGCTGAAGGCAACACCGAGTTGGTGAACTTCACCACGATCAACTCCCTCACCGGCTACCGCGATATCTACACGACCGAGGGTTACCTCTCCCGTTTCAACTACAACTACGACCACCGCTACTACCTGTCGGCTTCGTTCCGCCGCGACGGTTCTTCCCGTTTCTACAAGGACTCCCGCTGGGGTAACTTCTGGTCCGTCGGCGGATCCTGGCGTATCGACCAGGAGCCGTTCATGGCGGCAGTGCCCTGGATCTCCGCAGCCAAGCTCCGCGCATCCTACGGTTCCGTGGGTAACGACGGTACTTCTTCCTGGTATGCATGGCAGTCGCTCTACGGCATCAACCGTAACGCCAACACCCCGGGCTTCATCCAGAGCACCTCTGCAGGTAACAAAGACCTGAAATGGGAGAAGAACATGAGCTTCGACGTAGCCCTCGAGTTCGGTCTCTTCCGCGACCGCATCACTGGCCAGGTCGAGTGGTTCCACCGTATCTCGGACAACCTGCTGTTCGCCGTTCCGCTCCCGACCTCATCCGGCGTGACGAGCCAGTGGCAGAACATCGGTACGATGTACAACCAGGGCATCGAGGTCCAGCTGGGCGCCGACATCGTCCGCACCCGCGACTTCACCTGGAACGTGAACCTCAACCTCTCGCACCTGAAGAACGAGATCACCAAACTCCCTCCGATGCAGGACCAGATCATCAGCGGCACCAAGAAATACATGGTCGGCCACTCGATGTATGACTTCTGGATGTACGAATGGGCAGGCGTCGATCCCCAGACCGGTGAGAGCCTTTATTACAAGGGCGGTTATGACGACGACGGAAACTACACTGGAGAAGGCCGCACGACTGTAAATGACTACACCCAGGCTGACAAATATTATGTGGGCACCTCCATTCCGGACCTCTATGGTTCGCTTGGTACCACTCTCTCCTTCGGCAACCTGAGCCTCTCCGTCCTGACGACCTTCGGACTCGGCGGCCTCAAGTACGATACCACCTACGGCTCCATGATGTCCTACTCGGGCTACGGCTCTTCACTCCATGTGGATATCCTGAACCGCTGGCAGAACCCCGGCGACGTGACCACCGTGCCGCGCGCCGACGGACAGCGCAACACCTACCTGAACCAGGGTTCCAGCCGCTGGCTGACCAGCGCCTCGTACCTCAACCTCCGCAACGTCTCCCTGTCGTACAGCTTCCCGCGCCGCTGGGCCGAAGCCATCGACCTCGGTGGAATCCAGATCTACGGCAGCGTCGAGAACCTGCACCTCTTCTGCGCCCGCAAGGGTATGGACCCGCAGTACAACTTCGGCGGTACTTCATACAACGCATACTCCCCGGCCCGCACGATCTCGATGGGTCTCAACATTCAATTCTAATTAAAAGAAGCTATCCGATATGAAAAAAATTCTCAACATATTTGCCTGCCTGACCGTCGTTCTCGGCCTTGCAGCCTGCAGCGAAAGCTTCCTTGAAACCTCCCCGACGAGTTCCTACGACGAGGAGTTCGTGCTCTCCAATATCGACAACCTGGAGGCCGCGCTCAACGGTACCCACAAGTCGATGGTGGCGCAGTATCTCTCCCGCCAGAACATCGGCGGCTATCCTTCCTTCCAGATCGCCATGGACTGCCTGGGTGAGGACCTCGTCTTCCCGGCAGCCGGCAACGGCTGGTGGACCAACACCGGCGAGGTGAAGTGGACCGCTTCCCGCAACCCCGATTCTTACCTGACCTACTATCCCTGGCTGCTCTGCTACAAGTGGATATCCAATGCCAACATGATCCTTTCGAGGATTGACGGCGTTACCGGTCCCGACGGCCAGAAGAACATGATCAAGGGCCAGGCCCTTGTCTATCGTGCCAACTCCTATTTCTGGCTGGCGCAGCTCTACGGCGACCGTTACGTGAAGGGCGGAGCAAACTCCTACCTGACCTGCCCCATCGTGGTCGACCCGGCCGAGCCTAAGCAGCCGCTTTCCTCGCTCGCCGACGTCTACGCACAGATCGTCTCCGACCTGGATGTGGCCATCCCTCTGCTCAGCGACAAGTCGAACCCGTACCTGAACTACTCCTCGCTGACCGACATCACCGGCGGTACCGCCAACGGTATCCGCGCCCGCGTCGCCCTCGTGATGCAGGACTGGGATGCCGCGAAGAGGTATGCCGACGCTGCCATCAACAGCGGCGATGCCCGCCTGATGACTCAGGAGCAGTACTGCGACGGTTTCAACAGCACCTCCAACCCCGAATGGATGTGGGGCTTCGAAATGATCACCGACCAGACCCTGTATTTCTACGGATTCATGGCCTACATGTCCTGGAACTTCAACTCCTCGAACATACGAAGCGCGCCGAAGTGCATCAACAGTGCCCTGTATGATAAGATCCCCGACACCGACATCCGCAAGACCCTCTTCGATCCCACTGGAACCGCCTGGACCCTGCCGACCAAGTCGTATAAGGGATTCCCTTACATGAACCGCAAGTTCGCCGTGGCCGACTACACCAGCTCGGTGGCCGATGCCAACTACATGCGTCTGGGCGAGATGTACCTGATCGCCGCCGAGGCCTCCGCCAAGGCCGGCAACGATGCCGCTGCCCAGCAGTACCTCTATGACCTGAACAAGACCCGCGACAGCGGTTATGAGAAGAGCACGAAGACGGGAGCGGACCTCCTCGATGAGATCTACACCTACCGCCGTATCGAGCTCTGGGGCGAGGGACACCGCTTCCTCGACCTGAAGCGCCTCAATCTGCCCCTCGACCGTACCGGAGCCAACCACGTCCCGGCAGTCTCTTCGGTCCTGCAGGTTCCTGCCAACGATCCCCGCTGGATCTTCGCCATCCCTCAGGATGAGATCGATGCCAACGACCTGATCGACAAGAACATCAACCAGCGTTAACAGACAGTTGTGACAAAATGAAGGGGACGCCCGCATGGGCGCCCCCTTTTTTGTGTCCGTGCAGGCTTTACCAACTTACTTTGATGATGTATGGAACCCCGTTCAAAACGTCCGTACGGCCTGTGTACTGTACTCCGTAGAAGGTATCCACGGTGTCCGGCGCAGTGGCGCAGAAAACGGAGATGTAGTAGCGGCCCGGCTTTGAAACCGGAATCGTGAATTTCTTGTCGGTTCCGTGATTGACATTTTTGTAGCGGGCCCTGTCCCGGAAAGCGAAATCCTGTCCGTCCGCAAAAAGCCAGAGATCGTACCGGCCGGTCAATTTGTCCGGTGCCTTGAGTTCGACTTCGATTTCTTTCACGCCGCGCGGCACGTCGACTGCGAAATGATGGTACTGGCGGTCTCCGATTCTGGTAAAATCGGGATCATTGTCGCCCGTAGTGCGGATCATTTCCCTTGCGACCCCGTTTGCAAGCACACCCTTAAGGCGGGGAAGCCCGTTCCCGTCAATCGCATAGCGGATCATGGCTGCCATCAGTTCCAGACGGTCGCCTTCCACCATACGCTCGGGATGCGATCCGATGGCCACTATGCGTCCTGTCTGCTCCGACTCTTTCCATGCCCACGCGCTTACTTTCTGGTGGATGGATTTCTTGAGTTTCAAGGTGTCGCCTATGTAGCGGAGCAGAACTTCCGTCCCTGCAGGGACATTTTCGTCCATATAGGCGTAACATCCGCCGTTGTGACGGACGCTGTCTATCTGCATGTCGCCTCCGAAATCATAGTATTTCAGCAGCGGCGAGCCGGGTTCCACGGTCATCCCGGTGGCGGAAGTCTCGAGGCCGGTCCCTACGACCCAGCCGGGCCAGGTGCAGAGATACTCCGGGCGCGGCACGTAGCCGGTGTCGCGTACAGCCCCCTGGGCTACCATGAAGGCACCTGCGCAGGTGCCGAGGTAGCTGCCGCCGTTCTTCAGATAAGTGCGGAAGCGCTCGCGGCCTTCCGCAGTGAGGGATTTGGTGTGGCCGAGGGCCTTTCCGCCGTTGACATATACCACACGGAAACGGGGGGCGCCGTCGGGATAGAGCAGGGCGCCGTTTTCGTCGAGGGGATTGCCCACCAGCAGATAATTCTGCATAAGGGTATCGACGGAGGTCATTAGGAGTCTCTCCGCAGTGGAGAGCTGTTCCAGCGACAGGCCCAGCCAGTCTGCGGCAGGAAGGTCGGGATATGAGTTGAGGGAACACCCGCCGTCCATGAATATGTCCTTGTAATAGCCGTCCGCACGGGGGCCGGAGCCGGAAACGGCCTTGCCGCCCTGGGCAAAAACAGGCACTGCCGCCAGAAACAGCGGCAGTGCCATGAACAGTGTCAGTATTCTTTTCATTGTCAGTAAACTTTCGCTACTTCGCGGCCCTGCATGACCGAGAGGCCGTTGTGGGCCAGGGCTCCCATTTCATCTTCGCCGGGATAGACCTTTACAGGGGCGATCCAGTCGACATAGGAGGCCAGGTTCGCCATCATCGGCTTGCCGTAGGCGATACCGCCCGTCAGGAGGATGGCATTCACCTTTCCCTTGAGCACGGAGGCCATAGCGCCGATTTCCTTGGCGATGTTGTAGACATAGGCGTCGGCGATCAGTTTGAAGTGCGGGTCGTCGGCCATCTTTTTCTCGATTTCGATGAAATCGTTGGTACCCAGATGGGCTACCGTACCTCCGCGGCCGTTGATCATCTTCTTCACCTCCACGGGAGTGTATTTTCCGCTGAAGCAGATGTCGGCCAGCTGCTGCGCCGGAAGGCCGCCGGAGCGTTCGGGACTGAACGGGCCGTCGCCGTTGAGGGCGTTGTTGGTGTCGATCACGCGGCCCTTGCAGTGGGCGCTGACCGAAGTGCCGCCGCCCAGATGGACCACGATGAGGTTCAGGTCCTCATACTTTACTCCCTGCTGTGCAGCATACATCTTGGCGATTGCCTTCTGGTTGAGGGCGTGGAACACGGAGATGCGCTTGAAGAGCGGATGGCCGGCTACGCGGGCCAGGTCGCACAGTTCGTCGACGACGACCGGGTCGGTGATGAATGCACGGCAGCCGATCTCCTGCGCGATGGCGTGGGCCAGGATGCCGCCCAGGTTGCTGGCGTGTTCGCCGTACTGGCCGGAGCGCAGGTCTTCGAGCATGCGCTCATTGACCTCATACACGCCGGAAGGGATGGGGCGCAGCAGACCGCCGCGGCCGACGATTGCCGCGATTTCCTTCAGCGCGATGTCATTCTCCCTGAGCGCCTCCACGATCATCTTCTTGCGGAATTCGAACTGGGAGACGATGTTGGGATATTTTCCGATCTCCTCGGCGGAGTGACGGAGCGTCTTGGTGAAAGCCTGCTCGTAGTCTTCGAACACCGCGATCTTGGTCGAGGTGGAGCCGGGATTGATGGCAAGGATCTTCATACGGGACTATTTTGCGGTAAGGGCGGCCAGAGCGATGGAGTTCAACTTGGTGTCGATGCTGTCGGCGCGGCTGGAGAGCACGCAGGGGGCCATGCCGCCTGCCATGATGGCCGCCTGACGGACGCCTTTGCAGAGTTTGGAGTTGACCTTGTAGAATACGTTTGCGGACTCGATGTTCGGGAAAAGGAGGCAGTCGGCATCACCGGCGACCGGGCTCTTGATCTTCTTGATGGCGACCGACTCGGGGTCGATGGCCACGTCAAGGGCAAGAGGACCGTCGACTACGCAGCCGGCGATCTGGCCGCGGTCGGACATCTTGGCCAGCAAGGCGGCCTCAACGCAGGCCGGCATGCCGTCGAGCATCTGCTCGGTAGCGGCGACGGCGGCCACCTTCGGTTTCTCGATGCCAAGGGCACGGGCGGTGGAGGCAAGGTACTTGCAGATGGCGATCTTCTGCTTGAAGTCAGGAAGCGGGATGACGGCCATGTCGCTCACGATTATCAGCTTGGGATAGTTCGGGTTCTCGATTACGGCCACATGGCTGAGGACAGCTTTCGGAGGCAGGAGGCCGCGCTCCTTGTTGAGGATGCCGCGCATGTATTTGTCCGTGCTGCAGAGGCCTTTCATCAGAATGTCACCTTCGCCGTCGCGCACCATGCCGACAGCCTGGGCGATGGACTTGAGTTCGTCCTTGTTGTCGATGATGGTGAAGATGGCCGGGTCGATTTTCTCGTTCTTGCAGACTTCAAGGATCTTGTCCTTGTCGCCGACCAGAGTGACGTCGACGATGCCTTTTTCGATGGCCAGGGAGGCCGCGGTGATGGTGTGGTCATCCACGCCCCAGGCGGCGACCATACGTTTCCGGCTCCTGCTGCGGAGCGCTTCGAACATTTCGTTGAAGTTGGTAATCATAATATCAGAGTGCGGTTTTATTTGTTATTGACGATATTCATGGTGTCGGTGGCGATGACAAGCTCTTCATTTGTCGTTACGGCCACGACTTTGACGCGGGAGCCCGGACGTGTGATCACGACATCCTTGCCGCGGACAGCATTGGCCTGGGCGTCGAAATCGATTCCTAGGAATTCAAGGCCTTCGCATACCTGTTCACGGACAGGCCAGGCGTTCTCTCCTATGCCTCCGGTGAATACGATAAGGTCGACACCGCCGAGAGCGGCGGCATATGCGCCGACATATTTCTTGATACTGTAGGCCAGCATCTTGCGTGCGAGGATGGCGCGCTCGTTGCCGGTAGCCGCAGCGGCTTCTATATCGCGGTTGTCGCTCGATACGCCGGAAATGCCCAGCAGGCCGCTCTTCTTGTTGAGGAGGGAATTCACCTGCTTATAGTCGAGATTCTCCTTTTCCTGGATGAAAGTTACGGCTCCGACGTCCAGATTGCCGCAACGGGTGCCCATCACTACTCCCTCCACGGGCGTGAAGCCCATCGAGGTGTCTACGCTTTCACCGTTCCTGATGGCGGTGATGGAACTTCCGTTCCCGAGATGGCAGGTGATGATGCGGCTCTTCTTGATGTCCATGCCCACGAATCTGCAGGCTTTTTCAGCCACGAATTTGTGGCTTGTGCCGTGGAAACCGTAGCGGCGGAGACGGTATTTCTCGTAGAAACGGTACGGAAGCGCGTACATATATGCGTAGTCGGGCATCGTCTGGTGGAACGACGTGTCAAATACCGCGACCTGCGGCTTGCCGGGCATCAGCTGCGCCACGGCCTTGATACCCATGAGGTTGGCCGGATTGTGGAGCGGAGCCAGTTCGCAGCAGCGGTCGATCTTGTCCATCACGTCATCGGTCACGAGCACGCTGGAATCGAAAAACTCGCCGCCGTGCGCCACGCGGTGTCCGACCGCCTCGATGCGGTCGAGTGAATCTATCACGCCTTCCTCCGGACTTACCAGTGCATCGAGCACCAGTTTTATGCCGGCGGCATGGTCGGGGACGACGTCTCCGATACGTTCAACCAGACCCTTTTTCATCAGGGTGTAATCTTCGGCGCTCCTCATGTCCAGGAGTTGATATTTCAGCGAGGAGCTTCCGCAATTGAGGACAAGGATTATCATATTGTTCAGGTTTGAAAGTCGAATCATACAAAGTTATGAAAAATTATCGTACATTGCTGAAAAATTGAAGGGATGTGGCAAGGTAGGGAAATAGTTCCGTGCACGCTGGCTTTTCTGGCCGGCAACGCCCTGGGAAGCATGTTTATGTTCCCTCCGTCCGTATTATTGGCTCTCTCCATGGTATGTGCTGCTTGGGCCCTTTCCCGCCCCGGATGGGTACCTATACTGACATGCTTCCTGCTGCTCGGGGCGGCGTCGCTGCAGACAGGCAGGATGCCGCCGGTACGGGAAGCCTCGGCCATCTCCCTATGGGCTTCCGGCTGCAAGGCCTCATTTTCCGACTGGCTCGCCGGGCTTGTCCCGGAAGGTGACGAACTGGCCGTTCTGCGGGCGCTTTCCATAGGTGACAGGAGCGGCCTTTCATGGGACCTTAAAGAAGCCTATCGAGGCAGCGGGGCCATGCATCTGCTTGCTCTGAGCGGGTTGCATGTAGGGTTGATCTACGCCCTGCTTGTCAGGCTGCTCTCCCCGCTTGGAGGCCACAGGGCGGCGCGTCTCGCGAGAAGCGCGGTCACGCTGGCGCTTCTCGGTGCCTATGCGCTGGTATCGGGGCTCAGCCCGTCCATCTGCAGGGCGGTGACCATGATTTCGGTCTATGAGATTTCAGGGCTGATTTCAGGCGACCGCGACGGGCTTTCAGCACTTGCCGGCAGCGCCCTCGTCCTGATGATTGCCGATCCGGAGGTTACGCGGGACATCGGTTTCCAACTGTCATACACCGCAGTCCTTTCCATTCTCTTGATCCATCCCTGGTTGAAGAGCCGCCTTCAGACCCGGTCGAGACTTCTCCGGACGGTATGGGAACTACTGAGCGTCAGCCTGTGCTGCCAGGCTACCTGCGGGGTGTTGGCTTGGTGGTATTTCGGCACATTCCCGAGGTATTTCATGCTGACCACGCTGACAGCCATCCCCCTGACCACCGCCGTCATGTACGCCATCGCCGCGGCGGTCGGCTCCGCCGGCCTCGCATCGCTGGTCGCGAACTATCTTTCAGGCGGCCCCGGACTGTCAGACGTCTCCTGGCTTTATTCCTTCCTGAGCATCCTCTCTGATACCTCAGCCTCGGTCCTCACCTGGCTACTCCGTCTTCTCAACACTATTATCCGTCTCATAGCCAGCCTTTAGGTGGCATGAATATTGAAACTCAAGCCGGTTATGAAACGGATTGTCCTGGCTTTATTCACGCTGATTCTCGCCATACCCGTGTCGGGCACCGAACAGGCGCCCGAGCGGCTGGTCCTGAACGGGAAAGAATATGGGATGCAGTATTGCCCCTTGTTCGATCTGGATACTCTTCTTCAGCGTCAGATCAATAAACGGATCGGTATCGGTCAGGATGACAACTATTTGGAATCTACCGCTTTATGGCGTGCCTATATCGGTTGCTGGAGCATTGCGGACGACTATCTGTACCTGGACAGCATCCATACATGGACCTGTAAGGAGGAGAACGGCAGATATGTGGATATACAGCGGACATTTGGATACGATGATCTTTGCGATCTGCTGGCGCCTTACTGTCACGAAGGCCGCATCCGTGCCGGATGGGTATCCCGAGATTCCATCCGTGTCAACGATTATTCCGGCGAGATGCTTTCGTATGCTCATATGGGGTTCAGTTCCCGATACAGCAAGGAAATCCTTTGTTCATTTCGGAAAGGCTGTCTGCGGCAACTGAATTACATCAATCATCTGTTTCATGACGGCATTCCGTCTCGGGACGGGATAGGCTTGATAAAGTCACGCTTTCCGTATGACCGGTTTCCGGAACTGAAAGGCCGGGGCAGGATCGCAATCTACATAAAAGATATCGAAGTCGACGAGACCGCACGGTTGACAGACTGCGGTCTCTCGATGGGCGGCAACGCACTGAAAGGTATGGAGAACGCTGATGAATTGGCCGACCGGATACGCGGCTGGGCCAGGCAACAGATACTGTCGCTGGACTGGCGTATATTTGAAGCTGACGGTATGTATACTCTTGGCTATTGGTCCGAAATAGATCTGGACTTCGGCCGGGAGCCAAAGAAACAGTAGGCCGCCTTGTTTTCGCCGCCCCTATTTTTCGCTGCATTCTATCCACCGCCACTCTATCCGCCGCCCCATTTTGCGCTGCAATGTACACACCAGTCAATCAGGGACTTATGCAAGTTGATCCCCCTGTTTTTCAGGGGGATCAACTACTGTAATCGGCTGATTGTCAAATGCGTCCGTTGCAGCGGAAAATTTGCGTATCTTTGCGGCCATGACAAGAATCCTGTTCATCTGTTTGGGGAACATATGCCGCAGCCCTATGGCCGAGGCTATGTTCAAGCATCTGGCCGGGGAAGCCGGCCGGTCTGGAGAATTCGAGGTCGCTTCGGCGGCCGTCAGCGAGTATGAATGGGGAAATCCCATTTATCCTCAGGCCGCTTCAATCCTTCGACGTCATGGCATCCCCTATGACGCCTCCAGGACGGCACGGCCGATGAGGGCTGCAGATTATCAACGATATGACCTCATCATCGGCATGGACGAGGCCAATTTACGCGACATCCGCCGGATCGCCGGCGGCGACCCGGAAGGCAAGGTCCATATGCTGCTCGACTACGCCGGCGAGCACAGAAACGTGGCCGACCCCTGGTACACCCGCGATTTCGAAACCGCCTACGACGACATACTCAAAGGCTGCAGTGCTCTGTTAGCCGCCCTATCCGCATCATAGCCTGAGCAGTTTGGTGACTTCTGTTTCTGTCGCGCCTGTGTCATTGATCAGATTCTGTCCCAGACGCCGCCTGTCGGCCTCCGGCAGATTCAGGACTCGTTCCATGGTGTCGTAGCCCTTGTTGAAGCACAGTTCCCGTATCATCGGTCTGTAGCACCGGTAGTCTTTGCCGTAGGTATCTTCAGCCAGGTCATACTCGCTGCCAGTGTTGGCGTTCAAGGCGATCACCATCTTACTGTATGATTCGAAATAGGATATCGCTGCCTGATAGTCGATGCAGTTATACTTGCGTATCACATAGTCCGTGAACTGCTGGAGTTCCCTGGAAGACAACTTCCCCGTGACCTTTCCGATTTCAGTGTAATCAAGCCATCGCCCCTCCTTCCTGCAGGCCTTTACGGTATAGAGCGCTTTCCGCAACTCCCAGCGGGCCCTGTCGATACGGAGTTTTTCCGAGAACGGGGACTTTTCGGCGGCGTAGGCCAGGAAATTCCAACGGTCTTCCTCGACTCCGACCGCAAGCCGGCCCTCTACCGGGTTGTTGAAGACATAGGCGATGGCAGAGCGGATCCTCTTGTGCGCCAATTTGGGCGCACATCCGAAGGGTGTGTTGAATACAGGACCGGAGAGGCGATAGTGGCGGTTGTACATCTTTGTGAATACTTTTGTGTACTCCCGGATAAAAGCCCTGAAACGATATGGATCCTGTACGTAAACGATAAGATGGATATGGTCGGGCATAAGGCTGATTCCCAGGATCCGGATGTCGTACCGGCGGGCGAATACGGAGATGACTGAAAAGAGAATCAGGTAGTCTTTGACCGAATAGAAAATGAGGTACCCGTTCCGGGTGTTCTGATAGATGTGGTGAACGGCGTTTGCCCTGACTGCCGGTTTATTCCTTCCCTTCATATCCTTCGCTCTTTTGTTTGTCAGGGCCGCATGGTGCGGACCCCGTATGGCAAATATCGCCAGCGTTTGCAAGAAATGCAAATCGCATTTCGCCCGCCGCCTGCCGGCCCCTTTTTCCGCTGCAATGTACGCATCATTCAATCAGGGACTTACATGAGTTGACCCCCTCGAAAAAGGAGGGGGTCAACTTGCATAATAGGCTGACTGTCAATTGCGTCCGTTGCAGCGGAAAAAGAGGAGGGGGCAAAACAATCCAGGGCGCCAAGTGTTCTGGCGCTCAGGACCGGGGCGACAGCGGCATGCTTCTATGGATCGCCGCTATTGCCCGGCCCTGCGGCCGCGTCAGCGTCGGGGAAGGTAGGTGAAGCGGTCCTGCACGGTATCGGTCAGCAGGTTGTGGACGGTGATCCCGAGACAGCCGTCCCGGACGGCGCCTTCAATGACTGTGGGGAACTTGCCGGGATCTTCCCTGCGGTTTTCACCGGAACCGGTGAACCCCATTTCAGGGCCGCCTCCGATAATCTGGGCCCAACTGCGGCCTTCATCAGGGGCGAAATAACGGTAGCGGTGCTGGTGTGCAGTTATAACCACCTGGCAGCCGGCTTCTTCCAGCAGCGGGGCCCACAGCCGGGCGCAGGTGCGCTGCCAGTATGCATAGTCCGTGCTGTACTGCGGATCTTTGTCGTCCGGGGCCACGTCTCCCGGATTGTGGCTTGGAATGTCGTCGAAAAGAGGTATATGGCAGAAAGCGACCAGGAAAGGAGCGGTGCGTATCTCCTCGCGCGAGAGAGCGTCGCGAAGCCATTCGACCTGCGCCTCACGGTACGGGCCGCTGGTAAAAAGGCCTGCAAAGATCGGATTGGTATCGAGTTTGTCTTCCGCGGTATCGAGTCCGATAAGCGCCATGTCGCCGAGACGGACGGCAAAATTCCTCCCCAGGTCCCAGTCGCGGGGAAGCCGTTCCTCGGGCTGCCTGAACATCCACACCCTCTCGAGATGTCGGTTGGCCATGCCCCGGCTGTCGTGGTTGCCTGGTGAGAACAGATATGGTATCCCGCTGGCGTAGTCCTTCCGCCCGACGGCCGGATTGAGGAAGATACGGATCTGCGCTTCGACAGTTTCCTCCACATTGCTGGCGTCGCCGTTCCAGATGACACAGGCGGGGCTCAGCGCCGCTATTTTCTCAATTGCCAGCCCGAAAGGCTCCCAGCGGGCATGAGTATCGTTTATTACGCAGAAACCGCCATCCGTCCCTGCACCTGCTGTTGTGAAACTATATGTCCTGGGGTCTTCTTCCGTACCGAGAATCTTCATCCTGTAGCCGCCTTCATAACTGATGCGGTCGGCCCCGATCCGGTAGTAATATCGTGTTGAGGGCTTGAGCCCGGTAATGCGCACACGGACAACCCGGTCGTCGATGTCCGTAACCCGATAACCGCCGCACAGGACCTTCCTTGCGTCGGTCAGGTCCGGGCTCTCACCTACAAGGACATAGCCGTTGGCCAGGGCGCTTACCGCGAAGGCGACTCCAATCGATGTCTCTGCAAAGTTCTGCAGCATGGGAGCGGAAACGATGAGCCGCTCCGCGGCCGGTTCTTCCGGCTCAAATGGATCCGGCACAGCTTCTGCTTCAGGACACGCATCCGTTTCGGGGCCTGCCGCCTCTGACGGTCCGGTGTACATCCCTTCGGCCGGCATTGCCCCGGCCTTCATCAATTCACCCGACCCGGCCGCCACTGCAAGCAGCGCCGATGTCTTGATAAAGTCTCTTCGTTTCATGATTGCAATCCCAAAGGTTCAGAAAGATCAGAATAACAGGCTGAGCAGGAATACTTCCAGCATGGAAGCCAGGCCGATGACGAGTGTCATCAGTGTCTGGGTGCGGTAGCCGTCGTGGATAAACAATTTGCCGAAACTGGTGACCACCCAGAAGTAAGAGTCGTTGGCATGTGAAACGGTCATGGCGCCGGCGCCGATGGCGACGACGACCAGGGCCGCATCGACCGGCGTGACGAAACCGAGGGCCGCCATCAGCGGTGCCACGATGCCGGCCGTAGTAGTGATTGCAACCGTGGAGGAACCCTGCGCAGTCTTGAGGACGGCGGCCAGCAGGAAGGGGAAGAATATCCCGATACTCTTGACCGTATCGGCATGTGCCGTAATGTAGTTCACCATGTCGGATGAGGCTATGACCTTGCCGAGCACGCCTCCGGCGGCGGTCACGAAAAGGATGGGCCCGACCGTCCTGAGCGTGTCGTTGGTCAAGGAATAGAAGTACTTCCCTTTCCCGGAGGAGAAAAGCAGGCAGATGGCCAGGACTGCACCGACTGCCAGCGCCATGATAGGAGTACCCAGGAAAAGGCATATATCGGCGCCCCATCCCGTCCAGTGCGCCATGGAAGCTACCGAAGAAACTGCCATGAGCAGGATCGGCACTATCAGCGGAGCCACCGAGCCAAGTCCGGAAGGCAGGCGGCCGAAACCGGCCTTGAGCGCTTCGTACGACCCCGCATCGCCCACATTATTTCCATCCATCTCGTCTTCACTCCTTACCTTCCTGCCGATGGCCCGGGCGAAGAAATAGCCGGCGATCAGCGGGAATACCGAGCAGAGGACACCGATGCCGATGACAAGCAGCAGATTGTTTTCGAGTCCGAGCGCCTGGGCCGCTGCCAGCGGACCGGGCGTCGGCGGGATGAAAACGTGGGCTACATAGAGGCCGCATGACAGGCATACGGTCATGGCGACGCTCGAGACACCTGTCTTCCGTACCATCGCACGGCGGATCGGATCGAGGATCACGAAACCGCTGTCGCAGAAAACCGGGATCGACACGACCCAGCCCATCAGCTCCATGGCCAGAGCCGGGCGCTTGCGGCCGACCATCCGGATGACCATGTCGGCGAGTCTGAGTGCGGCGCCTGTCTTTTCCAGCACAGTACCTATGAAGGCCCCAAGGATGATGACGATGCCGATGGAAGTGAAAGTGGAGGCGAATCCGCTGCCTATCACCCCTGGAATCTGAGTCAGGGGAATCCCCGCAAGCAGCGCCAGAACCAGTGAAACCAGCAGGATGGCCAGGAACGGATGCACCCTCAGCTTTGAAATGAGCAGGATCATGGCGGCAATCGCCACGACGAACGCGATAATGAGGGAAACGCCGGTCATAACAGATGCAAGTTACGAAAAAATCAGGTGAAATGAGTCTTTCCGCTGCGGTAAAGAGAGACTGCCGCCAAAATTCCGCTGCAATGTACACATCAGCAAATCAGGAACTTATACAAGTTGATCCCCCTGAAAAACAGGGGGATCAACTCTTGTAATCGGCTGATTGTCAACTGCGTCCGTTGCAGCGGAAAATTGGGGCGGCGGAAAAATGTCGGCCGTTTTTTGTATCTTTGCATAATATGGCAGAAAACATTCCCCTTGAACTAGGTACCGAGAAGGTCGGCAAGCTCCTGAAGCAATATGCGATGCCTGCGATCATCGCCATGACGGCCTCCTCGCTCTACAATATGGTGGACAGCATCTTCATCGGGCAGGGATGCGGTCCAATGGCCATCTCCGGCCTGGCGCTTACATTCCCCCTGATGAATCTCTCCGCCGCTTTCGGCACCCTGGTCGGTGTCGGCGGCGCCACCCTGATTTCCGTGCTCCTTGGCCAGAAGAACTATCCGGTAGCCAAGAAGGTCCTCAGCAACGTGTTCATCCTGAACGTGCTGGTCGGCGCCCTGTTCGCGGCGATAGCCCTGACATTCCTCAATCCCATCCTGCGCTTTTTCGGAGCCAGCGACGCCACGCTGCCATATGCCCGCAGCTACATGATCCCGATACTGCTGGGAAATGTCATAACCCATCTGTATTTCGGCCTGAACTCCATAGTCCGCGTTTCAGGGCATCCCCAGAAAGCGATGTACGCCACTATCCTGACCGTAACTCTCAACACGATACTCGACCCCATTTTCATTTTCGTCTTCGACATGGGCATTCAGGGAGCCGCCATCGCGACCATCATCTCCCAGTTCGTGGCCTTCGTCTGGATCATGCGCATCATCTGCGACAAGAGGGAATTCCTTCACCTCTCCCGTGAAACTTTCGGACTGGACTGGGGCATCGCCAGACGTTCGCTCGCGATAGGCCTGGCACCGTTCCTGATGAATGTGGCGTCTTGTTTCGTGGTGATATTCATCAACAACCAGTTCAAGCGATACGGAGGCGACCTGGCCATCGGCGCATACGGCATAGTGAACCGTCTGGTGTTCCTGTTCCTCATGATAGTCATGGGATTCAACCAGGGAATGCAGCCTATAGCAGGTTACAATTACGGGGCGAAGCAGTACGACCGCGTGCTCGAGGTGCTCAACCTGACCGTCAAGTGCGCCCTGGTGGTGACTTTCACCTGCTTTATCGTGGGAATGGTATTCCCCCGTGCAGCGGTGTCCCTATTCACCCACGATGAAGAACTGATCGGCCTGGCAGCCCGCGGCTTCCGGATCACTGTGCTGATTTTCTTCATCATCGGCCGCCAGATGGTAATCTCGAATTTCTTCCAGAGCATAGGTCTGGCCAACAAGGCCATTTTCCTTTCGCTCTCCCGCCAGCTGATTTTCCTCCTGCCCTTCCTGGCGGTACTGCCCCTCTGGTTCGGTGCCGACGGCGTGTGGCTCAGCATGCCCGCCTCCGACCTTGCCGCCCTTGTGGTATCCGAGATCATGCTCGCCCAGTTGAAGCGCAGTTTCAAGCACGAGCAGGAGGCTATGCAGGCCGCAGCGGCGGAATCCCCCAAAACGCCCGAAACAATAGAAACCGCATAACAATCGCGATATGGAATCTCACCTGATCATCTCAATCGGGCGCCAGATAGGCGCGGGCGGCCTCGGCGTGGCCAGGCTGCTGTCGCACGAATTCGGCCTGAAAATCTACGACAAGGAGCTGTTATTCGAAGTGGCCCGCAAGAGCGGTCTCGACGAGAAAGTGTTCGAGCGCCGCGACGAAAAGTCCTCACGCGGAGTAATAGGCGCACTACAGAGCGTACGCTCCCTGCTCGGACTCTACAACCGCGTGGGCACCGACAGCGTGATGAATGAAGACCGGCTGTTCCAGATTCAGAGCGAGGTGATGCGCGGAATCGCGGCCAAGGAAGACTGCATCATAGTCGGCCGCTGCGCCGACTACATCCTGCGCGACGAGCCCCGGCTCTTCACCGTTTTCATCAGCGCCGACATCGAAACGCGCCTGAAACGGATAATGGCGGGAGAGAGTTTGTCCGAGGAGGAAGCGCGGCGGTACATAGAGCAGGGAGACCGCAAGCGTTCCGAGTACTATAATTACTACACTTTCAAGAAGTGGGGCGACTCCTCCAGCTACGACCTCTGTATAAACTCGTCCAAACTCGGGGACGATCTCGAAAAGGTGACGGACCTGATCAAGTATTATATGAAACAACGCAATCTCATCTGACGTTATGGCTGACGAAAAGATCATCTTCTCGATGAACGGTGTGAGCAAGATCCTGCCGCACAACAACAAAGTTATTCTCAAGGATATCTATCTCTCCTTCTTCTACGGCGCGAAAATCGGCATCATCGGTCTCAACGGAGCCGGAAAATCGACCGTGATGAAGATTATCGCCGGCATCGAGAAACCGACTCACGGCGAGGTCGTATTCGCTCCCGGCTACACAGTGGGCTATCTCGAACAGGAACCGCAGCTTGACAATTCCAAGACGGTCCTTGAAGTGGTCCAGGAGGGTGTGCAGGAGGTGATGGACCTGCTGAAAGAATACGAGGAAGTCAACCAGGCCTTCATGGAACCGATGGACGACGACCGGATGAACGAACTGATCGAACGCCAGGGAGAACTTACGGAAGCGATCGACCATGCAGGCGGATGGGATATCGACGCGAAACTGGAGCGTGCGATGGACGCCCTACAGTGCCCCGACCCCGATGCATCCGTGGCCACGCTCAGCGGCGGCGAGAGGCGCCGCGTCGCACTGTGCCGCCTGCTCCTCCGCGAACCCGACGTACTCCTGCTCGACGAGCCTACCAACCATCTCGATACCGAATCGATCCAGTGGCTGGAAGCCCATCTCCAGCAGTACAAGGGTACCGTGATCGCCGTGACGCACGACCGCTATTTCCTGGACAACGTGGCAGGCTGGATCCTGGAACTCGACCGCGGCGAAGGCATCCCCTGGAAAGGCAATTACTCGTCATGGCTGGAGCAGAAGAGCGCCCGTCTGGCTATGGAGGAGAAGCAGGAGAGCAAGCGCCGCAAGACCCTGGAACGCGAGCTGGAATGGGTGCGCATGGCCCCGAAAGCACGTCAGGCCAAGGGAAAGGCACGTCTGAACGCCTACGAGAAGATGCTCAACGCGGATACGAAACAGAAAGAGGAGAAACTCGAGATATACATCCCGAACGGTCCCCGTCTGGGCAACAAGGTCATCGAGTGCAAGGGTGTAAGCAAGGCTTTCGGCGACAGGGTTCTTTTCGAGAACCTGACATTCTCCCTTCCCCCTGCTGGCATAGTCGGTGTAATCGGGCCGAACGGAGCCGGCAAGACCACGCTGTTCCGCCTTATCATGGGCTACGAACAGCCCGACGCCGGCAGTTTCGAGGTGGGAGAAACCGTGAAGATAGCCTATGTCGACCAGCAGCACAAGCAGATCGACCCCGACCTGACCGTATATGAGACCATTGCTGAAAATTCCGAATACGTGAAACTGGGCAACCGCGAGGTGAACGCCCGGGCCTACATCTCCCGCTTCAACTTCGCTGGGGCCGACCAGGAGAAACTATGCGGCGTACTCAGCGGCGGCGAGAGGAACAGGCTGCACCTGGCGCTGACTCTCAAGGAGAATGCCAATGTGCTCCTTCTGGACGAGCCCACCAACGATGTGGATGTCAATACGATACGCGCCCTGGAGGAGGGTCTGGAAAACTTCGCCGGATGCGCCGTCGTGATCTCGCACGACCGCTGGTTCCTCGACCGTATCGCCACCCATATCCTGGCGTTCGAGGGAGATTCCCAGGTCTATTTCTTCGAGGGAAGTTACAGCGAATACGAGGCGAACCGCAAGATGCGTCTCGGCAACACCGAGCCGAAGAGATTCAAATATAAGAAACTGAAATAGCAGACAAGGACCTGACAAAAAAGGGGACGCCCGCCTGGGCGCCCCCTTCATTTTGTCACAGCAGCCTGTTAGCGCTGGTTGACGTTCTTGTCGATCAGGTCGTTGGCGTCGATCTCATCCTGAGGGATGGCGAAGATCCAGCGGGGATCGTTGGCAGGGATCTGCAGGACCGATGCGACTGCGGGAACGTGGTTGGCTCCGGTCTTCGCGTCGGCATACCTCTTCGCGGCATCCCAGTCCTGCATCACGAGGGCGACGCGGGCGCGGACACCGTTGGCGGTACGTCAGGGGTAGAGCAGGATATCTGCAGCCGGCTGTGACGTACGCCGTGCCCGGATGCCCCATTGGTGTTTCAAATAATAATCCTAAATTTGTAGGATAATAGGCAAGGAATCAAATGAGTTTCGAGACAGGCACCAATTTCATAGACTACGTCCGCATCTTCTGCAAGAGCGGCGACGGGGGTAACGGATCGATGCACCTGCACAGGGCCAAGTATGTGCCCAAGGGAGGCCCCGACGGCGGCGACGGCGGCCGGGGCGGACACATCATCCTGCGCGGAAACAGGCAGATGTGGACCCTGATCCACCTCAAGTACAAGAAGCATATCAAGGCCGAGGACGGTGGAGCCGGTTCAGGACAGCTGAAGCACGGCAAACAGGGCGCCGACGTCATTCTCCAGGTCCCTCTCGGAACGGTGGCGAGGGACGGCGAGACCGGCGAGGTGCTCTTCGAGATCCTCGAGGACGGGGAGGAGAAGATCCTTGCCCGCGGCGGCCGCGGCGGCCTCGGCAACAATTTCTTCAAGAGCGCCACCAACCAGACCCCGCGCTTCGCCCAGCCCGGAGAGCCCGGTGTGGAGGGATGGTACGTGCTGGAACTCAAGGTGCTTGCAGACGTCGGGCTGGTGGGATTTCCCAATGCCGGCAAATCCACGCTTCTTTCCGTAGTGTCTGCCGCGAAGCCCAAGATCGCTGATTATGCCTTCACCACTCTCGAGCCCCAGCTGGGAATAGTGAACTATTACGACGACAAATCTTTCGTTATGGCCGACATCCCCGGCATAATCGAGGGTGCGCACGAGGGCAGGGGACTGGGCCTCCGTTTCCTGAGGCACATAGAGCGCAATGCCATGCTTCTCTTCATGATTCCCGCCGACAGCAAGGACATCGCTGGGGAGTACCGCATACTGCAGAGGGAACTAAAACTCTACAATCCCGAACTTCTGGACAAGGAGCGCGTGGTCGCCATAACCAAGTGCGACATGCTCGACGACGAACTTCGGAAGGAGGTAAGGAGGCATCTTCCCCGCAAGGTCCCGTCCATCATGATATCATCCATGACGGGAGAGGGGATACAGGAGCTGAAAGATCTGCTTTGGAATACCCTCAACTCTGAAATCTGATGTACCTGATCGTAGACCGGGGAACCGACCCTTCCTGGAACCTGGCCGCGGAGGAGTACCTGCTTACGCGCCGGAGCGAACCGTTCGTGCGGATCTGGCGCAATTCCGACAGCGTGATAATCGGCCGTCACCAGAATGCCTATGCCGAGATCGACCTCGATTTCGTGGAGCGGAACCACATCCCGGTAGTCCGCCGCATGACGGGCGGAGGGGCGGTTTTCCACGACACAGGGAATGTGAACTACTCTTTCTTCGACCTGAAGGGGGAACGGTTCACGGATGTCATACTTGACGCCCTGCGAGAAATGGGAATTGAAGGCCGCTGCGAAGGCCGGAACGACCTTACTGTCGACGGCCGGAAGTTTTCCGGTACGGCTGTCTGCAAGCACGGCTCCAGGGTGCTGGAGCACGGCACGCTCCTCTTTGATGCGTCGTTCGACAGGCTGTCGGCGGCACTCAGGCCCCGTCCCGAGAAATTCTCCGGGAAGTCGGTGCAGTCGGTAAGGAGCCGTGTGGCTAACCTCTCCGGATACCTTTCAACGCCTATGACGGTGGAGGATTTTATCGGCCGTCTTGCCGGATCGGTCGGTTCGAGGTTGGAATGTACGCCGTATGAGTATTCCGAAGAGGATCTCAGGGCCATCGGTTCGCTCCGCGAAGAGCGGTTTGCAAATCCCGGTTGGAATTTCGGCGCATCCCCTTCCTATGCTTTCTCGAATGTCAGGAAGTTTCCCGCCGGCCTGGTCGAGGCCCATTTCGATGTACGGGGCGGAAGGATACGGGGGCTGCGGATTTATGGCGACTATTTCTTCGAGCGCCCCACGGATGAGTTCTGCTCCCTGATCGAAGGGTGCCTTCACGACAGGAAAGAAATCGCCGGCCGCCTCAACGAAGTGGCGACCGGCGAATATTTCTCGGGCATCGGCCCGGAAGAATTGATTTCCTTATTTTTCTGATCCGTTATTTGTAACGTCTCTCCTTCTCGGAAACGAGAAGATCCTTGAGCGTGGCGACGCAGTCGTTGACGGCGCCTTCGAACGTGTCATTGTTGCGTTCGACAACCAGTTCGTTGCCCGGGATGAAGACGTGAACCTTCACGTTCTTGTTCTGCGGATCGGCGAGCAGGGAGAGGTCTACCTCCGTGCGCACGATGTCTTCGTAGAATTTTTCGATCTTGCTGACCTTCTTGTCGATGTAATCAAGCAGTTTCTGGTCTGCGTCGAACTTGATGGACTGAACTTTAATTTCCATGGTTACCTCCGTTTTTTGCTCTTGGATGAGCGGTTAAATATGTCTTTTTCAACTGTTCGAACGAGTTGTGCGTATACACCTGCGTCGCGGCCAGGGAGGAGTGTCCCAGTATCTCCTTGATGCTGTACAGGTCTGCGCCCCTGTTGAGCAGATGGGTTGCCAGCGAGTGCCTGAGCACATGGGGCGACTTCCTGCCCGTAAAACCTTCCATTCCCGAAAGTTCGCTCCTGACCACATTGTCCACAAAGGCCAGATACAGGGGCGCCCCTTTGTCGGTGAGGAAGAACATCCCGTCCGGGTTCTCAGGATACGCTTCCCCCATTTTTTCCAAATATAGCGAAATCTCCTGACAAATCAAAGCCGGTACCGGTATTTCGCGCAACTTGTCTCCCTTGCCGAGTACCCGGAAGACCTGGCGGGCACTGTCGAAGTCCGCAATTTTCAGGCCGCACAACTCCGCCCTGCGCATCCCTGTGGAATAAATGACAAGAAGTATCATCCTGTTGCGAAACAATCTGAAATCGCCGGGATTTTCCTCGACGCGTCTGCGGCTCAGGTCGAAATAGTTGTCCACCGCTTTTTCCGTAAAGAACTGCGGCAGCTTTTTCTCCTGTTTCGGGCGCGGGACTTTGCTTACGGGATTGCTCTCCAGGAGACCCTGCCGGATGAGCCACCGGCACCATGTGCTGAGGGCTGAAAGTTCGAGGTTCACTGTCCGGGGATCGAGGCCTTCGTCCAGGCCACGGGCTATGAAATTCCTGACATTCCTGGAAGTCATGGCTTCAGGCGTGACGCTTTCTTCCTCGAGAAAGCCATAGAAATCGCTTAAGGCTTTCCCGTACAGGGCGACGGTCCGGGGAGAGAATCTCCGCTCGGCCTGAAGGTAGTGGATAAAATTTTCTTTCAACACTTTACAAAAATAAGAAAAATTTTACCTACCTTTGCCGTCCCTAAGAAAAAGGAGGTGTAAGCAATGATTATCGTACAGGTCAAGGAAGGTGAGAACATCGAGCGTGCGCTGAAGAAATTCAAACGCAAATTCGAGAAGACGGGCGTCATCCGTGAGCTCCGCTCCCGCAAGACGTTTGAGAAACCGTCCGTGAAGAAGCGCGAGATGATGAACAAGGCCATCTACGTGCAGAAGCTTCAGCTCCAGGACGAGTAGGACCGTCCAGAGAGAGTTAAAAAGGGCCGGCAAATCGCCGGCCCTTTTTTGTGTCGAGCCTTCCGGCTACATCAGATCGCAGATCTTCCTGAATACCTCGTCGATGGTGCCAAGTCCGTCGATTTCCCGGTAGCAGCCTTTCTTCCTGTACCAGCTGATGACCGGTTCGGTCTTGGCGTGGTAGTTGTCGATGCGGTTACGGATGATTTCGGGCTTGGTGTCGTCCACGCGGTTCTCGACTTCGGCGCGGTGGCGGATGCGCTCATATACGGTATCGTCGGGAATGGCGAGCGAAATGACGGTGTCGATCTTCTCGCCGCGGGCGGCGAGGATGGCGTCGAGGTGTTCCGCCTGGGCGGTGGTGCGGGGGAAGCCGTCGAAAATGAAGCCCTTCACGTCGGGATGGGACTGGAGTTCGGAGGCTATCATGCCTTCGACCACTTCATCGGGGACTAATTCACCCTTGTCGATAAGGGATTTGGCCTGGAGGCCGAGCGGCGTGCCGGCTGCTATCTCCCGGCGGAGCAGGTCGCCCGTAGAGACGTGGCGAAGGCCGAACTTGTCGACCATCAGCGCCGCCTGGGTGCCCTTGCCGGCGCCCGGAGGGCCGAAAAGGAGGAAATGTTTCATGGGTTTCTTGTCTTCTGTCTTCGAATCGAGGATGTAAATGTCTTTGTAATTCCGGCCGAGCTGGTCGTAGTCGAGACCGAATCCCACGATGAAGCGGTTATCGATCTCCATGGCCACATAGTCGAGCTTGAGGTCCTTGTTGTAAACCTCGGGCTTGAGCAGCATGGTGCAAATCTTCACGTCGGCGGCGCCGGCATCGAGCAGCAGGGCATAAAGGTCGGTGATGGTCTTGCCCGTATCCACGATGTCTTCCACCACGATGATTGTGCGGCCCTTGATGGAAGAGGTGAGGCCCAATACCTTGCGGGTGACGCCCGTGGACAGCGTGCCTTCGTACGAGGAGAGGCGGACGCTTGAGAATTCACAGGTGAAATTGAGGCGTTTCATGAGTTCCCCCGTGAAGAGGATCGAGCCGTTGAGCACGCAGAGAACTATGGGTATGCCGTCGAAATCTTTGAAGTCGCGGTTGATGCGGTCGGCGACATCGTCGATGGCCTTCTCAAGTTTCTCATAGGGAATGTAGGGGACGAAATACTTGTCCTTGAGGTGAATCCTTTCCATCACTGTTTTTGAGTAACAATTTGCGAATTTACGCATTATCTTTTTCTTTGGCAACCCCAATCTGCGTGTCGGACCATCCCGCCTGCCGCATCATCCATAAAACCCGGTCAGTTTCTGGATGGACTATGCTTTTGAGGCGAATCATCCATAACAGAGGCGGTTTTTATGGATGAAATATCTTTTTTGCTGAAAATGTTTTGTTTCGGGGCGCCGGCGGATTATCTTTGTCATGTCCAGAGCCGCGGTGGCGTTGGAGGAAATGTGAAGAAGATATGGCAAAGGATTCTTATCAGGAGGTGTGTGATCCGCAGGGACGGAAGTTTTCGATTCAGGAAAACAGATGCAGGCAATTGTTTGAATGGGCTGTCGATATGTTCGGTGGCTTCTGGCATCTCTGCACTCAGGGCGAGGGACAAGCGGTAATTTTCTGCCGTAAGAAGGATTACGGCTATATGATGACACTCATCGCGGTCTGCGCATATGCCTTTCCGGATATCAAGATAATCACTTTTGAAGTGATGAGCAACCACTTGCATCTGCTGCTCTGTGGTCCGGCCGACGAAATAATGGCATTCTTCGCCATGTTGAAAAAGCGGCTGCAAAGGTATCTTTCGCTGAATGGCACACCCGTAGGGCTGGACCGGTTCGGGTGCCCCGGACTGATTCCGGTTGAATCGCTCGAATCGGTGCGCAACCAGATCGTTTACATCAACAGGAACGACTACATCGTCGATCCCGACCAGACACCCTTCTCCTATCCCTATGGCGGAAATGCTTACTATTTCAATCCTTTCGCCCGGCGGTACCATGATGGCCGCCTCGGAGATCTTCCCATTTTGAAACGCAGGGCTTTCTTACATTCGCGGGAGACGGATTATCCCGATTCCTGGCTGTTGGTTGACGGTTATGTCTCACCGGTGAATTACCTGAGTCTTGATATCGGAGAAGGACTGTTCAGGGATGCCCGGCATTATTTCCACAAAATCTCTAGGGATGTGGAGTCTTACAGGGAGATCGCCGGGCAACTGGGGGAATCGCTCTATTACACGGATGATGAACTCAATTCCATAGTTTACAGGATTTGCAGGCGAGACCATGGCGGCCTTTCTCCGGCGATGCTTCCTCCTGACGGGAAGATGGAACTTGCGCGGACTCTCCATTTCGACTACAATGCGGACAACGCAAAGATCGCCCGTCTCCTCAAGATGCCCCGAACTGTGTTGGACCAGATGTTCCATCCATAAAAACAGCCTCGGTCATGGACAAACATCGGAAAAAACAGGTTCCGTCCATAAGCAGGGCGGGTTTTATGGACGAGTGCCGGAAGGCAAAGCGATGCCGTCGGATGTTGTGCGTATGGCCGGCAGTCCTGGGCCTTCTCGTTCCGAAGGCGGCATTTTCCCAAGACATCCTGCCGGAGGCAGTCACGACACAGATCGAGCAACTGGCCGAACGGGCGGCAGAGGCAGGCGGTGACGGCCCCGGGGGAGCCGCAGGCGTCGAGGAAATCGTACGTTACTACGAAGAACTGCTCCGCCATCCGCTCAACATCAATGCCGCCTCGAGGCTTCAGCTGGAAGAGACAGGCCTGCTGACCGTTTTCCAAACGGAGAGCCTGATCGCCTGGCGGGAACGTTACGGGGCTGTCCGCTCCCTGACCGAGTGGGCGCAGGTGGAAGGATTCTCACCGGGGAAAGTCGAAGAGGTCAAAAGCTTCTTCACCCTCGGCGAACCGGCCGCCATTACCCGAGGCTCCGATACCTTCACGCTGAAATTGCGTAAAGATTGGAAAGAGAAGGGGGTGTCGCTGACCATGAAGGAGCTTTATGAGTCGGACATCTGGTCGGCCGGGGCTGTGGTCGACAACGATTCTCGGGAGCGTTTCCCTGATTTCGTGTCACTGTCAGCCAGGTACAGAGGTTTTTATGCCGGCGATTTCACGGCCCGGTTCGGCCAGGGACTGGTGATATGGAAATCCTTCCAGATGTCCGTTTCCGGGACTCCCTCGTCGGTCGCACGCAGGGGCGGGGGACTGCAGTGCTACCGCTCCACGGACGAATCCAATTTCTTCCGCGGCGCAGGGTGGAACGGCACTTTCGGCTCCGTCTCGGTCTCGGCGTTCGTCTCCCGCAACGCACTTGACGCAAGGATCAGGGACGGTCGTTACACTTCGATCGTGACCGGCGGGCTGCACTCTTCCGAGAGCGGAAAGGAGGTCAGGCATTCATTGCATGAGTATGTCGCCGGGGCGAACGCCACTGTCACTCTCGGCACCTGGCGGCTGGGGGTCACCGCAGTGGGATATGGCTACGACAAGCCGAACGGCCGCCGGGTCCAGGAATACAACCGCTTCCAGCAGTACGACGGGCCATGGGGCAATCTGGGCTTCGACTGGTACGGATCGCTCGGTTCCCTCCGTCTCTTCGGTGAAGCGGCGGTCGATGCACATCTTGCTCCGGCCGTCCTGGCGGGAGTCCTGTGGAGCCCCTCATATGGTTTCGAGACCAGTCTGGCGGCCCGATGCTATTCTCCTTCCTATATCGCGACCCACGCCTGCGCCCTTTCTTCCACGACCGGCGTCTCCAACCAGATCGGCGCCGCATGGGCAGTGCAGGTTTCAGGCGGGGGATGGACGCTGAGAGGCAACGCCGATTGTGCCTGGTATCCGTGGAAACGCTACCGGCATGAAGCCGGGACATGGGGATTCAAGGGACGCCTGCAGTTGTTGAAGGATTTCCGGGGCGGTGCGCAGGGGGAGGCGCAGGTTACGTGGAGCGGACGCCTTAAAGGACGCGTCCGCGTTAACGTGCCCTGCGGGGAGAAATGGACTCTGTCGTTCCGGGCGGACGCGAACAGGGGAGGGGCGGGAGGATATGCCGACGTGCGCTGGATGCCTTCCCCCCGCTGGGATGTCTCGGCCAGGGTCACGGCCTGGAAGACTGACGGCTGGGATTCCCGCGTCAGTTTCTATGAACGTGGCGTTCCACAGAGTTTCGGTGTGGCCTCGTACTACGGAAAAGGCGTCGGGGCGTATCTTCTGGTGAAGTACGCCCCGATGCGCTGTCTTGAGATGTGGATGAAAATCCGTCAGGACGGATTCGCCTATTTCGTGCGGATCTTCATTCCGGGGTAGATCTTGCTCTTGGCGTTGAGGCCGTTGAGCTGATAGATGGTCTTGAGTGGAGTTCCCGTCTTCTTGGCTATGCCTCCGAGGGTGTCGCCCTTCTTGACGACATAGATCGACGTGGCTCCTGAAGTGGTGGTCTTTTTGGGGGCAGGCGTCGAAACGGAGCCTGAAGAGGAGCCTGACGGCTTACCTGCACTTCCGTAGATATAGAGGCGTTGTCCTACATGGATTGTATTGCTCTTGAGTCCGTTCCACCGTTTGAGGTTGGCTACCGTCGTATGGTGCTTCGAAGCGATGCTGCTGAGCGTCTCCCCGTTCTTGACCTTGTGGATTACGCGCTGCTCGCCGCTTCCTCCGGTCTCCTTGATCTTCTGTACGGCCACGGGATTGAAGAATACGGAATCCTTGTAGTTGTAGATGCTGTCCTGCGCGTCTACGAAGGAAAGGGTGTACTGCGAAGGGAGGTTGAGGATGAAGGTGTGCTCTGTGCCGGGGATGATATCGTGGAGATACTGGGGGTTAAGGTCACGGAGGGTCTCCATGGGTATTCCGATGTTGTCGGAGATCTGCTGGAAGTGGAGGTTTTTCTGGATATGGAAGGTGTCCACGTGAGCCGGCAGGCTTATCGGGGCGGGGACTATACCGTGTTCCTGGTAATAGTTGAGCGTGTAGAGGGCGGCGATGAAAGCGGGGATGTAACCGCGGGTCTCACGGGGCAGGTAGTTGTAGATCTCCCAGAAATCGGTCTTTCCGCCGCTGCGGCGTATTGCCTTGCTGACGTTGCCGGCACCGCAGTTGTACGAGGCGATGGCAAGCGACCAGTCGCCGAAGATCATGTAGCTGTCCTTGAGCAGGCGTGCCGCCGCGCGGCATGCCGTGAGGGGATCGTAGCGCTCATCCACGTAGGAGGTCATCTCCAGGCCGTAGATCTTGGCCGTGTTGTACATGAACTGCCACATACCCTTGGCCCTGGCACGCGAGACGGCCTTGGGGTTGAGGGCGGATTCGATGACCGCCATGGCCTTCAGTTCCTTCGGGAGTCCGTATTCGTCGAATATCTCCTCGAACAGCGGCATGTAGTAGTTCGAAAGGCCTATGATCCTGGCCGTGGCCATCGGCATCCTTTCGGTGTAGCGGATGATTGCGTTTTTGACCGGTTTGTTGAACTGGACGGGGATGAAGGAGTTCATCTTCTCCAGCCGGTCTATATATACCTGGTCGGGTATGTTGCTGGTGAGGGAGTCGAGTTCCAGGGTGGAGACGTCGAACTCGTTGACGTCGATCTGCTTCTGGATGTAGTATATGTTCAGGAGCGAGTCGATGTTGTCGGAATTGTATTCGATGAGGTTCTCGATGTCGTCATCCACCAGTATGTCGCCGTCGGTGTCGTTGGCCGGGGCGGAAAGCATCTGGTATTCGTTGTAAAGGGAGTCGAAGGCCTGTTGCAGGGAATCGACCCGGCGCTGCAGCTCTTCGATCAGCTGGTTCTGCCTCTTCTTGTCACCGAAGAGCTGGGCATGGCAGACCAGCGGATCGATTGTCAGCAGCACGGTTAGCAGGAGGAACAGTGGGAAACGTTTCATAAAAAATCAGAATGTGAATTGCAGGTTGACTCCGAGAGCCGGTGAGACTCCCGAAGAGGATGATGTGTCGTACCAGGTATAGAGGGGATTCAGCGGTTGTATAAGTGCCGGCTGAACCTCCAGTGACGCGATGTTGTCGCTCACGTCGAAATCGGCCATGTAGGCGAAGACGTTGGCGTCTATCACGTTAAGCGCGTATACCAATATGGTGGCCAGGATGGAATAGTCCCGCCAGCGCCGGTATGTGTCCCTGTAGGTCTGGGCCTGGGACGCAGTGATGGAACCCGTGTAACCGGTCCGGTCGCGGTGTTCGTCCAGCTGCACGATATATCGGAAACGCTTGTATTGGATGTCGTTGAAATGGTAGAAATATCCGCATGCGATGAGACCGCCCGTCCAGATCGGGATCTTCCACCAGTCGCCGTTGTTGGCCTGGCCGAGGCCGGGCAGGAGGAGTGAGTAGAGGGTCGATTTGGCAGGCACCGGGGCACGGAAATCCGTCTTGAAACAGGCCACGCCGTCAAGCATCTGCGCCCAGTATATCGCTCCGGCGGCAACGTAACCTGCCGTACGGTAATATTTGTATTTGGTCTCTCCGGTCGCATGATACTGCTTGTTGCTCCAGATTCCGCCGTAGACACCCGCGCCGATTCCGGCATATATGACAGGGACCTTCCACCAGTCGTGGTTGTAGGCCTGGGCGGCTCCGGGTATGATTGCCGTACCGAGCATAAGATAACCCGGGGTGAGGGTGTCCTTGCGGGCGTAACCCCGGATCAGTTTCCGTACCGAGAACCCCTGGACCGTATCGGTCACCGCCGTGGTGTCCGTAACGGCTTCATTGTTCAGTTCAGAACCGGGAGGGCCGGTCACGGTACCGGCGTTGTTGTTGCGTACGACGTCGTTGCGCGTGCTCCTGAACTGGGCGCTGAGACTGCAGCATACGCTGACAAGCAGCGTTATGGTAAGGAAGACGCGTCGTACGTATGACATTTTCAATTCTCTTTCAAATCATCGAGGAATGACTGCACCTGCCGTTCGTCGTCGAAGCGGATGGTGATCGAGCCGCCTCCGGCCGGGTTGCGCTTCACGGAGACCTTTCCGCCGAAATGGCGTCCCACCCTTCCGGAGAGTTCGCGGAAGAGTTCCGGGAGTTCCGTGTCCTTTGCGGCGCGGGTCCTGGACGGGGCCGGTTCCAGCACTTTCTGCTCGAGTTGCCGTACCGACCATCCGTTCTTCACCGTGCCTTCGAAAAGGTCGGCCTGCCTCCGGGAATCCTCGACTCCCAGAAGCACCTTGGCGTGTCCCACAGAAATCTTGCCAATCTTGAGCGCCTTCTGCATTCCGTCCGGAAGACGGAGCAGCCTGAGGAAGTTGGTGACGGTGGCGCGTTTCTTTCCGACGCGTAGTGCCAGTGCCTCCTGCGTAAGGTTGCACTCTTCGATGAGACGCTGGAAACTCAGGGCGGTTTCGATGGGGTCGAGGTCTTCTCGCTGGATATTCTCGACTATCGCCATTTCGAGCATCGCGGCATCGTCGGCCTGCCTGATGTAGGCCGGGACGCTTGACAGTCCGGCGGCGATGGCGGCGCGGTAACGGCGTTCCCCGCTGATTATCTGATAGCTGTCAGGACCTGTCCTGCGCAGTGTGAGAGGCTGTATGATGCCGAGCGTGCGTATGGAATCGGCGAGTTCGGCAAGCGCCTCGGGGTCAAAGACCTCGCGGGGCTGGTAGGGGTTGGGGACTATCTGCCCGACGGGGATCTCGGCTACGGCTGCGGGATTCCCGTTGACTATGCGGCGGATCTCCTGCGTCTCGCGGAGCGGAGCCGCATCTCCCAGAAGGGCGCCGAGCCCGCGGCCTAATGCTGATCTCTTTGCCATGATTCGTTCTTCTTGATGATTTCCCTGGCCAGGTTGAGGTAGTTGTCCGATCCCGTGGAGCGGGCGTCATACAGGATGGCGGGCTTGCCGTACGAGGGCGCTTCGCTGAGCCTGACGTTCTTGGTGATCATGGTCTTGAAGACCATGTCGGGATAATATGTCTTGACTTCTTCGACCACCTGGTTGTGAAGCCTGAGGCGGCTGTCGTACATGGTGAAGAGGAATCCTTCGATGGTGAGCCCGGGATTGAGGCGGCTGCGGACGATGTTTATGGTGTTGAGCAGTTTGCCGAGTCCCTCCAGCGGGAAATATTCGGGCTGTACGGGAATTATCACGCTGTCCGACGCCGTGAGGGCGTTGATGGTGATCAGCCCGAGCGAGGGGGCGCAGTCTATTATAATGTAATCGTAACGGTCACGTACCCCGGCGAGGGCTTCGCTCAGCACCCTCTCGCGTCCCTGGACTTCCAGCATCTCGATCTCGGCCCCGACCAGGTTGATGTGCGAGGTGATGATGTCGAGGTGTTTGAGTTCCGTGGCTTTTATGACTTCTTCGGTCTTCCGCTCTCCGATCAGGAGTTCGTACAGGGTGTCGCGTTCCTTGGAATCGGGATGGAAGTTGAGTCCGGAGGTGCTGTTCGCCTGCGGGTCCGCATCGATTATGAGTGTCCTGTATTCCAGGACGGCGAGCGATGCGGCCAAATTTATGGAAGTGGTGGTCTTTCCGACGCCACCTTTCTGGTTTGCGATTGCTATGATTTTTCCCATTCGGTTCTGCCGAGTCCGCAATTAGCGTAACTTAAATCGCAAATTTATGTAAAAAAATGTTAAATTAGCGATGCAAAAAACCTAAACTATGTCAATCTCCCAAGACTGGAGCGTGATTGTCAGCAGCCGTTCGGGGGGCGGCAAAGCCCACCACGACTGGCCGGCGATTTCGAATTTGCTCAAGGACAGGCATATATCTTTCGTCGAACATATCACGGACCATGCCTATCATGCCATCGAGTTGGCCAAGGAGGCGGTGAAGGAGGGTTTCAGGCGCCTGCTTGTCATCGGCGGCGACGGTGCCATCCACGAAGTGCTGAACGGACTCTATTCCCAGGATGAGGTAAACCCCTCGGAAGTGGTGCTTGGACTGATTCCCGTCGGTTCCGGAAACGACTGGTCGCGTCTCCATGATATCCCGCACGAATACGGGGCGGCATCCGACCTGATAGCCTCAGCCGATACCCACATACGTGTACAGGATGTCGCCAGGGTGCATACTATGATGGACGGGAAGCCCTATTGCCGCTACATGGTGAATATAGGAGGCCTGGGTTTTGATTCGGAAGTCTGCCACCGTTTCGACCTTGCCAAGGAACGCGGTCATGCCGGAGACAGGCAGTATCTGAAATCCCTGCTCTCGGGTTTCATCTCATACAAGAGCCTCAAGTTCCGCGTCGCGGTCGACGGGGAGGAGTTCTACCGCGGCACCGCCTTTTCCGTCGCCCTGGGCATCGGGCGCTATTGCGGAGGCGGAATGATGCAGACTCCGGACGCGGTCCCCGACGACGGGCTGATCGACGTGACCGTAGTGGGGGAACTGAGCAAATGGAGATTCATTTCCAAGGTGCCATCGCTCTTCAAGGGCGATATCTACAGGCATAAGGAGGTCCACCATACACGCGGCCGGCAGATCGACATCTCGGCCGCCCCATATTCCTACATGGAGGTGGACGGAGAGCCGGTAGGCATCACTCCGGTGCGCATAGAGGTTGTACCTGCGGGCGTGCAGGTAGTTTCCAACCTCCGCTGACGTTCAGGGATCAATCCTTCGGCTCGACGTAGAACCAGAAGAGGAGGGGGGAATACTCGGGGATGGCGGGACTGCTTCCCTTTTCGCCGTATCCAAGTTCCGAACTGAAGAGGGCGACGGCGGTCTCACCATAGTTCATCATCGAAACGGAACGGTAGAAACCGGCTACAGTGGTGTTTTCCTGAGCAAGCTTTGAAACGTCATCCTTGTAGAAAGTGACGTTGAGGGCATCATAGGTCTTTCCCTGGGTATGGATCCTGTAGAATTTCGCGGTATCCTCGATATTGGTGTCGAACACCTGACCGTCGAGGTGGCGTCCGATATAGCGGACCTTCACGGTGGAGCCTTCCGAGATGGAGTCTGTTTCGGCGGTCTTCTCTTTCAGTTTCTTGAAATAGAGATGCTCTGCGGAGGTATCGGCTACGTTGTAGTGGCTGCGGAACCATTCCTTCATCACGCGTTCCTGATAGTCGTAGATGTCGGCCATAACGGTGTCGATCTTGATTTCGATGATGGAGTTGTCGGATTCGTCACTCCCGCTGAATGCCGAGTACAGCGAACTGGTGTGGCTGGAGGCGGAGAGGGGGAGTGCTATCAGAGCCCTGCCGCCGCCCTTCATGGTCTTGATGACCGCTTCGAGGCCGCTGGGAATATAATCCTGGTCGACACGCCAGATGCGGCTTCCGTAATAGGAAGTGGGAGAATAGGTGCCGAGCTGCTCGGCGACTGAACGCTCGTTCGAACTGATCACGGAGCGGTCAAGGGAAAGTTTCGTGTAATGTGCCCAGACGTAGGAACTGTCGGTCACGGCCGGGCCGGTTCCCTGCTGCATTTCCAGGATATAGGCCCCCGAATCCCCGAATGGCTTGAGTCCGGGATAATTCATGGCCAGCCATGCTTTCATCACACGGTCATATGAATAGGAACTGTCCTCAACAGGCTCGACCGCGCACGAGACGGCGAGTGCCGAAGCCATCAGAAGGGCAGCTATGCAGATCTTCTTCACGTTCATGTTATTTCTCTTTTTTTACTGATGCCACTCCCACATCGAAGAGCAGGGCTGTGTTTTCAGGGACGAGACCCAGCTGGGTGGTGCCGTAGCCATCGTCGGCTGAGAATATTATCATGGCCTCTTCTCCCTGGAGAGCGCCGGGAAGGCCGAGTTCAAATCCCTTGATCAGGTCGCCGTGGCCGACGCGCACCATGGCGCTGTCAAGGACGAACTGAGTGGTGGGACCGTTCTGCGCGAAAATATATCCGGCATAGAAGATATAGACAGAATCGCCTTTCTCTACCACCGGAGCACCCTGGGGACCTTCACTCAGCACGATGCGGGTGACGCCGCCGTCGCGGAATATCTCGTTTTCGGAAAAGTTGTTTTCGATGTAGTCGCCTATCCATTTGTCCTGGTTGACATTCGCCTCGCGCGCCAGGGTCTGGCACGACATTACCAGGATCGGGGCAAGTATCAGCAGGAATATGGAACGCGCTTTCTGCATCGGGTATTCGGTCAACCTGCAAATGTACACAAAAGCTGTGCCTTATGAAAATTTTTCTTCGTCGGAGTATTCGTCGAGAGCTTTCTCGAAATAGGCCGGAACCTCTTCGAGAGGGATGTAGAGCCTTCCTCCCGAAGCGTTGCGGTGGCCTCCCCCGTTGAAGAAACGGACGGCGAGCCGGTTGACGTTGACCTTGCTTTTCGACCTGAGGGATACGCGGACGTAGCCTCCTTCAGTGTTTTCGGTGAACAGGGCGCTGATCTCGATCCCGGCTATCGCCAGGGGCAGGTTGACGAAGCCTTCGCTGTCCCCGGGCTGGAAATGGTAGCGCTTCTTGTCGTGGTTCCCTAGGAGCATGTAAGCGGCACGGTGGCGGGGGATCACTTTCATGCTGTCCTTTATCATGTGTCCCATGAGCCGGGTGCGGGATACGCTGTAGCAGCACAGTACTTTTTCCTGAAGGCCGTCCTTGTCCACCCCGCGGGCTATCAGCCTGGCCGCCATGTCGAAGGTGCCGGGGAATACCGAGTTGGAGAAATTGTTGGTGTCCGTCATCATTCCCACGTACAGCGATTCGGCGCACCTGAGCGGTATCCTGCCGGGATCCGAAGCTATGTCGGGCAGTTGGAGCAGCGTGCGGAACAGCAATTCGCACGTGGATGACACCTTGATGTCCGATATGGCAAGGTCGAATCTGTCCAGTTCGGCGGCTATGTGGTGGTCGAGGAGTATCTTGGGGGCGGAAGAGGAGAGGATGGCTTCCTCGAGATATTCGGTACGGGAAAGGCGGTTCAGGTCCAGGCAGACGAGCAGATCGGCTCCGGCGACAAGTCCAAGGGCCTTCCCTCGCTCCGTTTCGCATATGACGATCCTGTCGGCGGGATCTTCAGGTTCGAGGAAAGACATGTTGGCGGGGTAGGTGCTGGGAAGGATGATCCGGGGATTCTTTCCGCGCATCTTCAGATAATGATAAGCGGCGGTAACGCTTCCTACCGCGTCCCCGTCAGGATTGAAGTGGCTTATGAGGACGATATTCCGGGCTTCTGACAACAATTTTTCCAGTTGGGCGATGTCTGTCGGCATAGGTATGGACAAGTCGTTTTTTCTTGGTGCAAATTTAAAAATATATTGTAGTCTTGAAATATATTTTTTACTTTTGTAGGTCAAATGAAATTTGGCTTATTAGGCAAAACTTGAGACAATATTAAATTAACCGATATGAGAAAACTTTTAACCTATTTCATCCTTCCGATCGTTATCCTCGGACTTGCATACCTGCTTTTCCGCAGCATCAACGAACCCGTGAAGTTCCAGAATGAACTCAAGCAACGCAGCAACGTGGCCATCGAGCAGCTCAAGGACATCCGTACGCTCCAGGTGACCTACAAGGACACCTACGGTCACTATGCTCCTGTAATGGATTCACTGGTTGAGTTTTACAACAAGGGCAAGATTACGATCATGCGTCAGATCGGTTCCGAAGACGACTCCACCGCCGTCCTTCATACCGAGGCCGTCAAGAAATCGCTGAAGAACCTCAAGGGTGAGCAGTTGCAGGCCAAGCTCTACGAACTCTACGAGAAAGGCGACAACAAGCTGATCATCCGTATCCCCCAGCTGACCGACGTCCGCGACACCCTGTTCCACAACCGTCCCGGTTTCGACGTGAACAAGCTTCGCTACATCCCCTTCTCCGATGGCGACACCGTCATCATGAAGAGCATCGTGAAGCAGGTCTCCGGTGTGGATGTCCCGCTTTTCGAGGCCAAGATGCCGTTCTGGCAGCTCCTCAAGGGCATGGACCGTCAGCAGATCGTGAACCTTGTCTCCGAGCGTGAGGATACCGACCGCTATCCCGGCCTGATGGTGGGCTCCGTCGACAACGCCAACAACAACGCAGGAAACTGGGAGTAGTGCTGAAGTACACCCTCATTCCGGAAGGGTATTTCTCGGCCGGATCCGCGGCGGAACTTCTTTCCAAAGTTGTCATCCTCGAGAAAACCGATTCGGTAAAAAGCATGGAACTGCCTTCTTACAAGGCAGTTCTTCTTTATGCCGGAGACGACGCCGATGCGCGCCGCATCTCCGGCATGCTTGCTTCCTCTGCGGCCCTGGAGTGCTACAACAAGGTGGTGGTCAGCCTCGGGGAAAACAGCGTCGACATCGTACTTGCCGCCGGGGACCGTCTGCTGCTGTGCAACTCCTTTCCCGCCGCCGATCCCGTGACGGCGCAGTATTTCCTCTTCGCGGCTTTGCGGCAGTTCCAGATCAATCCCGAAGTGACCACCGTCCATTTCTACGGAGAAGCCGGCGATGACATCAAGGGGGATCTTTTCCGCCATTTCGCAAGCGTCGAGGTATTATGAGGATCATCGGCGGTACGCTCCGGGGACGTTCGGTCAATCCTCCGGCCGGTTATCAGGCGCGTCCGACGACCGATTTCGCCAAAGAGGGGCTTTTCAACACCCTCGACAATGAATTTTTCTTTGAGGGTCTTTCGGTGCTCGACCTTTTCGGCGGCACCGGAAGCATAGCGTTCGAATTCGCCTCACGCGGGGCCGGTTCGGTCATCTCGGTCGAGATGAATCCGGTCAACGCCTCTTTCATCAGGCGCACCGCCGCCTCATTCGGCATGTCGGGGGTGGTCCAGGTCGTGCGGCACAATGTCTTCGATTTCATTCCGCTCTGTACAAAGCGCTTCGACATCGTATTCGCCGATCCCCCCTATGCCCTGGAGGGACTGGATACGATTCCCGACAAGGTCCTTTCCAAAGGTCTGGTCCACGACGGAGGCTATCTTATCCTCGAGCATCCTTCTGAATACAGTTTTGCCGCACATCCCTCCTTCGTGAAGGAGAGGAAGTACGGCAATGTCCATTTCAGCTATTTCAGGCCTCTTCCTGAACAGGCGGAATCCTAATCCCACTTGCTCTGGCTGGTTGGAATGCGTATGTCGCTGAGGCACTGGATGTCGTTCAGGAACCACTCTCCCGTGCTCTTTTTCTGGCGCAGCTTAATGGGACGGGGGTTGTCGGCTCCGCCCGAATTTACATAGAGAGTGCACCATTTATATCCCTCGCTGTCGGTAGTGAAGGAGTAGGGGGTGCTGGTCACCGTGATGGAATAGGGGCGGCTGGGAGTGTAGTTGTTGGATGGTACCGCTCCCTTGAAGAAGGAGAAGGGCTTGTACTCTTTCCCTTTGAGCCGTTCGCCTATGAACTGGGCCTCATACCCTGAGACGGATTCGGGGCCCTTGAGATAGTCGAGCATGCGCATGCAGTCCCGGCTGCTTGTACCGTATCGTGTCAGTGCCGCGATTGTCAGCGCCGCTACGGCATAGGGATCTGTCATGTCGAAGGAGAGGGCCGTAAGTTCATCGACGTTCTGGGGCAGGCTGTTGAACGTGTAGGTGTGGCCTCCGAGGCCGACTTGATTCAAAACGCCGCAAGATGCCGTCAGCAGGAGGGCGATGGCAATGGCCGGAATGAGGGTCTTTGTTTTTCTCATGGTTTTTAGGATTGTACATTCAAAGATAACCAAAAACTGATATCTTTGTAAAGATTCTTTACGCTAGTGTAAGGACTGCCGCTGATTTTACAGGATTGCCGTAGTGTGCAATGGGCTGATTATGTGCAGATTGCGTTTTTGGAACGGTTTTTGGCCTGCGTAAGCGTGAATAATGGATTTGACAATGGCTTCTAAAGTCGGAAAAATACTTGTCGTAGATGACAATCTTGGAATCCGCAGGACCCTGGAAATCCTGCTGCCGGTATATTTCGCAGAGGTGAAGACGATTCCGTCACCGGTAACACTTGTCGCGTCGCTGGAGCACTTCCGTCCTGACGTGGTGCTGCTTGACATGAATTTCAACACCGCTATCAATACCGGCAACGAAGGCCTGTACTGGGCAGGTGAGATCAAGAAGATGGCGCCTGATGTCGAGGTCGTCCTTTTCACGGCTTATGCCGATATACAGCTTGCCGTCGAGGGAATGAAACGGGGTGCCTTCGACTTCATCGTGAAACCGTGGGACAACGATAAACTCATCGAGGTGCTGACCGCGGCACGTGACAAGGCCAGGAAGGCCTCGGGCCATCATTCTGACAGTCAGACCGGACGCGGCGAAGATACCATGTTCTGGGGTTCTTCACCCGCCATGAAATCCATACAGAGGACGCTGGAAAAGATCGCCCCTACCGACGCCACGGTCCTCATTACCGGCGGGAACGGCACTGGAAAGGATGTCCTGGCGCGTGAGATCCATGCGCGCAGTCTACGGAGCGGGAAGCAGATGGTCGCGGTCGATGCCGGGGCCATCACTGAAACCCTGTTCGAGAGCGAGCTCTTCGGCCATGTGAAGGGGGCCTTCACCGACGCGCATACGGACCATGCGGGCAAATTCGAGCAGGCCGACGGCGGTACCCTCTTCCTCGACGAGATCGGCAATATCCCCCTGCACCTGCAGGCCAAATTGCTCCGTGCCATACAGAGCCGCAGCGTGGTGCGGGTGGGCGGAAGCCAGTCGATACCCGTGAATATACGCCTGATCTGCGCTACCAATATGGATCTTGAATCGCTGGTCAGGGAAGGGCGGTTCCGTGAGGATCTGTATTACAGGATCAATACCGTCCATATCGCCCTGCCCCCGTTGAGGGAGCGCAAGGATGATATCGTTCCCCTGGCTCTTCTGTTCCTTGGCCGGTTTGCTGAAAAATACCACAGGCCCTTGACGGGAATAACTCCGGAGGCGGCCGGGTTGCTGACGGCTCAGGGGTGGAACGGGAATATACGCGAATTGCAGAACTGCATCGAAAAGGCGGTTATCCTTTCCGACGGTGCCGAATTGACCGCGAAAGACCTCCAGCTGGATTCTCCGGCCAAAGCCATCGACGCCCGTTCCTTCCTGCATTCCGAACGGAGCGAAGAATCTCTTGTCCGGGAGGCCATGGATCGTGCGGGCGGAAACATTTCCGCCGCCGCAAAGATACTGGGAGTCAGCCGGCCGACGCTGTATGCCAAACTGAAGAAATACGGACTATGACCTTTACCCTCTGGCAAGTCGCAGGTGTGAGCGCAGTTGTCGCGGCCGTCGTCGCGGTGATCGCCACCATACGCATGCGCAGGAAGGATATAAAGAAGGTCGACTATATGATGGACGCCCTGGAAGACGGGGAACTGAATTTCCGTTTCAAGGACAGCAACAGGTTCAACCGTACTCTCAACCGTATCCGTACCATTTTCGAGAAGCAGCGTCAGGCGCACGAGCAGGATTCCTGGACCAAACTCATCCGGGTGCTCACGCATGAAATCATGAACACGGTGTCGCCGATCGCGTCACTGTCCGACGCCATGGCAAAATCCGTGGACGAGAACGGACACAGCGAACTGGACATTAAGGCAGGGCTGGAAACAATATCCGATTCATCCAAGAATCTCATAGGTTTCGTGCAGACTTACCGGCAACTTTCCGGAGTCGCCAAGCCTGTCCGCAAGGCGCTTGTGCTTCAGGAACTGATGGACGGAGTCATCGCCCTTAACAGCGAACTGGCCGCTTCGTGCGGGGCCGTCTGCGTTTACCGTCCCGAGGAGCCTGACCTGATGATTTATGCCGACGAAGGGCAGATTTCGCAAATCATCATCAACCTTATCAAGAACGCCCTTCAGGCAGGCGCAAAGCATGTCGACATCAGTGCGAAGATGGGCAGGGACGATGAAGTGATTATCCTCATCGCCAACGACGGCGAGCCGATTCCCGTTTCTGCACAGGAACAGATATTCATTCCTTTCTATACCACGAAAAAGGAAGGTTCCGGCATAGGCCTCAGTATCTCACGCCAGATCATGCGGAACCACAACGGCACCATCGAGCTTGTACGGAGCGACGACCGGCAGACCGTTTTCGAACTACGGTTCAGATAATCCCGGCAGCAGGAACTGCAAAGTTGTAAAGCGAAAGTGTAAAGAGTTGTAAAGACCTTTACACTTTCGCTTTACATGGTTTCTGGCGTTTTTGTCTCATAATCAGCATGTTGATGTTTTTGGCACGGCAGATGTTCCTCATCTGGCGTCATTCGGAAACATGTAATGATGAAAACACTTTTTCAAATAGTTATGGTTATTGGGTTGGGGCTTGCGCCGGTAATGCCTGCGCAGGCCCGGATGGCCCGGGTGATGACGCTCCGCGACTGCATGGAGTACGCCGTCTCCAATTCCACGAAAGTACGGATCCAGCAGGCCGAAATCGGCGATGCACAGATTGCGAGGCGCAACGCCCTGCTCAATGTGTTCACTCCTTCGGTCAGCGGAAACGCGTATGCATATTACAATTTCGGTCGCAGCATCGACCCGGAGACCAATACGTATGTGACGGAGACTTCGTTCCACAACGGCTATTCAGTAGGGGCGGGGATCGATCTGTTCAACGGATTCAGCGCGGTCAACAACCTGAAGATTTCGAAGACTTCGCTGGCTATCGGGCAGACGCAGGAGAAACAGGTGGAAGCCGATATCTGTCTGGCAGTGATGGAGGCCTACTGCAATGTGGTCTATTACAAACGGCTCTGTGACATCTATGAGGCGCAGGCGCTTGCCGCAGAATCCATGCTGAAGAAGGTGGAGAAACAGGAAGAGATCGGGCAGAAGAGCCGTGCCGACGTTGTCCAGGCCGAAGCCGACCTGGCCGACAGGAAGTACGATGCCATCAATGCGAAGAATATGTACAACGACCAGCTGATGAATCTGGCAGATCTGATGTTCTGGCCGGTGGAGCAGGAACTGGTCATCGATACTGAAAACGTCATCCCCGGCCTGGCCGGGGATCTCTCCGCCGATGAGGTCGTCGATTTCGCCCTGGCCAACAACCCTGCCGTGAAAATCGCCGGCTGGAAGGCTGACAACGCCCGCCGGGAACTGTCGACGGCCCGCTGGCAGCTGCTGCCGCGTCTGAGTCTGAATACCGGCTGGAGCACGAGTTACTTCAACTATCCCGGGCAGGACCTCAATATAGACCCTTACATGGACCAGCTGCGCAACCACCAGGGCGAGTATATCCAGTTCTCGATGTCAATCCCGATCTACGACCGCCTTCAGAAAAACGGCAATGTGGCGCGCAAGCGCAATGCCGCCAGGAAGATGGCTGCGGAGTACGACCAGAAGCGCCGCGATGTGGAAAGCGAGGTGCGCCGGGCTGTCCAGGACTGTGACGGTGCAGCTACCGCTTATACCCAGGCGTTGAAAAAGGCCAGGGTCCAGGAGGAAGCTTACCAGCTCAATGCCAAGAAGATGGAGCAGGGTCTGATCTCTTCCATCGAATACCAGACCGCCACCAACAATTTCCTCAAGGCACAGGCAGACGAGATGAATTCGCTGCTGAAGTATTTCATCAAGCAGGCGGTGGTGCGCTATTATAACGGAGTCGAATATATAAATCAGTAAACTATGGATAAGATTATCGAAAAGAAAACGGGATGGCGCGTGGCGTTTACGAAGAAGGCCCTGCCCTGGTGGCTGGGAGCCCTGCTGGCCGTGTTTATCGTCTATCTGATCGCCCGCCCGAACAACAAGACCCTGCGTGTGGACAAGGATACGGTTACCGTGTCCAGCGCCGTGAAAGGGGAATTCAACGACTATATCCGCATCAGCGGCCGCGTGCAGCCGATGACGACCATACAACTCTCGCCGCAGGAAGGCGGAATGGTCCAGTCGATCCTCATCGAAGAAGGCTCGGTCGTGAAGGCTGGTGACCCCATACTTGTCCTGTCCAACGATAACCTCGACCTCCAGATCCTCAACTCGGAGGCTGAGCTCGCCGAGAAAGAGAATATCCTCCGCAATACGCAGATCCAGATGGAGCAGCAGAAGCTGGACGTACGGCAGAATGAGCTGGAGTACGGCACCCAGGTGGATCGTCTGAAGCGTGCCTATGAGCAACAGAAGGCGCTCTATGAGGATAAACTCATCGCGAAGGAAGACTACCTGAAAGCCGAAGAAGACTATCGGCTCGCGCAGCAGAAATACGAACTCATCCGCGAGCGCTCCACGCAGGACAGCCTTTACCGCGGCACTCAGATCGACCGCATGGAGGAGTCCCTGGAGAACATGCAGCTCAACATGCAGATGATCCGCAAGCGCAAGAGCAACCTCATCGTAAAGGCTCCCATCGACGGAGAACTGGGCCTGCTCGACGTTGTCCTGGGACAGACGATCGCCAGCGGAGCCAAGATAGGCCAGATCAACTCGGTGGGCACATATAAAGTTGAGGCCCAGATTGACGAACACTATATCGACCGCGTCGTGTCGGGGTTGGAGGCCACCTTCGAGCGTCAGGGCGAGACCTATTCCACGGTCATCCGCAAAGTCTATCCTGAAGTCCGCGAAGGCAAGTTCAAGGCCGATTTCAAGTTCGACGGCGAGCAGCCCGACAACATACGCGCCGGCCAGACCTACTACCTGAACCTCCAGCTGGGCCAGCCCGAAGAGGCAGTGATCATTCCCCGCGGCTCCTTCTACCAGAAGACCGGCGGCAAATGGATCTATGTGGTCAACAAAGAAGGCAACAAAGCCGTCAAGCGCGAAATCCGCATCGGTCGTCAGAACCCGCAGTACTACGAAGTGCTCGAGGGCCTGGAGCCGGGGGAGAAGGTCATCACCTCGGGGTATGACAATTACGGTGACAGTGACGTGTTGGTATTCTAAACTGTCATTCTGAGCGAAGCGAAGAATCTAAATAATTGATATCATGTACAATACTTACTATACTTACATTATGTCAAGTCTGAATAACACAACAATTTATGTCGGTGTGACTAACGACTTGGAACGAAGAGTATCTGAACATAAATCCGGTTTGATACCAGGTTTTACCCAAAAGTACAACTGTAAAAAGCTTGTATACTTTGAATCATTCTCTGATATAGAACAAGCTATAGCAAGAGAAAAACAATTGAAGGGATGGGTCAGAAAAAAGAAAGATGCTTTGATAGATTCAATGAATCCAGAAAGGAAAGATTTGGCGGCAGAATGGAATATAGATTCTTCGCTTCGCTCAGAATGACAAGGGAATGCTCAGAATGACAATGACCATGAAGAGTTTTTGGAACTTCCTTAAGAAGAACAAGTTATACGGGGCTATCAACCTTGTTGGCCTCACGGTGTCAATGGCATTTGTGCTCCTGCTGGCAGCTTATGTCCAGCGGCAGCTGTCAACAGATTCGTTCCAGAAGAATGCGGACAGAATCTATGTGATTGCCAATGAAGATAACGTGACGATGGGTTACTGGCTGGACAAGCACCTGAAGAACAATTTCCCGGAAATTGAGAAGGGTTGCTGCGTGGCCAACATCGCATCGGCGGCAGCTTTCAACATTGACGGAGAACGAGTTTATGGCAGCACGATGGCGGCTGACAGCACCTTCTTTGAGATGTTCAGTTATGATCTGCTAGAAGGAAACAAGGCCGACTGGCGTGTTTCCCAGGACCGCTGCATGGTGAGTCGGGAGTTTGCGAATGCCCATTTCGGGGACAAAGACCCGCTCGGACAAACCATATCCTTAAATTATGAGGGGTCCTTTCAACTTACCGTTTGCGGCGTGTATGAAGATTTCGGCAACTCCATCCTGAAAGCACCGGATGTCCTGATACGGGGCGATATAATGCCAAAAATAAATTCGTCACACGACGAATATATGAGCAACGCGGGCGGCGGCATCTGCTTCGTGATGGCTTATCCGGGTGCCGACCTCCAGGGCAGGCACGACGACATTCTGGACTGGTGTGAAGAGAATTTCTGGGTGTATAAAAGCCAGTACGACAAGGTCAGGATCATTCCTCTCAGGGACATGTATTTCTTGAATGAGGGGATACGGTATGGCTCTGATACCATCCAGTTCGGCAACCGCAGTTTCGTGAATCTGCTGCTTGCCATGTGCATCCTGCTCCTGGCGTTTGCCGTGCTGAACTATATCAACATGACCACAGCCCTGACGGGCTTCCGGGCCAAGGAGATGGCAACCCGGCGGCTGGTCGGCGCGGACAAGCGCAGCATTTTCCTGAAAGTCATCCTGGAGAGCACGCTGATGTGCGGCATCTCGATGCTGCTGGCCATTCTGTTGGCCGAGGCGCTCTCGCCGCTGGCATCCCGGATCCTGTCGTACCCGGTATCCATTTTCAAGGCCGTCTCGCCGGTCAATGTGCTGCTGGTGCTGGGCTTCATCGCCGTGCTGGGCGTCCTGGCCGGCATCGTTCCGGCCCTGCTGATCCAGCGGGCCCAGCCCATCGAAATCGTCCGCGGCACGCTGCGGCTCAAGACCAAGACGGTTTACAGCAAGATGATCATCGTGATCCAGAATGTCGTGGCCGTGGTGATGCTGGTGAGCGCCCTGACCATGGGCCTCCAGATCCGGCACTTGGTTACGGCCGACCTGGGCTACAATACTAAGGATATCCTCGTGGTTGACAATGCCTTCGGCAGTACTGGGGAAATCCGGCCGCTGCTGGATCGTCTTCGCGCTGAGCCCTGCGTGGAAGAAGTGGGCCAGGGTGACGGCATTCCGCTTGGCGGAACGAACAACTGGACGATGGAACTGCCGGACGGCCGCTGGGTATCGTTCCAACAGATTCAGGGCGATGATAAATACTTCGACATCCTGGGACTGAAGGTCAAGCAGGATAATCATCAGCGCGCCTGGTGGCTCAATGAGTACGCCTTCAAGCAGATTGGCATAGAGGAAACGGCCACGGAATTCCAGTCTGCCCAAAATGGCACGCGCCAGATTGGAGGCATCTACTACGATTTCAAAATCCGTCCCCTGGAGGCCGACCAGAGCGCCGCACTTATCTACAATCGAGGGGAGAATCCGGATGACGATTATCCTTGGGTACTCCTGGTGAAAACCACCGGCGACCAGGCGGCTGCGAAAAAGCAGGTGGAAGCCGTCGTCAAGGAAATCTTCCCGGACCGGCTCTTCGATGGCCAGTATATTGAGGAAATGATCGAAGACGGCTTTGCCGATGAAAGCCGGGTGCTCAAGATTGTCCTTATCTTCACGCTGCTGTCCATCCTGGTGAGCGCCCTAGGCCTCTTCGCCATGAGTTCCTATTACATGCAGCAGGAAATCCGCAGCGTGTCGGTGAAAAAGGTCTTCGGGGCCGATTATTCCGGCGTGCTGAAGGAACTGGTGCTGTCGTTTATGAAGATGGTGGGAATCGCCTTTGTGATCGCCGTACCCATCGCCTGGTTCATTATGAACCGCTGGCTCTCCGGCTACGGCCATCACATCTCCCTCCACTGGTGGATCTTCCTTGCCGCAGGAGCCGTAGTGGCGCTGATAGCTGCCGTATCCGTACTCTACCAAAGCATCAAAACCGCCCGGACGAATCCGGCCGAGGCGTTGAAGAAAGAATAGATTCTATGAAAGTATTCAGAAAAACAGGCGTTTCGACGCTGATTAATATCCTGGGGATGAGCGTCGCTTTTGCGGCGGCGATGATCCTGATGGTGCAGGTGCGTTGGGATACGACCTATGACGCCAATTTCAAAGGGCACGGGCAGGTGTTTCGGATGGAGAATAATTGGATGGACAAAGGGCTGTACGGCACCTATTTCTCCCGGCCGATCATTGAGGTCGCTAAGGCGGCCAGCCCCAATATCGAGGCGGTGGGAACCTTTGGACGGATGGCCCAGGAGGTTACATTAAAGAAAGATGGTGAAGAGACGGTGCTGTCCGTTCCCTCTGCCCCGGTTGACAGTTCCATGTTCTCCGTGTTCCCATTTGAGTGGGTCGAGGGCTCGGCACGGGAATTCACCGCCGGCGAGACAGCCGTAGTGAGCGAGAAATATGCGAAAATATTCTTTGGAGACGAAAGTGCCGTCGGCAAAACTTTCAAGGCCGGTAACGGAGTGGAGGTTCGCGTCATTGGCGTCTTCAAGGATATGCCCAAGAATTACAGTATGCATTATGGCGTACTTGTCAATCTTGGTGACCGATACCTTGACACGCCAAGTGAGTGGTCTTTCGCAGCTTATTTAAAGCTGAAAGATCCGTCCCGGGCCAAGGAAACGGAGGCGCTGATGGTGAATGCCGTTCTGGAACAATACGGTGACGATCACGATGCCGATGAGGCGGATGAATTCCGGAATGGATTCCGCATCGTTAAGCTGCATGATGCTCATTTCGAGCGCGATGTCCGGGCCAATATTGCCAGCGCCAACAAGGCGATTACCATTACGCTGACCGCCATTGCCATCCTTCTGATCCTCATCGCCATCATCAATTTCATCAACTTTGCTTTCGCGGAGATTCCTTTCCGCATCAAGAACATCAACACTCGCAAAGTGCTGGGCGAAGGACGCGGCTCCCTGATTGGACGGCAGCTGCTGCACGCCGGACTAATCGCACTCATCGCGTTTGCGATTGCCTGCCTCATCATGCACGTAGTGGCAGGGTCTTCCTGGGCATCGTATGTGTCCGACAGCCTGGCGCTGAAGGATAATGTCGGAATCCTTGCCCTGATGCTGGGCGTGGCGCTGGTCTCGGCCGTCATCGCCGGCCTTGCTCCGGCACTGTATTCCACTTCCCAGCCTGCCGCACTGGTCCTGAAGGGCTCGTATGGGACCAGTGTGAAAGGAAAGGCCCTTCGCAACATGCTGGTGGGGCTTCAGTTCGTATTGTCATTCCTTTTCATCCTGATGGCCCTGTTCGTGGGCGTTCAAACAAAGTTTATGATTGGAAAGGATATGGGCTTTGACGAGGCGCGCGTCCTTCAGACTTGGTGTGGATATCCGGCCGGGAACCAGAGAGATGCCTTGAGAAGCCATCTGCTGCAGAATCCTTCGATTGAAGCCGTGACTTTCGCTGACAGTCCGATTGTTTCCGACCAGAAGATGGGTTGGAGCCGGACCGGGGACGACGGCAATCAGGTTTTTATGGAAGTGTTGCCCGTCGATGTCAACTTTGCGGAGTTCTTCGGGCTTCAGATTGTCGATGGCCGCGATTTCCGGGAGTCTGACAACCAGAATGAGGCCGGCAGCATCATGCCCAATGAGACCTTCATGCAGATGTTTCCACAGTTCCACGTTGGAAGCCTGATGACGGGGCACGTGGATGACTGTGAGATCATCGGCGTGGTGAAGGATTTCAATTTCAAGAGTCTGCAGCACGCAATGGGCCCGCTGGTGCTCTATAATTGGGGAAGCAAAGGGTGGCGGTCTTTCGGACAGATGTACGTGCGGACTGTGCCCGGGGCCGATTTCAAAGAAGTCTCAGATTACATCAAGGAAGCCATCTGTAAGTTCGACCCCAGAAGAGAACCCCATATGGTGACCGTCAGCCATCTGGATGAGGGAATCGAGAATATGTACCAGAGCGAGCAGTCACTCGGAAAACTGATCACCATCGCCTCTTTCGTGGCCCTGCTGATTGCCATCATCGGCATCATCGGCCTGGTGTTCTTCGAGACGCAGTTCATTCGCAAGGAGATTGCCGTAAGGCGCGTCAATGGCGCCACGGTGGGCAGTATCCTGATGATGATCAATAAGAAATACATGATTATGGCCGGTGCCAGTTTCGTGATTGCAGCGCCCGTTGCTTACTGGCTGATGACCGCCTGGCGCAAGGGTTTTGCCTACCAGGCACCTGTGCCGGTGTGGATATTCCTCATGGCGCTGCTGACCGTTGCCGCCATTACCTTGGCCGTCGTTACTCTCCAGAGCTGGAGAGCGGCGAGTGCGAATCCAGTTGAATCGTTAAAGAATGAATAAACAATTAAATAACAACTCATTATGATTAAAGTTTCCAACCTTTGCAAAGTCTTCCGCACGGAAGAGATTGAGACCACAGCTCTCAATGGCGTTTCCTTCGAAATCAAGGACGGCGAGTTTGTCGCCATCATGGGGCCTTCGGGCTGCGGCAAGTCCACGCTGCTTAACATCCTCGGCCTGCTGGACAATCCGACCAGCGGCTCTTACGAACTTCTCGGCACTGAGGTCGGCGGCCTCAAGGAGAAGGAGCGCACCAAGTTCCGCAAGGGCAACATCGGCTTTGTGTTCCAGAGCTTCAACCTCATCGACGAACTCAATGTCTATGAGAACATTGAGCTTCCGCTGCGCTATCTGAACATCTCCGCTTCCGAGCGCAAGGCCAAGGTCACGGAGATCATGAAGCGCATGGCCATCAGCCACCGCGCCAACCACTTCCCGCAGCAGCTCTCCGGCGGTCAGCAGCAGCGCGTCGCCATCGCCCGCGCCGTCGTGGCCGGCCCGAAGCTGATCCTCGCGGATGAGCCCACCGGTAACCTGGACTCCAAGAACGGCAAGGAAGTGATGGACCTGCTGAAGGAACTCAACGCCGAAGGCACGACCATCGTGATGGTGACCCACTCCCAGAAGGATGCCGCACAGGCCCAGCGCACCATCGACCTCTTCGACGGCCAGATCGTCTCCGACGTGAAGAACGAACTGTAAGAAAGCCCTCTTCTTTCGCTGCAATGTACGCACATGATTATCAACTGGTTGTGAGAGTTGATCCCCCTGAAAACAGAGGGGGTCACATTTCATAAGAACCTGATTGACAAGTGTGTCCGTTGCAGCGGAAAGATGGGCATAAACACGAAGGATGAAAAGTAAGAACGATATTCTGATCAAAGTGCTGTCCCTGGGCGTGGGGCTGGCGGTGGGCATCGTGCTCATTGCCAAGGTGTTCTTTGAGCTCAGTTACGATGGCTTCTACAAAGACATCGACCGGGTGTATACCATCAATACCTGGTATTCTCATCAGGGGGACGAGAAAGATTATGGTCAGGTAAGCGGCGCCGTGGCCGTGGGCTTCATGGAGGAGGTGCCGGGCGTGGAAGCGGGCACCCGTACCACGTATGTCTTCAATGGCGATACCTATCTGGACGAGGAAGGCAATAAACTGAAAGCTACGCTCGTCTGTGCCGATACCTGCTTTTTCAAGGTGTTCGACCGGCCGATTCTCGTCGGCGACCCGGTGAAGATTCTGGGGAAGTGGGGCGGTGTGATGGTGAGCCGGAGCTTCGCCGAGAAACTGGGTGGTGTGCAGGAGGCCATCGGCAAACAGGTCTACAATGAGGATATGGCCGGTCTCAAATTGCCTGTCGAAGGCGTGTTTGAAGATTTTCCGAAGAATGGCTCCCTGGACTACGATATCCTGCTGTCCATCGAGACCTACGGCAAACAGAGCACGGATAACTGGCTGGGCAACGACCGGTACAAGGGTTATGTGAAGCTGATGCCCGGCGTTGACCCCGCCACGCTCTCCGATGGCATCCGGAAGATGCAGGAAGCGCATCAGCCGCTGGAGCAGATCGAGGCACAGGGAACAAGCCTCAAGTATTTCCTGAAGCCCTTCAGCAAGCTGCACACGTCCGATCCGGAAGTAAAGTCCCAGGTAATCCTGTTGTCCATTGTGGCAGCGCTGCTGATTCTCATCAGCCTCCTCAACTACATCCTGATTGTGATTTCCTCGCTGGTTAAGCGTTCCAAGGAAGTGGGTGTACGCAAGTGTTACGGAGCGGAGGGAAAGCACATTTATGGAATGCTGACGAAGGAGGCCCTGCTGCATATCATCCTCTCGCTGGCCCTTGCAGCCGTTATTATCTTCGCAGGCCGAAGCATCGTGGAGAACCTGCTGGGCGTCCCGTTCCAGACGCTGCTGGTGCCGCAGAGCATCCTTGCCATCGCTGCGGTGCTGGTGTTCGTGCTCATCATCTCCATCGTCGTTCCCGCGGAACTCTATCAGCGCATCCCGGTCTATGCCGCGTTGAAAAACTACACGGAGAACTCCCGCAACTGGAAACTGGGTCTTCTGGGCGTCCAGGTGCTCATCAACGTGTTCCTGGTAGTGATGATGCTCATCATCGGCCGGCAGTACCAGAGAGTGTCCCATGCCGATACGGGCTACGACTACGATAACCTGTACTATATCAGCCTCTTTGACGGCGACCGGCAGGCCGTCACCCGGGCTGTCCGCACGTTGGAGAGCCTGCCGGAAGTGAGTGGCGTGGCAACGGCCTACAATCTGCCCTATAACGGCTCCAATGGTGACAACGTCTTTTTGCCGGACGATGACCGGGAACTGTTCAACATTGCCGACCAATATGAATGCTCCGCCGGTTTCTACGACCTGATGGGTATCGAGTTCCTGGAAGGCCGGGCGCCCCGGGATTCTTCTGAAATTGTTGTGGATGAGAAGTTTGTGACCAAGATGGCGGAATTTACGGACTGGAGTGACGGAGCTGTGGGCAAGCAAGTCTTCATCACCGGCCACGACCGTTCTAGCGAACAGGAGCGTAGTTATTTCACCGTTTCAGGTGTGTACAAGAGCTACCTCATCGGCAACCTGACCGGTGTGGATCCGCGCCCCAGCGCCCTGTTCTATGGTGAAATTGGAAGTATGTCTTCCTGGATGCCGCATGTGCTGTTCAAGATGCAATCGGAGTCTCTCGGGAAAGTGAAAGCTGCCCTTGAATCGGCCCTGGAAGGCCGAGAGATCAATATCATCTCTTATGAGGAGCAGATGCGGGCGGCCTATGATGACAGCAGGAAGATGCGGAACACGATGGCCATCGGGGCCGTGTTCTCGTTGCTGATCGCACTGCTGGGCCTCATCGGCTTCATCCGCGACGAGTCCCTTCGCCGCAGCAAGGAAATGGCTGTGCGCAAGATCAATGGCGCCACCAACCGTGAAATCCTGGGCGTGTTTGCCAAAGACATCCTGAAACTTTCCGCAATCATGGCAATCATCGCCTGTGTCGCTGCCTTCTTCGTGGCCCGCCGCTGGCTGGAGCAGTTCGCGGAAAAGGTGTCGCTCAATCCGCTATACTTCATTGGTGGCGCGGCCTTGGTGCTGCTGATTGTGCTGGCCGTCGTAGTGCTGAACTGCATCCGTATCGCCCGGGCGAATCCCGTGGAATCGTTGAAAAACGAATAGTATGAACAGTTACCTGAAATTCCTCTCCCGCAACAAACTCTACACCGCCATCGAGGCGGCGGGGCTGGCCGTGAGCCTGGCGTTTGTAATCCTGATTGGGAGTTATGTGGTGCAGCAGTACCAGGTGGCGCACGAATCGCCGGATTGGAAGCGAACTTTCGTGCTGGGACACGATGATTTCCTGGGCTTGACGTATTGGGATAAAGAGGAGTTGGAGATGAATATCCCGGAGGTGGAGTCGGTGACGCACCTGGCCCTGTTGTGGCAGCCCATCGTCCGCATCGGCGAGCAACCGCTCCTGTGTTCCGGCTTGGAGGCTGACGCCGGCTTTTTCAGGGTGTTCCCGGAGTATCGTATCGTCGAAGGGAACCTCGCGGATTTTGTGGGCAGGGAGGATATTCTCATCAGCGAATCGCTGGCCAGGAAGATTGCCAAGGATGGGGCGGGTCTCATCGGCCAGGTAATCAACGTGGACGAATCCAACCGGACCGTCAAGGGGATCTTTGCCGATTTTGACGGCACCTACTTCATGCCCTGCGACATCATTACGCACATTTCGGGAACATGGGCTGCTTCGCAGGGCAAGCAGTTCGGCAGCATCGGCAATTACACCACCTGGTTCCGTGTGCGTGAAGATGCGGACCTGGCCGACGTGCGGGCCAAGGTAAAAGCGCTATTGCACAAGAACTACGATCCTATTTGGAGCGCAGAGAAGGTGGATTCCTGGAAAGCTTACCGGATGGACGAGGCTTTCTTCTTCACCGGCAGCGGTGATGGACTCACCCGCAAGGGCAATGCCCGGATGCTGCGCCTTCTCACGGTTGTCGTGCTGCTGCTCCTGCTGTCGGCCATCTTCAATTATGTGAACCTGAGTCTGGCTCTTACGGGCAAGCGGTCCAAGGAAATGGCCACCCGGCGGCTTCTCGGGGCCGACAAGGCCGGCATCCTGTGGAAGTACATAGCCGAATCCGTGGCTTTCACCGCCGTGTGCTTCGCGGCGGCCCTGCTGCTGGCCGATCTCCTGGTCCCGATGATGAACAACCTGGTTTCCACCAGTGATCCTGACGAACTGATGCTGGGCATCGATACAAGCGTACGGCTTTCCTTTATGTTGACGCCCGGGTATATCCTGGCGTATATCTCCGGCATCCTGGTTCTGGGCATCGTCAACGGACTGCTCCCGGCTGTCGCCGCATCCCGTTACCAACCCATCGACGTCATCAAAGGTACGCTCCGCCGCCGTAACAAGATGGTCCTGAGCAAAGTGTTCATCGTGGTGCAGAACGTCCTTTCTGTATTCCTGATTGCCCTTGCGTTGGTGATGGAGGTTCAGATGCGGCATATGCTTACCCGTCCGATGCATTCTGCCACGGAGAATCTCTATTACATCGAGTACTCAGCCCGCGACTACGATATGATGAAGATCTTCAAGGACAAGGTGGAGCAACTTCCCTTTGTGACAAAGGCGGGCGTGGGGCGCGGTATTCCGGGACACATCAATATGACCATGGGTGTACGGGTCGACGAAGAGCATCACGTGAATATGCCCCTCATCCTCTGCGATACGACGTATTTCAACCTGTTGGGGCTGGAGGTGGAAGAAGATTTCGGTCATCCGCTGACGTATTCCCTTTGGATGAGTCGCAGTGCTTTCAATGCCGCTGCGGTATCGGATACGTCTACCGTATTCCCCCGGAGAATCAATGCGAACGGCGCCAAACCGGAGTTCATCGGCGGTGTCGTGCACGATTTTCCGACGGCACCGGCCTCTCAGGACGAATTCAATCCGAATGGTGGCGTCGTCGTGACCCGGGCCGAGGAACTCAAAAATGCCAACTGTATGCTTATCGGTACCACGGGAGAAGACAAGTCTTACGATGAGGCCATCCGTCAAGCGTACAGGGAATACCGGCTGGAAACCGCCGGAGTGGAAGAACCCGCCTGGATGTACGGTTTTGTCAAAGATTTGAACCGCAAACAGTTGGCCCTGGTGCGCAGAACCCTGCTTCTGGTGGAACTTTTTGCAGTTTTAGCGGTGCTCATCTCCCTGCTGGGCCTGCTGGCCATGAGCACCTATTTCGCCGACGAGAATACGAAGCAGATAGCCGTTCGGAAGGTCTTCGGCGCCGATGTCAACAGCGAGACCTGGCGGAATGTCCGCAGTTATATGGTCCTGACCGGCATCGCCTGCCTGATCGGCATTCCGTTGGCGGTATGGGCCGCCCGCGTCTATCTGGAACGTTTCGCCTACCGGATCGAAAACTACGGCTGGGTTTTCGCCGCCGCGGCACTCATCGCCCTGGCCATCGCCTTCGGCACCGTCCTCTGGCAGACCCTCAAGGCTGCCCGGACCAACCCTGCAAAAGAATTAAAGAAAGAATAAGAGTCCATAAATCGATAATAATCATCCGAACAATGAAATCTTACCTGAAGTTTTTAAGCCGTAACAAGCTCTACACCGTCATCGAGGCGGTGGGACTGGCCGTGAGTCTGGCGTTTGTGATCCTGATCGGATCGTATGCGTGGCAGCAGTGGGCGGTGACGCGGGAGCATCCGGAGCGGGAGCGTATCTATAACTTCGGCATGCCGGATTTCCCGGGATTGACTTTTGGGTTCAGCGATGCCGTGATGCAGCAGGTGCCGGAGGCACAGTTGGCGGTGCGCTACGCCAACAATATGATGCTTCGTGTGCAGATCGGGGAGGAGAAGTTTGATTGCGAAGCGGCAGCTGCGGTGGGGAGCGATTTCTTCAAGATGTTCCCTTACTACCGTTTCGTGGAAGGCGGGCCGGAAGCGTTTGACGACATCTCGAATGTCGTGGTTTCCGAGAGCTTCGCCCGGGCGCACGATCTGAAAGTCGGGCAGATGATCCTCGTCAATGAGACGGAGCATACGGTGGCGGGCATCCTGCAGGATTTGCAGGGTACGCTGTTCAAGAACGCGGATATCTGGGGCTGCGAGAAGGATCCCAAGATCAACGGCAATGCGCTCTCCGCCCCTTACGATCATTTCGGTTCCTCATATGTGTTCGTGAAGTTTGCGCCGGATACCGATCCGGGTGTCATTTACGACAAGGTGGAACAGGTCTGCCGGACAATCTATGGGGACGACCTCTACGGGACCGGTTTCTTCGAGAAACTCGATATGACGCGGCTCGACGAATTGTTTTTCAAGAAGTTCGAATTCACACCCTTCTGCCACGGCGATACGGATACCCTGCGGCTGCTGGCCATCGTCGGCCTGCTGCTGCTCTTTTCGGCCATTTTCAATTACATCAATCTTTCCTTCGCCCTCACGGGCAAGCGGGCCCGGGAGATGGCGATGCGGCGGCTGCTCGGCGCGGAGAAACGTGCCGTCATCGGGAAATACATCGCAGAGTCCATCCTGTTCACTGCGGTGTGTTTCGCCCTCGGCCTGCTGCTGGCCTATGCCTTTGCACCGGCCGTCAACAGCCTGCTGAACAATCCCGACGTGCCCATCCGCGTGCATCTGACCCCGGGCTATCTGCTGGTCTACGTGCTGTTGATCGCTCTGGTAGGCACTCTCGCCGGATTGCTGCCGGCCCTGCTGGCAGGGCGCTATAAACCCGTAGATATCGTACGGGGCACTTTCCGCCGCTCCACCAGGATGACTTTCAGCAAGATATTCATCGTGCTGCAGAATGCCCTGGCCGTGTTCCTGATCGCGATGGCCCTGATCATGGAGGCGCAGTACAGGACCTCGCTCCACCGGCCGCTGCACGTGAATATCAAAAACATGGTTCTGGTGCGGGCCCTGGCGCAATCCGGGACGGATGCGCTCGAGGCTTCACTGGCCGCACTGCCGTGCGTCCGGCAAATGGGACGCGCCAATGCTGTTCCGCTCAGCAGTTCGCAGGGACAGTATTCCGTAACCCCGGACGGCCGCGACATATTGTATCGCTATTATCGGGTAGATTCCGCGGCTTTCCGGATGCTGGGATTCGAAGTGCAGAAGGACTATCGTACCCCGCTCACCGGCGGCGTCTGGTTCGGCGAGACAGCCTTCGCCGCAACCGGACTGACGGACGATGACCTGACCATCGATATACTTTCCCAGCGCACGGGCGGCGACTGCGACCACGTGGCCGGCATTATCTCGGATTTCCCCGTGGAAGCCGATAATATGGGAGCCGACGATCCTGTGATCGTGACGGTCAGGCCTTCGGAAGAGTTGTCCGGATACCTGTTGGAAATCTCAGGAGATACGGGGGAAGCCCGGCGCGCAATCCAGGAGACGCTGGACAGTTGGAAACAGACGACCCAGGTCTATTATTCCGATATGGTTTTCGTGGAAGACAGCCTGCGCGAGGGCCTGCGGCCGGCACGGAACAACATGCGCCTGCTGGAGGTCTTCATGATCCTGGCGGTCATCATCTCTCTCCTCGGCCTTGTGGCGATGAGCACTTATTTCGCTGGTGAACGGGCCTCTTCCATCGCTGTCCGGAAAGTCTTCGGCGGTACCGTGAAATCGGAACTGTTCCATAGCGTGCGTGACTATATGGTCATGGTGGCCGTCGCCTGTGCCATCGGTATACCCGTCGCCGTCTGGGCGGCCCGCAGATACCTCGAAGGCTTCACGGTGAAATTGCAGGATTATGGCTGGATATTCGTCGTCGCCGTGTTGATCTCTTTGGCATTCGCATTCGCTTCCGTCCTCTGGCAGACCCTGAAAGCCGCCAGGACAAACCCGGCGGTTGAACTCAAGAAAGAGTAATTGGATGGACATCAAGGCCGGTCCGATGACGGCAACGCATACTTCCCGGATACAATTATTGGGGTAGGTCCCGGCGACTTTTGGGGTAGGTCAAACAATTTGGTTGGGACCTACCCCGGATATCGGTTTCTCAGCGCTTCTGCCGGTGTAGGTCTGCCACTGTTCGTCCGACCTACCCCAAAATAAAAACGCAGCGCTTTGAGCGCTGCGCCGCAGTTTGCTGCGAGGGGCCCGGGGATGTGCCCCGGAAGAAGCAAGTGCGGCAGTCCGCACTGCAAAAAAAGAGCAGCGAAGATTCGCTGCTCTTTTTTTGCGGTGCGGACGAGGCTCGAAAATCAACTGGAACACCCTTTGCAAACCCTTGCAGGAATGCTTTCTATTGCGTATCTTTGCGAGTGAGGTTACTCAATATTGTACAAAATTGGGGCATTATTGGGGCACGATTTAACAAGGAGACGCTATGAAGATCAAAAGAAATGTCGCTTTCAAGTTGCGGGCATACGGAAAGGACAAGAGTCTTTTCCAAATCAGACTCCGCGCTACATTCAATGGGCAGAGGATTGATTTCAAGACAGGTTGTCAACTCAATGACAAGTCTGCCTGGGATGAAGGAAGCCAACTGGTAAAAGATGGTTATAAGGGGCCAAAGGGCGAAACAGCCCTTTCCATCAACACGGTGCTCCGGAATATCAAGGACCAGATGGAGTCTTCTTTCATGTTTTATGAGGCGACTGATAAGATCCCGACGGTTAGTGAGCTACAGAAAACCTATGAAGACCGCTTGAAGGGAACCATCCCGAAGCGTCCGGATCCGGAACCGAAGAAGGAGCGCAAACCCAGGAATCCGGACTTCTTTGCGACCTTTGAGAAGTTCGTGAAGGAGGGTGGTGAGAAAAACGCATGGACGGAAGGCACCTTTGAAAAGTGGGCTTCATTGAAACGCGACCTGCAGGCGTTCAAAAGCAATATCAAATTCTCCGATCTGACAGAACCGACTTTAACAGAATTTGTTGCCTACTTGAGAGACAATAAAACCCTCCGGACACCCCGTAAGAAGAAGGGCGACAGGGAGAAGTACGACCACGATGACATCACCGGCTTGAAGAACGCCACAATTGAGAAAAAGCTGAGATACCTCCGCTGGTACTTGAACTGGGCCACCGAACGAGGGTACAATACCAACCTCACATACAAAACCTTCAAACCGACTTTGAAAATGACCCAGAAGAAGGTTATCTATCTTACCAAAGAGGAAATGACCCGAATCCGGAATCTAGAACTTACTGGAGAAAAAGCATATCTGGATCCCATTCGGGATATCTTCCTATTCTGCTGCTTCTCCGGCCTCCGGCATTCCGACGTCAACAACCTTCGCCGAAGTGACATCAAGGGCGACCATATCGAGATTACGACCGTCAAAACGGCGGACAGTATATCCATTGAACTGAACGACATAACCAAAGCCATTCTGGGGAAATACAAGGATATTTCCTTCAACGGCGATAAGGCATTGCCGAACTATACCAACCAGGCAATGAACCGAGACCTCAAGGAACTGTGCAAATTGGCCGAGATCAATGAGCCTATCCGAATCACCTCCTATAAAGGTAACGTCCGCATTGACGAGATTCATCCTAAATGGGAATTGGTCGGGACTCATACGGGACGCCGTTCCTTCGTCGTGAATGCCCTTTCCCTGGGTATCCCACCGAATATCGTAATGAAATGGACCGGCCACTCAGACTACAAAGCCATGAAGCCCTACATTGACATCGTGGACTCCATCAAGGCCGACTCGATGACGAAGTTCAATAATTTGTTGTAGTAATTGGAGAATAGCAGGTGGTATTAGCTTTCACCGGACAAAATGATAGAAAGAGAGGTGAAAAGTAAGGTGATACGTAAGGCCGAGGTGTTTGTGTCAACACTGTAGACACAATTGACGAGGTTGAATTTCCAGACAAGAATCAACAGATGGATTTGATATTGTCAATTAATTGAGTAAATTTGCTCATTCGATTGAGTAAAATTAGGAAAGAAAACATAAACAATTATGTATAAGAGAGTTCAGTATAGTACGCTTGCGAAGCGCGTGGCTGAAAAACGACGTTTCATACAAGTGATCATGGGTCCGCGCCAGGTGGGGAAGTCCACTTTGATGAAACAGGTTGTCCAGTCGCAGGATATTCCCTATATGTTTTACACGGCCGATGCTGTCCCTGTTACGAATCTTTCCTGGATCAGCGACTGCTGGAATGCTGCCCGTGCAAAGATGAAGGTGGAGCATCTACCGGAGCTGATTCTGATCATTGACGAGATCCAGAAGATCATTGGGTGGAGTGAAATCGTTAAGAAGGAGTGGGATAGCGACACCTTCAATGATGTTCCTTTGAAAGTCGTCCTTCTGGGTTCATCGCGTGTAATGCTTGACAAGGGGCTGGCCGACAGTCTTGAAGGACGTTTCGAACGGATTATCCTCTCGCACTGGTCCTATGCGGAGATGAAGGAAGCTTTCGGTTTTACAATCGAACAGTTTATCTATTATGGCGCCTATCCGGGAGCGGCTGAGTTAATCGATGACCCCGAGCGCTGGATGGATTACATCAGCGGGGCTATTGTGGATGCGACGATTAACAAGGATATCCTCGTCAATGAGAAGATTACCAAGCCTGCGCTCCTAAGGCAGACAGTCGAACTCTCCTCAGCTTATTCAGGTCAGGAATTGTCCCTAACGAAGATGATCGGGCAGATGAATGACGCTGGGAACACTACGACGATTACGGGCTATCTTAACTTATTGTCCCAAGCCGGACTTGTTGCGGGATTGAATAAATACGCCAATGACCTGGCCAGGAAGAAGAATTCTGTTCCCAAGCATCAGGTTTACAATAATGCCCTGAAAACTCTTTATTGCGGGAAAACACTGGAGGAAGCCATCTTAGACCGGACCTTATGGGGACGCTTGTATGAGTCAGCTATCGGCGCACACATCATGAGTTATGCGTATGCCGGGAAGTACAAAGTGTACTACTGGCGAAATGGCGAAGGCTGTGAGGTAGATTATGTTCTGGAGAAAAATGGCAAGTTGATCGCCATTGAAGTCAAGAGTAACTCTGATCAGTGGAATCGCGGGCTTTCGGAATTCAATGGCATGTTCAAGCCATATTTATCCTTGGTTGTTGGGGAAGGTGGAATGAAGGCCGAAGACTTTCTTTCCATTAACCCCGTGGATTTGTTCAAGTAATCCCTTTCTTTCGCTCATAACGCAAGCATTTGCTTGGCAGATTTACTGAGAATCTCTTCCGCTTCCGGGAGGGATTCTTGTTTAACTGCATATGCTCTTTTTGGACGCCCTTCAAATTCTGAGTACCATTTTTTGAGCAAAAGTATACTCGAAACCTCCTTTTTTGAAGAAAAACCGCAAAATGGCGCTTGGAGAAGCCTATAAGATATACCTAATCCATAACTTGAGCTTGGGAAGTGACCCATAATTCCCAGGTTTTCGGTCGATTTATTTTTCGAGGTTGGCAAAATCATACAAAAACAAGCCGACCAGAAAGAGGATGAAGCCAAAGTTGAATAACACAAAACTTCAAGAATATGGAGACAATAAACAAGATTGAAGGGCTGCTTCAAAAGCCCCTTTGGCAGATGACCGGAGAGGAATACTGCCAACTCACACATTATGCTCTCTCCCTCTCCCCGAACGCTGGATCCTCCCAGGCTTCAACCGGACAGAAAGCTCTCGGGATACATGCCTTGGCTGTAGAACTTGGATGCTCCGATTCCACTGTTTATTCCTTGATGCGTATGCCCCGCAAAGAGGACGGATCCTCCGAAGGCGGCGGAATCCTCAGGGATGCTATCGTTTCCCGTATCGGGCGACGGATCGTCTTCGATGTCGACAAGGCGCGTGAACTGGCCAAGCAAAGCCAACAGCGATGAGCCAATACACGAACCTTCGATACAGCATCACCCTCAATGATGTGCAGCTCGATTATCTATCGGACGAGCAGCAGGATATCCTCCGGATGAAGTGCCTCAAAACCTTCATCCGGATGGCCGTCCTGGAGGAAACCAAGGTCTCAGGAAAGAACTATTCAGCTGTCCTACAACCCGGGCAATTCAAGGCTTCCAAGGTCGAACTTGCCCGATTGTGGGGCTGTGACCGTAAGACGGCTACCCGCATAGTCCAGGAGTTCAACCAGATTGGCATTCTCCGGTCGGAATCGTCCAACCGGACCACCATCCACACGTTGATTTGCTTGTCTGTCTGGTTCACCGGTTGGAGGATGATAAAGAGTAGTTTCTTTGACAGCAGACCTGTGGTCAAGCCGATCGTGAAACCGTCCAGAACCACGAAGCGTGTCCCACCTGAAATTGCTGTCGAAACCGATAAATCCGACTGCGCAAATCCAACAGATCCAGGTGGGGCACAGTAGGTTTATCCCCGCGTCTTTTCTCTTTCCCTTTATTCCCAAACCGACGGGAAAGTGGACACGGGAGGCGGAGACCCTCCGGCGGCAGTAACCGGCAGCAAGGATAGCCCCGGTTCACGCACTTTCTTCTTCCCTTATATCCTAGATTGAACTCATAATGAAGCCTTAATTTAAGGGAAAGAAGAAAGAAGCGAAACCAGTCCGGAGGGTGGCAGGTTTAACAGCAGGGCTCGCCCTGTTATAGCCCACTATAACTACTCGCTTCGCTTCTGTAGTTGTGGGCTCTGCCGAGGGCTGGGCAAGGGACACCCGCCCCTTGGATCCCCGGGCAGGGAGTGAGTCTCTCCCTGCACCCACCGATCAGGGCTCCGCCCTAATGACCCGGGCATGGCTCCACATCATCATCAACCACTAAATCTAACACACAATGAGTACGAAACCCAAGGCTTCCGTCCACGTGAAGCCATGCAATATCGCCCAGAGCGAACGCCACAACAGGCGGGACGCAGAGTACATCAAGTCGCTCGACCCCAAGAAACTCTACGTCCGTCTCGATCTGAGCAAGCACAACGCTTCCTATGTCGCGCCTGAAATGGAGGGCGTCACCCTTCAGCAGCACCTTGAATCCATCAGGGTCATGGTCAAACAAAAGACCGGACGCTCCATGCAGGAGAAGGACGTCGAATATACCGACAAGAACGGCAAAGTGCGTGTCAGGAAGGGATGCAGCCCTATACGGGAATGTGTCGTTGTCATCAATGAAGACACCCGGCTCAAAGCACTTCTCCGCTTTACCCGGATGGTTGAATCCAGGTGGGGCATCAAGGCGCTTCAGGTCCACCTTCACAGAGACGAAGGACACTATGAAATCCCCGGTGATGACAGCACCTGGAAGCCGAACTACCATGCCCATATCATTTGGGACTGGATGGATCATTCGACCGGGAAATCCATAAAACTCGATGCCAATGATATGTCAGCAATGCAGGACATGGTGGCTGAGGCGCTGAATATGGAGCGCGGGCAGAAAAAGTCAGAGACCGGGCTGGACCATCTGGAGCGAAACGACTTCATTCTCCAGAAACAGGAGAAGGAGAAGAAACGGCTGGAAGAAGAGAAGCGCAAGATCCAGAGTGAAAGAGATGTCGCCAAGAACCAGGCTCGCCAAGCGACGGAGGAAAAAACCAAGGCTGAGAAGAAGGCGCAGGAGGCCAAGAACCAGGCCCGCAAGGCGCAGCAGGAGAAGGACGAGGCCGATAAGAAAGCCATGGCCGCTAAAGCCGAACTCTCCAGCGCCGAATCAAAGGTCGCCGAGAAGCAGAGTGAGATCGACAGACTGGAACAAAGAATCAACATAGAACAAGCCGCGCTTGAAGGACTACAGTCGGAAGTCGAAGAAAAACGCAGAGAGAAGGACTCGATTAAAACCAGCGACGAGTGGATGAACCCGGCCCTTCGTGCCGTTTCAGGCTACCTGGTAGCCACGGATGAAGTAATCAAATTCGCCATCGAAGCGATCCAGGACTATGCTTATTCCGGAACCGGCGGTCGTGGCGGCAATCACGGAGATTGCTTTCGAGATAATGAAGCCTACATAATCAAGAACGTGATGACGAGGCTGGCTGCAATTGCGAAAACCACTTTTCAAGCAATTGGTAACTGGCTTGTCTATGTATCCAGCAAAATAGCAAAATTTAATGACTGGGAGCTCAACCGTGCTGAAAGAGGAGTCAAAAGTGTTGCCGATGGTGAGTATGACTGGAGAATCGACAGAATTGATCGTGGCCGTGCCGGTGGGATATCGAGATAACAGCCTATTGCAGCAAACTGCCGCCACCTCAAACGAGATGACGGCAGTTGCTTTATTACTAACAGTATAGTTATCGGATACTCATTGTCCTAAATACGCCTCAATTTTAGTCCGAGTCTCCGGAATAGACGGCCGCAGGTACTCTCCGAAGTCCACAATCACACCTTCCTTGTCAATCAGAATATAGAAAGGAATGCCACGTCCGAGGTGGAGAATCGGGTCAAGCCCAGCCCGCTGGGCATCGGTCAGGTGGTAATTCTCGATTCCGAGGGCGATGGAATCCAGATCATCGGCCCCGGAATCCAACCAGAAATTGACCACGCGGAGCGGCTTCCCTTTTTCATCAGCGGCCAGGCTTTGCTGGAAAGGCAGTTCCTGTCGTGAAGCGGGGCACCAGGTGGCGCCGATTGTGACATAGACCACCATTTTTTCTTCCTGGGCAATCACCGACCTTAATAGCTTGAGCCCCTCGTTCTCCTTCATAACAATGGCCTGACCATCTCTGGGCTTATCAGCGTTCAGGATGGCTTCGGAAAGTGCCCGAGGGTTCTCCTGCCAGGCCTTCTTGAGAACATACCGGTCCCGGGTAGAGAGTTTCAGCAGCGGATATGTCACATTTTCATTGAAGTTTGCAAAGTACTCCTCAAAACGATCCACCTCATTTGCTTCCAGCAACTGATTATAGAAATGAGTGAGGAGCATCTGGCGTAGCATATTATTCTTAGTCGCCTGTTTCAAGAAATCGCCCTGAGCGTTATAATCATTGGCTAAACGAAGGACTTCTTTCCGGTCAAGGGAGCTGAATACCCACGTGGCAATATTGGAAGATAACTCAAACAGGTTGCCGCTCATGCAGTCCTCACTGAAGAGCGGCTCGGCATCTTTTACCTGGAAGTAGGCCAAGACATCTTCCTTTTGGAGATCTTTATACCCGAGCAGGCCTTGAATAAGCGCTGAATAGTAATCGGCCTCTATTTCTTTGCGGCAGAGCGCGATTAGTTCCGGACTTGGTTGAGCCTCGTGAATGAACTCATTCAAACGGGAAAGATGTGATCCCAACTTTTGCTTGATCGCAGCCACAAAAGCATCAGCATGCTCGTATTTCCGTAAAACAGGTTCCCCTCCCGAATCCAATTCCCACTCTGAAAACCCAGGCCAATCTCTAAGATAGAATCTCACGAAGAAGTCATTGAACTTCTCGTTGTTCTCCGCACCCTCCCCAGAATACACCACCTTCCCCAAATCAGCAAAATCCAGTTCCACGTGAATGGAATCCCCTGGACAAATCATCAAATGGTCAATGTATGGCGGCATCGAGATGGTCCTCGGCGCGTAAGGCACAAAAGAAAACGCAAAGGCATCCTCATAGATGGTCGATGTTTGTTTCTCCGAAACTCGGTCATAAAACGGAATCACGATGCTGATTTCCGTCGTTTTCGGATATGCCTCCCGGTTTGAGATGTGCCCTGTAATCAATGCCGGCCTGGAATATTCGGCCTCATTTCCTTTGATATTCGTTGTTTCAAAGACAAAAGCCGACTCATCCATTCCGTTCTGCTCACTTCTTTGTTGGCAAGACGGCGTAACGAAAATAGTTGCTATTATGGCGAGTCCAAGATGGAAAAAACTGCCGAAAAGATGCTTCTGGTTCATATGTATTAAGAGGCTGCAAAAAATGAGCCTTTTTCTTTAGCTAGCCCCGGCAATCCATAAATGTTGCACATGTAATCATATTTAGACACGTGCAAATTACTTTTTTGTCGCTAAAAATGGGGCATTATTTGGGGCACTAGAAACAAAAAACGCCTCGCAGATTTCTGCAAAGGCGTTTTAAGCGGTGCGGACGAGACTCGAACTCGCGACCTCCGGCGTGACAGGCCGGCATTCTAACCAGCTGAACTACCGCACCTAATTTACTGGGGCCCTGCCCCAAACCCTACCGCTGCGGCCTTGCTGTTGCTCGAGGCAAACCCTGCCCGGCCTTCGCTAGCGCCTGCTGGCACTTGTCTGCGATTGGGATTGCAAAGATATAGAGTTTTTTTTAGTGTGCAAAAAAAATCAAAACTTTTTTATCCTGCCGGGAAGAAAGTTTGTCAATATTTGTGCGGCGTGTCTGATATTTCGTCCTGTGTGATCTTCTTGCGGTCCATCTGATGCCATGCGTAGGCTATGTATGCGACAACGAAAGGTATGAGCAGAGACACCCAGAACATCACCTGCAGGGTAAACTGGCTGGAAGAACTGTTCCTTATCGACAGCGAACTCTGGAGGTCGGTGCAGGACGGATAATATGCGGTCCCGTTGTAACCCGCCAGGAAGAAGACGGCCATGACCACGAGTACTGTACCGGCGCCGGCAGGCCAGATGCCGCCACGTGATTTCGAGAAAGCCCCCTTGAAGATACCCCAGAGGACGAGTACTACGCCGATAAGCAGCATTACCAGTACGACGGGCATCTGCAGCAGGTTGTGCAGGTATTTGAACTTCTCTAATGATACGATTCCGGACTCGTCGACGGCGTATCCCTGGCATACCAGCAGGATCACCAGCCAGCAAAGGAAGAATACGAGGAACGGAACTGTTTCCTTCTTGATTGATTGCCGCATCTGGGCTTGGATTTCATTATCGTCGACGTTGTTGAGGATATACAGTGCACCGAGTATGGCGGTCAGAAACATGACGGCGCAGCCCAGCAGCACTGCATGGAATTGCCCGAGCGCCTCAAGGCCATGCCATCCGTTGCCCCAAGTGCTGATTACGGGGGCGGAGGGGTCAGCAATGGCAAGCTTGTTTACGGCAAAGTCGGATCCGGTGAAGAAGGTGCCCACGGCTGTACCTACCAGTAATGGAGCGAGGATGCCGTTGGCCATCAGTGCTACGCGGAAGCCCTTGACCCCGATGAGGTTCTCCTTCTTGTTCTGGAATTCGTAGGAAACTGCCTGGAATACGAATGTTATGAGGATCAATATCCATACCCAGTATGCGCCGCCGAAGCTCGTGCTGTAGAAGAGAGGGAACGAAGCGAAGAATGCTCCTCCGAAAGTGACAAGCGTAGTGAAGGTCAGCTCCCATTTGCGGCCGGTGGAGTTGAGGATCATCCGTTTCTGTAGATCGGATAGTTTCCGGTTGCCGAGATGGAGGTTTGCTCCCTGAACGAACATCAGGAAGACCAGCAGACCGCCCAGAAGGGCGATCAGGAACCACCAGTAATTCTGTAGGAAAGTATAGGACATGGCGTTATTCGTTTGGGGTTTCAGGGCCTTTCTTGATGGCTCCTATCATGATGCGTATCTCGATGACCAGGAAAAGGGTGAAGATGGCCAGGAACAGGAAGAAGGTGGTCTTCACCGCACCGGCGCTGAGGCTCGATATTGCTACGTTTACGGGCAGGAGGCCCTGGATCGTCCAGGGCTGGCGGCCGACCTCGGCGACAATCCAGCCGCACTGGCCGCCTATATATACGAGCGGTATGCAGACGATGGCGGCTATCCAGAGCCATTTCTTGCCGTCAAGCCGGTCTTTCCATGCCATCCAGCCGGCAATCAGCATTACCAGGAGCGCAAGCATGCCAAGTCCTATCATCAGACGGAAAGCCCAGAACACGACACCCACTGGTGGTATTACGTCTTCAGGTTTCTCCAGATGGCCATAGCCCATATACTGGACATTCGCATCGAGCAGGGTGCGTGCCTGTGCGGCGGCATCCGGATCGGTATCATTCAGGGCGCGGTACTGTGCCAGTGCATAGAGGGCGGTGCGGCCGCGCTGCATCTTTTCGGACACGGAGGGAATCACGTTTCCGTCATTGTCGGTGTAACCGTTGAGGATGTCGTTGATGCCGGGGACGAAGCCGTCGATGTCGTGCGTCGCCAGGATGGAGAGCATTCCGGGAATCTTTATCCCTGGAACGATGGTGAAGGCGGCGCGCTTTCCTCCGTCCTGCAACCCTTCAGCCGCGGCGAGTTTCATGGGCTGGAATTCTGCGGCATGGACGCCGGACGAGTCGCCTGAGAGCATCACGGCGAAAGAGCCTACGATGCCGACTATGCTGCCGATGAGTATGCTGGCCCTGGCGAATTTCTTCTGGCGGTTCTTTATCAGATACCAGCAGCTGACGCCTACCACGAAGATGCCTCCCGTAACCCATCCGCTCGTTACCGAATGGAAGAACTTGCTCACTGCCACGGGATTGGAGATAACCTCCCAGAAAGCCTGTGCGGAAGCCATCTCGCTTCTGACAGTGTCGGGGTTGAATGTGGTTCCGACAGGATTCTGCATCCAGCCGTTGGCGACCAGGATCCAGTAGGCGGATATCGCGGCTCCTATCCCGGTCAGCCAGGTGGAGACAAGATGGAATCGTTTGCTCACTTTTTCCCAGCCGAAGAACATAACGGCGAAGAAAGTGGCTTCCATGAAGAAGGCGAGGATTCCCTCGATTGCGAGGGGGGCGCCGAACATGTCGCCTACGAACCATGAGTAATTGCTCCAGTTCGTGCCGAATTCGAATTCGAGGATGATGCCTGTCGCGATGCCTACGGCAAAGTTGATGGCGAAAAGCTTCATCCAGAATTGTGCTGTTTTCTTCCAGAATTCATCCTTCTTGACGACATAGAGCGTTTCCATTACTGCCATGACGAACGCCACCCCGAGGGTGAGCGGCACGAATAGCCAGTGGTACGCGGCGGTCATCGCGAACTGGATCCTGGACCATGCGATCACATCCATATGTATAGGTTTTTACAGGTTGAACGTTGAGACAGACGGTTCCGCTCCGTCCTGGATTTCCTGAGGCGGTGCACCTGCAATCCTCTCGCCGACAGCGCGGCTGCGCTCTTCGTCGCTGAGTCCGGAGAATGCGGGCTTGAAGAAGAAGACCCTGAGGATGGCGAAAAGGATGAAAACTTTCAGTAGGATGAGCCATATCAGCGGCCGTCCCCAAGTCATGTTGCGGAAACCGTCGCGGTAGAAATGCCATACCCCGACCGTTATATCTTTGAAGGTTTTCATAGTTCTCTCAAATTTAGCAATTAATTCGTATATTTGCAAAAACAGACTATCCCATGAAAAGGTTTCTCCTGGCGGCGTTTCTGCCCGCCCTGCTCCTGGGCTCATTTCTCGCCTCCTGCGGCTCCGGCCACAATCCCGACATCCGTGTGATGACTTTCAATATAAGGCTCTCTCCGAGGGAGGATTTCGACGGCGACAACTGCTGGAACAACCGGCGTGAAGCTGTGATCCGCATGATAGGGGAGTCGGACCCCGACCTGATCGGCATCCAGGAGGGATATATCGTCCAGGTCAACTATATGGATGACAATCTTCCCGGGTACGGGCGTTACGGCGTGTGCCGTGACGACGGGCTCGAGAGGGGCGAGGCGAATGCCATTTTCTGGAAAAAGGACCGTTTCGATGTGATACAGTGCGATACTTACTGGTTGAGCGAAACTCCCGATACCGTCTCCCTCGGCTGGGACGGAGCCTGCCGCCGCATCGTAACATGGGCTCAGCTGCATGACAAGCTCTCCGGACGCGATGTCTGGTTCTTCAACACCCATTTCGACCATGTGGGCAAGGTGGCGCGCGAAGAGGCCGGCAAGCTGATCATGGAGCGCATGAAGGCCCTGGTGCCCGAGGGCGACGTTGTTTTCCTGACGGGTGACTTCAATGCCAATTGGGACAATCCCATCCTGGATCCCATCCGTGCCGAGCTCGCGGAATGCCGCGAGACTGCGCCGGTTACCGACGGCCGCAATACTTTCAATGACTGGGGCAACAAGCATGTCCCTGACGGTGAAGACATAATAGACCATATTTTCTACCGTGGCGTGACCGCGGAGCGCTATGACCTGTTGACCGGGGACTATGGCGTCCCCTATATTTCGGACCACTGGCCGGTGTCCGGCACTTTCCGTTTCAGCAAATAAAAGCAATAAATATATCATGAAAGCATTCGATTTGAAAGGCACCAGGACGGAGAAGAATCTCCAGGAAGCCTTTGCGGGGGAATCAATGGCCCGCAACAAGTACACATTCTACGCTTCAAAGGCGAAGAAGGACGGTTTCGTCCAGATTTCAAAGCTGTTCGAGGAGACGGCGGCCAATGAGAAGGAACATGCCGAGATCTGGTATAAATACCTGCATGGCGGCAAGGTTCCCGGAACGACGGTCAACCTGGCCGATGCAGCCGACGGCGAAAACTTCGAGTGGACCGATATGTATGCCAGAATGGCTGCCGAGGCCCGCGAAGAGGGATTCGACGAGATAGCGGATAAGTTCGAGATGGTAGGCGCCATCGAGAAGAGCCACGAGGAGCGCTTCCGCAAGCTGCTGGACAATATCGAGAAGAAGATCGTGTTTACCCGCGACGGCGACGTGATCTGGCAGTGCTCGAATTGCGGACATATAGTCGTAGGGAAGGAAGCCCCGGAAGTATGCCCCGTTTGCGACCATCCGCGCGACTATTTCCAGATCCTGGCAGCCAACTACTAGACAATTAATTCAATAATCAATCGATATGGCAAAAATCGTTTATCTGGTCGGCCTGGTCCTCGCGATCCTCGCGGTAGTCGACATCTTCAAGAAACCCATCTCCCTGGTCGCCAAAATCATCTGCGCCGTAGTGGTACTGGCCACCAGCTGGATCGGCCTGGCCCTCTATTATCTGTGGGCCAAGAACCATCTTACCGAGTGGTTCAAATAGAAGGCGTTTCCGCCTCAGATTTCCCTGATGTATATCCGCCGACGGATGTATAGTTCCTTCTGCGGATAGGAATCCCATATCTTCAGGGCCGGATTGTCCTCGAACTGCGGGTTCGAGATACACCATTTTACGCCGTTCTGCCTGAAACTCTCTCCGAGCCGGCTGTGCAGGATGGCCGAAAGGCCTTTGCCGCGCCATTTGGGGCTTACCCCTACAAGCATCATGTCGACCGTGTCACAATGTTTCCGGGCATGCAAAAGGTGCCACCATCCGGTAGGGAATAAATAACCCCCGGCTTTTTTCAGGGCCTCGGACAGGGACGGGATGCATATGCCGAATGCCGCTATATCGTCGTCCTCATCCATCACGATGCAGGAGAACCTGTTGTCGAGTGCTCCGGTATAGGTCGCTCCCTCTTCTTCGATTTCCCTTTCTGTAAGCGGTACGAAGTTCCTTACCGCCATGAAAGAGGAATTGTATTCCCTGAAGAATTTTGAAATCAGGTCTTTGCGCTTTTTGATTATTTCGATGTCGGCTATCCTGAGACCATAGCGCTCCATCTGCATGCGTGCGATTCTCCCGATCTTTTCGGGAACCGGTCCTCCGGCGGGAATGCGGTACTGTATCCAGTCGGCTTCCTTGACGAATCCCAGCCGCTCCAGGAATCCGGGGTAATAGTCGAAATTGTACAAATTGTTCGACTGCGGGACCCTGTCGAACCCTTCGACCACGAGTCCCTGTTTGTACATCGAATTGTATCCCAGCGGGCCGTGGATTTCATTCATGCCTTCGCTGCGCCCCCATTCGGCGGCGCTGCCGAGGAGCGCCTGTGCCGCTTCGAAATCGTCTGTGAAATCAGTCCATCCGAATCTCATCCGCCGGGTGCCGTAGAGTTCGTTGTAGCGGGGATTGATGATGGCGCAGCAGCGTCCGGCGATCTGTCCGGACCCGTCGAAACACAGCAGGAGCTTCTGCTTGCAATAATCAAGGCATGGACTGTGCGAAAGGGTGCGTTTCTGGTCGAAGTCCAGAGAAGGGACATAGGTCGCGCAATTGCGATACAAGCGGTTCTGGAACTGGAAGAACTGCCTGAATTCGCGTGGCCCGGCCACTTCCCGGACGGTGTAGCCCATATTATTCCCGGGACTTTATCTCGTCCCAGATGGCGTCCATCTCCGCCAGTGTCATGTCGCCCAGGTCGCGTCCCATTTCCTTGGCGCGGAGTTCAAGGGCGGTGAAGCGGCGCTTGAATTTGAGGTTGGTCATCTCGAGGGCGGTGTCGGGATTGAGGTGGTACAGTCTGGCCGCATTGACGACAGAAAAGATGAAATCTCCGAGTTCGGCCTCCTGGTGCTCCTTCGTCCCGTTTGCCAACTCTTCGCGCAATTCTCCTAGCTCTTCTGCGACTTTGTCCCACACATCCTCCTTCTTCTCCCAGTCGAAGCCCACGGCGCGGGCCTTGTCCTGCATACGGTAGGCTTTGATGAGGGAGGGGAGGCTGTCAGGAACGCCCGAGAGCACGGTCTTGTTGCCGTCCTTCTCCTTGCGCTTGAGCTGCTCCCAGTTCTGTACTACTTGCCCGGCGGTTTCGGCCTGAACGTCGCCATAGACGTGTGGGTGACGGTAGATGAGCTTGTCGCAGAGCATATTGCATACGTCGGAGATGTCGAAATCACCGGTCTCCGAGCCGATCTTGGCATAGAACACTATATGCAGGAGCAGGTCGCCCAGTTCCTTTGCGATATTGTGCATGTCGTGGGCGAGTATGGCGTCGGCAAGTTCGTAGGTTTCTTCGATGGTATTCGGACGGAGGGAATCGATGGTCTGTTTGCGGTCCCAGGGACACTTTTCCCGCAGATCGTCCATGATGTCAAGCAGTCTTTCGAATGCCTGCAGTTCTTTTTCTCTTTTCATGGTCACAAAATTACTAAAATTGTTAAATTTGCGTTTCATAAGAACCAAAAACAATCCTGACAGCATATGCAGAATATCAAATTCATCTCCGCCGACGAAGCCGTAAAGGTCGTCAAGAGCGGTGACCACATCCACCTGAGCAGCGTGGCCAGCGCGCCCCAGGTCCTTATCCAGGCCCTTTGCCGCCGCGGCGAGGCCGGCGAACTGAAGGATGTCCGCATCCATCACCTCCACACGGAAGGAGTTGCTCCGTATACCGAGGAGCGCTTCCAGGGCACTTTCTTCCACCAGGCCTTCTTCGTGGGCGGCAACGTCCGCAAGAACGTCCAGGCCGGCTGGGCCGACTACATTCCGATCTTCCTCAGCGAGACCCAGAAACTCTATCGCAGCGGTGTACTTCCCTGCGACGTGGCCATGATCCAGGTCTCTCCCGTCGACAAGCACGGTTATGTGTCGCTCGGAACTTCCGTCGATGCCACCCTGGCAGCCATCGAATGCGCCAAGACGGTCATCGCCGTGGTCAACAAGTACGTCCCCCGCGCCTGGGGCGACGCCGTCATCCCGGCCAGCATGATCGACCTCTTCGTGGAGGACAACACCCCGCTGATGCCCGCCCATTTCTCCGAGCCCTCCGAGATCGAGACCAAGATCGGTATCAACTGCGCCAATCTGGTGGAAGACGGAGCCTGCCTGCAGATGGGTATCGGCGCCATCCCCAACGCTGTGCTGGCACAGCTCGGCGACCACAAGAACCTTGGTATCCACACCGAGATGTTCGCCGACGGCGTGCTGCCGCTCGTGAAGAAAGGCGTCATCAACGGCATGAACAAGAAGATCGACAAGGGCAAGATGGTTTCCACTTTCCTCATGGGTTCGCAGGAGGTCTATGACTTCATCGACGACAACCCGATGGTGGCAATGATGGATGTCGGCTACACCAACGATCCGTATATCATCGCAAAGAACCCGAAGGTCTGCGCCATCAACTCCGCCCTCCAGGTGGACATCACCGGCCAGGTCTGCGCCGACTCTCTCGGCACGAAGTTCTACAGCGGTGTCGGCGGCCAGATCGACTTCACCTATGGCGCTTCGCTTTCCGAAGGCGGTAAAGCCATCATCGCCATGCCGTCAGCCACGAACAAGGGTATCAGCAAGATCGCTCCGGTCCTGACCGAAGGTGCCGGCGTCGTCACGACCCGCAACCACATCCACTGGCTCGTCACCGAATACGGTGCCGTCGACCTCTATGGCAAGAGCCTGCAGGAGCGTGCCAAGTTGATCATCAGCATCGCCCACCCGGATGCCCGCGAGTCCCTCGACCGCGCTGCTTTCGAGCGCTTCGGCCCGCACTATCATAGCTTCTAAACCGGGGCTCTGCCCCACCCGAGCAGTAGGCGAGAGCACGACCTACGTGAGTAAACCCCGCGCCTGAGGCTAACGCTTCAGGCGCTTGCTTATTTGCTGATTTCTATGGATTTCCGGTACTTCCGGGAGATGGGCAGTTCCGTACCGCCGAGTCTGAGCGCTTCGGAACTGAAACCGGTGATGTGTGCGCGATTGACCAGATAAGAACGGTGTATGCGGACGAAATCTTTGCCGAGAGTGCTTTCCCATTGGGAGATGCCGGTCTTGTTGCGGAAACGGCGGTCATCAGTCGCATAGACCATCACCTCCCTGTCGTTTGATTCGATGTACAGGATCTCATCCGGCAACAGTGAGACGGGTTTGCGGTCCGATACGAAGCGTACGGGTTCCCGTGATGTAGGGAAGCGTTTTTCCAGATAACGGTTCAGCATCCCGTCACCCACAATCAGGGAAGCCAGCACACCTGTCAGGAAGACAGGATTGAAAAGCGTCGGTGAAAAACCGTCGTACTCCCAGAAAAAGACATTTCGGAGGTGGAGGATATAGAAATTGGCCAGTATGATCAGCGCCATCTCAGCGACCAGGATAGCGAGAAGGACGAAGACAGAATCCAGGGCGCCGGCACTCCGGGACGCAAAGGATATCTTCGAAAGAAAGAATCTGGCCGCCAGGGCACCGGGCAGGAAGAGGACTCCGATCAGAAGCGCTTCAGGAAAAGAAAACCCCATACTGACCACCAGCGTTGCAATCATCACGACGGCCAGCATCCAGGCAACTATAACGATCAGGGTTTTCTTCGTCACGGAAACAAAGATAGCTGATTCCGGCAGGAAATCCAACCCGGAAAGGCTTTCCGGGGGATTCAACCGGCTATGGGGTGGATTCGGCAGAACGGATTCACAATATCTTGCCGTACCTTTGTGTCCAAGATCCCAAAAAGAATCAACTACCCTCAAAAGAAGAAACTATGAATACCCTCTTTATCCTGCTGTCTTCCCTTCCGCAATTGTTCATGGAGGGCGGCCTCTTTACTATGTCCATCCTTACCGTTATTCTGGTCGGAATGCTATTTGCTGCATGGAAAGCTCCTGCTTGGGTCAAGGAGATCGGCATCGCTGCGCTCGTAGTCAGCATCATCAGTCTGGGATTCGGCTGGTATAATGCCGCTTCCGCAGTCGAAGCGGTTAAAGGCGAAATCTCGCCCTACCTGATTTGGAGCGGCCTCAAATGCGGTATCGTGACGCTGGTCTACGGTCTGATCATATACCTCGTCTCGCTGATTATCCGCATCATCCGCAAACCAAGGCTTTAGCCTGAGTTTTTTGCGTTTCATGTTACATTTCTGCCCTTCGTGTGTTTATAACAGTAGAGCGTTCGACAGAAAAGTATCAGTCCGCCATGGCGCAAGATTATTTGACAGAAGCATTCGTCAGGCTTCGGCAGAAACTGAAAGGGATATCCGGCCGTATGCTGCAGGATCCCGATGAGGCGGAGGACGTCCTGCAGGAAAGCTTCGTACGACTCTGGCGGCGGCAGTATCCGGTCAGGACAGAAAAAGAGGCGGAAGCCCTGCTCTCCAGAACCGTCCGGAATGCAAGTCTGAATAAGCGCCGACGAAAACGGGCGATACCATTGGACAAGGATATCGCAGATGACAGTCCGGACGGGGAAGACAAGGAAAAGGCATATGCCGAGATGCACCGGCAAATAGAACGGACATTGACAGAAAAGCAAATATATATATTGGAGGAGAAGGAGTACGGCGGGCGGACACTGGAGGAAATAGCCAAAGAATTGAAGATGGAACCGGCTGCAGTGAGGATGCAACTGTCCAGAGCCCGGAAGATGCTTAGAGAAACCCTGAAAGACACTTTCCAAGATGACTGATAAAGAGAAATACACAGAATTGGCAAGACGTTTCTGGGAAGCTGAAACCTCCCCGGAGGAGGAACGGGATCTTGCCGGATATGCCGCCAATGTAGACGATCCTGGGTTCGATGAACTCCGAGGTGTATTGGGCTACCTGTCTGTCGGCCGAAGAAAAAGAATCGGAAAGGGCAGGAGGTTACGCATGTATTCGGTGGCTGCTGCGGCAAGCATAACTGCGTTCGTTGCCATCAGTCTGAGTCTTCTGGCTGGCCGGTCAAACCGAATCGATGATGTTTGCGTCAGTTATGTTTACGGGGTGCAGACTGAGGACAGCGAAGAGATCATGGCTTCAGTGGAATCGTCCCTTGCCGATTTCTTCGCAGGGGAAACACCCGCTGAAATACAATTGACAGAAATGTTCCGGAGATGAAAAAGATAGTCTTTTGCTTTACGATATTACTCCTGACCGGAGGAACAGCATTCGGACAGCGCGGATTGAGCTGCTACCCTGTTTTCCGGGGGAAAGTGGCACCGGCAGAAAGGATGGTAACGACAGAGGTCCGTGGAGGGGGCATGGCCGCTTATAAACTGGATTATTATCGGGGTGTCACTTTCGAAGGGGATACAGCACTGGTCAGAAAGGTGGCGTCACTTGTGTCCGTTGACGCAGATTGCGCGAAATCATGCCAGACAGAACATGCAGGAGACATCCTAGTCTACGCGCTCATAGAACTGGAGCCCGAAAAGAAGGTCAACCGGTATCTTTGCTATCAGGCCCGTTCCTCAGGATACATGTGGATGATTACGCTTATCTATCTCGAAGGCGTTGCTACCCTGGAGGACCTGCATTCCATGTTTGAGAAACAAGAAACCAAGAAATAATCTAAAAGTATGAAGAGAATACTGCTATTGGCGGTCGCTATCATTGCCTGCCAGACTGTGAACGCTCAAAATCCGGGAATCCGGTCTGATATCATGTTGGATAAACTTAATTTCGAGGCACCCCTGTTCGGGGTTACTAAAAAGAACGTAAAACCGAAATGGTCAGTGGTCGCATTCGGGGAAGTAAGTGCCGGTTTCAGTTATCGTTTCAATGTCCCTGAGCAAATCCATCCCGATGGCAGTTATGCCGATGTGAGCCTGTTGGAATTGAGATATCGTCCAATGAGGAATGGCAATCTTTTATCTTTCGGGGTGTCCGTATCCATGGACGCGCATCCGGCAAGAAAGACGAACTTTTTCGGAATGGACGGGCAATTTACCACCATTACGCCCGGTTGGCACGTCGCCAGGGCCATTGCTGCGGAACGGGTCACATCTCTCACTTTTGGTTATACCCGGGAATTCGGCGACTGGAAAACAGGATTATTCATCTCTCCCGGGGTGGGACATGGGATCCTGCAGAACAGATACAGGGCCGGCGTTCCGGTTTATGATCCGGAAACAGGCGAATATGTCCTTGACAGCAGATATATGGGATTAGTCGGCTCATACCGGCATAGGGACAATATGCACTTGCACCTCGGATTACGTCTGGGTGTAAGCGCCGGAATCTGGTACAGGTCCTTCGGACTGACAGCCGGCTGGCACCGGCTCAGCATTGACCGCTATGGCAGCACTGACGTTTTCAGCGACCGCGGCCAGAACGTCATTCACGCCGGGATTTCGATAAGGTATTAAGCCTCCCGAGGATGGCCGTTTTCAACGATCCCGTCCTCACCAGAGTTCACTGGTGAGGACGGGACGCTATTGAAGATGAAGATATTGCGGCTCGGCGGTTATTCAGCGCATATCGGCTTCAAAGATTCTGAGCGGTACGGCTTTGCGGACTTCGAGGCCTTCTTCTTCAAGTTCGACACTGGGGTAGGAGCGCCCGAAGTGCTTCCGGGAGTAGGCGTCCCGGACCTGGTTGACTGCGCCCCTGAAAGCCGACTGGGCAGCCATGAATGAGTCATATGGCGTTGCCCGGTCAAGTTGCAGCGAAATCATATATGATTGTGGGTGCTCATCGATGATGCGGGTCAGTGCGGACTGCAGTTCGTCCTTTTCGATGTTGAGGTTGTCCAGGCGGAATTGACCACCGGAGTTGATCAGCAGGCGGTGACCGGTTTCTTTGTCGAGCTTCGGACTCTCCTGATATGCCAGGCCATTCCTTTCTGCATCTTCTTTTGTCGGCGGAAGCATACGGGGTATAGCTTCATCATACCTATTGTCCAGGGTGCAGCTGTACTTGATTTTCAGGAGTCCGTTTTCGCGGAGTTTTTTACGGAGGTCCTGAATAAGGCCCATCTTGCATCCGGGCTCGGCATCGAGAACAACCGTGTGATATTCAGCCTCGAGTACTTTAGGGAGATCGTTCTCCCAGATTGGGCCATAGCTGTAGATGCCCGGGATATCTTCAGGAGCGAAAGTACGCAGATAGAGGAACAACGTATCCGCGACGGCGTCGCCCCTGATCATCTTGAAGTAGGCATGTTCGGTCCGCTTTTCGGCCGGGGCGGAAGATACGGGCAGGGCGATGCCGTAAACATGCCTTTCGGGATTTGGAGAATTATCACTAACTTTGTAGTCAATGACAGTACGTGCGTTGGCTGCAAGGAAGACCAGCGCCAGCGGGAGAAGATACAGTGCCCTGAGGGCCCGGACCTTCGGAGATCTGGATTTTGACATCATGGTAATACGGTTTTTAAGAATACTGTGATGGAAGCTGTTGGTGATGGAGTAGCCGCTCGCACCAACAGCTTTTTTTACCAGGGAATATTGATATGCCTTCACGTCGGCGCCGCGGCTGAGTACTGCGTCGTCGGCCTCATATTCGTGGATCGCGCGTAGTTCCCGTTTAAGGAGCCACGCTGCAGGGTTGAACCACTGGAGGTCGCAGAACAGTTCGGCGAGCAGCACCTCTTTGGAATGACCGAAGACGAGATGGGCTTTCTCGTGCGCGATTATGAAAGGGCTGGCATCTTCGAAATCGCTTCGTGAGAGGACAATCCAGCGGATCCAGCTGAAAGGGGCCAGATTGATTTCGGTGACTATGACCGGCGTGCCGTCGGCGTCATAATGCCGCTCACCGCTGCGTATCAGGCGCGATACCTGTATGACCGAAAACGCCGAGCGGGATAGTGATACTATGACACCTGTCACATACGCGCCCAGCAAGGCCCATTGCCACCAGGGTGTAATGGGCTTCGTCGCATCCGCGGTCCTTTCTGTCATATCCTCGTCGAGTGTTAATCCGCCCGGCAGTTTCGCATCGACATCCCCATGGCGCGTCTCTGCGACCAGCCCCGGGTACGATTCTTCGGCCGGCAGTAACTCTGTCCGGTGAACCGTGATGATGCAGAGGGGCAGCAGGGCTGAAAGGAAAAGTGCACCCAGAATGACCCGGCGGCCGAGACGATGGAATGTCTCGCGGCTGAGCAACAGTTTGTAGAAAAGGTAGAACGCGACCAGCAGCAATGCGACCTTTCCGGTATATAAGAGCAGGGCGGCCATGGGTTTTATACTTGGTTTTGGTTCTCTATCTGTTCGATCAGGGCTTTCAGTTCGTCTACGTCAAGTTTCTTCTCTTCTACGAACTGCGAAACCAGGGTCGCGTAGGAATTTCCGTAGTAGTGCGAGACGACATCGCCTATCGTGGTTCCTCTGTATTGTCTTTCCGAAATGGCCACTTCATAGATGAAAGTGTTCGCCACAGGGCGGCGTCGCAGGAAACCCTTGTTCTCAAGGAATCCTACCTGTGTCGCCACCGTCTTGTAATTCGGCCTCGGTTCGGGCAGGCTCTCCACCAGGTCGCGGATACATAGGTCGCCTTTCTCCCAAAAAATGTTCATCAAAGCCTCTTCCTTGGCTGTCAGTCGCTGTTTCATATGTCGTTCAGAATGATACCTACTGCAAATATAGACAAAAAATCCGAAACTCCTAAAAAATTTAAGAAATATTCTGAAAATTTTTAAGAGAGGAGGGGTTACGGCAGTTCAGCGGCAAATGTTCCGGATAAAAGATCAGCTTCCAATTAACTTTTTGTTTATTCTTGCTACCTTTATAGTGTATGGCTACTATGACGGAGCAGGAATTCGCAAATCTTTCTGGCAGGATACGGGGAAGGCTGGTCACACTTGCACGGCGTTTCAACCGGGCTTCCGGTTTGGATGCCGAGGCTGAGGATATAGTCCAGGACGCTCTGACCGACCTTTGGTTGCTGTCCAGGAAAGACTATCCGATTCGGGATGCGGAAGCGCTGGCAGTGACAATAACGAAGAACCGCTGCATAGACCGGTACCGCAAACAGCATATCCGGTTTGAGCCGTTTGCCGGAATGCCTGTCGCAGGTGACCTGTCTGCGACATCCGGAGTGGAGGGAAGGGATCTGGAAACGATCAGGTCGATGCTGCACAGGGAATTGACTGAAAGCCAGCGGAACTTGCTGATGCTTCGCAATGAATACGGCCTTACACTGGACGAGATCGCTGCTGCCACCGGCCGGCCCAAGGCCAGTATAAAGGTGTCAATCTCGACGGCCCGGAAGAAAATGCTGGAACAACTGAAAAGAATGGGATGATATGGATAAGGAAACGCGCAAGGCACTGATTGAGAAATATCTTGAGGCTGAAACCTCACCGGATGAGGAGCGCAGGCTCCGCGACTGGTTCGCCGTCCATGCTGCGGATGAAGATGAACGGGAGTTCGCCCTTCTCGTCGGGCTTTCCGCCCCTTGCAGACATTGTCTGCCGGAGACAGATGATAATGGGTCTGAAGAGGAATTCGACAGGGTTATGTCGGCGGGAGAAAGCAGGCGCCATCGCAGGACGGTCCGCCTTGCCGTCTTTTCGGCAGCCGCCGCAGCGGCCGTCGCCCTGCTGCTCTGGCTCGTCCCGGCCGGTCCGGACACCGAAAAACCATTGACTCCCGTCCAGATAGCAGAAGGCATACAGCAGATGATGCTTCTCGACATAGGAGATATCGAATCTATAGTTGCCACCCCTTCGGGTTCCCACGCCATTCTGACGGCCCGTCTAAAGGACGGGAGTTCCTGCTCGTATATATTGTCGTGCAATGAGGTCGATGGTACCACGTCGCTCCTTGCCAATTCGAATTGAAATCATCAAATACCATGAAACGACTTTATCTTATCTTTTCCTTGTTGCTGGCTTGCTTATCCAGCTACGGACGCCTTGAGGCGGCGCCTACGGCGGCCGCTCCCGACACCCTTGAACGTTATCTGATCGACCGTCAGGAGGTCCGTCAGTTCGACGGCTCGCAGCTTGTCGGCAAAAAGATAGTTTCCTATCAGATTACGACAGTCTATTCCGACAATGAGACTGTCCGGGTCCATGATATCCTCACTGAAAATGCCCCCTCCCGACCAGCTGATCCGGTTTATGTGATAGACGGACGGCAGGTTACGAAAGAGGAATTCGAAAAACTGAGTCCTTCAGGAATCAAGAGCCTCGTCGTAATCAAGAACGGCAGCCGTGAAGATGTCAAACAATACGCCGGTTGGGAGAACGGGGTCATCCTGATAACTACGAAGGGGGACGGCCAGGTCTCGGCCTTTACCGTCAAGTCGGATTCACTAAAGGTCTTCATCCGCGGGAAAGACACCGGCGACAAGTAACCTGACGCTTCTTCCCGCTGCAACGGACGCAATAGTAAGTCAGCGCATTATGCAAAGTGATCCCCCTCGAATCGAGAGGGATCACTTTGCATAAAACCCTGTCAGTCAACTGCGTCCGTTGTAGCGGGAATGGGGTGGTTCCGGCTCCGGAAACTATCATTCCCCGGCGGCCTTCAGCCGTTCGGCGTTCTCGGCGATCTGGAGCTGGTCGATGACTTCCTGGATGTCGCCGTCCATGAAGACGGGGAGGTTGTACATAGTGTAGCCGATGCGGTGGTCCGTGACGCGGGACTGCGGGTAGTTGTAGGTGCGGATTTTTGCGGAGCGGTCACCTGTGGAGACCATCGTCTTGCGTTTAGCCGTGATGTCGTTGAGGTATTTCTCGTATTCGAGATTGTATAGGCGCGTACGGAGTTCGGCCATGGCCTTGTCGAGGTTCTTGAGCTGCGAACGCTCGTCTTGGCACTGGACCACGATGCCCGAAGGGATGTGGGTCAGGCGGACGGCGGAATAGGTGGTGTTCACACCCTGGCCGCCGGGACCGGACGAGCAGAAGAGGTCCTTGCGTACATCTTTCATGTCGATTTCGATGTCGAACTCGTCGGCTTCCGGCAGGACGGCCACCGAAGCCGCCGATGTATGGACGCGTCCCTGGGTTTCAGTCTGGGGAACCCTCTGTACGCGGTGAACGCCGCTTTCATATTTGAGGGTGCCGTAGACCTTCTCGCCCGAGACCTTGCAGACTATTTCCTTGTAGCCGCCGGCAGCCCCTTCGCTGACGTTGGTGACTTCGCACTTCCATCCCTTGCGTTCAAAATACTTGGAATACATGCGGAAGAGGTCGCCTGCGAATATTGCCGCCTCGTCGCCGCCCGTTCCGCCGCGGATTTCGAGGATCGCATTCTTGCTGTCCTGGGGATCGGCCGGAATCAGCAGTATGCGGATTTCCTCCTCCATCGCGGGGAGAGACTCCTCGAGGGCGGTCGCCTCCTCCTTTGCCATCTCGCGCAGGTCTTCGTCTTTCTCGTTGAGAAGTATGTTCTTGGCGTCGGAAAGGTCGTTCACCATCTTGCGGTAGCGGTCGCCCGCCTGTATTATGGGCTCCAGTTCCTTGTAGTCCTTGTTGAGCTGGACATATCTCTTCATGTCGGCGATGACTTCAGGGTCGCCGAGCTGCGCTCCGATGCTGTCGTATTTTGCCTTGAGACCGTCCAGTTTTTCCAGCAAATTGTTTTCTGCCATCTCTTTGAATTGTTTGGACTGCAAAGGTAATGGTTTTTGTTCAAAAAAAAGAAAGGCCGGAATATGGTAAATCCGATTAATTTCATAAATTTGCGATAATATGAGTAAATGTCCTCATTCTGGACATTTTTGTATTTGGTCATTAGAGATATAATAATATGAGTTTTAGTCTGAGGAAACTGTTTGACAAAGTTTTGTCCCGATACGTCAGTACCGGTTTAGTGTTTGCCCTGGACGTCTTTTTGTCAATCCTTTCCGCGGGTCTGGTTGCATTTGGAGTTCACTATCTTGCAAATTACTATCATAAGCCGATGCTTTACTGGAACCAGTTCGTGTGGGTATGGCTGGCCGCTTCCACCGTCTCCGCCATCTTCATGTTCTGGCTTTTCAAGAGTTACAGGGTAATCATCCGCCACTCGTCCCTGGCCGATGTGCTCAGGCTTTGCGCAGCCGCCCTGTTCGCTGCGGTCCTTGATGGCGTAATTCTCGCCGTCACCGGCCTCTGGCATCCCAATACGTGGCTTATCCTGCTGTGCTATTTTGTCCTATGTGTTTTCCTCCTGGTCTTGTGCAGGGTGCTGATGATCCGGGTTTACCAGGAGCTTCAGAACCGTTTCCGCGTCAACAAGAGCGGATTGCAGCGTACCCTGATTTACGGGACAGGTGAGAAGTCCATCGCACTGGAAACCCGCCTCCACAATTCGAAACATTTCAATGTGGTGGGTTTCCTGACCCCGGTACTTTCCGAACAGAAACTTACCACCCACAATATACCGGCATATGTTTTCGAAAAAAGCGAAGACATCTCTAAATTGGCCAAATCCCTTAAGGCGGATGCGATCATCTTCGCCAAGGAGACCGATCTCCGCGATGAATCCCACCGTCTCGTCGAGTATGCCTCGGAAAACAAGTTGAAGCTACTTGTGGCTCCCTCGATCGACGAGTACTCCAACAAGGCGTTCCAGGCTGTCCGCAACGTGAAGGTCGAGGACCTGCTCGGACGCGATGAGATAGCCATTTCCATGGACAGGATCATGGAACGTTTCTCCGGAAAGGTCGTCCTGGTCACGGGCGCTTCCGGCTCGATCGGTTCTGAACTTTGCAGGCAGCTGGCGAGGCTGGGCGTGAAAAAACTGGTGCTTTTCGACAATGCCGAAACTCCTATGCACAATCTGAGGCTCGAGCTTGAAGACAGGTTCAAGGGACTCAATTTCGTGCCTGTCATCGGTGACGTACGCCAGGTGCAGCGTCTCGACTATGTTTTCCGCACGTGGCATCCCCAGGTAGTATTCCATGCCGCCGCTTACAAGCACGTACCGCTCATGGAGGACAATCCCTGTGAAGCCGTGCTCGTCAACGTCATCGGGTCGCGCCAGGTGGCCGACAAGTGCATCGAATACGGCGTGGAGCAGATGGTCATGATCTCTACCGACAAGGCTGTCAACCCCACCAATATCATGGGCTGCTCCAAGCGCCTGGCCGAAATCTACGTCCAGTCGATCGCGGGCACCAGGACCAAGTTCGTCACCACCCGTTTCGGCAACGTACTTGGCTCCAACGGCTCCGTGATACCGAGATTCCGCGACCAGATAGAACGCGGCGGCCCCGTTACGGTCACCCATCCCGATATCACCCGTTTCTTCATGACCATACCCGAGGCATGCCGCCTCGTCCTGGAAGCTGCCACCATGTCGGCGGGAAGGGACATTTTCGTATTCGACATGGGAGAGCCCGTCAAGATAGACCATCTTGCCCGACGCATGATCGAACTTGCCGGCTTCGAACCGGACAAGGACATTCCAATCGTCTATTCCGGACTCCGCCCCGGAGAAAAGCTTTACGAGGAAGTGCTCTCCGACCTTGAGAATACCGATCCCACCTCCCATGACCGCATCCGCATCGCCCATGCAAGGGAATACTCCCATGAGGATGCCTGCAGATTCGTGGATGAACTTGAGATTCTTTCGCGCGAAGTCCGCATCCCTGATCTGGTCAAGCGGATGAAAGAGATCGTCCCTGAATTCAAGTCGAAGAATTCCAAGTTCGAGATCTATGACAAATAATGCGCTCCACTGGTACGTCGCCTATGTGCGTTCCTGTCAGGAGAGGAAAAGTTCTGAGGCGCTGACGAGGCTCGGCGTCGAACATTATCTTCCTATCCAGCGGATCAAGCGGCAGTACCGTGACCGCATCAAGAATGTGGAGCAGCTGGTGCTGCCCCGCATGATTTTTGTCCGGACATTCGAGGCAAGGCGGATCAAGCTTCTCAGCGAGATTTACGGGCTCGCCGCATATATGACCAACGGCGGACCTTATCATCCCGTGATAGTGCCCGACCGTCAGCTGGAAGACTTCCGCATGATGGTGGAGCACGGAGAGGGCAGGGTAAAGGTCTCCTCCGCCCATTTCTCTCCAGGTGACAAGGTGGTCATCGCCGCCGGTCCGCTCAAGGGACTTTCCTGTGAACTAATTTCCGTAGGCGACAAGCGCTGCGTGGCGATATATCTCGGTTCGATCGGGACGGCCACGCTCGAGATATCGCCCGAGGACCTGATTCCTGATTTGCAATGAAAAAAGGCTGGCTGATTCTGTTTTTTGTGCTCCTGTCCGGAGCTGTCGGTTATCTGTTCTGGGAGACCAGGCCTGCAGTGCAGCTGGCCAGCGCCCAGCAGCGCTTTGAAATTCTCGGTGGAGAGGACTCCGTCGTGATCGTCGAGAGAATCGTCTCGCGCGAGAACGTCCGGGCGCCGAAGGTCCCTGCATTCATGGTTTTCGCCGGCGATACCATCCGTTTCGACAGGGTGGATATGCGCGAACGCATGGACAGGGAGTTGATAGCCTTCACCTACGGACATACCAATTCGCTGCTGATGCTCAAGCGCTCGCGGCGCATATTCCCGCAGGTCGAACCGATACTTGCAGCCCAGGGTGTCCCGGACGATCTCAAGTACCTTATGGCCATCGAAAGCAATCTCAGCGAAACGGCCGTTTCGGTCGCCGGAGCGGCAGGACTCTGGCAGTTCATGCGCGAAGTGGGGAAGGAGTACGGCCTGGAAGTCAGCCCTACCGTCGATGAAAGGTTCAACCTGAAGAAGGAAACAGTGGCAGCGTGCAAGTATCTGAAAGGTGCACTTGCGAAATTCGGCAACTGGATGACGGTCGCCGCGAGTTACAACGGCGGTATCAACGGCATGAGCAGAAGGCTGGAGACCCAGCGGCAGCGCAACGCCCTCGACCTCCATCTGGTCGAGGAGACTTCCCGCTACATGTTCCGCATCCTCGTGGCCAAGATGATGTTCGAGGATCCCGCACTGTTCGGGTTCGAACTGGACGAGGATGATTACTATCCTTACGTTCCTCCGCGCCGGACCGTCAACGTTTCTGCGAACGTGGACGACCTCGCCGAATTCGCCTCCCGTCACGGTGTCTCATACGCCCAGCTGCGCAGGGCAAATCCCTGGCTCCGCGACTCGAAACTCGTGGTGGCCAAGGGCAAGACCTACGAGATAGCCATTCCCGACCTCGAAGCTGAAAGAGATAATATACTGGATTTATACCAACAACAATAAACACAATGAAAAGATCGCTAGTGCTGGTTGCCGCTCTTCTCCTGATCTGCAGCTCAGCGGCCATGGCTGACGGATTCCGCCATCCGGCCAAGGAAATCGAGGAGCTCACCATGTCCCCTGTGCTTCCCGTAACCACTTTCTCCCATGACTACACCAAGGCCATCATGGCTTACCGCAGCAGCAGGCATGTTCCCGTAGCGGAACTCGCCGCAAGCGAAGCCCGTCTTGCGGGACTTCGTATCGACCCCAGGAATTTCAGTGAGACCCGCGAGAATTATTTCGAGGAGATCAAACTTCTGGACGTTGCCACGGGTAATCTCCGCACCGTCGGCGGACTGCCTGCCGATCCGCGCATCAAGTCGGTGACCTGGTCTCCCTCGGGCCGTTACGTCGCCTTCGTCCTCTGGTTCACCGACAGGATCGAACTCTGGCGCGTCGACACCACTTCACCCGCCCTTGCCGCAGTCAAGCTGACCGACCTGCGCGTCAACACGATCTTCGGTTCCCCGATCATTTTCCTCGGCGACGAGCAGATACTTTTCAAGAGCGTCCCCGCCGACAGAAAGGTGGCGCCGCATCACGACCTTGCCCGTTCTTCGGTCGTCCAGGAAGTGCTGGGCGAGAAGAAGTCCATCCGCACCTATCAGGACCTGATGCAGGGTCCCGATGACGAAGAACTCTACGATTACTGCGCCACCAGCCAGCTGGCGATATGGGAGAACGGTTCAGTCCGCATGCTGGCCGGGCCTGCCATCTACCGTTCAATCGATCCTTCACCTGACGGAAACTATCTGATGGTGGTTACCGAGCATCATCCCTATTCCTATGTGGAAGCCCACTACTCGTTCCCCAGCAAGCAGTTCATCATGCGTGTCTCCGACGGATCGATGGTGCGCATGCTCCGCGACGGTACGATAAAGGAAAAGAAGGAGCCGCAGGATGGCCCCGATGCCAAGAAAGAGGCTCCCAAGCCGCGTCCCGCCGGTTTCTCATGGCGTCCGGACATGCCTGCCACCCTCACCTGGACCGAGTCCGAGGGCGCCGGCCCGATGGGCGGTCCGATGGGAATGATGGGCCCCCGTCCCGATGACGATCCCGCTTCCAAGGATACCCTGAAAGAGAAGGACCGTCCCGAGAAGACCTTTACCGACAAGGTGTACCAGTGCGGCGCACCCTTCGATTTCGAAAACGTGAAGGAACTTGTGCTCGCTCCGGAATACCGTCTCGGCCGTATCACCTGGGGTGACGGCAAACTCGCCCTCTATGAGGAGAGTTCAGCCAAGCAGAAGTTCCGCAGGATGATGACTTTCGTCCCTTGCGATACGAATGCGCCCCATAAGGTGATCTATACCCAGAGCACCGAGGTCGACACTCTCGGAAACTTCCCTGCATACGGTCGCCCCTACACTGTGCGCAACGCATTCGGCCGGAGCGTCCTCTGGACCGACGCCAAGCACTCCATGCTTTATCTCACCGGCACAGACCGCCGCGACGCAGAAGGTTTCGCGCACTCGTTCATCGACCGCTACACCTTCAAGGACGGCAAGACCGCTCCCGTATGGTTCTCTTCCGGTGACTGCAAGGAGACCCTGACCGCCATCACCGATTTCACCCCCAAGAATTTCCAGTTCATCGGCCGCCGCGAAGCCTTCGGCGTGGTCCCGGATTACTATATGTTCGACATGCGCAAGAAGAGCAGCCGTCAGATCACCCATATCGAAGACCCTGTCGCCGGGTTCCATAAGGCTGTTACCGACCAGTATGTGACCTATACCCGCAAGGATGGCCTGAAGTGCTTCGCTCATCTCTATCTCCCCGCAGGATATGACAAGGAGCGTGACGGCCGCCTGCCGGTCTTCATGTGGACATATCCATATGAATTCAAGTGCGCTGCCGAAAGCGAGAAAGCCCGTCCGGAGAAACACAAGTACACCAAGCCTTCCTATGGCTCCGCCATGATCTGGGCGACCCAGGGCTACGCAGTCCTCGATGAGTTCACGATGGCAATCGTCGCCGCCGACAAGGATTCCCTGCCCAACGACCGCTTCCTTGAGGAACTTGTCATGAGCGCAGAGGCCGCCGTCGATTTCGTCTGCGATTCCATCGGAGTCGGCGACCGCGACCGCATCGGCGTGGGCGGACACTCCTATGGCGGATTCATGACCGCCAACCTGCTTGCCCACACCCGCCTCTTCCGTGCAGGTGTGGCCCGCAGCGGTGCCTACAACCGCAGTCTTACCCCGTTCGGTTTCCAGAGCGAGCGCCGCAATTACTGGAGGGCCCGCACGGTCTACGACGAGATGTCGCCGTTCAATTATGCCGACAAGGTCAAGGATGCCCTGATGCTCATCCACGGCCAGATGGACAACAACACCGGTACTTTCCCGGTGCAGTCGGAACGCCTCTACCAGGCCCTCGTATATTTCGGTGCCACTGCCCGTTATGTCCAGCTTCCCTACGAAAGCCACGGCTACCAGGGCATCGAGACGACGCTCGACATGCTCTATGAGACTGGCGCCTGGCTCGACAAATATGTGAAGAATGCCGAGCCCCGGAAGAAACCGGATGAAAAAAGAGGCAAAAAGGCCGAAGAATCAAAAAATTAGCTATATTTGCAGCCCCGTTGGGACGACGGGATTATAAATAAAGTCTAATTACTTATTGTTTAACGATTTATTAACCAACATGTCTGAAGAGATCATCAACCCTGCAGTCGAGAATGCAGAAGAGATCGAAGAGCAGGTGATCGTAAAACCTGCAAACAAAAGAAGCAACGCCTCCGTCGACAATGACAAGTTTGACTGGGACGCCTTCGAAAACGACGGCTTCAACGCTGACGAGAAAGCCGCCAATGAAGAGAGTTACAGCAAGAGCCTCAGCCGTATCAACGAGAATGAGGTAGTTGAAGGCACTGTCGTTGCCATCAACAAACGCGAAGTAATCGTCAACATCGGTTACAAGAGCGAAGGTGTCATCAGCATCAACGAATTCCGCTACAACCCCGATCTCGCCGTGGGCGATACCGTTGAGGTTTATGTGGAGAATGCCGAGGACAAGAAGGGCCAGCTCATCCTTTCCCACAAGCGTGCCCGCGCCGTCAAGTCCTGGGACAGGGTCAACGAGGCCTTCGAGAAAGACGAAATCGTAAAGGGTTACATCAAGTGCCGCACCAAGGGTGGTATGATCGTCGATGTATTCGGCATCGAGGCTTTCCTCCCCGGCAGCCAGATCGATGTCAAGCCCATCCGCGATTACGACGTTTATGTCAACAAGACCATGGAGTTCAAGATCGTCAAGATCAACCAGGAGTTCCGCAACGTGGTCGTCTCCCACAAGGCTCTCATCGAGGCCGAGATCGAAGCCCAGAAGGCCGATATCATCGGCAAGCTGGAGAAAGGCCAGATCCTCGAGGGAACCGTCAAGAACATCACTTCCTACGGCGTGTTCGTGGACCTCGGCGGCGTGGACGGTCTGATCCACATCACCGACCTGAGCTGGGGCCGCATCAGCCATCCGGAAGAGGTTGTCTCGCTCGACCAGAAGATCAATGTCGTCATCCTCGATTTCGACGACACCAAGAAGCGCATCGCCCTTGGCCTGAAGCAGCTCACCCCGCACCCGTGGGATGCGCTCGATCCGAACCTGAAGGTTGGCGACAAGGTGAAGGGCAAAGTGGTCGTCATCGCCGACTACGGTGCATTCGTCGAGGTACAGCCCGGCGTGGAAGGCCTTATCCATGTCTCCGAAATGAGCTGGAGCCTGCATCTCCGCAGCGCACAGGACTTCCTCAAGGTTGGCGAAGAGGTTGAAGCCGTAATCCTTACCCTTGACCGCGAGGAGCGCAAGATGAGCCTTGGTATCAAGCAGCTCAAACCCGACCCGTGGGCTACCATCCTGGAGAAGTACCCCATCAATTCCAAGCATACCGCTACTGTCCGCAACTTCACCAACTTCGGTGTCTTCGTGGAACTCGAAGAAGGTGTCGACGGTCTCGTCCACATCAGCGACCTGAGCTGGACCAAGAAGATCAAGCATCCTTCCGAGTTCACTTCCATCGGCGAACCTCTCGAGGTCGTCGTTCTCGAGGTCGACCAGGACAACAGGCGTCTCAGCCTCGGCCACAAGCAGCTCGAGGAGAACCCCTGGAACGAGTATGAGAATACCTATTCCGTAGGTTCCGTGCACGACGGTACCGTGACCGCGCTGGTTGACAAGGGCGCCACCATCACCCTCGCCGACGGTATCACCGGTTTCTGCTCGAACCGCAACCTCGTCAAGGAAGACGGCACCACCGCCAAGGAAGGTGAGGTCCTCCCGTTCAAGGTTACCGAGTTCAACAAGGGCAGCAAGAAGATCACCCTCTCGCACACCCGCACCTATGAAGAGGTCAAGCGCGAAGAGGCACGCAAGGAAGCCCGCGAGAAAGATGCCGAGGCCAATTCCACCCAGAAGGCTGTCCGCAAACTGAAGGACAACCTCGAGAAGACCACCCTCGGTGACATCTCCGACCTTGCCGACCTTAAGAGCCGTCTCGAAGCTGAGGAAAAAGCGAACAAGTAGTGAATTTCACTCTCACAACCCTTGGAACGGCGTCCGCCCGACCGATGGTTGACCAACATCAAAGCGCCCACGTATTCAATGTGCATGGGCGCTTGTTTTTGGTCGACTGCGGCGAGAATGTGCAGGTGCAGCTCAAGCGCTACGGCATTTCGAAGGCAAGGATCGACAACATACTGATCTCCCATCTCCACGGAGACCATCTGTTCGGCATATTCGGCCTGCTCTCGACCATGGCGCTTGACGGCCGCATCGCGCCGCTCTACATCTACGCGCCGCGCGATTTCGGCCCGGTGCTCCGGTTCTTCATGGCCCATTTCGGGGAAGGGGTGAAGTATGAGATACGTCACGAGCTCCTCACTATGAAGGAGCCGCAGCGTATCATTGAGTTCCGCAACTGTGAGGTAACGGCGTTCCCGCTGCAGCACCGTATCGACTGCTTCGGTTTCAGGATATGTTATCTGAAGAGCGGGCAGTCCGCGGCGTACTGCTCGGATACGGCCGTATTCCCCGAGGAGGCGGAATGGCTCAGCGGAACCGACCTGATCTATCACGAAGCGACTTTTGCCGACGAGCACGTCGATCTGGCACACAAAATGTTCCATAGCACAGCCAGGGAGGCGGCGCAGGTCGCTGCCGCGGCCGGCGCGAAGAAACTTGTCATCGGCCACTTTTCGTCGCGCTACACCGATCTCGGCGTCCTGCTTTCGCAGGCGCGCGAGGTTTTTCCCGAGAGTTATCTGGCCGAAGAAGGAAAATTATTCGAAGTATGAAACGTCTTTGCTGCTCCCTGCTGCTGATTCTGTCCTGTCTCCTGCCCGTTCAGGGTCAGAACCGTGACAGGATGCTCCGCCAGGCCGACAAGATCGCCAGGGCCCTCTTTTTCATCGAACGCAACTATGTCGATACTCTCGATATGGATAAGGCTGTCGATGCGATGATGGAAGGCCTGTTCAGCAAGCTCGACCCCCATTCGGTGTATATTCCGAGGGAGAAGATGGAAGAACTGAACGAACCCCTTGACGGATCGTTCGAGGGTGTGGGCATCGAATATGCCATGGTCTTTGACACGCTCACGGTGCAGTCGGTCATAGCGGGAGGCCCGGCAGAATCTGTCGGACTCCGCCCGGGCGACAAGATCATCGCGATCGACGGAGTGGACATAGCGGGAGTCGGAATAGGCACCGACGGGATACGGGGAAGGCTCCGGGGACCCCGTGGAACCCTTGTCAACGTTACCGTCATGCGGGGAGGCGAGATCCGGGAGTTCCGTATACGCCGCGACACCATACCCATAGAAAGCATCGATGCCGCATATACTCCCGAGCCCGGAATCGTCTATGTCAAACTCGGCAGGTTCGCCCAGAATTCCGTCGAAGAGTTCGTGGAGGCGCTTCGGGAAAACTCGAAGAAGCGTCCCGACGGGATAATTGTCGATCTCAGGGGGAACGGCGGCGGATTCATCCATGTCGCAACCGGGATAGCCAATATATTCATGGAGAAAGGGCAGGCTATCGTCCGTACCGAAGGCCCCGGGATCGATGACGAGATCGATGCTTTCGGAGGCGGTTTCTATCGCGACGGAGCTCTGGTCATACTCGTCGACGAGAACAGCGCCAGCGCCAGTGAAATCATGGCCGGAGCCCTCCAGGATTGGGACAGGGCTGTCATCGTGGGCCGGCGTACCTTCGGCAAAGGTCTGGTGCAGAGGCAGTTCGAACTTCAGGACGGTTCCGGGATACGTCTGACAGTGGCACGCTACCATACCCCTAGCGGCCGGGTGGTGCAGTCGCCCTACAAACCTGGCGAACGTGATGAATACTACCGTCAGGCCCAGGTGCGCTACGACCGCGGCGAGTCTTTCAGCCGTGACAGCATAGACCTCCCGGATTCACTCATGTTCAGAACTCTGAGGCGCGGAAGGACAGTTTACGGAGGCGGTGGCATCATGCCCGATATCTTCGTGCCGTACGATACTGTCGGACACAACGGCTACATGCGTGAAGTGATAGGCGGAGGTTCTCTTACGGAGTATGCATACGACTATATCGACAAGCACCGCCAGGAACTGCAGGCGACCGATTTCAACAAGTTCCTGAAAAAGTATGCCGGAATGGAGCCCGCCGTTTTCGAAGGATTGGTGAAATATTGTTCGGAAAAGGGGATCGAGGCGGCTGAGGGGGAACTTGAGGCCTGCTCGGGAATCCTCAAGACCCGCCTGAAGGCCATGATGGCGCGTGTCCCGTTCGGGACGACCGGGTACTGGCGGGTCATCAATCTGGAAGAGGATCCGGAATTCAAGGTAGCCCTGGATGTGATCAGGAACTGGGATGATAAAGACCCTTTCAGTTTCTGACGCGTGACTGAGCTGAAAGTGCCTGCTGGTAACGGCGGGCATTTTCGTTGTGTGCCGAGAGGGTCTTGGCGAATGCATGCCTGCCGTCGAAACTGTCGTTGGCGCAGAAATAGAGGTAGTCGTGCCTTTCGTAATTGAGGACGGCGTCAATGGCTGCTATGGGTGGCATGGTGATGGGTCCCGGAGGAAGCCCCTCATATTTATAGGTATTGTAGGGCGAGTCAGTCTCGAGATGCCGGTTGAGCACTCTTTTCAACGAGGGGTCTCCCACTGCGAAAAGGACTGTGGGATCGGCCTGCAGAAGCATGCCTCTGTTCAGGCGGTTCATGTAGACTCCGGCGATGCGGGGCAATTCCGGTTCGTATTTGCTCTCCTCGATCACTATCGATGCAAGGGTGCTCACTTCCTGGCGGGTCAGGCCGATGGCACTGGCTTTGGCATCGCGGTCGCCGCTCCAGAACTTCACATACTCCTGGTTGAGGCGGTCCACCAGATCCTCCGGCGTGACAGTCCACCAGACCTCGTAGGTGTTGGGAATGAACATGCCTATGAAGGTTTCGGGTGTGAAACCGTATTTGGAGGCGGTTTCGGGGTCGTGCAGGACGGCCGAGAAGGCGTCCTCGCCGGCTTCAAGGTGGTCGGAGAGGAACCCGGCGAAACGGTCCAGGGTCCTGAAGTATCCGGGAATGACGAGCCTGAAGGGTTTTTGCCAGCCTTTGGCGAGTGTCCGCACTATTGCCTTGTTGCCCATTCCCTTACGGAACTGATACAGGCCGGGGCGGAAACTTTCGCGGAGTTTCATGACCTTTGCGGCCCTGAGGAATGTCTTTGAGTTGTCGACGGCACCGCTCTTCAGTACTTCATCTATCATCCGGTCGTAGTCGAAACTCCTGTAGATGCGTATCTCGGGCTGTTCTTCCAGGGACTTGATGTTGTTGCGGTAGAATGTGCCGTAAAAGTTGAGTGCTGCCAGGATTCCTGTCAGGATGACCGCCAGGATGACCGGTATAATGATTCGGGTTCTTCTGTTCATCGGGGTTTTCGCAGGTTGAGGATCGTTCCGGGCTCGGGCTCCCTGCCCGGATTCAATCCGTTGTACTTGTATAATTTCTTCATTTTGACTGCATATCGCTGCGAGAGTTCACGCATCGTCTCGCCCTCTTCTACCACGTGTTTGTCGAGATTACGGGCGCTTTCGTTTTTCTTGGCTTCCAAGTACACGGTCTCTCCAGGCATTGGCCTGGAGCCTCTCGGGGCGTCGTTGAAGCGCCTTAATTCACCCTGGAAAAGATTGTATTCCTTAGCCAGAAGCTTGTAAGTGTCACCTTCACCGGCGATGATGTAAGGCACACCGTTGGTGGAACGGATCTCCCGTGACAGTGATGCAGTATATAATTTGTGCCCGGGATAGGGCTTGAAAGCAATGCTGAACTCTGCTTCCATAGGAGTAGGAGGAAGCGCTTCCCTGGCTTTCTCGTCCAGGATGTCGTACAGGTAGAGTTTGTTCTCCTCTATTATCTTGATGAGGCTTGCGGCATAGGTCGGGGAAGTGGCATAGCCGGCTTTCTGGAGACCGTAGGCCCAGCCCTTGTAGTCCGTCGGCTCGAGATTGAACAGTGAAGCGTATCGGTCGCGGTAGCGCAGGAAATCGCTGTGGTCGCGGAATGATTCGTCCGCGTTCGCGTAGCTGCGGAAACACTCGTCGGGAGCGTCGTCGGTATGCTTGATGCTCTTGCCCTTCCATCCGTGGCATTTGATTCCGAAATGGTTGTTGGCCTTTGTGGCAAGCGTGCTGTTGCCGTTTCCGGACTCCAGGCATCCCTGGGCAAGCGTTATGCTTGCAGGTATTCCGGTGGCCTTCATCTCCCTCACGGCTGTCTCTGCATATTTTTCGATGTATTGGCTGCGGGTCATCTTCTGGGCCGAAGCGTTTACGGCCGTCGCCAGGAGCGCCGTTACCGCAATCGTCACCAGTATCAGAATCCGTTTCATCCCTGCAAAGATAACAAATAATCGATGCCTCACCGGAGGGACAGCAGGTATCTTGCCGCGCTGGCACCGGCAAGGGCGCCGGTTGAAAAGGCGATCTGGAGGTTGTAGCCTCCGGTATCTCCGTCAAGGTCGAGCAGCTCCCCGCATAAGTAGAGGCCGGGACGCAGGCGCGATGCCATCGTCTTTGGTACTATTTCTTTAAGATTGACTCCGCCGGCTGTGACGACGGCCCGTTCATAACCCTTGTAATCGACTATCCTGAACCGCCACTCTTTCAGGCGTGCGGGAAGGCCGGCGGCGGTAATTCCGGGATTCGCCCTGAGGAACGGATCGATGAGTGCTTCCGGCATCATTGAGCGTAGGGAGTCCTTCCTGACAGTTATGCTGTCGCGCACGATGCGGGCGGATAGTTTCTCAAGCGTCAGCGCAGGCTTGAGGTCCAGGACGATTTCCACCTTCTGGCCGTTGCACAGCGCCCATACGGCCCGGCGGCTGAGGTGGTAGGCTATTCCGCTTTCCATACCGTCTTCGGTGAAATTGAAATCTCCCTGATCGCTCTCTACGGGTGTACGGTCGATGAAAAGATGCAGTCCCACGTTTTTCAGTTCCAGGCCGGGAAGCCCGGGATCGTATGGCTGTGGAAGCAAAGCGGTTTCGCTGGGGAAGAGGGGAGTGACGGTATGTCCGGCCTCCTGTGCCAGTGCATACCCGTCGCCCGTCGAACCTGTGACGGGATAGGATTTCCCTCCCGTGGCCAGGATCACGGCGTCGAAGCCGGACAGATCAGACATGGATGCGATCCTGGTGCGGTACCTGATTTCCACTCCCGATACCCTGACACGTCTTTCAAGGGCCCTTGCGACATCCCCTGCGACAAGAGAGGCCGGATACACCCTCTGCCCCTGGAGGGTGACGACAGGTACTCCGATACTCTCGAAGAACCGGATGGCGTCTTCGTTCGAAAATGCGCGGAAAGCCTGTTTGAGGAAACCCTGGTTGGGATGCAGGTGGGTGGCGAATTCCTCCCACGGGCGCAGATTGGTCAGGTTGCACCGGCCTTTGCCTGTGAGATAGATTTTCCGTCCGAGGCGGTCGTTTTTGTCGAACAGCACCACACGCTCCCCGCCGCCGAGGATCCCGGCAGCCCGGATGGCAGCCATCATCCCTGCCGGACCGCCGCCGACAATGGCTATCCTTCCCTCCATCAGTTGAAATAGTTCATGAATTCTTCGAGGAGCACGTACATGGCGGTGTCGATGCTCTGCCCGTAGGAGTCGTTGTTATATGCCCTGGAATTGCAGACGAACGCCCCGCTCATGTGCTGGTTGTTGTTCCCCACCCATATGGTTGCAGTGCCGGCGATATTGCCCCCGTGGTAGTGGGCTCCCTGGAAAAGCCTGCTGTGGTTGAGCCTCCATCCGAGTCCGTATTGATTGAAGTTAGAGCCGTGCGGTCCCGGGCCTGCGTAGCTGTATGGAGTATACATTTCCTGAATGGTCTCTTTGGAGAAAATGTCGGGCACGGTGTCGTCACCGTCCATGTAGGTCAGGATCTTCATCATCTGGTTGGTGGATGTGATGATGCCCGCCGCTCCGGCAATTTCGCGCAGGGGATTCGAGTAGCCGTCACCGCCGCCCTGGGAATAATAAACGCATTCGTTCGCCCGCCTCTGATCGAGGTAGCCGCCGATATGGGTGTCGGTGATTCCCATCTTCTTCAGGACGTCCTCTTTCAGGAAACTCTCGTAATCCTTGCCGCTTACAACCTCCACGATCCTGTGAAGTATGCAGAATCCCACGTTGCTGTAGTTGTGCCCCATACCCGGGGTCCATGAGAAACCTTCGTCGTAATCAGGTTCCCATCTGGCGTCGAGAGTCCGCTGGATGAGGGTGTCCGTCGGAACAGGTCTGCTGGAGCCGCTGTAAAAACGGTAGGAATTGTCGAATGCCGGATCGGAAAGACCTTTGCATATGCCGCTGCTGTGGCTCAGAAGGTGGCGGACGGTGATTGTCCTGTGGTAGTCGCTGACCCTGAAATTGACCTTTTCGAGCAGGCCGCCCTCACCGAAGACCCTGTCGTCGAGATTCAGCCGTCCCTGCTCCTTGAGGGTCATGATGCACATGGTGCAGAACTGCTTGGAGATGCTGGCCATCCTGAAAAGATGGTCGGGGGTGCAGCGGGTTTCATTCGCGGCGTCGGCAAATCCGTATCCGTTGGAATAGACCACTTCGGTCCCCTTCATAATGGAGACGGAAACCCCGGGGATTTTGAAATCGTCCATGAAATCGACAACCTTGTTGTCTATGTAGGGATTGCCGTACTTGACACAGATTTTATATACTGAACTGTTTTCTCCGGATTCGGAAATGACGCGCAATTTCTGGATGTTTCCGGAGAAGTCGCAGGCCGTCCCTTCCGTGAAGGGCTTGTCGTCTATCTGGACGGTCGCACCTTCGGAAACCCTGATTTCCGGTACCATCCGGGTGAGGTCCGTACCCTCCGGAACCGAAATGAACCAGTAACCGTTGGCCGTCGCCGCGCTGGTTGTCGTAACGCCCGGATTGGCTGAGCTGTTGAATGAGAACTTGACCAGGGCGCATTTGTTGCTTTTCTCGTGCTCTTCCTCCACTTCGGGAGTCCCGCAGGCGGCTATGGAAAAGAGTATGGCCGTCAGGGCGAGGATTCTTGTGGTAAACCGTTTCATTCCAGTCTTTCAGTGTTATTTGTCAATCACTCCGCTGCCCGTCATTTCACCGTCGGAGGCATACCATACCGCGAACTGCCCCGGGGTGACGCCACGTTGCGGTTCGTCGAATTCAATGTAGAGTCCGTCGGGGCGGGAGTGGAGCACGGCCCCCTGGAGGGGCTGCCGGTAGCGGATCCGGACCGAATAGCGTCTTTCATCCCCTGGAGCGAGCGCCAGGTCGGGCCTTATCCAGTGTACCTCTTCCGGCCTGATGCGGAGAGCCTTGCGGTAGAGTCCGGGATGGTCAGCCCCTTCGCCCACGAAGATTATGTTGCTGTCGATGTCATTTGCGATAACGAAAGAGGATTCCGCATGTCCTCCGATGCCGAGTCCTTTGCGCTGCCCGATGGTATAGTATTGTGCTCCCATGTGCCTGCCGATCACCTTGCCGTCCTCCCTGCGGTAATGTATCGGTTCCGCCATCTCCTCGAGAGTCTCTGGCTCGGGCCTGCCTTCGTAGAAGTCCCGGAAGATCTCCACGATGTCTCCCTCCCGGGATTTGATCTTCTGCTGGAGGAAGACCGGAAGGTCCACTTTGCCCACGAAGCATATGCCCTGGCTGTCCTTTTTGCCGGCGCTGGGAAGGTCCGCCTCACGGGCGATGCGCCGGACTTCCGGCTTGATGAGGTCTCCGATGGGGAACAGGGCGGTCGAGAGCTGCTCCTGCGAGAGCTGGCAGAGGAAATAGCTCTGGTCTTTGTTGGGATCGCTCCCTGCCAGTATGCGGTATATCGTGCGACCGTCCGGCGCGGTGAAACTATCCTTGCGGCAGTAGTGGCCGGTGGCGACAAAGTCGGCTCCGAGCGAGCGTGCGGCCTGCCAGAAAGCGTCGAACTTTATCTCACGGTTGCAGAGCACGTCGGGATTCGGCGTGCGTCCCTTGGCGTATTCACTGAACATATAGTCCACGACCCTCTGCCGGTAAACATCGCTCAGGTCAACGAAATGGAAGGGTATGCCTATCTTCCGGGCTACCATTTCAGCCACGGCGCGGTCCTCCTCCCATTCGCACTCCCCGTGCAGGGTGCCGGTGGTGTCGTGCCAGTTCTGCATGAAGAGCGCGAAGACATCGCAACCCTGTCTCTTGAGGAGCAGGGCGGCGACACTTGAGTCGACGCCGCCGGAGAGGCCGATGCAGATCTTGGGTTTATTGTTCATTTATTCAAAAAAATTCATACCTTTGTGCCGGGGTAAGTCATATACGACCAGCTCCCACTGAACTCCCCCAGGGTCGGAAGGCAGCAAGGGTAGGTGGTTGTAGCGGTGCGATATATCAAGCTTACCCTTTTTTCGTGCCCTGATCCCAAGGGATTTCTTTCTTTACAAATCATTGAATATGAATGGCATCAGCGATTCCACACCGTTGAATGCCCATACATGGCCTCCGCTGCCGAGGATTATGCGCATCGGCTTTCCCGCCTCCCTTTCGTATTGTGCCATCACCTGCCTGCATGCTCCGCAAGGCGATCCCGGATTGGGGGTAAGCGCTCCTTCACGTGAGCATACGACCGCAAGCGCCTCCATGGCCACTCCGGGGTGAAGTGCTCCGGCCGAAAACATCGCTGTGCGCTCTGCACACAGTCCGGAAGGATATGCCGCATTTTCCTGGTTGGCCCCCTTGACGACTGTTCCGTCGGCCAGGCGTACGGCCGCGCCTACATTGAAATGGGAGTAGGGGGCGTATGAACCTGACACCGCCTCGATCGCCGCGTCGAGCAGCGCCCGGTCGGCGGCGTCCAGTTCCTCGCGGGAGCCGTAATCCTCGTAGTTAATGGTTACGCTTCTATTTTCCATCATTCATAGATTTTATCACCTGCCGGTTGACTTCCCGCACCCGGGGAATCTCGACCTTGTCGAAACGACGGTCGTAGGTCATCAGGCCGTTGACCTCGATCTCCACGTCGGTCGTCTGGGTATATACCGCGGCGGAGAAGCCCCTTGCCACCAGATCTTTCAGCTGCAGGGCATATTTCACATATTCGTCGGTCACCTCCCTGGGGCTTGAGAACTTGACGTAGCCCCAGTTGCGGTCGGGCAGCCAGAGATGGCCTTCGACCGGGAGTCCGATTCCTCCGTATTCACCCAGCACGTTGACGCGCTTGGAGTCATAGAGATACATCGAGGGTTCGGGATAATTGTGCAGGTCCAGGATGTCGCCGGCGGTCAGGAAATGGTTTCCGCCGCTGGCGGAGTTGACCAGTCTGGTAGGGTCGTACTCTTTGGTCCAAGCTGTGATCTCCAGGGTCTTGAACTGTCCCCATCCTTCATTGAAAGGTACCCAGACCACGATGCAGGGATGGCTGTAAAAGGCGTCCATTATCTCTTTCCACTCCTTCCTGTAGTTGGCTTCCGAGGCGGCGCTCCTGGTGCGTTCAGCGCCTTCGAACAGGTGCTCCGACTGCCAGCCGCCCTTGAGGTCGCCGCTGGGCATGTCCTGCCATACGAGAATTCCCAAACGGTCGCAGTGCCAGTACCAGCGGTCGGGTTCCACTTTCACGTGCTTGCGGATCATGTTGAATCCCCAGTCTTTGGTCTTCTGTATGTCAAAGGCGAGGGCCTCGTCTGTAGGGGCGGTGTAGAGGCCGTCGGGCCACCAGCCCTGGTCGAGGGGACCGTACATGAAGAGCGGCTGCCCGTTGAGCGTCATCCTCAGTATGCCCTTTTCGTCGGCGGCGACGCCGACCTGGCGCATGGCGCAATAACTGCGGACTTTGTCGACGGTTTTTCCGTTCTTCATGAGGCTGATCTCAAGGTCGTAAAGGAAAGGGTCGTCAGGGGTCCACAGGCGGGCGGAGGGAACCGATACTTCGGCCTCTGTCCCCGCAAACGCCTTGGCGGTCGCTATGGTGCGTCCTTCAGCCTTGAGATTGATTTCCACTATCCCGTCCTTCACTCCTTCAGCCATGATGCGGAAACTGTTCGCCTGCAGGTCAGGGGTGATGCGGATGTTGTCGATATGATTCTCGGGCACGGGTTCCATCCAGACGGTCTGCCAGATGCCCGTCACGGATGTGTACCAGATGCCGCTCGGTTTGGTCACCTGTTTGCCCCGGGGCTGGAATCCCGTGTCGGTTCCGTCCCATACCTTTATGACAAGCGTATTTTCACCGCCTTTGAGGGCGTCGGTAATGTCGATGGTAAACGGGGTGTATCCTCCGGTATGGCTGCCGGTCTTGACATCGTTCACCCATATGTCAGCCCTCCAGTCGACCGCCCCGAAATGCAGCAGTACGCGCTGGCCTTTCCATTCCTTGGGGATGATGAAATTGCGGCGGTACCAGAGATTGTTGCCGGCACCTACTGTCCGCCCGACTCCCGAGAGGCTTGACTCGATGCAGAAGGGCACCAGTATGCGTCCGTCAGCTTTTTCAAACCGCTCCCCGACCGGCAGGACCGCGTATTCCCACATGCCGTTGAAATTGATCCAGCGGTCGCGCTTCAGCTGCGGGCGGGGATATTCGGGCAGGGGGGAGGAGGGGTTGACCTTCTCTGCCCATGGGGTCCGGATATGGTCTCCGGCGGGCTGCCAGGACTGGCCGGAAGCGGAAAACGCCAGGGTTATTCCGACTGTCAGAAGGAAAAATGCCAATTTTTTCATAACTTTGGATTTATCTACCAAATTTAAGTATAAAATGAGGATATTCAAAATATTTTCCGTGGCCGCGGCATTGCTGCTGATGTTCACCGGGTGCGGGAAGGATAAGCCCAAAGAGACCTTCACCATCCGGGGTGAGGGCGGGATGACGGCTACTTTCTGTCCATACGGAGGCCGCCTGATGAGTCTTGAGGTCCCGTCGCGTGACAGCACGCTCAAGAATGTCGTCTGGGGATGCGCAGATGCCGCAGAATGTGCACTGGACAAGGATTACCGCCAGCCGATAGTCGGACGTTACGGCAACCGTATCGCCGGTGGCCGGTTCGATCTGGACGGATACACCTGGCAGCTGTCGGTAAATGAAGGCGGCAACCATCTCCATGGGGGGAAGGCCGGCTTCGACAAGCACGAATGGACGATCCAGCCCCTTTCCGACTGTTCCCTTCTCATGACCCGGATTTCTCCCGACGGCGAAGAGGGCTATCCCGGCAATCTTGAAATATCCGTCCTCTGCACCCTGACCGACGGCAATGACCTTGTGCTCCAGTATACCGCCGTGACCGACGCGCCCACTGTCCTCAATCCAACCCTTCATGCCTGGTTCAACCTCCACGGGAACGGGGAGGGCCTGACCACTACGCACATGCTGAAGATAAACGCAGACCTCTATACCCCCGTCGACGGTGAGCTGATCCCGACCGGGGAGATCGCCCCGGTGGAGGGCACTCCGTTCGATTTCCGGGAAGGCCAGATGGTGACTCCTGAGTTCGACCACAACTTCGTCCTCCGCGGCAAACCGTCCGAACCCGCGCTGGAACTGTACGAACCATCCACGGGAATACTTATGAAAGTGTATACCGACCAGCCCGGCCTGCAGATGTACAGCGGACGGCCCGACTGCGGCCTGGTGCTGGAGACGCAGCATTTCCCCGACTCTCCCAACCATCCCGAGTTCCCTTCCACGGTGCTCCGTCCCGGAGAGACTTATACCCAGACTACTATCTATCACTTTGAAACCAAGTAAACAATATATGGAAAGCAATAAAATGAATCGTCGCGAGGCCATACGCGCCATGGTTCTCGCCGGTGCAGGCCTGGCTGCCGGATCTTCACTGATTCCTGCGCCGCTCCGTGCGGCCGGGGTCATGCCCCAGAACTGGAAATTCACAGAACCCGCTAAAGGCGACCAGGTCATCCACAGGACCTGGCAGTCGCTGGGGGGCGAGAGCATCAGCCTCCTCGGCATGGGCTGCATGCGCTTCCCGCGCAAGGCCGGAAGCGCCCGCCGCGCTCCGCTCGACCAGGAGGCCATCAACGCCATGATCGACTATGCGCTCGAGCACGGGATCAACTATTTTGACACCGCTCCTGCCTATGGGGATTCTGAGCGTGCCACAGGAGAAGCGCTCAGCAGACATAACCGCAAGGACTATCTCCTTGCCACCAAGATGTCCAATTTCTCCAGCGCCGATCTGGAGACCTGCAAGAACATGTTCGCGACTTCGCTGAAGAACCTCCGAACATCCTATTTCGATTATTTCCTGTTACATTCCATCGGCAGCGTCGAAGATTTCAACCGTCGGTATATCGACAACGGCCTGCTGCCCTGGCTTCAGGAGCAGAAAAAGAAAGGGGTCATACGCCATCTCGGATTCTCCTTCCACGGCTCCAACGCAGCTCTCAAAGCACTGCTCGATATGCCTTACGACTGGGAATTCGTGCAGATCCAGATGAATTATGTCGACTGGAAGAACATGCCTCTTGAAGACAGCCACGAACCCTGCGATTCGGAGACGCTCTACAAGATGCTCGAGGCGAAGAATATCCCCGTCGTCATAATGGAGCCCATCCGCGGAGGCGCGCTGGCCAATGTCTCGACCGGTCTGCAGAAAAAGCTGGCGGAGCGTTTCCCCAGGCTTTCCCCCGCAGGTGTCGCACTGACTTTCGCTTCGACTCCCAAGGCGGTGATGTGCACGCTCAGCGGAATGAGCAATATGCAGCAGCTCATGGAGAACGTATATACCTTCAGCCATTTCAAACCCTGCAGCGAAGCCGACAACGAATACCTGATGGAGATGGCACGTCTTTACAACGCCAATCCCCACATCCCGTGCACGGCCTGCCGCTATTGCATGCCATGCCCCCGCGGAGTCGATATCCCCGGGGTATTCGCCGTATACAACGGCTCGAGCGACGCCCTGATGCTGCCTGATCCTTCCGACAGGAAAGACAAGGATTTCAAGGAGAAAAAGAAGGAATTCCTGAAGCGTTATGCCACTCTTGCCAAGGACACCGACGCCTCTGCCTGCGTGATGTGCAACGCCTGCCTGCCCAAGTGCCCCCAGCGCATCAGGATACCCGAACAGATGCGCATGATCCACAAATTGGTCAAGGAACTCAAATAATTATTGTCATGAGAAGAATAGCAACCGTATTCACGATGGCGGCCGTGCTTCTCCTAGCCGCAGCCTGCTGCAAGGATAATGCTCCGGTACAGAAAAGTGCGCTCGATGTGATCAAGGCGCGTACCAGCATCCGGGCCTTCACCGGAGAAAAACTCACTGAGGAACAGATCAACACGCTTCTCGGCGCCGCGATGGCTGCCCCGACAGCCGCCGATGTCAGGCCCTGGCGTTTCGTCGTCATTACGGACGATGATGTCAAGGCCGGCCTTTACGAAGGCGAACGGCACAAGAAAATGGTCGTCGATGCCGGTGCCGTAATCATTGTCTGCGGCGAGACCACGCGCATGGTCAAGCCGCATGGGGCCGAGGCTGACGCAGAGCCTGTCCCCAGGCCGAACGGCTATTGGTATGAAGACTGCTCCGCAGCCACTGAAAACATGCTGCTTGCCGCCACGGCCCTGGACCTGGGCGCCGTATGGCTCTCATGCTACCCCAATGAGAAAAGCGTGGAGCGTATCAGCGCATATCTCGGTCTGCCCGCCAACGTGACTCCGCTTGCAATCGTTCCGGTCGGCGTTCCCGCCGAGAACCCCGAACCCAAGGACAAGTGGAATCCCGACAACATCCATTACAACAAATGGTAAAGCGGTGACGCCTTTGACCGGGGTACCTGCATAATTGGATGAACAACTTCGCTGCAATAGATTTCGAGACGGCGAACGAGCAGCCGAGCAGCGTCTGCAGCGTCGGCGTAGTGGTTGTGCGCGGTGGCGAAGTAGTGGATTCCTTCTACAGCCTCATCAAGCCCGAGCCAGAGTATTATCGCTGGTTCTGCCGGCGTGTCCACGGACTCGGGCCTGAGGATACCGACCGGGCACCGGTTTTTCCGCAGGTATGGAGGCAGATAGCACCCCGGATCGAAGGTCTTCCGCTGGTTGCGCATAACGCCCGTTTTGACGAAGGATGTCTCAAAGCCGTATTCAGGGTCTATCAGATGGATTACCCCGATTATCTGTTCCACGACACCCTTGTCGCTTCCCGCCGCTGTTTCGGCCGCACTATCGAAAACCATCAACTCCAGACCGTGGCTGAAGCCTGCGGATATGAACTGAAACGGCATCACCACGCCCTGGCCGATGCCGAGGCTTGCGCCATGATCGCTTTGAAAATAATGTAATCATCAGGAATATGTCAATAAAGTCGATGCCTGTATGGAAGTGGATACTCCTGCTTCTGGCAAGCCTGGCCCTTGCACTTATAATGATGGCCCTAGCGGAGGCTGCCGGGGACGCAGTTTCTCCGGAGTGGCTGAAATGGATTGTCTATACCGCGGTCTCCGCTGCTATGCTGGCCTTATATGGATTATTCGTGAAATGGTTTGAAAGACATCCGGCACGCGATATCCCGATGCCGCGCCTCGCAGGTGAAACCCTGAATGGCCTTGCTGTCGGTGCCGGTTTCTTCATCCTGGTCGTCATGGTGATGTTCGTCTTCGGTATCTACCGTATCGACGGAGCGGGAACCGACAAGCCTCTCTATCTCATTTCGGCATTCTTCCTTTTCCTCTGCGTGGGCGTCGGGGAGGAAATCGTGTTCCGTGGCGTCCTGTTCCGCTGGATAGACGAGAAATGGGGATTCACAGTGGCCCTTGCGGTATCATCGCTCATTTTCGGTGCGATGCACTACGGGCAGCCCGGAGCAACATGGTGGTCGTCGCTTGCAATCGCAATCGAGGCCGGTCTTCTGCTTGGAGCAGCTTACAAGTGTTCGGGTACTCTCTGGATGCCTATAGGAATCCATTGGGCCTGGAACTTCATGCAGGGCAATATTTTCGGATTCCAGGTCTCCGGCGGGGACGCAGGTGTATCACTGCTGCAGCCCAGGGTGAGCGGTCCGGATATCCTCACCGGAGGGGCGTTCGGCGCCGAGGCGTCCGTGATAACCGTGGTACTCGGCCTTGCCCTGTCCGTCTGGTTCTTACTGAAGGTGAAAAGGAACCAGAGCTAGACCGTCCTTCTATCCGAGCATTTTGTCTATCTGGGACTGTGTGGCGTGCGGTGCGTTCGCCAGGACAATTTCCATCAGGCGCTGCCGGGATTCGGCAGGGCTTCGATACGGACTGTCAAGATCGTATTCGAAAAGATCTTCGGGGCGGCAGAACGAGGCGAGCTGCCATCCCTCGTAAGTGAGGAATTCACCCTTGTAAACCCGTTCAAAGTCGCCTATGACCAGTAGTGTCTGCTGCTGAAGGCGGGTAAGGATGGCGTCCATCTGCGCCTTTTTCAGTCCGCATATCCGCCGCAGTTCACGGCTTGTAAGAGTTCCCGCACGGCATACGGCCTCATAGGCCTGCCTGTCGCTTTCTTTGAGGGAATACTTAGGAAGCGAACGGCGGTAATTGAGCAGGTCCCTGTAGCAGTCCGCCGAAGCGAACGCGGCTTTCCCGTTCCACAGGAATTTCCCGTAGGCTATGTTTCCTGTCTGTACTGCGTCTATCTTCCAGTCCCACGGACCTAGCGTCTCGCTGTCGAACCAGTGGTCCGGGGGAGTCATCTCCTCAACGGAGTAGCCCGGTATGGGGTTTTCAAAAAAAGGTATCATTCCGCATCCGCGGACGGCCTTTATAAGCAGTTCCGGACCGCTGATGCTGAAACCTTCCCCGAGGGCGGTTTTCTTGTTGAAGATCGACATTCCCGGCCGCTTCAGAAAAGCCTGTCTATCTCCAGGAGTTCCTCTTCGGTGAAATCAAGATTTTCAACGGCCTTGAGATTGTCCTGGAGCTGTGAGACTGAACTTGCCCCGATTATGACCGAGGTGACGCGTTCGTCGCGGAGCAGCCAGGAGAGTGCCATGGCGGCCAGGCTCTGCCCGCGCCGGCGGGCGATTCCGTCCAGTCTCCTGAGCGACTGAAGCAGTTCTTTTGTCAGAACGGAAGGGTTCAAAGAAGTTCCGGCAGCCATTCGTGAATCCGCCGGAACGCCCTGCAGGTACCGGTTGGTCAGAAGGCCCTGCTGGAGAGGGGAGAAGGAGATGAAACCCGTGCCGTTTTCCTTGCTGAGGTCGATCAGTCCGGTCTTGTCGGGATTCCTGTCGATGATATTGAAACGGTCCTGGTAGAGGAGGCATGGCACGTCGCGTTCTGCCAGATAACGGTATGCTTTCGCAGCTTCTTCAACCGGATAGCGCGACAGGCCCACATACAAAGCCTTGCCCTGACGCACGATGTCTACGAGGGCCTGCATGGTCTCTTCCAGCGGTGTTTCGGGATCCCAGCGATGGGAGTAGAATATGTCCACGTAGTCGATATTCATCCGCCTGAGGCTCTGGTCCAGGCTGGACATCAGGTATTTGCGGGAGCCCCAGTTTCCGTAGGGTCCTGGCCACATGTCCCATCCGGCCTTCGAACTGATAAACAACTCGTCGCGGTAAGGCCGCAGCGAAGCGGCCATGAGCTTGCCGAAGTTCTCTTCCGCGGTACCGTATTCCGGCCCGTAGTTGTTTGCCAGGTCGAAGTGGCAGATGCCATGGTCGAAGGCGAAGTGGGCCATGGCTTTCGCGTCCGCGAATGGTTTGCGGGACCCGAAATTGTGCCAGAGGCCGAGCGAGAGTGCGGGGAGAAGGACACCTGAGCGGCCGCAACGCCGGTAAGGCATTTGTCCGTAACGGTTTTCAGATGCGGAATAAACTGGATCGGTCATTGGAATAGGTTTTATTTCGAAGTGGTATCGGATGCGGCAGCGGCCTTTTCGGCGCCCTTGTATTTGGCGAGTTCCACCTCCAGTTCGGTGATACGTTTGTTCAGCTCCTGTATGGTGTTGAGGTAATGGCTGTTAAGGTCGCGTATCACTTCGTTCTTGTTGAAATTCTGTACGGCGGCTTCTTCGTGGAAAATGATCTGGTCGCTGTGCAGCCCGTAACTGTAGGCGTTTTTGAGCAGGATCTGCTTGGCCGTGTAGTCAAGCGCCTCGCCTGCAAGGTAGATGTCAAGGGTCTGGTGACGTCCGCTCAGATTAATCTGGTGGTCGAAAATATAGCTTGAGCCTAAAGTCTTGTTGCTCTGTACGAAGCGCTCGGCGTTGATTGCAAAGTTGTTGTCGCGGATGGTGCCGATAGCCGTAATTATACTTGGAACAGTCATCACAAGAAGGACGGCGGCCACAACGCGGGGATTTCTCTTTCTGTGCAATTCATCAGTCGCGACGCTCTCGAAGCCGAGGAACTTGTTTACGAGGAAGGTGGCCAGGGCGATGAAGAAGCTGTTTATCAGGAACAGATAGAAGGCTCCGAAAATGTAGTTGACTTTAAGGGTCGCGATGCCGTATCCTATCGTACATAGCGGGGGCATCAGGGCGGTGGCTATGGCAACGCCCGAAATGACGGTACCGCGCTCTTTGCGGGCATTTTCCAACATTCCCGCAGTGCCGCCGAACAACGCGATGAGTACGTCGTAGATGGTCGGGCGGGTTCGCGCGAGCAATTCCGTGGGGTTGTTCAGCCGCAGCGGAGAGATCAGGAAGTAGAGGCTGGCCACGATGATGCTGATGACCACCATCACGATGAAATTCTTCGCGGAATTCTTGAGGAGCTCGGTATCGTTCGTTCCGAGACCGAGGCCGAATCCTATGATGGGACCCATCACCGGCGAAATCAACATGGCGCCGATAATGACCGGAATCGAGTTGACGTTGAGGCCGACGGAAGCGATTATGATTGCGCAGGCGAGTATTATGACATTCGGCCCGCGGAATGCTATGTTCTTCTTGATGGCTTCAGCGGCAGAAGCCCGGTCGATGGCGTCTTCCAGATAGACGATGTGACGGAGGTATCGTGTGAATCTGTTCATGATCAATGACAAAGATAATAAAAGAGGCGAAATGCCCAATTATCTGCGTCATATTTTCATGATAAAACAGTCAATGGCCGTCCGCCCCGTGGCAGCCGTCTTCCCCGTCCGTGCAGGGATGGTCCTTCGTCTCCGTTTCCAGTGTCGCATGAAGGATGCCCATTCCCCGCAGTTCCCGCTTGATTTCGCGGACTGCTGTTTCAGGATCGGAAGCCGGCTGGACGACGACATGTGCGGTCAGTGCGGTTTCGGTAGTACTGATCGGCCAGATGTGCAGATGGTGTACGCTGCTTACCCCGGCTGTGGATTCCATCTTCTGCTTTACCGCTTCGGCATCTATGTCTTCAGGCACGGCATCCATGCTCATCCTGACGCTTTCGGCAAGCAGTTTCCATGTGCTTACGAGTATCACGAGTGCGATGCATATGCCTATGACGGGATCGATGACCGTCCAGCCGGTCATCGCTATGACGATGCCCGAAATAACGACACCGACCGAAACTAGAGTATCGGCGGCCATATGCAGGAATGCTCCGCGCGTATTGATGTCGTGTTTCTGATGTTTCATCAGCAGGAAGGCGGTCAGTCCGTTGATCAGGATGCCTATGCCTGCCGTCCATGCGACGGCCTTCCCGTCAAGCGCCTGCGGGTTGAAGAGTTTATGGAAACTCTCCACCAGGATGGCGCCGACAGCCACCAGCAGTATGACTGCATTGAGCAGGGAGATCAGGATCGAGCCTTTACGGTATCCGTAGGTAAAACGCTTTGTGCTGTGCGTCGAGGCCAGGCGGAAGGCTATGAGGGCGAGGACGAGGGAGAAGACGTCGCTCAGGTTGTGCCCGGCGTCGGACAAAAGTCCGAGAGACCCTTTCCAGAGTCCGATACCAGCTTCGACGAAGACAAAGGCGAGATTCAGCGTAATGGATACCAGATAAATTCCCCTGAGGGAAGCCGATTCCGCCGCTTCGGCGACGTGATGGTGATGGTGATGTGCGTGATGATGTCCTTCTTCCATATCACCGGCAAAAATAAGGGATTGACGTTGAAATGTCAATCCCCAAATGTTGGTAGATTCCCGTACAAGGGACTGCTATTCCCACTCGATCGTTCCCGTCGGTTTCGGGGTCAGGTCGTAGAGAACGCGGTTAACGCCCGGCACTTCCGTAATTATGCGTTTCGTAATGTGATGCAGCAGTTCGTAGGGGATCTCTTCGATGGCGGCGGTCATAGCATCGCGGGTATTGACGGCACGGATGATGACCGGCCAGTCCCAGCTGCGCTTGTTGTCCTTGATGCCGGTCGACTTGTAGTCAGGGACTATTGTGAAGTATTGCCAAACCTTCCCTTCCAGTCCGTTCCTGGCAAACTCCTCGCGCAGGATGGCGTCGCTCTCGCGGAGGGCCTCCAGCCGGTCACGGGTAATGGCACCGGTGCAGCGTACGCCCAGGCCGGGCCCGGGGAAAGGCTGGCGGTAGACCATGTTGTCGGGGAGTCCCAGCTCCTTGCCGACCACCCGGACTTCGTCCTTGAAGAGCAGCTTGATGGGCTCCACGAGTTCGAATTGCAGGTCTTCCGGAAGACCGCCCACATTGTGGTGCGATTTCACGGGACCCGATTCAATGATGTCGGGATAGATGGTTCCCTGGGCCAGGAAACTGATGCCGTCCAACTTGCGGGCTTCCTCTTCGAATACGCGGATGAACTCCGCACCGATGATTTTGCGCTTCTGCTCGGGATCGGCCACACCGGCCAGTTTGTCGAGGAAGCGGTCCGCAGCATCCACGTAGACCAGATTGGCATGGAGTTCATCGCGGAAGACACGCACCACCTGCTCGGCCTCACCTTTGCGGAGGAGACCGTGATTGACATGGACGGATACCAGCTGCCTGCCTACGGCCTTGATGAGAAGGGCTGCCACGACCGATGAGTCGACACCGCCGGACAGGGCCAGCAGCACTTTCTTGTCACCGATCTGCGCGCGCAGTTCCTTGATCTGTTCTTCAATGAATTTTTGGGCCAGTTCGGCCGTCGTGATCCGCTCCATATTCGCAGGGCGTACGTTAACAGTACTCATAGTGTATAATATTTATGTTTGATTTGCCGGATTCTTCACCACAAAGTTACGATAATTGTTTTATGGTTGAGACCATAATGAGCAGGCTGGTCATTGTTATTTCGGAATGTCCCATTAATTTGCTAAATTTGAGAAGAAACTAGATTAATCGCCCGGTTCGATGGTTTGTGCCGGATTCCGGCATAGCCGGTTTGTATTGTAGGGATAGATTATATACTTTTGACAAAAACAAAATTATATGTTTGAACAACTGTTGCAGTTTAATTATGAAGGGGGTATCCGGTATCCCGTGCAAGGGAGGATAAACCTTGCCTTGAATCACTCCAATAATCATCCTATGGTTGTTGCCGCTGCCGATATGGTTCGGCGAGAATATGGTGCCGCACTATCACGCGAGAATCTTCTGGAGATATGGCGGAACGAGGAGTATCCATTAGGGATTAAATATCTCTCCACTCTTTGGTGGGGGAATAAAACTCGAAATGCAAGTGTCGCCTACTCGGAGAGAAACATTGATTTACTGAATCGTTTTCAAGCTGATTTAAACGAGGCTTTGATTCATATCTCTACAGCGAATGACTTAAACGAAGCTCTTATTCTCTTATCTGAATTGTTTTATGAGATGGAGTTGCATAGAAATCTCGAAGGAGGGGATTTTTATTTAGAACAAATCGGATCTGCTTTTTTTACCAAAGTGCTGCAGTACTTTTTTGCCTCTCATCCTATAGAATCTAACCCGGCCTTTTTGCCTGTCATTTGCGACCAATGGCTTTGCAGGGCGGTTTATATTGAAATGACAGAGAACGAACAATTCGCTCAAAGAGATGCCATTTTTAGGAATCCTACATCATTTAGGTGCCATAACGATTCTTGCTCGGACAGTTATAGAGCATTCATCAATTATTTCAATGAGCGAGTTGGACAATTGGCTCTTTCGCATCCGAGTTTGACTTCATTCGAGATGGAAGGACGCATTTTCTCAACTGAAGGCAGAAACTATATTAAGAATTATGATGATCAACGGAGATACTTGTTCATTCCTATTGAGCCCGGAGCCATCACGAGCAGACAGGCTGACTTTGGATATGAGGTAAGGGTAGGAGGGAATGATTACTATCTGTTCATAGGACACAAGAAGTCATTCCACTACTGTGAACTGCTGGCCAAAAGGGCCCGCCAGCCTATCAGTTCATTCCCTGGATTGCAAATACTGAGAGATAATGGTTTTAATAAGGAAAGGACCAATTATATTTACAAGAAACTCGGGAATCCTTATGACGAAAATCAGGCAAGAGATTATCTGGAATCCATTAGAAGCCTGTTTGCGTGATGATCGGTGGTATAGTTCATCCGTGCCATAAGGTATTAATAGTGTTAGTATAAGTTGCCCTCATGACCCCAGAGCAAAGGACCCCGTTGGATCAACATGAAGATTATTTGATTATGATGAAGTACGGTCCTTTAGCGGAGGTCTTTTCAGGCGGTTCAGCCATTGTCGTGGTCGATTTGTTGTGTGTGTGATGATCGAGCTGATTATCCCGACGGGAACAGCTGCAACGAACAGCAGCATAGCCACGGCCATGATGGCAGGCAGGAGAATGAGAACCAACAGGATAAGGAGAGTGGTGCCGAAGACGTCCGAGCACCACTCACATATTTCAAGAATCTTTTCCATGGCGTTTAGAATCCGATAGCCCGGCGGAAGGGGCGGTTGGCAATGGTTTCTTCATCGCAGTAGTGACGGATGGCTGCGAAATCCGGCTCTGAACCGTTGAGGATGGCGTCGAGGTTACGCTTGCGGGCGATGTTCTCGATCTGGCCGCCGCTGAAATCGTATTCGGTAGCCAGTTGAAGGGCTTCTCCTTCGGAGAGTTCGGGGATGATGGAACGCCAGATAGAGGCGCTTACCTCGGTGCATGGCTTGTCGAAGCGGATCTTGAAAAGAAATCGGCGGTCGAAAGCCGGGTCGAGGTTGGATGTGAGGTTGGTGGTGGCGATAAGGATGCCGCTGAATCGTTCCAACTCCTCCAGGAAGATGTTCTGCAGGCCATTTCCCATCTTTTCGGTGGTATTGCGCACATTCTCGAAGCGCTTGCCGAGGAAAGCGTCGGCCTCGTTGAGCAGGAGAATGGGCGAAAGCTCGTTTCCTTCGTTTGCCTTACGGTAATCGCGGAACAGGCGGCGGGCGTTCTGATCCGATTCGCCGACCCACTTGCTGAGAATCTGGGCGATGTCTGCGCAGAGAACTTTCCGGCCCGTAGCCCGGGCAAGTTGAAGCGCTGTTTCGGTCTTGCCGGTCCCGGGCGCACCGAAGAACAGGCATGTAAAGCCGGTGCACATACCCTTGGCTTCCATAGATTCAAAGACGCGATGCAGATTTGCTGGGCTCAGTAGCGATGAGAGCCGCTGAACCTGCTGCTTCTCGGCTTCATTGTAGAAGAGTTCCTTGGGCGTGTACTTGGCACTGTCTTCAAGCCATATGATTTTGTGCCCCTCGAATGGAGTTGCTTCTTTCAGGAAATCTTCGACGATGTCGTTACGGATTTTGAACTGACCCTCCTCGGCCAGCCCGTCAACCGAGACCTCTTCAAAAATATGGGATTTGAACAGGGCGAGGCAGTCGTGGCAGTTCTCCAGCCAGAAGAGAGCTTCTTCGAAACCCGAATCATTGGAGAAATAATCCTGGACATCCACGGCAGAAAACTGGTTACCGTGGAAACGGGCTCCATATAGGGCGAGATAGAAAAGGTATCGTTCCTGATCCGGCAACCTGAGCGGAGCGATGTGTTTGGAGAAGGCCATCCCCAGGCTGGATTCCGGATTGCTGCGGATGAGTAAGTCGGCCTCTTCTACGAACAACTCCTCTGCCATCTGCTCACGGCGCACCTTCCCCAGGTAGCTCCTGATCTTGGCCAGCTGGGCTTCCGTGCTCATTCCTTTCGGCTCGGCCCTCGTGTAGGCCTGGTTTTTCATCAACGCGGCCATTGCCTCGGCCGGAATGGAAATCTTCTCCTCGGAGATGCGCAGATAGCCCTTCTTGCGAAGGATCAGGAACTCGTCGGCGTGCGACATGAGTTCCAGATAGGAGCAGTTGAGCGTATCGGCGAGCTCGAGGAAAGTGATATTTTTCCCTGCCGCTCCCTCGATGGAGAGTCCGAGCAGTGCCACTTGAAGGGCGGTCAGCCCGAGAGCCTCACGGAGCATACCTATTTCCTTCTGGACGCTCTCGGCACTGTCGAGAGCGGGATCGAACGGGTTGAGCTTGAAGTTACGAATTTCGGTGACGATGGCGTTGAAGGCCTTGAGGATGTTTTGTTCCATACATTTGTGATTTTTGGTTTTACACAATAAAAAAACCGCCCCGAAAAGGGCGGTTCCAGTTGTGTATCACGTTGCAAAAATAGATAAACAGGTGAAAAAACCTATACGCACCGTGCCAAAAACTTACACAAGTGACTATTACCTGGAAAGCATCCGATACCAGTTAGCCTGATGCTGATTATACATCAATTGGAGTTTATCCATAGCGTTTTGTACAACCTCATAAGGCGAGATGACGGAAAGGCTTCCCGCATAGGAGAAAAGCTTCCTGTAGAACTCAATGGTTGGTGAAAGCCGGTATTCGAAAACAACATAACCGGTCTTGGGAAGGGTGGCTATTTCCTTTTGCGAGGAATGGAACTTTTTCGAGCGGAGGTACTCTGCCTCGCGCGGTGAGGCTAGAAGCCGTATCAGGCTGGGCTTTTCTTCAGGAGTTTCGCGAATAACCCCGACAGCTGTCTCAAAATAGGTATTCGGATCGAAACAGTCCGGGAATTTGAAATAATCTTCCAGAATGGTGATTTCCGAGGTTATGCGTTCGTCGACGCCGAAGGTACGGACTTCTTTGTGCTCCTCACAGTAACCTACCAGATATACCGTCAAGTCGTTCATCCGAATGAAATACGGATGGACGGTACGGATTTCGCCCACTTGATCTTTATCGCCAAACCGCCGATGCTTAAATTGAATCTTGTGATTCATGCTCATGGCTTCGGCTATTTTCATAATGTCAGTATCGGTCTTGTCCCGGTTGGCAGTCAAGTCGTCCTCGAAGAGAATCCGTTTCCCAAGATTATACTCATTCGTGAGTTTTTTCAGGAGAAGGTCCGATAATGTCCGGGAAATTACTTTGTCTTCATTGCTGATATGAAACGGCTTCCCGTCTTCATCATTGACTATCGTGACACCGTATTTTTCTCTGATGGCAGCAATGTGATTGTAAAAAGTACGATCTTTCAGCGGAGCGCCTTCGGGGTTCAAAGACTTTTCTTCCAACCAGGCCTTCTGAATCTCTTTCTTTGTCATGGGATGGCTCCGTAGGATGCGCATCATCCACTCGTGCCGTCGAAATCGTTACGCGCCATTACTTTTTTTTTTACAAATATAAGGAATTCGCCGGAGTAGAGGATGCGGTGATCATCGAGGATGTTTCTGCCCGTCCGGGAGTTACCGCTTCAATCTGGGGATGCCGCAATGAGTTGCTCGGGGAACGGATCAGGAACCGCAAGAAAGAATTGAAGAGTCAAAAGTTGAGCAAAGCGGAGCTCAACCGCAGGCTCGATGGACAACGGCTGGGGGAATGGTCGAGAGAAGGTGTGTTCGCAGGACAAAACATCATGGGGAAGGTGTTGATGGTTTGCCGCGATGCCCTTCGGTCCGGTACGTATCCTGCTATCGATCTTGCTCTCCTGCGGGATGCGAAAATAAACTTCTTCGGAAGGGTACTCCCTTTCGAGGAGGTGCCTTCGTTTAAGTAATCATCTTTGAAATAAAGAGTCGAGTTGCCCGGCGACGTTGTAGTCTGGTAATTCCGGATATAATTTAGCTAATAATTTGGTGGCATAAAGATTGCGAATTGATGCAAAAAGCATTATATTTGCATAAAAATAGAGAAGCTATGGCTCAGACAGCAATGACCATCCGTATGGATAACGACCTCAAGGTGCAGTTTGATGCACTTTGCGACGAATTCGGCATGAGCACCAACACCGCTTTCAACATTTTTGCCCGCATGGTGGTTCGCAAACGCAGGATTCCCTTCATCATCGAGGCTCCCTCCAAGGAAGAAATAATAGATAAGGGCAAGGCTGCTTTTGATGAAATCAAGGCTAAGGCACTGCTCGAAGAGCTTCCCGCCCTCACCTTGGAAGAAATCAACGAAGAGATCCGTAAGGCGAGGGCGGGTAAGTGATGATCTATGCCGTTATCGATACAAACGTCCTCGTATCGTCACTTCTTTCTAGAACAATCGACACGGGAACGGTTCTTATCCGCAAGCATATTCTTGACGGAACCATCGTCCCTGTCTTCAACGAGGAGATATTCCAGGAATACGAGGAAGTGCTTCATCGCGCTAAGTTCAATTTGCCTGCTGAAGCGATTGACGCGATTCTGGATGCTATTGCCGAGTTGGGGGTCACGAGGGGACGCACGCCGACAACTGAGAACTTCCCCGATCCCAAGGATATTGTTTTCTACGAGGTGGCGCTTTCAAAAGAAGACTCTTATCTGGTTACGGGAAATACGAAACACTTTCCGAAGAATCCGATCGTTGTGACACCGGCAGAGCTGCTGACCATCATTGAACGGCAGAACTGCTCTTCGCAGGAAGACATTTAATCCACTCAGACTAGTAACGACTGCTGCAGGTATTGTGATTGAGAGTCAACTATGGGGACGACAACCGTGGCGTTGCTTGCAACATCGAAGAGCGAGGCCATGCATATTATTGTGGATTGGTTTTCCTTTTTGAGAATATCTCCCGATGGAACATAGATGCCATCGGCCCCCGCAATGGCCCTCGCGACAGCCCTGCTCATTAGATAGTTTTAATTGCCGTCTATTTCTTCTTCCTCTTCCAGAGCAGAATACACGGATATACCACAGCCGGCTGGATGATGACCGACCATACGGGCAGGAGGTAGTAGAAGCTGAGCCGATGGTTTTGTATCAATCCGATTACGGCGGCAGCGAATGATAGGGCTGAAAGGGCGATTACCGTTGGTTTCACCCATGGGCTTGCCATGCACTGCTGCACGGGGCGGCTATTTGATAGCAAGAGCATATAGTAGACGAACGGCATCATGCCGAAAACAGTGACCATTCGGTGACGATCCAAGAGAAAAAGGCCAAGGCATACGATTGCCATCGTGACGCTCATCGCCGCAGACTCAACGGGATGGTGTTCAACGGTACGGCCGGGGTTGAACATATACCCCTGGAACATGGCGGCGGCAATGCAGCCGCCGAAGAAATACAGCGGCCAACTGTTCGTCAGTACACCGTAGTTGTACAGGACCAGTCCCGTTACGGCAATTGCAGAAAGAATGATGCATCTGGCCCTGGTCGGACTCGGGAAGACGTTTCGTAACAGAAGTCCGGTCCAGGCGGCCAGCAGTAAGAGCACTAGGTGTCTCCAAGTGTATAGGGCAATCAGTATCCAATTGCAAAGATGATTACCCGGAGTGGCAGTTTCGGAAGAATAAATAGGGTGGATACTGATGAATGTGTGCGCCAGGAATTGGAGCACGATGATGGTTGTCGCCACGCCTACAAGGAAAAGGGATGAGCGAGAGATGTTTTCTTGGGCGGTGTTCCCTTCAAGGTGATGTGTCGACTCTGGTTTCATATTGCTTGGATGTGCTTGAATCGGTTCCAGCCGATGGCGTTCTGGTATTTGGATATGGATGCAGCCGGTACGTAGAGGATGCATTTGGTAAAACTGATATCGTTGAATGCCCAGTCGAAGTCGGTAACGCCAGGTTCTGAATTATCCATTTGAAAGACTGACGGATCGGGGCTTCTGACAATCAATTTGCGGAGTTTGGTGCATCCGGCAAAGGCGAAGCCGGCTATCGATTCGAGTGTGGCCGGAAGATTAACGGTTTCCAGTTTGGGGCACCCATCGAAGGCTCTCCAGGGGAATTCAGTCAAAGGGCCTTGGACGGTTACTGACTTTAATTCAGCACAAGCGTGGAAAGAGCCTGCAGCAATCCTTCGGATATTGTTATGCAGGGTCAGTTCCGTCAAATGTTGATTGCTCATAAAGGCGTTATCGCCGATAGCTTGGACTTCCGACGGGATGACAAAGTGCGTGGCTGCAGAGTCTCGCGGGAAATAGAGTAATACCCGTCCATTCTCCGAATAAAGGATATGCCAAGCATGGTCATAATAGTACGGCGAGAATTCCGGGACAATTCCTTCGGATGACTGACCGTATTTCGCCAGCTCTTGATCGGAGCAGTCAAAAGGCAGCAACGTGCCGAAATATTCATCGCTCATATAGCCGAAGCATTCGTACCGGTTCTTGAGGGTAATGAGTTTCCTGCGGCAAATCGAGCGCGTGGCGTGGTCAAAGGCGGAACGATAGGGCTCCGAAAGTTGAGGGGCTATCTCTATTCGGAAGTCCATCCATTTTTTCCAAGCGGCTTTCTCCTTCAGCAGGGCTTCACGTCTTTGTGCAACGGGAAGCTCGAGTTCACCTTCTTCCAGTCCTTTGATGAAAGCATCGTACTCCGCCAAGACGAGTGGAATCGTCGCATAGCGGCTGTCCAGACCAAACAGTTGTGTAGAATCAGGATACACCCAAGCGTTCACGGCGCTACGGACGATCATAGCATTGTTCATTTCTGATTCTCCATGCTCGACTGGATATGAAGAAGCCGTTCCATCAGCATAGGTAACCGTTATAAATGCTGAGGAATACGCTTCACTATACTGTGCCGCAAGTACAAAATCATATATTATGGTTTCAGCCAGCGGCAGGGTCGAGCGCTGTAGTGCAATCTCACGTACTGCAATTCGGTTGTACCAATGGTTCAGGTATGCTTCCATGCAAGCCTTCATATTGTGTTCAACTTGAAACTGCGCATCGAATTCGAGAAGTCGCTCAATTTGCCGGAGGAACATTTCCAACCGCGCCTGGATGCTTACGGGCATGATGGAATCCCCGGTGAACTGCGCCAACCGCCAGAGGATGAATTCTGACTCCTCTGAATCGGAGATTGAAAGATTGTTCAGGTCATAAAAGGCCGTGAGATGACGGATGCCATAGGCAAATTGTGATAGTTCCAACTGATCTACAGAGTGCAGGGTATCCCGGTCACAAAGTTTCCTCCATTTAGCGACCTGCTGTCGTGTGGGCTCCCCGAATAGATGGACGATGCGACTTTCAGGGTACCAGTCACGCGTGACATCGACTTCCGCATACCAGTCGATGGAGTCGGGTTCGGCTTCCTGTGTCAACTGGCTAGAACGAGTGGTGTCAACATATTCGTTGCTCGGAGAGAGCCATACCCGTCCAGATGTATCTGGAGCCTTTGTCTGGTTGGGATGACAACCAATGACGCATAGGACAGTAAGTACGATAGAGATTCGCTTCATAGTGGGAAAGCATCCTAGTTCAGTACATAGTAAACAAATCTTAATCTTGATAGGCAGTCAGGGCAGATCAGCATATAGCCCTCCCGTCCCCTGAGTTGATGCCAGCTCTCGTCGTTCGTTCGGAAACAAAAGTAAATCAGGCTGGTTCGGCCGCATTCTCGACAAGGATAGTTTAATTGATAAGCGTCCCTCCTGCGCGTTTTCATGCTGGCAACAATCTCGCTCCAGCAGAAATCGTGGAAAGGCTCGTCAGCTTTCTCCTTCGCAATCTTCACCTCCAAATCAGTGACAAGCTGGTCATATTCTTCATCGAGGATAGGAATTAGATCTTCATATTTGAAATCTTCCCTTTGCAGGCAATAATCGATGTTCGCGCGCCTTCGCGCCTGGATTTTGGCCTCCCGCCTTTCAAGTATGGGCTTAAAAATCCAATGAATCATTTTTTTCATGAAGGCAATACATTACCGGCGGTATCCAAAGTTATAGGTCAAAATACCAGGTATTCGTATCGATGGTGGCTTTGTACATGAATTGTGACTCCAGGGCGTTGTTGCTGACGAACGACTGGCACTCCCGGACATTGCCTCCGGAATAGATCTTTTCCCAGCGGCCGCCGAAACCGGTGTCTACGTATTTCTGGGATACGCGCATCGTCATGCTACCGTACTCGCGCATCGTGACCTCGACCATGATGGGCATTTTGTAAACATTTCCACGGGCGTCGGCCATGTAGGCCGTGGTCCGGTAGGACTTCGTGACGGACTGGGGTGCGCTGTACTGCTGCTGGCGGTTGTTGTACGTTTGCTGATACCCGATTTGCGCTGAGGCGCTGATGGTAGCAGCGAGGAGGAGGATGAGGGTAATAAGGATGTGTTTCATGGTGTTTTGGTTTTATGTTTAATGTGGTTTGTTGTCGGTCTTCTGATATTTATATGTGATGTTTTGAGCGGAGATAATCAAAATTAGTGAGGGATTTTTGGGCTTGAAAAAAAGAAATGGGGCAGAAATAAGGATTTCTTTCTTTGTCGGGAATGGTTATGTCTCATATAGACAGACATATATAGAGTGTTAACGCACTTATATATGGCTCGATTGATTCTTTCCCGTTCTGACTACATGTTGTCAGCCCTAATCATGAAACTTTCCTACGATGTCGAATCCGACGCGATTGAAGAAGAACCGGACGGGACCTTTATTCTCGAGACAAAGGTTGACGTTGCGCGGCTATCAGAGAGCTACCGCGAGTTGATTCGTACCTATAAAGGATTGGACATTACCCTTAACACAGGTGTCTTGAATGCACTGATTCTGATGTCCGACTATGTGTTGCGGCACGCGCCGGCCCTAGACGAAGCGTCCTTCAGGAAAACTCTTGAAAACTATACGCGCCAGGACCTGCTTCGGCTTTATGTGTTCTGCTACGAAAACTTAGAAGGTGAACGACACGAGATTACGCTGCGATGCAAACAGGGCTCTGTACGCCTACAGAACTGCTGCAATTGGTTTCGGGAAGAACTGATGCGCGATTATCTGGAAACGCACTTGCCGGAGATCGTAACGCTTCAGCAAGCAAAGGAGGAGCTGCTCACTGGACGCAGAAAACGAGGCCGCGAGCCTAAGGACGCCCGGATTCCTGCGCTTCTGTGGGGAACTTATAAAGCGTTGGTAACACAGCAGAATCTCCCGGAAACGATGCCCAACGCGCTCTGTCAATTCCTCATTCAACTGCTCCAACTGCAAGAGGTGCTTCCGCTTGATACGGAAATCGATACGTTCTGGATTCGGGCGCAGCTACGATACCTGCGGAGTAAAGGGAAGCGACCAAGATTTCCGCTGGACGATCAGTCAAGCATGATGAACGGTGCCCAATAGACAGGATCGCTGAAGTCGGCACTATTCATCAAGTCTGCCCGCGCACGGGCAAGTGACTCATGTTTAGTCTTTCCGTCGAAAAGATAGGTGTAGAATCTTTTCATGAACTCGGACGTCGCTTTGTCGTTGACGCTCCAAAGTGTCATGAGCAGCGTTTGGGCTCCGGCTTCCTTGAATGCGCTCTGCAGGCCCAGGATGCCATCCTGCGTAACAACGCCCAGCGCTGTGTTGCATGCGCCAAGTACTACCATCGAGCAATACTCCATATCGAGTGCGGCGATTTCTTCAGCATAGAGAAGCCCATCATTGAGATGGTAAGGTAGTGTCTCACCATCCAGCGTGTGACCGGCCCCGGAGAATAATAAGCCACAACTTTTATAGAGTTTCTTTTTATATGCTGCATCAGACTCACCGGGCAGACGGTTGCAGTCGATATTGAACGAATGCGTTGAGATGTGCAGGATATAAGGTCCGGCCAACCCCGCTTCTGACCGGAATAATTCCTCACATGCTTCAGCGCCGGTATGAGGCCGTGCTATAAATTTCCGGGTGTGATAGATGAACTTGATTTCGTCTTTGCTGTTGACCAACGTTTTGATACCGGCCCGGGTGCCGTCATCCATATGCCCCAGGTAAACACCATCCAAGGGAAGTCCTTGGCAGTCTTGATACATTGGTTGAGAATCCTCTGTATGGCAGTACCAGGCATAATGATTCATCAGTTCCGGAGATGCGTGATAGTCCATCCCGCCAAAAAGTATCATGGAGTAATAGGGGTTGTCCTTTTCCCTTTCGGGCAGTTCCGTTGTGTTAGAAACCCTATAGAAGCCATACTTTTCAAACAGCCAAACGCCTTTCAAGTCGCTAAGCGCGTCCAAATTGATGAAATGTAACTTGCCTGTCGGCACATAGTAGATCTTGTCTCCCTTATTCAAGAGGGATTCCAATGGAGCCATTATCAGCGAATAGGCTTTCTTGGAAGGGCCAAGCTCATATAGGATATGGTTCAAGGGTAGTGCTTCTATATCCCTCTCGGAACAAAGCCTGACACTCTTGGGTGCAGACCAGTCGGCGCGGTTCACCAATGCGTAGTATACACCTTCACGCAATTGGTACACGACTGTAGCTTCCCCTCGGCGCAACTGTGCTGAGCAGAGCAATGGCACGAAAGCAACCAATAGAAGGATCTGCAACCGGAGAGAACGTATCATAGGGCTTCCAGGAGAGATTGAGCCTCCGGAGCAAAGGCGCCATTACCTTCGACGATTTCTTGAAGCGCCTTCCTTGCCTTGAAATAGCGTCCCTCGCGCAGGAGACACACCGCCTCGAGCAGATTGAGTTCCTGGCTGTCAATAGAGAGCTGCTCCTTATACTCCGGATCGGAGGATGAAGGATTATCAATTTCTTGCGCCAATTTTTCACGAGCCTCGATGATGGCTTCAAGCGCTTCGGCAATTTGATGGTTCTGCATAAGCGCGGTAATCTCAGAACCACCCATCTGCCCGTCCACGGGATTGAACGCATAACCGACAGTCCGGGCATCGTGCCCCAGTTTCAGGCTGACTCCAAAGAAAAGAATTATACAAGCCGCCGCCGCAGCTATACTATAAAACCAGGCCCTGCGATGTTGCTTTTGTCGGCGATCGAGATCCTGCATGTGTGCTATCGCGCCCTTTTCTACAATGGCGTCTTCAAGCAGTTCTATCAATTCTTCATTATCTGAGATCATAGCCGGACTTTTTAAGATTTGATTTGGCAAAGTTTACGAGTTTATCCATACAACGATGGCGCTGGTTGGCCACCGACTGGGCACTGGCGTAGCCCATAATGGCGGCGATTTCTTCGTGTGTCTTGCGTTCATAGATGGCCAGGTCAAGAAGCTGCGAGCATGGCATCTTCATTTCGAGCACGGTCTTGCGGATGATTGATAGCTGCTCAGATCTCTCGGCATCGGCTTCATCATCTGCCATCGAATTGCCTTTCCGGAATACCATCTCGGTATCGAACGTCATAGGTGTTTGCCGTTTCCGATGATCGTTGAGAGAAATCCATTTGCCTGTATTGATGATGTAGGCCTTGAGTTTCTCATCGGGTAATTCATCATGCTTGATTCGTCCCCGGCGAACATTGTTGTCGAGAGCGGCCATTGCGCGATGATAAAGGTCGATGGCATGATCGTAATCGTGCCCATACGACTTTCGGAGTACGCCGATGAAAAGATCCTTATAGGCGTAATAGATCTCGTCGAAGGCGCGGGCGTCTCCGTCAATGAGCCGGTTGATGTAGTTTTTATCGGCCATCGAACAAGATATGTTTTTTCAGGTTATCGGGCATCTCAAAGAGAGGAGATTGCGACTTGCCCAATGGCATGGGCAGCTGGCGGAAGCAGGCATCCAACGCCGAAACCAGTTCACCGGCAGACATCCCCGGCTTCAGGCAGCGGCTAATGGCATAAGTCAGTCGGCCATAGCGCCGGCCGTCTATCTCAACCTCGAAATTGGTCTGGAAGGACTTGCAAGCGCTGATGCTGATCCAGGACGATGGCTGGGTGACGGGTTTCCTGGTCGAGCCACGATACGGCTGGTCGAAAGCATCAAGGGCACCACGGAATGGCGGCAAGCTTGGGTCAATATTTTCACGAGAGATGTCGCCGCTGTGGCAGGCATCGGCCACGAGCAGGATTGTTCCCTGGGAGCCGATTGCCTTGCGGATTCGGGCGAGATAGTCGTTGAGCGTATCATCTATCAAGTGATGCTCGCCGCGATAGCCATTCCAGTTGTATGCAACGGAGGCGTCGTATGGTATGAGCGCCTCATCGTACCGGTCTTTTGGATCTCTCAGTGCCTCATCGCCGTTCTGGTCTGTTATCTGCTGCCCATGGCAACTGAAATGGATGTATATCTGGTCGCCGGGGCGGGATACAGTAGCGAGTTCTTCCAACGCTTTGACAATAGCGGCGTAAGTTGCTTCGGTTTCGGTCAGGCAAACAACATTGGAAGAAGGGAAGCCACAGCGATCCAGCAGGTCGAGAACCAGCGCCTTGTCGTTTTGTGATGCCAGCGTGTTCCAACCTGATTCCGACGGGTAGTCACCGACGCACACCACCAAAGCCCGCTTTGTGCCGCCATAGGAAGGTATGCACAAAACGCACAACAACAGATATGTGAGCATCCGTTTCATCGCATAATTAAAAAGATACGTGTCCCGCTTCGGCCCTGGCCTGTTTGGCGGCAGCAGCGTCGTAATAACGCATACAAATGATACATTCGTGGTTCAGCGTCAGTTCGTATACATTGGCATCGAGCAGGCCTATAGCATCTTTCTTCTCGACTTTTGCTTCGTCATCGTAGAAACGCAGAAAGACTCGGCCCCATGGCAGACACAGGTAACTCGTGACTTTTTTATCCTTTCCGACCATTTCCACCAGAGTATTGCCGCCAGGTGTATTGTTCTCCACGATGGCAACGGGATAGAGAGCGACGTCGTTTGGAATCATCCGGTTGACTTGTTCGGTAGCTTCTTCCACATCGATGAACTCACGCAACACCACCTCGGCCTCAAATACGGTCTTGGTCATGCACGACATCTTCAGCCGAACAGATGTCGGATTGCCAGCCACTTCACCCAGCAGGAAGCATTCGTGATACCTCCCATACATAGCATCGTCTTTCTCGCTGACACGCTCTGCTTTAACTTTGAACCCTTGTCCTTTCAACTCCTTCGCAAAGGACTTGTATTCCGAGCCGAGAGGAATGCCCAGAACAGACACATGGGGAGAGAAAACGCTTTCAATCGTCTCGGTAAAAGGGGGGTGATGTGATTGGGCTGAACCTACAAAGAGGAATAAAGAGCAAATAAATAATAAGTGTAGATTCATCATATGTTGGGAAAAGAAGACTAATCAGTGTTATTTGGCGTGCAATGCCTCCTTTATATCAAACTCTATAGGCGGAATATGACATTGCCACAACGGTTATATTTCATAATATTTTACAATTGAGCATTATAAAACTCTGACTATTTGCATGCTAATATACGCAAAACTCCATCAGAGAAAACCAGTAATTTCGTATCCTTATCCTTCACTTCCACAACAGCTCATATTCTTTGAATCAACAATAGATATGCCGACTGGAGTAGTACTACCAGACGTTAAAGGAATGTCACCTTTCTTATCGAGATATACACCAATAAAGGTATAGCCGATCTATACCGCAGTGTTTGCAATTGAAACCATTTCCAATTTCATTTCCACAACGTTTAAACTTTATGGAGTTGCTTTATTATTAAAGAAGAAAACATATCTAATCTCTCGATTCATTCTTATACAAATTCCAACTCCATCTACTTTTAGCAACATAATGCTTTACAACCAAAGCATTATGTTTGATTAACTCGTAATAATACAAGACAGGCCATTCGTTGTCTAGACTTAAAATCAACCAGGCTTCTCCTGTTCCATCAGAGGGAATATTATCAATGCTATTCATAGCTAAAGGAACTCTTAAAACGGGGAAGCCATAACCGTCAAAACCGGGGATGCCAAAAATATGATTAACTTCGGTTACAATTCTTTTCTTACCACAAATGACATAATCAAGACTCCGGTAGTCATAAAGGATATCGCCATCAAAATCGACATCAGGGAAAACGAAGTCGGACACTTTTCGTAAAGAGCTATCATTTCTACTAAAACTCAGTATGGCCCGGCGTCTTCCACCACCTAATTGTTTTACGACAAAAAGATAACCGTGGCACCATTCTCTCCATAGTTTGGCATATGAATAATACTGTTCTTGCTTGACACCATTTATGAGAAAATAATAACTCCCATTGGATTCGAGAATCTCAATTCCTTGTAACCGAACTATACTTGTAATATTTTCATTCTTCTCTACTATAGAGCCTTCTCGCAACGATTTATTTGCCAAAATATCATGTGTATTATTTTGTTGGGATTCTTCAATTTGGCTAATAGTATCATTACTGTTTGTTCCACAATATGGGCAAAATGGATATTGAGAAGGATGCTTTTTCTTACAAGCAGGACAGGTTACAAACAAAGGTGTCCCGCAATATGGACAAAAGGAGGAATTGGCTGGGATAATTTCGCCACACTTAAAACAAAGCGAAGTTTTTGTGTTATTAGAAAGAACAGTGGGCTCTTCATGGAAAGGAACTGAGTCCGAACTGGGACGAAAACCAGAATAAGATCCAAGACCTTCGACTCTATCAATCCCACAATGCTTACAGTTCAGTCCATCACCGAAATCCTGTCCACAATTATTGCATTTCATCATTCTCTAACGTTCAAACATTAACACTATTTATAATCTTCAATACCTCATTTCCGAGATTCATGGATTTCAAACAATCTGGTTTCTCCCAGTAATCTCGATCTTTTATTACAAAATCTACAACTCTTGATACTTGTTGATCAGTTATTAGTTTTCTAGACACCGTCCATTCCAAACAAGATAGCTTAGAATCAATTTTAAGAGCGTTGAAATCACTATACTCATGCTGTAGATCGACCGCTAAATTCTCCAGATATACAATTGCAGACTCATATAAGTCCCTTTGCTTTGGAGAAAGTTTATGCACAATACTAGAGTCGGTTATCTCAACGTTTGAGGTATTATTATTTCTATAATCACGTTCGCCGTCATTCGATTGTTCATGAAAACAAACTGTGGTTATATGGTCCCTAGAATTAATGACAACAAGTGCCACTATCGCAACTAAGGATATTATTACTCCAAGAATATTTCCTACCGCGCCAGAATTTGACATGCCAAATAGAGCAGCTAAAGAATCACTTGTAGTACTAATTGCGCCCCAGCCGAAAAGGCCAATCAATATACATATACCAACCAAAGCTGGTACTGATAACCCATTATAAGAACGCTTTTTTGTACAATAGTAAACAGAATGGTCGTCTAATGAGAAGTAATAGTTATCTATTTTATAAAAACCAGAAGAGCTGTACGGTTCGCCTTCGTATAATCTGGTAGCATCTGCTTCCCCAGAATCATAAGGCACTAGCTCTGAAGCCTTGTATGCATACGAAACCGAATGACCTTCGGGTTCTAATAGTGAATACAAAACACCATCACAATAATAAGCAATACCTATTGAATTTCGGGAATAATAGAGAATAGTATTAAAATGAAACTCTTCTCTACTTGACTCGAAAGGTGAGGAAATCGCTCTTCCATCTGTCGTCTCAAACCAAATAATACGTGGAGAATGATATGGGCGACTGGCTACTACTAAACTCACCTTTCTCCCGCCTTGACTTTGCGGGATATCGAGGTTTTTGGTCTCTCTATGGACTTCTTTTTGCCTCTGTATCTCTCTTGCTCTCCTTGCTTCCTCTTCTCTCCGTCTCTTTTCTTCTTCTTCTCTCCTTGTTTCTTCTGCTTTTCGCCGGGCCTCTGCTTCCTTTCTTCGACGCTCTTCTTGTTCGTTTTCTTGCTGCTTTAAATAATCATTTCTATTGGTGCCACATTTATAACAATTAGGGTATTGCGCCAAATAGCGAAGTCCGCACTTTGGGCAAATGACATATTGTGATATCTTACAATATGGACAATACTCGGCCTCACCCGGTATAATCTCGCCACAACTGAAACAGAGCATGCTATCTGTTCTAGATATGGAAATACCACCAGGAGTAGTGCTGCCATGAGTTTGGTCACTACTTGCTTCGGCATTGGGATGAAGCCCATGGAAAGAACCCAATCCCTCGACGCGATCAATTCCACAATGCTGGCAGTATAGACCTTCTCCGAAATCTGCTCCACATTTATTGCACTTCATATATGATTACTATTGTTCAGAAATGAATTGCTCGGCCTTGTCCTTAAGTGTCAATAACTTATTAATGTCTGTACGACAATTTGAGAGTTCTTTGAACAAAGCTTCTGCCTGCTCGACAGTCTTTTCATCAGAACCGATAAAACGATCCGGATGAAGAAGAACAGAAAGTTCTTTATATAAAACAGCGGCTTTGTCTCTTTTGGAGAGATTGCCGAAAAGATGAGCGAAATCGGGGGCCTCGCTCTTTATCATTTCACCCACTTTTTCCTCTACTGTTTTTTTTCTGGAAAAAGGCCACATAACTATTACATTTCAATCAGGTTGAGATTCTTCTTGACGGCATCAAGGAGCCCTCCAAGATGGACAAAGTCCTTAATTGCCCATTCCCCAGAACGCCCCGATCGGATATCTTTAATAATCAGAGTGTCCCAATGAAGTGCCCATAACCAGCGAACGACACTTTCGCTGTAAAGAACAGTTCTTCCTATCAAAAAGATATCTTCTTGAGGCACATCCTCTCCGGCAATAACTTCGATAATGAATCCACTGGCGATAACCGGGGCGGAAAGTTCGTGGCGGAACCTAGAATCAGAACTACCAGAACAGGTTCTGGCCTTTAATAATGCATTGACAGATAAATTATGAAAATTAATCTGCGCATTATTATTGAAATTTTCTAAGAACTTCTTCCTCATAGAAGAGTCCCTAAACCAATTGATAATCTGCCTCCACTTCATGTTTATGACATTACAAGAAAACAACTTAAAAATAACATCTTATATCTTCCATAGATAGGCTTACTCATTATAGGTCACCCATTCTGTCTCAACGGAGTGTTTTTTACCGATAGCTAGTACACTTTCTAAAAATGGCTCTTCTATTAAATAGGGTGTTTTAGATACCAGAAATGGCTCCAAATCAGCATAATAGCCATCCAAGTCATAGCCAAAGCCAATAATGACTAAAGGCTTTATTTTATTGAGCTTCAACATATCTGAGATATTATTAACCCAAAAATAAAAATTCATATCTAATGATACGACCAAAGATAAGAAAAACGAAGGTTTTAGCAAAAAAGAAAACCCGCGAATAAAGTAAAAAAAGGCCAGCGGAGGGCACCCCGCTGGCACATGCGTAATTAACGCTTTTTCTTGATCTTTGTAATGCTATTTAAGAAGGATACCACTGATGTGGCATAACCTACTCATGCAGCAATGCTCGATCCTGGAAAGACCAGCCCTAGAACCGAGCAGATCAAACCGATGATCGAACATCAAAGAATTAAATCAAATTTTTTCATATGATTTAAATTTTCCGTTAGTCTCAACGATACTCTTCTTCTCGTTGATCATCTTTTATTTGATGCTTGCAAGCGATAACGAAGATAACCATATTATTAGTAATACGCAAATGTCCACCCGACCCAAAGTGGACACGTGGACAGTGGTGGACGAGAAATACTCAAAAAGTCTAGGGGTTACGAAATGAACTCAAGAATGCCGTCAACAATCACGGAGACGTTGGCTTTCCTCCCGTCAGGACTGACTAGAAACTGCAGCGATTCCCGGTTGTACATGAACCCACATTCAACCAAGGCGGCCGGGCATTTCGTTCTATTCAAGATGTAGAATTCTGCCTCCTTATCCGCATCTCCATCGGAATAATCCGTCCGGATCTTGTGGCCCTGCAGATGCTTCTCGGCGGCGCGGTAGAGGCAGTCGGCAAGACGGTCGCCGGCGGTCTGCCCGGGGGAAGTGTAGCAGCTCCAGCCGGTGGCGGTGTGCCACTGGCCATCGGAGCCGGCCGCATCGACATGGACGGAAACGAGGACCACATGGTCTTTGCCCAGGCGGCGGCACCAGGCATTGACCCGGCGGACACGCTCGGAGAGCGGGATGTCTTCAAACTCGGGTACCAGGACCTCGGCATCGTGGCCGAGCGCCTGCAGACGGGCCACCACGGCCGCCGCGATTTCACGGGTGTACTGGTATTCGCGAAAGCGTCCGTCGGGACTGCATTTGCCGGGCGTGTTACGGCCGTGACCGGGATCGATGAGGATTTTCATAGGGGCGGAAAAGTTTGTTTAAGTTCGGTTGGATATAGGTGGGTTTAGGGCTTGTTTTCTGATGTAAGTTACTAATAATGTGTGAGATATGCAAATTTCGGAGAGACGGATTATTTATTGTTTTTTTCTTTGCGAGAAATAATTGCTACCTTTATATGTTTGACGTTTGAAATCTGATATATGGGAGAGCTCAAGGACGTGCTTAAAAGCATCGAGGACCACTGTTCTGCAGAGAATAGGATGCGATGCACCAACCTCAGCATTGGCCGGGGTGAGATGCTATTGAATGGTTATGCACCGCAAACAATCTATATCCTTAATACCGACACGTTGCCTTACTCCCACGGGATTTCAAGGGATATTACCGGAGCGGCTATAACTACTTTTGACACGGGTAAGAAGCCTTTCTATTTTGAAAATGGGACTGTCGTAGTGCCGAAAAACCGGCAGTTCGCCCAAATTCTATTACAGAACTATGAGGGACATCACTCCTGTGTTTTCGCTGATCACAAGACGAAATCTTTCTTGATAAAGAGTTCCGCCCACTATAACAACACGGGATCATCGGTTATTGATCTCTATGTGGGGACGAGTGGTATGAAGAACTGGTCATACTTTTCCAGTCTGCAGAAAGCCCTTAGTTCCCTACGAGAAGTTGATGAAAGTATTCGTCTGAAAAAGATTGCGGAAGAGGAGGCAAAACGTAAGGCAGAGGAGCTTAGAAAGAAGAAATTGGAGGAAGAGGCGAGAAAAGCGGAGATAGAGGCCCAGAAACTTGAGAACGAGATCAAGGAAGCTCAGGCCAAACGAGAGGCGGTTCTTTCTGAAGCAGCTAAGGCATCGGAATTCATTCGCAAACAAGTCAGTCTAAAACGAAACCCTGTCTTGGATAAACACCAGAATAGCGCCAAGTTCTCGAATCTTTATAATGGTGTGGCAGAGGTAATCGATGGTGGACCTGGAACAGGAAAGACTACCACGATGATTCAAAGACTGAAGCTGTTGATTGATAAGGATGACCTGTTAGATTATGTCGAGAATCACCCGGATTGTGGTATTACTGCCAGCCGATTGGAAGTGATTTCTTCTTCCCAAGATAATTGGATCTTTTTCTCTCCGAATGACCTCCTGAAGAAATACCTCCAGGACAATATGAGTTATGAGGGTCTGACAAATATCAGCAGGAGTACTGCTGTCTGGAAGGATTTCTTAAAAGATGCCGTTCGTGATCGTTACCATCTTGCCGGCTCTGACTGCCCGTTCGATTTTATGGGGAGGAAGAATGAATCGCGTAGTATTTTCGTTGGAGATCACTTGCTGATAGTGGAGAACTTTACCAAGTTCGTTCTCTCACAAGTTAAAGAGCGATTCCTGAAGGTGGCCAAGATTGACTGTTCTGGTTTCAGTTGGAGAATCCTGGGCAGGGTTATTACACAAGAGTGTGCTAAGATAGAATCGGTCAATTCTATTGACGAGCTTCTGCGGTTCCTCATCCGGATGGATGGTATTGATAACAGGGTTTCAGTAGGAGGTGAAAGTGTCGTTTCAGGTTCGGTGATTACATCGATGTTCAACGAGAGGACACGAGAATTATCAGATCGTTATATCGCACTCCTCAAACGAGACGAGGAGAAATACAACGAGGTACTCGAATACACAAGGTCGCTGATGAAGACACCACAACCGGAGGTCGAAGAAGGAGAAGAACCCGAAGAAATAGAGCCCGATTTCGGTGATTTGTCGATCGCGCTCTTCAATCGGATGAATCCCCTCCTGAAAAAGTTGGCGCTCAGAATCAAAGACAAGAACGCTAAACTAACAGGCTCGCAGGTAAAATTGCTTGAGTTTGTGAAAGATGTGGTTAACGAGGAAGACCTAAAGAGCGTTGCAGATGCGGCATTCTTTGTCAAGTATCTTAATCCGGCATTAAAGGGTTTCTCCCAATATGTGCTCAACCCCATTCCCAACTACTATAAGGCGTATAGAAAGTCGATGTCTGAGGACGACAAGAAGTTATGGGACCAGGGACTGCTGCAGGAAATGGTAGAGGTTCAAAAGAATAAGAAATTGTACGGGCAAGAGCAATCGTTGCTTGTCGGATTCATCAATAATATAGCGAAGGCGCTCTACCGGGCAAGCCGGGAACGTTTTGAAAAGGCGACTCATAAGTATATTGATGCATATAAAGAGTTGTGCCGTCCGGTAATTGGTGTAGATGAGGCCACGGATTATAGCCTAATTGAGTATTATGGCATCAAGTCGTTTGGCCATTATCAAGTCTGTTCTTATACGCTATGTGGTGATACAATGCAGTTGATGAAGGAAGATGGTATCACGGATTGGAGCCAACTTCAGCGTCCGCTCCTCTTTGAGAAGCTGGAGGTAAAAAACCTTCTTATGTCTTACAGGCAAAGTGAAGAGCTACTGAAACTTGCCGACATGATTTACTTGGAAGAAAAGGGGCATCATTCGCCGTGTCAGTGCTTCTTGAAGGGAGGAAAGACACCTCGACCACTTTGGCTTGAGTGGGAGGATATGGATGAAAAGGCGCAGTGGATTGCAAACCGTGTGATTGAAATCGTCAAAGCCTACAACTGTGTGCCGACGATAGCAATCTTTACTATTGATAAAAAGAAAGCTGAAGAATTAAAGGAGTCCTTAGACGAATGTGACAATCTTATTCAGGCAGGTATCGACGTAAAGGTCTGCTCGGATAATACACTAGAAGGGGAGAAGACCCTTCGAATTTTCCCGATTGACCAGGTAAAAGGCATGGAGTTCGAGGCGGTCTTCTTCTATGACATTGACGATATTGAATCCTCAAGTTTAATCAACAAGTATCTGTATGTTGGCCTTTCCCGGGCATCCATGTACCTGGCCGTGACTTCTAATGGACGTTCTGAGAAAATCAGTGATATGCTGCAGAAGTACTTCGCCGTTGACGAAACCTGGTAACCTTTGCTAATGGCCTGAAGACAGATCCCGATACTCTTTGAGCAGCCCTTCAGGAATATCTCTATCCCATTTCTGGAAGATGGATATTTCCAACTCTACCTGTTTGAGAGTGCGTCGCTCGTCCTCCTTTTGGCTAGCGGTGATATCTCCTTCTGGCTCTGGATAATCTTCCAATTCGGATTCCTCGGTGTTTCTCCATTGCAAGAATGCGATATACAGTTCAAGGGCGGAAGTCATGATTTTATTCTTGGCAACGTTGAGTTCCGCCATAGTAGGGTCAGATTGAAAATCAAACAGATATAACTCAAGCGCTCCGATGTCATCCATATAGAAGACACTCTGATGCCGAGAATCATACTTTCCTCTGATGATAGGGTCGATATCGCTTTTGATGCCTCGAATGATACGCTTGACTTCAGCTTCTCCAATTCCCGTCTTGTTGAGGTAGAAACGGAATTCCGGCTCGTATGAATGTGGCTCGTCCTCCTGATGGGGAGTAACTCCTTCAACAACTTCTTCTGAAGAATCATGCAGTTGCTCAACTTCTTCCTCTCCCTCTATGTATTCGTCCAAATAGTTGATGGCGTGACCGTCTTCAGAGATGATTCCAACGGGTGGAGCATAGTCCGCGTCTTTACCTTCGAAATGCCGACGCCATTGGCGCTTGGCTGATGGGAATCCAAAGCGATTGTATAGACCGACATTGTCAAGGATGATCAATTTCTTATCATCTGACTTCCTGAGCCCACGACCGACTTGCTGAAGATACATTGATAGAGACTTCGTAGGACGGGCCAGTTGTATGAATTCAACATCCGGACAGTCAAAGCCTTCACTGAAGATATTGACGTTGCAGATGATGTCTATCTTCCCATATTCGAAATCTTTCACATATTCATCCCGCTGCTTTGAAGGAGTGGAATCGTCAATGGCCACAACCCTATATCCTTTTTGCTTGAATTGATCGCATACATGCTGGTTGTGAGCTTTGGTGATGGTATAGATAATGCCTTTTTTCCCTTTAGCATAGCGTTCGTAAGTGGCAAGGATATTTGCGCGTATCTCGTCTTTATCCATCACATCTACAGCGGCTTCATCCAGATAATCGCCATCCATGGCAAAGCGATTGATGCTGTTGATATCCAACTGAATTTTTGATTCTGGCCGGATGGAATAATACTCATAGTCGCAAAGCCAACCTTCCCTGATGAAACGGGCGACAGGCCAAGAGGTAATCAATTCATCAAACTCAGGGCGGAAACTCTCATGACTCATGCGGTAAGGGGTCGCCGTAACGCCTAGAACTTTTGCACGGGGGAACGCTTTTAATATCGTTATGTAGCTCGAGGCTTTGACGTGGTGAGCCTCATCTACGATAATAATATCGAAATCCTTATAACGCCAGTCGTCAATCCTTCTAATCAGTGACTGAACAGAAGCGACCTGCAGAGGAAGACCTCGCTGCTCCATATTGTTGGCCATAATGATGCCGTGCCCTAAGCCATACTTTTCTCCAACATCTCTGGCTATTTGCTTGATGAGTTCTTTTCTATGAGCTAAGAAGAGAATCTTGACGGCGTTTTTATGAGCGACGCCCCAATTGTGCAGATCCTTAGCAATGGAAACGAAAAGCTTTGTCTTGCCAGTACCCGTCGGCATTTGGTACATGACACTACGCATCTCAGACCATAGCTTATATATCTTAGCTTTTCCATCGGCTTGATAGGCCCTTAACGAAGTGTCTCGATATGGATTCAGCTGCGTAAAATCGACCTTATGCTGATGAGCAAAAGGAGCAAGATACTGAGCAGTGAGAGTTGCAATAATCAACTCAGACGCTTCGGGGTCTTTCATCCAGAAAAACAAATCTCGTTCAATCTCAAAGGAGTCGAATGAACGGTTGACCACGAATTTCTCTCCACCTAATTGAGATTGCGCAACAAGTATGTTGGCATTGAAGGGGGAGTTTATCTGAATGAACTTATGCCAATTGCTGGTAAACCTTTTCTTCAGATCTTCATCGACAGGTACCAAAGGTGAACCGATAATTCCATCACGCACCATTTCGGTAACCGAGACAAGAAGGATTGCCTTAAGCGGGGACCGAAACTCTCCAACACGGGACACTCGTAGATGAGATAACTGGTCTAGGTATGTCTCAAGCGGTTTCATCGGCAAATCACTATCTGAAGGATTCAAGGATTTAGGTTTATTTGTCAATCTGCTTGACGACTTTCTTGAATTTGAGGGCGGTTTCAAACAACCAGGTGGCGGCTTCGGGCCACTTGGCGCGGTCCTTTACGTTGATGGAGTGGTAGAGGAGGATGCGGCTGGCTTTGCCGGCGTCGTGGAAGACGATATCTTTACTGATGGCCTGCTCGAAGTCGGCTTTATGCTCCTGGAACTTGTGGAAGATTTCCTTATCGTTAGGAATGTATATGCCAGCGTCTATCTTCTTTTTCTGGGTGTTGATGTTGATGCTAACATAGTAGGCCGAAGTGCCCAGACTGAGGTCATACCAGTGCTGGGGCTGCGGCTTGCGGAGATTGAATTCGTGCTGGAAATCAGGATTGGCGGCCATCTGGTCGTTGAATGCTTGCCAGAACTCGAGCTTCAGACGATCGGTTTCACTGAGGCCATCGATGGTCTTGAGGGTTTTGGCCCAATCGTTGGGTTTCTCGACCACATTAAATTTGGGGGCCAGCAACGAGTCGTCGATCTGCCAAAGCTCAATCTCAACCAGGAAGAAGCCGACATTGGAGTCGGTGTGCTGGTTGAGCCATTCGATGGCCTGGCGATGCTCATCGCGAGCCCGCTTGACGATCCAGATGATGACTTCTGCGCCCTTGCCGGAGGCGTAGGTGATGAGCTTGCCCAGGTGGTCGTGGTTGGTGTCTTCTAGCTGGTTTTCGATGATAATCTTTCGGCCCGTACCATTCTCGGTGGCGAAGAGATCAACACTGAAACTGCCAACCGAAGACTCTCGCTCCTCAAGATCGATGTCGATGCCGACGGCGTTGCCGAGCTCTTCAAGATTTGCCTCTTCGGCGAGCCATTTCGTGAAATCGTTTGCCTCGTGAGGCCATACGGTGCGCAGATCGGTGATGCGCTTCATTTTGCCTAAGGTTGCCATGGTTCAGTGTGATTATTTATTGCGGGCTTTTTTGTCTTCTTTCAACTTGCGTTCGTACGCCAGGTATTTCTCTTTCAGCTCATCGAATATGTTGGCTGACTCGGAAATAGAGTTGTGATTTCGGCCCTCAGAAAGGTGCTTCGTGTAGTCGGAGAAATCTTCGTTCAACGCGACACCGAAGGCGGCGAACACATCTTTTTCGTTGATCTTGCCGCCATGTTCGTCCTCAAAGAAACCGTCCAGGCACAGCGCTTTGATGACCCGGAAGAATTCGAGCTTGTTGGGTTTCTTGTCGCGGAGGACAACGGATGTAGTGGGCGGCGTGGGCTCTTTCTTGGATGGATGGGAGTCGGTAGGTTGGTTAGATAGATTCTGTTCTTCGGGAGGGACTATTTGTTGGACTACACTGCCAGAAAGGGCAACGGCTACATTCGCACCCTTGTTATCGTTGTAGGTTCCTATGGTGATATTCCCTCCGGCGTGCAGCATTATGAGAAGTCGTTATAAGTGTCGATGTCGGCGTCACCGGCAACGTGCAGGTCGCCGCCAACGTTTACCTGGTCGGCGTGGCCGATGGAGAGGGGCTGATTGCTCTTGTAGTTGACCACCTGGACCATAACGCCCTCGACGGTTTCTTCATTCCACTGGGGAGGATAGCCGTTTTTCTTCAGGAGGAAGTTCAGTTCGTAGTCCAGGTCATCTTTGAGCTGCCGGTTATTAAGGAAGTCAGCATAAACGGTTGAGCCATCCACCAGCTTCTTGATTTTCTTCGCAAGATCCTTACAACGTTCATCACTGTATTCAAAGCCCTTCTTATCTCGCATATCAACGAGAATGTCGTAGAAGGCCTTCTCTTCGAAGCTGATGCCCAGTTTCTCGAAGCTGCGCTTGTCTTCCTCCATATCGCGCAGGATCTGAACCAGCTGGTCGCTGAGTTCATTAACCTTTGCATTCACCAATTGGCTAATCTCTTCGATAGTCTGAGTAGCAACCTCATTGGCGTAGTCGCGGTTATTATACTGGTCAATCACCGCCTGAAGGAGTTTTTCGTACACTTCAGCACGTGTGCGGTTGGTCTTCCCGTATTCCTTAATTCCTTTCTGCAACAGCTTGACAAGAATCTGGAAGCGAGTATTAGGCATCTTCGTCTTTTCCAACTCTTCCTGGAATTCGTCTCCGTAGATGTCTTCTGAGCCTCCTTCCTTGTCCAGGACAATCTCAACGCTGGAGCAACTGATGGCCTCCTTGACCATTTGCTCAACATGCCGGTTCATAGACTGGACATTGTGTTGTGTCTCAGTCATCTTGCTGAGATAACCGGCGATTCCAATGATGCATTGCGCCCATTTGGAATCATCCTCGGAGATTATCGGATTTCCATCCTCGTCAATGGCGTTTTTGCAGATGTTATATGCGGCACGGAGACGCTTGGTGTGGCCCAGGAAGAGGGTTTTCATCGAAGGCTTTTGCTTCGTTCCCTTTCCGGAATTGACCAGAATGAATTCCGCGGCTTTCTCCAGGAATTGCAACCTGGCCAGGGCGCTATCGCTGAAGAACGGTGTGAAGTCCACGTTCTGCAACATACCTTGCAGGATGCTGAGTTCGTTCTTGAAGATGGCATAGGCGGCCTGCTCGTCTTCCACATCCACTGCATCGCCATTGTATTTCTTCATGGCTGCCTTCATGTTCTCGCGAATACCGAGGTAGTCCACGATAAGGCCGCAGTCCTTGGTCTTGTAGCGACGGTTTACGCGGCTGATGGTCTGGATGAGGGTATGTTGTGATAGCGGCTTGTCGTTGTAAAGGACCTTAAGGCAGGGAACATCAAAGCCGGTAATCCACATATCCACCACAATGGCTACATGGAAGTTGGATTTGTCATTTTTGAACTCCAGTTCGAGAGCCTTTCGGTGGGCATCACTGCCAAATGCATCCCATTCCTCCTTGCTATCTTTATCTTTTTCACGGGTGCAGATGATGTTCAGGAACGGAACTTCGTTCAGGTTCTCCAGCTGTTCTGCGGTGAACTTGGTTTCATCCATAGCCTTCTTAGGCGTAGCCCAGTCAGACCTTAGTGCCAGAATCTTTTTATACAGGTCGTAGGCAATGTGACGGTCACTGCTGACCACCATTGCTTTTTGGACCAGTTCCTGCTCATCCTCACAAAGGCCTTCGTAATGCTCGACAATGTCTTTGGCCATACGATCCAGACGCTCACTGTTACCCAGAATGACCTTCATCTGGCTCATATCCTCCTTGCTCTTATCGACGTCGGTAGCAAGAGCGCCTTCCTCCTCGCATTTCTTGTAGTATGCCTCAATCTTCTTAGCTTCCTCCGAATTCAGGAAGACGCGTGCCAAGCGAGCATTGTACTTGATAGGGACGGTGATCTTATCGTTCTTGGCCTCTTCCATGGTGTAGCGATCAACGATAGCACCGAAGATCTGGATGGTCTCTTCGATGGGTGTACCGGTAAAACCTACGAAAGTGGCAGCAGGGAGGGATTCGTGGAGTTGCTGGGCGAAGGTCTCAGTGAAGAAAGCACCGATGTCTTCCGGTTTGGTCGCCTCCAGTTTCATTTTGAGCTTGCTGCCCATCTTGACCTGGGTACGATGTGCTTCATCGCTCAGGCAGATGATGTTGGCGCGGTTACTCAAGAGGCCTTCTCCTTCGGCGAATTTCTGGATGGTAGTTACGTATAGGCCTCCGCCAAGGTTGGTTTTTAATTCTGTGCGCAAGTCATCCCGACTATCGAATACGCGGACATTGGTATCGTCCAAGTATGTCTTGGAATTTGTGAACAAACGGCCGCTTTGGTCTTCAAGGTCGCTGCGGTCCACGATGATGATGACCGTGGGATTGTCCATACGGGTCATATAGCGGCACATCAACTGGCGAGCAAGGAAAAGCATCGTGTGCGTCTTTCCGCAGCCTGTTGCGCCGAAATAGGTACCGCCCTGGCCATTACCACCAGCAGAGTGAAGAGCCTTGAAGATACTCTCGCGGAGCATCCGGGTTGCAAAGAACTGCGGATAGCGGCATACGATGTCGATTCTATCTTCAGCTACGCCTTCGTCTGCAAAATAGACGTAGTCCCGAAGGATTTCCAAAATGCGTTCCGGGGTCAATGCTCCTTTGATAAGCGTTCGCATCTCGTCGATTCCGACACGACCATTGGGGTCGCTGTTCTCGACTTTCTTCCAGGCGTAGAAGTATTCCTCCGGCGTAAACTGAGTGCCCAGGCGAGTGTTAGAACCATCGCTGATGACGGCGAGAGCCGCGTATTTCATCATAGATGGGATGTCCCGGTTGTATCTGACACATATCTGGTTCCACGCGTTACTGAGGGTGGCGTTGGGATCAGCGGGATTCTTGAGTTCGATAACACAGAGCGGAATTCCGTTTATCAATAGTACGATGTCAGGGCGACGGTTTTCTTCGCCTTCCTGCATCTCATATTGATTTACGCAGCGGAAAAGGTTGGCCGTCTTAATATCATCGCTGTCAAAGTCTATGTAACGGACCTTAAATGAAGGGCTCCCATCAAGAGGCTGGTAGTCATATCCTTGATGGCAAATGACCTTGTGCGCTTCCCGGGCAGCCAGATAGTCGCTGGCTCCACCAATGTTGTGGAGATAGGAGATGATTTGCTCGTAATCTTGTTCCGAGAGATTCTTGTTATCGTAGTGGGCTTTTAAATACGCCCGCAGATCCGCTTCGTACAGGGCATCCGTGATGTAACGGTTGCTCATACAGGAACCGGGGATGTACTGCCAGTCCTCGTCGGCCAGGCATTGTATGAATACTTCTTCGTATTCGCTCTCGTGGAACTTTACATTAACCATAAATAAACACCTTTATGACCCAATGCCAAGGCTCTGCATAAGAGAAGGGCATATCTCTTTGCTCAACTTTTCGGACTGCTCGGCTATCCGTTTAGCTTCTTCTGCACAATGAAAAATGTTAACTATTGCCTTCTGGATTGATGTTGGAGGAAGGGGCATCTTTACCTTTTTCATTTCCTCGAACGTAAAAGTCTCTCTGGTCGTACCCCAAGAATTAAATCGAGCGTATCTATCAAATTCTGAACGACTAAGCCACATGTAAAGATATTCGGGAAGCAAATGTTCCTCGTCACAAGAAAAGACTTCGGAGATTGAAGACAGGAGAAATGTTGATTCAGTTTTATTCATTCCAAGACTAACCCTATCCCCGCGACGTGAAGTGTCAGGAACGTAAGCTATCATTTTGGGTTCGAATACTTTATATGAGGCCAAACTTGCCCCTTCAAGATTAGCTTTTGTCTTGATAACTTCTTTAGATGTAGAAAGACCTACCACATCTTTCTTGCCGTAAAGCAGCTGATCGTTCCTTTTATCTGAAGGGATGAGATACTTCCCAATTTCGACTTCTGGATAACAATTATTAAGAGACAATCCATTGAGGGCATTTTGTAGTTCCTGAATGATACTCTGATGGTAGGACTCAAGCCCCAGAATAGAAGACGAAATCTGATTTGCTTCTTTTACGGACTGTTCCAGATTATACTTGGGCTCTGCAGCCTTAAAACGAATATATTTGCTGGGAATTAAACTCCAATTATTATTCGCGATTTCTTCCTTTGATGCGGCATGATAGAGTTCGGGTTTGTCATAAGTATTCCCGTCAGATTGTGTTTGCCAATCATGATAAATCGTGCAAACATCTTGAATCTGCTTCTCATCAAAGACGACAAATGTCTTTTTGGATTTGTCTGTTTTTATAGTGCTGCTGTTCTGGTTCCATTTTCGAAGGTCAACGAAGAGCACTTCGCCAGATCTGTCTCGTAACTGACGTCCATGCCATTCACCGCCTTTTTTGTTCTGATTAAGAATCCATAGAGTAACGCCTAAGTCAACCTGATAGAACATATCGCGCGGCAGAATGAAAATGGCTTCAACCTTGTCATTTTTGATGAGTTTTTTACGTATTTCTATTGTATCCTCATCGTCTAATGCTCCATTGCTTAGAAGGAACCCTGCAATGCCTTTTGTTTGGTCCAAATGATAAAGCATGTGGAGAATCCAGGCATAGTTTGCGTTACTGGTAGGAGGAACCGCGTAGCCTTTCCAGCGATTGTCGCCAGATAGATCATCTCCAGTCCACCAATCTTTCTTATTGAACGGTGGATTAGCCATAATGTAGTCAGAACGAAGGCCAGGGTGAAGGTCACTTGTAAATGATGATGCGTGACGATCTCCAAGGTGATAACTAATCCCACGGGCGGCTAAGTTCATCTTGGCAAGCCGATAGGTGTCAGGGTCGCTTTCCTGGCCATAGACGCTTACATTGCGTTTGTTTCCTCCGTGGGCTTCCACCAGTTTGATACTCTGAACAAACATACCGCCCGAGCCACAGCAAGGGTCATAAATCGTACCGTCAAACGGCTCAATCAGATTGGCAATGAGTTCAACAATGCTCTGGGGCGTGTAGAATTCTCCCTCTTCTTTTGTTGCGTTCACGGCAAACTGCTGAAGGAAGTATTCGTACACACGGCCAATTAGGTCAATGTCCTTGAAGATCCTTGGATCAATTTTCGTTATGTCGTCCATCACGCCTTTTAAAAGGGCGGGATCGAGTCTGGCATTGACAAATAGGTTGGTAGGGAGAGCATTCTTCAGATCTTTTTCATTGCTCATCAGAGCGGAAATCCCGTTGTCAAGTTTAGTGGCCCTATCGGCAGCCGGAATCTTGTTCAGAACGTCCCAGTTGTATTCGTCCTTAAGGCAGAAAACGCCGTCTTTTTGGTAAGACTGCTTTCTCTGGAGCATCATATCAACGAAATCGCGTTCATCTGCAGATAATTCCTCGTAAGGTTTGCCAAAACGCTGGCAACTATCCTGAAGGATTTTCTCTCGCTGCTCGTTGTAACGAGAACCGATGAAACGAAGGAAAACCAGCGTCAGGAGCATATCCCGCTTGGTGGTCATATTGGCGTTGCCACGGAGTTTGTTGCGGCATTCGTAAAGTATGTCTTCAAGCGCTTTCTGCTTTTCTACAGGCTTTGCTTTTTTCCGCGGCTTAGCGGGAGCCTTCGGCTGGTCGGGGTTCTTTCTGGGTCTGCCCATATTGTTAGACGAGGCACAAAACCCCGTTGGATTATATTGTAATGATATGTAATCTTCTGCTTTTAACCTACAAATTTAACTTTTTTTGCTGAAATTAATTTTTAATGAAGTATGAAGTTGTAAAACTGATCGCTAATACAAGCTTTGATTATGCCAAGATGATAAATTATGATTAACTTGGGAAAAATATGGAAAGGCATATGAAACCCGACGATAAGTTTGTTAGTATTCCGAGTGCTTTAATTCCCTACTGCGAAATGGACATAGAAGATTCCCGAATCTTGATTTATTCAGGAGACTATTCCCTGAAAAATGGAGATGAGTTGGTTATTTTGACCGGCGATATTTACTACGCTCTTCAATACGAGTACCATCTTGACTTTCAGGGAATAGGTACTTCTCTACCATCGATTTGGCAACTTACGGAAACCCCTACAGAATTACTCATTCCTAATGGTATGAAAGGAGAATGCATAATCACCGAGTCCAAAACGAGAAACGGGGTCAATAGCTATCACGGTCTAATTCAATCACTCTTCCCTGAGCAAAAAGCTTGCTCTATTTGGCATTGGTCGTATGTTAATATGCAGAGTTTTTATGGATCATTTGTCCGTCACAATAAAGGAGTGGGTTCTAACAGGCTTTCTTTTCTCTGCAAGGATGGGACTCGGATTATCATAGAGAATCTTAATGCAGAGAATAAAGACCAACAATTAACTCGCATAACACATCGATGCGAGCTGACACCATCCGACGGAAGACTCCTGAACCATAATGATGCTCAAAAATACATAAAAGCTTTTACCCATTTTATCAGCTTTGTGGTCGGGAAGTATCATAGCCCTATTCTCGTTAATGGACAAGATATAGAGGGGTTTTCTTCTTTTTATCATCGAGTGTATTACGATAAAAGCAGGATTGGCGTTAATAGTTGGTTGCCATACCCGTACGATCGGGATGTTGAGAGCCTTTGGCCAACTTTTGAGGCGATTTGGAACGGAGAAGATGAGGACAAAGCAGATATCCTTTCAACTGCCGTTCACTGGTATTTGGAAGCAAATATAGGGAGCGGTAAAATGGAAGGAGCTTACATTATGGCTATCACCGGGTTGGAAATGATGTGGAATGTGATTTTAAATAAAGAAGAGCAGACCGCTGGAGAAACGTTGCAGAACCTTCTGAAAAAGATGAATCACAATCCTTCTTTTGATGCAGAAAGTTTGATTAGAACGAGAAATCAATTGACCCATTACGACAGCAGAAACCGAAAGAAGTATCAAAAGATAACTCAAGAGCAGAAGCTACAAAGTCTGGATAATGCCCTGAACATATTGGAACTGACTATTCTTTATTGGCTGGGATATCAAGGACGTTATGCGGACCGGATTTGTGAATCCAAATGGCGGGGAGCCTCGACGAAAAGAGTCCCCTGGGCGTTGGCTTCCGAGGGGACTCCTACTGAATCTACTATTGGGAAGTCTTAGTGTTCGGCGGATCTCCAGGATCGGCGAGCATCTCGTCGATACCTGGCACCTGCTTCAAAGTATTCCCGACTTCGCTGTCCGGATCGTCGACCATTTCCCGCAGGATGTCGCGAAGAAGTTTCGGCTCACTCATCGCTTGCCTCCTTGCTGGGCCAGCCAGCGATCGATCTCCTGACGGTTGAAGTACAGATTCCTTTCCCGATTGTAATGCGGAATGGTGTTACTCCGTGCCCAGGAGTAAATGGTGCGTGGGGCAGGATGACCCGGCAAATAGTGGTGCAGGTCGTCGACGCTCATCCAGTCGTTGGGCCGGGTGGGCGTAAGATTCTCGACCAGGCGCGTAAGCGACCTGATCTCGTTGCGCATTTGGGCGAGTATGGCGGGCATACTCTCGAATGTGATTCTTTCTTCTGTTGAATCCATTGCTTCTCGTTGTTAGGTGGAACAATGGCTTCTTGTTTTGTGGCCACAGAAAAAGAAACCCTGGCTTCGTCGTGAAACCAGGGTTCAAAAATATAGCTAAAATGTGGGAATATCCAATAAGTCAAGTTGGGGTCAAGTTGGAGTCAAGGAGTTTTTTTCATACGAGTTCCAACCCGAAATCCTCAATCCAATTCTTCAGTTCTTCGTGGTGCTCCGGATCGAAATACTGCGCGATGGCTTCAAACGTCCGGAGGGTCTCGGCGCTGAAGGATGCCGGTTCGCCTTTCTTCCAGCGGATGAGCCAGTCGGCCAGGTCGATGTGGGCTTCGCGGTCGGCGGGGGTGGCGTTGCGCTGGAGGAGGTCGGAGACGGTGATGAAGAGATGCCCGGTCGGGGCCGGGCATGACGACAGGGAACCGAGTTTCTCGCACCAGAGGTCGTAGGCATCGATGTCAGGGAAGGCGGTGACGCGGCGGCCGGCGAGCGGAGCGAGCCGGGCCGCGGAGAGCTGCGACTTGCCGCCGGTGGCCAACCAAAGGTAGCGCGGAATGATGCCGGCGCAGATGACGGCCGTCTTTTCGGATTCGACGAGGGCCACCGGCTTGTCGGGATATTCGGCCAACAGGTGCTCGCCGAAGAGGCACTGCGACAATGCCCAGGTGCGGGGTAACTTGCCGAGCTGCTTGAGCAGGGAATGCACCCAGGTGATGCGGTTCGGCGTGGAGGGGTCTTTGATGCGATGGCCTGTTTCGGGGTCGTATTTCATGATCTTGCCGGTGCGGATGTGGCCTGTGGTGTCGATCTGGTAGAAGATGACGGAACGGTCGCGTGTGACGCCGAGGCGGTACTGGATGACCAGCGACTCAACCTCGGCCGGATCGAAGAGCGAGGAGAGAAATGTGGTGAAATGGGAATCCCGGGAAGGATGCACGGTGCGTTGCAGGATTTCGGCGGGAATGGTGTCGATGGGCTTGGGCGGCACCGGGGCGGCAACCCTGTCCACCTTGTCCACCCGGGAGACGGGTAGACTCAGTGGACGTAGCTCGGGATGGTCGGCGAAATACTGGCGGGGCGTGTAGTGGTAGCCGCAGGAGGACTCGTGGTCGCAGCGGCCGACGGAGTCGGCGATTTCGTGGCCGGCTTCGTCGACGTAGCGGGTGAAGCAGTGGGGCCGGTTGCAACGCGGGCAAGTGTGGCGCGAGGCCAGGCCGGCGTAGCGCTGAAGGGTGTAGGTGTGGTCCATGGTGGTCACTCTTTGGCGGGTTCGGTGAAGAGGTTCTTGTCGTCGGGTGCGGCGTTCTTCAGGATCTTGCCGACCATGGATTTGCTCAGGCCGATCTCCTGGGCAATCTCGCGGTAGGACTTGCCCTGCTTGTGGAGCTCGAGGATTTTCTGGGTGCGGTCGATGGTGTCGGATTCCTTCTGTTCGCGCAGGTGCTCGCGCTCGGTGGAGAACTCCTTGAACTCGAAGTGGGTGAAGGCGTCGGTCTTTTCGATCTCGTAGACGATGACGTGGGAGGCGTCGTAGCGAAACTCACCGGCGATGACTTTCACGCTCGATAGCATCCCGAGCTCGATCACCAACCTGAAGCTCGTGATCCTGGCATCCGAGCCCCAGGGCAACGGTATCCGCGGCGCTTACAGCAAGGCGGCTTCCTTCACGACCCTGCTGACTCCGGTCACCTCGGCCATCGACATCAAGGATGACTACGACAAGAAGAACGGCACCCCGACCGCCGGCAAACCGAAGGTCTTCTTCCGTTACTTCTACATCAACACCGCTACCGGTGAGAAGTCGGCCGACATGTTCGCAAGCGCCAAGTTGGGGTAGCAATAGACGCCTAGATTTGATTGGCTTGTACAATGGATCGTACAGGCCTTTTTCTATATTTTGAGGGGCGAAACAAAAAAATAATTAACCGATTGGTTGATTTTTTCAAAACTAGTTGTATATTTGCAAAAATAAACCAATTGGTTAATTGTGGAATATAAACGCATTTTTCCTGCTCATGGCGATAACAATACTGCTCTCTCAGTCTGTTTCTCTAAGTCTGAGTTGTTATCCATGGGAGTTCAGGAACTTGCGGATGAATTGGACCCTGAATATGTTGGAAAGACAGAGTTCTCAAAGTTGTTTTCAATGTGGAAGGATCCTCTTTATCTTGCGGAGTTCTTTGAGAAGAATTCTTCCTTCTTTTCAGATTCTTTTTGGGAAGGAGTAACTGAGGACATTTTCGTTAGAGATGTTGTCCAATATTCTAGATTAGTATTCAAAGAAATAACAAGATTGCTTCAGACAGGTCAGTTATTCTCAGCATTTGAATCATTAGATAGTAAGGAAGAATCAAAGAGAAAACGCAATAAATTGTTCAAGGTAAAGGCTAAATATGGGTATATTGCTGAGAGAGTTGCCTTCCGCATTTATGGTATAATGGTTGATGATAATACTGTGTGTATCACAGGAGGCGCCATTAAGATAGTGAGAGAAATGTCAGATGCTCCTAACACGAAAATTGAATTAAAAAAGATGGAGCGAGTTGCTAGAAACCTCTCGGATAATGACGTGTTTGATAAAGACAGTTTTATTGATTTTATTGCTGAATAGTTGTATGAGCACGACGAAGAACGGCAGAATTGTGATTGCCGGTGACGATTTTTCTTGGATCGAAGAGAACGAGAAAGATCTTAATCAGCCTGAAGTGCTGGATGCGAACGTGCGGATAGCCCTTAGGCTAAGAAAATGTATGAAAGAGCGTGGCTGGAGCCAGAAGGATCTAGCTTTTGCTCTTGGTGTTTCTCCTCAGTATGTCAATAAGATTCTGAGGAATCAAGATCCCTCATTCTCGGTTAAAGTTGCTGAAGAATACGGGAGACGTCTCAATTACCCTTTGATTCGGGTATGCGATGATGAAACCAAGGAGTGTACCCGATTTGTGAGCAAAGAGGTTTTTTGCGTAAAGAATGTTTTTTCTAATGTCAGTGCTTGGTGTTTATGGGCAATTGGGGCAAAGGGGTTCCATTTTGCTCCTGGTATTGAATTGCGGGAGAAACAAATAACAAAGAAATCACTTACACCCGACTATGCCTAAGAATATCCAATTCCAGATTCACCATATGGTGGTGGATCAATTTGCTACTTTAGAAGACCCTAAAGAGAAAAGTAGCACTTTTTCTGTTTCAGTTAGGCCGGGGTGTAACTACGGTTTACGGGCTGTGGCAATTTCAGTGTCAGTACAATTTATATGTGAAGACCGTCCTTTCTTAGTTCTTGAAACTAACTCGTTTTACCAAATCAGTCCGGAGTCATGGACCGAGATGACGGAAAAGGATTCTTCGAAGGTTGTTATCCCTAAACCCTTTATTGAATCGTTAGTCCAGATCTCAATAAGCCAAACTAGGGGAGCATTATTTGTAAAGACAGAAAACACCCCCTTCTCTAAATTCTTCCTTCCTATTGTCAATGTCGGTAGTTTTGAAATCAGCGACTTGGTCATTACCCCTGATGGACTGATTGAGAAATAGATAGTAATAAGTGGCCCTAAAGGACCTTTATCTTTGGAAATGAGCCCGAATATACATATACATTCGGGCTCATTTTTTTCACCACATATTTGCCAACAGCTAATATGGCATATAGGAGTTCAACAAAATAAAATACGCACAGATTTCGCTATTTTTATGCGTAAATTTGTGCGTAAGTGTGTTAAGTTCCTGATACTCAGGGTTAACCGTGGAGATGGGCGGAGTCGAACCGCCGTCCGAATAAAGCGCCAGATGGCTTTCTACGTGTGTATCCCGCCTTTGATTGTCGGAGACCGGCTGCCGGTGGGCGGGCCAAGGGTCCCTTAGCTTCTTAAACTTGAGGCGCTGTAGAAGCGTCGGCGCCCGCATCCTTCCTGGATGATACCCCAAATACCGGAGAGGGAAGGCCAGGAACTCCGGCGGGATACTCGTCGCTACGGACCTGGTCCGCGCGATTAAGCTAATCCGCTTGGCAGATTAGGCAGCGAGTGCGTAGTTGTTGTTGCCAGTTATGGCTTGCGGTCTGAGATTTACGAGCGGGGCCACGACGCTCGACACGCTTACCGTCCGACATCATTTACCGTCAAAACCAGTACATCCCCAGTTATGTCAGTCGCCGAACGACGTTGCAAAGATGCAAAAAAAGGGCGAAACGTTGCGTTATTCCTGCAAGGAATTGTCAATTTCCTGCTTGAACCCGTCCTCAAGCCTTCCATTCGGTGGCGAGCTGGCAGACGGGAATTTTGTCGGCGCTGAGCAGCACGGCGCTGAGTTGTCCGTATTTCCAACCGCACAGGCTCTGCAGTTTCTCGCCTTTGTGGCATTCTTTCAAGAACTTTGCGTGCAGCGCCTGGATGGACTGGCCTGCCGGTGCCAGAGGTTGGATAAGGGACATCGCCAGCCGCACGTAGTCGCGGTTGCTCATATGGCCGTTGAAGTCGGTCTCTGCGGCAGAAACGGTGTGTATTGTGTCAGCCGCAACAGCGTTGCAGGCGCTTCCCGTCTCCGGTTCCGGCGACCGGAATGTGTAGCGCCCGTGTGCGAGGTGATTCTGCTCATCGTACATCAGTCCGGCGAAGCGCGGGATACTGTTGTGAGGAAGCATCCTCCGGCTTCGGACATCCACCATCAGCCATGTGCTTGATCCCTTTGCGAAGATATTTCCCCTGGAGTCCCTCATCAGGTAATCGACATAGACCTTTATGCTGGAAAGTTCTGAAAGGAACACTTCAACCTGTGCGATGCCGGGCCATGTCGGGAGACGGTCCAACTTGCTGTGGAATTCGCTGATCATCCAGGTGATGCCGGCTTCCTCCATCAGGTCGAACGCTCCGACATGGTTTTCAGCCAGAAAGCGTGCGATGGTATCCTGAAAATAGCACAGGACGGCCCCGGCCGTCATCCGTTTGTCCGGGTCGATGTCTGCAAGGGTAAGCGAATATACGTGTCTGTATCGTTTCATCTTCCAATCCTCCAAATCTGCTTGCAAAACTAAGTAAATGCAGGTCCGGTTGCAAAATTGTTGATATACCTTTTGGCTGAAACATAAGTATATCGTAGATTTGTAAGATGATTGCTTATACTTTTTGGCTGATTTGATGGAAAGTTTGACCCTTGCTCAATTACGGGAGGCACTCCCGGTGCGGCCGATGCTTTCGCATGGCGACGATTTCTTTATCACGAACATCCGTTTCCGTCCCGGACAGGAGCGGCATCTGGCGTTCCCCTGCCGCTTCGAAGGCGTAATATGCATGTATTGCGTGGAGGGGCGGTTTGACCTGAGGATTGGGTTGGACAGTTTCGATGTGCGGAAAGACTGTTTTGCCGTCAGCCTGCCGGAAGACATCCTGTCCTTTGCTTCGCACCACCACGCCGGACCGGGAGAGATCACGCTGATGGCTATTTCGGAAAAGATGCTGCAGGAGATGGAATTCGACCGGCTGGGGGCGCTCTATGCCTTCCGCTGCCGTATGGTTAAGGTGGACGTGAGAACGATGATCCTGATCCACAATTTCCAGAACATCTTCCGCTCGGTGGCCGGCGACCGGCACGCCGACCTGACCCGGAGCCTGGGTTATCTGCTGCGTTCGATGAATATCGAACTGACGCATATATGGGACCGGATTGCGGACCGGGAAACGCTCCAGCGCCATGGTCGCAGTCCGCTGACCGGACAGTTCCTCGCACTTCTGGCCCGTTTCCACTCCGAGCACCGGAACCTGGATTTTTATGCCGCGCGGCTGGGACTGACGCCGAAATACCTGTCGGCCGCCGTCAAGGCCGACAGTGGCCGGACAGCGCCTGAGTGGATTGTCGAATATGTCCTGATGGAGGCACGCTATTATCTGAAGCATACCTCCTTGCCGGTGAAGGAGATTGCCTGGCAACTGCATTTTGCCAACCAGATGGATTTCTACCGCTATTTCCAGCGGCATTGCGGGATGACGCCCAGCGAATACCGCAATTCGTAAGGGAAATACTGTCTTTTTTTGTATCTTTATTGACTGAATCAAAAGACAAGGCCATGAACAAGCATCTCTTTACGCTTCTGCTGCTCGTTTCCCTGCCGCTGCTGCTGCACGCGAACGGCGACCCTGTAATCAGTTACTCCGCGGGAATCCGTTCCTGCAATCCGATTCCGCTCAAGGTGACGGACGTGCAGGTCGTCCGCGAAGACCTTGATATCAATGTCGCCCTCCCGTATTCCACAGTCCGCGTAGCGTACCGGCTGAAAAACAATTCCGGTAAGCCCATCCATGTGGATTACGGCTTCCCCGTGGACTTCACCGGAAAGGCTTCAGGCGACTATGGGTTTGAAGGGGATGACATGACCGAGGATCTGTATGAAGTCGGCGTGGCGGACCGCTCCGTCCGTGCCATCAAGTTCCAACTGGACGGGAAGGAACTCCCGTGGACCCGTTCCGATGAGGTCGTAAAGACGGGTGAGATCTATGAGGACGAAGAAACCGGAGAGAGAATCGAAATTACTGTCTACAGGCTCTGGACTTATACTGTCCTGGATATCCCGGCAGGCGAAACCGTGGTCCTGCAGGTGGATTATGAAGTCCTGAGCGACTGGTCGACCGGACTGGGATCGCTGCAGATGTCTCCGCTGTCACGTTATTTCCCCTCCAGCGGCTCTTTCTCCTACGATTTCTCACCTGCCAGGCACTGGGGGAACGGCAAGGCCGATGCTTTCAGCTGCACCATTCATTGCGATGCCCTTCCCGCTCCTTTCTTCGATGACAATACTCCGAATCTGAATACGGAAGTGCCGTTCGTCCGTTCCAACAAGACGACCTGGACCTGCAATACATCGGATTTCGATTTCGAGGCCGCCGATGAAATGCATCTCTACTTCTGGCAGGATAACTGGAACGCTTCCTATGCGCAGTGGGGCAATCCGCTCGTGGATTGCGCCGTCCCTGCCGCCGCCTATAATGTGACGGTTTCCGGCGCCCAGGCCAACTATCCTGCCGGGAACCTGTCGGACGGTAACCAGACGACTGCCTGGGTGGCTCCCGGTGACGGCATCGGCTCCACCATCGACATCGATTTCGCAAAGCCCCGCAGGGTTTCCGATATCGGTTTCTACAACGGTTATCACAAATCCGCTGCCCTATGGAATGCAAACAGCCGCGTAAAGACGCTCAGACTGGAAGTCACCCGTGCCGACGGCTATCGCGACGAACCCGTGGAAATCGACGTCTCGGAGTGGAGCCCCAGATATTATGTCCTGCGTGGGGATACTGCGCCGCGTTTCGGGGATATATCCATGCTTACGGTCACCGATCTTTCCCGGCAGATCCATGGCCGGGAAACCGGCGTGGATTCCAATGGGGTGATCCTCTACGACGAGGTCCCCTTTGCATCCGAATATGTCTCACATATCAAAATTACCGTCCTGTCCGTCGTCCCCGGCGCGAAATACAAGGACCTTTGCATTTCCGACATCGTTGTCCTGGACGGTTTCAATGACTGAGTACAGTGAATTATCATATGATTGACAAGAAAACCCGTGAGCGCATAATAGCGCTCGTACACAAGGAAGTAGTTCCGGCCATAGGCTGCACCGAGCCGATGGCCGTGGCGTTGTGTACAGCCCGTGCCGTAGAGCAGCTGGGCTGCCGTCCCGATAGAATCGAAGCGCTGCTGAGCGCCAATATCCTCAAAAACGCAATGGGAGTGGGCATTCCAGGTACAGGGATGACCGGCTTGCCGATCGCAATCGCCCTGGGGGCGCTCATAGGCAAGAGCGGGTATCAGCTCGAAGTTCTGCGCGACCTGACTCCGGAAACCCTTGAAGAAGGGAAACGCTTTATAAGCGAAGACCGCATCGGCATCCGGTTGAAAAAAGGAATCAGTGAAAAACTGTATATTGAAATCATCGCGACGGCAGGGGAGAGGCAGGCTACCGCAGTCATCGCCAAGGGCCATACCAATTTCATCCATGTGGCGGACGGGCGGCTGGATGAAGCGGCTCTGCAGCGGATCCTGCCTTCCGATTCAGGACCTGTTGCGGACAGTGATGATATTGCCCTTAACCTGAAGCTTGTCTATGACTTCGCCACTACGGCGCCGCTCGACGAGATACGGTTTATCCTCGAGACTAGGGAATATAACATGAAGGCGGCCCGGGAGGCCCTCAAAGGCAATTACGGGCACAATCTGGGCAAGAGCATCGACCGTCCGCTCGCCAAGGGAATCCTGGGCGACAGCATCTATTCCCGGATGATCGCACGCACTGCGGCGGCCTGTGATGCCAGGATGGGCGGCGCAATGATTCCCGTGATGAGCAACTCGGGAAGCGGCAACCAGGGAATCTGTGCGACCAATCCAGTGTGCGTCTATGCCGAGGAGAACGAAAACACGGAAGAAGAACTGATCCGTGCGCTTATGCTGAGCCATCTGACTGCGATTTACATCAAGCAGTCGCTGGGCAAACTTTCCGCACTTTGCGGGTGCGTGGTGGCAAGTACGGGCAGCAGTGTGGGCGTGACCTACCTCATGGGCGGAGATTACGCGCGTTGCTGCGCCGCGGTGAAGAACATGGTGGCCAACCTTACCGGCATGATCTGTGACGGTGCGAAACCGTCCTGCTCGCTCAAGCTCACTTCCGGAGTTTCCACAGCTATTCTTTCCGCCCTGCTGGCCATGGAGGGGAAGTGCGTCACTTCGCAGGAAGGAATAGTGGATGACGACATAGACCGTTCGATCCACAACCTCACGGCCATAGGTGCGGACGCGATGTGCATCACCGACGAAATGGTGCTGAGGATCATGACATCGAAGGGCTGCTGACACCTGTTTTTTTACTATCTTTACGGCATGAGCCGTATCCGGTCATACGTCTTGATGCTTCTGTCCGCCGCAGCGCTTTGTGCAGCGTGCGGACCGGACGGTCTTGACCGTCCGACCCGGCAGTTGCTGAACGAACTCGACGGTTATGTCTCGGCGCGCGATGTATATGTCGCCCGCAAACTGGACCAGATGGATGCTTTGAGAAAGCTGGCCCAGTCTACCGAAGATCCCCGGATGCGTTTCGAGACGGAGATGAACATTGCATCGGAGTATTTTTCATTCAGTTTCGACTCGACCCAGAAATACCTCAAGCACTGTCAGGAACTCGCACTCGATCCTTTGAAAGACCGGGACCGTTATAATCTGGCTTCCATTAAACTCGGCCATCTGTATGCAAAGGCGGGAAGTTACATGGAGGCCTACAATCTGCTCTACCAGCAGATAGACACGGCATCCCTCACCGTCCCGCTCAGGACGGAGTATCTGTTTGCCCTGTATGATTTCAGCATGGACCTGGCCGGGAATTCGGGAATGGTAGAGCAGCTCAACATAGCCGATGCGGCATCGTTCCGACCGGCGCTCTATTTCCTTCTTCCGAGGGATTCCAAGTCCTGGCGCACCGTGCTGCGCGACGACCTGCTCTCGCAGGAACGCTACGCCGAGGCCGACAGTGTCGGGCACCTGCTCCTGGCCGGAACCCGACCCGAAGAGCATGCCTACGCCATCTATGCATTCTATCTCTCGGATATCGCGGACAGGATGGGGAGATCGGATGACAGGATGTACTGGCTTGTCAAGTCGGCGGAGAGCGACATTATCAACGCGGTAAAGGACTATGCCTCCCTGACGATGGTTGCCCAGAACATACTCTCGACGGATGTGGACCGATCTTTCCGCTACCTGCGCATCGCCCAGGAAGACGCCCTGTTCTATAATGCGAAACTCCGTCCCTGGCAGATATCCCGTTCCATGATCCAGGTGCAGGACGCTTATTCCAGCAGACAGGAGAGGATGCAGAAGTTTACCGATGGCGCGGCGATAGGCCTTGCCGTCCTGGTACTGGCGCTGTCGGTGGTTTCCTGGTTTTATGTGGTGCGTTCCCGCAAGCTGTCGCAGATGAGGAAGAAACTGGAAGAGAGCAATGCCCGGCTGACTGCCGCCAATGAGACTCTCAACGGGTTGAACAAACAGATTTCCAACGCCGACCAGGTCAAGGAGAGTTTCATAGTGTCGTTCCTGGAGAGTTTCTCCGGCCAGATACACATGTTCCGTTCCGAAGACAACAGATTGCGAAACCTTCTGAAGAAGGGCAGGACCGACCTGCTGTTGAAAGATATTTCCCGTTCCGACCGGTCCGAGAAAGCAAGGGAAGAATTCTACAACACCTTCGACACCACATTCCTGGCCATGTATCCCGACTTCGTGGAACAGTTCAACAGCCTGCTGAAGGAGGATGCCAGGATCAATCCTCCCAAGGGACGGCTTACGACCGAACTCCGGATCTTCGCCCTCATCCGTCTCGGGGTGGATGATTCCAAACGTATCGCCACGATGCTCGACTACTCCCTGAGCACAATCTACAACTACAAGGTTTCGGTGAAAAACAATGCCGCTGTGGACCGCGATTCCTTCGAAGAGAGGGTCAAAATGATAGGAAAGTAGCGCTCATTACTTCCTGAATAACTACTTTTCCGGCAGGTATAAATTTTATCAACAATCTGATAATCAGGTTGTTGATTTTTCTTATCCACTACTAAAATATCTTGTGCGCGCGAGACGATTGAAAATCTCTATAATTTTGTATTGACTTGATGTCGAAAAAACTGAAATAAACGAATTCAACTATCAAACATTAACCAAAAACGCCCGAATTAATCCATTAAGCGTATGAAAAAATTAGCTGCATTGATCCTTGCATTAGGATTGACCCTGACGGCTTTCGCCCAGAGCATCACCGTGACAGGTGTAGTTCTGGACTCCTCCCGTCAGCCGATTGTCGGCGCATTCGTGGTCGAGCAGGGAACCAACAACGGCACATCGGCCGGAGTGGACGGAGATTTCTCTATCCGCGTAGCTCCCGGTGCCGTCCTGGAAGTATCCTGCATAGGCTATGTGACACGCACCGTCACGGTCTCGCAGGCGCAGAATCTCGAAATCATCCTCGAAGATGACACCGAGATGCTCGAAGAGACCGTCGTCGTAGGTTACGGTGTCCAGAAGAAGAGCGTCGTGACCGCATCCATTTCCAAGGTTGACGGCGACGCCCTCAACAAGGTCCGCGCCTCCACAGTCAACGATGCCATCAAAGGCAAGGTCTCCGGTGTCCAGATCACCCAGGCCTCCGGCCAGCCCGGTTCCGGTTCCCAGATCAAGATCCGCGGTATCGGTACCGTCAACAACTCCGATCCTCTTTATATAGTGGACGGCATGCCGGTCGACGGCGGCATCGACTACCTTAACCCCAACGACATCAAGTCGGTGGAAATCCTGAAGGATGCGGCTTCCGCAGCCATCTACGGTGCCCGTGCAGCCAACGGCGTCGTCCTCGTGACCACCCGCAACGGCGAAAAGGGACAAGCATCCATCACTTACAACGGAAGCTACGGCTGGCAGAACCCCTGGAGGAAGAAGGAAGTCCTCAACGCCACTGAATATATGGTGATTATGAACGAAGGCCGTATCAACGATGGCGGCGCGCCCCTCTATTCGGCAGCCGAGATCGCAGCGGCCGGCAAGGGTACCGACTGGCAGGACGAGACCTTCTATTATAACGCTCCCATCATGCAGCATCAGTTCTCAGTGAGCGGCGGAACCGAAAAGGCGACCTATTTCGTCTCCCTGGGCTACTTCAAGCAGGATGGTATCGTCGGCGGTAATTATGGAAAGTCGAACTATGACCGCCTTTCCATCCGTTCCAACAACACCTACATCCCCTTTGAGACGAAGGAACGCAACTTCCTCAACAAACTGACCCTGACGGCCAACATCGCCTACTCCAACATCAATGCGGCCGGCATCACCACGAACTCCGAGTTCGGTTCGGTGCTGGGTTCCGCAGTAGGCTTCAACCCGTCAGTTCCCGTATTCGCCGACGCTGCCACGGCCGCCCGCATCCTTGCTGAGCATCCGACCGCCATCGTTTCGGCTGACGGCCGCGTCTATTCGCTGCCTCCGACGGGCTACCAGGAACTCACCAACCCGGTCGCGAACCTCGATACCCCGTCCAACACCCTCTACAAGACCCATAAGTTCGTGACCAACTTCGCCGCCGAACTGCAGATACTGCCTTTCCTCAAGTTCAAGAGCAACTTCGGCACCGACCTCTCTTTCTGGCGCAACCGCGGCTACGGTTTCGAGCAGTACAAGAGCTCCATGAACCAGACTCTTACCAGCTGGGTCAACATGGGCATGAACGAAGGCCTCCGCTGGCAGGTGGAGAACTATTTCACCTTCGACAAAGCCGTTGGACGCCACCATTTCACTGCCGTCCTCGGCCAGTCTGCCATGAGTTATTCCTATACTTATGTATCGGGTACCGACTACAATCTTAAGGAGACCAACCCGAACATGGCATATATCGATTCCGCTATCGGCAATACCGATGACGAGCGTACGAGCGGCGGTACCGGCGGCTACGACGTACAGCGCCTGGCTTCCTATTTCTTCCGCTTCGACTACAACTTTGACGAACGTTACATGCTGGAGTTCACGGTCCGCCGCGACGGTTCCTCACGTTTCGGTCCGGGCCACAAGTGGGCTACCTTCCCGGCAGTTTCCGCCGGTTGGAACGTGACCAACGAGCCCTGGTTCCGTGAAGGCCGTCCCGACTGGATCAACCAGCTCAAGCTCCGCGCCAGCTGGGGTAAGAACGGTAACGAGAACATCGGTAACTTCCGCTATGCATCCCTTATGGATACCGGTCAGGAGTATTATTTCGGCATCGGCAGCGCTGCTTACGGAAACATGTATTCCGGCGCCTCCCCGGCCGCTCTGGCCAACCCGACCATCCGCTGGGAGGAATCCGAGCAGATCGACGTCGGTTTCGACCTCCGCATGTTCAATGACAGGCTGAGCTTCGGATACGATTTCTATAACAAGAGGACCAACGGCATGCTGATGGACAAGCCGATCCCTTCCTATGTGGGACAGGGTGCTCCGATGTCCAACCTCGGTGACATGCGCAACTGGGGCCACGAGTTCGAACTCGGCTGGCAGCATCAAATTGGAGACTTCCACTATGGCATCAACGCCAATGCCTCCCTGCTACGCAACCGGCTGATCAATCTCGGCAACGAGTCCGGCGAGGCTGTGTACCAGAGCAACGGCGCTTCCGGTATCGGCGACTACGTGAAGGGTTCCAACGGAATGGTATGGCCTTACTTCTATGGTATGAAGACCGACGGTATCTTCCAGAACTGGGCTGAGGTCAATTCCTACAAGAATAGGGACGGCGGCCTCATGCAGCCCAATGCGCAGCCCGGCGACGTCAAGTTCGTCGATTATAACGGTGACGGTTACGTGAACGACAACGACCGCACCATGATCGGCAAAGGTATGCCCGACTGGACGGCAGGCCTCACCCTCACGGCAGACTGGAAAGGCTTCGACGCATCCCTCTTCTTCCAGGGTTCGTTCGGCAACCAGATCTTCGACTACTGCATGCGTGGTGATATCCCCGCCCAGAACCTTCCCGCATGGGTGCTGAACCGCTGGATCGGCGAGGGCACTTCCAACCATGTCCCCCGCATGACCAACGCCAACCCCAACCAGAACTGGCGTTCCTCCGACCTCTGGGTCAAGGACGGCTCATTCGTGCGCCTGAAGACCGCCCAGATCGGTTACACGCTTCCCGCCAAGCTTCTCAAGACCATCTTCATCCAGAACTTCCGCGTGTATGTGGCCGGTGAGAACCTCCTCACCTTCACGAAGTACGAAGGTTTCGACCCTGAAATGGCTTCCGACGGATATACGACCATCGGCGTGGACCGCGGCATCTACCCGCAGGCCCGCACCATCACTGTCGGCGCTTCCATCACGTTCTAATGCTTAATAGAAGAAGAATATGAAACTCAATAGATTTTTTGCGGTTGTCACCATTGCCAGCCTGGTCCTGACCGGCTGCGGCGAGGAATTCCTCACGGCCCACACCACCCACCAGGGTGCCGCCGGTGCGGAAGCTACCGAAAACGCTATCCTGTCCTATCTGACGGCTACCTATCAGCCGCTCCTGATGGACTCCTACGCCAATTACAACTACAACCACATCCTGCTGCTGTCGGACCTCCGTTCCGATGACATTTACAAGGGCGGCGGCGACGCCGGCGACCAGTCCTGGATGTACCATATGTCCCTCTTCCAGATTCCCGCCTCTGAGAGCCCGACCGGCATCTGGAGCCTCTACTACACTGCCATAGCCCGTGCCAACAACACCCTGCTTGCAATCGATAATGCGCTCGGTTTCGACAGCGACGCAGCCAAACGCAAACTCGCAGGATACAAGGCGGAAGCCCATTTCCTCCGCGCCTATTATCTCCATCACCTGTGGAAACTCTACGGCAACATTCCTTTCTTCACCGAGCCGCTTGAAGATCCCTTCATGGCCCGCCAGAAGAGCGCCGACGAGATCTACCAGGACATCATGGCCGACATCGCTGCCGCCGAGAGCGCTGCTGCCGCCGCCGGCGACGAGTTCCCGATCTACACCAACGGTACGGCAAAGCAGGCTCGCGCCAACCTGGCTGCCCTCTATATGCTGAAGGCCCGCGTGGTCATGTATCAGAAGGACCAGTCCAAATACGGTGAAGTGGCTTCCGATATGGCCAAGATCATCACGAGCGGCCGCTATCGCCTCATCGACTTCGACGCCCTCTGGACCGGTGTAGATGCAAACGACTTCACTCCCGAATCTATCTTCGAGAGCAATCAGATCTCCGACGGCAAGCGCGACTGGGGCAATGCCTGGGCCGGCTGCGGCACCAACCTGCCCGCCTACATCTCGCCGAACGAGCTTTCCGATCCCGTCTTCTGCGGCGGCTGGGGCTTCGGCCCGGTACGCCATGCCACCTGGGACATGTTCGAGAACGGCGACGTCCGTCGTGAAGGTTCCATCAACCAGTTCGCCGACGGCACGTACGGCCCCCGTTTCCAGAACACGGGTCTCTTCCAGAAGAAGTATGCCGCCCGTACAGCGCTCCGTTCGCCTATCGGTACTGTGGACCTCAACTATCCGAACAACCTGATCATCTTCCGCTACGCCGAGACGTTGCTCAACTATGCCGAGCTCGTAGGTATCCAGGGTGCGGCTCCCGCAAGCGGAGTCTCCGCCCAAGAGTGCCTCGACCAGATCCGTACCCGCGCCGGCCTGGGATCGATACCCGTGACGGCCGAGAATATCAAGTCAGAGCGCCGAAAGGAGTTCGTAGGCGAAGGAATGCGTTTCTGGGACCTCATCCGCTGGGGTGACGCCGCTGAAGTGCTTACCGAGAACGATACCGAGTTCCAGAGCGTCCGTACTTTCGATCCTTCCAAGGACAAGTATCTCCCTATTCCGCAGAGTGAGATGAGCCGTACCGCCGGTACCGGCGAGTTCGAGCTCAAGCAGAACCCCGGATATTAATGGTCAATCCAAAAATGTCAACCAAAATGAAAAACATATCCAGAATAACCCTGATCATTGCCGCCCTGGGAGCTCTCCTTTTCTCCTGCGCCCCTCTGGACAGGGACAACTACAAACTCGGTGATCCGGTAAGCGAGAGCCAGCTCTCGTTCACTTCCTCTCCCTCGGCTGCCACGCCCAACATCATTGTCCTGAAGAATACCTCCTCGACTCCGGGTGTCGCCCTCTGGGATCTCGGAAACGGCTCCACCGCCAAGGGTGACGAGGTGTCCGTATCCTATCCTTTCAAAGGTGACTATACGGTCTCGATGTCACTCTATACCACCGGCGGCAGCGCCACCATTTCGAAGGTTATAACCATTTCGGAAGATGACTACGGCCTCCTCGACACTCCCGGTTTCAACGCCCTCACCGGCGGCGCCAACGCCACCGAAGGCAAGACCTGGGTCTTCGCCCGCTATACCCGCGGCCACTTCGGCGTGGGCGACATCAACGCCGCTCCCGAGGTGAACGGTCCCGCCTGGTGGCAGTGCGACCCTCAGGGCAAGGAAGGCTGCTCGCTCTATGACAATGAATACACCTTCATCCAGAAAGGCACCAAGCTCATCTGGAAGAACCAGGGGTATATCTACACCAACGAGAACGGTATGAACCATCTCGGCATGGGGGGTACGCCCAACCCCGCCGTGGGTGACTTCGACGTTCCCTACGTACCTGCCGACAACCTGACCTTCTCCCTCGACGAAGACAACATGACTCTGACGCTGAGCGGAAACGCCTTTCTGGGCTTCTATACCGGCGCGAGCGTATACCACATCATGCGCCTGACCGAGCACGAGATGTATGTCTGGTGCGGCAGCGCCGCCGAACCCGGCAATGCCTGGTACTTCATCCTCGTCCCCAAGGACGAACTGAAGGAACCCGATCCGGAACCCATCATTCCGCCGGATCCCAAACCGGAGCCTGAAGAGGCCTGGTTCCGTCCCGGTGCCGAAACCAACCTGCTCCGCACGGCTGTCGATTATGAACAGTGGTTCAGCGGCGCCGACTGGGCCGGTGGCCTGGAACCCGGAATCTCGGTGAAGAACAACATTACCATCACCGTACCTGACGGAATCGGCGGAGGAGAATGGATGGGGCAGTTCAAGATCCGTACCCATATCCCTGCGGCCGCCCGCGAGCGTTTTGACTTCAGCTGCAACATCTCGGCTACCCAGCCCGGTACCGCAACCGTCAAGATGACGGCCGCGGACGACCCTTCGGACGACGAATTCTTCTATGACGGCAATATCGCCGTTAACGGAACTACGCTCTTCGAGTCTGCAGACCATATGCTCAACAAGGATACCGAGAGCATCCTGCTGGTCTTCGACTTCGGCCGTTTCCCCGCCGGAACCGTGATCACCCTCTCCGACCTCTGCCTCCAGAAGCACATCCCGCTCAGCGAGAAGCCCGAAGTCGTGAATCTATGGCCCGATGCGACCGTCTCCACGACGCAGTGGTTCAGCGGCGCCGACTGGAGCGGCGGACTGACCGCGGAGTTCTCGATGCTCGAGGGCAACGGATTCGAAATTACCGTGCCTGACGGAATCGGCGGATCCGAGTGGATGGGACAGTTCGCCCTGCATACGGACATCGAACTGCTTGCTTCACATGATTACGAGTTCTCCTGCGTCGTCACCTCCACGTCCGAGTCACAGTTCACCATGAAACTGACGAACGATCCTGAGGACGACGCCAAGGTCTGCTTCTACGACAATGCCCTCAATATGAAGGAGGGTTCGGCAGTGATCCGCAAGGTCGGCATCAAACCCGCATCCGCGGACGCCGAGGCCGCCATGCTGATCTTCGACTTCGGCCGCACTCCGGCCGGAACCAAGATTACGGTGACTGATATCGTACTTCAGGAATATCTGCAGTAATGACAAGGATGTCATACATACTGTCATTCCTGTTCCTTCTGGTTTCGTGCAATCCGGTTCCTGTCCCGGAACCGGAGCCGGAACCGGTCATCAGCTTTTCGGCCGATGAACTGGTCGTCAGCCCTGAGGGAGGCGAGGCCTCCCTCAAGGTTGCGGCCAATTCAACCTGGAGCGTGGCGACCGACGGCCAGTCATGGTATTCGCTCTCTTCTCCGTCCCAGATCTACAGCGGCGAGAGCATCCTGAAAGTTTCCGCCGAGCCCAATTACACCTCGGCGGCACGCACGGCCTCGATCCGTTTCACAAACGGCAGCCGTTCGGCAACCCTGAGGCTTTCACAGGCCTTTTTCGTGCCGGAACTCTCTTTCTCGCAGGACGAGGTGACCGGAGACGGAGCAGGTTGCGAAATCGTGGTGAAGACCTCGGCGAATGCTTCCTGGACCGTAGACGAAAGTGATCTGGATTTCTGGTTTTCGGTCACTCCCAAGACCATCACCCGCGGGGAAGGGGAGCTCAAGGTGAAATTCAACAGGAGCTATGTCGACGAAAAACGTTCGGCAAAACTCCATTTCCGCAGCGGGGACCAGGTCAAGACACTGACCGTGACGCAGAACGAGGGCGAACCAGTCGCCCCCGGTGCCTATGTGCCTGAAGGCTATCAGCTGGTATGGCAGGACGACTTCTCAGGCGCTTCCTCCACTCTGGTGCAGAAATGGCGCTATGAAGACTGGGCTCCCGGACGTGTCAATCACGAACTTCAGCGCTATGTCCCTGATGACAGACGCACATCCTATACCCAGGACGGCGCACTGTACATAGTGGCGCGCAAAGACGGCGGACAGGTTATCTCCGCCAGGATGAACAGCCGGGAATCGTGGCTTTACGGCTATTTCGAAGCGGCCATATGGCTTCCCAAGGGGAAGGGCACATGGCCTGCATTCTGGATGATGCCGGACGACCAGTCCAAGGGCTGGCCCGCATGCGGCGAGATAGACATCATGGAGGAGGTCGGAGTGGACGCGAATGTCACATCGTCATCCATCCATTGCGAGGCCTACAACCATGTCAAAAACACCCAGAAAACGGCCAGCCGCAATACTGCCGGCGCCGAAAACGAATATCACGTCTATGCCCTCGAATGGACGGCTGATTATATCAAGAGCTATGTTGACGGGGAGCTCCTTCTCGAATACCGCAACGACCAGGCGGGACGGGACAGCACCTGGCCCTTCAACAAGAAATTCTATCTCACCCTCAATCTTGCATGGGGAGGCGACTGGGGAGGTTATGCCGGAGTCGATGAAAGTGCGCTCCCTTGTACGATGAAGGTGGATTACGTACGCGTATATAAAAAGTAACGGAAGATGAAATATACCCGAACCCTGATTTTTGCGCTCCTTGTCATCCTGGTTGCGGCATGCACGGAGCGGAAGGCGACTACGGTTGGTTCAGATCCTGAAGTTGAAAAGCGTATCGGAGAACTCATTTCCAGGATGACGCTTTCCGAAAAGATAGGGCAGATGAACCAGGTTTCGGCCGGAGGAGACATCTCCAACTATGCCGACGCTCTCCGCAGGGGCCAGATCGGCTCGATCCTCAATGAGGTGGATCCGGTCAAGATCAACGAATTCCAGCGTATCTGCGTTGAGGAGTCCCGTCTGGGAATCCCTCTCCTTGTAGCACGTGACGTGATACACGGCTTCCATACCATTTTCCCGATCCCGCTCGGCCTTGCCGCCACGTTCGATCCGGAACTGGTCAGCGAGGGGGCCAGGATCGCTTCGCTGGAAGCCACCGCCCAGGGCATCCGATGGACTTTCTCACCGATGCTCGACATCGCCCGCGACCCCCGCTGGGGACGTATTGCGGAAGGCAGCGGAGAGGATACCTGGCTGGATGCGCGCATGGCGGAGGCCATGGTCCGGGGATATCAGGGAGAAACGCTTGACACCACCTCTATGGCGGCCTGCATCAAGCATTTCGTGGGTTACGGCGCCGCCGAGGGCGGACGCGACTACAACAGCACTTTCCTGACGGAGCGTCAGCTGCGCAACGTCTATCTGCCGCCTTTCGAAGCCGCAGTCAAGGCGGGCGCCATGACGCTGATGACCTCCTTCAACGACAATGACGGCGTTCCTTCCACGGGGAATACCTTCATACTCAAGGATATACTCCGTGGCGAATGGGGCTTCGACGGACTGGTCGTGACTGACTGGAACTCCATGGGAGAGATGATTCCCCACGGTTTCGGCACCGACCGGAAGGATGTTGCCGAAAAGGCCGTCAAGGCCGGTGTCGACATGGACATGATGACCTTCGGGTTCATCTCCCATCTTGAGGAACTGGTTGCCGCAGGGTCAGTCAAAGAGTCTGTAATCGACGAGGCTGTCCGCAATATACTCCGCATCAAGTTCCTCCTCGGACTCTTCGAGCATCCTTACGTGGATGTGGAAAGGGGAGAGGCTGTCCAGTATGCGGAAGCCCATCTGGAAGCGGCCCGGCGCAGTGCCGAGGAGTCGGCGATACTGCTCAGGAACGACGGAATACTGCCGCTCGATCCGGGACGGATCCGTACGATACTGGTAACCGGTCCCATGGCCGATGCGCCTCACGACCAGCTCGGCACCTGGAGTTTCGACGGCCAGAAAGCCCATACGGTCACTCCTTTGCAGGCTCTCAGGGAACGTTTCCCGGGCAAGGTTGTATATGTGCCCGGTCTTGCGTACAGCCGGGAGAAGCGCGAACGTTTCGACGATGTGGTCGCTACGGCCCGCCGTGCTGACGTTGTCCTGGCATTCCTCGGAGAGGAGGCAATCCTTTCCGGCGAGGCTCACAGCCTGGCCGACCTGAACCTCATAGGTTCCCAGAGCGCTTTGCTGGCCGCCCTCAGGTCTGCCGGCAAACCGGTCGTCGCGACAGTCATGGCGGGAAGGCCGCTCACCATCGAGCGCGACCTGCCCAACTGTAATGCCGTGCTCTACAGCTTCCATCCCGGGACGATGGGCGGCCCCGCGCTCGCGAATCTTATATCCGGCGACGTGAATCCATCCGGCAAGTGCCCCGTCACGTTCCTCAGGACCGTGGGACAGGCACCGATGTATTACTCGCACAATATGACAGGACGCCCTTACAATGGGGAAAAGCTCCTTTCGGAAATAGAGGCTGAAGCGGGACAGACCTCGCTCGGCAACACTTCCTATTACCTTGACTACGGTGCCTGTCCGCTCTTCCCCTTCGGTTACGGACTGAGTTATACGACTTTCAGTTATTCGGACATCAGGCTGGACAGCCAGTCCTATCCCGTGGACGGAACGGTCAACATTTCGTTCAAACTATCCAATACCGGTGACAGGGAAGGCACGGAAGTTGTCCAGGTATATGTCCGTGACGTCGTCGGATCGGTCACACGTCCCGTCAAGGAACTGAAAGCCTTTGAAAGGGTTACGCTCAAGGCAGGTGAAAGCCGTACACTTCAGCTGAAGGTTGCTGTAGCGGAACTGGCTTTCTGGGGGCTGGACGGAGTGAAGAAGGTTGAACCCGGCGACTTCCAGTTATGGGTGGCCGGTGACAGCGCTTCGGGCGAACCGGTAGCCTTCAAGGTGAAATAAAACTTATGAAACATTTTTTTAGGTTAATTGTTTCGGTGTTCGTGATTCTGCTTTCGGTCTCCTGTTTCAACGGGCCGAAAGCAGAGTTGCGTTCCGTAAATGTCGGTCTGGATACGCTTGTCCTGCCATTTTCGGGTACTGCGGAATTGATATTCACGGTTGATGAGCCTGATTATCGTTTCGACCCCGTTAAAGATGTCGCCCTCTATCTCGCGAAAGGGCAGTTCCTCGCTTCGCAGGATTTCAAGCTGGTCCGGGTCGAGAAGGACACTGAGCCAGGACGCTACCGCGCCACAGTCACCGACACGGGCCTGCACGACGATTATGTTTCAGAAGTATGTATTGGGGTCAGGATGCCGGAAGGACATTTCAAGCTCTCCCAGGTGTTCCTTTGCATCGGCGAGTTCGCAGGTCCTCAGGGCAAGGCCCGCAAGACCGGGCTTCCTGTCCTTTATCTCGACACCCAGAACGGTGCGCAGATCGTATCCAAAGAGCAATATGTAAAGGCTACGGTCGCCCTCGAGGATGGGGGAAGCGTGACCGAGCCGGCCGCGTGCAACGTACGCGGCCGCGGCAACACCACATGGAGCTGGCCCAAGAAGCCCTATCTTCTCAAATTCGATTCTAAGATCTCTTTCTTCGGTTATCCAGCCCACAAGCGCTGGGTGCTCCTTGCCAATTTCATGGACCGCACCATGATGCGCAACATCATATCCATGAAGGTCTCGTCGATGACATCGCTGGAGTGGACTCCGCGCTGCAGGAGCGTGGAACTCGTGCTGAACGGGGTACATCAGGGCAACTACCTGCTCATCGAGCAGGTGCGTGTGGACAAAAACCGGGTAAATCTCAAGGACGGGTATCTGATCGAGTCGGACTTCCACTACGATAACGAGATACAGTGGACTGACAGGCACGGCAAATGCGTCCAGTTCGGCAGCGGAATCCCGTTCGGCATCAAACATCCCGATACCGACGAGATCACTCCCGACCAGGTCCAGTATGCCAAGGACTATATCAGCAAGGTGGCTTCAGTCATATATGGTCCCGATTTCCGCGATCCGGAAAAAGGATATGCCGCCTACATCGACGTCGATTCTTTCGTAGACTACTGGATAGTATTCGAGGTGATGGGCAACCATGAACTCGGCAATCCCGGCAGCGTGTTCTATCATTTCGAGCGTGAGGGGAAGATCAAGGCCGGTCCCTGCTGGGACTTTGACTGGGGTATCCTTTCCTACAATACATCCCCCCAGGCACGTACCGGCCTGATAAACCGCGGAGCCTGCTGGTATGCCCGTCTTTTCGAGGACCCTGCATTCGTGGCCCGCGTGCGGGACCGTTTCCAGGAACTTCAGCCGCAGCTGCGGACAATTCCCGCTTTCATCGATGAGACTGAAAAGATGCTGGAACTCTCCGCAGTGGAGAATTTCAAGAAGTGGAACCCGGCCCAGGATGCCTCGATGAACGGAGGCCGTATAATCAACGGCGATGAGAACATGACTTATCACGATGCCGTAGCCCGTATAAGGTCAATCTACGAGGAGCGCCTGACCGTGATAGAAAACAGCCTTAAATAATGCGATTTCCCTCTTTCCTCCTTCTCCTGGCAACGCTTTTCACCGCTTCGGCATGTCCTTCCGCATCCGACCCCGAAGTCCCTTCTTCCGAAGGCGCGGATGCATCAGTTTATACGACCAATACGGCTACGCTGCGTTTCCATGAAAGCACTTTGAAAGCGGGTGCTCCGGACAACGGCGACTTCAGCGTGGCACTGACTGGAGAGACCTTCCAGACTGTGGACGGATTCGGTTTCGCCGTCACCCAGTCCAGCTGCTTCAATCTGCTGCGTATGCCGGAGGCTGACCGCAATCAGTTCCTGACGGAAATATTCAGCCGTGAGAAGGGATTGGGGTCCTCACTGATCCGCATCTGCATAGGGGGCTCGGATTTTTCTCTGGACGAATTCACGTGGTGTGACAAGCAGGGTCTGGAGAATTTTGCCGTGCATCCGCTGGACGTCCAGTACCTGTTTCCCATACTCGACGAGATCTACGCAATCAACCCTGACGTGAAGATCATAGCTTCGCCCTGGAGCTGCCCGAAATGGATGAAGATGGATGACAACGGCAAGACCCCGTTCGACAGCTGGACCTCAGGGCGCCTGAATCCCGTATGCTATCAGGAATATGCCAACTATTTCGTCCTCTGGATCAAGGAGATGGAAAAGCGCGGCTATCCCATATACGCCGTAACTCTCCAGAACGAGCCTCTGAACCGCGGCAATTCGATGTCGCTCTATATGTCCTGGGAAGAGCAGCGCGACTTCATACGCGACGCCGTGGGCCCTGCCTTTGCGGAGGCCGGCCTGAAGACCAAGATCCTGCTCTTCGACCATAATTACAATTTCGACAATATAGCATCACAGGTCGATTATCCTCTCCATATCATGGAGGATCCCGCCACAGCACGCTACGTGGCAGGTTCCGCCTGGCACAATTACGGCGGCAGCGTCACGACGCTCGACAGGGTGCATGAGCAGTTCCCCGGCAAGGATATTTATTTCACCGAAGCATCCATCGGTACCTGGAACTACAGTTACGAGAAGTGCCTGATCGACGATTTCCGTGAAATATTCCTCGGAACTCTCGGACGCTATGGGAAAGGGGTTACCCTGTGGAACCTCATGCTCGACGACAAGAAAGGCCCGAACCGTCCCGGCGGATGCAACACCTGCTACGGCGGTGTCACGATATCGTCTTCATCCTACTCATACTCCTCGATCACGCGCAACTCCCATTACTACCAGGTGGCGCATTGCTCGAAGGTGCTGCAGCCCGGCGCCGTCCGCCTCGGGACGAAAGGATACACGAACCGCGGACTTACGTACCAATGGTACCGCAATCCCGACGGTTCGTACGCGTTCCTGCTGCTGAACGAGAATCAGGTAGAGGCAAAAGTCGTCTTTACGACGGACAAAAAATCCATTACCTGCAAGGTTCCCCCGCAGGCGGTCCAGTCTGTTCTCTGGAAAGAGTAAATCTTACTCCACGCTTTCCAATTCCACGCCCGGGAAAGAAGAAAGGCGTTTGAGCAGTTCGAGCGGCTTCTCCTTCTTGGAGACACGGAGCATCATCTCTGCCTTGCAGCGTCCTGCCTGTTTGGAGAACGATAGGTGGTTCACATCCTTTCCCATCTGCTTGACGGCTTCTTCGATGGCTTTCACGTCATCGGAAGAGAAAGTCGCCGTGACTTGATGGTAACCCAGGCGGAAATGGCAGAGGTTGAGTATCTCCGTACCGATAATTACCAGTACCGCACAAATGGCGGCCATCAGGACCATTCCGCTTCCTGCCCCGAGGCCGATGGCTGCCGTGACCCAGAGTCCGGCTGCCGTGGTGAGGCCGGTGATGACGTTCGACTTGCTCTTGATGATGAGACCGCCACCGAGGAAACCGATGCCGGAAACCACGCCTGCAGCGACACGTGCTGCGTCGAAACGCGCTGAATCTCCAAAACCGTATTTGGAGATCATCATGAAGAGACAGGCGCCTATGGCAACGAGCATATGCGTGCGCACTCCCGCTCCCTTTCCACGGAATTCGCGTTCATAGCCGATGGCGGCGCCAAGCGCTGCTGCCACGGCCAGGCGTATTACCAGCTGGAGGATTTCATTTTCAACAATTGTATCCATGGCCTGTGTTATTTGAGTCTCAGGAAACTATAACCGAAACGTTTGCATGCGGCCTTCTCAAGTTCCTCGCGGTCGTCGGGATGGGCGATGGCGATAAGCGCCTTTGCCCGCTGGGCGAGGTTCTTGCCCCTCAGGTAGGCGATTCCCCATTCCGTCGCCACATACTGCGTCTGGAAGCGGGTGGTAACTACGCCGGCGCCGGGGGTGAGCGTCGGGACGATCTTTCCCTTTCCCTTGTTCGTGCGTGAAGGCAGTGCGATGAAACACTTGCCGCCTTCAGACAGCGAGCATCCGTACATGAAGTCGTGCTGTCCGCCGACGCCCGAGAAGATCATCTCTCCTATGGAATCGGCGCAGACCTGGCCGGTCAGATCCACCTCGAGGGCGGAGTTGATGGCGCAGGCCTTGGGATTCTGTGCAATCAGGAACGGGTTGTTGGTGTAGGCCACGTCGTAGAATTCCATCGTCTTGTTGTGGTCGATGAATTCGTACATCTCCTTGGAGCCCAGGGCGAGGGCTGCGATGCTGACGCCCGGGTGGACTTTCTTGAGGGAATTGTCTATGACGCCCTCTTTCATCAGGCGTATCACGCCGTCTGTCATCGCCTCGGTGTGCAGGCCGAGGTGCTTGTGATGCTTGATGCCGTTGAGGATGGCGTTCGGGATGCCTCCCACTCCGATCTGCAGGCAGGCGCCGTCGGGGATCTCGGCCGCGACGTTGGCGCCGATGGCCTTCTCTATTTCTGTGGGCTCGCCGAACTGCATCGCGATGGGCGGGACGTTGCAGCGGACAGCCGCAGTGATCTTGGATTCATGTATAAGGCAGCCGCCGTAGAGGTAGGGGATGGCCTCGTTCACCTGTGCGATCACGACCTTGGCGCATTCGACTCCCGCGACCGAAATGTCGCAGCCTATGCCGTAGCTGCAGTATCCGTTTTCGTCAGGGAGCGAACAGTTGATGAACGCCACGTCGATCGGGAGTTCTCCGTTGCGGAATAGCGCCGGAACTTCGCTCAGGAAGCAGGGTGTCAGGGAGCCGTAACCTTCGGCCACATGTTTGCGCTGGTCGGCGCAGAGGAAGATGCTGTTGACCAGGAAAGAATCCTTGTACTCGGGTTTGCAGAACGGGGCGGGGCCCTCCGTGATGTTGAAGCCCGATACGATCTGTACATCTCGCAGTTCGTCAGCCCTGCGCGCGAGGGCTTCCTGCAATATCACAGGTACGGAAGTGCTGCCCTGGCAGCATATGGTGTCGCCGCTTTTGACGAGCCGGACGGCCTCGTCGGCAGTCATGTACTTCATAGGCGCTTACTTTTTGGCTGAGGCAAGACCCGCATCGAAAGCTTTGATATTGGCTTCCACGATCTCCTCTCCCTTCCGGCCGAAGATGCGGCGGATGCCGTCGCGGAGCTTATCGGGCTCGAGGATTCCCAGCACTGCGGCGGTGGCGCCCAGGAGCACCATGTTGGCGCTGCGCGGCGAACCGACTTCCTTGGCAATGGCGTCCACTTCTATGGCGATGACGCGCGGAAGTTTGTCGAGTTCGGCCATCACGCTCTCCATCGGCGGATAATCCGGGATGTTGACGAAAGGTACGGTATTGGTGATGATCCAGCCCTGAGGCGCGAGGTAAGGCACATAGCGGAGTGCCTCCATCGGCTCGAGGGAAACGATGAGGTCGGCCGCGCCGCGGGGGATGAGGTCGCTGTGTATGGGGTCGGAAGACAGGCGGAGGTTGGACTGGACGTCGCCGCCTCTCTGGCTCATGCCGTGAACTTCGGCCTGTTTGAGGTGCAGTCCCTGTTCAAGTGCTGCGGAACCGATGACCGTGGCGATGGAGAGGATGCCCTGTCCTCCCACGCCGGCGAGAATGATATCTTGTTTCATTGTCTTATTTCTTTGCGTGTCTTCTGGCTGTTTGGATGCATTCGCGGCGGCACACGATCACGGAGACGCCGTGGTATTCGATTTCCTCGCGGATCACTTTTTCCATGTCGGGATAGTTCTTCGGCAGGGGGACGATCGTGCGGATGTGGGCCGGATCTACGCCGAGGCCGGCGCAGATGGCTTCGATACGGCCCGTTCCAGCGGAATCCTGTCCGCCCGTCATGGCGGTGGTAAGGTTGTCGGAGATGCAGAGAACGACGTCTGCGTCAGCGTTGACGGCGTCGAGCAGGCCGGTCATGCCGCTGTGGGTGAATGTCGAATCACCCAATACCCCGACAGCGGGCCAGGTGCCGCTGTATGCGGCGCCTTGTGCCATCGTGAACGAGGCGCCCATCTCCACGCATGTGTGGATGGCGTTGAAGGGAGCCATGTATCCGAGAGTGTAGCATCCGATGTCGCTGAATACGCGGGCTGTAGGGTAGTCTTTCTTCAGGACGTTGTTGAGGGCTGTGTAGAAATCGCGGTGGCCGCAGCCCATGCAGAGAGCCGGCGGACGCGGTGCGAGAACCTGGCTGGGGGCGAAGGTGGGCAGGGCGGGAAGGCCGAGGGCCTTGCGTACGTCGTCGGGCGAGAGTTCGCCGTCCCGGACGACTGTGTTGTCGATCCTGCCGACTATCTTGATCTTGGAGGGGAATACTCCGCGCAACTGGTTTTCCACGAGGGGCTGTCCCTCTTCGAGAACCAGGATGGTCGGAACCATGGCCGCCAGGGTGAGGGCGAGTTCACGCGGGAAGGGATACTGTGATACCTTGAGGACGGGATAGGGACAGCCGTCCGGATAGTTCTCCATCAGGTAATTGTATGCGATGCCGCAGGCGATAATGCCCTTGGAATGGTCGGGACCGTCGGTCAGGCTGTTGAACCTGGACTTGGCGGCGTCTTCTTCACATTTCGCGTAGAGCTTTATTAGTTCGCGGTTGCGGACGCGGGCGTTCACGGGCAGGGTGACCCAGCGCTTGGGATGTTCAGGATAGTGGAGTTCGTTCTGCGGGCGGATCTCGTCATCGGGCGTGACCACCGCGCGGGAGTGGGCCATGCGGGTGGTGAGGCGCATGATCACAGGGATGCCGTTCTCTTCGGAATAGTCATATGCGGCACGCGTCATATCGTAGGCCTCCTGCTGGTTGGACGGCTCGAAAACCGGCATCATGCCGAAAGTTCCCCAGAAGCGGGAGTCCTGCTCGTTCTGCGAACTGTGCATCGACGGGTCGTCGCAGGCGGCGACTACGAGTCCTCCGTTGGCACCGGTCATGGCAGAGCCCATGAGCGGGTCGGCGCAGACATTCATCCCCACATGTTTCATGCACACCAGGGCGCGTTTGCCGGCATAGGACATGCCGAGTGCGCCTTCCATGGCGGTCTTTTCATTGGCCGTCCAATGGTCGTGCACATGGCGTTCCCGGGTCAGGGGATGGCCCTGGATATACTCGGTTATTTCAGTAGAGGGAGTGCCGGGGTAGGCATATACGCCGCTGAGGCCGGCATGCAGTGCACCCAGCGCCACGGCTTCATCTCCCAGGAGAAGTTGTTTGTCAGCCATATTTCGTTAACTTGTTTCTGATTCTATCCAACAAAGTTAACGAAATAAAGCCATTTTTCAAATAGCCTTCCGGTTTTGTTGCCGGGCTATTTTCCGAATACCGCTTCGTAATCTTTACGGAATTTTTCTATGCCCTGGTCAGTCAGCGGATGGCGGGTCATCTGCTCGATGACCTTGTATGGAACAGTCGCTATATCGGCACCGGCGAGCGCACATTCAGTGACGTGCATGGGGTGGCGGATGCTTGCCGCGATGATTTCGGTGTGGATGCCGTGCAGGCGGAACATTTCGGCCACTTCAGATATCAGGTCGGTCCCGCGGACGCTGATGTCGTCCAGACGTCCTACGAACGGGCTTACGAACGCGGCTCCGGACCTGGCCGCAAGGAGCGCCTGGTTGGCGGTGAAGATGAGCGTCATGTTGACCTTGATGCCCTCGGCGGCCAGGACGTGGCATGCCTTGAGGCCTTCGACCGTCATCGGAATCTTGACTACCATATTCCTGTGGATGGCCGCTATCTCCCGTCCTTCCCTTATCATGCCATCCGCGTCGGTCGTAGTGGCCTTGACTTCACCGCTGATGGGGCCGTCTACGATGGAGGCTATCTCGGCCACGACCTGCCTGAAGTCACGGCCTTCCTTGGCTATCAGTGAAGGATTCGTTGTCACGCCGCAGATGACTCCCATGTCATTCGCTTTCCTGATGTCGTCTACATTTGCTGTGTCCAGAAAGAATTTCATTGTTGCTGTTCCTTGTTTTGGTTATGTAAGTAGTACAAATTTACAATGAATAGTCGTTGTTTGAAAAATAAATATGAAATACGCAAAAGATTTTCCAACCTTTCGGCCGGCAGTTACGTCTAACAGATGAAACCGCACAGGAGGCGGAAATGTTGAACCAATTAAAATGATACGGTTATGAATACTTTTGGAATTGAAGTCATTGTTCCTATTTTTATCTGCGTGGTGCTGCCTGTAACGATCGTCTGGCTGGTCATGCGCGCCAAGAAGAATGAAACCGACAGAAAGGCGGAAATCATGTTGAAGGCCATCGAATCGGGCGCCGCCATCGACCCCGATTTCTTCAAACCGCAGAAGACTGACCAGAGGACCCTGAAGGAAAAACTCCTCGGCCGCCTTACCGGGGCTTGCGTCACCAGCCTGCTGGGCATAGTTTTCCTTGTGGGGGGAATCGGTTTCGGGTGGAAACTGAATCTGGGTGCGCTGCCGTCCCTGCCTCTTCTCGGCGGAATCCTGCTGGCCGTAGGCATCGCCCTCTTCGTGGTATTCTTCGTGAGCAGGAAGATGCTGGCCAGGGAGATCGAAGCGGAAGAGAACGGAATGAACGGAAACAAGTAGCCGGATGACGCAGGAGCGGTTCATCGACCTCGCAAGAGCTGAGCAGGAGCCTCTCAGACGGTTCCTGCTTGCGCTGTGCAGTGGCAACGCCGCCCTGGCGGATGATATCGCCCAGGATGCCCTTGTGCGTGCCTACGTGGCCTCGGGCTCCTTCCTGGGCCTTTCCAAATTCAGTACTTGGCTTTTCCGTATCGCATACAACTGTTATATCGACCATTGCCGCAAATCGCGCCTGGAGGAAGCACCTGTCGAAGCGGCGCTGGCCGTCCCGGCGGATGACACTTCCGATGCATCTTTCCGTTACCAGCAACTCTATCAGGCCATGGACCGCCTGCCGGAGAAAGAGAAGGCCGCCATTGCGCTCTTCTATTTCGAGGACAGGAGCATAAAGGAGATTTCGTCCATTCTGGGAATGCCTTCAGGCACCGTCAAATATCACCTGTCCATGGGCAGGAACCATCTCAAACAGTATATCCAGTTATGAAAGATATTGAAGATTTCCTCCGTGAGAACCGGCCTTCAGTGAAGGACGATCCCGCATTCCTTATGGAAACCCGCAGGCGGATGAAAGCCGTGGAAGGCATCAAGACCGAGGTCGACCGGCAGCGCAGATCCGGCCGCAGGGCGCTTATCATCGCACTCGCCGGGGGCCTGGCCCTTGGCGTACTGGCAACGATTCTTGCCTTCCTCTATCCGGTCGACCTGCAGTCCTTTGATGGGGGATTCTTGCAGAGCGCCCGCATATTCCTTGATACCTGGAAAATGTACCTGATCTATCCAGTAGCGGTCCTGGCCGTCACACTCAGCCTCGTGCTGACGCTGGGCGGAAGGAAGACTGCGAGGTTGTAAGCTGTCACCGGCGGATATCGCCTGCAGCGACGATGGCACAGGGGCCTCCGACACGGATGTCGGGGGCTCCGTTTTTTTGCTGGACCCGGGTATGGATGATCGACGGCCTGCCTATGGCTTCGCCCTGCAGGAATATGCAACTGCTACCGGCAGTGATTATTCCGTGACGGAGGAGATACCCCGTAAGGGCGGCATTGGAGGTGCCTGTCGCCGACTCTTCCGGAATGTCGTACAGGGGTGCGAAATTGCGGACATGAGCAGTATATCCGTCGTGGCCGAAGGCGAAGGCGAAGGCATGGACCCCTACGACACCGAACTTTTCGCTGAGCGCCGAGAGACGGGGCATGTCCGGATTGAGGGCTTGCAGCGCGGCGACATCGCGCATGGGCAGCAGTATGTCGGGCAGGCCGGTCGAAAAGGCTTCGACCGGCAGTTCTCCCAGTTCCTCGCGCCGCATTCCTCCCATGGCTGACAGAATCTCATCCAATTGCCGTTCATCGTCGAAGGAATGTACGATCCGGGACGGGGCCATCTGCATCATCACTTGTTCTCCGGCCAGTACCTCAAGGTCTCCGGCACGGGTGTGGTTGAGGCATAGGGTCCCTTCCGGCACGATGCCTTCCTTGGACATAACTCCGAATGAAGCTATCGTTGCGTGGCCGCAGAGGTCGATCTCCCCGGCCGGAGTGAAATACCTGACGGTGAATTCCGCCGGCCCGTCGCGACGGATGAAGGCGGTTTCCGAATAGCGCAGTTCCGCGGCCAGCTGACGCATCCATTCATCTTCGGGGAAACCTTCGGAAGGCTTCAGCAGCACTACGCCGGCGGTATTGCCCCCGAAAGGGACTTCGGTAAAGGCATCGACGATGTATAATCTCATGGAAAAAGGATTGCTTCCCCCAAATTTAGACAATTATTGTTGTATCTTTGCAAGGAGCAACCAAAAAGACGGCATCATGGGAAAGAATAAAAGATTTACGGTCGACTATAAGAACGGACTCGGCCTGGCCTCTTCAGCCATCGTCATTATTGACAATGAAACCGGTGTGAACTATCTCTTCGTCAACTCCGGCTACGCAGGAGGCCTCACTCCGCTCCTTGATTCCAAGGGCAACGTCATCATTACCCGCTGAGCTGCTTATCAGGACAACGCGTTACTGCCGCCGGCCTCCATCTCCTGCCGGACTCCATTTTCCTGCCGGCCTCCATTTCCCGCTGCAACGGACACACTTGACAGTCAGTGGCTTACATAAACTGATCCCCCTCATTTTGAGGGGGATCAGTTTTCGTAATCGGCTGATACAATGCTGCGTACATTGCAGCGGAAAAATCAGAACCGCAGGGTTATGTGCCCCAGCACGGTGATACCCGCCACGGGGATGAAGCCGATCTGGTAGTATCGATTGTCATTCGGGTGGCCGCCGCTGGCGTATATGGCGCTGTAGACCCAGCCGCTCTGGGCGACATGTGCGTTGAAGAGATTATTGGCTTCAGCTCCAAGGTCGATCTCTTTAAGAAAACCGCCGGGGCGGAAGGTGTAGCCTAGCGATATGTCGGAAAGGCTGTAGGCCGGAAGTGAACGGCCGGTGTTTCCGGTATTGTCGAGATACATCCTGCTCACGAATCCGGTATGCCACTGCGCCCGGAATCCTTTGTGGCGGAAAACGGCGAAGCCGTTGAGGATGGCGTCCGGAGAGTAGGCGAGGGCCGCCCCATCGTAATGGATGACGGTTACGCCGTTGTCCCAGTCTTCCACGTATTCGTCAAAGTCGAGCAGACGGTTGCGGCTCAGGGCGGCATTGCCTTCGAGTGTCAGCCAGGGCGTGATGTCGCAGCCTGCAGTCAGTTCGATTCCTGCGCGGTACGAGTCAGGTATGTTGGTGGTAAGCGCTTCTCCTATGTCGCTCAGTTCGCCGGTCTGGACAAGTTGGTCGCGGTAGCGCATGTAGTAGATGTTGACGCCGGCCCTTGCCCTGGCGCCCGAGGCCTGATATCCGGCTTCGAAATCGTACAGCCTTTCAGCCCTAGGTGCGGGATATTTGCCGTTGTCGGTGAAGTTGTTGCGTTCCGGCTCCCGGTGGCTCACGGCCACTGAAGCGTAGGCCCGGTGCGTCCCCCTGCTGAAGTTGATGCCCGCCTTGGGATTGAAGAAGTCATAGCGGACGTCCACGTCGAGTACGTGCCTGGCGGCTGTCCCGTCACCGTTGTCTATGTACTTGTCGTTGTAGCCGTCGGTCCTGTAGCCTACGCGCCGGTACTGCAGGTCTCCGAAGACGCTCCAGTCCTGTGTCAGCCGGTACGTCGCCTTGACAAAGGCGCTGCCGTCGAATTTTGACGCATCTGAGTCATAGTATTGGTACCGGCCGTCGGACAGCAGACGTGCTGCGAGTTCCGTGTTGCCGGCATAAGTCAGATAGCCGTAGTGGTTGCCGAGGAACTGCTGGACGGAAATGCCCGCCGCGGCATCCCAGGGCCCCTTTCTGTAGGTCAGGCTGGAGACGACGCCGAATGTGTGCTGCGTGAGCCCTTTCTGCCTCACGAAGTCGCTCCGCTTGACTGTCTTGCCGGCGGCGTCCACGAAGTTGGGAATTCCGTATTTGAGCAGTTTGTTATTGTAGCGGAACTCTTCGTAGTATCCGTGCCCGCCCGTGTAGTGGGCGCTTACCGACAGGTCAAGGGCGTCGGTGACCGAAGCCGCAAGGTTGAGGATGTGGTGGTTCTGCCAGAAGTTGTCGGTCGTGCGCGGCCAGTATGACCCGTCGGCCATCTGGTAGCGTTCCGTATATCCTATGGCATCCGGATACTGGACGACGTCATTGAAGATGAATTGTTCGTATAGCGAATTGTATAATCCGAGCCCGGCATCGTACAGGTCTTTGTAGGTCTTTATTCCCGTATGCACGCCATAAGTGCCGTCCATTATCGACAGGTCGTCGTTTCCCGCCGTCACTCCGTTCCAGGCCTGACCCGTGTTCTCGTAGTTGCCCACAAGTTTGTAGCCCAGTTTCCAGCCGGCCCCCATCCATGTGGCTCCGGCGAAGTAGCTTCCTGACTGGCCGTCCGTTCCATGCAGGTAACCGTCCGTGCGGGTATGATACCATGCCCCTTCCAGGATGAAGTGATTCCACATCAGGCCGGATGACAGCGAGCCGCCGGCATTCAAGGTGTTGTAAGAGCCGTAGGAGACGGACATCTCCCCGGCCGGATCGAGTGAAGGAGCTTTTGTGCCCATGGCTATCGTGCCGCCGAAGGCGCCGTCGCCGTTGGTCGAGGTGCCCACGCCTCGCTGGATCTGCACACTGCCAAGCAGTTTGCCGTATGAATTCATATTGGCCCAGAAGACACTCTGGTCTTCGGGGGAGTTGAGCGGAACTCCGTCGAGCGTGACGTTGATGCGGCTCCCGCCCGCTCCGCGGATCCGCAGATAGGAGGTTCCGGTGCCTACTCCGTTCTCACTCCATGCGATGATGCCCGGAGTCCGGGCAAACAGCATCGGGAGTTCCCTGCCGGAAGAGGAAAAATCCTGCAGTTCGGCACGGCGGATATTCGCTACGGCGAACGGAGCGTCCTTGGATGCGCGGACTGCGCTTACGACCGTTTCCTGCAGTTGTTCGACTTCGGTGGAATCAGGCTCCTGCGCTGAGGCAGGGTATGCGCCGAAAGCGAGCCCTAGAGAGGCCAGCGCAGCGCACAGCAGTTTGAATTTCATGTTTGATCCTTAATTGTAAAAAAACAAATACAATAAAGGGGAATGGGAAGACAGCGTTCCTACGCGGGCATTATCCCGATCAGGTAGTGAGGGTATCATCTCAGCCTCGGCCGGCTCCGTCTTTCCGGACATCGCCCCGCCTCAGCACCCCTTCGCCTGCACCCTGCAGACTGGTTGCAAAGATAGCAATTATTTCAGACAATCGATAATCCCGTCGACAGTGTCGCAGAAGGTGATGGCACCGGCCATAATGGGTTTCATGAAACCGGCCTCCTGCATGTTGGCGAGCAGCTGCCTGAGGGGATCGTAATAGCCTTTGAAATTGAATACCAAAATGGGTTTCTCGTGTTTGTCGATGGCGCGGTTGCAGGCATAGGTGAAGAGTTCGTCAAGGGTGCCGAAACTGCCCGGCATGACGATGCAGCCGTCACTGAGATCTTCCATCACCTGTTTGCGTTCGGCGAAGTCGGCGGTCTCGATGAAATCTGAAAGGCCGTGATGGACAACTTCCAGCCCGCTTTCGCGTACCTCTTTCGTACCGCGGAACCCTCGCGGGAATACTCCCACTACATGGCCGCCAGCCGTCCTTGCCCCGTCAGCCAGGGCGCCCATCGTGCCCACTGCCGCTCCGCCGTAGACAAGGGTGATGCCTGCGAGCGCGATCCGGCGTCCCAGTTCAAACGCGAGTTCCTTGTATAAATCCTTGCATCCGGGCGCAGAGCCCAGATAAACCGCAACACTTTTCATGGATGTCAATCTTTCAGAAGTTCTGACATACGGGCGGCCATCTCCGGATCGTGAGCCACGATGTCGGGCCAGCGGCGGTTGAACCCGGCCGCATGTTTCTTGGATGTGGCGTCAAGGATCAAGTGGTCGTGGACGCGGCCGTCGCGCACAGGATCGCAATTGGACCCCAGTATCCAGAGTTTGCGGTAGCGGTCCGATTTCTTCTCTTCTTCGTCGTAAAGCACCTGGATCACCTGATCGAGCTTCCTTTCACGGAATACTTTCTCCTTCCGGGTGGCGTCGATGCAGAGCTTTCCGCCGAATCCGGTCTCAGGTGCGGTGTGGTCGAGCACGTCAAGCGGGCCCTGGCTGAACAGCAGATCACGGTGCACGTCCACGTTGTGGCAGACCGCGTCCAGAAGAGCATCCCTGTCGCGGATGTCGGTATCTCCGTCAACCACCAGCAGGAACTTGTTGAACATCATCTGTCCGGCTCCCCACATGGCATGGGCGACCTTGAAAGCCTGACCTTCATACTGCTTGTGTATCCTGGCGATGGCGAAATTGTGGCCGACACCCTCTTCCGGAAGGTAGAGGTCTTCTATCTCCGGGGCTATGGCCAGTTTGATGGGGGAGAGGAATATCTTCTCGGTCGCCTCCTGGATATACTTGTCCTCCATGGGGGGGATGCCTACGACGGTGGCCGGATATACTGCGTCGAAGCGGTGTGTAATGCAGGTCACGTGGAACTTCGGGTAGAGGTCTTCCAGAGAATAGAAGCCGGTATGGTCGCCGAAAGGTCCTTCCATGAATTTCTCCTCGCTCTTCTGTACGTATCCCTCGATGACGAAGTCGCAGTCGGCCGGAACCATGAGGTCCTGAGTGAAACATTTGACCAACTCGGCGGGCTTTCCGCGGAGGAATCCGGCAAGGAGATACTCGTCTATTCCCTCCGGGAGGGGAGCCGTGGCGGCATAGGAATAAACCGGGTCGCCGCCCAGGCAGACGGCCACCGGAAGGCGGTGGGTACATTCCGAAAGATGCTTCGCTCCTGTCTTGTGCATGTGCCAGTGCATTCCGGTGGTTGCATCGTCAAGGACCTGCATACGGTACATGCCCACGTTGCGTACGCCTGTGACCGGGCTGACGGTATTTACGAGAGGAAGAGTAATGAACCTTCCGCCGTCCTGGGGCCAGCATTTGAGAATGGGAAGGGCGCTCAACTTGGCCGTGTACTGCACTGAGTCCTGGCAGGGAGCGTGCCCCTTGAACATGCGCGGCATCCATGAGGAGGCCCGGTTCAGCAGGGGAAGCATACGGAGCTTGTCACGCAGTCCCTTCTTCTCGCTCAGTACGCTTGATACCAGGGAATCGATCCGCTCCCCGATGCCGTCGAGTGAGTCGACGCCGAGGGCGTATCGGATACGCGCTTCGGAGCCCATCATATTGGTGAGTACGGGGAAGGCCGTACCTGTGTTCTCGAAGAGCAGGGCCTTGCCTCCTCCCGGCTTCTTGGACTCTATGTCGGTCGCGCACGCGATCTCCAGCAAGGGATCGACAAACTCACTGATCCTCCGCAACTCTCCCTTTTCCTCCAGGAACTTTATATAATCCTTCAGCCCGTTGTACATAATGGTGTATTTCTTATAAAAATGCAAGTTATGCAAAAAATCCTTTTCCGCCAAACAGCGGCTTTTCGTATATTTGTAAGACAAGTCACCAATCCTTCATCCCAATATGGCACATTATCCCTGCGAAACATGCAAATTCAGGGCCCGTTTCGACAAGAACCCCAAGTCGGTGCTTGGCCGCGTATGGCGCTGGCACATTAATTTCTGTCCGGGCTGGAAGGCCTATTTCACACACCAGGACGAAGAGACAAAAGCATCTCTCCGCGAGAAATACCAGTTTACGAAATATCAGTAAGGACGAATATGAAAAAGCTGTTATCCATCCTGTCCGCCGTCTTTGTCGCTGTGACGGCCCTGGCCCAGCAGGCACTGGGACCCGGCACCGGGCTGGTCTCGCCCGAGATCAATCCCGACCACTCCGTGACCTTCCGTCTTTTCGCCCCGAAGGCTGTAATGGTCAAACTGACGGGGGACTTCCTCCCAACTCGCTTCGTCGATCTGAAAGAAGGTCCTGACGGTGTGTGGAGCTACACTACCGCACCCCTGGAAGGAGAACTCTATTCTTACAGTTTCATCGTGGACGGCCGAAGGACTATGGATCCTTCCAATATCCACCAGAACCGTGACGTAGCCACATGGACAAACATCTTCACCCTGAGCACGGAAAAAGGCGACAGGGGATGGTATTATGAGGTGCATGACGTACCTCACGGCACCCTTTCCCATGTGTGGTACAACAGCCCCACGCTCGGCTCCCAGCGCCGCCTGACGGTCTATACACCTGCCGGCTATGAAGACAGTCCCAAGACCAGATATCCCGTTCTCTATCTGCTCCATGGTTCCGGAGGAGACGAAGACGCATGGTCCGACCTTGGCCGTACCGCCCAGATCCTCGACAATCTGATCGCGGAAGGGAAGGCCCGTCCGATGATCGTGGTGATGCCGAACGGAGTCTGGTTCAACCAGGCTGCTCCCGGCGCGGCTGTCAACATGTTCCAGCCTACATTCGCGAACAGCCGTTCCCAATCGACCGTTGAGGTGGAGAACAGTTTCCCCGATATCATGGACTTTGTTGAGAAGCATTACAGGGTGGCCAAGGGCTACGCCAATACTGCCGTGGCCGGTCTTTCCATGGGCGGAAGGCAGTCATGCGCCCTTTCGATGCGCTATCCCAAGAAGTTCGGCTATGTAGGACTCTTCTCAGGAGTGGCGACCCCCGAAGGCAATGAGGCGGCTTTGGACGCCGTATTCGCGGCGCAGCCCAAATTATATTGGATCGGAGTGGGCAAGGATGACGGCGTCCGCGTCAATTCGTTGAAACTTAAAGACTACTGCGACACGAAGGGCTTCCCGGTGACCTATTACGAATCTGACGGCGGCCACATCTGGCGCAACTGGCGCATCTACCTGACCATCTTCGCCCAGAAACTTTTCAAGTAAATTTACATGTAGTTCCGGTCCTGCACCTTGATCGACGGATTGATGCTGACGAGGTGCTTTATGAGATTGTCTGCCTGGGCAGGGAACAGTCTGACGTCGACAAAACGCACGCCGGCTTCGTGGATATTGAGGTAACGCAGCTTGCCCTTCCGGTTCGTCACCCGGGTGATGCGGTCGATGTCGGCAATCATCATCGGCGTCTTCTTGTTCTCCGGGGTGAACAGCGTTCCCGCCTCGTCGTCGACCGTGCATTTGACCGTGCTGAGCGGAAACCATACCGTAGCGGCTATGGCTATCGGATAGAGGATCATGCGCACTATCTGCCATGCGGTTTTTTCCGAGGGCATCAGCACCAGGTATCCCGCGTAACCCAGGACGGCCGCCAGGCCGAGGATCCACGCCAGCCTGTCCGGATGCTTTGTATTGGCATACGTTGTTTTCATACGGTAAAGATAATGTTTTTCCTTTGATCCCGGCCCTTGTTTTCCGCTGCAACGGACGCAATTGATTTACAGCTGCTTATGCGAAGTGATCCCCCTCGAAAACAGGGGGATCAACTTGTATAAGTAGCTGATTGACTGATGTGTACATTGCAGCGAAAAAATGCATATATTTGTGAAAATATCCGTACACGATGAAAACCAGAACTATTATCCTCGCAGTGGCCGCGATGCTGCTCGGCCTTGCCTCCCTGTCGGGCTGCTCCGGCAATGGGACGACGGATGCTCCCTCCTTCAACGACGTGCTGACCTCGCGCCGCAGCATACGCAGCTACGATGCGACCAAGACCATTTCCGAGGCTGAGGTCCGTACTCTGCTTACCAAAACTCAGGAGGCTCCCTCATGGGCCAACCAGCAGCCCAGCAAGTATTATGTGGCTATCAGCCCGGAAGCGGTGGCTGCCGTCCAGGACATGGTCGGTGGCAACAAGGAGAGGATCAAGAACGCTCCCGTGCTCATTGTCTCGACCTTCGAAAAAGGCAAGTCGGGTTTCTTCCGCGGCCAGCAGACCAACGACCTGGGCGATTACTGGGGTGCCTATGACAACGGTCTCAGCAATGCCTATCTGGTGCTGACCGCCCGTGCGATGGGATTCGACACGTTGATCATGGGTATGCGCGACGCTGATACCATCCGCAACTATTTCCACATTCCCGGCGAGGAGATGATCACGGCCGTCATTGCCCTGGGCTACAGGGCTGAAGAGCCGAAGAGTCCCGTGCACCGCGAACTCGAAGAGATCGCCAGATTCTTCTGACAGGCGTCGTCTTCCTGAGAGCTAAGCTTTCCGGATGTCCACCCCCGCGGCGGCAGCCACGAGGTAGACTATTGACTTGAAGACTATGCCGCCGGCCCTGGAGAGACCGATTTCACAGGTACGGCTGACGGCAAAGCCTTCGTTACACCCTTCCACCTGACGCTTCAGGTCCCTGAGACCATGTTCGTTGAGCTCGGGGAAGAAGAAGCCCCGGTCTCCTGCGAATCCGTCGCAGTTGGAATCGACGACAACGACTTCGCGGGCGCAGCGCTCAGCAACTCGGCGGAGGCAGGGATCGACTCCCATCTTCCTGGCCGAACAGACAGCGAACACCGCGACCTTTTCGTCGACCGGATTCAGTGTCAGATTATCCAGCACGTATTTTTCGATGAACTCGGCGGGTTCGTACAAGGGAAGTTCGTCGCCGAAGTTGGATTTCATCGTATAAAGGCAGGGACTCATGTCGCACAGGATAGGGATACGGCCTCCGTCGGAAGCCTTCATGAGCGCCGCTTTCAGCGAATCCGAGGCCTTCTGCCCGGCCTCCACATAGCCCTTGCTCGAGAAGAGCATGCCGCAGCATAGCGAATCCATCTTTTCGGGATAGATTATCTGGAATCCGGCGGCTTCAAGCAGGGCGGCCGTAACCTGGGTTACTTCTTTCTCTTTAGAGTAGGCCTTGGTCGTACCCATGCTCCGGGTAATGCAGGAGGGGAAATATACAACCTTCAGCCCGCGTTCTTCAGAGACGGCCGGCACCCGGATCCGGGATGCTCCGGTCGGCATATACTCATTCCATAAAGGCAACGCGTTGCCTGTCGCTGTCCGAAGCCCGCGGGCCATGGCTCCGAAAGCTTTCGTGCCGAAAACGGTACGCAGCCCATTCAGGCATTTAAGCCCGCCACGGAATGCGGATGTGACGCCGGCCATATGCCCGGCCAGCCACACGGCCCGCTTCTCGCTGCGGGGGGAATGGCTCTCATGCCGCAGTTCCTTGATGAGTTTTCCTGCATCTGCCTTCACTGGGCAGTGGAGGTTGCAGAGGGAGTCCGTGGCGCATGTCTGCTCGCCGGCATATTTATAGAGTTTCTGCATTTCCGCCGCACGGTGCGGTTCCTCGCCCGAGGCGCGCAGCCTCTCGATCTCGCGGAACGCTGCGACCCTCTGCCTGGGCGAAAGGGTGAGACCTTCCGCCACGCAATAGCCTTCGCAGAAGCCGCATTCCATGCACTTGTCAACTATCTGCCGCGTGGAAGGAATCGGCTTCAGGTTTGAGATATGCGCGAGAGGATCGGTATTGAGGATAACGCCCGGATTCAGGATGCCCTTAGGGTCGAACAGGGCTTTGACCCTCTGCATCAATGCGTAAGCCTGGCGGCCCCATTCGTACTCTACGAAAGGAGCCATGTTCCGGCCTGTTCCGTGTTCTGCTTTGAGCGAACCGTCATAACGGTCTACGACGAGCCGGACGATGTCGTCCATGAAGCGCTTGTATTTCTCGACCTCGGCAGCCGTAGAGAAGTCCTGGTTGAACATGAAGTGGAGATTGCCGGCCAGGGCGTGTCCGAATATGACGGCGTCAGCATATCCGTCGGCGGCGAAGACTTCGCGGAGGCGGACGGTGGCTTCGGCCAGTTTCTCTATGGGGAAGCATATGTCCTCGATGATCGCCGTGGTCCCGCTGCGGCGCATTCCCGCCACGGTGGGAAGCATCTCCTTGCGGAGTTTCCAGAGCGTGGCCTGCTCCTTCGCGTCGGTCGTGAAGGCGAAGGGGAGTTCGGTCGGCACGGAGGCGATTCCGTCCGTGATGGCGGAAACCCTTGAAGAGAGATCTTCGGCCGACGAGGCCCGTGTCTCGACCAGTATGACGCAGCTTTCAGGGCCTATGGTCTTCAGGAATTCGGGGATTCCGGGTGTCTGGTCGACGCTGCGCACTCCTGCACGGTCGATAAGTTCCACGGCGGAGACCAGCCCCTGGGCCTTGAGAATCTGCACGGCCTCGCACGCCAGTGCGATGTTCGTGTAGGTAATCATCGCCAGCGCCTTGTGCCTGTGGTCGACCACGGTGTTGTAGGTGATGTCCGAGATGAAGGCCAATGTGCCTTCAGAGCCTATGACAAGGTGTTTGACGATGTCGATCGGGTCGCTGTAGTCCACGAAGGCGTTCAGTGAATAGCCGGTCGTGTTCTTGATCTTGTATTTGCGGCGTATCCGTTCCGACAGTTCCTGATCCGCGCCGATCTCCCCGGCGATGGCCGCTATGCCCTCCAGGAAAGCGGAATGGGTATGCCTGAACTCCTCGCAGGAGGCCTTGTCCCCTGTGTCGAGGATGGTGCCGTCAGGCAGGATGATGCGGATGTCCGCCATTGTCTTGTAGGAGTTCTCGGAGGTGCCGCAGCACATTCCGCTGGCGTTGTTGGCGGCAATGCCGCCGATCATGGCGGAGTCGATGGATGCAGGGTCGGGGCCGATTTTCCTTCCGTATTTCACGAGGAAGGTGTTGGCACGGCCGCCCCTGATTCCGGGCTGAAGCCTGATCCTGCGCCCTTCGTCAAGCACCTTCCAGTTCTGCCAACCGTGCGATACGATGACCAGCACGGAGTCGCTGATAGCCTGGCCGGAGAGGGATGTGCCTGCCGCCCGGAAAGTCACGGGAATGTTCTGCAGGTCAGCCTGGTGCAGTATGGCCGATATTTCCCTTTCGTCGCGGGCGCGGATGACCAGTTTGGGAATCAGCCTGTAGAATGAGGCGTCGGTGCCGTATGCGAGGGTACTCAGCGCATCGTGGAACATGCGCTCCTTCGGAATGACCGGAAGGAGCGCTTCGTAGAATCGAAGGTATTCTCCGCTTATCATAATTGGATCAGGATGTCTTTCAGTTCGCTTACGCGTATGTCTTTGGCGATGATGACGCCGTTCTCGTCGAGCAGATACAGGTGGGGGACATACTCCAAGTCATAGCGCTGCCGCATTCCGCTGGTGCCTTTGAAATCGTTGAGGTATTTCCAATGGCTGGGCCACTGCTTGCGGACAAACTTGCGCCATTTCTCCTGTTCAAGGCCGACATATATCATCACGACTTTTATGTCCATGTCATATAGCGCGGCCCGTATCCTCTTCAGTTCCTCGAACTCCTGGGCGCACTGCCTGCAGTCTATCAGGTGGAAGAAGAGAATCGTGGCGAAATGCTTGTTGTCGAGCATGTTGACCGTGCGTCCCCGCTTGTTCTGGAGCCGCAGGTCCGTCGCACGTGTCCCAACCGGATTGAGTCTCGCCTGCGCAAGGGCGTGGACTATCCTTTCGTAGAATTCAGGGGACCAGGATTCGGGATCGGCGGCGATATATTTTTCCGCCAGGTGGATGGCCCCCTGCTGCTTGGCGAGGACGTCACTGGAGCGGAGATAGTTGAACAGGTTGAGCATCGTTTCCCTGTGGAGGGCAGGATCGGCCTCGGTCCTCTCATGGAATGCCTCGATAATGCTCTCCACATTCTGGAAACCGAGGGGTTCGAACGCGGAGAAAACCTGGTCGAAAAGACGCTTGAACTGGAGTATCTGCGCATTATCGAGATCGAGCAGCCCGGCGAGGGCTTCGCAGTCCAGTCCGCGTCCCATGATGATGTTCTGCCCGTCGAGCAGGAAGAGCATGGGAGTGGAAAGGACCGCGTATTTCTTGTGGAAGCCGGTAGCGGCTTCGGGGTCCCACAGATGTACGACTGTAACGGAAGGGTTTTCTATGGGGGTGAACGTCTCGGAGACATATTTCTCCCATGCCTGCCGGTCGGCCTGGGTGTAGACGGCGTATAGCGTCAAAGGCTCTCCGCTGTAGTTGCGCATGAGTTCCGCCAGGACCGGGGCCTCCTTCCGGCAGGTGGAACATTCCGTGTCGTAGAAGAACAGTACCTTGTAGGAGGCGGGGGAGGAACGTATTTCCTGCATGTTCCCCTCGATGTCCTCCATCACGAGTGAAGGAGCGGGTTTTCCGATCAGGGAACTGCGGTTGAATTCGGCATATGTGTAGAGAATGGGATAGAGGCCCTCATTCTCCATCTTGAGTTTATCGTTGAGGAACCAGTCGTCGGCGATATGGACGGCCACCGCGTCGTGGCCCATCACCGGTGACTGGGTGAAGAAGTCGAAGGCTATGCCGGCGACCTTCGACTGCAGTTCCGGCTGCTGTGTGCCGACCGAGTCGATGAGCCGGTCGACACGCGCAATGATGGTGTCGACCGGTTCTTCGAGCAGGGTCTGCAGATAGGCGGAGACGGAATCGTGCACTGCGACCTTCTCCTGGGCAACCGGGCTCCCGAAAAAGGTGAGGAGTAAACCTATTGCAAGCAGAATCCGCCTCATATCCTATTCGTTCCTTAGCAAGAGATATTTGTCGATATCGACATTCTTGGGCAGGAAGCACTTGGCGCTTCCCCCGTTGTTGAGGACGTCCCTTACTACGGTGGAGGAGATGAAGGAGTACTCATGGCCGGCGGGGATGAAAATGCTTAGGATGTCCGGAGCCATTTTCCTGTTGGCCTGGGCGATTACGCTCTCCATCTCGAAATCGGTGGTTGTGCGAAGGCCGCGGATTATGCATCCGGCGCCTTTCTCCTTGCAGAAATCGACCGTCAGCCCGCGGTAGGAGCAGACTTCGACGTTCTCGAGTCCGGCGACCGCATCTTCAATGATCCGGACGCGGAGGTCGGGGCTGAAGAAACCGCTCTTGGCGCTGTTGTAGCCGACCGCAACTATCACTTTGTCGAACATCTTGAGCGCAGAGCGCAGGATGTCCATGTGACCGAGGGTGAAGGGATCGAAAGATCCCGGGAAAATAGCAGTTCTCATTCAATTAACCGACAGAAGGGAGTTTGGCGTATATTCCGGCGACAGTCATACCCATTCCGAAGAAACCCATCGGGCTGCCCGATTCCCGCTGGATGACGGCAAAACCGTCGAAGAAACGTATCGTGTAGGAGAAGCTGGTCTCCGAATCGTCGTTCCAGAGGTAGTTGTAGAACCGGAGCGACTCATCAGGAGAAGACGTGAACTCATCTGTGGCCATGTTGAAAGAGGGAGCCGGGCCTGTATTGGAGATTTCAAAATGGTAGTCTTCCCAATTCTCTCCGCAGCGGGATACGTCGAGCTGACCGTCTCCGGTATCACCGCCTTTGTCCTTGTATTCATACAGACCTACGATATCATCGGACTTGGCTTTGAAACTGTACGTTTTCAGCCCCTTGCGCGTGGCAGTCATCGGAATCTTGTACTCATCCATACCCTTGACGATGGTGGCTGTGCGTTTGTCGCCTTCGGAATCAAAGTACAGGTGCCAGGGAATCGTTCCGTCCTTCTGGAGAGCGACTATGTGCCAGTCGAGGGAACCTCTTTCCTTGGTTCCGACTATGCGCACGGGATCGCCGTCAAGGATGGCTTCTCCGCAAAGCACGCCGTTGTCGTTCGTCCACTGCAAGCGCAACTGGCTGTCCCCGTTCTTCCCTTCGAAGCCGTAGTTCTGACCCTGGTCAACTCCATAATAGGTGATGGTGCGGTGCTGGGTCGCCGCCTGTTGGTAGAATTGTTCGGGATTGTCCATATAGAACAGGTCGGGTGAATACCGGAAGCCGAGAGTCCTGTCGGTCCAGTTTCCGTAAGTGTCGGTTTCCCAGACTTGCGGGAGCTTCTGCTCGTTGACCTGTCCGAATTCCTGGGTGCGGTATGTCACGCTTTTCAGGCTTTCCCCGTCAGGAGCCATCTCGAAATCGAGCGTCTTGCAGGGAAGGGTGCTCTTGCCTTTGAACAGTTCGTAATGAGTCAGATACCCCTTTTTATTGAAAACGCCTTCGTATGAGTACTCGTTGTCGTAGTTGTAATAATTGCGCTCATGGCGCATGCCTTTCGCATCGATGAATACCGTATCGCTGAAAGTCATGCGCGTTCCGTTCCCGTCGGTTTCGAAGTGCCTGACAGCCGTCGACTCCACATCTTTCAGCATTTTTTCGTACTGGAGGGCTTTCTTGCCGAGATCTACCCATTCAGTCTCACATACGGAGTCCCAGCCGTCCACGTCGTATTGATAGGTCTGGATACTGCTGACTTTTCCGTCGTATGAAGAAACTGATTTCAGAATCCTGTTCTGGCTGTCATATTCGCGCTCGTCCGAGTAGGTGGAATTGTTGAAATAGTTCTTGGTGAACGTGGACGTCTGGTTGCCGGCCTCATCGTATTGATAGCTGGTCGTGGAGATGTGTTCACCTTCCCCGTTCATGTATTCAACCTTTGCGACCCGTCCTTCGGGGGTGTATTCCGTGTAATCAATGCTGTAGATATCGTCTTCTCCGGATCCCCAGACCTGTTTCGTGTAGCGTCCTTCGGAATCCTTTTCGGACAGGGATTCAAGGAGCTCACTGTCTCCTTCTTCCCCGAAAGGATAGATCTCCTCTTCGGAAACCAGCTTGCCTTTCTCGTCGAATTTGTATTCCGTAAATCCGGGTTCGCCTTCCCCGTACTCGGTAGTTAGCAGAATGGCCTGGACCGGACCCTTAAAAACAACGGAGAGATCCCTTTCAGGATTCTCTCCGTTCTTTACGTTGTTGTCAGTGCCCTTGCAACCGGCGCTCAGGCCCAGTGCGAGCACGAGAACCAGTATGGCCGCTACATTATTGAGTTTTTTTTTACGGTTGCGGCTCACGAGCCAGTATATCAGTGCCGCCGCGGCCACGAGCAGGATTATCGCCAGTACGGGCCGGTGCGCGACCCAGGCGATCGCAATCACTATGAAGCTCCATACCAGGCCGACGATGGTCGTAACCAGCCCGATGCCGGTTCCGATGATCCTCTGGACGAAAGGAACCACTGCGAAGACTGTGCTGAGGAAGTTCAGCAGCGAGCGGAACCCTGCCACGACCAGGATGATGCCGAGGATACGGAATATCCAGAGCATCATTTTGTTGGCGCTTTTCTGGTTCTCGATCATGTTCTCTGCACTGACGGTGCCCATGGAGACCTTTGAGAACGGCCTGCCGTTCTTAGCGATGTAGTTCTCGAAAGTTCCGTTGACGACCTTCTGCAGCAGGGAGATGGTCTTCGGGGAGGTTACCTGCGTGAAGGTGATCCTCACGTCGCCGATGTGGGGATTCGAAGGATCTGCGCCGATATAGACCTGGTCGCCGCTGACGGAGACGACTACGGTGGAGTCTGCGACGTTGGCGAGCAGCTGCTTCTTCTGGGTATCGGTAAGGGCGGGGTAGGCCGGTTCCTCGCCGGAGATGGCTCCGACGATGGAGGGAGTGAGGCGGTAAGCTCCGAATGTGACGTTTGAAGCTGTCTGTTCGGTTTCCTCAATCACGCGGAGGACGAAATTCTTGCCCTTGTAGTCGGGATCCCTGAACTCGTTGGAGTTGACAGGCTCGCTGCACCATGCGGGTTCGTAGGTGTAGGTGGTGGTGGTTTCCGTACTGCCGCCAAGCTTGTCCTTGCTCTCGGATTCCGAGTCCTCGGTCCACTGGTAGTACTCCACGTTGCGCGCCAGTTTCATGGCATTGACCGCTATTCCGAAAGCGGCGTCGCGCAATGTGTCGGCAGTGACCGCCACGCCGGTGGCGTGGACGGCCTTGCCTTCGAATTCGGGGTCGAGGGTCGTTATGTCGGAAAGCTCGACATAATTCTTCTGGAAGTCTTTCAGGGCATCGCTCGCCTTGACGGCGCGGCCTTCATTCCACCAGAGTATGACGGTTCCGGCAATGATCAGGATGATACCCCAGAGTATGCCCTGGAACGATCCCTTGACCTTGCTCCCGTAGGATTGACGGGTTGTTTCCTGAAAAGCCATGGATCAGGCTTAATTGAGGTTACCGTTCTGGGCGTCGTTGATCATCTTCTCGTTCGCGGTGATGTAGATCTCGACGCGACGGTTCTGGAGACGGCCCTCCTTGGTGTTGTTGTCAGCCACGGGCTCGTGGAACGAACGGCCTTCGATGGTCATGCGGTCCCTGGTCATACCACAGTTCTGGAGATAGCTGGCCACGGAATTGGCACGCTCGACGGAGAGTTTGTCATTGTACTCGGCGGTACCGGTGTTGTCGGTGTGACCGAGGATGGTCAGGTCGGTGTCGGGCAGGTCGGCCATCTCGGTTGCGAACTTCTTGAGGGCTGCCTTGGAGGCGTCGCTGAGGGTGGAGCTGTTGGTGTTGAAGAGGATGCCGCTCTCGAAAGTGACCTTGACGGCCTTCAGGTCGTTGGCGTCGGTGACCACTTCCACATTGGCTCCTTCGAGGGCTGCCAGTTCGGCGGCCTTCTTATCCATCTTGTTGCCGATGAGCGCGCCTACGCCTGCGCCTACTGCGGTTCCGATGGCGGCGCCGATAGCCGTGCTCTTGCCGTCTTTACCGATGAGGGCGCCTACGCCGGCACCGAGGGCCGCGCCGGAGCCGCCGCCGATGGCGGTACCCTTGGCGAGGTTAGACATGTTGCCGCAGCCCGAAAGGATCAGGGTCGCGCAGATCAGGACAGAAAGGATTCTTTTCATTGCTGTAATTATTAAAGGTTAATATAGTTTCACAGTTATCTTAACATACAAAGTTAGAAAAGAATAATGTAAAAAAAAAGTGCCGGCGGCACTTTTTGAAAAGCAGTGATCCATAGGGCCCTACAGGGTCCAGTCGATGGGTGTCCCGCCCTGCCGGACGAGTATTTCGTTTGTCCTCGAGAAGTGGCGGCAGCCGAAGAAGGCGCCCCTTGCGAGGGGGGAGGGATGCGCCGCTTCCAGGACGGTATGCCGGGAGGTGTCGATAAGCTCGCGCTTGGAGCGGGCGAAATTGCCCCACAGCAGGAAGACCAGTCCCTCTCTCTTCTCAGAAAGGGTGCGTATCACCGCGTCGGTGAATTCGGCCCAGCCGATGCGGCTGTGGGATGTGGGTCTTCCCGCCTGCACCGTCAGGACGGCGTTGAGGAGGAAAACTCCCTGCTCCGCCCATGCGCGCAGTGAACCGTCCTTGTGGATCCTTACACCCAGGTCATTCTCGATCTCCCTGTAAATATTGACAAGGGAGGGTGGGAGAGGTATCCCGTGCGGCACCGAAAAGGACAAACCTTCGGCCTGTCCCGGTCCGTGATAGGGATCCTGCCCGATGATGACCACCTTCACCTTGTCGAAAGGCGTAAGGTTGAACGCGTTGAAGATGAGCGGTCCCGGAGGATAGATTACCGTTCCGGCCCTTTTCTCTTCATGCAGCCGTTCGGCCAGGGCACGGAAATAGGGTTTCTCGAATTCGGGCGCCAGCACCCGCTTCCAGCTTTCTTCGATCTTTACGTCCATTGTTTATTCGGGGAATACAAAGGCGATTACGTCGTCTATCGTATCGACATAGTAGAATTCAAGTCCCTCGACATACAGAGGCTTGATCTCCTTGATGTCCTTCTCGTTATCCTTGGAAAGGATTATGGTCTTGACACCTGCGCGCTTTGCGGCGAGGATCTTCTCCTTGATGCCGCCGACGGGGAGGACCTTGCCGCGGAGCGTAATCTCGCCGGTCATGGCGATTTTGCTGCGGACAGGCTTTCCGCGGAGGGCGGAGGCCATGGCGCTCACCATCGTGATGCCGGCCGAAGGACCGTCCTTCGGAATCGCCCCTTCCGGGACGTGGATGTGCAGATCCTTCTTTGCCAGTTCCTTGGCCGTGGTGCCGGCCAGCTGGGGATGTGCCTTGAGATACTTGTATGCAATGGTTACAGATTCCTTCATCACGTCGCCAAGGTTGCCGGTGGTCGAGAGGACTCCCTTGCCTTCGCTCGGACTGCATTCCACGAAGAGGATTTCTCCGCCGAGCTGGGTCCAGGCCAGACCGGTCACCACTCCGGGCGCTTCGTTGCCCTCCTGGAGGTCGTGCCAGTTTGTCGGAATTCCAAGATACTCGGTCACTTGTTCCGGACCTATCTTTTCCGGCAGGGGCTCCTCGAGCGCGATCTTCTTGGCTGTTATCCGGGCGATCTTCGCGATCTGCCTGTCAAGCCCGCGCACGCCGGATTCGCGTGTGTAACGGTCTATCACCGTGTCGATGGCTTCCCTGGTTATGGGGAACTGCTCCTCGGTCAGGCCGTGCGCCTCGCGCTGCTTGGGGACGAGATATCCTTCGGCGATGGCGGCTTTCTCCTCGGCGATGTATCCGGAGACGTTGATCATCTCCATGCGGTCCTTGAGGGCGGGGTGGATTCCGCTGACGTCGTTGGCAGTGGTGATGAACAGCACTTTGGAAAGGTCGTAATCGATGTCGAGATAGTTGTCGTGGAAGGTGGTGTTCTGTTCCGGGTCGAGCACCTCGAGCAATGCGGACGCAGGGTCGCCGTGGAAATCCTCGGTGACCTTGTCTATCTCGTCGAGGACTATGACGGGATTGGATGTCCCGGCACGCCTTATGGTCTGGATGATACGCCCGGGCATTGCACCTATGTATGTCTTGCGGTGTCCGCGTATCTCCGACTCGTCGTGGAGACCGCCCAGGGAGATCCTGCCGTACTTGCGTCCGAGCGCCCTGGCGACCGACTTGCCAAGGGATGTCTTGCCGACTCCGGGAGGGCCGTAGAGGCAGAGGATAGGTGACTTCATGTCACCCTTGAGTTTGAGGACTGCCAGGTATTCTATGATCCTGTCCTTCACCTTCTCGAGTCCGAAATGATCCTCTTCCAGAACCTTGCGCGCATTCTTCATGTCCAGGTTGTCTTCGGATACCTCGTTCCACGGCAGGTCGAGCAGGAAGTCCACGTAGGCGTACTGCACGTTGTAGTCGGCGGAATTGGGATTGGTGTGCTCCAGCTTGCGGAGCTCCTTCTCGAAGGTTTCGGCAACCTGAGCGGACCATTTCTTATCCTTGGCGCGCGTACGGAACTGATTGACGTCATCCTCCTCCGAGTTGATGCCCAATTCTTCCTGGATGGTCTTGAGCTGGTTGTTGAGGTAGTATTCCCTCTGCTGCTGGTCTATCTCGGACTTCACCTTTTTCTGGATGTCATCCTTGATCTTGAGCAGGTCGATGTGCTTGTTGAGCAGTTCAAGCAGTTTGAGGGCACGCTCCTTAAGGTCGTCTATGGCAAGCAGCGGCACTTTGTCCGTCGGGGGGTCTATCTCCGCGCTGGAAGCTATGAAATTGACGATGAATTCATAGCCTTCAATATTCTTTATCGCGAATCCCGCCTCCTGGGGAATGTGCGGGGTAAGCTTTACGATCTGTATGGCGGCATCCTTGATGGATCCTGTGAGCGCGTCCATGTCGGGATCGGACTGTGCCGGAAGGATGTCATGGCGGTATGTCACCTCGGCCATCATGTACGGAGCCGTGATATTGACCTGCTGTATGTCAAAGCGGCGGACGCCCTGAATGATTGCCGTTATGGTTTCGTCGGGCATCTCGATGGTCTTGACGACCCTGCCGAGAGTGCCGATACGGAAAATGTCGGAAGGGGTTGGATCCTCCACTTTCGCGTCAAGCTGCGTGACAGCACCCAGCAGCCTGCCGGAACGGAACACGTCGTTGATGAGTTGGATGGATTTCGGCCTCCCTACGGTGACGGGGATGACGGTGTTGGGGAACAGTATGGCGTTCCTCAGCGGCAGAATGGGCAGGACTTCAGGCAGTTCCACCTCTTTCAGGTCGCTGGACGGACTTTCGATGTTCATCACGGGGATAATGTTGACTTCAGATCCGCTCCCTCCGAAAAAATCTTTCAGTATATCGTTTTCGTTCATATTCGTGTCAAAATGTCAGTTTTTGGACTTCATAGTGCAGGACCATGATATGGTCAATTGTTATGCCAAACATTTTTTCTGAAAAAAATAAGCACTAGTATTTTGATAATTAAAAAAATAGACCTATTTTTGCAACCCTTAAAAAAGGGAACTACCAATAATATTAAAGAAATATATATCATGACCAAAGCTGAAATCATCAATGAAATTGCCAAAGGTACCGGCGTCGAAAGAATAAAGGTACAGAGTGTAGTGGAAGGCTTCATGGAGAGTGTAAAGAACTCCCTGGCCAACGGCGAGAACGTTTATCTCCGTGGATTCGGTAGCTTTACCGTCAAGACCCGCGCGAAGAAGACCGCACGCAACATCTCGAAGAACACCACCATCGTCATCCCCGCTCACAACGTCCCCGCTTTCAAGCCTGCCAAGACTTTCATTGCCAAGGTTAGCAAAGAGGAAAACCTTTAAAAAATAATAGTTATGCCTAACGGAAAGAAGCATAAGAGACACAAGATGGCTACGCACAAGCGCAAGAAGCGCCTGCGCAAGAACAGACATAAGAAGAAATAGTTTGTCTCCGGTATTCTTAACCAGATTAATCTAAAGCAGTCTGACCTGCTTTAGATTTTTCTTGTATTTACAAGTATGGACAAAGATCTGATTATCGATGTCGGACAAAGCGAGGTATCGATAGCGCTGCTAGAAAACAAGCGGCTCATCGAACTCAACAGGGAAAAGACCGAGGGGCGCGGATACACTGTGGGGGATGTATATCTTGGCAAGGTCAAGAAGATCCTCCCTTCGCTCAACGCCGCCTTCGTGGATATCGGCGACTCGAAGGACGCCTTCGTCCACTACCTCGACCTTGGCCTGAACTTCAAGGCATTCGACCATTTTGTCCGGAGCATCAACCCGAACGCAGACTTCACGCAACTCTACCGCAGTACGCGGATCGACGATATCCTGGAGAAGGAGGGCAAGATCGAGAGATTCCTCTCGCCCGGCCAGCCCATCGCAGTGCAGATCGTCAAGGAGCCCATCTCCACAAAGGGTTCGCGCCTGACTGCTGAAATCTCCATCGCCGGCCGCAACCTCGTACTTCTTCCCTTCGCCGACAAAGTGAGCATATCGCAGAAGATATCCTCCCGTGAAGAGAAGAAGCGCCTGGAAAGGCTGGTGTACAGCATCCTCCCTCCCAACTACGGAGTCATTATCCGCACCGCCGCCGAAGGCAAGCGGGCGGCAGTCCTCGACGCCGAGTTGAAGAGCCTCATCAAGAAGTGGGAGGATTCATGGCCATTGATTGCCAAGAACAAAGGCGTCCAGCTCCTCTTTACCGAGAACAGCAGGACTACCACCATCCTCCGCGACCTTCTCAACGACACCTTCACAAATATTTATGTCAACGACGAGACGGTCTTCAAGGAGGTTGACGACTATGTGTCGATGATCTCTCCCGAACAGGAGAAGATCGTCAAACTTTACAAGGGTCACGAACCTATCCTCGACCATTTCGAGGTAAGCCGCCAGATCAAGGGGTCGTTCGGCAAGATCGTCTCCATAAAGTCCGGGGCATATCTGGTGATCGAGCATACGGAGGCGCTGCATGTGATAGACGTCAACAGCGGCATCCGCGCCAAACAGAAGGACCAGGAAAACAACGCTTTCGAAGTCAACAAGAACGCGGCCGAGGAGATCGCCCGGCAGCTGCGTCTCCGTGACATGGGCGGCATCGTCATCATCGATTTCATCGACATGGACGACAGCAACCACCGCCTGCAGCTCTACAAGCACATGCAGGAACTTATGGAAAGCGACAGGGCGAAGCATACCGTATTGCCCCTTACCAAGTTCGGTCTCATGCAGATCACCCGCCAGAGAGTTCGTCCGGCGACGGAGATCAACACTACGGAGGTCTGCCCCACATGCAACGGAACCGGCAAGGTCGGCCCCACCATCCTCTTCGACGAGGCCGTCGAGCGCCAGCTCGCCTATTATGTGAAGGAACGCAAGCTGGATTCATTCATGCTGAAGGTGAGTCCCATCTTCGAGGCCTATCTGACCAAGGGATTCAACAGCATACGCCGCAAATGGTGCCGCAAATACGGTTGCAAGCTCAAGATCGTCGGTGACACCGACTGCTCCCTGCTACAGGCGACATGGTGCACCCCCGACGGCGACCCTTTGGAGTAACCTTATATTATATATATGGTATGGCACGCAAAAAGCGCTCTCAAAAACACAACCTGAATCCTGACTTCAGGAGCGAACAGAAGGAAAAACTGGCCCGCAGGCATCGCAAAAGCATCCTTTTCAACGAGAAAGAACTGTCGCTGATCGACCAGTACTGCTCCAGGTACTCCATCCGCAACAAATCGGCTTTCATCAGGGAAATCGTGGTTTCGCATATCCTGAAGCAGATGGATGACAATTATCCCAAGTTGTTTTGACGCTTTTTGAAAAAAAATCGAAAAAAAGTTTGTTTTGTCAAAATAATAACTACCTTTGCGGTCCCGTTCGGGAAGAAAGTTATTTGACAAGACGCTGCAGAAAGATGAAGCAAAAGTTTTTGAAAAAATTTCACAAAAAGTTTTGTTTAATCAAAAAAGGTTTTTACCTTTGCAGCCCGTTTCGGAAAGAACGGGAGTTCATTGACAGAATAGGAAGAACAAGTACAAGCAAGTACCGATTTTAACACGATTAAAATCAAGAAAGAGCAAAGCGT